>NZ_CM149981.1:2365000-3589951 GCF_056312135.1 Seonamhaeicola sp. ABD4_340 | reverse complement strand
TGTTAAATTTTAAGGTTTGTTAATTAGCAAATTAGAAAAGAGGTGTACAATCCCGCTCCCTCTTACAGTGGGGCAAATATGTGAACAAAATTCTTAAAAAAAAAATGAAATATTATTGAATTTTTAGAAATTTTTCCTCATGTTTAATCCGATTTCGAAACTACAAAAAAATATTTAAAAAAAGCTATGAAAATCGACGAAATACAAATTAGAGTGAGGTATGGTGAAACAGATCAAATGGGGGTAGTGTATCATGGTAACTATGCGCTGTATCTAGAAATGGCAAGGGTTGAATGGTTGCGTAAGCTTGGTGTTTCATATAAAACAATGGAAGAAAACGGTATTATGCTTCCTGTAGTTTCATTAAACATAAATTATAAAAAACCAGCAGGTTATGATGAGTTAATTACAGTAAAAACTCAACTAAAAAACAAGCCAACTGCTAAGATTGAATTTGATTATGAAATAACCAACGAAAAAGGTGAAATTTTAACAACAGCAAGCACTATTTTAGTATTTGTTGATATGAAAACTAAACGGCCAACACAAGCGCCAGATTATATTTTAAACTTACTGGAAGACTAGTTTACTGGTTTTATGGTTATTTGATGTAATGTATTGAAGCTGTTAAAAGCAGCTTCAGCATCTTTTTTTCTAACAGAAATAGTTATTTCACAATCTATTTCTAATTTTTGGTTTGTAATGTTTAAGTTTTTCTCTTTAATTATGCGCATTACGGTATTCATATTTGGGTAATCAAAATGTATTACATAATCTATATTAATGGTTTTTTTTATAATTTTTGAAGCCTCTAAAGTAAGTTGAGCAGTGGTTTTATAGGCGTTTATTAAGCCGCTAACCCCCAGTTTTACACCGCCAAAGTAACGTACAACCACAATTAAAATATTGGTAACATTAAATGATAATATTTGATTGTAAATGGGCATGCCTGCAGAGTTATTAGGCTCGCCATCATCATTAGCTCTAAAGCGTATAGTTTCTGTGCCAATTTTGTAGGCATAACACCAATGTCTGGCGCTATGGTGTTCTTTTTTTAGAGTTTCAATGTGTGTTTTTACCTCGTCTTCTGTTAAAACAGGAAATGCGTAACCAAAAAACTTACTGTTTTTGTCTTTAAATAAAACGTTGTTGGTTTTGTGGGTAATAGTTTTGTATGTATCTGTTTCTTCCAAAAAATTAAAATAGAGCGCTTTTGGTTTTAAATAAATTGGTGACATCTTCTTTTTCAGGATTGAGATGCCATGTGTGTATGTTCATGTTTTTAGCAGCGGTAATATTATCTTTTACGTCATCAATAAATAAACAAGTATCAGCTTCAATATTATTATCATTTAAAACAAATTTATAAATATATGAATCGGGTTTTCTTAGGTTTATTTCGTGAGAAAGGTAAAATTTATCAAAACAGTTTTTAAAACTGTTATAAAACGGAATGTTTTCTTCAATCCATTTAATATGTAATGCATTTGTATTGCTTAATAATATGAGCTTGTATGAGGCGTTGTCTTTTAAATCTTTAATAAAATCAAAACGATGTTTTGGGAAATCGGCTAAAATTGAATTCCATTTTTCAATAATTTCATTTTCTGATAATTCTGGAAAATAATTATTGTAATTTTTTAAAAACTCTTGGGTTGATATTTCGCCTTTTTCAAACTTTAAATTGGTTTTTAAAATGGCGTCAAAATGTTTTGAAGACTCAAAATGCTTTATGTATTTAGCGGTATACGCCTTGTTTAAATTTATAAACACGTTGCCAAAGTCAAAAATTAAGGTGTTAATCATTGGTGTAGATTTTTAGAATATCTGACTGAATGTTGGTTTTAGCAATTGCATTACCCGAAAATTTAGGTGCTCTAGTACCTTTTTTAAAATTTAAATGTCCTGTAAAAATACGTGCTTCATCCCAAAGGTTTTCGTTTGTAAAGGTTTGCAATGTTTGGCTACCACCTTCAATAATAACAGAGTTTATGTTGTGTTTAAAAAGTACAGTGCATATTTGCTTAGCTATGTTGTTTTTTGCACTAAAATCTATAAATTCAAAATGCAGGTTAGGTGCTTTGCTGGTGATGTTGTTGTGCTTTTCACAAATTATAATGGTTTCAGCTTCATTATTAAAAATATTTAAGCTTTTATTAAGTTTTAAATCTTTATCAATTACAATTCTTGTGGGGTTTTGCCCTTTGTAAGTGCGTGTTGTTAGTGTTGGGTTATCTTGCAAAACGGTATTGGTGCCAACTAAAATAGCCTGTTCTTGCATACGCCATTTATGTACTAACTGTTTTGAGTATGTGTTTGTTATCCAAACAGGTTTTTGTTCGGTTTTTGTTTCAGGAGCTATAAAACCATCGGTGGTTTGTGCCCATTTTAAAATTATGTAGGGCCTTTTTTTGTTATGAAACGTAAAAAAACGTTTTAAATGCTGTTTACATTCATTTTCTAAAACACCTACGGTAACATTTATACCTGCATTTTGTAGTTTTTTTACGCCTTTTCCGGCAACTTGCTCATTATCATCAATACAACCAATTACCACATTGGGTATGTTGTGTTTTATTATTAAATCACTACACGGTGGTGTTTTACCATAGTGTGAGCATGGTTCTAAAGTTACATAAATAGTGGCGTGTTTAAGTAGGCTTTTGTTTTTAACCGCATTTATGGCGTTTACTTCAGCATGACTTCCGCCATAGGCGCTTGTAAAACCCTCGCCAATAATAGTGTTATTGTAAACTATAACAGCGCCAACCATGGGGTTTGGTCTTGTGGTGCCTAAACCGTTTTTGGCTATTTGTATGGTGCGTTTTATGTAAAATTCGTTAACTGTCACTATTAAAATTTTATGTTTACGTTATCGGTTTTATCAACATTATATGCGTAAGAAAAACCAAAAACTTTATAAATAATAGCGCCTTTATATTGTACTTTAATTTTTTTAGAAAATAAACTGCCTATTAAACCACCAATATTTTTGCTGCTTAAAATGCTATCTGTTGGAATATGTGTTTTTAACGGAATAGAAAATTCTTTTTTTGCTGGCACATCAAAACTTTCGGTAGATACGGTAGCAATTTCATTATTATTAACATACACTTTTATGGCATCAGTTTTTAATTGTCCACCAACATCATTAGGGTTTAAAAAAATAGCGTTTGCGGTAATGGTAATGTGGTTTTTGGTAGACTCTAAAACTTTTATGTTTTCAACACTTAAAAATTCAGGTTTTTCTTTTATAGTACAACCAAAAATTAAAAATACTATTGTTGATAAAATAATGGCAGCCCTTTTTTGCATGTTTTTATATTTAAGTATCTTCACTTGGGTAAAAATACTATTTTAAAGTGATTAAAGATACTATTGTTATTAGAGAAATTAAGCCAGATGATAATGAGCCGTTAGAGCAATTAATACGCCATTGTTTTTATGAGTTTAATATTCCGTTAGAAGGTACTGCATACACAGACCCAGAAACATCGCAAATGTACCAAGCCTACCAAAATACAAATGATATTTATTTTGTTATAGAAAACAATGGCGAAGTTTTAGGAGGTGCTGGCATTAAGCCTTTGCCAAATTCAAATGGGCATATTTGCGAGCTTCAAAAAATGTACTTTTCGCCAAAAATTAGAGGAAAAGGCTACGGTAAAAAAATGTTTGAAACCTGTTTAAAAGCAGCAAAAAAAATGGGTTATAAACAGTGTTACATAGAATCTGCACCGCAATTAAAGGCGGCTATTCATGTTTATGAAAGTTTTGGTTTCAAGCATTTAGATGGCGCTTTAGGTAATACAGGGCATTACAGTTGTGGTATTTGGATGATTAAAGATTTATGAAGTTAAAAGATATTCAAAATACATTTCACACAACATTAAAAGGTATTTATTCAAAAGAAGAAATAAATAACTTCTTTTTTATGTTGAATGAAGTCTATTACGGCATTTCGCGATTGCAATTGGCTTTAAACACTAATTTACAGCTAGAAAATACAGATGCAATTTTTAAAGCCTTAGACCATTTAAAAAACGAAGAGCCAATACAATATATATTAGGTGAAACTGAATTTTTTGGCTTAAATTTTAAGGTAAACCAAAATGTTTTAATACCAAGGCCCGAAACCGAAGAATTAGTAAATTGGGTTATAAATGCATCAAAAAAAAACAAACATAAACCTATTACTATTTTAGATATTGGTACCGGTAGCGGTTGCATAGCTATAACATTAGCTAAAAACTTACCAAAACCAACTGTTTATGCTTTAGATGTTAGTGAAAACGCGTTAAGTATTGCTAAACAAAATGCCGTATTAAATAATGTAGATGTAAAGTTTGTTCAAGATGATATTTTAAAACCTAATTTAGAAAATCAGCTACCAGATTTTGATGTTATAATTTCAAATCCGCCCTATATTAGAATGCAAGAAAAAGCATTAATGAAACCCAATGTTTTAAACAATGAGCCTCATTTAGCATTGTTTGTAGAGAATAATAATCCGTTAATATTTTACAATGCTATTTGTAAGTTTGCTTCTAATAAATTAAAAGAACATGGCGCTTTATATTTCGAAATAAATGAATATTTAGGAGAAGACATGGCGCAATTACTACAAAATTATAAGTTTAAAAATATAGAATTAAAACAAGATATTTTTAAAAAAGACAGAATGATAAAAGGCGTATTTTAATGAATACAGAACAAAAAATAAATCAACTAAGAGAAGAGTTACGTGCACATAATTATAATTATTATGTGTTAGATACTCCAACAATTTCAGATTTTGAGTTTGATATAAAATTAAAAGAACTTCAAACTTTAGAAGAAAAGTATCCTGAGTTTTTTGATGCTAACTCACCAACACAACGCGTAGGTGGTGCCATTACCAAAAATTTTGAAACTGTTGTGCATGAATACCGTATGTATTCTTTAGATAATTCATATTCAAAAGAAGA
The DNA here is from genome assembly GCF_056312135.1 of Seonamhaeicola sp. ABD4_340. Taxonomy (NCBI): domain Bacteria; kingdom Pseudomonadati; phylum Bacteroidota; class Flavobacteriia; order Flavobacteriales; family Flavobacteriaceae; genus Seonamhaeicola; species Seonamhaeicola sp. ABD4_340. The sequence goes on along the minus strand of NZ_CM149981.1, from coordinate 3,584,984 downwards.
TTTACAAGATTGGGAAACGCGTATAAAAAAACTAGTTGATGGTAACGTACAATACACCTGCGAGCTTAAATATGATGGCGCTTCAATAAGTTTAACTTATGAAAACGGTTTGTTAGCGCGTGCTGTAACCAGAGGCGATGGTTTTCAAGGAGATAATGTTACGGCCAACGTAAAAACCATAAAGTCTGTACCATTACAGTTAAAAGGTAATTTTCCTTCTAAATTTGATATAAGAGGCGAAATTGTGTTGCCTTTTGATGGATTTAATAAAATGAATGAAGCGCGTTTAGCTAATGGGGAAGAACCATATAGAAATCCAAGAAATACGGCTTCAGGAAGTTTAAAATTACAAGATAGCTCTGAAGTTGCTAAACGCCCGTTAGAATGCTTGCTTTATAATATTACAGGTAATAATTTAGGTATAAAAACACAGTTTGAAAGTTTAGAAAAAGCAAGGTCTTGGGGGTTTAAAGTACCAGAAGTAGCCAAATTAGCTAATTCAATTGAAGACGTTTTAGAGTTTGTAAACCATTGGGATGTACATAGGCATAGTTTACCGTATGAAACAGATGGTGTTGTAATTAAAGTAAATAGTTTACAACAACAAGAAGAGTTAGGTTATACCGCAAAAGCACCGCGTTGGGCTATGGCTTATAAGTTTAAAGCAGAACAGGTTTCAACAAAATTAAATAGTATAACATATCAAGTTGGGCGTACTGGCGCTATTACACCGGTCGCTAATTTAGAGCCGGTTGAGTTGGCAGGTACAACAGTAAAAAGAGCGTCATTACACAATGCAGATCAAATTGAAAAATTAGATGTTAGAATTGGTGATGAAGTGTATGTTGAAAAAGGTGGTGAAATTATTCCTAAAATATTGGGTGTAGATGTAGTAAAACGTTTACCAAATTCTCAACCAACAAATTATATTACGCATTGCCCCGAATGTGGTACAGAATTAATAAGAAAAGAAGGCGAAGCGCAACATTATTGCCCTAATTACAATGGTTGTAATCCGCAAATTATTGGTCGAATTCAGCATTACATATCAAGAAAAGCTATGGATATTGAAGGTTTAGGAGGCGAAACCGTAGCGCTTTTAGTAAATGCAGGACTTATAAGTAATTATGCAGATTTATATGAATTAACAAAAGAACAAGTGTTGCCTTTAGAGCGTATGGCAGAAAAAAGTGCCGACAATTTAATTGAAGGTATTTCAAAATCTAAAAACATTCCTTTTGAGCGTGTTTTATTTGCTTTAGGTATTCGTTATGTTGGTGAAACCGTAGCTAAAAAATTAGCTAAACATTATAAAACTGCTGATGCTATTGCTTTGGCTACTGAAGAAGATTTAGTTAATGTTGATGAAATTGGTGTTAAAATTGCGCAAAGCGTTGTAGACTTTTTTAATTCTGAAGTTAATAGAAATATTATTGAAAGATTAAAAGGTTTTGGTGTGCAATTACAAATATCTGAAGAAGAGCTTGCTGGACAAACAACCATTTTGGAAGGAAAAACCATTGTGGTTTCAGGTGTGTTTCATACTGTTACAAGAAATGAATTAAAAAAGCTAATTGAAGATAATGGCGGTAAGGTTGCCAGTTCAATATCGTCAAAAACAAGTTTTATTGTTGCAGGTGATAATATGGGGCCAAGTAAAAAAGAAAAAGCAAAAAAGCTAAGTATTTCTATTTTAAATGAAAGTGAATTTTTACAAAAAATAAAATAATCGTGTATTTCATCGATAAAATGCATTTTTTTACCGTTAAATTGAATTCAAGTTTTATATTTGTATTGAATTAAAAGTAGTTGAATGTCAACATCAAAGATAATATATTTGTTTGTATTACTAGCGTATATTTTGTTTGCCGTAACGGGGTTTATGGGTTATGATGATATGTCGGCTATTTTAAATGCTCTTATAGTACCTTTAATTGCTGTTAATTACTTTCTTTTTTATAAAGGTAAAACAAAGTATTTCATATTATTTATGATATGTTATACCATATCAGATGTAGAAGGTTTATTTGTTAATTTACTACCCAATACAGCTACTTTTGACTTTATATTTAATGCAGATTATTATATAGGTAATACACTTTATATTCTGGCATACTTTTTCTTGATATTGCTAATAGCTCAGGGTGTTAATTTTACCCAAGTAGTTAAAAATTTTAAAATTCATTTAATTGTTTTATTGTCTTTAAATATATGGTTAGTGTATGTTTTACAGGTAATAGTGTCACCTAATACAAATTTTAATGGCGAATATTATTTGGAGTTTATTTACAACATAGTTATGCTATTCCTGCTTTCAGTGGCGCTTCTTAACTATTTTTATAAAGACAATAAAAAGGCATTGTTTCTTTTTTTAGGCACTATGTGTATTGTGTTTTCTGAGGTTGTTGATGTTGCTTATAATTATATGGCGCATAGGCATTTACTTGTATTTTTGTCTACTACGCTTACACTATGTGCTTTTTTCTTTTTTTGTAAACAAGCAACTTTATTAGATGAGAAAAAAGATGGTATGTATGTTTAAACTTTTTTTATTCCTGTTTTAAATAAGGAATATCTTTTTTGTACAAAATCAATATAATTACAGCTATTATAAAAGTAAATATTGCGGTACTAAAAAGCACACCACCATCATTATTTACAATTATACCTAATGTAGTTATGTGCATAATTATTGCGCCACCAATAATGCCTAAAGTTAATAAAGCGCCAACCCATACTGTTTTTGGTATTACCAACAATATGCCGGTAATTAATTCAAAAACACCAATAATAATTCTGCCATAAGGTTCTAAACCAACTTTAGTAAAAATATAAACACTGTCTGGATGTGCTGTAAATTTATATCGTAATGTTTGAATAAGAATAATGGCTACAATTAAACGTAATATAAATGGAATATGCTTTTTCATATTTTGAGTGTGTTGTTTTTTAGACGATTAATTTTCATTTACTTACCAATTTAGTAATAAGAGTATCGACGAATGAACATGATTTTGACATGAAAATCGATAAAAAGTAGTTTTTAAACGTTGAAATAACAATTTTTTATTATATTTGATTAACCTACTTATTGTTATCGTTATGAAAAAATTATTTACTCTGCCCTTTGGTAAATTAATTTTTAGCGTATTTTATTTATTTGTAGCAGTAATTGTATACAGTTATGTGACAAATAATTTAGAAATAGCTAAATATGTATATCCATTAATTATACCCAGTTTTTTAATTATTTATGTTTCAAAATTTAAAAGTTTAAATGTTGGGTTTGCTTTCTTTTTAGTATTTGCTTTTCTAGGCAATTTAGCATCACTATTTTTTTATGAAGATTTGCAGTTAAAAATTTCTAGCGCTTTATACGTTATGGGTTTCTTATATTTAATAGCTATTAAACTACCTAAGTTTAAAGTTTATAAATTAGATAAACTTATTATTGGTTATTTAATAATGATTTTTTTTATAGGATTTTACTTTTTATTCAGTTTGTACACAGCCCTTAATAATGTAGTGAATGATAGTAGTGAAGTGTTATTATTTGCTATAAAAAACTTTGTGGTTATGTTTTTAGCATTATTGGCTTACGGCGTGTATTTGTCTTCAGAAAGCAGACAATCTGTTTGGTTTTTAGTAAGTATTATATTTTTAGGTTTTGCAACAGTTTTAAATTATGTAAACTTATATTATGTATATCATTGGACTTTTGAAATGCTAGAAAAAATCATGCATGTATCTGGTTTTTATTTTTTAGTTAATTCAATGGCTTTTAAAGAAACAACAAAAACTAACTACAATAAGGTAAAAACACCAAGCCATACACTAAAATTACCCAAAAAACTTAGGTCGGGTAGTGGTAATTTAAGTTTAAACAATTATTGATGTGCCGTTAGCCGATTTGTTTTTATCAGTATCAAAATAAAAATCAATTTTTCCTAAATAAATACCGTAACATCCAACTTGGTTTACAAGCGTATTTTTGTTATCAATATTTTTCACAACAGTAGGTTTTGGTAAAAACGTGTGAGTGTGGCCACCAATAATTAAATCTATATCACGGGTGGCTTTGGCTAAACTTAAATCGCCAATTTTATCACTCTTGTAATTATAACCTAAATGCGATAAACAAATAATTAAATCACATTGTTCTTCGGTTTTTAAAACTCTAGTCATTTCTTGGCTCGTTTCAATAGGGTCTAAATATTCAGTTTCCTTGTAAAGTGAAGGTGCTACTAAACCTTTTAAGGCAATACCTAAGCCAAAAACACCAATTTTAATACCATCTTTAGTAAACACTTTGTAGGGTTTAACGTGTGTATCCATTACGGTGTTTTTAAAGTTGTAATTAGCAGAAACAAAATCGAATTTAGCATGCGGTAATTGCGCATACAAACCATCAATACCATTGTCAAAATCATGATTTCCAATAGTTGCTGCATCATATTTTAGCATGCTCATAAGTTTAAACTCTAGTTCGCCACCGTAATAATTAAAATAAGGCGTGCCTTGAAAAATATCACCAGCATCTAATAAAAGTGTGTTTGGGTTTTCATTTCTAATACTTTCAACCAATGTTGCTCTTCTGGCAATTCCACCTTTATTAGCATTTCTGCCGTCATTAGGCCCAAAAGCATCAATATGGCTGTGCACATCGTTGGTGTGCAAAATGGTTATTTTTTTTGCTTTTGAAGCTGAAAAAGATTGTAAGCCAACACCTCCTAAAGTTACTAAAGCGGTTCCTGCTGTTGCTTGTTGAATAAATGCTCTACGTTTCATGTTTTAAAGATTATTTAATTTGAATAAATCTGTCGTCAATAACAGGGCTAATGGTGTCAATTGTATTAAAATGATCAATTAAAGCGGTTCTAATTTTATAATTCAATTTGTATAATGAATCATTTGGTTTAAAAAAAGTCATGCCATCATTTCCTTCGTATAAATAATCGTTTGTAGCTACAAAATAGATTTTGTTTTTATTAATATTTTTACCTTTAATAGTGGCGTTTATTGGTTTAAAATGGGCATCAATTTTAAGCTTAAGTTGAGAAATAGGGTGCGCGCGTTTGTGGCTAGATAAAAAATTTACAATACTATCAATTTGAGTACCTTTTAGGGCTACAACCACAATGCTATTTTCAAAAGGCATAATTTCAAAAGCGGTTCTTTTGCTTATATTTCCTTTAGGTAAAATAGCTCTAATGCCACCATGATTTAGTAAAACCATATCAATGTTTTTACCAGTTCTTTTATTAAAAACGGGGTTGGCTTGGGTGTAAACGGCATCGGCTAAAAAGTTGCCTATAGCAGTGTTAAATTCGCCGTCTTTTTTAGAGTATACATTTTTAGAGTAGGCTAGAGTGCTGTCTAAATCGTTGTTAATGTGTTCTCTAAAAGGTTTTATGAAAGAGTCAATTTCAGGATTTGTAAGTAATGAATCTGAAATTTCAATACGTTTACCTTCAATTTTATGTAAATGATAGGTTTGCTCTTTACAGCTAGTTAAGCCAAAAATTATTAACAAAATAAATAAATGTGTTAACCTCATGTGTTTAATCAAAATTTTGAATGTAGTTTTGCTACCTTTGCGAAAAGGTTAAAGATAAATGATTTTACAGGGTTTTAAAGAGAAATCTAATAAAAAGTACTTGAATAAATTGTTATCTAAAAGACAGGTAAATGTTACCAGTTCTAAGATTAGAAGTTTAGGAGTTATATTAAATGTTGATGAGTTTGATGATCTTGATACTTTTAGAAAACTTGCAGATTTAATAAAAGTACATCATAATAAATTAAAAGTAGTAGTGTTTTCTGAAAGTAAAAAGGAAGCGCTACTCTCTTGGGTAGAATGTTTTAACCCTAAAGATTTTGGATGGAACGGTGCGGTAAGTAATGTAGAGTTAAAATCTTTCTTAGAACATGATTTTGACATGCTTTTAAGTTACTATCAAGAAGATATTTTAGAATTAAAATTAATTACAGCATCTTCAAAAGCTCAATTTAAAGTAGGTGTTTTGCAAACCGATGAACGTTTAAACGACCTTATAATTAAAACAAATATTAATGAATTTGATGTGTTTAAAAATGAACTTTTTAAATACCTAACTATATTAAACAAAATTAAAAATGAACAGTAAGTTTTTAGGAACTGGCGTTGCTTTAGTTACACCTTTTAATGCAGATTTAAGTGTAAACCACCAAGCTTTAACCAACATTGTAAACCATAATATTGAAAACGGTACAGAATACCTTGTTATTTGTGGTACAACAGCAGAGAGCGCTACACTTACAAAGCAAGAAAAACAAGAGGTTATTGCAACCATTTCTAAAGCTAATAATGGGCGTTTACCTTTAGTTTTAGGTATTGGCGGAAACAATACAATGCAAGTGGTTGATGAAATTAAAACTACAGATTTTACAGGTATTAGTGCCATTTTATCGGTAGCGCCGTATTACAATAAACCAACTCAAGAAGGGTTTTATCAGCATTTTAAAGCAATTTCTCAAGCTTCACCAGTTGATATCATTTTATACAATGTACCTGGTAGAACCGCCAAAAACATGGATGCAGCTACAACACTTCGTTTAGCTAACAATTTTTCAAATATTATTGGTGTGAAAGAAGCAGGTAATAATATGGCACAATATTTAGAGTTACTTAAAAACAAACCAGACGATTTTTTAATTATTTCAGGTGATGATGATTTAGCTTTGGGTGTTGTTCTAGCAGGAGGTGCCGGTGTTATTTCGGTAATTGGGCAAGCATTACCAAAAGATTTTTCAGAAATGATTCGTTTAGGTTTAAAAGGAAATGCCAAAGATGCCTACAAGCTTCATTTTAAACTAATGGACATTATTGGTTACATTTTTGAAGAAAACAATCCATCAGGCATCAAAGCTGTTTTTGAAGCCTTAGGTTTATGTGCAGATACCGTTAGGTTACCCGTAGTACCAGCTACAAATGCTTTAAAAGAAAAAATAAAAGCATACTTAGCAAAATAAATTAAACAATAGTATGTTTTTAATACATACAAAAGTTAAATATAACTTAAACGGTACAGTAACTAAGTTTAAGCGTTTATTTTAGCTTAAAATATTATTTTTAAAATCCATATTATTAACGTAATTTTGCCCTCTGTTAAAAATTATGAAAAAGTTTTTTTACATATTATTATCAACAATCATTTTAAGCTCATGTAGCGAATATCAAAAGGTGTTAAAAGCATCAGGAGAAGGCGCTATAAAACAAAAGTTTGAAATGGGCGAAACCTTATACAATGAAGGTAAGTTTGCAAAAGCTAGCCGTTTATTTGCTCAAATAGTACCAGAATACAGAGGGAAACCTCAAGCTCAAAAGCTTATGTATTTATATGCTATGACCTTTTATGAAATGAAAGATTATTACACATCAGCATATAGGTTTGAGCAATTTGCAACAGCATACCCAAAAAGTGAAAAGCTTGAGGAAGCCGCTTTTTTAAGTGCTAAAAGTTATTATATGTTATCCCCGGCATATACTAAAGACCAAAAAGAAACTATTGAAGCCATTGAAAAAACTCAAGAATTTATCAATAGGTTTCCAGATTCTAAATATTTAGAAGATGCTAATAAACTTGTAAAAGAACTAGAATTTAAATTAGAGCAAAAAGCATTTCATATAGCAAAACAGTATAGTGATATTGCGCCTGGTTTTACAAGAGATTTTACAGCAGCTATAAAATCTTTTGACAATTTTCTTTATGAATTTCCAGGTTCAAAATTAAGAGAAGATGCATTCTATTACAGGCTAGATGCTGTATACCAGCAAGCTGTAAATAGTTTTGAATACATAAGCTCTAGAGAAGAAGGCGTTGTTCAATTACGTAAACAACGTTTAGAAACAGCAAAAGAATACGGTAATTCATTTAAAAAAATGTTTGCTAATTCAAAATATACCAACCAAGTAAATGAGATGGTAAAGGCTGTTGAAGAAGAATTAAACACGTATAGCACACAAAGTTAAACATAATCACAATGGATTTAAAAAAAATCAATGCTCCTGTTAATACAGTAACTTATGATAGAAATCAAGTAGATGAGCCTACAGAAAATATCTATGAGTCAATTTCTATTATTGCTAGAAGAGCAGAACAAATTAACACAGAGATTAAAAAAGAACTTATTGATAAGTTAGAAGAATTTGCTACTTACAATGACAGTCTTGAAGAAATCTTTGAAAATAAAGAGCAAATTGAGGTTTCAAAATTCTACGAAAAATTACCAAAACCTCACGCATTAGCTGTTCAAGAATGGCTAACTGATAAAATTTATTTTAGAAATACTGAGGAAGACGCTCAGTAATATTTCTTATGAGTATTCTAAGCGGCAAAAACGTACTATTAGGAATTAGTGGCGGTATTGCCGCTTATAAAACAGCTTCACTAGTAAGGTTGTTTATAAAAGCAGGTGCCAATGTGCAAGTTGTAATGACGCCAGCTTCAAAAGAATTTATAACACCCTTAACACTTTCAACATTATCTAAAAACCCTGTATATTCATCTTTTACAAACGAAGATGATGATACCGGTGTATGGAATAACCATGTAGATTTAGGCCTTTGGGCAGATTTACTTTTGGTGGCACCTGCAACAGCAAACACCATGTCTAAAATGGCAAATGGTGTATGTGATAATTTGTTGCTTGCAACATATTTATCGGCTAAATGTGCTGTGTATTTTGCACCGGCCATGGATTTAGATATGTACAAACACCCAACAACCTTAGCTTCTTTTGAAAAATTAAAAGGCTTTGGTAATACCATGATTCCTGCAACTAGTGGAGAATTGGCTAGCGGATTGGTAGGTGAAGGTAGAATGGCTGAACCCGAAGATATTGTAAGCTTCATAGAAAACGATATTGTAAACAAATTACCATTAAAAAATAAAACAATATTAATTACAGCAGGCCCAACTTATGAAGCTATAGATCCTGTGCGTTTTATTGGAAATCATTCTAGCGGAAAAATGGGGTTTGAAATTGCCAAGGCAGCGGCTAATTTAGGCGCTAAAGTTATATTGGTTACGGGGCCAACAAACCAAAATGTTTCACACAGTTTTATTAATGTAATACCAGTTGTAAGTGCACAAAACATGTATGATGAAGTACATAAACATTATCAAAATGTTGATGTAGCCATACTATCGGCTGCGGTGGCAGATTATAAACCAAAAAATGTAGCGCTTCAAAAAATAAAAAAGAAAGATGAAACGTTAACATTACAGTTAGAAAAAACTAAAGATATTTTAGCATCATTAGGTGCCATTAAAACCAATCAATATTTAGTAGGCTTTGCTTTAGAAACTAATAATGAATTAGAAAATGCAAAAGGCAAGCTAAAAAGAAAGAATTTAAATTTAATTGTTTTAAATTCGTTAAACGATAAAGGGGCAGGCTTTAAAGGCGATACCAATAAAGTTACTTTTATTGATGATAACGAAACTATTACAGAATTTCAATTAAAATCTAAGGCCGATGTAGCCAAAGATTTATTAAACAAAATAACAGAGCAAATTAATGCGTAAAATTTTAATTGTTTTTACTTTTTTAATTACTTGGGTTGGGTTAGCGCAAGAGTTAAATTGCAATGTTGTTGTTAATGCGCAATTTACAGGAAATGAAAACTTTCCCATTTTTAAAACTCTAGAAAAACAACTTACAGAGTTTGTTAATAACACAAAATGGACAAACAAAACATTTTTGCCACAAGAGCGTATAGATTGTAGCATGGTTATTAATGTTTCAAATTACAGTGGCGAATCTTTTGAGGCTTCATTACAAGTACAATCATCTCGTCCAGTTTACGGCTCGTCTTACAGCACGCCAGTTTATAATTTTAATGATAAAGATTTTAATTTTAGTTATTTAGAGTATCAAAATCTTATTTTCAATCCGCAACAATTTCAATCTAATTTAGTATCGGTTATCGCTTTTCATGTGTATATGATTTTAGGTTTAGATGCCGATTCTTTTGCGCCCAATGGAGGTAGTGCTTATTTTAAGCAAGCACAAACCATTACAAATTATTCACAACAAGGCAATTTTAAAGGTTGGAAATTAGAAGACGGTTTGCAAAGTAGGTTTATGCTTATAGATAATTTATTATCGCCAACATTTAAAGAATATAGGCAAGTAATAAACGTGTACCATCGTGATGGTTTAGATGTTATGAGTGAAAATACTAAACAAGGTAAAGAAGCCATTGCAGCTGTGTTACAACAGTTTCAAAGTATGAATAGCCGCAGACCAAATTCGTTTTTACAACGCACATTTTTTGATGCAAAGGCCAATGAAATTACTGAAATTTTTAGCGATGGCCCCAATGTAAACATTGCTAATTTAAAAGATGTACTTCAAAAAGTAGCGCCTATGCATAGTAGCAAATGGCAAAATATTAAGTTTTAATTTTCAAACGTTTAGTTTTTTAACTAAAAATTGCAACTAATTACTTATGCTAACATCACTTTCAATAAAAAATTACGCATTAATTGATAATCTTAAAGTAGATTTCAATAATGGTTTTTCTATAATAACAGGTGAAACTGGTGCAGGAAAATCTATTTTACTTGGTGGCTTGTCTTTAATTTTAGGTAAACGTGCCGATTTAAGTAGTTTGAAAGACGCCTCAAAAAAATGTATTATAGAGGCTGTTTTTAATGTTGCCAACTATAAATTAGAAGCACTTTACAAAGCCGAAGATTTTGATTATGAACCTTTAACCATTATACGTAGAGAAATTCTGCCTTCAGGAAAATCGCGCGCTTTTGTTAATGATTCACCAGTTAATTTAAGTAGTTTACAACTTTTAGGTGAGCGTTTGTTAGATATACACTCGCAGCACCAAACATTGCAATTAACTGATGATGCCTTTCAATTTCAAATTATTGATGCTTTAGCAAAAAACGAAACACCGTTACACAATTATAAAACCGAATTAAAGGTTTATAAAAAACTACAAAAAGAGTTAAATGAACTTTTAAATTTTCAGGCAGAAGCAATAAAAGAGCACGATTATAATACTTTTTTGTTAAAAGAATTAGTAGAAGCTAATTTGGTTGAAGGCGAATTACCCGAGCTTGAAGAAGAGTTTGAAACCTTAAATAATATTGAAGGCATCAAAGAAAAATTATCTGAAGCATATCAATTATTAACCGATGAGCAATTAGGGGCTATTCCAACCTTAACGAATTTAAAAAACACTTTTCAGAAGTTAACTGGCTTATCATCAAAATACCAAGATTTATTCAATAGAGTAAACAGTAGTTTAATTGAATTAGATGATGTCTTTTCAGAAGTAAATACACTACAAGACAATTTAGATGCAAACCCAAGTAGGCTAGAAGAGGTAGATGCCAAATTAAAAAAACTACATGATTTAATGCAAAAACATGTAGCCGAAGATGTTTCAGAATTAATAAAAATTAAAGAAACTTTAGAAGAAAAAGTAGCTGTTACCCAAAATTTAGATGATACTATTGAAAAAAAGCAACAAGCTATAAAAACTCAAGAAAACGTATTAAATACACTTGCAAAAACTATTAATAAAAATAGAAGTTTAGCCATTCCAGAATTGAAAAAGCAACTAGAAACCATGTTGGCAGATTTAGGTATGGCAAATGCACAATTTAATATTGCGGTAAAATTACAAAGTGCCTTTTTACCCAATGGAAAAGATGATTTGCAGTTCTTGTTTTCAGCCAATAAAGGTGGTAGTTTTAATGAGTTAAAAAAAGCAGCATCGGGCGGAGAATTATCTAGAATAATGCTAGCAATAAAGTCTATTTTATCAAAATACATGCAATTACCAACCATTATGTTTGATGAAATTGATACCGGTGTTTCTGGCGAAATATCAAATAAAATGGGCGATATTATGCTGCAAATGAGTAAAACTATGCAGGTGTTTTCAATAACACATTTACCGCAAATTGCAGCCAAAGGGCATTCGCATTATAAAGTATATAAGCAAGATGTAGATAATGTAACGCAAACCAATTTGGTAAAATTAAACCATGATGAACGTGTTGTAGAAATAGCTCAAATGTTAGGCGGTACAGATATGTCATCATCAGCCTTAGCGCACGCCAAAGAATTACTAAACTAAAAAAACAATAAGTTTTAAATAATAAATTATAAGTTTCTTATTTTTGAAGCTTTAAAAAGTAACTACTGTTAGCATTAGTTGCATACATTGAAACAAAAACATAAACACAGGAATAAACCAACAAAGAGATATGTCACATAATTTATTAAAAGGAAAAAAGGGAATCATTTTTGGAGCATTAGATGCCAATTCAATTGCTTGGAAAACTGCAGAACGCGTACATGAAGAAGGCGGGCAATTTGTATTAACAAATGCACCAGTAGCCATGAGAATGGGACAAATAAATGAATTAGCCGAAAAAACAGGATCTCAAATTATTCCTGCCGATGCAACTTCAGAAGAAGATTTAAAAAATCTTGTTGAGCAATCAATGGAAATATTAGGCGGTAAAATAGATTTCGTTTTACACTCCATTGGTATGTCTATAAACGTACGTAAAGGAAAACATTACACAGACCAAAATTATGCTTGGACACAAAAAGGAACCGATGTTTCTGCCATGTCTTTTCACAAAGTTATGCAAACACTTTACAAAGCCGATGCTATGAATGAGTGGGGAAGCATCGTAGCATTAACCTATATGGCCGCACAACGCGTATTTCCAGATTATAATGACATGGCCGATAATAAAGCCTATTTAGAAAGTATAGCACGTAGCTTTGGGTATTTCTTTGGAAGAGATAAAAAAGTACGTGTAAACACCATTTCACAATCACCAACACCAACAACAGCAGGTAGCGGTGTAAAAGGTTTTGATGGGTTTATTTCATATGCCGAAAAAATGTCGCCATTAGGTAACGCAACCGCACTAGATTGTGCAAACTACACCGTAACACTATTTAGTGATTTAACAAAACGTGTAACGCTACAAAACCTTTATAATGATGGTGGTTTTAGCAACATGGGTGTAAGTGATGCTGTAATGAGCACGTTTATGAACGAAGAATAAAAAAATAAAATTATACTTATAAAAGCCACCTTTATTGGGTGGCTTTTTTGTTACATTTGTGTATAAACAATTTGGGCGTTACCCATAGGGTCGGGCTTTCGGCAGTCACTTTTATATTTTGTAAAATAGTATACCCAAAAAGCAAAATATAAAGAGTTCCAACAAAGCCTCAATCCCTAACGCAAAAGCAACGTAAAACAAATAATGGCATTACAATTCTCATTTATAATACCAGTTTATAATAGGCCCGATGAAATCTTGGAGCTTCTTCAAAGTTTTATAAACTTAAAAACTAACACACCCTTTGAAATTGTAATTGTAGAAGATGGCTCAACAATAACGTCAAAAAATATAGTAGAGCAATTTAATACCATTTTAAATATAGCTTATTATTTTAAACCAAATTCTGGCCCTGGAGACTCCAGAAACTTTGGAATGCAAAAAGCCAAAGGCAACTATTTTATTATTTTAGATAGTGATGTTATTTTGCCACCAAACTATTTAAATGCTGTAGAAAAAAGTTTAAACAAAAATTATGTAGATTGTTTTGGCGGGCCAGATGCAGCACACCAATCATTTACCAATTTACAAAAGGCCATTAATTTTTCAATGACATCGGTAATAACAACTGGTGGTATCAGAGGTAATAAAAATAGCGTGGGCAAATTTCAACCCAGAAGTTTTAATATGGGTATTTCAAAACAAGCATTTCAAGCATCAAAAGGTTTTGGGAGTATTCATCCAGGTGAAGACCCAGATTTATCAATTCGCCTCTGGAATTTAGGTTACAAAACCAAACTTATTTCAGGTGCTAAAGTATTTCATAAACGTCGTATTTCTTGGAAAAAATTTTACATTCAAGTACATAAGTTTGGTATGGTTAGGCCTATTTTAAATGCGTGGCATCCTTCAACAAAAAAAATAACATATTGGTTTCCTACGGTATTTTGTTTAGGGTTCTTATTGGCATTATTATTAATTTTATTCAATTTTAACGCCTTGTTATATGCGTATGCATTTTACTTTGTGTTAGCTTTTTTTGTGGCATTGGCAACAACAAAAAGTTTAGAGGTTTCGGTGTTGGCAATACCCGCCATTTGTATACAATTTTTAGGTTATGGCTATGGGTTTTTAAAATCTACATGGGCAGTTAGTGTGCTAAAAAAACAACCCGAAATACGTTTTCCTAAATTGTTTTTTAAAAATTAATAAAACGTTTAATCTTACTACATTGTCAAAATGATTGGTAAAATAAAATCTAAAATAGCAGCATCTATTAAAAGTAAAAGGTATAATGTGTTCTTTTTATTTCTGTTATTTTCGTTTGTTATTTTAATTGTATCTAAACTATCAAAAGATTATACCAACACCATTTCATTTCAAATAGAAAAAATAAATGTACCCCAAGAGCATGTTATTTTAAATGACTCGGTACAACTACATATCACTTTAAAAACCCACGGTTTTAAGTGGTTAAACTATTATTTTAACAAGCCCAAAGTGCAAATAGATTTTAGTAAAGATGTTACTAAACATAACAAAACCTATATGTACAATAAATCTAAGGCCTATATAAATAACACACAGTTTAATGAACAAGTTGAACTTTTAAATATAAGCCCAGATACATTAGTTTTTAAATTTGATGTTAATATGGTAAAAAAAGTACCAGTAAATTTAAACGCTACAATTAATTATAGTGTTGGTTATAATACTTTAAACGCTATTGCATTACAACCAGATTCTGTAGTTGTAATTGGGCCTGATGTGCTGGTTTCAAAAATAAATAATATAGAAACAGAACCGCTTGTTTTAAATGATGTAAGAGATGATATTGATACTAAAATAGCTTTACATTTACCTCAAAAGCATAAAGATTTGAACATATCTGCAAAACAAATACAGGTATTAGCTAATGTTGAAAAGTTTACTGAAGGCACTTTAAAAGTACCAATTAATGTTGTTAATGTGCCCAAAGGTGTTACTGTTAAATTTTTTCCAAAAGCAGTAACTGTGGCCTATTATGTGAGTTTGAATAATTTTCAAAACATAACAACAACAGATTTTGAAGTTGTTTGCGATTATGCTAAAATAACCGAAAATCAAAACTTTTTAGTGCCAGAATTAGTACGTATTCCTAGCACAGTAAAAAGCGCTAAAATAAATAACAAGCAAATAGAATTTATAATAACAAAATGATAGTTGTAGGCCTTACAGGTGGTATTGGTAGTGGTAAAACTACCGTTGCAAAACAGTTTAAAAGTTTAGGTGTGCCGGTTTATATTGCTGATGATGAGGCAAAAAAACTAATGAACACATCAAAAGTTATAAAACGAAAATTAATACAACTTTTTGGTGAAAACGCGTATGTAAATAACGCTTTAAATAAGCCTTATCTGGCCAGTGTTATTTTTAATGATAAAAGCTATTTACAACAAATGAATGCTATTATACACCCAAGGGTAGCAAGGCATTTTAAAAAATGGATAGCTAAACAAAATACTACCTATGTAATTAAAGAAGTAGCCATTTTATTTGAAAATGGAGGGCACAAACAATGCAATTTTGTTATCACAGTTGTGGCGCCATTAGAACTTAGAATAGAGCGTTTGTTAAAACGTGATGACACTACAAAAGAAAAAATAAAAGCTATAATGAACAACCAGTTGCCTGATGATGAAAAAGTTAAGTTGTCAGATTTTGTAATTGAGAATACCTCATTAAAAAACACAAAAAAGCAAGTAGAAAAAATACACCAACAACTGCTTTTAAAAGATAAATAGCATACCATTTTAACATTTTTGTTAATGTAAGGTTAAAACATAAGTGTACTACATGTTAAAATGTTAATTTTGGTTTGATGAGCAAAAAAATATTTTCCCTTCTGGTACTTTTAATGAGTTTATCTTTAATTGGGATAATATTTGTACAAGCTTATTTTATTAACGACTCTGTAAAAAACGAAAAAGAACGTTTTAAATTCAAGGTACAAAGGGCGCTTAGTTATGTTTCAAACACCTTAGAGGAAACTGAAATTGCTGAGTATTATGACAGATACCAAAGCTTACCTAAAGAAGATAAAACCGATTCTGTTGCCGTTTCTCAGCTATTAATATATCAGCAAAACAATAGCACCAAAGAAACGCTAATTTACAGAAGCAACGTGTTAGAAGAAAATTATAAATTATCTTCATCGCTCTTTGACATTGGTTTAGATAGCCTTACAATACAAAATATAATTGGCAGCTCTAGCGCCGAGGTTTATAGTAATATTGAATTATCTGATAAAGATATAAACCAAAGCCCTGTAACTAAAATAATATCATCGGGCATTGTTGAAGATGCACAACGCTTAAGTTTTGAAAAAAGTTTTAAAGAAATACGAAAAAAAACACCAATACATAAGCGTGTCTCTAAAAAAGAACTTGACAAATTATTAGTTGAAGCTTTAAAAAGAGACGAAATTGATATAGATTTTGAATACGCCATTTACAGCAATGATTTAGCAACAAAAGTACAAAGTGAAAACTTTGAGTTTGATAACACATCAACCTTTAAAGTACCTGTGCTTTATGATGAAAACAATCAAAGTCCATACAAATTATTAGTAAATTTCCCTAATGATAGAAGCTTCATTCTATCATCAATAATAGGCATGATTTTACTATCAATAGTATTCACATCAATTATTATAGTAGCATATTCAAGTGCTTTGTATCAGTTAGTTAAACAACGAAAAATATCTGAAATTAAAACAGATTTTATTAACAACATGACACATGAGTTTAAAACACCTATAGCAACCATAAATTTAGCTTTAGATGCCATTAAAAACCCTGCAATTATTGATGATAAAGAAAAAGTGAAGCGTTATTTATCTATGATAAAAGAAGAAAATAAACGCATGCACGCCCAAGTTGAAAACGTATTAAGAATATCTAAACTAGAAAAGAATGAACTAAACATAAGTAAGGAACGCGTTAAACTACACGACTTAGTTGAAGATGCCATTACGCATGTAGAACTTATAGTTGAAGACAGACAAGGCTATATAAAACCATTTTTAAATGCCAATAAAACATCGGTTTTAGCCAATGAAACGCACTTTACAAACGTTATAGTTAACATTTTAGATAACGCAATAAAATACTCACCCAATGCGCCCGAAATAGAGGTTTACACAGAAAATATTGGAAACAATGTGCTCTTAAAAATAACCGATCATGGTAGTGGTATGAGTAAAACAGCAGTAAAACATGTGTTTGAAAAATTTTATAGAGAAAGCACAGGCAACATACATAATGTAAAAGGACATGGTTTAGGTTTAGCCTACGTTAAACGTATAGTTGAAGACCACCAAGGCTATGTTTCAGTAGAAAGTGAAAAAGGAAAAGGAAGCACATTTACAATAAAGCTTCCGTTAATATCATAAAAAATATGGAAGAACTAAAAAAACGAATCTTATTAGTTGAAGACGACCCTAATTTTGGAACCGTACTAAAAGATTATTTAATGATGAATGATTATGAAGTAACCCACGCCAAAAATGGAATGGAAGGTTTTGAAAAGTTCAAAAAAGACGACTTTGATTTATGCATCCTAGACGTAATGATGCCCTACAAAGACGGCTTTACATTGGCTAAAGAAATTAGAGAAAAAAATGCCGACGTGCCTATCATATTCTTAACCGCTAAAACCATGAAAGAAGATGTTTTAAAAGGTTATAAAGTAGGTGCCGATGATTATTTAAATAAGCCTTTTGATAGCGAGGTGCTTTTAATGAAAATTAAAGCTATTATACAACGTAAGGCTACAGAATCAATATCTGATAGTAAACAATTTGAGTTTAAAATTGGAAAGTTTGATTTAAACTCAAAACTTCGTTTTTTACGTTTTAATGGTGGTGAGCCAGTAAAACTATCTCCTAAAGAAAATGAGCTTTTACGTTTATTAGCGTTACATGAAAATGATTTAATGCCGCGAGAATTAGCGCTTACAAAAATTTGGAGAGATGATAATTACTTTACATCACGTAGTATGGATGTGTACATTGCCAAATTACGTAAATACCTAAAACAAGATGAAAAAGTAGAAATACTTAACATACATGGTGAAGGTTTTAGGCTTGTAATAAATGAGTAGATAATAGGTATTCAATTTGATTTAATAAAAAAATCCAGTTACTAAATTTTAAGTAACTGGATTTTTTCATTTATGGTTTTAAAAAGTTTTTAGTCTCTTTTAACAGGTAATCTTATTTCATTAATAACATCAAAATCTACACGAATAGTATATGGTTTTTCAGTAATCATTTTTATAACGTTAAATACTAAGTAACCTTTAATGCGTTGAAAACTTTCAGAATAATATGAACATAAGAATGTTATGTAAAAGCTTAAATTAAAATATTAAATTGTTATATTTTAATTTTATTAAGTGTAAATATCATATTACTAATATCACCTTCAACCTCATTAATTCTAGAGTTTGTGTAGTATAAATAACCATTGTATATGCTAAAGGTATCTGCCCATTTAACATTATTACCAGCAATTAGTGTTTTAATGTCGCCGTTTGGTTTACGATACATTATTTTATTATTTTCTAAATCAGCAAAAAATAAATTACCGTTAAAATCAAAAATCATTCCGTCTGGAGCAGCTGTTTTACCTTCAAATATGATATTTTTTTCAACTTCAAAAGCATTTTCAGTGTGAATAATATTGGTGTTAATGGCATATAAACTGTAGCC
Organism: Seonamhaeicola sp. ABD4_340; assembly: GCF_056312135.1. Taxonomy (NCBI): domain Bacteria; kingdom Pseudomonadati; phylum Bacteroidota; class Flavobacteriia; order Flavobacteriales; family Flavobacteriaceae; genus Seonamhaeicola; species Seonamhaeicola sp. ABD4_340. The sequence goes on along the minus strand of NZ_CM149981.1, from coordinate 3,566,135 downwards.
AGAAAGTGCATGGAAATATAGTTTGTTGTTTTTTGCATCTAAAGCTATTCCGTCGGCATGCACAGTTCTATTCCATTTTTTGCCATTAATAGTTAAGTGGTCAACTTCGGCAGTAGTTGATGTGTGTTCATTAAGTATACGTTTAGAAAGGCCAGTTTCTAAATTTATTACAACCAAACCTGCATGACCAGAATCTGTGCAATATATGCTGTTATGCTTTTGGTCTATTCTTAAATCATTAATATAAGAATCTTTAAAATAAGCATTATTATTTAGTGTATATGTTTTGGTAAGAGTGTTTGTTTTTAGGTTGAAAACAAAAATTTTAGGAGCATCTAATACGCCTTTAAATAATGGGTTTCTTGTATCTAATACATACAAATGCTCTTTAAAAGCCACTACAGATTGTACGCAAACAAACTTGTTTTTTGATAAAGGGTTGTTCATTTTCCATGAGTTCCAATCTTCATTAGGGAAACTAGCTACTTTATTTTCACCGGTTATTTGTGCTACAGAAGTGGTGATGTTTTCTCGCCATCTTGGGAAATTAACAAAAATAGCACCAGTATTTGATACCGTTACGCCTGTTACTTGTTGACCTTTAAATTGTGCTACTTCAATAACGCTTTCATTTTTTTTAGGTGCAGATTGCTCTGTTTGTTTTGATAAATTATCCTGTGGTTGTTTGGTTGCGTTTTTGCAAGATGATAAAATAGTTGCTAAAAATAATACGTATGTTAATAGTTTCATGGTTTTGTTTTTTAAACACCTAATTTAGTAAATAAACCGTTTAATTTGTTTCAGTTTATTTATTATTGGGCCACAGGTTTAAAAACACGAATCCAATCTACTTTTAATGTGTGGTCTTCTTTGTTGTTTTCTATTTCTTCATCTGTTGGCATTCTGCCTTTTTCGGCATTCCAATTTTGTACTTCGGCATTAATAATGATATCCATTTCTTTACTTAAACCAGTTCTATCGGCAGCATTTCCGGTAGGCGAGGTGTAATTAAGCGGATCTATACCGTCTTTACCGTTAGCGGTATCTAAATTATCCATAACTTTTATAAGTTTGCCGTTAATGTAGTATTCAAGGTAAGTAGGCGATTTCCAATAAACACCAATTCTAACCCAATCACTAGAGGTGTATGGGTAGCCATCAATTTTTTGCCACGTACTTGAGTCTTTGGGTTGGTAATCTTGAAACGGATTTCTAATAAATACATGATGGCTTATGTGAAAACGTTCTGAAAACCATGTTTGTTCATTTCTAGGGTTTTGAGCGCCATAGGCTTCTAAAATATCAATTTCTTGTGTGTCATCTTGACTTAGCATCCAAATATCAGAAGCAAAAAAGGCATTAGCTACTTTTACGCGCGCTTCAACAAATACAGGGTATTTTACGCGTTTTGTTGATGTAATACAACCTAATCGTGTTGCTTTATCTGTAATATTACCGGTAGAACCGCTGTAAGTTTTCATTTCACCGGGTTCTCTGCTTGTAATCAATCTTAAATTGCCACCAGAGGCAGTAACATTTTCATAGCGCCAAATTGTTGGCCCTGGACCATTCCATGAATTATGATAAAAGTTAGTCCATTTTCCATTGCCAAAAGTGGCTAACTTGTTTTCTCCAGCATATTCATATTCAAAATCATCAGATAAGTCTTCTTGAAATTCCCAAATCATGCCGTCTCCAGGGTTAGCAGGAACTTCAATATCTGCAAATGTTTGATTTGTTTGTTCTTCCTCTTCCTCAGGTTCAGGATCTTTAGGTGTTTCTTCTTGCTGTTCTTCTTCTACAGGTTCTCCATTGCTATTAGAACAACCGCATGCAATAAAAAGGAATATTGAAAATAATACAATAATTAGTTTAGTGGTTTTTTTCATTTTAAATTTTGATTTCAATTTTAGTTTGTAAAATTAAAATCTGTTGGATATTTAGTAACGAAAAAAACTTGACAAAACCTGAACAACCTTATGTTTTATAGGTGTTTCAGTAGAACAAATGTTCAATAGTATAATAAATAATGGGGGATTACTTTTGTATGAAAAAATTAAATACGATTAGACAACCAAGTTTTAAACTCATAAAAATTTTGCGGTGCCACGCCATGTCCTACCGGAAATTCAGAATAATTATGTTTAATATTTAAACTTTTAAAGAAAACGGGAGTTTGTCTTGCCCAATCTACCGGAATTACCTGGTCTACACTACCATGAGAGCAGTAAAAGTCTAAACTTGAATAGTCTTTTTCTCGTAAATTATCGGGTAAAATATCATGATATATATAACCGCTAAGGCCCACAATATTTTTAATTTTTTCTGGGTAGTTTAAGGCTACTGCACAACTTAAAATACAACCTTGGCTAAACCCTAATAGCGTTACATTATTTTTGTTTACAGGATAATGAGCTGTTGCTTCATCAATAAATTTTGCAATTAAATCTCTTGAAGCCTCGGCTTCTTGTTGGTCGTTCCATTTGCCTTTTTCGGCATCAAAATTAATAGCGTACCACGCATTACCAAATGGCTGCATAGGGTAGGGCGCTCTTACTGAAATTATAAAAAGTTCATCTGGTAATTCTGAAGCGAACGAAAACAAATCGTTCTCATCACTACCATAACCATGTAGCATAATTAATAAAGGTGCGTTTTCTTTTAAACTTGATGGTTTTGTAATATGTTGAAGTGAAAGCGATTGACTCATAGTTTATCTTGCAAAATTTGAAAATATTTTTTGGTATAATTTACCAACAAGTGGTACTTCGGTTGCTTTTTTAGAAATAGCCATAGAAAAACCATAAATAAAAAGCACTGCAAAAAATAAGTAAAAACTAGCGGTAACTAGCCAACTATCAAAACTACCAATAATATAACCCAATGCCCAAAATGTAAGCCATAACCCTAAAGATTGTCTTATATGAAAACTAGCAAATTCACTTTTTTTGTCTGTTTCGTTATTTAAAAAATAAGCAATGATAACTCCAAAAATAGTGATATAACTTATTATGGCGTTTTTTTTACCGCGTTCAATATCTTGTTGATTCATTATTAATTGTTTAATACAATTTGTTTGTTTGCAATTATACCGTAAACATTTCCTTTTAAACTTGTTTCTAAAAACATACTGTTTTTAGATTTTGATGTTATATGGTTTTTACTAAATGTGAATTCTCCTTCTGGATTAAAAAGTGTTATGTTAGCTTGTTCACCAACATTAATTGCGGTTGATGTAGCCCCAAAACGTTGTTTGCCTTTGGTTAAAATATCAACGGTTTTTTGGGTTTTAAAAATAGTTTGTAAGGCACCAAAAGCACTTTCTAAACCTATAGTTCCGTATGCAGCGTGATCAAATTCTACTTTTTTCTCTTCAATATCAATAGGCATGTGGTCTGTGGTTACCATATCTATGGTGCCATCTTTAATACCTTCAATTAAGGCATCAATATCGGTTTGTGTTCGTAATGGCGGCAATACTTTATAATTAGAGTCAAAGCTTGTTAAAACGTCATCAGTAAAATATAAATTATGAATGGCTACACTACACGTTACATCTAACTTTTTCTTTTTCGCTTCTTTTATAAGTGCTACAGATTTTGCTGTTGAAATGGTTGGAATATGTAATTTGCCACCCGTGTATTCTAATAAAAATAAATCGCGTGCCACTTGCAGTTCTTCGGCTAAAGCCGGAATACCTTTTAAGCCTAATTTTGTGCTGGTTATATGTTCATTAACAACGCCTTTGCCAACCACTTTATTTTCTTGCGGAAATGATTGCACCAAACCATTAAAATTTGCAGCATATTGTAATGCAATTTTCATGAGGTTTGGGTTACTAATAGGTTTTTTGTAATCATAAAACGAAACAGCACCAGCAGTGGTCATATCATATAATTCGGCTAAATCTTCGCCCTTTCCACCAACTGTTAAGGCGCCAATTGGTAATACGCTTACAGCGTTATTAGCAGTTTTAGTTTTTATGAAGGTAATATTAGAATTTGAATCTAACACCGGTTTGGTATTTGCATTTAAAGCAATAGTTGTAAAGCCTGATGCCGCAGCAACTTTAAGTCCGTTTTCAATGGTTTCGCGTTCTTCAAAACCAGGTTCACCAAAAGATACACTACTATCAAACCAACCCTGAGATACATGCAAATTATCATGCGTAATTTCAGGGTAATTATTTGGGTTTTTTATGCTTTTGGCAATTTTTAAAATCGTGCCGTTTTCAATTAAAATATCTTGTTTTGCGTTGTGAAATTCGCTTTTTGAATCAATTATAGTGGCAGATTTTATAAGTATGTTCATTTAAAATATTTTAAGATGAGCATTTCAATAATGAGTAATACTAATGCAAAAATAACAAACCATTTCCATAAGGCATTAACTTTGGCGTCACTTTTTAATGTATTAAAAACATTGGTTATTGAATTGCTTACAGTTACATTTTTTATGTTTTCTAAATTTTTATAGGTTAAATCACTTTCAGAATTATCATAATTATAGCTAACATTACTAACAATTGAATTCTTGTTTTTAACTGCGTAAACACCCGATACATTTGGCATTTCTTGAGTGTTTATTTCTACTTTGTTGTTAAAATATTTTTGCCTTGGTATAAGGCTAATGGTTTCATATTCTAGTGTTAAAATATCATCTTGTTGCAGTTGAGTTTCAATTTCAAAACTATTATTTTTCCCTATTGAATAATAAAGTTTTGGTGCTTTAAAGCTTTGTTTTGCAATATTGTAAAAGGTTGGCACAATAACATTCCAGCTTTTAAAATTTGAGTTTTTTGTGTTTAAAGCGGCTGTAAAAATAAAGGTGTTTTTATTTTGAAGTAAAAGTGGTTTGCCGTCTTCAAAACTTAAAACAGAACTTGCGTTATTTAAGGTTAATTCAAAAAAACTTTGCACTTTGGGGTATTGAAAATTACTAACCTGCTTTTCAAAAACACCGTTGTTGTAAATTGGGTGTGCATAATTAATGGTTGTAACACTTTTTTCTGAAGTATTTAAGGCGCTAAATGATATGTTTCTGTTACTTAAAAAAGCATTGTAAGATTGTAAATTACTAGTTATTGAAGGAATTAACAGAACAATACCACCTTGACTTGTAAAATGATTTAAAGCCGATGTTAGAGCATTTGGTATGTTGTTAAGTTCGTTTAAAATTATAAGATTTTGAGTGTCAATTATGTTATATGATAACGCATTAGCTTTTACCGATGTTAAATTAAATTCATCTTTTGAAAACAAGCGTTTTAAATAATCATCATCTTCATTATTAATAGCTAAAACGTTTATTTTATGGTTGTTGTTAATGTTAAAAAACAAACTGTTATCAAACCTTAAACTAGCATCATTAATAGTTATTTTACCGTTTATATTTTTAGTGTTTGGTAAAGAAAACGTTGTGGTGGCTTCTTTATTAATATCAACCGATGTTTTTGCAATTAAACGTGTATTGTTAAATATTGAAACAGGTACATTTTTAACAGGTTTACCACTATTTTTTAAAAGTACCGTTAGTTGTGTGTTGGCCAAACTTTGTGAAGCAACATAAGCACTATCTATAGCAATATTATTGGTGTTAACGGGTTTTAATTGTACCAAATGTATGTTGGTTAATGTGTCAATTTCTGGAGTTAAATTAGAATTGTTTTCTTGGAAATCTGAAATTACAACAAGGTTTTTTTGCGTGTTTTTTTGTTTGCTAAAAAGTGTTTTACTTTTAAGTAAAACGGCTTGTAAAGTAAGTTTATTAGCCGTATAATCTATTTGTAAAACATCATTTTTTATGGCTTTTAATGTGGTGTTTTTAAAAAGGCTGTTATTGGTTAATATTGATACCTTGTTGTTTTCAGGTAAGTTACTAGCTATATCTTGTAATGCACGCTTTAAAAGTTCGCCTTTGCTACCTTTGGCTTGCATGCTAAAAGAATTATCAATATAAATAACGGTTTCTTTTTCGGTTTTAAACGTATTGTTTTTTGCTGTAAAAGGTTGTGCAAAAGCAATAATAATAGTTGCTAAAAGTAAAAGCCTTGTGGCTAATATAAGCCATTTTTTTATTTGAGAACTTTTACGCGAGTTTTGTTTTATTTCTTTTAAAAAAGCCACATTTGTAAAGGCTTCTCTTTTAAACTTGCGTAATTGAAATAAATGAACAATAATTGGAATTAGCAGTAAAAATAAAGCGTAAAGAAGTTCGGGGTGTTTAAACTGCATACTGTTTTTTGATTAATCAAAATTAAGTAAAATTTTTAGCAAAAAAATATATAATCCTTAATTGGTTCTAAATTTAAACTTTTTAAATACGTTTTAATTTCTTTTTGAGCAGTTTTATTTGCTACAGTAATTAAACTTTGTGGGTTTTGTATGTTGGCTAATGCGTTAAATTTTAACAATGTTTTTCCGTAAATATCTTTACCAATTTTATTAGGGTTATCACAAATCCATTTAAACCTTATGTTATGTTCAATAAACAATTTAGCCATAAGTTTGCCTTTGGTGCCAGCGCCCCATATTACAGGTGTTTTGTTGGGGTTGTAATCTATGTTTAAAAAATGATGCACTTTTAAACTTGTAAAGTGGTTTTGTGCATAATGTACGTGCGTGCGCGATGTTCGGGTGCTGTAATCTCTCCAGTAATGTATAATTTCATTACAAGGTATACAGCTGTAATTATGTTTGTAAAACCTAAATGTTAAATCATAATCTTCAGGATAAATAATAGGGTTAAAAGCATCACAAGCTAGTAAATCATCTCTTTGAATCATCCAACAGGGTGATGGTATTACACATTCTTTATAAATTTCATCATAATTATTACCATGTAAAGTAAGTTGGTTTAACCAGGTTTCATAACTTTTATAACCAGCACCAACGCCATTGGCATTAAAATATTTTACCAAGCCAATAGCCACGTGTTTTTTACCGTGTGTTATTAAATTATTGGCCAAAACTTCTAATTTGTTAGGGGTCATTATATCGTCACTATCCATACGGGTAATAAATGTACCACTACTATTAGCAAAGGCTTGTTGTAAAGCATCAATAATGCCGTTGCCATTGTTTTTGTAAAGCTTAATGCGGCTATCTTTTTGGGCATATTTTTCAACAACTTGGTAGCTGTTATCGGTTGAATGATCATCAATAATTAATAATTCCCAATTAGTGTAAGTTTGATTTAAAATAGAATCTATACATTCATTTAAATAAACTTCAGTATTTTTAAAAGGTGTAAGAATACTTATAAGTGTACTTTGCATTGTGCGAATATACTATGTTTAACAAAAACTTATGATGAGAAATTGTAACATAATACTATTTTGCACGTCATTTAACAAACTTAAAAATTAACAAATAATGAATAAAAGAACTTTTGCAGCTATTTTTTCTGGTATAGTATTGGCTAGTTGTAGCTCTACAAAAAACAGTGTTAATGATTTAGCTGTGAGTAACCCTATTGAAACCACCATAAATTTATCGGCGGTAACTAATGATAAAGCTCCGGTAACTATAAACCCAGGAAGATTTACTATTGAAACCGTAACTTACAGATTGCCAAAAGTTGTACAAGGCACCTATGCTGTTAGTGATTTTGGAAAATATATTGAAGGGTTTAAAGCCATTAATTATAAAGGTGAAGAAATGCCCGTTACTAAATTAGATGATAACACATGGAGCATTGCCCAAGCTAAAAATTTAGATAAAATTACCTATTTAGTAAACGATACTTATGATGAAGAAGATGAGGGTGGTATTGGCAAAGATGTACCATTTTCGCCATCGGGCACAAATATTGAACCTAATAATTATGTATTAAACTTACACGGATTTATTGGGTATTTTGATTCTTTAAAAAATAACCAATACAAAGTTGATGTTACCGCACCAGCAAGTTTTGTTAGAACATCGGCACTTCAAACGGTAAACACAACCAAAAGCGCCAATGGCGAAATGTTAACCACAAGTTATTTTGCACCGCGTTATTTTGATATTACCGATAACCCAATGATGTACGGTAATTTAGATGTTGAAGAATTTAAAGTAGGCGATATTAAAATTGTATTAAGCGTGTACTCGCCAAATAAAGTGCATTCTGCAAAGTCTTTAAAAGAAACTATTTATAAAATGATGCAAGCCCAAAAAACGTATATGGGCGATATTAACGCTACACCGCGTTATGATATTTATTTATATCTATCTGAAGAAAAAGAAGACTCACCAAAAGGTTTTGGCGCTTTAGAGCATCATACATCTACTGTTGTAGTAATGCCAGAAAGCATGAGTGATGATGCTTTAGCTGAAGGTATGATAGATGTTGTATCTCATGAGTTTTTTCACATAGTAACACCATTAAGTGTACACTCTGAAGATGTGCATTATTTTGATTATAATAACCCAACCTTCTCAAAACATTTATGGATGTATGAAGGTGTTACAGAGTACTTTGCTACCTTGTTTCAGGTAAATCAAGATTTGGTTGATGAAAGTGAATTTTACAATAAAGTTATGGGTAAAATACAATCGGCCGCTTTAATGGATGACAGCATGAGTTTTACCATTATGAGTGAAAACGTTTTGAAAGATCCTTACAAAGACCAATACGTAAATGTGTACCAAAAAGGCGCATTAATAGGCATGTGTATTGATATTTTATTGCGTGAAGAAAGTAATGGTAATCGAGGTATTTTATCTTTAATGAAAGAATTATCTAATAAATACGGGAAAAATAAACCGTTTGAAGATGATAAATTAATTGATGAAATTGTAGCAATGACATACCCATCTTTAGCCGAATTTTTCAACACACATGTTATTGGAGATACACCTATAAATTACAATGCGTTTTTCAATAAAGTAGGCTTAGAAATTGGTGAAGGTAAAGTTAAAACCAATTATATTTTAATGGAAGGTATGCCCATTGTTGGTGGCGATGGACAAAAAGGTATTATTTACTTTTCTGATATGGTAGCCAAAAATAGCTTTTGGACAGAGCAAGGTGCTTTGCCAAATGATGTTATTAAAACCATTAACGGCACCAATTTAACACTGCAAAATGCTAATACTGTTTTGCAAGAAGTGTTTTTATGGGAAGAAGGGCAAGATATTGAAGTAATTTTAGTTAGAGATGGTAAAGAAATCACCATAAAAACTAAAACTAAACAGCCTTATACTACAGGTCAAAAAATTGTAGAATTAACCAATGTAACCGAAGCCCAAAAAGCGCTACGCAAAGCATGGTTAAAAGGATAAAACAATAAGCTTTAAGCATAAAAAAAGAGGCTATCTTATTTTTAAGATAGCCTCTTTTTTTGTATAAGTCATTAGTATTTAGCAGGTTTACCGTTGCTTAATGAGTTTTTAATAAACGTTCTAATATCATCATTAGCTTTAATTAAATCGTCATGCCTTAAATACATCATATGGCCGCTGCGGTAACCTTTAAAGGTAAAACGGTCTTTCATTTTTCCGCTAGGGTCAATTTGCCACATGGTATATTTTGCGCCAAAATAGGTAGTAGCGCCATCATAATACCCAGATTGTATAAGCACTTTTAAATACGGGTTTTGTGCCATAGCTTGCCTTAAACCTTCGCGTACATCATTATTATTACGGTCCCATGGGTGTACATTACCAAACATATTATATTTAACATCGGTTTTAAAGTTTAAATGCTCTCTAATGTAATAGTTTATAGCAGGTGTAAAAGAGTGTAACCATGAGGTTAATTCGGCATTATAATCGGGTTTATTGCCAGCTTCTGTTTTATCAATACCTAAGTATCTAGAATCTAATCTGCCAATAGTGTGACCTGATTTTTCACGAAGTAACTCTTTCCAAAAAAATGAGGTTGGTACTTCTAAATTATGCTGAAGAATAACTTTTTCACTTAAACCAGATAAATACGCCATTTTTTTAGCAATTTCTTGCTTTTCAGTTTCTGAAATAAAACCACCTTTGGCAATAGCAGGCATTAGTTTATTTATGGCAAAACCTTCAGCTTCAGGTAAAATATCAAGTAAATCTTGCTGCTGCAAATCGTTATGCAATGCTTTTTGATACCAAGCGGCAGCTGTAAAATACGGTAAGTTTAAGGCCGAATAAATGGGTTGCGATGTGTTGTATAACTTATAATCTGCAGGAGATACCATAATTACACCATTTAAATACATCCATTGTTTAGCTTGTAGTTCTTTAGCAAGCCCCATTACACGGGTGCCACCGTAACTCTCGCCAATAATATATTTAGGAGATTGCCAACGATTTTTTCTGGTAACAAACGTGTGCATCCAATCGGCTAAATAGGCTACATCGGCATTTATGCCAAAAAACGTATCACGCTTTGGAAACTTTCCATCCTTATCGGCAATCATTCTAGAGTAGCCTGTATTTACTGGGTTTACGTAAACAATATCAGCAATATCTAAAATAGAATTTGGGTTATCTTTAACACCATAAGGCTGTATTGGGTAGCCTTCGTCATCAATATTTAAAACTTTAGGGCCTGTATAAGCAATGTGCATCCAAACCGAAGCAGAACCAGGGCCGCCGTTAAATGAAAAGAGTAGAGGCCTTTTTGCATTATTTTTTACATTATTTCGGCTGTAGTATGTGTAATACAAAGTTGCTATAGCATCGCCTTTTTTGTTCCAAACAGGCTGCATACCAGTTTCGGCAGTGTAGGTAAATGATGTGCCTTTTACTGTTGTATTATGTGTGGTAACAACAGTGGTGTCTGTGGGAATTTTAATAGATTGCGCTTTAGAGGCAAATGCAATACATAGGAGTAGTAATAAAAACGTTTTTCTCATAAATATTTGAAATTTGAAATATTTTTTAAAGATAATTAAAAGAAATGTTAAAATCCTTCAAAAACTCCTAATCCAAATAAGGCGAAGTCATATTTTACAGGATCTTCACTGTCAAGTTTTCTAAGGTTTGTATCTAACTCAAAAAGAGCTTTAGCATCATTTTGTTTTCTAGTTAGTAGACCTAATTTACGTGCCACATTGCCTGAATGTACATCTAAAGGACATGATAATTGCTTTGGTGAAAGTTGTTTCCAAATACCAAAATCTACACCTGTATTATCATTTCTTACCATCCAACGTAAAAACATATTTATACGTTTTGCAGCAGAATTTTTTAATGGATCGCTTACATGTTTTTGGGTTCTTTTTAAATGGTTTATTTCAAAAAAAATAGTTTTAAATTGAGAAATAGCTGTTTGCAAAGAGTCTTTTTCAGCATATGTAGCAAACACTTTTTCAAGCCCGTTATGGTTTATGTAAATATTTTTAAGGCTTTTAACAAACTGTATACAATCAGTACCATTAAAAGTGCGGTGTACAAAGGGTGCTAGCTTTTCTAAATCAGTATCTTTATGGTTTTTAATAAAATCAAAAGGTGCATTGTCTAGCAAAAGCATAAGTTTTTTAGCATTATTAATAATGCTTTTACGGTTGCCCCAAGCTATTGTAGCTGTTAAATATCCGGCAATTTCAATATCTTCTTTATTAGAAAATAAATGCGGAATTTGAATAGGGTCACTTTCAATAAATTTAGGATTGTTGTATTGTGAAACTTTTTCGTTTAAAAAATCTTTTAGATCTTCAGTTTTAATAAAATTCAAATGTGTTTTTTTACAAAAGTAATAATGCCATTAAAAATACTCATATGATAAAGAACAATTTATTTATAAATATCCGATGAAATGCATTTAAATGGCTAGTTTTAAATGAAATAGTTCTTTGAGTTTTTAATAATATGAAACTTTTTGCGTTATTTAACAAAACAAACCAAAATAACAATGAAAAAAATTCTAGCCCCAATTATTTTATTAGTGTTGTTTAGTTGTGAAGAAACTGAACAATTAACAAATGCAGAAAATACAACCGAAGCGGTTGAAGCCCTAACCGAGTATACCACTATAAACAAAGTTTTTCAAGATATTGGTAATAATAGTGGAGACGCTGTTTTAGTTTCAGAAAACGCAGCTACTAGCAAAAGTATACTAGCTAAAAATGATGCGCCAGCAATTACAGTAGAACCTTTAGATTTTACTACATTTCCTAAAACAATAACTATTGATTATGGAACTGGCATTGTTTGTAAAGATGGCGTAACAAGAAAAGGTATTGCAACTATTGTTTCAACAGACTGGTATAGAAATGTAAATAGTGAGCATACCACAACATTTACAAACTATTACCATAATAATTTTAAAGTTGAAGGCACGCATAAAACTAAAAATTTAGGAGCCAATACAAATGGTAATTTACAGTATGAAGTAACTATAAATAATGGGAAAATTATTAAAGATTCTGGTGCAGAAATAAATTATACCGAGAATTCAACAAGAACTTGGGTAGCGGGTAGTGATACACCTTTATACATTTGGGATGATGAATATTTACTAGAAGGTACGCAAAGCGGTATTAGCTCAAAAAATGTTGGCTATTCTTTAACTGTTGAAGAGCCTTTACATTTTACATTGCTACCACGCCAAGTAAAATCTGGAATTTTAAATGTACAAGTTGGCGCTATTAATGACATTAAAATAAACTACACAACATCAATGATTACAGTTTTTGGAAAATCATATCCGTTTGGAGATTAATTATAAATGTGTTAGAAAAAAAAAGGGCTGCACTTTAATGTAAGCCCTTTTTTTATGACATATTTTTTTTAAAATTTTGTAAATAATAGTGTGTTTAGCAGACGTATATTTGGTATAAGAAACAATTAATGCCCATTAGTAAACATATTTTACCCGTAATAGTTTTAGCACAGTTTTGTTGCACGTCACTTTGGTTTGCTGGAAATGCTATAATTAAAGATTTAGTTATTATTTTTAATTTGAACGCTCAGGCATTAGGGCATTTAACAGCTGCTGTACAGTTTGGTTTTATCTTGGGTACGTTTTTATTTGCACTATTTACAATTGCTGATAGGTTTTCGCCTTCAAAAGTATTTTTTGTTAGTGCCTGTATAGCTTCAGTTTTTAATGTGTTTATGCTTATAGGTAACCATAGCGTTTATAGTTTAATTGTTTTACGGTTTTTTACAGGTTTTTTTCTAGCGGGTATTTATCCTGTTGGTATGAAAATAGCAGCAGATTATTACAAAAACAATTTAGGAAAATCATTAGGGTTTTTGGTTGGCGCCCTAGTTTTAGGTACTGCGTTTCCGCATTTATTAAATTATTTTAGTATTAACGGCTCTATAAATTTTGTTATTTATACTACATCATTACTAGCTATTTTTGGTGGTTTATTGGTTGTTGTTTTTGTACCAAACGGACCATTTAGAGCCCCATTACAACGTTTCAATTTTAAAGTAACTTTTAATGTTTTTAAAAACAGAAAGTTTAGGGTTGCTGCCTTTGGGTATTTTGGACATATGTGGGAACTTTATGCTTTTTGGGCTTTTATTCCTTTCATTTTAAATGCTTATAAAGCACACCACCAAATTTTTAATTTTAATGTATCAATATTAGCTTTTTGTATAATTGCTGTTGGTGGTTTGGCTTGTGTAATTTCGGGTAAGTTATCTCAGGTTTATGCTACTAAATTAGTGGCTTCTATGGCATTGTTGCTATCTTGCTTATGTTGTATAGTTTCACCGCTGTTTTTTTTGTACGCATCAAAAAATATGTTTTTATTATTTATGATTTTTTGGGGTATGGTTGTTATTGCAGATTCGCCATTGTTCTCAGCCTTAGTAGCTCATAATGCTCCTAATAATCAAAAAGGTACAGCACTCACAATAGTTAATTGTTTGGGGTTTAGCATCACCATAATAAGTATTCAAACATTAAATTATTTAACGCTTGTTTTACCAGTTCAATATTTGTTTTTAATACTAGCTATTGGTCCGTTATTAGCACTTTTTAAATTAGCGAAACGGAAGTTTTAATTAAAAACCGAAGATAGTACATTAAAAAAAAACATCTTAAAATAGACTGGAATTTATAAATTTAAGGTCTTTTTTTTATTGAAAATTTGAAGGTACTGCCCATGCCAATTGTAGATTTTACGCTAATATTGCCACCTAATTTGCTTACTAATTTTTTTACAGTAGATAAGCCAATACCATGACCCTTTTGCCCAAAACGATCGGTTTCTTCAATGGTTGAAAATAATTTGAAAATTTTCTTTTGTTTTTCTTTAGGTATGCCAATGCCATTGTCTGAAACTTCAATAATATAAAAATCGTTTTGTGCTGTATTTAAATCAATATCTATTATAGTTTCAGGTTTGTTGTTGTATTTTAAGCTGTTGGTTATTAAATTAAGCAAAATTAGCTCAAGCGCAGCTCTGTTGGTGGTTATATCTTGGTCTCTATCAGGAATATTTACAGAGCAGTTTACTTTTATGTTTAGCATATCAATGACTTCTTCAAGTAATTGATTAAATGAAAACATTTCCACATTTTTTTTACTTAAATTACTGTTTTCGTAGTAATTTAAAAGGTTGTTAATGTAGTTATTAAGTGATAATGACGCACTTTTAATGTTGTTTATGTAATCTTCACCTTTTTGGTCTAAATTCTTTTTGTATTTAGATTTTAAAATATCTGAGGTTAAAATCATATTAGCTAAAGGCATTTTCATATCATGTGCAACCTGAGATGCAAACCCTTTTAACATTTTGTTTCTTTTTACAAGTTTTCTTTTAGTTTGCTTTAATTTGGCATTACTTTTATTTAATTCAATAAGTTTTACAACTTGTTTAGCAAGTATTTTTAAATTGTTTTTTTGTTTAGTATTTATAGAATTGGGTTTACTATCTATAACGCATAAAGTACCAAGTTTATAGTTGTTTTCATCTATTAAACAAACGCCTGCATAAAATATAATAGGGTTTTTATCATTCTTGGTGTATGGGTGATTTATAAAACGTAAATCTTTTGTGGTGTCTTCAATAGTAAAAACATCATCGTTGCTGTTTATGGCATAATTACAGAATGATAAATTACGGTCTGAGCTACAAATATCCAGTCCTTTAGCCGATTTAAACCAAACCTCTTCTTTATCAACAATTGAAATTAAGGCATTTGGTATATTAGTTAAAGCGCTAGCAAGTTCTGTAATATTATTAAAATCTGCGTTGTCTTGATTTCTTTCAAGATTATAGCTTTTTACAGCTAAAAGCCTATCATCTTCATTTTTTGGTATGGTATTTAGCTGCATCTTTCTATTTTGTAAGTGTTCAACTAAAATAGTAAAAAACTAAACAAAAAAAGAGTTTTTCTTAATAAATAATTTTGCCATCAACCATGGTTAGCTTTCTGTCGGCCATATTTGCCAGTTCTTCGTTGTGTGTTACAATAACAAATGTTTGCCCAAATTCGTCACGAAGTTTAAAGAATAAATTATGTAAATTTTCAGCCGATTCGCTGTCTAAATTTCCCGAAGGTTCATCAGCAAAAATTAAATCGGGCTTATTAATTAAAGCTCTAGCAACCGCTACGCGTTGTTGTTCACCACCAGACATTTCACTAGGTTTGTGGTTGTAACGGTGTTTCAAACCTAAAAAATCTAACAATTCTTTAGCTCTGGTTTCTGCTTCGTTTTTTGGTGTGCCTTTAATAAATGCTGGTAAGCAAACGTTTTCAATAGCAGTAAATTCCGGTAATAATTGATGAAATTGAAAAATAAAACCAATGTGGTTGTTTCTAAATTTAGCCAAAGCTTTATCAGATAGTAATGTTAGGTTGGTGTTATTAATGTTTAACTCAAAATCTTCCTTTTTTGAAGCATTATCTAAAGTGCCTAAAATTTGAAGCAAAGTTGTTTTACCAGCTCCCGAAGCACCAACAATTGATACTACTTCACCTTTTTTAACATCAACATCAACACCTTTTAAAACGTGTAAATCATTATAAAACTTATGTATGTTTTTGGCTTTAATCATGCAATTTTTATTAGGGCTATGAAAATACTATATTAGATGTTAACCAGCAAAATTAATGTGATGGTGTTTTTTTTGATATTTATTAATAAAACAACTATTTTAACTTACAAATGTTACTTTAAAAGAAAAAATATATACAATGCCTTATAAAAAGTTTGAAGAATACAGCATACAGGTAACTGATGATGTGAAAGATAGATATAAAAAAATTATTGAAGATTTAGGTGAAGACACCAAACGCGATGGCCTTTTAAAAACCCCAGAACGCGCAGCTAAGGCCATGCAATTTTTAACTCAAGGCTATGAGCAAGACCCTGTTGAAATTTTAACAAGCGCCATGTTTAAAGAGTCTTACAATGAAATGGTTATTGTTAAAGATATTGAGCTTTATTCGCTTTGCGAACATCATATATTACCATTTTTTGGTAAAGTTCATATTGCTTATATACCAAACGGACATATTGTTGGTTTAAGTAAATTGCCTCGTATAGTTGATGTTTTTGCAAGAAGACTACAGGTGCAAGAGCGTTTAACTGAACAAATTTTAGATTGTATAAATGATACGTTAAAACCACAAGGTGTTGCTGTTGTAATTGAAGCATCGCATATGTGTATGATGATGCGTGGTGTACAAAAACAAAATTCTACAACCACAACATCTGGTTTTAGAGGTCAGTTTGAAAAAATTGAAACACGTAACGAGTTTTTAAAGTTAATAGGGAAGTAGCAGTTACTAATTTTTGGTATATTTCTTGTAATCAAATTATTAAAAAATAATTTATGAGTAAATACAAAATATTAGCCTTAAGTATTGTTTTTGATGCTTTAGGGTATGTGTCATTTATTTTTCCGGCGTTCGATTTTATTTGGGCACCAGCATCGGCTTATTTAATGACAAAACTTTACAAAGGAAAAGAGGGAAAAATTGCTGCAGTTATATCATTTATTGAAGAAGCATTTCCCTATTTAGATGTTATACCAACCTTTACGTTAATGTGGTTGTATACTTTTGTTTTAAAAACACAGAAAAAACTTTAGTAAAACACGTTATTTAAAATAGATAGTTATAATAATTTTCACCTTTTTCATTCTAAACTTTAATAAATAAAGGCAACATAGTTGCAACAAAAATTTAATAGCAGTATATTTACGGCTTCAAATTGTGTGTTTAATTTATAGGCACCATTAATAGTTGTGATAATTATTATAAAACAAAATAGAAAAATAGCTCTTTGTTTAATGGCGTTGTTCCTAACTGTAAAAGTGTTAGGATTACACGCTTTGTCTCATGATTGTCATGATGATAAAGACTTAGATTGTGCTGTTTGTGATATTGTTACAACACAAGGCTTAAAGCCAATACTTGCACCACAAGATACTAATTTTACTTTAGAAATAAAGCTTTTTATATTAGATAAAAGTACACCAATATCCAGTACTTTTACTAGTGTTAAAACAGAAGAAATAAATCAATTATTTTCAAGGCCACCACCGCTACAGTAAAGTGTACTTATTTTATATTTCAAACAACAGTATTAGTATGTGTTGTGTTAATTATTAGTGGGTACATACTTCAAAAAACTAAAGAATAAATTTTAGTGTATTTCCATTTTTACTAAAATTTTTTCAAAAAAAATTGCTTAACATTTATTAGATATTTACCATGTTTTATAAAACATTGGGCTTATGTTTTTGTATGTGCATTACTGCTTCAGTATTTAGCCAAAACCATTTTCAAATAAAAGGTTTTATAGCTAGTGCTAAAACAACAAAACCTATTGAAGGCGCAACAATTACTGGCAAAAATAGTTTACACGCACTTTCCAATAAAAAAGGTGAGTTTGTTTTTTATGATGTTCCTGAAGGAACTTACGTATTAACGGTTTCGCATGTGGCATTTGCTTCAAAAACTATTTCAGTTGAAGTACATTCAAAGACAAATAAAGTTTCAATTTTTCTCGATACCAAAACAACTAATCTAGATGAAATAGTTGTTAAAGCTAAAACCAAAGAAGAAATAAAACATGAAACACCTATGGTTTCAGAGTTGGTTTCTAAACAGTTTTTACTGGCTAATAGAGAAAATAGTTTAATGCAAACCTTAAGCAAAATACCTGGAGTTGGCACAGTAAATATAGGTTCAGGTCAATCTAAACCTATAATTAGAGGTTTAGGCTTTAACAGAGTAAGTGTTGTGCAAAATGGTATAAAACATGAAGCACAACAATGGGGCAATGACCATGGTTTAGAAATAGACCAATACGGTATTGAAAACATTAGTATAATAAAAGGTGCAGCCTCTTTGTTGTATGGCTCTGATGCTATTGCTGGTGTGGTTGATATTCAACCCGCTAAAACACCTTTATTAAACACTTTTATGGGTGAAGTTAATTTATTAGCTGAGACTAATAACGACTTGTTAGGTGTATCTGTAGGCATACAAAGCCGAAAGGAAAAATGGTATTACAGAACACGTTTAACCTATAGAGATTATGCCGATTATAAAGTACCTACTAGTACAATTAACTATGAAAGTTACGTTTTTAACTTGCACAACAATCAATTAAGAAATACTGCTGGTTTTGAAGCTAATGCTGCTTTTAGTGTGGGGTATATTGGCGATAATTTTAAAACAGAAACCTTTTTTAGCAATGTAAACGCTAAAAATGGGTTTTTTGCAAATGCGCATGGTTTAGAGGTGAGAACATCTACTATTGATTATGATAGCGATGATAGAGATATAGACTTACCATACCATAAAGTAAATCACTTTAAAGTTGTAAACAATAGCACATTTTATAATAATAAGCATACGTTTCATATTGAAGCTGGATTTCAAAATAATCATCGTGAAGAACATTCAGAACCTGTACCACACGGTTTTATGCCTAAGCCAGATGATAGTAAAGAACGTGTTTTTTACAAAAATACTATATCATTAAATGCCCGTGATGTATACAAACCTAATGAAAACCATGATATTGTATTTGGTGTAAATACAGAATATCAAAACAATAATATTGGTGGTTGGGGCTTTTTAATTCCTGAATATGATAGGTTTACAATAGGGGCTTTTGCCTTTGACCATTTTGATATTTACGAAAATTTACATTTTCAAGGCGGCTTACGTTATGATTTTGGTACTGTTAAAACTAAATCTTACACAGATTGGTTTCAAACAACGATTAATAATCAAGATGGTTCAACTTCAAATATATACTTACAACGTGCTCAAAACAAAACGCTTAACTTTAATAGTGTAAGTGGGTCTGTAGGCTTAAGTTATACAGCACCTAAAACAACATACAAATTAAATGTTGGTAAAAGCTTTAGAATACCATTGGCTAATGAATTAGCTTCAGATGGTGTGAATTACCATATGTACAGATTTGAACGTGGAAACATAGATTTAGATCCGGAGGCATCATATCAAATTGATGCAGAAATAGATTATACATCCAATAAACTCACCATAGGTCTTAGTCCTTTTGTAAACTTTTTTGAAAATTTTATATACTTAAATCCAACACCAAATTATTATGAAACACTTCAAATTTATGAATACACACAAACCAAAGTGTTTAGGTATGGTGGAGAGCTAAATATAGGCTATAATATTCTAGATAATCTTGGGCTAAATACATCGTTAGAGTATGTGTATTCAAAGCAAACAACAGGACCTAAAAAGAACTTTACAATACCTTTTTCTCCTCCTTTATCAGGTTTAATATCTGCTAATTATAAAATAAATAAAAATATATTGTTTTTTGAAAATTTACAGTTTTTTGCAGATTATCGTATTACAGCAAATCAAAATGATATTGTACCGCCCGAAGAAAAAACCAATGGTTATCAATTATTAAACCTTTCATTATTAAGTAATTTAAACGTGTTTAACACTAGTAAACCTCTAGAATTTCGTTTCAAGGTAAACAATGTATTCAATACTCAATATTTTAATCACACCAGTTTTTATAGACTTATAGATGTGCCAGAACCTGGTAGAAATATATCAATATCGTTAACAATACCAATTTAATCAAACATAAAAATTTAATTTAAAACCCAAAGAAAAGATGAAAAAAAATTTAAAACGCTTAGCAATTTTCGCATTTTTATCAATAGCATTAGTGTCATGTAGTGATGACGATAGTAATCCTTCCGATGCGGCTCCTCAAATATCAGATTTTGAATTTGGAGAAGGAAGTATGCACTCAAAAGAGCCTATGGCTTATATAGG
Source organism: Seonamhaeicola sp. ABD4_340 (assembly GCF_056312135.1). NCBI lineage: Bacteria > Pseudomonadati > Bacteroidota > Flavobacteriia > Flavobacteriales > Flavobacteriaceae > Seonamhaeicola > Seonamhaeicola sp. ABD4_340. The sequence continues at coordinate 3,545,964 of NZ_CM149981.1, read as the reverse complement.
TTCAGATATCCATATGGAAGCTGAAATTTATGCAGAAAACGTTGTAAGTAGCGTGTCTGTTGATATTCATGCACACGATTTACCAGTTGGAGAAGGTGAAGAAGAATGGGATTACGAAAAAACATACACTGATGAAAGCTTAAAAGCTATTAATGCAGAATTTCATAAGCATATAGATATTCCTGCTACCGCACCAGCAGGTGAATACCATATTACATTAACTGTAGTTGATGAATTAGGAAACAGTACTGAAGTTGAAGGGCATATTGATATTGTACACCCAACAACATTAAGTAATATTTCTATTGATGAAACTGTAGTACGTGGAGAAGATTTTCACTTAGAATTTGATATTGCAGCTGTAAATGGAATACATAGTATAGATGTTGATGTACACGCACACGGTTTAACTGTAGGTGAAGGTGAAACTGAGTGGGATTTTGAGAAAACTTTTTCAGAAGGATACCATGAAAAAACAGAAGCTGAATTTCATGAGCATATTGATGTACCAACAACAGCACCAGCTGGAGAATATCATATAGAAATTGCAATTGAAGATGAAGATGGTGTTATTAAAAGATACGAAGCTCATATTGACATAACAAAATCTTAAATATGAAATTTACAGCAAAATTTCTTTTTATTGTAGTTATTATTACAGCTTTTTTTGGTTGTTCAGATGATGAAAATGTTGACGAAACGAAACCAACAATAAGTATTAATTACACTGAAGGTTTCCCTAAACCTTGTATTGAATTAGAAAGAGGTAAAACCTATAATTTTAGAGCTCAAGTTACTGATAATGTTGAATTAGCTTCATATAGCTTAGATATACATCATAATTTTGACCATCATACACATGATGACCAAGAAGCTGTATGTAATTTGTTGCCTAAAAAACAAGCAGTAAATCCTTTAATTTATTTAGAAAATTTTACTGTTGAAGATGGATTAACTTCATATGAAATTAATGTAGCCGTTGCAATTCCTGATGATATTGATACAGGTGATTACCACTGCGCTTATTCTGTAACCGATGTTACTGGATGGCAAAGTAGGACATCAATTGATATTAAAATTATTGAATAATAAGCTTATAAAAAGAAGTCATAAAAAAAAAGAGCTAAACACTATGTTTGGCTCTTTTTTATTCTTCATATATAGTATAGAATAACTAAGTTTATTTGATAAATTTTCCTAAGCCTAAGCGTTTTAACATTTTCTTTTCAAAGTTCCAAAAGAATTTGTGCTGCCCAAAAAGCCAACCAAAAAAAACAAGTAAAAATTGATATACTACAAAAAGTAAAACAATACGTATAGCCCAATAGCCAAAACTACCAAAACCTTCTGTAGTTATATTTAAAAATTTTAATATGGGTTTTCCAATGTACGATGCCGTTGAGCCTGTTACAGCAAAAACTATAAAAATTACAGCAATTTGCCAATTAGATTCTATACCCCAACGTTCTTTTAATTTATTCACAGCGTTAATTTGTGTGCAAAAGTACATAACTTTTTCACATATTAAAATTTAGAATTTTAAAGAACTAGAGTTTATTTAAGCATTGCTAAATTCTAACATTAAAAGGCCCAAGCTTTTGGTTGTATTTTAACTGAAAGTAAATAAAGTAATTGTATAGTTTATAATTTACCTCATAACCATAATCAATTTGCGGACTGTAATCTATTTGAAGTTCATATAAACTAGGGTTGTAAACATTTGGTTGTAGTACGCGTTGGTTCCATTCAATAACAAAAATTCTATTTCTGTTTTCCATGTATTGTTGTGAATAAAAACCTTCGGGTCTTGCCATAGAAGCTAACCAAGTAGCGTAACCAGGATCTATAATTATAATCTCGTATTCTAGTTCTTCATTAGCAATTTTTACAGTATCATTAACTTTTAAGTTTTCAGTTTGCTCTGTAATATTTTTATTGTTTACAGGCTGTTTGGTGGTATTACAGTTTAAAACTATTACGCTAGTTATTAATAATACAAGTATGTAATTTAGTTTTTTCATGATGAATATTTTTATAATAATACCCTAAAATTAAAACCATTACTTAAGTTTTAAAAGAGTGAATGAGGTAACGGTTTATTTGCTTGAGTAAACGTTGCGTTTTGTATTAAATTTACAAAAATGAATCTGTAAATGGTTGTTGTATAACAGTTTTTAACAAAAAAAAGACCGAGTTTTAAAACTCAGTCTTTGTATAAATAAAATAAATACACATTTATTTTCCAAAAAGGCCACCTAGCAATCCGCCAAGGCCACCTTTCTTTTTACTTCCGCCTAATACCATGCCAGCAACATCATCAACTACGCTACCATCACCATCGGCATCTAAAATAGATTCTAAAAAACTTTGCTCGTTACTAGCAGAACTACCGCCAATTAAACCACCTAGTAAATCTGTAATACCATTTTGGTTGCTTACATTATTTTGTCTTGTTTGTTTGCCTAAAACACCCATTAAAATTGGTGCAGCAACTTTTAATATTTGTGCAACAGAACCAGCATCCATACCTGCTTTTGCGCCTAAAGTATTTTCTACGGCTTGTTGTTTGCCACCTAACACGTGTCCTAAAATTTTACTTCCATCATTCATTACATTATCATCAACACCACCGTTAAATAAACCGCCAAGGTTATCTAAAATACTACCATCGTGTTTATTGTTTAATGCACTCATTAAACCTTGGGCACCTTCTGGTGTAGAAGCATTACGTTTCATAGCTTGCATTAACACTGGTAAAGCCATTGTTAAAACATCTTGTGTTTTGTTTTGTGGTTGATTGGTTTGACCCGCAACACCGTTAATAAGTGTTTTTCCAAGGTCGCTGTTTAATAAATCTAAAATTCCAGACATCTGTATTAGTTTTTATGGTTAAAAAATGGATTTTGAAGGTACAAAAAAAGTCCCAACTTCTATAGTTGAGACTCATTTATAATATTTTGGTCACATTTTGAGTGTTTACCCAAGTATGCTTACAATTTGCGATGCTAATTCTGTACCAATTCTATCTTGGGCTTCATTAGTTGCTGCACCAGTATGAGGTGTTAAAGATAATGAAGGATTCATTAATAACTGAATTTCTGGTTTTGGTTCTTTTTCAAAAACATCAAGTGCTGCTCTTGCTACTTTTCCGCTTTCAATAGCTTTTACTAAAGCAACTTCGTTTACCACACCACCGCGTGCTGCATTAGCTAAAATAACACCATCTTTCATCATGTTAAATTCAGCTTCATCAATAACGTAATCTTTTTGAGCCGGTACGTGTAATGTTAAAAAATCGGCTTGTTTTAAAACCTCTTCTTTAGAGATAGTTTCAATATCAAAATTTACTTTTTGGCCATCAAAAAATTCTAACTCTAAGTTAGCTTTTTCTAAAAACGGATCAAAAGCAATAACTTTCATACCAGCACCTAAAGCTACTTTTGCTGTTGCCTGACCAATTCTACCAAAGCCTAAAACACCTAAAGTTTTACCTTTAAGCTCTGTGCCTTTAGCATACGCCTTTTTTAAACCTTTAAAATTACTATCACCTTCTAAAGGCATTTCGCGGTTAGCGTTATGTAAAAAACGAGCTAAACCGTAAAGGTGTCCAAATACTAATTCTGCTACAGAGTGTGATGACGCTGCTGGTGTATTAATTACGTGTAAGCCTTTTTCTCTGGCATATTCTACATCAATATTATCCATACCAACACCACCACGACCAATTATTTTTAGGTTTGGGCAAGCATCAATTAAATCTTTACGCACAGTGGTTGCGCTACGTACTAAAAGTACACTGATGTCTTTTTCATTAATGTAATTTATTAACTGCTCTTGGGCTACTGTTGTTGTGCTAACATTGTAACCTGCTTTTTCTAAAGCATCTATTCCACTTTGTGAAATACCATCATTTGCTAATACGTTCATTTTTTTTAGTTAAAAGTTGTAATGTTAAAAGTTAAAAGTTTTTTAAACTTAAGGCTTTCAACGTAATATTGATTTTATTTTTTAGTTTGGGCAAGCAACTGCACACTGCAATTGTTTACGGTAAACTATTTAAGCTTTTCTTTCTAATTCGCTCATTACTTCAACAACAGCTTTTACGCTATCTAAAGATAAGGCGTTGTACATTGATGCTCTGTAACCACCAACGCTTCTATGGCCATTTAAGCCGTTAACGTTGGCTTCTTTTAGCATAGTATCAAACGTTTCTTTAAGGTTTTCGTTTTCTAAAGTAAAGGTAGCATTCATTGTAGAACGGTCTTCTTTAGCGGCAAAACCTTTAAATAATGGGTTTAAATCTATTTCAGAATACATTAAACGCGCTTTCTTTTCGTTTTCTTCTTCAATAGCGGCAATACCTCCAAGGTCTTTTAACCATTGTAATGTTAGCATTGATGTGTACACAGCAAAAACAGGAGGTGTATTAAACATACTACCTTTGTCTATGTGTACTTTGTAATCCATTATTGATGGTATTTTACGCGATACTTTACCTAAAATATCTTCTTTTATAACAACTAATGTTGTACCTGCAGGCCCCATATTTTTTTGAGCACCAGCATATATTAAATCAAATTGTGAAAAATCTAAACTACGCGAAAAAATGTCACTACTCATATCACAAACCATTGGTATTGGCGATTTTGGGAACGCTTTCATTTGCGTACCATAAATGGTGTTGTTTGATGTGCAGTGGAAATAATCGTAGTTTTCAGGAATTTCATACCCTTTAGGTATGTAGTTATAGTTGGCGTCTTTTGATGATGCTACTTCATAAACATCATCATAAATGGCAGCTTCTTTAATAGCTTTTGCAGCCCAAGCACCAGAGTTTAAATAACCAGCTCTTTTTTCTAATAGGTTTAAAGCAACCATTAAAAATTGTGTACTAGCACCACCTTGTAAAAATAAGGCTTTGTAGCCTTTACCTTCTAAACCTAACAACTCTAAAGCAAGCGCTCTAGCGTTTTCCATTATGTCTACAAAGGCTTTGCTTCTGTGAGATATTTCTATTAGTGATAAACCGCTATTATCTAACTCAACAACAGCTTGTGATGCTTTTAATAATACTTCTTGAGGTAAAGTGCAAGGTCCTGCACTAAAGTTGTGTTTTCTCATTTTGTGTGGTAAAATTTAAAGATGCAAAGTTTGCAATTAATTGCTTAATTGTTGGTGAAAATTCAATAATTTTTTCGTCAAATTGATAATAAAAATTCAATAGAATCGACACTATCCGCATAATCCCAAAGTTTAGGATTTTGAGTAGCTCCAAAAGCCACTTCATTTTCAGAAAAACCTTTAGCAACAATACATTGTATTTGCTGCGCTTCATCGTTTAATTTTTCTTTTAAACGGTTAATGTTGTCATAAAATTCATAAAAAATGGTTGCAATGGGTGATGCGTAACTTTCATCTTCTTTTATCATTAAAAAACCGTTTTCTAGCATATCAAATTCGCTCATTAAATAAACGGCTTTATTATAGTCGTAATTATTAGCGTATTTGGCGCCTTCTATAATGGGGTGCCAATGGTAAATGGCTTTAAAAAAAGCGTCAAAGTTATAGCCTTTTGGCACAAAAAGTTTTGAAACACTGCGGCAGCCTAAACCGTAATATCTAAAAATATCTTCTGAAAGATTTTGTAAATCTTCATCGGTTTCATTACCTGTTAAAATAGCTACAGAATTACGGTTATTTCTAATAATAGCAGGCTTATTTTTAAAGTAATATTCAAAATAACGAGCGGTATTGTTACTGCCAGTAGCAATTACGGCATCAAAATTTTCTAATTTTTCTTGTGTGAAAGCTATTTTGCCTTTAAAATTGGGTTCAACATGTTCTAAATATTTAGCTAAAAATGGTAGTAAATGTTTATCATTTGATGATTGTTTTACAAGAACATCATGCCCTGTTATGAGTACCGATAAAAAATCATGAAACCCAACCAAAGGAATGTTTCCGGCCATGATTATAGCAACCTTTTTAGGAGACGATACTTGGGTTTTATAGGGCTTTAACCAAGTGTTTATATTGTTTGTTGTTAAAGCATTTGCCCAATTTTTAAAGGCAAAATGAAGGTTTTCTGTGGTAAACCAACCATTGTGTTCTTTTGCTAGTTTTATTTGATGCTTAAAACCATCAAAAAACAGGTTGTTATATTCAATATTATCGTGTTTAGTAACAACTTCATTAGAAAATTGCCTTAAAAAATCTCCTAATTTTACAAAAGCATTAATTCTTTGTTCTAAATGCATGCTTAATTTGGTTTTGAATGGTTTTGGCTTTATTTTTGCAACTGCAAATTTAAGCAAACTCAAGAGAAAAAACGGTATGGCAATTATAATAACAGATGAATGTATAAATTGTGGCGCTTGTGAACCAGAATGCCCAAACACTGCAATTTATGAGGGCGCCGATGACTGGCGTTATAAAGACGGTACAAGTTTAGAAGGAAAAATAGTATTGACTAACGGTACTGAAGTTGATGCCGATGAGGCACAAGAACCCATTAGTGATGAGTTATACTACATTGTACCAGATAAATGTACAGAGTGCAAAGGGTTTCATGATGAGCCACAATGTGCTGCTGTTTGTCCGGTAGACTGTTGTGTGCCAGATGAAGATGTTGTTGAAACAGAAGAAGAATTATTGGCAAAACAACGTTTTATGCACCCAGAAGATTAAACGCTAAGCGTTATTTTTATATAAAAATCCTAAGTGAAAGCTTAGGATTTTTTATTTTAGAAAAATGCATGATGAAAAACCATATAAAGGCTTTTGGATGTATTTTGGTAAACTAATGTTTTTTATAGTTGTTTTTTCTATAATAAGTGTTTTTGTTTGTTTTATGTTCTTAGTTTTTGGTTTCTTTTTTACTAGCATGTAATAAAACAAAATTTCTAAATAATCTATTCATCTAATTAACTACATTTGCACTCGCAAAATAGATTCCCATGTAGTGGGGAAATTTATATAAGAAATAGAAGTTAAAAAATTTCCGTTTTAACGGAAATGAAAAATATAGTTCAATGAAAGCAGGCATTGTAGGATTACCAAATGTAGGTAAATCAACGTTATTTAATTGTTTATCAAACGCAAAAGCACAAAGTGCAAACTTCCCTTTTTGTACCATAGAACCTAATATAGGCGTGGTGAATGTTCCAGACCCAAGACTGGAAAAATTAGAAACATTGGTAAACCCAGAACGCGTAATTCCTGCAACTGTTGAAATTGTAGATATTGCAGGCTTAGTTAAAGGCGCCAGCAAAGGCGAAGGTTTAGGAAACCAGTTTTTAGCAAATATTAGGGAAACCGATGCTATTTTGCACGTGTTGCGTTGTTTTAATAATGATAATATTGTACATGTTGATGGTAGCGTAGACCCTATTAGAGATAAAGAAACCATTGATATGGAGCTACAATTAAAAGATCTTGAAACAGCCGATAAAAAGCTAGATAAAGTTAAACGTGCCGCCAAAACAGGTAATAAAGAAGCACAAGCAGAAGAAGCTGTATTGTTAAAAATTAAAGCAGCTTTAGAAGCGGGAACATCTGTAAGAGCTATTGAATTTAGTGAAGAAGATTATGAAGACTACGTAAAACCATTACAGTTTATAACAGACAAACCTGTAATGTACGTTTGTAATGTAGATGAAGGCGCTGCAGTTTCAGGAAATGATTATGTAGAACAGGTTAAAGAAGCTGTTAAAAATGAAAACGCTGAAGTTTTAGTACTTGCAGTTGGCACCGAAGCCGATATTAACGAATTAGAAGACTACGAAGAACGTCAAATGTTTTTAGAAGATGTTGGTTTAGAAGAACCAGGAGCTTCAAAACTTATTAGAGCAGCTTACAAACTATTAAATCAGCAAACGTATTTCACTGCAGGTGTAAAAGAAGTAAGAGCATGGACTGTTGATGTTGGCGCCAGTGCACCACAAGCAGCAGGCGTAATTCACACCGATTTTGAAAAAGGTTTCATTAGAGCCGAGGTTATAGCTTACGATGATTATGTGTCATTTGGTAGCGAAGCCAAAGTTAAAGAAGCCGGTAAAATGCGTGTTGAAGGTAAAAACTACATTGTTAAAGATGGTGATGTGATGCATTTCTTATTTAACGTGTAAAACCAACTAGGTTATATTTCAAATACATATAGTTTCTTTGTAAGGCACATAAGAAATTTCGTGATTTTATAGGTTAAAAACCCACAATAGAACGTTTAATAAACGTTCTCAACAACAATCTACACACAATTGTTAATTATTTTGTGCGCACCCTATTTTATATTTTGTGGTGTTGTATTATATTAGCAAGCAATCACTAAAAATCTACTTTCTTTATGGCTGAACAAACCAATTACACCGAAGATAATATACGTTCATTAGACTGGAAAGAGCATATTAGAATGCGCCCAGGGATGTATATTGGTAAATTAGGTGATGGTTCTTCGCCAGATGATGGTATATACATCCTTCTAAAAGAAGTTTTAGACAACTCTATTGATGAGTTTGTGATGGGTGCCGGTAAAACCATCGATATTTCAATTCAAGGCAATAAAGTTATAGTGCGCGATTACGGGCGCGGTATTCCTTTAGGTAAAGTGGTTGATGTGGTTTCTAAAATGAATACCGGTGGAAAGTATGATTCAAAAGCCTTTAAAAAATCTGTAGGTTTAAACGGTGTTGGTACAAAAGCCGTAAATGCACTATCAAATTATTTTAGAGTAGAATCTACACGCGATGGTAAATCGGCCTCAGCCGAATTTGAAAAAGGCGAGCTTACCGGTAAAGAAATGTTAGATGATACATCACGCCGTAAGGGTACCAAAGTATCATTCGTGCCGGATGAATCTATTTTTAAAAACTATAAATTTAGAAATGAATACATAGTTAAAATGCTAAAAAACTATGTTTACCTAAACCCGGGATTAACCATAGTTTTTAACGGTGAAAAGTTTTATAGTGAAAACGGATTAAAAGATTTATTAACCGAAAGTACAAAAGCAGAAGATTTATTATACCCAATAATTCACTTGCGTGGTGATGATATTGAAGTAGCTATAACGCATAGTAAAACGCAATATAGTGAAGAATACCACTCATTTGTAAATGGACAAAATACAACCCAAGGTGGTACACACTTAAATGCTTTTAGAGAAGCAGTGGTTAAAACTATTAGAGAATTTTACGGTAAAACATATGATGCTTCCGATGTTAGAAAATCTATAATTTCAGCCATTGCCATAAAAGTAATGGAGCCTGTTTTTGAAAGTCAAACAAAAACCAAATTAGGCTCAACCGAAATGGGAGGCGATTACCCAACCGTACGTACTTACATAAACGATTTTGTAAAAACCAAGCTAGATAACTTTCTGCACAAAAACCCTGAAGTAGCAGATAAGCTTCAAAAGAAAATTTTACAAGCAGAGCGTGAACGCAAAGAACTTTCAGGTATTAGAAAATTAGCCAGAGACCGCGCAAAAAAAGCCAGTCTTCATAATAAAAAATTACGCGATTGTCGTGTGCATTTTGGCGATACTAAAAACGAAAGAAATCTAGAAACAACCTTGTTTATAACAGAGGGAGATTCGGCTTCAGGTAGCATCACAAAATCTCGTGATGTAAACACGCAGGCAGTTTTCAGCTTAAAAGGAAAACCTTTAAATTGCTACGGATTAACAAAAAAAATAGTTTATGAAAACGAAGAGTTTAACTTACTACAAGCGGCTTTAAATATTGAAGAATCTTTAGAAGATTTGCGCTATAACAATGTGGTAATAGCTACCGATGCCGATGTTGATGGTATGCATATTCGCCTTTTATTAATAACATTCTTTTTACAATTTTTTCCAGAAGTTATAAAAGAAGGCCATTTGTACATATTACAAACACCGCTTTTTAGGGTAAGAAATAAAAAAGAAACCATTTACTGTTACACCGAAGAAGAGCGCGTTAATGCCATTGAAAAATTAAAACCAAAACCAGAAATTACCCGATTTAAAGGGCTTGGTGAAATATCACCCGATGAGTTTAAACATTTTATAGGCGAAGACATAAGATTAGATCCTGTGATGTTAGATGATAATATGTCAATAGAAAAGTTATTAGCCTTTTACATGGGCAAAAACACACCATCTAGACAAGAATTTATTATTGATAATTTAAAGGTGGAATTGGATTTAATTGAATAAGTTCCTGCGAAAGCAGGAATCTCATAGCAGAGAGTATGAAATATTGGTATGTTTATATCATGACAAATAAACCTAATGGTGTTTTATATGTAGGAGTAACTGATAATATTGAAGAGAGAGTTAAAGAGCATAAGCTAAAAGTGTATCCAAAATCATTTACTGCAAAGTATAACTGCGATAAACTGATTTATTTTGAAGAATTTGAAAATGGTAATGAAGCAGGAATTAGAGAAAGACAATTAAAAAAGTGGAAACGAGATTGGAAAATAGAATTAATTGAAGATATGAATCCAACTTGGATCGATTTGACTTTGAATTGGAATATTGATTACTCTAAAATCAGGAAATAAATTAAACAAATTCCTGCCTAGGCAGGAATAACAAAGTATGATAGAAGAAGAAAACGACGATTTAACAAATAAAGAAAACGACGAACCACAAGAAACCATTACCCGTGTAACGGGCATGTACAAAGATTGGTTTTTAGATTATGCTTCGTACGTAATTTTAGAGCGTGCAGTACCAGCCATTGAAGATGGCTTTAAACCTGTACAGCGTCGTATTATGCATTCTATGAAAGACCTTGATGATGGGCGTTACAACAAAGTAGCAAACATTGTTGGGCACACCATGCAATACCATCCGCACGGAGATGCAAGTATAGCCGATGCCATGGTGCAAATTGGCCAAAAAGATTTGTTAATTGATACCCAAGGAAACTGGGGGAATATATTAACCGGAGATAGAGCAGCAGCCTCTCGTTACATTGAAGCGCGCTTATCTAAATTTGCTTTAGATGTTGTTTACAACCCTAAAATTACCGAATGGCAAGCCAGTTACGATGGCAGAAGAAAAGAACCTGTAAACCTACCAGTAATGTTTCCGTTATTGTTGGCACAAGGTGGCGAGGGTATTGCAGTAGGCTTATCAACAAAAATATTACCACATAATTTTATTGAGTTAATAGATGCTTCAATAAAACACTTAAAAGGTAAAAAGTTTACTTTGTTACCCGATTTTCCAACCGCAGGAATAGCCGATTTTTCAAATTATAATGATGGAAACAGAGGCGGTAAAGTACGCGTACGTGCTAAAATTTCGCAATTAGATAAAAACACTCTTGTTATAACAGAATTGCCTTATGGCACAACCACATCATCTTTAATAGATTCTATTTTGAAAGCCAATGATAAAGGCAAAATCAAAATAAAAAAGATTGAAGATAACACAGCTGCCGAAGTTGAAATTCTAGTGCATTTACCATCAGGCTTATCACCCGATAAAACCATTGATGCGCTTTACGCTTTCACAAGTTGTGAGAGCTCAATATCGCCATTAGGTTGTGTGATTGAAGATAACAAACCGCTGTTTATTGGGGTTTCTGAAATGTTGCGTCGCTCAACAGATAACACCGTTCAACTCTTAAAACAAGAATTAGAAATAAAGCTTGGTGAGTTAGAAGAACAGTGGCATTTTGCTTCACTTGAACGTATTTTTATTGAAAATAGAATTTATCGTGATATTGAAGAAGAAGAAACTTGGGAAGGCGTAATAAAAGCCATTGACACAGGGCTTCAACCTCATATAAAACATTTAAAACGTGCCATTACTGAAGATGATATTGTACGTTTAACTGAAATTAGAATTAAACGAATTTCAAAATTTGATATTGATAAAGCGCAACAAAAAATTGACGCTTTAGAAGAACAAATAGCCGAGGTAAAACATCATTTAGAGCATTTAATTGAATACGCTATAGCCTATTTTACTAGATTGAAAAATGATTATGGTGAAGGACGCGAACGTAAAACTGAAATTAGAGTTTTTGATGATGTTGATGCCACTAAAGTAGTTATTAGAAACACCAAACTTTACGTAAATAGAGAAGAAGGCTTTATAGGTACATCATTAAGACGCGATGAGTATGTAGGAGATTGTAGTGATATTGATGACATTATTGTATTTACCAAAGCTGGTAAAATGATGGTTACCAAAGTAGATACCAAAACTTTTATTGGTAAAGACATTATTCACGTTGCTGTATTTAAAAAGAAAGACAAGCGAACCATTTATAATATGGTTTACAAAGATGGAGCTAAAGGGCCATCATATATAAAACGTTTTGCGGTTACAAGTATTACCCGCGATAGAGAATACGATTTAACTAACGGAAACAAAGGCTCTGTAGTTTTATATTTTTCTGCAAATCCAAATGGTGAAGCTGAGGTTATAACCATAAATTTAAGACAAGCAGGTAGTATTAAAAAACTAAAGTGGGATATTGATTTTGCCGATATTTTAATAAAAGGGCGCGCCTCAAAAGGAAATCTTGTTACAAAATATTCCGTTAAACGTATTGAATTAAAAGAAAAAGGAGTTTCAACATTAAAGCCTAGAAAAATTTGGTTTGATGAAACCGTACAACGTTTAAATGTTGATGGAAGAGGCGAGTTAATAGGTGAATTTAGAGGCGAAGATAAATTGCTAATAATAAACCAATCTGGCATTGTTAAAACAGTAACACCAGAGGTAACTATGCATTTTGATGATGATATGATTGTTATGGAAAAATGGGTGCCCAAAAAACCAATATCAGCCATTTATTATCACGGTGAAAAAGATATTTATTACGTAAAACGCTTTTTAATTGAAAATGAAAATAAAGAAGAGTATTTCATTTCTGATACTCCAAACTCGCATTTAGAAATTGTTTCAACAGATTGGAAACCAATGGCCGAAGTAGTGTTTGCTAAAGAACGTGGCAAAGACAGAAAAGACAATTTAGAAGTAAACTTAGAAGAATTTATTTCTATAAAAGGTATTACAGCTCTTGGAAACCAATTAACAAAAGATAAAGTAAACCAGATAAATTTACTAGAACCTTTACCATACCAAGCGCCCGATGAAGTGCATGCTGATGATATTGAGGTGGTTGATGAAACAGATGTTTCAAAATCTACTTCTTCTTCAAAAAATGCAGATACAGAAGAAAATGATGATGAAGGGCAAACCACTTTGTTTTAAAAGTTTTATAGCGTAAATTGAAAATAAAAAATCTCAATGAAAATTTAAAAATCTTCATTGAGATTGCCGAGTAACTAACTTAATTTGAATTATAATTAAGTTTTCTTTAATTGCTTTTTAATTTTTTCAATGGCATTTTCAATAGATTTTTCGGGTTCTATAATATTATATTCGCCCCAAAATTCTGGATCTGAAAAACCAGATGCCTGATCTGTTAATATGGTTGAAGGACGTAACATTTGGTTTTTTAAAGTAGCTATTTTAGTATCTTTAATCTCCCAATCTGTTACTGCCATTTCACTATTTAAGGTGTAAATACTATTAAATAGTTTACCTTTCCAATTAACCTTAAAACTTAGTAAAATATTACTATAGGCGTAATGCCACTTGCCATTTTGTATTCTATAGTTTACGCGGTATGTTGCTTTTGTTGGGTGCACATCAACACGTCTTGGTTTTTTGCGCACAAACATTTGACTAGACAACTCTTTGTTTTCAACATTTAAACTGTAAATAGCATTAATTAGTGCCGATGTTTCTGCATCAATATATAATTTACCGTAGTACAAAGGTGTTTTTACAAAAGGTGTTTGTTTAAAGTTAACTACATACACTAATTTACTGTTTATATTGGTAGATTTTCCGAAGGTAAATTCATAATTATCAATATCTTCATTGGTAAAAATAAATTCAGGATATTTAACTAAATCTGTATAAAGGTTACTAAAAGGACCACCTTGTAATTTTAGTGCAAGTGTATCTAATCTATCATAATTTGTGTTTTTTCTGGCTTTTATTAATTCAATATTGTCTTTTCTGTAATTTGCGTAGGGTTGTTTATGAATTTTAACTACAGCTTCAGATAATGATGCATTTTTACGTCTTTTTTTTATGGTTTCTCTATAAAAAGCAGTCATTAAAGTGTTGTTGTTATTGTAAAGCGAGCCTTTTTTCTGCAAGGTTTCTAAAACTAAAGATTTGGCATCACCTGTTTTTGCAACAAGTTCAATGGTTTCTAAAGAAGTTATGGCGGGTGTAAGCTTAACTTTTAATTTTGTATTTGAACTAGGTATGCTAATTTCCTTTTTTTCATATCCTAAATGCGTAATAATTATAAAGCTGTTTTTATGTTGAATAGGTATTTTTAGGGCAAATTCACCATCAATATTGGTTACGGTACTAATGTTGGTGTTTTTTATAATAATATCTGAAAATACCAATCTGTCATTAGATTTTTCATCTGTAACAATACCTTTTATTTCAATAAAGTTTGATGTGTTTTGTGCATAAATTGTGAAGTTGCCACAAATAACAAATAAGCAAACTAATATAAATGAAGGCATAAACGTATGCTTGCTTTTCATGACTATTAGTGTTTAAGGGTTTAGTTGATAGTAAGTTACAAAAAAATAAGCTAAAATCCAATTAGGTAATTGGGCTTTAGCTTATTTGCTTATTTTTTTGTTTAAAATATACTAACTATCAGTAAGTGTGCGCATAAAAGCAATTATGGCACTTTGTTCTTCGGTAGATAAATCTAAATTATCAAAAGGTAATGTTTGGTGTGGTACATCAAAACCAAGACCAGCTCCACCGCCTTTATTATAAAAATCCATAACTTCTTCTAAAGTATTATATACACCATTATGCATGTATGGCGCTGTTAAATCAATATTTCTAATGGTTGGTGTTTTAAACATTTTATCATGTAAAGGCTCTTCATAAACCCAATAAAAACCTTTATCTTCATCTATAGTTTTATTTTCAGCAGTTTTAGGTACGCCAATAACTTCTTTTTCGGTTTCTTTATAAAATGGAGGCACAGAACCGTTTGTTAACGGTATAAAATGACAAGTAGCACATAATGCTTTACCCATGTATAGATTAAAACCTTGTTTTTCTTGTGCGGTAAATGTGTTTTCTTCACCTCTAATATTTTTATCAAATTTTGAGTTTAAACCATTTAGGGTAGATACAAATACAGATATAGCTCTAACCGTTTCTTTGTTAGTTTTTGGTACGTAACCAAATGCATTTTTGAATAATGAAATGTATGTAGAATCTTTTAATATGTTTCCTGAAAACTTATGCACATTGGTGTTAAACTCTTTATCATTATTAAAAACAGAGTTTATTTGGCTTTCAATGGTATTGGCTCTTCCATCCCAAAAAAATGCTTTTTGATAAATGCTGTTAACCAATGTTGGTGTATTTCTATTTAGAGGATTACCATTATTATCTTTGCTAAACCTTATACCATCTGCGTAGGCTTTTTCAGGTAGGTGGCATGTTGCACAGGCCATATTGCCTTTTTCGGATAGGTTTTTATCAAAAAACAACTTTTTACCAAGGGCTATTTTTTCTTCAGAAGGATTTCTATCATTAACATCTAAAAAGAAGTTAGTATTAAAACTATTTTTCTCAAAAAATGTTGGTGCATTAAAGTTTAAAGGGTAGGCGTTTGTTGCAGCATCCCATAAGTTTGATGTTTGCCTTAGTTTAACCCAATTTCTGGTGATTGGGTTTAAGTGATTTTTTATGAATGTAAAACGGTCAAATGTTTCAAAATTTGGTGTATTTCCAATAAAATTTATAGCTTTTTTTATGTTAGAAGTAAATTCTTCATCTAAAGTTGGGTTTGTTTGTTGTATTAATTTTTGAAATGTTAAGCTATAAACATCGTGCAAACTTTGTAATGATACCGATGTTTCACCTATGCTTTTACCTGTTATAGGGGTATCAAAACCAGCCATAGATAGGCTAACTAACCTCATTAGTTGTTCATGTGTGCCAACAAAAAAGCGTTTAGGTGTTACATCTCTTTTGGTAATGTTGCTTTCTAAATTTTTAAAAAAACCTTTTAAAAAATATACGTCTCTTTTAAACTCTTTTTCTGAAACTTCATCAGAAAATAAGGTTTCTTCAAGTTTTTGTAAGCCAATGGGTTCAACAATTCTTCCGCTATCATCATTGTAAATTGGTAGAGCAGGACCGTTGGCTCTGTGTGTAGTTTCTGGATTTAAAGCACCTGCAATAGGTTCGGCTTTTTTAAATGCTTTTCTTACCTCAAAAAATAGGGTTTTAGAAATTTCTTTATTAGCATCTTGTTTTTCTAAAGAATCTAATAAAGATATTGCTTTTGTGATATTTTCTAAGTAATATTTTTGGGCATTTTCCCAGTTTACGGTGTTTACAGTATTTTGTTTAGTTGTATTATTTTCTGTTTTACAAGAAAAAATAAACATTAAAATAATAACAAGTGAAGCTAGTTTTAAACGCATTGTAATAAGAACTGTGTTAAATAGAAAAGACCCTACAAATAAATTGTAGGGTAACTTTTCAATATTTTTTTTATTTTATAAAGGCTACTTACTATCTAGGAAGACCTTTTATAAGCACTATTTGAGAACCTTCAAGGTAAGGTCCACCAATCCAAGGGTGATCTAATGATTTTGTACCACCATCAACACCAGCGTGGTCATCACTTTTCCAGTAATGAGGTTGTAATGCTAGCATGAAAGTATCTGGCTCACCAACTTTATCAGAGATATCAGTTAATGCACCATACTCACCACTTAAACCAGTACTTTTGTTAGGAGCTAAATCACTTCTTACAATTAATTCCATAACTACTTTAGGGTTGTTACCATCTAAATCTGATTGGTAAATGTAAGCAGAGTGCCCTCTGTCAAAAGAGTTAGGATCTTCTTGTGTGTATATGTAGTGTTCTGTTACACAGATGTTATCAGGACTTTGTAATTCAGCTAAGTTACCATCCATATTATTAGTGTTTGTGTTACCACTAATAACTTGTGTTAATTTACCTTCTAATGGGTTGTTAGCATCTAAAACTAATTTGTAAACAGTACCCCAATCGTTATAAGTTCCTCTTCCTGGGCCACGACCAGTTACAGCAAAGAAAACATTTAATGCATTGGCATCACTACCTTTTTGGTAATCTACGTCTTCAACACGCATAAATTGAGAAGCGTAAACATCATTACAAGCAGTTTCCATTTCATCTTTAGTCATAGCAGCACCATTAGCTATCTCAACAAACTCAACTTCGTATTCCTTTTGGAAATCTAGATCGCCTTCGTTGTATTGTGTATTTGCAGCAACAGCTTGTACACCACCAGCACCATCAGAAATTTGCTTTAATCTTAAAACGTAAATTTTACCACCAGTTAAGTCTGCATCACCAGCATCAGAATAATACATTATTACTTGACCTTCAGAACCACTAGAATCATCATCACCACCAATAATTACAGTTTTACCAGAGTAAGTATCTTTAGGAAGTGGCGTAGCGTTTTCCCAAGCAAATTCACCTAAAGCATCTAAACCAAAATCGGCAGTAGGAGTTGGTGTTTCTACCCATGGATCTATACCTTTTACATCAAAGTTAAAAGCCTCAGAAGCAGATAAGAATAAATCTTTATCTCCACCGTGAATGTCTTTTTCCCACATTGTACCAGAACATTGGCGTGCATAATCTGCAACACTAGAGTTTAGTAGGTAAGTAGCATCAGTAATTTCAAAGTTTTCATCTAAAGATAATCTTGCAACTGCAAAATGGTCTTCAAAGTTTACAACGTACTCATAACCACCATTTGGGTTTTTTAAGAAACCAGCACCATCGGCACCACCACCAATTCTAAATTCGCCATTTCCAAAATCTAAAACATCACTAGAACTTACTACAGAGTAAGCTTCAACAAAGTTGAATTGAGAGCTCATAGCAACAAGTGGCTTTAAGTTAGATTTGTTTTCAAACATTGTTGGAGTTACGGTTAAATCTTCACCGTCTTGTCCATTAACACCGTCAACACCATCAGTACCATCTTGTCCGTCTACACCATCAACACCGTCTTTTCCATCTTCAATATCACAAGCTGTAAAAGTAACAGCAGCTAATAACATTAAAACATAAATTGGATTTAATAATTTTTTCATTTTTTCAGTTAAATATTAGTTATTGTTTATTGGTTCAAAATTATTGTAAGACTCTGTAATGGTTGTTAAGTGAATAATTAACTTGTATTAACTTTTTGTTTTCTGTGCATTAGGTAGTTTACCTCAGGTTTAATAATTATAATTATTCTAAATAAAAATAAACATGTTTTATTTAGTTAAAAACCTTATATATTGATAGCTATGATGATGTTTATAATGTTAAATCTACTTATACGTTAAAAATGTGTTAGTATTTTGCATGTGTTGTTACTAAACATTTACATTTGTTTAAATCTTTTTTTAGTGACAAAAATTTCAACATTACCATTTAATAAAACAGGTTTTTTTTCTTCATTAATTTGTGATTATTTAGAAGAAAAACAAGCGCTTAAGCCTTTTTACAATAGGTTTCCTAGTCTTGAAAACTTTAAAGGACAGATTGAAGAAAAGCAACAATTTTACAAGCAAACCACTAGAAATGTGTTAGTAAAAGCTTTAAAAAATCAATATAAATTGGTTGAAGCTTCAAACGAAACACTTCAAAATATTGAAAAATTACAACAACAAAACACCTTTACCGTAACCACAGGGCATCAGTTAAATTTATTTACGGGGCCGTTATATTTTCTTTATAAAATAATTTCAACCATAAATTTAACTAGACAGTTAAAAGAAACATATCCAGATTTTAACTTTGTGCCTATTTATTGGATGGCTACTGAAGATCATGATTTTGATGAAATAAACTTTTTCAATTTTAAAGGAAAAAAAATACAGTGGAACAAAAATGCCAATGGCGCTGTTGGCGAATTATCAACAGATGGTTTAGAGGCTATTTCACAGTTAATAAATAGTGAGTTTGGTATAGGTAAAAATGCCGAAGATTTAAAATTACTTTTTGAAAACGCGTACTTAAAACACGATAATTTAACACAAGCCACGCAATATTTAGCCAATGCGCTTTTTAAAAATTATGGTTTGGTTATTATAGATGGTAATGATAAAAGCCTAAAAGCGCTTTTTACACCTTATGTAAAGCAAGAATTGTTTGAGCAAACGTCATTTAAAGAAGTAACTAATACCAATAGGCAATTAAACAATTTAGACGAAAAGCAGTATAAATTACAGGTAAATCCACGCGAAATAAATTTATTTTATTTAACAAGTAATTTAAGAGAGCGTATAGTTTTTGAAGATGGTGTTTACAAAGTACTAAATACCAATATTAGTTGGAGCGCTAATGATTTAGAAACTGAGTTAGAAATGCACCCAGAAAGGTTTTCCCCCAATGTAATTATGCGCCCTTTATATCAAGAAGTTATTTTACCTAATTTATGTTACATAGGTGGCGGTGGCGAGCTGGCCTATTGGTTTCAATTAAAGCAAATGTTTAATGCACTTTCTGTGCCGTTTCCGGTGTTATTGCTGCGTAATTCGGTGTTAATTCAAACTAAAAATCAGGAAGATAAGCTTAAAAAATTACAAATTTCTACTGAAGATATTTTTTTAAAACGCCATACATTCATAAATAAAAAAGTTAGAGAAATATCAAATATCAATATTGATTTTTCAGAACAAAAAAAGCATTTAAAACAGCAGTTTACGGCACTTTATGAACTGGCTGAACAAACTGATAAAACGTTTCTTGGTGCGGTAAAAGCACAAGAAAAAAAGCAACTTAAAGGGTTAGATACATTAGAAAGAAGATTGCTTAAGGCTCAAAAATATAAATTGTCTGATCAGGTTTCTAGAATGACAGATATTCAAAATGAATTATTTCCAAACCGAAGTTTACAAGAGCGTAACGTTAATTTTTCTGAATTTTATTTAGAATACGGAAAAACATTAATACCTAAATTAATGACTCATTTAAACCCTTTGGAAAGTGAGTTTGTTGTTTTAACGTTATAACGTTAATTGTTTTTTTAGGTAATTTTTATGAAAGATTGTTAGTAAATCATATTTTTTAATGAAATAATGGTAATTTTACGATCTAATATTTAAATATGTCAATGCATAAAATAGATATAGATTTAGTAGAAATGACTATGGATGTTATGAAATACACCATAGATAGAGTTTCAGCAACAAAAAGTAAAATAGGAAAACCACAAAAAGCCGAAGCGCTAAAAAAACTAGTTGGCGATACTGTAACACCAAAAGGCGTTGGCGGAGAATATGCATTTAAAATGTGGCGCAAACATTTAGCAAAAGCTACTGTGCCAATAGACCACCCAAGGCATTTGGCTTTTGTACCAGCATCCCCCACAAGAGCAGCCATAATGTTTGATTTAATTACATCGGCTTCAAGTATTCACGGTGCTTACTGGATGGAAGGCGCTGGCGGTATTTTTTGTGAAAACGAGGCCATGAGCTGGATTGTTTCTTTAACCGGTTTACCAGAAGGTGCTTTTGGTGTTTTTACCAGTGGCGGTACAGCGGCAAACTTGTCGGCTATTGTAACAGCTCGAGAACATTGGCGAGAAAATGAAGCGTTTAAAAACGAAAAAGGACTCATAATTACGTCAATTGGGGCTCATTCATCAATTAAAGCCATGGCTAAAGTAGCCGATGTTGATATTCTTTTGGTTGATACTGAAGATGTTTTAACAGGTGAAGAACTTCAAAATTGTATAGGTAATTTAACCGAAAGCCAACGTAAACGCTTGTTTGCAGTTGTAGCAACGGGTGGTACAACCAATGCAGGCATCATTGACGATTTAAGTAGTATTGGTACTATTTGTAATACCCAAAACCTATGGTTTCATGTAGATGCTGCTTATGGTGGTGGTGCCTTGGTGGCAGATTCTGTTAGGCATTTGTTTAATGGCATTGAAAAGGCCGATAGTATAACCATAGATCCGCATAAATGGATGTTTTCTCCTTATGATTGTGGCGCTGTTATTTACCGAAATCCTGAATTGGCAAAAAATGCACATGCTCAAGAAGGTTCGTATTTAGAAATTTTTAAAGACGAAGGTGCTCACGGCTTTAACCCAACCGATTATCAAATACAATTAACACGTCGTGTTCGTGGGTTACCCTTATGGTTTTCTTTAGCCACACATGGCACAGATAGGTATAAAGAAGCTGTAGAACGGGGCTTAGAACTTGCACAAATTGCAGGTAAATTAATTACAAACAAACCGCATGTTGAATTGGTTAGAAGCCCCAGTTTATCATGCGTTTTATATAGAAGAATTGGTTGGAAACCCGAAGATTACAGAGAGTGGACTTATGAAAACCACCGAAAAGGTTTTGCATTAGTAACACCAACCAAATGGCGTACACCAAATGGTTTTGAAACCGTTTCACGTTTTTGTTTTATAAACCCAGATACTACTCAGGCTGATATTGAGGCTATTTTAGAGTCTATGGTTTAAAACCCGTTAATAACCTTTTTTAAAAAAAAATAAATTAATAAATGTATTTATAAAAACCTTTTTATTTTTGCGCATGCAACATGACAAGGTACTTATATTAGACTTCGGTTCGCAATACACACAACTTATTGCGCGTAGAGTTAGGGAACTCAACATTTATTCCGAAATTCATCCATTTAACAAAATTCCGTCAAACATTCAAGAGTATAAAGCCATTATACTTTCTGGTAGTCCAAACTCAGTTAGGGGTGAAGATGTTTTACATCCAGATTTATCAAACATTCGTGGTAAAAAACCATTACTGGCTGTATGTTACGGAGCACAATATTTGGCACATTTTTCTGGTGGCGAAGTAGCGCCTTCAAATACTAGAGAATACGGACGTGCAAATTTATCTTTCATCAAAGATGATGAAGCTTTTTTTGCTAACATAAAAACCGGTAGCCAAGTATGGATGAGTCATTCTGATACTATAAAAACATTACCAACAAATGGTGTTTTAATAGCAAGCACACACGATGTTGAAAATGCAGCTTACAGAATTGATGGAGAAGCAACTTATGCAATTCAATTTCACCCAGAAGTATATCATTCAACAGATGGTAAACAATTGTTAGAAAACTTTTTGGTGAATATTGCTGGTGTAGAACAAGATTGGACACCCGATTCGTTTATTGAAGAAACCGTAGCGCAATTAAGAGAAAAAGTTGGTGATG
The DNA here is from genome assembly GCF_056312135.1 of Seonamhaeicola sp. ABD4_340. NCBI lineage: Bacteria > Pseudomonadati > Bacteroidota > Flavobacteriia > Flavobacteriales > Flavobacteriaceae > Seonamhaeicola > Seonamhaeicola sp. ABD4_340. The sequence goes on along the minus strand of NZ_CM149981.1, from coordinate 3,523,693 downwards.
ATAAAGTAGTATTAGGTTTATCAGGCGGTGTAGACTCTACAGTGGCTGCTGTATTACTAAATAAAGCCATAGGCAAAAATCTGTATTGTATTTTTGTTAATAACGGTTTATTACGAAAAAATGAGTTTGAAAGCGTACTAAACCAATACGAAGGTATGGGGCTTAATGTTAAAGGCGTTGATGCTTCAGCTAGATTTTTAGATGCACTAAAAGGTATTGAAGATCCTGAGAAAAAACGTAAAGCCATTGGTAATGCGTTTATTGAGGTTTTTGATGATGAAGCACATAAAATTGAAGATGTTACTTGGTTAGCACAAGGCACCATTTACCCCGATGTTATTGAAAGTGTATCGGCAACCGGTGGGCCTTCAGCAACTATAAAAAGCCATCATAACGTAGGCGGTTTACCAGATTTTATGAAACTTAAAATTGTTGAGCCACTTCGTGCTATTTTTAAAGATGAAGTAAGAAGAGTGGGCGCATCATTAGGCATAGACCCAGAATTACTTGGACGTCATCCATTTCCCGGTCCTGGTTTAGGTATTCGTATTTTAGGTGATATTACTGCCGAAAAAGTACGTATACTTCAAGAGGTTGATGCTATTTTTATCAATGGTTTAAAAGCATGGGGCTTGTATGACAAAGTTTGGCAAGCTGGTGCTATGTTATTGCCAGTTAATAGTGTTGGTGTTATGGGCGATGAGCGCACGTATGAAAAATGTGTAGCACTTAGAGCTGTTGAAAGTACTGATGGTATGACGGCCGATTGGGTTAATTTACCCTATGAATTTCTTCAAAAAACATCAAACGAAATAATAAATAAAGTTAAAGGCGTTAATAGAGTAGTGTATGATATTAGCTCTAAACCGCCAGCAACCATTGAATGGGAATAGATTGGTGACTTTATAAAGGCTTAAGTGTCTTAAACCTATAATAAAATTTAGGCGTTGCAATGTTTTTTTAACTACATTTAAAAAAATATCAACGTCTTAAATGTTTTTAGTAACGTATATAAATTATTTAAAATTATAAGTAAGTATTTTTATTTTGGCATGTTATATGATTTTAAAAACTAAATACTCATTTATATTCTAAAATCAGTAAAAACGTTTTACTGTTTATAAAAACAACACGTATGTTTAAAATTTTATCTGTTTTTTGTTTTGTTTTCCTTTTTGGTTTTCAAATAGTTAATGCTCAAAATCATAGTATTCATAAAGTTAAAAAAGGTGAGACTATTGAGGGTATTGCTAAACGTTACTATGTAACACCTTTTGATATTTATAAACTGAACCCAGAAGCAAAAAAAGCATTAAAGCCTAACACCATTTTAATTATACCAAAAGCCAAAACAACACCAAAGGTAACAGTTGTTAAAGAATTACAAGGCTTTAAAAACCATAAAACAAAACGTAAAGAAACACTTTATAGTTTAGCTAAAACATATAATATTACAGAAGAAGAACTAAAAAAACATAATACGTTTTTATATGCAAACCCTTTAAGAAAAGGCGATAAACTTAAAATACCAGTTTTTAAAATTACTGAAGTTGTTGAAGATGTGCCGCAATATCAAACCTATGTAGTGAAACCAAAAGAAGGCAAATGGCGTATTGCATATAAATTTGGCATAACAATATCTGAGTTAGAAGCTTTAAATCCAGAATTAAAAGAAAATGGTTTAAAAGAAGGACAAGAAATAAAAGTGCCTAATTTAGAAAAAGAAGCCCAAAATGTAATTGACGAACAATATAGCTACTACAAAGTTTTACCAAAAGAAGGCTTTTACCGCTTAAAATTAAAGCTTGGTTTAGAACAAGCAGATTTAGAAAAACTAAACCCAGAATTAAAAGAAAGTGGATTAAAGGCAGGAATGATTTTAAAAATTCCTTTTAATGAAGCACTAGCAAATAACACTGAAGAAGGCAAAGTGAATCTATTAGATAGCATTACAAATTTTGATACTAAGCATATTGCAATAATGTTGCCTTTTAGGTTGAATAGAATAGATTTTACAGGGTCTTTAAAAAATAACATTGAAAAAGATCCGTATTTAGATGCCTCTTTAGATTTTCATTCGGGAGTTTTAATGGCAATAGATTCGCTTAAAAAATTAGGAATATCATTAAAGGTTGATGTTTACGATACCAAAAACCAAGTAAGTGAAGTTGAAAACATTATTAAAAATAATAATTTTGAAAATGTTGATGCTGTTATTGGGCCGTTAACATCAAAAAACTTTCAAAAAGCAGCATTATCATTAAAAAGTTATCATGTGCCAGTTGTGTCGCCAATTGGTTCAAATTTACAACTGTATGATAACGTTTTTCAGTCTAGAACATCAGATGATGTATTAAAAGAAAAAATTATAAATTTTGTAAAGGCCGATACGTTAGCAAGCAACATTATTATAATAGCAGATTCTAAAAATGTAGCCATTTCAAACACATTAAAAAATCAATTTATAGCTGCAAAACAAGTGTTTTCTAGAAAAGATAAAGAAGGAAAAGATAAGTTTTATGTAGGCAAACAAGATATTGAAGATGCTTTAAAAGATGGTGAAAATATTGTGTTTTTAGAAACCGAAGACGAAGGTTTTGCTTCAAACGTAACAAGTATTTTGGCTTCTCTTTTTCAAAAAGACGACTTGCAATTAAAAACTAAAGCTCGCAATATTACATTGGTAACTACTAATTTTAATAAAGCTTTTACAGGTGATGAGGTATCAAATGAGCACCTTTCAAAACTTCAATTTCATTACGCTAGCACCTCAAAAAGTTACAGTGAAGATAACAGTTTTGTTAAAAACTATAAACGCCAATACAACATAACACCAAATAAAAGAGCCGTTAAAGGTTTTGATTTAACTATGGATGTTGTGCTGCGTATAGCATCGGCAAATGATTTATTCATGTCTGTTACCAAAGCACCTGTTACAGAGTATACAGAAAATAAGTTTTCATACAAAAAGAAAATGTTTGGTGGTTTCTACAATGAAGCTGTTTACCTGGTTAAATATCAAGATTTAGATATTGTTGAAGTTAAACAATAATAAAAATAAAAACGGCGTTTAACAGTTTGTGATTAAGTTTTTTATTATAGCGTGTTGTTTTTTATTGGTGCAAGATGAGCCGGTAATTACATGGCATGAAACACAAAAATTAACCTGGCAAAATTTTAAAGGCACGCCTAATAATGAGGTAAGAGCATCGGCCATTACAGCATCAGGCATTTCGTTTGGGTTTTCAATACAGCTAAAAAACCAAAATGTAGTAGATTTTTCTACCGAAGTTCATGCTCATTTTTATCCTAATCAATCATGGGTAAAACCAACCGATGCTAATCATCATATTTTAGGACATGAGCAACTTCATTTTGATATCACCGAACTTTATGCTCGAAAATTTAGGTTTGAAATTAGTAAACTAACAGTTTCAAATAACATAAAAAAACAGCTAAACACACTTCAAAATACAATAAATTCAGAATTAAAAAATATGCAGAATGCTTATGATGCCGAAACAAATTATTCTAGAAATTTTGAAGCACAAAAACAATGGGAAACATTTATAGCTAAAGAACTTAAAAAGTACAATACTTACAAAAATAATTAATGCTACCAGATAAAGCGTTTTTACTAAAATTGGCCCACACCAAAATGCCCTATGGCAAATACAAAGACCGTTATTTAATTGATTTGCCAGAGCATTATGTGGTATGGTACCATAGAAAAGGTTTTCCAAAAGGGCCGTTAGGTGATATGTTAACCACTGTTTATGAGCTTAAAGTTAATGGGCTAGAGGGTTTGGTAAGAAACATTAGAAACCAATACCCCAAATAAATTAATTTAAACCAAGGCTTCACAATAAAATCCTCTGCTAGTAATTTGTTGTATAATCTCTTCTGTTTTTAGTGTTTGTGTGGTTTCTAAGCGTAACACTTTATCAATATCTTCAAGGTCTATGGTCCATTTTATAACATCAGGATGCGTGTTAAAAAGTAATTTTAAAATGTTTATTGCCTTACTGTTAATGTTTGTTTTAAGTATGTGAATACTAATATTTCTCTTTCTTTTGTGGTAAAACGGACTAATCATTTGTTTGTTGTTTTTTGTTGATTGATGTAATTTTTGCATTAAGCTTTTTTAAATGACGATTCATATGTAAAAATGTATCACACATTATTAAAAAATTATATGCTTTTGTGTTTAATACTACAAAATTATATAAGCTTATGTCAAAATATGTCAGGCGTTTAAAATGTGTTGTTAAAAAGTAGATTCAAATAACTAAAAAGTTATTCGGTATTAACTATTTTAATTTTGTAAATTTGCCTGCGTTTATAAGCGCACAATGACAAGTACAAAATACATTTTTGTAACCGGAGGAGTTACATCATCATTAGGAAAAGGTATTATAGCCGCATCTTTGGCAAAACTACTACAAGCCCAAGGTTACAGAGTAACCATTCAAAAATTAGACCCGTATATTAACGTAGACCCAGGAACACTAAACCCGTATGAACACGGTGAATGTTATGTGACTGAAGACGGTGCTGAAACCGATTTAGATTTAGGTCACTACGAGCGTTTTTTAAACGTACCAACAAGTCAGGCAAACAACGTAACCACTGGTCGTATTTACCAAAGTGTTATTGAAAAAGAACGCCGTGGCGAATTTTTAGGTAAAACAGTACAAGTTGTACCGCATATTACAGATGAAATTAAAGAACGTATTCAAATTTTAGGGAATTCTGGCGATTATGATATTGTAATTACCGAAATAGGAGGAACCGTTGGTGATATTGAATCGTTGCCATACATTGAAGCAGTACGCCAATTACGTTGGGATTTAGGTGAAAACAATGGTATTGTAGTGCATTTAACATTAGTGCCATATTTATCGGCAGCTGGCGAGCTTAAAACTAAACCAACACAGCATAGTGTAAAAACACTTATGGAAAGTGGTATTCAAGCCGATATTTTAGTATGTAGAACAGAGCACGATTTACCAAGTGATTTAAGAAGAAAATTAGCATTATTTTGTAATGTAAAAGAAGAAGCTGTGATACAATCTATTGATGCTTCAACCATTTATGATGTACCTAATTTAATGCTTGATGAAGGTTTAGATAAAGTAGTACTTAAAAAACTAGCATTACAAAGCACTGAACCTAATATTAACCGTTGGAATGAATTTTTAAGCCGACATAAAAACCCCAAAACCGAAGTAACCATTGGTTTAATTGGTAAATATGTAGAATTACAAGATTCATACAAATCTATTTTAGAAGCATTTATTCATGCAGGTGCAGAAAATGAAGTTAAAGTAACCATAGAGTCTGTACATTCTGAGTATTTAAATAGTGATAATATAAAACTAAAACTGGCCCATTTAGATGGTGTTTTAGTAGCACCAGGTTTTGGTGAACGTGGTATTGAAGGAAAAATTGATGCCGTTAAATTTGTACGCGAAAACAATATTCCGTTTTTAGGCATTTGTTTAGGCATGCAAATGGCAGTTATAGAATATGCTAGAAATGTTTTAAACATTGAAGGAGCAGATTCTATTGAAATGAATCCTGAAACCAAAAACCCTGTAATAAATTTAATGGAAGAACAAAAATCTATTACAGACAAAGGTGGTACAATGCGTTTAGGTGCTTGGGCATGTAATTTAAAAATGGGTAGTTTAGTAAGAGACATTTATAAAGCTGAAACCATTAAAGAACGCCACAGACACCGTTACGAGTTTAATAGCAATTACAAAGAGCAAATTGAAGCAGCAGGCATGAAAGCTACAGGCTTAAACCCAGATACGGGGTTAGTTGAAATAGTTGAAGTGCCCGCACATCCATGGTTTGTTGGTGTGCAATATCACCCCGAATATAAAAGTACAGTTGCAAATCCGCACCCATTATTCGTGGCTTTTGTAAAAGCAGCTTTAAAGTACAAAAGCAAACAAAAAAGTGCCACTATGGCATAAAAATTAAAATGGATAGCTTTTTGATTATCAACAAAAATATATAACACATTAATATTTGTCAAAAAAAATAAAGCAAAATTACACCAACTTTAATTGGCTCTTATTTTATTCAAAATGACAACAACTACAATATGGAAGAAAAAAAGTTAGATATAAATTCAATAATAGGTTTTGTACTTATTTTTGGAATATTAGCTTATATGTTATGGCAAAATCAGCCATCACCTGAAGAATTAGAAGCTCAAGAAAAAGCAAAACAAGAACAAGCAGCAGCCAAACAAAAAGAACAAGAAGAAAAACAAGGCACATACACTACTACACAAGCGGACTACGCAGTTGGTACACAGGCAGATTCACTTCAACAAATTGCATTAAAAAATAAATTAGGTGCTTTTGCTTATTCAGCAATGAAAGCATCTGATAAAGAAACACTTGTTGAAACCGATTTGTTAGCTTTAAAGTTTAATAACAAAGGCGGTTACTTGTCAGAAGTCAGATTAAAAAAGTTTGTAGATTTTAAAAAACAACCCATCTACCTTGTTAAAGATAACAACGCTTCTTTCAATATAAATTTTGGAACTACAGACAGTAGAATTTTAAATACTAACGATTTATTTTTTGAACCTTCTATCACTAAAAATGGTAACAAAACCATAGTTTCAATGAAACTTAAGGTTTCTGAAACCAAATTTTTAGAGTATAGATATGATTTAGTTGATGGTGATTATATGATGGATTTCACCATTCGTTCACAAGGTTTAAGTGATGTAATTAATGGTTCGCAAGACATTAATTTAGATTGGAAACAAAAAGGTTACCGTCATGCAAAAAGTATTTCATATGAAAACCGATATACCGATATTCATTATGAATACGAAGATGGAAAAGATGATTACACCGGTATGCGTGATGCCGAAGAAACACTTGATGATGTAAGTTGGATAGGGTATAAGCAGCACTTTTTCTCATCTATATTACTAACAGATACGCCATTTAAAACAGCTAAAATAGCATCAACTAATTTAGTTGAAGATGAAGCTGTTGACACTGTTTTTACAAAAAATTTCACATCAAAAATACCATTAGAGTTAAAAGGTGGCGAGCTTAATTATAACATGAATTGGTACTACGGGCCAAGTGAGTTTAAAACATTAAATGCATATAACAGAAATTTAGATGAGTTAGTACCACTTGGTTGGGGTATTTTTGGCTGGATTAACCGCTATATTTTTATGCCTTTATTTGGTTTTCTTGGTGGTTTTATGCCTTATGGTATTGCCATTGTGGTAATGACAATTTTGGTTAAAATATGTTTGTCTTTTGTACAGTATAAACAGTTTTTATCGCAGGCAAAAATGAAAATTTTAAAGCCAGAGTTAGATGCTATCCGCGAGAAATACAAAGACAATAAAATGAAAGCGCAACAAGAAACTATGGCGTTACAAACAAAAGCAGGTGCTAGCCCATTATCGGGGTGTTTACCAGCTTTAATACAGTTGCCAGTGTTTTATGCGTTATTTCAGTTTTTCCCATCGGCATTTCAATTAAGACAAGAAAGTTTCCTTTGGGCCGAAGATTTATCGTCATATGATACAGTGGCTAACTTACCTTTTAATATTCCATTTTATGGAGATCACGTTAGTTTATTTCCAATATTGGCATCTATAGCTATTTTCTTTTACATGCGTTTAACAACGGGGCAAAATGTGCAAATGCAACAGCCACAGCAAGAAGGTATGCCAGATATGGCAAAAATGATGAAGTATATGATGTATTTTTCTCCAATAATGATGCTGTTCTTCTTTAATAACTATGCATCTGGTTTAAGTTTGTATTACTTTATTTCAAACTTAATTAGTATTGGTATTATTTTAGTTATTAAAAATTATATTCTTGATGAAGATAAAATTCATGCACAAATTCAAGAAAATAAAAAGAAACCTAAAAAGCAGAACAAATTTCAGGCACGTATGCAAGAAATGATGGAGCAAGCCGAACAACAAAGGCAGGCGCAACAAAAAAGAAAAAAATAATTTATAAAATATTTTCAGTTTAACTGAAGTATAAATTCAAAAGCTGCTTAAACTATATGTATTTAGCAGCTTTTTTTATACAATTTGAAGTTTTATTTATCGTTTAATTATGTGTTGTTTTTCTATTTTAAAGTGAAAGTGAAACAAAAAAATAGTCAATTTAAATTATGAAATTAAGCAGTATTTTAACAATTGTATTTTTAGTAATATTCACGTCAATATCAGCCCAAACATTTAATCAGTTTGATGATAACGGTAAGCGTCATGGTATTTGGAAAAAGAATTTTGATTGCACAAAAGTGCTAAGATACCAAGGTAAATTTAAACATGGTAAAGAAATTGATACATTCAATTTTTATAAAAATATTAGAGGCAAAGCGGTGTTAACGGCAACTAAAATTTTTAATGATCATAATAATATTGCTCAAGTGTTTTTCTATGCTTCTAACGGAAAAATTATAAGCAAGGGTGCCATGGACGGGAAATATTATATTGGTGAATGGGCGTATTATCATAAAAGCTCTGATAAGTTGATGACTTTAGAGCATTATAACCAACAAGGGCAATTACATGGTGAGCGTTTTGTGTATTACAATAATGGGCAAATAGCCGAAAGTCAAAATTATATAAATGGAAAACGCCACGGAGCATCTGTTTGGTATTCAATAAAAAATGTTGTTTTAAAAGAGTTTATGTATGAAAACAATCAGTTACATGGGCCATCAAAAGTATATGACTCTCAAGGACATTTAAAAGTTGAAGGCGCTTATAAAAACGGAAAAAAACACGGCCTTTGGAAATATTATGAAGCTGGAGCATTAAAAGAAACTATTAATTTTTCTTCAAAATAATTAAAAAAAGAAACGCCCTGAAATCTCAGGGCGCCTCTTTTTCATAGACAATTTTCAAGAGTAAATGGAGTAAATCTTGTCCATGACTTTCTAACCAAACATAACCAATAAATCAAAATATAGACTTATTCGTATTTTTTAAAACTTAAGGTAGAGGTGGTAAAACAACCTTATCTATAGCATGTATTACACCATTAGAAGCTTGCACATTAACAGCAATTATGTTGCTTACTCTATTGTTTGCATCAGTTAAAGTTGCACCACCTGTAATATTTGCTGTAATATTTCCACCTTGAGTTGCTATTGTCATATTATCCATTAAATCTGTATCTCTTACATTAGCACCAGCCACTGCGTGGTAACTTAATGTAGCATTTAATGTGGGCTCGTCTATGTCTGCTAAACTATTGGCGTTTAGTTCAGTTAATAAATCTGTAAAAGCATCGTTTGTTGGTGCAAATACTGTAAAAGGTGCAGGATCTGTCCCATTAGGTGTAGATAATAATGTTACATAATCTGTAGTTAAATCATCTCTAGTTAATGCTGCTACTAACGTACTAAAATTAGGATCGGCTAAAGCAAAATCAACTACAGTTGGTAAGCCTATAACTTTATCAACTGCATGAATTACACCGTTGCTAGCCACAACATCAGCAACCGCTACAGTAGATACACCATTAAACATTACACCATTTGATGTGTTATAATAAATACTCATAGCATTATCACCAGCTCCGGTAGCACTTGTTGTAGCATACCCAGCACCAGCAGAAACCAAATCTGTAGAAAAAGTTGTGCCACTCATAACATGATTTAACAATACCTGCGCTAAAGCATCAGTAGGAACATCAGCTAAAGCAGCAAAATTATTATCACTTAAAAAGCTTGTAAAACCATCGTTCACTGGTGCAAGTACTGTAAAAGGGCCATCACCACTTAATGTGTTTACTAAGTCACCATCGGCTGCTTGTAAAGCAGCTACTAAATTGCTAAATGAAGGGTTTGCAATAGCATGATCTACAACGCTAGGTAAACCTATTACTTTATCAACAATGTGTATAACTCCATTTGTAGCTTCAATATCGGCTTTAGTAACGGTAGAGATACCATTAAACATTACGCCGTTTGAAGTATCATAAAAAATACTCATATTCATGTTTCCAGCGCCAGTAGCGTTAGTTTTAGCGTATCCAGAACCAGCACTAACTAAATCTGTAGACATTACTTCTCCAGTTATTACGTGGTTTAACAACACTTGTGCTAAAACATCAGTAGGAACATCTCCTAATGAAGCAAAGTTATTATCATTTAAAAATGCAGCAAAAGCATCATTACTTGGTGCTAATACTGTGTAATCTGTCATACCATTTAAAATTGAAACCAAATCACCATCGGCTGCTTGTAACGCAGCTAATAAGCTACTTAAGCTTTCGTTGGCAGCTACTTTACCAGCAATAGTGTTAGGTATGGTTGGTAAAATAACTTTGTCTATTACGTGAATTACACCATTGGCAGCTTGTACATCTACAACAACTATGTCACTAACACGACCGTTAGAATCTGTTAAAGTTGCACCACCAGTTACATTTGCTGTAATTTCGCCACCAAGTGTTGAAACAGGCATGTCATCTGTTAAAGCGCTAGAAAGCACATTGGCTCCTGCCACTGCATGTAAATCTAAAGTAGCTTTTAAAGTTGGTTCGTCTATATCACTTAAATCATTAGCACCTAATTCAGCTAATACATCAATAAAAGCTTGATTTGTTGGTGCAAATATTGTGAATGGAGCAGGGTCTGTACCGTTAGGTGTAGAAAGTGCTGTAACATAATCAAATGTTAAATCACTTCTAGTTAATGCTGATACAAGCACCGAAAAGTCATCGTTTGTGGTAGCAAAATCTACTATTGTTGGCAAGCCAATAACTTCATCTACAATGTGAATGATACCGTTCGTAGCATCAACATCTGGTGTAGTTACTGAAGACATGCCGTTTAAAGTAACACCATTACTAGTGTTAATATAAATACTCAAATTAGCTCCTGTTGTAGCTTCTGTGGCTAAAGTTTTTCCATAACCAGTACTTAAGGCAGTAGATTGTAGTTCACCAGCAACAACGTGGTTTAATAATACTTGTGTTAAAACGTCTTTTGGTACATCGGCTAAACTTGAGAAATTATTGTCTGTTAAAAATTTCTCAAAGGCAGCATTTGTAGGTGCAAATACTGTGTAGTCTCCAGTTGGATCATCTAAAACAGCTGCAAGATTACCGTCGGCAGCCAGTAAAGCTTGTACTAAAATGCTTAAATCTGGTGTAGCAACCGCTAACTCAGTAATGGTTTCAGGGGCTTTTTCAATAGGCATATTGTTGTCATCATCATCGCTACATCCAATAGATAATATAGCAACAAATAACATCAATGAAACCTTTTTTAATGCTGTTAATGTTTTCATGTTTATGATATTTACGATTAATTGTTTAACAAAAGTATAAAATAATTAAACAAAAAAACAAATTTTGTTCAAAAAAAAATAAAAATAGATAAACAAAATGATGTTTCAGTTATATGTAAAATGTTTAGTATTCCTTTAAATATATGTATCTTTGCAGACTAATTTTATTGAAATGAAACGTGTTATTATTGGGCTTTCAGGCGGTGTAGATTCTAGTGTTGCAGCGTATTTATTGCAACAACAAGGCTATGAGGTTATTGGACTTTTTATGAAAAATTGGCATGATGATTCTGTTACAATTTCAAATGAATGCCCTTGGTTAGATGATAGTAATGATGCTATGTTAGTGGCCGAAAAATTGGGTATTCCTTTTCAAACAGTTGATTTAAGTGAGCAATATAAAGAACGTATTGTTGATTATATGTTTAATGAATATGAAAAAGGAAGAACCCCAAACCCCGATGTGCTTTGTAACCGCGAAATAAAGTTTGACGTATTCATGAAAATAGCATTAGATCTTGGGGCAGATTATGTTGCAACCGGGCATTATTGCAGAAAAGGTACTATATTTAAAGATGGTGAAAACGTGTACCAATTATTAGCTGGTGTAGATGGTAATAAAGATCAATCGTATTTTTTATGTCAACTATCACAAGAGCAATTATCAAAATCATTATTCCCTATAGGTGAATTAACCAAACCGGAAGTTAGAAAAATAGCCAATGAAATAGGTTTAGTAACCGCAGATAAAAAAGATTCACAAGGTTTGTGTTTTATAGGTAAAGTAAAATTACCTGAATTTTTACAACAACAACTAAAACCAAAAGAAGGTATTATTGTAGAAATACCAAAAGAACACGAAGTTTATAACCAAAAAACGCCCAGTTTTAATACCGAAGAAGAAAAACTTCAATACCAGTCAAAAAAAATAGAGTATAAAGAAACCTATGGTAAAACCGTTGGTAAACACCAAGGTGCCCATTACTTTACTAAAGGCCAAAGAAAAGGACTCGCTGTTGGCGGAACTGTAGAGCCATTGTTTGTTATTGATACTGATGTTGATACAAACATAATTTATACAGGACAAGGCAAAACACACCCAGGATTATTAAAAAAAACCTTATTTGTAAGTAATGATGAATTGCACTGGATTCGTGAAGATTTAGCGCTAAACAATGGTGAAACTATGCAAGTTGAAGCCAGAATTAGATATAGGCAGCCTTTAGAAAAAGCAGTGCTTCACAAAGTTGAAGCAGGTCTTTATGTTGCTTTTGAAAATTATCAATCTGCCATTACCGAAGGTCAATTTGTAGCATGGTATAAAGGTGAAGAGCTTTTAGGTTCGGGTGTTATTTCATAACTTTAAACCATGCCAAACAAAATAACAGAACTTTTTAAAATTAAATACCCAATCATTCAAGGTGGAATGATTTGGAATAGCGGTTGGCGTTTAGCATCAGCTGTAAGTAATGCAGGAGGTTTGGGGCTTTTAGGCGCAGGTTCAATGTATCCAGACGTTTTAAGAGAGCATATTCAAAAATGTAAAAAAGCAACTAATAAACCTTTTGGTGTTAATGTACCTATGTTGTATCCTAATCTTCAAGATATTATACAAATAATTGTTGAAGAAGGTGTTAAAATAGTTTTTACTTCTGCCGGAAACCCTAAAACATATACAGCTTGGTTGCAAGAAAGAGGTATAACCGTAGTACACGTAGTTAGCAGTGTAAAATTTGCACTAAAAGCACAAGAGGCCGGTGTAGATGCCATTGTAGCCGAAGGCTTTGAAGCAGGTGGCCACAATGGACGTGATGAAACAACAACCCTAGCTTTAATACCAATGGTTAAAAAAGAAATTACAGTACCTTTAATTGCAGCAGGTGGTATTGCAACTGGTAGAGCCATGTTAGCCACCATGGTTTTAGGGGCCAATGGTGTTCAAATGGGAAGCAGGTTTGTTGCAAGTACAGAAAGCTCTGCGCACCTTAATTTTAAACAATCTGTTGTTAATGCTAAAGAAGGTGATACGCATTTAACACTCAAAGAATTAGCGCCTGTAAGACTTATTAAAAATAAATTTTATAATGACATACAAGATCTTTATAAAACATCGCCAACGGTAGAAGATTTAAAGTCTTTGTTAGGAAGAGCTCGCGCCAAAAAAGGTATGTTTGAAGGCGATTTAGATAATGGCGAACTAGAAATTGGTCAAATATCAAGTTTAATTGATACCATTAAACCAGTAAATGAAATTTTTCAAGATTTAATTTCTGAATTTGAATTAGCTAAAAAAGAAATAACTACATTATAATGCTATTTTCAAATCTTGTTTCTATAATTACTAGCTTGTAACAAAGGGATACTTTACTTTTGCAAAATGCAATTAAAACACTACACAAAAGAGTTTAAATACAATTGGCAATTAGCGGCGCCAGTTATGTTGGGTATGCTTGGGCATACCTTTGTGAGTTTTGTTGATAACATAATGGTTGGCCAATTAGGTACAGCAGAACTTGCCGCGGTTTCATTAGGTAACAGCTTTATGTTTATAGCCATGTCTTTAGGTATTGGCTTTTCTACAGCAATTACACCTTTAATTGCTGAAGCAGATGCCGAAAATAATTTTTTAAAAGGAAAATCATCTTTTAAACATGGTCTTTTTTTATGTACTGTTTTAGGTGTGTTGTTATTTTTAATAGTGTTTTTTGCTAAACCTTTAATGCATTTAATGCAACAACCCAAAGAGGTTGTTGAGTTGGCTATTCCGTATCTAGATTTGGTGGCTTTTTCTTTAATTCCGTTAATTGTTTTTCAGGCGTTTAAACAATTTAGTGATGGCTTGTCTATGACAAAATACCCTATGTATGCCACCATAATTGCTAACGTAATAAATGTACTTTTAAATTATATTTTAATTTTTGGTAAGTTTGGTTTTCCGGCTATGGGTATTGTTGGTGCTGCCTATGGTACCTTAGTTTCAAGATTTGTAATGGTAGCCTATTTATGGTATTTATTAAAGGGTAAAGAAAAATCTAAAAACTATGTAACCAGCATTAAGTTTTTTGTTTTAGATAAGTTAATGCTAACTAAAATAATAAATTTAGGAGCACCAAGCGCCATGCAAATGTTTTTTGAAGTGGCCATTTTTACCGCAGCCATTTGGTTAAGTGGTTTGTTAGGTAAAAATCCGCAAGCGGCGAACCAAATTGCTTTAAACTTATCATCAATGACGTTTATGATAGCCATGGGGTTAAGTGTGGCTTCAATGATTAGAGTTGGAAACCAAAAAGGACTTAAAAATTATTTTGAGCTTAGGCGTATAGCCTTTTCTCTATTTTTAATGGGTACTATATTTGCCGTGTGTTTTGCATTATTATTTTTTGCTTTACACAAACAACTGCCCAAATTGTATGTAGATTTAAATGATGCCGAAAACCTAATAGATAACACAGAGGTAATTACAATAGCTGCAAAGTTATTAATTGCATCGGCTATTTTTCAAATAAGTGACAGTATTCAGGTTATAGTTTTAGGTGCTTTACGTGGCTTACAAGATGTTAAAATACCTACAATAATTACTTTTGTTTCTTATTGGTTGGTGGGGTTTCCTATAAGTTGGTTTTTTGGTAAAGCCCATATGTATGGTAGTTTTGGTATTTGGTTGGGCTTATTAGCTGGTTTATCTACCGCCGCAGTTTTGCTTTATATTAGGTTTAATTACTTAACTAAAAAATTAATTGCAGAAGCATAGTAATTTGTAAATTTACATAGCAAAAAATGCAATGCTAACAGAGTATTGGCTATTTTTACGCTGTTTTAATACATGTTTGTAAATTAACTTAACAACAATGGCACTACCAAAATTTATTTTAGGTGATAATTCTGAATTTCCAACAGCTATTTATGTAATTCATACAGAGTTTCCTAGATTTATTATTAATCTTGAAGATGATGAAGTTGAATGGTTTGAAGATTTTGATGCTGAAGACCAAAAAGAACTTGAAACCGAAACCGAAAATGCCATTACGTTAGCTACTGAATGGTATGATGCCGAAATTGAAAAATACAGCGAGTAACCGCGTTAGGGATTGAAGCAAGTTACCGTGTAACGCGTAAAGCCCGACCCAAAGGGGAACGCCCAAATTTTATTTTATGTTAGAAAGCATATTAAAGTACGATACTGAATTATTTATTTTTTTAAACAACCTAGGCTCTCAACGTTGGGATAGTTTATGGTTAATTATTACAGATAAATTAACATTTGCACCGCTTTATGCTATTTTATTGTTTTTACTTTATAAAAAGTTTGGCTGGAAAGCGTTGCTTATTTTTATAGTGGTAGTAGCGTTAATGATTACGTTTACAGACCAAATTACCAACGTGTTTAAACGTGGTTTTGAAAGGCCAAGACCTTGTAGAGATGAGGCTGGTTTATTTGATAAAATACGCTTTATTGCTGTGCGTTGTGGCAAATATGGGTTCTTTTCTGGACATTCTTCAAACTCAATGGCGGCGGCAGTTTTTGCAGGTTTAACTTTAAAGCCATATTACAAAAACTTAATTTTTATTTTGTTATTTTGGAGTGCTGTGGTGGCTTATAGCCGTATTTATGTTGGTGTACACTACCCAACAGATATTATTTGCGGTTTAACCTTTGGAGCTATTTCTGGGTTTTTATTCTACAAACTTGGACAATTTTTAATTAAAAAATACATTACAACTTAGGTTAGGTTTAACAAAACATCGGCTGCTGCAAATGGTGTTGTTTGGTTGGTTTCAATAAGGTGTAGCTGT
Source organism: Seonamhaeicola sp. ABD4_340 (assembly GCF_056312135.1). Classification (NCBI taxonomy): domain Bacteria; kingdom Pseudomonadati; phylum Bacteroidota; class Flavobacteriia; order Flavobacteriales; family Flavobacteriaceae; genus Seonamhaeicola; species Seonamhaeicola sp. ABD4_340. The sequence continues at coordinate 3,507,579 of NZ_CM149981.1, read as the reverse complement.
TTTTTTAATGCGGCTTTTATTTTTGGTGTGTTAAAAAAGTCTGACTTTAATTGTGCTTCTATGGTTTGAATAAGCCAGTACTTGTTTTGTTCGTTTCGTTTTATATTAAAATAATTGTTTGCTTTTGTGGTTTTAATATATGCTGAAATATTATTCCAAATAGTATCAATACCTTCGTTTTTTAAAGCACTACAAATAGTAACTGTTGGTTGCCAACCTGATGCTTTTGTAGGGTAGAAGTGAAGTGCTCTTGCAAATTCTACTTTGGCAATTTTTGCTGCTTGTAGGTTGTTGCCATCGGCTTTATTAACGGCTATGGCATCGGCCATTTCAATAATACCACGTTTTATACCTTGCAACTCATCACCTGCACCCGCTAGTTTTAATAGTAAAAAGAAATCTACCATACTATGCACGGTTGTTTCGCTTTGCCCAACACCAACAGTTTCAATAATTATAACATCAAAACCTGCGGCTTCACATAATGTAATGGTTTCTCTGGTTTTTCTGGCTACACCGCCTAAAGTATTACCCGATGCAGATGGCCTTATGTATGCGTTTTCATCTTTTACTAAGGCTTCCATTCGGGTTTTATCGCCTAAAATGCTACCTTTTGTAACGCTACTGCTTGGGTCTATGGCTAAAACAGCCACCCGCTTTCCTTGGTTAGTTAAATATTTTCCAAAGGTTTCAATAAAAGTGCTTTTGCCTACACCAGGAACGCCTGTAATACCAATTCTTATAGATTTATTGGCGTGTGGTAAGCAGGCTTTAATAATGTTTTTTGCTTTTTGTAAGTGGTTTGGGTTTTGGCTTTCAACTAATGTTATGGCTCTACTTAAAGCGGTAATATCTTTGTTTAAAATAGCCGAAACAAGGGTATTATTATCAAGCTGTTGGTTACGTTTAGCTTTTAGTTTTTTTATAGCGTTTTTGTTGGTGATTTCAGTTGCTGAAATTCCATCAGTTTCTTGTAAAGCTGTTTTTTTGGGCTTTGTCACTAGTAAAAAGGTTTATACGCTAAGATACGTAAAATAAACCCCTTAATTTTTTAAAGGAACGGCAATTTTTGTGTCATCCCAAGCCATAGTTAGGTAAAGCTTATCAGTAGAATTATCAAAAGCAATGGTGAATTGTTCAACGGTGCCATTAATTTTTTGTACTGGCACATCAACGTTTACAACATCATAATTGGGGTCCCAAAGCGGATTCATTTCAGAGTCTACACCCCAATCATATTGTTTGGTGTTAAACATAACGGTCCATACAGAATCTTTAGGTACTGTCCATAACGTGTATTTACCAACGGGTAAATTTACACCATTAATTTCAAGCGGTTTGTTGGTTTCAAACGTAGTAGCTTCGTTGGCTCCGGTTCTCCAAACTTTATTAAAAGGTACTAAGGCACCAAAAATTTCACGCTCTTTTTTAAAGGGTCTGTTATAAAACACTTTTAGCCTTAAATCATTCAATTCAAATTTTACAGTATCTTTAGGACTCAGGCGTTTATCAAAAATATTTTCAACAAAAACAGAATATAATAACAAGCCTAAAGCAATTATAGAAAGCAGTATTAATATTCGTTTTAAAAAGGTATTCATGTAGCAGTGTTTTTTAAGCAGCAAATATAATTTAAAACTATTAACTGCTAAACTGCTAACGTATAATTATTGTGTTTTGTTATTAATTTAAAAAAAAATATGATGTTTTGCAACACTTTAGTTTTTGTGTCGTCTTTCAAATAAACTAACGCAAACCAAAAGTAAAAAATAACATGTTTCAAGTTAACATTATTGAACAATGTAAACAGAACAACCGTAAAGCACAACTGCAGTTGTACAACCAGTACTGCAATGGTATGTATATAGTTGCTAAACGGTTTTTGAAAGATGCAAATGACGCCGAAGATGTAGTACAAGAAGCCTTTATTAAAGCGTTTTCAAAACTAGATCAGTACAAAGCCGAAGTTACTTTTGGGGCATGGTTAAAACGTATTGTTGTTAATAAGAGTATCGATTTTTTAAAAGCCAAAAAACAAGAGCTCGTAGAGTTAAATGATGTGCATTTAAAAGTTGTTGATGCACCAATAGACAACAAATGGTTAGTAGATGATGCTATTACTTTAAATGATGTAAAACTAGCAATAAATAAGCTACCAGATAAGTACCAGTATGTGGTTATGCTTTATTTAATTGAAGGGTATGACCATCAAGAAATAGCTGATATTTTAAACATATCTGAAGTAGCATCAAGAACACAATTATCTAGAGGAAAAACAAAATTGCAAGAATTATTAACACTTAAAAATCATGGCAAAAGATATTAGAGAGTTATTTGAAAATGACAAAATAACGCATGAAACGATGCCCGATAATCATGAATTGCGATTTATTAAAAGGTTAGATGAGGCTTTACCTGCAACCAAAACTAATAATACTAGTTGGTTACGTATAGCTGCAAGTATTGTATTGGTAATGGGGGTAAGTTTTTCTGCTTATAAAATAATTTACAGCCCGCAGCCAGAGCCTATAAACACTAATAATGTTGTTAATACACCAAGTATTGAAACAAAAACTTTGGGAGATATTTCACCAGGATTAAAAAAGGTTGAAGATTATTATTTGGCAAGTATAAATTTAGAACTATCTAAAATTAAATATACCCCAGAAACCAAAGACCTTTTTGATGGTTATATTGAACAATTGGCAGAACTTGATAATGAGTATAAAACACTATCAGAAGAACTCACAGAATCTGGTCCAACAGAGCTTACCATAAATGCTTTAATAGATAATTTAAAATTACGTTTAAACCTATTGTATCGTTTAAAATCACAATTAAAAACACTTTCGCCCTCTCAAGCTGGTACAGAGGCAGAAGCACAATCAATCTAAAAAAATCAAAAAATGAACAAATCAATTATACAACTAGCAATAATAGTTATAGCATGTTTTGCGCTTGGTAGCTTGCAAGCGCAAAACAAACAAACAAAAGTATCACAATCTATAAAAGTAAATAAAGATGTAAATATAGATTTGAATACCAGCTATTGTAACATAGTTTTTGATACTTGGAACAGAAACGAAGTAAGCATTGAGGCCTATATTGAAGGCGATAATATTAGTGATAATGCACTGCAAGAAGTTTTAAACAATTGGCATGTAGATGTTGATGCTACAAATAACCACGTAAGTATTAATGCCAAAAGCTCAGGCAAACCAACAAAGGTTTGGTACGCAACACCAAATACTTATACAGATGACGATGGTTTGGTAAACATAATTTTAGAAGAACTAAAATATGAATTGGCAGATTTGCCCGATGTTATTTGTGAAAGTATTAGTAGCATAGAAATACCTGAAGTACCAGAAATACCAGCATTACCCGAAATGCCAAAGATGCCCAAATTGCCAAAATTACCAAAAGGCGCAGACCATGTAGCTTTTGATTATGATGCTTATAAAAAAGATGGTGAAAAATATTTAGAAGAATACTCAAAAAAGTTTGAATCTGTTTATGGTGAAGAATACGCTAAAAAAATGGAAGCTTGGGGTGAAAAATTTGGAAAAGAATGGGGCGAACAATTTGGAGAGCGTATGGAGGCTTGGGCCAAAAATTTTGAAAAAAATTGGAATAGCGAAGACTTTGAAAAGCAAATGGAAGCATGGGGAGAACGCTTTGGAAAACAAATGGAACAACAGCATAAAGCAAGAGAAGAAGCAGCAAAAGCTAGAGAAAAAGCACAAGAATTACGTGAAAAGGCTAGAGTAAAAGCCATGGAACAACGTGAAATACAACGTGAAAAACGCGATCAGCTTATTGAAAAAAGACGTATAATAGTTGAAAAATTAGCAAACAAAGAAGGTAGTATACCTGTTAAAAAAACAATTAAAATTAAACTACCAAAAGGAGCCAAATTAAAGGTGAATGTTAGGCATGGTGAAGTAGAGTTTGCATCGGCCGAAAATTTAAAGGCAAACTTATCACACGCAAAATTTATAGCACAAAGCGTTAATGGAGGTTCTACTTCCATTAATGCTTCGTATTCACCTGTTTATGTTACAAACTGGAATTTAGGAGAACTAAACTTAAACCATTCTAAAGCTGTTGAAATTGGTAATGTTAAGCATGTAGTGTTAAATGCAAATTCATCAAATATTACTATTGATAGTTTGCAAGGAAATGCTATAATAGATTGTAATATTGGCGATGTAAATATTTTTAAAATAGATGATACTTTTACCAACTTAAACATAATACTTCAAAACAGTAATGCCCTAATAGCATTACCTAAAGCAAGTTGTAATTTGCAATATAAAGGTAATAGGTCTAGGTTAGCGCACCCAAAAAAGGAAAGCGGCAATGTTTCAACCTTTACCGCAGGTAGTTTAGGTAGTGGTAAAAGTATAGTTGTTAACGCAAAATACAGTACGGTTGTTATGGAATAAAATTACTTTACGCCCTACTAATTAACCAATAATGCATTTTTCTTCTTTCAACAAAGCCTAATTTTTTATATAAATTTATAGGTCCTACATTGTTTTCATCTACGTGTAAAAACGGTATTTTTTTGCTTTCAATTATTTTTTTAGCGGTATGTGTTATTAGCTGTTTAGCATAGCCATTACCTGTATGCTCTGGGTGTGTTACAACGGCACTAATTTCGATAAAATTACTTGTTTGCATACGCTCACCTGTTATGGCTACTAACTGGTTGTTTTTGTAAATTCCAAAATAGCGACCAAGCACATTTGTTTTATTTTTAAAAAAATGCGGATATGCAATTTTTATTAGTGCTAACAAATCTGTGTGGTGTGTTGCGTTTAATTGAATAATATTTTCTGAAATAGGATTATTAAAAGGTTGTTGCGCTACCATTTGTAAGCCAACATATTTTTTTATTTTGAAACCATCAGGCAGTAAAGGTTTATTGCCTACAATAAAAAATTCATCAAGCAGTTTAGCGTGTTCAAAAATGGCGCTTTTGGTGTCTTCAATATTAGTGAAAGCACCAAAAGGCGCATATTCTGGTTTAAAAAACTTTACGTTTCCGTAGTTAATACAGTAATTTGTATGAGTGTCAACCAAAGTGCTCCAAACAGGATTATCTAAAGGTGTTTCAGAAACTATATTCATATATTAAAGATATAATTTTTAAATAAATTTAGTTGATTTGAGCGGTTAACCAAAGTTGAAAAATACTAAACGTATTACCCTAAAAACTACTCATATTTACATAAATAAGAAGAATCTTCTAAAGCATAAACTTTAAATGTAATACCATAAGGAATTTCACAAACATCAAAAATACCATAAGGTTTTCTAACATCATTAGGTAATTCAATTTCCCAACTACCTGCAGTTAAAGTCATCCATTCTTTACTTGATGTACTAAACTCGTATTCGCCTTTTAATAATACGCCAGCAGTAAATTTACCTTGCGAATTATTAAATGCTAAAGATTTTGCGTTTCCATTGAAATACTCATTTACGTTAATCATTGTTTAAGTTGTTTTTTATAGTGTTTATAATTGTTTCAGTGTTTGTTGTGTAATCAAACCATAAAGTGTTTTGGTTTTTTTTAAACCATGTAAGTTGTCTTTTGGCAAATCTTCGGGTGTTTTTTTTAATTTCAGAAAATGCAAAATCTAAAGTGTGTTCACCTTCAAAATATTTAAAAATTTCTTTATAACCAACCGTATTTAAGGCGTTTAATTCTTTATGGGGTAAAAGTGTTTTTACTTCATTTAATAAACCGGTTTTAACCATAATATCTACACGTTGGTTAATGCGGTTGTAAATAACATCTCTTTGGGCCATTAAGCCAATAGTTATGGTTTTAAATGGTCGGTTTTTTTTGGGGTTGCTTAAAAAAGATGAATAGGGCTTGCCTGTGCCTATACAAATTTCTAAGGCCCTTATAACGCGGTGTGGGTTTTGAATAGCAATACTGTTGAAGGCTTTTTTATCTAATTGTTTTAATTGATTTTGTAAAGTTTCAAGACCTTGATTTTGTAATGTTTTATTGAGGTTTTCTCTTACAGAACTGTCAACATCAGGAAAATCATCTAATCCCTTTGTTACAGCATCAACATAAAGCCCAGAGCCGCCAACCATTATTACAACATTGTGAGTTTTAAAAAGCGTATTTAAGGTGTTTATAGCATCTTTTTCAAAAGCACCAACACTGTAATTTTCATGTATTGATTTGTGGTGAATAAAATGGTGTTTAGCCGCAGCCAATTCAGTAGCAGTTGGTGCCGCTGTGCCTATGTGCATTTCTTTAAAAAATTGCCTAGAATCTGCCGATATTATTTCGGTATTAAAATATTGCGCCAGTTTTATACTAAGTGCTGTTTTACCAATAGCAGTTGGCCCAACAATAGAAATTAAATATTTAGTATTAGTTTTGATAGGTTTATTTTGAATTTAACGGTGTAGTTTTTTGCCGCAGTTATAGCAAAAATCGGCATTGTCTTTATGGTTTTCGGCAAGACAATTTAAACAACATTTAGAGTTTAAACTAACATTGTTTTGTGAGTTTTGTTTTTCGTTTTTAGTTTGTGCGGTGTATTCGGCCGTAACAATGCCTGTTGGTACTGCAATGATGCCATAACCTAAAACCATGACTAATGATGCTATAAATTGCCCTAAAGGTGTTATAGGCGAAATATCGCCATAACCAACGGTTGTTAAGGTAACAATACACCAGTAAACACTGGTTGGTATTGAGGTAAAACCAGATTGGTTTCCTTCAACCAAATACATAATGGTACCTAGTATTATTGATATTATTATTACTGCAAATAGAAATACGGATATTTTAACCCTACTTGCTTTTAAGGCTTTTATTAATGCGTTTGAGGCGCCAAGGTAGCGTACTAATTTTAAAATTCTGAAAACGCGTAATAAGCGCAATGCTCGAAGTGCTACTAACGCTTGTATGCCACCAAAGGCTAATGAAATGTATTTTGGTATGGTTGATAATAAGTCTATTACACCGTAAAAGCTACATATGTATTTTAATGGTTTTTTTACGGTTACTACGCGCGCTATGTATTCTATAGTGAAAAGTATAGTAATTATCCATTCTAAAACGTCTAAAATATTGTGGTATTTGGCATCAATACTTTCAACGCTTTCAAGCATTACAAGTAAAATACTTGCAATTATGGTGTAAAGTAAAATAACATCAAAAAGCTTACCTGCTTTGGTGTCTGCTTCATAAATAATTTCATGAAGTTTATCTTTCCAATGTTTTTTTTGTGTGTTCATTAATTCAAAAATAGTAAAGAAAATCAGTTTTAAAATTATTGCCTTTAAGGTAACTGTATAATTTTCATTTTTTTATATCGTCTTAAATAACTTTGTATTATGTGCTGAGTATCTCTATTATTTGCCATTGGTGTAATAATAGATTTTAAAACGTCAATATTATTTATTTGATAATTTAAATTATAAAAGCCTAAACCAACAAAAATACCATTTTCAATAACAATGGCACTACGTTCATCAACATCTCTTCCGCGATCTATAATTACCATATTTTTATTGGCGTAGCTGTTTTTAGTAATTAGATTATTTACACGTTTGTTGTAGCTTTCAGGCGGTTCTTTTTCAATACAAGCACCATTGCATAATTTTACTTCGTAATTAAAACAGCTGGTTTTTGTTTTGTATAAGCCCGCTAGCTTTTGGCAAAGGTTATATTCTTCAACAGCATTGGTTATAAAACTTTTGCCGCTTTGCCTGTTACTAAAGGTGGTTATTGGTTTTTTACGTCCGTCTGCCTTATCAATTTTTAAATTTATATAGTTATTTTCATCAACAAAACTATATAGTGCGTGGGTAAAAATGGTTCTTCGTAAAGCACGGTTAAAAATAGGTTTAACACGTTTAATTTCTTCGCTTTCTTTTAAAAGTGCTACAAGTTCACTACCAGTGGCTTCGTAAGTTACAGAACTTACGGCTGCTTGAATTTTTTTTGATTTTGGATTAGTACCCGTAAAATGCTGATTTATACGTTTTTTTATGTTTTTACTCTTGCCAATATAAATTATTTCACCTTCGGCATTATGAATATAGTAAACACCTGTAATTGATGGTAAATTGGCAATAATATCAATATGTTTAGGTTCAAGCTGACGTTTAGGGTTGGCTCTTACAGAATTTTTAATAATGTGCTTTTCGGTGTCCTTGGCAAGTAATAGTTTAAAAAGCTTAACGGTAGCTTGCGCGTCTCCCGATGCTCTGTGTCTATCGGAAACCGGAATGCCTAATGCCCGCACTAATTTACCTAAACTGTATGATTTTTGCCCCGGAATTAACTTTTTTGAAAGCTCTACGGTGCAAAGTGATTCTCGTTCAAACTCAAATCCTAAACGCCCAAATTCTGTTCGTAAAATACGGTAGTCAAACTGGGCATTGTGTGCAACAATAATACAGTCTGTTGTAATTTCAACAATACGTTTAGCAACTTCATAAAATTTAGGGGCGTTGCGTAGCATATTACTGTTTATACCTGTTAAATTAACCACAAAAGGCTGAATATCTCTTTCGGGGTTCACTAAACTTATAAACTGATCTACCACTTCATGACCGTCATATTTGTAGATAGCAATTTCAGTAATGCCTTCCTCATTATACTTGCCGCCAGTGGTTTCTATGTCTAGTATTGCGTAAATTTGTTAAAAGTTAAAAGTTAAAAATTTAATTTTGCTCACTATAATTACGTGCTCCAAAAATACTACTACCAACTCTAACCATAGTGCTTCCGCAGGCTATAGCTAATTGATAATCGCCACTCATGCCCATTGAAATGGTTTCTAATTGGCAGTTTTCAGTTTGAAAAGCTTTTAAATTATTGAATGTTGATTTTAATAGTTTGAATTCATTTTCAATTTGAACAGTATCATCGGTAAATGTTGCCATACCCATAACACCCGTAATTTTTATGTTTTTCAATGTTGAAAAGGCTTCAGATTGTAATATTTCTGAAGCTTCAGAAGGAGCCATACCATATTTAGAATCTTCTGAAGCTATTTTTATTTGAAGCAAACAATTAATAACACGGTTGTGTTTTAGGGCTTGCTTGTTAATTTCGGCAAGCAATTTAAAATTATCTACACCATGAATTAAACTAACAAAACTAGCCATATATTTTACCTTATTGCGTTGCACATGCCCAATCATGTGCCATTGTATATCTTTTGGTAGTGCTTCATGTTTTTCGGCCATTTCTTGTATTTTATTCTCACCAAAAATGCGTTGTTTGGCATTGTAGGCCTCTAAAATATCAGAAATTGGTTTTGTTTTTGAAACGGCTACCAAGGTTACATGGCTTGGTAGTGTTGCTTTTATATTTTCAAGGTTTTGTGTTATAGTCATTATTTTGAAAATTGAGCAGCTATTTTTTCGGCTTTTTTACTTTCAGAATAATCATAAAAACCTTCACCAGATTTTACGCCTAATTTACCTGCGCGTACCATATTTACTAATAGTGGGCAAGGAGCGTATTTAGGGTTTTTAAAGCCGTTGTACATAACGTTTAAAATAGATAAACACACATCTAAACCAATAAAATCTGCTAATTGTAATGGGCCCATTGGGTGTGCCATACCAAGTTTCATAACCGTATCAATTTCTGTAACACCTGCTACACCGTTGTAAAGTGTTTCAATAGATTCATTTAGCATTGGCATTAATATACGGTTGGCCACAAAGCCCGGGTAATCATTAACTTCAACAGGTACTTTTCCTAAAGTTTTTGATAACGCCATTATGGTATTAGTTACTTTGTTACTGGTGTTGTAACCACGAATAACTTCTACTAATTTCATAATTGGTACCGGATTCATAAAATGCATACCAATAACGTTTTCTGGTCTGTTGGTTACTGCTGCAATTTCAGTAATAGAAATGGATGATGTATTGGTTGCTAAAATAGTTTCAGCATCACAAATACCATCTAATTGTTTAAAAATTTTAAGTTTTAAGTCTATGTTTTCGGTAGCAGCTTCAACCACTAAATGCGCGTTTTTTACAGCTTCTTCAATAATTGTAAAGCCTATTATATTATTAAGTGTTTTGGTTTTTTCTGCTTCTGTAATTTTTTCTTTAGCCACCATTCTGTCTAAATTTTTAGCAATGGTAGCTAAGCCTTTATCTAGAGAAACTTGGTTTATATCAACTAGTTTAACGTTAAAGTTACATTGAGCAAAAGTATGTGCAATGCCGTTACCCATGGTGCCGGCACCTATAACAACAATGTTTTTCATAATTAAAAATTATTTATTATTTGGTTTGCAACGCGTAGCGCTTCGGTGCCATCATGAAGTGTAACAATGGGCGTTGTGTTGGTGTTAATGGCATTTGCAAAAGCTTCTAACTCATCTAAAATGGCGTTGTTTTCAGTAATTTTAGGGTTATCAAAATATATTTGTTTTTTTACGCCTTCGGCATTTTGAAGTACCATATCAAAATCGCCTGGGTTTTCTGGGGCGTCTTTCATTTTAACAACTTCACATTTTTTATCTAAAAAATCTACTGAAATGTAAGCGTCTTTTTGAAAGAAACGTGCTTTACGCATTTTTTTAAGCGAAATTCTACTAGCTGTTAGGTTGGCAACGCAACCGTTTTCAAACTCTAAACGTGCATTGGCAATATCTGGCGTGTCACTAATTACTGAAACACCACTTGCTGATACGTGTTTTACTTTAGATTGTACAATACTTAAAATAATATCAATATCATGTATCATTAAATCTAAAACTACAGGAACATCGGTACCTCTTGGGTTGAATTCTGCAAGTCTATGTGTTTCAATAAACATAGGTGATTTTATATCTTTTTTTACAGCTAAAAACGCAGGGTTAAAGCGTTCAACGTGGCCTACTTGACCTCTTAAATTATATTTGGCAAGTAACTCTCTAATATGTTCAGCTTCTTCAACAGTATTGGTTATGGGCTTTTCAATAAAAATATGTTTCCCTTTTTCAATGGCTTTTTTTGCGCAATCGTAGTGTGATAGTGTAGGCGTTACAATATCAACAACATCAACAGCATCAATAAGCGCATCAATTGATTTGAAGAACTTATAGCCAAATTCTTTTTCAACTTTTTTGCCGTTTTTTTCATCGGCATCATAAAAGCCAACAAGATTATATTTAGTAGATTGTTTTAAAAGTCTTAAATGTATTTTTCCTAGGTGGCCAGCACCTAGTACACCAGCGTTTAGCATAATATTACGTTTTCAACAAAAATAGCATATTTAAAAGATGATTTTAACCATTTGCGGTTAAAATTTAAGTTTAAATACAGAATTTTTTTACCGTTAATAAATTATTAATAATATTATTTTAACCTTTAAAATGTTTAACTAATTTTAGCCTTGTAAACAACCAACAATATTGAAAGATACTTTTAAACACAAAGGGTTAAGACAGCAACTTGTTAATGTTGTAAAAGCCAAAGGAATAGTTGATGAAGCCGTTTTAAAGGCCATAGGTAATGTGCCTAGGCATTTATTTATGGATTCTAGTTTTTTAGACCATGCTTACCAAGATAAAGCGTTCCCTATTGCGGCAGACCAAACTATTTCTCAGCCATACACAGTTGCGTTTCAAACAGAGTTATTACAGGTTAATAACGGCGATAAAATTTTAGAAATTGGCACAGGTTGCGGCTACCAAACAGCCGTTTTGTGTGAGTTAGGAGTCAAAGTTTATAGTATTGAAAGACAAAATGAACTGTTTAAAATAACAAGCAAGTTTTTACCAAAGTTAGGTTACAGAGCTAAAAAACTAATTTTTGGCGATGGTTATAAAGGCTTGCCAGATGAAGCCCCATTTGATGGTATTATTGTAACTGCTGGCGCACCTTTTGTGCCAAAGGTTTTACTTGGACAATTAAAAATTGGCGGACGTTTGGTAATTCCTGTTGGTGATGATGTACAGGTTATGAATCTTTTTATAAGAAAAGGCCCTAAAGCGTTTGAGCAGCATGAATTTGGCAAGTTTAGGTTTGTACCAATGCTAGAAGATAAGAATTAGTTTTTTGTTTGAAGTTTTAAATATCTCAATTACAAAAAAAATTAGTTTAAAAGGCCGGTTTCAAAACCGTCAATACTTGTAGTATTTTTATCTTTTTGGTATTTTTTTATTTTTTCTTCGCCTTGTTTTTCGGCCCAATTATTTAGTTGTAGGCGTTCTTCTTTAAAATCCATAAAAGGTACTGCAAATCCGCAAGAAGTTTGTAGTGATTCTATATGCATTTCAATAATTTGTCGTGTTCCTGCTATTTTATCAAAACGTGTTATATGGTTTTTAAATTGCGCATCGCGTTCATGGTAAATTTTGGCAGTGCCATATAATCTTAAAATTAGAGGTTTGCCTTCAAAAGCACAAAACATAATAGTCATGCGGTTATTTTTTAGTAAATGCGCCGCTGTTTCATTACCACTACCGGTTAGGTTTAGCCATGCAATGGTGTTTTTATTTGTAATTCTAAACGTGTCTAAACCTTTGGGTGATAGGTTAATTCTACCTTCATGAGCGGCTGTAGCTACAAAAAATATTTTTTGATTTTCAATAAATGTTTGAAGTTCAGGTGTAATTTCAGTGTAAAATTTAGACATGCTTTTGGTTATTAAATTTAATGTTTTGGCAAATAAGCTCTTGGTATAGGGTTAAATTTGTTTTCGTTGGTCCAGTAAATATTTATAATCCACCAGCGGCTCCCATCAAACATTAACTGAATACTGTTAATACCACGCATAAAAGGCTTTTCATCAGTTTTACTGTTGTAGCATTCATAGGTGCTAAAAACGTGTGCTAAATTTCCAAATTGTTGTACTTCACGTTTTATTTCTTTTTCAATAAATCCGTTTTGTACCAACCATTTTCCTGAGTTTTTAACGTAATCATTAGCAGATAAATAGCGTGCTTTATAAACACGTTCGATATTTCTACCAGACGGAATTAACTTGGCATCTTTATAAAACAAAAACTTAAATTGGCCCCAGTTTCTTGCTTCGCCTTTTTCACCAGAAATTGTTTTATATAATGTTTTTATAGTACTATCAATTGTAAACGCCTTTGTGGTATCAATTCCAAAAACTTTAGGACCTTCTTTTTCTGAATCCTTTTTTTGAGCATTTACACTACAAATTGAAAATAAAAATAAGAGGAGTAACGCTGTATTTTTCATGGTGTATTAAGTTGTAATTACAAACACGAAAAATACTGATTTTATTTTAACCAATAAATTACTTAAAACTCTTTTTAATGCGGTCTAGGTTTCGTTTGTTGTCGCGGTCTTTTATAGTTTCGCGTTTGTCATACAATTTTTTACCTTTTGCTAGAGCTATGTTAAGTTTAGCAAAGCCTTTATCATTAATAAAAAGCTTTAAAGGAATAATGGTTAAACCAGAGTTTTGCACTTCTTTTTCAAGTTTTTTTAATTCCTTTTTGTTTAAAAGAAGCTTTCTTGTGGCTTTAGGTTTATGGTTGTAATGTGTACCAAAACTGTATTCTTCAATAGTCATATTAACTACAAAAAGTTCACCTCTATCATTAAATTCACAAAAACTTTCGGCAATTGATGCTTTACTGTTTCTAATAGATTTAATTTCGGTACCACTAAGTACAATACCAGCAGTATACTTATCTAGTATTTCATACTGAAAGCGCGCCTTTTTATTTAATATGTTTACCGTTTTTTGCATGGGGCACAAAAATACATCAATTTTTTAATTTGAAGTATGATAAAATCTTATTAAAATAATTGATAAGAAAAGCTAAACAATTATTTTTAGCACATATTATTAACACATTTATGCGAAAACTCCTTTTTTTAGTCCTTATTTTTTGTCAACTAAATGCTTGTAAAAGTGTTGATAGTTATAACCAACAAATAACAAAATTACACACTGTTGAAGATTTGCACAGTGATATTGATAAACTATACAAGCAACTACAAAAGCATCACCCAAGATTATACCAATATACGCCCAAAAAAGTATTGAGTTATAAGTTTGATAGCTTAAAAAATAGTATAAAATCACCTATGAGTTCGCGTGAGTTTTATAAAATATTGGCACCAGTAGTGGCTAATGTAAGGCAAGGGCATGTATCTGTGAGTTCTGTTTCAAAACGGTTTAAACGAAAACAGCGTAAGGCATTGCTTAAACAAAAATTTGAGTTTTATAATTTAGATTTTGAATATTTAAATAATAAACTTTGGGTAAAGGCAAACCGCGGAAAAGACACCTTATTAGTTGGTAGCGAAGTATTAAGTATTGCAAATGAACCAGCAGAAAACATAGTAAAAACATTAAAAACGCGTTTTGCTTCCGATGGTTTTAACACCACCTTGCATAACAGGTTTGTTAGTAAAGGTTTTACAACGTTTTATTATAAAGAAAAAGGTTTTTTAGATAGTTTACAAGTTACATTTAAAAAAAACGATTCAGTGTTTACTAAAACCTTAAAACGTATTTCTAAAAACGAAAAAAATAAAAAAACAATAACCGATTCTCTTAAAAAAGAAACACCTAAAAAACTTACTAAAGCAGAAAAAAAATCACGAAAAATTGCCAAAAGAAAACGTAAAAAATATAATAAAGAGCATGGTTATATTTCAAAAAGAAAACAATACACGCGTAATTTTAATTTTATAGGTAAAGATAGTTCTGTAGCATACATGAAAATTAGAAGTTTTACCAACGGTAATTATAAAAAGTTCTACCAAGAGAGTTTTGCAAAAATGGATAGTTTGAAAACAGAAAACTTCATTTTAGATTTGCGCGACAATGGTGGCGGACGCATTGCAGAAATTAATAAGTTATATTCATATTTAACTGATAAAGAGTACCAGTTTATTTTAAAAAGTGAAGTAAAAAGTCGCACGCCTTTTTTTAAGTATGCATTCAGTAATACATCGTCAGTTGGGTTAAAAGTTTTTAGTGGTTTATTATCGCCAATTATTTTAACGCAAAATTTATTACGTACAAAAAAAGAACAAGACAAAATATATTATAAATTTAAGTGGGCAAAACAACAAAAACCTAACCCTATAAACTATAAAGGCAATATGTATGTGTTAATAAACGGAAATTCGTTTTCAGCATCATCATTATTATCAACACATTTGCAAGCCACAAAACGAGCAACATTTGTAGGTGAAGAAACTGGTGGCGCCTATAACGGTACAGTAGCCGGCATTTATAAAAATTATAAACTACCAAATACACAGCTAAAAGTGCGTATAGGATTAATGCAAATTGAGGCACCATACAAACAAAAACCCGATGGCTTTGGTATTAAGCCCGATGTTGAAATTTCACCAACCATACAACATAGGCAACAAAACATAGATGCAGAATTGCAATGGGTTTTAAATGAATTAGGAAAAGCTGAGTGATTTTTTTTCAAGCCTGCTATATGTTTCAAACATAACAAAAAACATAAAAGTGTTTTAAAAGCACTTTTTCATTGCCTTACCGTAAAACATTTGTACTTTTGGTATACCAATTTTTAAATAGAAAAATTAGTTTATGAATTCATATGATGTAGCCGTTATTGGTTCTGGTCCTGGTGGATATGTTGCTGCTATTAGATGCGCACAATTAGGAATGAAAACCGCCATAATTGAAAAATATGCAACTTTAGGTGGTACATGTTTAAATGTAGGATGTATACCAAGTAAAGCACTTTTAGATTCTTCACACCATTATGAAGATGCTATAAAACACTTTGAAGAGCACGGTATTGAAATTCCGGGTGATGTAAAAGTAAATTTAGAAAAAATGATTGCGCGTAAGCAGTCTGTTGTAGATCAAACAACAAGCGGAATAGACTTTTTAATGAAGAAGAATAAGATTGATGTTTATCAAGGCTTAGGAAGCTTTAAAGATGCTACGCATATTACAATTTCAGGTGAAGAAACTACTGAAATTGAAGCTAAAAACACCATTATAGCAACAGGAAGTAAACCAGTAAGCTTGCCTTTTATAAATATTGATAAAGAACGTATAATTACATCTACAGAAGCTTTAAAACTTAAAGAAATTCCAAAGCATTTAATAGTTATTGGTGGCGGTGTTATTGGTTTAGAGCTTGGGCAAGTTTATAAACGTTTAGGAGCTGAAGTTTCGGTTGTTGAGTATGCCGATAGAATTGTACCTACCATGGATGCTGGTGTTTCTAAAGAACTTAATAAAGTTTTAAAGAAACAAAAATTTAAAATTAATGCTTCTCACAAAGTAAAATCTGTTGAGCGTGTTGGTGATGAGGTTATTGTTAAAGCCGATAATAAAAAAGGAGAAGAAGTAGAATTTAAAGGCGATTATTGTTTAGTATCTGTTGGACGTCGTCCATATACTGACGGTTTAAATGTAGAAGCAGCAGGTGTTAAATTAGATGATAGAGGTAGAGTAGAAGTAAATGATCATTTACAAACTAGTGCTTCAAACATTTACGCTATAGGTGATGTTGTAAAAGGAGCTATGTTAGCCCATAAAGCTGAAGAAGAAGGTGTGTTTGTTGCTGAAACTTTAGCTGGACAAAAACCACATATTGATTATAATTTAATTCCAGGTGTAGTTTACACATGGCCAGAAGTTGCAGCTGTTGGTAAAACCGAAGAGCAATTAAAAGAAGCTGGTGTAGCATATAAAACAGGTCAATTTCCAATGCGTGCTTTAGGAAGAAGTAGAGCAAGTATGGATATTGATGGCTTTGTGAAAGTATTAGCAGATAAAACCACTGATGAAATTTTAGGTGTTCATATGGTGGGCGCTCGAGCTGCCGATATGATTGCTGAAGCTGTTGTTGCTATGGAATACAGAGCTAGTGCTGAAGATGTTTCAAGAATGTCTCATGCACACCCAACATTTACAGAAGCAATTAAAGAAGCGGCTTTGGCTGCAACTGATGATAGAGCATTGCATGTTTAAAACACAAACACTTGTATATAAATTTAAAAAGCAACCTGATTAGGTTGCTTTTTTGTTTCATGTGTTTGAAAAGGTTAAGTACATAATTATAACCTAATTAGAATTAGCAAATACTAATTCATTGCTAATCTTTTCAAAACTAATATCCTTAAAGTTGCTAATTACCTTATTAGCTTTTGAATAATCTTGGTTTTTAGAGTGGAAACTATCATAACCCACACAGTAAATACCTGCAGCATAAGCAGCTTTTACACCATTTGTGGAGTCTTCTATAACAAAACATTCATTTTTTTTAACACCGGCGGCTTCGGCAGCTTTAATAAATATTTCTGGGTTGGGTTTAGATTCTTTTAAATCGGCACCACTTAATTTTGCTTTAAAATATTGGTTTAAATTAAAACGTTCAAAAATTTGATTAATGCCACCCATAGAAGCTGATGAACCTAAAACCAAGGTTAAACCATTGTTGTGGTAATCTTTTATTAAATCTAAAACACCATCAATTAATTCTAAGTCAGAATCGTTTTCAAAAAACTGTTTGTAATGTTTTCTTTTTAATGCAACAAGTGCTTCAGGAGACTGTTTTAAATTAAAATGATCAACCAAACGCTTGCAAATATTAATGGTAGATTGCCCTGTGAAAGATTCATAAAGTTCTTTAGAAACTTCAATGCCAACCTCATTAAACATATCGTTATAGGCTTTATTGTGCAATGGTTCGCTATCAATAATAACGCCATCCATATCAAAAATAACGGCTTTCAGCATGTTTTTAATTTTATGCAACGAATATAATTTAATTGTTGGTTTCAGCCTAAAAAAGGTGTTGTGTTTTCCAATTAATAATACCATATTTGGTGTTTGCATCTATATGTATATTGAGATGTATGCATGTTAGCCAGCCAAAATTTAATGATAATTAAAACAGGTATTTGGTTTAAAAAAGGTTTTTGAAAAGGTAATTATTTAAATGAAAACTAAATTACACTTACAAAATAAGCATAACAATGGTTATAATTTAGAGGCTTTATGCAAAGTATATCCTGCTTTGGGTGCGTTTGTTTTTAAAAATCAATACCAAAATAAAACACTAGATTTTTCAAACCCTAAGGCGGTTAAAGCGCTTAATACGGCTTTGCTGTTTATGCATTACAATGTAACGTTTTGGGAATTTCCTGATGGTAATTTATGTCCGCCAATTCCGGGTAGAGTAGATTATATTCATCACTTAAACGATTTGTTATTTGAAACTAAAATTACCGGTGATATTAAAGTTTTAGATATTGGTACAGGCGCTACGTGTATTTATCCATTACTTGGAAATGCAGTTTATAATTGGCAATTTGTGGCCACAGATATTGATGAAGCATCTTTAAAAAATGCACAGGTAATTATTGATAAAAATAATTTGAATGCGTATATTAAACTGCGACTTCAAAAGCATAAAACACATATTTTAAAAGGAATTTTGAATGAAACCGATAGGTTTGAGATATCTATGTGTAATCCGCCATTTTATAAATCTGAAAAAGAAGCTGTTGAAGCTACCGCACGAAAGTTAAAAGGGCTTGATATTGCTGTTGAAGATAAAGTTATAAGAAATTTTTCAGGAACACATAACGAACTTTGGTTTGAAGGTGGTGAAAAAGCATTTCTTCATAATTATATTTACGAAAGTTCTTTGTTTAAAACACAATGTGTTTGGTATACATCATTAGTTTCAAAAAAAGATTTAATACGAGGTTTAAAAGTATCATTAAAAAAATTAGGAGCAACAACAGTAAAAGTTGTAAACATGCAAACAGGCAATAAAACAGTACGTTTTATTGCCTGGTCTTACCAAGAATAAACTAAATTCTAACTAAATATTTTTCTTTCTAAAATCTATTTTGTAAAAAAATCCAAGTTGTAATCTGTGGAGGTCTAAACCTTTAATTTTTCGGTTTAAATAACCTACCTGTATGTTGGAGCTTTTAAATACATTAATACCCAAAGCCCCGTAAGCTCTATTTTCTGTAAAGGCATCATTTTCTTTTGTTTGAATAGTCCAAATAAACTCATTATTCAACCGTATAAAAAAGGTGTTGTTTAATGTAATTTTGGTACCTAATCTGTAACGCATACGGTTATTAAAAATATTGTCTTTAGGAGCGGGTTTGTTTAAAAAACGCTGCTCTAAGCGTAATCTATGATCAAAAGGAAGTTTTGCTAATTTGTGTTTATACCCCAATTGCTCATAAGTTCTGTTTTCAAACGTATGCGGACCATTTTTGTTAAATCCACTATCAATATCCATCCACCCATAAGCTACTGATGTTGTTAGTTTTGGTGATACATGGTAATTTAATGTTAAACTTGTGAATAAGAAATTAAAGTTTTCTGCCACTTCATAATGCCAAGATTGAACAACGTTACTTATACTTATTTTATCTGAAACTCTGTAGCTTGAACCGTAAGTAAACCAAGACCCCATTTTATCTTCAATTGGAGATTGAGAAAAAGCATTACTACAAATAACAATAACAAAAATTATATAACTTAATTTTTTCATAATTAATTCATTTAAAATGGCCAAATAACAGGTACTAATAAAAGCGTTACAATTAAGAACAGGAGTAAAAGTGGTGCACCAACTTTTAGGTAATCCATAAATTTATAACCACCAGCCGTCATTACCATAGCGTTTGTTGTAGTACCAATAGGTGTTAAAAATGCGGTTGAAGCACTAATAGCTACTACAATCATAAAAGGTTCGGGTGATAGGTTTAAAGAGTTTGCAGCAAGTATTGCAATAGGAGCCATTAAAACTGCCGTAGCCGAATTATTTATAACCTGACTAAAGGTTGTGGTTAATAAAAATACGCCAGCTAGCAGCATTATGGGGTGTATTGAGCCTAAATAATCAACTAAAGCGTTGGCAATTACTTGGGCAGTACCCGTTTTTTGTAATGCAATACCCATTGGTATCATAGCGGCTATCATTATAACGCTTATCCAGCTAATACCTTTATAGGCCTTAGCCATAGGAATACAACCTGTTAATAATATAATACCAGCAGAAATTAAAGCAGCAATAGACCCAGGAACTATTTTAAATACCATAAAAACTATCATGAGTAATAATGAGCCTAAAGCGATGTATGATTTATGGTTTAAATTTTCAACATTTTTAGCCATTCCTTCGGGGCTACCAATAATAACAAGGTTTTCGTGTTGGTTTTTTAAGTCTTCAATACTGCTCCAGCTACCTCTAAGTAAAAAGGCATCACCAGCTTTAACTGTAATTTCTTTTTCTAAAAGTGGTTTGTTATTTCTAGATGCAGCCAGTAATTGAATGCCAAAACGTTTAAAATAATCACCAAGTTTATATTTTCTTCCAACAAAAATAGAGTTAGGGTTTACAATAACCTCGGTCATACCAACTTCTTGGTTAATAAGGTTGTGTTTTAATTCATCGGTAACGGGTTCTAGTGGTAATAAACCTAATCTAAAGGCTATCATTAATTTGTTAATAGCTTCAGTGCTACCTTTTACTGTAATGATGTCATGGTATTTAAGTTTGGTGTTTAAATCTGGAAATTCTTCAAACTGAGGAATACCCTTAAGCATGTTTGGGTGCCTGCGTTTCAGTCTAATAACCGTAATATTATATTTTTTTTCTAAATCCCATTTTTTAAGTTTTGTATTAATCATGGGTGAAATAGACCTGATGCGTAATCTGTAATAATCGTCGTTAATTTTGTAAGCCTCAATCCAGTTGTGTAAAGTAGAATCAATATTAACAGGTTTGTTGTTGGTTTTATTTTTAGGTAATAATTTATAAGCAACATATCTAAAATACACCAAAGCAATAATTAAAAGTGGTATACCAATAAGTGCAAATTCAAAAAATGAAAATCCTTCAAAACCATTTTCAACTAAAGCATTACTAGCAATAATATTTGGTGGTGTACCAGTAAGTGTTAATAAACCACCAGTGTTAGAGCCAAAAGCAACAGGCATTAGCATTTTTGATGGCAATGTACCAATACTCCAAGCAGATGATATTGTTAAAGGCATTAACGTAGCAACAGTACCAGTATTACTAACAAAGCCAGATAATACACCAGCGCCCAAACTAACAATAACTAACAATTTTGGAACACTTTTACCTGCCCATTCCACAAACTTTTTACCAGCCATGGCAGTCCAACCGGTTTGAGCAATACCTTCACCAATAATAAAAAGTGCAGCAATCATAATTACTGTTGGGTTGCTAAAACCGCTTAAGGTTTCAGAAGCTGTTAAAATACCCGTTAAGTACAAACTAATCATTGATATAAGCGCAACAATATCTGGCGTAAACTTGCCCCATACAAATAACCCGATGGTTACAACTAAAATGAATAACATTAAATACATACCTGAATTTTTTTAGTATTAATTATGAGGTAAAATTACTATCCGTATAAGGCATCTATCATGACTAAAGTCATACTTTGCATATTCTGTTAATTTTTTAATTATTGTTATATTTAGCTTATAAAAAATGAAGAAACAACTAACGAATACGTTTGCGTAATTATACTTTTTTAACTAATTATTAAATATTTAGAAGAATACAATTATAAATATTAATAATAAATTTTAAAATTTTGAAAAATACGTGTAATTATTGTTACTATTTTATTTCTTTAGCTCAAAAATTAATGTTATGAAACTAGATATTTTAGCCATTGGTGCGCATCCTGATGATGTAGAATTAGGTTGTGGTGCTACCATAGCTAAAGAAATTGCTAACGGAAAAAAAGTTGGTATTTTAGATTTAACGCAAGGTGAATTAGGTACCCGCGGTACAGCACAAACAAGAGCTGCCGAAGCAAATGATGCAAAAAACATTTTAGGAGTTGCTGTTAGAGAAAATTTAAAATTTGCAGACGGTTTTTTTACTAATGATAAAGAACATCAATTAGCAATAATAAAAATAATACGAAAATATCAACCCGATGTAGTTTTATGTAATGCCATTGATGACAGGCATATAGACCACGGAAAAGGTAGTAAGTTAGTTAGCGACGCTTGTTTTTTAAGCGGATTAATAAAAATTGAAACTGAAGTTGATAACCTTTTACAAAAGCAATGGCGCCCAAAACATGTTTACCATTATATACAATGGAAAAATTTAGAACCAGATTTTGTAGTTGATGTTACAGGTTTTATTGATAAAAAAATGGATGCTGTTTTAGCCTATAAAACACAGTTTTTTGATGCTAACAGCAAAGAGCCAGAAACACCCATTTCTAGTAAAAACTTTACCGATAGTGTAAAATATAGAGCTAGAGATTTAGGCCGATTAATTGGCGCAGAATACGGTGAAGGTTTTACTACAGAGCGCTATGTAGCGGTTAATAGTTTATACGATTTAAAATAATTTAAAATATTTTATTTAAAATATTAAAAAACGCTTTGTAGTAAAAGTGAAATGAATTACATTTGCACTCGCATTACAAAAATGCTTTTCAACACGGTGGTTGTAGCTCAGTTGGTTAGAGCGCCTGATTGTGGTTCAGGAGGTCGTCGGTTCGAGACCGATCTTCCACCCAAAACAAAAGCCTCTCCTTTTTTGGAGGGGCTTCTTTTGTTTATAGCCGCAATAACATGCGTTTATTTATTATTCAATTTTTATTTTAAACAATAAAAAAACCTTTCAAAATAGAAAGGTTTTATTTGTGATATTTTTTTGAAAGAAATTTTAACTGCTTTTCTCTGTTTTATCTAGCTTAACACGTTCTTCTCTGTTGGCTAACTCCCAGGCTGTATGAAAAATTAATTGAGCTCTTGTTGCTAAAAGGTCATATTCAATTTTGTCAGGTGTATCAGTAGGTCTGTGATAATCGGCATGAGTACCATTAAAATAAAATATTACAGGAACATTGTGTTTTGCAAAGTTGTAATGATCTGATCTGTAATAAAACCTATTAGGATCATTATCGTCATTGTACGTGTAATCAAATTCCATGTTAAAGTATTTTTTATTTACTTCTTCAGAAATGTTATGGAGCTCTTTACTTAGTTTATCTGCACCTATTAAATATAAATAATTTGGATTTTTTTCATGCTTTGGGTCTATGCGGCCAACCATATCAATATTCAAATTGGCAATGGTGTTTTCTAAAGGAAAAATTGGAGCAAAATCTGTATAATATCTAGAGCCAAACAAACCAATTTCTTCGGCAGTTACGTGTAAAAACAAAATAGAACGTTTAGGCGCATGTCCATTTTTTTCAGCTGTTTTAAAAGCTTCAGCAATTTCTAATAAAGCTACTGTACCAGAGCCATCATCATCTGCACCGTTATTAATTTCACCATTTTTAGAAATTCCAATATGATCTAAATGTGCAGAAATTACCAAAACTTCATCAGGCTTTTCAGCACCTTTTATGTAGGCTACAACATTTTCTGATGGTTTCATGTTACTTCTAAAAAAAGTAGCGGTTATTTTTTGAAAATATTCCCCTTCACCAATTGGAGATTCTATGTTATTAGCTATGTAATGGTTTTTTATAAATTCAATAGCTTTTTTTTGTCCTGGTTCGCCTGTTTTTCTGCCTTCAAATTCATCGGAGGCAAAGGTGTAAAGCATGTTTTTTAATTCTTCAGAAGTAATAGTTTTTGCATACTCAGCAGGATTAGCCGCCTCAACCTCAATATTTTTTTTGTTTTTTGATGAACTACAAGCTGTAATTACAGTTGCAGTATACATAAGTACTAATAATTTTTGCATATCTTTTTGTAAAATAATTGCAAAAGTAAAGCATTTATTATTAAAGTGTTATAAATATTAAGTAATTGGTTAAAAATGACGTTATAATTCTATGTCTTCTAATTCAGCTTCGTCAATTTCTAATTCTTCTAACTCTTGAATAGCATCTTCTTCAGATTTAGTTTCAGTAGCTTCTAGTTCTTCAGTATTTGCTACTTCGGTTTTAGTAAAAACAGCTTTGTAGGTTGTTAGCGCTAAAGCTATAATGGTTAAAAAGAATGTAAACTGAATTATTTTTTTTACTTCACCTGTTTTTTTTGAAAGATAAAATGCTAATAAACCAAATATTAAGGCACAAACTGAGGGAATTATTGCTAGCTTTGATACAGGTAAAACAGCAAGAATAATTGCTAAAATAGATGCAATTACGGCTAAAATTGTAAAGAGTTTTTTCATAATTATTTTAGTGTTTTAAGCCTGAAGCCGATTTAATTTTAAGCTCGCCATTACCAACAGGTATTTTAAACTTACCATAAACCATAATTTTGTTTTCATCGGCAGTTAACCATAATTGGTTATTATTGCTACCTTGTAATACGTTAGATTGACTACCTATTGAAATTTTATGACACGTTTTTGTGCCAATATTTGTAGCTATAGTTTCTTTACCTAAATAGGTTATATACGCCTTGGTTTCTTTTCTATCAAAAACAATAGTGATGGTTTTTTTTTGCCCTTTAGTCATGGCATCAAAATTTAATAATCTGAGGCTGTAAATAGCCGATACAATATCTTTTGAGCCCGCGTTTATTTTAAAGGTTTTATTTTCAACTTTGTTATTTTTTTTGGTTTGAACAGATTTTACAGTGCCTGTTTTATGGCTATACGTATACTTCATGGCCTTAAAATAGTCGCCTTCATTTATATTACGTTTATATAAATAGGGTGTAAGTGTTTTAGGGCTTACGTAGCTTTCATATAAATCTCTAATTTTAAAAAAATTATCCCATTTGCTATAAGTGGCGGCAGTACATTTTAGGCGTAATAAAACGGCTTTAGATGTTTGTACGTTGCTGGTTTCTAAAGTTACCTGGGCAATGTCATTAAGTAAACCAGACATGTTGTAAGAGGCTGTGTAAACCAGTTTTTCTCCGGCAGCAACAGCATTGTTTTGCGCTTTTAAACTAGAGTTTATAAATAAAAGCGAAATAGATAGAAGCAAAAAACGCATCATAAAAATTAGTTTATGGTTATAACGTATTGATAAACATTTATTGTGCCGAAAATACAATGCTTTACATTATTATACTAATTTTTATTGTTAGGTGTTTGTAACTATTTGTTTGACTGATAATTGTCATAGTTAATATGCGTTTTTAAAGCTAAGTTTACGTGTATTTAAAACTTTAGAGTCATGAAATCTATACTTTTACCCACAGATTTTTCAAAAAATTCTATCAACGCTATTAATTATGCTACCGAGCTATTTAAAAATGAGGTGTGTAATTTTTATGTTTTAAATGTACAAAAAGCTTCATCGTTTATTTCTGATGATATGATGGTAGTATCAACAACCACAACCGTATATTCAACCATTATAAAGGCTGCTAAAAAATCTATTTCAAATATTATAACGAATATAATTTCAACTAAACAGAATGAAAAACATACGTTTCATGCTATAGTTGATTATGATAATTTTATAGATTCTATTAAGCAAATTATAGATAAACATAACATAGATTTAATTGTAATGGGTACTAAAGGCGCTAGTGGTTTACAACGTTTTTTATTTGGTAGTAATACCGTTAGAGTAATGAAACAATGTACAACACCATTATTAGTGGTACCAAAAGATTGTAAGTTTAAAGTTCCTAAAAAAATTAGCTTTTTAACAAACCATATTACACTGTATAACCAAGAAACCTTAGCAGTTTTAAACACTATAATTTATAATCATCAGGCAAGTTTAACGGTGTTACATTTTACGGCCAATAAAAATTCTAAAGAATACAGGCACAACCAAACATTTTTTAATTTATATTTTGATGCTGCTACACATAAAGTACTAAGTGATTACGAAACATGCCTTTTAAAAGCTATAAAAAACAATAAGAATTACGATGGATTTGATTTATTAACAATAATTAAAAAAAATCATTCGTTTTTAGAGTATTTGCTCAATAATTTTACTGAAGAAGAAATAGCATATTCCTGCAAATTTCCGTTGTTAATTTTAACAAAAGAGGATGTTTAAAATAGCAAGAATGTAACATTTTTTAATTTTAAGCGTCGTATTAGTATCAATCAAAAAACAAGATATTATGCGACAAGATAATCAACTTATTGTAATTACCCACTTAAGCCAATTGGTACTTTTTGTAACAGGTTTTGGCAGTTTAATTGTTCCTTTAATTTTATGGGCAACCCAAAAAGAACGCGTTTACCAAATGGATAATCACGGAAAAAGCATTATTAATTTCCAATTGAGTTTAATAGTGTATTTTATTGTTTGTATTCCTTTAATTTTACTATTTGGTTTAGGTCTTTTAGGATTTTTAATTTTAGGTATATTTTCATTTATTTTCCCTATTATTAATGCCATAAAAGCAAGTAATGGCGAAATTCCAAAATATCCTTTATCTCTTAATTTTATTAGTTAGTTTATTTATTATGAGATAAATAATTAAAACGTCTGCATTTTTTGTAGGCGTTTTTTTATTCAGAAAAAAATAAAGGAGTTACAGAAAATTATAACATGTTTTGTGTACATAAATAGTAAGTTTGCCTATTGGTAACTATGTGGCGTTATTTTATATACATATTATTTTTTTGTTTTGGCTTTTTATTGAAGGCTCAAAACCCTGTTTCAGTAAACATGTCTGCAGTGTCACCATTGCCTGATGTAGAGTTTTATGATATTATTGAAGACCACCAGCAATATATTTGGTTGGCTGCCGATAAAGGACTTTTTAGGTATAATGGTACTATTTATGAACGTTTTAGTCATCCGGAGCAAAAATCAAATTCTTTATTTCAATTACTTTTAGATAAAAAAAACCGATTGTGGTGTATTAATATTTACGGACAAATATTTTATGTTGAAAACGATAAATTAAAACTGTTTTATGATGCTAGTGAATTGGTAAATGGACAATTAGCACCTTATGAAGTTTCAGAAAAATATGTAAGATTATTTACAGTAACTGGAATTTATGATATAAATATTGAAACCAAATTAGTTACAAAGCTGTTTGATGGTATGTGTATAAGTAATTCTAATATTAACAAGACTAATTATACGTTTGCCATAAGTTTTGAAAACGGTTTAGAACGTCACCGTATTTACAAGTATAATAAAAATAATTCAACCAAAATATTTGAAATAACTAGCTTAAAACGCATTCAATCACCAAAATTATTTTCGTTTAGCAATGTTGTATTCTTTACACACAAGAGCTCAAACGGTAATGTTTTGTATACAATTAATCCAAAAAACAATATTGTTACAAAGCTTAAAACACCAAAACAAATATATAATGAAACTATTTACGGACTTTTAAACATTGAAAACAACTATTGGTTTTTAACCAGTTCTGGCGTGTTTGTTTATGATTTTGAAAATGAAATTTTCACGTTTAAAGAACAACTTTTTAAAACAGAATCAATTACAGATGTTCAAGTAGATTTTAATAAAAACTACTGGTTTACAACCATAGATAATGGTGTGTTTGTGGCGCCAAACTTAAATATTCGTCGTGTTGAATTATCAAATTTAGACTCTAAAATCACAGCTTCTGTTGCGTTACAAAGCAATCAATTTGTTTTAGGAACCAATGACGGTAAATTACTGTTTTACAATCACAATCAGCTAATAAAAACACTGCGATTACCAGGTAAAAAAATCATCGGGAAACTTTTTTTTGATGCGCAAAGCGAAAAACTAATAGTAAGTATTAATGCTTCAGAATCGTTTGTAGTTAATTTAAAAAATGATAAAATTTTAGATGTAAATAACCGATTTTCAGTTGCCAAAACCTTTTCTAAAATAGATGATAACACCTTGTTTTATGGTAATTATCGTCAAGGTATTGTGTATAAAAATCCGTTTAATCATCCTGAACAACAAATTCTTAAAGAAAGTCGTGTAAAAGCTTCGGTAGTTTCTAATAATCAGTTGTTTGTATCGTATATCGACGGACTTTATAAATACAATAATCAAACATTTAATGCAGAAGAAATTACATTCAATTCTAAAAGTTTATTGGTTAATACACTAACTAAAACTAACGGGACAGTTTGGGTTGCAACCCAACACAACGGATTATTAAAATACGAAAATAATACGCTAAATCCATCAGGAATTAAGCTTCCTGAAAACCTTCAAATTAATGCCATTAATGCCGATGGTTTAGTGCTTTGGATTTCAACTGATGCTGGATTGTTTCAATATCATACAAAAACGCATCAGCTTAAATCGTTAAGTGCGCAAGATGGTTTAAATACAGCGGTTAATGATTTTTTAATACTTCAAAATCAAATTATTGTAAGCTTGCCTAAAGCATTTTATGCATTGCCAAAATCGGACGCATTGTTCAAAGCCTTTAAAACAGCCAAGGTTAGGGTAGAAGCTGTAAAAATTAACGATCGTGATACCTTGGTTAATACTAATTACAAATTACCGCACCATTTAAATAAAATTGATATTTCGTTCAACTCAAACGGATTTCAGTCTAACCAACACGTAAGCTACCAATACCGCGTTAAACAAATAGATAAAAGTTGGCAAAATATACCGCTAAACACACATTTTGTTACGTTTAATAGTTTGTCTAGTGGCACCTATACTTTTGAATTAAAAGCCCAAAATTTAAGTGCAAAACAAGCTGTTTTTGCTACACCAATAACCTTTGTAATTGCTAAACCATTCTGGGAAACCTATTGGTTTTATGGTTTAGTTGTAGCAGCAATAATTGGTTTAGTTTGGTTGTATTTTAGATGGCGTTTACAACAAAAAGAAGCACAACGTATTGCCGAAGTCGATAAAATTTTAATCGATAAAAAAATAACCAATTTAAGGTTGGAAAATCTGCGTTCGCAAATGAATCCACATTTCATTTTCAATGCGTTAAATTCCATTCAAGATTATATTATTTCCAATGAAAAGGAATTGGCAAGTTCGTATTTAGTGAAGTTTAGCCGATTAATAAGAATGTATTTAGATTACAGTCAGCAAAACGAAATTACTTTAGAAGAAGAGCTAAATGCTTTAAAACTGTATTTAGAATTAGAAAAAGTACGTTTTGAAGATGAATTAGAATATACAATTTCGGTTGATAATCAATTGAAAACAAAACAGATAAAAGTACCGTCGTTATTCATTCAACCTTATGTTGAAAATGCTTTAAAACACGGATTATTACATAAATTAAACGACCGAAAATTACATATTGAAGCGAAAATTATTCAGCAAAATAAATTAGAAATTACCGTTGAAGATAACGGGATTGGTCGCACACAATCCGAGAAATTAAAAAGACCAAACCAACAACACAAACCGTTTGCAACAAAAGCTAACGAAGAACGTGTGCATCTTTATAAAAACAAATTAAAACGTGATATAGCCATATCGACCAACGATTTGTATGACGAAAACGACGTAGCTGCAGGTACAAAAGTGGTCATCACGATGCCAATACATTAAGATATGAAAGCGATAATTATAGACGACGAAAAACGCGCCAGACATTTACTATCCAACTTGCTAACCGAACATTGCGCAAGTATTACTAGCATTGAAGAAGCGCAAGATTTAGCATCCGGTGTCGATTTGATTAAAACTAGTAAACCTGATGTTGTTTTTTTAGATATTGAAATGCCAAATCAGTCTGGATTAGATATTTTAGAATACTTTCCAAACCAGATAGATTTTAAAATCATTTTCGTTACAGCGTACAATCAATACGCAATTGAAGCTTTCAAATTATCGGCTGTAGATTATTTGTTAAAACCAGTAGATACAACCGAGTTAAAAGAAGCAGTTGCAAAAGCTGAAGAAGCCATAAAAGCCAACAATTTAAACGACCAATTAAACAAGTTACGCGACTCGTTAAAGCAGCTTTCAATGGATAAAATTGCTTTAGAAATACCAAAAGGAATTATGTTCGCGTCGCACAATGATATCGTCTATTTTGAAGCCGATGGTATGTACACAAACGTGCAACTTATGGATGGTAAACAAAAAACCATTTGCAAACCCTTAAAACATTTTGTTGAGCAATTAGAACGTAACGCTATGTTTTTTAAATGTCATCGTTCGTATTTAATCAACTTAAAATACGTTGATGAATTGGTAAAAGATGATGGCGATTACTTACTAATGAATAATCAAAAACGCATCCCAATTTCAAAATCTAAACGCGATCAGTTTCTTGAAGTGATTAAGGAAACCTTTATGTGATTTAGTTGAAATTTTTGAAATTCCTTCAGAAAAAAAATCATCATTTTCAGAAAAAACCAAATTAAGAATAGTGCTTAAGTGCTTTATTTTGAAGTCCACTAAACACAATTCTTATGAAAAAAATAGTTCTATTATTCGTTTTGGCATTATGCTATAACGTCTCGCATGCGCAATTTGGTAAAATGCTTAAAAAGAAAGCCAAAGCAGCAGTAGAGAAGAAGTTAGATAAAAAAGAAAGTAGCAATTCATCTTCAAAATCTGAAAACGCTTCAGGAATGGTTGGCAGTTCTTCAACTGAAAATTCATCAAAAACAGAATATACCGACGAAGAATTTAAAGCAGAATTAGCCAAAAAATATCCAAACGACCAGGCAAAGCAAGATTTATACTATCAAAAATATCTTGAGAAAAAGCAACAAGAAGCCGAAGCTAATAAGCCTAAATCTGCAAATACAGTAAGTGATGAGTTTTTATACATGTCATATCCTTTTGCAATGACAAAAGGTATGAGCGCAGTTGGTGTAGATCGTGTAAAGTTAAGACGTCAAATGACAGACATGGGCGATAACGTCGATTTATTGCCAGCACAAGATCCAGATTATGCATGGTTACGCTTTTTAACAACACCAGAACTAGTAGCCATGTCACCAGAAGGTTATATTGGTTACGAGTTGGTTTCGGGAATGTTTACAACCAAAGTTGGTGCAGACCGATCGCAAACTTTAGAGCTTGGTACAGGTATGCCAATTTTAGTAAGAGGTATGCTAATTGCAGATGATGTGTTCGTCATTTATGCCGCATCGCACCAAGGCGGACACGCATTTAACGTACCATCGTACATGCACGAAAAAGATATTACTATTTTAAACGTGATTGGTAAAGGCGAGCAACAATTTCATGTAGAGTGGTTAGAAAAAGCAAAACCAATTGTAAAAGAATTTGAAGCAACATTAAAAGCCAATTATGATGCTGCTGCAAAATCAACCATGGATGCTATAAAAATGCCAAAAGCAGGTAGCATGAATAGTAATGCTTCATTAGTGAGTTTTGCTAAAGAAAATGTGTCTAAAACTATTGCCAAAGATGGTGCAAAACTTCTAAAGTTGAACATAGAATCTAACGATTGGAGTATTGTAAAAAACAAATACACAGGTCGTATTTTATACCGTTGGATTAAAGGTGCTTTCACAGAAAAAAATAAAAATAACGACTGCTATTTACAAGGTTTTTTAATCAAACAGCAATACAATGGTAGTGGTTATGGCAGTTCACAATTTGGTGGTGTTATACATGGACAAATGCCTTACGGACAAAAAATGAATTGCGAATAATTAAAAACGCGCTATTAACCTAAAGTTTTTAAAGTCTGCTTATTTAAGCAGGCTTTTTTTTATAATATTTAGTGTAAGAATAATCTTCATAAATCATTCAGAAAGAAATTAGACCTATTCAGAAAAAAGCAAATTGAAAACCTTTAAAAGTGCAGTTATTTTGTTGTTGAATATTAATCTCAACTACAATGAAAAAAACATTACTCTTATTTTCTTTTTTAATAGCAACTGCTTGGTGTAGCATACAAGCACAAAATGTTAACATTCCCGATGCTAATTTTAAAGCGTATCTTGTTGGAGATCCAGCTATTAATACTAATAGTGATAGCGAAATTTCGGTTGCGGAAGCGCAAGCATTTTCTGGTGAATTATTAATTAATGGTTTGTCAATTTCAGATTTAACAGGAATAGAAGAATTTATAAACATTACACGATTAGATTGTTATAGTAATAATTTAACGTCTTTAGATGTTAGTAATAATTTGGCATTAACACGTTTACACTGTTCTGATAATCAAATTGAAACCTTGGATATTAGTGCAAATACATCAATTACAGATATACAATGCCATAATAATGGTGTTTTATATGAATTAAACATTGCCAATGGTAATAACAGTAATATTAACTGGATGAAAGCCTATGGTAATAGCTTATCATGCATTCAAATAGATGCTGGTTTTACGCCACCAGCAGATGCCGGAATATACAGCCAAGGTTGGACCAAAGGTAACTCTGCAGTTTATGGCGACGATTGTGTTGCTCTTAATCAAGTAGTAAACATTCCTGATGCCAATTTTAAAAACTTTTTAGTAAGTGATAACAATATCAATTTAAATGGAGATTCTGAAATAACGATGGCAGAAGCGCAAGCGACTACAGAGTTAATTATGGATGGTATAGGTATTGCAGATTTAACAGGTATAGAAGCCTTTATAAATTTAACGCGTTTAGATGTTCCTAATAATAGCTTGACTACTATAGACGTGAGTAATAACGTATCATTAACACGTTTGCATGTTGGTTTCAACAATTTAACTAGTTTAGATATTCGTTTAAATACAAATATTGAAGAATTGTTTTGTCATGAAAATAGTTTATTAGATACCTTATTAATCTCTAACGGAAATAATAGCAATTTCATTTATATGAAAGCTTATAATAATCCAAGTTTAAATTGTATACAGGTAGATGCAGGCTTTTCACCACCAGCAAACACTGGTCTGTATAATGTAGGTTGGACTAAAGATGGTCAAGCAAGTTATAGCGAAAATTGTATTCCTTCAGTGTATTATGTAGATGCAAATGCAACAGGCGCCAACGATGGAAGTTCTTGGACAGATGCTTTTACAAACGTAACGGACGCTTTAGCACTTACCAATTTAAATGATGCTGTTTGGGTAGCAAAAGGAACCTATACATTAGCAGATAAAAACACACTAATAGCCGTTAGTACAAACGAAGTAGATATTATTGGAGGTTTTGCAGGAACCGAAACTACTTTAGCTGATAGAGACTTAACAGCTATTCATACCACAAATGCAACCATTTTTACGGGTGATATTAATGGTGATGATATTGATGGTGATTTCTCATTGAACAAAACAGATAATGCAGAACGATTATTTGAAGTAACAGCTAGTGATGTCACTTTTGATGGGATTATTTTTGAAAATATTTATGACACATCAACTTCTGGTGGTGTTGAAGAAAACGGCGTAATCTTTATTCCTAATAGTTCAAGTATTAATAACTTAAAAATTAAAAATTCGGTATTCAGAAGTAATTATTCTAATGGGTATTTACTAAAAATTAGAAAGTTTAATCAAGGATTACTAATTGAAAACACCAAGTTTATCAATAATACTATTGTTAATATGGGATTGGTTTATGTGCAATCTGATAGTACAAACGGTTATATTTTTACACGTTGGGCAAATGTTTTGCTAGCAGATAACGATATTAATCATTCAGCATTAGAAGTTTATAGAGAAGATTGGAATAACGGAAACACTTTAGATGTTGTAATTAATAATAGTACGTTTGTTAATAATGATTATAATGGTACTTATGGTAATTCTATAACGGCATCAGGTAATGGTAGTGTAAACCTAAATGTTAATAATACTATCTTTTGGCAGAATACTGTTAATGGTACAGCAGCAACTAGAGATATTTCTAACGGATTAGACGAGCATTACGATGTATTTATTAGAAATTCTATTGCAAATGTATCATCAAATGCCGGAACTAACGGGACATTTAGTGCAACAAACGTAACAACTTTAGATCCAGCAACTGATGATTTAAATTTAGACGCAGAATACAAACCTACATCAGCTTCAAACTATATTGTAGATCAAGGAGATAACGCATACTACGATATAGCTTTATTTGGTGACTTAGATTTATCAGGTAACACAAGAGTTTTTAACACCACAATAGATCTAGGAGCTTACGAGTACAATTCTACATTAAGTGTTGATGATATTTCTTTAGATGAAAACTCAGTAAAATTATATCCAAATCCTGTAAGTGATAGATTATTTATTAAATCTACAGAGCAAGTTAAAAACATATCTATTTACAATATTAACGGTCAGCTTGTAAAGCAAGCTATTGAAACTACAAACGGTATTGATGTATCTGTATTACCTTCAGGATTATACATGATTCAAATTAAAACCTCTAAAAATGCTATTAATCAAAAGTTCCTAAGGAACTAGGCTAATTTTTAGCTGAAACAAAAAGCCCACTTAATTAAAGTGGGCTTTTTTATATCAATTAATATACTGTTTTTAACTATTAAGCATCACAGGCATTACTAGCATAGTTACGTGCTCACCTTCATCTAAGCCATCAATAGGCGTTAAAATACCTGCTCTATTTGGCATACTCATTTCTAATTGTACATCATCAGAGTTTAGGTTGTTTAACATTTCGGTTAAAAAACGAGAGTTAAAACCAATTTGCATATCATCGCCTTGATAGTCACAGGTTAAGCGTTCTTCTGCTTTGTTACTGTAGTCTACATCTTCAGCAGAAATATTAAGCTCTGCACCAGCAATTTTTAAACGTATTTGGTGTGTTGTTTTGTTAGAGAAAATACTAACACGCTTTACAGAGTTTAAAAATTGTGTTCTTGCAATAGTTAATTTATTTGGATTTTCTTTCGGAATTACCGCTTCGTAATTAGGGTATTTCCCGTCAATTAAACGACAAATTAAAACAGAGTTTTCAAAAGTAAATTTAGCGTTAGAGTCGTTGTACTCAATAGTAACTTCATCTTCGCTAGCAGCTAAAATACCTTTTAATAAATTTAAAGGTTTTTTGGGCATGATAAACTCAGCAACTTGATTTGCTTTTACATCTTCGCGTGTGTATTTTACTAGTTTATGCGCATCGGTAGCTACAAAGGTTAAACCTTCGGTTGAAAATTGAAAAAATACACCGCTCATTACAGGACGTAAATCGTCATTTCCTGCAGC
This sequence comes from Seonamhaeicola sp. ABD4_340, assembly GCF_056312135.1. Lineage (NCBI taxonomy): Bacteria > Pseudomonadati > Bacteroidota > Flavobacteriia > Flavobacteriales > Flavobacteriaceae > Seonamhaeicola > Seonamhaeicola sp. ABD4_340. The sequence continues at coordinate 3,472,604 of NZ_CM149981.1, read as the reverse complement.
AAAAATAGTTTTACTTATAGCGGTTGCTAAAATATCGCCAGTTACTACAGTTTTGCTTGGGTCTTCAAGCGCCACCGCTTTTGGAAACTCGTTACCATCAGCATAAGCTAAGGCGTATTTACCGTGGTTAGAGCTAATTTCAACGGTATTATTGTCTTCAATAACAAACGTTAAAGGTTGCTCAGGAAACGTTTTAAGCGTATCAAGTAATAAGCGTGCAGGTATGGCAACACTACCAGTGCTTTCACTTTCTACATCTAAGGTAGAAGCCATGGTGGTTTCTAAATCACTTGCAGAAACGGTAAGTGTATTATTATCTAATTCAAATAAAAAATTATCTAAAATAGGTAAGGTGTTAGAGTTGTTTATAACGCCTCCTAAAACCTGCAGTTGTTTTAATAAATAGGTGCTTGATACTATAAATTTCATTTGTAAATGTTATTTATTTTTTTGTTGAAAGATGCAACTTTTGTTGTTGTGAAAAGTTGATTTATATTAAGCTAATAAGCTACTTACAAATATATTCTATACTTATAAATAACCGAAACAAACTTATTAACATTTAAGATGCGTATTTTTTCTTTCTTATGAAATTAAAAATAATTCCGAATAAAGCTAATAATACTAGTGGTAGCGCTATGTTTAAGAGTTGCCACTTGGTTTTTTCTTGGGCTATTTTTTCTTGATTTAAGAAGGCAACAGCCAATTCTTTTGAACGAATGTTTATAAGTCCGTTCTCATCTAATAAATAATTTACAGCATTTAATAAAAACTCTTTGTTGCCAACCTCTTGGTTGCTAGAGCGGTCAAAACTTAAATCTGTTGGCCCGTTTCTATCAATATTATTTTTAATTACATCACCATCGGCAACAACAATCATTTTAGTTGGCGCACTTTGTTTTTTAGTGTTTTTTAGTTTAATGGGCTTAACTAAATTACTGTAAACCGAAGTAAATTTACCCTCTAAAAGTACCGCTAATGTTTGGTGGCCTTTATTGTAAAGCTCGGTTTGAGGCTCTTGTGTGGCCTCTTCTAAATTAATTTCTCGTGGCACACCTTCAAGCTTTGTTAGGTTAGAACTTCGTAATAAAATAGTTTTTTCAATATTGTTTTTAAGCGTATCAATTTGGTTAGAAAAATCAAATTTTACTAGGTTTAAATTGTTGGTAATTGGGTGGTTTGGGTTACCTGATGCTAATGGCGCATAAGGCCATTTTAATCGCATTAGTCTGGTGTCATTATCATTGCCAGTGGCTAACATAATTGGGGCAGAGTAGAGGTCTGCAATAATACTTGGGTTAATTCTAACACCGTATTTAAAAAAGAAATCGGTCAAGTTTAAATCTCGTGCTACGGCATAGTTTTTAGCGGCATCATTGTATAAACTATCTTTTTCAATGGCTACAGCATCAATAAGCCAAAGGCTTTTACCGCCATTCATGGTAAACTGGTCTAAAACCAATTTTTCTTTTTCAGTAAATGCTTCGGTAGGTTTTGCCGAAATTATCAAATCAAAAGCATTTAAAGCATCAGCAGTTTTTTGCGCATTTGTAGCAACGCTATCTAAAGTAAAAGGCGCTATGTAATAATAATCTTTTAATTTTTTTATGAAGCTGGCAATATTGGCATCGTTTAGTTGTTTATTACCTTTTAAAATGGCAATTTTTTTACGTTTAGGATTAATCAATTTACTAAATCCATCAGCAAAGGCATATTCTAGATGCTGAACAGAGTTTGAAACCAGTTCTTGTTGGGTAGCACCAATTTTGTTTTTAACTAGCGGAATAGCCACCGTTTGCTCATTAAAACTAGCTAAAGCCCAAGGAAAAATAATGGCTTGCGATGCTTTTCCGCTTTCGGTAACACTAAGCTGCATAGGTGTTAAACCTCGTGCATTTAAAAGCTCAATATTTTTATTTTTTGTTGAAGTATCTTCAATAGGATTTATAAAACTGAATACAATATTATCATTAACATTAGCAAACTCTTCAAGCAATTGTTTGGTTTCAGTTTGCAGGCGTCTAAATTCCGATGGAAAATCATCACCTTCTAAAAACACATCAATAACTATGGGCGATTGTACGTTTTTTATAACATTAACCGCCGCTTCGTTAAGCGTGTAGCGTTTATCTTCAGTTAAATCAAAACGTGCGTGTGCTTTTACTAAAATAAAGTTAATAAGCAATAATGCTATAGGTAAAATAATGAGTTTACCCCATGTTTTTTGTGGTAATTTTTCATTTTTAATACCATAAACTGTTAGTGTAATAAATAGCATGGTTATGCTTAAAAAGTATAAAATATCGGCCGTATCAATAACGCCACGGCTCATACTTTTAAAGTGGTAACTCATACCAAGTTGCTCAATAAAATGGCTAGCGGCAAAATCTGCCACACCTTCAAAACCTATATAAAATAAAAAGCATAAAAAAACCGATGCTATAAATGCCACAATTTGGTTTTGCGACAGTGTAGAACCAAAAACGCCAATGGCTGTATAAGCTGCTACTAAAAATAGCAAACCAAAGTAAGAGCCCCAAGTGCTTCCCATATCTAAATTACCAACAGGTTTACCTAATTGGTAAACTGTGTAAACGTATAATAGCGTTGGTAAAAGTGCTATAAGTATTAAAATAAAAGCGCCTAAATATTTGCCTAAAACAATATTTAAATGGCTAATAGGTTTTGTTAAGAGTAGCTCTAAAGTGCCTTGTTTTTTCTCATCAGAAAAGCTGCGCATGGTTACAGCGGGAATTAAAAAAATAAGAATCCATGGTGCTAAAAGGAAAAAAGATGATAAATCGGCAAAGCCATAGTCTAAAACATTAAATTCACCTTTAAAAAGCCATAAAAACAAGCCGTTTAAAACTAAAAAAATAGCAATAACTAAATAGCCAATGGGCGATGCAAAAAATGCGTTTATTTCTTTTTTAAGTATGGCTAACATTTAATAGAGTTTGTTATGTAGTTTAAAAGTTGAAAGTTTCAAAAGTAATAGTTTTAATGTGTTTTTTTTAAGCTATTTATAACTTTAATATGAAACATTTTATTTAAGTGAAGCTAATTTATTAACACTCCAAGCTTCGGGTTTTGTATTAAACAGTATTTTAGTTTTGTTCCAAATATTGGTAAATGTTTCAGAGTTTCGGTAACGCTCTAAAGCCATTTCATCATCCCAATAACTGTAGGTAAAAAATAGGGTTGGGTTGTTTTTATCTTGGTAAAGCTCTAAAAAGTTACAGCCTTCAAAATTTCTAATAGCGGTTTTATCGGTTTCAAAATTAGTTAAAAAAGTATCAATATGTTTTTTGTGAAATCCTAATTTAACAATTCTAACAAGCATAATTTATTCGCTTAAAAATTTAATAGTTACAGTATCCATAACGCTTAAGCCCATTAAAGAGCTTGCGCTACCAACGGTGGCTGTATTGCTTTTATACACGGCAATTTCTAAAAAATCACCAGAATTAAAAACAACCAAGCCTTTACCTTCATCATGACGTTTCTCTTCGGGTGTTTCAAAATTTACAATATCACTGTATTTATTGTAAATGGTTTTAAACTTATAGCTTCTTGCCATAATTTCAAAAGCGCGTCCTTTTTGTATGGTTTCAAAAAAAGTGCGTTTAATATTGGTAATTACATTGCCGTAGTTATCAATATAAATAACGCTACCAATAATTTGAGTTTTATCATCATTAACATAAGGCACAATGTTTTTAATGGGTTTAATTTGGTGTATAGTTTTGCCAATAACCTCTAAAGTGCCGCCGCGTGCAATATGGCAGGCTACTTTAACAAACACATCAAGCACCGGAAAACTTGTTTGTATTTTATCGTGTATATTAATTTCTACAATTTTTTCAGGCACAATTTCGGCACAAATCATACTCATAATTCCATTATTGGCACAAATAAAATAATGGTCGTCTAGTTTTAAGGCAATATGTTGGTTTTCTTGGTTAAGCTCAGAGTCTATGCCAATAATGTGTATGCTGCCTTTTGGGAAACTGCTGTAGGCGTTTTGAATAATATAAGCGGCTTCGGGTATGTTAAACGGCGATACGTTGTGTGAGATATCAACAATAGTAACATCAGGTAATTCACTGTAAATAGCACCTTTAGTTGCGCCAGCAAAGTGATCTTTCTCGCCAAAATCTGTTGTTAAAGTAATAAGGGGCATTGCCAAAATTGTTGATATGTTTTTAACCTACGGTCACTCAATTTTATGTATTTTTGAGTGTATCAAAAGTACATGAATTTTTTCATTCTAGAAATTCTATAAAAACCCAATTGAAAAAATTTATGCACAAAAAAATAGCTTGCTTTAGTAAAACTAATTTTTGTAAATTGTAGTAATTAAAAAATGTATTTAAGCAAACTATAAAAGCTAAAACATAACATATAATTTAAAACTAGAAATAAAATAATATAAGCTTTTGAACGAAATAATTATTGAACTTGAAGAAATAACACCAAAAGAATTTTTTGGTGCGCAAAATGCCAATATTGAACTTTTAAAAAAGTACTTTCCAAAATTAAAAATAGTAGCAAGAGGCAACAAAATAAAAGCCTTTGGTGATGAAGAACTACTAGAAGAGTTTGATCGCCGTATAACCATGCTACTAAAACACTACGCCAAATACAACAAACTAGATGAAAACGCCATAGAGCGCGTTTTAACCAGTGTAAGTAGCGAAGATTATAGCACCTCAAAACAAAGTGGCGAGGTAATAGTACACGGTGTTGGTGGCAAACTAATAAAAGCACAAACCGCCAACCAGCGCAAACTAGTTGAAAGTGTACGTAAAAACGATATGGTATTTGCCATTGGGCCTGCAGGAACCGGTAAAACTTACACCGGTGTAGCATTGGCAGTACAAGCCCTAAAAAACAAAGAAGTTAAACGTATTATTTTAACAAGACCCGCTGTTGAGGCAGGCGAAAATTTAGGGTTTTTACCAGGCGATTTAAAAGAAAAACTAGACCCATACATGCAACCATTGTACGATGCCTTGCGAGATATGATAGCACCCGAAAAACTAGCACATTACATAGAAAACGGTACCATACAAATAGCGCCGTTAGCCTTTATGCGTGGCCGTACTTTAGATAACGCATTTGTAATACTAGACGAAGGCCAAAACACTACACACGCCCAAATGAAAATGTTTTTAACACGTATGGGTAAACACGCCAAATTCCTTTTAACCGGAGATCCGGGGCAAATAGATTTACCAAGGCGCACCATTTCAGGGTTAAAAGAAGCCATGTTAATACTAAAAAACGTAGAAGGCGTAGGCATGATATTTTTAGATGAAAAAGACGTTATCCGTCACAAACTAGTAAAAAAGATAATAGACGCCTACAAAAGCATAGAAAACAGAGGGTAAACACCTATTGCTAGTAAATAATTGTAAGTAAAGTTTAAAGCGAGTTACATACAGAAAACGCCCATAAAAAAATAAAACATGTTTACACAGCATTATATATTTTTTTTTAGAAGCTATTTCCCGCTTTCCACTATATCTTTTTCTCGTACCTCAAAAAAGGATGCCGTTTCAATCGGGGCTAAGCCCAAACCAAAAGAAAGTGTATTTTAGCAAAAGTATTTTTTTAAACAATAACACAATAATATTGAGCGCCAATAGCCAAAACTAAAGGCAAAAACCAATACCCATGAGTAACACAATAACCAATACCAACTTTAACTTTCCGGGGCAAAAAAGCGTATACAAAGGCAAAGTAAGAGAAGTTTATAACATAAATAATAACCAATTGGTAATGATAGCTACCGATAGGCTTTCGGCCTTTGACGTAGTTATGCCAAAAGGCATACCATACAAAGGGCAAATACTAAACCAAATAGCCACAAAAATGATGGAAGCCACCCAAGATATAGTTCCAAATTGGTTAGTTGCCACACCAGATCCTAACGTGGCTGTTGGGCATTTATGCGAGCCTTTTAAAGTAGAAATGGTAATACGTGGTTACATGAGCGGACATGCAGCACGCCAGTATAAAGCAGGTAAACGCATGCTTTGTGGCGTACCAATGCCCCAAGGCATGAAAGAAAACGATGCCTTCCCAGAGCCTATAATAACACCAGCAACAAAAGCTGAAATGGGAGACCATGACGAAGATATTTCTAGAGAAGACATTTTAGCAAAAGGTATAGTGTCTGAAGAAGATTATGTGGTTTTAGAAGATTATACCCGTAAACTATTTAAACGTGGTACCGAAATAGCTGCTGAACGCGGACTCATTTTAGTAGACACCAAATACGAATTTGGTAAAACGAAAGACGGTAAAATTGTACTTATTGATGAAATACATACACCAGACTCATCACGTTATTTTTACGCCAATGGTTACCAAGAACGTCAAGATAAAGGCGAAGCCCAAAAGCAATTAAGTAAAGAGTTTGTGCGCCAATGGTTAATTAGCAATAATTTTCAAGGTTTAGAAGGGCAAACCGTGCCACATATGAGTGATGAATACATAACCTCAGTATCTGAGCGTTACATTGAACTTTATGAAAACATTACTGGTGAAACCTTTGTAAAGGCAGATGTTTCTAATATACAAGAGCGTATTGAAACAAATGTTTTAAAGTATTTAAAGTAAATAATACAGCCTTAAATAAATAAATAAAAGACCTTGTAGTTATACAGCAAGGTCTTTTTGTTTTATTATTTATAATTTGAGTTAACTTTAATGTTTTCTAGTATAAATTTTACTGTTTTTAACTTTAAAACCCAAATTAGAATAAAGGTGTATGGCAGATTTTCTGTGGTCTTCGGTAAAAAGAAGAATTTCAGTTAATGCTTTTTCTTTACCAACTTCAAGCAGTTTGTTCATCAATTTTCTTCCAATGCCTCTGCCTCTGTGAGCTTCATTTACAACAACATCTTCAATCCACCCTTTTTTACCCGAAATTACCTTATAAGTACACATAATAGCTATACCAATTATGTTGTTGTTTTCACTACAATACGCTAATGATATTTGGTTTTCCCCATCTAGTAGTTCATTCAATGTAATTTGCTTTTTATCTCCACCTAACTGTTTAAACAATGCAGAGATTTGATTTTGAATACGTGGGTTTACGTTAGTTTTTTCTAGAATATCAATTTCCATTTGTGTTTTATTTGATTGATACAAAACGTGTTGCTATATGTTTAAGCATCTAATTTAGTAAATACAAACCGAAAATATTCCTGTTAGGATTTTAATAAATAGTCTGTAACAATTAATTACTTATAACTATTGTTGGCAATGGGCTTTTTAATAATCTTGAACTAACACTTCAGTAGGAATGTGAAGTGTTGAATTCAGTTTTCTTATCATTCCTAAAGTCAGTTTTCGTTTTTTGTTTAAAATTTCGCTTACTCTACTTTTAAATCCAACAACTTCGGCTAAATCTTTTTGTTTCATTCCCATTTGCTCCATGCGGAATTTGATTGCCTCAATTGGATCAGGCATTCCAATTGGAAAGTTCTCATTTTCATATCTGTCAATTAATATTGAAAGGATTTCCAACTCATCTCCCTCATCGGTTCCTTTTTTTGCATCAAAAATATCTTCAAGCCTGTCTAGAGCGTTTTGATAGTCTTTTTCGTTTCTAATTGGTGTTATTTTCATAATCAGATATTATTTGCGGCTATTTTGTCATATTCTGCGTGAGTTCCAATGAATTTTATCCAGCATATTTTATATTCAAAGTTAAATTTTACAATCAATCTATAGTTATTACCTTTGATGTTATAAACAATTCGGTTATCTTTTAAAATACTCGCACTTGGATACTCGTTTTTTAATTCATTAATATTGTTCCATTCAGCTTTTTCAGTTTCTCTAAACCAAGACTTTAATTGTTCTTCACAATCAGCATGTTTTTCCCAAAAATCTCGTAAAGTTCGCTTCGCTATTACTCTCACAATACACTTATTTGTCGTAAATATAATAAAAAAGTTACCAAATTGGTAAATAAAATTTTTTAAGCTTGTTTCATAATGGGTTTATGTATAATTTCGTTAGGGTTTAACTACTTAATTAGCAATAAAAACCAAATAGAATATTCAGATTAAGTTTGTCATTATTTATATAGATGATTTCTAACAATTAAAAACAAATTATTTAGTTCTTCATTTTTCTTTACAAGAGTTTTGTTTTTATAGGTTGCCCAATGTTGTTGTTGAGGTACATTTTTAACTAAACTGTCTTCATATAATGAAACATAAATTCCTATTCGAAATTTAACTTCATCAGGAATTGTAATTAATTCTAATAATTCTAAAAAGAAACTATCTATTAAATCTATTTCATTATCACCATATGAATATTTTTTATAAACACCCTCTAATTTATTATCAGGATACCTAAACATTTCATAGGTCTCCCAGAGTTTTGATGCAATTTTTGAATGTTTTTCAAGGTTGTAACCTCCCAATTTTTCAATTTTATTCATAAGAGGGATTAATTTATGGTTATTATATTTTCGAATATTTTCACTTGGGTTTAGGCAAAGTAAAAAAGCCTTTAATACTTTTTCAATAGCTTGACAAGCTAAAACATAGGATTGTTCTAGTAGTGTATTATAAAAACAGCATCTTGCAGCAATATAATCTTCCGAAGCAATACTATAAAGGTTGACTATTTTACTATTTTCCCTACAGTATTTTTGTACATCAAACCTTGATAATTTCAAATCCATTTCGTTAGGTTAATTAAACAGAACTCCAAAATAAAAACCACTCCTAAACCAAAGCATATGGTATTCAGAAATAATAAATATCCAACAGTAATGTTATTCCGTTTTAAAATTACTAAACAGCCAATAAGTATTACGCTTAAAGCAAGAAAAGTTTTAAACAAAATAGTTGTTACCTGTTGCAAATTTACTTTTCTTATTTTTGTAGGCATTTTAAAAATACAAATACAATGAATGTTCTAGGAATAGATATTGGTGGCTCTGGTATGAAAGGCGCTATTGTAAACACCATTACAGGCGAAATGCTTACTGAACGCTACAGAATACCCACACCAAAACATAAAAAACCAGATGAAATGGCAAAGGTTTTTAATGATATTGTTACGCATTTTAATTATAATGGTCCTGTGGGTGTTGGGTTTCCATCTATTATAAAACATGGTGTTTGTATGGCACCCGGTAATTTACATAAAACTTGGGTTGGTACTAATGCTAAAGCCCTTTTTACAAAAGTTTCTGGTTTGCCTGTTACGGTTGTTAATGATGCTGATGCTGCTGGGTATGCAGTGATGAATTACGGTATTGGTAAAGGTAAACAAGGTTTGGTTTTAATTATTACCATTGGTACAGGTTTGGGTAGTGGCGCTTTTTTTAATGGCGAATTGTTACCTAATTTTGAGCTTGGGCAAATACCATACAAAAGGTACAAGAAAATTGAAACATACGCTTCAAACAGAGCTAAAGAACTTAATAATCTTAGCTTTAAAAAATGGGGTAAACGTTTTAATAAGTTTTTAGAACTTGTTGAAACTATTACATGCCCAGATATGATTATTTTAGGTGGCGGTAGTGCTACAGATTTTGATAAATACCATAAACAAATAAAAATACAAACGCCTGTTATACCTGCAGAATTGGGTAATTATGCCGGTATTATTGGTGCTGCTGCTGCGGCTTTACATGAGGCACCAAAAGATTAATTTTTAGTGTTTGTAAATTGAAGCTACAGCATTGAAAATGCCTTAACAAGTAACAATTTATGTTATTACTTGTTAAGGTATTTATTTTGGTTTTATGTTGAAACTAATACTTTTTAATATAAAAGCAATTAGTTTATAGGTTTAAGAACCCTAAACCAATCCACTTTCATGGTGTTTTTTTCAGGGTTATTTAAATCTTCATCACTAGGTGTTCTGCCTGCTTTTACGTGCCAATCTTGAGATTCAATATTAATAATTATGTTTAATGGCTTTGTAAAACCTTTACCACCTTGATATTCAAAAGGATCAATAATACTTACTTGTGATGCGTTGTTGGCTTTTTCTAATTCTTCAAACGCGTAATAATCTAAACTACTAAATAAAGTAATTTTTTGTTTTCCGTATTGCTTATCTAGTTTACCATTGGTCATGGTTGGGTAGCCGTATTCCCATTTACCATTTACTTTGGTGGCTAAAGCTTTGTTGTATAAAACGCGTACCAATTCACCATCAATAAAATACTCAAAATGCACAGGACTTTTCCAGTAAACAGCGGTTTTAACGTATTTTCTACCACCATTATTCCAACAGTAATCTCCCCAAGATGCCACTCCTTTTCTTTTATACCATGCACCGTTATCACGCGGTTGGTAATCTGTAAATGGTTTTCTTATAAATGAGTGATGACTTATATGAATAGATTTTGCAAAATGGGCATTGCCTTGGCCAGCACCACCGTAGCACTCCATAATATCTATTTCTTGGGTAGCATCAGGACTTAATAGCCAAACATCAGAGGCCAGCGTAATATTGGCAACACTACTTTTAGATTCTATAAAAACAGGGTATTTAACTTGTACGGTTGATGTGATGCAACCTGCACTAACGCCGCCATTTGGTTTGTTCATTTTATTAAACTTAAACGCTTTTGGCGCAGCTTCGTCTTTTCCTTTCCAACGCGATGCTTTTAAAATTAAGTCGTTACCATCAACGGCTACATGGTTGTATTTCCAATAGGTGGTTCCAGGGCCATCCCACTTGCTTTGGTAAAAATTATACCATTTGTTATCGCCAAAGTTGGTTTTTTTGTTTTGTGGCTTAAAGGTGTAATTAAAATCATCTGAAACATCTTCTTGAAATTCCCAAGTAGTGCCATCTTGTAAATGTTTTGGTAATGGCATTGTTTCAATATTTTCAGTTTGTGCAAACACATTACCCAAACCAAAAACAAGGCAAATTATACATAGTTTGTAAATAGTCATTTTGTTTAAGTTTTGTTTAAAACAAACTTAAATATTAGGTGTTAAGCATCAAATATTTAGTATTAGACTAAAACTATACAGAGGTTTTAGTTGTAAAACAAATGTTTAAATACCTACAACAAATTGTGTTTTAATAATTAAACTGTACGCTGCGGTTGTTTAATGCTTGCTCATTACGGTAGTTATTTACTGGCATGTTGTTTTTTAGTTTTAAAACCTCTTCAACAGATAAAATTATGGGGTGTTTAAATACTACCCAATTTACATTTTCAGTACACGGTGGCGTTGTTAATGAGCCACCATAGGTGTAATACTCTTGTGAGTGTTCAAATAAATATTCTAAACTTAATTGCTGGTGTATGGTTTTGGTTTCTCCATTTTTTAGTGGTAAAAAGCTTTCTAAAAATTCAAATAGATGACTTTCATCGCCTTCTTCACCTAAAATACCAAGTACCGTTATTTGGCCATTTTTATTTACGTGTACTAAGTGAATTTCAATGGGGTAAATAATGCCATTAATTTTATGCTCTGAAGGTTCATGAAAATGAATTTGTTTTAAAAAATAGGTGTCGTTTTTATAATGAATAGAATCTCCCGCTTCAAAATTAAATTGAATGGAGTGCCCATTGTTTTCAACTTTTTCTATGTATGTTGATGGAGAATAGTGTATTTTTAAATCTGAGGTGCCTTGAACAGAATCTGCTTGTTTATGAATAATGTTTATGGGCGATTGGTGGTTGCCATCACAATCGGAATTTTTTTCAATTTCTGCCCAATGAATAGGTGCTGTTTCACCAGCATAACTCCAGTGTTTTTCATGATTATGTTTAGCGGTTGTTTGGTGTTTTTTATGGTTACAAGCAGTTAATTGTACTAATGTGATAACTACTAAAAATGTCATAATAGCTTTCATTTGAAGTATACTTTATAGGTTAAATGTACCTCAAAAGTAGTTTCAAAATAAGATGTAAAACCTAATATTTATCAGTTTATAACAGTAAATATATAAAGTTATTAACTATTACGTTTTAGCTGTTTGTTGTTTCTTTTTAAAGGCTACTAAAATGGTAATAATAACCATGCATATAAAAATAACATATACAAATTTAGGCACAGGTACAGAGTCTCCAGCTGCATAACTATGTAAGCCAGAGAGGTAGTAATTAACCCCAAAAGATGTCATGATAATAGACCAAAACGCAAACATACTTGCCACATTTAAGGTGTAAAAGTTGTTTAATTTTGGTACAAAACGCAGGTGTAAAACTATGGCGTAAACTATAATGCTAATTAGTGCCCAAGTTTCTTTGGGGTCCCAGGCCCAATAGCGCCCCCAACTTTCATTAGCCCAAACACCACCTAAAAATGTGCCTATAGCTAATGTGAATAAGCCAATGGTCATTGATAGTTCGTTTATATACGTAAGTTCTTTTATTTTAAGCTCTATAATTTGTTTGGTTTTGGCTGTTTTAAATAACATAAGTAATAAGGCCATTATACCTAAAACTGCCGATAGTGCTAATGGTGCATAACTACTAACAATAGTAGCAACGTGTACTTTTAACCAATATGATTTTAATACTGGCATAAGGTTAGTTATTTCGGGGTTTAACCAATCTAAATAACTTACAAAAAGTAAGGCGCCACAAAATAGGGTAGAGAGCGGTAATGCAAAATCAGATTTTCTAAAAGCTATTAAACCGCTAAATAATAAACACCAAGCCACAAAAATGAGCATTTCATAACCATTACTCCATGGGGCATGTTGCGCAATATACCAACGTAAAATAATATTAAAGGTAAATAACAAAAAAGTAATTAGAGTTAATAAAACCAGCCCATTCCAGATAATATTAACCAGTTTTTTGTTATTAAACATTTTAACAATAGCCATTATTAATAGCACAAAACCAAGGGTGAAAAACACCTGAAACAACCAAAAGTTTATGTTGGCTTTGTTATACCAAAGTTCTGCTTCTACACGTTGAGGTGTTGGAATAATACTAGCAGCAATTATATCTTGATATTTTTTTATGTAGTTTATTTTTTGATAAGCTTCGTTATAATTTTTTAGGTTTATATCTTTAAAATAGGCGGGCAAAATGGTTTTGGCAAAACGTCCGTCTTCTTGTGTGAAATCTTCAAAATTATGGGTGTAACTAAACCATGTATTGTTTTCATCTTGTTTGTTAGGAAATATTTTTAAATAATTTCCGCTAAATAAGTTATAAAGAATATTAAAGCGTTCATCAATTTTTAAAACCTCTTTATCAAACTCATTTCGTTCGGCAGGTTTCTTTTTATTAGCATCTTCTACAGCTTCAGATAGTAAATATTGACCGTCTTTATTTAAAAAACTAATAAAAGCGTATAAACCATTTTCTCCCGGAGAAATTGCATGAAGTAAATTGCCTGTTTTTTCAGTATCGGCCTTAATAATTGGTATGCGTTGCCAAACGCCAGATGCCATGTGCATGCCTAAAAATACCTGATTTACATCTAGCTTTACATTTTTGCCATTAACAGGGTATTTAAAGTATGATTTTCTAGAAATTTTTCTAATACATTCTGAAGCTAGTGTGTTTATAGGTTTTATACGGCCATCTAAGTCTTGAACCAATAACCGCCCAAATAATTCGGCTTGTTGTTTGTCTATTTGTTGTGAAAGTACCAGTTTTTCAATAGAAACCTTCGGAATACTATCATTTGTTTTGGCGAATGATGTATTTGCAAAAAATAGGCCTAATAAAATAACTATACTAGCAATGGCTTTTGTTTTCAATTTTTTAAGTTTCTTATTTATAATTTGAAAGCGTGATGTTTTTCCAAAGAATGTCAAACACATACCCAAACTCATTAAAAAATAGCCTAAATAGGTTACCCAAGTGTCAATACTATCATGATTTACTGAGAGCACAGTACCTTGCTCATCAGTATCATAACTAGCTTGAAAAAACCTGTAGCCTTTATGGTCTAAAACGTTATTCATAAAAATTCTGTATGGTATTTGTGTATCGCCATCTAAAATCATGACTTCACTTGCATAGGCCGAAGGACTTGAAGAACCTGGATAACGTTCTAACTGAAAATCGTTTAATTTTAAAGCAAAAGGCATTTCAATGGCACCAGCGCCGTATGATAAAATTATCTGTAAATTGTCATTAAAATTGCTAATATGCTTGATGGGTAAAAAACCTTCGCGATATAGTAAATTTGTTTCTTGCGTTGGTTCATTAGCAACTTTTACATCAACAACTAAAGCATCATCAAGGGTTTTGTCATTATCTATTTTTGAAAGCGCAGAACTTTTTAGTTTGAAGGTGCCATTTTTGTAATAATTGGTGGGAACAAATGAAAAATCACCAGCTCTAAAAAGGGTTTTTAAATTAATATTTTGAAGCGTGTCTTTAGCTATTTTTCCTGCTTGTTGGCTAGCCATAATAAAAAAATCTATGGCGTGTGGTGTTTTAATTTTGAAAGCACCACTATCTTCAAAAATATTGATAATATCGTTTCTGTTAGATTCAAAGCCAACCTCATGTTGGTGAGACCCAATACGTTCAATTTCGCCTTTTTGTAAATAAATAGTATTGCGCCCTTCACCCGATGTTACTACCATTTCAAGCAAAGGTTTACCGTTTAAGCTATCTTCAACAACTTCAGGTGATGCATCTGCAATGTATTTGTTGTATGAAATTGAAATTGGTTTGCCAGCAAAGGTTGTTTCAACTTCAAAATGATTATTTTTTAAAGGTGAAAAATTTAATTTTTTATGAATTGTTTTACTTTCTGAACCATTGGTAATGGTAGCAGTAAGCAATTTAGTATCTGAAATAATAACATTTGATGAAGCACCTTCGCGAATGCGAATAATACCTCCGTATGATGTGTACCTAGTAATGCCTGCGCCTAAAATTATTATTATAAAAGCTAAATGAAATAATAAAATAGCCCATTTTTGTTTTCTTAATAGTTTGTATTTAAAAATGTTTGCAATAAAGCTTAAAGCAAGCCCTAACATTACTATTTCAAACCACCACGCATCATAAATGCTGGCCCATGCAACTGCTGTACCATAATCATTTTCAACAAAGGTTGCCACAGCCATTGCTACTGCAAATACCAACAGTAACAAAAGGGCAAGACCCGATGATGAAAAGAATTTATAAATTGTTTTCATGCTCATACCTGTAATAAAATTTAAAAAAGATAATCTTTACCGTGAAAAGCACTTAAAAGATTATCTTTTTCGCTTAAGAATTAACTACTAACCACTGTTAATTTGCTGCCGAAACTTGTTGTTTGCTGCCATAATTTGCTTCTCGCTTTTCCGCCGCTTCCAACCATTTTGGTAACAAATTTTCTTTAAATTCTTGTTTTTCTTTTCTTAGTTTTTCCATGTCTAAACCAATGTATTCTTGTGCTTTTTCTTTTGTTGAAAGATCGGGCATTTCAACTGGTTTGTTATGGCCTAATGTTGCTAATAATCTTGCTAATTTTACGCGTCCTTCAGTAGCTTTATCTAAACCACTGCTTAATACTCTACCAATTTCAACAGGTGAGTGGAACGACGCACCGTGCGATGCTGCAGCATAATCCCAACGCCATTGTGCGTGACGTATATCCATTAAAATATCTTTCATTTGATCTTCGGTAGCACCCAAATCCCAGCATTTTTTTGCTTCAACATGCATTTTTACTAAAGCATCTTCAAGTTTTAAACGGCTTTCGGCTGCTTTTTGTTGGCGGTCATATACATTGGCTCTTAATTTTTCGGCTTCCTCACGGTGACATACTTGACAAGAGTTGGCTATATTGTTAAGTGGCGATTGTATATGGTGGTCTGTAAATTTTTGTCCACCTTCACTTTTATAAGGCATATGGCAATCTGCACATGAAACACCTCTATCTGCATGCACACCAGTTAAGTATGTTTCATAACCAGGGTGTTGTGCTTTAAGCATAGGCGCTTTACTTAGTTTGTGCGTCCAATCTTTAAAGTCCATGTCGTCATAATATTTTTCCATAGCTTCAACAGACATACCGTCTTTCCAAGGGAAGGTTAAATATGGCACGCCTTCTTTACCCGGTGTATTTTTGTTAAAATAATACTCTACGTGGCACTGTGCACATACTAAAGAGCGCATTTCTTGGTGTGTAGCTTTATTAATGTCTTTACCCATACTTTCAAAAGCTTCAACTAAAGCCGGACGTGTAATGGTAAGTTTCATGGTTTTACTATCATGACAATCAGCACAACCAATAGGGTTTACAATTTCTTCACCTTTATCGGCCCATTTTCCGCTGTAAAATTCAGCAATACCAATCTCGTTCATTAAACGTGGTACATCGGGCGATTTACAGGTCCAACAGGTAGCAGGCATAGGGCCATCGCCTTCGCCTTTAGGGCCACCGGTTCTTAATGTATTGTGAATATCTTCAACGGCATATTGGTGTCCGCGCCCTTGGTTATAATCTTTAGAAAAGCCATAACCCGCCCAAAGAACTGCTAAACGGGTATCTTCTTCAAGCATATCGCGCATAGCGTTGCCGCCTTGGTATGTTGCAAAATCGGTTTGTTCGGTTTGTAAAAACGATTGATATTCAGCAGGGAAATTTTTACCCCATTCTTCGTTTCTGGGTTCATTTTCATTTATTTCAACCTGAGGAACATACTTGTATTTGGCTTCGTTTTTTCGGTTAACAATACTAGAAGCTAAAAGTCCTAAAAGGAACACTACAACTACAGTTACTATAAATAATACTTTGTTTTTCATTGGTATATAATTTGCAAGTGCGCGTTAATTGTTTAATCTTTAATTTGTTTGTTTAGCCAACTAGGTATTACGGTGCTAACGGTATCAGTTGGTATTGGTGCAATGTTGTTGCGTATTGTAGAAATACCGTGCACGGTGCCGTGTGGTATTTCTTGGTGGCATTCCCAACATTTTCTATCGGTTCTACTTTCTTTATGGCCACTTAACCAGCCATCATATTTTACTTGTGTTACTTGTTGTACGTGGCACCTAATGCAATTACTTTGCACAACTTCTTGTGATGCTTCACGCATAAACATAACTTCAGGTTCCATACGAGCTGTAAAAACAGAGGCGTGAAAAAGGCCATCTTTCGCTTTAAAAAAATACTTGTTAGCAACGTTATTATGCGGCACGTGGCAATCATTACAATTGGCATATTCACGGTGAGAACTATGCATCCAGCTATTGTACATAGGCGTCATAACATGGCAATTAACACAGGCCTGCGGATCATTAGACATATAGGAAACCAAGGATGCTTCTTTAGCCATAAAAAAGCCTAAACCAACTATAATACCTATAGAAACTACAGCAATAGTGCGCCATCTAGACTTTTTACTTGGAAGAATTTGTTTTTTCTTTAGGTTCAAGTTGTTTGTGTTTTAAGGTTAACAATCCTTTTTTATCATCGTTAGACAAAAGTAATATCCATGAAATTATTAAAAACTAACAATAGTCATGTTTTACTAAAATTATTAAAAAATTATGTAATTATTAAAGTATACTTTTAATTTAATTTTTCAAACGTATAATATTAAATAGGTTTTATATATTTAAAGTTGAAAATCAATAAAACTAAATACTATAAAATACCATGAGTAATTACCACATAAAACATTTAGAAGAATATTATCAGGTTTACCGAAAATCTGTTAGAGAACCAGAAAATTTTTGGGAAGAAATAGCTGAAGAACATTTTATGTGGCGAAAAAAATGGGATAAGGTTTTAAGTTGGGATTTTTCTAAACCCGAAGTTACATGGTTTGAAGGCGCACAATTAAACATTACCGAAAATTGTATAGACAGGCACTTGGCAACCCGAGGCAATAAAACGGCCATTTTATTTGAACCCAATAACCCCAATGAAGCCGCGTTACACATAAGCTATAAAGAACTTTATGAGCGCGTAAATAAGTTTGCAAATGTTTTAAAGGCCGAAGGTATAACCAAAGGCGATAGGGTGTGTATTTATTTACCAATGATTCCAGAATTGGCAGTGTCTGTATTAGCCTGTGCACGTATTGGTGCTATACATTCTGTGGTGTTTGCGGGGTTTTCTTCAACAGCATTGGCCACAAGAATTAACGATTCAGAATGTAAAATGGTAATAACCAGCGATGGCTCTTACCGTGGTGCAAAAACCATCAATTTAAAAGGTATTGTAGATGAAGCTTTAAAAGAATGCCCATGCGTTAAAACCGTATTAGTTGCTAAGCGTATTAATAGTGATATAAACATGGAAAGCGGCAGAGATAAATGGTTGCAACCGTTACTAGATGAAGCATTGCCTGTTTGCGCTCCAGAAATAATGCATGCTGAAGATCCATTGTTTATTTTATACACATCGGGTTCTACTGGAAAACCAAAAGGCATGGTACATTCAACCGCAGGTTACATGGTATATACAGCTTACACGTTTAAAAATGTATTTCAATACAGAGAAAATGACGTGTATTGGTGTACTGCAGATATTGGTTGGATTACCGGCCACAGTTATATAGTTTATGGGCCTTTAACAAATGGTGCTACAACCGTTATGTTTGAAGGTGTACCAAGTTATCCGGATTTTGGACGCTTTTGGGAAATTGTTGAAAAACACAAAATAAATCAGTTTTATACAGCACCAACGGCCATTAGAGCTTTGGCTAAACAAGGTGCTGAATTAGTAGAAAAATACAACCTATCTTCACTAAAAACGCTGGGTTCTGTGGGCGAACCTATTAATGAAGAAGCATGGCATTGGTACAATGATAATATTGGTAAAAAGAAAAGCCCCATTGTTGATACTTGGTGGCAAACAGAAACTGGTGGTATTATGATTACCCCAATACCATTTGTAACACCAACAAAACCAACGTATGCTACTTTACCTTTTATAGGCATTCAGCCTGCTTTAATGGATGAAAATGGCAATGAAATTAAGGGTAACCAAGTAGATGGACGTTTGTGTATTAAATTTCCGTGGCCAAGTATGGCACGTACCATTTGGGGCAATCACCAGCGTTATAAAGATACCTATTTTTCAGCATTTGAAAATAAATATTTCACAGGCGATGGCGCCTTGCGTGATGAGGTTGGGTATTACCGCATTACTGGTAGGGTAGATGATGTCATTATTGTATCTGGCCATAATTTAGGAACCGCCCCAATTGAAGATGCTGTAAATGAACATCCGGCGGTAGCAGAATCTGCCATTGTTGGTTTCCCGCATGATGTAAAAGGTAATGCGCTTTATGGTTATGTTATTTTAAAAGATACAGGCGAAAGTAGAGACCAGAATAACGTAAGAAACGAAATAAACCAAATAATAACAGAGCATATTGGCCCAATAGCAAAGTTAGATAAAATACAATTTACAAGCGGTTTACCAAAAACACGCTCGGGTAAAATTATGCGTCGTATTTTACGTAAAATAGCATATAAAGATACCTCTAATTTAGGAGATACTAGTACGCTTTTAAACCCCGAAGTAGTGCAAGATATTATTGATAATGCATTATAGTTAATTTGCATTTATTTAGTACTCAACCGTTTTTTAATTAAGTATATTCATAAATTGAAAATACATCATCTATGAAGTTTACAAATAAATTGTGGTGGGAATAGTTAGGTTTTTATTAAATAATCCCATTGTAAATCACTTTTCTTTTTTTGTAATCTAGAGAGTGTTTTTAAAAATACCACAGCAGTAATTAAAGCATCGCCACTTGCGGTGTGCCTATCTGTAATTGGCACATTTAATTCGGTAGCTAATTCATCTAAAGAATAGTTTTTTAAATCGTTTTGATAAATTATATGCTTAGATTTTTTAAACAGCACACCAGTATCAATAAACGTGTTTTTTAGTTTACCAAGTTTATGCCTTTGTAACATGGCGTTTACCATACCAAAATCAAAACGGGCATGATGCGCTACTAAAACAGCATTGCCAATGTAATTTATAAAGGTTTCAATAGCTTCAATTTCTGATACTTTTTTAAGGTTGCCATGTTTCATTAATCCGTGAATTTTTACGGTTTCCGGATTAAAAATATCTTGTTGTAAGTACAACTCTAAGCTTTCATTAACCTTAATAGTTTTGTTCTGTATAGTAACAGCGCCAATTGATAGTATACGGTCTTTATGTTGGTCAAAACCAGTGGTTTCAGTATCAAAAGCAATAAAACGAGTAGCTTCAATAGTTGGTGTTGAGGTGTTTTTAAAACCACTTAAATACGCTTGCCAAAAGTTAGGGTAATGGCGTTTCTTTTTTCTTTTAAACCAATGAAATGCCATTTATAAAATATTCTTTAAATCAAATCTAATTTTTAGTAATTCTTGCACATCTAAAATAGGTTTAAAACAGCGCCTAAGTTTTAGTTTTTCTTCTTTTGAAAGACTTTCTAATGCTATAAGTTTTCCTGAGTTATCATGTAATAAGCCTTGTTTTGTTCTAAATTTTAAAAGGGCTTTTGAGGCGTAGGCACAAGAGTTGAAAAGTTCGGCATTATTGGGGTCTATTTCGGCTAGTTTTTCAAATCGTTCAGCAGTATTGTTTATGTCTTTAATTTTATTGCTTAAAGTTAAAACTCTAGCGGCATCAATTAAAGGCATTAAGGCTCTACTTTTAATATTAAATAAATCTTTTTGTTCTCCATTATGCTCTACTAAAAACTGCTTAAAAAAGCCTAGTGGCGGCGGGTTTTTAAGGGCATCTTTTGCTAAAATTCTGCAGAATAACGATGAGTTTTCTAACGCTTTATAAATGCTATTGGTTAAAGCATCAACCAAAGTTTTGTTGCCGTAAATATGGCTATAATCAAAAAATATAGATGCTAGTAAAATAGCCTTTTCATCAGGTTTTTCTATCCACTCCTTAAATTGTTGTTTCCATTGCGATACAGATTTGCACCACTCTGGGTTGCTAGCCATCATATCTGCTTCACAATATTCAAAACCTATAACATTTAATGTTTTTGTAACGAGTTTACCTAGTTTAATAAAGTATGCTTGGGTTTTTTGGTAGTTAGGTTCATCAACATCTTCAAAAATTAGCGCATTATCTTGGTCTGTAAACAAAAGTTGTTCTTTTCTGCCTTGACTACCAATTGAAAGCCATGAAAATGCTACTGGTGGCGGCGTTTCCATTTTTCTAATGGCTAAAATTATGGCACGTTCTGTAACGGCATCATTAATTTTAGAAATGAGTTTAATAATGTGTGAAAGCGGAATATTTTGTTCTAAATAACTTTTTAATAGTGTGTTAGCTTTAAGTCTGGCTTTACGCAAATGCCTAGTGCGTTTGGCTCGTTTAATATCTTTTAAAATGACCGATGGACTATTACCTAAAGTAACCAATATATCATGGTGGGTTAAAATACCTACCAATTTGGTGTTTGTTGTACCATCTTTAGTTATACAAATATGGCTAATATTATGCTGTATCATTTGTAACTGCGCACTTGCTACGGTAATGCCTGGGCTATCTGTAATTACAGGTGCAGACATAATATGTGTAACCTTAGTTGTAATAGGAAATTTACCAGTAGCAATTTTATTTTTTATATCGCTGTTGGTAATAATACCTAACGGAATTTTATCTTTATTTACTACAATTATACAGCTAATGCTGTGTTCACTCATAGCAATGGCAGCCTCTTGTAAGGTAGCGTTTTCATTGCAAGTTTCTGGTTTTTCGGTGTAATTTGCGGTTTGAAAATTTGCTAAATCTTGCGATGAGTTTGGAAGATAATCTACAAAAATACGGCTATTTTCTTCGGCTGTATAAGGGTCATGAGAGTTACTGGCAAATGCCGTAATTAAATATTTTTGAACCTTTACTAAGTTTTGAGTTACAGACTCAAAAATTTCAATAGGTATGGCATATACAATAGCTTCTTCATTAGCAATAGCACTAAGTTTATAGTTTTCTTTGGTAATTAATGCGCGTAAGCCAAAAATATCGCCGGTATCATTAATACCGGCAATAAGTTTTTCGTTTTCATGCGTATGATATAACATTACTGAACCGTTTCTTACCACATAAAAATGGTTGTGATAAGTATCGTCTTTTTTAAAAAGTACATCGCCCTTATCTAAATAAATAATGCTTGTTTCAACAGCAATTTTATTTAAGCTGTTAAGACTGAGTAAATCAAAAGGCGGAAAACCACTTAAAAAATGCGCAATGCGGTCTGCAATAGAGTTTTTCATAGGCAATAAACATTATATCATTTTAAAATCTAACAATAATTCACCTTCAATAGACGCTTGTAAATGATCACCTTTTTCAATCATTCCAATACCATCAGCAGGTGTTCCTGTAAAAATTAAATCGCCAGGGTTTAAAGTCATATATTTTGAAACGTAGGCAATAATTTCGGCCATGTTATAAATCATAAAATCTGTATTACCAACCTGAATTTGTTTTCCGTTTATCTTTAAATCGAAATTAATATCGTTTAATTTAGGGAAGTTAGCAATAGGTTTAAATGCTGAAATTGGCGAAGCACCATCAAAACCTTTACCTAAAGCCCAAGGCCATTTTTTGTCTCTGTTGTCAGTTAAAATATCTTTCGCAGTAAAATCCATACCAACAGCAATTTCGCTAATATACGAAGGCGCATCGGCTTCCAGTATGTTTTTACCAACGTTACCAATTTTGGCAACCAGTTCAACCTCATAAACAATTTGGTTTGTAATCTCTGATGGGTAAACCACATCTTTATTATCTGTAACCAAAGTGCTATCAGCTTTTAAAAATATTAATTGATGCCCGTCTTTTAAATCGGCAATTTCGTTTTTGTTGGTAACGTAGTTTTTACCAATACCAATAATTTTCATGTTTTTTCTTGTTTAATTTGAAGGTCTAAAAATAATAAAATGCCAAAGAGTACATCCTGCTTTTTATCATAAAAATGTGGTATAAACTAATCAATTTTTAATATATTCGAAACCAGACTTCAAAAAAAGCGCGATTATACATTTTGTAATTCAATATGCATCATTCTTCAAAATACATGATTCATTTAAAACCTATTTTGTTAATGGTTTTAATAAGTGTTTTGTTTTTACAATGCGATAAAAAAAACGAACCAGAATTTCATTTAAGAGCTAGTTTATTGGTAAATGAAAGCCATACGTGGTTTAAAGCGTTTGAATATTTTTCTGAAATTTTAGAAGAACGTACCAATGGCCGCATAGTTTTAGATAATTACCACTCAGAACAATTAGCCAAAGAAATTGAAGCCATTCGTTTAATAAGAGCCGGTGTTATAGATATGACAACAACAGGCTCGCCGTTAAGCAATTGGGTTGAAATTTTAACCTTTTGTGAACTGCCTTTTCTTTTAAGAGATTCAACAGATATGCGCGTGCTAATTAATAGCAACATAGGAAAGCGCATGGAACAAGAAATGATTGATAAAATAGGGTTGAGACCTTTGGGGCAGTTTCCTGGTGGGCCGCGGCATTTAACATCAAATAAACCAATAAAACACCCTAATGATTTACAAGGATTAATTGTAAGAGTGCCCAATGTACCATCATTTGTTACTGCTTGGAAAGCTTTAGGCGCTAAACCAACACCTATGGCGTTTTCAGAGGTATTTACATCATTACAGCAAGGTACAGTTGAGGCACAAGAAAACGGATTTGCAATTATACAAGCAGCAGGTTTTTATGAAGTACAAAAATATGTTAACAAAACAGCGCATGTAGTTAGTTGGACCTATCCTGTTATTGGAGAAAAACAGTTTCAAGCCTTTCCAGATGATTTAAAAACTATTTTTTTAGAGGCTGTTAATGATATGGTTGCTTATGAACATAAATTGTTTTTAGAAAGTCAAAATAAAATTGTAGAAGAGCTTGAAGCTGCAGGAATGACCATAATTGAAGTTGATAAAGATGCCTTTGGAGAAGCTGCCAGAGATGCCATTTTTAATAGCCTGTCTCCAAACATGCAAAAAGTGTATAACGATATTTTAAAATTAAGAGAACAATGACCATAAAAAAAGGCATAGGCAAATTTTTAAAATACGGTACCTTGGTAAGTAGTTTTTGTTTTATTGCCGTAACTATGGCGCAAGTGTATGCGCGTTTTTTTATGGAAAGTGCACCGGCATGGACAGAAGAAGCGGCGCGTTTTTTCTTTATTTACGCCATGAGTTTTGCCGCTGGTTTAGCTATGAAAGGTAATTATTATGTAAAGTTTGATGTGGTTTACAGTAAACTAAATACAAAACAAAAGCAAATGTTAGATGTTTTAGTGTCTCTACTCACTATCATATTATTTTTAATAATAACCTATTACGCCATACAATTTGTAAATGTGGGTATTACAGAACGATCACCAAGTGTTGGTTTTTCAATGGCTATAGCCTTTGGTTCAATACTGGTTATGGGTGTTTTTATTTCTATGTATGCTATTTGGGATTTTATAAAAACCGCTAAAAAACTAAAACAGTAAATATGATCTGGATATTATTACTCGTTTTTATAATATGTTTACTATTTAGGTTTCCAATAGCTTTTTCTTTGGGTTTATCTTGTTTAGCCTATTTAATAGTTGCAGGCATACCGTTAATAGTTATACCAATGAAAATGTACTCGGGTATAGATGTGTTTGTTTTATTAAGTGTACCTGGTTTTATTTTGGCAGGAAACCTTATGAATCAAGGAGGGCTAACAGCCAAAATAATTACGTTTTGCAATCATTTAACAGGGCATATTCGTGGTGGTTTAGCCCTGGCAAACATTGGCGCATCAATGCTATTTGCAGGTATATCGGGCACCGCAATTTCAGATACAGCAAGTATAGGCTCTGTTATGATTCCGGCAATGAAAAAAGAAGGTTACGATGCCAGTTTTTCATGTGCCATTACTGCAGCATCATCAACTGTTGGCCCCATCATTCCGCCAAGTGTACCCATGATTATTGCAGCAACACTTAGTGGTTTATCTGTAGGCAGGTTGTTTTTAGCAGGCGCCATACCAGGCTTTTTGTTAGGTTTTGGCCTTATGGGTGTTACCTATTTTATTGCCAAACGCAAAAAATATCCAAAACACCCTAAAAGTAGCTTTACACAAATTCTAATAAGTTTTAAAGACACATTTTGGTCGTTGTTAATGACCTTTATTATCCTTTTCGGAATAATTGGAGGTGTTTTTACACCCACCGAAGCGTCAATAATAGCCGTAGTTTATGCACTAATTATAGGAGCTTTCATTTACAAAAAACTCAATTTTAAAAACGTACAAGTCATAGTTTTAGATTCTATGAAAACATCAGCATCACTTATGGTGCTTATTGGTTTTGCAAATCTTTTTGGCTGGATTTTAATTACAGAGCAATTACCACAATTAGTATCTTCTCAAATACTAAATTTTTCAAACAATAAATACGTAGTGCTGCTACTAATTAATTTATTGCTAATTTTTGTAGGTACGTTTATGGAAACCATTGCAGCCCTTTTAATACTATTTCCCATTTTACTAAAAGTAGCGCTAGCAGTACAGGTAGACCCAATACATTTTGCTGTAATTGCCCTTTTAAATTTAATGATTGGTTTAACAACACCACCTTTAGGCGTGTGTTTATTTGTATCATCAAGTATTGGTAAAGTATCAATAGGCAAAGTAAGTAAAGCAGGGTTTCCCTTTTTACTAACCAGTTTAATAGTGTTAGCTTTGGTAACATTAATTCCCGAAATTTCATTGTATTTACCAAAGTTATTTATGGATTAATTAGGGCATTCCGCCTAAGGGCGTCGGGCTTTCCGTTATATCTTTTTATTTTGTTTTTTCTCCTGCGTCAAAAAAACAAAATAAAAAGGATGCCACTGCAATCCCTAATGCAATAACCAGTATATTTAAAAGCAGTTAAAAATAAAACCATGACACTAAAAGATGTAAACCCTTCAGAATACAATCAATTTTATAGCAGCTACTTAAATATACTTCCTGCCGAAACTGAGTTAATTTCAGCGTTTCAAGAAAATTTAAATAATGTGCAAACCTTTTTTAAGGGCATTCCAAAGGAAAAATTAGAATATAAATATGAAGCAGATAAATGGACTGTAAAAGAAATGTTTCAGCACATGATAGACTGTGAGCGTGTGTTTCAATTTAGGTGTTTTCATGTAGCCAGACATGATAAAACACCATTACCAGGCTTTGAAGAAAATGATTATGTACCAACTTCAAAAGCCAATACAAAATCTATACAAACCCTCATTGAAGAGTTTACAGCTGTAGAGCAAGCTTTTATAGTCTTACTAAAAAGTGTATCAACTGAAGATTTAAAACAAATTGGAGAAATAAATGCTGCGCCAACATCGGCTAGGGCATTGGCATTTATAACGCTAGGGCACTACAAGCATCATATAAATATTATTAAGCAACGTTATTTGTAGCTGCTTTTTTAGTTTTTTTTAAGTATAAAAACGTTAACAAAGTAAGAGTACCAAATAATGAAAAACCCATAAAAAGAGGCAAAACAGAGTTGTTTACAAAACTGCCAATATAATTGGCAATAGGCACTGCCATTACAGTTGAAACAAAACCATTTATGGCTGCACCAATACCAGCAATATGACCAAGGGGTTGCATTGCTAAAGCCCTTAAATTACCAAATAAAAATCCTACCGAAAAAAATTGTAATACAAAAAAGCCAATTAAAATAGCTATTGGCGGGTTATTACCAGAGTTAAATAAAATAATATATAATAGTGAAATTGCAGCATAGGCAATTGTGGCAGTATATGCTATTTTCCACATGCCAAATTTTACAACCCAAACGCTGTTTAAATAAGTAGCAAGACCAATAGAAATGGCTAAACTAGCAAAAATGTAAGGGAATAATTCGGCTAAATTATATTGTTGCTCAAATATTTGTTGTGAGGTACTTAAGTACACCATAAACGAACCGGTAATAAAGCCCGAAGCTAATGTATAAGCTATGGCATCTTTATACTTAAAAAATTCTTTAACACCATCAATAAACAATGACGATGAAAATTTAATGCGCTTCTCTTTGACTAGAGTTTCAGGTTGCCTTTTCCAAAACCAAATAATAACAATTAGTCCATAAAATAGATTAACATAAAAAATGGCTTTCCAATCGTAATAATTCAAAATTAATTGTCCCATAGCAGGAGCTATTACGGGTACTAAAATAAAAACCATAACTACAATAGACATTATTTTGGCCATATAATCGCCACTGTAAGAATCTCTAATTATAGCCAAACTTAAGGTTCTTTGTGCAGATAACCCCATGCCTTGTAGTACTCTACCAATAATCATAACTTCAAAACTTTTAGTAGTAAGGCATATATAACTAGCTATAATAAAGAGAACAAAACCAAAATATACAATGGGTTTTCTGCCAAAACTATCAGATAATGGGCCAAAAATTAACTGGCCAAAACCCAAACCTAAAAAAATCATGGTTATAAGCAATTGGTTATTATTAGGGTTAGTAACACCTAAATAATTGCCAATTGTAGGTAAGGCAGGTAATAATGCATCAATAGAAATTGCTACAATAGACATTAAAGCGGCCATTAAAGCAACAAATTCTATTTTAAAAGAGTTGTTATTTTGCATGGCGCAAAAGTAATTTAATAATATTGATTTTTGTGTTTATTAAAGGTGATTATAAGTTAAAGAATTCACAAAGTTTAAGCTTTGAAATTTAGTGGTTTCAGCACTTTAATAATAACACTTATTAATATTAAAATGTTATTTAATAGCAATATTAAAAGTCTAGGTATATTTTAAATGTTGAATAAATGTTAAGAGTATTCTTGTTAAAAAATTAGCTTTCTTTGAAGATACAATTCAAATATGAAATTTTTTTTTTCGTTTTCATGCAAATCATCTGTAAATGAATACCTTTAAGCTAAAAACAAAGGCTGTTATATTATACTATGTTAATTTGTTTAAAGTATTTTGTAATTTTGATTAACAAAAATTTGCCGTTTTATTTACAAAAAAATAATAAATTGTTTATCTCTCAAAAAAAAACT
This sequence comes from Seonamhaeicola sp. ABD4_340, assembly GCF_056312135.1. Lineage (NCBI taxonomy): Bacteria > Pseudomonadati > Bacteroidota > Flavobacteriia > Flavobacteriales > Flavobacteriaceae > Seonamhaeicola > Seonamhaeicola sp. ABD4_340. The sequence goes on along the minus strand of NZ_CM149981.1, from coordinate 3,444,602 downwards.
ATCATCAGAGGTATATACTGCCTTTTATTTTTAACCATTTGTTTTGCTCATGGACAAAATGAATATTTTCGTTTTTTAGATTCTGCTCAGGTGCATATTAAAAAAAATTCAAAATCTGCACAGCCTTTTTTAGATTCTATACCAAAACCCATAGAGAATAGTTTAAAAGGCAGAGTTTCAGAATATTTTGCGTTAAAAGCTTTAATACACGATGAATACAATGAATACCCTAAAGTGTATCAAAGTTATATTCAGGCACTAAAATATAGCGAAATTGAAAAAAAATATAAAGTAGCAGGACGTTCATGTCTTGAATTGTATGCTATTTTATCAAACACTAAAAAAGATTCTTTAGCTGAAAATTATCTAAATAAAGCAAATGAGTATTTTAATTTAAGCGACTACAAAAACGGATTAGTAGAGGTTGAACAAATTAAAATTTATACTAAGTTTTTAAAAAATAAGCATAAAGAAACCAATACTTTAATTTTAAGTAATTTAGATAAATATGAGAGTGTAAAAGATGATGCTTACTTTTACATGTTTGCCCTATTTATGGTTACATCAAACCATATTAGTTTAAATAATTTTAATGAAGCCCAGTATTACTACAGTAAATTTAAAAAGTTAAAAAATAATAAAACAATAGCTCCATTTAATTACTGTTCTTTTAATGCTACAATTAATACAAATTTGGCAAAGTTTTTTAATAGAAACAAACAGCTAGATTCTACATTTCATTACTTAAATAAAGCATCAAAACTAAGAAAGTTTATGGGTAATGATACCGTTAAAGACTATTTAACACTTTACTCTGCTGTTTATGAACAAGAAGGCGGACTCGATGAATCTAAAAAATATATAGATTCTTTACGCTTACATGAAGAAAAAATGTTTGCAAGCCTAATAGATGCAGGTCATCAAATAAATCACTCATTATTAAAAGTAGAAACAAAATTAAAAGAAGAAAGTGAGAAAAATACCTTTTTTGAATTTTTTGTCGCGGGTTGTTTAGCAACTGTACTGCTTACAAGTATTATATATTTAGTGTTTTACAAAAAGCAAAAAATTAAACTAAATAATTTAGATGAAGAAAATAAACAGCTGAACCAGCTAAAAAATAATCATGAAAAGTTAACAGCTAAAGTGCAAGGTTTAGAAGATTATATTAATAATTTAAAAAGTAAGGCAAAAGTTATCTCATCAGTAAATGATGTTGTTACCCAACGTGACATGATTAAAGATTTTTATACGAATATTCGTTTAGAATCATCTACAATTTTAAATGAAAGTAATAATCATTTAGATTTAATTAACGATTTTAATATTAGTTTTTTCAATAAACTTAAAAAGATGTTTCCTAGTTTAAATGATTCTGATATTATTATATGTTATCATATATACATTGGCTTTAAAAATAAAGAAATAGCATTATTTTTAAATACATCTGTAAGAGGTATTGAAAGTAAACGGTACAGAATTACCAAAAAAATGAATTTAGATAAAAGTATCTCGTTAGCTTCTTTTTTGCGAGATAATTTTTATGATTAATCATTTTTTGTAGGATATAATTGTCTTTTTTGAAAAAACTAATAAACAAAAGTTAATAAAAAGTTAACATGCGTATTAAATGCGTAGTGTTTTTTGTGCAATTTATTGCTTCTTTTTTTCATATTTGTGTCACGCTATTATCAGCAGTTAGTACTCTCAAAGCGCCTGCGTCTTTGTTTATTGGTTGGATAAAATTAAACAAGGCTATAAGTTTAATTTTTGTTAAACAAAGTTAAAACAGGTTAAAGACTAACAAGATAAATATCGAAATATTTATTAAGTTTCGTTAGCAAAAAAGAAAAGGAGGCAGGTTAGGGAGCCTCCTTTTTTCGTTTCAATATGTGTGTTCTCTTTTTATAATGGAATATTACCGTGCTTCCTTTGTGGTGAATTAACTTTTTTGTTTTCTAACATAGAAAAGGTCTTTAATAATTTTCTTCGCGTATTTTCTGGTAGTATAACCTCATCAATAAAGCCACGTTTGGCAGCACTGTATGGGTTTGCAAATGTATTGGCATATTCTGCTTCTTTTTCAGCCAGCTTATCTGCTGGATTTTCTGCTTCTGCTATTTCACGTCTAAAAATTATCTCACTTGCGCCTTTGGCTCCCATAACCGCAATTTCAGCACTAGGCCATGCGTAGTTAAAATCGGCTCCAATATGTTTAGAGTTCATAACGTCATAAGCTCCTCCGTAGGCTTTTCTTGTAATTACAGTAACTCTTGGTACGGTTGCTTCACTTAGAGCATACAGTAATTTTGCGCCATGAACAATAATACCGTTCCACTCTTGATCAGTTCCAGGTAAAAAACCTGGTACGTCTACAAGTACCAATAAAGGAATATTAAAGCAATCGCAAAAACGCGTAAATCTAGCTGCTTTTTTGGAACTGTCTACATCTAATACACCAGCTAGAAACATTGGCTGATTGGCTATTATACCGATGCTTCTTCCTCCAAGTCTTGCAAAACCTACTATAATATTTTCTGCATAGTCTTTGTGGATTTCATAAAAGGAATCTTCATCTATAATACCGTTAATAACCTCATGCATATCATACGGTTTGTTTGCATTATCAGGAACTATAGTGGTTAATACTTCTCTAACTTCCTCTGAAGGGGAGAAGTCTAATTTTTGTGTAATCTCGGTGTTATTTTGAGGTAGGTAACTGAGTAATTTTTTCACATCCTCTAAACACTCAATATCATTAAGAGATGTTTTGTGGGCTACACCAGATTTAGAAGCATGCGTTTGAGCTCCACCAAGTTCTTCACTACTAACTTCCTCATTTGTTACCGTTTTAACAACATTAGGGCCAGTTACAAACATATAACTTGTATTTTCTACCATAATAGTAAAGTCTGTCATAGCAGGTGAATACACAGCGCCACCTGCACATGGTCCCATTATAGCCGATATTTGTGGTACAACACCAGACGCTTGTACATTTCTGTAAAAAATATCGGCATAGCCACCTAAAGATTTAACGCCTTCTTGAATACGAGCACCTCCGGAATCATTTAAACCAATAATTGGAGCTCCCACTTTTACGGCAAGATCCATGATTTTACATATTTTTTCGGCGTGAGTTTCTGATAAGGCACCACCAAAAACAGTAAAGTCTTGGGCGTAAACATAAACCAATCTACCATCAACTGTACCATAGCCAGTTACCACACCATCACCATAGTAGATTTCTTTATCCATGCCAAAATCTGTAGTTCGGTGTGTTACTAGAATGCCAATTTCTTCAAAAGAACCTTCATCTAATAAGTAGTTAACACGTTCTCTTGCAGTTAATTTTTTCTTAGCATGCTGTTTATCAATGCGTTTTTGACCGCCACCTAAATGGGCAAGTGCTATACGTTCGTTTAACTTATTTATTTTTGAGTTCATATATTTTAATTTGGTAATCTTAAAAGTTTCTGGTCTGTTAAGTATTGTTTTACTGCAATTAAAGCCGCAATTTTAGCTTCCTCTTTAGTCTGTTCGTTTAACTTATCTGGCGAATAGTATTTTTTTACAAAATGCGTATCAAAATTACCAGAACGGAAAGCTTCATGTTCGCAAACAAATTTTCCAAAAGCTAGCGTAGTGGAAACGCCTTTAACATTATAATTATTTATAGCAGCTATCATTAGTTGTATGGCTTCTTCTCTTGTTTTTCCGTAGGTGATTAATTTAGAAAGCATAGGGTCGTAATAGATTGGGATATCCATACCTTCTTCAAAACCATTATCAACTCTAATGCCGTTGCCCATGGGGAATTTATACACTTCAAGCTTACCAACACTTGGTAGAAAATCGTTAAGAGGATCTTCGGCATATACTCTAAGCTCAAGGGCATGACCGCTAATGTTTAAATCGTCTTGTTTAATTGGAAGTTTTTCACCTCTTGCTACTTTAATTTGAAGTTCAACTAAATCAATACCAGTAATTAGTTCTGTAACAGGATGTTCTACTTGTAGTCTTGTGTTCATTTCAAGAAAGTAGAAATTATGGTCGGCATCAAGTAAAAATTCTACGGTACCTGCTCCTAAGTAATCGCAGGATTTAGCAACTTTAACGGCAGCTTCCCCCATTTTAGCTCTTAACTCTGGAGACAATACAGAAGAAGGCGCCTCTTCAACTACTTTTTGATGTCTTCTCTGTATACTGCACTCGCGTTCAAAGAGGTGTACAATATTTCCATGACTATCAGCCATTATTTGAATTTCTATGTGTCTTGGTGATGTAACATATTTTTCTATAAAAACAGAACCGTCACCAAAGGCAGAAGTAGCTTCACTTATAGCGCGCGTCATTTGCGATTCTAAATTGTCTTCTTTTTCTACAATACGCATTCCTTTGCCGCCACCGCCTGCTGAAGCTTTTATTAAAATGGGAAACCCTATGTTTCGGGCTATTTTTTTAGCTTTATCAACATCAGTAATGGCTTCATCTATTCCTGGTACCATTGGTATATTATAAGCTTTAACAGTTTCTTTGGCTGCTAACTTGCTTCCCATAACTTTTATGGCTTTAGATTTTGGCCCAATAAATGTAATGTTGTTCTTTTCAACTAATTCAGCAAAGTCTGCATTTTCACTTAAAAAACCGTAACCGGGATGAATGCCATCTACATGTAGCGATTTTGCGACTTCTATAATTTTATCTCCTCTTAAGTAAGATTCATTTGATGGTGCTTCTCCTATACAAACGGCTTCATCGGCATATTTTACATGCGGCGCATGTCTATCAATTTTAGAGAATACTGCTACTGTTTTTATACCCATTTTTCGGGCAGTTTTCATAACTCTAATAGCAATTTCGCCTCTGTTGGCAACTAATATTTTCTTCATGTGTAGTAACTTATTTTGAAACTAATAAGACTTAATTATCAAATTCTATTAATAATTCATTTTTATCAACAGCATCGCCTTTTTTTACCGTTATAGACTTAATAACACCTTTACGTGGAGAGGTTATAACATTTTCCATTTTCATAGCTTCCAGAATTAGTAAAGGCGTGTCTTCTTCTACTTCTTGACCCTCTTTTACGTTTATCTCAAGTATTAAACCGGGCATTGGAGCTTTTATAGCGTTAACATGTTTGGTTGAACCAAGAGCAAAACCCATGTCATTGATAAGAACATCTAACTGATCTGAAATTTGAACATTATAAGTATTACCATTAACTATAACGTTGTAGTTTTTGCTATTAAAATTAGACGACTGAATGTCTGCTTGGAAAGATTTATGTGCTTTAATAATGTGAAACTTTGATTCTGAAATACGCAAAGTATCAAGTGCTGACACCTGTTCTGAAGAAATGTCAAAATCAAAAGTTGTATTAACCTTTGTTTTAAAAGTTTTTGTCATGTAAATAGAAAATTGGTTAAAGTATAAATATAGTTATAATGTGTTAGAACATTATTAAATATATTTTAAAATAGAAAGTATGCTTACTTAAAAACCGAATTTTCTTGATGCTTTTTTATGGCTTTTCTTGATAAAATAATACCAATAAATAATGACACAAAAGCCCCAACCCAAATACCGGGAATAAAGTCTATAAATAAGAAGAAGTCATAAGCTCCGTGAAAAATAATAGCAAAAAATAAGCCTGTAAAATTTAGTGCTACTCTTGAGTTTGAAAATTTAGCTTTACCCATAAAATACCCCATTAAAATACCAAAGGTTGCATGCGCAGGTACAGCAGTAAAGGCTCTTAATAGCGCTGTAACATAGCCGCCTTCAAGTACATAAAAAATATTTTCGGTAGCAGCAAACCCCATTGATACCATAACGGCGTAAACAATACCATCAAAAGGTTCATTAAAATCTTTGGTTTTTTGTGCAAACTGTTTAACAATAATGTATTTACTAAATTCTTCGGTTAAACCAACTACAACAAATGCTTTTATAAATTGCTGTAAAATACTGGTGTGGTTTGTTAATGGCAATACAATATCAAACACGTAATAAATAATTGTTGTTATTATAACGCTAACAACAGCACCAAGTATAAAGTTATAAAGGAGTAGCTTTTTTGATTCTTTTTCGTATTTATCTTTATAATTTATATAAATAATTATAGCAAAAACAGGAGCAATGGCAAGTAAAAGTAGCGGCATTTAATTAAGCAAGCGTTTGAGATATTTTAGTTAAAACAGTTTGATAATACTGTTTATTTGAAGGCGCAAAATGATTATTGTTATTACCAATAGTATCAATAAGCTCTTGAAACTCATTAATTGACACGTATTTTAGGGCATCAACTTCATCAATTTGAGGTGTAAGCTTATTAATAGGTGTGTTAATTTGAGCTATAAAAGTGATATGAAATTCATTATCTATCAAGCCATTTTTATAGTTTGAAAAGCATTTAAAGGTGCCAATTTTATGCAAGTCACTTTCGGTAATTATTAAGCCAATTTCCTCTTTGGTTTCTCTAACGGTTGCTTGTTCTGCGGTTTCACCGGCATCAATATGGCCTGCAACTGAAACATCCCACATTAAGGGGCATATGGCTTTTTTGGCACTACGTTGCGCCAACAGAATAGTACCATTTTTTGTGTAATACCAAACATGGCAAGTATTATGATAATATCCTTTTTGGTGAATAACAGATTTTAAAGCCGTTTTGCCAGTGGGGTTGCCGTTGGCATCTACAATGTCTATGAGTTCATCCATGTTTTTAATTAAATAGAAAAAAGATTCCCGCTTTCGCGGGAATTTAAAATAGTTTTATTCAAAATAACTAAATGTATCGCCGTCTTTAATATTTAAAAGCGATTCATAAATTAATTTTATAACGTTTTCAACATCTTCCTTATGAACCATTTCAACCGTAGTGTGCATATAACGCAATGGTAACGAAATTAAAGCTGAAGCAACACCGCCATTACTGTAAGCAAAGGCATCTGTATCTGTTCCTGTGGCTCTAGAAAGCGCAGAACGTTGAAAAGGAATATCTTTATCTTCTGCAGTATCAATAATTAAATCACGTAATTTTTGTTGTACTGCAGGCGCATAAGCAACAACAGGGCCCTTACCAATTTCTAAATGCCCTTCTTTTTTCATTTCAATCATGGGCGTTGTGGTATCGTGTGTTACATCGGTAACTATAGCCACGTTTGGTTTTATGGTTTGGGTAATCATTTCGGCTCCGCGTAAACCAATTTCTTCTTGTACGGCGTTTGTAATGTAAAGTCCAAAAGGTAATTCTTTTTTGTTTTCTTTAAGCAAACGCGCAACTTCAGCAATCATAAAACCACCCATGCGGTTATCAATGGCTCTACATACAAATTTATCATCATTTAAAATATGAAACTCGTCTGGATATGTAATAACACAGCCCACGTGTACGCCTAGTTTTTCAACTTCTTCTTTATTTGCGCAACCACAATCTATAAAAATATTATCAGGTTTTGGGGCTTCTTCTTTAGCGCGGTTTCTTGTGTGAATTGCTGGCCAACCAAATACGCCTTTTACAATACCATTTTTAGTATGAATGTTAACTACTTTACTTGGCGCTATTTGATGATCGCTTCCTCCATTTCTAATAACATAAATTAATCCGTTGTCTGATATATAATTTACATACCACGAAATTTCATCGGCATGCCCCTCAATAACCACTTTGTATTTTGCCTTTGGGTTTATAACACCTACAGCGGTTCCGTAGGTATCAGTAATAAACTCATCAACATAAGGTTTCAGGTAGTCCATCCACAATTTTTGTCCGCCCCATTCATAACCAGTTGGGGCTGCATTGTTTAAATATTTTTCTAAAAAGTCTATAGATTTTTTATTAAGAATGCTCTTTTTTGCCATAAATAAAAATTTTTCACTAAAATACTAATTTAATGTAAAGCAACATTTAATTGCCATAAAAATAACAGGCTTAAAAAAACGTTTTACTAAGTGTAAATTAGTAATTTTGAATTTGAAAAGCCTCAATTTTAGTTCATGCGAATTTTAAAAATTTTTCTTTTACTTTTTCCTGTAATAATTACGGCTCAAACAACTGAAGTGGTTAAAGATACTACAAATACGGTTGAGTATTTAATTATTGAAGGCGATTCTGTACCCAGAACTAGCATTGGTTTAGAAGAGGTTAAGCTGTTACATAAATTAAAATTTGATAGTAGAGAAGCCCGCATTAGGTATTTAATTTTACGCCGAAAAACCCTAAAAGTTTATCCATACGCAAAACTTGCCGCTGTACGTTTAGATTCTATGAATAAACGTTTAGAAGGTTTGAAACGTAAACGAGATAAAAAGCGTTATACCAAACGCATTCAAAAATATATTGAAGGTGAATTTTCAGAAGAATTAAAAAAAATGTCGCGTACCGAAGGCCAAATTTTAGTAAAATTAATTCACAGGCAAACAGGCGAAACAGCATTTAATTTAGTGAAAGAATTACGAAGTGGTTGGCGTGCATTTTGGTATAATACAACGGCAAGTATGTTTAAAATTTCACTAAAAAGAGAATTTGATCCTGTAAATGTTGAAGAAGATTATTTAATTGAAGATATTTTACTGCGTAATTTTCAAAGCGGACGCCTAGAGCCTCAAAAACCTGCTGTTGAGTTTGATTTTTATGAATTAACAAAAAAATGGAAAGCCAGTAAGTAAATGCGTAAACAAACTGCTTTTGAAGAAAAACTAAACGCCATTTCACACGGTATTGGTGCCGTTTTTGGCGTAGTAGCATTGGTGCTTTTAATAATGTATGACACTAAAAAAACACCTAATAGCCTTATTAGCGTGCTAATTTATGGAGTTTCAATAATAGTGTTATTTACAGCTTCAACGTTGTATCATGCTGTTAAAAACGAAAAAAACAAACACTATTTTAGAATTTTAGATCATATAAGTATTTATCTTCTAATAGCGGGTACTTACACACCAGTTTGCCTTATTTCTTTAGCAAATAGCAAAGGGTGGTTACTATTTTATTTAGTTTGGGCCATTGCTGCTTTTGGTGTGGTTTTAAAATTATTTTTTACAGGGAAATTTGGCGCGTTTTCAACACTTCTATATCTTGTAATGGGCTGGTTAATTGTTTTTGATTTTACAGCGCTATCAAACACTGTTAATTATAATGCCATTTTATTACTTTTTGCAGGTGGTTTAGCTTATACAGGTGGTATTATTTTTTATGCTATTGAAAAAATACCTTTTAATCATGTAATTTGGCATTTTTTTGTTTTGGCAGGTGCTATTTGCCATTTTTTTATGATTTTCCGTTATATAATTTAGAACATGGTAACAATTTCTATTGCCAAAACAAACAAGCATTTTGAAACAGTAGCTACTTTAGCCCATATAATTTGGCGTGAACATTACATACCTATTATTGGTGTAGCACAAGTAAATTATATGCTTGAAAAGTTCCAATCATTTGAAGCTATAAAAAAACAGGTAGAACAGGGGTATGAATATTATTTACTTGAATGGCATAATACCGCAGTTGGTTACATTTCAGTAAAAAAGGAAGCCAGTACACTATTTTTAAGTAAAATATATGTTTTGAGTAGCTATAGAGGAAAAAAAATAGGAAAAAAAGCCATGAGTTTTATTGAAGGAAAAGCCAAAGCTAATGATTTAAAAGCTATTAGGCTTACTGTAAATATTGATAATGAAAATTCAATTAAAGCCTATGAAGCATTAGGATTTATAAATAAAAGGTCTGTGGTTGCAGATATTGGAAATGGCTTTGTTATGGACGATTTTGAAATGATTAAAACGTTATAACGCTTACTGAGCCAACTTTACTGTACAGTCTGTTAGTATATAATTAAAATGATCTACATCAACAGCATTTAATTTTAACTTGCCTGTTACTAAAACAATATTATCAGTTTTAAAGTTTTTACTATTGTTAAATTGCAGTTCTACAGCTGTTTCTGGGCCACCAACACCACAAAAAAAGCAGGATGACATGGGGCCTTTTGACAGAATATATATTTTTTCTTCTGGAGCAATATTTAAAAAATAGCCTTTTATAGTTATATATTCACCTTCTAAAGCTTTTAGGTTTTTAGAAAAAGTAGGCACTAGAAAAGCTTCATCATAAGCAGGTAAAAATTTCTCTTCAAACGTCACATCAGCAAGGTCATTCCAGGTAATATTTGTTTGGCTAAAAGAAACAAAGGACGTAAACAATAAAACGACTAAGATTTTATTTTTCATTACTTAAAATAGTTGAAATATTCATTTTTAAAATAGGATAAATTGCAAAAACAATTGACAAAGTTACCATTATAAAAACTAATACCGCAATTTGTATACCATCTTCTATGTTTAATGGTTGAATAATATGAGTTTTCATACCTAAATTACTAAAATTTAGTAACGCATACATCCCAAGTTTAACAATTATAAAACCTAAAACATAGGCTGCAAAAGCAGCAATGATTCCTTCGTAAAATACCATTTTAATTAGTTGAAGGTTGCTTGCACCATAGCTGCGAAGTAAGGCCAAATCATAAGCGCGTTCTTTTACCATTTTATACAAGTTTATAAAAATAGTAATGCCAGAAATTATCAAAATTAAATAAGCTATCCAAGTAATGGTTTTAAAGCCAATACTTGTAAATTCATACAACCTATCTAATTCAAATTTTGGTAAAGCAGCTTGTAAATTACTGTTTTCGTTTATTTTTCTAGGTAAGGTTAGCAAACCCATTGGACTTCTAAATTGCACTAACAAGGAGGTTATTTCTTTGTCTTCATCATGCTCGTCATGGTGTTCGTGTTCATCATCATGGTGTTCATGTGCCCCGTGTTCGTGGTTATGGTGTTCACCTTCATGAGCCTCATCATCATACTCATGATGTTGTTCGCTGTCTTCGTCATGGTTATGGTGTTCACCTTCATGAGTATCGCTAATTTCATGTTCATCTTCGTGTTCATGTTCTTCTTCATGGTCATGATCGTGAACATCCCAAATGGTTTCTAAATGGGTTACAATTAAGCGGTCTATTACTTTTTGTGTGGGTTTTAAAATACCAACTACTTGTAATTCATCGTCGTGCACATCAATATCATTAGCAACTAAACCATGCGAACTTTTAAAAGTGTCGCCTAATTTTAAATTAAGATTTTTGGCAATAGTGGCCCCAATTACAACTTCAAAAGGCGCTTTAGTAAATTGTCCGGTTTCTATTTCGGCGTTATAAAAATTATAGAATTCGTTGGTGGTTCCAACAATACGGTAGCCCTTATAATTATCGCCATAAGAAATAGGAACCGCGGTTTTAATTAACCTATTTTTGGCTAGTTTTTTAGCTTCAGCATACTTTATATTTCCTGTAGGATTATCTAAATGAAGAATAGAAGCTAATACAAGTTGCAACGGACTACCTTTGGCGCCAATAACCATATCAATAGCGCCTAAATTGTTTTCGGTTTGATAGTTGAAAGACTGTTGTATTTGCTTAATACCTAATAATAATGTGATGCTTAAGGCTAAAATAACTATACTTAAACCCGTATAAAACAACTTGTTTTTTAGATTTTTTAAGCTAATTTTAAAAATATTCATAACGTAAGACTATTGTTAAAAAAAGATGTAATACGCTCATCATGTGTAATAACAATTAAATGTGCGTTATTTTTTTCGGCGTGTTCAATGAGTAATTTTATAACAGTTTTACAATTATCATAATCTAAACTAGATGTGGGTTCATCGGCCAAAATAACTTGCGGATTGTGTATTACTGAAAGCGCTATGCCTAAGCGTTGTAATTGCCCTTCGCTAATTTCATTTACTTTATTGTTTTTACAATGAGTTAATTGCAATTGCTCTAGTAACTGATTTATATAACTACTAGATTTTTTTTTCTTAGAAAAGTACAAACGCGCTTGTAAATTTTCAAAAACGGTTAATGATGGTATGGCATGTTTTTTTTGAAATACTAAGCCAATGTTACTGCCTCTAAATTGGTCTAATTGTTTACTATTTAAAGTAGTAATATCTGTATTATTTATATTGATTTTCCCTGTTTCTGGACTAAGTATACCCGCTAAAAGATGCAAAAGCGTGGTTTTACCAATACCCGATTTACCAAGAATTAAAAGATGCTCATTTTCTTTTAATTGAATATTAGGAAAACTAAACGCTGTTTTCTGGTTTTTATATTTAAATGTTAGGTTTTCAGTTTGAATCATGATAAAAATTTAAACATTAAGCAAACAAGTTATTTCACTAAACTCGTAACGGTTTCAATGGCTTTTTTTAATACTTCCGGCTTGCTACCAGGACCAATGGTTAACAGTTTAGAACCTGTAATTGGGATGCCTTTAAACGGCCTGATATTAACAGAGCCATCGGGTTTGCGCTCAAAATACGTATAGTTTTCATGGTTGTCAATTTTAGTGCAACCTTTAACACGTAAAATGCTATTTGGTAAGTTTTGGCAAATGGTTTTTATTGCTTTTTCTGAAGGTAAATTTGGTAAATCGACAGAACACGACGCCCAATGCGTTTTAAAATGGTCTAATTTTTCGGCTATGTTTTTAGATGGTATTAATTCGGGTAAAAGTAATGCATCAAGTTTATTAGCATCAATAATTTGAGCCGTAGGGTTTAGGCTTTTTAAATTAATTATTACGTTGTTTTTTCTCTCCTTATCTACTTCATCTAAATGCGTTAAAACTAAGAGAGAAGATACTTGAATTTGATTAGCTTCTAACACATTGTGTTCGCCTCGTTTTTGCCAGTTTTTTACATCTACAACCGAGATTTGTATAGGCGGTAAAAATCGTTCGTTTAAGCCTACGCCTAAAAACTCCATGAGCGCGCAAGCATCTGATGTGCCGTTGGCTTCAATTAAAGTAATGCCATTTTTTCTTTCAGGAATTCTGTTAACCGTTTCGCGAAGTTCAACAATGCCACTACAACAAATACAGCTTCCGCTTAGGGGTTTAATAGCGTTTAAATGAAGTTGATTTCTAAAGTGTTGCACATCCATATTGGCATTTTCATAATCGTTTAATATTACAAAAGGTTGCCAATTTTTGGCTTGAAAACTTTCAATTAAATACTTTAAAAGTGTGGTTTTACCGGCTCCCAAAAAACCAACAATGGTAATAATTGCTTCCAAAATTTATTTCTTTTTAGGTCTAAAAGGAGACATTACAGCTTCGTTACACTCTAAATACGGACCATTCATTAAGTCGATACAGTAAGGAATAGCTGGAAAAACAGCATCTAAACACTCGCGAATAGATTTGGGTTTTCCTGGTAAATTTACAATCAGGCTACTGCCTCTAAGTCCCGCAGTTTGTCTGGATAAAATGGCTGTAGGCACATATTTTAGAGATTCGGCACGCATAAGTTCACCAAAACCAGGCATCATGCGGTCGCAAACGGCCTCTGTAGCTTCGGGGGTTACATCGCGTTTTGCAGGACCAGTACCGCCTGTGGTTACTACTAAACAGCAGTTTTTGTTATCAACTAAATCTATTATTGTGTTTTCAATTTGGTCTTGTTCGTCAGGAATTATTCTATAAACGTTGTTCCATTTGGAAGTTAAATATTCGTTTAAGGTATTTATAATGGCTTTACCACTTAAATCTTCGTAAATACCTTGGCTAGCTCTATCACTTACAGTAATTATTCCTATGTTAATGGGGTGCATGTTTATTTTTTAAACAAAGTTAAGCATTTGTTGGTGCGAAATTTTCAATAGGCCACGAATCAATATTTGGAAATAAATTGCCTTTCCAGAGATTAATTTCATTATCGGTTAGTAAACATGTGTTTAATTGCTTTATAATTTGCTCTTTTTCTAGATATTGACCAATAAAAACGAGTTCAATTTTACGGTCGCCAAAATTAGCATCCCAATCAGTTTCAATGGTTTTTTGATTTTCAACAAAAGCAGCATAATTGGCACGCTCTGATAATGACATAGACGCCCACCAAACTCCAGCATTATCGGCTTTACAAGAACCACCTGCCGAACTCCAAATTAAAGCTTGATTTGGTCGAGATGCCAACCAAAACAGTCCTTTACTTCTTATAACGTTTTGAGGAAAATCTTGATTTAAATAATTTAAAAAGCGCTCTGGATGAAAAGGTTTTTTACTTCTAAAAACAAAGGAACCAATACCGTATTCTTCGGTTTCTGGTGTGTGTTCGTTTTCTAATTCTTTAATCCATCCTGCCGAGGCTTCGGCTTTGGCATAATCGAATAATCCTGTATTTATAACGTCATTTAAATTAACTTCAGATTGTGTTGAAGTGATAATTTTAGCTTCAGGATTTAACGAGGTTATTATGGCTTTAAGTTCTTCTAAATCTTTGTTATCAACTAAATCTATTTTATTTAAAATGATAACATTGGCAAATTCAATTTGATCGGTAAGCAAATTAACAATGGTGCGATTATCGCCTTCAATATTTGTTAAATGTCTTGAAGCTAAATAATCTGGACTAGAAAAATCTTTTAAAAAGTTAAAGGCATCAACCACAGTTACCATGGTGTCAATGTAGCTAAAACGACTTAAATCTATGTTTCCATCTTCGCTCTCAAAAGTAAAGGTTTGGGCAACCGGAATTGGCTCGCTAATACCTGTGCTTTCAATTAATAAATAATCGAATTTGTTTTGAGCGGCTAATTTTTCAACTTCAATCATTAAATCTTCACGAAGTGTACAGCAAATGCAACCGTTGCTCATTTCTACAAGCTTTTCTTCGGTTCTAGAAAGGGTGTTTTCGTTTTCAATAAATTGAGCATCAATGTTAACCTCGCTCATATCGTTAACTATAACGGCCACTTTTAAACCTTGTTTATTATGTAGAATATGATTTAATAAAGTGGTTTTTCCTGCGCCAAGAAAACCGCTAAGTACTGTAACTGGTAGTTTTTTCATTTTAAAAAAATGGTAATTAGGTTATAACGTTGTGTTATTTATAATTTTTAAAAACTCATTGCGGTTAACATCATTTTCAAAACAACCACCATACTCTAAAGTTGTGGTAAAACTATCTTTGTCTTTAATGCCTCTGGAAGATACGCACAGGTGTTTTGCAGAAATCATTACAATAACATCTTTGGTGTTTAAAACAGATTGTAAGTCTTTTAAAATTTGAAGCGACAAGCGCTCTTGTACTTGCGGGCGGTGTGCATAATAATCTACCAAGCGGTTAATTTTAGATAAGCCAATAACTTTATCTTTAGGAATGTATGCAATATGTGCGTGCCCCGTAATTGGTAAAAAATGATGCTCGCACGACGAATCGATAGTAATGTTTTGTTCTACAAGCATTTTTTTATACTTGTATTTGTTCTCAAAAACCGAAAGTTTGGGTTTGTTTTCAGGGTTTAAACCATAAAATAGCTCTTTTACATACATTTTGGCAAAGCGATATGGTGTTCCAGAGAGGCTATCATCAGTTAAATCTAGCCCTAGTTCTTCCATAATTTTGGCAAAGTGATGTTTTATGTTTTCTATTTTTTCGTCATCACTTTTATCAAAAGCGGTTGTTAAAAGTGGCGTTTCAATAGCTGTTGAAACGTGATTATCTCCTATGTTTTCTATGAGTTCTTTATTCATTATTTGTACAGCAATTATCGGTTTTACATTGGCAGTATTTTAAATTATAAATATGAAGTATAACCATAGAAATAGCTGTGAAATAAATAAATACCTCAGGTAAGTGTAACCAATCTAATTTTTCATTTATTATTAAAAAACATAAAAGACTCCAACAAACCCAAAGGGCCGCTTTTACACTACTTTTAGTTGTGTTTTTTGTTGATTGGTACACTGCAAAAAAGGAAATTATTAAGAATATGAAATCAATAGATTTCCACCAAAAAGGGACATTTTTTGCGGCACAGCATGCAGCAACTTGTGTTTGTACTAAAAATAAAAAAGGTGTAGCTAAGCAATGTATTAAACACAAGGTACTAGCTAAGGCACCCCAAGCATCAGGTTTTTTTAAGGCTATTTTCATTGTATAATTTAATGCAACTAGTTTGCAAATATAGCCTAAATCTTATTAATGCAACGTTGTTGCATTATGTTTTTAGTGTTTATTTAACAAATTACAAATGATTTATTTTGTAAAGTGTTTATAAGTATGTGAATTGTAGTTAGCCTTCAATAACATCTTTATATTCTTCAAAAAAAGTTTCAAACAAGGTCATGTTTTTATTAAAAAATTCCATAACAACTTGCCAAGTGTTTTTATTGTGAATTGATACTTTTTGTTCTAAAGGCACATAAATTCTAGATATTTCTTTATAATTTTCTAAAATGTATGTTTCATCATAAATGGCATTAGGTAAATACTCACCTTGTAAAATACTTTTTAGGGCTTCTAATTTCTCCCAGTATTTTATTCTAAATTCTAAATCGTCTTCAATATCAAGGGCAACTAAAGCTTTTTTAGTATCAAAATGAAATTTAAAGCTAAAACCCTTTAGTTTCGTGTTGTATAAAATCCATTTTCTTGGAAAAGATTTACCAAAGCTGGTCCAAAATTCTTGTCTTAGTAATCTAGATTCTTCTTTACTAAACATATTATTTAGTTAAAATGTGTATTTATATTAAATATGCAATACCAACCCCCAAAATAATGGCTATAAACTTTGAGGTATTAAACCTGTGACCATCACCACTTTCAAACAAAATTGTTGTTGAAATATGAAAAAATATACCAATTACTATAGCGTTTATTACGGTTATAGCGTTATGCATATCACCGTAAATATTAGCAATAAGGGTACCTAAAGGGGTCATACAGGCAAAAACTAATAAAAAAGCACCTATTTGAAATTTATCATAATTACTCTTTAACAAAAACATGCTTATTATGGTAGCTATAGGTATTTTGTGTACTAAAACACCGTAAACCATATCATTATGATTGTGAATTGAGAAGCCTTCTAAAAAGCTATGAATGCATAAACTTAAAAATAGTGCGTACGGAAATGTTTTATCGTTTTTATTATTGTGAACATGCCCATGTTCTGCGCCTTTTGAAAAAAGCTCTAAAATAATTTGAAGCATAATACCGCACATAATGTAAAGTCCTGTGGTTTTTGCTTCTAGGTGGTGGTATACTTCGGGTAGTAATTCAAAGAGTGTTAATGCTAGCAAAAAAGCACCGCTGAATGATAGTAGTAATTTTGTATTCCAAGATTTTGTGTGCTTTGTGAAACGCGCAATAATAACACCTAAGATTACAGCTAAAAAGGGAAAAAGATAGTTATTCATGAAAATTGTAAAACAAAATGGTGCTTAATAGTGTATTTATGTTATTTAAAAATCATAACTAAACGTTCTGATGTTTTTTTGCTAAACTTACGTAAGTTATAATCGCCAAAAACATCTAGTAAGTGTACGTTGGCTTCTTCAAATAACTGTTCAAAATCTTCTAAAGTAAAACCTCTAACACGTTCTTTGTAATTGTAAAAGTGATCATTGTCTGTAAACGAAATGTCTTTAATAATGTGCTTATCTTCAACATATCGTTTTAAATTAAAAGTGATGTTGTTTACGGTTTTAACTTCCTCTGGCACTAGGTTGTTAATAACGTAATCAGTGTTCATAAAATCTATCACACCAAAACCAAATTCGTTTAAATTAGCTTTAATGGCTTTTATGGTTTTAAGGTTATCAGCATCGTCATCAAAATACCCAAAACTGGTAAATAAATTAAAAACAGCATCAAATTGTTTTTCAAAAGGCTGGCACATATTATGAACCTTAAAATTTAGGCGATGGTTTTCGTATTTTTTAGCAAAATTAATACTGTTTTCGCTTAAATCTACACCTGTAACATCATAACCAATTTTATTTAAATATCGGGCATGTCTGCCACGTCCGCAGGCTAAATCTAAAATAGTACCATTTTCGGGTATATTTAAATAATTAGTAAGCGTATCCATAAACGCATGAGCTTCGGTGTCATTTCTATCTTTATATAAAATGTGGTAGTATGGCGTATCAAACCAAGATGAAAACCAAGTAGATGTATCTGTATTCATTATTCTTTTTATAGGGTTACTGTTTTTATTTAATTTGATGACTCAAAAAAATAGTAAGAATGATAACCCAGTTACGTGTGCTCAAAATGTAATGCAAAAGTACACCAATTTTTATCATATAAAAACATAACATATAAATGACACATGTATGGTAAATACTAAGCTTGTATATTTTAAAAACTATAGTTTGCTTTATGCCAAAAAAAATACGTTATTTTTGCTTCTTATACTTATAAATTAATGTAGTAGCAAAAAATGGATGAAAATTTCAAAATGGTAGCCAAAACACTGTTTGGTTTTGAAGATTTACTAGCAAACGAACTAACACAACTTGGAGCACAAGATGTTAAAAAAGGGGTGCGTAATGTAAGTTTTGTTGGTGATAAAGGCTTTATGTACAAAGCAAATTTAGGCCTGCGTACTGCTATAAAAATTTTAAAACCTATACATAGCTTTAAAGTATTTAATGAGCAAGATTTGTATAATAACATATACAAAATGCCTTGGGAAAACTACTTGAAGGCTTCAGGTTCATTGGCGGTAGATGCCACTATTCATTCACAAGTATTCAAACATTCGTTATTTATTGCTTTAAAAACTAAAGATGCTATAGTTGATAGGTTTAGAGATAATACAGGACAACGACCAAATGTAGATTTAAAATTTCCAGATTTAAAAATTAATATTCATATTGATAGAAATGATTGTACAGTATCACTGGATGCCTCAGGCGATTCTTTACACAAACGAGGTTACAAAACAGCTACCAATATTGCGCCCATAAATGAAGTATTAGCTGCTGGTATGATTATGCTGTCTGGTTGGGATGGACAAAGTGATTTTATGGACCCCATGTGCGGCTCTGGCACCATGCTAATTGAGGCTGCTATGATTGCTTGTAACATACCACCAAACCTTATGCGTAAAGAGTTTGCTTTTGAGCGTTGGGAAGATTGGGATGTAGATTTGTTTGAAAAAATTGAAGAATCACTACTTAAAAAAACACGCGATTTTCATTATAAAATTATAGGTTATGATAAAGCGCCCAGTGCCGTTTATAAAGCCAAAGATAATGTTAAGAATGCTCAGTTAGACGATTTTATAACCGTTAAACACGAAGATTTTTTTAAAACCCAAAAAGGCGGAAACACCAAATTGCACATGGTATTTAATCCACCCTATGGTGAGCGTTTAAATATTGATATGGAGCAATTTTATAAAAATATAGGCGATACCCTAAAGCAAAATTACCCAGGTACCGATGCTTGGTTTATTACATCAAACTTAGATGCTTTGAAACATGTAGGTTTGCGTCCTTCAAGAAAAATACAACTATTTAATGCCAAATTAGAATCTAGATTGGTTAAATATGTTATGTACGAAGGAAGTAAAAAAGGTAAATACATGAAATAAATTTTAGTTTAAAACTAAATAAAATTATGAATGAAGATGTTTTAAATGGTTTAATTCAAACCGAAGAATTAAAAACTATTTTGAGTTTAGAAAAAGAGGCACAAGCCTATTTAGAAAGTCATGAGTGGTGTATTGAAGTAAAAAAATCTTGGTATGATTTTGAATTTAGTTCTTATGATTTATTAGGCGTATTTCTATTTGAAATAGAACCCATTAATAAAGATGTTGATGATTTTATTTGGGTAATTGCTGGCGATTTGCCTTTTGTTTATCTAGATAAATCTATTAAATCTGCGCATGAAGCTGTTGATATATATTGCAAATTAATGTATGATTGGGTTGAAAATGTATTAAACGAAAATTCACTTGAAAACTCTTTTCCGGTACCAATAGATCCTACTTTTGAAAACGCAGAGTTACTAAAACTAAGAATAGATATTTTAAAAGAAGTTTTTTTTAGTGAAAGCTAAAAAGTTTTTTTTATTGTCTTTAAAATATTAACCAATCTTACTTAATTTTTTAACTTAAAGTATAAGGTTGTGTAAAAGCTAAATATTTACTTTTTAGCCTTTTTATACAAAGGTATTCTATAGCCTAAAGTGTAGCTGTAACTGGTGCCTAAACCAGTACTATCATAGGTGCGGCCGTATCCAGGTATGTAAACGTTTTCAAAATTATCAGGATCAGTTTCACTAGCTAACATTTTTAACTGCACATTTAAACCCATGTAAAGGTTGTTAAATAATTCAACTTTCATACCTAAAATAAGTTCACCCCAAAATGCAGTTAAGCCACTAAATTCTTGGGTGTCTGTTGATGTTAATTGCGGATTCCAATATTGGTTAGTACTGTAAACCGAAAAGCTATTTAAATCGTGCGAAAAACTGCTGGCACCAACTCTAAAACCTGCATAAACCATATTATCCATATCTAGCCAGTTTTCATACATATTTAAATCTATACCGGCTTTAAAGTATGAGCCATTGGTTGTAATATCCATATAATCGGTAATGGTGTTTTTTTCTTCAAAACCAATTTCACCAGCTATATACATGTTTTTTTTCAGTCTAAAATCTGCCGCAACTTCAAAGCCTGTATAATCTTCATCTAAAAAAGAACGTATTAATTTACCAACATCGCCAGCAACTCTTAGCCCGTATTTTTGTTTAACTTTTAAAGAATCGGTAACGTTTACAATACTATCATTTTGGGCAAAGGTAGTGGTGCTAAACGCAATTATTAAAGCTATATTAGTGAAATAAGTTAAAATGTGTTGCGTTTTCATTTTCTACAGGTTGGTTATTAGTTAATTTTATGGGGTTGCCTAAAAGCCAGTTATTACCATCATCTGTTATTACCACTTCAACGTTGTTAAAAATGGTTTTATACCCACAGGCTCTAGATACATAAACTTCTTCGGTGGTATAGTTAATGGTAATGGTGTCTATGTTTCCTTCAATAAAATCATCACTACTATTATCTGGTGTACCATTATTGTTTATGGTAGCGTCTTTTATAAGGTTGTATTGGGTGGTGTTAGCATCGGTTTTTAAGGGTAAAATAAAATCATCGGCTGTTACAAATTCATAACCAGATAAAATAACGTCATTATCAACCCCAACAACAACTAAGTTAAACACATTTTTACGGTTTTCCTGATTTGTGAAATCATATAAATCTATAAGTAATGATGGGGTTGTTTGTGTGCTTTCCGGACAAATATCATCTCTTTCACAACTTATAAAAGCTACCGTGAAAATTACAAGGGGTAGTATTATTAATTTTAAATGTTTCATTAGTTTTTGCGTATACGTTTATACGTTTTGTTTATTGAAAATTGTTAGTGTTTTTCAAACAATACAACAGTTTCTATGTGTGCTGTATGCGGAAATTGATCTACTAAACTCAATTTTTTTATGGTGTAACCTTCGGCCATTAATTGCTCGGTATCTCGGGCTTGGGTGGCAGGGTTACAAGATACATAAACCAAACGTTCTGCATTTAGGTTTATTATTTTTTTAAGTGTTTTTGGTGCAATACCTGCACGCGCAGGGTCTAAAATAATAGTGCGTATTTTGTTTTTGTACTGCGGGTGTTCGGTGAGGAATTTACCAACATCGGCGGCGTAAAATTTCAAACCATCAATGCTATTTCTTTTGGCGTTTTCTTTAGCATCTTCAATTGCCGATGCCACAATATCCACACCAACAATTTTAGTGTTTTTACTTTTTGAAGCTAAAATTTGCCCAATGGTACCGGTGCCGCAAAACAAATCTAAAACCACTGTGTTATCAATGGCTTCTTTGTTTTCTAGTGCATAATCAATAACCTTACTGTATAGTTTTTCGGCACATTTTGGGTTGGTTTGAAAAAAACTTTTTATGCTAATTTCAAAATTTAAACCAAGTAGTTCTTCAACAATTTTATCTTCACCATAAATAAGTTTAATACTACCGGTGGTTGCAATGGTGCGGTCTCCAATTTCATCATTAATAGTGTGAAGAAAGCCAGCAACTCTATCTCCAAATAATTCTACCAAATAATTGGCAAATGTAGTTAGGTTAAATTTAGGCAAATCATATGATGTGGTTACCAAATTAAAAAGCAGTTTATTGGTTTTATATGATTTTCTAACAATAAAATACCTAAAAAAACCTTCTTTTCTTGGTGCGTGCCATGGCGCTAAACCTGTTTGTTGGCAGTAATTTCTAATGTGTTTTAGGTTGTTTTCAACCTGGGTATCAAATAAGCCACTATCGTTATTTAAATTTTCGGCACACCACCAAGTACCTCGTTTTTTAAAGCCTAATGTAAAAGCGTCAATATCGGTTTTTTCTGTTCTATCATATCCAATGGCAGAAAAGCCATATTCCATTTTATTTCTGTAATGAAAAGTGTTTGGTGAGCTTACAAATTCATCAAACAAACTTTCAATGTTGGGTACTTTACCAATGCGTTTAAAAAGCTCTAAAGTGCTGGTTTGTTTGTATTCATGTTGCTTTTCAATAGGCAAATAAATATAAGGCGCACCGGGTATATCTTGGTAGGGTATGGTGGTTTCGTTTTCGGCTCTAGTAATAACATCAAGCAATTTGCCTTCAGCATACTTTTTACTAGATTTTTTAATTTGCGTTTTAACCGTTTGCCCGGGTATGGTGTTGGGTACAAACACAACAAACTCGCCGTGTTCATTTCTTATACGTCCAATTCCTTTTCCGCCAAAGGCGTAATCTTCAATAAGCAGTTCAATTATTTCACCGCGTTTTACAAATTTGTTTCGTTCTCTTCTAGGCATGCTGCAAAAATAATAATAGCAACAAATAAAAGGTTATTTATTTAAATTAAAGTTGCTACCATTTTTACTAAAAAAATAGATAAACAAATAATATTTGTAACTTGCAGTACTTATCTAGGGATGATTTCTCTCCCACGCTGAATTTTCAGAATCTTTTCTGAAAGGATAAAGGTAGAGTAGGAATGGTTATTTTATTAACAATTAAAACTTTTTAAAATGGCTGTTTTACAAAAATTAACGTCACAGCAAGCAATTGAATTAGAAAAAACGTATGGCTCTAACACATACCACCCGTTACCTGTAGTATTAAGCAAAGGGGAAGGCGTATATGTTTGGGATGTAGATGGAAAACGTTATTACGATTTCCTATCGGCTTATTCTGCGGTAAACCAAGGACATTGCCACCCCAAAATTATTAATGCTATGGTTGAGCAAGCAAAAACCTTAACCCTAACTTCAAGAGCGTTTTACAATGATAAATTAGGTGTATACGAAAAGTATGCCTGTGAGTATTTTGGCTTTGATAAATTATTACCAATGAACTCTGGTGCCGAAGCCGTAGAAGCGGCTATGAAAGTATGCCGTAAATGGGCTTACGAGGTAAAAGGTATTGCTGAAAACCAAGCGCAAATTATAGTTTGCAAAAACAATTTTCATGGGCGTACTACTACCATTGTATCATTTTCAAGTGATAGTACCGCAAATAAAAACTTTGGTCCGTATGCCGATGCTTTTATTAATATTGAATATGATAATTTAGACGCATTAGAAGAAGCCTTAAAAAACAATAACAACATTGCAGGTTTTTTAGTGGAGCCTATACAAGGCGAAGCAGGTGTTTACGTACCTTCTGAGGGCTATTTAGCCAAAGCAAAAGCCTTGTGCGAAGCGCATAATGTATTATTTATTGCAGATGAAATTCAAACAGGTATTGCTAGAACAGGAAAACTTTTAGCCGTACACCACGAAAATGTACAACCCGATATTTTAATATTAGGAAAGGCCATAAGTGGTGGCGCTTACCCAATTAGTGCCGTGTTAGCCAACAATAATATTATGGATGTAATGACACCCGGAACACACGGAAGTACTTTTGGCGGAAACCCTTTGGCAGCCGTTATTGCTATTGCTGCTTTAGAGGTGGTTAAAGAAGAAAATCTAGCTGAAAATGCGCGTGTTTTAGGCGAACTTTTTAGAAGCGAAATGAACAAATACATTCAAACTAGTAATATAATTACCAAAGTGCGTGGTAAAGGATTATTAAATGCTGTTGTTGTAAATGATACTGAAGATAGTGACACTGCTTGGAACATGTGTTTAGCTTTAAGAGATAATGGCTTAATAGCAAAACCAACACACGGAAATATTATTAGGTTTGCACCACCATTAGTTATGAATAAAGAACAGTTGTTAGACTGTGTACGGATAATAACAAAAACATTTAAACAATTTGAAAATTAATTTATGGAAGAAACATCTGCTTTTGAAAGTTTTGAACTTGGTATTAATACAGAAATTAAAGACTATTTAACTGAAACCGCCAAATGGTCATCCTTTTTAGCAATACTAGGTTTTGTAGGCATTGGTTTTATGGTGCTTGGTGGTATAATAATGGGAATAACAGGCGCTGCTTCTAGTGGTTTGGCTTCAGCTTACGGGGCAGGTTATGCATCGGGTGTTGCGTTGTTTTATATTATTATTGCCGCTGTTTACTTTTTTCCTGTACTGTATTTGTTCAGATTTTCAAAAAGTATGAAAAGTGCTTTAAAACAAGAAAACAATAACGATTTTACTAAAGCGTTTTCAAGTTTAAAATCGCATTACAAGTTTTTAGGCATTTTTTCTATAGTGTTAATTTCACTGTATATTTTAATTATAATAGGAGTGGCCGTAGGCGCTTCATTATTTTAAAAAAAGAAAATAAAGTATAAAAAAAGCGACCGTTTTACTAAAAATGGTCGCTTTTTATTTATTTTAAAATTTGGGTTATTGTCCCATCAATTCTTGAAGTCTTTCTTGCATTAACTGTTGGTCTTGCATAGCTTCCCATCCAAATGTTGATACCATCCAAATAATTAATAATAAATATAAAGCACTTAAAATAATACCTATAATTGATAATATTTTACCAACTTTTACATTTTGAATGCCTGTATATTCATCAGGGTTTTCAGCATTAATTTTTGTTGCTTTACCAGCTAATACAATAGCAACTACACCAAGTATTATTCCTATACCGTAAAAGCAACAGCCAACAATTGATAGAATACCAAATACTAAAATAAGCGTTGCGTTAGGTAATTTTTTTTGTTCCATATGAAATGATTTATTGGTTAAAAAAAGTTTTTATTATAAAGCTACAAATAATAATTATAGCATTTACTATGGCTAAAATAGTATTAATTTTAGATAGTTGTTTGTTATTTTTAAAAGCATTTATTGTTACGAAAGTAAGTAGTAAAATAAGTGTGTAAATTGCTGGATACATGTAAAACGCTTGAGTAAATTCACCTTTAAGTATTAAAGATAAAGAGCGTTGCATACCACAACCAAAACATTCTACACCAAACAACTTTTTGTTTAAACAAGGAAGCATGTATTCTTCCATAAAGCAATAGCTTTTTAAAAATTTATGCTAATGTAATAAATTATAAACGTATTATTTTTGGTTGTTAATTACAATTTTTTGGGTTTTTGTAGTATTATTATCTGCAGTTACTTTTGCAACGTAAACGCCAGTGCTTAGGTTTTTTGTAGAAAACGAAAGTGTATTATTATTAGAGTTTATAGTTTTAAATAATACCTGTTTACCGTTAACATCAAACATGTTTAATGTTTTTAGCTTTAAACTATTGGGGTTGTTAATTACAACCTGGGCTTGAGCGTTATTTTGGTATATTTTAAAGTTTTTAAAAGTTTCTTCAGTAGTGTTTAAGGTGTTTTTAGCAAACGTAATTTCAAACCTGTCATTATAAACGCCTTCATTTAGAACGGTATTAAAACTACCGTCTTTAATATTGGTGTATGTGTTGGTTTCGTTATCAAACATATATACATCTACATCACTAGGTATGTTGTTAAGTTGATTTACGGTAACGCTAAAAGGCGTATTGTCTTGGTTGGTTTTAAAACCAAATTTTAATCTGGTGCTTTCAGAATAGTTAATAGATTTTATAGATAAATTTTTATCTTCAGAAATTAAATACGCATCACTACTTAAGGTGTTTGCATTTGAACCATCAAAACCTTTATTATAAGTATTATTATCTGGTGTGCCTTTTCTAAAAGCAATAACATTTTCTTTGTAAAACGCATTATTAACATGTGTGTGTAGTCTTATTTCAGGTATTATTGTAGGGTTATCAATAATCTTTTTATAATCTACACCATTATGAGACATGGGGTAATTTTTTGTTTGTGTGTTCTTGTCTGTGTTTTTACTGTTTTTTGCAAAAATAGAACCATCACCACCAGGTGTTGAGTCTTCTTCAAAATAAACACGCATAGCATTAGTAAATTCAGCATCACCACCAAGGCCTAATCCAGAAAGTGGGTCACTAGCTATTATAAAACCTTGCCCAATGGCAGCAAAACGTCTTTCGTTATTCCCGCTAAAATCAGTTGTATTTAAGGTAGTAGTTCCATTTGTTGTACCATCGCCATTATAGTTTTCAAAAGGAGCCACAGTGTATGAGCCATTATCTGCAAGAACAGCTAAATCACCAGGTGTATAAACACCGTAACCACCTTCATAATCTGCTAAATAATGCGAGTTTTTTGGTTTTTGTTCCCAGAAATAAATTTCATTTAAAAGGATAGCTTGATTGGTTACTGATTCTACAAAAAACAATTTTAAATCTAGTGCAGAAGGGTATGGGTTACCTGTTAACGTTTGTGCACTATTTGGTATTCCTGAAGGTTGATCATCAACACCATCAAACCTACAGCTTACTAAAATAGTTCCGTTATTAGGGCGACCTCTAAAATCTAAAACATTATCAGTATTAGGGCTTCCTTTTAAAGTAAAACCATAACCTGTTTCAATATCGCCGGTATCAAATTCTTGCTGCCAACTGTAGTAACCTTCGCCATCTCGCATGCTGTAAATCCAATAGTTTGCTAGTTCTGTAGCAGTGCCTTCATAACTGGTTGTATATGCGTAAGGTACTGAAGCTACATTGCTAACATCAGTGTCATCATCTGGGTCGTGTATGTTGGTACCGTTAAAATCTACGTTTTGGTTTGAAGTATTATCACTAACACCAACTGGAGAGCACCAAAAGTTGTATTCATATACATTGGTGGTTTGGTTTTGGTAAACTGAAATTTCACCTGCATCAGAGTTTTTTATATCAACATCTTGTACTAACTGCGCATCGCCTCTTAAGTAAAAATTGGAAGTGGCAGACTCTAACCTAATGTCATTAGTTACAAAAACGGGCACGTTAAGTGCGTATAATTCAGTATTGTTGCCAACGTATAAATCTTGTGCAAAAACGTTATAAAAACAAGCTAGTAAGCTTAATATTAAAGTAATATGTTTCATAATTTGGGGTAAATGAATAGTACTAAAGTACAATTTTTTTTGTAAAATTGAAAATAGCTGCTTATTGTTTACACTTTTTACACGTATTCATTATAATTTTGTTAAAAATTTAAAATGAAATATCTAAACTATATACTCATAATTTTAGGCGCCATAGTGGCGTTATATGCCAACAGCAGTAAAACGCAAAATGTGTTTGTTCTTATAATTGGCATTGTTATGCTTATGTTAGGTGTTTACAGGGTTTCTGCAACCATACCTAGCAAAAAAGATAAAGATGAATTTGATAATACTAATGATTAAATGAGTTTTAAAAAGGGCGATACAGTTGCGGTTTTAGATGAAAATTTATCGGGTATTGTTACAAATATTGCGGGTACAACAATTACTATTGAAACTGAAGATGGTTTTTTATTAAATTTTGAAGCCAATGCTTTGGTTAAAGAAGATGTTTCAGCATTAAAAAAATCTGTTTTCTCACACAAAAGCTTAAATGCCGTAGTTTCTGAAAAAGAAGAAAAAAAACGACATAAACAACCAAAAGTAAAGGCTAAAGAACGTTTTCAGCCAACCATGGAAGTAGATTTGCATATACATCAGTTAGTGAAAAACGTTAAAGGCATGAGTAATCACGAGATGTTAACGCTACAACTTGATACGGCAAAAAGACAATTAGAATTTGCTATAAATAAACGCATACAAAAAGTTGTTTTTATACACGGTGTGGGCGCAGGTGTTTTAAAACTTGAATTAGAATACCTTTTTGGACGCTATAATAATAT
The DNA here is from genome assembly GCF_056312135.1 of Seonamhaeicola sp. ABD4_340. Lineage (NCBI taxonomy): Bacteria > Pseudomonadati > Bacteroidota > Flavobacteriia > Flavobacteriales > Flavobacteriaceae > Seonamhaeicola > Seonamhaeicola sp. ABD4_340. Next base: position 3,416,516 of record NZ_CM149981.1, on the reverse strand, counting down.
AAAGTTTTATGATGCCAATTACCAAAAATACGGTTTAGGCGCTACCGAAGTTTACATTTACCAAAACCTAGCACCTTAATTAAAAGCAGGCGTTAAAGTTTCAGTTTTTGATGTTTTGCTATCACCGGTTAAATTACCAAAAAACAACGCGTCTTGTGTTAGGTTTGTAAGGTCTAAATTTAAAATAGTGGCCGTAACCAAAAATGCTTTCGTATAACTGTGTTGTCTGTAAGCTGTAGCAGGTAATACATCACTAACATCAGGGTTTAAATAATCTGGTCCAACAGCTTCATTGGTTTGGTCGTTTTCAGGGTTTTGGTCTTGTACACCTTTTTCTTCGTCTCTTGTTAATGTACCATCACCATCATCATCATTGTCTAAATAATCGGGTATGCCATCGCCATCAGTGTCTTGCGCATCGCTTAAATCGCCATCGCCATTAGGGTCTGGGTTTTCATTAGCGGTTGGCACATTATCACCATCATCATCAAAATCAATATAATCGGGTATACCATCACCGTCAGTATCTTGCGCATCATCAAAAATACCATCGCCGTTTGGGTCTGGGTTTTCAAGTTCTGTAGGCACGCCATCGTTATCATCTTCAGTTAAAACAGTTCTAAAAAATACAGAACAAGCACTTTCATCATCATTTGTAATTTCAATGTCAGCGGGCGGAACGTCGTTACAAAATAAATCGCCACCAGAAATTGAGGCATTACTGTAAGTTCTGTAGTTAAAAGTACCGGTTTTAGTTTCTTCAAAGGTATTATCATCGCCTACATTTAGCATAGCATCTACGGTGTAATTGCTAATGAATACTGAAAGAGATTCAGATGGGTCATTCTTAGTTTTATAAAGCACAATGCCACTAACGCCATTACAAGCCTGAAAAGTGTCTTCAAAATCAAGACTTACGGTAATAACATCACCATCATCACATGAATAAATAGTGGTTAAACACAATGAAAATAAAACTAAAAATACGTGGCGCATAGGTGTTAATTTTACAGCAAAAATAATAGAATTGTTATTTATAACGTATGTTATTGAAAATAATTTTATTTCAAGTATTTTTGCCACCTAAAACGCTTCAATTGTATTACAAATGAAAACTGTGTATTTTGATAACGCTGCTACAACAAAACTACGCGATGAAGTAGTAACCTCTATGGCAACAGTTATGCAAAATAACTACGGAAACCCATCATCTTCATACAGTTTGGGCAGAGCCTCAAAGGTTTTAATAGAAAAGGCTAGAAAAACCATTGCCACTATTTTTAATGTTTCTGAAGGTGAAATTATTTTTACTTCGGGCGGTACAGAAGCCGATAATTTAATATTGAAAAGTGCTGTAAATAGCTTACATGTTACTCATATTATTTCAACAAAAATAGAGCATCATGCGGTTTTAAATACCTTGTTGAATTTAGAAGAAACAGCAAATATAAAATTGACATTTTTAGATGTTGATACACGCGGAAACATAAGTTTTGAAGCCTTAGAAAAGGCCTTAAAAACAGAGGCAGAGACTCTGGTAAGCCTCATGTACATTAACAATGAAATTGGTAATGTTTTAGATGTTGTACGTGTAGCCAACTTGTGTAAGCAATATGGTGCTTTGTTTCATAGTGATGCGGTACAAGCAATAGGGCATTACAATATAAATTTACAGGATATTGCTGTAGATTTTTTAGCGGCATCGGCACATAAATTTCATGGCCCTAAAGGTGTAGGTTTTGCTTTTATACGTAAAAATACGGGCTTAAAACCAGTAATAACTGGTGGCGAACAAGAACGCGGTTTAAGAGCAGGCACCGAGAGTGTGCACAATATTGTGGGTATGGAAACCGCCATTAAAATGGCTTACAATAATATTGAAACTGAAAGGGTATATATTACATCAATTAAACAGTATTTTATTGATAAAATTTCAGAGGAAATACCTCAAGTAACATTTAACGGACTTTCCGGAAACATAAAAACAAGCGCATACAATTTAGTGAATGTTTGCTTGCCACTGCCACCCGAAAATACGGCTATGATTTTATTTCAGTTAGATTTAAAAGGTATTGCTTGCTCAAGGGGTAGTGCCTGCCAAAGTGGTAGCACAAAAGCATCACATGTTTTGGCCGAAATTTTAAATAGTAATGATGTTAAAAAACCGTCTTTACGCTTTTCATTTAGTAGCTATAATACCAAAGAAGAAGTGGATTATGTTATTAAAACCCTTAAAACTTTTATTAAATAAGTGTTTTTTTCTGTTTTTTTTACTTTTTTTTTGTTTTTGTAGGTTGGTTTTGTAATTTTATCATATAAGTCTCTCACATTTTATTTACCCAAATCTAAATTTAATTGTATGAGAGTCTACAATATTTATTTTTCTTTCCTAATTTTATTAGCATTACAATGGCATGTGCACGCCCAAGTTGGTATTGGTACAGTAACACCTAATCCTACTTCAATTCTAGATGTTGAATCTACCACGCAAGGTATGTTAACGCCAAGAATGACTACGGTACAAAGAAATGCTATAACAACACCTGCACAAGGGCTTTTAGTGTTTGATACAGATGAAAATTTGTTTTATTATTATAGCGGATCTGCATGGTTACCGCTTTCAAACCAACAAAGAGATAATTATAAATTAGTAAAAAGCGCCGCCGATTTAGCTGATGAACTTGCAGCTGGTGGTGGTACCGAATACTTATTAACAACTGATACGCTTTACGAAATAAATGGTACCATAACTTTAGCAGCACCAATTAATTTAAATAGTGCATACATAAGTGGAGAAGATACTAACGAAGATGTTCTTGTAGGTGCAGGTGGCACTTTATTCGCAGGAAGCGCAGGTGGTTCAATAAGAAATTTAACGCTTATGGCGCCTGGAGGCACTGTATTTAACTTAGCAGGTACAGGGGCAGAAAATTTAATATTAAGAGATAGTTTTATTGTAAATTCTAATAGCGTTGGTACTATTTCAGATTTTAACCTAGTATTTAAAAGTATTTTACAATACGTAAATAATACTGCTGGTATTACATATACAGATATTCATCAGTTATTATTAAATTCTGAAGGTTGGGATGGTTCAAATGGTGGTACATACCAAACTATGACGGGCGATTTTGAAGTTATTGCCAAACAAGGTGGTTTTACTCAGGTTACAGGAACTAACGTAGGTTTTGATGTTACAGGTATTACATCACTTAGTGGCGGCGGAACTTTAGCAGCTGTGGCCTTTTATGGTGGCGGTAATTATATAAATGGCCCATCACCTTACACAGGTTATAGTTTTACCAGAGACTGGGATGTGAATTGCCCAGGAATACCTGTTGAAACTGATGGTGTTGCTGGTGGGAATTTTTATTATGATGGCGTGGTAACTACTGGGTTTACTCAAGCTATACCTAGTGCCCAAACATTACCTGTTTTAGTGGAAGGTAATGGAACCTTTACTTCTAATAACTTATTTAGATTTACAAGTAATGTTACAGAGAATAGGTTAATTTATGATGGTATTAAACAACGACAGTTTCAAATAAATGCATCAATGTCAATTAGGGTAACAAATGCTGCAAATGATTTTTATGCCTTTTTTGTTGCAAAAAATGGTACAATAATTACCGAATCTCGTTCTATAGTATTAATAACTACAGATAGCCAAATACAATCGGTATCTTTAAATGCAAATACTCAGCTTTCTAGAAATGATTATATAGAGATATATGTGCAACGACTTACTGGAAACTTCGGAGGGAATGATACATTAGCAGTATTTTCTGAAAACTTAAGTGTAAAATAATATAATTAAAACTTCATAGTAGTTCTTACATTAAATACTCGTGGTGTTAAGTAGTTTGGTATGGCGTATTGGCGTTTGCTATATACATCTCTAACCCAAGTGTTTGTAATAGAGTTTTGCACATCAAAAATATTAAATATTTCAAAACCTAAAGAGAGATCTTTAAATGGTTTCTTCCAACCGCTGTTAAATTGTTTTTTAGCATCAACCAATACCAATTGTAAGCCAAAGTCGGCTCTTTTGTAATCTGGTAGTCTGTTTTGGTACACATAAGGGTCTGCATAACTAGGTGAGCCACCCGGAACGCCCGTATTATAAACCAAATTTAAATACATTTTTAAATGTGGCATATTTGGCACATAATCTTGAAACAAGGCAGCAAATTTTAAACGTTGGTCTGTTGGTCTAGCAATATAGCCTTGGTTTTCAATGTTTTCTTCGGTTTTTAAGTAGCCAAAACTAAACCAAGATTCGGTACCAGGTACAAATTCACCATTCAAACGCATATCTAAACCATAAGCATAGGCTTTGGCGCTGTTATTGGCTCTGTAGCGTATACGTACGTTTTCAATGGTGTATGGGTTTACTTGGGTTAAATGTTTATAATATACTTCTGAAGTTAATTTAAAAGGGCGGTTCCACATTTTAAAACTATAATCATTACCTAAAACCACGTGCATAGATTTTTGAGCTTTAACATGTGGTTGTACAGTGCCTGTGGCATCACGTAATGCTCGGTAAAACGGTGGTTGATAGTATAAACCCGCAGCTGCCCTAAAAAGCATGTCTTTTTTCCAGTGTGGTTTAATGGCAAATTGCGCTCTGGGGCTAAAAACCGTTTGGTTTGATGTACTAATTCCGGTACCGCTAACAGACCAGTTGTGAGCTCTAATACCAGCGTTGTACCAAACATCACTACGGCCTATATTAGAACGTTTGCTCCATTGTAAATAAGCTTGAAACCTATTTATTTGGGTGCTGTTTGTTGCTCTAACATTAGAAAAAGGCTCTAAAGGGCCTGTGTAGGCGTTGTAGGGTTGTTCGTTTATAGGTATAGTTTTTGGTGGACGAATAGAAAACCCAGCAGAGTCAATAACTTCCCATTCAACCAAGCGGTCTCTAATGTCTTCATGTGTGTATTTAACAGACCATTCAAAGCGGTTATCGTTCAGTTTAAAATCGCCTTTGTGTTCAATATTCGTTATTAAAGCATCCAAATCATTTCTACCATGATTTAATTGGCTTCCAATACCTTCGCTAAATTCAACTTCACCCAAATCTTCTTCGCCAATATTGGTATTTACTTCGCCTAAGCGGTATTGGGCTAAAATATCAAAATACTCTTCTTCGGTTGTATGATATGTTGAAGCAATAAGCTTTAGGGTTAAATCATCATTCACAAAATACGAACCTTTAAAAGCGCCAAAATAGGTTTGGTATTGGTCTTTCTCTTGTCCTTCATAAAACACCAAAAGTGCTATGGGATCACTTAAAGTACCAAAATTGGTTTGCCGTGTTTGGGGCTGGTAGTTATATTTGTTTATAGAAGCATTTCCTAAAAAACTTAAATGAAATTTACTAGTGAATTTATAGGTGAAGTAGGCCTGTAAATCGGCAAAAGTAGGGGTAAAGTTGGTTTCTGTTTCCTTGGCGTTTACAAACAAACTGTTGTCTCTGTAGCGTGCGCCAACAATACTTGTGAATTTTGAATCTTTACTAACATCTTCATAAGATACACTACCGCCCAAAAGACTTAAATTGGCATTAATTTCAAACTGAAAAGGTGTTTTGTAGGTAATGTCTAATACCGAGGAAAGCTTATCGCCATATTTAGCTTGAAAACCACCTGCCGAAAACTCTACATTTTGTACCAAATTAGAGTTTACAAAGCTTAAACCTTCTTGTTGCCCAGAGCGTATTAAAAAAGGTCTATACACTTCAATATCATTTACATACACAAGGTTTTCATCAAAATTACCACCTCTAACGGCGTATTGTGTACTTAACTCATTGTTGTTATTAACCCCAGGAAGCGACATTAATAAGTTTTCAACACCAGCATTTGCTCCAGGGATTTTTCTAATAGTTTCTGGTTGAAGCGTTATAATACCTTCAACATCTTTTCGTTTTTTAGAGCTAACAACTACGGTTGCAATTTGCTCTACAGCTGTTTTTATAACGGGGTTAAACTCAAAAGTTTCGCCGTTTTTTAGGTTGAATGTAGCTATTACTTTCTTATAAGAAATGTGCGTAAAACTAACAGTTACCTTAGTGCTTGCAGCAATATTTAACTTGTAAAACCCATTGCTGTTTGTTTGTGTACCATTGCCATTATTTGTTGTAATGTTTACACCTTCAATAGGGGTGTTGTTGTCATTTAAAATAACACCTTTTAAGGTTGCCGTTTGCGAAAAACTAAGGCTTGTAATTAAAAAAAATACCGTTACTAAAAAAAGATGTTTTGATTTCAATGGTGGTTAAAGTTTATTTTCTGTAAAACAACGTTTCAAAAGTAGAATTATTTCCAACATTATCAGTAACAATTACTTTTAAATTGTTTTTAGTGTCTGTTACAACGCCATCACTAAAACTATGTGTTAGTGTTTTTGTTTTATAATCATACTCCATTAAAATCCATTTTCCGTTTACAGTGGCTCTGTAGTTTGAAATACCAGAACCTGCATCATCAATTTTAATTTTTAGGTAATGGTAATTACTTATCCATTGTTTATTTTTAAAATTAACGGCCCTAATGGTAGGTGGCGTAGTATCTGTAGCTAAGGCATACGTACCTAAAGTTTTGGTTCTTGCGGTTAACGTGTTTTCTGTTCGCTTTGTAGATGTGTATGCAGGGTATTGCTTGCTGCCCACTAAGCGTGCAATGTAAAGTTTGCTTTTGTCGGTGGTGTTGTAATGGCTAATATTATAGGTAATATTAAAATATGTTTTTGCAGCTATAACATCTTTATGGAGTTTAAGTGTGTCATTGCGTAATTCAAAATCTAAATAAAAATCATCATAAAATGTATCTTTATAAAAATCTACAGATACCATACCTTCTTTTAAATTAGTAGTTTGGTTGGCTTTTATATAATAAGGTGTTGTTTTGGTTTCGGCAGGTTTTGCTGTTGGGCTTTTTTCACCTTTAATATTTAGTGTAACCCATGTTTCATTGTTTTTAAAATCGGCAATTCTAATTTTATAAACCGCGTAGGCACTATCTTTTATGTGTAAAACACCATTATTTACAACCGATTTAAAAATACTTAACGGATTATTTTTTTTGAATAATTTTTGAATGCGCTGCCTTTTAGTAGCATAATGTTCATAATCTATAAGCTCATTGATGTGTTTGGTTTCTGCAAAAGAAAAGCGTTTAAAATCTAGCTCAAAATTTCTGTTACCATTAAAAAAGGTTTGAATATTGTAAACACCATTTGAGTTTGGCGCGTAATTTTGCCTATCATTAGTTTCAATACCAATACCAATATTACCAACAGCATGAATGTTTTCAACAGTATAATCGCCATTTTTTAAAGGTATTAGGCGTAGTTTTTGCTTTTCATTACTGTTATTAATAAAAGCATTTTTATCTAAAGGGTAAGCGTAAACAGATTTTACGTAAGGCCCAGAAGTATCGGCAATATCAATACCAAAAAGCATGGGATTTATTGGGCGCTCAAGGTTATCTCTAATTTCATAATGCAAATGTGGGCCACCTGAACCGCCCGAATTGCCGCTGTAGGCAATTAAACTGTCTTTTTTAACAAGTAATGCTTCGGCACTAGGAAATAATTCAATTTCATAAGATTCTTTTTTGTACTGTTGCTTTTTTACATAAGCTTCAATTGCCGGCGAAAACTTTTGCAAATGCGCATAAACAGTTGTATAGCCGTTAGGGTGTGTAATATAAAGTGCTTTACCGTAGCCGTAATGTGATACTTTTATACGACTAACATAACCACTAGCCGAAGCTTTTACTTTTAACCCAACACGTTGCTGTGTTTTTATGTCTATACCAGAATGAAAATGGTTAGAACGTAACTCTGCAAATGTACCCGATAGTATTAAAGGTATTTCTAGCGGGTTGCTAAAATAATCTTGCGGATACGGGTTTTGCGCAACAACAAAACTTGGAAAAATAAATAGGGCAATTAGTAAAAATCTCATAAAAAAGTACTTGTAGCTAAAATATTAAATTGAAGTTAAAACGCAAAGGTAAAACAAAAATCAAGCCACAGTTTTAACTAAAATACCCTTAAAAGACGATTTTAAAATTTTATTGAAAAACAATTGTAATTTATAGCAAGGTGTATTAACTTTGTGAGATAAGTATTGATTTTTGTAAATGAGTAATATTGAAGATATTGTAGATTCTTTAGAGAATAAAACTAGCAAGGTATTACACAAATTAGAGCTTTTAAAACAAGCTAACGCTAAATTAACTGAAGAATTAAACGCTTCAAAAACAAAAATTGAAAACCAAAAAGTGTTATTAACACAGTGGGAAGAAAAATATCACGCGCTTAAAATGGCAAATTCAATACTTGGTAGTGACAATAATAAAAGAGAAACTAAGCTTAAAATAAACGCATTAATTAGAGATTTAGACTATTGTATAGCCCAATTATCAGATTAATGTAACATAAAATCAATGTCAGAAAAGCTTAAAATACGCCTTTCTATAGCTAATAGAGTATATCCTTTAACTATAGAACCAAGCCAAGAAGAAGGCTTGAGAAGAGCCGCTAAAAACATTGATTATATGATAAAACAGTTTGAGCAAAGTTATTCTGTTAGAGATAAACAAGATGTATTAGCCATGTGTGCTTTACAATTTGCATCTCAAGTTGAACAGAAATCTATAGATAAAAATAATGTGAATGAACATGTTGAAGATAAGCTAAAAGCTTTAGATACATTATTAAGTTCATATTTAAACTCTTAATCACGTTCTTTAAAATAAACTAAAAGTTACTGCCTACATTAGTTATTATTTTTTGATAAACTCAACGTTAATTCTTTAAAAAGGGTGAGTTTAAGTTGTAAAAGCAGGCCACTAGTACTAAACGTGTTTTAGTATCTTGGGTGGATCCTTGATCAGCTTGTTAGCCCTAAACTTGTTTTTAAGGAGTTTATACAAAACTTTCAACTGATGTAGGCTTTTTTTATACATATAAACAACTAATTAATAATGGATAACGCAATCATATTTGCAATAGGAGGAATAGTTTTAGGCTTAGCTATTGGCTTTATTATAGCTAAAGTTTTAGAAAAAAATAAAGCATCAAAAATAATTAAAGAGGCCCAAAAAAGTGCTGGTTTGGTTCTAAAAGAAGCCAAAAGTGAAGGCGAAAGCATTAAAAAAGACAAAATATTACAGGCCAAAGAAAAATTTATTGAGCTAAAGGCAGAGCATGAAAAAGTAATTTTGTCTAGAGACAAGAAAATGGCCGAAGCCGAAAAAAGAACTAGAGATAAAGAATCTCAAGTATCTAGCGAGCTTTCAAAAAACAAAAAATTAAGTCAGAGTTTAGAAGACAAAATAAAAGATTACAACCACAGACTTGATGTACTTGATAAAAAACAAGAAGAGTTAGACCGCCTTCACAAAAGCCAAGTGCAGCAACTTGAAGTTATTTCAAGTTTATCTGCAGAAGAAGCTAAAGAACAATTAGTAGAATCTTTAAAAGGTGAAGCTAAAAACGATGCAATGGCATTTATACAAAGTGCTCTAGAAGAAGCTAAATTAACGGCAGAACAAGAGGCTAAAAAAGTTATTATAAATACCATACAACGCATAGGTACTGAAGAAGCAGTTGATAACTGTGTGTCTGTTTTCAATATAGAATCTGATGATGTTAAAGGACGCATTATTGGTAGAGAAGGTAGAAATATTAGAGCTATTGAAGCCGCCACAGGTGTTGAAATTATTGTAGATGATACACCAGAAGCAATTATTTTATCTTGTTTTGATTCTGTAAGAAGAGAAGTGGCACGTTTATCATTACACCGTTTAGTAACAGACGGCCGTATACATCCTGCAAGAATTGAAGAAGTTGTTAGAAAAACAAGAAAGCAAATAGACCAAGAAATTATTGAAGTTGGTAAACGCACCGTTATAGATTTAGGTATTCATAACCTAAACCCAGAGTTAATTAAAATGGTAGGGCGCATGAAATACCGCTCTTCATACGGGCAAAACTTATTACAACACTCGCGTGAAGTAGCCAAACTTTGTGGCGTAATGGCTGCCGAATTAGGTTTAAACCCTAAACTAGCCAAACGTGCTGGTTTATTACATGATATTGGTAAAGTGCCAGATGCTGAAGCTGATATGGAAACACCACATGCCATTTTAGGTATGCAATGGGCCGAAAAATTTGGTGAAAAACCAGATGTTTGCAACGCCATTGGAGCTCACCACGATGAAATAGAAATGAAATCATTATTAGCACCAATTATTCAGGTGTGTGATGCTATTTCAGGTGCTCGCCCAGGAGCGCGCCGTCAGGTTTTAGATAGTTATATTCAACGTTTAAAAGATTTAGAAGATATTGCTTTTGGTTTTAGCGGTGTTAAAAAAGCCTATGCCATTCAAGCAGGTAGAGAGTTACGTGTAATTGTTGAAAGTGAAAAAGTGAATGATGATAAAGCAGCAGATTTATCGTTTAATATTTCACAAAAAATACAAACAGACATGACATATCCTGGGCAGGTTAAAGTAACTGTTATTAGAGAAACAAGAGCCGTAAATATTGCTAAGTAATTAGTTTTGTTAAAAGTTAAAAGTTAAAAGTTAAAAGTTAAAAGTTGGTTTCGCTATATGTTATAGTTAGGTGTAATTTAGAAATATTACCAATTTTTGGTGTTTTTGAGTAAATATTTGAGTTATGAGTAAAAACACATCAATATCACTCGGTAATGGTAATTATTTTGACCAATTTGTAAGTAGCCAAGTTTCAGCTGGAAGATATAAAAATGTAAGTGAAGTCATTAGAGCTGGTCTTCGACTTTTAGAAAACGAAGAAAGTAAAGTCATTGCTCTGAGAAATGCAATCCAAGAAGGAATTGACAGTGGAATTGCACACGATTTTGACCCAGAAAAACATCTTCAGGAATTAAAAGCTAGACATAAGAATAATGGCTAAATATGAACTGACTAACAAGGCGGTTGAAGATTTAACTGGAATTTGGGAGTACACTATTGAAAAGTGGTATGAACAACAAGCTGACAGATATTATAACTTGCTTTTAGATACTTGCCAAGACATTGCTAATAACCCTGATTTAGGAAAAAATTACGAGGGAATAACCAATGACTTATTCGGACTTAAAACAAGCAGACATATCATTTTTACCTAAACCGAATTAACCTACCGATTGAAATTACTAGAATTTTACACGGACAAATGGATTTAAAAAATAGAATAACCGAATAAAAAAACTACACCCAACGGTCTCGTATAAGATTAGTTGCGTGGTTTAAGCAACTGATTTAGCAAATAAAAACTGAATAGAAAATCCGCGAGGATTTTCGTAAGTAGGCTAGAATCAAGAAATTAATTTTATACATTGTTGGCAACTGGCTTTATTTTGTTCGTTTCATTTTCGGTGGATATTGCCGAGTATCAAAAACATCAGCAATTTTTATAAATCCGTTTTGTTCATCAACAGAATATATTACTTTGTAGTTTTTGAAAACCAAATAACGATATTGAATTTCTCTATCTTTAAGTAATTCTTCTTCTTGTCCAATGAAAGACGCTTTGATTAATTTTTCCGATTCTTTAATTATTCTAGTTACAATTTTAGTAGCAACTTTTAAACTAGCTTTTTTTTCGTAATATTCATAAATTTCGTCAAGTTGAGTTTCCGCAAAGTCAGACCAAATAATTTTAAAATTCATTATTCGTATTTGGCTAAAAGTTCAGAACTTGTTTTAAATCGATTATTTTTGAAATCCGATTCTGATTTGTCAATTCGTATGTTTAACTCATCAATACTCATAGGCTTAAACAGCCTTTCGTCAGAAGTGTCTTTTTCCTTTTTCAATATTTTCTCAAGCTTGGAAATTGCTTCCTCGCTTTGAAGTTTTAGGAATTCTTGAATAAATTCTAATTTTCTAGCTTCTATATTCATTTCGAGTTTCTTTTAATCAAAGATACTAAATTATCAAATTCAATCAATATCTTTCTTGTTTTAACGAGTTTTTCAGCTTGTTGCCAACAATGGCTATAAGTAATTGCTTGGTCTCGCGCACTTCTGAAAATCCGTGAGGATTTTCAATTATAAGTTTTTACTTAATGAATTTATTGTTGAATTCAAGTAAAACTAATAGCCGAAGCCGTTTCAAACAACTAACAACTATTTTCTAGGATGATACGTTTCAACTACTTTGGCTAAATGGCTTTTGTCTACATGCACATAAATTTCGGTAGTGGTAATGCTTTCATGCCCAAGCATAAGTTGTATTGAACGTAAATCGGCATCATTTTGAAGTAAATGTGTAGCAAAAGAATGCCTAAACGTGTGGGGAGAAATATTCTTTTTTAAACCTATTTTTTCAGCTAACTGCTTCACAATAGTAAATACCATAGCTCTGGTGAGTTGTTTACCACGCCTGTTTAAAAATAAAGTGTCTTCAAAACCGGGTTTAATAGCTAAGTGGTTTCTAACCTGGTTTTTATAGATGTTAATATAATGTTGTGTGGTTTCAACAATGGGTACAAAACGCTGTTTATCACCTTTACCAGTAACTTTTATAAAACCTTCATCAAAAAATAAATCTGATAATTTTAAATTAACAAGTTCGCTTACACGCAAGCCGCAACCGTAAAGGGTTTCAAGCATTGCGCGATTGCGTTCGCCTTCGGGTTTACTTAAATCTATGGCCGTAATTATGCTATCAATTTCTTCTTCAGTAAGTGTATCGGGTAATTTTCTGCCTATTTTAGGTGCTTCAATAAGTTCTAAAGGGTTGTCATTTCTGTAATCTTCAAATACCAAGTACCCAAAAAAGCTGCGTAAACCAGAAATAATTCTAGATTGCGAACGCGCATTAACGTGTTTAGCAATGGTATAAATAAATTGTTTTATAATGTCTGAAGAAATAGCAATAGGCGATATCGTAATAGCATTATCTTCTAAAAATGTAATTAATTTTTGTACATCTCTAGCATAATTTTCAATAGAATTGGCCGATAAACCACGTTCTATTTTTAAGTACAATTTATAATCGGTTAAAGCGTTATTCCATTTCATATTTGTAAAAATACTTAAAATAACGCTATTATTTATTGAAATTATTTTCTTTCATAAGTGTATGAAATTTAACGTTTTAGTATAGGTGAAATGTTGATTTTTATCGTTAAAATGCGTTTTTATTCTGATTAACGGTAAAATTAATTTGGTTAAGTCAAAATTTAGATTTACGTTTGCTGCAACTAATCTTTAAATTATTTAAAAATGAAAAAAATTTTATTAATGGCTGCTTTTGCAGTTTTTGGATTCACTATGAATGCACAAGATAGTGACAATGGTGGACAAACATCAAAAGGTAAATGGTTAATTGAAGCTAATACAGGATTTTCGGCTGGAGGAGAAGTAGGTTTATTTCAGCATACAGCTAATACAGGTTTTGGTTTAGTGTCTGTTGATGGAACTACAATTTGGTCTGTTGGAACTGAAGGAGGATATTTTGTAGCAGATGATTTAGCTGTAAAATTAGGTTTAGGTTACACAGATTATGATGGAGATTCAGTTTTCTCTTATAAATTAGGAGCTAAATATTATATTAATAGCCAAATACCTGTTCAGATTGATCTAAACGGAGCTAGCATTAAGGATTTTGATGAGAACCCTTTATGGTTAGGTATTCAAGGTGGATATGCTTTCTTTTTAGGACAAAATGTAAGTATTGAACCAGGTTTACGTTATAGCCACTCAATGAATGAAGATTTTACAGATGAAGGTTTATTTGAAGTTAGAGTTGGATTTGCTTTACATTTTTAAAAAAAGTAAAACATAATATATTATAAAGGAAGCTTTTCAGCTTCCTTTTTTTTTAAGTAATATTCTAATAACAAAATCATAATACAAAGCCAAAACTTTAAAATAGTAATTATCTTACTTTTGTAGATGCTAATTAAAAATAATCTATAATGAAAAAAACTATTTTTACAGTTTTAGTAGCTGTAGTATTCACAGTGTCTATGCAAGCACAAGAACCTGTTTTTGGAGTAAAAGCTGGTTTGAATTTTTCAAAGTTTGGACAAGATGCCGATGCAGACGGTAGAACATCCTTTCATATTGGTGCTATAGCAGATTTTAATATTAATGAGACATTTGCAATTCAACCTGAAGTTCTTTTTTCTGGTGAAGGGTCTGAAGATTTAGAAGCAAACTTTATTAGAATTTTAGGAATAGCCAAATATTACGCAGCAGAAGGTTTAAGTTTAGAAGCTGGACCACAATTTGGTGTGAGAATATCTGCAGATTCTGGAATTGAAGATGCTACTAAAAGTTTTGACTTTGGTTTAGCATTAGGTGCTGGTTATGAACTAGCAGATTTACCATTGTTTTTTAACCTAAGATATAATTTAGGAATTGCTAATTTATCTGAGTTTGATGATTTTGATACAAATTTGGGTACTGTGCAATTAAGTGTTGGCTACAAGTTTCAATAAAGAAATTATAAAATTAATACTTAAAAGGAAGCTGAAAAGCTTCCTTTTTTTATGCTTCATTTTTAAATATATTTACGGCATGAAAAAACTTATAATTATAAACGGACCCAACCTTAACTTGTTAGGTAAACGTGAACCAGAAATATACGGCAGTTTAACTTTTGAAGATTATTTTAAAACCTTAAAAACCAAATACCCAAATGTTAATTTAGAGTATTACCAAACAAATGTAGAGGGTGAGTTAATTAATAAACTTCACGAGGTTGGTTTTAGTTATGATGGTGTAGTTTTAAATGCAGGTGCATATACACATACATCAATTGGTATTGGAGATGCTATAAAAGGTATTGAAACACCGGTTGTTGAAGTGCATATATCTAATACGTTTGGCAGAGAGGCATTTAGGCATCAATCATACATTTCACCGCATGCTAAAGGTGTTATTTTAGGTTTTGGTTTACAAAGTTATGAGCTGGCTATTAGTAGCTTTTTGTAAAAACATTGTATTGGTTGTGACTTGTTTGATTTATTAGGGTCTTAAATACATACCAAATCATTAATAGTAAATTATGCAAATAAACCTACTTGTTTGTGTGCTTATTTGTTTTGTGTGTTTTTTAGGGTTTCTTCTGTTTAAATCTACAAAAGCATTATCAAAACAAAAAGAACAATATAAAGACCTAAAAAGTAAGAATAAGGAAGAAGAAAAAAGCGAATAGAAATACGCTTTCTATCCGCTTTTTATTATGTTGATTTTTAAAAATCGTTTGTTTTATAAATGAATTACTTCATCATAAGCATCGGCAACAGCTTCCATAACAGCTTCACTCATTGTTGGGTGTGGGTGAATTGCTTTTAAAACTTCATGCCCTGTGGTTTCAAGTTTTCTTGCTACAACAGCCTCGGCAATCATATCGGTAACACCAGCACCAATCATGTGGCAACCTAACCATTCGCCATATTTAGCATCAAAAATTACTTTTACAAAACCTTCGTAATTTCCACCAGCTTTAGCTTTTCCAGAAGCTGAAAATGGAAATTTACCAACTTTAATATCTAAACCTTTTTCTTTGGCTTGTTTTTCGGTTAAACCAACGCTGGCAATTTCAGGCGTACAATAAGTACAACCAGGAACATTACCATAATCAATAGGTTCAACGTGCATATCTGCTAATTTTTCAACACATAAAATACCTTCGGCAGATGCTACGTGTGCTAATGCTTGCCCAGGTGTTACATCGCCAATGGCGTAATAACCTGGTATGTTAGTTTGGTAAAAATCGTTTACTAAAATTTTATCTCTATCTACAACAATACCAACATCTTCTAAGCCAATGTTTTCAATGTTACTTTTAATACCTACGGCACTTAAAATAACATCAGCTTCTAAAATTTCTTCGCCTTTTTTAGTTTTTACAGTAGCTTTAACACCTTTGCCAGAAGTGTCTACGCTAGTAACTTCGGCAGATGTCATTACTTTAATGCCATTCTTTTTAAATGAGCGTTCTAGTTGTTTAGATACATCTTCATCTTCAACAGGTACAATATTTGGTAAATATTCTACAATAGTAACTTCAGTACCAATAGAATTGTAGAAATAAGCAAATTCAACACCAATAGCACCAGAGCCAACTACTACTAACTTTTTGGGTTGTTTTTTTAATGTCATAGCTTCTCTATAGCCAATTACTTTTTCACCATCTTGTGGTAAACTTGGTAACTCTCTAGAGCGCGCACCAGTGGCAATAATAATATTATCGGCACTGTATTCGGTACCATCAACATCAATTTTTTTACCAGGTTTTAGTTTTCCAAAACCTTCAATAATGTCAATTTTATTTTTTTTCATTAAAAATTGCACACCTTTACTCATACTATCTGCAACGCCACGGCTACGTTTAACTACAGCATCAAAGTCATGTTCAGCATCTTTAACTTTTAAGCCATAATCTTCAGCATGCTTAAGGTATTCAAAAACTTGAGCAGATTTTAAAAGGGCTTTTGTTGGAATACACCCCCAGTTTAAGCATATGCCACCAAGTTCGCTTTTTTCAACAATAGCTGTTTTAAAACCTAATTGTGATGCTCTAATGGCTGCAACATACCCTCCAGGACCACTTCCAAGAACTATAATATCGTATTTACTCATGTGTTAAATTTTAGGCTACGAATTTACAAAATGCTTTTTGAATAAAGAATTTAGAGCATTATAAATTTGTATCTTTTACTACATTTGCACACCAAGTGTTATTATATGAATATTCCTAGAACAAGTTATCCAAGGGTAATTATTATTGGTGGTGGTTTTGCAGGCGTAGCTTTAGCTAAAAAATTATCAAAACAAGAAGTACAAGTTGTATTGTTAGATAAACATAACTACCATACTTTTCAACCTTTATTATATCAGGTATCAACCGGTGGCTTAGAGCCTGATTCTATTGCGTACCCTATTAGAAAAGTATTGCAAGATTTTCCAAATTTTTATTTTAGGTTGGCAAATGTGGAATATATTGATACCACCTGCAATACCGTAAAAACCAATATTGGCAATTTAAAATTTGATTATCTTGTAATAGCATCAGGATCTGCAACTAATTATTTTGGTAATACTGAAATTGAAAAGCACAGTATGGCCATGAAAACCATACCACAATCATTAAATTTACGCAGTTTAATTCTAGAAAATTTTGAAGATGCGCTATTAACCTCCGATTTAAACGAGCGCAACGCCTTAATGAATTTTGTAATAGTAGGTGGTGGGCCAACAGGCGTTGAACTTGCAGGTGCATTAGCCGAAATAAAAAAAGGCATTTTACCCAAAGATTACCCCGATTTAGATACCCGTTTAGCACAAATACACATCATACAATCTGGCGACAGAATTTTAAAAGGCATGAGCAACAAAGCCTCAGCCAAAGCCGAAGATTTTCTTGAAAAACTAGGTGTTAACATCTGGAAAAACGTACGCGTAACCAATTATGATGGTAAAACCGTTACCACTAATACAGATTTAACGTTTGAAACCCAAACCCTAGTATGGGCAGCCGGCGTAAAAGGGGCAACCATAAACGGATTAGATAGCGCAGATTTTGTAACACGCGGCAACCGCATTGCCGTAAACCAATACAACCAAGTAAAAGCTTTTGAGCATATTTTTGCCATAGGAGATATTGCCTGTATGAAAACCGATGATTTCCCAAACGGCTTACCCATGATGGCGCAACCTGCCATACAACAGGGCGAACAATTAGGCAATAATTTATTAAACCTAATTGAAACAAAACCCATGAAACCCTTTACATATAAAGATAAAGGCTCTATGGCAACCATTGGCCGAAATAAAGCCGTAGTAGATTTAAAAAAGTACAAATTTCAAGGCGTATTTGCATGGTATGTTTGGATGTTTGTGCACCTTTTCTTTTTAATAGGTTTTAGAAACCGCATGGTGGTATTTGTAAACTGGGTTTATAATTACATCCGTTTTGATAGAGAAGCCCGCCTTATAATTAGGCCCTTTAAAAGCATACACAGAGTAGAAGAAGAATAACAATTTTTTGAGCAAGTTGCCTTAGGGCAAACAGGCTTTCGGCAGTCGCTTCCCGTAACCGGGAGAGCTCCAACAAATGCCTCAATCCTTCTTGCGGGTGCTACTCAGTAAAAGTATTTTACACATCATCAGTAAAATGTTTTTTGGTTTTTTTCTTACTAAATTTTTCTAAGTTATACACATTAGAACCACCTTTTGGTATAGATAAACTTTGCCAATGTTCACCTTTAAAAAGTTTACCTATAAATACAATTTGCCCAACATGGTATGCGTAATGTGCCAATTGCCGGTTAATAGCTTCAGTAACCGTATGCCCCTGATTTCTAATATAAATGATGTGTTCTAAATTAGTTTCATTAAGCGCTTTAACAGCTTCAAACAAGCAATTCCAACCCTTATCCCATTCAGTAATTAGTTCTTTTTTAGAGGTATAAGTATTTTCAAACTCAGTATCACGGTAGCGCCATGCTTTTTCACCATCTTCAGTTAAAAAGTTAGTCCAACGGCTCAACATATTGCCAACCATGTGCTTAACGATAACAGTAATTGCATTAATATCAATGGCTAAGGCATGCTGTAATTCATCAAACGTTAATTGTTCAAAGGTTTTATCACCTAAACTTTTGTAGTATTCAAATTGTTTTATAACACTAGGTAAGTAACTTTTCATTGGTAAATACATTCATAATTATTACCAACAAGTTACTAATAAATAACCAATGCAAGGTTTAAAATGCCTATTCCTTAGGTATAAATTTAAGTGCTACACCATTAATGCAGTGTCTTTTTCCTGTGGTGTCTCTAGGGCCATCATTAAACACGTGCCCTAAATGGCCACCGCAAGTGGCGCAATGTTCTTCGGTGCGGGCGTAACCAATTTTATAATCTGTAGAAAAAGCTACATTGCCTTTAATTTCTCTATCAAAACTAGGCCAACCACTACCAGAATCGTATTTGTGTTCACTTTTAAACAAAGGTGTTTCGCAAGCTTTACAAACATACACACCTGGTTTGTAGTTTTTGTTTAACGGACTTGTAAATGCGCGTTCTGTACCTGCTTTTCTTAAAACATAATATGCTTGCTCAGTTAATTGTGTTTTCCATTCGGCATCAGTTTTTGTAATTTCAAATGTTTCCTTTTTTTGTTCTTTTTTTTGAGCATTACTATTGCAACTAAACAAAAAACTTAAACATAATAAAAGAAGTAGGTTTTTCATAAATCAAATATTTTTATAGTAAGTCGGTATCTAAAGTATTTCATAACACGTATATTAAATAAAACACTTAAAAATAATGTGACAAATAAAAAAAATGAGTGTCTAAAAACTACAGCAAAACAATTTTTGTATTTTTATAATGAAATAAAATAACTAAAATGAAACTAAAAAAAGTAATAGCATTATGGGGTGTTGCAGCCATTGTTACAGCATGTGCACATAACCCTTTTACAGGAAAAAAAACATTGGCTTTGGTACCAAACTCACAGTTGTTTCCAACGGCTTTTGCACAATATGATCAGTTTTTAACTGAAAACAACGTAATTACAGGTACAAAAGATGCCGAAATGATTAAACGTGTTGGCCAAAAAATAGCTGTAGCTGCAGAGCGATGGTTAAATGCCAATGGGCATCAAGGCTATTTAAATGATTATAAATGGGAATACAATTTAGTAGATGATAAAACCGTAAATGCTTGGTGTATGCCAGGAGGTAAAATTGTGTTTTACACAGGTATTTTACCCATAGCAAAAAATGAAGCAGGTGTTGCTGCCATAATGGGGCATGAGGTAGCTCATGCATTAGCAAACCATGGGCAACAACGTATGAGTGCGGGGTATTTACAAGCAGGACTTGCTGTTGCAGGAAACATTGCCATAAAAGATGAAAAATCTAGAAACGCCTTTAACCAATATTACGGTGTTGGTTCGCAAGTTGGTGTTATGTTACCTTTTAGTAGAAGTCATGAAACAGAAGCCGACAAAATTGGTATTTATTTAATGGCTATTGCAGGCTACACACCAGATGAAGCCTCATTATTATGGGAGCGTATGAAAGCTAATAGTGGTGGACAAGCACCGCCTGAAATGTTAAGTACACACCCATCTAACGATTCTAGAATAGCTAACCTAAAAGCTTTAGCGCCTCAAGCTAAAGCCGAAGCTGCTAAGTTTGGTGTGACTTCTTTTAGAAAATAGTTTTAATACAAAAAAGATAATGATAAAACCCCGCAATTGAGCGGGGTTTTATTTTTCTTCAAATTTAAATGCGCTCAAAAGCTGCTTTAAGTTGGGGTTCAATAAAAATATTTTTTTACTTTAGAAGCTGCTCATTAAAGAGCAGCTTTTTTATTATGGCTACACTGCAAAAAGGAAGTAAAAAACTATTAAATGCATGGGCGTTTTATGATTGGGCAAATTCGGTTTATACGCTAACCATTGCATCATCAATATTTCCAATATTTTATTCAAGTTTATTTGAAAATAAAGACCAATTAGTAAGTGCTTTTGGTTTTGAAATGAAGCAAACTGTTTTAATATCTATAGTAACAGCGTTTACATTTTTAGTAGTAGCATTTCTTTCTCCAGTATTATCGGGTATTGCAGATTATGTTGGTAATAAAAAGAATTTTATGAAATTTTTCTGCTATATGGGCGGTTTTGGGTGTATAGGCTTATATTTTTTCAACTTAAATTATATACACACAAGTGTGCTTTTTTATTTTATGGGGCTGTTGGGCTATTGGGGGAGTTTGGTGTTTTATAACTCGTATTTACCAGATATTGCTTTTCCAGAACAACAAGATAGCATAAGCGCTAAAGGTTTTTCTTGGGGGTATATTGGTAGTGTAATTTTGCTTATTGTGAATTTAGCCATGGTTATGAGTCAAACAGACGGGGCTGCTAAAATGCAAATGATGAAATATTCATTTGTAACTGTAGGTCTTTGGTGGATTTTGTTTAGCCAATACACTTTTTATTACTTACCTAAAGGAAGCTCAAAAGGACATAAAGTAACTAAATATTTGGTTTTTAATGGCTTTAAAGAATTAAAATTAGTATGGCAACAACTAAAAGGTAATTTAAGGTTAAAACGATATTTAAATGCTTTTTTTGTGTTTAGTATGGCGGTGCAAACCATAATGCTAATGGCTGTTTACTTTGGTGAAAAAGAAATAGCTTGGGCTAATAACGATGAAAAAACCCAAGGTTTAATAGTAAGTATTTTAGTTATTCAATTAGTGGCTGTTGGTGGCGCAGTAATGACATCTAGAATGTCTAAAAAATATGGTAATATAAAAACACTTATTGTAATAAATGTCATTTGGATGGCACTGTGTTTTTATGCCTTTTTTATGAAAACACCTATACAATTTTACATAGCTGCAGTAATAGTTGGTTTTGTAATGGGAGGTGTGCAGTCTTTAGCAAGGTCTACCTATTCAAAGTTTTTACCAGAAACTGATGATACTACATCATATTTTAGCTTTTTTGATGTTGCCGAAAAAATAGGGATAGTAATTGGTATGACAATTTTTGCTGTTGTAGATCAAATAGAAAGTATGCGTTCAGCTATTTTGTTTCTATTCGTGTTTTTTTTAGTGGGTATTGTGTTGTTATTTAAAGTGCCCGAAAAAGCTTAATGATAATATTATAAAAAAAGAGCTAACCGTTAAAGTTAGCTCTTTTTATTTAGAGTTATTTTATTCAGATTTATGACTCTGCAGATTTTTCAGCCTTTTCAACTGAAATTTTTAATTCATTAGAATCACTATCTAAATCAATAGTTATTTTATCACCTTCTTGTACGTTGGTTGATACAATTTCTTCAGCTAAAGCATCTTCAATGTATTTTTGAATAGCGCGCTTTAAAGGTCTTGCACCGTATTGTTTATCAAAACCTTTATCGGCAATATAATCTTTAGCATCATTAGTTAATTGTAAAATGTAACCAAGATTTTTAATTCTTGCTAAAAGTTTTTCTAACTCAATATCAATAATTTTGTTGATGTCTTCTTTTTCAAGCGGGTTGAAAACAATAACATCATCAATTCTATTTAAAAACTCTGGAGCGAATGATTTTTTCAAAGCATTTTCAATAACACTTCGGGCATTAGCATCTTCTTGTGCTTTTTGTGCCGAGGTACCAAAACCAACACCTGTACCAAAATCTTTAAGTTTTCTGGCTCCAATGTTTGATGTCATGATAATAATGGTATTTCTAAAGTCTATTTTTCTACCTAAACTATCGGTTAAATAGCCATCATCAAGTACTTGTAAAAGCATGTTAAATACATCAGGGTGTGCTTTTTCAATTTCATCTAACAGAATAACGGCATATGGTTTGCGGCGTACTTTTTCGGTTAACTGGCCGCCTTCTTCATAGCCAACATATCCTGGAGGTGCACCAATTAATCTTGAAATGGCAAACTTTTCCATGTATTCACTCATATCAATTCTAACAAGGGCATCTTCACTATCAAATAATTCTTTTGAAAGTATTTTAGCTAATTGTGTTTTACCAACACCGGTTTGCCCTAAGAAAATGAACGAACCAATAGGTTTATTAGGGTCTTTTAAACCAGCACGGT
Source organism: Seonamhaeicola sp. ABD4_340 (assembly GCF_056312135.1). Taxonomy (NCBI): domain Bacteria; kingdom Pseudomonadati; phylum Bacteroidota; class Flavobacteriia; order Flavobacteriales; family Flavobacteriaceae; genus Seonamhaeicola; species Seonamhaeicola sp. ABD4_340. The sequence continues at coordinate 3,393,886 of NZ_CM149981.1, read as the reverse complement.
TACGCTGTATGGCTTTAACAACTTTACTTACTGCTTCATTTTGACCAATGACTTTACCTTTAATTAAGTTTGGTAACTCCGCTAACTTGTTAATTTCGGTTTGTGCAATACGGTTTACAGGAACACCTGTCATCATAGAAATAACATCTGCCACATTGTCTTCAGTTACAATTTCTCTATGTTGTTTGGTGTCTTCTTCCCATTTTTCTTGGGCTATAGCAAGTTCTTTTTCTATACGTTTTTCATCATCTCTAAGTTTAGCAGCCTCTTCATATTTTTGCTTTCTTACAACGGCATTTTTAGTTTCTTTAATGCCTTCTAGTTGTTTTTCAAGCTCTATAATTTGTTTAGGCACATCAATGTTTGTAATGTGTACACGAGATCCAGCTTCATCTAGAGCATCAATAGCTTTGTCTGGTAAAAAACGCTCTGTCATGTACCTATTGGTTAATTTTACACAGGCTTCAATGGCTTCAGGTGTGTAGTCAACGTTGTGGTGTTCTTCGTATTTACCCTTAATATTATTGAGTATCTCTATGGTTTCTTCAACACTTGTTGGTTCAACAATTACTTTTTGGAAACGACGCTCTAAAGCGCCATCTTTTTCAATGTATTGTCTGTACTCATCTAAAGTTGTAGCACCAATGCATTGAATTTCGCCACGTGCTAAGGCGGGTTTAAACATGTTTGAAGCATCTAAGCTACCGGTAGCACCACCAGCGCCTACAATGGTATGAATTTCATCAATAAAAAGAATAACGTCATCATTTTTTTCAAGCTCATTCATTACGGCTTTCATACGTTCTTCAAACTGTCCGCGGTATTTAGTTCCAGCTACTAAGCTTGCTAAATCTAGGGTTACAACACGTTTGTTAAACAGTATTCTAGAAACTTTACGTTTAACAATTCTTAAGGCTAAACCTTCGGCAATGGCACTTTTACCAACACCAGGTTCACCAATTAAAAGCGGATTGTTTTTCTTTCTTCTACTTAAAATTTGAGATACGCGTTGTATTTCTTTTTCACGCCCCACAACTGGGTCTAGTTTACCTTCTTCGGCTAAAGCCGTTAAATCGCGTCCAAAATTATCTAAAACAGGGGTTTTAGATTTTTTATTGGTTTTGTTAGATGGGGTATTAAAAATATCTTTTGAAGATTCTTCTTCAGGGCTTGAGCTATCATCTTGAAAAGATTCAGCTTTTGGCTCTATATAATCATTATCGTTTGTAATCATAAATTTAAATTGTTCTTTAACATTATCATAGTCAACTTTCAGCTTATTTAAAAGCTTGGTAGTGGGGTCATTTTCGTTTCTTAAAATACACAGTAATAAATGAGCTGTATTTATAGAGGTACTTTGAAACAATTTGGCTTCTAAAAACGTTGTTTTTAAGGCGCGTTCTGCCTGTCTTGTAAGATGTAAGTTCTTTTTTTGATTGGTAGCAATACTAATATTGGGGTTTGCCGGACTTAAAATTTCAACTTTACGTCTCAAATGATTCAAGTCTATATCTAAAGCGTTTAAAATACTAATAGCTTTACCATTGCCATCGCGCAAAAGCCCTAACATTAAATGCTCAGTACCAATAAAATCATGGCCTAAGCGCAATGCTTCTTCTTTACTATATGCAATTACATCTTTTACTCTTGGTGAAAAATTATCATCCATAATTAACTTCCTTTCTGCATTAAAAATACTAATTATAGTTATTAAAGGCAAAAACTATACCTTAAATAATAAAGTAGAATGCTAATTGACAAAAAAAACTTTAGAAAATCAAAATTTTCAAACTTTAACTTATTAACTAAAAAAGGGTGCGAAATTGTTAATAAATAGTGTTAAAAAACTAACATTAATCAGTAATTAGCACTCCTGAAATACTTATATTAGCATGTTTTGAAAAACTCATAAAAATATTAATAGATTATTTATGGCAGAAGGAGAGAAATTGATTCCTATTAACATTGAAGATGAAATGAAATCGTCTTACATTGATTATTCAATGTCAGTCATTGTGTCACGTGCTTTACCAGATGTAAGAGATGGTTTAAAGCCAGTTCACAGGCGTGTACTATATGGTATGCATGAATTAGGTGTAAGAGCCAATAGTGCACATAAAAAATCTGCAAGAATAGTAGGAGAAGTTTTAGGTAAATATCACCCCCACGGTGATACATCAGTGTATGATACTATGGTGCGTATGGCACAAGAGTGGAGCTTACGCTATTTGTTAGTAGATGGCCAAGGAAACTTTGGTTCTATAGATGGCGATAGTCCTGCAGCAATGCGTTATACAGAGGCGCGTATGCAAAAAATATCTGAAGACATGTTGGCAGATATTGAAAAGGAAACTGTAGATCATAAATTAAATTTTGACGATACTTTACAAGAACCAACCGTTTTACCAACAAGAATACCAAACTTATTAGTTAATGGTGCTTCTGGTATTGCCGTTGGTATGGCAACAAACATGCCACCACATAACCTAACCGAAGTTGTTAACGGCACAATAGCCTATATTGAAAATAACAATATTGAAATTGATGAGCTCATGCAGCACATTAAAGCCCCCGATTTTCCAACCGGAGGTACTATTTATGGTTATGATGGCGTAAAAGAAGCTTTTCACACCGGTAGAGGCCGTATTGTAATGCGCGGTAAAGCAAACATTGAAGAGGTAAACGGACGTGAGTGTATTGTGGTTAATGAAATACCTTACCAAGTTAATAAGGCAGACATGATTAAAAAAACGGCCGACCTTGTTAATGATAAAAAGCTAGAAGGTATAGCAACTATTAGAGATGAATCTGATAGAAAAGGTATGCGTATTGTATACGTTTTAAAGCGCGATGCCATACCAAACATTGTACTTAATAAACTATACAAGTACACAGCCTTACAATCATCATTTAGTGTAAATAATATAGCACTTGTAAACGGGCGTCCGCAATTATTAAACTTAAAAGACTTAATACATTATTTTGTAGAACACAGGCACGAAGTAGTTGTTAGAAGAACACAATATGAATTAAGAAAAGCCGAAGAACGCGCACATATTTTAGAAGGTTTAATTATTGCTTCAGATAATATAGATGAAGTTATAGCTTTAATTAGAGCATCATCAAACGCTGAAGAAGCCAGAGAAAAGTTAATGGAGCGCTTTAAACTAACCGAAATACAAGCCAAAGCAATTGTAGAAATGCGTTTGCGACAGCTTACAGGTTTAGAGCAAGATAAATTACGTGCAGAGTATGACGAACTATTAAAAACTATTGAAGATTTAAAAGATATCCTTGATAAAAAAGAACGTAGAATGGATATCATTAAAGATGAACTTGAAACCGTAAGAGATAAATACGGCGATGAGCGAAGATCTACAATAGAATATGCAGGAGGCGATTTAAGTATAGAAGATATGATACCAAATGAAAAAGTGGTTATTACCATTTCGCATGCTGGTTATATCAAACGCACATCGTTAACGGAATACAAAACGCAAAACAGAGGTGGTGTTGGCCAAAAAGCGTCAACCACCAGAAATGAAGATTTCCTAGAGCATTTATTTGTTGGTACAAACCACCAATACATGTTATTCTTTACTCAAAAAGGAAAATGTTTCTGGATGCGTGTTTATGAAATTCCAGAAGGCAGCAAAACCTCAAAAGGTAGAGCAATTCAAAATCTTATAAATATTGAGCAAGATGATAAAGTAAAAGCGTTCATTTGTACTCAAGATTTAAAAGATGAAGAATACATAAACAGTCACTTTGTAATAATGGCAACCAAAAATGGGCAAGTTAAAAAAACTGCGCTAGAGCAGTATTCGCGCCCAAGAACAAACGGAATAAACGCAATTACTATTAAAGAAGAAGATGAGCTTCTAGAAGCTAAGCTTACCACCGGAGATAGCCAGGTAATGTTAGCACTAAAATCTGGTAAAGCCATTAGGTTTGAAGAAGCTAAAACCAGGCCAATGGGCCGTAATGCATCAGGAGTAAGAGGTATTACCCTTGCGCATGATAAAGACGAAGTAATTGGTATGGTAACAATAAATAACCCGCAAGAAGAAACTGTTTTGGTGGTTTCTGAAAATGGATACGGAAAACGTACTTTTATTGATGATCCCGAAGATGGAGAAGCTGTTTACCGAATTACCAATAGAGGTGGTAAGGGCGTTAAAACCATTTCTGTTACAGATAAAACAGGAAGTTTAGTGGCTATTAAAACTGTTACAGATAATGACGATTTAATGATTATTAATAAATCTGGAATTGCCATTAGATTAGAAATAGCCAATTTAAGAACCATGGGTAGAGCTACCCAAGGAGTGAAATTAATAAACTTAAAAGGAAACGATTCTATTGCCGCTGTAGCAAAAGTAATGCATGATGAAGATGATGTGGAAAACGCTGAAGGTGCTGAAAACACTGATGTTACCAATGATGGCACAACTATTGATAATACTAATAACGATAACACTGATAATTAATAAATAATATTTTTAAAAATGAAGAAACAAACTCTTGTAGCTTTATCTTTAGCAATTTGCAGCTTTTCATTTGCTCAAAAAAAAGAATTAAAAGCAGCAGAAAAAGCTATTAAAAGTAACAATTTTGCAGAAGCTAAAACTGCAATTAATCAAGCAGAATCTTTAATGTCTGCAATGGATGACAAGTTAAAAGACAAATTTTACTATTTAAAAGGGCAAGCATTGTATGCAAATGGCGCTGCTAGTTTAGCAGATTTTGATGCGGCTCTAGAAAACCTTAGTAATGTAAAAACAGCTTACCCAGGTGAGATTGCTAAATTAAAACAAGACATTACAAACGCTTTACTACAAAAAGGTAATGGGTTTTATGAGAAGAATGATTTTTCTTCAGCCTCAAAATATTTTGAAAGAGCTTACAATGTAACAAAAAAAGATACAGCATATTTATATTACGCAGCTGCTACAGCGGTTAACGTAAAAGAATATGATAGAGCTTTAAATTTATATGAGCAATTAAGAGATTTAGGGTATACAGGTATTGGTACGCAATATTATGCTGTAAACAAAACTACTCAAGAAGAAGAAGTTTTTCAAAGTAAAGAATTACGTGATTTATCTGTAAAATCAGCTAAAACACACATTAAGCCTTTTGAAAAAACAACTGAGTCTAAAAAACCAGAAATTGTAAAAAACATAGCATTAATTTATGTGAGTAACGGTGATGATGAAAAAGCATTACAAGCTATGAAAGATGCAAGAGCCGAAAGTCCTGATGATATTAACCTATTATTATCTGAGGCTAACGTGCATTTTAAAATGGGAAATACTGAAGAGTTTAAAAAGCTTTTAGAAAAAGCAACTCAAATGGACCCTGATAATGCTGAGTTACAATATAACTTAGGTGTTATAGCTTCAGAATCTGGAGATAATGATGCCGCTAAAGGTTACTATGAAAAAGCTATAGAATTAGACCCAAGTTACAGTAATGCTTACATTAACTTATCTGCTTTAATTTTAGGTAAAGAAGAAGGTATTATTAAAGAAATGAACGGTTTAGGAAGTTCTGCTGCCGATGATAAACGTTATGATGAATTAAGAGAAGAAAGACAAAATTTATACAGAGAAGCTGTTCCTTATTTAACAAAAGCGTTAGAAATGGATGCTGAAAATCTTAATGCAGCAAAAACACTTATGAATATTTATAGTATTTTAGGTGAAACCGCTAAGCAAAAAGAAATGAAAGAAATTGTAGATACTATTGAGTCTGGAAACTAATAAAAGTTTCTTTTAAAACATAAAAAAAGCCGCTTTCTTTAAAAGCGGCTTTTTTATTTTATATAATCTTTTTTATTACTCTAAGTTTGTGTGTGTGTGCACGTTTATCAACGTTATAAATACCAGAATGATCTAATCGGTCTATTCTAACTTTACCGTGCGCATGAATAATGTAATTATCTTTCATAATAATACCTACATGGGTAATTAAACCTTCACTATTATCAAAAAAAGCTAAATCTCCAGGTTCACTTTCTTCAATAAAACTTAGGGCTTCACCTTGAGTGGCTTGTTGCGATGCGTCTCTTAATAGTTTATAACCATTTAGTTTATAAACCATTTGAGTAAACCCAGAGCAATCTATACCAAAGGGGGTTTTACCACCCCATAAATACGGGGCATTTAAGTAAGAAAAAGCGGTTTTAATTATATTTTCTTTAGATATTTCGCCTTCTGTGGTATTACCATCATAAGTATGATTTAGTAATTGTAAACCATTTAAGCAAGAACCTAATAAAACCGGATGAAGTTGGTTATTAGTATCTTGTACAAACTCAACCAAATCTAATGATAGTTTTAAGGTTTGGCTTTGTAATTGCTTGTAGTTTTCCTCTAAAATTTCAATGTATTGCTTGTTGTCAATCCAACCTTCATAAGCATCAAAATCTAAGCGTATTTTACTCCAATGTTTTCGTTGTTCTAATACTTTAAAAAAATCACCATAAAGTACTTGAGTAACAAGTTCACTGGTATCGGCAGGCTCATTTCTTAAAGGAACAACGCTTAAACTACAAATTCCGTACTGCATTAAATTGTATTAATTTCTTTCTAAAACAATAGCAGAAGCACCACCGCCACCATTACAAATAGCTGCAGCTCCTAATGTTGAGTTATTTTGTTCTAAAACGTTTAATAATGTAACTATAATTCTGGCACCAGAACATCCTAACGGGTGCCCTAATGAAACAGCGCCACCATTTACATTTACATTGCTATCATTTAATCCTAAAATTTTCATATTGGCAAGCCCTACAACCGAAAAAGCTTCGTTAAACTCAAAAAACTCAATATCTTCAATTTTAACGTTGGCTTTATCTAATGCTTTTGGTAATGCTTTTGCGGGAGCCGTTGTAAACCATTCAGGTTCATGTGCAGCATCGGCATAACTTTTAATGGTAGCTAATGGTTTTAAACCAAGCTCTAAAGCTTTTTCTTTACTCATTAAAACCAATGCAGCAGCACCATCATTTATTGTTGAAGCATTAGCGGCGGTTACAGTGCCATCTTTTGTAAAGGCAGGACGTAAATTAGGTATTTTTTCAATTTTAACATTGGTGTATTCTTCATCTTTAGATACAACTATAGCATCACCACGACGTTGAGGCACTTCAACAGGAACTACTTCGTTGTTAAATTTACCTGCATCCCAAGCGGCTGCAGATCTTTGGTATGATTGAATAGCAAATGTATCTTGGTCTTCTCTTGAGAAATTATATTCGGTAGCGCAAGCATCGGCACATACACCCATAGCATTTTGGTCGTAAGCATCAACTAAACCATCTTTTTGCATACCATCAATTAATGCTGTTGTGCCAAATTTAGTGCCAGTACGTGCGTACAAATAGTGTGGTATTAAGCTCATGTTTTCCATACCGCCAGCAACAATAATATTGGCGTCACCAAGGGCAATGGCTTGTGCAGCTTGCATAACAGTTTTCATGCCAGAAGCACAAACTTTGTTTACTGTAGTACAAGGTACAGTATTTGGTATGCCGGCATAAATAGCGGCTTGTCTTGCGGGAGCTTGCCCTGTACCAGCTTGTACAACATTACCCATTATAACTTCTTCAACCATTTCTGGTTTTAAGTTTATTTTATTTAAAGCGCCTTGTATAGCAATAGCTCCTAATTTAGGGGCAGGAATTGTAGATAGTGCACCTAAAAAACTACCTATTGGTGTTCTAGCAGCTGAAACAATTACGACTTCTTTACCCATTTTTTTGAAAATTTGAAATAATTGCAACGAAAATAATCAATTTTTAATAGATTTAAGTACGTTTCTATTATTATAAAAAACTAAAAACACAATAATTTACTACATTTGAAACGGATACTATTTTTTAAAGTGAAAACTAATAGGTTATAACAGGTTGTTGCTTATAGTTTTTACTTTAATGAATAGCACAATTTAAATTTATATCACTTTTTAATGAAAGACTTTATAAACAAACTATATAAAAACCACTCATTAATTTATAAATGTCTTCTATTTGTATCTACCACATTTTTAATAGTATACTTGTTTCCAAAAAGTGGAAAATTTAAGTATGATTTTGAAAATGGAAAACCATGGCAATCTGAAAATTTATTAGCACCTTTTGATTTTGCAATTAAAAAAACAGATGAAGAGATAAGCACCGAAAAACAGTTTTTAACCAGCAGTGTAGCTCTATATTTTAATATTGATAACACTGTAAAACCACGCGTAAACAAAGCTTTTAATGATGGATTTAAAGTTGTGTTTAAAGATACTATAAACCCCAGTACATTAACGCAATTACGTAAAGTTGGTACAAATGTTTTAAACAAGCTTTATGCCTTTGGTATTTTAAGCGAAAATCATGATTTTAAAGCTGATAGAGCTGTTGTTATTTTAGATAATAGAACAAAAAAGCAAGATGCTTTTTATTCGAACTTGGTTCAGCAAAATCAAGTGTCTAGCATTATAGATAATGCCTTAAAAATTGCCTCGTTAACACAATACAAACCTCAAATAACATCGTTGTTTTTTGATATTATTACACCCAATTTAACCTATAATAAATCGTTAACCGATAAAGCTATTGAAGAGGCTTTAAGTAAAATGTCTTATACCCGTGGTGGTGTAGAAAAAGGTACTTTAATTGTTTCAAAAGGTGAAGTTGTTGAAGGCGATAAATACCAGAAATTAAAATCATTACAATCTGAATACGAATCACAGGTTTGGAATGATTCAAACTACAATTGGGTACTATTTGCCTATGCATTATTAGTGTCATTGGTCATGCTCATGTTATTATTATTTTTAAGAAAATACCGAAATAAAGTTTATGAAAATAACACCAAAGTAACCTTTATTTTCTTTAACGTAGCGTTACTTATTTTTATAACCACTTTGGTAGTAAATTACAATGCCAAGTTTATTTATGTGGTGCCTATTTGTGTATTACCACTAATATTAAAAGCTTTTTTTGATGCTAGATTGGGCTTGTTTACACATGTACTTACAGTTTTACTTTTAGGGTTTATTGTGCCTAATAGTTATGAGTATATGTTTTTACAAATAATAACAGGTATTGTAACCATTTTAACAGTATCTGAACTGTATAAGCGTGCCAATTTATTCATATCTGTAGGGCAAATAACCCTAATTTACATTATAGCCTATTTTGCCTTTATTGTAATACATCAAGGCAGTGTAGATTCTATTCAATGGGAAACATTTATATGGTTTATATTATGTGGTTTAGCTACACTTTTTGTACAACCATTAATTTATGCTTATGAAAAACTATTCGGTTTAGTGTCCGATGTTTCTTTGTTAGAGTTATCCGATACGAATTCAAAGTTATTAAAAGAATTATCAAATAAAGCACCAGGTACATTTCATCATTCATTAAATGTAGCAAATTTAGCAGAAGCTTCAGCCAATGAAATAGGAGCTAACGCCATGTTGGTGCGCGTAGGTGCTTTGTATCATGATATTGGTAAAATGAAAAGCCCCACGTATTTTACTGAAAACCAGTCTACCGGAATTAATCCACATGACGAGCTTTCAGCAAAAGAAAGTGCCAAAATTATTGTAAACCACGTAATTGATGGTATTGAAATTGCAAGAAAATATAAGCTACCAGATAGGGTAATAGATTTTATACGTACACACCACGGTACCAGTGTAGTATATTATTTTTATATGAAGGAAAAAGAAGATTATGAAGTTGTAGATAAAAAAGATTTTAGTTACCCAGGCCCAAGACCATTTAGTAAAGAAACCGCAATTTTAATGATGTGTGATAGTATTGAGGCGGCTTCAAAAAGCTTAAAAGAACCTACATCAACAAAAATAGATGCCTTTGTTGAAAATATTATAAATAAGCAGGTAGAAGAAGAGCAATTTTTAAATGCAAACATTACTTTTAAAGAAATTCAATCTATAAAAAAAGTGCTAAAACAAAAGCTAGCAAACATTTACCATTTAAGAATAGAATATCCTGAATAATTTTTTTGAAAAAAATGAAAAAATAGTTGCGTGCTTGTTAAGTAAAAGTTACATTTGCAACCGCAATTTTAAATTGCTAACGTTCATAAATGAATATAATAGGAGAGGTGCCAGAGTGGTAATGGAGCAGATTGCTAATCTGTCAACGCGTAAGTGTTGCCCGGGTTCGAATCCCGGTCTCTCCGCTTTTTTTAAGATAACCATTTTCGGGGTGTAGCGTAGCCCGGTTATCGCGCCGCGTTTGGGACGCGGAGGTCGCAGGTTCGAATCCTGCCACCCCGACAAAATTAAATACCAATGGTAATTAAAACCTTGTAAATCATATGATTTACAAGGTTTTCTGGTTTTTAGGGGTTCATATAAATTGAATTAATATGATTTAATTTGGTTAACAATGTGGTTAACAGGTAAATAAATAAAAAAGTGTTAACCGAATAAGTGTTTAAAGTACTGTAAATGAAATAGTTGATTTGACTTTTGTGTTGTGTAAATGCTTAATTAAAAGACGTCAACTATGAAATCACAAAATATATTCTCTATTCTTTTCTAACAGAACTTCAAAAAAATGAACATTATTAATTCGCTAGAGCTTTACCAAATGCTTCCCCAAGTTCAAAAAAATATCCTAATGCCAACATGATCATTATAAAACCAATAATTATATACCAATAATGTAATTTTTTAGATGTATTCATGTTATTTATATGTTGATTGTTAATATAACTTGTGACGTTTGTAAGTAATAAATTGAAAAAAACTAACAGGCTTTACACATTAGTAGTTAATTATATATAAATGTTACAAAATTTAAATTTCCGGTTCAGACTATATACCGCAAGTGAATGACAATGGTCTTTTATAAACGTCAGTTACGGGTTAAATTAGCTATTATTTTCGGATTAAACACAAGCCCTAGCAATTCCGAGTTGATTCGGACGCAGTCGAATCCGCCATAATTGCGGTTATACATTATTTAAGGTAGTTTATTCTTTAATTTTCATTTTCGTTTTCATTCCCCATTTATCCATTTCTATAAGTACAGGAATGAGTGTTTGTCCAAATTCTGTGAGTACATATTCAATTCTCAATGGAACCTCATCAAAAATTATTTTCTTAATTATTCCGTCTGATTCCAATTCACTAATGGTGCTAGATAACATTTTATCACTAATATAGGGTAAAGCTTCTTTTAAACGATTATACCTTACAACACCATCGTTTATTTTCCATAACACCGCTGGTTTCCATCTTTTTCCTATAAATCTTAAAGTGGTCATAAATGGGCAATCGTATTCCAAAAATTTTTCATTTTCAAAATTCGAGGATGATTTTTTTCTCATACTAACCTTTTTGTTAGTTGCTTTCTGTTTGGTTATCTTAATACAAACCTACAATTTTGTATCAAGAATTAAAAAAGAAATATCATGGAGATTAGTTTTGTAGGTGCTGGAAATGTGGCATCAAGTCTTGGAAATTTATTAACAAAAGCAGGTCATACGGTAAAATATGGTACGCAAAACCCTAAACAAACGCAATTGTCAATTTCAGATGCTTGCGCTTTTGCTGAAATTGTTTGTTTCGCGATTCCATATCAGGCAATGGAAAGCGTTTTAACCACTAATGAAGAAGCCTTAAAAAATAAAATTGTAGTTGATATTACAAACGCTATTAATCTTGACGATTGGTCGCCAATATTTTTGGGTGAAGATAGTAGTGGCGAACGGACAGCACGCTTACTACCAAAGTCCAAAGTTGTAAAGGCATTTAATACCATTTTTGCGGATGTGATGAAAACCGACAAGCAAGTATTTAATGGTCAGAAACAAACGGCTTTTGTTGCCTCTAATGATAAGGAAGCTGCAATTACAATTAAGCAATTAGCAGATGAAATAGGTTTTAATGGTTTGGTAGTTAATGGCATTAAAAACGCACGTTATTTAGAAGCGATTGCACATTTAAATATTAGTATAGCTCTTTCTGGTGGTGGAACTGATGCGGGATTCGCTTATTTTCAAAGATAACAGATGAAATATATTTTAATTTTAACCCTATTTAAATCAAGTATTACAATGGCTCAAAGCAAACCAACAATGCAAGTTTGGACAGACGCATGGCACAATGCCAAATTAGAAACCTTTAAAAACGTATATGCAGATAATGCGTTGATTTTTCCACCCAATAAGCCTACAGTTCAAGGAAATATTAATATTCTTGAATTTATGAAAGGCGGTTTAGGCAAAGTAGATGTTGTATTTGAGGCAGACGAACTGATAATTGATGAAAAAATTGCTTTTGAATATGGGTTTTTTAAAGATGTTGCATTATTAGATGGAAAAATAATTGGTCAAGGAAGTTATTCAGTGACTTGGATATTAGTAAATGATATGTGGAAAGTAATTGCTCATTCGTGGTCTATACCCATTAAAAAATAATTTAACTTTAAAAAAAACCACTTGAAATATAAATCAAGTGGTTTTCTGTTTAAGATATTCTTTGAAATCTCTTGCATAAAAATAGTAGCAGATTTAATAACACTAACTTTTCGGTTAAAAACAGACCTTTTTTATATTTATCTACCATCCTTTTAGCGATAAACATGCTATTATTTTTATATATTGTGCTGCCTTGATTTTTTTCTCTTTTTATTTAAATAATGACCTTGCAGTCATAGCGTTGGATAACCAAACCTAAACTACTGTTCAGGGTTTTCGATATACATAATTCTCAAATTTAGAGTCATCTAAAGGAACATATATACCTTTTTTATATTACCCTTTGAATCAAAATGAACTTGAAATGATTGAAATTTGGAGTCATCTACATTTGCATGTCTTGTTTGAAAGTGCTACAGTATTAATTAAAAGGAAGAGTTTAAATATACAATTAAATCAATTTGAAATAAATAAAATTCTGGTTTTTAGCAGTATATGTTGTTTTAATATAGTTAAAACCCAGTTTTTATAATTCATAGTAGCATTAAGAAGTTTAATGCTAGAGGTAAAGAACATTTTGAGAATTCTTTTAGCAAAAATGTGCAATTTTAATTTTATGTTAAGTTTTGGTGTATTTGAACTTAGTAGGTTATTGAATACATATTTTAGTAAATTTACTAAAAAAAGTATGGCTTTTCATAGTACTAAATTTTTTAATCGAGACCTATCGTGGTTAAGGTTTAACCATCGCGTTTTACAAGAAGCTGCAGACCTGAGAAATCCATTATATGAAAGACTCAAATTCCTGGCTATATTCTCTTCAAATCTCGATGAGTTTTTTACTGTTAGGGTTTCCAATATTAGGCAGATAAAAAAGCTTGATAAATCATTAAGGAAAAAATTGATTACCAAACCTAATAGGCTTTTAAAAGAGATTAAAAAGGAAGTATTTGTGCAACAAGAAGAATTTGGTAAAATATATAGAGAGCAGATTTTACCTGAATTAAAGCAAAAAAACATTACCTTAATTTCTTCTGAAGATTATAATAGCGAAGAACAGCACTTTGTAAAAGATTATTTTCAAAAGCACCTCACACTACTACTCACTTTAAAATTAGATTTAGATAAAAATAAAGATCGTTTTTTTCTAGAAAATGAGAAGCTATACCTAGTGGCTATGACCAATAACAAAAATTTGGTTTGGGTTAAAATTCCAGAAGATAGCCCACGTTTTGTAGTCTTTCCTAGTTCCAATAATCAACATCATATTAGCTTTGTTGACGACTTATTGAAATACCAGTTTTTTCAACTGTATCAGGAAACTTTTTATAGTGTTAAAATATCTAGGGATGCTGAATTATACATTGAAGACGAATACTCAGGGAATTTATTACAAAAAATCGAAAATTCACTTTCCAATCGTAACACTGGACAAATCACTAGAGCATTAATTGACAGTAGAATACCAGATGAAATGCTTTTAGAACTAAAAAAAATACTTGATATTAATGATACAGATATAGTATTTGGTGGTGTTTATCATAACTTTAAAGACTTCTTTAAATTCCCTAATCCTACTAATGAACAACTGTCATACGTGTCAATCCAACCTAAAAGGCAAATAGAACTTGCCAATGCTAATAATTTGTTTGACCTAATCAAAACGAAAGATCGTTTGCTATATTTTCCGTATGAGTCTTTTGATGATGTAGTTTGCTTTGTGGAGCAAGCTGCTGAAGATTTAAATGTAATTACTATCAGAATGACCTTGTATAGGGTTTCAAAAGATTCTGCTATTGCTAAAGCGTTATTAAAAGCTGTTAAGAATGGAAAAGAGGTGGTGGTCTTCATTGAAACTAAAGCTAGGTTTGATGAAGCTAATAATATTAAATGGGGAAAGAAACTTGAAGAGCATGGTGCAAATGTGATTTATAGTTACCCAGGAATAAAAGTACATTCTAAGGTCATGCACATCGAACGTCTTGAGAATAATAAAAATAAAGGGTATGCCTATATAGGTACAGGAAATTTTAATGAGAAAACGTCTCGTATTTATACAGACTTTGGATTGCTAACCGCAAATGATAAAATTACAAAAGAGATACTACAGGTTTTTCAAGTTTTGGAGCGAAAAATAATTCTTCCTAAACCAGAAAACGTATTAATATCTCCTTTCTCTTCAAGGCGTAAATTTATTGAGTTAATTGAATCTGAAATTGAATTTGCAAAGGCAGGAAAAGATGCAAGCATCATTTTAAAACTCAATAACCTTCAAGATCAAAAGATGATTAAGATGCTGTACAAGGCTAGTAATGCCGGAGTGAAAATTAGGTTATTAGTTAGAGGAATTTGTTGTCTTGTTGCGGGAATAGAAAATCAAAGCGAAAATATTTATGTGACGAGCATCGTAGGTCGATTTTTAGAACATTCTAGAGTATATATTTTTGGCAATGGAGGTGTAGAGAAAATGTATATAGGGTCAGCAGATTGGATGACTCGTAATCTGGATCATCGAATCGAAGTAATCACGCCTATACTGGACAATGATATTTTTCAAAAAATAAGACATACAATAAAACTTCAATTAGGTGATAAAGTCAAGGCAAGAATAATAGATGCTAAGCAAGAAAATAAGTATGTTGATTACTTGGAGCAGGATAGTTCACAGATGTTGATTTATAATAATATTTTAGATGGTTAATACATTAATTTATTTAGGTCGTTAGATTTAAATATCGGCTATTATAGTTTCTAAAGAGTAAAGGTCGGGTTGCCTCATGATGAAAAATTAGCTTAAAATTGCTTTTTTTTAACGCAGTTTTTTGTTAGCAACTGGTTTTATTTTGGCTTTTCAATATTCCCATTATTATATTAATAAGGTAAATTATTTGTCCTAAAAACATAAGCGAAATAGTTAGAGTTATTGCAAGATTGAAATTATTATTATTGAATTCATATGTTATTACTCTTGTCCTATAAAATTGAGTTAAAATCCATATAACTAAAGTACCACCCAAAGTCAATCCAATGTGAAGCCAATTCAGTGATTTTGATAGTTTTTTATTTGTTGCTTGCATAATCCAATATCCAAACCCTATTACTCCATAAAGTAGGCAAATACTTGCTGTTAAATTAAAATGTGCTATAACGAAATATGTGTCGTGAATATTAAAATCTAACGTTTCCTTTGTCATTTTATGTCCATTTAAAAATCCAATTAAAATTAGGATTGGAATTGTGAGAAAAAAAATCAGATGTGGTTTACTAATTAGGAATTTCATTTTTCAACGTTATCAATATATTTTGAATGGAATAGTGTATTTTAAAATCTAAAAACTTGAATTTATTATTAATTTTTGTAAGTTTTGTTTACTTGTGGTTAACGAGTTTAAATACGCTTAGCTGCATAAAGTTATCAAATATAAACCGAATACAAAATTCGAAGGGATTTTCAAAAGTGTACGGGATCAAGCATATTTTTCTAATTTAATAATTATAAAAGATTTAGAGCTACATTTTATTCAGATAGTAAGTTTGGATTAACATAAAATCTTAAATAAAATTTTAATAGTTAGGAATCCTTATTATATTTGTAGAGCAATAATGCAATAACAGTTTAAATTCATTCTGAAAATGAGCAAATCAATTTTTTATCACGCAGGTTGTCCAGTTTGTGTAAGTGCAGAACAGGACATAGTAAACTTAATCGGAGCTGACAATGTGGAAGTCGTTAACATTGGCGAGGACAGGTCTAGAATTTCCGAAGCTGAAAATGCAGGTGTGGAGTCTGTTCCGGCTTTGGTAACACCAAATGGAAATACTTTACATATCAACTTTGGTGCATCAATGGCAGATGTAAAAGGCTAATTTTTTATACCATATAGTTAGGATTCCTTATTTTATATAGGAATCCTAACTTAAAAAATCTAAAATTATGAAAACAATACTATTATTATTTTCGGTAACAATACTTTTGAGCACTACAAAAGCCTGTGCACAGGAAAGCAGATATAAAAATGACGACTTCGCCATAAAAGAAGTTCGTGTAACAAACAAATCTGACTTGGAAATAACCGTTTGGGAAATGGACGTCAACGGAACGGCAGGAAAAACAACGCCTACAAAAGCAGGACAATTAGATGGAGCACCAGTTTTAGGCTATGTCTTCCCTACCAGTTTAAACCCAACAGACGTAGGGTTTGGTAAAACCGATGGTATTGTTGCACTTGCACTGACATCGCATCCCGATTTTGACGATACACCACTTTGGGATGAGAACAACGACAGAATTTTTAATAATGACGGCCTTGTTTGGCATCCACATTGGGTGGTCTTGACCAAAGATGAAAGAGTCACAGGAGGACTTTCGTTAAAACAATTTAAAAAAGCAGACAAAACCGTAGTATTGCCACCAACCAACCCAGGAATGCCCATGTATATGGATTCACCAGGATTTCCTGTAACCACAATAGAAAATACGATAAAAGTCATTGTTCCAAACTATAGAATGAATAATCAATCAAATTTTAACTATGATGGTGTTACAGCATTTATGAAAGTGAACACGAGCAATGGGACTATGCCAATGTTGGGCGTTTACGAAGTGTATGGTATTGCAAGTGGTGATTTATCGTTGCCTTACACCGTTAAAAAACAATAAATGAAAGTTTCAGTTTGGGATACTTACGTTCAGCGAGAAGACGGCAAAGTAATGCATTTTGACATTCTCGTACCAAATGAAATTACTGATGAAGAAACCATTTTTGGTTTCGGAAAGCAATATCTAAAAGCAAAACCGTTCACCACAAAGCATCTAACAGCAAAAGAATGCAGGTTTTGTCATATAGAAAAAGCTACCAAACAGATAATTTCATCTATTGAAAATGTGGGCTTTCACATCATTGAAATGGAAAATTGCGATTAATCTAATTAGGATTACTAACTTTGTCCCGTTAAACAAACGGGACTTTTTTTATGGATAATAGCTTATTTAACCCAAAACAACAGGAAATAGATACGTCTAGCAAAATCGTTACAGGATTGGAACGAATTTCAGAAGTGTTTAAGGTGTTGTTGTGGGAAAAAGCTAAATTGGTAGGCTTAAGCCCAATTCAAATTCAAATACTAATTTTCATAGCATTCCACAAACAGGAATTGTGTAATGTAAGTCATTTAGCCAAAGAGTTTAATGTTACCAAGCCAACTATTAGCGATGCGGTTAGGGTTTTGGACAAAAAAGGAATGGTTTCAAAAGACTTTTCATCTTCGGATAGCCGCAGCTACTCACTACAGCTGACCGAAATGGGAAAAAAATTGGTAACAGAAACAAATGATTTTGCTATACCTCTCAAAAAGCAGATAGACAAATTCAATGAAAACGAATTGGAAAGTCTGTTTAGTACAATAAGTCAACTTATTTATAAACTAAATAGAAGTGGTATTTTGACCGTACAACGTACTTGTTATGGATGCACATTTTATCAAAAAAATAACGGAACAGATTACTGTAACCTACTTCAAAAAGAATTAAAAACCACTGAAATACGATTGGATTGCCCCGAATTTGAAGAGAAGGCTAGTGGTTAACATTGTGTAAAAATATCCTCAATAGGGCATCAATAAAACTGCTACGGTATTAATCATTTGTTGCACATTTCAAACCAAAAAACAATATTAGGTTACAAAAACTTAAACTAAATTAGCAACACAAAAATTAAACTAAACAAATGAAACTTAAACACGTTATTTTACTAATTGTATTAATTTCAATAAATACAGCTTGCAACGCTTTGCCTAAGAAAAAAATTAAAGTCTTAATAATTGATGGTCAAAACAATCATGCGGTATGGCCAAAATCTACCATTATGATGAAGCAGTATTTAGAAGAAACCAACCTGTTTAAAGTTGATATTGCAAGAACTGAGTTTTTATGGAAAAGTACCAGAGAGGCAAAGTACTTACCTTTAGCAAAAGCAGGTGAAGGTGTTGAAACTGAAAAAGCTAAAACAGATCCCAATTTCAAACCAAATTTTTCAAAATATGATGTGGTCATTTCAAATTTTGGATGGCGTACAGCACCTTGGCCTGAAGAAACTAAAAAGGCTTTTGAAATTTATTTAAAAAACGGTGGTGGATTTGTAACTGTGCATGCCGCCGATAATTGTTTTCCAGAATGGAAAGCGTACAATAAAGCCATAGGTATTGGTGGTTGGGATAGAAACAAAAAACATGGCCCATATTTATATGTAAATGAAGCGGGTGAAGTTGTTAAAGATTCTATTTCTGAAGGTTATGGCGGAGCGCATGGTAAAGCTGAAGAATTTTTAGTGAGTATGTACAATACCGAACACCCAATAACCAATGGTTTACCTAAAACTTGGATGCATGCCTTTGATGAGTGTTATGCTAAACTTAGAGGGCCTGCTGAAAATGTTACCATTCTTGGTACGGCTATAAGTACAAAATCTAATAGAGCAGAACCTATGCTTATGACTATTGATTATCACAAAGGGCGCGTATTTCACACAACTTTAGGGCATGATACCAAAGCATTTGAATGTGTAGGCTTTATTACAACCTTGTTAAGAGGAACAGAGTGGGCAGCTACAGGAGAAGTAACCATTACAATTCCTGAAGATTTTCCAACACCTGAAAAAGTGTCTACTAGAGTATTTAAACTGAAGCAATAGGAATACGTCTGTAAGCTTTTCTATATTTTGAAGGAGACATACCCATGTGTTTTTGAAATTGTCTGTGGAAAAAAGTTAAGTTATTATAGCCTGTTTCATAACCAATTTCAGAAACTGAAAGATCAGTATCAATAAGCATTTTACTGGCAATACTTACTTTGTATTCGTTTAAAAATGAAAAGAATGAGGTGTTAAAGGTTTTTTTGAAAAATCTGCAGAATGTATCGTTACTCATGGCAACTTCGTTAGCAATATCATTTAAAGTAATTTTGTCTAAATGATGTTCCTTTAAGTACGTGTAAATAATATTTATACGTTCACTTTCGGTAGATGATAAACTTTCAGAAAAACTAGAACCTGCTAATATTTCAAACGCATTTGTAGTAGCTAGCTTTTGTAGAATTTGTAAAAATAAAATTAACCGGTCAAATGATTGGGCGTTTATTAACTGTAAAAGATCTTCTTTTAAAGCTTTAGCAAATAAAACATTAAATTTTATACCACGCTGAGAGCGTTTTAACAGTTTGTGTATATGTTGAATTTCTTCTTTATCTAGCCAATTTTGTAATAAACTTTCATCCCATTGAATAATAATACATTTTACAGCATCAGTTTGCGCTCCAATAGTTTTCCAGCAATGTGGTAAATTGGCACCAACCATTACCAAGTCGTCATTTTCAAAGGTGTCCATGCTATTGCCAACATAACGTATGCCTGTACTTTTAATGATATAGGTTAGTTCATATTCTTTATGAAAATGCCATGCGGCAGGAAACTCATTATCTTCAAATAAAGTAACTCTAAAGGAACTTCCTGGTGAATTTCGTATGTCATGATATTTAGCCTTCATTATTTAAAAGTATATCTTTTTGGGTGAGTTTTAATTCGTTATATATAACAAACACCAAAATAGTGTATAAAAATAGCGTTATTGTGTAAAATATACAATGTCATTATCTATAAATTTGTGAATACCAAAAAACTAATCAATTAAATTTTAAAGGAAAAAAACATGTCCAAAGACATTAAAATTAAAGACGCCAAAATTTACAAAGCGGCAACAACTTTAAAAAAACCAATATCAGACGCTACACATACCTTAACTGAAATTTCATTTTTAGTATTAAGAATTCAGTTAGAAAATGGGGTTGTTGGAGAATCTTATTTATTATCATTTCAATATTCTCCCAACGCCATAGTAGGCGCATTAAAAGATGCTATACCACATATTATTGGGCATAAAACCAATGAAATGGGCTTGGTGTATGATAAACTAGACCATTTAGGAGAATATTTTGGAAACCAAGGCATTAACCGTTGGGCACAAGCCGCTGTAAATATTGCTATGTGGGACGCCTGGGGAAAAACTTTAGGGCAACCAGTGCACGAGATATTAGGAGTGTGTAAAGAAAAAGTATCCATTTATGGTAGTGGCGGATGGATTTCTTACACCATTGATGAACTTATTGAAGAAGTAACCAATTACGCCAACAGAGGTTTTAAAGCCGTTAAAATAAAAGTAGGTTCGCCAAAAGTAAGTACAGATGTAGAGCGTTTGCGCTTAGTTCGTGAAGCTGTAGGTGATAAAGTAGATATTATGATGGATGCTAACCAGGGTATGGATTTACCATCGGCCATGAAATTATCACGTCAAGCAAAAGAATTAAATATCAATTGGTTTGAAGAACCTGTTAATCATCAAAATTTTCAAGCGTTTGAAATATTAAAAAATCAGGCCGGAATTTCTTTAGCTATGGGAGAACGTGAATATGATACCTTACCATTAAGAGAATTAGCTAGTAGAAATGCTTTAGATATTTGGCAACCAGATATTTTAAGAATTGGTGGTGTTGAAAAATGGCGTGAAAGTGCCGCATTAGCACAAAGCTTCAATTTACCTGTGTTACCACACTATTATAAAGATTATGATGTGCCATTGTTATGCACTATTTCAAACGGTGTTGGCGCAGAATCGTTTGATTGGGTAGACCCATTAATTGATAACCCTATGGTAATTCAAGATGGTTATGCTAAACCTCATAATTTACCAGGTTGGGGCTTCAATTTTATTGATGATACATTAACCGAAATTAAGCTGTAATGAGTCTAAACGTTTTTTCATTAAAAAATAAACTAGCTCTTGTAACCGGTGGAGGTACAGGCATTGGTTTAGGTATTGCCAAGGCATTTGTTCAAGCAGGGGCAAAAGTGGTTATAACGGGTAGAAGAGAAGCTGTGCTACAAGAGGCAATTAAAGAACTTGGAGATAATGCTTTTTATAGAGTAAATGATATTACAGATAGAGCATCTATCCCAGTCTTAGTTGAAGATATTGAAAACAATATTGGTGGTATTGATATTTTAGTAAATAATGCTGGAATTCACCATAAAGCTTGGGCTCAAGACACCACAGATGAAGATTTTGAGCGCGTCATTCAAACCAACTTAATAAGCGTATTTGCGCTTACCCGAGAATGCGCAAAAAATATGATAGAACGTAAAAGCGGATCTATAATTATGATAGGTTCAATGGCTGGTTTGTTTGGTATAGATAGAGTTATAGCTTACAGCGCATCTAAAACGGCTTTAACAGGTCTTGTTAACAGCTTAACTACTGAATACGCCAAAGATAATGTACGTGTAAACGCTATAGCACCAGGTTGGATAACATCTAGTATGTTTTTAAATGCAGTTAACAAAGATCAAGCACGAAAACAACAAATAACCAATAGAATTGCCATGGATCATTTTGGAACTACAGAAGATATTGGTAATGCAGCAGTATTTTTAAGTTCAGAAGGCGCTAAATATATCACCGGCGTTATTTTACCAGTTGATGGCGGTGCAACCGTAAACTTTTAACCCACAAAGTGGGATTTTGTATCTCACTCAAATGAAAGTAAATTATGAAACCAACATATATAACAGGAGACCACGCAATAAGTCCAGCTTTTAATAATCAAACCCGTTTAGTTTACGGAACATCAGGCTTAGGAGGCGTTTGGGGAAAAGTAGATCAGCGTGATTCTATAGATGCTTTATTATATGCTTTTGAAAATGGAATTTCCGCTCTAGATACTGCGCCATCTTATGCCAATGCAGAATATTATGTAGGAATGGCATTAAGAGAATGGAAAGGCGCTAAACCTTTTGTAAGCACTAAAATTGGGCGGTTAAAAGGTAAAGATGCTTTTGAAGTGAAACTAGATTATAGTACCGATGGCATGAAGCGTAGCTTAGATAACAGTTTAAAAACTTTAGGGTTAGATAAAATTGATCTGCTTTTTTTACATGAGCCACAGTTAGTACCAATGGAAAATATAGACGAAGTTTTGAAAACTTTAAAAGAATTTAAAGCCCAAGGTTTAGTAAGTTCATTAGGTGTAGGAGGAAATCCGTCTGAAGCATTTAAACCATTTATTACTAAAGAAAATTTTGATGTTGTATCAGGTTTCCTGCATATGGATGCTTGTAATCTTTCAGCTTTTAATGGCGAAATTCAAAGTTATCATAACGAAGGAATAGCATATTATGCAGCTTCTGCTTTGCACTTTTCGCTTTTAGGAAATCGTTTTGAAAAATATAAAACTGAAGGTGTAGATGGAGAATGGATAACTCAATTGGATTTAGAAAATGCAACAAGAGTTAAAGCAATAGCAGACAAACATAATATGCCATTAGCAACATTAGCACAACGCTATTTATTTTCAATAAAAGAAGCCGATAGAGTAGTGATGGGAGCAAGAACACCAGAGCAAATTAAAGCAACAGTAGATGATTGGAATGCAGGAAAACTTTCCGAAGAATTATTCAACGAAGTAACAGCTTGTATTAAAACCTCAAACTAAATGAAAGCAATACAATTAAAAGAACCGGGTACCTGGAAGCAACTAGATGTTGCTAAACCCAATGATACTTTAACATCAGGAAACGCTTTGGTTAAAGTAAATAAAATTGGTGTTTGTGGAACAGATTTGCACGCGTTTAAAGGGCAACAACCGTTTTTTTACTACCCAAGAATTTTAGGGCATGAATTAGCCGTTGAAGTAGTTGCCGTAGCAGATGATGTTACAAATGTTTCTGTAGGCGATAAATGCTCTGTAGAGCCTTATTACAACGATATTATTGGTCAAGCAGTTCGCAGAGGTAAAACCAATTGCGGCGAACATTTACAAGTTTTAGGTGTGCATGTTGATGGCGGAATGCAAGAGTATTTTGTGTATCCGGCTAAATTTTTACATGCTACTAATTCGCTATCAGACGATCAATTGGCTATGATAGAACCTCTAGCTATTGGTTGTCATGCCGTTGATAGAGCTGATATTAAAGAAGACGATATTGTTTTGGTAATTGGCGTTGGGCCTATTGGTTTAGGCACCATTCAATTTGCTCAATTAACGGGTGCTCGAGTGATTGCAATGGATGTTGATGATGCTAAACTACAAAAGTGTAAGGACATCACAAAAGTAAAAGATACCATAAATGCTTTAGGAAATGTAGAGGAAGAGTTAGAGGCACTTTTAAAAGGAGATTTACCAACCGTAATTTTAGATGCTACTGGCAATAAAACCTCAATGATGAATACCTTTAAATATGCAGCGGCAGGAGGAACAATAGTTTTTATAGGGTTGTTTATGGGAGATGTTGTTTTTCACGATCCTTCGTTCCATAAAAAAGAATTAACGCTTAAAGCTAGTAGAGCGGCCATGAGTGAAGATTTTGGTAGAATTATCAGGTTAATAGAAGCTGGCAAAATAGATGCTTCGTCATTTATAACACATAGAATACATTTTGATGATGTGCTCACAGAATTTGAAAAACTTTATGAACAAAAAGATTTAATAAAAGCCATTATAGAATTATAAAATTGAAAGTATTGTCATGCTAAACTCGTTTCATTATCATATCATTAATACAAATTTATGACTCTGTAACAAGTTACTGTTACAAATAGACCTAAAAACTAAACTAAACTAAAACTTAAACTAAATGCAAGATAAAAAAAACAACTACTCACAATTTCTGGTGCCACTAATTATAGTAATGGCATTAATGTTTTTTTGGAATTTAAGTAGAAATATAAACGATGTTTTAATTCCACATTTAAAAAGAGCTTGCCAGCTTACAGATTTTCAATCCTCATTAGTACAATCTGCCTTTTTTGGTGCCTACTTTGTAATGGCGTTACCTGCAGGATGGTACATTCAGAAAAAAGGCTATAAAATGGGAATGATTGTAGGGCTATTAATAGCAGCTATAGGAGCATTTTTGTTTTATCCAGCAGCCGAAACACGCGTATATTCATTTTTCCTGTTAGCGTTGTTTGTAATGGCAGCTGGTTTTGCTATTTTAGAAGTAACGGCATCACCATATATTACTAAATTAGGAAATCCCGAAGGCGCTTCAAGCCGTTTAAGTATGGCAGCCGCTATAGGTTCGGTAGGCGCTACTGTAGCACCATCATTGGCCGCATTGTTACTTTTACATGAAGAAGATGTACCACAAACTACAATTGATGCTTTTACACCAAGCCAATTAGAAACGTTTTTATCTGGCGAAGCAGATTTGGTAAAACCACCCTACATTGTACTAGGAGCCATTTTAGTAATTATTGCTTTAATTGTAGTTTTTACAAAATTACCAGTAATTAAAGAAGAACAGGGAGGCAGTAAAAAACCATTAAAAGATATTTTGAAGTTTAAGCACACCCTATATGGTGTTGGTGCAGAATTTTTTTATGTTGGCGCAGAGGTAGGTATTGTTAGTTTTATTATTAGATATGCCAAATGGTTTAATTTACCAGAATTAACAGAGCAAAAAGCGGCGCAGTTTATTACAGCATTTATGGGCTTAGTGCTTTTAGGAAGACTTTTAGGAGTCTATATTTTAAAGAAATTTAAGCCACAAAACGTATTAGTATTTTGTAGTATAAGTGCGTTTATAATGGTAACATTAGCTATAGTTACCAATGGCTATTTTTCATTAACATGCTTATCAATTGTTGGGTTCTTCACATCAATTATTTACCCAATTATTTTTAGTTTAAGTATGAAAGATTTGAAGGAATACACCAAAACGGGCTCTTCAGTATTCCTGCTAGGTATTGTTGGAGGTGCTATTGTACCGCCTTTAATGGGCTACATTTCAGATACAGCAGGCATTAAATACGCCTTTATAATGCCATTAATATGTTATGTGTATTTATTATTCTTCGGAATTAAAGGATATAAAGTAAAAATAAAAGCCTAATTAAATGAAAAATCAGTTCAGAAGATTTACGTATTTAATCACTTCTGATAAAGAAACCATGGCGCAATTCAGTAATATATTGAATTCAGAAAAAATTCAAGAAAAATTAACTGAAGTTGGTATACTTTCATTTGAAATTTATCAAAAAGAAAAAGACTTTTTTTTACTTATAGATACTATACCAATACTGCATAGTTTAAGTATAGATAGTGCATTAAAAAGCATAATTTCAGAGATAGATTTTCAAGACGTTTTTCAGAAAGAAAACACATCATTTTCATTTGAAAACGCGCCTTTGGAAAGAGTTTATAAATTCGAACAAAAAGAAATTTTTAATGCCCGTGAAGGACAATTAAAAAGAAGTGTTGGAGATAAAAAGCGCTTTGTCTGGACCTTGTTATTGCAAGAAGATGAAGCGCTTATAGAAGAGTATAAAGAAATACACAGTATGGGTAAAGCATGGCCTGAAATTACCAACAATATGAAAACAGTTGGTGTAAAAGATATGGAAATTTATCTTTCGGGAACTCAAGCCATTTTGGTAATGGATACTAAACCAGATTTTAATTTAGATGAAATTGGTCCTAAATGGCAAAAACTACCAAGAGAGGAAGAATGGCAAACCTATGTAGCAAAATTTCAAAGAACTGATCCCAACAGTTCAATTCAAGAAAAATGGCAGGATATGAGACAACTATAATTTTTTTAAACGATAAACTAAACTAAAATGAGTAAAAACATTTTTTTATTACTATTTATAACACTAATGTGTTTCAATTGTAAAACAAAAGAAGAAGAAAATAAAAAGGCTGAAAAGGCTTTTAAGTTTGAAGAAAACTGGGAGAGCTTAAAGCAATATGAAATCCCGCAATGGATGAAAGATGCCAAATTTGGAATTTTTATTCACTGGGGACCTAATTCTGTGGCAGAATTACACACCGATTGGTACCCACGTTGGATGTATTTAGACGAAGGTCATGTAGACCACACCACAGGAAAAAAAATAAATGACATTCCGCACCCAGCATCTGTATACCACAAAGAAAAATTTGGAGACCCTAAGACTTTTGGATATAAAGACTTAATACCAATGTGGACCATGGAAAACTTTGATGCAAAAGCTTGGGTTGATTTATTTAAGGAGGCTGGCGCTCAATATGTTGTGCCAGTAGCAGAACATCATGATGGTTTTGCTTTGTATGAATCTAGTATAACACCCTACAATGCTGTTGCTATGGGGCCAAAAAAAGACGTTTTAAAAGAACTTACCAATGAAATTAAAAACCAAGGGCTTATTTGTGGTGTAAGTTCACACTTAGCATTCAACTGGAATTTTTACACACAAAGTGATAGGTTTGATACTGGAAACCCAGAGTTTGCAGCTTTATACGCACCACAGCATGAGCCTTATTCGCCTGCTAGTGCAGAATGGTTGGCTAATACTTGGTGGCCAAGAACTAAAGAAATTATAGATAACTACCAACCAGATATTCTTTGGTTCGATTTTTATTTAGACCGTCCAGAGTTTGCGCCATATCATAAAAAATTAGCAGCATATTATTACAATTCAGGTTTAAAGCGCAATAAAAATGTAGTGCTTCAAACTAAAAACTTAAGGTATGAATCCTTTAAACCAGGTACGCACATGCTAGATTTAGAGCGTAGTAAAATGGACTCATTACGTAAAGATTATTGGCAAACAGATACGTCTATAGGTAAAAATTCTTGGTATTACGCTAAAAACTGGATTCCAAAAACATCAGGTAGCTTAATTGCAGATCTTATGGATATTGTTAGTAAAAATGGTTGCTTATTATTAAACATTGGTCCAAGAAAAGATGGAATTATTCCAGATGATCAAAAGAGAACTTTGTTAGAAATAGGCGAGTGGTTAAAAATAAATGGAGAAGCTGTTTACGGCTCTAAATATTATGATATTTATGGTGAAGGACCAACAAAAACAGAAACTGGGCACCTTTCTGAAGGCAAAAATAAAGGCTTTACAGAGGAGGATATTCGTTTTACTACAAGAAATGGTTTTGTTTACGCAACTATTTTAATTCCGCCTACAAAAGATATTAATATTAAGTACCTTTCAACTACAAAATTAAAAGTGAAAGATGTTCAGCTTTTAGGATTTGAAGGTGAAATAACATATAAACAAACAGAAAATGGTTTAAATATTTCATTACCAAAAAACACTAATCTTAAAAACGCATGGGTATTTAAAATTAAACATTAAAATTAAATCAATGAATTACTTAACTTTAAAAAATAAACTAGCTATTATAACCATTTGTTTAATAGGAATAGTAAGCTTTGGTCAACCACCTAAAATTGAGGGTAAAGTTTGGGAAAAGGTAGAGGCATTAAGTGATGAATTTAATGATAAAAAGATTGATAAAGAGAAATGGAATATAGATCCAGAAGGTCATTATGAACTAAATTGGACTGGTAGAGCGCCCGCTTTATTTCAAAAAGAAAGTTTTGGTATAGGTAATGGCTTTTTGAGTATTGAGGTTGGAGAGTTACCAAAACCTGTTGTAAAAGGAAAAACAATTTACAAATATCACGGTGGTATTTTACGTTCTTATAAAAAAACATCTGTAGGTCATTATTATGAATGTAGAATGAAAATGAACAAAACCGAAATGGGTGGAGGCTTTTGGTTATGCCACAGAGGTACTTGTGAAAATAAAAATGAAATTGATATCACAGAATCTGTTGGGGTATTAACTGAAAAAACGCACAAATGGGCTTATGATTGGGATCAGATAATGCATTCTAATGCCATACATAGAGGATCGGCTTGTGTAAAACAAGTTAGAGACCAAAAAAAAATGGCACCACCAACTAAAAATCATGAGCGCTTTTATACTTATGGTTTTTATTGGAAAAGCGCAACAGAACTATTGTTTTATTTAGATGGGGAATATGTATATACTTTAAATCCTCCTGTCCCTTTTAATCAAGAATTGATATTACAGTTTTCTATTGAAGCATATGATTGGAACCCTATTCCCGAAACTGGTAGTAAGGTTGCAACAGCAAGTAAAGAAGATAGAACTACCTTAATTGATTACATACGTGTTTATAAATTAAAAAATTAAAATATTACTTATAAGAGTTTAGTGATGACAAAAAAAATAGTATTTTCAGTTTTATTGGCATGTTTTGCCTTAATAAGTTACACACAAAACAAACAGCCTAATATAATTTTCATCATGTCTGATGATCACACTTCACAAGCCATTGGTGCCTATGGTGGTAGATTATCAGAATTAAACCTAACGCCTAACCTTGATAAATTAGCAAATAATGGTATGCGTTTTACCAACGCATTTTGTAACAATTCAATTTGTACACCTAGCAGAGCTTCAATTATATCTGGGCAATACCCGCAAACCAATGGTGTTTTAGATTTAGATATCGCCTTAGATCCCGAAAAGCAATATTTGCCAAAAGAGCTAAAAAAGCTTGGATATTCAACAGCAATAATAGGAAAATGGCATTTACATATAGAGCCTTCGGCTTTTGATTATTATAAGGTTCTGCCAGGTCAAGGTAAGTATTTTAATCCTTCGTTTTACGAAAAAGGTAAAGGTGCTTGGAAAAAAAATAAAGTAGAAACTACAGGGCATTCAACAGATGTTATTACAGATGCCTCTATTGATTATTTAAAAAATAGAGATAAAAACAAGCCATTCTTTTTAATGCATCATTACAAAGCACCGCATGATATGTTTGAATATGCGCCTAGATACGAAGATTTTTTAGCTAATACTGAAATTCCTGAGCCATCAAGCCTATATTATCAACCTAATTGGGGTTCTGAAGGTACAAGAGGAAAAAACGATTCGCTTACAAATTATATTGGTACATCGGTTTCTAACAGGCACATGTACAGAAATTATAATATCTTTTTTCATAAAGATAGTTTACAAGGGCGTTCAAATTCTGCACATGTAGCTTACCAAGATTATTTAAAAAGATACTTACGCTGCGTAAAAGGTGTTGATGATAATTTAGGAAAATTATTTGCCTATTTAAAAGCCGAAGGCCTTTGGGAAAATACTGTAATAATTTATACAGGAGATCAAGGTATGATGCTTGGTGAGCACGATTTACAAGATAAACGTTGGATGTATGATGAAGCTATGCGCATGCCATACATTATGCATTACCCAAAAATGATAAAACCACAAAGTGTAACAGATTTGTTAGTAAATAATACCGATTATGCACCAACAATAATTGAGCTAGCAGGTGGTAAAACACCTGAGTATATGCAAGGTAAAAGTTTTATAAATACACTACAAGGTAAAGAAGAAAATAACTGGCGAGAAACTACTTATTACCGCTATTGGATGCATATTATTCACCATTATGTGCCTGCACATTTTGGGGTGCGTTCAAAAGATTATAAACTTAT
This sequence comes from Seonamhaeicola sp. ABD4_340, assembly GCF_056312135.1. Taxonomy (NCBI): domain Bacteria; kingdom Pseudomonadati; phylum Bacteroidota; class Flavobacteriia; order Flavobacteriales; family Flavobacteriaceae; genus Seonamhaeicola; species Seonamhaeicola sp. ABD4_340. The sequence continues at coordinate 3,364,061 of NZ_CM149981.1, read as the reverse complement.
GTTTTACTACGGAAAACATTATTTACCTGAAGAAGATTTTAAAAAGCATTATTGGGCAACACAATATTATGGCATTGAACGAGAAACACCTCATACATGGGAGTTTTATGATTTAAAAAACGATCCTGAAGAATTGCATAACCGTTATAATGATCCTAAATACCAAGGCATTATTACTAAAATGAAAGCCCAATTAAAACAACAACGTATAGATTTAAATGAAACCGATGAAGACTTTCCTGAAATACAAGCAATAGTTAACAAACATTGGAATGATTAATATAGGTTTACGCCTCAATAAAATTACTTTAAAGCATAAAACACTAAACTAAAAATAATGAAGTTTTTTATTACCATTTTGTGTTCTTTCACACTACTTTTTTCATGTAATACCAAGCAAGAATCAAAAACTGAAAGTATTACAGAAACTAAACCGCAATACACGCAAGAAGATTATGATTTCCTTGCGATAGGAAACCCCGATAAAATGAGTGCCGCATCAAAAAGAGCACTAAGAAACAATTATCATAAAAATGACCAGTGGTTTGGCACTTTCAATAATCACGAGTTAAAAGGAGATATAGGTTATGAAAAAGGTGTTATACGCCGCGATCCTACAATGGTTATTCAGGTTGATGGTTTGTATTACACTTGGTACTCAAAATCTGTAGGTAAAACGTATGGGTTTGGCACGGGTGATCCTGAAAAAAAAGTATTCCCTTGGGATAAAACCGAAATTTGGTATGCAACATCAAAAGATGGTTGGGATTGGAAAGAGCAAGGTGTAGCTATTACCTATGGCCCAAAAGGCGCTTATGACGATAGGTCTGTGTTTACTCCTGAAATTTTAGCACATAAAGGCAAATATTATTTGGTGTATCAATGCGTTAAAGCACCATACTTAAACAGAACTTTTAATACGGTGGGCATGTCTATTGCTAATAGCCCTAATGGACCGTGGAAACGACTTGAATCACCTATTTTAGAAGCTTCAAAAGATGGCGAATGGTTAGGAGATGAAGACAGTAGGTTTGCTGTAAAATCTCAAGGAAGCTTTGATAGCCAGAAGGTACATGACCCAACATTATTGTATTATAAAAATAAATTCTATTTGTATTACAAAGGAGAGCGCATGGGTGAACGAAATACAGCTGGCGGACGCGAAATTCGTTGGGGTGTTGCCATTGCCGATAGTATAACGGGGCCTTATGTTAAATCCGAATACAACCCAATTACACATAGTGGGCATGAGCTTTGTGTATGGAAATATAAAGAAGGTATTGCTATGGTGTCATCACATGATGGACCCGAAAGACAAACCATTCAATATGCGCCAGATGGTATTAATTTTGAAATAATGTCTTACATAAACTGGGTGCCCTCGGCTATGGGGCTTGTTACAACTTTAGATAATGATAAGCATCCAACCGAGGCTTTGAGTTGGGGGCTTCATCACGTGTCTAAAAATTATCCAGGCAAGCCTTGGTGGGCTAATGACCAGTATATATCTAGGTTTAGTTTCTCAAGAAATAGAAATATTAAAGCTGAATTTGCTGATGGATACAAAGAATAGTATGCGTTTTTTATCCTTTTTATTGTTATTGGTTTTTAGTTTTGTCATTTCTGCTCAAGCAGTTCCCAAAACTGTTAAAAACCCTATTTTATCTGGTTTCTATCCAGACCCTTCAATATGTAGAGTAGATGACACTTATTACATGGTAAACTCTTCATTTGAGTGGTATCCAGGTTTACCAATTCATAAAAGTAAAGATTTGGTTAATTGGGAAAAAATTGGTTACGGGTTACACAGGCCAAATCAAATAGTTTATAAAGATGGACTTAGAAATTCAAATGGCATTTTTGCGCCATCTATTAGGTATAACAATGGTACCTTTTATATAATCACGACAATGGTAGGGCAAAAGGGGAATTTTATAATTACAGCTAAAAACCCTGAAGGACCATGGAGTGATCCAATGTGGATTGATAATGCACCAGGTATAGACCCTTCTTTATTTTGGGATGATGATGGACGATGTTATTATACAGGAGCAGGAATTGTTGATGGAACTCAAAAAGAATGGCCTGGAAAAAACGGTGTTTGGATGCAAGAAATAGACCCTGACAAAGGAGTGCTTTTAGGCGAAAAAAAACAATTAACTTATGGGCATGCATCTAATGCTCGATGGGCAGAAGGACCTCATTTATATAAAATTGATGGCGAATATTTGTTATTAATTGGTGAAGGTGGAACTGGAGAATACCATGCTGTAACTGTTTTTAATAGTAAAAACTTATGGGGACCATACGTACCTAACCACGCAAACCCTGTTATGACACATCGTCATTTAGGGAAAACACACTTTATTGGTCAAACAGGACATGCCGATTTGGTACAAACACAAAATGGCGATTGGTGGAGTGTTTTGTTAGCCAAAAGACGCGTTAATGGTTTTATAACTCTTGCCAGAGAAACCTTTTTGGCAAAAGTAGAAATGACACAACAAGAAAGTGGAATTACACCAATTTATAACCCAGGTAAAGGTTTATTGCAAGCAGAACAAGAGCGGCCAAATTTACCATGGACACCCGTACCAGAAATTCCAGAAAAAGATGATTTTAATAAAAATACTTTAGCTTTAGAATGGAACTTTTTAAGATCGCCAAAATTTAAGTGGTATAAAATAAACAATGGTGTTTTAGAATTGCAATTACGTCCTGAAACAGTTTCAGAATTAGTAAACCCTTCATTTATAGCGCAACGTACTCGTCATCATAATTATACAGCCTCCACTAAATTAGCTTTTAAAACAAAAAAAGAGAATGAGAGCGCAGGTTTAGTTATTTATCGAAGACATGGTAATCATTTTCAATTATTAAAAACTAAAAATAAAATTGTTTTATTAAAAACATTACAAAAAGATAATAAAGGTGATTTTAAATCAGAAAAAATAGCTTCAGTAGCATATACTAAAAAAGAAGTCATTTTTAAAGTTGAAGTAAATGGTATAAAAGCTCAGTTTTTTTATGGTGAAGATGAACATAGCTTAAAACCAATTGCAAACACACAAGATTACACCATAGTATCTGATGATGTTGCACAACGTTTTAACGGTGTTTATGTTGGCATGTATGCTACTTCTTCAGGAAATAAAAGTAGTAAAACCGCAAGTTTTGATTGGTTTGAGTATAAGTTTTAAAAGAAATGTTCTATTAAAATAACTAGTAAGAGTACTTTATTATCTATATAAATTATTCTATTGCGTTAGTTTATGGTTTAGTAGTTTAGTAATTTATGCTTTTTTGTTTTTAGGCCTACTATTAAGTTTATAAGTGTAGCTTAAAATAACGTAACGCCCTAAACTTTCAGAGGTAGTTTCTTCAAAATAATTGGTAGTACTGCGCCTGTAAACATCAACATTTTTGTTTAATAAGTCTATTAAAAGGAGTTTACATATATTTTTTTTGTTTTTAGATAGGTTGTATGAAAATGCAGCACTCCAAATTGGTAATCTAGTGTTTGATGAAAATTGATTATCAGAAAAAATAATATAATCAAACTGTGTGTTTATGTTTAATTTACTGGTTAAATCATAATCAAACATTGAAAAATATTTTTGTTGTCTGTAAGTTCTGTTTAAATCTTCTTCTAAAGAAAAATCGGTGTTATTAACGCTATAATCGGCTCCAAATTTTAAATCAACAACATTTTTGTTAGAGTTTTCAAGTAATAAGCCAACAAAAAAGTCTTTTGATGTAACATCATTAAGTTGTAAATTAATAATAGAATTTGAAGTTCTGTAAGCATTTTTGTTTTTTAAAGTGTACCTAACCCCAAGACCTTTTAGTTTTTTGCTAAGGCTAAAGTTGGCTGTAAACACTTTTCTGTTGCCACTGTTTTGGTAGCTACGGGTTCTAACAAAATTATCATCAATAGCAATACTTTGTACAATAGCACTGGTGGCATGTTGGTATAAAATTCGGCTATAAAAAGTAGTTGAAGATTTAAAATTAAAAACATTTGCAGTAAGAGCTATTTCATTCATTTTTTCAGCCTTTAAATTGGGGTTTCCTTGCCTTATGTAAAACGGATTCAAATCATTAATAACCGTAGAACTCTGTTGTTTCCTGGGGTTTCGTATTACTTTTTTATAGGCTAACCTGTATTTATGGCCTTTTTTAGGTTTATAAAGAATGTTAGAAATAGGGTTTAAAAAAAATAAGTGTTTGGTAATTGAAGCCTCTGTAATTATCCCAAAATTTCGGCTTAAATCTTGAAGTTCTAAAGCGTTGAAAATGTTTAATTTTGGTGATACATAATTATGAGCAAAACGTGTTTGAAAACTGTTTTCTAAGTGTTTGTACTTAAAGGCTAGTAACTCTTCTTTGTTATCTGTAATGGTGTTTTTTAATTGATAAATATCTTCTTTTTCGGTTTTAAACCTTAAAAAAGATTGTAGTTTAAAGTAATGTTTATCTGCAATAGGTTCAGTAAACCTAAAATTGAAATTGTAGTTATTGTTGTTAAATTTTTCATCTCTAACTGTTTCAATTTCTCGTTCATTAGGCGTTGTTTTGTGTAAGTTTCTAACCGTAAATGTGTATTGGTTATTTTCTCTGTTTTGTGTATTTAAAGTGGTGTTAAAACCGGTATTAAAACTACGTCCGTTTTTTTGTAGTTTTTGGTAATAATCTATGTTGAAATTAGCTGTGTTGCGTGTGTTGTTATTATGTAGGTTTTGTTGGTTTGTGGTGGTTAATTCACCATCGCTATTGGTAAATGTTCCGTTTTTGGTATCATTAGTTATGTTTTCAATGGCATTTAATTTTCCTCTAACTATAAGCCTATTATTTTTATTTGCACGGTGTTTATAATTAAAATTGAAGTTATGATTTTTAGACAACCGGTTAAACGTATCTTCAGATTCATAATCAAAATTATTCATATTTGTAAATGATACTCTTTTTGAAGAAGAAGCACCTTTATTTTCCGAAAGGTTATAAAAATAATCGGCATTAACATCAACTTTATCTTTAAATTCATGACCAAAATGTGCACCAGCAACTTCGGTTTTTAAATAGCCGCTAAGGCTTCGTGTTTTTGGGTTGTTGGTAGTATCATCATCATCTTCATCGGCAATACCATTGGCATTTTCTAAAAAACCTTGAATGTTAGATCCAGTTATATTAATGTTATTAAACTTACCTATTACAGATATTTGTGTTTTGGCATTAAATTTATTGTAATTTAAATTACTAAAATAGCGGCTATCTAAACCCGTACCAGCGGCAAGTTTACCAAAGCCCATATTTTTTTTGCTCTTTTTTAAGGTGAAATTAATAATCATTTCTTTATTACCATCATCAACGCCAGTAAGTTCTGCATCTTCACTTTTTTTATCAATTATTTCAACTTTTTCAATGGCATCGGCCGAAAGATTTTTTAAAACCAATGCAGGATCGCCGCCAAAAAACTCTTTACCATCAACAAAAATTCGGGTTACTTGGTTACCTTGAGCAACTACTTTGCCGTCAGACTCTATTTCTAAACCAGGTAATTTTGTTAGTAAAGATTCTAAATTATCATCAGCATTCACTTTAAAAGCACTTGCATTAAAAGCCAGCGTATCTTTTTTTACTTGTACAGGCACAACGGCAGATATTGTTACAGCATCTAAAACACTAGGGCTTTCTTTAAGTACAATGGTTTTTAAATCAATTGGCGTGTTGTTATATGTAATATTTTTTTTAAAAGTATTAAAACCCATAAATGAAATTTGCACGGTAATATTACCTTTAGGTACATCGGTCATTGAAAAATAACCTTTACTATCTGTAATTGTGTAATTTATAAGTGTAGAGTCTTTTTGTTTTAAAAAAGCCACAGATACCAATTCTAGAGGTAAATTTTGCTCATCAAAAACACTACCTTGTATAGCAGGTACAGTTTGGCAATAGCCAATGTTAGTAATAAAACAAATTAAAAAAATCTTATAAATGTATTGAAACATGAGCCTGTTTTAAGTTTGAAGCTAAATTATAAGGAAGCCTTTAACAAAAGAAAAATTTATTGCTAAAAAAGGTTATACAAAACCTAGGCAATTATTATGCAAAATAAGAATAAACCATTTGTTACCTTATTATCAAACGTTAAATTATAATGTAATGTTTTAAATAAATACAAAAATTTAGTTTTAAAAATTACTTGTGGCTACATGTATTAAACATACAACTACAATAAATTAAGCTCAGTTTTTTTGTTTTATTTAAATTTAAAAACCAAATTTTAGGGGTATATTAACCATTTATGGTATACAAAAAGGTATTTGGTTATTTGTATAATTAAAAAAATGCAATATTTGTAATTACATAAACACTAAACATAAAATGAATACATTAAAAATGAATAAGCTTGTATTATTTTTTTTAAGCACACTTTTAATAATTAGTTGTGCTAAAAACAAAAAGGAAACGGCTGATGTTTCTAAAACCAAAACAGCCCAAAAACCAAACATAGTTGTAATTTATTTAGACGATTTAGGCTACGGAGATTTAAGCGCATACGGCGCTACAGAATTACAAACGCCAAACATAGACGCCTTGGCTAACGGTGGAATAAAATTTACTAATGGTTATGCATCATCGGCAACATGTACACCAAGTAGATACGCATTGTTAACTGGTATGTACCCATGGAAAAACAAAAACGCTAAAATTTTACCAGGTACAGCACCATTAATTATTAGCACAGAACAACAAACCTTACCAAAAATGCTTAAAAAACAAGGTTACCAAACAGCTATAGTAGGTAAGTGGCATTTAGGTTTAGGCTCAGGTAATGTTAACTGGAATGAACGTGTATCGCCAGGACCAAATGAAGTAGGTTTTGATGAATCATATATTCTTGCAGCAACCCAAGATCGCGTACCTACAGTATATATTAAAAACGGGCATGTAGTTAATTTAGACCCTAATGACCCTATTGAAGTGGATTATAAAAATAACTTTGAAGGACAACCAACAGGAAAAGACAACCCAGAATTAACAACCATGAAATGGCACCACGGGCATAATAACAGTATAGTAAATGGTATACCAAGAATAGGCTACATGAAAGGCGGAGAAGCTGCAAAATGGAGCGATGTAGATATGGCAGACCATTTCCTAGAAAAAGCACAAACCTATGTAAAAACACATAAAAACCAACCTTTCTTTTTATACTACGCCATGCAACAACCACACGTACCGCGCACACCACACCCAAGGTTTGCTGGTAAGTCTGGAATGGGACCAAGAGGAGATGTTATTTTAGAAGCAGACTGGTGTATTGGTGAATTCATTAAAACCTTAGAAGCAGAAGGTATTTTAGATAATACGTTAATAGTTTTCTCAAGTGATAATGGCCCCGTTTTAAACGATGGCTATTATGATGATGCCGATACTAAAATAGGAAACCACAAACCAGCAGGCGTTTTAAGAGGTGGTAAATACAGTTTATTTGAAGCAGGTACACGCATGCCTTTTATTACCTACTGGAAAGGACAAATTAAACCAGGAACATCCAATGCATTAGTGTGTCAAATGGATTTATTAGCGTCTCTTGCCAAATTAGTGGGAACAGAAGAAACTTCAACAGATAGTAAGGAATTATTAGATGTTTTCTTAGGAAAAAGCAATACAGGTAGAGATAATTTAATTATTGAAGCAACCTCAAGAACAGCTTTACGTAGCGGAGATTATATTTATATTCCAGCCTACGGTGGTAAACCTATAAACACACAAGTGAATATTGAAGTTGGTAATAGTGATGAACCGTTACTTTACAATTTGAAAGACGATTTAGCACAACAAAACAATATAGCTAAAGAAAACCCAGAAAGGCTAAAGGAACTACATGAGAAGTTTGTTAAACTTAGAGGTGAAGGCTTCAGCAAAACACAAAAGTTAGAGTTGAAGTAATAGCATACACTATTTTAAAATTAATATAAGCCCTAAAGCTATTGTTTTAGGGCTTTTTTATAGTTATTTATGAAATATACTATAATAAAAAAAGCCCTACTAATTAAAGTAGAGCTTTTGTTGCGGAGAAAGAGGGATTTTAATCCTCTTCATATGCTGTTGTAAATTAGTTGCTTATGATTTTTTAATCAATTAAGGTAACCGATTTAGACTCCTTTTTTTACGTACTAAATACCACTAAATTGTGTATTGTAAAAATAGTGAATTAAGTCAATAAATACAAGGGTTTTGCTATTACGAACACTAAAAATTGAACTAGTATTAAAAGTATAAAGATTGTTTTTTAAATGAAATTTCTCCAAAACTTTAAATTGATTTTTATCCTAAAATCAAGTGGGAGACTTGTTCATATTTTATGCCAGCATAAGCACAAAACTCATCAATAGTTAAGAACTCATTAGAGGTTTTATTGAGGTCTTCTTTAATTTTCCGTACGAGTCTAACACTTTGACGATAACTCTTTCCTGTGATTAGCTGAACGTCTTTTGGATAGATGCATACTCTTTGCATGTCATTTTTCATATACTATCTATACTTTTGATTAGGCTTTGATATACATTAACTTACTAAATGATTTTACTTTATAAGCCTGATTAAAAATACTATTTTTTAATTGATTTCCTTTTTTAGAAAGATACCTCAACTTTTGTGCCTCACCAGAGGTTATTAATGTTGTTTTCTGCCATTTGTATCAGATAGTGACATATGGCATAGCCCTTACTTTTATTATTGCTTTAGTCGTTTGATATTTGATTTAAAATCTATCTAGTTTGTTGCAACATCTTAAAGATTTAAACGGATTGTTTAACTAAATATTTAAAATTATGGCAAGGCAAAAAGGCATAATTAAATTAAAAGGTACTATTGGAGATATTACCTTTTATAAAACCCAAGACGGACATTTAGCACGCGAAAAGGGTGGTGTTGATGCACAACGCATCGCTACGGATCCAGCATTTCAGAGAACGCGTGAAAATGGATCCGAGTTTGGTAGAGCAGGGAAAGCAGGTAAAATTTTAAGAACTGCGTTACGTCCATTGCTTTTAAATTCTGCAGATAGCAGAATGGTAAGCAGGTTAACCCAATCTATGGTTAAAGTGATTCAAGCGGACACTACTAGTGAACGTGGATTGCGAAATGTGATTGATGGTGAGGCTGAATTGTTATTTGGATTTGAATTTAATATTCGAGGGAAATTAGGGACTAGTTTGTTTGCTCCATTTACCGCAACTATTGATCGTGTCGCTGGTACTTTGGATGCTGATTTGGCTTCTTTTATTCCATCTAATATGATTGCAGCTCCAAGTGGTACTACGCATTTTAAAATGGTTTCTGGTGGTGCTGAAGTAGATTTTGAAGCAGAAACTTTTGTTGTTGCTACTTCAGAAACAGCCATTTTACCATGGGATACTACTGCAACTGCAGCAATCAATTTGAGTAATGCTGTTACTGCTAACAGTACTAGTCCTTTGTTTTTAGCACTGGGGATTGAATTTTATCAAGAGATAAATGGCCAAATGTATCCGCTTAAAAATGGTGCATACAACCCATTATCTATTGTAAAAGTAGATAGTGGTGTATAATGCTATTGGTATTACATAGAATCTATTTCCCTGAAGGTACACTAGGTTTGTTGCAAAACGATGGCGAAACTATTTGTTACACTATTGAATTGCCCTGGTTAAATAACAAGCGCCTGGTGTCTTGTGTTCCAGAAGGGAAGTACATTCTAAAAAAGCGATATAGCAATAAGTTTGGTTGGCATATTCATCTCATTGATGTTCCAGGAAGAGACTTTATATTAATTCATCCTGCAAATAATGCCAAAAAGGAACTTTTAGGTTGTATTGCACCAGTATCTTATTGCACAGGAATAGGTAAGGGTAATTATTCAAGAAAAGCACTTAAAAAATTGACTGATTTGGTTTTTCCAAAGTTAGACAAGACAACACAAGTACAATTGTTAATTACCTCTACTTAAAATGTTTCATCTTAAATTATAAGTTATGAATTTAACAGAACGAGCTAAAGCTCCCACGCCTAAATTTTTTAGAGTTTTGAGAACCATTGGATTATCATTATTAGCGGTTAGCGGTAGTATTATTGCTGCTCCTATTGCCTTACCTGCAAGTATTGTAACCATCGCTGGTTATGTAGCGGTTGCAGGTGGTGTTTTATCAGCTGTTAGTCAAGTCACGGTTGATGATCAGGCTAAAAAACAGCCGCAAATAAATGATCAAGTAAATTAGAATCATGAAAACAGATCTTTCACTTAAAGTAGGCACCACGTCTGGTACTTTATTGAGTATCGTACCGAATATTTTTTCGGAAGATATTCTAAAAACTGTTATTTTAGCAGTCGTTGGTGCTACGGTGAGTTTTTCTGTATCCCTCTTTTTAAAATGGTTAACAAAACCTAAAAAATAAAGCTATTCAGTTTTGATTGGTAACCTTTACTGAATTCATCAAAGTCCAGTCTTATCGATTGGACTTTTTTCTTTTGCATAAATTTTTAAAAAGAAAAGAAAAAAGGAAAGCGGATGTTAAGGTAGCGTGGGTGATGCTGTCAAGGTTTTTGTATAAAAGTTTTTTATGCAAAAATGTTGAAACAGGCGAAAAGAGTTTCTTTAAAAAAAGTTTTATTCAAAACCCGTAGGGCTTGACCTTTATTGCATTGCGCGTTGGCTTTAGGTAGCTACCTATATTTGCTTCCTTTTTTTATTTTTCTACTTAATTATAGACTTACTTATTATGGAAAATCCTTTTGACATTATTAATGAAAGATTAGAGCACATTGAAAATTTACTTATAAACATTTATGCAAATATTGGTGCAAAAGAAACCAACTTCATTACTACTAAAATTATGGATATAGAACAGCTTTCAAATTATTTAGGTTTATCAAAATCGCATATATACAAACTTACAAGCAGCCATACAATACCGCATTCTAAAAGAGGTAAAAGACTTTATTTTGATAAGGAAACTATAAATACTTGGGTGTTGGAAAATAAGATTTGGACACAAGATGATATTGAAAAACAAGCATCTGATTATTTAATTAAAAAAGGGAAACACTTTTAGGGGAATTAACACTTAAAAAAATAGGTTTCAGTTCGTATTTGAGCGTTGGATGAAGCGTGTGTATGTGTAGCGTTTTAAATAGTTGTTTGATAAAACAGCATTTAAACAAGCTACTTATACAGGACTTTTAGACAATAGCTTATTGCTTTTTAAGGAACGAAAAAAGTAATGTGCTATGGCGTATAAATACATTTTATATGCCTATTTTTTTATAACCGCTGACTTGGGTGGTGGGGAAAAGTGGTTTTATAATTTCAAAGAAACGAAAAGTTTATGTTTAAGTTCAAATTTGAGTGTAGGCAAGCCGATATTTAGCTCGTGTTATTTTTATTTTAAATTAATGTACTCGTGAATATCCACTGTTTAATTTTAGTTCCGATTTGTGCGGATGGAGAGTGGATATTTTACATAATACCAGTTATAGCTACAAAATGCATTAAAACTGCGATAGCAAACCTTTGAATAGTGCCGTTTGCTACTATAACTTGTATTATGTAACATAGCTTGGGGAAGTTTAGGGTTTTTATGATACCATAATAGATGAATAGCTTATTGTATTTTGGTTTGATTTTATGAAAAACCAAATTGCAATATGCTATTACCTTAACGACTAAAAAAACGCTAAACTTCTAAGGTAAGCGGAACAACACAAAAGACAGAGGGTTTTGAGCTTTCGACAGGCTCAAGCCAGGGCAAGCGAGAAAACTGGGTTTTGGGTTGTGGGGACTAAAAAATAAAATAGTTTAACCCACCACGCCAGCTGGCCTCTTCGTTAAACCTATCCACTGGATAGATTCTATATGCTCGATCCGGGTTTTGGATTGCGGGGGAATAATTACTTATGATCTTCTTTCATTTGTTGCGAAAGCATTTTTTGAGGCGATACAACAGGTAGAATAATTCCTTGCATATTTGTATTTGATAATCGCTCGTAAATAATGCCTCTTGCTGTTGAAAAGCTAACGCCTAATAGTGTTGCAATTAATAAACCTGCAAAAATTGGTTCGTTCTTTTCGTTTAATTCAAAATAATTTTTTAATTCTTCTATTTGAAAATGAAAATCTATATTAAAATGGGCATTTGCATTATTTGATTCAGAACTTTTCGTTTGGAGGTCAATTAACAGACCTATTTTAATACGTTCATCTTTTAAATTGTGCATTGTTTTATGCGCCACATTAATACTAAAAGGGACCTTACCTTTGTTTGGTAAATCTTTTATTGAACTTTCAATAATGTTAATATGAAAGAGGTGTAATTTTTCTGGATTTATTTTAACTTCTGACATTACATAGCAATATTGTAATTAGAATCTTCATAATCATTTATTGCTTCTTCAAGCTCTCCACCTTGTATAGAACCTAAATACACATATTTAACCTCTGTAATAGGTTCGATATTGATTAAATCGACACCTAAAACAAACTCCATTTTATTAATACTTTTCATTGTTAAATTATGAGCACCTGATAACCATTTAGATACTTCAGAAGGTTTTTTGCCTAACATTTCAGCAAATTCACCTTTTTTAATACCACGATCTTTTAAAATGGAATTAATTTTTTCTGTTAAAGCAAGGTTTTTTTCTACCAATCTTGCTATTTCAGGATTACCATTTTCATTTAACCAATTATCTATTATGTTGTTTTGTGGGAATTTCATAGTGTGTGTTTAGAAATAGATTTTAAAATCTTCGTTACATTCTATTTGTGTGCAATCATCATTCCAAGTGATCTCTTTAGCTATAAAAGCGTTATCAATTGCTTTCGTAATTTGGTTTGCCAATTTAAAATGACTTTTAACATTGGGGCAGTGTTGTGCTTTTTTAGTTGTTTTAATATCTCCACTAAAAAGAAAAACAACGTGTTCATTCGCTCTTAAACAATATAATCGCAGATTGTTTGCTTTCTTTTTACCATGTTCTGTATATTGAGGTTTACGGTCAATTCCTTTGGGTGGTAGTGCAGAGGTATCGGCTGTTTCTCCTTCTGGTCTAAAGTGATGTGTTTGTGCACCATATTTGTTTCCTATAACTTTTAGCCAATTAAGTATATGAACTAACTTCTTTTCGTTCGTTTTTGTATGGTCTTTGATAAAACCTTCAAATAAAGATTGTTCATTATCATAAATACATACCGAATAGTAGCTTACTTTTTTGTATTGTGCTATTGGTTTTATGTGTACAAAGTTATTCACTTATAAGTTAATTTACAAATTTATTTCACTTTTAAGTTAATTTTATGAGTTCTACTATTTAACTTAAAGCTCCTTTAACTCAATTTATTGTGCTTTCGAAATTATGCAAAACTGTTTACTTTCTTCTAAATAGTTATTCACAAATTAAAGTAGAATACAAACAAATTATGCTTCCTTCACGAATGTTATCTCACAAGCTTTACAAATGCGTTGTTCTTGTACATATTCACTGATATCATACCAGCCACCTGTTTTTTGCCAAATGTCTAAACCTCTACCTAATATTATTTTCCAGCCATTATCAGATGTAATTGACCTGTCATGAATGAAATCGTCAAATTCATAAGAAAATATAATGCCCAAAGCTTCTAAAGAATAGGTCATTTGGTCAAATGCTTCTTTAACATTTTCTATATAATCTTCATTATTGCTTGTAACTAGGTGTAATTTGACTTCTGCATCTGTTTCTTTCTTTTCTGCTATTAATTTAGCAAACTCCATTAAATTCCTTAATTGATACGGTAGCCTAATGTATGGATCTACAAGTTTAATATTTGAGCTATTTAACAGATACCCACCAAATAAATTATCATATGAAACTCCTGTTTGGTTATCTCTAATGATTTTTTGACCAGGATTTAATTGTATACCTTCTTGTGTTTTATTAATACTTTTATTTGAAACCTTTTGGTTCTCATTTCCTTCAGAAACAACTGGCTTTAGTTTGTGTTGAATGTCTTCTAAAGTTTCAATAGCAAATGATTCTCCTGTAGATTTACTCACATAACTAAAATCTACCTCTTCAAAAGTTTCATCCATTTTACGCAATTGGTCTTTAACGCGCTTCCTGTTTTCGATTGAAAAATCTAATATTTCTTTCGCTTCCATTTCTGAATACGCATCATCTGGATAAATGACTTTAATTAAACCTGCATAGGTTTTTGCGATGGATGTTTTATCTCGAGTTGTTATAGAACTAGATAATTCAAAAAACTTCGTGTAATCATGAGTACGGTCTTCTTTACGCAAGTTTTTTAATATTTCAGCGAGATAATCTACTATGAAACCGTATTCTGAAGTAAACATTTCGTTACGTAGTTTTTGAACTTCCCAACCCGGTAAGTACGCATGCATTCGGTCTAAAAAAGCGGTATCGTAGTAGTCTTTTGGTAGTGCATCAAATAAATCACTATGCTTTAGCATATAGGCTACTGAATGATCTGTATTCCCTACAAATACCATAGATGCGGACGCCCCATATACTTGTGTTCCTCTAGAAAATGACTTGTTTGCCATATAGTTTTTCATGATATCCACTAAACCACGGTCTACTCGTTTTGTTTTACCTGCAAATTCATCATAGGCAACAACATCCCAATAGCCTACTAAACCAATTTCCCCAGTACTATTATTTACAAATAATTTGGCTTTGGACACTTCACCTCCGGAAATCAAAATGCCGTGTGGTGACATTTCAGAATAGATATGAGATTTACCTGTTCCTTTTGGACCCAACTCAATTAAGTTGTAATTGTTTTCCACAAAAGGCACCAAACGTGTGAGTTGCAATAATTTTGATCTAAATGTAAATTCATTAGGATTTAAACCAATGGATTGCATTAGCATGTCTATCCATTCTTCTTTTGAAAACTGTTTACGTGTACTTTTATAGTCTTCAATATCTACATTGGATACTTGAATGGGTTTTAAGCTTTCAACGAACCAAGGCACCTGGTCTCGCTCTTCAGAAGGTGTGTACCCCAAAGTAAGGATGCACCAAACACCACTTGATAACAATTTTTGATGTTCTTTTATGATGCTATCTGAAATTGGGATTCTAGTCAGACCTAAATTGGCGAACGACGCCTCATATCTGTCTTGACGATCATTTAATTGTACAGCCACTTTATCAATAATCCTATGAGATCCCTTTTCGCGAACAATTGATTTTATGATTTGGGATTCCTCGCGATGTACAAAATGTTTTGCAATAATAGTTTTGACCGTTTCAACACCTTGAATAATCGTTTCTTCATCATCGGTTGCACAATATTGACCTAATAGGTATTCTAAAACGTAAGTGGGTACAATAGCATTACCTTTAACCAGTTTTGTAAGATCTTTACGGACTACTTTACCTGCGAAGTGGGTGTTTATTTTTTCATTTAATTTTTCCATATTCAATAGCTATTAGGTACTAGCGGCTAGTTGCTAGTTAAAAACCGTCAAAATCGTTTGTAAACGAAATGTTTAAGGTGTAATAATATTCTTTATATACTTTCCATTTATTTGAACGTTCCATAGGTTCTTCGAGGACTAATTTTACGCGTTGGTTTTTATATTTACCGCTTGCCAATGCGGTTAATTGAAATCTATGTTTCACCTCACGTTGTCTTTGGTTTTCGTCTTCGCTATCAAATACGTATTTAAAATGGTCGCTTAAAAGCGTATTATCTTCGGCGAATAAGGCTGCACGTATAGTTCTGCCTAAACTATTTTTCGTTACTGGATTCATTTGAATAAATGATACTGGCAACAAATTGGTTGTTATCTTATCTGTTGATTTAATAATATCGATTTCTACAGATGATGTGGTGTCCTGTCTTTTTTTGTTGACCTTTATTACCGGAATAATAATTTCTTGTAATGAGCTGCCACCATGAACGAATTTAGAACCTGCTCCTTTTACACGCAGTCGGTTTACTGATTTTGGGATTAAAACATCCCCAGAACTTGTAAGTCCTAATTGTTTTTGTGTAAACTGTTTTAGAGTATCATTAGCGATTAAATTATTGCCTAAAACAAAACGTCTATTGTGTTTAATAATCTCTCCTTTGACGTCTAATTTCATAAAATCACTTTCATCAATATTTTGATATTGATATAGAAAACCATGATCTGAAGTGATAAGCATGTTATTACCATTCATATTGGCAATTTTCTTGAGCACTTCCATAAAGAAGTCCAATTCATCTTCAACCGCATCAAACACCTTATCTTCCGTTGTTTTGTCATCGCCTGTTTTATCAATTCTATTATGGTAGATATAAATAACATCGTATTGCTTTGCAAATTCTCTACCATCTGTATTGGCATTCAATTGCATAAAGTCGTCCGCCTTAATTGCAGTTGCTCTTGCTTCTGAATTTTGTTGTAAAATTTTAGCTCTTCCAACAACCCCAGAAGCGGACATACCATCCACACTTACAGCATCACTACCTGCATCAATTTTTATTTCTGTATTAGGAAGCAATGACGCCATACCTAATTGTGTATAAGAAGGTATAGAAGCTACCATACCTTGTATTGAAGCATCATAGCGATTTTCTTTTACTAAAAGGTTATTTAACTCCGCGCCACATTCGTAACGTAAGGCATCAGATATCACCACAAAAACACGTTGGTTCTTATCCACAAAAGGTTTTACGTGTTGTTGATAGAATTGACGTTGTGCATAACTTTCGTTAACAGGCCAAGTATCTACATTATTAATAACCTCTTGCCATTGGTTATTAAATTTTAATAACCAGGTGTTGGTGTATAATTTTTCTATAGTATTTGCCAATACTCCTAAAATACTATCGTGGTTTGATTTTCTATACCACAATATGAATTTTCGATACAAATAGTCTATTTCATAATGCGTATTGGTATAGTCTTGTAGGCCATTGGCAATGGATTTAAAATTGCTTTTTGAGGTTTTTATTTTATGCTGTAATTGTGATGCAAATACAATGCATTGGTAATAGGATTCAAACGCTGTGTACCAAAATTTGTTTTCTCTAGATTTGATACTGTTTTGAATAAAGTCATTAGAAACATCCTCATTAATTAACCTATATACCAATTCGTAAATTACTTTTTTATCAATTAACTTAAATAGATCTTCCTCGAGAATTGTTTCGAGATTTATGCTGTTTAATTGGTCTTCAATATTTAAGTCTACTGCAATTTTATCTGAAATTGCATTAAACCCTGTACGATAGGTGATCGTATCTTTCCAAAGTGATAACAACAATTTAGATTCTTTTGATAATTTAGATGTTTCATTCGTAATAACACTATTTGAAAATGCCTCAATTAAAAAGTCATATATTTTAGGTGCTTTGTTTGTGTATTTAAACTTGTCATGAATTTCATTCCAATAGAAGTCTACTAAATTGTAGCGCTCCAGATCACGATCCATTTTTTCGTTGCCATTAGCAAACGCTGTACCATGTGCATGTATAAAGGTGTTTAGGTTAACGTGTTCTGTATTAAATACTACCGCCAGCATTTTATATCGGATATCATTATGGCCATCACCATCGCCTAATAGACTTTTTAAATTGTCTAAACGCTCTTTTGATTTAAAGAATAATAGGTGTTTTGCCACTAATGCTTTATAATGGAAGTCTAATCCTAATTCTTGCAATATAATGGCTTCTTGATCTGTATGGAATTGGTGGTACGCCAATTCTAAATCTAACAACCAGTTTTCGTTGTTTTTTGGTTTTTTTGTATTAAAATAGAGTAGGTATTTGTCTTCACTGTTTTTAGTAGTGATACGGTGTTTTACCTCAAATTCATTACCATTTACATGAATTTTTTCTATGTTTTTAAATGCTAAACCTTCAAAATCTTCTTTCAACTCACTGTTTTCGTCATACCAAAATATGACGTCGTGTGATTTGAATTTGTGCTCTAAAGCCTCTTGTATTTTTTTGCTCATTTATTTAAAAATGTGTAATAGTTTTTTATATCAGAATCGACTATAAATTCATTGTTTACACTTAATATCCAATTGCGAATTTTATGATCAATGCTCTCATTTATCAATTCAATATCCTTTATACTAAACTGTTCTAGTAAATGTTTTAAATTTCTTTTTATTTCACCATCGGATTTTATCCGCTCATTTTTAACTAATACTGATGTATTCTCACTAAATTTAGATTTTAAAAATTTTTCCATTTCAATTTTTTTATTTTGAAATTCTGGCGACTGTATATATTCAACCTCTTCATCTACAAGCAATACAATTACAATTGTTTTTATAGATGTAGATTTATCTGTATTCTGAAGAATCCATTCATATACCTTTAACAAACTCCTTTCATAGGATTCAGGTAATAAGAAACCAACTAAAGCTTTTTTGTTATTATCAATAAGCTTTGAAATTGGTTTTGTTTTTATTTTTAATTCTTTTAACCAATTTTTAACTTCACTATTTTCATTTATATAAAAAGTCACGTTAGATGGTTTTGATTTTAAATTTAATGAAAACCCCATGCTATTTATAGTACACTTAGTAGGGAATAAGAAATTTAAAGATGAATGTGCACCTGTATCTACTCCTATGTTCAATATATTTTGATTGCTAAAGTTATTTTTCAATAATTCTATTTCATCTTCTTCTGTTATAAAAGTAGGTTCTATCAATTCTCCACCATCTTGAAGTTGTAGATATTCTGCTAACGCCTGTCTTTTTTGAACCTCTACTATTTCGAATGTTGCGTTAAAAGGCTCAATTTCTGAAAATAGCAGCTGTAATAATTTATTTTCAAGTATTAATTGTTGTTTTTGATAAGATGCAATTACATACAGGAAGTCTAAATCATCTTTAAATAGCGCTTGAAAAAAGATTGACCAATATAAAACTTTACTATTTTTTTCTAGCTTTATTTTTTTAAGTTCTGCTAGAATGACATTGTAAAAATCGTCACCGATATTGGCCTCTTCATAAAATGAAGCAGCCACATAATATCCTAAAATAAATTCAAACTCTTCGAAAAAGATGTCAGGAACATTCGAAATTGCTTTTTGAATAGACTTTGAATTTTCTTTGTCTTTAAAATTTAAAAACCATTGTCTAGCTTCATTTAAATCATTCTCATTTAACTTTTTTATTTCAGGAAATTCATTAAAAATATATGCTCCAAACCAATTAAATCTTTTTACAGATTCTGCATAAAAGTTTCCATCATTTCTTTCTTTGATTGGATAAAATTCATTTAAAAGAATCTCTTTTATAAGATTTAAGTTGAATTCTGAAAAAGTAAGATTATTTATGTTTTTATAGACTTCGCTCGAAAACTCTTTAGATATTGAATTGTTTACAGCGATAGCAAAACATTGCATCAAACCTCTTCTTATAAACTTGAAAGACTTTATTTCATTAGCATAATCTAATTCGTCTGGAAAGTTGAACCCCTTATCTGCATCTTTACTTTCCCTATATTTTCTATCTGCTAAAACCAATAAACCTTTCGGGACTCTAAAGTGATTAAGGAACAGGTTTTCTTCTTTTGATGGTATTTCAAATTTTAAAACAGCACCAGCAACTAGTACTATTTGATTAGCATATTCCGTAAAGGGTTTATTTTTAATATAGATAGCAATACTCCAATCTTTTTGAGCACGTTCAATACCTAATCGTGTTTCTGGTAGAATAATGATTTTATTAAAAACAAGGCTTTCAGCCTCTTTTAGCGAGATGTATATTTTTTGTTCCATAGCTTACTTATTTAAAACCAATCATCAATAACTTTAGTCGGTGTCGTATTGTTAAATAAATTAATATTGGACAATTCTGAAATGGTATCTGTAGTTTTAATAATGTATAAATTGGCATTTGTTCTAGTGATACTTACATATAGCACATCCTTTAATCTATTTTCATTTTTTAATTTTAATACCATACTGCTACTGTTATTAAACCCAAATAAAATGACGTGCTCAAACTCAAGACCTTTGGCACTATAACTTGAAATTAATAATGGAACTGTAGATGTGAAATCATGCTCTCTTAAATCTTGGTTTTTTGGATAATAGTTAAACTCTACAGATTGACTTGATAAATAAACAGATAAATCTTTTAGTAAGTCCTTATCTGGGGAAATTACGCCAATGCGTTGCCTCATGTTTTTTAAAGAATTTAAAATTTCTTTAATTTTAGGGTATTCTTGCGATTTATCTACTTGAATTATTTGTGGTTGCGTTTGTGATAACTTTGTAACTTTAGCCTCTAAATTATCATTAGTCCTTGAAAATAGTGCTGCTATTTTTGCAATATTTTTATGGAATCTAAATATTTTGGTTAACCGTTCCATCAAACCTTGACCTACAATTTCATTTTTAGTCAATTTTGTTTCATAAATACCTTGATTAAAATCACCTAGAGATGTTATTCTTTTAGATAATCGTTTTACGAGTAACCATTCTTTTGGGTTTAAGTCTTGTACTTCGTCAACGACTGTAACATCATAGCTTCTTCTTAAATTACATCCCAGTAGTTTAGATAAAAGAGCGTCGTATTTTTCTTCGTATGAACCTCCATTATGTTTTATACCATTCTCTTTCGCTAAATTCCAAAAGAATTTATCTTTGGTAGCAATGGTAATATTATCAGAAATCTCTAATTCTTGCATTGCTGTTCTTAAATAACCAAATAAACTGTGGTTATACATTAAAAGTAGCGGCCTAATGGTTCCTTCTTCTACCATATCCCGTAATGTATATAGACTAATTAGGGTTTTTCCTGATCCTGGGGGACCTTCAACGAAAAGGTTTTGTTGTTCACGTGAAATTCTTCTAACAATTCCTTTTTGTTCTTCTGATAATCTATTATAAGGTATTAAAAACATATTGGTATATTTTAAAATGGAAGGTTATTCATATCTAAATATTTTCCCTCATCTTCTTTTCTTCGTTTCGTTTTTGGGTCAACATATGCATAAGGTTCACCAACTTGACTAAAAATTTCCTTAAGCAATACGCGCTTGTCAAAATCTGAAAAACCAGCAGGATTATTTTTATATTCTTGTGCTATTCTTTGCAGTTCTGAATCATCATTATTGACCTCCTTTTTCAATAGTGCTAATTTGCATCTAACAGTGGTGTCTTCTTTAATATGCTTGGGTTGATTATTTAAATAGTCTAAAGACGCTTTTGTATCACTTTTTTGCAATAAAACCGCATAATTATGTCTCCATGCTGGTTCCGTAGGGTTTATTTCTATAGCTCGTTCTAATGCTTTTTTAGCTGCACCTAAACGCCCCAAACGCGAATTAAGGATGTAAATCATATTCCACACCCAACTGTCCTGGTCATCAAACCTTTTAATATAAACTTCAGCATTTTCTAGAGCTCCTAAATAATTTTTGGCTTTATAATGTTTATCAATAAGTGTTTTTAATAAACGTTTTTCTTCCGAAGTGTTTTTTGCTTGTTTGGCTTTGTTAAGATTAGACTGTGCTTGGAATACTTCTAATTGTTCCTCGGTTAATTTACCAATAGCATACGGATTATCAAACTCTGCATTACCAATAATTTCATTATCAACAAGTACCTGCATCTTAAATACTTTGTCTGTAGTTATTTCTGCTTTTATCTTTACTATAGTGTCTATATCATAGAATTTATTTAAAGCACAGCGAATTTCTCCAATAGGAAAATCTGCTCCGTTTATACATACCGGAACAATAATTTCAGAAATCATATTAGATTGTAATTTAAAATCTGGGATTTCTACCTTTTGAGGCAACGATTGTCCGCGTTCTATAATGGGGTAAAAACGATTTCCTTTTAATCGTACCCCTAAATTATCACTGGTAATAGGACTAATTAATGAAACCCCATATTGATTTACAAAATACGAATAAACCGCAGCTCCTTCAGCCACTAGTTTATCTGGTTCTGGTGATACCAATAATTTAGCATTGGATAATTTTTCTTGTGTTAATGCTCCTAGTAAAGGATTGAATGAACTACCACCCACTAACAAAGCAAAATCTACTGCATCTAGAGTTTCGTCTGCTTTTTCTATAATTTCAGAAATAGAGCTGCTAATTGTGGTAATGGTTTTATCAAAATATTTGAATGTATAATTTTTACCTCTAAAAAATTTAACGAATAATTCTTGAAATTTTTCAGCGGTTAATTTTATATCTCCAAGATTGTATTCTTGATTATTAAGGGTAACTATATTATTATCTCTAGTTGTTTTAATCTCTGAAAGATTCAAGTCGTTAACATTACCACTTCCAGCTTTTAGACTCATTGCATTACAAATGCCTATCTTTAGGTCTTCAGCAATTACGGTTAGTTGCGGTAAAAGGGTGTTTCTAACCTCACTAATATCTAAACTGTCAAAATTAGGGATGACTTTAATAACTTTTGGTAAAAGATATTCTTCTGCAATTAATAAATCCACATCTTGACCTCCTAAATCATTATATCTTGAAATGGCTACATTACTTATTGTAATGCCAGAATCACGTCTAAAATCTACATTTAATAATGATAAATCTAATGTACCACCACCAAAATCTATTACCAACACATTTTTATTCTTAACTTGTTTAGCCCAACGTTCTTTTTCAGTATCCATTAAACGGTTAAAAAAGCCTAGAAATGCCGCATTAGGTTCATCAATAAGCATCGTCTCATTGGTGTTGATTTTCGCCATTTCAGCTGCCTTTAAGGTATCTTTTCGCTGATTGGCTTGAAAGGAAGCAGGTACTGTAATAATGGTGTTTTCTAGACCGTAATCACTACCTGAATTATACATCTTACGCATGTAATTCATAATACCTCCTGCAATTTTAAAAGGCATATCCAATTTCTCGTTTATAGCATTTGGATATAACGGGTGGTGGTCTACACCCATTTCTACTTTCCAGTGGTAAAATATATTCTTCTTATAAACAAAATCAGGATGTCCCTTTAAATGGTATAAATTATTACCTACATAAGGTTTACCATTGTAAAAAGCCACTATAGAAGCTAATTTTTCATCTTCAATAGTTTGATCGTATTCAAATGGACTGTATTGAGGAAACCTCACGAATTGAACAGGGATTTGATTGGTTTTATTAAAATCTACATGTGCAGCATCTACGGTTGCCATGAGTGTATAGGTAGTACCCAAATCTATCCCAATGTTAATTGGGTTTTTAGTTATTTGCTTTTGTTCTGCAAAAGGATATATTATAATATTGCTCATGTTTTTAATTTTGCATTTACTGATTTATACTTCTGCTTACTTAAACTCCGTATTTAAAAACTTTTGAATTTCTGGACTCTTAACTCTTTTTAGACAATACAATAATTCATTGAACATTTTTGAACCACTAGCCCCAAAAAATACATTTCCTTTGTTTTCAGAAATTACAGGACCTTTCAAAACATATTTAAGAACCGTCGGATTATCTAAATAGGGAATAATTATTTCATTTAATAAGGTCATGTAATGAGCTCCCCAAGTACATTCAATAAAATGATTGAGAATCTCCACCATTTGAACCCTAACTTCATTAATCATTGAACCCTTTTCTTCAACTGATCCATTTTTAATTATTTGAATGGCATCCATCGTTTCTCTTTCAGCTATACTTAATTGAATCCCTCCAGAAATATAGTCTTTGGTATTCCTGCAATTAGGATACTGTTCACATCCCCAAAAAAAGCGATAATTTTTGCTTTCTCTCGGTATATAAAAAACCAATCTCATGTCTGAACCACAATTACATTTCATAATTTATTTAATTACCTAATCTCCGTTACATCTATCCAATCAAACTTTCTCACTTTTTCTTTGGCTTTTTTATCGTTTAGGCCAGTTACTTGTTTGATGACTGTTCCAAATTTGTTATAGTTTACCAATACGCCATCATCTAAATCGATGCTGATGCGCTCGGTAGCCAGTTTGTAGAGTTCGCGTTCGTATTCTTGCAATTCTAGTAATACTTTGTGTATGCGGTCTTCTTCTTTTTGCGCTAGGGTTTGCTCTCTTGCGGTTCCTACGTTTTTAATATGGGCTTGTCTTTCTAACTCAGCCGCTAGTTTTTCTCGGTAATCTTTTAAATACCCGTTTAAAATTTGGTTTAAGGTGTCTGGTGTGTAGCGATGCATGTAGATTAACACACTAAAAGCACCCGATGGTGAGCTAAACAACCAATAAATAGGTCGCTTTTTATAACGTTTCCAATGGTCATTGTAAAAATCTTTTAAAAAGTATTTACGGATGTCTTTACCCAAACACTCTTCTACAAAGGCTAGGTTTTTCTCAAAATTGGGTTTGCCAAAGGTGACTTTTAAAAACTCGTAAAAACGCCCTACGATGTCGTCTTCAAACCATTCGTTGTCTAGGATTGGGATGATGTTGTCGTCGTCGGGCATAAACGAGGTCTCGACTGCGCTCGACCTGACATTGTTAAGGTAATCTTCTAAAGTTTCACCTTGGTTAGCGAGGATTAAACCTGGTTGGTCTAAACTGTAACGCCCAAACATACAACCTACGGCATAACTTACAAATTGTTGTAATACCTCTTTGGCATTAAACACCAATTGGTTGTTTACAATGCTGGTTTCTTCTTTTAAAATGGTAATATCTTCTAGCGGAACGTCTGGTGTAAGCTCGTCTTGTAAGCCGTAAATGTCTATAAACTGTTTGTTAAGGGCTTCTTCGTTTTTGTGCAACTCCATAAACTTATTTTGCCAGTAGTGGCAGTAACTATCATAGGCTTCCTCGAGGTCTTGTCCTTTAATGCGTATGAGTTCGTTTTGCAAGAAGTCCCAAGAGGTTTCTCTTGAGTTCCAATCATTTTTAGCTGTATTAATGGATTCCAATATTATATTTTCAGAAACATTTCTATTTGAATTAGGCAATTTTTGGATATCACCTACATTAAAATTTAAAGTTGGCGAATAAACTTCAAGTAGATTTAAAGCAACTTTTGAATTTAAGAATCCAACTAATTTTAATAAATCTTTTTTATCTTCGGCAAATGCACAAAACCCTGCACTAGTAAACACAAAATCTTCTTCAAAGTACCTAACACTAATTGTTGAAGATGAAATTGATGTCCAACTAATTCCTTCTTTAAAATAAAATTGCTTGTTTCTTATAGTCCCATTACCTTCAATTAATTCTTTACCGTTATTTTTCCAGAAAAGAACATCTTCTCTATTCCCATACCATCTTCTATATTCACCACCATTATTTGCTGGAAACCATTTATTTCCATTAAATTTTTTAAAATCATTTAATATTATTTCTTGCCAAGTTCTAATATATTTAGCATTGTTTGCAGTTGACATACCGAATTTGAAATCTGCATTATCTTCCCACAGGGAATTATTTTCAAAAACTTCTAGGGTATTTGGTTTGAGCCAATACCCTAATTTAAAGCTTGGAATCTTATCAAAATCTCTTTGATTCGCTCTAAAAAACCAACCACAATTGTTATTTTGTATCGCTTCTAATGTTTTAGGTGCTTGGTTCTGTGAACCTTTAAAATCACTTAAACGAATATAGCTTCCTTTTGCGTTATCTATATTTAATCGTCTTAAGGTAAATGTACAGATAGGTACGGTTGCACCATCAAAACCAGAGTATTCTAATTGTATGAGGTTATTAATAAAATGTTTCGCAATAATTTCACCTCTTAATTTTTCGTAGCTGGAAATAAACATCCATACAAAAGGGGTCATATAACCCGTTAAGCCATCGCCATCGCATAACTCCAAACAACGTAATATAAAGGTTGCAAATAAATCTGACTTGGTTTCTGGGTAATTGGTTTCTACAAACTGTTTTAAACTGCCTTCCATACGAGAAGAACTGATGTATGGCGGATTTGTTACCACACAATCATAACGTTGTCCTAATAATTTGTACAGTTTAAAAACTTCTTGTTGACGTTCTGCAAATAATGAGTTCGGTTCAATTTTAAAGTCGGTGACTTCTTTTGGCTCGACCGATATTAAAGAGCCTAGTGCTGTGGCATTTTTAAATTTGTTATCGAACTCAAAATCTTGGTAAAAAGAAATATTAGGTTCTATATGCTCTTTTTCTACAGTACGTAAAAAACGACGATGCTTTTGGCGACCTTTCATCAACAAGACGAAAGAGGCTATTTGTGCTGCACGTTGGTCTATATCTACACCATATAGGTTTTTGGTGATGATGAGTTTTGGTATTTCAGAAGGATTGTAGCCTTCTTCTTCGTAGATTTTGTAAAATACATCAAATGCATAGGACAAAATATGTCCAGAGCCTACACAAGGTTCAAAAAACTTAATGTCTTCAATACTTTTGGCTTCGCGCTTCTGTAATTTATCGGTATAGGTTGGTTTAATGTAAAACTCTAATGAGTCCATCACTTTAGAATCTGGACGAATTTCAGACCAAATTTGCCCCAAGGTATTATCTACCATATACTGCACAATCCATTTAGGTGTAAATAGTTGTGATGCAGGTGCTAATTCGTTTTTAGCATATTTCTTTTTAGAACTGATGAGTTTTTCATTCAATGCCGAAATATAAAACTGGTACAACCATCCTAAAATTTCTACTTCTTGGCAGTCTTCTGGTGGCATCCCTTGTTTAATGTCTTCTATAATAGAAAAGCTAGAGATAAGGTCGTCTGGTAAAAGTAACTCCGAGTAATCGTTGATACGTTCAAACAAAAATGGAAACACGGTATGCAAATGGTTGCAAGCCCCAACTAATAACTCTCTGTAGGCTTCGTTTTGGGCATTGGTACTTGGTATGGTGCCATCTAGTATTTGGTAAATGCGTTGGTGGTTTACCGGTAACTCTTCTGGAATGTTTCCTGCTTTGGCTTCTTGTAACAATTCCGGCAATGTAGCATTGCCTGCAGGAGATACTATATTTATACCTATGGGTTCGTAACCGTTTACATCCATAAAACGTAAGGCTACCAAACGGTTGAACCACGTATAGGCCACCGTATCAATCACCTCTTGTTTGCTGCTTTTGTTAATAGCTTCTTGTAATTGTTTTATTTGGTTGGCTTTTTCGCGTAACTCTGCAGAATCGGTAGTGAGTACTTTTTCGAGTTTTGCGCCAATTTGGTCCAGAAGTTTTAAGCGTGCGGCTTGTGCGAAGCGTTTTAGTTGATTTGTATTCATTAATGCGTTGTTTAAATTGATGGCAATGGTTAAACCGTTTCTAAAGATTCTTCTTCCTCTTCAATATCTTCTATCTCTTTAGGAACTTTATAATGTTGGTCTATTCCCCATCTATCTATAATCCATTTATTAATTGTGTCTTTTCTTTGTTTACAACTTTCTGGTGTCCATTCTGCAAACTCTGCAATTTTACGTTCCTGACGTATGTCTGAATTGGCATAACAATGTCCTTTGCCAGCTTCTCCTTTTTTTCTAGAAAACTCAAAATTTAAATAATGAGAATTGTCTTTGGTTAGCACAATGTTTGAGATGTCGTGCAGATAGGTTTCAATGTCTTCATCTGCCCATTGTTGTTTCCATATTGATTCCTCTTTAGGTGTTTGTGGTAAAATATGCTCAAAAGTAGCATCGGTTACATCGTCCCAAGCTAGTTTAGGCTTGGCGCCTTTTCCTTCGTCTATAAGCAAATCAAGTTCGTATTCATACAATGTATATCGTAATAATCGTCTCCAATGATACCAATCGTAAAAATCTTCTATGAGTTCTTTTCTAAAGCTATTTTCATTAGAATACCAATTAATAGTGCCTAAAATCCATTCAGTTACTGCTTCAATACTATGTTTTTTTGAAAACACATCATCTGCCCATCTGTAAAATTTAGAAAGTCCTGCATTACTACGTTTCCCTTGCCATAAAAACACGCGATACGAAAATAGTTCTAATGCTTTTAGAAAGTTAATATATTTGTCATGAGGAATTTCATCTGCAACAACACCTAATCGTGTAGCCACCATGAGTGGTAAAAAATTTGCTATGTTACCCGCGTTTTTAATTTTAGTTAACCACTTAAATTCATCAGCAATTGGTGAACTTTTGGAAGGCTGTATAATAGCAGCATAGTGCATAGAAATTTCTGCTAAACCAGAAGTAAACTGGTTTATGAACTGTTGGGTATCTTCTTTAGTTTTTATTGAAAAGTCTCTTAACGGAATAACATCATTGTCCTTAAACCCTTTGTATCCTTTCCAGTTTTTTGGTGTGTGTGAATGGTATAATGTCCAGGCTATTCTTAAACATTGATTTTCGCTACCGTTGCATTTTGCAATATTGGTGTATACTTCTTTCCAAGATTTATTAATAGTATTGGTAACATCCTCTTTTTCGTTTTCTTGTGTAATATTTCTATACACCCAATGCATTAGGTAGTTTTTTAATAATTCTAATGCTGAAAGTCCTTTCCCTCTGGAATTCATTAGCTCAAAAGTCATCCCAATTTCACTTTTCACTTCAATAGGATAAAACGAAAAATTAAGTTTGCGTATAATGGCATCAAATACATCTTTTAGATAATCTACACCTTCAGTACCTTTTGAATCTAATTGCTTTTTAATATGTCCTTTAAGGTAATTATGAGCTTCTAAAAGTCTTTTTTGATGGACTGTTATTGCAGTAACGTTTGTTGTACCTTTTGAGATGAGGTCAAAAAAGAAATCTGCAGTATCATTATTTAAAATAAGGCGACTTTTAGTTCCTGAAAACAAAAGCGACAATTTGGTGCCATAATCTTTTTCTCCTTGCTTTATCAACTCTTTTAGGATAATAGATAAATAAAGACTTGACGTTGTTAATCGTTGTTGACCATCTACAACATCAACTCGTTCCAGCCTATCAATTCCATAATATTCTGTAGGCTTTTCTTTAGATTGATAAATTACAATGGTACCTGTATAATGATTGATAATTTTATCGTCAATTAATGCATCTATATCTTGCACAAAATCTTTCCATTGTTGTTCTTCCCAAGCATAACCTCTTTGATAATCTGGTATTTTAAGAATTTTTCCCTCTAAAATATTTGATAGTGTTTTTTTTTCCATTGAAAGCGGTTCCTTGATTGATTATAGTGTTATTCTAATATTGTCTTTTATTCTTTTTAAATAGGCTTCTTTAACCGCTTCTATATAGGCCAAGACATCGGCTTCGGTATGCAGTTCTTTTTTATCAAAATCGATATGCACATTAGATCTACGGATGTATTTTGTAGTAGGTTCTGCTGCTTTACCATCTTCTTGTGGTTTTGCTAAATAAGTCGCCATAAGGTTTAATGCCGCCGTATGCAACTCTGATAATTGATTGCGACTTTGGCGAATGTTGGCAATAAAGCGCTCGTCTTTTAAGGCCTTTTTACGTTGCTCTAAACCGGTGATGATTTGCTGTTGCTGTGTATCCTCTAACGACTTATATTCTTTACGTGTGGTAATGTCTGCAATTAAGTCTTCAGCTTTTTTAGTGGCTTTTTCTTTTTCTTCTTCAATAAGCGTTAATACTTTAGCTGCTAATTGATCTTTGGCTGCTTTTGCTAATTGGACGCCATTACCTTTAAAAGGTGTGTTACTGGCAAGTAATGTTTTAAGCGTATCTAATTCATCACCTTGTATGTAATCGAAATTGGCAGTGTTGCCATCTAGTAGTTTTTTAACCTCGTCGTAAATCTTTCGTTGTTCCCCTTTCATAAAACGCTTGATAGGGTCTAACAGGTCTTCTTTGTTATCTAACAAGGCGTCCTCAAAATCGTTGGTGTTGATTAAAAAATAGGCATAATCTTTTTTAGACCATTTTGACAACTGTTCTGCAAAGGTTTCTAAACTCCTTAAAAACGGATAGTCGCGTTTGCTTGCTAAAAGCTGATTGACTTGTATAGACATGTCCTTTAATTTTTCCTTAAAAGCAGTGGCTACATCTTTGGCTTCGCGAAATGCACAGCTTTCATCAAACGCGTCTTTATAAATTTCTTTTAGTTTTTTTACAGAAGCATCATCAAAGGTTGCCTGTGGTTCTAATAGGGTATTACCATGATTAGAACTGTTTAATAAGGCGTTTAACACATCGTCATTTTCCAATAAATTGGCGTTTTGTGTGAGTTCAATTTTACCACGTTTATACAATTTAGCAATGGTGGTCCACACCGCATTAGGATACCAACCATACGGTTTTTTAATGAACTCGTTTTTAACATCATTTAAAGAGGTGCGGTCACTTTGTTTTTTACGTCTGTTGATGAGGCTTAAAATTTCTGTTTCTGCTTCGGACATTGTAGCATCGTCACCAGAAAACAAATCGTCTTGCTTGGTATGTATGGTTGTTTTAATGGTATCTTCAGTAAACGACACGCCTTTAAGCATCCGTAAATTAGGATATACAGCTGCTACCAAGTTTTGAAATACGTTAATCACTTTGGTTTTACCATCGGCAGTAGAAGTCGATTCTAATTTACTCCCATTTACAAAAGCATTCGATTCTGCCAATGCCTTGTTGGCCAATGTGATTAAGTTCTTTTTACGTGTAACGTTCTGAATGGATTTTTCCTGTAATATACGTGCTACTTGCGGACTGGTACTGTTACCACGGTTTTGCCTTTCGTACTTTGCCGTTTTTATGTACATACGTATATCACGCATAAAGGTTGGGCTAGGTGATAACAACAACTTCATGGCAGTACTACCCATAGTTTGCGACTGGATATAGGTTTCGTTGTTTTCGAAATCGTCGGTTATAATCTCAATTTCCAGTTCTTTTTCACGCCCTAACATTGTCCCATTAATTTTACTTGTAAAATCGTAGGCTTGTTTGTTGTCTAGGTAGGTGATGCGGTTGTCTTTTATAATTTCATCAAAGAGAATTTCCTTTAATAGGGTCGTTACTGCTTGGTCGTCAATGTCTGTATTTTTAATTTCTTCTTCAATATCCTTTTCATCATCGGTTAAAAACTCGTAGATGTCGCCATTACGTTGCACATAACTTTGGTTTTCTAAAACCGTCAATGCCTTTTCTATTTTTTCTTCGTGTGCTTTTAAATCGACATTGATATCATCTATCAATAAAACGGAAATATTTCGCTTGGTGGTTTTAAAACTATTGAAGTACTTGACTAAAAAGAGGGTTTTTAAAATTTTTATTTCAAATGGATTGTTTAGTTGTCGCTCACCCAATTGTAAGGATTGCTGAATGTCGCCGCGTAATTCGTTGCGAATGCCTTGGAACATTAAATCGAAACTTACTAAAGCATTTTCATCTCTTTTTTCAATAGCTTGAATAACCTGTTGAAACACGCCAAGCATAGAGCGTTCTCCTACAGATGCATGTTTTCCTTGAAAGGCATTATGGTTGGATAATGCAATACGACATTGTTGAAACAAATCGAACTGATAAGGCGCAAATGGAAATTTATTCGCGAAGTCTTTATCACTTTTAAAGCCTTTAAACTGCACACCAGCTTCTGAAAACGATAACAGCGATTGTAAATGTGCTGCATTGGTTTTATGCGCTTTTTCTAATTGCTTTTGATGTTCCTCTTTTTTATGAAGTAATCGTTTTTCAATTACCTCATCTACATTGGCAGAGGTTAACGGTATTTTTATCTTGAAACGCGCCTGGATACGCGAAAAGTCGTTTTGCTGACTTTTATTCATATCACCAACAACCGTTTCCATGTCTTCTTGAGAAGTCACTAATATCCAAGAGTTTCCTTTGGTTTTGGTTGCTAAAGTTTCTGCAATGGTTTGCAGGTTTAGCATGAGCTTTGTGTTGTCGCTTATATACTGGCCAACCTCATCTACAAAGAAGTTTAAACGGAAGCCTTTAGGTTTAGTGTCAATGTAACTTTTTACACGATTACAAAAATCTTCAATAGACTGTTTGTTTCTATCTTCTAATTCATCAAGGATATTTTCATATTTTTCAGGACTTTCATTAAAAATTGTTGCCAAAACATCTTTCACCTCAACAACAAAATATTCTAATCTGTCTACTTCCCAAGCAACACCATTTACTTTTTCATACTCTGTTTTAAAAACTTCATATTTACCTTTGCTATCTAACCACATTTCGAACTCTGCCACATGCGGTTGAAATCCGTAATAGCCTAAATGGTCATAGAATACTTTATAAAATACAGCAAGAATGGCATTAGCATCTTCTTTACTGGTAATTTGGGCTTGCTGGTCTATATTAAACAGTACAGACTCTGACGGAATACGTGTTGCATTTAAAATATCGGCTTTTAACATGGCATCGTCTTCTACCTTTTCTGCAAATAATTCGCCAGAATGATACCCGTCGTACTGTTTGTTTTCGAGTACATAGGAAATCATTTTTAATAAATGAGATTTACCACTACCGAAGAAACCAGAAATCCAAACCCCATTGGCTCCTGCATAATCATTATAGGCTTGAAAAAAGTCTCTTATTTTTTTAGCAATTTCGTCTGTTATGACGTATTCGGTAACTTCTGTAGCTATATGGTCACGATCATCTGCTTTGATAACCGTTTCGATAGACCTATTTATATCCTTTTCAAAAAAATCTTTGATCATATATTTGCTTCTATTTTAAAAATATTAAATGCTCTGTAGTAATTGTCGTCCTTTAGTTTGCCAAACAGATTTAAGGAATGGCCATTATATTCTCCAGGAAAAAAAGCCACAGTAGGTGCTTCTTTAGCTATGTTTTGTAAGTTGTTTAATACGTTATGTGACCTTATAAAAGGGAACACCAAGCCGATGCCTGTTAAAAAATATACTTTAGCGTTACTCGCGTCAATTTTCTCTTTAATTAGAGGCATTAATACTTGATGGATGTTTAAAGACGATTGTAAAGCTCTTAAAAACTTATCTTTACTTTTTACTTTTTCAATTTTAAACATACGTTCCATACCACCTTTTGCTTCGAGGATTTCGCAGGTAAGGTCGTATAAGTTTAATTCTAATATTTCAATACCAGAATTTTCTAGTTTTCTTTTTAATAGTTTTATTTCTTCTCTGCAATCTAATTCCTGTTCAGCCTCATAAGCTGCAATAAAGAAAGGAATTTCACCACCTAATGATTCCTTATTTAGAAAATTAGTGGATGAAATTACACTGTATAAATGTTCAAATTTTTTATTTAAGCTATTCATAGGCTTCTTGCAATCTTTGTATGTCTATATCTGAATACAGAAATACTTTTAATAATTCTGGATTATCGTCTATTACTACTTTTTGTGTATCTGTTTCTAATAATTGAGGCTGAATGATTCTAGACTTCACATTATTTATAATACCTGCTTGTTCCAACATTTTAAAGGTGACTTGTTTGATTTTCTTTTGTGTTATTTCGGTTAGCTTATCCATCTCTGGATGAAACTCTGCTTTTCGTCTAAAAAAGGATAAATAGTCGCCATCTGTTAGCTCATAATCAAATACTATGTATTTTTCTCTAATAACTTCAATAACAAAATCACGTATAAAGTCGAAATACTTACATACTGCTAAAAACCCTATTTCGTTTTGAGATTTAAAACTGCCATTTTGAAGTACTTCTATTTGATGCTTTGTTAATGTACTTATCCAATTGTTTAGTTCTAATAACAAACGTTTCCCTGTTGCCGATTTCCCATTGCCTAAAGTTAGCGCCAGTTCGTTGGTGTTTTTTGAGGATTCCCGTAATGCGACCATAACAAGGTCTTTAGTTCTTAAAGACGCTGCTGTAAAAGAGAATTTGTATTTTTTTTCCACCACCATTAATTCATTAAATCTTTTAAAGGAATATTTAAGGCTTCACTGATTTTTTGATAATTTTTATCGCTTGGAATGGACTTTTCTTTTACCCAATTGCTTACAGTCACTTCACTAACACCAATTTTATTAGCGAGCCATTTCTGTTTTACTCCTTTTAGTTTTAAAAGTTCTTTGAGCATATTAAGTTTAATAAAAATTAAAGTTTGCCTTCACATCAAATTTATAGAATTGGTTTTATATAAAATAGTATTTGTCTCACATATTTTTTAAAAATTAGTGAGTTGAAGGATTAGATGAAATAAGTAATTTGAAGTTTAAAAAGGCATCATGCCGTCTAACCAGTCTGATTGTTCTGAACATCTATAGATATCTGTTATTTCCCCTTGGGTAAATTGGATGTAGATGGCATATTTATGGCCAGAACTATTGCCGCTTAACACAAAAACAGGTTCGCTACATAGACAGCCTGTGCATATATTTGTAGAAAGATTTAGATAGGTATCTCCTTTTTTTCGAAGCTCTTTAAAGATTTGCATTTGTTGATATATAAATGCTGTTTTCTTCATGTCTTCGTAATAGGCTTCATCATCTAACAACTCGTTTAGTTTGTTGTAGTCCATATTTTGGAAGGCATCAAGCACTTGTATGAGGTATGATTTTATTTTTTGAGTAGTGGCGATTTTGTGGATAAGTGCTTGTGCTTGCATGGTATTAGTAATTTATTAGCATTACAATTTAGCATTAAATTTTAATTGATTTGTTGACTTGTTCATAAGTTTTTAATGTTCAGTGACAATGAACATCAAAAAATATTGAACACTGATATAATTTTAATCTATAATTCTCCCGCTAACTTTTCTCTATCTGATTTAGATAATGGCGTTGGAATTAATTTATGTCCGAAAAAAAGGAGCAATTGATTTACCTTACTTAACATAAGATTGAATTTGCCTTGTTCGAGTTCGCGAATAAAACGAAGCCCTAATCCGGTGATATCGGATAACTCAACTTGAGTTGGATTTGTTTTTTTGCGACTTTCCCTCATAAATTGGGCTATGGGGTTTTCTTTATCCAAGTTCATATTATTATACCTTAAAGGGTGTAAATTCTGTATTTGTGTTGTTTTTATACCTTTTAGGGTATATTAAAAGCCTTTTTCATGAGTTCTATTTCTTTATTAGGTATGCCTATTTTAGTTGCTATTTCTTTCCATTGTGAAACGGCTTCTAGAACCTCACTTAAAATGGTATTCATTTGGTTTTCATTTAAACGAAAATATATACCCACACTTTTTGCGAGATCATAATCTAACGCATTGTTATCCATATCTATATTTAATGCTAGACCATCTTTATCTATAGATGGGTTGAGGTCGTAAGCAGGGGAGAGTTCCCAGCCATCGTTTTTAATGATGAACCCGTGATTACGTAAATGGTCATCGGTATTAGAAATGGCCATGTTAAAAACAATACGGCGCCACAGTTGTTGCAGATTACTTTCTATATTACTACCATGGTTTTGGATGAATTCTGCTAACTCTAAATAACTGGCTTGATGATCTCTTATGGTGACTTCGTTATTACCAGTCATGGTCATTGCCGATGCAAAATGAATTCTTTGACCATTTTCTCTATCAAAGCGTTTTGTAAAAAAGGTATGGTAATTACCGGTTACCTTTTGAATTTTACATTCGGACATGTTTATACCCGCCTTTAATGCCAATTGATAGGCTAGAAATTCCCAAGCAGCTTTGTCTGTGGTATCATTTTTTGCAGGGAATTTAGCGATCCATAAATTTTTATCGTTATCTAGAATATTGGCTTTAGGTCTGGCACCACCTAGAGAGGATCCTGGAGCCATTAAAATGGCTAACCATTGTCTTGCTTCATCGCTTTTGGTATCATTTTCAAAGTTTTGAGCAGCATCTTGAAGCTCACGTATTGAGGACCATGGTGGTGTTGGTGTTTGGTTGTTATTATCTAAAAATGGACCATTTAGGTCTGTTTTAAATCTTAATGCACCCATGCGGCTTTCATCATACACGCCTAATAAATAGTCAATTTCATAGAGTGTTTTTGCTTTTTCACCAGTGATGGCTGCTTCTTGTGCCGCTCTTCTTTTCATTAATGTGCGTCCCCAGGTATCTGGCATACTATCTAAAAAGACACCGAAATTTTCTTTGTTATTTGGATATTGTGGGCCGCTATAAAACTGAATGTCTGGATCTAACAACATTTGGTTTTTAGATTTGATCCAGTTTTTATTATACTCGAAGCTAAAGGCCTTTTTACCTTTTGCATTTAGTGCAGAAAGTATGCCTATTAGTTCTGGTTCTGCCATTGGTTTCCAATGTGCGTATACGTATATGTCTAGTTTACCGGTTGCCATGTTATAATAAATCTAAATCTTGTAATTTTCTTCCAAACTCGTCATCAGCTGCTAGTTTAAGGAAATCGTCTTGTAAGCCTAATACTCTTAATACATTGAAATAGGCGCCTAATGTTACACTAGGACTACCTGTTTCTATTAGATATAATGTACTCCTAACTATATCAGCTCTTTCAGAAACTTGAGTTGTTGTAAGTTTACGTCTCTTTCTAGCTAGTTTTATGTTTTCTCCCATTTGCTTAAGAATGTCCTTATGTTTAGGGAATAGTACTTGTGTTTTTTTATTCATGACAACAAATTGATTGTTATTTCAATCAAATATAGCTTAATTGATTGAAATAGCAATCAAAACAGTAATTTTATTTTATATATTCTTTTTTGCATTGCCCAAAAAAGAAACAAAAAACGCTAGTCTTGAATCTTCGGCGGTCAATTACGTTTTTGTTGTCTAAAAGAAATGAATTGTTCGTGTAATTCTTGTTTTTTAAGGAACTCACGAATCTTCGATTTTGCAAAAGCTCAAACAGCATTTCTTTTTTAACGACCACTTCAAACTATTGACGCTCGCCTGCCAGATTCCATGACGATGGGGAACTAAATTTTTAAACAGAAGTAAATTATTGGGTTTTTTACACTCGTTTAAAATACGTAGGTAAAAACTACCTTCGTTTGTCTCTTGAATTATTACTAAAGGCTATTAGATTAAATGACTCTCTTAATCTGCTTCTAACTCGATTGCCATAATGATGTTCTAGTTCTGATGCAGATAAGTTGGTGGTGAGATGTGTCTTGACTTTTTTATTAATGAATAGATCGTAGCGACTTAAAAGAATTTCGCCCATCACATTACATTCGTTGCCGAAGTATTTTAAATTGTTTTCTGTACCAAGATCATCAAAGCAGATGATGCCTACTTTGGATTGATGCGCACTTGGTTTACTATATCTGCTTATAACGTCGTAACCCTCTTTAATGAACTCGAAACTGACTTCTCTACAGGATTTTACATAGTATTTATTTTTAGGTGTTGCTAAATGTTTCATGAGTGTCATTAAAGTTGTTTTACCGCAACCAATAGGTCCAGAAAGTAAAATCCCTTTTTTTAAACTGATACCCAGTTGCAGCGCTATTTTTTCATCGCTTGTACTGTATGCCATGAGTTTATGAATGATGGTTTTGTCTTCGTCATAGATTTTGAAATGGTTACCAAATAGTTCTTGTCCTTTAGATTCTAGCCATTTGGTTGCTTTTTGGTATGGGTACATTTGGGTTTATGGGTGTTAGTTGTTGGGTTTTGGGTTTTTGGGGTTGAGGTGGATTCCTGCTTATGCAGGAATGACACCTCATTAATATCGGTATTTATTAATTATGAGACCCCCGCCTGCGCGGGGGCTAAAGGGGTTCTGCATAGTTTTTATTGGTTGCTGTGTTGAGGTTATTTGGGCGAATTGTCGGTGTTGTGTCGGTGTTGTGTTGGTGTTGTGCATTAAAATTAGCGCTATTAATCATCCAATTTTGTGCTGCAGCTTTCCAATTGGCCATAGGTGTTTTGCCACCTACTAGCCAGCCATTACTGGAGAAGTAATTAAAAAACTTTTTGGCTTCTAATTCTGGAAAATTTTGTTCCTGGAAGTATTTTAAAAGTTCTTGTTCTGTTGGCATTGACATACTTTTATTTTTTTGGCGCAACTTTTTTTGTTTTGTATTATCTTCTTTTTTTAAATCTAAAGCTTCATTTTTAGAATTTTGAGACTGCTTGCTCATGTTTGAATTGTTTAACTTGTTTGTATTGTTTATACTGTTTATATAAGATACCTCTGCTTGTTCAGGACTTGTACCAGTACTAGTATAAGACTTGTTTGTTACTTGTTTTTTAACCTTGCTGTTTTTTGGTTTTGGTTTTAAGTTTTCAGAAAAATTAAAGAGATGTACTAAACTTCCTTTATAAGGATTGTATGATGGTTCGTATTTTATATATCCTAATGCGTGTAAATTTTTTAAGCATTTATGATAAGTCGCTTTGGAACTTATCTTGCTAATCCTCATAACCTCATCGCGCGAAATGCTAATGGGATTTCTGAAGCGGTTGCAGTTCCAGAATTGAAACAGTGCGATGTATAAACTAATGTGTGTTGGGTTTAAGGTGTTATCGTTAATGACTTTATCGAAAAAGCCAGTTAAGTGTTTGATGTAGTTCATGAATACAGATTTTAGTTTTTTGATGATTAGTTTTCTAGCATGTTTTGGATGTCTTCATACTTATAGTAAATAATGCCACCAATACGCTTGAAATTGAGTGTTCCGTTAATGCGAAGATTTTGAAGTGTTCCAGGAGAAATACGTAATAGTTTTCTAACTTCTGATGATTTTAACCATTGCGCAGGTTTGTCTTCTTTTTTGACATTTTTTAATTCTTGAAGTAATGCGTTAACGACATTTAATAGATCTCTTTTAGTAACTAATTGGTGATTTAAGAGTTCTAAATTTTCAGTTTCTGGGAACAATGTTTTTGGATGTAAATTCATAATAAAGTGTTTTAATTTGTTATATTTTACCAGCTAACATCCAAAATAACCTTACTAAATCGACTTTTTTTCCTTTCTTCTTCAAAATAAAAATAAACCGTAGCGATGCTATACTTGATTTTTCTTTCTTGAATAAAGACAAAAAATATTCAATTTATTTTAGGCCATTTTGAATGCAAACTGGTAATACAAAGCAACTTCATTTTGTAATTTTTCATTAACAAGGTAAACCCAAGGTGGGTACTATTTTAATTGAAAATCGTTTAAGATGTTGATTTTTAATTATTTGTTAAGTGAATTTTTAAAGGCTTGTTTTATTGAGAAGCTAAACAATGTTTAATTTTTTCGCCTTTAGATCAAAAACCATAGTAGGGAAGACCTGGTGTGTTTTAAGAGTCTTCTTCCTTGAGTTTTTGGTTGAGGTTGTCTGCCAAACTATTTAAGAATTTGGTTCGTACCGTTTTTCTGATCTTGATATCTTGGTATATTCTGTAAATGCTATCTTCTAATTCCATATTAAAGATTTTGCCAATATGAGTCGCCAATTCTTTAACATCGGTATTACCATTGTTAATTAGTTTCGCATGTTTTAATGCATAAATGAGCTCTACTAAATCAATTTTGGTACCTGACCAGGAATAATTTACAGGTTGACCATAATTATTGGTGCCACTTTTATTATCGATTTCATCAATTTTGCGTTCCAAGTAATTAATCAACATGTCAGCACTAATTAGGTTTGCTACTTGATAATCGTGTGATGTTGATATTTTAGAGTCAAAAAATAATAGCATGGAGTGATCGCGAATGATATCCTTATAGGGTCTTCTTATAAAATAATTGATATCGTTATAAGTGGCTCTCGATCTATAGTATTCATAGAAATCACGGTTTTCCTTTCCTGATAGCGTTGCTTTATTTAACGCTTTAATGTAATGTTTACGTTTTCCTTTTTTGCCTGGAGGCAAGGTAGATTCAATTTTTAAAATGTATTTGTAGTATAATATTTTAGAAACTAAAGAAGGCTTTAATTCTTTAAAGAAATAGATTTCATCTTTTGGGGTTGCGAAGCAAAATGTTTTTACCCATTTGTTGATTTGCTTAAGCTTTTTTTCAAGAAAGAAAATCATGTTTTGACTATGCTCTATGATATTGCTATAGGTGCTTTTGAGTAATTCAAAGTCACGCTCCAATTCTTGAAAGAATGGTATGCAAAAGGTGTTCATAGATTAAAAAATGGTTTATTTCGAGTGCTATCAAAATAAACCATTTTCTGTTAAAATTATTGAAATGAACACTTAAAAAGTTTTCAACATTATCAAAATCAACCAATTTGTTTGGCTTTTGTAATGGTATGTGTATTGCCTAGTTTTTCCTTTAATAGTCGCATATCGTCGCTTACTTTTCTATCTAAAACTTTTGCATAATGCTGTGTGGTTCTTAAGTTTTTATGTCCAAGCATTTTACTAACGCTTTCTATAGGTACTCCATTTGATAATGTGACGGTGGTTGCAAACGTATGTCGCGCAATATGGAATGTGAGTTCTTTATTTATTTCGCATATTCCTGCTATTTCTTTTAAGTAGGCGTTCATTTTTTGATTACTTAATATGGGTAGCAAACGATCTTCATTTAAGCACTGTGGATGGTCCAAATATTTATCAATGATTAATTGTGTTACTGGAAGGATTGGAATTTTTGAAGCTGATTCCGTTTTCTGACGATGTGTAAATATCCATTTTTCACCATCAATGCCTAAATTGATATGTGATTTGGTTAGGTTCTTTACATCTATATAAGCCAAACCAGTAAAACAGCTGAATAAGAAAATGTCCCTAACTAGTGATAAGCGTTCTGTTGCAAATTCTTTATTCAGTATTTTTTGGATTTCATCTTCTGTTAAGTAAACGCGTTCGACTTCTCTAACTTTTGCTTTGTAATTGCTAAATGGGTTTTTATCTATCCAATTATTAGCCAAACAAATCTTGATGATTTTGCCGAAATTCTTAATGTATTTAACTGCTGTATTATTGCTGCAGTTTCGTACACTCCTTAAATAGAATTCATATTCTGTAATAAATGCATGGTTTATTTTAAGGATGTCGATGTCGGATACTTTATATTTCCATTCTAAAAAATCGATGGTATGTTTTAATGATGTTTTGTAACGTTCGAGTGTTCCTGGTGCATACTCTTTACCTACCAGTTCTTCAATTTTTTTATTATGATCTTGGAATATAGGGATGAGCATGCGTTGCTTTTCATCAAGACCGAGTAGTTTACTTTTAAATGCTTTTGCTGTAATTGGGATATTTTGATGAATAAACTCCATTTGCATATCAATAATCTTGATTTTAAGCATGTCAAGTTGCCTATTTACTGAACGAGCTTCTTCTGATTGACCTTTCATTTTGCCAGCAGATGCAGACCATTTGGAGGGTTCTACAAATCTTCCGGTACTCATTTCAACTCGTTTTCCGTTAACTGTAATGCGCGTGTAGATAGGGAATAAGCCATTCGCATTGACTTTTGCTCTTTTGGCATAAAAGAGGATAGATACTTTTGTTTTCATTTTTGGTAACCTTTTTAATTAATATTAAACTTAATTTTTACCTCAATACGACACAAGATGTTTACTATTTGAACTAGCTTTAACCCTTGTGAATACTGGGGAAAGCTTAAAAATCGGTTACCCTAAAAATTGAAAAAGTTGAGGTAACCGATTTTACCACCTTTGTTACACGATTTAATGAATATTTTGGTATGTGCTAAAAAGAAAAAACCCTTTAAAACATACGTTTTAAAGGGTTTTGGTGATTTTTGAAAATCAATCAGCGGAGAAAGAGGGATTCGAACCCCCGGAGGTGTGACCCTCAACAGTTTTCAAGACTGCCGCATTCGACCACTCTGCCATTTCTCCTTGAGTGCCTCATGAACTATTTGTTCAATGCGGGTGCAAATATAAAATCCTTTTTCGTTTCTATCAAATAAAACACTACTTTTTTCAAAAAATAATTTTAACACCCACAACAGCAACACATTTTACATAGCAATTAGTAAAAAATAACGCTGCAAATACTACATTTGTATAAAGAAAATTGTAAAATGAACATAATAGATAAACTCAATTGGCGCTACGCCACCAAAAAGTTTAACCCAGAAAAAATACTAACACCCCAACAAGTAAACACCCTAAAACAAGCCTTTAATTTAACAGCCACTTCATACGGTTTACAACCAACCAAACTACTAGTAATTAAAAATAAAGCATTAAAAACCGCATTAGTGCCACACACATTTAACCAAGCACAAGTGCAAGATGCCTCGCATTTACTAGTAATTTGTATTAAAGAACACGTTTTAAAAGCAGATGTTAACGCCTTTTTTAACAACATAAAAACCACCAGAAACACCCCCGAAGAAATACTAGCACCCTACAAAGAAAACCTAACAAACATGTTGCAAAACATGACCTTAGAGCAACAACAACAATGGTCTAAAAACCAAGCCTACATAGCCCTTGGCAATTTAATGACCGTTTGCGCCGTAGAAGGCATAGACGCTTGCCCCATGGAAGGGTTCAACCCATCCGCCTATGACCAAGCATTAAACCTCAAAGAAAAGGGCCTAAAATCAGTATTACTACTACCCGTAGGCCACAGAGCTGATGACGATATGTTTGCCAACTTTAAAAAAGTAAGAATGTCATTAAACGAAACAATAATAGAACTATAAAATATTAGGGCGTTACCCACAAGGGGTCGGGCTTTACGTTGCAATCTTTTTTAGCTTTAAGGCTAAAAAAGGATTTCCACTACAATCCCTAACGCACAAAAAACACACAATATATGCCAGGATTTGAATTATTTGGAGACCTAGAACGCCAACACCTAAACGATGTTTTAGAAAACGGTGTATTAATGCGCTACGGCTTTGATGCCATGCGTAATGGCCATTACAAAGCCAAAGAATTAGAAAACAAACTAACCAAAACATTTAAAACCAACCACGTACAATTAGTATCTAGCGGTACAGCAGCCGTAACCGTAGCATTAGCAGCAGCAGGTGTTGGGGCAGGAGATGAGGTTATAATGCCAACCTTTACCTTTGTGGCTAGCTTTGAAGCTATTATGGCATTAGGAGCCATACCCGTTTTAGTTGATGTTGATGATACTTTATGCCTAAACCCCAAAGCAGTACAACACGCCATAACACCAAAAACAAAAGCCATTATGGTAGTGCAAATGTGTGGCAGTATGGGCAATATGGATGCGCTACAAAACATAGCAAACACGCATAATTTATTGTTGGTAGAAGATGCTTGTCAAGCCATTGGTGGTACTTATAACGGTAAACCCTTAGGTAGCATTGGGCATTTAGGTTGCTTTTCATTCGATTTTGTAAAAACCATAACCTGTGGAGAAGGCGGCGCCGTAATAACCAATAATGAACAGTACTATTTAAACGCCGATCATTACAGTGATCACGGACATGACCACGTAGGGAATGATCGTGGTGCAGAAACACACTCATTTTTGGGATATAATTTCAGAATTTCAGAGCTACATGCAGCCGTTGGTTTAGCGCAAGTACAACGCTTACCAGAGTTTTTACAAATTCAAAGAAGACATCTAAATATTTTAAAAGAAGCCTTAGCCAATATTAAAGAAGTAACGTTTAGAACCGTACCACAAGGAGGCGAAGAAAGTGGTGCTTTTTTCAATTTCTTTTTACCAGATTTAGAAACCGCCAGAAAAGTAATTGAAGGCTTTAAAAATGGCGGTATCGATGCCTGTTGGAATTATTACGAT
This sequence comes from Seonamhaeicola sp. ABD4_340, assembly GCF_056312135.1. Classification (NCBI taxonomy): domain Bacteria; kingdom Pseudomonadati; phylum Bacteroidota; class Flavobacteriia; order Flavobacteriales; family Flavobacteriaceae; genus Seonamhaeicola; species Seonamhaeicola sp. ABD4_340. The sequence goes on along the minus strand of NZ_CM149981.1, from coordinate 3,320,567 downwards.
AATAATTGGCATTACATACGCAAATGGGAGCATTTAAAGCAATTAAAATCATTATATCCTATTTCAAAAGAGGTAAAAGATGGTTTAAAATATTTAGAAACCAAAACTTTTGAAATGTCTGATCATTATATTGGTAGAAACATTTCGTGCCTAATAAAACTATCTTGGACAGAAGATGAGGTGAGGGCAAGAGGCCAAAAAATGGCTGAGATTATTAAAACAGTTTTGTAAAAATATAATGTATACACATAAAAAAAGGAGCTTTTAAGCTCCTTTTTTTATTAATAATTTATGTAATCTACAATTTCTAAGCCATAACCAATTAAACCAACACGTTTGGTTTGTTGGCTATTAGATATTAATTTTAGTTTATGTATGTTTAAATCGTGTAAAATTTGGGCGCCAATACCAAAATCACGGTTATCCATATTTATTCTTGGTGCTTTAGTAACATTTTGTTGGCTTTGGTTATCTTTTAAAAACGCAAGACGTTTTAAAATATTCATAGATTGCGCCTCTTGGTTTATAAATATAACAGCACCTTTGCCTTCCTTTTCAACCGCTTTAAACATATCATCTAATTGCTTATCTGCGTTATTAGTAAGTGTGCCCAAAATATCGTTGTTTATTAACGTTGAGTTAATTCTAGTAGCTACAGGTTCATTAGCTTTCCAAGTGCCTTTGGTTAAAGCAATGTGTACTTGGTTGTTGGTGGTTTGTTTGTAAGCTCTAATTCTATAACTACCAAAACGGGTTTCAATTTGAAAATCTTCTTTTTTATCAATTAAAGAATCGTGTTGCATGCGGTAAGCAACCAAATCTTCAATAGAGACAATTTTTAAATCGAATTTTTTAGCTACTTCAATAAGCTGTGGCAAACGGGCCATGGTGCCATCTTCATTCATAATTTCAACAATAACACCTGCTGGTTTTAAACCCGCTAATCTTGCAAAATCTATGGCAGCTTCTGTATGTCCTGTTCTTCGTAAAACGCCACCTTCTTTAGCTACTAAAGGAAAAATATGTCCTGGGCGCGCTAACTCAAAAGGTTTTGTATTTGGGTCTGTTAAAGCCTGTATGGTTTTGGCTCTGTCACTAGCCGAAATACCCGTGGTTACACCACCACCACGTAAATCTACAGATACGGTAAAGGCCGTTTCCATAGGGTCGGTATTATTTCTAACCATCATATTTAATTCAAGCTCTTTGCAACGGTTTTCGGTTAAAGGTGCACAAATTAAACCTCTACCGTGTGTTGCCATAAAGTTTATCATTTGTGGTGTAACTTTATCGGCAGCCGCTAAAAAATCGCCTTCATTTTCTCTGTTTTCATCATCAACAACAATAATAACTTTACCATTTCTAATGTCTTCAATGGCTTCATGTATTGTGTTAAGCTTAAATTGCTTTTGGTTGTGTGTCATAGTATCTGCTATCATTTAGCAAAGATATTGCTTATTTTAAAGATTCTAAACAATAAATTCTTAAGTCTTCTTTAATTTTTACATTTAAAAAAAGATAGGTAACCATGTATAAAGGAAAGCCAAGTATTAAAAGAATTGCATTTGGCATTTTTTTAGGCTTATTTACACATTTGTAAAACTGTTTTAAGTTTAGTAGTGATTTTATATAATAAACTGCATATAATACAAAAGAAACAATACTTAATTGTATGGATGCCGATGCCAAATGAGGTAGTTTATTGTTTTTAAATACAAAGTGTAATATTAAAAGTGCAGCGCCAATACCAAAAAGCCATATAGCAAATTTTGCATGAACTTTGTAGTTGTTTGAAGTAGTTTCAGCTTTTGAATATTGGGTGTTTAAGTGAACTTTTTCAGTAAGTGTATTGTTATCAACGTCTCTACTTTTTAATAATTTTATAGCTTCAAAACGCACATGTTCATCATGCCCAAGTGCTTCAAAATTATTTATTATGTTGTAGAGCTCATCATTGGTTAATGGGTTTAAAAACTTATAATCAACACTTTCTTTTTCTTTTATTTTGAAAATTTTACGTAGTGGCTCGCTAATACTACCAAATTCAAATAAGTTTCTATCGGCAGTGGCGCGTCTTGTTAAAAACACACTTAAAGGAAGCATTACTAGCGTTGAAAACCAACTTGCCAAAACAGGGTTAAAACCGCCTTTTTTAGCACTATTTGTGGCAAAAATTCCTATAAAATGATAGGTTAAAAACAATAAAATAGCAATAACCATAGGTAAACCAATACCGCCTTTTCTTATTAAAGCACCTAGCGGAGCACCCACAAAAAATAGAATAATACACGCAAATCCTAGGGCAAATTTTTCGTGTAATGAAATATAGTGCCTGTTTAACCACTCGTTAGATTTTTTTTGTGTTGTTTTTTTAGACGCCAAAATTTGTTTAGCACTAACAATTGCTCTGTTAGCAGCATCAACAAGTTCTATTTTTTTACGTGTATTAAAAAGCTCTAAAATATCACCAGAGAAAACAGAATCTTTTTCAGTAGTTGTAATGGTTTCAGCTTTTTCTTTATCTTTTTTTACTCTAACAGGCCTGCTAACAGATGAGCGCTGCATAAGTGTTTTTGATAGAGCTAAAACATCGTCATTTTTTCGTTTTTCTAAAGAGTCAATGGCTTTGTTAAGTCCTCTAACAGTTAGCATACTATATTTATCTGTTTGACTTTCTTCGTCTAAATCAACATCATTTAAGTTAGATAAATCTATATTTATAATATACTTTTCAAAAGTACTTTTTGCGAAGGGTTTTTTTGCTCGGTCTTCGGGTTTTGACGGATTTATATCAGTATAATAATTTCCGTTATAAAGTATAAGTTTTAAAACGTTTGATTCTTCAGAACTTGCTAATTCACCAGTTTCAGATTTTATTGTTGTGGCATTTTTTCGGCCATCGTTTCCTTTTATGTGAATAATAACATCTTCTAAATATTGCCCTCTATCACCACTTTTATTTTCAACTTTAATGTTGTAATTCATTATTTCATTAAACTGTCCTTCAGCAATTACCATGGCTGGTTTTAGTTTGGCAATGTTTCGTCTTAAATTATAAGATTTTAACTCTGCCCATGGAATAACGTTGTTTGAAAAGAAAAATGTTGTGGTTGCTAATATTACAATAAAAATACTTAAACCAGACATGGCACGCTGTAATGAAATGCCTGTAGATTTCATTGCGGCAAACTCATAATTTTCAGCAAAGTTACCAAATACCATTATTGATGATAACAAAATAGTAAGCGGTAATACCAACGGTATTAGTTTTGGCATGAAGTAAATTAGAAACTTGCCAACTATAATGAGGTCTAAATCTTTTCCAGATAACTCTCTAATATATAGCCAAATAGTTTGTAAAATAAATATCAGCATGAGTATTAAAAACACGCTGATAAAAGTTTTAAGGTACGATGTTAGTATGTAACGGTCTAGTATTTTCAAGGTAAAACCTAATCTAGTTTATTGATGTAATAATCTTGATATTTATTGGCATCAAAGGTAAATAAGGTTTTTGATATAGGCTCATTTGTTTTAAAAGAAATTACAGTTAAAGTGGTTTTTGCACCATTTTTTCCTGTTTGAATTAGGTTGTAAATGTGTTTTGTTTGCGCATCTACGCCTAATAATATGCTTTTAAGTTCTGAATTTGAATCTATTGGAGTAAGTTTTACGTACTGAATTTTTCGGCCTTTTATATTTTGTTGAATATCTAATTTGTAGGTGTAACCATCTTCATAAAATGATAACATTTTGCTTGGTGTAATGGCATCTTCCTCGTCTTCGCCACCAGTTGAAATGGTAACTTCTTCATCTTCCGGACTAATAGAGTATAATTTTGAACCATCAAACAAACGGGTAATACCAAGAATATTCAATTTATATTTCTCGCCTTGTAAAACTACATCGCCGCGTGTTTCTTGTTTAATATTTTCTGAAATATTTTCAAGCGTGTATTTAAACGCAATAGAAATATTATCATAACTTTTTACTTTTTTTGATACGTCGTCTAACAAGGCTTTACCTTTGTTTTGAGAAAAAACGTTTACTGATATTAGTAACACTAAACAAGTGGCTATAAGTTTCATTTTTGTATGTATAAAATTCATTGTTTTTAATGTTTTTTACTGGATTTCGTTTTCAAGATGCTGATCTAGTGCTATTAAATCTGGTATTAATACTTGTCTAGCTTTACTGCCTTCAAAAGGGCCAACAATACCAGCAGCTTCAAGTTGATCAATTATTCTACCTGCTCTGTTATATCCTAATTTTAATTTTCGTTGTAATAAAGAGGCAGAACCTTGTTGTGCTGTTACAATAACAATGGCGGCATCTTTAAATAATTTATCTCTGTCTGCAATATCTATATCAATACTTGTGCCACTTTCTTCTCCAACGTATTCAGGCAGTAAATAAGCATCTGGATATGCTTTTTGGGCACCAATATAATCGGTTATTTTTTCAACTTCGGGCGTATCAACAAAGGCACATTGTATGCGTATCATATCATTACCTTGTGTGTATAGCATATCACCTCTACCAATTAATTGGTCGGCACCAGCGCCATCTAAAATGGTACGCGAATCTATTTTTGATGTTACCCTAAAAGCAATTCTAGCTGGGAAATTGGCTTTAATAATACCTGTAATTACGTTTACTGATGGGCGTTGCGTGGCAATAATTAAATGAATACCAATGGCACGAGCCAATTGTGCTAAACGTGCAATAGGCGTTTCAACTTCTTTTCCGGCAGTCATAATTAAATCTGCAAACTCATCAACAACTAAAACAATGTATGGTAAAAATTGGTGTCCATCATTTGGGTTTAGTTTGCGGTCTTTAAATTTACGGTTGTATTCGGCAATGTTACGGCACATGGCATTTTTTAACAACTCATAACGGTTGTCCATTTCAATACAAAGCGAGTTTAAAGTGTTTATAACCTTTGTGTTATCTGTAATAATAGCATCTTCACTATCGGGTAATTTTGCTAAATAATGACGTTCAATTTTATTAAATAGGGTTAGTTCTACTTTTTTAGGGTCTACTAACACAAATTTTACTTCGGCTGGATGTTTTTTGTAAAGTAATGAGGTTAAAACAGCATTTAAACCAACCGATTTACCTTGGCCCGTAGCACCAGCCATAAGCATGTGTGGCATTTTAGCCAAATCTACCACAAAGGTTTCATTACTAATAGTTTTTCCTAGTGCTATAGGCAATTGCATTTCTGAACTTTGAAACTTTTTTGATGCAATTACTGAGCGCATTGAAACAATGGTTGAGTTTTTATTTGGCACCTCAATACCAATAGTACCTTTTCCAGGAATTGGTGCAATAATACGAATACCTAAAGCAGATAATGACAGTGCAATATCGTCTTCAAGATTTTTAATTTTTGAAATACGAATACCTGCCTCTGGTACAATTTCATATAGTGTAACTGTTGGCCCAATGGTAGCTTTTATACTTGCAATGCCAATTTTATAATTGTTTAGGGTTTCAACAATTTTATTTTTGTTTTCTTCTAATTCTTCTTGATTTATGGTAATGCCTTCAGTATCATATTTTTTAAGAAGATCTAAATGTGGAAATTGATATTTGCTTAGCTCTAAAGTAGGATCAAATTCACCAAAATCTTCCACCAGTTTGTTTGATAAATTATCAGTTTCCGATTGTTCTTCAGCAATGTCTTCAACTTTAATTTCTAAGTTATTGGCTTCTTCTTCAACATCTTCGGCAACTGTTGGTGTAACTTCAACTTTAACGGTTGGTTCTTTAATAACAGGTGTTTCAATGGTTTCTTCTTTTTTATCATCTAAAGAAATTTCAAAGGCAGATTTTATAGCTTCGGCTTCTTCTGATAAATTGTTGTCAACAGCAATTATAACATCTTCTTTTGTTTTTGATAATTCATCGGTTACTTCTTTTTTAGCCAATTTGAAGGCGCTAACTATACTTTCAAAAGTTACCTTAAACCTAATAGCTAAATATGTAATTAAGCCAAATAGCAATAGGAGCGATGTGCCTATTTTACCAATGTAGTCTTGCAGAAAGCTATTAATTTCAAAACCAATAGCGCCACCAAGCATATCATTTTTATGTGCAAAAAAACCAAAAAATATAGCAACCCAAATGGCTATTAAAACACCCCAAAACCAATGTTTTCTTAAGCGTGTTTTTGGTAAATTCATTAACACATAAACACCAGATAAAAAGAAAAGACCAGCAAATATAAATGCTGAAACACCAAAACCGTTATGTATAAAAAAATGACTTAACCATGCACCAGTTTTGCTTAACCAATTTTGCGCTTTTACATCTCTAGATGTAAAATTGGTTAGTGTACTTTGGTCTTCAATACCTGTAAAAAAGTATGATACAAAAGCAACACATAAAACAATACCAAGTATAACCAAAAAACTACCAAATATTAGTTTTTGTTGGTTTGATAATTTGAAACTTGGCGCTTTAAGTTTTTTTTTAGTTGATGTTTTTTTGGTATTGGTTTTTTTCTTAGCCATTAACGGTTAACGTGTGAAAATGTTTGCATCGAAATTAATACGATGTGACAAAAATACAAATTACTAACATTAACGAAACTTTATTTTGAAAAATTGCACAACCTCAATTAAAGCAATGCCTTTTGCCTATAAAATTTTAGGAAGATAGATAATGCCACCTATAATGGTTGCAAAAAAAGCGGCAATAAAAACAGCACCAGCAGCAACATCTTTAATAATGCCAATTTTTTGGTGGTGTTCTGGGTGAATAAAATCTGCAACAGCTTCTATGGCAGTGTTAATACCTTCAATAGCCATAACTAATGCAATGGCAAAACACTGTAACACCCATTCAGTTGAGGAGATATTAAAAAAGAATCCTGCTATGGTAACAAATATGGCAATGCAAACTTGTATTTTAATACTAGCTTCGGTTTTAATAAGGTATATTGCACCTTTAAAAGCATAACCAACACTTTTTAAGCGATTTACCAAGAAGGATTCTTTTTTTTGCATGTTATGTTTTAGTATAAAACCTCTAAAGCAGCTTTGTAGTTAGGTTCATCAACGGTTTCGGCTACTTGTTCGGTATATAAAACTTCGCCATTTTCGTTAATGACTACAACGCTTCTAGATAGTAAACCTTCAAGAGGGCCATCAACAAAATTTACGCCATAATTTTTACCAAAATCGCCGGTTTTAAAATCTGATAAATTAACCACATTCTTTAAACCTTCGGCACCACAAAAGCGGTCTTGTGCAAAAGGTAAATCGCGTGATATACAAAGTACTTTAGTGTTTTCAAGTTCACTAGCTTCGGTGTTAAATTGTCTAACAGATTGTGCGCATGTACCGGTATCAACACTTGGGAAAATATTTAATACTATTCTACTGCCAGAAAAATCGTTTAAACTTTTTGAAGATAAATCGGTTGCTGTTAATGTGAAATCAGGTGCTTTTTCACCAACTTTTGGTAAACTACCCGATGTGTTTATAGGGTTTCCTTTTAATGTTACTGTTGCCATAATGTTTATTTAATTTTTTATAAAAGTAAGGATTATAAATATGTTCATTGCTAAAATAGTGTTAATGGATGTTAAAATTGAATTTTTAAAAAACCGGTGGTTTTAAAATTTCGTTAGTAGAGTAAATCATAAAAAATAAAAAACATGAAACGATTTAATTTAATTACCAAAACAGTAATGTTAGCCTTAGTTTTAATCACTTCTACTGCCATGGCGCAAACTAGTATGAAATCTGAAAAAACTAAAATGGTTGGAGGTGCCGCCATGTATCCAACAAAAAATATTATTGAAAATGCTGTAAACTCAAAAGATCATACAACTTTAGTAGCTGCCGTAAAAGCTGCTGAATTGGTTGAAGTTTTACAAGGCGATGGCCCTTTTACGGTGTTTGCACCCACTAACAAAGCGTTTAGTAAATTACCAGCAGGTACTGTAGATAATTTATTAAAACCAGAGAACAGAAAAATGCTTCAAACCGTACTTACATATCATGTTGTTGCTGGTAAATGGAATGCCAATGATGTTATGAAACTTATTAAAGATAATAGTGGAAAAGCCAAAGTTAAAACTGTTAGCGGCGGTACCATTACTTTATGGTTAAAAGGTAAAAGTGTTTATGTGAATGATGAAAACGGAAATTCAGCTAAAGTAATAATTGCAGATGTTAATCAATCTAACGGCGTTATTCATGTAATTGATACGGTTTTACTACCAAAATCTTAATAAGCATTATCTAAAACATTTTTTTGAGTTAGTTTATAAAAGCGCCTTTTGGCGCTTTTATAGTTTTTAATTATAGATTTTGTTTAAGTTATAATTAATTTTTATGTGATTATAATTTTTTAGAATTAGCTATTTCAGTTTGAGTTGTTTTTATAATATAAATTTAACTTTTATAAATCATGATGGTTTATTAAAAATCAGTATTTTTTAGTAATCATTTCAAAATTAAATAAATAAGCATATGGAAAACTCAACAAACAAATCATCAGGTAAGTGCCCTTTTATGCACGGTTCAAATACTGCCGCAGAAAAGTCTGTTACAGAATGGTGGCCAAAATCTCTAAATTTAGATATTTTACATCAGCATGATACAAAAACCAATCCGTTAGGTGAAAAGTTTAGTTATAAAGACGAGTTGAAATCTTTAGATGTTGAAGCATTAAAAGCAGATTTACGTGAATTATTAACAACTAGCCAAAGTTGGTGGCCAGGAGATTGGGGATCATATTTAGGTATGATGGCGCGTGTGGCGTGGCATGCAGCAGGTACATACAGGCTTGCCGATGGTAGAGGAGGCGCCGGCACAGGAAATCAACGTTTCGCACCACTAAATTCATGGCCAGATAATGCCAATACAGATAAGGGAAGACGCTTACTTTGGCCTATTAAAAAGAAATATGGTAACAAAATTTCATGGGCAGATTTAATTATTCTTGCAGGTACTTTAGCGTATGAAATTGCTGGTTTAAAAACCTTTGGTTTTGCTTTTGGTAGAGAAGATATTTGGCACCCAGAAAAAGATGTGTATTGGGGCGCAGAAAAAGAGTGGCTTGCCTCAAGTAATAATAGATATGATGATGTTGAAACTCCTGAAACGCTTGAAAACCCTTTAGCAGCAGTACAAATGGGATTAATTTATGTAAACCCAGAAGGCGTAAACGGTAAACCAGATCCTTTAAAAACTGCAGCAATGGTTAGAGAAACTTTTAAACGAATGGCTATGGATGATGAAGAAACCGCTGCGTTAACTGCAGGTGGACACACCATTGGAAAAAGCCATGGTAATGGAAATCCAGATGATTTAACAGCGGCACCTGAAGGCGCAGATATTGAGTTTCAAGGCTTAGGTTGGATGAATACAAAATCTAGAGGTGTTGGTAGAAATGTTTTAGCGGGCGGACCCGAGGGCGCGTGGACTACAAACCCAACAAAATGGGATGGTGGCTATTTTGAAATGTTATTAGACTATGATTGGGAGTTAACCAAAAGTCCTGCAGGCGCCTTACAATATAAACCTGTAAATATAAAAGACGAACACAAACCTGTTGATGTTGAAGATGATTCTATTTTAACCATGCCCATGATGACCGATGCTGATATGGCAATGAAGGAAGATCCTATTTACCGAGAGTACATGGAAAAGTTTAGAGCAGATCATGACTATTTTTCTGATACTTTTGCACGTGCTTGGTTTAAACTAACACATAGAGATATGGGACCAAAAGAACGTTATTTAGGGCCCGATGTACCTACCGAAGATTTAATTTGGCAAGATCCAGTACCAAAAGGAAATACTAATTATGATGTTGAAGCTGTAAAAACCAAAATAGCAGCAACTAATTTAACTATAGGCGAACTTGTTTCTACAGCTTGGGATAGTGCTAGAACGTTTCGTGGTTCAGATTTTAGAGGTGGCGCTAATGGTGCGCGTATACGTTTAGAACCGCAAATAAATTGGCAAGGTAATGAGCCCGAAAAACTTCAAAAAGTATTACATATTTTGCAGCCTATTGCTTCAGAATTTAATATAAGTGTTGCCGATACTATTGTTTTAGCAGGTAATGTAGGTATTGAAAAGGCTATAAAAAATGCCGGATTACAGGTAGATGTTCCGTTTGAAAAGGGTAGAGGTGATGCTACTGCAGACATGACGGACGCTGAATCTTTTGAACCTTTAGAGCCGGTTGCCGATGGTTTTAGGAACTGGTTGAAAAAAGAGTATGTTGTAACTCCTGAAGAAATGCTTTTAGATAGAGCTCAATTAATGGGATTAACAGCTGCAGAAATGACCGTTATTTTAGGAGGTATGCGTGTTTTAGGTACTAACTATGATGGTACAAAGCATGGTGTTTTTACAGAAAATAAAGGCGCATTAACAAACGATTTTTTTGTGCATTTAACTGATATGAATTACCAATGGAAACCAGCTACCAACGGTATATTTAATATTGTTGAGCGTAGCACAGGTAACACTAAATTTACAGCAACACGTGTAGATTTAATTTTTGGTTCTAATTCAATTTTACGTAGTTATGCCGAAGTATATGCACAAGATGATAATAAAGAAAAATTTGTAAAAGATTTTGTGGCCGCTTGGGTAAAAGTTATGAATGCAGATAGATTTGACATTTTATAAAATCAAAGTAGATATGTGAAAAAAAGGAGTGGATTTTAAATCCACTCCTTTTTTAATTATTAACTAAATAGCTTATAAATACAGCAGTAAATAAGAATGTTACTATGGTACTAAAAAGCCAAAGCCATTCAAATTTTTTAGTTTTGTAAAGTTGTATTGTAGACATTGTACATGCTATTAAAGCAAGCAGGCCAGCAATTAAGAATACAGCTAAAACTAAGTTGAATAGGTAATCAAACTTCGAACTCCAAAAAAAATAACTCAGTTTAATATATATCATTAAACTACCAGTAAAAGTTAATAGCAGTGAAAATAGTAAAAGCTTTTTAATACTCATATTTTAGTTAATGAATCTATTTTAAACGTTGGCTAAGGTTATAAAAATAAGAAACCACTTTGCATACACAAAGTGGTTTTAAAATTTTTCTTTTTCTAATAGTATCTATTTGTCAATAGAACCTAAAACACGTTGCATAAAATTATTTAGTGCTTCTTTTTTAGGTGTACCATCTTTAATCATTTTATTAACTTCAACTGCACCGTACATGTTAGAGATTAGCTCACCTATAACATCTAATTCTTCATCTTTTAATGATGGTACTTCGGTTAAAGCTTCTAATGTTTCAATTGTTTCATGAACAAAATCTTCATCGTTTTCTTCAATAAACTGTGTTAAATGTTTAATTACTGGTAACTTCATAAATAAATTGTTATTAGTCATTTCCGCGAAAGCGAAAACTATTTTGTGTGTTTATGTGTTAAAAAAACTAAATTACTTCGTTAACAAGTTCTTTTAAAACATCAAACTTATTAGTTTGTACTTGATTTTGTTTACTTCCGTTTTTAAAAGTGGCAAAGGTTGGTAAATTATCAACAGTTGCTAATTTTCTAGATTCTGGAAATTTTTCAGCATCAACAATTACAAATGAAACGTTTTCATTTTCTGAAGCTAATTTTTTAAATTTTGGCTTCATAATACGGCAATTACCACACCAAGTGGCAGAGTATTGCACAATTACAGTATCGTTTTCTGAAACAATACTTGCTAAATTATCTTGTTCTAATTCTTTTACCATAGCAATATTTTTTTAAATCAAGGCAGAAAATGTTTCTACCTTGATTGTTGTTATTTTTTAGTGACTAGCTAAGTATGATGCAACACCATCTCTATTGGCATTCATGCCATCTTTACCTTCTTCCCAGTTTGCTGGACAAACTTCACCTTTTTCTTGTACGTGTGTTAAGGCATCAACTAATCTAATGTACTCACCAACGTTTCTACCTAAAGGCATATTGTTTATGCTTTCGTGTTGTACGGTACCTTCTTCATCAATAATATATGTAGCTCTGTAGGTTACGTTATCACCTTCAACTTGTACAGTACCAGTTTCTTCGTCGTATTTTTCATTAGTAATATCTAAAATACCTAAAATGCTAGAAAGGTTTCTGTTACTATCTGCAAGAATTGGATAAGTAACGCCCTCAATACCACCGTTATCTTTAGCAGTGTTTAACCATGCAAAGTGTACTTCTGGCGTGTCACAAGAGGCACCAATTACAATAGTGTTTCTTTTTTCAAATTCTGGTAATGCCGCTTGAAAAGCATGTAACTCTGTAGGGCAAACAAAAGTAAAATCTTTTGGATACCAAAAAAGCACAACTTTCTTTTTGTTGTTTACAGCTTCTTCTAATACGTTAAGTTTAAAAGTATCGCCCATTTCGTTCATGGCGTCTACGTTTAAATCAGGGAATTTTTTACCTACTAATGACATGTTTTTATATTTAAATAGTTATTAAATTTTTACACTACAAATATAAAATACAGTTAAGAATTCATTTAAAATTAAAATTTTAATTTCTTATTTATTAATAGATATTAATTATAGTTTGTTTTTTTATCTATAATTTATTTTTATTTTGAAGTGAGTTGTTTTATTTTAATTCTGAAGGCCGCAAAAAGTAAAGTCATAAACGGGCTTAACCAGTTAAAAATAGCAAAAAACACATAATCTACTACTGGTACACCTAAAACACCCGAATGATAAGCACCACAAGTATTCCAAGGAATTAGTACCGATGTAACTGTGCCAGAATCTTCTAATGTTCTACTTAAATTTTCTGGAGCTAAACCTTTATCTTCATATGCTTTTTTAAACATTTTACCCGGTACTACTAATGCTAAATATTGATCGGAAGCTGTGAAATTTAAAGCTAAACAACTAGCCACGGTGCTAGCAAATAACCCAAAAACAGATGAAGCAAAACTTAATAACGCTTCGCTTATTCTAGATAAAGCACCAATAGCATCCATAACACCACCAAAAACCATGGCACAAATAATTAACCAAATGGTACCAAGCATACCGTTCATGCCTCCAGATGAAAATAAATCATTCAATTCAGCACTTGAAGTTTCAACAGCCGCATCAACAGTAATGGCGTTCATTACACCTTTATAAGCCGATGTAAAGGTTAAACTATCAGCTTGTGCAACTGCCATAACAATGTTTGGCTGAGCAATAATAGCAGTAATACCACCCAAAAGTGTTCCTACCAAAAGCGCTACCAGGGGTGGTGTTTTTTTTATAATCATTCCAATTACAATAACAGGCACAATAAATAACCAAGGCGAAATATTAAAAGCATTATCAATGGCTATTAATTTATCTGAAATGTCTGGTGTGCCAGTAGTATCAATACTTAACCCAATAATAATAAATATTACCAGGGTTATAACAATAGTTGGTATAGTAGTTAAGGCCATGTATTTTATATGAGAAAATAATTCGCCTCCAGCCATAGCAGGTGCTAAGTTTGTAGTATCACTTAATGGCGACATTTTATCACCAAAATAAGCACCAGAAAGCACAGCACCGGCGGTCATGCCTAAAGAAATGCCTAAAGTTTCACCAATACCAATTAAAGCAATACCAACTGTGGCCGATGTTGTCCAGCTACTACCTGTTGCTACCGATATAATGGCACAAATAACCACACAAGCAGCCAAAAATATAGTTGGATTTAATATTTGTAAGCCATAATAAATCATAGAAGGTATAATACCACTAATAAGCCATGTGCCGGCTAAAGAGCCAACCATTAAAAGTATTAATATAGCACCTGATGTAGATTTCAAATTTTCGGCAATTTCATCAAGCATTTGTTGGTATGAAACCTTATTAAAAAAGCCAACTATAGCAGCTACTGCAGCCCCTAATAGTAAAATAAATTGATTACTACCACTTAAAGCATTATCACCATAAACAAAAAAAACATTGAAAAACAGCATAATAACCAAAGCAAAAACAGGAATTAAAGCTTCCCATATGCTTAATTGTTTGTTAGTTATAATGTTTTCATCTTGTGGTTCTCTTGGTTTAATGTTTTGACTTTCCATAAATAATTTCTATATTTAGCGTGAAAGTAACAATTTCTTTTTAATTGTTGCTTTTGAAGTATAATTGCTAATTTAATTTCTTTTAAAAGAAATCTCTCAAATACTCTCAAAAATGGTTCTTTTAATAATTTCAATTACTGCCTTAGTTTTATTAGGCTTTTTCTTTTACATTGATAGTTATACATCACATATTGAAGATGATAACGATTTTGAAATTTCTCCAGATTATATACCAGAACATAAAAAAAGAACACCCTTTAGGTAAAGTTATATATGCTTTTTTATTACTAAAGTATTTGACTTTTAGTTGTTTACGTGTCTAATGTGTATAACTTAAATCCTCAGGTATTATGACTTTTTTTGTTTTAACCATGGTATTAATAGTATTGGTATGTTTATTATTTTCTTTTGATAAGACTTTTATGTTGATACAGAAAAGAAAAAAAAGCAATTATAACATACCTGACGATATAAATGATGAAAATTAATTAGCATTGTATTATACTAATAATAATTGGCTGTAGCTTATAGCTTCAACCAATTATAAAAAATGTTTATTATAGAACATTTAGAGATTCCATACAATGTTTCATCATACTATAAGTTCTATCAATATCTGCATCTAAACCAATTGAAAAACGTATTAAACCATCTGTTAAGCCCATTTTAATTTGCTCTTCTTCAGGTATTTCAGATGATGTTGAAGTTCCAGGAGCACTAAACAACGTTTTATAAAAACCTAAACTCACAGCTAAATAGCCAAGGTTTTTTTGTTGCATCATCTCCATAAGCTCATTTGCTTTTTCTAAAGAGCCAACATCAATAGTTAACATGCCGCCAAAACCATATTCTTCGTTCATTTGAGATTTAAATAAGTTGTGTGATGGATGTGATTTTAAGCCAGGATACACCGTTTTAAGGCCATCTGCTTCAAACTTTTCAGCTAAAAACAATGCATTTTTACTGTGTTGTTGCATTCTAATGTGTAAAGTTCTAAGGTTTTTAAGTACAGATGCGGCTCTTAAACTATCCATAGTGCTACCCAATAGCATTGATGCGCCGTTGTTTACGTTTCTTAAGTCATTAATAAAATCTTGAGTGCCACAAATAACACCGCCAACAGTATCACTAGCGCCATTAATAAATTTTGTTAAACTATGAATAACTACATCAGCGCCCAGTTTTATTGGCGAAATTGATAGCGGAGAAAAAGTATTGTCTACTACCAGTTTTATACTATGTTTTTTAGCAATGGTGGCTAAAGCTTTTAAATTGGCAATTTCTAAAAGCGGGTTACTAACCGATTCGCAAAAAATAACTTTAGTGTTTTTAGTTATAGCAGCTTCAACCGTTTCAGGTTTTGTTATATCAACAAAACTTGTTGAAATATTAAATTTAGGGGTGAAGTTTTTAAGAAACGCATACGTGCCACCATAAATAGTTCTACTAGAAATTATATGGTCTCCAGCGTTGCAAAGCTGTAATAAAGTTGCTGTAATGGCACCCATACCAGACGCTGCAACATTGGCAGTTTCAGTACTTTCCATAGCGGCTAAAGCTTCGCCTAAATATAAGTTTGAAGGCGATGAATGTCTGGAATACAAGTAGCAGCCGTCTGCGTTTCCTTCAAAAGTATCAAACATTGTTTTTGCTGAAAGGAACGTATAGGTTGATGAATCTGAAATTGAAGGATTAACGCCTCCAAACTCACCAAAATATTGTAAATCTTGTATTTGGTTTGCTGGTTTAAAGCTCATTTTGTATGTGTTTTATTTTTAGTAAAAGTCATAATTTTAAGTTGTTTTATCAATAGTATATGTTACATGGTGAAAATAAATCTTATAATTTGTTTTTATTGCGAATAATTTTCTATATAATACTGAGGTGTAACTTTAATCCGAAAAATTTTCAATCATGGTGTTTGATTCAATTGATAAAAAACTTTTAGAGCTTTTACAAACCGATAGTAAGCAAACTAATAAAGAACTTTCTAACAAACTGAATTTATCTGTTACAGCAGTTTATGAGCGTATTAAAAAGCTGGAAAGAAGCGGATTTATAAAAAGCTACGTAGCTATACTAAATAAAGAAAAAGTTGCTAAAAATTTTAGTGTGTATTGCCACGTAAAATTGGTGCAACACACACAAGAGTATGTGGTGAGTTTTGAAAAAGAAGTAAACCAACTAAACGAAGTTTTAGAGTGTTACCATTTAAGTGGCGATTATGATTATTTACTTAAAGTTTTAGTAAGTGATATGGCCGCTTTTAGAGAATTTATGGTAAAAAAACTAACTACAATTAGGCATATTGGTAGTACACGTAGTATGTTTGTAATAAATGAAGTAAAACATACCACAGCTATTAATTTTGAAAATGAAGAGTAGCATTTATAAGTATATTGAGTTTTTTATAATTTTTATAGTAATACCGGTAAGTTTTACATGCAATTATTTGCCAATAATTAAACTTATTATTGGTGTTTTAGGCTTTGCTTATGTAATTTTTGTGTTAATAAAAATTGAAGGATTAAAATTTAAAATAGCACAAAATTTAAATTGGAAACGCTTTAGTAAACAAACGCTTACAAAGTTTTTAATTATAGCAACAGTAACTACTTTATTTGTATGGGTTACTAATAAGAATGCGTTGTTTTACGTACTACTTAATAAACCTCAATTATATGTGTTTATTTTGTTTGTTTACACATTTTTATCGGTTTATCCGCA
Organism: Seonamhaeicola sp. ABD4_340; assembly: GCF_056312135.1. NCBI lineage: Bacteria > Pseudomonadati > Bacteroidota > Flavobacteriia > Flavobacteriales > Flavobacteriaceae > Seonamhaeicola > Seonamhaeicola sp. ABD4_340. The sequence goes on along the minus strand of NZ_CM149981.1, from coordinate 3,303,776 downwards.
AGAGTTAATTTATCGTACATTTTTTTTCAGTCGTTATAAAAGTTTAGTAAAAAACGCTCAATTATTTTTATTATTAAATGCCTTGGTTTTTGCTTTAGCGCATTTACTTTTTAAAAATACATTGGTGCTTATTTTAACTTTTTTGGGCGGTTTATTGTTTGCATACACCTATAAAAAAACAAACTCAACACTATTAGTATCAATAGAGCATGCGTTATATGGTTGTTGGTTATTTACAGTTGGCATGGGTAGTATGTTAGGTTTTCCAACGTAATTAATTATTCTAAAATTTTTAATTATTTCAATATTTAAAAAAATTAGTACTTTTAGCATTTCCGCTATTAACTTAAACAAATGTAATTTATGAAAAATTTTAAAGTCCTCCTTTTGGGGTTAGTTACAGGTGCTTTGCTAACGTACTTTTTTTGCCCAAGACATTCAAAAAGCATGGAAAATTTGCACGTAAGTAAAAAAGTTCCAAAAGATACAATAACCTTTGCTCAAGGTATTAAGCTATTTAAAAATTGGCAAAAAAATAATCCAACAGAAATTGATTCTTTAATAGAAGTTGAAGGCCCTAGAAAAATAACAACTAATGTTGGTTGGTCTTTAGATGTTGTAAAAGAATATTTAGCTTATGCTGAAGCAAAATCTGATTCACTAGGATATAAAATGACGGGTATTACCGTATTTATGGGTAATTATGGAAATAACTCAAAATCTAAAAAGAAAAACCGAAACACACTTTTTATAGTACCTACAGGTTTTAAAAACACCTCTAAAGCAGGCGTATTAAATTTTAATATTCAAAACGATAATAAAATACCGGCGCCACCATTAAATGCAGGTACTGGAGGAACTGATGGTTTACCTTGATTTTATTGTTAAAACCATTTATATGAATGAAGAACACAAATTATTCAACTAAACCGTTGTTATGGAAGATTTTTTTTTAAAAAATTATCTTTTATTAACCCATTCAGTTGAAATAATAGCAGCTTCTGTAAGTTTATTACTTTTAAAAAAATATAAATTTACAGAGGCTAAACTTTTTAGTTATTTTTTAGTTTGTGTGGTGTTGTTTGATTTTTTAGGAGGTTATACATGGTATATTAGAGGCAATAAATTTTTAAGCTTTTTAAAAGGAACAATTATTGAAAAAAACTATTGGTGGACTACCACATACTGGAGTGTAGGAGCCATTTTGTTTTTTGGGTTTTATTACCATAAAGTTTTAAGTAATAGAAAGTTTAAAAAAATAATAAAGATAGCTTCAATTACTTTTTTAGCCTTTTCAATATTCTATATAGCTTGTAATTTTCAAGATTTTTTCAATAAATTTTTTCCCGTAATTAATGTTACAGGAGCCATAATTATTTTTATGTGCTCAGTATTCTATTTCTTAGAAATTTTATTAAGCGATAAAATATTACATTTTTATAAAGATTTGAATTTTTATATAAGTGCTACAATTTTTATTTGGTGGCTAATTATTACGCCCATAGTTTTTTATGATATATATACAACGTATGAAATAGATGTTTTCAGCGATGTAAAATATAGAAAATTAAGGTATTTAATTTATTTATTTGCTAACATCTTTATGTACTCAACCTTCACCTTTGCCTTAATTTTTTGTAAACCCGAAAATAAAACGCAACCAGTTTAATTATTACTTTTTTACCGTTCAAAATAAAACATATCTTTTTTATGCTTCAAATAAAACCAATAACTAGTACAGCTTCAGAACGGTATTTATTAATTTATATGATAGCTGTTTTGGTAATTATAACCGCTCTAGTTATTGTGTTTTTTGTGGTGTTTTTAAAACGTAAAAACAAGATGCTTTTAGAAAAAATAGCTCAAGAGCAAGCCTTTGAAAAAGAAATTTCTTTAGCTCAAACCGAAACTCAAGAGCAAACACTTAAAAATATTGGATGGGAATTGCATGATAATGTGGGGCAATTATTATCCTTTGCAAGTATGCAATTAAGCATTTTAAAAATGCAAGCAAGTGAAGATTTAAAAAGTAAATTTAAAGACACCAGTGATGCCTTAAGTCAAAGCTTGCAAGAGGTAAGGCAATTATCACGAACATTAAATAACGAAGTTGTTTTAAATATAGGTTTTGAAAAATCTATTGAAAATGAATTAAAACGTTTAAAAAAAATGAAGTTTTCTAAAGCAGAATTAGTTGTTTTAGGAGATAAAAAGCCTTTTGAAAACAGGCAACATGAAATTATTTTATTCAGAATAATTCAAGAATTCTTATCAAATTCAGTAAAATATTCTGAAGCACAAAACCTTAGTGTTACATTAAACTACAACAATGAAAATCTTACTATTATTGCAAAAGATGATGGTATAGGTTTTAATGTAAGCACAGTACAAAAAGGCGCTGGGTTATTAAATATGCAAAGCAGAGCCAAATTAGTAAACGCTCAATTAAACTTACAATCTGCAGTTGGTAATGGTGTTACGCTTAGCATAAATTATCCTTTTGTTTAATAGTTTTTTTAAGGTTGAAATTTTATGAGCATTTAAAAATTAACCAAACCATTTAAACATCGTTTTTAAAAGCTTAAATTTTTTAGTTGTATATGGTGCGTATCGCACAGGCGGATCAATCCAATTACTACGTTTTACAATAGCTTTTTTATGTGTAAACGTATCAAAACCATACTTGCCATGATAAGCACCAATACCACTATGGCCAACACCGCCAAAGGGTAATTTATGGTTGGCTAAATGAATAAGTAAATCGTTAACTACACCACCGCCAAAAGCAAACTTTTTAATACTATTTTCTACAAATTTTTTGTTGTTTGAAAAAATATAAAAGGCAAGTGGTTTTTCATAATGCCAAATAATGTTTTCAATATCAACTTCTGTTTCATAAGTTAAAATAGGAAGTATTGGACCAAAAATTTCGTCTTTCATTAAAGCTGAGTTAACATCATTAACAGCTACTAAAGTAGGTGATATAAAACATTTTGTAGTTATAACATTGCCTCCGTAAAGTATGTTAGCACCTAGTAACATTTTTGCTAACCTTTTCGTGTTTTTTTCGTTTATAATTAGTGGGTAATCTTTTGATGTTTCTATATTTTCACCATATGCTTTATTAATTTCATTTTTAATAGCTTCAACAAAATCATTTTTAATAGTTTTATGTACAATGGCATAATCTGCAGCTACACATGTTTGCCCACCATTTAAAAATTTACCCCAAACAATGCGTTTAGCAGCCAATTTTAAATTAACGGTCTCATCAACAATACAAGGCGATTTTCCACCCAATTCTAAAGTAACAGGCGTTAAATGTTTAGCCGCTGCTTTGGCTACAATTTTGCCAACAGGCACGCTGCCGGTAAAAAAAATATAATCCCATCTTTGGGCAAGTAATTCTGTAGAAGTATCAACGCCGCCTAGTATCGTTTTAACTACAGTTTCAGGAAAAACTTTTACTATAATTTTTTCAATTAAGTTTGAAGTGTTTTCAGTAAGTTCACTGGGTTTTAAAACAACGGTATTTCCAGCAGCAATGGCCATTATTAGTGGCTCTAAGGCTAGTAAGAAAGGGTAGTTCCAGGGGCCAATTACAAGTACAGTTCCGTAAGGTTCATTGTAAATATAATCTTTTGAAGGAAACATAAGTATTGAAGCCTTAACCCGTTGTGGTTTAGCCCATTTTTTTAAGTTTTTTATGCTTAGGTTTAGTGCCGAAATTACCAAACCAAACTCACTTAAAAAGCTTTCAAATTTTGGTTTTTTAAAGTCGTTATTCAGTGCAGTATAAATGTTTTGCTCATTAGCAATTATTTCAGCTTTTAAAGCTTTTAATAATTGTAGCCTATAAACAAGATTTTTAGTTTTTTGGGTTTTGAAAAATGCTTTTTGCGCACTGATTATTTCTGGAATGTTCATTAAAACTTTTTCTTTAAATATAAGAAATTAGTTAGAACAAGCAGCCCAAATAGCGTCATTAGGTAAAGGAGCTGTTACTTTTATATTTTCTTTTGAAACAGGATGTTCAAACTGAATTTGTTTGGCATGTAGGTGTATGCTGGCATCTTTATTACTGCGTTGTGCACCGTATTTTAAATCGCCTTTAATAATGCAACCAATATTTGAAAGCTGACATCTAATTTGATGATGCCTTCCTGTTTCTAAATTAACCTCAAGTAAGCAATAATTATCTAGTTTTTTTAATAATTTATAATGAAGAATGGCTTTTTTACTATCTTTTATTTCACTGTTGTGGGCGTAAGATTTATTGTTTTTTGGGTTCTTTTTTAGCCAGTTAATAAGTGTGCCTTTAGGTTTTGAAGGTTCATTATTAACCACAGCCCAATACGTTTTATCTATATCTTTTGAAATAAACAATTTATTTAACCGTGTTAAAGCTTTACTTGTTTTAGCAAAAATTACAATACCAGTAGTTGGCCTATCTAAACGATGTACAGTGCCTAAAAATACATTGCCAGGTTTATTGTATTTATTTTTAATATAGCTTTTAACAACATCACTTAAAGGTGTATCGCCTGTTTTATCTCCTTGTACAATATCACCGGCACGTTTATTTACAATAATAATGTGGTTGTCTTCATAAATAACTTGAAGATTGCCTTTATTTGATAAAACTTTATTAGACACTAATTGCACAGATTATTATAAATTATAAACAAGCACCAAACAATTAATAGTTTTAGTATTGTTCCTCTTCATTAGGAAAATCAACACTTTTAACATCAGCTACATATTGTTTCATAGCGTTTGTCATGTCTTCATATAAGTTTAAATACCTGCGTAAAAAACGCGGATTAAACTCGTGTGTCATGCCAAGCATATCATGTAAAACAAGTACTTGTCCATCTACATGTGGGCCAGCACCAATACCAATAATGGGAATGCTTACACTTTGGGCTACTTTTTTAGCAAGCGAAGCAGGTATTTTTTCTAAAACAATAGCAAAACAGCCAATACGTTCAAGCATTTTGGCGTCTTCAATAAGTCTTTCTGCTTCTTCTTCTTCTTTAGCTCTAACAGTATAAGTGCCAAATTTATAAATAGATTGTGGTGTTAAACCAAGATGGCCCATAACAGGAATACCAGCGTGCAGAATACGTTTAATAGAATCTTTAACCTCTTTACCGCCTTCAAGTTTTACAGAATGGGCACCACTTTCTTTCATAATTCTAATGGCAGAACGCAAGGCTTCTTTGGGGTCACTTTGGTAACTTCCAAATGGTAAATCTACCACTACTAAAGCTCTGTCAATAGCTCTAATTACTGATGATGCATGATAAATCATTTGGTCTAAAGTAATTGGTAGTGTAGTTTCATGACCTGCCATAACATTACTAGCAGAATCACCAACTAAAATAACATCTACCCCTGCGCCATCAACAATTTTTGCCATTGTATAATCATAAGCTGTTAGCATTGATATTTTTTCGTTGGTTCGTTTCATATCAACCAATGATTTTACGGTAACGCGCTTATATTCTTTTTTTGCAGTAGACATTTGTTTTAGTTTAGTAATTAATTTGGTTGTAAATGTAGTAAATTTAACTGTAAAGCCTTTAAATTATAATATGTTTAGGTGTTTAGCAATCGCTTAAATGAACACCAATAGCTAAACCACCTTCACTGGTTTCTTTGTATTTGGTATTCATATCTTTAGCAGTTTCCCACATGGTAGAAACCACTTTATCTAAAGGTACTTTGGCATTTTCTGGGTTGGTGTCAAGCGCTAATTCTGCCGCATTTATAGCTTTAATGGCACCCATGGCATTGCGTTCAATACAAGGTATTTGTACGAGGCCTCCAATAGGGTCGCAGGTTAAGCCTAAATGGTGTTCCATAGCAATTTCGGCAGCAATTAAAACTTGTTCTGGTGTACCGCCTAAAAGTTCGCAAAGCGCACCTGCGGCCATGGCAGATGATACACCAATTTCTGCTTGACAGCCACCCATTGCGGCACTAATAGTAGCACCTTTTTTAAAAATACTGCCAATTTCGCCAGCAACAAGTAGAAATTTTTTAATGTCTTCAAAATTTCCATCGTGATTTTCAATTACTAAATAATACATTAAAACTGCAGGAATAACCCCAGCACTTCCATTTGTGGGAGCAGTAACTACACGCCCAAGTGAGGCATTAACTTCGTTAACAGCTAAGGCAAAACAGCTTACCCATTTTATTATCTGGCGGAATTTAACCTCGGTATCTCTAATGCTATAAATCCATTCTGTAGCATTTGCATATGGTTTATTGCCTATTAATTTACAGTGCATGTCATAGGCTCTTCGTTTTACGTTTAAACCTCCAGGTAATATGCCTTCGGTGTGGCAGCCGGTATACATGCTATCTAGCATAACATTCCAAATACGTTTTAATTTGTAGTTAATTTCAGTTTCGGTTCTAATTGATTTTTCGTTTTCTAAAACAACTTGAGAAACAGACATATTTAATGCCTTGCAAAACGCTAATAACTCAGTGCCTTTTTCAACCGGGTATGGGAATGTACATTTTATTTCAAAATTCTTTTTGGCGTTTTTTCGTTTCTTTTTTACTACAAAACCACCACCAATAGAGTAGTATTTTTTTGTGAATTTTCTTCCATTAATTAGGGCTGTAAAACTCATGCCATTTGCATGAAAAGGCAGAAATTCTTTATTAAAAATAATATCGGTTTCTGGGTTAAAAGCTATTGGTTTTTCAGCTGCAAACAATATTGTTTTGTTTGTATTAATAGCATTTATAATTGTTTTTATTTTTGTGGTGTTTATGGTTTCAGGGTTTTCGCCACTAAGCCCAAGCATAACAGCAAAATCTGTGGCATGCCCTTTTCCTGTTAAAGATAACGAGCCGTACAAATTAACTGTGATTTTTTCAACTAAATGAAACTTATTGGTATCTTTTAATTTATTTATCCAGCGTTCGGCAGCACGCCAAGGCCCTAAAGTATGTGAGCTTGAGGGGCCAACGCCAATTTTTAACATATCAAAAACAGAGATACATTCCATATTCACGAAAACGTTATAGTTTGGGCAAATATAAATTGTTTTTTTATGTATTTAGTTATAATTACTGAAGACTTTTAGTAGGGTTAAGTTGCCACTCTAAATGGTTTTTTCTTTTTAACTTTTAATTTAATTACAGCAGGTTGTTGGTCAGTACGTTTTGTGTAATTATTTAAAAAATCACCTTTAGCTTTTCCTATGGCAAAAGAGCTCCATTTTGTTAGCAATCTTGTTTTTTTTCTGGCCTTTTCATTGCTCCAGCCTTCATATTCTATTCTATATAATGCCGAAAATAATTTAGCTCGCCCTACGCCATGGTGACAATGTATTAAAACCGGATAATTATTGGGGTTATCCATTATATTTAAAAACGATTTTACTTGTTTCTTTTTGGGTACTTGTGCAGTACCATTGTAAAAATAGGTAATTGTGTCGGTTTTTTCTAAGGCTGCTTTTTCGGCATTAACTTCAGTAGTAATTTCAGGATTATTTTTTAAATCAGTAGTTCCCGGAAGCCTTAAATCTACTACGCTTTTAATATTGTGTTCGTTTAAAAAATCTACAATTTTATTGGGATTAATTACACCACTTTTGTATACTTTTCCTTTAGATACGGTTCTAAAATTATACTTAAAATACTTAAGGTAAAGCTTAACTACATTTAAATTACTAAAAAAATTAGTGGCATATTTAGGTTTCATAATAAAACAACTATTTAAAAGTAGCAATTTAAAAGTTTAATTAAAGCTTCTTTTTAAGCAAACATTAAAATAGAAGTAGTTAATAATAAGCTAAAGTTATTAATAATTAGCTTGTTAACATTACAATAAACTTAAGCTAAAGTGTAGTTTACAATTTGTTAATTATGACACTGTGTCAGTATTTTTTTGTTGGCATAAAGATTGACTACATTAAACCGAACATTAAAAAGAACATTCAACACAATAAAGTATAACATATTATGAGTAAAATTATTGGAATAGATTTAGGAACAACCAACTCTTGCGTTTCAGTAATGGAAGGAAATGATCCTGTAGTAATCCCAAACGCAGAAGGGAAACGTACTACGCCATCTGTAATTGCATTTGTTGAAGGCGGTGAGATTAAAGTTGGTGATCCTGCTAAAAGACAAGCGGTAACAAACCCTACAAAAACAGTTTATTCTATTAAACGTTTTATGGGTAATAAATATTCTGAGTCTAAAAACGAAGCAGAACGCGTACCTTATAAAGTAGTAAAAGGTGATAATGACACTCCTAGAGTTGATATTGATGGCAGATTATATACGCCACAAGAATTAAGTGCTATGATTCTTCAAAAAATGAAGAAAACAGCCGAAGATTATTTAGGTGCAGATGTAAGTAGAGCAGTAATTACTGTACCAGCTTATTTTAATGACAGTCAACGTCAGGCAACTAAAGAAGCTGGTGAGATTGCTGGATTAAAAGTAGAACGTATTATAAACGAGCCTACTGCAGCAGCATTAGCTTATGGCTTAGATAAAAAAGGATCTGACCAAAAAATAGTGGTTTTTGATTTTGGTGGTGGTACACACGATGTATCAATTTTAGAATTAGGCGATGGCGTTTTTGAAGTATTATCAACAGATGGTGATACACACTTAGGTGGTGATGATGTTGATGATAAAATTATTAATTGGTTAGCTGAAGAATTTAACGCTGAAGAAAACATGGATTTAAGACAAGATCCTATGTCGCTTCAACGTTTAAAAGAAGCTGCTGAAAAAGCAAAGATAGAGTTATCATCTTCTGAACAAACTGAAATTAATTTGCCATACATTACAGCCACAGCAAGCGGGCCAAAACACTTAGTACGCACATTAACACGTAGCAAATTTGAGCAATTAATTGATGATTTAGTAAAACGTACAATAGAGCCTTGTGAGTCTGCATTAAAAGCAGCCGGTTTAAGCAAAAGTGATATTGATGAAATTATTTTAGTAGGTGGTTCAACACGTATTCCTGCAGTACAAAAAGCTGTTGAAAATTTCTTTGGTAAAGCGCCAAGTAAAGGTGTAAACCCAGATGAAGTAGTATCTTTAGGAGCTGGTATTCAAGGTGGTGTTTTAACAGGCGATGTTAAAGATGTATTACTTTTAGATGTAACACCATTATCTTTAGGTATTGAAACTATGGGTAACGTATTTACAAAATTAATTGAAGCAAATACAACCATTCCTACCAAAAAATCGCAAGTATTCTCTACAGCTGCCGATAATCAGCCATCTGTTGAAATACATGTGTTACAAGGAGAAAGACCAATGGCCGCAGATAACAAAACCATTGGGCGTTTTCACTTAGATGGTATTCCACCAGCAAGACGTGGTACACCGCAAATTGAAGTAACATTTGATATTGATGCCAACGGTATTATAAAAGTATCTGCTGAAGATAAAGCAACAGGTAAAAAACAGGATATTAGAATTGAAGCATCTTCTGGATTAACTGAAGAAGAAATTCAAAAAATGAAAGCAGATGCTGAAGCTAATGCTGAAGCAGATGCTAAAGCGGCAGAGTCTGCTAAAAAATTAAATGAAGCAGATTCTATGATTTTCCAAACAGAAAAACAATTAGAAGAGTTTGGTGATAAATTATCTGATGATAAAAAACAACCAATTCAAGCAGCTTTAGAAGAGTTGAAAAAAGCTTACGAAACTAAAGATGTTGCTACAATTGAACCTGCTTTAGAAAAAATGAACGAAGCTTGGAAAGTGGCTTCTGAAGAAATGTATAAAGCACAAGCTGAAGCACAACAAGCTGGTGGTGCTCAACCAGGACCAGATGCTGGTGCAGCAGGCGGAAACGCTAATGAAGGAAGTGACGTTGAAGACGTTGATTTTGAAGAAGTGAAGTAATTCACAAAATTCAATATAAAATAAGTAAAAAACGCAACTCTAATGAGTTGCGTTTTTTTGTTTTATTTGCCTAACATAAAAGTTTAAAAAGACTTCTTAAAAATGAGTTTTTCGTCTTTATCATATGCTCTCCAAGTGCCTTTTTGTTTATTGTCTTTATACTTACCAGAAATTTTTAAAACGCCATTTTCATAGTATTCTTTGTACTTACCATGTTTTACACCATCTTTTAGTTGAACACTTATTTTAACGCTGCGATTTTTATAGGTTTTTATATACTCATTGGCTGTTAAATCACTGGGGTAAATTTCAGGAACGTTGAAAATAGTATCTTCATTTAAAGTAGATTTATTTGGTGCATCTATAATTATTGATGATTTTTTAGGTTTGCTAATTACTTCATTAACACTTTGCTTTACAGTGTATTTAGTTTTAACTATTTCAGGGTTTTCATAATTAATAATTAGCTTGCTATCAAATAGCTCATCATCTGGACTAAATTGAAAACCTATCTGCGGGAAACAAATAAAATACGCTTTGTTGGCTTTTAAATCTTGTTTTTTATTATAGTCTAAAAAATCATAAATAGTATTGTATAGTGTAGGCGTATTTACAAAAGCAAAAATACTTGAGCTTTTGTCAAATTGAGAGTTGAAATCAGTAAAAGGTTCAAAGTTTTCTAAGGTTTCTTTGGCTTTGTATTTATCAATAATTGTTTTTATGGTATTGGGATCATTACTAAATACCACATAATCTTCAATAATAGAGAAATAAGGCTTTTCAATATCTTTAAACAGTTTTCCTAATAAAATTTTGAAAAACCCTTTTATAGACATAAAGTTAATTTCATAACCTTTATAATTAACGTCTTTAAATTTTATAGGGCTTTTCTTTTTAATTTGTTTTAAAACAAAGTTTAGGCGGTCTTTGGCATCATCTACATCATTAGTTTTTAAAATTAATGCAATATTTTTTTTAGAATTGGAAACCGAAGATGGAAGTTGTAACAAGGCAATTTCATCATCAATCCAGCTCATAAAGTCCATTTTTAAATCTATATCTAGAAGGTTTTCTACGCTTTCAGTGCCATCTAAATAACTTTTAAATTGTTCAGGGTCTTCTTTTAAAATGGTTTCAAAATTCTCATAAAATTTAGTAAAACTATCAAAAGAAAAACTTAAATAAAATGCCGTTTCATTGGGTGCAATTTCAGGAATACTTCGCTTGCCTTTGCCAGAATTTTGTAGGGCTTTTAAATATGCCGTTGCGTTTTCATTGGTGTTAGTTACGCCGTTTGCTGTTATGCAATTATTATTTAAATTAAAATGAAAACCAGACCAATTTAAACTGGCGCCAAGAGTTGATATTATATCATTTGGTTTGTTAGAAAATACGTTTAGGTAGTTTTCTAAATATTCATACTGAAAATACAAACGGAACATATCACTATAGCCAATTTCCTTTTTAACTTCAATATAATCTAGATTTCTACCAATTTCAGGTTCCATGTATTGGTCAATACTTGCTTCAACCAAAATGTGGGTGTACGAAGCTATTAATTGGTTTTTTATGAAACTTATGTATAGTGTTTCTCTTTCTGTAATATCATAAATTTCAGTTATTTCATGGTTATGATATTTACGCTTGTTTATTTTGTAATTACTGCTAACAAAGGTGTTTAAATGACTTTTAATTAAATTAAGTTTTGAAAGTTTCTGCAAGTCAACCACATAAAAGAAATCATATTTTTTAGGCGAAAAAACATGCGCAGAGATTAGAAGTTCCCTATTTCCAATGCGTTCTAACAACCCTTTCTGATTGTTAAAAATAGTATCAACAGCACTAAGATGTTCTGTTAGATTTTTAAAATAGCTGTTTTTTTGAAGGTGCAGCCAAGTATCACTTTTTGTAATGGCTTCCCAATTATCAATAGGCTCTTGGGTTTCTATAATAAAAACAGCATCTTTAGGAACTAAATAAATAGATTGAATATTATCATTATTGTTTAAATAGAAATTATAAACCTGATAACAAATAAATATTAAAAGAGCTGTAAGAAGTAGAAGTAGAGGCTTTTTTTTCATAGGTTATACTTGTAACACGCCTAAATTAAAAGGTTTTTCAATAGGAGCGTGGTTAGCGGCTTCTATACCCATACTAATCCACTTTCTAGTATCTAAGGGGTCTATAATGGCGTCCGTCCAAATTCTAGCAGCAGCATAGTATGGTGATACTTGGTTATCGTATCTGGCTTTTATTTTATTGTATAGGGCTTCTTCTTTTTCTTTGGTAAAAGTTTCGCCTTGTTTTTCTAAAGATGCTTTTTCAATTTGAAGCAATACTTTTGCAGCACTATTACCACTCATAACCGCTAATTCTGCACTAGGCCATGCAACAATTAAGCGCGGATCATAAGCTTTACCACACATGGCATAATTGCCTGCGCCATAACTATTACCAATAACTACAGTGAATTTTGGCACTACCGAATTACTAACGGCATTTACCATTTTAGCACCATCTTTAATAATACCACTATGCTCGCTTTTACTACCAACCATAAAACCGGTAACATCTTGTAAAAATACCAACGGAATTTTCTTTTGGTTACAATTGGCAATAAACCTGGTTGCTTTATCTGCACTATCATTATAAATTACGCCACCAAATTGCATTTCGGCAGGTTTTGTTTTAGCGCCTGTGGTTTTTACTATTTGGCGTTGGTTTGCAATTATACCAACTGCCCAACCATCAATACGTGCATAACAAGTAATTATGGTTTGCCCGTAACCGGCTTTATATTCTTCAAATTCAGAATTATCAACCAAACGTTTTATAATTTCATACATGTTATATTGATCGGCGCGACTTTTGGGTAAAATTCCATAAATATCTTCTTGTTTTTCTATGGGTTTACTAGCTTTAATTCTATTAAAACCTGCTTTATCAAAATCACCTATTTTATCAACTATGTTTTTAATTTTATCAAGAGCATCTTTATCATCTTTTGCTTTATAATCGGTAACACCCGATATTTCGCAATGTGTTGTAGCGCCGCCTAAAGTTTCATTATCAATACTTTCGCCAATAGCTGCTTTAACCAAATAACTTCCTGCCAAAAAAATACTTCCTGTTTTATCTACAATTAGGGCTTCATCACTCATAATGGGTAAATAAGCGCCACCAGCAACACAACTGCCCATAACCGCAGCAATTTGTGTTATACCCATACTACTCATAATAGCGTTGTTTCTAAAAATACGACCAAAGTGCTCTTTATCTGGAAAAATTTCATCTTGCATGGGTAAATACACACCGGCAGAATCTACCAAATAAATAATAGGTAATTTATTTTCAATAGCTATTTCTTGGGCTCGTAAGTTCTTTTTTCCTGTAATAGGAAACCAAGCACCGGCTTTAACTGTGGCGTCATTGGCTACTACAATACACTGTTTACCTTTAATGTGGCCTATTTTAACAACTACACCACCTGACGGACATCCACCATGTTCTGCATACATATTTTCACCAGCAAAAGCAGCTATTTCAATACTTTTACTATCGTCATCTAACAAATACTCAATACGTTCTCTAGCACTCATTTTTCCCTTAGCGTGAAGCTTTTCAATACGGTTTTTACCACCACCAAGTTTTACCTTGGTAAGTTTTTTTCTTAATTCTGATACTAAAAGTTTATTATGATCTTCGTTTTTGTTGAAGTTAATGTCCATAGTCATTTTGTTTCCCGCTAAAGTACAAAAGAAGATGTTTATGTAAAACAATGTTAATAAATTCACAAAATATATTCTAAGGAAATATATTCCTTGGAATATAAATTAAAATTATATAAATTTGCATAACAAAAAGCACACAATATGAAAAAAATAGTAGCATTTGCAGGAAGTAATAGTAAAACATCAATTAACAAACAATTAGCAGAATATGCAGCAAACTTAGTTGATGATGCTGAAGTAAAGGTTTTAGATTTAAACAATTATGAGTTGCCGTTATATGGTATTGATTTTGAATTAGAACACGGCATACCAAAAAACGCACACCTATTTTTAGGTGAAATTCAATCGGCCGACGGCATTGTTTTGTCTTTAGCAGAGCACAATGGCGCCTATGCAACGGTTTTTAAAAATTTATTTGATTGGATGTCTAGAATTGATGGAAAATTATGGAGCAATAAGCCCATGCTTTTAATGGCAACATCACCCGGAGCTAGAGGTGGCGCCACCGTTTTAGAGGTTGCAAAAGGGCGTTTTCCGTTTATGGGTGGCAATATTGTGGCTGAGTTTAGTTTACCCTCATTTGGAGATAATTTTTCAAACGGACAAATAACTAATTCAACTTTAAATAATGATTTAAAAACACAAGTTATTGCTTTAAAAAACGCGCTTTAAAAATTAGTGCCAATTATGGGAAATATTTCAAAAGATATCAACTCTAAATTTACGAGCAGCAAAGTAAAGGCGTTAATAAACATTATTTATACCGCTAACTGGATAAATAGTAAACAAAATGAGTTTTTTAAACCCTTTGGTATTTCGCCACAGCAATTTAATATTTTAAGAATTTTACGTGGCGCAGCAAAGCCTATTAAAGTACAAACCATTAAAGAACGTATGATTGAACGTGCACCCAACGCTACACGTTTAATGGATAAATTATATGCTAAACATTTAATTGATAGGTTACCATGCCCTAATGATAGGCGTGTGGTGCATATAACTATTACAAACAAGGGTTTGAAACTTTTAAGTGCTATAGACAAAGATTTGAAAGAAGATTTATTAGAAAATTTAACCACAGAAGAAGCAAACCAATTAAGTAGTCTTTTAGATAAAATTAGATAATACATAAGCTATGAAAACTATATTACACAAAGCAGATACTAGAGGATTTGCCAATCATGGATGGTTACAAGCCAATCATTCATTCAGTTTTGCCGGTTGGTTTAACCCAGAGCGTATTAATTTTGGCGCTTTACGTGTTTTAAATGATGATGTTATTGCACCAAAAATGGGTTTTGGTACGCACCCACATAACGATATGGAGATTATTACCATTCCGTTAAAAGGTGTGTTAAAACATCGAGATAATATGGGAGATGAATGGATACCTGTTGTACCAAATGAAGTGCAAGTTATGAGTGCCGGTACAGGTGTGCAACATTCTGAAATTAATGGTTCGAATAACGAATATTTGAGTTTATTCCAAATATGGATAATTCCAGAAAAGCAAGGAGTTACACCGCGTTACGATCAAAAAGCGTTTAACCCTGAAGACAGACAAGGCAAGCTTCAAACACTAGTTACATCGTTTAATGATGATGATACTGGAAGCTTAAAAATTCATCAAGATGCAAAATTGTCACGTATAAATCTAGACAAAGATACTACGTTTACTTATCAATTAAAAAGCGATGCGCATGGTGTTTATGTTATGAATATTTCGGGTGAATTAGTATTAAATAATACCACATTAGGCAGTAGAGATGCTTTTGGTGCATCAAAAACAAAAGAATTCACAATCAATGCATTACAGGGCTCTGAAGTGTTGTTTATTGAAGTACCAATGATTTCGTTATAACAATAAAACCATTTAATATATAAAGCATTCAAAATTTTGAATGCTTTTTTTGTTTAAAAATCCGATATTTGTTATTCTAAATTAAATTTGATTAAAAAATTATGGCAATGAATAAAAATACCGTGTTAGCATGGGCAACGTGGATTATGATTTTTGTAGGATTAGCACTAATTGCATTAGGCGCTTTTAAATACCAAGAGGTAGCAGGCTATGGTTTTGCCGCTGTTGGTGTTGGCTTTTTTGCAATTGCATGGGTATTTAATGCATTAAAAGGTAGGGTATAATACAAATACCTTAAAAATTTTTCTTAATAAATAATAAAAAAATGAGTGACGATAAGAAAGTAATCTTCTCAATGTCTGGTGTTACAAAAACGTTTCAAAGTGCTAATACACCAGTGCTTAAAAATATATATTTAAGTTTTTTCTACGGTGCTAAAATTGGTATTTTAGGTTTAAATGGTTCAGGTAAATCTACTTTATTAAAAATAATAGCAGGTGTAGATAAAAATTATCAAGGTGATGTGGTTTTTTCTCAAGATTATTCTGTTGGATATTTAGAACAGGAACCACAGCTAGATGAAAGCAAAACTGTTTTAGAGGTTGTAAAAGAAGGTGCAGCAGAAACTGTAGCCATACTTGATGAATACAACAGTATTAACGACCAATTTGGTTTAGAAGAAGTGTATAGCAACCCTGATAAAATGGAGAAGCTTATGAACCGTCAGGCAGAACTTCAAGATCAAATTGACGCAGCAAATGCTTGGGAATTAGATACCAAATTAGAAATAGCCATGGATGCCCTAAGAACACCCGAAGGCGATAAAAAAATTGGTGTGCTTTCTGGTGGTGAGCGTCGTAGAGTTGCTTTGTGTAGGCTATTGTTGCAAGAACCCGATGTGTTACTTTTAGATGAGCCTACCAACCATTTAGATGCAGAATCTGTACATTGGCTAGAGCATCATTTAGCACAATATAAAGGTACCGTTATTGCCGTAACTCACGACCGTTACTTTTTAGATAATATTGCAGGTTGGATTTTAGAGTTAGATAGAGGCGAAGGTATACCTTGGAAAGGAAATTATTCTTCGTGGTTAGATCAAAAATCTAAACGATTAGCTCAAGAAAACAAAAGTGCTTCTAAACGCCAAAAAACACTAGAACGTGAGTTAGAATGGGTAAGGCAAGGTGCAAAAGGACGCCAAACCAAACAAAAGGCTCGTTTAAAAAACTACGATAAGTTAATGAGTCAAGACCAAAAACAACTTGACGAAAAACTTGAAATATACATTCCAAACGGTCCGCGTTTAGGCACAAATGTAATTGAAGCAAAAGGTGTAAGTAAAGGCTATGGCGATAAATTGTTATACGAAGATTTAAACTTTAACCTACCTCAAGCAGGAATTGTTGGTATTATTGGGCCTAATGGTGCTGGTAAAACAACCATTTTTAGAATGATTATGGGAGAAGAAACACCAGATAAAGGAGCTTTTGAAGTTGGAGAAACTGCCAAAATAGCCTACGTAGACCAAAGTCACTCTAATATAGACCCAGAAAAAACCATTTGGCAAAACTTTAGTGATGAGCAAGAATTGGTCATGATGGGCGGGCGTCAAGTTAATTCTAGAGCCTATTTAAGCCGTTTTAATTTCTCAGGAAGCGAGCAAAACAAAAAGGTTAAATTGCTTTCAGGTGGAGAGCGTAACCGTTTGCATTTAGCTATGACGTTAAAAGAAGAAGGCAACGTATTACTGTTAGATGAGCCAACAAACGATTTAGATGTGAATACATTACGTGCCCTAGAAGAAGGTTTAGAAAACTTTGCAGGTTGTGCCGTAGTAATTAGTCACGACCGCTGGTTTCTAGATAGAATTTGTACGCATATTTTAGCTTTTGAAGGCGATAGCCAAGTGTATTTCTTTGAAGGTAGTTTTTCAGATTACGAAGAAAATAAAAAGAAACGTTTAGGTGGAGACATTATGCCAAAACGTATTAAGTATAAAAAACTGGTAAGATAAATTTTAGTTTCTACCAATAAAAAAGCGCACTTTAAAAGTGCGCTTTTTTTATTTTATACGGTTAACTGCTATTAAGTATTAATTCATGTACTTATTGGTACATGTGTCCTTCAGTGAAATCATTATACTGTTTATCACTTTTTTTGGCCATTTCTTCACTTATCTTATCCAAGCGTTCGTTTTCTTTTTGTAATAAATGCGATTTTCTAATACCAAGTAAAAGAAGCACGCTAAAAAAAACAACAACAATTATAAGAACCGTTAAAATAGCACTTTGACTAATTAATAAATTAGTTAGGGAGAGATAGAACGGGATTTTAATAAATAGCATTGTTAGGGTATAAATAGGTTCAACTAATCAAATATAGTAATAAAAACAAGAACTAACCTATTAATAATGAAAAGAATATAAACAATTTGTTGTTAATATTATTTATTATATAAATAGAAAACCCCTTTATTTAACCTGTATAAGCTTACATTTATTCAAAAAAAATCTCACACCTTTTATTCTGCATTTCATCGAAAACATAATATACTTGTAACAATTTAATAATAATTTGTACTAATTATATGCGCATAAACTGTTTTAAAAGTCATCTTTTTTAACGAAATTGCTTAACTATAAAATTGTTCAACTTAATACAGAAAACTTACCATGTCTGATGATTTTGATTTATTAGAAACCAACTCAAATGAGAAAACAGAAAAAGTAGATGTTAATTGGGGGAAAGCCATTGACACTATGAAATCTAAATTAGCTCAAGAAGATGATCCTGAAGTACGCCAAAAAATACTAAATGCCACCTTAGACGATGTGGTAAATATGGCCGAAAAAGATAGAACCACACTTTTAGATGCTATTAAAGATTTAACCGATTATCAAGACGAGGTTGGTATTCTTTTTGAAAAATTCTCATCATTAAACGCCACAGAGCAAAAAGTTATTGATGATGCTCAAAAAGCCTTAGAGCGTGCTAAAGTTGAACTTGAAGATGCAGAAAATAAACCAGACACTTGGTGGAATAACCTTTGGGGGCGCAAAAGCAAAATTAAAAAAGCACAAGAAGCCCTTAAAGCTGCCGAAAAAACAAGAGCCGCTGCCGATAATAAAGCAAAAGCCATGTTTCAAGCGCGTATTGAAAGTGCCGATGTTCAAACACTATTAAGTGAACTTTCATATAAAAGTCAAGCAGCAGTAACACGCCTAAAAAACCGTGAGGTTGAAATAAAAGAGGTAGAAGATAAACTGCAAGACGCCATTGTTGAGGCCACTAAAAACCACACCAAAGCACTAGAAAAAAAGAAAGAAGTTGAAGCCAAATTAGAAACGCAGTACGCATTACTAAAACAAGCAAGACAAGCACTAGAAGATATAGCCGATAAACAATCTACCGAGTATGCCGAGGCCATTGGAAAAGTAACTACTTTAGAGCAAAAAGTTGAAGAGCTTGAAGGCTTAAAAAATGCCTACACCACTTTAGCTGCCAGTAAAGATAGCTTTGTACACAAACACAATTTAACCATTAAAGTATTAACATCTCTACGAAGCAATTTACAAACCCACCGAGCAAAATTAAAAAGTGATACAGAAGAAAGGTTAAAGTATTACGATGGTTACGTTGTAGCATTAAAAGCACGTACAGACCAAGAATTTGCAGCCATATTAGAGCATTTAGGCGTAAAAACCGATGAGCATATTGGTGAAACCCTAGCAGCAATGCACACCGCAAGTGCCAGAGCACGTCAAGATATGATGGATAACATTCCGGTACACGAAAAAGTAATGCAAGGCGTTTACAGCAGTTATGCCGAAGCCTTACAAGAAATACGTGAAAAAGATGTTGATATTCAAAAGAATTTTGCAGAACGTTACGGCATTGATATGAAAGAAATTTTTGAAGAATATTACAAAGCAGATGCCAACAAGCCAACCAATGATGGCGCACCAGAAGGCAAACCAAAACCAGAAACAACAGAAGACGATCTATTGTCTTAAAACAAAAAGGGCGTTACCCCGATGAAAAATCGGGGTCAGGCTTTTCGTTGCAAGTCCTCGCTACGCTGTGGGCTTTCCACTACAATCCTTAACGCACTTACTTGCTAACAAAAGCAAAAAAACAAACACACTTTCTTATTTGCTGCAATTGTTTACACAATAATAAAAAATGTCAATTAATCACATTACAACACCCTTAGATTCCGCAACCTTAGATTCTAAAGAGCACTATATGTTTTACCATAAAATGGTAGACTTTGTATTCAAAGAACTCATAGTTGCCATACAACACCATAAACTTATCAATTCACAAGAAATAAACATGTTTAAACAATACTGTGATTTGTTGTTGTATTCCGTAGAAGCTATGCGTGTAAAGTATATGTACGATGAAGAAGACAATATGAAGGTTGATTTAACCGAGTCTGGTTTTCCAAATTATTTAGAATTTAGGTATTTATTCAATGATTTAGAATTGCGTAATGAATATTTGCAAAAACTAACACCAATAACAACATTACAAGAAGAGTTTTTAGATACGCTCATGCGTAAAAAAGAACCCATACAGCGCAGTAAACTGTTTCAGGCAGCATCTATTGTATACTACACTTCTGTTAATAAACAATTTATATTTAACAGGTTTGTACAAGGCAAAATTGTAAGCGCTCCTAAAGGTGCTCCGGGCAATTTATTAACCAGTTGGAGTTTTTATGATGTTGCAAGTAACAGGCCTTTTGTATGCTTTATGTACTTTAATTATGATGGTAACCGCATAAACGATTACAAAAACAACATTTATGAAGTGCTAAAACACAGCGCCGATAGAAAAATGAACCTAGATACTATGGCTTATGGCATAGACAGAAAACTTGAAAAAATATCACCAAAACTCATAAAACGTATAGATTTAGGGCCATTACACAACATGTTTGCTAAAGATGAAAATAGCTTAACACACACCATTTTAGAAGGATTGAGTAAAAAAGAAATTCCTTTAGAATCATATGCTTTATCATTAAAAATAGATGAAGTAACATCAAAAAGTGAATTTAAAGAAGGTAGCTTTTTTAATAAACAAACATTACAACGCTGGGGAGATGTTTCTAAACAAAAATATGTGTTTGCTCCGCACAGAATTATTCAACTATTTTACAATAAAACACCAGAAATAATGAACAAATTAGCTATTCCACCCATAGAAATGGCAGATTTGAAGATTGAATCCATTAAAAGTTAGTTAAGGCTATTAGGTACTATTTTTTCATAATAGAGTAATTACACTTTTAATTTTTCAACCAATAACTTTACTAAAAAAACATGGAACACAACTCAACATTCCCCATAAAACAAACCGAATTAGATATGCTTCGTGATGAAGCTACTTCATACATAAAAAGCATACAATGGGAGCAAAGCGCTAAAGCAAAAAGTAGAGATAAAAATGCCAAAGATGAATCTATATTATTGTATCTATCGCGTGCTAATAACGGCACAAACTCAGCTGAAATTACATCAGTATCAAAAACTATTTTAGCATTAAAAAAGCGTTTATTACCAGATTCTGTTGCCATACCTGTACATTTAAATCAAACACTTTTTGCAGTACAAGAAGGCATAACTTTAGGTGTTTGGATTAAAGATAGTTATTATGATGCTTCAGGTTTATCAACTTTAAATCAAAACAAATCGGCTTTAGATACTGCAGGGAAACGTGAGTTTGAAAGCAAAATGCACACCGCTACGGCATTTATGTTATTTTCAACAGCCTACAAAATTTTACACGATTTAAAACCTCATGCTTCAGATGATTTAAGTGTAATGAAACAAAAGTTTGCAGGCATTCCAGAGGTGTCATTCTTATCGCCCATAAAAGGCATTTCATGCGCCTTGTTTTATTTTGATAAGTATTTAGGGCATCCAGATATTATAAAAACAGATAAAGATGTTATAGATTTTACCGTAGTATATTTTGAAGCACTTATTGATGAAATTCAACTTAGAAAAAGCACTTTAGAATATACTGAGACTATTGAAGACAGAACATACAAACTAGAAAACAGTGAGTTTGCCGTTTCAGGATGGAGCAACGTGTTCTCTGGTACAGCAAAAAGCGTAGAATTTAATAAAATTAAGTTTGAACAAATTGTTGGTAACCGAGATGCAAAGCATTTTGCGCGTCGTTTAACCGAACGTATGTTAAGTTATGATTTTGAAGCAAAGAAAAACCCATTTCAAGAATTAGGTGGTTTTATGCCGGTTTTTATGGGCTATGGTATTCCCGGTACCGGTAAAAGTATGCTTATTGCGGCTATTGCCACCAGGCTAAAAGAACATTGTGATGCTTTAGAGATTCCGTTTCTATTTCACCCAATGCCCGATACTTTAATTAGTACATTTCAAGGTGGTTCTGCAGAAAAAATGGTAGAATGGATGAAACCCATGCAAGACCCTTCAAAATTAATATTTGCACCCATTGATGATGCCGAAAATAACTTGCAAGAGCGTACAGCTCAAGGTGTTTCGGCAGGTGTAAAAGAAGTTATTGGTGTGTTTTTACGTTATACCGAGGGCGCTTATGCTGTAAATTATGGTAACAGCTCAATTGGGTTATTTACCAATTTACCAGAAATGTTAGATAAAGCCGTAATTTCGCGTGTACAAGGACGTTTTAAAATTGATGGCGCACGCACTGAGCATGATTTTTTAGATCAAGATCACCTGTGGTGGCGTAAATTTGATGATACCATGCCCAATTTTGTAAATATGCAAGGGCCAGAAAACTATAGCTATTTACAAAACCAAGGATTGGCTAAAAATATGGGCGAAATTTTAAGCAGTGTAGAAAAACCTACCGAAGCCCGCGTGCACGCAATTTATGATGCCGTAGAAAAACAGTTAAAAACAAATCAGCATTTATTTTTTGCAAACTTGTATAAAGCCATGCAAGATGAATTTCCGTTTTTCTCATCACGTGATGTTAGAAACATTCAAAGCGCTATTTCATTGCGTTTAACCGATTTTGATTTAGAAGAAGACTGGTTTGCAAACCCCGAAATTTACTTCAAACAAGATTATAACACCAAGTTTAACATGCTACAAGAATTAATGCGAAGTAATATGAAAGGTTTAAACTTTTCTGACATTCGTCGTCAAGAAGTAGTTCGTTATTTAGATAATGTGGCCACTATTGCCGATACAGATTTTAAACGAAAAGTAGACGCTAGAGTTAATCAATTAAACATTGAAATGGAAGCACGTAAAACCTTTGAAAATGCCTAAAGAATACATAAAAAACATAAAAAAAACATTACTTTCAGATAATTACTATATTTTAAATAGAGTAACCTTTGATTATTTAATGAAAGACGGACGTTGGGTTAACACCATGCGTGAAGTGTATGATAGAGGCGATGGTGCCGGTATTTTGCTGTATAACAAAAAAAAGCGAACTGTTATTTTAACAAAACAGTTTAGAATGCCAACATTTTTAAATGATAATGAAGATGGATTTTTGGTTGAAATTGCCGCAGGTATGCTAGATAAAGATAATCCTGAAGCATGCATTATTAGAGAAACCGAAGAGGAAACGGGTTACCAATTAAAAAGTGTTGAAAAAGTGTATGAAGCCTATTCATCACCAGGTGTAATGACCGAAAAAATGCATTTTTTTATAGGTGAATATACCGATGATATGAAAGTGAATGAAGGTGGTGGTGTAGATACTGAAAATGAAGATATTGAAGTGCTAGAAATGCCATTTAATGAAGCCGTAGATAAATTACACAATGGTGAAATTGTTGATACAAGAACCATTGTTTTATTACAATACGCTATTATTCATAAGTTGTTAGAATAATTTTGTATTCCCGTGAAAACGGAAATCTAATAATTAAGTAGCGTTTTTAATTTTTATTAATACCAATAAAAATAGGTAAAGAATACACAAAACGTTATAAATAAAGAGATTCCTGCTTTAGCAAGAAGAAACTATGAAAAAATTAATAGAAGCCAATTTATACCGAAGTGAATTAATACCCGTTAGCGGCAAACTGGTTGAGCGTTACAACAAATGCTTAGTTAAACTTGGTTTTAAACCAACAAAACTCACCAGTTTTTTAATTGACGGTATAGGCTGGAGCCCAGAAATTGCCGAAGAAAAAAACAATATAAACTACTTAAATAATGGTGAAGCAAATCCGCACGGAATTATAATTTCACCGTTGCAAAAGGGAAAACCAGTGTATTTACCGTTTCATACTTTTGATAGAGATATGATGAAACATATTTTTAAAGTGTATGAAAATCAAATAAAAGACATTACCAGAGACTCGGCCATTTGTATTGATTTTGATCAAAAAATTGATGCATTCTATGAACCTTTAGATGTGTTAAAATACAATACTATTCATATAAATTTTCATTTAATGAATAATTTGTATCATCAACAAAAAGAACAACTTGCGTTGATTGACAAATTTAAGCACCACCATAATTTTATAAATGAAGATATTCATAATGACATTTTAAAATCTGTTACAACCTATGGCGATTTACGCAATAGAAATTTAGATTTACCTGCGCTTAATTTTTCAGTAAGTTCATTCTATACAAGAGCCTTTGGTGGCGTGTATGTTTTAAGAGATTTTATTTCGCCCATAGTTATTTTTGAAGATGAAAAATGGCATAAAGAAGCCATAAAAGACACCAATTATGAGGTGTTAATTTTCCATATTCAACAAAAAGAATTAATGGATAAGCTACGAGACCATATGATTATAGAGTATGATCTTGAAAAATCTGTTGAAACCAAACAATACCAACGTATAAAAAAGTTTGAATTAGCACAACATTTAAAAACCCCAGAACACCCTATTAGCGATATTTTAGGTAACCCCATACTTTTTAAAAGCTACTTAAATAAATTAGCTATTGAAGAAAGAAAAAAAGTAATGAGTGTAGAGCGTTATTTAGAAAAATTAGAAACCAGTAACCAGTATAAAATTGCCGATATTGTAGACTCAGCCATGTTTAATGCACTGCATAAACCGCATTCATCATTAGAAGCAAAACACCAAGATTTAATTTGGAAATTATTAGTAAATATTACACCTAAAGATGTTTTGTATTGGTATTGGTATGACAAGCCAGATTTTTATAAACATTTTAAAACCTGGAATGAATCATTGCAAGAATGGGTAATTAAAACTATTAGTAACAATATTTAATAAATACATACAAATAAGTTAAGAGTGTTAACTTTAAAACTTTTTACTTATAATTTTTTAACTAAAAAAACATGGGACTAGAATTAGTAATTTTTATAGGCGCTATTTTATTAGGAATTCTTGTGTATTGGCGCGAATCGCAAAACAATGCACTTTACAGGTTTTTTAATAAAATATTTAATAGTAAATCTCTACAAATGAAATCAACCGATAAAAAAGGCTTTGTTTTTAAGCAAGCTTTTTTACCAAGATTGGTGTATGTTGTAGGCATTTTTTTAATTATAGGTATTATAGTTCAATTTTTAACACCTTTTAAAATTTTCACCAATTACAATGGTATTTCAGCGTTTTCATCGCTTATTGTTGGTGTTTTAGTAGGAACGTATGTAGCTAATTTCGTTTTAAAATCGGGCAAAGTTATTGAGGAAAAAGCCGATGTTGTTGAAGATTTAGTGCATGATGCCGTTGAAAAAGGGAAAGATTTTATAGAAGATATAACCACTAAAGATGATGAAGAAAACGTGACATCAGAAAAAGAAAATGTGTCTGAAAACAATATAAACAAAGCAGATACAAAAAGTGCCAGAGAACGTTTAAAAGATAAAGGATATTTAAAATGAAAAAACAAACTTACAGATACATTTCAATAGCGATTTTTACTATAATTTTAATTATAAATGCCTTAAATACAAATTATAACACTATACCAAGTATTAGAGAAAGCCTAACTGTAATTTTACCAATTATTATGATTATAGCTATGGCTTTAAGCATTAAACACGTTAATAAAGTTGCCGAAAACTAACACCCTTTTTAACTATAAATGAACTTTTTGTCATGATAAAATCTTATTGGAATAAAGGCGCAAAACAAAAGCGTAACACCATAATTTTTGGTTTAATTTTACTCATACTTCTATTTGTTTTAAGAGATGATTACCAACCAGCACTATTATTTATTAGAAAATTTATTTTTGTAATTCTTCTAAGTGTTTTGGTGTTGTTTTTCGGATTAAGAAAATTTAGAAATACCGCCAGTACAGGTGGTAGGTTAGGCATTTTAGCCCTTTTAGTAGTGTTTTTTGGTGTTTTATATGTTGTAGGTTGGCATTATAATATGTACAATTACATGAAAACTTACAACGTATTTAACAATTTAAATAAAATTGAAATTAATGAATTACCATTAACACAAAACGAGCGTATTCAGCCATTACGCAACATTTTTTCTATGGCCAATGAAAGTGTAGGTGAAACCAAAGACGTGTCATTACCACATTTAGTTAGAATTGGCGACCAAAATAAATGGACTATGGCTATACAGCCAACCGAAAAATACGTTTGGCAAGGCATGACAGATAATACAGAAGAAGTTTTTGCCGTATCTAGCACCACACCGTTTCCTAGATTTTCAAATGAAAACCGTATTCCGGTTACGTTTTCTATTGGTGAATCATTAAAATTTAGCCGAAACACTTATAATGCCGTAGTACAGCGCTTTAACTTTTTTCAGTTGTTTACCATGGAACCAAGTGATACTTATTATATGAAAAATGATAATGGCCAATGGGTACAGGTGGTAAGTTTAATAAAATGGAAAGGCTTTTTATTTCCATACCCAACATTTGGTGGTGTTATGGTAATTGATAATGGCGAACATGATTTTAAAGATTATATAGAGCGTATTGCCATTGGTAAAGGCACCTATGTTAGCCCTAAAAACATGCGTAACTACCCATATTTAACACGCCAAAATACTTTAGCCGAAAAAGTATCTCGTTTACAGGCTGAATCTTTAAAGTTTTTGGGTGGCTTTAGTGATCCGTTACCTTGGAATATGGAAACCGCTGTAAAAATTCCTATGTTACCTAATGACCAAAACCAACAACCTTTTGTAACAGATTTTGATTTTTCTGATACTAACACCAATGCTTACAGTGGTTTATATCATTGGTTTGGTTTAGAGCCAGTAGGCGATGAGCGTACCAGTTTAACCTTTAGTGTGTTTATACCTGCCGATGGTACAAACAAATTTTATTACTACAACCATGCTGCTAAAAAACAAGGCTATGCGGGCGTATCTGCAATGCCTTTAAAGGTTATTGAATCTAGAAAAGAATTTGATTGGTCTGTTAATAAACCTGTTGAATTTAGACCTTATATTAAGAATATAGCAGGAAGAAAGCGTATGTTTTTCTTAGGAACAATTTCAGCCATTAGAGATAATGAAGCCGAAAAGTTTGATGGTTCTGCAACACCAGATTTAGCATTAATTGATAGCGAATATCGTGATGTTATTTGGATAGATGTTAAACACCCAAGTCAATGGGATAAAACCGTGTATGATCAATTGGGTGAAGCTTGGAGAGCAAGCGAAGGTATTGGCTACTACTTTGTTGAAGAAACTAAAGATATTGATGTTCAAACTCAAACTAATGACTCTACTTCAGTATCAATAAAAACCGAAAAAGAAATTCAAATAGAAAACCTTCAAAAGCAATTAGATTCATTGAAATCAAGTAATTAGGTAAAATGTATAGTTTTTGTCAAGTTTTTAAAAAACATATGTTTTACTGCAATAACCATACGTTTTAGTGTTAACTTTTTCAGTCGTTTAATTTTGAATAAATCATAATTATTAACGATGAAAATAAGGTTAAATTCACAAGCATATTTACTACTTATTGCTGTTTTTTTTGGTATTGCAGTAAGTTGCAATAGCTGCTCTAGTAGCAGTTCAAATGAAGAAGAAGATAAAGAAACACCTAATGATGTTCCTTCAGCTAAAAATGACACTTTAACAGTTGATGAAGACAGCGTTTCAGGCACTGCCAACCAAATTGATGTATCTCAAAATGATGATATTGGTAATGATGGTGGTGATACTGATAACTATAGCCTAAAAAACAATGCCACAAACGGAAGCGTTTCTGAAGTTTCAGATGGTATTTTTGAGTACATACCTAATACAAATTATAATGGTCAAGATAGCTTTGTTTATACACTAACGGATGCTGATGGCGATTCAGATGATGCTACTGTAACTATAACTGTAAATGATGTGCCTGATGGCCCAACAGCCGAAGATTTTAATAACATAGACCCTAATTTTCCATCATTTGTTTCTATTGATGATACCACACCTGCAGGAAAAAAATGGGTAAAACATGAACCCATGTCTGATGAGTTTGATACTTGGGATAGTGCAAAATGGTTTAAATCTACATGGCACTACGGCGAACCTGTATTTATGTCAAATTCAGCAACAAACTCTGGAGTAACAGATGGCAAATTATGGATAAAAGCTACCTTAAATGAAAACAATCCAGACAATAGATGGTTTCAAACAGCCAGAATACATTCAAAAGCTGAAACAAAATACCCTATGTATACTGAAGCTAGTATAAAAACGGCTCATATTTCTGCATATAATACGTATTGGTTAAATAACGGTGATATTAATAATAGAGATGAAATTGATATTATTGAAAACAATTCAAAACCATCATGTACAAATTGCGATGCTGAAATTTTTCCTGAAAGAATGAATTCGCAATATTTTCAGGCCGATGAAAATGAAACACCACAAACCATTCGAAATAAAGGCACCTATCTTAGAGCAGATTTATCAGATGCAAATCCGTTAAAAAGTAAAGGCTGGAACGAAGCTTACCATACTTACGGCGTTTGGTGGAAAGATGCTAAACATATTCAATTTTATTTAGATGGTGAACCTGCCGGAAGCGTAGTTGTTGGCGAGCATAACGATGGAAATACGTACGATAGAATATTTACACGCGATTTAGAAATTATTTTTGATTTATGGACCAATGAGGCCGGTTGGTTAGGTGGTTTACCGCCTAAAACAGATTTGGCCGATGATACAATTAACACCATGCGTGTTGATTGGGTAAGAACTTGGAAATTAGAAGACCAATAGATTGTCTTTTAAATTTAGTTTGTTTGAAAAACCGAAGTTAAAGCTTCGGTTTTTTTTGTTTTAAAAAACCAGTTCCATTTTAATATCGCTACGTTTGTAAGGCGAGTTAGGTTCAACAGGAATTTCAACAAAGCCAAATTTTCTGTAAATATAAATGGCGTTTTCAAGTTTTGTGTTAGAGTAGAGTATAAGTTTTGGTAATTTCATAGTATGCTTTGCATAATGAATACAATGCTCTAATAGTTTCTGGCCAATTTTTAAACCTCTATGTTTAGTAGATACGGCCATTTTTGTGAGTTCAAACACTCCGCCGTTATTAATGGGCATTAAAGCCACAGTACCAACAATGGTATTGTTTAGTTTAGCAAAAAAAATATGTCCGCCTTTATTTATAATGTATGTTTCAGGGTTACTTAGAACAGTTTCGTCATAGGGTTCAACAACAAAAAATGTTTTTAGCCATTCAATATTTAAATTATAAAATTGAGAGGCGTAAGCTGGTTTAAAGGTGTCAAATTTAATGTCCATTGGCTTTTATAAAATCTGTAATTAAATAGGCTATTAGTTTACCAATTTGCTGTTGGTTTTTCTTTTTTGGCAAAGCCTCGCAAATATGTAAATAAGTAGCATTTTGGTGTTTAGCAAAATAGCTTACAAATTTTCTAGTTTTATTAGCACTAAATCCACTAGGTGTCATGGCACTACTAGTTATATTTTCAATAGCATTACAATCAATTTCAATACCAAAATTATACTTGCTTATGTGGTTTAAAGCGCGTTCCATTTCGGGTTTAAACTTATGTGTGTTGTTTACTTCAATACTTTCAAAAGTGTTATATTTAACTGCTTTAACCATATTTAATGACGTTAAAACAGCCTCTGGTGTATAGTTTTCATGCAAACCAAAAACAAAGTATTTTTTTAAAAAACCTTCCGCGTATGCGTAACTAAATCCGTTGCCACTATGCCTTCCTTTATCAAATCTAAAATTTGAGTGTGCATCAAAATTTATGGCGTTTATAGGGGCGTTCAAAGCTAAAGCAGAGCCTTTAATGTTACCATAGGCATTGTTATGGCCACCACCAATAATAATGGCCTTTTTACCAGCTTTAATAATAGTGTGTACTAAATGTGTAACGGCTTTATCTATAACACTAACCATATTTCGGGCTTTTTTAATATTAGCTTGTGTTTTGTTTTCAAGAGGCAAGTCTTCAATAAAGTTTAAATGCCCCAAAATTAAAACGCGTTCTGGCTTTGTAAAACTGTTACTTTGTATGTTAAGTAAAGCCTTTAAAGTAGCTTCCCAAGCTTTGTGAGTTCCTGTATTTCCGTAGTTAGCATAAACGCCAACAGATTCACAAACGCCAAAAATAACGTACGAAACATCTAAATTTACCAGTTGTTCGTATATATTAGAAATGCTTGAAAGTAATTTAATATGTTGTCCAAATTTAGATTCGCCTAAACGCTTATTTATAAGTTTGTTTTTAGTAACGCTATCTAATAAAACAAGTTTATCCATTTGGTGTAAATTTTTATAAAAATACATTAAATAATTATTTAAAAGCATTACATTGAAAACAATAAATTAAACTTAAATTTTACATTAAAAAACACATAACTATGGAAGGAAATAAAAGTAACACAGGGCTTAAGGTGGCGTTAGGTATTGCTTTTGCTTTATTTTTAGGACTTGGTTTTTATACCATGAATTTAATGAATGAAAGCAAGCAAACTAAAAATGATTTAATGGCAGAAAAACAGCTAGTAATGAATGATTTAGATGCTATGGCAAAACAATATGACGAGGCTATAGGTGAAAATAAAACAACAAATAAAAATTTAATTGATGCCAGAGAACGCATACAAGGATTAATAGACTCTTTAAAAATTTCTGAAACTAACGTAAGAAGTTTATGGCGTTATAAAAAGAAATACTTATCGTTACAAAAAGAAATGGATGTATTATTAGCGCAAAATGATTCTTTACGTGTTGAAAATAGCTATTTAGCATCATCTTTAGATAGTACACGTGTAAGGTTAGAAGAGCGTACAATGTTTACAGACTCGTTATTGGTGCAAAATACTGCATTAGCTGAAGTTGTTGAAAACGCTGCAATATTAGGTACAGTTGGTTTAAAAGGCTTTGGTGTTATTGAAAGAACTTCAGGAAAATTAATACCTACAGAAAGAGCTCGTAGAGCAGATAAAATTAGAGTATGTTTTACAGTAGCTAAAAATAATTTAGTACAAGCCGGAGACCAAGAGCTTTACATACAAGTAATAGATCCAGGTAGCAATATTTTAGGTTTAAACAAACAAGTACAGTTTGATGACCAATCTTTAAACTACAGTACTATTAGCAAGTTTAATTATGAAAACGCAAACTTAAATATATGTGAGTTTGTGGTTAAAGCAGATGAAGATTTTGAAAAAGGACGTTACATTGTTAACGTATACAATGAAAAAGATTTAGTTTCAACTACAGAATTTACGCTAAAGTAAATTAATATAACACTTAAAGTAAAGCCCCTAGTTTTCTGCTAGGGGCTTTTTATTTTTACATTAGTTTTACAATTAAACAAGTTTATTGGCAAATAGTAAGGAAATAATTGTGTTAAATTAATAAAGGGTTTAACTTAGTTTAACCAATTTACCCTAATAAAATTTTAATGCATCGCAATTTTCATTTTTTAAACAAACTCGGTAATATATCTGAAGAAACATTTTTAGAAATAGCCAACATTACAGCTTTTAAACGACTAAAATCTGGTACCCAACTCATAAAACTAGGCGAGGTACCCACTAAACTTTATTTTTTAGTTGATGGTGTTGTTAGGTGTTATGTAACCACCGAAAAAGGAAAAGAATTTAACAAATCATTCTATTTACCAAACCATTTTGTGGCATCTTTAACAGCGCTGGTAACTAATAAACCATCTGCTTTTGTATTTGAAACACTTACAGATTGTAAAATTTATGAAGTAGATTATCATAAAATTAAAGACATATGTAAAACCAATTTAGCCTTAAGTAATTTAAACGCCACTATTTTAGAGTACGTATATATAAATTATGAAAAACGCTTGTTAAACTTAATAACACTAGATGCTACCGAAAGATACTTGGCTTTGCGTAAAGAAATACCAGATTTAGAAAATACTATTCCGCAATATCATATTGCATCTTATTTAGGAATAACCCCGGTACAATTAAGCCGTATTAGAAAAAAAATTGATATACGTTAACATTTGTTAACAATTAAAAACATCAATAATAATATATTTGAGAACATATTCCTTGTAAACATTTGTAATTTATGTAAGGATTGATAGCTAACTAACCAAAAAAAACCAGGTAATATTGTTTTACCTGGTTTTTTGTTATTTATTATGTTGGTATTTATTTTAAGCTACCAACCATATCTTTAGGGTTAACCCATTCATCATATTCTTCAGCAGTAACATAGCCTAAATTAATGGCTTCTTCTTTTAAAGTTGTACCATTTTTATGAGCAGTGTTAGCTATTTCAGCAGCTTTATAATAACCTATTTTAGTATTTAAAGCAGTTACAAGCATTAATGAATTGTTAAGTAATTTTTCAATTACAGCGTGGTTTGGTTCAATACCAACAGCACAATTAACATCAAAACTAACACAAGCATCACCAATTAATTGAGCCGACTGTAAAACGTTTGCAGCCATTACAGGTTTAAATACATTTAATTCATAATGGCCTTGTGTACCACCTACAGTTACCGTAACGTCATTACCAAAAACTTGTGCGCAAACCATGGTCATAGCCTCACACTGTGTTGGGTTTACTTTTCCTGGCATTATTGAACTACCAGGCTCATTTGCAGGAATAATAATTTCACCTATACCACTTCTTGGGCCAGAAGCCATCATTCTAATATCATTAGCAATTTTGTTTAAAGAAACAGCTAATTGCTTTAAAGCGCCGTGTGTTTCAACCAAGGCATCATGAGCAGCCAAAGCTTCAAACTTATTTGGTGCAGTAACAAAAGGTAAATTGGTAAATTTAGCAATGTATTCAGCTACACGTTTATCATAACCTTTAGGTGTATTAAGCCCTGTACCAACAGCTGTACCTCCTAATGCAAGCTCACTTAAATGTGGTAGCGTGTTTTCTAAAGCCTTAATACCGTGATCTAACTGTGCTACGTAACCAGATAATTCTTGCCCTAATGTTAATGGTGTAGCATCCATAAGGTGTGTTCTACCTATTTTTACAACATCTTTAAATGCTTTAGATTTTTTGTCTAATGTGTTTCTAAGTTGTTTAACACCAGGAATAGTAACTTCAACTATTTTTTTATAGGCTGCAATGTGCATACCAGTAGGGAAAGTGTCGTTTGATGATTGCGATTTGTTTACATCATCATTTGGCTGAATGGTTTTATCGCCTTCGCCAATAGTTTTTCCAGCCAATTGGTGCGCTCTGTTAGCAATAACTTCGTTTACATTCATATTGCTTTGTGTACCAGAACCCGTTTGCCAAACAACTAACGGAAATTGGTCATCATGTTTTCCTTCTAAAATTTCATCACAAACTTGCGCAATTAAATCGCGCTTTTCAATAGCCAAAACGCCTAATTCACAGTTGGTGTAAGCTGCGGCTTTTTTCAAATACGCAAATCCGTAAACAACTTCTAGTGGCATTGATGCAGCCGGACCAATTTTAAAGTTATTTCTAGATCGTTCTGTTTGTGCACCCCAAAGTTTATCGGCAGGTACTTTTACCTCGCCCATGGTGTCTTTTTCTATTCTGAAACTCATGTTTAATACGTTTTAATTGTATTACACAAATTTACAGTTTACTAATTTTTTATCTATGATATTTGTTATTTTTTTTAACAGATATATAACAGTAATTTTTTTTGAAACATTTTAAAATCTACTAATTTAGTAGGAAATAAAAAACATTATAAAATTTACATATTATGGCAACAATAAGATTAGGAGATGAAGCTCCAAACTTTACAGCACAGTCTACTGAAGGTGATATAAATTTTCATGAATGGTTAGGTGATAGTTGGGGGGTGTTATTTTCACACCCATCAGATTATACACCTGTTTGTACTACTGAACTTGGTACTGTAGCAAAATATAAAGATGAATTTGATAAGCGAAACACTAAAGTAGTAGCTTTAAGTGTTGATGGTTTAGAGTCTCACAAAGGTTGGGTAAATGATATTAATGAAACCCAAAACACCACGGTTAATTTTCCTATAATTGCCGATGAAGACAAAAAAGTATCTGAACTTTATGATATGATTCACCCAAATGCCGATAGTAATTTAACAGTGCGTTCTGTTTTTATTATTGGTGATGATAAAAAAGTGAAATTAATTATAACGTATCCGGCTTCAACTGGTAGAAATTTTGATGAATTGCTACGTGTTATAGATTCTTTACAGCTTACAGCATACCATAAAGTAGCAACACCAGCCAACTGGAATCATGGTGATGATGTGGTTGTTAGTCCTGCAATTTCAACTGAAGATGCTAAAACCATTTTCACAAAAGGTGTCAATGAAGTAAAACCTTATTTACGCATGACGCCACAACCTAATTTAAACTAGTTGAAAACTCTGTTAATAAATTTAAAAACTATATTGTATAACAATTAGCTTTGCATTATCTTTGCGCTAGTTTATTAAAAGAGAACTTACAATTATGTTTGAATTTGACCAATATTTAGGATTTTTAGCTTTTTTAACCATTTTAACAATAGGTTTTTGGTTAATGATATTTTTATTAACGTTTGTAATTCCTTACTGGATTTTTGGATCTTCAATTGAAAGATTAAAAGAAATTAGAGAGGAAAAGAAAGCTAAACGTGCTCAAGCATAATGTTTAAAATACATAAAATAAAAAAGGAAGCTAAACAGCTTCCTTTTTTTGTGCTTAATTGTGGCATTACATTTCCATGCCATCACCACCGCCCTCATAATCACCATTACGCTCGCGTTTTTTCTGCTGGTTAAATCTGTAAGTAAATGATACGTTGTAAATAGTACCACCTCTAAATTGTATTTCTTGATATGCCGTAAAAGTATCGGCAGTAATATTGTTTCTAGAGTAACCACTGTTAAAAACGTCTCTTACATTAAAAGCTATAGATGCTTTATCATTAAATAAATCTTTACTAAGTGCTTGGTTTACTGAAAACACACCATCTCTATCGTTTTGGTTATCAGAGGTTGGCCCACGGTAATTTGCCATGGTTTGCCAATCTATATCAAAAGGCAATGTTAGCTTATTTGAAATTCTTCCACGCCATGTAAAATTATCAGCACCTAAATCTATGCCTTCAAAACTACCTTCTCTTTCAAATTTAAAAAAGTTTACATCTGTATTAATGCGCCATTTTCTAGACGGACTGTAATTAATATTCAATTCAACACCATAACTATCGTCTGTAGCCACATTTACAGGGCTTCTTTGTATAACAGGAAACGCTTCATTGCCAACCATGGCTGTTTCTCCAGTTTCTCTACTAACAAAAGCCATTACATCGGTAGCATGTGCATAATATACTGCCGAACTTAGTGTAATGTTACCAAACCTATTTAAATAGCCAATTTCATATTTGCTTGTGTAAGTTGGATCTAAATCTGGGTTTCCTTGAAATACATTTGTAATACTTGAGCGTGAGGGGAACGGATTTAACATAAAACCACGTGGTCTTCTTAATCGGCGGTTATAACCTAAGGTAATACTTTCGTCATCACTTAATTCTAAATTTATATTTAACGTTGGAAATAAGCCGGTTAGGTTTTTTCGTTTAAAATCGCCCGTGGTGGGTTGGTCTAGGGTAGTGCGTGTGTTTTCTAACCTTAAGCCTAATAAATAGGAAACTTTGTTTATTTTGCTACCATATTGTGCATATGCAGCCATTAAATATTGTTTGAAGTTGAATATGTTTGATAAATCTGTATTTACTTCAAATTCATTGGTGTTAGGGTTTAATAATTCAACATTATAATCGGTTGAAGTATTATTGAAATCACCGCGAACACCTACTTCAATTTGGCTCATGTCTCCCACAGGTAACACATAATCAGACCGTAAAAGAATTTTAGATTCCTTTTCAATATTCTCTAAAATATCGGTATCTGTACCGTTAAAGTTTATTAATGAAAACTCGTTATCATCATTATCTTCATACTGAAAATCTAATGTAAATTTATGATCGGTTTTCTCAAAATCTTTGCTAAAATTTAAAGCATATTGAATGGTTTTTCTATCACCATCTTCCGGATCTAACCTAATATCAGTGGTTGTGGTATTATTTATTTTATCAAACTGAATCATACGGTTTACAGAGTTGTTTTCATTGTTGTTATTTCTGTAAACTAATGATGTGGTAATAGAAGCAGTTTCGTTTACATACCACTCAACCCCGGCATTTGTTGTTATGCCATTATTTATTCTGGTAAAATCGCGTCTTTCATTTAAATCGGGTGTGTTAATATCAAAATATTCTACATCGTTATACCAGCGGCCGGGTCTTTCATTGTATCTATATGATGTGGTATTAAAAAAGTTTAAATCGCCCGTTCTGTAATTTATATTACCCGAAATTCCAGCGGCTTTTGGGTGGCCACCATTAACTGTAACAGAACCGTTTAGTCCTTGTAGTTTACTGCGGCGTAAAATAATATTTAAAATACCGGCAGTACCTTCGGCTTCATATCTTGCTGAAGGCGATGTGATAACTTCAACTTTTTCAATGGCATCGGCAGGTAATTGTTGTAAAGCGTCTGATGAGTTTAAACCTACCAATCCCGAAGGTTTCCCATTTATAAGTATTCGTACATTATCATTACCACGAAGTGCTATACCGCCTTCGGCATCAACAGATACAGAGGGCACATTGTCTAAAACATCACTAACGCTGCCGCCGCTAACGGTTAAATCTTTACCAACGTTGTATATTTTCTTATCTAATTTTATTTCAACGGTTGTTTTTTCTGCTATAATTTCAACTTCACCTAAAGAAGCAATATCAATATCTAAATAAATAGTGCCTAAATTTTGGGCTTTGAAGATATTTTTATTGTATAGTTTTTGTGTTTTGTATGAAATATATTCAATAGTAATATCATAAGTGCCTTGTGGTACAGGAATACTAAAACTACCGTTAATATCAGTAATACCGCCAGTTACAACCTTATTAGCTTTTTTACTAAAAAATGAAACAGTAGCATATTCTAGCGGGTCATTGGTTTCTTTGTCTAAAACTTTACCTGTAACAGTAACATCTTTTAAAGCTAATGTAGCTGAGGTTTCTTGTGGTTTGGGTTGTGCAGTTGAAAGGGTAATACAGGCGAATAAAAAAAAGAGCGTAAAAATTTTGTACATAATTATAGTTTAGACTTAAGACTCCAAAAATATAATTAGGTAAAACCGCTTTTAGTTAAAGTTGTGCTAAATTAAAGATTGAAATGTTAAATTATGTCTTTAATTTTCTCTGGTGGCCTGCCAATAACAGCTTTTTTATTGTTTATAACTATGGGTCTTTCAATAAGTTTTGGGTTGTTTACCATAGCTAAAATAATGTCGTCATCCGATAAGTCTTTGCCTTTAAAATCTGTTTTCCAAATAGTTTCGTTTTTTCTAACAAGATTAATAGGTGCAATGTTTAACAGCTTAATAATAGCTTTTAATTCGGCTTCAGTAGGTGTGTTTTCTAAATATTTTACAACTTCAAAATCTTTACCAGAAGCCTCTAAAATACCTAAGCCTTGTCTTGATTTGCTACAACGGTTATTGTGATATATTGTAATCATTTTTTAGTGTTTAAATGTTTATGTTGAATGTTTTTAATGCTGAAATAAGCTGTTCAGGATTTTTAAATTGAATACCGTTAATACCTAATGTATTGGCAGCTTTAATATTTCTGGCGTTATCATCAATAAAAATGGCTTTTTCGGCTGTTATATTATAACGATTTAGCGTGGTGATGTAAATATCTTTAAAAGGTTTTCTTGTTTTTTCATCACCCGAAACAACAATACCTTCAAACCATTGTAAAAATTCAAATCTTTTTAATGCAATAGGAAAGGTTTCGTTACTCCAATTTGTTAACGCCACTACTTTGAATTGCTTACTTTCAATTATTTTTTTTAGAATATCAACCGTTCCAGAAATGGCACCTCCTAACATCTCTTCCCAACGGCCGTAATAGATGCTTATTAAATTTTCATATTCTGGAAACATAGCTACCCTTTCTTCTGTAGCTTTCGCAATAGGGTAGCCGGCATCTTGGTTTTCATTCCAATCCATGGTGCAAATATTGTCAAAAAACCATTGCATTTTATCACGGTCGCCATTGAATTCATTTAAGTAAACGTACTCAGGGTTCCAATCTATAAGAACACCGCCTAAATCGAAAATAAAAGTATCTATTGGTTGCATGTTAAAGCTCGTTTGTGTTTTCTTCTTGCTGGCCCATCATCATTAAATAGGCTTTTAAAAAGGCATTGATATCGCCATTCATTACATCATCTACATTGCCTGTTTCATGGGCGGTTCTTACATCTTTAACCAATTTATAAGGATGCATAACGTAGTTTCTAATTTGGCTTCCCCATTCAATTTTCATTTTACTGGCTTCAATATCATCACGCTGTGCACGTTGTTTTTCTAGCTCAATTTCATAAAGTTGTGAGCGTAGCATTTGCATAGCACGGTCTCTATTATCGTGTTGCGAACGGGTTTCTGAACATTGAATTTGAATACCAGTTGGTTTGTGTAATAGCTGCACTTTTGTTTCAACCTTATTAACATTTTGCCCGCCCGCGCCACTAGAACGTGCGGTTGTAATTTCAATATCGGCCGGATTAATATCTATTTCAATAGTATCATCAACCAATGGGTACACGTAAACCGAAGCAAAACTTGTATGGCGTTTAGCGTTGCTATCAAAAGGTGAAATTCTTACCAATCTATGTACACCGTTTTCGCCTTTTAACCAGCCAAAAGCAAAATCGCCATTAATTTCTAAAGTAACCGTTTTAATGCCTGCCACATCACCCTCTTGGTAGTTAAGTTCTTTAACTTTAAAACCTTCTTTTTCAGCATACATTAAGTACATGCGCATAAGCATACTGGCCCAATCACAACTTTCTGTACCACCAGCACCGGCGGTAATTTGTAATACGGCACTTAGGCTATCGCCTTCGTCTGAAAGCATATTTCTAAACTCGGTATCTTCTAAATAGGTAGATACTTTGTTGAAGTTTTCTTCAACGTCGTCTAGTGGTGCTTCGCCTTCTTTGTAAAATTCATACAGAACTTCTAAATCTTCTATTTGAGTTTTTATGGTATTGTAATCTTCTACCCATTTCTTTTTTACTCTGAGCGATTTCATTACAATTTCTGCAGCTTTTGGGTCATCCCAAAAATTAGGGTCGAAGGTTTTTTCTTCTTCGTTTTGTATTTCAATTAATTTTCTATCTATGTCAAAGATAGTGCCTTAGTTTGTCAAGGCGGGTGTTAAGATCTTTAATTTGATCTGAAGTAATCATAGTTTTAATATTTTGGGTAAAAATATAATTAATACTTAACAGGAAAAAACTTTAGATATTTTTTTAGTTTTATCTTTTTAATTTCTCAAAGTAATGAAAATAGACCTAAGAAGTGATACTGTTACCAAACCAAGTACTCAAATGCTTGATGTTATGATGCAAGCCTCTGTGGGCGATGATGTTTTTGGTGAAGATGAAACTATAAACCTGTTAGAGCAAAAGGTTGCTAATATGTTTGGTAAAGACAACGCTTTGTTTTTTCCTAGCGGTACTATGGCCAACCAAACCGCTATTAAATTACACACGCAACCAGGTAATCAGGTTATTTGTGATACCTATGCGCATATTTATAATTATGAGTCTGGTGGTGTTGCATTTAATAGTGGTGTATCTTGTAAATTGTTACAAGGTAATAATGGTAGGTTTACAGCAGAACAGGTTGAAGCAGCTATAAACCCTGCCGATTATTGGTATGCCGAAACCCGCTTAGTAGCTTTAGAAAACACTACTAATAAAGGTGGCGGTGCTTGTTGGGATTTTACTGAAATTGAAAAAATAAAAACGCTTTGCGTAGACAAAAATTTAGGACTTCATTTAGATGGTGCCAGACTTTGGAATGCTTTAGTTGCTAAAAATGAAACCACCCAGCAATATGGTGCTGTTTTTAATACCATATCAGTTTGTTTAAGCAAAGGTTTGGGTTGCCCTGTAGGATCTGTTTTAATTGGTGATGCTGCTATTATGAAAAACGCTCAAAGAATTCGTAAGGTTTTTGGCGGAAATATGAGACAAGCAGGATATTTGGCTGCCGCAGGTATTTATGCTTTAGAGAATAATATTAAGCGTTTAGCCGAAGATCACCAAAAAGCAAAAGATATTGGTGACATACTAAAAGGTTTGTCAATCATAAAAAAAGTTGAGCCTATTGAAACCAATATTGTAATTTTTGAGCTAAACCTCAATGTTAACGAAACACATTTTTTAAATAAACTAACAGAACATAACATTCATATTATTAGTATGGGAAGCAATAAACTGCGTATGGTAACACATTTAGATTATACTAATGATATGCATGAAGTACTGTTAAAGATTTTAAAAAACACTAATTTTAACAAATAACTTTATTTAAACATATCCATACCCGGAATATTCGGTAAGCCTTCTTTGGCAGCAGCAGCAAGTTCAGCTTCGTTTATTTTAGAGGCTTTTTCAATAGCCTTATTAAGCGTTAAAACTAAGTAATCTTCAAGTTGTTCTTTGTCCTCAAGTAACGCATCGTCTATGTCTAAGCCTTTAATTTCTCTATTGGCTGTAATGGTCACTTTAAGTTTATTGTCTGTACTAGCTTCATCAATTAAAACGGTATCTAAACGTTTTCTTGTTTCTTCAACTTTTTTCTGGGTTTCTTTAAGTTTACCCATCATATTCATCATATCTCCAAACATATCGTATCAATTTTTTTATAAATACAAAACTATTTAATTTTATATTTGTGCGCTAAAATTTAACATTAATTTGAAAAAGACCATAACGCCACCAAAAGCAAAAAAAACACCCAAAAAACTTCAAGCGCATAATGATGTTAGGGTAGACAACTATTTTTGGCTTAATAACAGAGAAGACCAAGCTGTAATAGATTATTTAGAAGCCGAAAATGACTATACAAACCGTATTTTAAAGCATACTGAAGCTTTTCAAAACACACTATTTGAAGAAATGAAAGGCCGTATTAAAGAAGATGATGAAACTGTACCATATAAATTAAACGGCTATTGGTATATTACACGTTTTGAAAAAGATAAAGGTTACCCAATTTACACCCGTAAAAAGGGAACACTAGATGCCGAAGAAGAGGTATTGTTTGATTGTAATGAAATGGCCAAAAACCAAACGTATTTTAAGTTAGGCAGCATAGCTATTAGCCCTGATAATAAGCTAGCGGCTTTCACAACCGATTTGGTAAGTAGACGTCAATATACCGTACAAATAAAAAATTTAGAAACAGGCGAAATTTTAAAAGATACCATTAAAAACACCACTGGTAGCATAACCTGGGCAAATGACAATAAAACACTTTTTTATGCTTTAAAAGACGCGGTTACACTACGTTCGCATAAAATATGCAAACATTTTTTAGGAAGTCCTGTTAGTAATGATGTTGAAGTATTTCATGAAACTGATGATACCTTCAATACCTTCGTTTACAAAACAAAATCTAGAAAATACATTGTTATTGGTTCTTCAAGTACCTTGTCTACCGAGTATAGGTTTTTAAATGCCAATACGCCCGAGGCTGATTTCACAATATTTCAAGAAAGACAACCCGATTTAGAGTATAGTATTTCACATTATAACAACGCCTTTTATATAATGGCAAATAATGATGGTGCTACCAATTTCAAACTTTTAAAAACACCCGAAACCGCCACAAATATTAATAATTGGGAAGAAGTTTTACCCCACAGAGATCACGTTTTGTTAGAGGATATTGAAATTTTTAAAGACTTTTTGGTGATAAATGAACGTGAAAACGGTTTGAATAAATTACGTATTATGAGTTGGAATGGTGAAGAAGATTATTACTTGCCGTTTAACTCTGAAACCTATACCGCTTACATTGGCAGTAACCCAGATTTTGAAAGCAACACACTACGCTACGGTTTTAATGCTTTAAATACACCAAGTTCTGTTATTGATTATGATTTAGAAACCAAACAAAGCACTATAAAAAAAGAACAACAAGTATTGGGTGGTAAATTTAATAAAGCCAATTATGCAACAAAACGTGTGTGGGTTACCGCACGCGATGGTGTTAAAGTACCCGTATCTTTAATATATAAAAATGATGTGGTTTTAAATGGCGAAAACCCCTTGTTGCAATATGCCTACGGATCGTATGGCTCTACCGTAGATCCGTCATTTTCTTCCATTCGTTTAAGTTTATTAGATCGTGGTTTTATTTATGCCATAGCACACATTAGAGGTAGTGAATATTTAGGACGAGATTGGTATGAAAACGGCAAATTGCTTACCAAAAAAAATACGTTTTATGATTTTATTGATGTATCTAAATATCTTATAGAAAACAAGTACACATCTAGCAAACATTTGTACGCTTACGGCGGGTCTGCAGGTGGTTTACTCATGGGGGCTGTAATGAATATGAATCCTGAATTATATAATGGTATTATTGCAGCTGTACCATTTGTTGATGTGGTTACTACTATGTTAGATGACACCATACCATTAACCACAGGCGAGTATGATGAGTGGGGCAACCCTAATGAAGAAACTTATTATCATTACATGAAATCATATTCACCCTATGATAATGTAGAAGCTAAAGCATACCCCAATGTATTAGTAACAACAGGTTTGCATGATTCGCAAGTGCAATACTGGGAACCTGCAAAATGGGTAGCTAAGCTACGCGACTTAAAAACAGACCACAATATTTTACTATTACAAACCGATATGGATGCGGGGCATGGTGGTGCTTCTGGCCGATTTGAAAGTTTAAAAGAAGTGGCCCTAGAATATGCTTTTTTATTAGATTTAGAAGGTATTAATGCTTAATTTAAAAAAAAAACTTATTTTTGTCAGGTTTTAAGTCGCGTTTTAATAATACATTGCGCCCTTTAAAAAGCATTTAATGAAACAAGACAGTAAGGTTTACAACAGTTTTTTAGACTTAATTGGCAACACCCCGCTTGTTAAGCTTAATAAAATAACCTCAGATTTTGAAGGTGATTTCTATGCAAAAATAGAATCTTTCAATCCGGGTCAATCATCTAAAGATAGAATAGCACTTTATATAATAGAGGAAGCCGAAAGAAAAGGTATTTTAAAACCAGGCGATACTATTATTGAAACTACATCAGGCAATACAGGTTTTAGTATTGCTATGGTTAGTATTATAAAAGGCTATGAGTGTGTATTAGCAGTAAGCTCTAAATCTTCACCAGATAAAATAGACATGCTAAAAACCATGGGCGCCAAAGTATATGTGTGTCCTGCACACGTAAGTGCCGATGATCCTAGATCTTATTATGAGGTTGCAAAACGGTTACACCAAGAGCGTAAAGGCTCAGTGTACATTAACCAGTATTTTAATGAGTTAAATATTGATGCGCATTACCACTCTACAGGTCCTGAAATTTGGGAACAAACAGAAGGTAACATAACGCATTTAGTAGCTTGTAGTGGTACTGGAGGTACTATTTCGGGTACAGCTAGGTATTTAAAAGAGCAAAACCCTAATATTAAAGTAATAGGTATTGATGCTTTTGGATCGGTTATAAAAAAATACCACGAAACACGTGAGTTTGATGAAAAAGAAATTTACCCTTACCGTATTGAAGGTCTAGGTAAAAATTTAATTCCTGCAGCTACAGATTTTGATGTTATTGATGAATTTGTAAAAGTAACAGACGAAGAAAGCGCACACACCGCAAGAGAAATTGCCAGAACAGAAGGTATGTTTGTAGGCTATACATCAGGCGCTGTAGTACAAGGCTTAAAACAATTAGGAGAAGCAGGAACCTTTAAAAAAGGCGATAAAGTAGTGGTTATTTTTCCAGATCATGGTTCAAGATACATGAGTAAAGTGTACAGTGATAAGTGGATGAATGATCAAGGATTTTTTGATAGTGTTAATGAAGAAACACTTGAAAAAGTTCAATATATAAAGTAAAAAATATACTTTTTTATAAAAGAGATTGTATTTTGTTTAAAAGCAAAATTTAATCTCTTTTATTTTATAATAATTGCGTGCTAAAAATTATGTTCAAAACAATTAAATAATTAATTTTGCACGAACTAACTAAGGTATTAAACTAATATGTTTTGTCCTTTAAAAATGGACTTGTTTAACACAGCAAACAATCACCTTAATTAGTGATATCTTAGAATTAAATAGCGTTAAGACATTTTTAAATGAAGGATTTATTTGAAAAAATTTATAAAGACAAAGGGCCGTTAGGTAAGTGGGCATCACAAGCAGAAGGGTACTTTGTGTTTCCTAAATTAGAAG
Source organism: Seonamhaeicola sp. ABD4_340 (assembly GCF_056312135.1). NCBI lineage: Bacteria > Pseudomonadati > Bacteroidota > Flavobacteriia > Flavobacteriales > Flavobacteriaceae > Seonamhaeicola > Seonamhaeicola sp. ABD4_340. The sequence continues at coordinate 3,259,501 of NZ_CM149981.1, read as the reverse complement.
GAGAAATTTCAAATAGAATGAAATTTCAAGGGAAAGAAGTTATTACTTGGAGTATAAACGATTATTTAGGTTTAGCAAATCACCCAGAAGTAAGAAAGGTTGATGCTGAAGCTGCTGCACAATACGGTTCTGCATACCCAATGGGCGCACGTATGATGTCTGGTCACACAGATTTGCATGAAAAACTTCAAAATGAATTAGCTTCATTTGTAAAAAAAGAAGCGGCATATCTTTTGAATTTTGGTTACCAAGGTATGGTATCTACCATAGATGCTTTGGTTTCTAAAGATGATATTATTGTGTATGATGTTGATGCACACGCATGTATTATTGATGGTGTGCGTTTACACATGGGTAAGCGTTTTACTTACAAACACAACGATGTTGAAAGTTTAGAAAAAAACTTAGAGCGTGCCGCTAAAATGGCAGAACAAACCGGTGGTGGTATTTTAGTTATTTCTGAAGGTGTTTTTGGTATGCGAGGCGAACAAGGACGCTTAAAAGAAATTGTAGCTTTAAAAAAGAAATTCAATTTCAGATTATTTGTAGATGATGCACACGGTTTTGGTACGTTAGGTGCTACGGGTGCAGGTGCAGGTGAGGAGCAAGGTGTGCAAGATGATATTGATGTATACTTTGCAACCTTTGCAAAATCTTTAGCAAGTACTGGTGCTTTTATTGCTGGTGATAAAGAAATTATAGATTATTTAAAATATAACTTACGTTCTCAAATGTTTGCCAAATCACTACAAATGCAGTTGGTGGTTGGTGCTTTAAAACGTTTAGAAATGTTAAGAACCATGCCAGAATTAAAAGCAAAACTTTGGGAAAATGTAACAGCTTTACAGTCTGGTTTAAAAGATCGTGGTTTTGATATTGGTACTACACAAAGTTGTGTAACACCTGTATATTTAAAAGGAAGTATTCCTGAAGCCATGGCTTTGGTTAAAGATTTACGTGAAAATTACGGTATATTCTGTTCTATTGTAGTGTATCCTGTAATACCAAAAGGTTTAATTTTATTAAGATTAATACCTACGGCTTCACATACCTTAGATGATGTAAATGAAACACTTGCTGCCTTTGAAGGGATTAGAGACAGGTTAGAAAACGGTACTTATAAGCGTTTATCTGCCGCTGTTATGGCAGCAATGGGTGAGTAATAAACTAATTAATTATTCTCATAAAAAAAGTCCGAATTTAAAATTCGGACTTTTTGTTTTTATAAATCTTTTCTAAACGTTTTACGCTTTCGGTACACTTCAGGGTTAAAATGTTTCCAAATTTGATGAATGGCAATGTTGTCTTCTAGTTCTGGTGTTCTATAGCAGAATTCTATACCTTTTTCAGTAAATGTTTTATAATATTCATTAAAAATTACCGCATGTACGCCTTTATTTTGGTAATCTGGATGTATACCAATAAGGTAAAAATTAACATCTTTACTGTGCTTTTTAGCTTTTAAAATATGCCTAAAACCAAATGGGAACAGTTTGCCATTGGCTTTTTGTAAAGCTTTTGCAAATGAAGGCATTACAATAGCAAAGCCTATTAAATTATTGTCTTTATCAACTACAAACTTTATGTATTCTGGGTTTACAAAACTTATAAACTTCTTTTTAAAATAGGCTTTTTGAATATCGGTTATAGCTACAAATGACGATAAGGAAGCATAGGTTTTATTAAATAAATCAAACATTTTATCAACATACGGCATAACTTCTGATGTTTTAGTAAAGTTTAATGCGGTAAGTTGGTAACGTCTTTTAATAAGTGCTTGTGCCTTTTCAAAGGTTTCAGGTTTTACATTGCTAAACGGAAATTTACTTTCTATGTATCTTTTTTCAATTTTAAATCCAGCAGCTTCGTAATGTTTTGTGTAATAGGGATGATTATACCATGTTACCATAGGCGCATTATGCTCAAAACCATCTGTAATAACACCAACTTTATCAAGGTTTGAAAACCCAACAGGCCCTTCGGTATATTCTAAATTGTGTGCTTTTCCTATAGCTTCAACTTTGTTTAATAAGGCTTTTGATACTTCTAAATCATCTATAAAATCAAACCAGCCAAAACGCATTTTTAATTGTTTTTGGTCTTTTACCTCAAGCCAATTTATAATGGCCGCCACTCTACCAACTACGGTATTATTTTTATAAGCTAAAAATAGCGTAGCTTCAGCATCATTAAATACAGGGTTTTCATTGGTGTCAAAAGTTTTTAGCTCTTGACTAATAATTGGTGGTGTCCAGTATGGTGAATTTTTATAGAGTGTAAATGGAAATTTAACAAAGGTTTTTAAGGCCTTCTTATTGCTAACTTCTTTAATTGTAATCATATACAGTTAACGTCTTTAGGGTTATTTCGTTTAATCAAAATCTATACTTTGCTTTTTTTGTTTTTTAGGGCTATCATCATCATCGGTAGTATTTTTACGCTTTTTAGAGGCTTTTTTAGATCTTTTTTTACCGTTTTTTCTATCGCGTCTATCACCTTCATCTTCAGCGCTTGTGCCATTATCTATTTTTGGGTCTTTATGAAAATCTAACCTGTAAGAGGCGCCTATACTGGCATTAAAAACAGATGGCGTGTCTTTGGTGTTAAAGGTTATGGCGGCATCTAACTGAAAATCTTTTCCAAATAAGCGTGCGCCACCAACTCTAAATAAGTTATCGGCATAAAAATCACTTTTAATGCCTTGTGCTTCACCAAAAATAACCCATTGAGGGTTAAATGCATGTGTAAGGGTAAGTATATATTGAAAATCAGATTGATCTGTACCAATACGGTCTTTAATTAAATTCATAACAAAAACCCAACCGCCAGAAAAATTATTTTGTGTAGCAATCATTACTTTTGGGCTAATGCCTTCAACACCTGGTGCGGTATATGGGTTGTTTTTAGTATCATAATTAATTCCTGCAAAAATTGAAACTGCCGGTATTAAATTACGCCATTTAAAACTGTGATTAGCTTTCCAGCTGTATAAGTTTGGCTTGTTAGCTTCTTCATTTTTATAGGGGTCAAAAATTAAGTATTTAGCACCTAAAGCCAAATGTTTAAAGTTTGCTCTGTCTTCTTCGGCACCTTCTTGGTAGGTGTATGTTTTTGTATCATTTTGGTAAGCACCTTCTATATTAATTTCTAATTGCTCAAATAAAAAGCCGTAGCGTACTGCAAAATCTGCACCTAAGCCAGAAACTTCGTAAGTGGTTGCGGGTGTGCGTTTTTCTTTTACAAAATAGGGGCCAACTTCAAATTGTACTACGTTTTTACCTACAGAAAAGGCGCTTCTAGAAACACCAGGTCTGTTAGAGTTTATAACATCGGTATATTGGCTAAAAGCGTTTAAGCTTAAAAAACACATTAAGGCTGCAAAGATAGATTTGTATGGCTTCATCATTAAAAATTAGGTGTTATAAAGAACAAAATAGGGGTTGTTGCAAGGGGCTGTTACCTCAAATTTAGTTATCAAATATATATATTTTATACTTTTTTTATCAGTTTTAAACGTTTTTTAAGTATATAGAATTGTATTTTTGTTTTTTAAAAAAGAATTTTCATGCAACAATTTGCATCTGCCACAGGTTTAGTAAAAATGATTCTTATCATTTTGTTAATTTATTTTGGTGTTAAAATATTAGCACGTTTGTTTTCGCCATTTTTAATAAAGTTTGTAGCCAAAAAAGCCGAAGAGCGCTTTGGACAACAGTTTAACGGGAATTTTCAAAATAGAAAGACTCAAGAAAAACCTAAAAAGGAGGGCGAAGTTACCATAGATAAAATACCAACGCGTAAAACATCAAATAAAGATGTTGGAGATTACGTGGATTTCGAAGAAATTGATTAATTTCACAACCATTGATTTTAAAGCACCTTCATGCAACTTTCATTTAAAAAAATCTGGCCTCATGTACTTGTTTTACTGGGGTTTGTAGTTATATCTTTAGCATATTTTAGTCCTGTTTTACAAGGAAAAGCTATTTTTCAAAGTGACATCAAACAATACATTGGGATGTCTAAACAACAAAAAGATTATAGGGCGCAAACAGGCGAAGAAACTTATTGGACTAATAGTGCCTTTGGTGGTATGCCAACCTATCAATTAGGTGCTAAATATCCACATAATTATATAAAAAATTTGGATTTAGCACTGCGGTTCTTGCCAAGACCAGCCGATTATTTATTCTTATATTTATTAGGTTTTTATGTTTTAATGCTGGTATTAAAAGTAGATTTTAAACTGGCAGCTGTTGGTGCACTAGCATTTGGCTTTTCAACCTATTTAATTATAATTTTAGGCGTTGGGCATAATAGTAAAGCACATGCTATTGCTTATATGCCTCTGGTTTTAAGTGGTATATTGCTAACGTTTCAAAAAAAATATATTGCTGGTTTTTTATTAACTACGGTGGCTATGGGGTTAGAAATTGTGTCTAACCATTTTCAAATGACCTATTATTTACTGCTATTGGTACTTGTTTTAGGCGTTGTTTACTTAATAGATGCATTTAAAAAACAAGTGTTACCGCATTATTTTAAATCGGTTGGGGTATTGGTGTTAGCTGTAATTTTATCTATTGGCTTAAATGCTACAGGTGTTTTGGCAACCCAAGAATACGTAAAAGAAAGTACCAGAGGTAAAAGTGAATTAACTATTAATGAAGATGGTTCACCTAAAGAAGTTACTTCGGGTTTAGATAGAGATTACATCACTCAGTTTAGTTACGGTATTGTTGAGACTTTTAATTTGTACATACCGCGTTTTATGGGTGGTGGAAATTTTGAACATGTTGGGAAAGATTCACAAACCTATAAAAAATTCAGGTCTCAAGAAGCGCCAACGTATTGGGGTAATCAGCCCATTGTTGAAGCGCCTGCCTATGTGGGTGCGGTGGTTATTTTCTTGTTTGTTTTAGGGTTGTTTTTAGTAAAAGGTCGCTTAAAATGGTGGTTAGTAGGTGGCACAGTAATGTCTTTGCTGCTTTCTTATGGTAAAAATTTAGGGTTTTTAACCAATTTTTTTATTGATTATGTGCCACTATACAATAAATTTAGAGCCGTAAGTTCTATTCAGGTTATACTAGAATTATGTGTACCTGTGCTGGGTATATTTGCTTTAGCACGATTGCTTAACGATTTTGAAAAAGAAGATGAAAAATTTAAAGCGCTTAAATATACAACCATCATTACCGCAGGTTTAGCTGTAGTATTTTTGTTGTTTAAAAACACATTGTTTACTTTTTCCGGTGCAAATGATGGGTACTATTTGCAAAGTTACGGACAAGATTTTCTAAACGCTGTAAAAGATGATAGAAAAGCTATGTTTACTGCCGATACTTTCCGTACCCTAGTTCTGGTACTACTAGCCGTGGGTACTGTGTTTTTCTTTCTAAAAAAGAAATTAAAAGAAACCGGCGTTATTACAGTTTTTGCTATACTTATTTTATTCGATTTGGTGCTTGTAGATAGGCGTTATGTGAATAATGACGATTTTGTAGCAGCTATTAAAGTGAATAAGCCATTTTCAGCCACCACAGCTGATAACGATATTTTAAAAGACGAAGGTCATTTTAGAGTGTTTGATGTGACTAATGAAGGGTTGCAAAATCGCACCAGAGCATCGTATTTCCATAACTCATTAAATGGCTATAACGCGGCAGAATTAAAACGCTATCGCGAAGTTTTCGATTTTTATATTGCGAAAAACAATATAAATGTGCTTAACATGCTTAATACAAAATATGTAATTATTGATGGTGAAAAAGGCCCATCGGCATTGTTGAATGATGAGGCTAATGGTAATGCTTGGTTTGTAAAAACTGTAGAAAAGGTAGCTACGGCCAACGATGAAATTTTAGCTTTAGATAGTTTAAATACTAAACACAAAGCCGTTTACACACATGGCACAATAGCAAAACAAAATTTTGAATTAGACTCTCTATCAAATATTGAGCTACAGGAAGTTGCTCCTAATTACTTAAAGTACAAATCTAAGAACAATCACGATGGTTTTGCGGTGTTTTCAGAGGTTTATTATGGTAATGGCTGGAAAACACTTTTAGATGGTAAACCAACAACACACATGCGCGTTAATTACACGTTGCGTGGTATGCAAATACCAAAAGGCACACATACTATTGAATTTGTTTTTGATCCGCAAGTGGTTAAAACAGGTAGTCGTATTGCTTTAGGCAGTTCGGTTTTATTAGTGCTTTTGCTAGCAGGAGGATTGTTTTTTGAATTTAAGAAAACACAAGAAAAAGGTGCCTAAAAAAGCGCTCATAATAACATATTATTGGCCGCCTGCGGGTGGCCCGGGCGTACAGCGTTGGTTGAAATTTGTAAAATATCTGCCAAATTTTAATGTAGAACCTATTGTTTTTGTTCCTGAAAATCCTAATTATGCTTTAACTGATGCTAGTTTAACTCAAGATGTTTCAAAAGATTTGCAACTATTAAAGCTTCCTATTAAAGAGCCTTACAAGTTAGCACGTTTTCTTTCAAAAAAGAAATCAAATACCATGAGTAAGGGTATCATTTCAGATTATAAAAACCAGAGCTTTATTGAAAAAACCATGCTATTTGTGCGTGGTAATTTTTTTATTCCAGATGCTAGGAAACATTGGGTGGCGCCTGCTACTCAGTATCTGTCAGAATATATTGAAAAAAATCCAGTAGACGTTGTTATTACTACTGGTCCGCCGCATAGTTTACACTTAATTGGTATGCAATTAAAAAAACAATTACACGTTAAGTGGTTGGCAGATTTTAGAGATCCGTGGACAACCATTGGGTATCACAAAAAACTTAAACTCACAAAATGGGCTAAAAGGAAACATTTGTTTCTAGAAAAGCAGGTGTTAAATACAGCAGACAGGGTAGTGGTTACTAGTTTTGTAACTAAGCAGGAATTTACTAAACTCACTAATAAACCTATTGATGTTATAACTAATGGCTATGACTATGAAAAAGTGCCAACCGTAGCCTTGGATACTAAATTTTCTATAGCGCATATTGGGTCTTTGTTGTCAAAACGAAATCCTGAAATTTTATGGCGCGTGTTGCAAGATTTAGTGCAAAAAAATCCTGAATTTAAACATGATTTGCAACTCAATTTCATTGGCGCTGTTAGTGATGATATATTACAGTCTATAAAAAAACATAATTTAAGTGATAGTGTAAATGTGTTTGGGTATTTACCTCATAAAGAGGCTATTGTATTTCAAAAAAAATCACAGGTATTATTGTTGGTTGAAATTGATTCAGAAGAAACACGATGCATTATTCCAGGTAAGTTGTTTGAGTATATGGTGTCAAACAGACCTATAATTTCGTTAGGTCCTGAAGGTTCTGATGTTGAAAATATTATTAAAGAAACCAACACCGGACTGTATTTTAATTATAATGCTTATGAAGCATTAAAAGCTGCTATTTTAAATCATTACAAGGCTTATAGAAATAATAATTTAAAAGTACATGCAGTTGGTTTACAGAAGTATAGCAGAGAGGCTTTAACACAACAGTTAGCTACAATTATATAATGGGTATCGTTGCATCACAATCTTTAAAAAATGTAGCCTCTACGTATTTAGGCTTTATTATTGGCGCAATTAACACCTTATTTTTATACACCAATTTCCTATCTGGTGAATATTACGGTATGGTAGGGGTTATGCTATCTGCAGCACATGTTATGATGCCATTAATGGCCTTTGGCGTACACAATACCTTGGTTAAATTTTACAGTACGTTTAAAACGCGGGTTTCACTAAATAGTTTCTTAACAATAATGGTTTTATTGCCATTAGTTGTTATTGTGCCTGTAAGTATTATTGGGTATGTGTGTTATGAAGCTGTAGGTGATTTTCTAGCCTCTAAAAATACGCTTATAAAAAATTACGTGTGGCACACCATTGTTATTGCTATTGCTTTGGCGTATTTTGAAGTGTTTTTTGCCTGGGCAAAAGTGCAAATGAAAACGGTGTTTGGTAATTTTATGAAAGAGGTTTTTCATAGAGTGGCTTCCATGGTTTTATTATTTTGCTTGTATTTAGAACTGTTAACTGTAAAGCAGTTTATGGTAGGTTTGGTGTGTATGTATTTAATACGCATGCTTGTTATGATGTTTTATGCATTTAGTGTACGCGTGCCGGTTATAGTGTTTAAAAAAATTGGTAATATATCAGCTATTTTAAAATACACGTCGCTTATATTAATTGCAGGTTCTGTAGCTAGTATTTTATTAGATGTAGATAAGGTAATGTTAGGTAAACTATTAGTTGACTTAAATAATGTAGCGTATTATAATGTAGCGGTTTACATGGCTACTGTTATTGCAGTGCCACAACGTTCTATGCATCAAATTTTAATGCCATTATCGGCTAAATATCTAAATGAAAAAGATTTCGATGCTTTAGATGAATTATATAAAAAAAGCGCATTAAACCTTTTAATTATTAGCGGATGTATCTTCTTGTTAATAGTGCTTAATGTAAAACAATTTTATTTTTTAATTAATACACAATATAGTGTAGGGCTTTATGTGGTGTTGTTAATTAGTACCGCAAAATTGTATGATGCCATGTTAGGTAGTAATAATGCTATTTTGTTTAATAGTGATTATTATAGAGTTGTACTTTTGTTGGGCATTTTTTTAGCAGTGCTAACACTTATTTTAAACATTGTTTTTATACCAAAATATGGCATTAATGGGGCAGCCATGGCTACGTTTTTGGCTATTGTGTTTTATAATTCGGCTAAACTATTTTTTGTATATAAATACTTCAAAATACAACCTTTTACACGTAATAGCTTAAAAACAGGAATGTTAATATTTGGGTGTTTTGTTGTGTTTTATTTTTGGGATTTTTCTTTTACACCTATTCTAAATATAACTTTAAAATCTGCGTTAATTAGTGTGTTGTATCTTGTTGTGGTTTATAAGTTTAAGCTGTCTGAAGATATTGTGTACAACATAAATAAAATCTTAAAAAAATAAAAAAGAAAACCCCATGATGCTGCTTTGAGGCAAACGTATCACAGGGCTTTCCAACTAACCAACCAAAGTTATTATGATCTTCTTCTAGAGGTAGATCGTGTATTGTTGCTAGATGATTGTCTGTTTTGAGACACTCTAGCGTTATTATTTTTATTAACACTTCTTGTTACGGTTCTTTGCGGTACACTTTTACGCTGCTGTGTAGAGCTAGATCTTTGGTAACTTTTTTGCGGTGTTCTTGTTGCTTTTTTAGCTACTTGTGGCGCTCTTTTTGTGTTATTACTTTTATAGTTTCTAGACGTGTTTGTCTGTGGTTTACTGTATCTATTACTCTTTCTGGTAATATTAGTATTACTAGATCTATTAATAGTTGTATTTCTATTAGTAATAGTGTTTGCGTTTCTATTGTTTTTAGATATACTTCTAGAGCTATTGTTTTGTCTAACACCATTGTTTCTGCTGTATGTGTTATTGCTCTTTCTAGATACAGTAGCCTTAGTCATATGGCTTCGGTTTGTGCTATAGCGGTTAACACGTGTTATGTTTCTGTTACTGCGGTTAACGGTTGCGTAACTTCTGTTTCTTATAATGCTATGTCCACGTCTGCTTGCAACAGCTGTTCTAGGTCTGTAATTGTTATAAAATGGTCTTGAGTATACATATCTTACTGGTGTGTAATGTCTTCTATACGGCCTGTTGTAAACCACACAGTAATTCACTGCAGGTACTGCGTAGTATCTATGCCATGGGCGGTATACATAATTTCTATTATAAACATTTATAAAGCCTGTACAGTGTGAAAATGTATTGTATCTGTTGTAGTGTACGTATAAACCGCCCACTCTAGACACATATCCAAAGTTGTTGTAAAAAATGTTTATATTTCCAGCCTGTACAATACGGCCGTAGTGATCATAGTAAATTGGTGTGTTTTCAATTTGAATAATAGCTCCAAACTCGTCATATTGCACATAGGCATTATAATCATAGCCAGAATTAAAACTAACATGAATATTAGGTGAGCCAATTGATACATTGAACCTCGCATTACCTCTTACAATGTTAAAATCGAATTGTCCATCTCTAAACACCGAGAATTCAATACCATTTTCTACAAATATGAAAGAATTACTGTAGCCTCCAATATAAGCAGATGTGTTGTTACTATTGTTTTTGGTGGTTGTAACGGCATTAGCGGTAAATCCTGTAAGGATGAATCCAGCTAAAATGAATAGTATTTTTTTCATAATCTGTAAATTTAAATGTGAATACGTTTATGTAATACCAAACAGCGTGCCAAAAAATAAAACACCTTTTATGGGTTGTTTTTATTAAGATTAATTTCTTAAAAGAAACAAGGTAAAAAAACTTTTGTTGCAGTATTTTGAACAAATGTTCTGTATATTAGAGATGTATTTACTGATATTTGAAGTATTAACTACAAAAACTAAAATTTATGAAAAAAATTACTTTATTGTTTTCAGCGCTTTTTACAATCTCATTATGCCAAGCGCAATTGAATATTAATTTCGAGGAAACTCCAGATGGTCCATCTGTGATAGTTGAAAATTTTGATGATACTGGCGTAAGTCAATTCAATACTGTATCAGACCAAGATGGAGGAGGTGAGCTACATACCACAACAGTTGAAGCAATTCCAGGAGGTACAACAGGAAACCCTTCCACTAGGGCTTTAAAATTTGAAATTGGAGCCGCAAATACTTTTGCTTTTCATTATCCACTAATAAATATTCCTGGTAGTGCGTTAAATGCTTCTAATGGAAACTTTATTACCTTAAAAGTTTTGTCATCTGCTTCAGCTGTTGCAGGAGGAGAAACATCATTTAATTTTGGGTTAAAAGTTGGGTCTGGTGCTGTAGTTAATTACACAACAACCTATACGCCTACTAGCACAACCGAATGGCAAACTATAGGTTTTGATATCACAGGGTTTGCTACTGGTGTTACAAGGCTAGACATTGGGTTTGATCAAATAACAAGAAGTAATGTAGCAGGAGAAGTTACTTGGATAGATGATATTCAACAAGTAAATACATTATCTAACAATGTTATTCTAGCTAAACCATTAGATATTTATCCTAACCCAACTAAAGGAGAATTAATACTTTCAAAACCTAACCGCTTTAAGTCAATTACTGTGCATAACTTACTAGGGGCAGAAGTGAAATCTATGAAAGCTAAGGAGTCTATAGATATTTCTGATTTAGCCTCAGGGGTTTATATTTTAAAGACTGATACAGGCCTTACAAAAAAGATAATTAAAGAATAAGTTAAAAAATATTCCATTTAAAAGCCGCTTAAATAGCGGCTTTTTTGTTTTTTAAGTATCTATGTGCTACTCTTTTTTTATATAATTTTGAAAAATATAATAGGCGCTTATAAAAATAAACGAAACGCTAATTGTTTTTTTGTTTCAAAAGAAATTAATGTTTCAAGCCTTAAAGCAGGTTTGTATATTTTATCTACTAAAAACGGAAGCTTAAAATTTGTAAAATAATTAACTTGCTGTTATACAGGAAAAAAAAGACGATATTTATATCGTTTTTTTTGTTTTTGTTTTTTATATTTAAAAACAAATTTTGTAAATGAATTAATATTAACTAAAACAAAAACTAAACATTATGAAAAAAATTACTTTATTATTTACTGCGTTTTTAACAAGCTCAATTGCAATGGCGCAATTTTCCAATGTAACAATTAACACACAAACCCCAGCTGATTTCAGAGACTCACTAGCTGATGACACGCCTGGTACAGATTTAGCAATACTTCCCGAAGGAAATACTATTACTGTGGGGTTTGATTATACTGTTCAAGGAAATGAAATTTATGCTAGATTAGTTGGATCATCAGTTGTAGCTGGTTCTCAAGGAACAAGTCTAATAGTAGGAGGAACTGGAGCTATGCCTGTTTCAGGTACAGCAGCTTCTGTTACTTTTACTGTGCCTGATGTTACAGCAGATACACCTTGTAGAATACAACTTTTTAGCCCTGGTACTGATGGTGGAGGAAATACTGCATTCAATCATTTTAATTACATTGTTTTAGATCAAGTGACATTATCTAATAATGACTTTACGAAATCTAAACTAAATGCATATTACAGTACAGACTTAAAAGCGGTAATAGTTAAGGAGCAATTTACAGGTGATTATTCAATTTATAATTTAACAGGACAAGAGGTGCAAGCAGGAGGTATTTCAAACGATATTAATGTTTCTGGTTTAAAATCAGGGATTTATATTTTGTCTACAGAATATGGTAGTTTAAAATTTGCAAAATAATTTAAAAACATAATTAATTTGTTTGTGAAAAGAACGCTTAAAAAAGCGTTCTTTTTTTTTATTTACAGCTTTTCTATAAATACCTGCTTATGTTGAAACTTTGTTTCTCCTCAGGGTTTAGGTGCCTAAAAACGTCTTTATTATTACAGTTTCTTTACTTTTTTTGTGTACTTGATTAATTTTAAACGATATAATGCAACAGTGTAACAAAGGTTTGTTTTTAATACTTCTTTATCTGAAATAATTGGTTTATTTGAAGGATTTTTTTGATGTCAAGTTTTTGTCAAGTATTGTTTTTAGTAATGTTTTGTTTGCTTGGTTACATTTGGTTTAACTATTAACTAAACACGTATACATTATGAAAAACATTACACTAGTATTTATTTTTTTTACTTCAATAACATTTGCGCAGCGCGTAGAACCCACATTCAGTTGGTCTAATAAAGCCGATTATCAAATTAATGGTGAAACCGCTGTTACCTTTAAACCAGGTGATAATATTACCATTGAAATAACCTATACCTTAGGGTCTACTAATGGTACTAATGATGCGTTTAATTTTGTTTTAGCAGGTTTGCAAGATGAACCAATAGCTAACCATGATGTGATTAATGGTACTTGGGCTAATGAAACAGTAGCACAGCCTAATGATTATGCGTTTCCTGGTGCTGGCTCAGGTGGTGTTACTACAGCCAATTATACCATTCCTGCTAATGCGCCTTTGAGTTCAGAAAACACGAATTTAACTTACAGAATATTAACCTATTTGGCTTATACGCCAGATGGTGGTTCTACTACTTATGGTGGCCCCGGAGCAAGTGATCCAACGTTGGTGTATATAAGAAGTCAAGCCGAAATAAATGCATTATCAACGTCTCGTTTCAATAAGAATAAATTAAACGCTTACTATAACGCAAAAACGGATGCAATCGTTTTTAAAAATGCTGCTACTATTACAGATGGTTACACTGTTTATAACATCATGGGGCAAGCAATACAAGCAGGCGCTGTTTCAAATAAAATTGATGTTTCTAGATTAAAATCAGGACTCTATATTTTATCAACAGCCAGTGGTAGTTTAAAGTTTGTTAAGTAATTTAAATACTTAATTAGTTTGTTGGGAAAAAGAACGCTTTTTTAAGCGTTCTTTTTCATTTATAACTTATCTTTTAAATACGTACCTGTTACAGATTCTTTATTATTAACTAAGGCTTCCGGTGTACCAAAAGCTACAATATTTCCACCATTTTCTCCGCCTTCAGGACCTAAATCAATAACATGGTCTGCACATTTAATTAAATCTAAATTATGTTCTACCACAATAATAGAATGTCCTTTTGCAATAAGTGCGTTAAACGATTTTAATAATTTTTTAATATCATGAAAATGCAAGCCTGTAGTAGGTTCATCAAAAATAAACAGGGCCTTGTCTTTGGTGTTGCCTTTCCCTAAAAATGTAGCCAATTTAATGCGTTGCGCTTCACCACCAGAAAGGGTAGAAGAACTTTGCCCTAAGGTAACATAGCCCAAGCCAACATCTTGTAAGGGTTGTAGTTTGTTTTTTATTTTAGGTTGGTTATTGGCTTCAAAAAAGGCAACCGCATCATCAATGGTTAAATTTAAAATATCATCAATGTTTTTTTCAGCAAATGTAACTTCAAGCACTTCTTTTTTAAAGCGTTTGCCTTTGCAGGTATCGCATTCTAAATGCACATCGGCCATAAATTGCATTTCAATAGTTACTTCACCTTCACCTTTACAAGTTTCACAGCGTCCGCCATCTACGTTAAAACTAAAATGTTTGGGTTGGTAGTTTCGTATGGTGCTTAATTTTTGTTTTGAAAACAGGCTTCTAATATCGTCATAAGCTTTTATATAGGTAACCGGGTTAGAACGTGATGAACGCCCAATAGGGTTTTGGTCAACAAATTCAATGGCTTTAATATTGCTGAAGTTGCCTTTCAATGCTGAAAATTGCCCGGGTTTGTCACCAAAATCGGTAAGTTTTTTTTGTAAAGCCGGATATAATATTTTCTTAACCAATGTGCTTTTGCCACTACCAGAAACGCCTGTAACAACGGTTAACATGCCTAACGGAAAACAGACATCAATATTCTTTAAATTATTTTCTCTAGCGCCTACAATATCTACGTGGTATTTTGTGGTTCGTCGTGTGTTAGGTACTTCAATTTCTAAAGATGCATTTAAATATTGTGCAGTTAAAGAGTTTGAAGCCAGCATATCTTTATAGGTGCCTTGTGCTACAACATGGCCGCCGTTTGTGCCTGCTTCAGGGCCAATATCAATAACGGTATCGGCCGCTTTCATAATATCTTCGTCGTGTTCTACTACAATTACCGTATTGCCTAAATCGCGTAAGGCTTTTAATACCAAAATAAGCTGTTCGGTGTCTTTGGGGTGCAGGCCAATACTGGGTTCGTCTAAAATATACATAGAACCTACTAAACTACTCCCTAAAGAAGTGGCAAGGTTAATACGTTGACTTTCGCCACCAGATAAGGTGTTTGAGCGCCTGTTAAGTGTTAAATATGAAAGCCCTACGTTGGTTAAAAACGAGAGTCTGTTATTAATTTCGGTTAAAAGTCTGGATGCTATTTGTGTATCGTATTCATTAAGCGTTAAATTTTTAAAAAAATTAGCCAGCGTGTTTAAAGGCATTTCAACCAAATCGGTAATGGTGGTATTGCCAACTTTTATATAGTTTGCTTCTGGTCGTAACCGTTTCCCGTTACAGGCTTTACATGTGGTTTTTCCGCGATAACGCGATAACATAACCCTGTTTTGAATTTTATAGGCTTTGGCTTCTAACTCTGCAAAAAAGCTGTTTAAGCCTTCAAAATGTTGGTTACCATCCCAAATAAGTTGTTTTTGGGCAGCGGTTAATTCAAAATACGGTTTATGTATGGGGAAATTGAATTTATGTGAATTATTTACCAATTGGTCTTTGTACCAACTCATACTATCACCACGCCATGGGAAAATGGCGTTTTCATACACCGATAAGCCTGTGTTGGGTATTACTAAATCTTCATCAATACCTATAATATCGCCGTAACCTTCGCATTTAGGGCAAGCGCCATACGGGTTGTTAAAACTGAATAGATGCACATTGGGCTCTAAAAACGTCATGCCGTCTAGCTCAAACTTATTACTAAAAGCACGCTGTTGGTTGTCTTTTAACGTTTCAACAAAACAGGTGCCTTTGCCTTCGTAAAAAGCAGTTTGAATGGCATCGGCCAAACGGTTGTAAAAATCGTCTTCATGTTTTACAATAACACGATCTACCACAAGCAAAACCTGGTCGGCATCGGTCACCTCAGCCTCTTCAATACGTTGCACTTTGTTGTTAACTTGTATACGGGCATACCCTTGCTGGTTTAGGGCTTGTAATTTATTATCTATACTACGGCCTTCTTCTAAAAAAATAGGCGCTAAAAGCAAAAGTTTGTCGCCCTTGTTAAAGGTTTTTATATAGTTTAAAACATCGGTAACCGTTTCTTTTTTTACTTCATTACCAGAAATGGGTGAGTAGGTTTTACCAATGCGCGCAAATAATAGTTTGAGGTAGTCATAAATTTCGGTAGTAGTGCCAACGGTAGAACGTGGGTTGGTAGAATTTACCTTTTGCTCTATAGCAATGGCTGGTGCAATACCTTTAATATAATCTACTTTGGGTTTATTTAAGCGCCCTAAAAACTGGCGTGCGTAGCTAGATAAGCTTTCAACGTAGCGTCTTTGGCCTTCGGCATATAAGGTGTCAAAGGCTAAACTAGATTTACCAGAACCCGATAAGCCGGTGATTACCACTAATTTATTGCGTGGTATTACAACATCAATATTTTTTAAGTTGTGCAATTTTGCACCTTTAATAATAATGTTTTCTTTGGGGTTTACGTCTAAAATATCAGTATTCATGGGCTTTTTAAAGAAATAACCTAACAAAGATACTACAAGAATTTGAACTTAAAAAGTATAGGTGAAACCCATAGGTTACATAAAAAAAATCTATAAATTTTGTTTTTTAGGAACGATTGTTGTTATATTTGGATTATAATAATCCGCTAAAAACGAGAAGCCTATAGTATAATATTACTTTTTAAAAAAGAATAACCCCAAACAAAGAAGCCCTGCTTCTTGTATAAAAAGTAATGATTATGCAACATCAATTAACTCCAGATGCTACACTGGTAAGCAACTACATTAAAGGCGATGAGTGTGCTTTAGAAACCTTAATCTACAGGCACAAACAAAAAATATACAGTTTTATATTTTCTAAAGTATATGATAAAGATTTGGCTGAAGATCTTTTTCAAGATACTTTTATAAAAGTTATAAAAACCTTAAAACATGGGTCTTATAACGAAGAGGGTAAGTTTTTGCCATGGGTTATGCGTATTGCGCACAATTTGGTGATTGATTATTTTAGAAAGCACAACCGCATGCCTAAATTTGATAATGCGGGTGAATTTAGCATTTTTTCGGTGCTAAGTGATGCTGCACTAAATGCAGAAACCGCTATTATTAAAAGCCAGGTAGAACGTGATGTACGCCGTTTGGTTGACGAACTGCCTGAAGACCAAAAAGAAGTGCTGCTTATGCGTATTTATAAAGATATGAGTTTTAAAGAAATATCAGATAAAACAGGTGTGAGCATTAATACAGCATTGGGTAGAATGCGCTATGCACTTATTAATTTACGTAAAATTATAGAAAAGCATAATATTGTTTTAACTAACTAGTACAATATTGTCATTTTTGCTGCGTTATCAATGGTATAAATCTTTAAATTGATATAATGGCAAAACTTTACTCTGAAAAACATTTTTCTGAAAACATTAATAAACAGCAACCTAAAGATGAAACGGTGCAGTTTATTTTAAATTATTCAAAAGCATTACGTGTTATAAATTGTAATACATTGACGTTTGAAATGCTTCAAAATTAAGTGTTTAAAGACTGTTTAGGTAACCACTAAACAGTCTTTTTCTTTTTGAGGTAGTCGTTAATTACCGATTTTCTACCAATGGTTTTGGTAATCACATCTTTTTCTAAATCCCAACCACGTGCAGGGGAATATTCACGTCCGTACCAAATAATTTGAAGATGTAAATCATTCCATAATTCTTTTGGAAATAAGCGTTTAGCATCCTTTTCAGTTTGTGCTACATTTTTTCCGTTGCTTAAATTCCAACGATACATTAACCTATGAATATGCGTATCTACAGGAAAAGCGGGTACACCAAAGGCTTGAGACATGACTACACTGGCGGTTTTGTGTCCTACTGCTGGTAGTGCTTCTAGCGCTTCAAAACTTTGTGGTACTTCGCCGTTATGTTCCTCAATTAAAATTTTTGATAAACCATAAATGCCTTTACTTTTCATAGGCGATAGACCTACGGGTTTTATAATGTCTCTTATCTCATCTACCGTTAGTTTTACCATATCATAAGGGTTGTCGGCACGCTCAAAAAGCAGTGGTGTAATTTGGTTAACGCGTACATCGGTGCTTTGAGCAGACATAAGTACGGCTATTAACAGCGTGTACGGATCTTTATGGTCTAGCGGAATAGGTATTTCAGGATATAGCTTATATAATGTATTGATAACAAAGTTTACACTTTCTTGTTTTGTCATAGAGTTGTATTTTTACAAAAAACAAAGATATTAAATATGACTACATTAAAAATAGGCGATAAGGCGCCCCATTTTGAAGCTCAAGATCAAGATGGTAATACGGTTAAGTTAAGTGATTATGTTGGTAAAAAGCTTGTATTGTTTTTTTACCCCAAAGCCAGCACACCTGGTTGTACAGCCGAAGCGTGTAATTTAAGCGATAACCATGAACGTTTTAAGGCACAAGGTTACGATATTTTAGGAGTGAGTGCCGACAGTGCTAAGCGTCAATCAAACTTTAAAAACAAATACAATTTTCCGTATCCGTTATTGGCCGATGAAGATAAAACGGTAATTAACGCGTTTGGTGTTTGGGGGCCTAAAAAGTTTATGGGGCGTGAATATGACGGTATTCATAGAACAACTTTTGTAATTGATGCTGAGGGCGTTATAGAAGATATAATTACCAAAGTAAAAACTAAAGATCATACCAATCAGATTTTAAAATAAAGATTGTTACGTGTGTTTTTTAACAGATAAGAAGCATAAAAAAAGCCCTTTTTAAAAGGGCTTTTTTTTATTTTTTTCGGGCATTTCTGCGTTTTATAACCAATGGTTTCAATGGTTTACGGGTGTAACCAAACAAACGATAATCTTTAATTAAATCGGCAGTGCCTTCGGGTAGCATGTCTTCCCAACCGGGTTCCCCTTTATCAATCATTTTTAAAGCTTGTCTAGAGAATATATTCATAATGCTTTCATCATAATCTTCAATATCTACCACTTTACCGTTGTATTTAAAGAATTTGTATAATTCTTTCATACGTGGGTACACCTTCAGGTTATCGCTGGTAATAAGTTCGCCTGTTTCAGGGTCAAACATAGGGTATAGGTATACCTTTAAATCTTTAAAGAATAATTTACCAAAGGCTTCTAAAATACCACCACTAATATGGCGGTAATATTTTTCATCAAAAATATCAACCAAGTTGCTTACGCCCATGGCAAGCCCCATACGTGCTTTGGTATAGTTTGAAAAATATTCAACAACTTTAAAATATTCTTGGAAATTAGATATCATTACAGAGTGGCCTAAGGCGCACAACAAGTCGGCTCTATCAATAAAATCTTGTTCGTCAATTTCGCCTTCAGCTCTTAAGTTTGATAAGGTTATTTCAAAAACAGTAACGGTATTATTGGCATCAACCTTGCGCTCTTTGGTAAACATTTCAAATGATTTCTCATACATAGCCATGTTCACCTTGGTTACGGGTCTAAAACTTCCGCGAAGCGCTAAAATGTTTTTCTTATAAAAAATTCTTGCTGGTAATACGTTTGTGCCATCAGGTCCAAAAACTACGGCATCGGTCATGCCGTTTTTCACCAGCTGTAAACTCATCAAGCGGTTGTCTACCGTTTTAAATATAGGCCCAGAAAAATTAATGGTGTCAATTTCAATTTGGTCTTTATCTAAATGGTCGTATAAATAGCGTAATAATTTTTTAGGTTGGTGGTAGTGGTAAAACGCGCCATAAATAAGGTTGGTTCCTAAAACACCTAGCGTTTCTTGTTGTAAGCGCGCATCGGTTTCTTTAAACCGAATATGTAAGGTTATTTCGTTGTATTCTTTTTGTTCGGCATCTACTTGGTATCTAATACCTACCCAACCATGGCCTTTAAATTGTTTTGCAAAATCTATAGTGGCTACAGTATTGGCATAGGTAAAGAAAATTTTATCCGGATTAACGTCTCGGGTAATACGTTTTTCCATTAAATCCATTTCATGGCTAAGCATTTTGCGTAGTCTAGATTCTGTTACGTAGCGCCCATCGGCTTCAGCGCCATAAATGGCGTCACTAAAGGCTTTATCATAAGCCGACATGGCTTTGGCTATGGTTCCCGAAGCGCCACCAGCTCTAAAAAAATGCCTACATGTTTCTTGGCCTGCGCCAATTTCGGCAAATGTTCCGTAAATATTTTGATTTAAGTTTACGCGAAGTGCTTTAGATTTTATTGAAGGAATATCGTCAAATTCTCTATCGCCTTTAATGTGAATATCCATATATTATAGGTTACATACGTTCTATGCAAAGTTATTAAATAAGTAAAGCAAACAAAAAAATAACGCTATTTTTGTACAAAATCCACAAGCATTGAAAGTAACGTTTTTAGGTACAGGCACGTCACAAGGTATTCCCATTATAGGAAGCACGCATCCGGTGTGTTTAAGTACCAACCCTAAAGATAAGCGCTTGCGTGTTTCGGTATTAATAACCTGGGAAGGTTACAATTATGTGGTAGATTGTGGCCCTGATTTTAGATACCAAATGCTGCGTAGTGGTTGCCAAAAAATGGATGCCTTGTTGTTTACGCATGAACACTCAGATCATGTTGCGGGGTTAGATGATATTAGGCCGTTTTATTTTAAACAGGGCGATATTCCTATTTATGCGCACAAGCGCGTTGTGAAAGCTTTAAAAAAACGCTTTGATTATGTGTTTGTTACCAAAAACAAATATCCGGGAGCGCCTACGGTAAGCATTAACAAAATTAAAAATACACCGTTTACTATTCATAACCACACCATTGTGCCTATTAATGGCAAGCATGGTAGTTTACAAGTATTCGGGTTTAGGTTTGGTAATTTTGCTTATTTAACCGATATGAAAACTGTTGCCCCAAAAGAAATAGATAAACTTAAAAACGTAAAGGTGTTGGTGGTTAACGCTTTGCGCGAACAACCACACCATTCGCATTTTAATTTGGCTGAAGCGTTGGCGTTTATAAAACAAGTAAAGCCAGAAAAAGCCTATTTAACCCATATTAGTCATATGTTAGGATTTCATGATGCTGTTGAAAAAACCTTGCCCCATAATGTGTTTTTAGCCTATGATGAATTACAAATTACAATTTAAACCCCTATTATGAAACAACGTATTTTTATGTATCTGTTTGTGTTTTCTGTATTACTTATATTATTTCAGTATATGAATGCCAAACGGGTTTTTGAAGATTTAAACAACACTTTAGCTAAGCGCGAAGCTGCTTTGGTTACTTATAAAGATTCTGTAGCTGGTTTAGAAAATGCCTATTTAAACGCGGCGCATTTTAATTTAGCGCATAATGAAGACGCTATTAGTTATTTTGAAGCCGATGGTTATAACATTGATAGTCTTATGCCATTTGTAAAAGATGAATTGTATAAGCTTAATGAGGTTAAAGGGCAACATCCAATTGTGCCTTATGCATCTAGTACCGGCCGAAAAATGATGATTAACACCGTTAAGATGCTGAATCATAAATGGATTATTGCCGATTTTTCAGATGGCGAATTTTGGGGCGAAGTGTTTTTAACTTACCAAATTAATAAAGATGATACCGTGGCATTTACCTTGGTAGAATCGTTTTTATACCCTTTTGATTAGTCTGCTTTTTTAAACGCCACCCCTTTTTGTTTTTTGGTCTCGCCCACATAAGAATACTCAAACGTGTAAGAGCTATCGGTGGTGGTTAAAATTTTTAAGTGCACATCCTTTTTTTCAGCCATACTTTTCGGGTTGATGGTTTTAAAAATAACTTCACAATCATTAACCCATCGTAGTTTGGTAGAATCTACATGGTTGTTATATCTTTCAATTTGCAAGGTGTCTGTTCTTGTAAATGTAGATTTGTATACGGTACCATCAATGGTAATTTCGCTGTAAAATGATCCTGTTTTATAGTCGGCACATTGGCGCTCCACCTGATAACAGTTCAATAATAATACACACACAAGAAGATATATAAAACGCATGGTTTAAAATTTTACATGCAAATTTATGCTAATTCTTAAAGTTTTTAAAACTTCCGTCCGTATAAAAAATAACAATACGCTCAATGGTTTTAGTATCAGCTGTTGTTTGCTTTACAAGGTCTTGTAATGGGGCAGCGGGTTGTTGAGTGTTTGGTTGGGTTTTAATAGGTGCTGCTTGTGGTGTGTTGGCCTCATTAAAATTAAATGTGCTTTGTTGGGTAGGAAAACTGCCTTTGCCATTGAGCAACCAATACAAATCAACCTCTGGGTAGGTGGTTAAAATTTTTAAAACAAAGTCTAAACTGGGTTTATTTCTTCCTGATAGTATATGCGAAATACTAGAGCGTTGCACGCTAATTTTTTCAGCAAATGAAGAGGCTGATTCTCCGTAATAATCAATTACTTTTTTCAATCTGTTGGCAAAATCTTTGTTGTTTATCATTGTAAACAATAGGGTTTAGGTATAACTGTTACAAATGTAAAAAATAATTTAATTAACATCTGTAAACGTATGTTAAATGTTTATTTTTGTTGAATTTTTTGTTTACATAATGATATTTAAATGTCTGAAAAACAGTATTTTTTATTGTTTTCCGTGTTTTGTGAAGCATATTGTAAATAATCTTCCCGTAAGCTGTATACATCTGTAATCATAATCTGTGAATTACGATGTTTACAATTGTAAAAATGTAATTGTTTACATTTGTATCCAAATAAAAATCATGACAACAGATACCTTACAAGCACTTTATACATCACACAAAGCAACCGCCTTAAATGGCCGGTATATTACCAATGACATTATTAGTCCTTTATTAGATGCTTTACCTAACCTATGCACTGTAAATGTTATTGGGCAATCGGTACTTAAAAAACCTATTTATGGTCTTACTATTGGTACGGGTGCTAAACGTATTTTAATGTGGTCTCAAATGCACGGTAACGAGTCTACAACCACCAAAGCCTTATTCGACTTATTAAATACCTTATGTAATGCATCGCCTGCTAGTAATAGCCTGTTAGCTTCTGTTACTTTAAACATCATACCTATTTTAAATCCTGATGGCGCTGAGGCATACACACGCGTAAATGCCAACCAGGTAGATTTAAACCGCGATGCTCAAAACCTAACACAACCCGAAAGTTTGGTATTGCGCCAGGTTTTTAACAGCTTTAAGCCGCATTTTTGTTATAATTTGCATGGGCAACGTACTATTTTTAGTGCAGGTAGGGCTCGTAAATCGGCTACGGTATCGTTTTTATCTCCAGCAGAAGATGCTGCTTGTAGCGTTACAGCTACCCGTAAAATAGCTATGGAGGTTATTGCACAAATGAATACCATGTTACAAACAGTTATTCCAGCGCAAGTAGGCGTGTATGATGATGCCTTCAATTTAAATTGTGTGGGTGATACGTTTCAAAGTGAACATGTGCCAACTATATTGTTTGAAGCAGGGCATTTTGAGGGGGATTATGATAGGGAATATACCCGCCAACTTATTTTTAACTGTTACCTAACCTCTTTACAATACATAGCAGCTCATACGGTTACAGGGGCGCATTACAAGCCCTATTATAACATTCCTGAAAATGAGAAGCTATTTTTTGATGTTATTATTAGAAATGTATCGGGTTACGCTACTCATTTGGTAGATGTGGCTATTCAATATAAAGAAACCTTACAGGGTAATGATGTGGTGTTTGTGCCTGTGGTTGCAAAAATTGATGAGCTACATACATATTATGGCCATAAAGAAATTGATGCACAAGGCAACACGCTGCTAGATGAAACGCATAAAATGTTAGCTGAAGGTAACGAAAACGTTATCGTAATATTGAAAAATGAAAAAATCGTATTAAAAGCAAAATAAAACGTACTTTATATGCGTAATTATTAATAAAAATATGCTAATTTTGATTTTTATCTAAGAATACTTTATTATGGGGAAAATTAAATTAGACGAAATTGATCATCAAATTCTTGACATGTTAATTGATAACACAAGAATTCCGTTTACAGACATTGCAAAAAAACTTTTAATATCTGCCGGTACCGTGCATGTACGTGTTAAAAAAATGGAAGAAGCAGGCATTATAAAAGGCTCGTCGCTAATGTTAGATTACAAAAAGCTAGGGTATTCATTTATAGCCTACGTAGGGGTGTATTTAAACAATACCTCACAAACCAAGTTTGTGTTAGAGCGTATTAATGAAATTCCTTATGTAACCGTGGCGCATATTACTACCGGAAAGTTTAATATTTTCTGTAAAATTAGAGCACGCAGCACAGAGCATGCTAAAGAGGTGATATTTCTACTAGACGAAATAGAAGGGGTGTACAGAACAGAAACAATGATATCGTTGGAAGAAAGTATTAACGATAAAAAACGCTTAATGCATTCTATTTTTAATGATTTAGAAAGCTAAGATTTAGAAAGCTAAAATCATTAAAACTCACAATACAACGTCCAAAACCTAAAGGTTTTGGACGTTTTTTTTATTTATTGCTATTTGGTTTTTACCTTATTCAAACTTCGGTTTAGTAAACCCATAGCGACATAGAGCATGGGCGAAATAAGCATTTCTTGTATGCTTTGGGCCAACAATTTTAAACGCAATGTAGATTCGCTAATAAGCCAATCGTACCCTCCAATAATAAAAATAGCGCCCAAGCCACTTATGTGGATTATATGCCACAAGGCACTCATCCATTGGTCTTTTAATTTGCCTAAATGTATAGAGCCTACTAGGTATACAATAATGGTGGTACCTAGTTTAATAACATGTCTTAGTTTTCGGGGTATGGCGCCTGCATCAGGGTTTTCAGCAAAACAAATGTAATAACTGGAGTATATGATAATAATGAGAATAAGGCCAATAATAAATCGGGACTTATCCTGCTTGTACAGGTGTTTCAAGGTGTTGAGATTTTAAGGTTATTTTTCTGCTAAATACATACCACATAATAAAGGTCGCGGTGTAAACCACCGTATTAAACAGGTAATGGTGTGCAAAATCAAAGTAAATTTCGTAGTACTCACGCAAGTAAATAAGGCCGGTGCAGCGTAAAATATTGGTGAGGTCTAAAACAATAACACCTATTATAATGTATTTTAACTTTCTTAAAAAAGAGGCCGGCATGCATACTATAAAACCAATGTATAATACTATTAATTCTAAGCCATTGCACACATTGGCTATGTATAACACAATACGGTCTTGGTGGTAAATGGCTGATGATTCATTTAAATTTACGCCGCCTTCAAAATAATGCTTTACTACTTCGCGTTTGGCTGTAAACCCTTCCATGTCGCCCAATTGGTTTATCAACCACGCAGAGGCGTTGCCTACATG
The DNA here is from genome assembly GCF_056312135.1 of Seonamhaeicola sp. ABD4_340. Lineage (NCBI taxonomy): Bacteria > Pseudomonadati > Bacteroidota > Flavobacteriia > Flavobacteriales > Flavobacteriaceae > Seonamhaeicola > Seonamhaeicola sp. ABD4_340. The sequence goes on along the minus strand of NZ_CM149981.1, from coordinate 3,234,411 downwards.
TGTTGTTAGCGGGTGGTCTAGGTATTTAGAGTCGTATAAAAATATATTATAGACTACCTTCCATATAATAAAAAAAAGGAGGGCTTTACCAAGAAAGCGTTTTACCTCTGTAGGAATGCTTTTAAAAAATGATTTGGGATTCATTGTAGTATGATACTTAAAATTTCAAGCTAAAATACAGCACTTGCCGCAATGCTATTACTTTTTTCGATGAAATTACTATTTATTGTAATGAATGTATTTTTTTTCCGATGTCCGGGGTGTTTTTATGTCTATGCATTTTGTAGGGTTTTGTGTGTATTTTGCAGAAAAGTTTTGATGTATCTGTTTTATTCTGTGATATTTGGAAGCCATAAACCAACCCTCTCACCATGTTATTTAATTCGGTAGAATTCTTTATATTCTTAGTAATCAGCTACCTGCTTTATTGGAAGCTGTTTAACCGCCACTTAAAGGCACAAAACATATTTTTACTTGCTATTAGCTACCTGTTTTATGGCTGGTGGGATTACCGTTTTTTAGCGCTTATTTTTTTAAGTACGGTGGTCGATTTTTATGTAGGGCAACAAATACATGCCCAAACCCAACAACGCAAACGTAAGCAGTGGTTGTGGGTAAGTGTGCTATTTAATATTGGTTTGTTAGGGTTTTTTAAATACTTCAATTTTTTTGTAGACTCATGGGTAGATATGGCAAGCCTTATAGGGTATGAGATTAAGAGCACTTGGACCTTACAAATTATATTACCTGTAGGCATCTCGTTTTATACGTTTCAAACCATGAGCTATTCCTTTGATATTTATTACAAACAATTAAAACCCACTAAAAATTTTATAGCTTTTGCAGCTTTTGTAAGCTTTTTTCCGCAATTGGTAGCGGGCCCTATAGAGCGTGCCTCCAATTTGTTATCTCAAATTACTAACAAACGCACTTTTAATTACCCGCAAGCCGTAGCAGGTGTGAAGCTTATTTTATGGGGGCTTTTTAAAAAATTAGTCATAGCCGATGCTTTGGCACCTATTGTTGACGATATTTTTGCCAATGCCTCGTCGTATCCCGCATCCACATTAGTTTTAGGTGTTGTATTGTTTAGTTTTCAAATATATGGTGATTTTTCAGGGTATTCTGATATTGCTATTGGTACTGCTAAATTATTTGGGGTAGAGTTGATGACTAATTTTAAATTCCCGTACCTGTCTAGAAATATAGCCGAGTTTTGGCAACGTTGGCACATATCATTATCCGAGTGGTTTCGTTACTACATTTACATTCCTTTGGGTGGTTCAAAACAAGGGCGTTTTAAAGCGCTCAGAAATGTGGCTATTGTATTCTTAGTCAGTGGTTTTTGGCATGGGGCTAATTGGACGTTTATAGCTTGGGGTGCCTTTCATGCGCTGGCTTTTATACCATTATTTGTTTTTGGTAATAATAAAAAATATAAAGATACGGTGGTTGCACAAAGCCGTATGTTGCCTACTGTTTCAGAACTTTTAAGTATGTTAGGGGTTTTTGTGCTGGTTACTTTTTCATGGATTTTTTTTAGAGCCGATACCATCACGCATGCATTAGCATACATTAACGGTATTTTTACGCGCACTCAATTTACAGCCTATATGCACCCTATGGGCTATCGTATGGTTGATTATTATATACTGGTTGTGGGGTTTATGGTGTATGAATTTATGATAAGGCATCATCCACGCAACCCGTTTTATTTTAAACATAAAGCCGTAAGGTTTGTTATATATACTCTACTTATATTTTTAATGCTGTTGTTTTATGATGATGGTATTGATAAATCCTTTATTTATTTTCAATTTTAATTAAAAATATTATATTATGGTTATACTTGGTTTAAACTATTATTTTCACGATTCAACTGCTTGTATTGCGGTGAACGGACAACTTATTGCAGCCATTGAAGAAGAACGTCTTAATAGGGATAAGCACACGCGCGTATTTCCTCATAAAGCTATAGATAGGTGTTTAAAAATAGCCAATTTAACCTATAACGACATAGATCATATAGCAGTATCTATAAAGCCCACACATAATCTTGGAAAAAAATTACTTCATTGCTTAAAAAATATTAGTGGTATAAAAACCTTTGTTAATCATGAGTTTGTGCATGCTTACAATAAGCAAAAAAGTTTTTGGAATTGGTTTAAATACCATTGGGAGACTAAAAAACAAGGGCCTCAAGTGCATTTTATACCGCATCACTTCAGTCATGCCCCAGGGTCTTTTTATGTATCACCATACAAAGAGGCAGCACTTTTAGGGGTTGATGGTTCTGGTGAGTGGGCTACTACCTGGTTAGGTCACGGAAAAGACACGCGTATTTCATGTATAAGTGAAAGTTTTTTTCCACATTCGTTAGGGTCTTTTTATGAGGCAGTTACGCAGTTTTGTGGTTTTAGAACCAGTTATGATGAGGGAAAAACCATGGGGTTAGCGCCTATGGGAGACCCAAATGTATTTAAAGCAGAAGTTGAAAAAATTATAACGGTTAGCAAAAATGGCCAATTAACGTTCGATTTAAGTTATTTCAATTACCAACATTTTAGTTGGAAACGTTGTTCGCCTAAGTTTTTTGAAATTTTTGGCACACCACGAAAGCATGGTGAACCGTTTCAAAAACATCATATGGATGTTGCTGCTGCTTTTCAGCGTGTTTTAGAAGACAAAGTTCTTGAAATTTGTGATATTTTGTATGAAAAAACCAAGGCTGATTACCTGGTTATTTCAGGCGGTGTTTCACTTAATAGTGTTATGAACGGTCGTATTGTACGCGATAGTAAATTTAAAGACGTATATGTTATGCCTGCTGCCGGTGATAACGGCACAGCCATTGGGGCAGCCTATTATTTGTATAATGGTATTTTAAAACAACCTAGAACCTTTGTTCATGATAATCCGTATGTGGGTACTACGTATAGTAATGATGATATTGAGCATGTGCTTAAAGGTGCTAAACTTCATTATACCAAGCATGATGATGTATGTGAAGTAGCTGCTACGTTATTAGAACAAGGCCAAATTATAGGTTGGTTTCAAGGCACTATGGAAATAGGCCCACGAGCCTTAGGGAGTAGAAGTATATTGGCAAACCCAGCATTTCCTGATATGAAAGATAAAATAAATGCTGAGGTAAAATTTAGAGAAGCCTACAGGCCTTTTGCACCATCGGCTATTGTAGAGGCTAAAAATGACTTTTTTGATTTAACCGTTGAAGCTCCTTTCATGCTAAAAGTATGTAATGTGCTTAAAGAAAAGCAAGATGTGATACCGGCAGTAACACATGTAGATGGTAGTGCAAGGTTACAAACCGTTAAAAAAGAATTGCATCCTAAATACTATCAGCTTATTAAAAATCTGGGAGATAAAACAGGGGTGCCGGTGGTTTTAAATACCAGTTTTAATATACAAGGAGAACCTGTTGTAGAGTCGCCGCAAGACGCTGTTAGATGCTTTTTTTCAACAGGTTTAGATTGTCTTGTTATTGGTGATTTTATTATTACAAAACAAAAGCATGTATGAAAAAGTTAATAGTACGTTTAGGTGTTTATAGTTTGCTTATACTGTTGAGTTTAGAGCTATTAGTACGTGTTTTTCATTTAACAAAAGATTACCCAGTGCGTATGGTAGATGCGCAAGAGGTAGAAAAATGGCAACCGCATCAAACAGGGTATTCTGTAACCGGAAATCGGCGTCAAAATTTTTCACAGTTTCATATCAATGGCTCAGGGTTTAATTCGTATCGCGAGTTTACACCAACAGCAGATCAATTTGAGATCGCTTTGGTAGGCGATTCGTTTATTGAAGGCTTTCATCAGCACTATAATAATTCTATAGGTAAAAAAATAGAAGCCCATTTTGATGGTGTTCCTGTTTACGAATATGGTTATGCGGGCTATGATTTTGCTGACGAGGTGCATTTGGTAGATGCTTATAAAGCAGATTTTGAGTTGATAGATTGTGTGATTTTAAATCTTACTTTTAAAGATGATTTAGAGCGTAATCGTTATACGGTTTTAACCGATCGCATGCGCTTTGAAACCCCATTTTACCGACGTTTACGTCAGTTTAAGCTGCTTAATTATGCTAAAAACATCGGTGCTTTAAACCCTATAAAAGCCATACCGGGAAAACTTATAAATACGTTAAAAGGGCGCGCACCTCAAAACGCCCAAGCAGATCATAAAACCGCCGTTAGTACTGTAGATAGTACAGTCATATATCAAAAGCGGCTGGATAATTTTATAGCGCTCACTACTACGTATCATTATAATAAAGCGAAATATATTTTATTGTTAGATGCATCTAAAACACCTGCCATGTTCTTAAACTACTTGCAAACGCATGACTTTAAATATATAGATTATTCGCAGTTATTAGCAGCGTCTAAAACCAAAACCAATTTGGTGTATGATATGCATTGGAATGATCATGGTAGAACCTTAGTAGCGCAGGCCATAGCGCAGTATGTTAAAAAGCATGGTATTGTAAATCCTTAATAGGCTTCATGCTTGCGGTATAACGGAAAGTAAGTATCATCATCATCGGTGGCATTTATATGGTGTTGCGTAACCAATGCCTTGTAAACATCCTCATTTACAATGTATTTCCACACCTTAAAAGCCTTAAAATCTTTAGAGAAAGAGGCTTTAAAATTAAACAGCGCATCATCACTACGTCCGCCTAAGCCCCCGCCTAAATTAAAATAGGTGCATTGGGCTTCTATGGCTTTTAGGCGCATGGTGTCTATTAGCAATCTAATAGGCGATAGGTGTAAATAATCGGCCTTTGTTCCAGATAGATGGTATTGCACAATATGCTTGGTTTTTAGCATGATGGCTGCGGCTGCTACCGTTTCTGTTTCATAATCAACAGCCATGAGTAAGGTGTTATCTAAAGCTGGGTTGTTGAGCAGGTTGTTAAAATAGGCCTCAGAAAAATAATAGGCTTTGTTAGCTTGCACGCGGTCCATGTTTTCATAATACAGCGCTTTAAAGGTAGCGATGTCATTGGCTGTTTTGCCTGTTTTTACATAAAATTGTTTATAACATTTGTTTAAATAGCGTTTGGTTGTTTTAGAAAACAGACTGCGTTGTATGTCAACAGGAAGCGTTAAATCAATATTGACTACATCACCAATATGGGTAATGCTCCCCATGGATGTTATCACAGGGGTTTGTGTTATAAATGGGTGTAAACGCGAAAACACGGAAACGATGTTTTCTTTTTCAAAAAATGTTTGTAATAATTGGTTAAAGTCTTCAAGCACATGTGTTGTTAAAGGGCCTTTTGTTAAAGGGCCAGCATAACCGTACACCGAGGTCGCATCAAAATAGGGGGTATTGGCAATAGGTCTTATTAATACGGGAAGTGCTATTATAGTGTTATGTGCCCTGTAAACAATTAAAACCGCTTTATAGCTACTGTGTTTTGTACTCTGGTGGTAGGCATAGGTATGGTACACATCATACATGTCTATGCTTTTAAGTACTGCATCCCACTCCGTTTTTTGGGTTATAATAAGCAGGTTATTCTGCTGAGGTAACATGTTGTTGGTTGTAATAAGGAAAATAGGTATTGGTATCTGCTATCAGGTTTGCAATTTCAGCAGTATTGACCCCTGCAGCTTCTAATAAATGCTTATATATTTTGGGATTCACCACTTTTCTACCGGTGTAAAACGTAGCATCCTCATCTTTTGGAAAAAACGCTTTTTTATAGTTGTACAAACCATCGCCATCTTTTCGGCCACCACCTAGTATGTAGTAATAAATGTCATGTTCTATAGCCCATTTCATGGCTTCAATTTTTAAAAAGTCGTTAGGGCGGTGTGCAAAATAGTCGGCTAAGGTGCCACCCAAATAGGAGTAGAGCGCCTTATTGTTAATGATACAAAGTTCTACCGAAATAGGCGTGTTTTCGTAATACACCACCACCAATAGAATATGGTCTTTGTTTTGTTGTATTAAATGTTCAAAATAACTTTTAGGATAAAAATAGTTATCTGTGGCCTTGTTACGTACCATGGTACTAATGTATATATCGTAAAAGCTCGTTATGTGGGCATCGGTTATGTTTTTGTGATAAAATATAGCCTTTAAACCACTTTGTTGTGCTTTGCGGTAGTTATTACGTACTTTCTGTTTAAAATTATCCCAAATAGCTTCAAAGCCTATAGATAAATTACCTCTTACATTACTTAGTGAGGGCAATATTTGGCCAGAGTAGCATTTAAAATTGCCATTCAGGTTAAAGCGCATAAATTCGGTAACCACATTATGGGCTTTGTACCAAGCATCTACCTGTTCCCAAAACTCGGGAAGCTTGTCTTTGTTGGAGGTGTGGTATACAGGGCCGCTATAGCCATAAGGTGCGGTTACATCATAATATTTGGTAGCATCGTCTGGTGTTTTAAGCGGTATGGTGTTTTTGTGTATAGGCATTAAAATAATGGGCGTGTCATTTACTTTAAACACAAAATAATTCAGGTGTTTACCGGGTACCGTATTACAATATGCTAAACTATAAAACACGTCAGTGCCATCAATAGCTTCCAAGGTGTTGTTATAGGTTGCAATGTCGGTTTCATTTGTAATGGTATGGCACTCTAAGGTATAAGGGCTTTTAGCACGGGCAAGCCCCAAGTATTTATCGTCTTTTTTACGGTCTTTAATTACTTTGGCGGGTATGCCGTAGGCTACTTTATAACTATCAATGTTTTTATTAACCAGTGAGGCCGCCCCAATAACAGTGTGTTTGCCAATGTGCACGTTTTCAATCACCGTGGCATTGATGGATATTGATGAGCATTTGCCTAAACGTACATTACCGCCTAATGTGGCGCCCGGAGCAATACTGTTATAGCATTTTATAATACAATCATGCCCTACAGAACTTTTGGTGTTTATAATACAATGCGTGCCTATTGTTGCATCGGCATTAATAATAGCGCCTGCCATGACACAAGAGCCTTCATCTATATGTACGTTTTTACCTATAATGGCTTGGGGGTGTATGGCATTAATAAACTTAAAATTGGTATGTTGGTTGTTTATGGTTTTGGCCAATTTCATACGGGTGTAATTATCGCCTATGGCAATAATGCCGCCGTATAAATTATGGCTGTCTATAAGTGTTGGAATGTCGTGTTCAGTGCCTAATATTTTGTAATCAAATAAGGTTTCATCACGGGTTTTAAAACTATCTACCAAACCTACTATATGGTACAAATGTGTACGCTCAATAATATCAATAATAACTTTGGCATGGCCTGAAGCGCCTATAACAAGGATGTTTTTTTTCATTTGCTTCCTGTAAATTCTGGCATGTTCACATTGGCGTTACTGTTCACACCCTGTGGTTTTACCAATCTTAAAAACGTTAATAGCATAATTTTCACATCTAAGGCAAACGATTGGTGCTTTACGTAATACACATCATATTCAAATTTTTTCTCCCATGAAATGGCATTTCTACCTTTTACCTGTGCCCAACCTGTAATACCAGGTTTTACATCATGGCGTTGTTTTTGAAAATCGTTATAACGTGTTAAGTAAGATACCATTAAAGGTCTAGGGCCTACAACACTCATATCACCTTTTAGTACATTAATGAGTTGCGGAATTTCGTCTAAAGAATATTGGCGTAAAAAATTCCCTGTTTTCGTTACCCTATTAAGGCCATTAGAATCTTCATTAGGTTTTAAATCACGCATGGTTTTAAACTTTATAATTTTAAAAATGCGTTCATCTTTACCAGGGCGTTCTTGAAAAAAGAATATACTGCCATTATTTTTAATAGCTAAAATAATAGCGACCGTAATAAAAATAGGCGCTAGGAGTACTAAGGCTGTAAAAGCAATGAAAAAATCAATGATGGATTTGATATACGAATACATAGTGGTGTTTTGCTTGGGGTTATTTTACTACAAAAATAGTACTAAAAGCGAAAGCACGTTTAAATTTAGCTTAAATGTCTTTAATTCTCGATATTCCGTGTGTGGCTGTTGGCTTTTGGCATTTAGCTTTTGGCCTTTAGCCTTTAGCTCTTGGCTGTTGGCTTTTAGCTTTTAGCTGTTAGAGCGTTAATTAGCGTTATACTTTTAAACGTTTCAACGTACTTTTAGACTGAACATAAATGTGTTGAAAGTTTTAAAGTTTAAAGTTGGATGATTAGACTATTAAATGGTTAGAATTTTAGAGGTCGTTACAACGGGGCATTGTTTAGTATGTGGGCAAGCTGGGTTATATGGTCTGTGGTATATCTAAAATCTATGTGCAGATTTAAATAATAGCCATAACTTTCAGGGTTATCAGGCCATAGTAGCGATGGGTATACCTTGTTTGTTATCAAATAATGTTTAAAACGGGTGAGGTGGTCTTGCGTTTCAAAGTGATATAACCATCCAAAATTTGTGCCATCAGTTGCACACCATTGGGGTTGTAGTGCTGGTTTTACAAGGGTTTTTAAAAGCGTTTCATGTTGTTTTTTGTAGTAGAGGGCGTCAAAGGGTAACCATTGCTTTATAAGGGCTTCATGTGCGGGGTCTAGAGGCTCAATATTATGGTGTTGATGCATCGCAAGTTCGGCAGTGTTAACTAATGCTAAAAACGCATTTTTTTCAACGGTACTATCTTTGGTATTTAAAAAATCGGCTTTTTGGGTCATGGCCGCTGCGGTTGTGTCCCAAATGGTTTTAAAGGTGTCAGCTTTTTTGTCACTACGGTATGCTGGCAATGCGTGTGTGTTAGACCATGCCATACCCCCAAGCGGTATGGGTAATGATTTTCGTAAGGATGCAAAACAGTAATCGGCAGTACTGTTTAGGCAAGCCTTACTCAACCAACCGTGTGAGTGGTCTTCTATGGTTATGCATGTTTTTCCAGCTGTATTTATATGACATGAAGACGTACCCCAAAAGTTGTTAATTAATACAATATCATGGTCTATAGCTTCTGGTATTGTAATAACATGGTCTGGGTGGTTTTTAGGATCTGCTGGGTAGGTTTTAATGGTGTTGTAACACGTTTTTAACCAGTGGCTTACATGCTGGCAGTAGTATTCGGGTATCCAAATGCTGTTTACCGTATGTAAACTCATAATGGTATCTATCAAGTATTTAACAGCATGCCGTCCGTTGTAAAATAATACCTGGTTTTTAAATGTATGATGATGCGTTTGATAGTCTGCAGTTACAGGTTTTTGAAAAAAGGAACCAAACTCTAAAGTCTTTGTATTCATAGGGCAAACATGGTTACAAGAAAACAGTTGTGTTAAAAAGGCTAATATTCTATAAAATTATGAGATTACAAAACTATTGGGCGAGAATTTGTTGTTGGAGCCTTAATTATCGTTATACTTTTAAGCGTTTCAACGTGTTTGTAGACGGAACATGAAGGCGTTGAAAGTTGAACGTTTTTAAAGTTGAAAGTTGGATGATTAGATTATTAGACGGTTAGATTATTAGAGTTTTAGATGGTTAGAACTTGGTGTTGGCTTTTAGCCTTTAGCTGTTGGCTGTTGGCTTTTAGCTTTTAGCTTTTAGAGCGTTAATTATTGTTATATTTTTAAGCGTTTCAACGTGTTTGTAGACGGAACATGAAGGTGTTGAAAGTTGAACGTTTTTAAAGTTGAAAGTTGGGTGATTAGATTATTAGATGGTTAGATTTTTAGAATTTTAGATAGTTAGAACTTGGTGTTGGCTTTTAGCCTTTAGCTGTTGGCTGTTAGCTGTTGGCTGTTAGCTGTTAGCTTTTAGTCTTTAGAGCGTTAATTAGCGTTATATTTTTAAACGTTTCAACGTAATTTTAGACTGAAGATTGAATACTGATGGATTTGAAAAAAAGAATAACCGAATAAAAAACTACACCCAACGTGTTTTTATATGGTTTAAACAATAAGTTTAGCAAATAAAAACCGAATAGAAAATTCGCGAGGATTTTTCGTAAGCAGGCTAGAACCAGCAATAAATTATATACGTTGTTGCGCAACGTTATTTTTTGTTTTCCAATATTTTCAAAAGTTTTTTCGGATTTTGTCTATTGTCCCAAAAAGCTGTGATGATAATCTCTGTGTCATTAAATTTATAGTAAATACTAAAATTGCCTAAAGAAGCAACTCTTGTATCTTTATAATCTGTTGCTTTGTAAATCAAAGGTTTTTCGGCTACTTGTTTTGTTCTTTACAAAACTAGCTTTAAAAGTTTTTTAGAGTATCTATTTGATTTGTTTTTTTTAACCCAATATTCTAAAATTCCACAAACTGAATGTCAGCTGTTCGTGTCCAGATTACATTGCGTTTAGCCATTCCAAATTCCTTTTATTCATAGCTTCTTGAGAAATTAGTTTTCCATCTTTTATATCGCGTTCACTCATTTCCAGCATCAATTTCTGTTCTTTAGTCAGTTCAACTATTTCAGATTCAGATGAACTTGATGTAATTATTTTGTCAAGAGCTACTAAAAAGTCTTTGTTTTTAATCGATAGTATTTTGTCAATCAACCCGTTTCGTATATTATCTACTGTTGCCATTTTTATTTAAATTTATTTTATAAATATCCGAATAATTGGTCGTTTTTCCTAATGTTGCACAACAATGTATAACCGCAATTACGCGAGATTCTACTTCGTCCGAATCCACTCGGAATTGCTTAAGCTAGTAAATAACTAAAAACTTTTGTCTAAATTAGCCCGTTAACGGATGGGTTATACGAAGCCGTTAGCTTTTAACTGGTAGTTTTTAGCTATTAGAAAGTTAATTAGCGTTATACTTTTAAGCGTTTCAACGTGTTTATAGACAGAACATGAAGGTGTTGAAAGTTGAACGTTTTTAAAGTTGAAAGTTGGGTGGTTAGATTATTAGAATTTTAGATGGTTAGATTTTGACTGTTGGCTTTTAGCTGTTAGCTGTTTGCTGTTAGCTGTTAGCTTTTTGCCTTTAGAGCGTTAATTAGCGTTATATTTTTAAGCGTTTCAATGTACTTTTAGACTGAACATGAGTTCGTTGAAAGTTTTAAAGTTGAAAGTTGAAAGTTGGATGGTTAGATTTTTAGATCGTTAGAATCTTAAATTTTAGAAAGTATATTAAACTCGAGACTGTGAACTGTGAACTGGAGACTGTAGTTAGCCGATAGCCGTTGGCTTTTAGTAGTTAGTTGGTCTTCATTTAAAAAAAATCGTATCCAATCAAAATTTAAGGTTAAAATTATTATTTTTGATTATAAATAAATGTGAGATCAATATTCAGGCGGAAAAAATAGAATTGGTAAAAATGCTTTTGGATACAGAAAATCCTAAAATAATTGAATCAATTAAAAAAAATTTCAAAAAAGCTAAAACTGCTGACTTTTGGGACGAGTTGTCTGTTGATCAACGAAAAGAAATTGAAAAAGCTTCTCTTGAAATCGAAAACGGAGAAATAACGGATTACGAATCTTTTATTCAAAAACACAGGTAGATTGAGTAGAAAAGTTGTTATCTCTAAAACAGCGGAAAGGAAATTAGAAAAGCTTTTCGAATATTTAATTAAAGAATGGTCTTTAAAAGTAAAAAAGGATTTTGTAGAAAAATTAGATTCATCGATTGAGATAATTAAAAACCAGCCTCAAATATTTCCTGAATCTAAAAAAAGATAAAGTTTAAGAAAATGTGTAGTTACAAAACAAACGACTATATATTATAGATATAATTCCAAGCGGATAAATATTGTTACGTTATTCGACACTAGACAAGACCCAAATAAATTAGACAAAGAAATATAAAAACGAAAGCCCAACAAAGAACTGAGTTAAAAAACAAGCTTTTTTAGTTCAATTTCGACACATATTTCTCATCGTAAGGTATTCCGGATTTTGCAATGGCAAAAGCCTGTTTCAAAAGCTTATTGCATACCGCTATCAAAGCAAGTTTTTTGCTTTTAGCTGTTAGCTTTTGGCCGTTAGCTTTTAGCTTTTAACTTTTAGTTGCTAGAACCTTAATTATCGTTATACTTTTAAACGTTTTATTGTACTTTTAGACTGAACATGAAGGCGTTGAAAGTTGAACGTTTTTAAAGTTGAAAGTTGGATGATTAGATTATTAGACGGTTAAATTATTAGAATTTTAGATGGTTAGAACTTGGTTGTTGGCTGTTTGCTTTTAGCCGTTAGCTTTTAGCTGCTAGAATCTTAATTATCGTTATACTTTTAAACGTTTCAACCTGATTGAAAACAAACGCCTATTCCTTTATATAATGATTCACCGTGGCTTTACGTTTACCAGAGGCTAGCACGGGTATTTCGTTTACATACACCACTTGTATACTAGCATCGTTGCCTAAAAAGCTTTTAAAACGTGCTATAATGTCGGTTTCTTGGTGGAATGCTTCGGTAACATTCAGTTTTAGCGTGTATTGGGTCTTTGCTTCTTGAATAAGCTGACTTTGTAGTAGCCCTTCAAAACTGTAGCTGTGCATCATAATAAAGGCGCTTACAATTTGGCCTTGGGTGTTATAAATCACATCCGTTTTTCGGCCTTCAATATGGGTAAACACCGGCGGGTTTGTGCTGTTATCTATAATTCCTAAATCGCCTGTGTCATAGCGTATTAATGGGGTAGCATGATTGTACAGGTCGGTAATCACAATGCGGCCTAAGCTGTTGGTGGCCGCTGGGGTATCGGAATTCATATCTAATACTTCTACATGGTAGCTGCTCCAATTTATTTCAAAATGGTCAGCGTTGGGTGGCTGTTGCGCTATAATACCTTGTTCCATGTTGGAGTAACGCGACACTACGGGTACGTTAAAGTAATAAGCTAGTTGTTGTTTTGTGTAAGGGCTCAAGGCTTCAGACATGGTGATGATGCCTTTAAGGCGGGGTATGTTTATGGGGGCGGCCTTGGTACGGTCTAAATAGCCCACAATGGTATCAAAAGCCGAGGCATAGCCTTGCCATATTTTGGGGCTGGCATCCTTTTTAAGCTGATGGAGTAGACGCTCTATATAGGCATCATCTAACGCTAACACCTCAATAGGGCGTATGTTTTGTAGCCAGTATGCCCAAGCAGGTTTTTTATAATAGTCTAACCAATGGCGCATGTAGTACAACCGATCGCCCACACGGTAGTGGATCTTGCCGGCAAAACATAAGGTATCGGCGGTATTGCGCTGTACTTTGTTGGTGTTATGCGCTATTTGCAAGGGCGCACCTGTAGAACCACTGGTTTTAATGGTTTTAAGGGGCTTTTTTAGGTAGTTACAAGCCTTAAAATCGGACAAGCGGTCTCTTACGGTATTTTTAGTAATCACCGGAAAGCGTTCTAAGGGTTTGTCTTTATAAACCGCATAAAACGGTGTGGTACGGCACGCGTGCTGTAATAAGGCAAACAGGGCTTTGTTGGGTGTTTGCTTCGGGGAAACCCCTGCTTTTTGTATGCTTTTTATGTGCTGTATATGCTGTGCAACGCCTTGTTGTAACAAGCGGTCTTTTAACCAAAAGCTGTGGCGTCGTATAGCGTGTAATAGGGTGTGCATGCTGGTGTTTAGGGTGTTTTTAAACAACTAGTATGTGTAGGTAGGTTGTTTGCGCCTCTAATATAAAACTTTTTTTAGAGTGTCGCGTTTTATACAGGCGAAGTTTGTTTTCTGGTAGTACGTGTTTAAAGGCGGTATGGTACACCGTAGGTTTTAAAAAAGCGTAAGCCGCTTCGTTGTAATTAATAAGTTCTAGGGTGTGGGCATCGGGTAAGGCCGCTAAAGGCGTCATTTGTAGGGTGTAGGGTTTGGTTGTTTGCTGTTTTAATCTAAATAACAAACGGCTCCATAGACTGTCTATGTTATGGGTTCTTAGCCATTGCTTGGTGTTATATTTGGCAGATAATACCGCGGCTAGTAGCTTTGATAATAGGTGTTTTTTATTGTATATAATATGGTAATAAAAGTGATATTCGGTATCTGCCAACCGTTTTTTATAAGGGTAGTGCCCTTTTGAAAAATCAAAAGTCTCTATATCATGCGCTATACACCATGACAATTGATTTAAGGTACTTAAGTAACCTAAGTTAAATTTTTCAAAAGCATTATCAAACACGGGAGCGCCTAAAATCATGCTATTGTTAGCTAAGTAATTAAAGGTAATGCTAATAGGGGTGTCTTGCTTGTAAATAACAAATACCAGCGCTTGATCATCTTGTAATAAAGCCCAAAACAGGTCTTTAAAAAAGGCTTGTTTTTCAGGTGTTAACCAGTGGTTATAGTGTTGTTGCTGCTGCGTGCGTTTATCTAATAGGGCATGGTAAGTATCTACAAGCATTTCATAGGTGCTGCTGTTAATGTTTGTGCTTGTAAACGTTTCATAGCGTATCTCAAAACAGCTGTGTAAACGTTTCGCTGCCCGTTTTAACTTCCAGCGGGTTTTACTACTTAGCTGTGAGGCTGTATAATCTTCTAGGGTTTTATAACGGTTGGTATGAATTTTATAGCCTTTGTATTGTTGTATTTTTTTTATAGCTATAGGGGCCTGTGTATGTGTGTTTGGTGTAGGGGTGTCTTCAAGCACATCGTACACCATACACACCTTGTTTAGGCGTTTTGGTAAACTGTCTTCAAGCTGGTAGTGCAGCCCATGGGTAAGGGTATCGCCTATATTTTTATACAATTTAAACCCTTTGGCTTTATAAAATTGCAAGTGTTTAATACCTTGTATCTGTAATGGTTTTGTATGAGGCTTACAATGCTTTATCCATGTGTTAATAAACAGCGTATGTAAAAACGGATTTTGTGTTGGCATGGGTATTTAGGCATCCTCTAAACGTTGGTATTCGGTTAAAATGGCATCCCATACTTTTTGGCGTTGGTAGCGGTCTACAATGAGTTGGCGGCAGGTATGCCTATCAAACTGTGCGGGGTTTTGGTAAAAATCGCGCATGTTTTCAAAAAGGCTTTGGCTATCCTTGGTGGGTATAATGGTGCCGTTTTCACCTTCAATAATAATTTCATTACAGCCGTTTATATTGGTTACTATGGCCGGTAAGCCCATAGCGCCTGCTTGCATCACCACATTGGGGAAACCTTCACGGTAACTGGGGAAGGTGAGTATATTGGCCACTGCCAAATAGGGGCGTACATCGTTTACCCAACCCGTACTTATAATGTTGGTGTTGTTATCAATAATATTTAAGGTTTCTGGTAATAACGGATCTAAGGCCGTTTCATAATCGCCTACCAACAAAAGTTTGGTGTCGGGGTGTAATTGGTTCAGCTTGTTAAAAGCCTGCACCAGTTCATTAACGCCTTTATCGGCCACCATACGGCCTACAAATACATACACCATATCGGTAGCTTGTATATTCAATTGGGCACGGGTATCGCTTTTTGCAGCCGTACTGTATAAGGCAGGGTCAAAATAGAGGGTGTCAATACCGTTAGAGCTGCCGCTGGCTAATACTTTTAATTTGCCTTTGTGTGTGAATTTATTTTCTAAAATAATATCCACCAAACCATAGGCATTGGGGTAAATATTTGTGGCACAAGCATAGGTGAGTTTTTCCACCAGGTTGAGCAAACGGCGTTTATTGCCTGTAGCCTCTACTAGAGGTAAGCCCGCTATGGTATGTAGGCGGTGAGGTACGCCTGCTAATTTAGCAGCCATCATGCCTAGGGTGCCTGCTTTGGGGGTGTGGGTGTGTACTATAAAGGGGCGTTCTTTTTTAAAAATTTTATAAAGCTGAAACACCGCTTTTAAATCGTGTACCGGGGTTATTTTACGGGTCATTTTTACAGGCTTGGTAGGTATGCCTTCGGCATTTCCTACTTGCTGTAATTTGTTATTTTTTCCGGGGTCGGCAATACCTAATACCTCATAGTATTGCGACATAAATTGTAATTGTCCTGTTAATAAGCCACCTAAAGAGCCAGGTACGGTGGTTATTCTAATCAGTTTTTTCATGGTGTTGTGCTGTGTCAACGGGTTAATAGCTGCGCAAATATACTAAAGTAAATAAGGTATCATTGTTAAAAATTAGCCTTGGTGTATAATTACTAGACCAATGGTTGTTTTTATAAAGGTTTCGGTGGGTGATACTCAAATTTTTTTGATTAAAATGAGGGTTTCTTTTGCACAATTATACAATATATAGTACTTTTAACCCATCGAAATTACACATTGAGTAGGTGGAACTATTCAAGACCTTATTAGATTGAGCTCAAAAAAACGCGGGATTCTAACCATATTTTTGAGCTTTTTTTACGTCTTTTCTGTTTTTTATTGTAGGTTTAGTTCATTTTGTTTGTAGGTAAAAATACGTTAAAATTATTTTACGCACGTATTGTATTACATGTTGTGAGGTGTTGAAACGATGCCTATGCTTTGTTTGGATGGTGCCTACCAAAATTTTTACTCATGCGTACCGTTGTGATTATTGATAGGCATGAATATGGATAAAAAAAAGGGCAAAAAAAAGGCCCTGAGTAGGTGGAACTACTCAAGACCTTACTAGATCACTCTAGATACGCGGGATTCTAACGACGCGCTTTTGTAAACGACAGATTTTTAAGTAACTGTCTGAAACTTTTACCAGGGCGGAACAAAATACGTGCTTTTGTAATGGCCGAGGCATCCAGTTCTTCTACGGTATCGCGTCCTTGCGAACTAATACCCACTTGAAAATTACCCAAGTGCCCAAGTTTTACAATGCGTCCTTGCTTTAGGGCATCTACAATGTTGCGTTCTAAAGCCATAAGCACCGCATAACAATCGGGTTGGGTAATGGTACATTGATATGCTATTTGCTCCGCGAGCGTTTCCATATCTACACTGCCATCGCCTATGGCAGCGGCGTAATACTTCTCAGGTAATGTTCTATCCTGAGGATTTTTGCGCGTTTGCGCTTTAAATGTTATTGCCATTTAATTAAAATTTAAAATTGAATAATAAAAATTTTTTTGCTTAGTACACTGTCTTTCAGTGCCTAACTGCTCTACAAAGGTGATAATAATTTTTAAAAACTCTAAAGAATCTTTTCAACAAACAAAACGGCGTATTTTTAGGGTTAATTGATTGTAAATCAAGTATTTGAATGATTTAGCGTAAGATAATACATCTAAAAAATGTCAATAAGTTATAAACAATAGAATGCTAATTAACGTCATGATACTATTATCTATATGGTTTTTGTGAAGCTTGTATGTGCTTTCGAGCTCCTATTACGACAAATAGGAACTACTGTTGATCTATAACACTGACAATCTAAAGTTCTAAGCATCTAAAAGTCTAAAAATCTAAAATCCAACGTTCAACTTTTAAACTTTTAAACTTTCAACTTTTAAACTTTCAACTTTAAAAACTATAAAAACGTTCAACTTTCAACGCGTTCACGTTCAGTCTACAATGGCATTAATAAATGTAAAACGATACCAACTATCTAACAGCTAAAAGCTAACAACCAACAGCTAACAAATAAAATCTAACCATCTAAAGCTCTAACGCTCTAACGCTCTAAGGTTCTAAACATCCAACTTTCAACTTTAAAAACGTTTAACTTTCAACGCTTTTAATTTCCGTCTTCAATACGCAGTGATCATTAAATTCAACAATCTAACCATCTAATAGTCTAAAAATCTAAAAATCTACCCATCTAAAAATTCCAACTATCTACATACTGACTTATCAACAGCACATTGTTAATAAAAACTCTGGAATACTTATTAACAAGCACTTACAAGCCTGTTTGTTTTCAGTATTTTTACGGCGCTTTGAAAAAAAGTGAGGGATTACAACGTCTAAAATTTCAATTTGGTCGTATATAGTCGCATTAAACCTTTTGTATAACTCTTAAAAACTGTTAAAATTGTATTTCATCGACTACAAAAAACAAAAACCAATGCATTTCATCGAAAAACAACATCGTTTTAACGATTTAATTACGAAAACGCTTAAGTTTACAACACCAAATCAAACCCCCAAAAATTCTTAACCTATTATGAAAAAGACATTTGTATTATCCCTATTAGCGCTATGCGCCTTGAGTTTAAATGTGGTTTCTTGCAATGACGAAGAACTGTTTGTTGAAGAAACCATTGTAGAAGAGACCCCTGAAGAGGTGGAAGAAACCCCAGAAGATACGGACGACGACGATACCAGCGAAGAAGAAGATACCACGGAAGAAGAAGACGTAGTTGCAGACCCCACACAACCATGTGATTTTACCTTAAGCAATTTAGCACCTAACAGCACGGTGATTATTAATTGCATCATGGATTTAGAAGGGGCTACGGTGGATATACCTGCCGGCGTTACCATTGTGTATGAAGGTGGTGATATTATTAACGGTACGCTGAACTTTTTAGGCGATGCCGAAATTGGTGGCGAGTTGTTAAATAATACCTTTACCATTACAGGAAGCACCCCACAAGTAAAAGCGGATTATTTTGAGTTTGACCCTAAACGTTGGGGCATTGTAGAGGGTAAGGTAAGTGATGAAGTGGCAAGAGCTAACAGAGATATATTAGAAGCCACCTTTTTTGAATTGCATGATTTAGGTATTGCTACGGTAAAAATTGATGCCATGGATGCTTATTTTAAAGTAGATGGGATTTTTAATAAAACCGTACCGCAGGATGAAGCTATAAATGTACCTTCGGATTTTACTTTGGAAATGACCGATAAAACACATTTGAGAGTACAACCAAATAGTTATAAGAATACTGTGTTATTTTCAGTATTTAATGTTAATAATGTTACAATTGATGGTGGAGTTTTTCATGGAGATCGTGATGAACATGATTACTCTAGTGGCGGTACCCATGAATGGGGGCATTTAGTTTTATTAAAAGCTTGTAGTAATGTTATATTTAAAAATGCTACTCTAATGGATGCAGGAGGTGATGGTATTGATATTAATGCTTTAGGTCATGCGTTTGACTCCCATTATAAGTATTGTGATAATGTATTAATTACAGGTAATAAAATTATTAGAGCGAGACGAAATGGTTTGTCTATTACGGATGGACGAAACATTATAATTGAATATAATGAGTTTATAGACTCTGGGGTGCCCACTGCAAAATCTGGTGGAGCAGCGCCACAATGGGCTTTAGATATAGAGGCTGTTCATGCTAATGGTTTAAAGTATGAAATTTCAGAAGACATCATTATTAGAAATAATATTGAGCGTGGCTCAGAAAAAGGTGGCTTTTTAATACACAGAGGTGATAAAGTGACAATAGAAAATAACCAAATGGAGAGTAAAATTTCGTTTTCAGAAACCACTTACTCAATCATACGTCATAATAAATTTGAGAACCCTACAAAAAATGCTAATGTTGCTATTTATGCAGGAAGAAAAGACGATAGAGGTTATGGTAATGAACGCAATCATGACAATCAAGTGTATGGGAATATTATTCAAGGTTTTCCTAAAGGTATAATGCTTTCAGATCCAGGAGTAGATTTACATAGTAATACTATAATGAATTGTAAATCAGGTATACTCATTGTTAATTCAAGGGATTCTAAAATAAGAAATAATACAATTGAAAGCAACGTAGAACGTAGTGAAGGTATCGGTAATCATACTTCTGATTATATTAACAATGTGAAAATTTATGATAATGAAATTAATGTAGAAAATGCGCCATTTCGATTTACAGATGTAAATCAAGACAATGAAAATGCTGCTTTTAAATTAGAAATTTTCAGTAATACGGCTAATTCTAACCCAAATGGAACTACAAGTTTTTATATAGTAAGAGGATTAGAATTTTATGATAATGTGTTAACAAATAACTCTATTATGTTGACAAAAGTGTCTGACTCTAAATTTCAAAATAATTTATTAAACGGGTATGGGATACGTATAGAAAAAGAGTGTTCAAATATTTCTTTTATAGAAAATTCAATTGTAGATGGTTATTGTTTTGCTGATAATAATACTGATGCAGTTAACATAATTAAAAATGATAATGTTTGTAACTAAATAAAATATACATCTTTATGATTTATGATAAAAAGTGTAGAAACATACAATTTTCTGCACTTTTTCTTATGATCTAATCATTAAAAATAAATTCTTTTAAGAAAATATTATATTTTCGTTACTGGAATTTACTTTTTTAGGGTAGTTACTAGTTTTATATATATTTTTGTTTTTAGTTTTTTGCTTATAAAATAAT
The DNA here is from genome assembly GCF_056312135.1 of Seonamhaeicola sp. ABD4_340. Taxonomy (NCBI): domain Bacteria; kingdom Pseudomonadati; phylum Bacteroidota; class Flavobacteriia; order Flavobacteriales; family Flavobacteriaceae; genus Seonamhaeicola; species Seonamhaeicola sp. ABD4_340. The sequence goes on along the minus strand of NZ_CM149981.1, from coordinate 3,214,248 downwards.
ATTAATGACTATGGACAAGTGCAGTTAGTTAATTGTAATAATATAAGTATTTTACAAGGTGAAATTTTGGCGGCTAATTTAACAGCAGGTATACGATTTATGGAATCAAATACTAATATAACTATTGATGAAACGGTTATAGTAAGTGGAGGGGCTGATTGTATTATAGGTGAAGAAAACGCTACAAATGTTAGTATATCTAACATTAATTGTACAAATAATTAATTTAATTTGCGCTAGTAAATTAAAATACTCAAAACGAAAACAAAAAAGCAGTGGTTAATCACTGCTTTTTTTGTTTATTATCGGCATACACAATTTACTTAATGTTTTATGACCGAACTCATTTAAATGACCGTTCGCCATAAAATAATTATTTAAATCATCAGGAAAATAGATGGTTTTAATAGAAATGTTACTTGATGACGGTTTTGTTAGCTTAAAAGCATCAATATTTTTGATGTAACGGCGGTTAAGATTATTTATAATAATGATATCAATTTGTGTGTTTAAGGTTTTGTCATCAATAAGTTTTATGAGCCAGTGCAAGTTTGTTGGGTCAAACGTTAATTCTGCTTTAGGAAATTTTGCAGCACCGTAATATTTAAAACTATTATAAAGTTTAAAAAAAAACAAGCTTTTTGAGAAGCGTTTAATTTTATTAATAGTACTTATACTATTTTGAAAACTGCTTTTGGCAGCTTTATAAAAACGTAAAGAATCGTTAGCTCTATAGGGGTAATTTCTATTGGTATCGTTTTTTGGGTTTCGTTTACCAATATGCATCAACTCGCTTGGTGTTATAAATAGTAAGACACGTTTGTAATGTATATTTTTATTTTTTATTAAATCTTCTAATAATACAATGCTTTGTATTGGTGACCACACCCCGCTAAAGGCGGCATTATCTATGTTTATAGCTGTGTTTTCTTCTAATAATTCTGTAAATCTATTGGGTTTGTTTACACCATAGCCCTCAATAAAAGAATTGCCTAAAACCAAGGTGTGGTTTTCATTAAAGGCATCATCCCTAAAACCAAGGCTATTGGTTTCATGTAAAATGCCACCCCAAGGCCTATTAATTAACTGTTTAGCATTCTTTTGACGGGTTACGCCATACAATGTATCCATGTCATAGTAAAGCGGTGGATCATTGAATTTTGTGAGTGGTAAAAGAGCATTTTTACCACTGCAAGCAAAACATATTATGAGGTGGATCAGTTCAATAATCACAATATACAATGTAAAGGTTTTTAAGTATTTCATCATATTAAAATTGAAAGTATATGAATTCAGCTTGCGTGTTTCTATTTAAAGCACCCAATATAACTATTATCAAAAGCAGCCATACTATTTTATGAAACCTAATATTTTTAAATCTTATAAAATCTAAACCAATTACAAGTATAATTAATAAATAATCGGTAAAAATAATTAAACTAGAAGTATCTGTTTTAAAAGAATTAATACCTTTTATGTAATGTAAGGCATCATAAATAGTTGCAGCTCTAAAAAATATCCAAGCTATGGTTACCATAAAAAAAACATATAGTATTTGTAGTATATACTTTAAAGTTTCTTTGAAATTATAACTATTATGGTCATTTAGGTGTTTTCTATTAGTCCCTAATATAAATGAGGGCATAAATAATAATGCATGTATACCACCCCAAGCTATAAAGGTCCAATTGGCACCGTGCCAAAACCCACTTATTAAAAAAATGGCAAAGACATTACGGATACCTTTGTATTTTCCAACTTTAGAACCACCTAAGGGGATATATACATAGTCTCTAAACCAAGTAGACAAAGAAATGTGCCATTTACGCCAAAATTCACCAATACTTCTTGAAAAATACGGGTAATTAAAATTGGTCATTAAATTAAAACCAAATAGTTTGGCTGTACCAATGGCAATATCAGAATAGCCTGAAAAATCACCATAAATTTGGAACGCAAAAAATATTGCCCCCATAAATAAAGTACCTCCTGAATAGTTGGTATAATTTGAAAAAATGTCATTAACAATAGGCGCAAAGGTGTCTGCAATAACTACTTTTTTAAACAAGCCCCAAATGATAAGTTCTATGCCATGTTTAGCATTTTCTTTATCAAAATCACGCTTGTTTAATATTTGTGGCAATAAATTAGAAGCCCGTTCAATAGGTCCTGCAACTAATTGCGGGAAAAAAGACACGAAAGCTGCAAACCCAATAAAATCACTGGTAGGTTTTAATTGGTTCCGATAAATATCAATGGAATATGACATAGTTTGAAATGTATAAAAACTAATACCTACAGGTAATATAACCTGCAGTGTCCACGTATTCTCAACAGTATAACCTACACTATGCAGTAAATCAACCCATGACGTGATAAAAAAATTATAATATTTAAAAAAACCTAATAAGCCTAAGTTAAAGCACATACTGCTCCATAACCAGCGTTTTTTTATCTTTTGATTAGATGTTTTATGAATTTTTAAACCGATGTAAAAATCTACAAGTGTACTTAAAGCTATTAAAGACAAAAATCGATAGTCCCACCAACCATAAAATACATAACTGGCTATTAATAAAATAATGTTTTGCGTTTTTAATGATTTTTTTAAAACCCAATACATTATAAATACAATAGGTAAAAAAACAGCAAAGTCTATAGAATTAAAAAGCATAATTATACCAGTGTTTTATATAGCGTTATATGTGCTTGAATCATTTTATGTATATCAAAAGCGTTAGCCCTTTTTAAACAGTGTTTTACTGTTTCTTTATAGAAGACATTATCATTAATCAAGGTTTCAATGTGTTTAGCCAAAGCTCCGGCATCCGCATCAGGAAATACCAGGCCATGGTGTTTTACAATATCGCCCAAACCGGGGGTATCACTGGCAATAAAAGGCTTGCCCGATGCCATGCCTTCAATACAGGACAAAGATAAGCCCTCATAATGTGATGCCAATACCACGATATCGGCGGTTTTTAAAAGGCGTGGTACATCAGGGCGTACCCCTAAAAACTGCACCCGTGTTTCCAGTTGTAATTGTGTAACAAGGGCTTGGGCATCTTGTATTAAGGGGCCCGTACCTACTAGCAATAGTTTAATATGGGCAGGTAAGTGGCTAAGGGCGTTTATAAGGGTGGTTTGGTCTTTTTGTGGGGTAAAGCTGGCTACCTGTATCAGCACCACATCATCGGCCGCCATACCAAATTGGGTTTTGGGGTAAGGCTGCGCTTCTGTAAATGCTGCCACATCAATGCCATTGTAAATTTTGGTGATCTTGTTATGAAAGCGTGCTCCTAAATGGGCTTTTAAACTGTGGTCTACCGCATCTGAAATGCTTATTATACTATCAAATTGTTTATACATCATACGGTCTAAATACTTAAACAGCATGAGTTTGCGGCGCCTGTTGGTGGTGTTGTGTTCTGTAAAGACCACTTTAGTCTGTTGCGCACCTAAACGTTTGGCTAAGGCTACCCAATAGGCGGTAGGGAACAGGTGCGCATGTACCAAAGGGTATTGTTTTAAAAACCGTATGAGTTTGGTGCTGTTTAAAGGATTGTAAAGGCCTTTACTTTTGGCATTGATGGTATGTATGGGGATATCATATGCCAATACCTTGTCATGTAGGGGTGTAGGTGTGGGGTCTAACACCAGAATGCTCACGGCAATACCTGCCTGTTTATAGCGGATACTGGTATGGGCTACCAAGGTTTCAGCGCCACCAGCGCCCAATGAATTGATGATTTGTAAGAGCTTCACTGTTTTACTTTGTTTATGTATAATACATACAGGTGTAATAAAATCCCTAAAGGCACTACGGCCAGGGTTAATAGGGGTTTGGGTGATTTTGTAATGCAGGCCGCATCGCGTAATTGGATGCTATGTGATATGTAATGGATGGCATTTTTTACCCGCACTTTAAAAAAGCGGCTGTGTTTTAAATAGAGCATGCGGGCGTACTGAAAGCCTTTGGGATGCCTGTAATACTGTTTGATGATGTTTCGTGACGAGCCATCTTCCATATACTCTACCACACAGAGGACCTCATTAAGGCATAATAGGGTGTAGCTTTGGTCTATTAACAAATACAGGGTACCAAGGGGCACAAAACGTTCGTCTGGAAAAATAGGATAGGGCGGAAATTGTTTTACTACTGCTGTGCGTAACACCAGCTTTTTATCACCGCTAACCTTATGCACATTGTGTAGGGCTTCTAAGGTGGTTTCGGTGAGCTGTTCGGGCAAGCGTTGGCCTATAACCGTACCATCCTTATAAGCATCTAAACCAATAAAACCTGCGGTACTGTCTTTTTTTGGGGCGCTTGCCCAAAAGCTGATAATGTGTTCTATGGCCTCTGGGGGCATAAAATCATCACTATCAATACACACATTCAGTTCCGTATCTATCAAACGGTAGGCAGCATTGTGCCCCCCGTGCATGCCTTGGTTTTCTTGGTAGTGGTAGCGGATGCTGATCTTATTGTCGGCCATCCAGCTTTCTACCAAGGTTTTGGTGTCATCGGTAGAGCCATCATCAATAATCAACCAGGTAAAATCTTGGTTGGTTTGGGCTATTAAGCTCTCATAACATTGGTGCAAACAGTATGCACGGTTATAGGTAGGGGTAAAAACGGTGAGTGTTTTCATAGGGTTAACGTTTATCGGCGTAATAAATAAAGAACATTAAAAAGGTGAACATGAAATAGGCGGTTATTATTTTTGCCATGACAATTTCTTGCTGTTTAAAAAAGCGTTGTTTTAACAAGGGGTAAATGATAATAAAGGCCATGATAAACCATGAGAGGTAGGCAAAACGGTTGGAAAAATTAGCCCGAATGACCAAGATCCAAAAGGTATTACAAATAAGATAGGTATTAAACACTTGGTTGTAAAACACATCTTTAAACTGCTTTTTAAAAATAAAATACCAGCCTGCTATCACGGGAAAGGCGCTGTAAAATAGAAAATCCCAACGAAAGCGGCCACCTCCAGCACCTTCCATGTCTCCTGATAAATAGGCTGCTAAACGGTCGTCACCAAACCCCAAACTGGTAAAAATACTGATAAACACACCCCCAGCGGCAAACGATAAGGGTATGGCTAGCAACCATACCTTAAAAAAGACCTTGGGTTTGTTGTAAACATAATTTAATGCAAAAGCGGCCACGGGTAAGAGCAGGGTTTTATGAAACAACACGGCAATAAGGAAAAAGCCCCCCATTTTAAGTTTGTTATTTGTATAACAAAGCCCCCATAAAAACATAGAGGTGGCCACGCCATTACGTAAACCGTTCACGCCATAGGTAAAAAAAGAAAAGGACACCACAAACATTAAAAAAGCATAAAACCAATAAGCTTTAAAATGCGTAATAGACAGCTTATACATGGGATAAATGTACAGTATGGCAGTTATTAAAAAAAAACCGTGTGCATCAACAACATAAGATGTTAATTTAATATACTGATGAAAAAAAATGTCTCTATCTATTGTTATTGCTGCGCCATGCGCATATTGATTAAAATACCTAGCATAAGCAGCCATATCACCAAAGCCTCCTAAATAAGTAATAGGCCGTAAACCGATATATAGAGTTAATAATACTAATAAAGTAATACCCGCAGATTGAATAAACCCTAAATTTTTTGGATTGTTCAAATCAACCGTATAGGCATGAAGCATATTAGCTACTACTAAAAAGAAGCAAAAGTAAATATAAACGTCGTAGTAATATGGTAATGGTATAAAATTAATCATTCATTAATAGTTGTTTTAAATGATGTATTAGTTTTTGAGACCGTATTTCACTACCAATTTTTGTTAAATGGTATGGAGTGTCATAAAACAATGAATCATTTAATGTGTAATCTTTCGATGATCCAATTATGTTTAATGAAGTTTGTTTCAAAAGGCTATCAATATTTTTAATAGTATTTATATTAATTGAATACGTACTGTTAGCTAAACTAGGATAACTGATGTAGAATTTAGCATTTTTATGAGATATTTTCTTGTTAAATTCTTTTAAATAAGCTAAGACGTTTTTATTGACAGTACCATTAAAATCATAGTGTTTAATATTTTTTCTGTTCTTTGCCCAATGTGTAATATGATCTCCATACTCATTTATAGAGTATTCTGTATAATCAGAATATTTATTTTTTTTTGATTTTTTTTTGTATAGTATACTGTAGGTAAATGATTTAATTCTATCAAAAGAAAACTTGGTAATATATTGGGATATTGCTATGAATTGTTCAAAAGAAATATGTTTTATATTTTCTGGAATCGCCTTTAAAGAAAATAATAAAGGTTCTTTACCTAAATAAGTATTCCCTAAAAAATGTGAATATTCAGGAGACAAAACAACAATATCTTTATCGTTAACATAAGGTAGCACATCATCTAAAATATATTTTAAACCATAGCCTGCATGAATGGCATGGTTGATTACAGGTTTTTTTAAACTGTCTTGTAAGAGCTTGCTATTAAAACCAAATAAAACGTTAGAGCCCCCTGTTAAAACAATTTTTGGACGTTTTGTTTCAGCTAATAATTGATGTTTTGTAATTAAACTGTAATCTACGCTTTTTACGGGGGTATTGTTTGGTAATAATAAGCCAAAAAGTATTAACCCTATGACACTCAAGCCAAAAATACTGTTTCTAATTATAAACTTTTTCATCATTTAAAATTGAAAATAAATAAATTCTTGTTTTTCAGCACCAAAACAAAAAATAATAACAATTAACACATAATATATAACCCAACGTACAGGCCTGTTTACTTTAAGCGGATTAAGTTCTAAGCCATGTTGTTTATGGCGTTGTAACCATTCAATAATAACTAATAAACAAATAAAAGCCAGCGGTTTTATATCTACTTGCGGCATACTAAACAATGATGGTGCGCACATACCAGCAATATAGCTAAAGGCCTGTTCTATGCTTTCAGCTCTAAAAAATACCCAGGCAATACTAGTAAGGGTGAATGTGATGCCCACACTAACGAGTTCTCTTATATTTATAAACACGCGGTCTTGTGCCACGGTGTTGGTGTTTTTTCTGTTTTGTTTGAGTAGGAGCAAGGGCAGAAAATACAAAGCATTTAAAAAGCCCCAAGCCAAAAAGGTCCAGTTGGCGCCATGCCAAAAGCCGCTGACTACAAAAATGATAAAGGTATTTTTCACTTTCATCCATGTACCACCTCTACTACCTCCCAAAGGGATGTACACATAATCTCTAAACCAAGTAGATAATGATATGTGCCAACGCCTCCAGAATTCAGCAATATCTCTTGAAAAATAAGGGAACGCAAAGTTTTGCATGAGGTTAAAGCCAAATAAACGAGCCGTACCAATAGCAATATCAGAATAGCCTGAAAAATCGCCATAAATTTGGAAGGCAAAAAAGACCGCGCCTAAAACTAGGCTGCTGGCATCCATGTTGGTATGGCTATCAAATACCTGATTCACCACGATGGCACAATTATCGGCCACCACAATTTTTTTAAACAAGCCCCAGAGTATTTGGCGCAAACCATCTACCGCTTGGTCATGGTTAAAGCGTCGTTTTTTATAAAACTGCGGTAATAGGTTGGTAGCCCGTTCAATAGGTCCTGCCACAAGTTGCGGAAAAAAGCTCACAAATGCAAAAAAGGCTATAGGGTCTTTGGTGGGTTTTAACTGGCCTCGGTATACATCAATGGTGTAACTCATGGTTTGGAAGGTATAAAAACTGATACCTACCGGTAAAATGATGTTTAAGGTGAGGGCATCTAATTGATAACCAAAGGCATGCACCGCATCTTCTAAGGCATTTGCAAAAAAGTTATAGTATTTAAATACCCCTAAAAAGCCCAAGTTGATAAACATACTAAGGGTGAGCCACCGTTTTTTTAAAGCCTTGGTAGCGGCTTTTTCAATGTAAATACCGCAATAAAAATCAATGATAGAGCTGAACACGATGAGGGCTAAAAAGCGGTAATCCCACCAACCGTAAAACACATAACTCACCACCAATAATAGGGTGTTTTGTAGTTTTAAATGGTTTTGGGTTACAAACCAATACAAGATAAAAACCGTGGGGAGAAATATTAAATATTCAAAAGAATTAAATAGCATTTGTATAATTAAATAAGGTTAACCATTTTTTCATGATCATGTCATGGGTAAATTGTTGTACATTAGTCATGGCCTGTTTACCTAGGCTTACACGTTTTTCATCTTTAGCCATTAAAGTGATGATACTTTGTGCTAAGGCAGCAGTATCTAAATAAGGTACTAAAAGGCCATCTTGCTTGTGGGTGATGATGTTTCTTGGGCCATTAGGGCAATCAAAACTCACGATGGGCAAACCATGACTCATGGCTTCTAATAACACCATAGGAAAACATTCTGTTAAGGAAGACATGGCATATATGCTGGCTTCTTGCATGGCTTTGTTTAGTGTATTGGTAGCCCCCTTTAAAGTGACCGTATGCCCTAAGTGTAAGCTGTCTATTTGTGTTTGTAAACTGCTTATATAGTCAGGTTCACCATCGCCATAAATATCCAAGCACCAATCAGGGTGCGCCTTATGCACTTCGACCCAGGCTGCTATGAGGTATTCAAAACCTTTTACGGGGGCAATTCTTCCAGCAGCCAGTACCCGTTTTGCTTTTAAAAGGGTAGGCGTTGTTAGTGTGTGTTGGACACTGTTAGGGATTACTATTTTGTTTTTATTATGGTAATACGGCAATTCATCTTTAGTTAATACTACCAAGTAACTGTATTTCGCTTCTATATACTCTAAAACCTTATAGCGTAATTTTTTTAAGGGGTGTTTGGTTTGCAAGCGGTTTTGGTGTTTAAAATAGCCTGAGGAATGGTATTCTTTGATGGTTATGGCTTGTTTTGCTAAAAACGGCATCATATAAAACCCAAACTCATAGTTGCATACAATAATCACATCAGGCTTAATAGCTTTAAGGGTGTGTTTTAAGCGCTTAAAATGCGCCCATACGTGTTTGCTATTGGTTGGGTGTAAAAACGATTTTTGACGGTTGTACTGTATACCCAAATCATGTAAGGTGACATTGTTAGGTATGGCATAACAAGGCGCTTTTGCTTCTTGTTGAAAGGTAATTACATGCAAATTTAAATTGGTGTGGGTACTAAAATAATGCAGCTTATTCGCCATCACACGTTCTAAACCTCCGTGTTTATAGATTTGATCGGTATAATATACAACTGTCATGCTCTACTTATTTTTTCAAATGTCTTAAGCCTAACACGCGTATCATGCCATTAATGGTTTGTACCCCAAAAATAGCCATCAGTTTGCGTTTCACATTAGGCAATAATGTACGTTTTTTAGGTACCCACGACATGGCGAAGTGGTGAATACAGTAGGTGTTTTCCGTTTTTTCAATAACCCCTGTACCATGGTTTTTAGCGCAAAAAAAGTCTTTAGGAAACATATACATGGTAGCCGTATCTGCTTGCTGTTGCGCTACAGGTATTTGCTCCGGTAATAGCTCTTTAAAGGTTTTTACTTGGGTAATTTGCTGCATCATGATGCGTGGCAGCGTCCAGGTATCAAAACTACCATCGGGTTTTATAAACTGTTTGCCTTGGTAATAGTCTAAACATTGTTTTACCCAGGCACTGTGTTTTTGTGCCCCAAACACCCCAGCTTCAATAATGCCTTGACCTTCAGCGCCTACAAAATAAGGGCGTGGTAATAAATCATCAAAGGGTTTGAGTACTTCAATATCGGTATCTAAATAAATACCCCCATGGTGGTACACGGCATATAGGCGAATATAATCGGCCGCAAAGGCGTATTTTTTGGTTTCAAAGGCCTGTTGTACCCATAGGTTATTTTCTAAGGGAAAGCGTTGGGTATCCCACAACATAAATTCATAGTCGGGTAAGGCAGTTTTCCAGCTATCAATACATTGTTGTATTAAAGGCGGAAAGGGGTCGCCACTGAGCCAACAGTAATGTATTATTTTTGGTATCATGGTTTAAGATGTTTTTTTAAATACAAAATTAGGTAAACAAGCTTTTAATAGTACTTTTTTGGTATTGTGTTTACCGGTATAATAAGCTAAGCTTTGTAGCCCATTTTTAAGCGCTTGCAATTTATGCGCTAGGGTGCCTTGACACAAGGTGTAGGCTTTATTGTAATAGTAACGTTCTGTAATATAGCGCCATTCTTTTTTTGAAAACAATGCTTGTTGTTGGTTTTCAAACCTGTGTAAGGTATTTAAAGCGTCTATAATTTTTTTATGTGCTGATAATGAAATTCTAAAATCTTGATGTTCTACCAAGGTGAGTAAAGGCGTGTTTAGTACCGCAATACGATGCTTGTGCGCTAAAAATTTGTAATGAAAATACTTGTCTTGAAATCTTGGTATTTCAGAAAAGCCACCTAAATTGTTAAAAACCGCTGTTTTTATAAGTAACATAGAGGTGAATAAATTACCATCTAAAATAGCGTCTTTTAAGTTGGTACCCCGTGCTATGTTTTCGCGCGATGTTATGCGGTTCTGTTGCTCATCAATACGGTACATACTACACATACAGGCATCTAATTCAGGGGTTTGGGTTAGCACCGCCATTTGTGCTGCTATTTTTTCGGGTTCATAAAAATCGTCATCATCTAAAAAAGCTAAATAAGCACCGTTAGCTTGTTTAGCACCCGTATTTCTCGCAGCACAGCCTCCTTGATTAAGGGTATGTGTTATATATGTAATTTGCTTATTATTGATGTAAGGCGCTAAGGTTTTTTTTGTGGCCGCTCTAAAATCATCGTCATTATTATCATCAACCACAATAATTTCAATAGGACTATAAGTTTGCTTTAACATACTATCAATGGCTATGGGTAGCCTTGTACTGCGTTTATAAGTAGGGATGACTACAGATACTAGCATAATTATTGTAAATTTTGATTTAGTAAATTATTATAAATAGTTTCTAATTCATGGCCTAAAATTTTTGAGTCGTAGTGTTCAACTACAAATTTTCTACCTTGTTTCCCCATTTCTTTTCTTTTTTCAGGGCTGTTTATTAGAAATTCTAGTGTATCACTAAAAGCTTTAATGTCTTTTTCTTTTACCACAAATCCAGTTTTCTTATTAATTAAACCGTATTGCATTCCGCCTGCATTAGTAACTACTACGGGCACTTCCATTGCTTGAGCTTCTTGTATCACTAAGCCTTGATTTTCAGCCCTTCCATTATTATCCGTAATGCCTGGCATAATAAAAATATCAGCAGCATTTAATTCATTAATAACTTCTTGTTGGTTTTTTGACCCCAAAAGAAAGATAAAACTTGATAATTTAAAATCTCTAACTTTAGTATTTAGCTTATTTAACTCTTTATTATTTTCTTCATCACTACCACCAATAATTTTAATTTCAAAATTTTCAATTCCCTTTTTATTAATTAAATCATTGGCTATATCAGCTAATAATGAAACTCCCTTAAAACGAATAATTCTACCAATAAATAATAGGGTTACTTTAGTTTTATTTTCAATAGTATTATTTGATTTATAATAAGAAGTATTCAATCCAACAGGTAAAATATATATATTATCGTTACTAAAGCCAATATCTAATAACAATGATTTAGTGTATAAAGTATTCGCGGTTATAGTAATGTTGTTTTCTAATAATTTTTTATATCGACTCTTGTTTAATTGCCTTTGTTCAGGAATAATATCATAGCCATGAAAAGTAGTAACTAATTTTGCTTCTTTAAAAAAACCGCAATCTTTGGCTAAGAAAAAATAATCACTCATAGGACCAAAATGAGCATGAACTATATTATAGGCTTTTGTAGTTTTAGTAATCCATGCTAATTTAAAAAAAGTACTTAATTTTAGGGCAGAAACCCCGTATTTAAAAATGTTTAGTGATCTAAGTAATTTAAGTGTGTTTTTTGTTTTGGTTGATTTTAGAAGTTTAAAAAACTCCTTTATACGCTTCAATACGGTGTTAGGGTAATTGGTATAGTAGGTTTGTTCAAGTAGTTTATACTCTATTATTTTAGGGTGCACAATATGATTCGTTTTTTCTGTAGCAAAAATATGTACAGAATGACCACGATCAATTAAATCAACTATTTGATTGACTATAAAAGTTTCAGAAACCGCAGGAAATCTAGGAACTAGAAATAATATGTTTAATTTATTTTTTATGTTTTTATTCATTACCATAACCTACCTAGAATTCTTAATTTGTAAATAGGAAAACAATAATTATGTAATGTTTTTAAAACTTTGATTCCAAAAACATCTTTTTTTCGTAATAATAATTTCTTCTTTTTCATTGATTTTATTATGTTTTTGTAATCATTGCGACCTTCTTTTAAGTTGTAGTATTCAAAATAAATCTTAATGTAACTATCATATATTTTTGTATACCAAAAATCTTCAAAATCAGTTGTATTTACTGCATTTTGGGATAATTTTAGCAATGCTATTTCTGCTTTTAAAATATAATGCCTATTTACACTTTTACTTGATAGACTATTTTCCCTCCATTTTTGAGTGTATAAATAATCAGGAATGTATTTAATTGTTTTAGCTTTGGAAATACATACATGCATAAATAACACATCTTCAGAGATTATTAAGTTTTGATCAAATAGTATGTCATTTTCTTTTAAAAAAATATTTCTAAAAATAACAATCCAGGGTGTAATCCTTACATGCCTATTTATATCACTAACAAATTCTTTAGGACTCATAATAGATGTGTTGTTAACTCTTTGGTCTTTAATTGTCTTTTTTTCGTCTACAATATAAATGTAGTTTGAAAAACCTAAAATATCTATTTTTGTATTTTTGGTATTATGCTTTAATGTATTGAAAACATGTTTGTTAGGTATGTGGTCATCACTGTCAATAAACCAAATATAATCGCCTATAGCATTTTTGATACCTACATTTCTGGCGACACTAGCTCCTTCATTTTTTTTGTCAATAACTTTCAGCTTATGTATTTTGCTTTTATAACTATTACAAATGGATAAGCTGTTATCTGTAGAGCCATCATTAATAACGATTACCTCATAATCAGTAAAAGATTGATAAATGATACTATCAAGGCATTCAGCAAGATAGTCTTGTGAATTATATACGGGAATTACTATTGATAAAAAAGGAGACCATTTCATTTTAATATACAATTTACTATTGATTTTAATTAAGGCTTATATTTTTTGATCATTATTATAAATCTATTAAGGACATTTTTAAACCCTTTGTTTAATATAAACATTAAAGAGGTATAAATAATAAGAATTATAAAGCCGACTTTTATTAAGGACAGTATTAGTAAACCCCATGATTGTTCATTTATAATTATATAATGTGTAACGATGTAATTGATAACAATAAACGCAATGCTAAATGTTACTAAAAGCGTAAAAAAACCTTTCCAATACGCCCATATATTTGCTTTAAAACCTTGGCTAAATAAGAAATAAGGTTTCCAGCCTAATGCAATACAAGTAACACTAATAAAGGTACCTAATAACACCCCTGAAATACCAAAAAAGTATGCTAATACAATTGATACAACTAGGTTTAATAGTCCTTCTGTAATGGGCGCCCAAACATCATGAAACATACCGTATGCACTAATAAAATTATCCATAGGGACACGCATCTTCATGATATAGACATTGGCCAACAATAATAGAACAATGTGGGCGTCCATGATATAGCGCTCACCCAACCAAAGCCCAATTACGGGGTTGATGCCATAATAGAGCGCTAGTACTAACAAGCCACCTATATAATGGTTTAAACTCATGAGCTCCCAAAAGACTTTGTTTATTTTTTTTTTGTCGTTTTCAGCCACTAAACTCCCAACAGCAGCCCCCGTACCTGATAAAAAATTGGTTAGCAGTGCAGATGCACTACCGGTAATTAAATAGTAGTTGTTTACATAAGCCACACTTTGTAAACTTACAAAGGAGAAAATAACAATGTTGTCTGTACTTTTTAGTATAAAACCAGCTATTTTATGTACAAACATTTGCTTTATTTTGGTAATAATGAGCTTATGTTTTGTTAGTAAAGCCTTATTACCTTTATTGGGGAATTTGAGCCAAGGATACTCTTTGTGTATGCGTTTATGTATGAATAAATTGAACAGTGTTAAAGTTACAAGCTCAATAGTTATGAACACAATAAAATTAGTGGTAAGGTATAGGGTTATTATTTGTAAAGACACCTTTGTAATGTGTGTAATCTGTAAATAGGCTGTTGGGATGTAGCCTTTTTGGTCTGCTTGTAATAATATTAATTGGTAATTATAAAAATAGGTAAGCAAACTTGAAAACAAGTACACGTAAAACACATAATATATAACATATAACGGTATGGTAGTGTCATTAAAAATTAATGGAAAAAATAAAGATAAAACCATGCCTGCTACCAATACAATTTTACCAACTTTACTGTATAAATAGCCAATTAAAGAAAAGAGTTCATTTAATTGTTCATGGTCTTTATTATGTAATGATTTGTAAAGCGCAAAGCCCATAGCAGACCCAATACCTAATTCTACTAGATTTAAAAATTGTAAAAAACTTTGCAGGGTAGCTGTAAGCCCCATAAAGTCATCTCCTAATTTAGATAAGAATATACTTCTAGAGAAAATACCAATAGAAGTAGTAATCACAAAGAAAAACGTACTAACCTTGGCGTTTTTTAGTGTTTTATTAACTCTAGACATAGGGCTTTGTGTATTACAATTTATAACCTTCCGGTAGTGGCTGTAGGAGCTAATACCCCTTTAACATCATATAATACCCCTTTAGGCGCTAAGAGGCGCTGGAGGTTTTGTTGTAAAAAGGCTTGGTGTGCTACGGTTAACACCACGGCATCATAAGTACCTGCTTCGCCAGCCTTGGTGTTTTCAAGGTTTTGGGTGGTTTTTAAACCGTATTCGTGCATGACCTCCTCGGGGTTTGCCCAAGGGTCATAAATGGTGATGTTAGTACCATAGCTTTGTAATTGGGTAATGACATCTACCACTTTGGTGTTACGTACATCGGGGCAGTTTTCTTTAAAGGTAATGCCCAATACCAAGATATTGGCATTTTTAATGATGATGTCGTTTTTAATCATCAGTTTAATGACCTCTGAGGCTACATACTGCCCCATACCGTCATTAACGCGGCGGCCTGCTAAAATAATTTCGGGGTGGTAGCCTACTTCTTGTGCTTTTTGCGCTAAATAATAAGGGTCTACACCTATACAGTGGCCACCTACCAAACCGGGTTTAAAGGGTAAAAAGTTCCATTTGGTACCTGCGGCTTCTAGTACGGCATGGGTATCAATGCCCATGAGGTTAAAAATTTTGGCCAACTCATTTACAAAGGCAATGTTAATATCGCGCTGTGAGTTTTCAATCACCTTAGCCGCTTCGGCTACCTTAATGGTAGGGGCTAGGTGGGTACCTGCGGTAATAACGCTGGCATATAAGTCATTCACCTGTTGGCCAATGGCTGGTGTAGAACCGGCAGTGACTTTTAATATTTTTTCAACGGTATGTTCTTTATCACCTGGGTTGATGCGTTCTGGCGAGTAGCCTGCAAAAAAATCGGTGTTAAAACGCAAACCACTGACCTGTTCTAAAATAGGCACACATTCGTCTTCAGTAACTCCGGGGTATACGGTAGATTCATAAATAACAATATCGCCAGCTTTTAAAACCTTGCCCACGGTTTCACTAGACTTGTACAGGGGTGTTAAATCGGGGCGGTTGTTTTTATCAATGGGTGTGGGTACGGTTACAATGTAATAATTGCACTGTTTTATAGCCTCTAGGTCTGTGGTGCAGTACAAACCGTTTTGCGCATTGGCTTGTGGTTTGATAACCGCTTGTAGTACGCTGTTATCTACCTCTAAAGTGCTATCAACGCCTTGCATGAGTTCGTCTACACGGGCTTGGTTAATATCAAAACCTACCACGGGGTATTTGGTGGCAAATAAACGGGCGAGGGGTAAGCCTACATAACCCAAACCTATAATGGCAATATTTGGTGTATTCATGAGTGTGTGTTGTTATTGGCCAATGGCATGGTATTCAAAACCAATGGCTTCCATAGTCTGTTTATCTAATATATTGCGGCCATCAAAAATAAAGGCCGGTTTTTGCATGCTGTTGTAAATAGCGTCCCAATCTAAGCTTTTAAAGGCATCCCATTCCGTCATAATAGCAATGGCATGGGCCTCTTTAACCGCGTCATACGGATTTTGTAACACCGCTACGTTGTTTTGGTTGTCATCTTCGGTACGGGTGTTTAAATAATTAAGGTCGGCATATACTTTTTGTGCCGGTACCTTGGGGTCGTGCACCGCTATATGGGCTTGCTCGTTCAATAAATGATCCGTGACGTAAATGGCTGCCGACTCGCGGGTATCATTGGTGTCTTTTTTAAAGGCCCAACCTAATACGGCAATTTTTTTACCCGATACGGTATTGTACAGGGTTTTAATCAAACGATCGGCAAAACGGCGTTTTTGGTGGTCGTTCATAATAATAACCTGTTCCCAGTAATTGGCCACTTCTTGTAAGTTATACGAACGGGCAATGTATACCAGGTTTAAGATATCTTTTTGAAAACACGACCCGCCAAAGCCTACCGAGGCTTTAAGGAATTTAGGGCCTATACGTGAATCGGTACCGATGGCTTTGGCAACCTCATCAACGTTAGCCCCCGTGAGCTCACAGAGTTCTGAGATGGCATTGATAGACGATACGCGTTGCGCTAAAAAGGCATTGGCCGTAAGTTTGGATAACTCTGACGACCATAAATTGGTACGTAAAATACGGTCTTGCGGTACCCAACTGGCATAAACGCTGGCCAAACTTTCAATAGCAGCCTCGTTTTCGCCGCCTATAAGCACACGATCGGGCTGTAATAAATCATCAACCGCCGTTCCTTCGGCTAAAAACTCAGGATTGGATAAAATATGAAAATTAATACCATTACCGGTATTGTGTAAAATGCTTTTAATGGCCTCGGCCGTACGTACGGGAAGGGTTGATTTTTCAACCACAATTTTATCGGTAGTAGCCACTTTGGCAATGTTACGGGCACATAGCTCAATATATTTTAAATCGGCTGCTTGCCCTTTGCCTTTACCGTAGGTTTTGGTAGGGGTGTTTACCGAGATAAAAATCATATCGGCCGCATCAATGGCTTCATCAATGGCTGTAGAAAAAAACAGGTTTTTACCACGGGTAGCGCCCACAATATCGGCCAACCCCGGTTCATATACCGGTAATTTTGTAAGGTCTGCATCATTCCAGGCCGCAATACGATCGGCATTGATGTCAACAATGGTGACCTTGATATTAGGATTTTTTTGTGCGATGACCGCCATGGTAGGCCCGCCGACGTAGCCTGCCCCAATACAACAAATGTTTTTAATAGTCATGTAATTATAGTAATATTATAAATGCTCCCAATACCAACGTACGGCGGCTTTTAGGCCTTCGCTAACGCTGTATGCGGGATTGTAATTGAGTAATGTTTTTGCTTTATCTATAGAAGCCAAAGAATGTGGAATATCGCCCGCTCTGTTATCACGGTGTTTGATGGCCACATCGGCTATTTTAGGGTCAAATTCCGATAAGTAGTCTTTTAATAATTTAGTAAGCTCTAACAGTGTAGTACGCTCACCAAAAGCCACGTTATATACCTGGTTGAGGGCTGCTTGATTGGTTGTAGTGATGGCCTTAAGGTTCATTTGCACCACATTATCTATATAGGTGAAATCACGTGAGTAGCTGCCATCGCCATTAATATACGGCGATTCGTGTTTTACCAGTTGTTGTACAAACTTTGGTATAACGGCTGCATAGGCCCCGTTAGGGTCTTGGCGTTTGCCAAATACATTAAAATAACGCAAGCCAATGGTATCTAAGCCATAGGTTTTGTTAAAAATATCGGCATACAACTCATTCACATATTTGGTGATGGCGTAGGGCGATAATGGTTTGCCTATGGTATCTTCTACTTTAGGTAAGGCCTCATGGTCTCCATAGGTAGAAGAACTTGCGGCATATACAAAACGCGTTACTTGAGCATCTCTAGCCGCTATAAGCATGTTTAAAAAGCCTGAAATATTCACATCATTGGTGGTTGCCGGATCGTTAATAGAACGTGGCACCGAGCCTAAAGCCGCTTGGTGTAACACATAATTAACGCCTTTACAGGCTTGGTGGCAGTGGTTGATGTCTCTAATATCACCCTCTATAAGGGTAAACAGGGTATTGTCTAGAAATGGCGCGATATTATGGCGTTTGCCAGTGGCAAAGTTATCTAAACAGACTGTTTTAATGTTGTTTTCTAATAAAGTTTCAATAAGGTTTGAACCGATAAAGCCAGCACCGCCTGTAACGAGTACGGTTTTATCTTGTAATGCTTGTAACATGCAATTTGGGTTTATTAATAGCTGCGCAAATATGTAAAAAAATATTAAACCAGCATACTTATTATGTTAATGATTCATTTTTTCCGACGAAATCCCCTTGTTAACAATTAGGTAACATTGTAGTGCGTTTTATACCAATTTACAAACGCTTTAACGCCTTGGTTGATGGGGGTGTGGGGTTGGTAATTATAATCGTGTATTAAATCGTCTACATTGGCCCAGGTGCGCGCCACATCACCAGGTTGCATGGGTAGCATGTGTTTGATGGCGGTTTTACCTAAGTGGGTTTCAATAGCTTCAATAAAGTCTAGCAGTTTTACGGCGTTGTTATTCCCTATATTATAGACCTTATATAAGCTGTTGCTGTCTATTCTTGGTTTTGTGTCTTTTTCAAGGATGCGCACAACACCCTCTACAATATCATCTATATAGGTGAAATCGCGCGCCATATCACCGTGGTTGAATACCTTTATGGGTTGGCCTTTTGCAATGGCATCGGTAAATAAAAAGAGTGCCATATCGGGTCTGCCCCAGGGCCCATACACGGTAAAAAAGCGTAAGCCTGTGGTAGGTATTTTAAATAAATGGCTGTAGGTATGTGCCATAAGCTCGTTGCTTTTTTTACTGGCGGCATACAAACTGATGGGGGTATCTACCTGTTGGTTGGTGGTAAAAGGTATTTGGGTGTTCAGCCCATACACGCTAGAGCTGCTGGCATAGACCAAGTGTTTGATGTGGTGGTGGCGGCAGCATTCTAAAATATTTAAAAACCCTACAATATTAGCATCAATATAGGTTTCAGGGTTTTCAATACTGTAACGTACGCCTGCTTGGGCGGCTAAATTACAAACAATGCTTATATTATGGGTTTTAAACAGTTGGGGGAGCGCCTCACGGTCTTCTAAATGCATGCGTACAAAGGTGAACTGTGGGTGCGCGGTGCTGCTTGTTTGTTTTAAAAACACCGAAGCATCGTTTTTAGATACGCCTAGAGCTTGTAGGCGGGCGTATTTTAAGTTGACATCGTAATAATTGTTGATATTGTCTAAACCAACAACCTGATGCCCTTTGTTTAGAAGTACTTGGCATACGTGAAAGCCTATAAAACCGGCAGCGCCTGTAACCAATATTTTCATATAACTTATGTATTGAGACCTCAAAGATGCTAAATTGTATTGAGTTATGCTGAAAAAAGCCTAAAAAATAACGTTTGTAGTATATTATATATGATTATAAAGGGGTTTGTGAAGCGCATAGACCATATTAAAATCGACCATCCGCATAAGAACCCCTACCTATCACACCACTTGATGTATTTAACCGAATTTAATATCGCTTTTGGCGAAATAAGTAAAAACCGTGTTTGGCAGATAAAAAGTATTACTAAATTTACACCCGGAAACAAACAAGATTGAATTGATTAATAGCAAGTTGATTTAATTGTTTAATACAGTACTTAAAAGTTCTTTTAGATTAAAAAGTCTCTCTGAGTTGATGTTTCATGCTGCAAGCACAAAGGCTTTTTAGGTATTTTATGGCAATTATTTACACCATTGATTTGATATTAACTATTTATGATTAAGAGGGAACATACCACAAACTTTAATTTTTTACGAGACAGTGAGGAGTTGCGTTTATATGTTTTGTCTTATAAAACATATGATACATGCTAACCCAAACTAAAATATACCTATCATCTCCCCACATGGGCGGTACGGAGCGCCAGTATGTGAATGAGGCTTTTGATACCAATTGGATTGCGCCTTTAGGACCTAATGTGAATGGTTTTGAAGAAGCCATACAAGCGTATTTAGGAGGTATAAAGCATGTAGCTGCCTTAAGCGCCGGTACAGCAGCTATTCATTTAGCATTGCAGTTATTAGATGTTGGTGCAGGTGACGAGGTATTATGCCAAAGTTTTACCTTTTCAGCATCTGCCAACCCTATTGTGTACCAAGGCGCCACACCTATTTTTATTGATAGTGAACGTGATACTTGGAACATGTGTCCTGAGCTTTTAGAAACTGCTATTAAAGCACGTATACAGCAAGGTAAAAAGCCTAAGGCTATTATTGCCGTGCATTTATATGGTATGCCTTACAAGGCCGAGGCCATACAAGCCATTGCGAACACCTATGATATTCCCGTGATTGAAGACAGCGCCGAAGCTTTAGGAAGTACTTATAAAGGACAGGCTTGTGGTACTTTGGCTGATATGGGGATATTATCATTTAATGGCAATAAAATTATTACCACATCGGGTGGTGGTGCGTTAATAACAAATACCCAAGCCTTGAAAGATAGGGCGGTATTTTTAGCCACCCAAGCCCGCGATGAGGCACCGCACTATCAACATTCGGCTATTGGCTATAATTACCGTATGAGTAATGTGGTGGCTGGTATTGGTAGAGGCCAAATGGAAGTACTAGACGACCGTGTTGCCGCCAGACGCCGCAATTACGACTTTTATAAACAACACTTGTCACATTTTAAAAACGTGACGTTTTTAGAAGAGCCTGCTGGTTTGTTTTCAAACCGTTGGTTAACCTGTATTTTAACCGATTCATACAGCACGCGTGAGGCCATTCGCCTTACGTTATTAGAAGACGCTATAGAATCTAGACCTTTATGGAAGCCTATGCATACACAACCCGTATTTAAGGATTGTGCGCATGTTACCAATGGTGTATCTGAAGACCTTTTTAATAGAGGGCTTTGTTTACCTAGTGGTTCTAATTTAACCCCCAGTGATTTAGACCGTATTTTACATACTATATTAAAAACCCCCAATTTATCATGATGCAAAATTACCTCTTTAAACTATCGCAACGCTATGCCTCAAAATGGCTGGTATTTGCTATTGACCTAGCTATTGTTTTGGCTACCTTATTTGTGGCCTACGTGATACGTTTTAATTTTACGCTTAACTTTGACACCAATCAGTTTTTTGTGCAATTACCATTTTTAGCGTTTGTAGCTGGTGTGAGCTTTTTATTAGTAGGCTCTTATAAAAGTGTGATTAGGCATACCGGTTTTACCGATGTGGTCAATGTATTTAAAGCCGTAATGCTTATTGCAACTATTTGTAGTGTTGGTGTGTTAACCAACAGAGCCTTTGGTATCTTGCCTAAGTTTACCATTCCGTTAACCATTATTGTCATGCATGCCTTATTAAGTTTTGTAGCCTTGGCAGGGAGTAGGTTAGCCTTTAAATTAATATACAACACCTTAAAATGTAAGTTTAAAACCTCTAAAAATATTTTAATTTATGGGGCGGGCGATTCTGGTATTGTTACCTATAATGCCTTATTAAGTGGTACCGATAAAAAGTTTAACATTATTAACTTTATTGATGATGATGCTAAAAAACGTGGTAAATTAATAAATGGTATTAGTATTGTACCCTCAAAAAACGTAGATACCCGTTTTATTAAGAAACATGGTATTGATGAAATTATTGTAGCTGCCCAAACGATTGAACCAAGACGTATTATACGTTTGGTAGATAGTTTAACAGCTTTAGATGTAGAAGTTAAAAAAGTACCACCTATTGAAAAGTGGATTGATGGCGAGTTTAGTGCGAACCAAATTAAACAATTCCAGATTGAAGATTTATTAGGCCGTAAGCCTATAGAAATAGAAAATCCTAACTTAATTAATGAATTTAAAGGCGAAACGGTTATTGTAACGGGGGCTGCAGGTTCTATTGGTAGTGAGTTGGTGAATCAAATTTCTAATTTTGATGTGAAGCATTTAATATTGGTAGATCAAGCCGAATCTGCTTTATACGATGTGCAACAAGATTTAAAACGTGCTGGTAAACACAATTTTACAGCCATTGTAGCTGATATTAGAGATGGTTTGCGTATGGATAGTATTTTTCAATACTACAAACCTACAATGGTGTTTCATGCGGCGGCTTACAAGCATGTGCCTTTAATGGAAAAATCGCCTTACGAGGCTATTAAAATAAATGTAAACGGTACGAAGTTATTGGCCGATACCGCGTCTAGATACAACGTTAGAAAATTTGTGTTTGTATCTACCGATAAAGCAGTGAATCCTACCAGTGTAATGGGGGCTACCAAGCGTATGGCTGAAATGTATATTAGCTGTTTACAAAAAGAAAGTAAAACCAAATTTATTACTACCAGATTTGGTAATGTACTAGGGTCTAACGGGTCTGTTATACCGTTGTTTAAAAAGCAAATAGAACAAGGCGGACCGTTAACATTAACCCATAAAGATATTACGCGTTATTTTATGACCATACCTGAAGCCTCACAATTGGTATTAGAAGCGGGTACTATGGGTAAAGGCGGTGAGATCTTTATTTTTGATATGGGTGATTCTGTTAAGATTTTTGACCTGGCTAAAAACATGATTAAACTATCAGGCTTACATTACCCTGATGATATTGATATTAAAATTACAGGTTTACGCCCTGGTGAAAAATTATACGAAGAGTTATTGGCTAATGGTGAAAATACCTTATCTACCTACCATAAGAAAATTATGATAAGTAAAACCAGAGACCTTGACCACGCAAATGTAAAAGCACAAATAGAAGAGCTTTGTATTACCAACCGTTTTCAAAACAACAACATTGTTTTAAAAATGAAGGAGTTAATACCAGAATATAAATCAAATAACTCAGATTATGAGCGTTTTGATAAGCGTGTGCAAATTTATAAGAAAGCCAAAAGCTTAACTGAAGGCCAAAGTAACAAACCAAACAAAACCTCTAAGAGCCTTTAATAACTGGTTAAAAATTATTATTTTCCCCAAATATATTATATTGTATGATCCGCTATTTTAATAGATGCAAGCTTGTATGCCTGTGTGTTATGTTGTTAGCTCTCACATCTTGCTACACCAAAAAAGATGTGGTGTATTTTCAGAATGCTAAAAATTTTGAAACCATTGTTGATACTGATACCTTTAAAGCCAAACTTAAAATTGGCGATATTTTAAGTATTAACGTATCTACTTTAAACCTTGAAGTAACCAAACCTTATAACTTAGTAGAAGCTACAGGTGGTGATGGTGGTGGCCAGTTAATAGATTATCTTATTGATGCCGATGGTAATATTGATTACCCGGTATTAGGGAAAATTAAAATGGTAGGCCTTACGGTTGAAGAAGCCAAGGAACTTTTAAAAAAGAAATTTGAACAAGGGCAACTCCTTAAAGACCCGGTGGTTATTATGCGTATAAAAAATTACCGCGTGAGTATTTTAGGTTGGGTAAATAGCCCCGGTGTTTACCCTATAAGTGGTGAGCGTATTTCAATATTAGAAGCTATTGCCATGGCAGGCGACCTTAATATTAACGGGCAACGTAAAGATATTATGGTGATTAGAGATTTTAACGGTACCAAGACCTATACAGAAATAGATTTAACCAGTAAAGAAGTGTTTAACTCGCCGGTGTTTTACTTAACGCAAAATGATATTGTATATGTAAAACCTAATAAAGGTGGAATAAGTAGAGCGTCTGGTGATTCCCGTATTGGCGTTATATCTTCTGTAGCCGGTATTATAGTTAGTTTAGCAGTTATACTTACCCGATAAGACAATTACTATTATATGGAACCTTTAAACCAGCACCCTAAAGGAAACGGATTTCAAAATTTTGATTTTAAAAAGTTTATAAGCGGCTATACCAAGCATTGGAAATGGTTTGTACTTTCAGTACTTGTTTTTTTGGTATTGGCTTATTTACAAATGCGAACGCTTGTACCGCAATATACCGCCATGGCTAAAATTATGGTGTTAGATGATGGTGAAAATGAAACCGGAAAAGCAGCTATTAAAGATTTAACCATTTTTTCAGGCGATGAGGCTGCTAAAATAGATGATGAAATTCAGGTAATTAAGTCTAGAGAGTTTTTACGTAATATTGTGGATAAGCTGGATTTAAACATTCAGTATTTTTCTATTGGGCGTGTTAAAGACTATGAATTATACAGTAAAAAACCATTTCAAATTAATTTTATAGCATCAGATTCGTTAATTAATGAAGTGGGTTTTACCTTTTATGTAGAAGCAACATCTAACACGCATTTTAATTACAGGTTACATGAAGATGATGCCCCCAAACCACTGGCCTTTGGTGAAAAAATAGACACGCATTTTGGAGGGATGATTTTAACACCTAACACCAATATTAGTGGTTATACCAATCAAATTATTAAAGTAGATATTATTCCTGTTGAACGCATTGCGCAAAGTTTAAAAGGCCGTATAGGGGTGTACCCCAGTGGGGAATCGTCTAAAGTATTAAATATTACAATGGACGACCCTGTGGAGAAAAAAGCCATTGATATTATAGGGACGCTTATTGATGAATACGATACCTCGTCTATTAATAAAAAACGCCGACAAGCGATTAACACGGCTAATTTTATTAATGAGCGTGTGCAATCTATTGCATCTGATCTTGAAAACGTAGATGATAGTATTGTAGGGTTTAAATCGCGTAACCGTATTGCTGATATGGCCAGTTCATCGGAACAGGCGTTTAGCTCTAGTGTGCAAAATGAAGAAATGATTCAAACAGCCAAAACCCAACTGAGTTTGTTAGATTATATGGGCGGTGCTTTGGGTGATAATCCTTATGAAAGCATTCCGTCTAACATAGGTGGTGGTGATGCCGCTATAAATAATATGGCGTCTCGCTACAATGAGTTGTTAGCACAACGCAGTAATTATTTAAAGAGTGCTGGCGAGAATAATGCCGTGGTGGTAGAATTAGATAATACGCTTGGGCAAATACGCGGTAACCTCTTGCAAAGTATTAACAATACCAAACAAACCTTAAACATACAATTAGGCGCTTTACAAAATAGTTCACGTAAAATAAATTCAAAATTATACTCTGCACCTAACCAAGAGCGTACCTTACGTTCTATACAGCGTAAGCAGGGTATTATAGAATCGATGTACATTTTTCTTTTAGAAAAACGTGAGGAAGCCCACATATCTATTTCATCGATTTCACCAAAAATAAAAGTGGTTGAAAGCCCTTATAGCTTGGGTAGTTTTATAGCACCACAGCCTACAGTGCTTATTTTTGGGGCTTTATTTTTAGGTTTGTTTATACCGTTTGGTGTTATTTACGTGAAAGATTTATTAGATACTAAAATTCATAGTAAAGAAGACTTGCAACAGGAAATTCCTAATATTACGGTACTGGGTGAAATACCAAATTTTGGCAATAAAGCCAATGGTTTGGTAACCAAGCACGACCGTTCTATCATGTCTGAATCGTTTAGAATTATACGTACCAACCTAGACTTCATTGCACGCGGTAGACAAGTGAAAACGCAAAACAATGTGATATTTGTAACCTCTACTATTAGCGGCGAGGGAAAATCGTTTGTGAGTTTAAACTTGGCATTAACGATGGCTAATGCAGGTAAACGCGTGTTGTTACTTGGGGCTGATATACGTAACCCACAAATTTATAAAGCTATTAAACGCCGCATAGATACGGAAGAAGCTGATATTGGTTTAACAGAATTTTTAGTAGATGATACCTTAGGTATTCAAGATGCTGTAAACCCGTATGATATTAATGACGTGTCTATTGATATTATGCTATCTGGTAAAATACCACCAAACCCAGCAGAGTTGTTAATGAGTGACCGTATGAAAGTATTATTTGATACTGTTTCTGAACAGTACGATTATGTTATTGTAGATACAGCTCCTGCCATGTTAGTCACAGATACATTATTAATAAGCCAATATGCGGGTCATACCATATATGTAACCAGAGCAGGCTATACCGAAAAGCGCATTTTAAACTTTACCAAAGAATTACATGCCGATAATAAATTAAACGGTATGATGCTTGTGGTGAATGATGTACAAGAATCTAACTATGGTTACGGTGGTAATTATGGGTATTATGCAGCACCTCAAAAGAAACGCTGGTTTAAAAAAGGGAAGGCTTAAAAACGATATATTTTAATATAAAAAACGTCTGTGATATTATAATTACCGACGTTTTTTTGTTTGTGATATAGCATGATGATATCAACGTATGAGTGTGTTTATAGCGTTTGGTTTTTGATACAATGCCTTGTGCCCAAAATTACGCGAACTGATGTGATAAGAATTTGAAAAGGGTTGTTTAACTGTTTTGTAGTGATGTCGTTTTTCGCTGTTTTTATATGGTTTAATTTATATCTTTTTTTAGCCTTTCAGGTTGTTGTCGGCTATCAAAAATAGTAATGATTTCAACTTCATTTTTAGGGAAATTAATCTGATAATACAGGGTTGTTTGTTTTGTTACAACACATTTATACAGGTTTTGGAATTCAGATGATTTCGGAAAGCTTTCTGGATGCACTGAAATTTGGTTGATTTTTTCAGTTAATTTAGTAATAAAATCATCTCTTGTTTTTAAATTCCAATGTTTTATTAAGTATTCTGATAGTTTTAGAAGCTTAGTTTCTGCAAGAGCAGATAAAAATACAGTCATTATTTACGACATTTTATTTAAAAAATCCTCGTAAGAAATCCTTCGTCCTTCTTTAAGGTCTTGAATGCCTTTTTTGATTTCTGCCTGCTCAGAGGCACTAAGGTCATACCAAAAATCTTTTTCTTCTTTTTTCACAAAATCAGCTATACGTTGAATAAATTCAGCGTTTTCGTTTTCTAAAATGATTTTTAGTAATTCTAGTTTTGTGGTTTGTATGTCCATGTAAATAAAAATTGTCTTAAACAAATTTACAAAAAAAACAGCTCAATTTTAATACCAGGTTTTTGATACCATGCTTTATAGTGAGATGAAACGCGAACTGAGGTGCTAGGATTATAGGTTATATTTAGGGGGACTGTACAAACTTCGGCATATTGTTTAACGTGTTTTACTAGATAGTGTAGGCATCACGTAAATCTGAAAAGTTTACGCCTTTTACGGTGCGACCATTTTAATAACTAGGCAAGGAATTATTCTTTTTGTGAGCATAATTTTTTCATCATCATCAGTTCGCCTGATGCGATTTTATTGGTATCGTATTGCTCACTATGGCTTCTCGATACAATGCCTTGTGCCTCAAAATCACGTGGACTGACGTGATATTAGTATTTAACTGGCGTAATATGCAAAGGCATCAATAATAATGGCATCATCTACTTTGCAATCTATTTTAGGTTTTCCTATGGCTTCTAACAATACAAAATTAATATTTCCGTGGTTATTCTTCTTGTCATATTTAAGAAGCTCCATTATTGGTTCATATTCAGAGGTATCAATTTTTACTTTACCATAGTAACTAACAAATAACGCTTTAATTGCGTCTGTAGTTTCTTTAGGAAACCCTGTTAATTGAGTAGAAATGTAGTTTGCTAAAATCATGCCTATTACAATAGCTTCACCATGAAGCAGTGTTTGCTTGTTTGGGTGACTTAAAAAATACGATTCTATGGCGTGCCCAAGGGTATGCCCATAGTTTAGGGTTTTGCGTATACCATCTTCAAAAGGGTCTTCGCTAACCACATGCTTTTTAATAAGCACCGATTCATAAATAAGCATGTCTAAATCGGCCAAGGTTAATGCGGCTAAATCTTGAAACTTTTGCCAATAGGTATCACCGCTAATGAGCCCGTGTTTTAGCATTTCGGCAAGACCAGAGCGCATTTGGTTTGCTGGGAGTGTATTTAAAAAATACGGATCTATAAGTACCATATCTGGGTCGCTAATAACCCCAATTTGATTTTTTAAATGCCCTAAATCTACACCTGTTTTTCCACCTACCGAAGCATCAACCATAGATAATAGGGTAGTAGGCACATTAACATAAGCAATACCTCTTTTAAAGGTACAGGCTACAAAACCACCAAGATCTGTAATAACGCCACCGCCAATGTTTATCATAAGACTTTTTCTATCGGCATCAAGATCAGACAAGGTGTTCCAAACGCCCACACAAGTGTCTATGGTTTTATGTATTTCGCCCGATGCTATTTCAATAATCTCAATAGCAACATGAGTTTCTAAATGTTTTAAAAATAATGGTAAACAATGGGTGTGCGTGTTTTCATCTACTAAAATGAAGATTTTAGAGAAATTATGTTGTGTAATGTGCGCATTTATAGCAGTGTAGCACGTATTGTTGAAATGAATTTTACAATTTTTATAACTAATAGAATCCATAAAAAAAAGTTAAAATTTTTAAAGCCGTGAAATTACGGCGTTTTTATATAAAATGATAGCATAAGGTTAATTATATTTGCCGAAAATTTTGAAGATAATGCAACAAAACAATCAAATCTTTAATAATACTGAAATTGCGTTTTCATTAAAGAACAATACCGCTTTAAAACGCGCGTATTATTTGTTTAGAATGATTTCTATAGCGCCCTTGGTTAAAATAGGCACTGCACTTACCCATGTTGCTATAAAATTACGTTTGCCTATTGATGGTTTAATACGTGCTACCGTATTTGATCATTTTTGTGGCGGTGTTAACGAAAACGATTGCGTACCTGTAATTAATGCGATGTATGACAAAGGGGTGTGTTCTGTGTTAGACTATTCTGTGGAAGGCAAAAATGATGAAACACATTTTGATGCGTCATGCGAAAAAATACTTGAGATTATTGAATTTGCCAAACATTTAGAAGCTATACCTATTGCGGTTTTTAAACCTACGGCATTTGGTAGTATACGTTTGTATGAAAAAGTAGGTGCTGGCAGTACATTAAGCCCTGCCGAACAAGACGCATGGCAACGTATTGTAGCGAGGTTTGATGCCGTTTGTAAAAAAGCCAAAGCTTATGACGTTGCTATTTTAGTTGATGCCGAAGAAAGCTGGATGCAAGATGCCGCCGATGGTTTGGTAACACAAATGATGCAAACCTACAATACCGAAAAGGCGCTTATTTTTAATACACTGCAAATGTACAGACACGACCGTATGGCGTTTCTAAAAAAAGAACACGAAAAAGCCCTTGCCGAAGGTTATTTTTTAGGTTATAAAGTAGTGCGTGGTGCGTATATGGAAAAAGAAAATGATAGGGCTGAAGACCGCGGCTATGCATCACCTATATGCAAAGACAAGTTTACAACCGATGAAAATTTTAATGCGGCTTTAAAATACATTATGGCGCATATAGATACCATTGCTTTATTTGCCGGAACACATAACGAAAACAGTTCATACTTGCTTATGGATTTAATGCAAAACCAACAAATAGCCCATAATGATGCCCGCGTATGGTTTGGCCAATTGTACGGTATGAGTGATCATATTAGTTTTAACTTGGCACACCATAGCTATAATGTGGCTAAGTATTTACCGTTTGGCCCTGTAAAAGATGTGATGCCTTATTTAATTAGAAGGGCTGAAGAAAACACCTCGGTAGCAGGACAAACCAGTAGAGAATTAACGCTTATAAACAAAGAGATCCAGCGCAGAAAAGAGGTGTAGTTTTATAGTGTAATATAATTTGAGATGATTTGCTTTTGGTACATGTTTACACTAATTAATTAAATTATGTTGAGGCAACATATAACATTTAAGAAACAAACAATAAATACAGACGTTGCCTGTGTGTTGCCAATAGTAGTCTTATAACTAAGTAATTAATTTGCACATTGTAGGCATAAGTGCTTTTTTTAACTCACAAAGGTTTCTTTTATTACTTCTTTGCAATTTCTGATTTCTGATGTTGTCAAACATTCAAAAACTCGGACGATTCTGGTTTTATCAACTGTCCGAATTTGGTCTATTGCAATCATTCCCTTTTTTCCGTTATGTTTTACTGAAACTCTTGTTGGATACTCTTTCAGGTTTGTAGTCATTGGAGCAAGCACGATGGTGTTTAAATATTTATTCATTTCATTTGGAGAAATGATAACACAAGGTCTTGTCTTTTTTATTTCACTCCCAATTGTTGGGTCAAGATTTACAAGAACTATTGCATATTGTTTTAAATCCATTCTTCAAGGTTTTCATCATCGAACACATCATTCATAAGTAATTTGTCGTCACCGTTTTCACTCATCTTCTTAAATTTCTCTTCCCAATTTTTTCTTGGTGAAGTAACAGGTTTTATAATTATCTGCCCTTTTTCAAGAATAAGTTCAACCTTGTCTTTTATGTTATATTTTTCCAAAATGGTCTTGCTTAAACGAAGCCCTTTTGAATTTCCAATTTTGATTATTGATGTTTCCATAATATCTTAGTATGTTATTACAAAGTAAATACATTTTATTACGATATCAAAATTCGTTCCGTATTGATGTTAATAATCTATAAATGCCATTACTGCATAGTTGGCTACCTCTAAGAATTCACCCGATATTGCTAGCGTAACTGTAAAACCGAAAAACTTTGTGTATTTTCAGTAATTGATGGTTATGAGTAATCGTTTCAATGAAAAAAATGCAAATGCGTTTTAGATATGTGCTTTAAGTAAGGCTTTTATAGTATGTGCAGCAGTATGCGGTTTTACTGTTTCAAACACAGAAATATCAGTAATATTATTGCACGGTGTTTGCGTGCTAATTTCAAAAATATCTTTATGGGCGGTAGGTATTATGGTTTCATGAGCAGCAACTAAGATTTCTGAAAACTTTTCACCTGGCCTGAGGCCTGTAATACGGATGTGATCTTCTAGATTTTTATGATTACGCTGTAAAAGCTTTTTTGCGATATCTATAATTTTAATGGCTTGCCCCATGTTGAAACTGTATAATGTATAGCCTTTACTTTTATATGTTGCTATTTGTAAAATAAGTGCGGTAGCCTGTTGCTTGGAAATAAAATAGCGTGCAATATTGGTATTTGTAATGGTTAGCGGTAAACCCAACGCTAATTGTTGTTTAAACTGGCATACCACAGAACCATTAGAACCAAAAATATTACCAAACCTTGCTGTTATAAAGGAGGTAGTACTGGTTTTAGATAGGGTGTGTAGATAGTTTTCGACCACCTTTTTACTCATGCCCATAACACCCGATGCTTGCACAGCTTTATCGGTTGATATAAACACAAATTTTTGTACCTTAAATGTATGCGCCATATTAGCTACACGATGTGTACCTAAAATATTTACTCTAACAGCATTGTATGGCGCGTTTTCCATAAGGGGCACATGCTTGTAAGCGGCGGTATGAAATACCAGTGTTGGTTGGTGTGTTTTAAAAATGTGCAGCAATGCATCTTCATCTAAAATATCTAAAAGTGCAAAAGTTATGTGGTTGTTTGCTGTGTTTTCTAAGGCTTTGCTAAGATTATAAAGAGGGGATTCTGCAACATCAACAGCTATTAATTTTTTAACATTTGAAGCAGCCAATTGATTGGTTAATGCACTGCCAATGGTGCCTGCAGCGCCTGTTATTAAAATGGTATGTTGTGAAAAATCTAGTGTTTTATTTTGTGTAGCATAGGTAGTTTGATCAGAGACCTCTTCATAGCTATTAAAAAGTTGGTCTAAATAATTGGGCGTATTTGGTTTCATGTATGCACACTATGAAATTAATTTATTGTATGGTAACGTATAAATATACGATGTTTTAAATTTAAATTTTTAATTACGTGTCAACCGCTTTTCTTTATTTTTTACATAAATTAATTTGTATTTTCCTTTTTGGTTTTCGCGTTTTTCAATATCAAAAGCAGCTGTTGCATTTATTAGTGGCGTTAACTTTTGAAACCCATAGTTTCTAGGATCAAAATTAGGACGTTTTTTTTGAATTAAACTTCCAACGTCTCCTAAAAAAGCCCAACCATCATCATCTGACACGGCATTAATAGAATCCGCAATAAGTTTCAGCTCTTTATTTGTTATTTTTTCAACTGATTCTATGTCTTGTTCTTTAGCTTCTTCAGATTGTTTTTCTTTTGATTGTGTTTTAAGAATTTCAATATATATAAACTTATCACAGGCCACTATAAATGGGTTTGGTGTCTTCTTTTCACCAATACCAATTACTTGCATACCTGCTTCTCTTAATCTTGTTGCTAATCTGGTAAAATCACTGTCACTAGAGACAATGCAAAACCCATGTACTTTATTAGAGTATAAAATATCCATAGCATCTATAATCATGGCTGAATCTGTAGCATTTTTACCAGAGGTATAACCATATTGTTGAATAGGTGTTATGGCATGTTCTAATAACATGTTCTTCCATTTAGATAAATTAGGCTTAGTCCAATCACCATAAATTCTTTTTATTGTGGGGTTGCCGTATTTTGCTATTTCTTCCATCATTTCTTTTACTTATGCAGAAGGTATATTATCGCCATCAATAAGAACGGCAAGGTTTATGTTTGTTGTCTGTGACATGGTTTTTATGTGTATTTTAAGCTCAAATTGCTTAATTATGATGTAAATTAAATTTTTATTTTGTGTAGATGTTTTTTACTAAACGTATAAAATTTGTAATGTAGTCATAAAATTAGAAACGGCAGCATTTATAATTAAAAGTATATTATTTAGTTATGACTTTAAAAATGGTTTGCGCTATAAGTTTGATATCTAATAAAAAGCTTTGATTTTTAATGTAGGTTTTGTTGTAACGCAGTTTATCAGGAATTATAGTATGTATAAAAAAATGTTCAGGATCATCGGCTGCTTTTAAAAGTTCAACCTCATTCCGATATTTTAAAGAGGCAAGCCCTGTAATACCTGGGCGTACCGCAAAAATTTTCATATCATCTTCAGTATAAAAATTAACGTAATATCGTAGTTCGGGTCGTGGCCCTACAAAACTCATATCACCTTTTAAAATATTGAATAACTGTGGAAATTCATCTAATTTATACCGTCTTAATACATAACCAACTTTAGTGATTCTATTATCATTATTACCAAGGGTGAGCAAGCCCGATGTTTCAGAACGCACACGCATGGTTCTAAATTTATAAATATTAAAATCTGTGTTGTGCTTCCCAACACGCCCTTGTATGAATAGGATAGGGCCTTTAGAGTCTAGTTTTATAAGTATGGCAATAATTGCAAGTAAGGGCGCCGTTATGATAATACCAATAACCGAAAAAACAATATCAAAACCTCGTTTTAGCATGTTAGGGGGCGTGCTTAAAATTTTTAACGGTAGCTATACTATCGCAGTTTTCAATGGTTAATTCATACAGAAAATCATTGTACTGCCCTTCAATACAATAAGTGCCACAAGGTGTTTGCCTAGGGTTGCTTTTTGAAAACACCACATTACCAGTGTGCAAAATTTGTGTAATTATTACAGAATCTTTTAAAAACCTTGGTGTATAATGAAGGGTTTTAGAGTTTATGTTTTTTAAAACGCGTGCTTCTGGCCCGTAACTACACGAGGTTTTTTTACCACTTAAAAAAAAAGCTAAAATGATTAAACCTACTGAAAAGCCACCCAAATAGTAGCCTAAACGTTGCATTAATTTCATGTATTGTGTTTTAGGAAGCTGTTAAAAAATAAGCAAATTGGCATCATTATATCCTAAATCGAACCATTCGCCAACGGGTTTACTGGTTAAAATGCCGTGGTAAAAATACAACCCATTTCTTAAACCGCGGTCTATTCGTAATGAATTTTCTAAACCACCATCTTCTGCAATTTGCATTAAGTAGGGCGTGAAAATATTACTTATTGAAACTGAAGCAGTTTTAGGATATCTGGCAGGAATATTAGGCACACAATAATGTACCACACCATGTTTTTCAAAGGTGGGGTTTTTATGAGATGTTACTTCACTGGTTTCAAAACAACCACCCATATCAATACTAACATCTATAATAATAGCGCCTTTTTTCATAGATTGTACTAAACTTTCAGAAACCACTATAGGCGATCTGTTTTTACCTCTAACAGCACCAATAACCACATCGCAACGTTTTAAGGCTTTGGTTAAATTTTTAGGCTGTATGGTAGATGTGAAAAAAGGCCTACCCAAATGCGTTTGAATGCAGCGTAATTTGGTAATAGAATTATCAAAAACCTTCACGTTAGCTCCTAATCCCATGGCGCCTCTGGCAGCAAATTCACCTACTGTACCTGCGCCCAAAATAACCACTTCAACCGGTGGCACACCACTAATATTACCAAACATAAGGCCGTTACCCGTATGGGGGTTTGATAGCAATTCTGAAGCAATTAATACCGAGGCAGTACCTGCTATTTCGCTTAAGGATTTTACCGCAGGATATGTACCATCGGCATCTTTTATAAACTCGAAAGCTAGAGCTGTAATACGTTTGCTAGCTAAGGTTTCAAAGTATTTTTTTGTTTGTGTTTTTAATTGTAATGCCGATATTAGGATGGTACCAGGATTTATAAGTTTTATTTGCTCTAGTGTTGGCGGCTCTACTTTTAAAATCATAGGGCAGCCAAATACTTTGGCGGTATCTTTGGTTATTTCAGCACCTGCTTCACTGTAATCTTTATCTGTAAAACTAGCGCCTTCACCAGCACCGGCCTCTAATAATACGCGGTGGCCATTATTTACTAGCGCATAAACAGCATCGGGCGTTAAACAAATACGTTTTTCTTGAAAAGCGGTTTCTTTTGGAATACCTATAAATAAATCACCCTTTTTTTTAAAAATTTCTAAGGTTTCTTCTTGCGGAATAAGCTGTTGCTTAGTAAAAGGGGATAATGGATTTGACATGGTGTTGTTTGTTTATAAAAATCAAATTACAAATAAATTTTTTAATGCGAATTAAAACAAAATATAATTATTGATTAAAAAAATAACAAATTAATAAAAGTGATGTTTGTTTTGCCGTTTTCTGTGGTTTTTCCGAAGTGCTTAAATGTTAAATTATGTATTTTTGTAATCAGAATTTAACCTAATGATAAAAAAAATACTACTTCTCTCTATTATATTTTTTAATAGTCTAGTGTTTTCTCAAACATATACTGTAAGCGGTAAAGTTATAGATGAGCAGCAAAAGCCTATAGCGTTTGCTAATATTGTTTTATTGCAAAATGACGTGATTGTAAAGGGAACCACTACAGATGACCTAGGTAATTTTGTGGCGCAACATTTAAAAAGTGGTGTATATACCTTAGAAGTGCGTTTTTTGGGGTATAGCACGTTAAAAAGATCGTTAACAGTTTCTAGTGATGTTAACGTGAATACTTTAATATTAAAAGATGCTGTAGAATCTCTTGATGGTGTTACGGTTGTTGCTAAAAAACCTACTATAAAGCGTATGGTAGATAGGTTGGTGTTTCAAGTTGAAAACTCTACCCTTTCTAACAATACCATGCTAGATGTGTTAAAGCATACGCCCAGTGTTTTGGTGTTTGATGGCCGTATATCTATTAAAAATTCAGAACCTACCATATACATAAACGACCGTAAAGTACATTTGTCTGCCAATGAAGTGTTGCAGCTTTTAGAGGCAACACCGGCCAATAACATAAAATCTGTAGAGGTTATTACCAATCCACCAGCAAAATATGAAGCTGAAGGCGGTTCGGTTTTAAATATTGTAACTACTAGAAATTTAATTACCGGCTATCATGGTTCTGTTTATGGTAGTTATAAACAGGGGTTTCAGTTTCCTAAGTTTTCGTATGGTACAAGTCATTTTTTTAAATCAGATAAGCTGAATACGTATGTCAATTTTAATGATAATCCGCAAAAAGCCTACAGAAACAATCTAGAATTTGTAAACTTTTATACCAATAACATCCAAACAACTGCTTGGGAAACAGATTATAAACGCACCAGACAATCGGCTAATAAAACCATTAATGCGCAAATAGATTATAGTATAGATGCCAAGAATAGTTTAGGGTTAAGCACCAATATGCTAATTTCACCAAGGCGTCCTTCGCAAACCGATGTAGATTCCTATACCGAAGTTTTTGATGCTAATAAAAATTTAGATTCTACATTTCACACCACCAACAATGCTGTTTTAGAGCTTTTTAATATGGCGTTTACTTTAGATTATAAACATCAATTTAACAAAGAAGGTGCACAATTATCGGCCAGTTTGCATCATACAAATTATGATTTTTCTAACTTTCAAGATGTTAATACTGGGTATTTTCTACCAAATGCAAACAGCCCTTTTAGAAATAATAAATTTCAAACCTTTTCTAGTCAGGTTATAAAACTAAGTACAGCACAAACTGATTTTGAATGGCCTTTGGCTAATGATGCTTTGTTTGAAACAGGGGTGAAGGTGTCACATATAAATTCTGAAAGTGTTTTAAATCAGTTTTCTTTTGAAAATGGAATGAAAGAAACAGATTTTGAAAATTCTGATATTTTTGATTATGAAGAGGGCAATTACGCCGCCTATGTTAGTTTTGAAAAAGATTGGCAAAATTGGAGCTTAAAGGCAGGTTTTCGTGGTGAATATACTACAATAAATAGTGTGTCTGCATCACAAAATCAAGATAATGACACTAATTATTTTAAGTTGTTTCCATCGGTTAATCTTTTGCACCGTATTAATCAAAATCACGAAGTGTATGCCAACTATAAAAAACGTATTTATAGGCCTAGATATAACCAGTTAAACCCGTTTAAATTCTTTTTAAACGACAATACATACATTACAGGAGACCCAGGCCTGTTACCACAAATTGATGACGTGTTTACATTAGGATATACGCTAAATAATACCTTTACTTTTGAGTTATACTACCGCTATGAAAACAATCCGACGTTAGAAGTTAGTTTTCAAGATAATAACGAAAACCTTATTAAATACATAAATACTAATATAGACAACAGTGTGTCTTATGGTTTTGATTTTACAACCTACACACCAATACTTAAAGATTGGAGTATTTATGTATTATCTAGTATTTTTTATTATGATAATACGTTTATTGCTTTAGAAAACAATAGCGCAACGTTAAATTTCGAAAAGTGGACATTATTAGCACAAATGGTGAATTATGTTAGCTTTTTAAAAGATAAAAGTTTAAGTGCTGAGGCCTCTTTATTTTATATATCGCCTATAGTTGATGGCCCTTCGGAAGCAAGTTCGCGATTGGGAGTAGATTTAAGTGTAAGAAAAACGTTTTGGGACAATAAAGCGTCATTAAGTTTGGGAGTTACCGATATTTTTAACACACTAAATTTTAATTATAGCACCAATTATTTAAATCAAGATATTTTAACAAAGTCGAATATTGAAAACAGATTGTTTACTGTTGGTTTTAACTACAAATTTGGTAATACAAAACTAAAAATTAAAAAGCGCACCATTGAATTGGAAGAAAGAGACCGCTTAGACCGCAGCGATAAATAATTTAAAAGTATTGTTTAATTTTTTGCCAAAAGTTTTTTGGCGATAATTTTAATTCTTCTTCTAATTCTTCTAACGATTTTTCAGCATCGTTAATTTTATTAAAAATACGTGCTCTTATTAAATAAATTGAAGGAATAAATACTGCCATAACAGGTATTAAATAAACAAGTTGGTTAGAGTCAAAATAAACTTGATCATTACTTATAGTGTCGAATAATTGATAAGCATACATGACTATGGGTACTAATAAAACATGATACCACCAATGCCTGCACGTAAAAAACCATAAAACAAGTAAAATTAAGGGAATCGATTTACTTGTAATAATCCACATGGCCACATTGGCATCCTCAAAATAACCACTATTGTATGTAAATAAAAAAGTGTTCCAAACCTTTTCGTTTGGAACACTTTCATATAAATAAAATAAGTAAGGCGTGCTTGCTATTATGGTAGCAACAATACTGCCTACTATTAAGCCTTTTCTATCCGCTCCTTGGAACTTTGATTTTTCTTTTGTCAACTTTTGCTGTTTCTGTTCCATTATCATTATATGAATCAGCTGCCTGAGCTAAAAATACCATTCCGGTAAAAATCGCTAAAGCGATTAAATACTTTTTAGTTTTCATTTTTTTAAGGGATTTAAATTAATTAATTATTTACCTCAAAAGTAGCTAAAGACTAAAATTCAGTTGGCTTCAAAATGTTAAAGAAATGTTAAAAAGAGGGTTTTTGTAAAATTTAGCTATGGTTTTTCCGTACATAGCAAAAAATACGCTCATTTTAATCATTTGGTTTAGCGTTACATATGGCAGCAGTATTCTGCTTTTTTGTTGGTTACTGTAATGTTAACGTTCTTGAATTGTCTGGGTTTAAAACAATTTTAATACAATTAACAGGGTTATCAATATATTTTTCTATTAATTCTGGCCATTCAATTAGTATGTAGTTTTCACTATATAAATAATCTTCAATACCAAAATTATAAGCTTCTTCAATATCTTTTATTCTATACAAATCAAAATGATATATTAATTTATCTTTTGCTTCATATTCATTAACTATAGAAAACGTTGGGCTACTAACATCGTCGTGACTACTTAGGGTTTTAACCAAATGTTTAACCAATGTGGTTTTACCAACGCCCATGTTGCCATATAATAGTATGATGTTGCTAGTTAAATTGTTAACTATGTTTTGCGCTATAGCATCAATGTTTTCAATGGTATAATCAACTTTCAAAATCTACCTATTTTAATGCAAGTATAAGTAATTAATTTATCTTTTCCTAGCAGTTCAATGCATTTCATCAGGTGTTTTGTGTATTATGTGGATTATTTTGGTGAAAGCACCGTAAACGGAATAATCATTTCTTCCATGGAAATACCCCCATGTTGATATGTGTTTCTGTAATAGCTTACATAATGATTATAATTATTGGGGTAAGCAAAAAACGAGTCGCTTTTAGCAAAAATAAACGAACTGCTCATGGTTATTGCAGGCAAGTGTAATGCTTTGGGGTTTTTAACTTCAAAAACTTCTTTGGAATCATAGGTTAAACTTCGGCCTGTTTTATAGCGTAAATTTAAGCTGGTTTCTCTATCGCCAATAACTTTTGAAGGGTTTTTAACATTTATAGTACCGTGGTCTGTGGTTAAAATAAGTTTAAACCCCAGTTGTTGTGCTTGCTGAATCATGTCTAACAACGGTGAATTTTTAAACCAACTTACGGTTAATGATCTGTAAGCTTTATCATTTGAAGCTAACTCTTTAACTACTTCCATTTCGGTTTTAGCATGCGATAGCATATCAACAAAATTATAAACCACCACTGTTAAATCGTTGTTTTTTAGTGTGCTAAAGTTTTCTGCTAGTTTTTTTCCGTTTTTTAGGTTGGTTATTTTATGGTATTCATAGTTTAAGTTGTTTAAGCCTAAACGTTTCATTTGGGCGTCTAAAAAATCGGCTTCGTGCAAGTTTTTTCCACCATCATCCGTATCATTTTTCCAAAACTGCGGAAATAAGGTTTCCATATCACTAGGCATTAAACCTGAGAAAATAGCATTTCGCGCATATTGGGTTGCCGATGGTAGTATGCTAAAAAAGGCATCTTCTTTGTCTTTTTTATAATAGTTATTAATAATGGGTTCAAAAGCTTTCCATTGGTCGTACCTTAAGTTATCAATTACTAAAAGTAGAGTAGGTTGTTTAGGTGAAATCTCGGGTAGTACCTTTTCCTTAAATAAGGTGTGAGACATAACCGGCGCATTGGTATTTGGTTCAAACCATTTGGGGTAATTTTTTTCAATAAACTTACCAAATTGTATGTTGGCTTCGTTTTTTTGCGATTCTAAAATTTCAAACATCCCGGTGTCTTCAATATCTTCTAATTGAATTTCCCAATAAATAAGTTTTTGGTATAACTCTACCCATTCTTCATAGGTGTTTACCATGGCCAAATTCATAGCTATTTTTCTAAATTCTTGTTGGTAATTTGAGGTGGTTTTTTCAGAAACCAGTCTAGAGTGGTCTAAATTCTTTTTTAAACTTAATAATATTTGGTTAGGGTTTACGGGTTTTATAAGGTAATCGGCAATTTTATTTCCAATAGCCTCTTCCATAATATATTCTTCTTCGCTTTTTGTAATCATTACAACGGGCAAATTAGCCTTTTTTTCTTTGATGGCATTAAGCGTTTCAAGACCTGTTAAACCGGGCATGTTTTCATCTAAAAAAACAATGTCAAACGCTGTATCTGCTATGGCATCTAGCGCTTCGGTACCGCTTTTGCATTTGGTGACTTTATAATGGCGTTGTTCTAAAAAAATAATATGTGGTTTTAGTAAATCTATTTCATCATCAACCCAAAGTATATGTATTGTATTCATTAAAGCTACTGTTAAATGTTATTGTAATAATTATATTTGTAAAATATAACCGCAATTTTAAAAGTTTGAATAAACTTAAAATATTAAACGACCCAATTTACGGATTTATTACCATTCCAAATTCGTTAATTTTTGATTTAATTCAGCATAAATATTTTCAAAGGCTTAGGCGTATTACCCAAATGGGTTTATCGTATTTAGTATATCCTGGTGCACATCATACCAGATTTCATCACGCTTTAGGTTGCATGCATTTAATGCAGCAGGCTGTAAATGTGCTTCGTTTTAAGGGTGTTAGCATTTCTGAAGACGAAGAAAACGCGCTTTACATTGCTATTTTATTACATGATATTGGGCACGGGCCTTTTTCGCATGCTATGGAACATAGTATTGTAAACAACGTATCACATGAAGAAATTTCATTGCTTTTTATGGAGCGTTTAAATGAAGAATTTAACGGAACTTTAACGCTTGCCATTGCGGTTTTTAAAGGTGAATATCATCGAAATTTTCTGTGTCAGCTTATTTCTGGTCAGTTAGATATGGATAGGGCCGATTATTTAAAACGCGATAGTTTTTACACAGGCGTTGCCGAAGGAAACATAAATAGTGAGCGCTTAATAACCATGTTAAATGTAGTTGATGATGAATTAGTGGTTGAAGAAAAAGGTATTTATAGTGTTGAAAAATTTATTGTAGCCAGACGTTTAATGTATTGGCAAGTATATTTACATAAAACCAGTTTGGTGGCAGAACAGTTGCTAATAAGGGTGTTAAAACGCGCCAAAGAATTGCATGAAAGCGGCCATAAATTATACGCTAGTAAAGCACTTATGTATTTTTTAGATACAAAAATTACAAAAGAAAACTTTACTACTGAAACCTTAGAGGTATTTGCGCGTTTAGATGATTATGATATTATTTCGGCAATGAAACACTGGCAGTACGAAGACGATTTTGTGCTAAGCAACTTATGCGAAATGATTATTAATAGAAACCTTTTAAAAATAAAACTTAAAAAGAAACCCGCTAAAACAAGTAGTTTAGATAATCATACAACGGCATTAATGCAAAAGCATAATATTAGTAGCGAAGAAGCGGCCTACTTTGTATTTACTGGAAGTATATCAAACCAAGCCTACCAATTAAAGCATAGGGGTATTAACATTTTGTATAAAAATGGCAAAATTGAAGACATCGTAAAAGCTTCAGATCACCTTAATTTGAAAGCACTTTCAAAACCTGTTACTAAGTATTATTTGTGCTATCCTAAAACAGATATCAGCTAATTAAAAATTAATAAGAAATGGTACATAGCAAATTTTAGCACATTTTTTCTATTTTTGCGCTACCAAACTAACAAATAACTACAAACTCAAGACAGTGTGAAATTTACAGCACAACAAATTGCAGGTATTTTAGAGGGCGATGTAGTAGGCAATCCAAACGCCGAAGTATCTAAATTATCAAAAATAGAAGAAGGGACCGAAGGTGCATTAACCTTTTTGGCAAACCCTAAATACACCGCACATATTTACACAACAAAAGCTACTGTGGCTATTGTTAATAAAAGTTTTACACCCGAAGAACCTATAAGCACCACTTTAATTAAAGTAGATGATGCTTATAAAGCCTTTTCAAAGCTTTTAGCGTATTATAACGAAGTTAAAAACAATAAAGAAGGTATAGAGCAACCTCATTTTATAGCAAATACAGCCTCTTACGGCAGTGGCATTTATATTGGTGCTTTTTCTTATATAGGTGAAAATGTAAACATTGGCGATAACGTTAAAATTTTCCCCAACGCTTATATTGGTGATAATGTCACTATAGGCAATAATACTGTTGTATTTGCAGGTGCTAAAATATATTCTGAAACCGTAATAGGTAATAATTGCGTAGTAAACTCAGGGGCTATTATAGGAGCTGATGGTTTTGGATTTACGCCTAATGAAAAAGGGGAATACCATAAAGTGCCTCAAATTGGTAATGTAATTCTTGAAGACCATGTTGATATTGGTGCTGCAACTACCATTGATAGGGCTACCTTAGGATCAACCATAATACGTAGTGGTGTTAAACTAGACAACCAAATACAAATAGCACATAACGTAGAAATTGGTAAAAATACTGTAATAGCGGCACAAACAGGTGTTGCTGGCTCAACTAAAATTGGCGAAAATTGTCAAATAGGAGGGCAGGTTGGTATTGTTGGCCATATTACCATTGGTAACAATGTGAAAATACAAGCCCAGTCTGGTATTGGACGCAATGTAAAAGACAACGAAGTGTTACAAGGTTCGCCAGCTTTACCGTATTCAGATTATAACAAATCTTACGTACACTTTAAAAACTTACCAAAAATAGTTAAGAAACTAAACGATATAGAAAAATAATAATGGGAATTATAAACACTGATGTAAAACAGAAAACCATTGATAACGAAGTATCTTTAACAGGCGTAGGCTTGCACACCGGTAAAGATGTTACACTAAAATTCACACCAGCACCGGCAAACTTTGGGTTGGCTTTTAAACGCGTAGATTTAGAAGGCGCTCCAATTATTGAAGCAGATGCCAATTATGTTACCAACACACAACGTGGCACCTGTTTAGAAAAAAACGGTGTTAAAATTCAAACCTCTGAACATGTTTTAGCAGCCTTTGTTGGTTTAGATGTTGATAATGCCATTATAGAATTAGATGCTTCTGAACCACCAATTATGGATGGGTCTTCAAAGTTTTTTGTTGAAGCTATTGAAAAAGCAGGTATTGTTGAACAAGATGCGTTTAGAGAAGAATTTGAAGTTACAGAAATAGTATCTTATACTGATGAAGAATCTGGTAGTGAAATATTAGTGATGCCAGCAAAAGCATATCAAGTTACTACCATGGTAGATTTTGGTACAAAAGTTTTAGGCACCCAAAATGCTACCTTAAAACAAATGTCTGATTTTAAAGAAGACATAGCAAGCTCTAGAACCTTTAGTTTTTTACATGAACTTGAAATGCTTTTAGAGCATGGTTTAATTAAAGGCGGCGATTTAAACAATGCTATTGTGTATGTAGACAAACCACTGTCTGAAGACACTATGGAAAAACTAAAAGTAGCCTTTAAAAAAGATAGTATTGCTATAAAACCTAATGGTATTTTAGACAACCTTACATTGCACTACCCAAATGAAGCTGCAAGACATAAATTACTTGATGTTATTGGAGATTTAGCTTTGGTTAGAACCCGTATTAAAGGTAAAGTTATAGCTAACAAACCAGGTCATTTTGTAAACACACAATTTGCTAAAAAATTAGCTAAAATTATAAAAAACGAGCGTAGAAACAACGTTCCTAATATAGATTTAAACCAAGCGCCATTAATGGATGTTACCCAAATAATGGCTATGTTACCACACAGGCAACCATTTTTATTAATAGATAAAGTTTTTGAGCTAACAGATAACCATGTTACAGCAACCAAAAACGTTACTATGAATGAAGAGTTTTTTAAAGGACACTTCCCGGGAGCACCTGTAATGCCAGGTGTTTTAATAGTAGAAGCTATGGCGCAAACTGGTGGTATTTTGGTTTTAAACACCGTGCCAGATCCTGAAAATTACTTAACATTTTTCATGAAAATGGATAATGTAAAGTTTAAACAAAAAGTAATGCCAGGAGACACGTTAATTTTTAAATGTTCATTAATAACTCCTATACGTCGTGGTATTTGCCACATGCA
This sequence comes from Seonamhaeicola sp. ABD4_340, assembly GCF_056312135.1. Classification (NCBI taxonomy): domain Bacteria; kingdom Pseudomonadati; phylum Bacteroidota; class Flavobacteriia; order Flavobacteriales; family Flavobacteriaceae; genus Seonamhaeicola; species Seonamhaeicola sp. ABD4_340. The sequence goes on along the minus strand of NZ_CM149981.1, from coordinate 3,169,935 downwards.
AGGGTATGCTTATGCCAACGGTAAATTATGTGCCGAGGCAGAATTAATGGCGCAAATAACAAAAGTAAAATAACATTAACTTTTTATTGCGCATAACATTTATACTTACTAAATAAAAAAATAAAAAATGAATCAACCCTTAGCTTATGTGCACCCTGGTGCTAAAATTGCTAAAAATGTAGTGATTGAGCCTTTTACTACCATAGATAACAATGTTGTTATTGGTGAAGGCACTTGGATTGGAAGCAATGTAACCATCATGGAAGGTGCCCGTATAGGTAAAAATTGTAGTATATTTCCAGGTTCTGTTATTTCTGCAAATCCACAAGACTTAAAGTATAACGGCGAAGATACCATAGTACAAATAGGCGATAATGTTACCATAAGAGAATGTGTAACCATTAATAGAGGTACAGCCGATAGAATGAAAACCGTAATTGGTAATAATTGTTTAATTATGGCCTATTGCCACATAGCGCACGATTGTATTGTGGGTAATAACTGTATTTTTTCAAACAATAGTACATTAGCAGGCCACATAACAGTGGGCGATTATGTAGTGTTAGCAGGTATGACAGCGGTACATCAGTTTGTTTCTGTTGGAAACCATGCCTTTGTAACAGGCGGGTCTTTAGTTAGAAAAGATGTACCTCCATTTGTAAAAGCTGCTAGAGAACCATTATCATACGTTGGTATTAATTCTGTAGGCTTAAGAAGACGTGGTTTTGATACCGAAAAGATTAGAGAAATTCAGAATATATACAGAATTCTGTACCAAAAAAATTATAACAACACACAAGCTTCTGAAATTATTGAAGCTGAAATGGAAGCAACACCAGAACGTGATGAAATTCTTCAATTTATAAAGAATTCACACCGTGGTATTATGAAAGGATATTTTAAATCAAATTAATTATATGGCAAGTACTAGTGATATTAGAAACGGATTATGTATACGATACAATCATGATATTTTTAAAATTATAGAATTTTTACATGTAAAACCAGGTAAAGGGCCTGCTTTTGTAAGAACAAAACTTAAAAGTGTAACTACAGGTAAAGTTATTGATAATACCTTTTCTGCAGGACATAAATTAGAAGATGTAAGAGTTGAAACGCATAAATTTCAATATTTATACAATGAAGGCGAAACCTATCATTTTATGAATACAAGCGATTATTCACAAATAGCATTACAAAAAGCCACTTTAGATAGTCCTGATTTAATGAAAGAAGGTGAAGTTGTAACCGTTTTAATAAACACAGAAGATGGTATGCCATTATCAGTTGAAATGCCAGCAAATGTTATTTTAGAAGTTACACATACAGAGCCTGGTGTAAAAGGAAACACAGCTACAAATGCTACAAAACCAGCAACTGTAGAAACTGGTGCTACCGTTAATGTGCCTTTATTTATTAATGAAGGTGATAAAATTAAGGTTGAAACCGATAAAGGTACGTATAAAGAACGTATAAAAGAGTAATTTAAAGTGGTCTGTTTCAGTATTAAATAGTAATTATTACTTCTGAAAACAGACTATTTTTCATCTGTATTAAGCATGAAATTTCCAAAACCACACACCTTACAGCAAATAGCGCAATTAATAGATGTAGATTTTGTTGGTGATGCTCATTTTCCGGTATTAGGCATGAACGAAATTCATGTTGTTGAACCTGGAGACATTGTATTTGTTGATCATCCAAAATATTACGATAAAGCACTACAATCGGCCGCTACAATTGTTTTAATTAATAAAAAAGTTGATTGTCCCGAAGGTAAAGCATTGTTGGTTAGTGATGACCCTTTTAGAGATTTCAATAAACTATCAAATCACTTTAAACCCTTTAAAGCAGCCAATACGCAAATTTCAGAGTCTGCTAAAATAGGTAAAAATACTGTTATTCAACCCAATACATTTATTGGCAATAACGTTGTTATTGGCGAAAACTGCGTAATTCACTCCAATGTAAGTATTTATGATGATGTTGTTTTAGGTGATAATGTTACCATTCATGCAGGCACTGTTTTAGGTGCTAATGCCTTTTACTATAAAAAAAGGCCCGAAGGTTTTGATAGGTTACTATCATGCGGCAGTATCTGTATTGAAAACCATGTTGATATTGGCGCTAATTGTACCGTAGATAGAGGTGTTACAGGTGATACAACTATAAAAGAAGGTACTAAAATTGATAATTTAGTGCAAGTTGGTCATGATACCATTATTGGTAAAAAATGCTTAATAGCCTCGCATGTTGGTATTGCCGGTTGTGTTGTTATTGAAGACGAGGTTACCATTTGGGGGCAAGTTGGTATAACTAGCGGCATAACCATAGGAGCTAAGGCGGTAATTTCGGCAAAATCGGGTGTTAGTAAATCTTTAGAAGGCCATAAAAGTTATTTTGGTGTGCCTGCCGATGATTTTAGAAGCAAATACAAAGAAATTGCTTCCATTAAAAAAATTCCAGAGATTTTAGATTATATAAAAACACAAGCAAAGATTTAGTTTTTTCTAAAAATAATTGCATTATTCCTTTAAAAAATTAATTCAAAAAATTACATTTGCTCGTATTTATTCAATAACTTCAAATAGTCACGTATGAGTGTTTTAGTAAATAAAGATTCAAAAATAATAGTTCAAGGATTTACTGGTAGTGAAGGTACATTTCACGCTAGTCAAATGATAGAGTACGGTACCAATGTGGTTGGTGGTGTTACACCTGGTAAAGGAGGGCAAACACACTTAGACAAACCCGTTTTTAACACAGTTGCTGAAGCTGTAAAAGAAGTTGGAGCAGATACTACCATTATTTTTGTTCCGCCAGCATTTGCTGCCGATGCCATTATGGAAGCTGCTAATGCCGGTATTAAAGTAATTATAACTATTACAGAAGGTATTCCTGTTGCCGATATGATTAAGGCTGCAGATTATATAAAAGGAAAAGACTGCCGTTTAATTGGTCCTAACTGCCCAGGTGTTATAACTCCAGGTGAAGCAAAAGTAGGTATCATGCCAGGGTTTGTTTTCAAAAAAGGTAAAGTAGGTATTGTATCAAAATCTGGTACATTAACTTATGAAGCTGCAGACCAAGTTGTAAAACAAGGTTTAGGCATTACTACAGCTATTGGTATTGGAGGCGATCCAATTATTGGAACAACTACCAAAGAAGCTGTTGAATTATTAATTAATGACCCAGAAACTGAAGCGGTTGTAATGATTGGTGAAATTGGTGGGCAATTAGAAGCCGATGCTGCTAAATGGTATAAAGAAAGTGGTAGTAAAAAACCAGTTATTGGTTTTATTGCTGGTGAAACAGCTCCTGCGGGACGCACCATGGGTCATGCTGGTGCTATTGTAGGCGGTAGTGATGATACAGCACAAGCAAAAAAAGCTATTATGAAAGAATGTGGTATTCACGTAGTAGATTCTCCAGCAAAAATAGGTGTAAAGGTAGCTGAAGTTTTAGCATAATTAAACAAAGCACAACATAATATAAATCCGTTGATTAGTTAAATCAACGGATTTTTTTATTTCTGCAAAAAATAGTGCATTAATTTTACAGTTTTGTTATTTCATGCAGCAGGTAATTAGTATATTTGATATCAACTATTTTAAAAATTACATAGTATTAAAATGAAATTATTAGAAGGAAAAACGGCTATAATTACTGGTGCAAGTAGAGGTATTGGTAAAGGAATAGCAGAAGTGTTTGCTAAGCAAGGTGCTAATGTGGCATTTACATATAGCTCATCGGTAGATGCAGCAAAAGCATTAGAAACCGAATTAACTAATTTAGGCGTAAAAGCTAAAGGTTACCAAAGTAATGCTGCTAGTTTTGATGAAGCACAAACTTTAGCCGATGCTGTTGTAAAAGAATTTGGAAGTATTGATATATTGGTTAATAACGCAGGTATTACTAAAGATAATTTATTAATGCGCATTAGTGAAGAAGATTTTGATACTGTTATTGAAGTGAACCTAAAATCGGTTTTCAACATGACCAAAGCTGTACAACGCACCATGTTAAAACAGCGCAAAGGTTCTATTATTAATATGAGTTCTGTGGTTGGTGTTAAAGGTAATGCGGGTCAAACAAATTATGCAGCTAGTAAAGCTGGTATTATAGGATTTTCAAAATCTGTAGCTTTAGAGTTAGGCTCAAGAAACATAAGAAGCAACGTGATTGCGCCTGGATTTATAGAAACTGAAATGACAGCCAAATTAGATGAGGAAGTTGTAAAAGGATGGCGTGCAGGCATTCCATTAAAACGTGGTGGTTCACCTGAAGATGTAGCCAATGCTTGTGTGTTTTTAGCTAGTGATTTATCGGCGTATGTTACAGGGCAGACTTTAAATGTTGATGGCGGAATGCTTACTTAATTTTACGAATTTAGATGGCCTAAATATATTTTCAATTTTATTTTGAAAGTGCACTAATATTCGTAAACCTGAACTTATACATGTCTTTACAAACGTTAATGTATATTATTATATCTGGAATTATAGCGCTATTTATAGCGCTTTTTCAGTATGGGTATAAATCAAAATTAAAAAGTAAAAGGCACGCTATTATTTTTACTTTTTTAAGATTTACATCAGTATTTGCACTATTATTGTTACTGGTAAACCCAAAGTTTAACAAAATAAAATACTATACTGAAAAACCTAATTTGGTTATTTTAGCCGATAATTCTTCATCTATTCAGCATTTAAAACGAGATGCACAAACAGTTAAACTATTCAATAATTTAAAAAATAATTCTTCACTTAAAGAAAAGTTTACTATTACAACATACACCTTTGGAGGTGGTTTAAATACTTCTGATAGTTTACAGTTTTCTGAAAAGGAAACCAATATACATAACGCATTAGAGCAGCTTGAGCCTATTTATAAAAACACTACAACACCTACCATTTTAATAACAGATGGTAACCAAACTTATGGTAGTGATTATCAATTTATAACATCGCGTTTTAAACAACCTATTTACCCTGTAATTGTTGGAGATACAGTTACTTACACCGATTTAAAAATAGAACAACTAAACGTTAATAAATACGCTTACTTAAAAAATAAATTTCCTGTTGAGGCTATTTTAGTTTACAAAGGAAACACAACGGTAAACAGCAAATTAGCCATTTATAAAGGCACTAGGTTGGTACATTCAGAGCCTGTTACGTTTTCAAAAGTAAATAATTCAAAAATTATAAACCTTACTTTATCTGCAAACTCTATTGGCACCAATACGTATACGGCTAAATTAACACCTTTAAAAAACGAAAAAAATACCGTAAACAACGTTAAAAATTTTGCAGTAAATGTTATAGACCAAAAAACAAACATAGCCATTGTTGCTAATATTTTACACCCAGATATTGGAGCTATTAAAAAAAGTATTGAAACTAATGAACAGCGTGCTGTAACCATACTAAAACCAAAAGCGTACATTGCAAAGCAAAATGATTTTCAGTTAGCCATTTTATATCAGCCAGATGCAGATTTTAAGCAAGTATACGCGTTATTAAATAGTTTGAATTTGAATAGGTTAGTGGTTGTTGCTACTAAAACCAATGTAAGTTTTGTGAATGAAAACACAACGGCTTACACCCATGAATTATTACCGCAAATTGAAGAATACCAAGCCAATTTAAATACTAATTATGCACCTTTTCAAATAGATAACATAGATTTTGAATCGTTTCCTCCACTGCAATCCAATTACGGGTCTGTTAATTTTTTTGTGCCTTATCAAAATATTTTAACAAAGCGTGTAGCTGATGTTGCTACCAAAGAGCCTTTATTAGCAACCATTGAAAATGAAGGCAGAAGAGAAGCTGTTTTATTTGGAGAAAATATTTGGAGGTGGCGTGCGCAAAGTTATTTAAACACTAAATCGTTTAACGCTTTTGATAATTTTATGGGCAGATTGGTGCAATATTTGGCTACTGCAAAAAAACGTAATCGTTTAAATGTAGATTTTGAATCGTTTTATATTGGCAATAATAATGTTGTTATTAATGCGCAGTTTTTTGATAAAAATTATGTGTTTGATACCCGAGAAAACATATCAATAACCGTTACAAATACTAAAACCAATAATAAAAAAGAGTTCCCTTTAATACTAAAAAACGCCAATTATCAGGTAGATTTAAGTAGTTTACAAGCAGGCGAGTATAATTTTACGGTTAAGGCAAATACAGCAAATATTAGTAAATCTGGCAGTTTTACCATTTTAGAATACAATGTTGAGCAACAATTTTTAAATGCCAATGTAACAAAACTACAACAGGTAGCTACTAATAGTCAAGGTAAAAGTTATTTTATTGATAACACTAGTAATTTGGTTGAAGATGTTATTAATAACAAAAACTACACAGCCATACAAAAGAGTACAAAAACCACTATACCATTAATTGATTGGAAAATTTTATTAGCAATAATAGCTGTAGCGCTAAGTGTAGAGTGGTTTTTAAGAAAATATAACGGATTAATTTAAACAATAAAAAAATGAACAAATTACCCAAAATTGGATTGCCTATAATAGTGGCAATTTTTATTATTATAATTGTATTAGTTAAATCGGCTGTTACTATAGATGCAGGACATGCTGGAGTTCTATATGAAACTTTAGGAAATGGTGTCGACTCTGAAAAAGCCCCTTTAGGTCCGGGTTTTCATATTATAGCACCTTGGAATCGTGTTATTGATTATGAAACACGCCAGCAAGAAGTTCCAGAAGCCATGTCTGTATTATCATCAAACGGGTTAGATATTAAATTAGATGCATCGGTTTTATATGAACCCGATGTTAATAATTTAGGAAGACTTCACAATGAAAAAGGAGAAAATTATTTAAGAAGAGTTTTACAACCAGCAGTTAGAAGTGCAGCAAGAAGTGTTGTTGGCCGCTACACGCCAGAGCAATTATATTCTAGTAAACGCGATGCCATACAAGAAGAAATATTTATGGAAACCAAGAAAATTGTTGAAAGTCAATATATTCAACTAAATAGTATTTTAATTAGAGACGTAACGTTACCACCAACCATAAAAGATGCTATTGAGCGTAAGCTAAAACAAGAACAAGAATCTTTAGAGTATGAGTTTAGATTAGTAACTGCTGAAAAAGAAGCAGAAAAACAACGTATTGAGGCAAAAGGAAAAGCCGATGCCAACAAAATACTAAGCGCATCACTAACCGATAAAATTTTACAAGACAAAGGTATTGAAGCTACAATAAAACTATCAGAATCTTCAAACAGTAAAGTTATCGTAATTGGCTCTGGTGATAGCGGAATGCCAATAATTTTAGGAAACCAATAAACATTTTAAATAAATATATTACAAATACTTAAAAATTGTAAAATGTTTCAAAATTTACACTTTAGAGTTTGAAATATTATTTAAAATTTTGATATTTGCTGAAGAAATAAAAAAGACATGACTTTTATTCATTTACATCATCATTTTCACATTTGCTCTCAAGCGAAGTAAGAATGTATTGATTTTAATGAAAAACATATATTTAAACCCGTTTGAGACAATCAAGCGGGTTTTTCATTTAAAAAAATCAACAAGATTGTTTCAAACTCATATAAAAAACAACAATGAGTAAACTAAAAATTGCAGTACAAAAATCAGGACGATTAAACGAAGAATCGTTAGACTTGTTAAAAAATTGTGGAATCTCTATCGATAATGGTAAAGACCAACTTAAAGCCGAAGCTAGAAATTTCCCTATGGAAGTTTTATACCTTCGTAATGGCGATATTCCGCAGTATTTGCGCGATGGCGTTGTAGATATTGCCATTTTAGGCGAAAACACGTTAATTGAAAAAGGAAACGATTTGCCAATTGTAGAGCGTTTAGGGTTTTCAAAATGCAAAGTGTCTATTGCTGTACCTAAAAATGCCGAGTACAATTCTATTGAAGATTTACGCGGTAAAAAAATAGCAACATCTTACCCAAATACCGTAAATCAATATTTTGAAAAGAAAGGCGAAAAAGCCGATATTCATATCATTAACGGTTCGGTAGAAATTGCTCCAAATATTGGGTTATCTCATGCTATTGTTGATATTGTTTCAAGTGGAAGTACGCTTTTTAAAAACAATTTAAAAGAAGTTGAAGTACTGTTTAAAAGTGAAGCTGTATTAACTTCGGCACCGCAATTATCTGAAGAGAAACAAGCCATTTTAAATAAGTTGTTATTTAGAATGAAAGCTGTTTTAAAAGGGAAAAACTCTAAATACGTTTTATTAAACGCGCCAAACGATAAGCTTAATAAAATTGTGAGTTTATTACCAGGTATGAAAAGCCCAACTGTATTACCATTAGCGCAAGAAGGTTGGAGCTCGGTACATTCTGTAATTAATAAAAACGATTTTTGGGAAGTTATTGACGAGTTAAAAGCCAACGGCGCCGAAGGCATTCTAGTTTGCCCAATTGAGAAAATGGTGCTTTAATGAAAAGTTTTTGTATTTCCACTTTTACGGAAATGAAGAAAAGAAAGTTTTATGCAAATAATTAACAATCCAGATAAAAGCACATGGGCTGATATTTTAGAGCGTCCAACACAAACCGTTAACGATATTGAAGGTGTTGTAAGCGAGGTGTTTAAAGATGTGCAAAACAATGGCGACAGTGCTATAAAAAATTATACAGAACGTTTCGATAAGGTAACTTTAGAAACTAATTTAGTCTCTACTGAAGAAATTGAAGCGGCTGTTAAAACCATTCCAGAAGCTTTAAAAACTGCAATTGCAAACGCAAAAGCAAACATTGAAGCTTTCCATAGCGCACAAAAAACACAAAAAGTACATTTAGAAACCACAAATGGTGTACAATGTTGGCAAGAAAAACGTCCTATAGAACGTGTTGGTTTGTATATTCCTGGTGGTACAGCGCCTTTGTTTTCAACCGTTTTAATGTTGGCTGCTCCTGCACAAATTGCAGGTTGTAACGAGATTGTATTGTGTTCACCACCAAATAAACAAGGCAAACTTGCTCCAGAAATTTTATACGCAGCAAAACTTTGTGGTGTCACTAAAATATTTAAAGTAGGAGGCATTCAAGCTATTGCAGCCTTAACCTTTGGTACGGAAACCATTCCGCAGGTTTATAAAATTTTTGGTCCGGGAAACCAATTTGTAACCGTAGCAAAACAATTGGCTACAAAGTTTGGTGTGGCTATCGATATGCCCGCAGGTCCAAGTGAATTATTAGTAGTTGCTGATGATAGCGCCAATGCAAGTTATATTGCTTCGGATTTGTTAAGTCAAGCAGAACATGGCGTTGATAGTCAGGTGATTTTAGTAGCCACTTCAAAAGAGCTGATTGCTAAGGTTTCTGAAGAAGTTGAAGCACAATTACAAGTGTTACCACGCAAGGAAATTGCTGAAAAAGCCATTGCTAATTCAAAATCTATTTTTGTTGAAAACGATGAAATTGCTTTAGATTTAATCAATCAATACGGGCCAGAACACTTCATTATTTGTTCGAAAAATGAAGATTTTTATGTTGAAAATATAAGAAATGCAGGTTCGGTTTTTATTGGCGATTACACACCAGAAAGCGCAGGAGATTATGCTTCTGGAACCAACCATACATTGCCAACAAACGGATTTAGTAAAGCTTATTCTGGTGTAAATTTAGATAGTTTCATGAAGAGTATGACCTTTCAAAAAATATCAAAGGAAGGTATTTTAAATATTGGTAAAACTATTGAATTAATGGCCGAAGCCGAAGGTTTACAAGCGCACAAAAATGCGGTTAGTATTCGTTTAAAAGATTTAAAATAGAACGTTTTGTGTTATGCTGAGCTTGTTTTTGCATAACATAAAAAATAGATTATAACCAGAAGTAATTTCGGAATAAAACAATGAACAACTTCAATCTACAAAATATAATTCGTGAGAACGTAAAAGCAATGAAAGCTTACAGTTCGGCACGAGACGAATATGTTTCCGATGGTTCTAAAATGATTTTTTTAGACGCCAATGAAAATCCGTTCAAAAATGGTGTAAACCGCTACCCAGATCCGTTACAGCGTTCATTAAAAGCTGTTTTAGCGCAGCAAAAAAACGTTTCTGAAAATCAGATTTTATTAGGAAATGGCAGTGACGAAGTATTGGATTTACTATTCAGGGCGTTTTGTGATCCTAAAAAAGACAACATTATAACCTTGCCGCCAACATACGGCATGTACACGGTTTTAGCGAATTTAAATGAAATTGAAGAACGAAAAGTTGAGTTAAACGCAGATTTTCAACCGAATGTTGATGCTATTTTAGAAGCCGTTGATATAAACTCTAAAATGCTTTTCATTTGTTCGCCAAATAACCCAACCGGAAATTTAATAGCTTCAGAAAAAATAAAAATACTACTCGAAAAATTTAATGGATTAGTAGTGATTGATGAAGCTTATATCGATTTTTCAAATGAGCAAAGTTGGATTTCAGAATTAAACAATTACCCGAATTTAATTGTTACACAAACACTGTCTAAAGCTTATGGTTTAGCCGGAATTCGTTTAGGGTTGTGTTACGCTTCCGCAGAAATTATTACGGTTTTAAACAAAATTAAACCGCCTTATAATGTTAATGAACTCACCCAAAAACGAGCGCTAGAGCGTATTTCTGATTTAGAAGTAGTTAAAAATGAGGTTAATGCGGTTTTAAAGGAGCGTACCATTTTAATTGAAGCTTTGAATAACATCAATTTTGTAGAAACTATTTTTCCAACCGAAGCTAATTTTGTGTTAGCACGTGTTGATGATGCTACAAAACGTTACAATCAGTTACTCGAAAAAGGCATCGTCATTAGAAACCGAACCACGCAACCGCTTTGCGAAAATACATTGCGTTTTACAGTGGGAACTCCAAATGAAAATAAAAAATTAATTTTTGCTTTAAGGCAGTTAGCAAATAGCTAAAAGCCAAAAGCCAAAAGCATAAATATGAAAAAAGTATTATTTATAGACCGTGACGGCACGTTGGTGTTAGAACCACCAGTAGATTATCAATTAGATAGTCTTGAAAAGCTTGAATTTTACCCAAAAGTATTTCAATACATGGCTAAAATTGCCAGTGAATTAGATTTTGAATTGGTTATGGTTACCAATCAAGATGGCTTAGGAACCGATTCTTTTCCCGAAGATACCTTTTGGCCAGCACAAAACAAAATTATTGATGCGTTTAAAAAAGAAGGTGTAGAGTTTACTGAAATTCATATAGATAAAACCTTCCCGCATGAAAATGCCGATACTCGTAAACCAAGAACAGGTTTATTGACAAAGTATTTTTCTGAAGATTACGATCTAGAAAATTCGTTTGTTTTAGGTGATCGTATTACCGATATGGAATTGGCTAAAAATTTGGGAGCAAAAGGTATTTATTTGTCTGAAGATCCAGATTTAGGTGCCGATGAAATAGAATCATCAAAGCAGGAAATTTCAGATTGTATTGCGTTAACAAGCACCGATTGGAAAGCTATTTATGAGTTTTTAAAACTTAAAGATAGAGTTGAAGAAATTACACGTAACACCAATGAAACTCAAATTTATATAAAATTAAATCTTGATGGTTCGGGTAAAAATGATATTGATACAGGTTTGTCGTTTTTCGATCATATGTTAGACCAAATTGGTCGCCATGGTGCCATGGATTTAACCATAAAAGTAAATGGCGATTTAGAGGTTGACGAACATCATACCATTGAAGATACCATGATTGCTTTAGGCGAATTATTCAATAAAGCCTTAGGTAATAAATTAGGTATTGAACGTTACGGCTTTTGTTTACCAATGGACGATTGCTTAGCGCAAGTTGCGGTAGATTTTGGAGGAAGAAACTGGTTAGAATGGGATGCCGAATTTAAGCGCGAAAAAATAGGCGATATGCCCACTGAAATGTTTTATCATTTATTCAAATCGTTTACCGATGGTGCAAAATGTAATTTAAATGTAAAAGCAGAAGGTGTAAACGAGCATCATAAAATCGAAGGTATTTTTAAAGCCTTTGCAAAAGCCATGAAAATGGCCGTAAAACGCGATGCCAATAAAATGTTTTTACCAAGTACAAAGGGAATGTTGTAAGCCCATCCCAACCTTCCCAAAGGGAAAGTGTAAAATAAATAATATGAAAGAAAATACAAAAGAAAGCCCTTATGCTCCCCCTTTGGGGGCTGGGGGGATTGTTATAATAGATTACGGTGCAGGAAATATTAAAAGCATACAATTTGCTTTTAAACGTTTAGGTGTTAATGCCGTTTTATCGAATAATCCTGAAGAAATAAAAGCTGCTGATAAAGTTATTTTTCCAGGAGTAGGCGAAGCAAGTTCTGCCATGAAAATGCTTAAAAAAAGTGGTTTAGATACTTTAATTCCTACGTTAAAACAACCTGTTTTAGGCATTTGTTTGGGTATGCAACTTATGTGTTTACATTCCGAAGAAGGCAATACCGATGGTTTAGGAATATTTCAAACTAAGGTGAAGCGTTTTTCAAACAATGTAAAAGTGCCTCAAATGGGATGGAATGTTGTAAAAGATTTAAAATCCGATTTATTTAAAGGTATTAAAGAAAACGAATACATGTATTTGGTACATAGTTTTTATGCCGAACATTGCAACGAAACCATTGCTGCTACCGATTATGAAATTAATTACGCATCAGCATTACAACATGAAAATTTTTACGGAACGCAGTTTCACCCAGAAAAAAGTGGCAATGAGGGTGCTAAAATTTTAGAAAACTTCTTAAAGTTAGAAGTTAAAGGTTAGATATTAAAAGCTTATGAAGAATCAGATTATTGGCTATAACAGTAGCTTCAATTAATACTGCTAAGAAAAATCAGAATAAAAAATGATTTCTAAAATAACTTTTAATATCAAACTTCAAATATTTAATATTAGAAAATGAGAATTATACCAGCCATAGACATCATAGACGGTAAATGTGTAAGACTGTCAAAAGGCGATTACAGTACAAAAAAAATATATAACGAAAATCCGTTAGAAATAGCAAAGCAATACGAAGCTCATGGCATTGAATATTTACATTTAGTAGATTTAGATGGCGCAAAAGCTAGTCATATTGTAAACCATAAAGTGTTAGAAACTATAGCAAATAAAACCAATTTGAAGATTGATTTTGGTGGTGGTTTAAAAACTGATGATGATTTAAGAATTGCTTTTGAATCTGGCGCAGGACAAATTACTGGTGGAAGCATTGCTGTTAAAAAACCAGAAGTTTTTGAAAGTTGGCTAACCAAATACGGAAGCGATAAAATTATTTTAGGTGCCGATGCCAATAACGAAAAAATTGCCATTAGCGGTTGGTTAGAAGAAAGTGATGAAGAGTTAATTCCGTTTGTGCAGAATTATATGACTAAAGGTGTTAGTTATGTTATTTGTACAGATATCGCTAAAGATGGTATGTTACAAGGCCCTTCGTTTGATTTGTATAAAAAAATGCTCGAAGAATGTCACACTGAGCGCAGTCGAAGTGAAAGCGAAAAATCTTTAAAATTAATAGCATCAGGTGGTATTTCTACATTTGATGAATTGCCAAAACTAGCCGAAATAGGTTGCGAAGGCACCATAATTGGAAAAGCTATTTACGAGAATAAAATAAGTTTAAAACAATTAGAAGAATATATATTGAATAAATAAGCTACTTGTCTATTGCTGTTAGCATCTGCAAGCAGCCAAAAGCCAAAAGCTAAATGCTTAAATTATGCTCACAAAAAGAATTGTTCCCTGTCTAGATATAAAAAATGGTCGCACAGTAAAAGGCGTAAACTTTGTAGATTTACGTGATGCCGGTGATCCTGTAGAACTTGCCAAACAATATGCCGAAGTTGGAGCAGATGAGCTGGTTTTTCTTGACATTGCAGCCACTTTAGAAAATAGAGGAACCACTTTAGATATGGTTACACGTGTTGCCGAACAAGTTAACATTCCGTTTACTGTTGGTGGCGGTATTTCGTCTGTAGAACACGTTGATGCCCTTTTAAAATGTGGTGCCGATAAAGTGTCAATCAATTCATCGGCAGTAAAACGACCAGAATTGGTAAACGAATTGGCAAACAAATTTGGTAGTCAGTGTGTTGTAGTTGCTATTGATGCTAAACAAGTTGATGGAAACTGGAAAGTGCATTTAGCAGGAGGTACCATTCCAACAGAAATCGATTTATTTGAATGGGCAAAAGAGGTTGAAACACGTGGTGCGGGTGAAATTTTATTCACTTCAATGGATCACGATGGTACAAAAGCAGGTTTTGCAAATGAAGCGTTGGCACAATTGTCCGAAACCTTAAATATCCCTATTATTGCATCAGGTGGTGCGGGAAATGTTCAGCATTTTGTGGATACTTTTGTAGAAGGAAAAGCAGATGCGGCCTTAGCAGCAAGTGTGTTTCATTTTGGTGAAATTCCTATACCAGAATTAAAAAAAGAGTTAAAAAAACAAAATATTGAAGTACGATTATAAATCATTCCAAGGAAGAATGACGACGTAATCTGTTTAATAGATTGCCACATCGCTACGCGATTCGCAATAACAATAACGATTAAAATGAAAATTAAATTCGATTCAAACGGCTTAGTACCAGCAATAATTCAAGATGCCACAACAAAAAATGTATTAATGTTGGGTTATATGAACGAAGAAGCTTACCAAAAAACAATAGAAACTAAAAAAGTTACTTTTTTTAGCCGTAGTAAACAACGCTTATGGACAAAAGGCGAGGAGAGTGGTAACTTTTTAAACTTGGTTGAACTTAAGAACGATTGCGATAACGATTCGTTGCTAATTCAAGTAAATCCTGCAGGACCAACCTGCCATAAAGGAACAGGAAATTGTTGGGGCGAAGAAAATACGCCTAATTATGGTTTCTTTTCAACCTTAGAAACTGTAATTGCAGAACGTGTAGCGAATAAAGATACCGCAAAATCGTATGTGGCGAGTTTGTTTGCAAAAGGCATTAATAAAGTGGCGCAGAAAGTAGGCGAGGAGGCCGTTGAAACCGTTATTGAAGCAATGGATAATAGCGATGAACTGTTTTTATATGAATCGGCCGATTTGTTGTTTCATTACTTAATGTTACTTCAAGCTAAAGGGTTCACGCTCAAAGACATTGAGACAGAATTAAAAGGCAGACATAAGTAAACTTTATTTCGGTTTTAATCGTATATTAGGTGTAACATTAAACCCCAAATTAATGAATGCCTACTTTACTTTTAAAAATTGTTGTTTGTTAACTATTATAGGTCTTATCATTTGTGCCTGTGCTTATGATTTAGATGATAATCCTTCCTTTAACCCAATAGTTTTAAGTGATACAGATCCTAATAATCCTTTTCCTTTTAATGGTCCACAAGCACCAATTGATAGAATACCTTACGCAGAAATTTCAAGCGCTAAATATTGTATAGATATTGAGTTATGGGATATACCAAACAATAGAACAAACCCCACAAAAACTACTGAAAACTTACAGAAAGCTATTGACTGGGCTGTAAACGAAGGTTACGGAATTATTTGTATTCCTGAAGGTCATTATTTAATAGGAATTGAAAAAAATAACATTTATTACGGTGGTTTAGAGTTAAGTAGTAACGTAGCTTTAATGTTAGATCAAAATGCAATTATTGAAATGTCACCTAATAACAAATGGAATTATTGTGCCATTAAAATTAGTAACCAATCTAACGTTATAGTTTCTGGTGGAACTATTCTTGGAGATAGAGATAACCATGAGTATACCCAAAGAGCTGATGGTTCCAGAGCTCATGATGAAGGACATCTTATTTGTATTGAAGGAGAAAGTACTTTTGTTACCGTAGAAAACACCATTCTTGGTAAAGCCAATGGCGATGGTGTTTTAATAGTAGGCAGCGGCGTTGGAGAAAATCAAAAATTAGCTAACATTAACATAAGCAGAAATAATTTTTCTGATAATAGAAGGCAAGGAATTTCAATTGTAGGCGGTAAACATATTTTAATAGAAAACAATGAATTTCACCATACCAATGGTACTGCACCACAATTTGGTATTGATTTGGAAGGAGCTGGCAGAATAAACGATAGTGTGGTTATAAGAAGTAATTATTTTCATAATAACAGAGGCGGTGATATTGTAAATACAGATGGTACTCATGTTGTTATTGAAAATAATATTTTATTACAAGGTAATGAAAGTGAGTATATTGACGGCCCTTTGGTATACTGGAAAAACGCAAGTGCTACAATAAAAAATAATAGCATTACCATGCGAACAGTATCAGTTAATAACTGGAATGGTATTATAATGTATTCAAATGACACCCCTAAAAGCAATACAGATACAACATTTATTGAAAATAACACACTTAATAATTGTGGTATGTATATGTATAAAGGCGCTAATTTAACCTTAAAAAATAATAGCATGATTAATGGTCATTTAGCTTTTAAAGAAATGGAAAATTTAATTTTAGAAAACAATGCCGTAACACACCCAAATACGTGTTGGGCATACCGTTTTCTAGAGGTTTCAGGTAGTGCTAACGGAAACACCTATAACAATGAGCCTTTTGATATTCCGTTGCAACAAAACACTCCTTGGAATGGCTGCTGGATTAATTAAAAGTAGTATTATTGCCAAATGCAATTTCAGCCCAAAAAATATTATTATTTAGTAAACTTTCAGTATTTAGGCTACAGGTTTCATGGTTGGCAAAAACAACCTAATGTAAAAACATTGCATTTAATGGTTGACAGAACCTTAAATTACATTCTTGAAGGCAAATATTTTAAAACCTTAGTTTCAGGCAGAACAGATGCAATGGTATCTGCTGAAAATGCTACGTTTGAGTTATTTCTTCAGCATGAAATTGAAGATTTAGATACTTTTTTAGCGCTTTTCAACTACAATCTTCCGCAAGATATCAGAGCATTAAGTATTAAAGAAGTTGATGCTAAATTCAATATAATAAATCACCCAAAAACAAAAGAATATTTGTATTTATTCACTTTTGGTGAAAAATGTCATCCGTTTTGCGCGCCCATAATGACTACTATTTTAGATGATTTAGATATTGAAATAATGAAACAAGGCGCAAAATTGTTTGAAGGCGAACATCATTTTAAATCGTATTGCTACAAACCTACCGATAAAGGTATTTACACAAGAACTATTGAAACCTGTGAACTTGTTGAAAATACTATTTATACGGCAAATTATTTCCCCGAAAAATCATATATACTTCGTGTAAAAGGTAAAGGTTTTATGCGCAACCAAATACGCCTCATGATGGGAACATTGTTTGATTTGGGTAAAGGCATTTTAACTTTACAAGATATTGAGCATAGTTTACAGCCAAATGTGTATGTAAAAATGACCTACATTGCACCTGCTTCTGGCCTAATTTTAAATACTGTAGCGTTTAATTAAACGGTATTATTCTTCTTAAAAAAATTAACACCCGCAAAAAGTTTTAACATAATTTAAGTTAATTAAAACTTAACACCGTTAAACCCTGTTAAAGCGCTTGACAAAACGAGTTTATGCCCTAACTTGAATGGAGAACTTAAAAAAAAATAAATTATGAAGTATTTGAATATGAACGACGAGAAATTATTAAATGTAGTGGTAGAATTAAACATCCTTTTAGCTGATTACCACGTATATTATCAAAAGTTAAGAAGCAATCATTGGAATATTACAGGTAAAAACTTTTTTGATTTACATGAAAAGTTTGAAGAAATGTATAACGATGCCAAAGTTAAAATTGATGAAATTGCAGAACGCATTTTAACACTAAAACATCACCCAATGAGTAAGTATCAAGATTATTTAAAAACAGCTTCAATTAGTGAAGATACACCTTTAAAAACAGATACTGAAATGGTGAAAGAAACATTAAGTGACCATAAAATTCTGTTAGAACAAATGGGCAAAGTGGTTGATGAAGCCAATGCCATTTCAGATGAAGGTACTGTAGATTTAATTGGTGCATACATTAGAGAACTTGAAAAAACGAGCTGGATGTTAACAGCGTGGAGTAAAAAAACAACAGAATCTTTAAAAGAAAATTTAGTAGAGGTTAAATAATAATTTCTGTTTAAAACTTTAATTATTAACCTTAAAAACTAATAAAAATGATAGATACAATAACAGAAGCACTCAATAGTTTAATAGACAAACTTCACGGTTGGTTAAGTGCTTTTATTCAAAATATACCCAATTTAGTATTAGCAATTTTAGTAATGGTAGCTTCATATTTTATAGCTATTTATACTAGAAAGCTGGTTTTAAAACTAATAAGTAAACGTGTTAGTCAAGCATCTGTAGCAAACATGATTGCTAAAATTTCAGCAGTAGTAGTTGTTGCAGTAGGGTTATTTTTATCATTAGGTATTTTAAACTTAAGTAAAATGTTAACCTCTTTACTAGCTGGTGCTGGTGTTGCTGGTTTAGCTGTTGGTTTAGCCTTACAAGGCACGCTATCAAACACCTTTGCTGGTGTGGTTATATCTTTTAGAAAACGTATTCAATTAGGTAATTGGGTAGAAACCAATGGGTTTTCAGGAGAGGTTGTTGATGTAAATTTAAAAGAATTTGTATTACGAGAAGCCGATAATAATTTAGTTATTATACCTAATAAAATGGTTTTAGAAAATCCGTTAAAAAACTATTCGCTAACCAATAAAATGCGTGTTAATTTAGAGTGTGGTGTTGGTTATGAGTCTGATTTAGAAGCGGTAGAAACCCTAACCAAACAAACTATAGCCAATACTTTTAATGAGGTTGGCGGCTCTGACAATGTAGAGTTTTATTACACTGAATTTGGAGACAGTTCTATTAATTATTTATGTAGATTTTGGATAGAATCTGAAAGTATGCTTGAAAAACTTAAAGCAAAAACCAAAGCTATTATTGAAATTAAAAAGGCCTATGATAGCAATGGCATTAACATTCCGTTTCCTATTAGAACACTTGAATTTAATAATAAATTGGCTTTTGATGAAGCTTCAATTCAAAATCAATTCTCAAACAACTAATCTGTTGTAAAGGCATCAGTTGCGCCTATTTCTTAATTAATTTAACACTTTGTGAAACAAAATCACAAACTATGTTAACAAAGCATCTGGCTGCTAGTAACTACCGTAAATTAAGTATAGTACTTATTTATTAGCTAGCTATTACAATTCTCTAAAACATAGAGTAGACTTGCGGCTTTTTTTGCAAGTTATTAATAACAATCATTAAAATATTAGAATTATGTTACGTTGGACAATCACATTTGTAGTTATTGCATTAATAGCCGGAGTTTTGGGCTTTGGCGGTATAGCAGGAGCATCTGCAGGCATAGCAAAAATATGTTTCTTTATATTTTTAGTGCTATTTGTTTTATCACTATTAAGAGGGCTTGTTAGAAAGTAGAATAAGCACCTTCAATAAAAAAATCAATTAACAAATCAAAAAAAATAAAATCATGAAAAAAATCATATTAGCCATAGCATTTTTATTTACAACATCAATAATCTTAACAGGTTGTAGAGATCAAAAAAGTACAGAAGATAAAATTGAAGAAGGTGTAGAAGAAGTTAAAGATGGTGTTGAAGACGCCGTTGATGAAGTAGAAGATGAGCTTTAAGCCAACATGCAATTTAGTTTAACCAAAAGCAACAAAAATGAAAAAAGTAATAATAGTATTAGCCTTAATTTTAACATCATCAGCAGTATTTCTTGGGTGCAGAGATAACAAAAAAACACCCGATGAACACATAGAAAAAGCTATTGATGAAGTTGAAGATGATGTAGAAAACGCTTCAGATGATGTGCAAGATGCCATTGAAGATGTGAAAGATGAAATAGAAGAAGCTAAAGAAGAGGCTGAAAAATAGAATAATAAAAAAAAATAAAACAATGAAAAATTTAATATATACAAGCGCTTTTATACTTATAACAAGTGCTGCAGTGGCGCAAGAAAAGCCAAAAGAAGCCAAAGAAGAAACCGAAGTTAAGGTAGTAAAAATTAAAGATGGCGAAAAAACTACCGAGAAAAAAGTAAAAGTAGTTACCAGAGAAACAGCTCAGGTTACTTTAAATGAAAAAGATAAAAATAGTGTTAACCAAAGCAGGGTACAATCGGCATCAAAGGTTGAAAAAATGATTATGGTTGATAATGATACTGATGGTGATTATGATATGTTAACCAAAGAAACCTATTATCAATTAGGAGAAAAAAAGTATTTATTTACACCCAACAATCGTGGTTTTAAAATAGCATTTAATAAAGACGAAAATAAATTTGTAACCATTGAAGAAGCTATAACTACCGATGCTAATGGCCATTATTTAGTAAATGGTGAAACTTATGCAGGTGTTGGTTATTTTAATACAGAAGGCGATTTTGTTATTCAATACTACAACAAAGAGTCTGATACCATTGAAACCAAGGTTTATAAACTAGCCGATGTAAGCAGTTAGTATAAAACGCTATGAAATAGAAAGATTAAAAAGTCCTAAGTTACTTAGGACTTTTTTGTATTTTTAAATTTCATTCACATTAAATAACAATATAAATGTCTGTAAGCATACCAGAAGCCGTTTTCAAATTTTTAAAAACCTTAGAAAAAAACAACAATAGAGATTGGTTTAATGAACATAAAAAAGAATTTAAAGCTTTAGAAAAAGACGTAAAACAGGTATATGCTGGTATTTTTGATGCGCTTAACACCCACGACGATATAGATAAAATGAAACTGTTTAGAATATATAG
This sequence comes from Seonamhaeicola sp. ABD4_340, assembly GCF_056312135.1. Lineage (NCBI taxonomy): Bacteria > Pseudomonadati > Bacteroidota > Flavobacteriia > Flavobacteriales > Flavobacteriaceae > Seonamhaeicola > Seonamhaeicola sp. ABD4_340. The sequence continues at coordinate 3,149,167 of NZ_CM149981.1, read as the reverse complement.
AGACGTGCGTTTTTCAAAAAACAAACTACCATATAAAACCCATTTTGGAGGTTCGTTTAATAGAACAAAACCCAAATTACGCGGTGGTTACTATTTACACATACAACCCAACAACCAAAGTTTTATTGCCACAGGTTTTTGGGAGCCTGTTAAAGAAGATTTGTTGCGCATAAGAAAAGAGTTTGAAATGGATGATGAAGATATACGAGCCATATTAGCTAACAAAAAATTCAGTTCTGTTTGGGGCAATACCTTTGAAGGCGATGAAGTAAAAACAGCCCCCAAAGGTTTTAGTAAAGACCACAAAGCCATAGATTTAATAAAGAAAAAACAATACATTTTCACTAAAAAATATACTGATGCTCAAGTGTTATCGGCTACGTTTATTGATGATGTAAATGCATCATTTAAAGCAGTACGTCCGTTTTTTGACTACATGAGCGATGTGTTAACTACAGATTTAAATGGTGTTTCTTTAATTGAATAACCAAAGCTTATTTAATTCTTCAATATTTTAAAAGAATTATTTGCTATGGTAGCAATGTACATTGCAGGTTTTAAAGGGCTTAAATCTACATTGTTTTTATACGGTGAAATGGTAGTTTCCATAACTTTTTGTCCTGTAATTGTGTTTAATGTAAATGTTTCAGAATGTTTTAAATTTTTTATATGTAAAACATCTTTTGTTGGGTTAGGGTACAGGCTAAATGTATTTTTAGCAACATCGTTGGCAGAAAGTGCGCTTACAACTTCTAACTCTATATTATTAGCATTGTAGTTTACGGCAAAGGTTTTTGAGCCACCTAAATTTGGTAAAACTGTTGTGCTGAATGTACCGTTTACAACTGTGTTTGCCTGTAAAAAGGTTAATTTAGTACCAATTGCAGGATCATAACCATCAACCAAACGCACTTCTAAAATACCAGAAATAGATGCTGTTCCGCCAATCATAATTTTATCATAATCGTTATCTGCTTTTAAATCTATTTCAATTCTTGAAGAATTTTGCAATGTAGCATTATCATTTAAAGTATATGTGCCAATGGGGTTTGCAGGAAAAATGGTGTTGTAATTAGCATCAACCATTGTTTTAGGCGAAATTCTGTTTGTAAAACTATTATTACCTGTATGTGATACATTATTTCCCATTAAATAAAATACGCTATTACTAAACGTTATGGTGCCAACATCATTAATAATGGTATTATTATTAGTAAAAGTGTAGCTATTTATAATGTTTTCATTTGTAATAGTACCGTTATTTGAAATACTAGCGGTATTGGTATTGTTAATTGTACCTGTATTTACTAAGCTGCCACCAAACTCAATTTTAATAGATGATGTGTTGTTTAAAGTAGATTCAATTTTAGTTATACCAGCATTTTTAGTAACTAAAGATGAGTTGTTATCAAAAGTTGATTTAAAAATAGCCGTTCCTTCATTTGTAAATACCGATGTGCTTGTTACTGTATTATTAAAAGTTGAGTTACCAAAATTTGAAAAAAGCGAATTATTAGTAAACGTTCCGTTGCAAATAAATTCACCAACAATATTAAAATTTGAAGCGTTTTTTATAGAGCCATCAACTGTAATTTTTCCATAAATAGATGTAGGGGTATCTATGGTTATACTAGATCCTGATGGAATTGTTACCGTGTATGATTGGGTTACCATAGTTCCAGGATATGAAGGCGACCAATTAGCCGTATCTGTCCAATAACCAGTACCACTGTACGTGTAGTTAAAATTTACTTGTGCATTAAATTGTAATGTAAAAATACATAGCGAAAAAAATAGTAGTGTTCTCATAGTTAGTAGGTTTAGGGCGTTCTACTTAAAAATGTAAAGGTTAAATACTTTAATATTTGATTACAAAACTTTAGGTACTACTAATTTCTAAAAACAGTAAAATAAAATATGTTAAAGAGGTTTAAATATCGATGAAATGTCTTGTTTTTTTCGCTGAAATGCAAATAAATTGGTTTAAATGATTTTTTTAGAAGAAAAATAGTAAAATTTAAACAGCTTTTAATAAATCAGGTTTTTCAAAAAGTTGAATTTGACTAAGCAACCTATCTTTTACTAAATTCATCATACGTTTATTTAAAGCCGAAGAATTTTTAATGTACAACGTATATTCTTCAATGGTGAACATGCCAATAATCATACCTTTAACAGAGTTTCTAAATTTCATGTCTTTATGTATGGCATTTTCAATATAATCAATACGCTTTTGCATGGTTAATTCATAAAACACAGCCTTGTGTTTACTAATATAATTTTTAAAAACAGCTATTAACAAATCATTTTGAAGTTTAATTACAGGTCTTAAAACTGAATTTTGAAAACGCTCGTCGCTGCTCATATTATCATTTACTTTTGATGAAGCAATTTCAGGGCGCATGCTTTTTAGGTTAATGTCTCGTGGGCTCATTTTTGTAGTTTTAATAAAATTATTAATTATAATGGCATATAAACATTGAGGTAAATATAGTTTTCAACGGTATTATTAACAATTAAATTATTGTAATTTTACCATGTATTAAATATTATCTTTTTATGAAGTTTGGAAGTGTTAGCAACCCGCAAGACATTAATTTTACCTTACCACCAGATCATCCAAAAACAAAATCTGTTTTAAATAGTGTGATAGATGACAATATACCTGAAATATTTGTAGGGTGTGCTAAATGGAATAGGGCAGATTTAAAAGGGTTTTATCCAAGAGGCACAAAAGATGAATTAGCATACTATTCAAAACAGTTTAATGCCATTGAGTTAAATGCCACTTTTTATAGAATATTTCCAGCAGAACAGTTTGCTAAGTGGTATGATAAAACACCTGCTAACTTTAAGTTTTTTCCAAAATTAAATCAAGAAATTAGCCATTGGAAACGCTTAAATGATACAAAAGAAGTAGTAGAACATTATTTATACAATGCTTCAAACTTAAAAGAAAAATTAGGTACTATATTTTTACAAATGCACAATAATTTTGCGCCCAAAGATTTTGATAGAGTAGTTAATTTTGTTGAAACGTGGCCAAAAGAAGTGCCTTTAGCCTTAGAGTTTCGTCATACAAATTGGTATAATGATAATGTTGTTGCTAACGAATTGTTTCAACTATTAGAAACCAATAATATATCTAATGTAATTGTAGATACAGCTGGTAGGCGAGATTTACTTCATATGCGTTTAACCAATGCTACAGCTTTTGTACGCTATGTTGGCGCAAACCATGAGAGTGATTATACGCGTTTAAATGATTGGGTTGCGCGCCTTAAAACGTGGCAAGATCAAGGTATTAAAGAAATAGATTTTTTTATTCATCAAAATATAGAAAAAGAATCTCCATTATTATCGGCTTATTTCATTAAAGAACTTAATAAAACATTGGGTTGCTCATTAAAAATTCCTAATGAAGATGAACAACAAGCATTATTTTAAAAGGTATACAATACATCTTCAAAACAATAAAACAATACACACATATGAGATTTCACACCAGAAAATGGATTAAACCTGAAGATTTAAATGCAAATGGCACCTTATTTGGTGGCCGCTTATTAGAATGGATAGACGAAGAAGCTGCACTTTACACCATTATACAATTAGAAAACCAAAAAGTAGTTACAAAGTATATAAGTGAAATAGATTTTAAAGCATCTGCACGCCAAGGCGATATAATAGAAATAGGTATTGATGTTGTAAAGTTTGGCAAAGCTTCACTTACATTAAGCTGCGAAGTTAGAAATAAAATGACTCATGAAACCATTATTACGGTAGCAAGTATTGTAATGGTAAACCTTGGTAAAGACGGTAAAGCTTTGCCACACGGAAAAACCAAAGTAGAATATGTTGCCGATAGATTAAAATAGTAAACATAAAATTAGCTTATTTTTAAAATTTTATTTTTTGGCTTTCGTAAAATAATGCACCAATTTATCTTGTAAAATTTTCAGCAAACACGCTATTTTATTGAACTTATTAGCGATTTGCTTAAAATGATTAACAATTATACAAAAATGTTGACTATCGTATCAGAGATTCTCGGTTTTCCTAGTAAAACAAGCTATATTTTATAAATTTGGCAAAAATTAATTCAAAACATTTTATGAGCAAAACACTGTTTGATAAAGTATGGGATTCCCATGTTGTTAGAAAAATAGAAGATGGTCCAGACGTATTTTTTATAGACCGTCATTTTATTCACGAAGTTACCAGTCCTGTAGCCTTTGTTGGTTTAAAAAGTCGTGGTATTGGCGTAATGTATCCTGAAAAAACATTTGCTACTGCCGATCATAACACACCAACTTGGAATCAACATTTACCAGTGGCAGATCCATTATCTGCAAATCAACTTGAAGCTTTAGCTAACAATGCTGAAGAACATGGTATTTCTCACTGGGGTTTAGGTCACAGAAATAATGGTATTGTTCATATTGTTGGTCCTGAAAATGGTATTACATTACCAGGTTCAACTATTGTTTGTGGAGACTCACATACATCAACACACGGTGCTTTTGGCGCAATAGCCTTTGGTATTGGTACTTCTGAAGTAGAAATGGTATTATCTACACAATGTATCATGCAACCAAAACCTAAAAAAATGCGTATTAACGTAAATGGTAAATTAGGCTTTGGTGTTACACCTAAAGATGTTGCTTTATATATTATTTCAAAACAAACAACATCAGGTGCTACAGGCTATTTTGTAGAGTATGCTGGCGATGTTTTTGAGGATATGACTATGGAAGGCCGTATGACTGTTTGTAACCTTTCAATAGAAATGGGAGCACGTGGAGGTATGATTGCTCCTGATGAAAAAACTTTTGAATACATAAAAGGTAGAAAGCATACACCAAAAGGAGCCGATTGGGATAAGGCTATGGAATACTGGCAAACACTTTACACCGAAGATGGTGCAGCGTTTGATGCCGAATTTAATTATGACGCAGCCGATATTGAACCAATGATTACTTACGGTACTAACCCGGGTATGGGTATTGGTGTTACAAAATCAATTCCTAATGCTAATGAAGTTGAAGGTGGTGAAGCTACCTATAAAAAATCATTAGGTTACATGAAGTTTAACGAAGGTGACAATATGATTGGCAAACCTGTTGACTATGTGTTTCTTGGTTCATGTACAAACGGACGTATTGAAGATTTTAGAGCCTTTTGTTCTATAATTGAAGGACGCCAAAAAGCTGAGAATATAACCGCTTGGTTAGTACCAGGATCTCACAAAGTAGTCGACCAAATAAAAGAAGAAGGTTTAGATAAAATTTTAGAAGCTGCAGGATTTGTATTAAGAGAACCAGGTTGTTCGGCATGTTTAGCAATGAACGATGATAAAGTTCCTGCTGGTAAATTAGCAGTATCTACTTCTAATAGAAACTTTGAAGGACGCCAAGGACCAGGTTCAAGAACCTTATTAGCATCTCCATTAGTAGCAGCAGCAACAGCTGTTGAAGGTGTAGTTACAGATCCAAGAACAATATTAGAAACAGCTTAAATAGCTACTAGCTTTTGGCTATTGGCCATCAGCAAATAAAATATAAATTATAAGTTTGCCAATAGCATATAGCTAAAGGCCAAAAGAAAATAAAACATGGCTTACGATAAATTTGAAGTACTAACAAGTACAGCATATCCATTACCAATAGAAAATGTAGATACAGACCAAATTATACCTGCACGTTTTTTAAAAGCAACAGAGCGTAAAGGGTTTGGTGATAACTTTTTTAGAGATTGGAGATATGATTCTGAAGGAAATCCTATTGCAGATTTTCCTTTAAATGATACAAAATACGCTGGTTCTAAAATATTAGTTGGTGGTAAAAATTTTGGCTCAGGGTCTTCAAGAGAGCACGCAGCATGGTCTGTGTATGATTTTGGCTTACGTTGCGTAATTTCATCGTTTTTTGCAGATATTTTTAGAAATAACTGTTTAAATATTGGCGTTTTGCCAGTACAAGTATCTGCTGAATTTGCTCAAAAATTATTTGATGCAATTGAAGCAAACCCAAAAGCTGAAATTAAAGTAGATTTACCAAACCAAACTGTAACGTTGGTAGCAACAGGTGAATCTGAATCTTTTGATATTAACGGTTACAAAAAAGGCAATATGCTTAATGGTTTTGATGATATTGATTATCTTCAAAATATGAAAGAAGAAATTGCTGCTTTTGGAGAAACTAGACCGTTTTAAATAAACCTTTTTAATTTTTGTCATTCAACATCAAAATAAATCATCTTTTTAAAATTTGATAAACTTTTTATGCTGAATGACATTTAATTTTTCTACAAAACATTATGCACAATAAGCATATAGAAATAATGGACACGACATTGCGTGATGGTGAACAAACCTCAAGCGTGTCGTTTTCTGCTTCCGAAAAATTAACCATAGCAAAACTATTACTAGAAGAACTTAAAGTAAATAGAATAGAAGTAGCATCGGCCAGAGTATCTGAAGGCGAATTTCAAGCCGTAAAAGTTATAACAAATTGGGCAAGAGAACATGGTTATTTAAATGCTGTTGAAGTTTTAGCGTTTGTAGATAATGGTGTTTCTATTGATTGGATAGTTAAAGCAGGAGCAAGAGTTCAAAATTTGTTAACTAAAGGTTCACTTAATCATTTAACTCATCAACTTAAAAAAACACCTAGTCAGCATTTTAAAGAAATTGAAAATGTAATAAACAATGCTTCAGAACAAGGTGTTGCAACTAACATTTATTTAGAAGATTGGAGTAATGGCATGCGTAATTCTAAAGACTATGTTTTTCAGTTTTTAGAGTTTTTAACCACACAAAATGTTAAGCGTATAATGTTACCTGATACTTTAGGCGTTTTAACTCCTAAAGAATCTTTTGATTTTATTGCTGAAATTAAAACAAAATTCCCTCATTTACATTTTGATTTCCACCCGCATAACGATTATGATTTGGGTGTTTCAAATGCTATGGAGGCTTTAAAGGCCGGTGCCGATGGTTTGCATTTAACCGTAAATGGTATGGGAGAGCGTGCGGGTAACGCACCCATGGCAAGTACCGTTGCTGTAATAAATGATTTTATGCCAGAAATTAACATAGATGTTAATGAAAAAGTACTTTACACTGTTAGTAAACTGGTAGAGAATTTTTCTGGCGTAATGATACCTGCAAACAAACCTGTAATTGGTGCTAATGTGTTTACGCAAACCGCTGGTATTCATGCAGATGGAGATAATAAAAACAATCTTTATTTTAGTGAATTATCGCCAGAACGTTTTGGTAGAACACGCCAATACGCACTAGGTAAAGCTTCTGGTAAAGCTAATATTCAAAAGAATTTACAAGAATTAGGGCTTCAGTTAAATGATGAGGAAATAAAAAAAGTAACACAACGAATTATTGAATTAGGAGATAAAAAACAAGTTGTTACTAAAGAAGATTTACCATACATTATTTCTGATGTTTTAGATAGTGGTTCTTATGAAGAGAAAGTGAAAATTGAATCGTACGTGTTAACACATTCAAAAGGCTTAAAACCTTCAACAACAGTAGCTATTTCTATTGAAAGTGAAAAGTTTGAAGAAAATGCACAAGGTGACGGACAATTTGATGCTTTTATGAATGCCATTAAAAAAATATTCAAAAAGAAAAACATCACTTTACCACAATTAACAGATTACGCAGTGAGAATTCCTCCTGGAAGTAAATCTGATGCGCTTTGTGAAACCATTATAACTTGGAAAAACCAAAATAAAGAGTTTAAAACACGTGGCTTAGATTCAGATCAAACGGTTTCAGCTATCAAAGCCACAGAAAAAATGCTCAATATTATAAATAATTAAGATAAAACTATAAAAATAAACACATGAAATTAAACATAGCACTTTTAGCAGGTGATGGTATTGGACCAGAAGTTATAGACCAAGCCGTAAAAGTAAGTGATGCGGTAGCAGCTAAATTTGGACATGATATTACTTGGAAACCAGCGTTAACAGGTGCCGCAGCTATTGATGCCGTTGGTGAGCCTTACCCAGATGAAACCCATGAAATTTGTAAATCTTCTGATGCTGTTTTGTTTGGTGCTATTGGAGACCCAAAGTATGATAATGATCCTTCTGCACCTGTACGCCCAGAGCAAGGGTTGTTAAAAATGCGTAAAGCCTTGGGTTTATTTGCTAATGTGCGCCCAACATTTGTGTTTCCTTCGTTATTAGATAAATCACCATTGAAAAAGGAACGTATTGAAGGTACTGATTTAGTGTTTTTACGTGAGTTAACTGGTGGTATTTATTTTGGTGAAAAGGGTAGAAGAGATGATAGAAATACAGCCTATGATAATTGTGTTTATACAAAAGATGAAGTAACGCGTTTAGCACGAAAAGGTTTTGAATTAGCTATGACGCGCTCTAAACGTTTATGCTGTGTAGATAAAGCAAATGTACTTGAAACATCTCGTTTATGGCGTGAAACTGTTCAAGGTTTAGAAGCAGAATACCCTGAGGTTACTGTATCTTATGAATTTGTTGATGCTGTAGCAATGCGTTTGGTACAATGGCCATCAGATTATGATGTGTTAATTACTGAAAACTTATTTGGTGATATTTTAACTGATGAAGCCTCTGTAATTTCAGGATCAATGGGTTTAATGCCTTCTGCGTCTTTAGGGTCTGATATTGGTTTATTTGAACCAATTCACGGGTCTTACCCGCAAGCTGCTGGGAAAAATATTGCAAACCCAATGGCAACAGTTTTATCGGCTGCTATGATGTTTGAAAATTTTGGTTTAGCTGAAGAAGGAAAAACTATTAGAGATGCTGTAAATAAAGCGTTAAATGAAGGTGTTGTAACTGAAGATTTATCAGATGGTGCAAAAGCTTACGGAACTAAAGAAGTAGGCGATTGGTTGGCCGCAAACATATAAATAATAACTAAATAGACAACTAACTAACACTTGAAAAGACCTGTCAATTTTTTATTGATGGGTCTTTTTTTTATGCGTTAAACAAGATGCGTTTTTCTTTTATTTAACGCGGTATGCTTTTATTAAGTCATTTATTTTAATGTCTAAATTAGATTTAACATCTCTATAACGGGCAACGTTTATAGGGTAGTTTTTTAAAAAATCTGGATATACCATATAAATATCTTCAGTATTTATATTTTGAATTAAATCAAAAACGTTTGCAAAAAGAAAATCGTTTGTGGTTAAATTCTCTTTTTTAGCTGTAGCTTCGGGTATTAAATCTCCTTGTATATAACCTTTTACACTTTTAGCAACATAATAGCTGCCTAAATGTTTAAAGTTTCCTAAAACAATGGTTTCAGGTTTAAATAAATTTCGTCTTAACTTATATTTATTTCCTTTAGTAGTTACAACTTTACTTGGTACACGTTCATATTTTCGTGTGGTTCTTAAAATACGATGTGAAGTAGCTAACCTTTTACTAACATCATCAATATTAATTATTTTATTTATTTGTGATTTAGTTTTACCAGCCTTTACAAGTTTTGATATTTTTGAACTGTCATTTTGAGCTTTTTTATAATAAGCCAATGCTTTTTTATAATAAGCTGTTAAGCGCTTTGTGGCAGGAATTGTTGTAATGGTTGAAGCGCCTTTTTCGTTAAGTATTTCATATACATAAGGAGAACTGCCTTCTTTTTCAACCATTAAAGCATTAAAATCTTTGTGAAAAACAAAATCTACATTTTGAGCTTCACAATAAAAAAAGCTTAATAATAGAATGGGGATAAAACTTAAAAACTTCATATTTTATTAAAAATAAGTAGGTAAATTAAACAAAAATAATTAAAAATTTTCAAACATACAGATTAACAACTTTATTTTGAGAAGGTTGAACTACTGGGTAATTCAAAAATTTCTAATTCAAAAAATGGAATAGCAGCAATGACGTGGTCAAAAATATCAGCTAAAATATACTCATAATTAACCCATCGTTTATCACTGCTAAACGCATAAATTTCAATAGGTAAACCTTGAGATGTTGGCTGTAGCTGGCGCACCATTACCGTCATATCTTTATTTATAGCTGAATGTTGTTCAATATATGTTTGAACATATTTTCTAAAAACACCAATGTTGGTTAAATTTCTGCCGTTTATGGCTAATGTTTTGTTGGCCTTATGCTGCTCGTTATGTTTATTAATGTCTTTTTGTCTTGTATTTAAATAGCTTTCTAGTAATTGGATGCTTTTAAGTTTTTCAACAGTTTCAGGGGTTAAAAACTTAATGCTATCTGTTTTTATGTTTATGGAACGCTTAATACGTCTGCCTTCAGAACTTGTCATTCCGCGCCAGTTTTTAAACGATTCAGATATGAGAGCGTACGTAGGAATGGTGGTTATTGTTTTGTCGAAATTTTGAACTTTTACGGTAGCTAGAGTGATTTCGGTTACATCGCCATCGGCTCCAAATTTTTCAAAAGTTACCCAATCTCCAATTCTAACCATGTCATTTATAGATACTTGTATGCTTGCAACAAAGCCTAAAATGGTATCTTTAAAAACTAAAATTATAACTGCTGAAATAGCGCCAAGACCGGTTAAAAATTTTAAAAATGGAATGCCCGTAATAATGGCAATGGCAGACATAATACCACCTAACCAAGCAAAAATCATAAAAACTTGTATGTAGCTTGCAATGGGTTTGTCCTTTAAACTAGGTAATGTTTTTAAAAAATCTTTTGCGGTGTGTAGTAAGCTTCTAACAATCCATAATGTTAAAACAATAGCAAAAACTTGTACGCCTTTTTCAACATAAATTTCAAACGTTTCAAAATGAAAAAATACTATGGGTATAAATTCTAATGCTAGTAAAAGCGGAATGATGTGTGCTATATTTCTAGGTACTTTGTTTTCAACAAGCAAATCATCAAAATTAGATTTAGATGCTTGAGCAAAACGCATAAACATTTGCAGTAAAATTTTTCTAATTATAAAATCTACTACAAAAACAACTATTATAGCTACTACCAAAAGTGCTAGCATGTTTAAATACTTTGCTGTAGCAACCTGCACACCTTGTTCAATTAGGTAATTATAAAGTAATAGTTTTATGTTATTCATGGTTTAATTAGGGCTTTTTAATAATTTTCTTTCAACATAAAACGTGCCAAACGGAATTATTGAAGCTATTAACACCGTAATAAATTGTTTGTTATTCCATTTAAAATCTGGTTTTATTATGAAAGCTAAAACAATATAAAGCATAAATAAAATACCGTGTGGCATGCCTAATAGTTTTACATATTGCGGATCTCCAGAAAGGTATTTAATTGGCGTTGCAATAAACAGAAGTAGCAGGTATGAAACGCCTTCTAAAAAGGCAACTAGCCTAAATATATTAAGTAGTGAAAACATGTGTTATTTTTTCACAAAAATAAGGTTTAAAGTTGTAAATAAGTACTAAATACTAAACAACATTAAAAATTATAAGGCCATAAATAGCAAAGCGTAACAAGCGTAATGACCCATAAATTACTACGTTTTTAAATGGAAAATTAATGATGCCCGCAGCCATACATGAAATTGAAAAGGGTAGTGGTAGCAAAGCGCCAACAATTATTAAAAAACCGCCCCATTTTTTGGAGTTTTTTAGCTGTTTTTCCATTTTGTTTTGCAAGTAGTTGTGCACTCTGGGGATTTTAGTTATAAAATCTCCAATATAATACGATACTAAACCGCCAGCATATGATAATAATGCTAAAATGCTTAAATATAGCCATGGGTTATGTAATTTACCAGACCATGCAATAAATATTTCTGGTGGCACTAAACCTAATAGGGTTTCTGAAACAAAGAAAAATAATAAAACGCCATAAACAGGCAGTATTTGCGTTAGTTTTACAAGAGCTTCATTAATATTAAAAAAGTGATTTACCACGTAAATTGCTGCAACGGCAATAATAATATAAGGCAAAGCTTTTAAAACACTTTTACCAACAAAGTTATAAAAGCCTGTATAGCTGTAGTATTGGTGCAGTAAATGCAAACGCGATTTACGTTCTGTTTTAGACTTTTCTTTAGGTTTCATGGTATAGTACACTAATTTAAGGCCTGCAAATTTAGTTTCTTTTTTTTGGTTGCTAAAGAAATATATTACGTTTATCAAATTTTTAACACAAAAAGCCTTGAAGTCTATGTGTTTATTGAGGTTTTTCTAAAGTACTGATCGTCGTAAAGCTTTTCAAAAGGAATAATAATATGTTTGTTTTTGTAGGGTTTTAGTTGATGTGCTGCATTGAAACCGCAACCCGTATAAATTTTTAAGGCGTGCTTAAAATATAAGTTTACAGGATATATATTATTGAATATTTTAAATTTAGGGTGTTTATACTTTAAATTAACTTGAGTAAAAACGGCAACAATAATATTTCCCTGTAAACACTCATTTTTTACAACTAAACCACAAAGTTTTAGCACATCATTTTTACCGCCAGAATGTACTATCACTATATAAGGTGAAGCTGAAAATACTATGTTTTTTTGAGGAACAGACTCATTTATACTTAATGTTTCTGTGCTTTTTGAATGTTTTAAAATCCAGTTATAATGATTGGTGTATAGTTTTTCTAAAAGTAGTGTTTTGCTAAAGATAATTTGGTTTTGTGGTTGAATGCTTTTTAAATAAAAAGACCATTTTAAAACTCTAGAAATATAAATATAGTTTATGTTAGGGTGTTTTTTGTAAATAGTAATTAGCTCGCCTTTTAATCCAAAAGGAAACGCATCAATATAAAATGAGGTTATTTTATGCTGTTTAATGCAGGTTGTTATAATTTCAGTCCAACTTAAAGTATCATCTTGCCATGATAAACCAATAAAAGTGTAATTAAAATACTTTGTAAAAGTTAAAGGCGCTATAATTATTACATTGTTTTGAGGGATTTCAAGTTGTTTAACTAAAGTGTCTATTCTAGTTAAATGCCCCAAACCGCCACCTTGGGCATAAAACACATGCATTAATAGCCTTTTAGAATTAATTCCTTTATAATTATTTCCTTTTGGTTATTTGGAATACTTGGTATTTTAGAAATTAAAAGACTTGCAGAATAGTTTTGATTAAAAAACTCTGGAGATGCATTTTCAACAGAAACTATTTGTTCATTTTTTTCTAAATTATAAGAAGTTCTGGCAAGTGTAACATCGTTTTTTACCAATTTTGCTTTTTTAGTATCAGTGAATTTTATTTCAAACGGATTTAAATTTTCTTCATTATCACTTATTTTTATTTTGTTTTCGTACAGTTTAATTTTCCAAAGTAAATCAGAATTAGCTGTTCTTAATTTAAAACCATCAGATTTGTATTTAATTTCAAAAACTACATTGCCGCTAGTGTTGTAGTATTTTTTCTTATCTGCCTTAGTCATTTTAGACGTGTATGTTTCCGAAGCACTATTTATGGATGTTTTCGATGTTTCAGAACTTGCATTTGTTGTATTTGTATTTTGCTTACAAGCGGTAATTAGAATAATAAAAAAAATGCTTACTAATAATTGATTTGTTTTTTTAACTTTCATAAGAATGGATGTTTTCTATAATTTTTAAATAGTTTGATATTTCTGTTTCAGGTGTGTAATTTGTATTTATTTCATGATGTAAAACACTCGTTTTTTGTTGAACAACATCAATAGTGGTTGAGTGAAATGTATTTAAAGTGTTTATTAATGATTCTTCTTTTAACGAATTGAAAATAAAAGAATTGCTGTTATTTAAAACATCTGGAATTCCGCCAGCGTTTGAAGCTATTATTGGCACTTTTAAAACTGCAGCTTCAAAAATTACGTTGGGCATACCGTCATAAATTGAAGGAATAGCAACGGCATTGCAAAGTAAATAATTTGCTATCAAATCTGTTTTAGATTCGGGCTTCGCAATTGAAAAAGGAATATTTAATTTATTTAAAAGCCCTGTAATGTGTGGCTCAACTTCGCCAACAAAATGTAAATGTACACGTTTGTAAAGTGCGGATTTTTTTAAACCACTAATAAAAAAATCGATACCTTTTTTCTGTTTTAAATACCCTATAAAACCTATAATGGTTGCATGCTTGGAGCTATTAATTTTTTCATGGAGTGTTTTAGCTAAATCTAAATCAGATTTTAATGTTTTCCAATGGTTAGTATCTATGGCATTTGGCGTAAAAAATACGTTATTATTGAGTTTAAGAGCCTTAATACGGTTTACCTTTTCTTTTGATACGCAAGCAATAGCAGTTGCGTTTTCAATAGCAAACAATACATCTTGTTTTTTTTGTGAAAAAATAGCGGTGTCAAAATCATTACCTCTAAAACAAATAAGCAATGGTTGTTTTAACCATTTAGCAATTAAGGGCAAGCCTTTTAAACATAAATGACTGCCGTAGGCCACTAAAGCACTACTTTTTGAAATTTGAGTGTTAATATTTAAATAAGTCCATAACGTGTTTAAAGTATGTGCGCTGTCTTCAAAAACAGGGATAGCGGTGTAATTACCGTTTACTTGCGCTACGGTTTCAAAAGCTTTTAGTTTATTTGTGAAGTGATAAATGTTTACTGTATGGTGTTTTCTTAAATTATCAATAATTCTGTCACAGCTTCTAGCCATACCGCCTTTATTTGGCGGGTAATTTTCTGTAAACCAGCTTATAACCATGCGTTATTTATTAACTGTAAAAAAACGTATCATCGGCACTAAGCATGCCTCCAATGTTATTATTTTCATCATCATTATGTAAACTCTGCATTTCGCCATCGGTCCATTCAGCTTGTGCGCCACCGCCACCAAAACTTCCTCCACCAAACCCGTTTTCAAAGCCTTCAGGATTTTGGGATTCAGAATTTGTATTACTAAATGTAGTAGGAGTGTGGTTGGTTGAAATAAACACATCATCATGCCTTTTTGTGGTATTTACAATTTCAGCAGTGTATAAATAATTTTCCCAATAACAGTCTTCACAATATATTTTGGTATTAGTTTTAAACGCATGCACACTACAAACTTTTTTCTGGCAGTTGTTACATGTTTCTTCAGCAGTATTGTTACAATTTAAATTTAAAAACAGGCCAGACTTTTGTTCACACTTCATATTTAGGCTTGTTTTAGTTTTAATTGAGATATGATTACGTTGTTATCAATTAAATAATCCATCATTTCAGTAATTTTTGATGTTGAATGTTTTAATTGCGGCCTTAGGGCAGAAGCCACAACACTAGGTTTAGTTTTGCATTTTATTTTAACAAAATGCGCATTGTTTTGTGATGTTACTGCTAAATTGTACGTTTCATTACATAATTTTAAAGCTTGTTTTACATCTATTATATTATAGTTATTGGCATTAAGTTTTAAAGTTAAAGCATAAAAAAACTTGTGTTTATGTTTAATTTTTGTTTTTACTTTACCACTTGAGCGTCTTTTTGTGGTTTTAACACGTACTGAAATTTGGTTGAGTGCTGTTGTACAAACAGTACCATCTTTCATGGTAAATTGTGCATGATAACGCTCTAATTTATAAGGCTTAAATTCAGTTTTTCTGCGTTTTTTAATGCCAATTTTATTGGGGTCTAGTAAATTATTTTCGTTTTCAATAGTAGAATAGTCTAGCCTTAATGTAATAAGGTTTTTGTAAATATCACCTTTATTGGCAATAAGGAATTTTGCTAAATCTTGAAAAGCATCAACTGGTACAAATGCCTGTTTTTTAACGGCCACTAAAACTATGCTTAATATAATGCTATAAAAAAAGCTAAAAATTATTGTTGGTATAATAAGGTTATATTTTTGAAGTTTAAATATAATTATGACCAAAACTATTATTGGTAGTAAATACAATAGGTAAGCTGGTGTAAGCCTGTTTAAAAACGAGGTGCGTATAAATATGGTTTCTTTAAAAAAAAACAACCAATATTCAATAGGGCGTTTAGCCTTAAATCTTTTAGTTTTTCCTATATTTTGAAGGTCTTTTTTAAGCGCTTTTTCAAGCATGTTCTAAAAGTTTTTTGTAGGTATTAATCATTTTAGTTTCTTGATGTTTCCAAAGATAATTTTTTTCAATATGTTTTTTTCCGTTTTCACCAATACGTTTTAAAATTTCAGGGTTTTCAAGTAATTCTTTAATTTTTCTGCCTAAAATTTGTGGTCGGTCTGGTGGCACTAAAATACCTGTTTTATTTGCTGTAATTATTTCATTAACCACAGGAATATGGCTAGCAATAACCGGTGTACCATACGCTAAAGACTCTATGATTTTTAACGGATTACAACCTTGTATAATGTTTCTATTGCAAGCAGTAAGCGGCGCCACTGTTAAAATTGCATTTTTTATTACGGTAGCTAAACTAGACTTATCTAGTTCAAATAACCACGTGATTTTATGGTTTACACCAATAGCAATAGCTAATTCTTTATAAATTAACGTTCTTTTTTCTGGTACAGATGCACAAATTACCAATTGTATATCTGTGTTTTCTAACTCTTTTAACGCTTTTAAAAGCGTTTTTATACCTTGCCATTTTTGTAAAGCTCCAAAATATAAAATGTAGGAGTGAGGCTTAATATTAATTTTACTATTTGATTTATAGATAGTTACACCGTTGGGTATTACAGTTATTTTATTATCGTTAGTATTTGAAAACTGCATTACAAATTGCTTTGTAATTTTTGAAGGTGTTATTAAAACCGATGCGTTTTCTATACAATACAGTTCGATGTTTTTAATTTTTTGCAATACCGATGCACTAATGTTAGGGTATCTGTTTGGTAATTCAATATGATTAAAAGCGTTAACTTCAAATACTGTTTTTACATTTTTTGATGATTTTAGAGCAGGTAAGCCGCCCCAAATATCACGAAAATGAATAAGTTTAATATTTTTACAAATATCTGATGCTAAAATGTTTGAAACAGCTGCTTGAAACTTAGTTGTACGTTCTAAAAAATTATAAATTTTTTCTTTCCAACGGTATACATAAAGTTTTCGGTTTTCCTCATATTGAAAAGTTGGCATAGTATCATTACCTAAACAAATTAACAATCCACAACTAAATGTTTCTTGTAAAGCGTTTAAACAGTGATTTATATGTGTTGCAGCACCTTTTTTTGAAGGAAATACATCAAAAGCTATATATACAAACTGAGGTTTTTGTTTCATAAAATACTTTATAAATATATTTCTTTTTATTGAAAGTAGTACAGGAGAAATATTCTATTTTACATAATATAAATTATAGTACAAATAACAAATTGTTGAAATATCGCATTTCGTTTTATTTGGCATGATTGAAGTATGTTCTCTAAAAAGCCATTTTAATTTCCTTCAATCCGGTTCCATAAAAAATTCATCAAAAATTTAGCATCACGACCAGTTTTTGGAACTTCAGTAGCTTCTATTTGCCCATTATTTTTTTCTAAAGCATAAGAAAATGTAAAAAACGAAGTACCATCTTTTTTGGGGATTAATCCAAAACGCAAATCATTAAAGTACCACACGCCTTCTTTTTGTTCAATGATATACCAACCTTCAGAAATATTTATAAGGCGTTGAACATTAGGGTGTTTTGTTAAAAAAAATGAAGTTTCACGGTTTTTAGGGTATTTGGTGAATTTTAAGGGTTTTGTATCAAAAAATGAGTAATCTGTTATGAGGTAATCCTCTTTGGTATCAATATTAGCATTCCATAAAATAGTATTTAATGGTGCCGGACGTGTACTTATAGCTGTATATTCAATGTCTTGATCTTGTAATGCTTGCTCAATTTTTTGGTGTGCTGCAAACTTTAAAACAAGTGTTACCAATAAATAACTTGTTGAAAATAATAAACCAAAATTATTAAATCGCCTTCTTAGTTTTGAATTGCGTTTGCAAAACATTACAACAATACAACAAAATAGAAACGGTAATGTGTACAAAGGGTCTATTACAAAAATAGCGTTAAAGGCAAGTTTTAAGTTAAAAGGCCAAAAAAGTTGTGTGCCCCATGTGGTAAAAGCATCTAACATGGGGTGTGTTACTAAACACCAAAAAAACAATTTTGCCCATGGTTGCCAACCAAGATTTTGTTTTTTTTCAAATTTATTAACTAGCAACCCCAATAAAGGTGCCATAAACAAACAAAATACTATTGAATGACTAAAACCACGATGCAGTTCTATGGCAGTTATAGTATCTGTAAAATTTCCAAGTAACACATCAAGATCTGGTATTGTACCAGCAATAGCCCCGTAAAGCAATGCTTTATTGCCTATTTTTTTTCCTAAAATGGCTTCACCTACTGCGGCGCCCAATACTATTTGTGTTAGTGAATCCAATACTTTATGTAATAACTAATTGTATACGCAAAAATAACTATTATTAAAAGTTACTATAACTTTTTAAATAATAAAAATATGATGTTAAATTTAGATTTTTCGTAAAAATCCATAAGGGTTTTTATCAAATTAAACAGATAATTATTATGTTATTTTATTCAAAATAAATCATGTAATTTAGTGGAAAACAAACCATCATTTTTTTATGAAATTCAAAATAACGTATACATTATTATTAGTACCAGTGTTATTAATTGCTCAAGACGCGAATACGTATTTTTCTTCTATGAAATACAGAAATATTGGTCCGTTTAGAGGCGGACGTTCTGTGAGTGCCACTGGTGTTGTAAATAACCCACTCACCTATTATATGGGAACCACAGGAGGTGGTCTTTGGAAAACTGAAGATGCTGGTGCGCACTGGAATAACATTAGTGATGGTTTTTTTAAAACAGGTTCTGTTGGTGCTGTAGCTGCTTCAGAAAGTAACCCCAATATTATTTATGTTGGCATGGGTGAACACGCTATACGAGGTGTAATGACCTCTTACGGTGATGGTGTTTACAAATCTACCGATGCCGGAAAAACATGGAAACACATTGGTTTAACTAAAACCGAACAAATTTCTAGAATTGTTATTCATCCAACAAATCCAGATATTGTTTACGTAGCTGCCCAAGGAAAATATAGTTCCCCAACCCAAGAACGTGGCGTTTATAAATCTGTTGATGGTGGTAAAACTTGGAAAAAAACTTTATTTGTTAATGATTTTTCTGGTGCTTCAGAATTATCAATAGATATGAATAATCCGCAAGTGCTTTATGCGGCTTTATGGCATCATCAAAGAACACCTTGGAAAATGATTAGTGGTGGCCAAGGTAGTGGTTTATATAAATCTACCGATGCTGGTGAAACATGGACAAAATTAGAAAATGGTTTACCAAAAGCCTTAGGTAAATTGGCTATTACGGTTTGCCGTAGCAATAGCAATAAAGTGTATGCGCTTATTGAAAGTGATTCAGAAACCGATAAAAGTGGTTTATATGTATCAAACAACGCAGGGAAATCTTGGAAACAAGTAAGTGGTGATAACAGGTTAACACAACGCGCTTGGTATTATATTGAAGTTTTTGTTGATCCTAAAGATGATGAAACTGTTTATGTATTGAGCGCACCAGCACTACGCTCTAAAGATGGTGGGAAATCTTGGGAAAGAATTACCGGAACTCATGGCGATTTTCATGATTTATGGATTAACCCAAACGACTCAAAAAATATGGTAATTGCCAATGATGGTGGCGCAGCAATTTCCTTTAATTTTGCAAAAAGTTGGTCTTCACAAGATATTATGCCTACCGCGCAATTTTACCGTATTAATGTTGATAATGATTTTCCTTATAATATTTACGCGGGCCAGCAAGACAATACTTCGGTAAAAATTGCAAGTATGAATTTGACAGGTAGCAGCATTACAGAACGTAACTGGACACCGGCTGCTGGTGGTGAAAGTGCATTTTTAGCCTTCAACAAAGATAATCCAACCGTTACTGTTGGCGGAAGCTACTTAGGTACTATAGAGGCTTTAAATATGAAAACTAAAGTAAGCACCAAAATTATGGCTGCGCCTATTCAATATCTAGGAAAAGCCGCCAGAGACATGAAATATCTTTTTAATTGGAATGCGCCTATTATTTGGTCTCAACATGAGCCAAACACTATTTTTCATGCAGCACAATTGGTTTTAAAATCTACTGATATGGGAAAAACCTGGACACATTTCTCTCCAGATTTAACTAGAAATATTGATGAAAAGCAAGGTAAAGGCGGTGGCCCATATACCAATGAAGCTGTTGGT
Organism: Seonamhaeicola sp. ABD4_340; assembly: GCF_056312135.1. Lineage (NCBI taxonomy): Bacteria > Pseudomonadati > Bacteroidota > Flavobacteriia > Flavobacteriales > Flavobacteriaceae > Seonamhaeicola > Seonamhaeicola sp. ABD4_340. The sequence goes on along the minus strand of NZ_CM149981.1, from coordinate 3,129,008 downwards.
GCCGAAAATTATGGCACTATTAGTTATTTAATAGAATCGCCTCATGAAAAAGGCGTGTTTTACTCCGGTAGTGATGATGGTTTGGTGCACATTACCAAAGATAATGGCAAAACCTGGCAGAATATTACACCTAAAAAATTAGGAGAAACACTTATTAATGCTATTGAAGTATCGCCACACAATCCGGCAGTGGTTTACATAGCTACTACCAAATATAAACTAGGCAACTACACGCCTGCCCTTTTTAAAAGTAATGATTATGGAAAAACATGGAAAGCTATTAATAACGGCATTCCACAAGGTGCTCACACCAGAGTAATTAGAGAAGATAAAGCTAAAAAAGGACTATTGTATGCAGGTACAGAATTGGGTATTTATATATCTTTTGATGATGGAAATACATGGGAATCTTTTCAAAGAAACTTGCCGCAAACACCCATTTTAGATATAATGGTACACCAAAATGATTTAATTGTAGCAACTTCAGGCAGATCATTCTGGATATTAGATAATTTGTCATTATTATCACAATACGAAGCCAAAATCAAAGGTGTAAAATTATATGAACCAGAGCCTATTTACTATGGCAATTGGGGAAGCAGAATGAACGGCAATATTGATAAATTTAATGGTATGCAAAACTTTGTTGGTGTTAATCCAACTAACGGTATTGAGCTGTATTATGAGCTTCCAAAGGTAGAAAAATCAAAACCTGTTACGTTAAAAGTAACAGATAGTAACGGTAAACTTATTAATACATATACTTCTGTAAAAGATTCTACCTACGTGCCACATAACGGTGGTGGTGCACCAAGAGCTCCTATGCTGTCTAAAAAAGAAGGTTTAAACCGTTTTGTGTGGAATATGCAACATAAAATTGTGCCCGGTATACCAAAGGTTTATATTGAAGCTAGTTTTAACGGTCACAAAGTTATACCAGGTGAATATACAATTACATTAAGTTATGATGGAAAAACGTATACTACAAAAGCGGTAATTAAAGAAAATCCAGACTACAATATCACAAAAGATGAATACATAGCTTATGATACAATTATGAGCGAATTAGAAGCCAATGTTACCGAAATGCATAACAAGGTTAACTTGTTAAATTCAGTAGCTAAAGATATAAGTAAGGCATTAATTAGGTTAAAAAAGAAGAATAAAGACTCTGATGTTATTAAAACAGGTGATAGTATATTGAAAGCCATAAAAAACTGGGATGAAAAAATGGTACAACGAAAATCTCAAGCATATGATGACGTTGAAAACTTTGAAAATAAATTTACAGCAGATTATTTATTTTTAATGAATCAAACTAACAGCAGTTTACCAAAAATAACCCAAGCATCAGTACTTAGGAAACAAGAATTAGATAAACAATGGAAAACTTTAAAACAAACAGCAGATAATTTAATTAATACTAAAATACCCGGTTTTAATGCAATGTTATGGAAAGAAGGTATTGGTGCTATTAATTTAAAATAACTACTTTTTTAAAGTATGATGCATTTAATCTATAAAAAAGATGAAAATGCTTTTTAAAATAATTATTTCATCATTTAATTATAAACTCAATGAAAATTAATAACTAAATTTGATAGTCTATCAATATCTTATTAAAATTAAATACACTAAAGTAAACTGTAATGTTGAATGAATGATGTTGCCAAAATAACTTTTTTTGATGTTTTGTTTTTTGTTTTAGCTGCAGCATCAGTTATTATGAGTGCTTTTTTACAAAAGCAACAGTTGTACATTATTGTACCTGCAGCTGTTTTGGCATTAATAATTACATACATACACAAAACCAAAAAAAAAGCCAATTTACTATTTATAGCAGCATTAATTGCGGTTTTAGTTTCTAATTTTTTTTCACTTTATAATTTTGATAGGTTTTACCTATGGATAACCAATTTAACAACATTACATTTGGTATTATTTTCAGTAGTTTTAAAAAAATATTTAAAAAAAGGCACGTTAAAGTCATTTTTAAAAAGCCATGTAATAATTAGTTTTGGTTTAATACTATATATTATTTACACTGTTTTAAGTTTTTTGATGGAACAAATCTCAGATAATGAATTATTCTTCTCTTTAATATGCGCTATTAGTATAGTGGTTTTTATGTTTACAGTATCGGTTATTTATATAAACGATGTTTATGAAAATTGTTTAAATGTTTTAACCTCAGGTATTTTGTTATTTTTTCAAATGGGATTAAGTACTATAAATGAGTATTTGTATTTTAATAAGTTTTTTACTGTTTTAATAATTATTACACATTTTGTAGCAATTTACTTTTTAATGAAGTTTATTGTTGAAACTAAGGTGAGCAGTGTTAAAAACACTGAAGAAAGATTTGTTTAAAATTAACAGCTTACCTTCTTTAAATTTGTATTCATCTATACATACAAGAATATTTAACTAATAACAACTGTTTAAATTGAATTTGGCTAATATATTTGTAAAACCAAATCGATTAAAACAAACTTAACCTACTTTTTTTAAAAAAAAGTGAATAACATTTAATGTTTGTTTTTAATAAAAATATAAATCCTAATAATGGCTTAAAAAAGGCTTTAATAACTAGCTTTTATGTTCTTCTTTTAATAGGAAGTGTAATAGCCTTCTTTTTTGAGAGGCGTTGTCAAATTTATGTTGTGCCCTTATTAGGATTTAATTTGTTATCTTTTTATGTAACCCAAAAAAAGCAAAAACTTAACCTGCTTTTTGTAATAGCTTTATGTATTGTTTTTGTAACAGATATTATTTCTTTGTTGGCTTTTTCAAAATTTCAGCATGTTGTGGCGCTTCTAACATCAACATATTTAATTGGGTTTATTCTGGTAATTAAAAATTATTTAACCCATAGTAAATTGAGTAATTTCTTAAAAGCTCATGTTTTAATAAGTGTTTTATTTATTGGTTATGTTTTATACATGATTTTAAGTTATTTAATGAGTTTTATAGTTGGAAATAAAATTATTATTACATTTTTATGTGCCTTTTTACTGGTAGTTTATTTAACAGCAATTGCAGTTATTTATTTAAGTAATGTTTATAAAAATGGTCCTATAATATTAATTTCAGGTATTTTACTTTTTTTTCAAATAACGCTTAGTACAATAAACCAATATTTATATTCTCATAAGTTTTTTTCGGTTTTAATTTTACTAACACATTTCACGGCACTTTTCTTTTTAACAAAATTTATTGTTGAAACAAGTCCAATTAAAACAAAAAGAAATTAGTGTTATATTGCTTCAAATAATTTTATTTTTTTTTTAAATAAAATTAATACAAACTCCTATTTTAAACCTTAAGAACAAACTATATTTGCGCCCATTATGTGGATGTATTTAGGTTTATTAGCTGCGTTGTTTTTAGGTTTACACAATCTTTGTAAAAAGCATGCAGTACAGGGTAATGAGGCATTTCCGGTGTTGTTAGGCACTGTATCTAGTGGTTTTGTTTTTATAGCTTTTTTTTATGTGTTATCTGTTTTTTATCCGGAATATGCCCAAAGTAAAGGCTATAATTTTCAAGATATTTCATGGCAACAACATGGTTTTATAATCATAAAATCAGCTATAATGGCAGCATCATGGTTATTAGCGTATCAAGCATTAAAACATTTACCTATAACTATTGTAACACCTATTCGTTCTGCAGGTCCATTTTTTACCTTTATTGGCGCCATAGTTATTTACAGAGAAAGTCCTAATTTTTATCAATGGATAGGTTTTTTTCTCATTATTTTTTCGGTAATTCTATATTCAAAAATAGGAAAAAAGGAAGGCATCATTTTCAAACGAAATAAATGGATATTTGCCATTATTGGCGCAACGTTTTTGGGAGCTAGTAGCGGATTATATGATAAATTTTTAATTCAAAATTTAAGCTTAAATCCGCAAACATTACAATTTTGGTTCTGCCTCTACACTATTCTTATTTTACTAATTATTTTAAGTATAACTTGGTTTCCTTTTACAGAAAAACGTAAAGCATTCAAATTCAGATGGTCTATAATTGCAGTTGGCATTTTATTGCAAGCAGCCGACTATTTTTACTTTAAGGCTTTACAAGATCCTGATGCTTTAATTATGCTACTGTCAGCTATTAAACGTAGTCAAATTATCATAGCCGTTGTGGTTGGTGGCTTCATTTTTAAAGAGCAAAATAAACGCAAAAAACTGGTACCTTTAGCAGGTATTATGGCAGGCGTTTTTCTTATTCTATACAGTTAAAATTTTGTTATAATTAGCGTATTTACATTAAACATTTGTTAAAAAAAATGAATGTTCATTCACTTTTTTCTACCTTTGCATAGTAGAATTAAAAGTAATGGCAAAACTTCAAAAAAGCATAGACAAGCGTAACGCTTTAATTAAGGCAACTATTGATTTGGTAAACAACAATGGTTTCCACGCTACACCTATGAGTAAAATTGCTAAAATGGCTAATGTTTCGCCAGCAACAATCTATTTATATTTTGAAAACAAGCAAGATTTAGTGAATCAAACTTACATAGATGTAAAAACTGAATTTACACGTTTTACTTTTGAAAATTATGATGCCAATGCACCTGTAAAAGAAGCATTTCAATACATCTGGAATCGAATTGCAGATTTTAAACTAAAACAATGCGAACACGCTCTCTTTTTAGCACAATGTGATAATACACCAATGATTGATGAAGCTAGCAGACAAGAAGGCATTAAACACTTACAACCACTTTTGGATTTGTGGGCAAAAGGTAAAGCCGAAGGTATTATTAAGCCATATTCAGACTATATTTTATACGCCTACGCTATAAACCCGTTAGCTTTTTTAATGTTAGCTCAAAAACGTGGCGCAATTACTTTAGATGACACCTTAATTAAAAATGCTTTTGAAGCAGCTTGGAACAGTATAAAAAAATAAAAACAAACTATGGAATTATTAGATAAATTAAATTGGAGATATGCCGCTAAGGCTATGAACGGTAAAGCCGTACCAGAAGAAAAAGTAGAACGTATTTTAGAAGCTGCAAGATTAGCACCAACGTCTAGTGGTTTGCAACCTTTCGAAATTTTTGTGGTAAAAAACCAAGACATTAAAGAACAAATTAAACCAATAGCTTGGAACCAAAGAGTTATTACAGAGTGCTCTCACCTACTCGTTTTTGCTGCTTGGGACACGTACACTGCAGATCGCATTAATTACATGTTCGATTTAACCAACGATATTCGTGGTTTTAAAAATGAAGGTTGGGAGAATTACCGTCAAATGTTACTTAACGCATATCCACAAAAAGACGAAGAAGAAAACTTTAATCACGCGGCAAAACAAGCCTACATTGCATTTTCTCAAGCAATCGCAGCTGCTGCTTTTGAAGGTGTAGATGCAACACCAATTGAAGGTTTTGATCCTGAAGCTGTAGATAAAATTTTAGGCTTACGCGAAAAAGGCTTACGTAGTGCAGTATTGTTACCGCTTGGTTATAGAGAAGAAGAAAATGATTGGTTGGTAAATCTTGTAAAGGTTAGAAAACCTATGGAAGATTTAGTAACCGTAATTGACTAATTAAAAAAAGAGAAAGAAAATGAACAATTTTGAATTTAAAAATCCTACCAAAATCATTTTTGGAAAGGATTCAATAGAAAAACTAAAAAATCAAATACCACAAGATGCCAAAGTATTAATGCTTTATGGTGGTGGTAGTATTAAAAAAAATGGTATTTATGATAAAGTAAAAACCGCTTTAGCTAACGTAGACGTTACCGAGTTTGGAGGTATTCCTGCTAATCCAGAATATGATATTTTAATGAACGCTTTAAAAGTCATTAAAGAAGAAAACATCACCTATTTATTAGCTGTTGGTGGCGGTTCTGTAATTGACGGAACAAAATTTTTATCGGCTGCTGCAGTTTATGACGGTGACACACCTTGGGATATTTTAATAAACAAAGTGCGTACTGAAAAAGGAATGCCATTTGGTACCGTATTAACCTTACCTGCTACAGGATCTGAAATGAATTCTGGAGCAGTTATTACCAGAGAAGAAACTAAAGAGAAATTAGCTATGGGCGGACCAGGTTTATTTCCGCAGTTTTCAATATTAGATCCTTCGGTAATTACCTCTATTCCACAACGTCAATTAGCAAACGGTTTAGCTGATGCTTTTACACACGTTTTAGAGCAGTATATGACCTATCCTGTTGGCGCATTATTACAAGATAGATTTGCCGAAAGTATTATTCAAACCTTAATAGAAGTTGCACCAAAAGTATTAGAAGATCCTACAAATTATGAAGCAGCGTCTAACTTTATGTGGAGCTGTACTATGGCGTTAAACGGACTTATACAACAAGGAGTTCCAGGTGACTGGGCCATCCATATGATGGGACACGAATTAACCGCTTTATTTGGAATAGATCATGCCAGAACATTAGCTGTTATTGCACCAAGCCATTACAAGTATAATTTTGAAGCTAAAAAAGAAAAATTAGCGCAATACGCAGAACGTGTTTGGAATGTAACCGAAGGTAGTATTGATGATAAAGCCTATGCTGCTATTGAGAAAACCGAAGCGTTTTACCGCCAGTTAGGTATAGATACTAAATTATCTGATTACACAGATAAGTTTGAAGGTACTGCTGAAGAAGTAGAAAAACGTTTTGAAGATCGTGGCTGGAAATTGGGTGAAAAACAAGAATTATTGCCAACAGACGCTAAAAAAATAGTAACTATGGCATATTAAAATAGTATAGCTTTAATATAATAATCATAAAGAAAAACAGGACTTTATTTTACATAAAGTCCTGTTTTTTTTATGATTTCAAAGCTTTCAATTCCTTCTCTAAAGCTTCTGTTTTGGCTTTAAACTTTTCTAGAGCTTTCTTCATCTGTTCTATTTTCTTAAAAGCCTCTTCATCTTGTACTGCTGTAAAAGTTTCTACACCTTCGTTTTCTTTATACTTTGCTTTTGCGGCACAGGTTGGGCATGTTCTTACATCTGACATTTTTAAGTTGTTTTTATGGTTAACAAATGAAAAGACTACCCAAAATGGTAGTCTTTTCTGCTATTAATTTACACCTATTATTTTACGATATACCTTTTCATTTTCATTGTATTTCCATCAATCATATTGGCATATGTTGCAACAGATGTGTCTTTCATAAATTTTTGCATAGAATTTTCTGCATCTGTCATTGTCTTCCATTTAGCTACTACTAATACTTCATTGGTGTCGTCATCAAAAGCGCTTTCTCTACTAATATAACCAGGTTGTTTACTGGTATAATTAGTATCTACCTTGGCATCTTCAATCCAAAACTCATCAGCATTTACTGTTGATTTCATTTTGAAAGTGGTTATTTCTATTACATAAGTGTCCATGTTTTTTTCTTTTTTATTAAAGCTTAAAGCTGTTAAACTTAAAAATATAATTATTGCGTATTTCATTGTTGGTTTTATTAAAAGTTAAATTTTCCGTTTGTGTTTTTTCTATCAGTTTCAGGTAAAATGGTTTCCATTACATCCCAGTGTTCTGCAATTTTACCGTCTTCTACTCTAAATAAATCATAATATGAGGTTGGTTTACCTGCAAAACGACCTTCGCTAATGGTTAATACAAAATTACCTTCACCTAATGTTTTGTGTACGGTATCAAACTCCATATTTATACCTTGTTTCGCCATAGCTTCTAACGCTTGCCCTAGTCCAGATAAACCATCGGCAATATTTGGGTTGTGTTGTATGTAATTATCGTCATTAAAGTAACTTTGAAGCTTATCCATTTTTCCATTCACTAAAACATCATTTGCAAAGTTTAATACTAATGTTTTGTTAGCTTCGGTTTTATCTAAATCGGTAATAGTTGTTGTACCATCTATTTGCGTGCGACCACTTGGATTTTCGGGTTGTTTTTCAATTAAATTATCCCAATGTTCTACAATTAAACCATTTTCGAATCGAAAAACATCAAAACCTATTTTTGGTCCAAAAAAATCATATTCTGTTTGTGTAAATACATAATCACCATCTTCAAAAGCTCTTATAGTATTTACTTTAAATCCGCCTTCTGGTGCGTTTTGCAATATTGCTCCAAATCCTGCTAAACCATCGGCTACAGTTAAGTTATGCTGAATGTATTTTTCTGGATTAATGTAGCTTGCTGGTGTTTTATCTCCAGTTTCTATACTTTTTAAAAGTGCGACCACTTTATCTTTATTAGATAATTTAACTTGTGTTTCCATAGCGTTTATTTCTTCTTTTTGCGTGTTTTTGCTTTGTTTTTCAGATTTGCATGATGCTATAACTAATGCTAGCGATAATGCTGTTACTAAATGTTTCATTTTGGTTTGTGCTTTAATTACACAGCAAAATTATTATGAAACTTAACTTGTATTAAGATAGATTTCAGAAGAAAAATGGTAAATATCGAACCTAAGTATTTACAGATATTCTTTTTTGAAGTTATTTGGGGTTAATCCTGTATGTTTTTTAAAGTATTTCACAAAATTTGTAGGCTCTTCAAACCCTAAATTATAAGCTAATTCGGTACTCTTAATTTCTGAATTTATAAGTAAACGTTTAGCTTCTAATACCAAAAACTGATCAATAAATTGTTTGGCTGTAATACTAACAGTAGATTTACAAATGGTGTTAAGGTGTTTGTAGGTAATGTTAAGTTTTTCGGCAAAAAAATCGGCATTTCTACTTAATTTGTAATGCTTTTCTAATAGTGATTTGAATTGTAGAAACGTTTGAAGCTTTTCAGATTGTTTAAGATGAAATGTTTGATATTGCTTTAAGCGTTCTAATTTTGAAAAAATAATTGAATGTAAGGCTTTATAGGTGTTTTCTTGATTGTAATCTTCGTTTGAATTGGTATATTCTTCATAAAATAAATTAAAATACTGCAACACATTTGAATCTTTAGGAACTTGAATGATGGGTGAAAACAAGTGCGCATTAAACAACCTAATAATTTCATTTTTAGGTAATGCATTAATTTGCTTTTGAAGATATTTCGAAGTAAACAATAAAATATAACCCTTTAATTCTTTGGTAAATTTGAAAGCATTTATCTGACCTTTTGAAATATGAATTATAGTGTTTTTTTTCACCGGATGCCATACAAAGTCTACCAGTTGTTGGCTTTCACCTTCGGTATAGTACACAATCATATTAAAAGCCACTTGATGTGCTTTTTCTGGATGATGGTCTTTCACTAAATCTTTACGACTGGCTAAATTTTCAATGGTAAGAATTTCTACGCCAGAATTGTTTGGTTTTTTAGATTTAAACTCAATATTTGGAAGATCTTTTTGTGCCACCTCTGCCCTATTTTAACTTATGGCTTCATTAGATTTTTCTAATTGCTTTCTAATATGCTCGCTATCCCAATGATTATCATAAGCTACAATACCTCTTTTAAAATCATCTTCAAGTAGTTTTTCCTGTTGTTGAAGTTCCTTTCGGGCGTTAAATATATAATCGTCATCACGTTTTGGTGAGGTTGCTAAACGACGTAAACTGGCTTCATCATATTTAATAAAATTCTGTACTTGACGATTCAACGTGTATTTTCTAAAGCCTAATTTATTAAGGGCATCACTGGCCAACGCTAACGACGTATCTAAAGTTTCTCGGTAAATATTAGTTACGTCAAGATTTAATAACTCGTAAGCATCGTAACGGTTTTTTGTGCGAACCAACATTTCAACATGCGGATATTTTTCTTTCACAATTTTACTAATCGCTTTTGCTACAGAAACTTTATTTGTGGCGCAAATGAGTAATTTAGCTTCTGCAATTCCGGCAGATTCTAACAAATCTTCGCGTGTGGCATCACCATAATACACTTCGAATCCCATTTTACGTAAAAAATCTACTCGGTTAGAATCGAAATCTAAAATGGTGGCTTCTACACCGTGTGAACGCAAAAATCGGCCAACCGTACTACCAAAATGCCCAAAACCAACTAATATTACTTTTTGCGATTTAGCAATATGATCCATTGGGCGTTTAATAGATTCTTTAGTTCCTATTTTAGGAAGAATAAAACGCTCGTTTACCACAGCTAAAATTGGTGTTAATGACATTGAGACTGCGGTAACTACCAACATCATATCCATTTGTGCTTGTTCTAAAATATTAAGCTGAAAGGCGAACGACAGCAGTACAAAAGCAAACTCACCAACCTGCGCTAAACTGAAAGTTAATAGCACATTTTGATCGAGTTTTAATTTGAAAATACGCCCTGTAATAAATAATACCAACGCTTTTATGGCAACAATAGCGAGTAAAATACCGCCAATAGTTAACGGGCTATTCGCAATCACCACAAAATTAATAGACGCACCAACCGCCATAAAAAAGAGTCCGAGTAGTAGATTTTTAAACGGTTCTAGCGTGCTTTCTAATTCATGCTTAAATTCACTTGTAGATAAAACAACACCGCCTAAAAAGGCACCTAGAGCTGGACTTAAACCAACAAATTCCATTAAGTATGAAATTCCGAAAACGATTAAAAACGCAGCCGCAATCAACAATTCTCTCACGCCTGTTTTAGCCACTTTGCGCAACATGGGCACCACTACAAAACGACCCGCTATAACAATTAAAACTACGGAAAGTATAATTGCTAAAGTCTGTAAACCAATTGGTAAGCTTTCAATTAAAGTCTCTGTTGCATGTGTATTTGTAGTTGTTGTTTCTTCAGATGAATTACTAAATAAAGGCAAGATACCAATCATAAATATAACAATAATATCTTGAAATAATAATATTGAAAATGAACTTGAACCAAAGGTGGTGTTCATTAACCCTTTTTCCTTTATGGTTTGTAACGCAATTGCAGTTGATGAGAGCGCCACAGCCATACCAATTGCAAGAGCAACTTGCCATTCATAACCTAAAAAAGCAAATAACACATAGGTTAACCCAATGGTTAGTGCCACTTGTATTCCGCCCATTCCGAGAATGGACTTTCGCATGTTCCAGAAATTTTTAGGTTCAATTTCTAATCCTATTAAAAACAGCATTACTACAACGCCAAACTCAGCAAAGTGTAAAATATCTTCACCTTCTTCACCAATAAATCCCAAAACATAAGGACCGATAAGTACACCAGCTAATAAATATCCAATGACTGAGCTTAAACCCAATCGTTTAGCTATTGATACACAAATAATGGCACCAGCTAGAAAAACAATTGCTTCAAATAATAAACTTCCAGACATACATTACGCGTTTAAAATTTCTAAATCGTTCAAGAAAAAGCAATTTGATAATTGGGTTGCTTTAAAATCACCTTGTAACAAATCAATTAGCTGTTCGTATTGGTTGGCGTAATCCAATAAATCATCATCAGATAAATGATGTGTTCCCATAACTGCAAAAGGCGGTAAATAGTTCATACCACATAATTTTGCAGTTTGTTCAAAAGGTCTTAAAAACTCATTAATTGTATACGTATTATACCCTTCTGTACAATACACTTCGCGAGATCCGCCAGTAGTTATTACGTTAAAAACGGTTTTGTTGTGCAATACTTTTCCGTTTGGACCGTATGCCCAGTTAAACTCTAAAACCAAGTCTTTCCATTGCTTTAAAATGGCGGGACTGCTGTACCAATACAGCGGATGATGCCAAATAATAATGTCGTGCTGAAGCAGTAACTCTTGTTCATGCTGCACATTGATATGAAAGTTAGGATAATGCTCATACAAATCGTGAAATGTAACATGAGCTTTATCCTTTAATCGCTCAATAAGCGTTGCATTAACTCTAGATTTTTCAAATTTAGGATGTGCAAAAAGGATGAGAACTTTTTTCATTAGCTGAAATTGGTTGATGTTAAGAGATTACAAGCTTGTAATAGCCTATGTTAAAGTTAGTAATAATTTAACTTTTAATAGCACTTTAATCTACCCAAACAGATTTTGTATTTGTAAATTCTTTGATACCATAGCCTGCTAACTCTCTACCGTAACCACTGTTTTTAACACCGCCAAATGGTAATCTCGGATCTGAAACCACTAATTTATTTACAAAGCTACTACCAGCTTCAAGTTGCAATGCTATGTTTTCACCGCGTGCTTTGTTGCTTGTAATAACACCAGACCCCAAACCAAATTGTGAGTTGTTTGCAAGCGCTATAGCTTCAGCTTCATCTTTGGCTTTAATAACTGAAGCAACAGGGCCAAATAGCTCATTATCAAAACCTTCCATTCCTGGTTTTAAATCGGCTAAAATTGTAGCTGGATAATAAGCACCATCTGTTTCTGGTATAGTACCACCTAAAATTAATTTTCCACCTTGCTCAATAGTTTTGGTTACTTGTTCATGTAGCTCGTCTCTTAAATCTACTCGTGCCATGGGGCCAAAATAGGTATCTTCATCTAACGGACTTCCCATTTTAGCAGCGGCCATTTTAGTTTTGTAACGCTCTAAAAATTCGTCATAAATGCTTTCTAAAACAACAAAACGTTTGGCTGCAATACATGTTTGTCCGTTGTTTTGTAGCCTACCAAATGTGGCTAAATCTGTGGCTTTATCTAAATCGGCATCTTCTAAAATAATATAAGCATCACTACCGCCAAGTTCCATAACTGTTTTTTTAAGATTTTGGCCAGCGATAGAAGCTACCGATCTTCCGGCAGGATCACTACCCGTTAATGTAACAGCAGCAACAGCTTGGTTTTCAATAACATTTTTAACTAATTTAGAACTTATATTTAGGTTTGTAAAAGTATATTCTGGAAAACCTGCTTGTTTAAAAGCATCTTCTAAAGCAAATGCACAACCTTGTACGTTTGATGCGTGTTTAAGTACCCCAATATTACCCGCCATTAATGCAGGTGCTGCAAACCTTATAACCTGATAAAAAGGAAAATTCCAAGGCATAACTGCTAAAACAACGCCTATTGGTTGAAATACTACATAGCTTTTACTTGCTTCGGTTTTAACGGTTTCATTAGCTAGTAAATCACTCGTGTTATCGGCATAATAATTACAAATCCAGATACATTTTTCTATTTCTTTTCTAGACTGCCCAATTGTTTTCCCCATTTCGGCAGTAGCCAATTGTGCGTAGTGTTCTTTGTTGGTTTCTAAAACATTAGCCAATTTTCGCATGTAGGTTGCACGTTCTTCAAAGGAAAGTGTTTTCCAAGTTTTAAAAGTTTTATGTGCTTTTAAAATTTTATCATTTAATTCATCTTCATCTTTACGTTTGTAGGTTGCTATTTCTTTTCCGTTTGAAGGATTTATACTTATTGCGTTTGCCATTTTTTATTTTTTTAAATTTTGTGAAAATTCTTTTATGCGCACATTTAGAATTTCGTGATTTAGTGAATAGTCAACAGGTAAATCTATAATATGTACACCTTTTGAATTTAAAGAGGTTTCTAGAATGTTTTGGAAATTTTCTACAGATGAAGCTCTGTAGCCCTTGGCACCGAAACTTTCGGCATATTTAATGAAATCAGGATTTTTATAATCTAAACCGTAAGCGCCAAAACCATTATTCTCTTGTTTCCATTTAATCATTCCGTAGGCGTTGTCATTCAAAATAATAACAACCAAGTCTAAATTTAATCGCACTGCAGTTTCAAGTTCTTGAGAATTCATCATAAAACCGCCATCGCCATTTACCGAAATTACTTTTTTATTTGGGTTTAATTCTTTGGCCATAATTGCTGAAGCTAAACCAGCGCCCATGGTTGCCAAAGCATTATCTAAAATTAAACTGTTTTGTTGGTATGCTGGGTAATTACGTGCAAACCAAATTTTATAAATACCGTTATCTAAGGTTACAATGCCATTTTCGGGTAAAGTATTTCTAATAATATTTACCAAACGCTGTGGCAAAACAGGAAACCTATTGTCTTCTTTGTATTTTGATAAGTGTTTGTTTACATTTTGTTTTACTTTTAAAAAGAAATCAATATCCCAGCTTTTTGCAAATACTTTTAAAGCCTTTGTTAATTGTGTAACACTGTTAGCAATGTCTCCTATAACATTGAGATGCGGGAAATAAACCTCATCAATTTCGGCAGGGAAAAAGTTAAGGTGAATGACCTTTCGGGTGTCTTCAGTATGCATAAAAAACGGTGGTTTTTCAATGGTATCATGCCCTACATTTATTATAACATCGGCATTACTGATGGCTTCATGAAGGAAATCTGACTCTGACAAGGCAGCAGTACCCAAATACATGGGATGTCTTTCATCTATGATACCTTTGCCCATTTGGGTATTAAAAAACGGAATACCCAACACATCAACAAATTTGGTGAGTGCTTCACTAGCTCTTTTGCGGTTTGCGCCAGCACCTATAAGTAATAAAGGCTTTTTTGCTGCCTTTATCATGGTAGCTGCTTTTGTTATCGTTTCGGTATCTACGTGTGGTATTCTATAATCTACTACTTCAAAAATATTAGCATCTTCAACCTGTTCTTCGGCAATATCTTCGGGTAATTCAATATGTACAGCTCCGGGTCTTTCTTCCTGAGCTAACCTAAATGCCTCTCGCGTTATTGACGGAATATGTGCACCATGTGTAACTTGTTTAGTAAATTTTGTGAGTGGTTGCATCATTTCAACCACATCAATTATTTGAAATTTACCTTGTTTACTTTTTTTAATAGGCTTTTGCCCCGTAATCATTACCAAAGGCATAGCGCCCAATTGCGCATAAGCGGCCGGTGTTACTAAATTAGTAGCGCCCGGACCTAAAGTAGCTAAACAAACACCTGGTTTGCCTGTTAATCTGCCATAAGTTGCGGCCATAAAACCAGCACCTTGTTCATGGCGTGTTAGCACCAATTTTATTTTTTTTGATTTTCGTAGAGATTCTAAGAAATCTAAATTCTCTTCACCGGGTAAACCAAAGATGTATTCTACGCCTTCGTTTTCTAGTGCTTTAATAAATAAATCTGATGCTTTCATGTAGTAATTTTCCTTTTTTTATTTTTTTTGAAACTAATGCTATAATAAATCTAATAATAAAGCTTTAATGCCCTAATTTAAAGCATTAAACATTTGTTAAAACACCTGCTGTATTAGTTAAAAGATTATTAATTTTATCAATATCATAAGCATCTGGATGCGCATTATTATATCCACCTCTATCGTTATCAAAATAAGAACCTGTTTTATTGGCATGAATGCTATCCATGGCTAGAGAATATAAAATATCTACACCTTTCTCCGCAGACGACCAATGTTGACCATAAGCTTCCTTTGCCATTTTTGTGTTTAATAACGAACCTGGATTTACGGCTATGGTTGTAATATTGGAATGTTGTTTTGCAAAATTGAACGACCACATGGTTAATGCCAGTTTACTCTGCGCATAACTTTCACTATCATTTACTGTTGCATCACCAGTTAATACCCCTTTTTGTACGGTAGATTGTGCTGCTGAACTTAAATTAACCACTCTTGTATTTGTTCCTTTTTCTAAAACCGAAATAATGTTTTCTGTTAAGATGAAAGGCGCCAAGTAATTTACAGCCATTCTAATATCTAAACCGTCTTTTGTTTTTTCTGAAGATGTTTTAAATATTCCAGCGTTATTGATTAATATATCTAGTTTTGGAACATCTTTATTAATTTGTTCTGCCATTTGTTTTACAGCATTTAAATCTGAAAAATCAGCTACAAATCCTTTAATATTTTGGTTTTCTGAAGCTTCTTTTAGTTCATTAATTACTGCTTTTAATTTTTCTTCACTTCTACCATGAAGATATATTTGGTGTCCTTCTTTGGCTAGTTTTAAAGCGGTAAGTTTCCCAATGCCATCGGTACTTCCTGTTATTAATATGGTTTTCATTTTTTTATGTTTTATTAAAATGTCAGTTCAAGAGAAGTTCTTCATACTATTTTTTTTCAAAAATTGTTCTGAAGAATAATTACTCGAACTGACGTTTCTAATTCATTTGTAAAATATTCTATTTTTTAGAATGGTGCAACAGTATCTTTTGGTCCATCAGGCAAACTCCAACGTTGGCGCGCTGTAACGTTTTCTAATGCCACATCTTTAATACTACTGCTGTTACTAATATTTCCATAACTACTGGTACTTCCTCGTGGTATCTGCATATTATCGCCATACAACCAAACTACTAAATTACTGCGTTGCCCGCTTTCAATTGGATGTGTGGCGTGTGGTA
Organism: Seonamhaeicola sp. ABD4_340; assembly: GCF_056312135.1. NCBI lineage: Bacteria > Pseudomonadati > Bacteroidota > Flavobacteriia > Flavobacteriales > Flavobacteriaceae > Seonamhaeicola > Seonamhaeicola sp. ABD4_340. Next base: position 3,112,835 of record NZ_CM149981.1, on the reverse strand, counting down.
CATTACCTCTGTGAATGATGGCTTTACCAGGTTGAAACTTGGTTTGTACCGTTTTACCAGAAGCTTTATCATAGAAGTCTACTATGGAACCCGTAAATTCTTCATCAGGTAAATTGGTGTTAATATTTAAGGTTGCTGATGAAGCATCGGTATGCGCATGTAAATCTTTGTCTTTATCAGGATTGTACTGTATTGAAAATCCGAAAGTTTGATTGTCGTAACCGTAAGTTCCTAATAAAAGGCGAGAAATAGGACGCATATAACGGTCCATAATAGCGTTATAGAATGCTTGAAAACTTGGTGCTGCCAAATGACCTTCAGAACGTGGATCTAACATCATACCGTAGCGGTTTAATTGAATACCGTAAGGTGCACGTTTTGGAATTCCAGAATTAACCACATCTTCTAAATACGTTCTAAAATCGGCTAAACGCTCTAAATCGAAAAACTGCGTTTCGTACACACCAGGAATAATTTCTTCCCATAAATCGGCTACAGCAATTTCTTTTTCTGGATTTTCCCAAGCATCGTTAATGGCTTTACGCAATTTTGGGTCGAGTAAAGATTCGTCTGGTAATAACAAATTATCTTTGTTTTTTTGTTCCCATTCCGCCCAAGCAGCTTCTAATAATTCACGGTTATCGTTCCAAAATTTAGAAACCGATGGATCGCGTCTTAATGATAATTCTCTTGATGGCACTTCTAAAGCAAGTGCTTCTTTAAGTGCGTTTGTATGTTCTATTGTTTTCATGATATTATTTTTTAAAATTTTATAATTGCTTTTATTATTTGATACAAATTTAAAGCTAAACAGCAGCTAAATTTTGGTAGTAAAACTGGTAGTTTTAGTAAAAAACAAGGTTTGAAAAATTAAGACCTTAAAACTTACATTTGAGTATTTTGATATTCTGGTAATGGCTTTGGTATAAGTGTTTTGTCATCATCAATCATTTCTCTAATATCTATTTCTATTGCTCTAGATATCGTAGAAATTGGCACATCGTTACCCATACCTTCAAACGGGTTTTCTGAAGTATCTCCTACACGTTCCATAGCAAAAAATATCCACGAAATAATTATACTAAACGGAATAGAAAGCCACACAAAATTTTCTGCTAAAAATCCAAAATAGGCATTTGGGATACCAGATTCTATTAAAGATTGTCCCGTTAAATCAAACTGACGCATAAAACCGAAAGGCATTATTAAGATGAAAATCCAAACGAAAAAAGTGTTTAAAGTTGCAAATTGCCTTGGGTATGGGAAATTTTTAATACGCTCTGCTTTTCCTTGTAAGGTGAATAATTCGCCTATAACATTTTGAAATTCAACATGTCTAAAATTATCTATTAATCCTAATGAAGCCAATTTGCTAATGTGATTAGACTGAAAATTTAAAACTGCCGTTTGTTTATTGGTTTTAGAAAGAACTTTACCTTTTTCATCTAGAGACAAATAGTCTTCTAAATCGTCAGATAATGTGTTTTCGAATTCTGGCACCTTTATTTGTTTCATATGCTCTTGGTCCGATTTATTGGTTTTTGCAGTTTCCCAAGTCTTTTTTTGTCGTAAAGCATGACGTAAGGCACTCATCCAAGCAACATGACGTAACACCATCGTTTTTTTAATAAGAAAAAGTTCTTTTTCACTCTTTGGTTCTTCTGCATTTGTATTGGTAATAAAATCGTTTACCATGGTAGTAAACCAGCGCGAAGCATTTACAATACCGCCATAAATTTTTCTTGCTTCCCATTGTCTATCGTAAGACGCATTGTTTTTAAAACCGGTTATAAAGGCTAATGCAGTACCAATTAACCCAATTGGTTGCCAAGGTAATGTTAGCCATTTGCAACCTACAACCTCATAAAGTAGTACAGGAATTAAAGCGGTTAAAAAGAAGATGTAAATATACCTTCTGGTCCATTTAAGAACTACTGGAATTGAATATTTTGGTTTAGTATACATAACTGATTGGTTTTAAAAATTTTCTAAAATTTGTTTTTTTTATACAGCAAATCTACGTGTGAAGTCCTCTTTGTTTTTGGTAGTAAAAATGGTGGTTTTAGTAAAAAACAAGGTTTTGACTGTTTAAAAATGAAAAATGCCTCTAAAAGAGGCATTTAACGCTACTAATCAACCATAAGGATACATTGCAAATCCTTATTTTTTTTTAGTTTTCTACTACTATTTTACCAATAGCTTTTCCGCTTTGTAAGTGTGCATAAGCGTCACCCACTTGTTCTAGCGAAAACTTATTTTCATCTAAAATTGGTGTTAAATGTCCTTCATTAGAAATTTCAGCTAAACGCTCTAGAATTTTACCATGAACATCTCTTTTAAAGTTATGTAACATTGGAATTAGCATGAATACCACGTGTAATGATGCGCCTTTAAAATGTAAGGGTGTTAAGTCTAATTCACATAAAGAAACTGTAGTTGCAATATGTCCGTTAAGCGCTATGGCTTCAATAGAATTGGTAAGGTTTGCACCACCAACGGTATCAAAAACTACATCAAAACCGCCATCGGTATATTTTGCAGTATAATCGGCTACTTTTTCAGTTTTAAAATCGATGAAGGTTGCGCCAAATTTTTCTACAATCGCTTTTTGGTCGTCACCTGTTCCTGTGGCAAAAACTTCTGCTCCAAAATACTTTGCCAATTGTACTGCTAAGTGACCAACACCACCAGAACCACCGTGTATTAGTACTTTTTGACCTTCTTTTACACCTGCTCTTGTTAAACCTTCGTAAGCTGTAATAGCAACTAATGGTAAGGCTGCAGTTTCGCGCATGGTTAAGCCTTTTGGTTTGTGTGAAACAAGGTTGCTATCTGCTACAATATATTCCGTTAAGGTTCCTGGTAAATCGGCTAATCCGCCGGCACAACCATACACTTCATCACCTACTTTAAAACCTTCTACACCATCACCAACAGCTTCTACGGTTCCTGAAAAATCCATTCCTAATAAGGCAGGTGTAGCAGGCGATAACGGTAAATCGGTTCCCATGTTTTTAATCATGGTGTCAATTGTATTCACACTAGATGCCGCTATTTTAACTAAAACGTGATTTGTTTTTACTTCTGGTTTATCAATTTCAGTTGCTGTAAATGTTGCATTTTCAGCGTAACTGTTTAATAACATTGCTTTCATAATTTTTCTTCTTTTTATTTATGATTTATTAATTTGATTTTAAAATTTTAATTTATTTCTTGAATATCTATGAGCATAGATTCCCAATTCTTTTGGTTATCATGGTTAAACTGAGCACCATTTTCATCGGCATATTGAAAACGTTTAACTGCTGGTGTTCTACTTGTTGCTTGGAATAATTGGTAGGCTTCTTCTTTTAAAGCTTCTTTAATTGGCAAGTCTAATGAAGCATAAACTGCACGCTTACATGCTGCTATAGAATCTGCTGGAAATTTTGCGATACGTTCTGCTAAAGCATCAACATAGGGTCCAATCTCATCAGGATCTAATGCTTTGTTTACTGTTCCAAATTTTTCTGCCTCATCTGCGCCCCAGTCTCTTGCACCAAGTATGATTTCCAAAGCTTTACCCAAGCTAGTTTGTCTTGCCATACGGGAAGCGCCACCACCACAAGGTAAAATGCCCATACCTACTTCCATTTGCATGAATTTGGCTTTTCCTCTTGCTGCAAAACGCATATCTAAAGCCAATGCCATTTCGTGTCCGCCACCACGCGCAAAACCTTCAATTTTTGCTATTGTTGCCTGTGGCAAATTGCTTAAACGCTCTAAAATAGATTGTAAATCGAATAATTTTATTTCATTTCTTGGTACCGCTTCGGTAGATAAGTCTTTAAGTAAATCGGTATCGTAATGGCAAACCCAATAACCTGGATTAGATGATTCAAAAACGACTACTTTTACGCTTCTATCGCGTTCTAATCGTAAACAGAGACTGCTTAAGTCTGCTAACATTTCTTGGCCTTGTACGTTTACCGGTCCGAAGTTGATGTCTACGGTTAAAATAGCACCGTTTTGTTTTGCTGTGAATGTTTGAAAGTTCTTGTAGTTCATAATGTCTGAATTTGATTAATACTGTTGTGTTGTTTGTACAGTACAAATGTATTCTAGACATCAAGCTATTTTTTGGTAGAAAACAATGTGGTATTGGTAAAAAATAAGGTTTCTAGTAAAAAACTATTATAAACTAGCTTTATAGGCACTTAAACTAATGCCTTTATAAGTTTTAAACGTTTTGTTTAAATGACTAGAATCTGTAAAACCAAGTTCTAATGCAATTTCAGAGTCTTGTGCATCGGTGTATTTTAGGCGAGTTTCTACCAACTTTAATTTGTAGTTGATGATATACTTTTTAAGAGAAACATCGGTATGTTTTTTAAAATATTCACTAATGTAATTATCTGCCATATGGAATTCATTGGCTAAACTTTTAGTAGTTAATAATTCCGAATTATAAATGTTAGAATGAATATAGTTAATGATTTGCTGAATTTTTGAAGACTTTATTGCTTTGACTTCTGAAGCGTTTACATACTGAATATTACGCGCAATTAAATGAAGAATTACAGACAATGAATTTTGAATAATAAAAATATCGTGAGTTTGGGTATTTAAATATTCCGTAGCTACCATATTTACTAAAGAAACCAAGTGCGACCTGTCTGAAGTTGTTTCAAACTGCATTTCACGTAGTTGATGGCTTTCGCTATTAAGAATTTCTTCAATTTTACGAAACCAGTCGTTTACTGGTAATTCTTGGTTTTGTTCGTTGGGATTTCTAAAGAAACTCTTTAAAAACTTAATGGCAATGGTACTTGTAGCCGTTTCGGGTTCAACGATGTAAATATCATCTGGAACAAATACAAAAATGCTATTTGGTGTATAATTAACCGTATTTCCGTTTATTTTAATACGTCCATTACCCGATTCAAAATATAAAATCTCGAAAAAACGAATGCTGGTATACTCACAAAACGAGAAAAATGTTTGCTCTTTGTATTGTTGAATAACGATATTTTCTAGGATTGTTCTTGCCATAATGCTTACCAATTTAACATTTTAAAAATGAAAAAGCCACACATTATAAACTATAAATAGTGGCTTTTTCTGCTATTAATCAATCAAACTAAACTTAAAACTATCTATAAGGAACACCTTTTACTAAAGGTTTAAATCTAAATATGTAAAATGGTGTTGATGATTTATCTTTTCCGTTATTAAATACAGCGCCATTGTTTACTTGTGCTGCAGAAACGTACATATAACCATCTAAGTGATTGTAACTCACGCCATCTGGCCATACCATATTTTTGTCTTGAACCATTGTTTTTACAGATTTATCTTTCGCTAAAACCACTGCAACACTTTGCGTTTCAAGTGCTGTTAGGTAAATATTTCCATCCATATCAATACTCATTCCGCCATTGTTCGGTTTTTCAGAATAGGTTTCAATTTTAGCATCTAAATCTTTATCTGTATAAGCTTCATTTACTAAATCAAGCGTTTTAATTCTGTAAATTTTGGTTCCGTTTAACGGTCCGTAGTAGATGTATTCAAAATCTTTATCTGCTGTAATTCCGTCGTTACCAACCAACAAATCGTTTCCGTTTACTGCCAGATGTTTACCATTAATAACCGTTGGTGTGTTTTCTGGTTTTGTGGTTCGTGTACCTTCCAAAATGCGACGTGTTTTTCCAGTTTTCATATTTACAATGATGAATGCCGCCTTACTTCCATCGCCACCATTACCAATACCTTCGTCTGCAATGATAAAATAACCGTGTTTGGTATCTACGACCATATCGTTGGGCTGTGCAATCTTTGGAACCGACGACTTTGGCAAGTAATAAATACGCTCTAAACTGTTGGTGTTTGTATTCCATCCCACGATTTTTGGCGTTACGTTATTACGTTGTGCCATATCTATCATCCAAATGATTCCATTTTGGTCATTACGGATTCCTAAAACGTTACTTAAATAGTTGTCATCTGTAACTCTTGGTTTGTTCCACGCTTTATTTGGAAACGGTTTGCTTTCTTTGGTTTTTGCATCCATTATCATCACGCGATTTTCGGGTTCAAAAAATGGATGATGGCTATAAACTAAATCGCCGTTATTGGTAAACGTAATGTTACCAACTGCCTGATTTGTTGTGGCAAATACTTCTGCTTCTGTCAGTGAATTTTGTGCGTTTAATGTCATAACCGAAACTGCTAAAGCAAATACTAAGATGGAATGTTTCATAGCTATTTTACAATTATACTTTTTAATGCGAATTCTCTCTTTCAGAATTTTTCACCAACTGTTTCAATACATCATAATCACTTGGAACAGGAATTACACCGTTTTCAGTTTGGTACACTTCGTAAGCTTTCTTTAATTCTTCTGCAACTTCTGGCATTTCAGAAATTAGATTATGCATTTCTGATGGGTCTTTGATAATGTTATAAAGTTCCCATTCACCAAAACCTTTAGTTTTAGGGTTGTACACTAGTTTGTAATCGCCTTTAAAAACAGCTCTACTACCTGCCAATTCTGAACCTATGGTTTCCTCTGCGCTGTGAACTTTACTCGATTCAGTGGTTAAAGATGCCCACATACTTTTTCCTGTAATTGGAAAAATGTCCTTGTTTTTATAGGTGTTTCCTGTGTCTTCCAATCCTGCAACTTCTAACATTGTAGGTACTACATCCTTAATAAATGCAAATTCTTGAGTAATTTTTCCGGCTTTAATTTTCTTTGGATACCACGCTATAAAAGGCACTCTTACACCACCTTCAGTAGAAAACATTTTGTAATAACTATTTGGCGTGTTGGATGCTGAAGCCCAGTTTGGACCGTAATCTGAAAAGGAACCTTTTAGCCCTACTTGCGAATAATCACCATTATAATCTTCCATAGAAGAATAGGTGTAATTGTTTTTGTACCAATCTTTAAATGCCGGATTTTTTGGTAACTGATTTGGGTCTGCACCATTATCTGAAAGGAAAATAATTACCGTATTATCATACTCACCAATGTCTTTAAGATGATTGATGATACGACCAATATTATAGTCCATATTATCTGCCATACCTGCGTAGGCTTGCATTCTTCTGGCATTGAACTTTTGTTCTTCTTCTGATAAGTTTTCCCAATCGGACAATTTCCAAGCAGGAACTGTTGTTGCTGCATTTTCAAAATTAAGGGTAACTTCTGGTGAAACTATTCCTAATTCTTTTTGTTTCTGTAACCTGTTAAGGCGTAATTCTTTCCAACCCTTATCATAAACACCATTATATTTGTCTATAAATTCTTTTGGCGCCTGATGTGGATAATGAACCGCTTGATATGCTACATAACCAAAAAATGGTTTGTTATCTTCTTTACTAGAATCGATGTAGCTTATCATTTTATCAGTGTAGTAATTTGAAGAAAAATAGTTTTCTGTTGGCAAACTAATTTGTTTATCATCTTCAAAATAATGCACTTCTTTGTTTAGTGGCATATACGGTTGTTCAACCCAATTATCTGCACCACTTTCCATAAGTGCAAAAGACTTTTCGAAACCTCTGGCATAAGGAATTTTGGTTTCTGTTTTTCCCAAGTGCCATTTACCAACCATATAAGTATGGTAACCACCATCTTTTAATCGAGTGGCTACAGATACTACGTCATCATTTAAAAAACCTTCGTAACCTGGTTGCCCAAATTGGTTATCGGCTTGTATTTCTACCAAATTACCAATACCTGCTCTATGATTATCGACACCAGTCATCAGCATAGACCTAGATGGCGAACAAGCTGCACTTACGTGGAAATTAGTAAACTGCGTGCCTTCTTCTGCCAATTTATTGATGTTTGGTGTATTGATTTCACTACCGTAAACGCCAATGTCACCATAACCCATATCATCTGCCAATATTAGAAGAATATTAGGTTGCTTTTGTTCTTCTTTTGACTCGCTATTTTTGGCTGTTTTATCTGCTTTTGAATGACATCCAAAAAGTAATGACAAAGCTATAATAGATACTATTTTTAAAGTTTTCATAAGTACTATTTAATTTTGAATTTACCATTAGAACGGATGTAAATAACCGTTTCTGTATCTGTACTTAAGCGTGGTGATGCTTTTTCTTCTGCACCAAAATAAGAACCTGGTTCTAAGATATTTTTAGCATCTTTTTTAGAAAATTGATGCGTTACTTTACCTGATATAACAACAGCTCTAAAATTTGGACTTAAATTTTTAATTTTACCTTTAAATCCAGCAGGTAATTTTATTAAAGACGCGCGCAGTTGATTTTTTTCGTGACTTCCCCATAAAAAAGCAGTTTCTACATTACTTTTTTCTGAAACCCATTCAATATCATTAGCGTTTAACCAAACTAAATTGGTTTTATCTACGTTTACTGGTTTTTCGCCATTATCAAACGCTTCTGATGTTGGTTTTACCAAATATGGTCCTTCTTGAATATCTAAAAACGCCATATTATCTTCAGCATCTGCAGCTGTAATATGTGCTTCTCCTGCTGGTTGCTGCCAATATGAACCGGCTGGTAACCATTGTTTTTCGGCGTTTTCATCATCATTATGTAACAAACCTTTAATTACAACACCACGATAGGTGATGTTGTGAATATGTGGTGGTGATGAAAATCCTTTTTTAAATTTCACTAAAAAACCTGCTGGCTCATTTTTTGTACGGTCGCCCCAAAGTTTTCCTGCAGCAGGACTTTTATCGCCTCGTAATGGATTTAACCATCCCCATTCTACGTTGTCTGCCGTTACGACTTCGTTTTTAGATTTTCTAGCATCTGTTGTTGGTGTTTGGGCAAAAGCCGTAACACTTAATAACAGCAATACTAATGTTGTTGTGATTGATTTCATGATTTTTGTTTTTATTGATTAAAAACGAAAACATTTCGTTTTAAAAATTTTATTTTTCTTTTGTTTTCTTAAGATATGCAGGTAATTCTTTGCTTAGCCAATCTTGACGAACCGGCACATGCACATCTAAATCTACCGTTTCTTCTAATGCCCAAAATTCGTGTGGCACATTTTCTGGAAAAACAATTACTTCTCCGCCAGAAACAATTACAAATTCTTCTTTACCGTCTATTATGGTTTTTATTTTCACCTTACCAGACAAAATGTATGTAATTTGCTCATTTGGGTGTTTGTGCCAAGGAATATGAGCGCCTTTTTCAAGATTGAAAATGGTCATTTGTCCTTTTTCACCGTGAAACCACTTGCGTTTTATGCCTTTACCAATAGTTTCTGATTCCATTTCATCAAAATTGAAATGTTGCACTTTTGAAGTGGCTACAGAATCTATGCTATTTACTTGTGCGCTTGCTTCAACTCCTATAAAACAAACTATAAGTATTATTAAAGCAACTATTTTCGTTTTCATAATTTACAATTTTATACTCTATTGTTTCTAAAATCCTTCTAAAACAATTTTTCCTTTTGCTTTACCTGTTTCTAAAAACGCATGTGCTTTTCTCAGGTTTTCAGCATTTATAGTTCCGAAATTTTCACCTAATGTGGTTTTTATGGTTCCGTTGTCGATTAATTCGGAAACTTCGTTCAAAATATTATGCTGCTCAATCATATCTTCGGTCTGAAACATTGAGCGTGCAAACATAAATTCGATGTGCGTTGATACCGCTTTTGATTTAAAAGGCATCACGTTTAGCGATTTTGGATCGTCGATAAATCCGAATTTACCTTGAGGTTTAATCAGTTTTACAATTTCATCTACGTGGTGTTCCGTAGCATTTAAACTCACTACATATTCTGGTGCAGGAAGTTTGTATTTTTCAAACTCTTCACTCAATTTATTTCTGTGATTGATTACGGTATCCGCGCCCAATTCTTTTAACCAAGATGTGGTTTCTTCGCGAGAAGCTGTACCAATAATATTCAACTTCGTTAACTTTTTAATTAATTGCACCATAATAGAACCAACACCACCCGCAGCACCAATAACTAAAATAGATTTGTTGGGATCTTCTTTTGAAACCTCTAACCTATCAAACAACATTTCGTATGCTGTAAGTGTTGTTAACGGCAACGCAGCAGCTTCAGAAAACGATAAACTTTTTGGTTTTTTACCAACAATACGTTCATCTACAATTTGGTATTCTGCATAACTACCTTGACGTGTAAAATCTCCTGCATACCAAACTTCATCACCTACACTAAACAAGGTTACATCTTCTCCAACTTCCTTTACAATTCCTGTTGCATCCCAACCAATTACTTTCCAGTTGTCACCTTCAGCAGGCATTCCTGCACGCACTTTGTAATCTGCTGGATTTACTGAAATGGCTTTTGTTTTAACAAGAATATCATGTCCTTTTGCTTTTGGAATGTCAAGCTCAACGTCTTGCAGCGACTTTTCGTTATCAATTGGCAAGTTCTCTTTGTATGCTATTGTTTTCATAATATTTCTTACTTCCAAGTTACAATCTCATCAAAAGCTCTTCTAGATTTTGGGAATTCAGGATCTGCTTTTCTGTATCCGAATGCAGCCATAAATGAAATTCCGTATTTATCAGTATCAACATCAAACTTATCTCTTAATAGAGCTTCGGTTTCTTCAATATGAAATCCTTCTATTGGGCAAGAATCGATTCCTGTTAATGCGGCAGCAGTCATCATATTACCTAATGCAATGTAAGTTTGCTTTGATGACCAATCGAATAATTTTTTATCTGAATCTAAATTAAAATCGCGCTCTTGGAATTCTCTGTAAAATTTAGAATACATTTCTATAACATCTTCAGGCATTTGCTTAACCTCTTTCATCATGTGTTCAATGTATGCTGCATCGTGTTTTACCATAGGTGCTTTCATGGCTAAACCTAAAATAAAGTGACTTGCAGTATCTAATTTTACTGGTGCTCCCCAAGCTACAGGTTTTAAAAGTTCGCGTAATTCTTTGTCTTGCACTACTATAAAATGCCAAGGTTCAAAACCAAAAGAACTTGGTGATAAATTGGCTGTTTTTAAGATGAAATTGATTTGCTCATCGGTTAATGTTTTTGACGCGTCAAATTCTTTGGTAGCGTGTCTGTAATTAAATGCGTTTAAAATGTCTTCTTGTGCAATGTTTGGTGTATTCATTTTTATGTGTTTTTTAAATAGTTTTCTAATTATATAAACAAAAGTACATTAGCTTCATTAGTAAAAGCATGTACAAAAAAAGGTGTTGTTAGTATAAAAAGAGGTTTTACTCTTAAACTTTTCTTAAAGTCCTGTGCTTATAGTCTTTATTTAACAATTTTGTGTGCGTTTTAATTGATAATTGAGCATTAATTTTTGGGCTGTTAATAGTAGAAATGTATAAATAAAGGTTAAAATTAACACAACACCTCTATTTTTAGTTAATTTTGCGAGTAAACCAAACATAAATCTCTAGTTATGCAAGTAATAGAAGCTTATAAACCTTTTGAAATACAAGAAATTGAATTATCTGATTGGAAACAACGCCCTGTAAAGAATAATTTTTTTGAATTAGTTTTAATAAAGGAGGGCGAAGGTTCACAATGCATTAATTATAACCATTACAAATACAAAAAAGGCAGTATTTTTTTATTACCACCTTTAAAATGTCATTCTTTTACTATTGAAAAACCAACTAAGTTTGTGTTTTTAAAATTTACAGATTCATTTTTTAGAAGCGCTAAAAGCATAAGTATTGATAGAAATGAATGGTTTAAAGAAGCAGCTTACATTTTATCTAACTACAACCAATTACCAGGTGATATTATAAAAGAAACTGCAGACAGAGATTTTCTTGAAAGCCTAATAAATATTATTTTACAAGAATCTAAAAGTAGTAATGCTAATGCCATTAGTTTGGTTACAAGCTTAATGACCAGCGTTTTAGAAATTTTAATTAGAAATATTAAAAAAGCTAATTATTTTGAATTGCCTAAAGATAAAAGTGATGATAAAATAACTAAAATGCTAACCTATATAAATGAAAACATTGATAAAACTGAATTACTTAAAGTTGATAATTTAGCCAATGTATTTAACATGTCTGCCACTTACGTTAGTGAATATTTTAAAAAACAAGCTAAAATGTCGTTACGTGAGTACATTATAAAAGCAAAACTAAAATTAGTTGAGATAAGATTGTTAAATTCAGATTTCACACTAACTCAAATTGCAGACGATTTAGGGTTTACTGATGTTAGTCACCTTTCTAAAACCTTTAAGCGTTACGCAGGTACTTCTATTAAAGAATTTAAAAACAAAGGTGAATATATGTTGCTAAAACGTGGGGCTTGTGATGTTGCCTAAAGCGTTTAATTTTTAATGTTTTACAAATACCTATTTAAAAAAGCTTAAAACTTATGAAGTTTGCTGGCCAAAAAACTGGGGCTACTATCTACTTCAATTTCTAACCAAACAGGTAAATGGTCACTTATTTGGTTGCGTTTCCAATACGAATTGAAATAGCTTTTAAAAGCTGAATTTGATGTTAATGTTGAAGGATCGCCCTTATGCGCTAGCATTAAGCTGTGATATTTTTCAATTTCAGCATCAGTGTTTTTATACACATAATCAAAAAGGTTGAATACGCCTCCTCTTTCATTGCCATTAGCATCTGTACCAATTTTAAAATATTTATGAACGTTTAAAAATATCCTATCGTAAATTTGATTTAAACTGGTATTTGTAAATTTTCCTTTTAAACCATCGCTTTCAAAAAAGCCTTTAGAGGTAAATAAATCTACAATATCATCATCATCTACATATAAATTAGTATCACCTAAAATAATAAGATTTTGATTTTCGTACGAAGTACTCTTTTGTTTACCTTCAAGTAAATTCAGCAATAATTTAACTTCTTCTTTGCGTAAATTTTTATTAGTGTTACCATCGCCTGGGTGTAAATGTACACTAACTACAGAAAATTTTCGCCAACCACTTTCAAAACCAGTAAAAGTTGGTGTTCGTTTTAATTGCTTAATTATGGGGTTGTTATTTGCTATTTCTGCCGGAATAACCAACTCACCAGCCAACCCAGAGTGTGTTACACGCCTAGAATCATAAATAAAACCAAAACGTTCATCGTTACCAGAATCACCTTCGGTTACATCGCTTAAAGTATATTTCCAATGGCTTCCAAGTATTTGTAACAACTTATTAAACTGAGTAATGTTGCTATTAATTTCTTGTATACCAACAATATCGAAAGCGCTAATTATTTCTGCTATATAATAAAGCGATTCTGAGGTTCTGTTTAGCAGTTTTCCGAAATTTTTAATATTCCAAGAAGCTAAAAGCAAGTTTTTATCAACTGTTTTATTGGGTATTTTTTGTTGAAGCCCATTTTTTAATTCTAAAATATTGCTGATAGTTCGTTGTTTATCAACATCAGTCATTTCTCTAGCAAAATTATTACTAGCATCTAGCATTATTAATGAATACCTGTCTGTTGTGAGCTCACTATCGGGTCTTAAATCGTTATACCACATAATATTAGTTATTTTATAAGATTAGGCTAACAATTTTGTTTAAGGAGATGTTTAAAAGTACACATTTTACAAATACTATAAGTTAAATGTATATTAACAAAAAAAGCAACAAAGTGACTAACTTGATTGCTTTAATTTTATGTTGTATTTTTCTTTAGTAAGAATCTATTTCTCTACCTAAAATAATATCTCTTTTAGCTACCCACAACCCTTCTTTTAAATCTAATTTTAAAATTCTTTGCGGATCTGTTTCTTTAACTTCTTTTCTGCATTTTTCTGTTAATAATGGGTCGTCATCAAACAAAAAAGTTTCAATTTTATATTCAGGTTTATTAGGTTCTTTTACAATTGGATAAATTTGTTTGGGCTCTTTGCTATGAAAATAACTACCAGGTACAAATGTGTAAAGTGTGTATTTGCCATCTTCATCAGTTCTTACCCAACCTCTGTGGTGTACATAGCGTTTTTTATTGTGGCGTTTTAATTCAAAATTGCCATCTTCATCAGTTTGATGCACAAACAATACTACATTTTTAGCAGGTGTAACACCATCGGCTTCATAAATAGTACCTGTTATTTTTAACTTATTTTTTTTCGAATTGAAATCTGGAATAGTATCAGTATTGTTCAAGTTTTTTTCAGAAAAATCATAAACAGGACTGCGTTTTTTATAATTTTCAGGTGCATCATTTATAACAGTATTATTTTCTTGTGCTAATACTGAAGCACTCATTATTACCATACCAATAGTAATAATGCTCATGAGGGAAGCATAATTTTTCATAGGGTTAATTAATTTATTTTGAAATTATATTTTTTAAACTGTTCAGCAATAAAAAATATATCAATGAATACATTAACTCGATAAATTGATTTCTTTTGCAAAAAACACCGATTAAACACCTATACCAAAACAACTTACAGTTATATTAACTTTATTTAACAATTTGCTGTTTTTTGTATTTTGAAAATTGCCGAACTTAGTTAAAAAATTAAGTTTATGACAATATTTGTAGATATGGATGATGTGCTAGCCGACACGTTTGGTAAACACATTGCATGGTATAACAGAGAGTTTAATGCCAATTTAAAAAGAGAAGATATAATTAGTGGCGAAGTTTACCAAAATGTACCAAAACAGCACCAAAAAAGTGTATTACAACATGCCTTTACTCCTGGCTTTTTTTATGAATTAGAACCTTTGCCTAATAGTATTGAAGTTATGGAAGCACTTTACAATAAACACGAAGTTTATATAGCCACAGCGGCTACGCAGTTTCCTACTTCATTAAAAGAAAAAAGCGATTGGTTGGCTAAATATATGCCGTTTATTACCTGGGAACATCAAATTATGTGTGGCCATAAATTTATTTTAAATGGCGATTTATTAATTGATGATAGAGTCTATAATTTAGAAAATTTTGAAGGTGATACACTTTTATTTTCTAATCCGCATAATATAAAAGACACAGGTTACAAACGTGTAACAAATTGGGAAGAAATAGGTAATTTACTTTTAAAACCAGCGATAATTTAAACAGTTTTCACAACATTTTTAATACTAATAATCCAATCATTTATATTGGTATTTTTATTAGTGTTTATAGCAAAACTACCGTTACCATATGGCGCGTAAATAGCAGCGTTGGTTGTTTTAAAAAAACCAACTGTTGGTGTTAATGATGCGCTAGCTAAATGCATAACACCATTATCTGCAGCTATAAAAGCAGCGGTGTTATTTAATACACCAGCCATTTCTCTAATATCTTTACTGTAAAAATGAGGTGCTTCAAAATTAATTTTTGAAATATTTTCAACGGGTAACATTTCAATAATATTATGCTTTGGAAATTCTTTCAAAAGGCGCTTGTAAAGTGTGTTCCACCAAATTTCATCATAACATTTATTACCTGTTGCGTTTGTATAAATACAAATAGTTGGCTTGTTGTTTTTTGTAATATTATTTAAAATTGTTTTACCGTGTTTAATTTCAGAATTGGTTAGTTTAATGTTTAAAACAGGAACATCAGTTTGGTTTGTTGGTAATCCTAATACCTGCAAATACAGTCTTAAATTGTAAATAGGATATTTTGAAAGGTGCTCATAATCATCAAAATTATTAATTATTTGAGCATCAACATCGCCAAATAATTTAAAGGTAGACCTCGCAAATTTGGTTGATAATTTGCCCGAAGATGAGTTTTTGTCAACATTAATTACTAAATCGTATTTTGTTTTTTTCAACTTCAACCAAGTAAAACCATATTTTAATAATTGGTTAAATGGTTTACGTGGTAATTCTATTATGGTATTTATCTGTTTGTAATTTTTATATATAACATGTGCTACACTTCCTTTTACAAATAAATCTATTTTGCTGTGAGGAAACGTGTTATTAAGCTCTTGAATTAAAGGTGTTAAGAGTAGTTGATTACCTAGTTTATGATTAGGACGACTAACCAATATTTTTTTTATTTGAGAAGCATTTTTTAATTGTGTATTTGGTGTAGTGTATGATTTGCCAACGTTTTTTGTTAAACGCCCCATTACCTTAAATCTTAAGCTATTAATGGCTTTTTTAATATTCATAAAGTTGCTATTTCTTTTCTTTAAACCTTGCGTTTAAAACTAAACCAATAATAATTAAAGCAATACCTAATAAACTCCAAAATGTATATACTTCAGAAAAAATAAATACACCAAACAATAGGGTGAAAACAGTTTCAATATATTTTAAAGGAGCTATTTGGCTTGCCGATGCTACTTTATAGAATGCTTTAGTCATAAAAACTTGTCCAAAATACCCAAAAACACCTAAAGCTAAAAGTAATAACCACTCTATACCTTTTGGAGTAATCCAGTTATTAATTGATAATAAACCACCAACAAATAATGAAATTAGCATAAAATAATTTACCACTACAACAGGATGTTCTGTATTACCAATTTTACTCAACACAATATAAACAAATCCGCTAAAAATAGCCGATAAAAAAATGAGCACAAGCCCATAAGTGCTTACTTGAGTATCAAACCCTTTTAAAATAACAACGCCCACAAAAGCTATTATAAAACAAAGCCATTGCAAAGGCTTTACGGTTTCTTTTAAAAAGAAAATTGAAAAAACTGCTGCAAAAATAGGTGCCATATAGCGTAGTGAAACCGCTGTACCAATGGGCAAATATTTAGTAGACATAAAAAAGAATGTCATTGATGTTAAACCAACAATACCACGCAGTATTAAAAGCTTTTTGTTATTGCCAAAAAAGGAAATGTTGTTTTTAAAAAGAATGGAAAACGTAAATATTAATGTACCAAAAGACCTAAAAAATACAATTTGATAAGCGCTAAATTGCACTAAATGCTTTACAATGCTATTCATACACGCAAATGAAAGTGTACTAATAAGCATAAACTTTAAAGCTTGTTTATAATCCAAATAAAACTATTTAAAGGGTGTGTTTATCTTTTAATCTTCAGGAGGATAGCCGTGAACGGTTTCAAAAACTTCATCAAAATTAGTTCTAATGTATGAGTTTAGTTTTTTACGGTACTCGCCTTTTAACCATTCAACAAAATTAAATGTACTTTTACTAATACATTTTGTGTAACGGCCAATTCTAAAATCAATGTCATCACCTAATTTTCTTGCTAGTGTAAGCGCATCATAAACATCTTCGCTATTTTCAACACAAATTTTTGCGTGTTGTGCAATAGAACGTTCTAACACAACTTTTGATGATTCGCCAGCTCTAATAGACTCTACATATGTTTTTTGAATATCAAAATACACTTCTTTAGAATTGCTAAATTCTTCTCTTAAAGCATCGGGCATTTCATACCTAAAGTTGCTTTCTAATTCTTCATCACTTAATAAAGCATCTAAATAATAGTTTGGAGACCTAAAAATACGTTGCCAATCTAAATTATCACCCCAAGGTCCAAACCTATGAAAGTTGTTACCCAAATCTATAACCGCAAATGTTTTTTTATTGTCTAAAACCCTTGACCCTCTACCAATCATTTGATAGTAAAGTGTTAAAGATTTTGTAGCTCTGTTTAAAATAATACTTTCAACGGTAGGTTCATCAAAACCAGTGGTTAAAATACTTACCGAGGTTAAAATGGCATCGGGTGTTTTACTAAACCATTTTAATATTTGTGCACGTTCTTTTTTAGAGTGTGTATTATCTAGGTGTGCTATTGGGTAACCTGCTCTTCTAAAAGTATCATACACGTGTAATGATGTATTAATACCGTTGTTAAAAATTAAGGTTTTTTTGCCTTTAGAACGTTCTTCATAAGCTCTTAATAATTTTGAGAGCATATTATCATCTGTATATAAATCTTCAGAAGATTTTACGGTATAATCACCATTTGCTCCTACTACTAATGATGTTAAACCAACATTGTAGCTAAACATTTCGGCTCTTGCCAAAAAGCCATTACTAATTAAAGATTCTATACTTTCACCAACAATTAACTCATCGTAATTATCAGTCATTGGCAGCTCAATGCTTGAACTTAAAGGTGTTGCAGTTACACCTAAAATAAAACTTTGACTAAAAAATTTAAATAGTTTTGTAAATGAATTGTAGTGCGCTTCATCAATAATTACCAAGCCAATATCAGAAATATCTAACTTATCATCATTTAACCTATTGTTTAAGGTTTCAACCATGGCTACAAAGCAAGAATAGTCTGCTTGATCACTTAAATCTGCCTTACTATCTACTACTTTATTATGAACTCCAAATTCTGTTAAAACCCTAGAGGTTTGCTTGCATAACTCAATTCTATGAGTCATTACTAAAACTTTCTTCTTATGAGTTTTTAAATATTGTCTAACAATTTCAGAGAAAATAACGGTTTTACCTCCACCTGTTGGTAATTGATATAGCAAATGATAATCAGAAGGAGATTCATCAAAACTTTTAAAAATTTTATCAATTGCGCCTTTTTGGTAACTGTATAAATCTTTACCGGTTTTTCTTTCTTCTAATTCTGTTTGTGATACTGCCATGTAATATTTTTTACAAATGCAAAAATAACATCTTTATGCAGTTTTGAAAGTATGTTTAACGTAAAATATTGAATAAAACTTAATCTTATTCATATTTTTGCTACATCACATTAAAATAAAAAACATGCAAATAAACGATAAATCTGGTGTTAAAGCTTACAGCGCTAATGAACAACGCTATGATTCAATGACATACAAGCGCACCGGAAAAAGTGGTGTGCTTTTACCTGCTATTTCAATTGGGTTGTGGCATAATTTTGGTTTTATTGATAGCATTCAAAACGGAAGAGATATTTTACGTTGCGCTTTTGATGCTGGCATCACTCATTTTGATTTAGCTAATAATTACGGCCCGCCTTATGGTTCTGCCGAAGAGAATTTTGGCACTATATTTAAGCAAGATTTTAAACAATACAGAGATGAACTTTTTATTGCTACCAAAGCCGGTTATGATATGTGGCCCGGGCCATACGGTAATTTAGGCTCTAGAAAATATTTAATAGCAAGTTTAGACCAAAGTTTGAAACGTATGGGGTTAGATTATGTTGATATTTTTTACCATCATAGACCAGACCCAGATACGCCTTTGGAAGAAACCATGGGTGCTTTGGCAGATATTGTGCGCCAAGGAAAAGCCTTGTATGTAGGTATCTCTAACTATCAATCTGAAGAAACTCAAAAAGCAGCAACCATATTAAAACAATTGAATGTGCCTTTTATTTTGCATCAAGCACGTTATTCTATGTTTGATAGATGGGTAGAAAATGGTCTGTTAGATACTTTAGAAGATAATGGTGTTGGTTGTATTGCATTTTCTCCTTTGGCTCAAGGCATGCTTACAGATAAATACCTAAACGGAATACCCGAAGGTTCTAGAGCTGCAAAAAGTTTAAGTTATTTAAATACTGAAACTGTTGAAAGTAATATTAAAAAAGTACAAGCTTTAAATAAAATAGCTGAACAACGCGGACAAAAATTATCACAAATGGCTATTGCTTGGATTTTGAGAAAACCACAAGTAGCCTCGGTTTTACTTGGTGCAAGTTCTGCAAATCAGTTAAAAGAAAATTTAAAAGCTTTAGATAATTTAGAGTTTTCTGAAGAAGAATTACAAAGTATTGAAAGAATAGTTGGTGTTTAATCAGCTATTCTTTTATAATATTTACGGTGCCTTTTACATTTATTGAAAGCGCCCACAAATCTGATGCTATAACTTTGTTGTTTTCATCAACAACTCTAAAATGTGCGGTATTTGGTAATGCATAGCCTTCATCTAAGGCTAAAAATTCAATGGTGTTTACACCTGGCTTTAGTTCAATTTTAAAACCACTAAAAGCATTTGATAAACCTGCTCTGTAAACCATAATTTCACCATTTACAGTAACACGCACTAAATCACCATCTTCTAAACCATAATCTCTGTACATAACTCTAACCACTTTTGATGTTGTTCTGTGATCTCCAAAAAACACATCAACCTTGCTCCCTTTAGTACCTAAACCTTCTTGTTGTTTTATGGTATTTTCGTGTTTTTTAATGCGGTCTGTATACAATTCACCAGGGTCGCCAAAATCTTCACTAAACATAGATAATTCTTTTTTTGGCATTTTTAAATTTTGAACTTGTTTAGGGGCAGATAATCCTGTGAATGGGTTAGATTTATTATCTATTTTTTTTGAAGGTGTTAAAGGAGACGCATCTAAGGAGTCTTTTTTAGTTTCTACAGCGGGTATTGCAAATGATTTTTTCTTAGAATCAATTTGAGCTTGCATTGATACAGAAAAAAACAAAAGCACAATAAATAAATAATAGAAATGTTGTGTTTTAATCATGTAATACTGTGTTACTTTTTCAAATATATTTTTTATTCTTAACAATTAAAATACATTTTTACTTCTTTTAACACAAAAACTATTCCTTTTTTTCTTTTTTAAAGCCATAAACTAGCTGTTTAAAGAAGTTTTTAGGCATTTTATTATCATCATTGTAGCCTAAAGTTATTTTGCCACTAGTTTCAGGTATATAATTGGTATTAAAAATATAATCCCAAATACTTAGGCTAATACCATAATTCACACCATGGTTATGCGTTTTTGGTAGTGTATAAGCATGGTGATATAAGTGCATTACAGGATTATTGAAAATATATTTTAGTGGCCCATATGATAATTTAATGTTGGCATGGTTTAAATGCCCAATGGTTATTGCTACAAAATGTACAATAAAAGCTTGTTGGGGTTCAAAACCACCTATAAACATAACAGCTAATAGTTTTAACGGTTTGTATAATATGTTTTCCATCCAATGGTAACGCAGATGTGCAGCAAAACCCATTTGTTTTACAGAATGGTGTACTTTATGAAATTGCCATAAAAACTCAAATCTATGTAGCATAACATGAGTAAACCACTGTACAAAATCTAATAGCACAAAAAATACTAATAATTCTAACCATGTTGGTAAATGCGCTAAATTTATCAATTGAAATGATGTTGCTTTTATACCAAAATTTTCAAAAATTAATTCTAAAACATTGTAAAAACCGCTTATAATTATTGTGAATATAAAAAAGTTAAAAAACATGTAGAAAGCATCTAACCAAAAATCTTTTCTAAATATAGATTGTTCTTTACGCCAAGGAAATACAATTTCTAACAGCCAAACAATCAAAGAAATAACCACTAAACCCCAAAAGTAATTTTGTTGTATTGGTACTTTAAAAGTTATTGAATGCCAAGTCCATGTAACAGAATTAACAAAAGCGTTGTAAAAAGCCTCTAAATAGGTATTCATATTAATAATTAATAAGTGTTTTTAAAGCTATTTCAAATCGGTTTTTGGGTAAATAGCCATCTTCTAAAGGTTTAGCAAACGGAATTGGCGTATCAATACTAGCAACCCGTTGTATGGGCGCATCTAAATATTCAAAACAATTTTCTATTATCAATGCTGAAATATCACTAGCAATGCCACCAAAAAGCGAGTCTTCTTGAAATATAATAACACGACCTGTTTTTTTTACCGAATTAAAAATAGTTTCAGTATCTAGTGGTTGAAGTGTACGTAAATCAATTACATCGGCTGATATGTCTGGATTTTTATTTAGAGTATTTAACGCCCAATGAACGGCTGCGCCATACGCTATAACACTAACTTGCGCGCCTTGTTTTATTACTGAAGCTTTTCCAAACGGAATGGTGTAATAATTAGTGGGCACGGGTTGCCGTATGCTTCTATAAAGGGCTTTGTGCTCAAAAAATAATACCGGATTAGGGTCATTTATAGCAGTGTTTAACAAGCCTTTGGCGTCTTGCGGAAATGCAGGATACACCACTTTTAAACCAGGTGTTTTTGTAAACCACGCTTCATTGGTTTGTGAATGAAAAGGACCCGCACCAACATCTGCACCACAAGGCATTCTTAAAACTACATGAGCGTGTTGTTGCCAACGGTAGTATGATTTTGCTAAATAATTTACCACAGGATTAAAACCCGAACTAATAAAATCTGCAAACTGAAGTTCTACAACTGCTTTCATGCCTGCAATTGATAAACCCATGGCGGTTTCAATAATTGCAGATTCGCAAATGGGTGTATTACGAACACGCTCTTTACCAAATTGCTGAACAAAACCTTCGGTTACCTTAAAAACACCACCATATTCAGCAATGTCTTGTCCTAAAACAACTAAATCTTCATGTTGTTCCATGCTTTGTTTTAGCCCATCAGAAATGGCATCAACAAACCTTAAATTATTTGTATTTTTTACTGGTTTAAACTCTTGAAAATCAAAATTTTTAAAAACATCATTTAATTCTATA
Organism: Seonamhaeicola sp. ABD4_340; assembly: GCF_056312135.1. Classification (NCBI taxonomy): domain Bacteria; kingdom Pseudomonadati; phylum Bacteroidota; class Flavobacteriia; order Flavobacteriales; family Flavobacteriaceae; genus Seonamhaeicola; species Seonamhaeicola sp. ABD4_340. Next base: position 3,090,518 of record NZ_CM149981.1, on the reverse strand, counting down.
CTTTCACAAAATACAATATCATTTTCAGCAAAAGCAATAGCTAAATTGTCTTTTATTTCAGTATCTATTTCAGCTTTAATTTTAACTTCAAAATCATCAGTTATAATATTTTTACTTTTTAAATACTGCTCATAATTTTTTAACGGATCTCTCTTTTTCCAAGTCTTTAAAAGAGATTCCGGAACGTATTTAGTACCGCTAGCCTCTTCGTGTCCACGCATTCTAAAAGTTTTAAATTCTACTAAAACAGGTCGTGCATTTTTGCGCATACTTTTGGCTATCTTTTTAATTTTGGTGTAAACGTCAATAATATTATTGCCGTCAATTATATGCGATTCCATACCGTAACCTAAACCTCTATCAGCCAAATTTTCACAATTATATTGCTCTTTTGTAGGAGTTGAAAGTCCGTAACCATTATTCTCAACACAAAATAATACGGGTAATTGCCAAACGGAAGCCACATTTAGTGCTTCATGAAAATCACCCTCACTAGTGCCGCCTTCACCTGTAAAAACAGCAGTTACAGTGTTTTTGTTTTTTAATTTACTGGCTAATGCTATGCCATCGGCAACACCTAATTGTGGGCCCAAATGTGATATCATACCAATAATTTTATATGCTTGTGTACCAAAGTGAAACGATCTGTCTCTACCTTTTGTAAAACCCGAAGCTTTGCCAAACCACTGTGCAAACAATCTGTTTAATGGTATGTTTCTACTAGTAAAAACTCCCAGATTACGGTGCATTGGTAAAATATATTCATTCTTTTTTAATGCTAACGTAACACCAACGGCAATTGCTTCTTGCCCAATACCCGAAAACCATTTGCTTATTTTTCCTTGCCTAAGTAATAAAAGCATACGCTCTTCAATCATGCGAGATTTTAGCATGTTTACGTATAAGTTTATTAACTTTTTGGTTTTTAATTTGTTTTTATAAACTAAGGTTTTATTAGCAAAACTAGCGCTCATAATTTGGGATATTACATATCAAATATACCATAAAAAGCAAGCTTAATCCTCAAATTTAAGTTAAATTAAACAGACTCTAAACTTGTAATGTTTTTGTACATTTGTAACATTCACAATTAAAAAAAATAACATGAATAGTATACCAAGTGTTAATTTAGAAGATTTTATTTCTAACAATCCAGAAAAAAAACAAAGCTTTGTAAATGCCATAGGAAAGGCTTATGAAGATATAGGTTTTGTGGCCTTAAAAGGGCATTTTTTAGATGACGCATTGGTTGAAAGGTTATATACTGAAGTAAAGAATTTTTTTGAATTACCTTTAGAAACTAAGCAGAAATACGAAATTCCAGGTATTGGCGGACAAAGAGGTTATGTGTCATTTGGAAAAGAAAGTGCAAAAGGTAAAAAAGAAGGCGATTTAAAAGAGTTTTGGCATTTTGGACAATATGTTGATGATAATGACGCTTTAAAAGCCGAATACCCAGAAAATGTTAATGTTGAAGAATTACCAGAATTTAACAAAGTTGGTAAAGAAACCTACAAAATGCTTGAAAAAACAGCAAAATATGTACTTAGGGCTTTAGCACTTCATTTAGGTTTAGAAGAAACATATTTTGATAATTACATACACAACGGAAACTCTATTTTAAGGCCTATTCATTACCCACCAATAACTGCAGAACCTAAAGAAGCTGTTAGAGCTGCTGCACATGGCGATATTAATTTAATAACCCTTTTAATGGGTGCGCAAGGTAAAGGTTTACAAGTGCAAAATCATAAAGGCGAATGGATTGATGCCATAGCACAACCTGATGAATTAATGATTAATGTTGGAGACATGCTATCAAGGCACACAAATAATAAATTAAAATCTACAATTCATAGAGTGGTTAATCCACCTAAAGAGCTTTGGGGAACTTCGCGTTATTCAATTCCATTTTTTATGCATCCAATTAGTGATATGAAATTAGATGTTTTAGAGCAATGCATTGATGAAAATAACCCAAAACAGTTTGATAATATTACTGCTGGCGAATTTTTAACCGAACGTTTAATTGAATTGGGCCTAATTAAAAAATAGCCGTTTGCTTATTTATTTAAACTTAATATGGATTTACAAGATCAATTAAAAAATCTGTTTCCAGATCACGTATCGGAAGAACCAATTAATGAAACTTCCAATGAAAATGATAATATTTGGATGCAAGATGACCCTATAATTTGCAAATACGAAAAACGTAAAGGCAAGCCTATTACAATTTTAGAAGGTTACACAGGCGCTACCGAAGATTTTAAAATACTAGCAAAAGACATAAAAAAAACGCTAAGTGTTGGTGGTAGTTTTAAAGATGATAAAATTTTTATTCAAGGTGATTACAGAGATAAAATAATGACTATTTTAAAAAACAAAGGGTTTAAAGTAAAACGCGTTGGCGGCTAATACAATATTATGGCAATAAAAGAATCTGAACTAATTTTAAATCCAGATGGTAGTGTTTATCATTTAAATTTAAAACCTGAAAACATTGGAGGTACAATTATTTTTGTTGGTGACCAAAATAGAGTTGAAAAAGTAACAAAACATTTTGATACTGTAGATTTTGAAACTCAAAAAAGAGAGTTTAAAACACAAACAGGCACCTACAAAGGCAAGCGAATATCGGTTATTTCAACCGGTATTGGGCCTGACAATATTGATATTGTTTTAAATGAATTAGATGCTCTTGTAAACATAAATTTAGATACTAGGCAACCTAACAAAACACTTAAAAGTCTTGATATTATTAGAATTGGCACATCAGGTTCTTTACAAAAAGATATTCCTGTTGATGCTTTTGTTTTAAGTGAATACGCTCTAGATTTAAACGGTATGCTCCATAGTTATCAAATAGAAAATATTAGCCATCCAGATATTGAAAATGCTTTTGTAAACCAAACTAATTGGAGTGCTAACAAAGCGCGCCCTATTGTTATAAAAAACAGTGAAACGCTTCAAAATAAAATTAATAGTAACCAAACGTTTCTAGGCGTTACGGCCACGGCTGGCGGTTTTTATGCGCCACAGGGTCGCGTACTAAGGTTACCTTTGCAAGATGAACTTCTTAATAAAAAAATTGATAGTTTTAATTTTAACGGATTGCGTGTTACCAATTTAGAAATGGAAACATCGGCCATTTACGGCCTTAGTGAACTTTTAGGGCATAATGCCGTTTCTATGAACGCTATTATAGCAAACAGAGCAACAGGTGATTTTAGCCAAAACCCATACAAAACCGTTGAGAATTTAATAACATACACCCTTAATAAAATTGCAGAATAATTAATGAAACAAGTAAACATTGGTGGTGTACCAGAGCATTTTAATTTAGCTTGGTACTTAACGCTAAAAGATGGTGAGTATAAAAATGAAGGTATTAATTTACGCTGGCACGACTATTATGGTGGTACAGGCGCCATGTGTAAAGCTTTAAGAAATAAAGATATTGATATAGCTGTTATTTTAACCGAAGGCATTATAAAAGATATCATTGCCGGAAACCCAAGCAAAATTGTGCAAACCTTTGTGCAAACACCTTTAATTTGGGGTATTCACGTAGCAGAAAAATCAAAATATAAAACTTTAAATGATTTAAAAGGAACAAAAGCTGCAATTAGCAGATATGGTTCTGGGTCACATTTAATGGCTTACATAAATGCCGAAAATAACCAATGGAATTTAGAAAATGATTTAAATTTTGAAGTTATAAAAAACCTTAACGGTGCTGTTGAAGGTTTAACCAATGGTGATGCCGATTATTTTCTTTGGGAAAAATTTACAACTAAGCCTTTGGTAGATGATGGTACTTTTAGAAGTGTTGGCAACTGCCCTTCTCCGTGGCCTTGTTTTGTTATTGCTGTTAGAGAAGATTTTATTGAAAATAATGAAGCTGAACTCAAAACTATTCTAGATATTATTAATAACACCACAGCCGATTTTAAAGACATACCAAGTATTGATAAAACCATAGCAAACCGCTATGAACAAAAACTAGAAGATGTACAAGAATGGCTCACTTTAACAGAGTGGTCTCAAGAGGTTATTGATAAAAATACCATTGAAAACGTACAAAACAAACTGCTAAAACTAAACATAATACCCAATAAAGTAGACTACAACACATTAATTCATAAAATATAAAAGAAACAACTGTTAATTAAATTGAAAAATTTATAGCAGACATAACTAATTGTGTATTTTTGAATTGAAAATTTATATAAATAATGAAGAAAATTTTATTAATTACTTTAGTTGCTTTTGCATTTGCTTGCAAACAAGAACCTAAAGATTACGCAACACTTTCGGGTGAAATAACTAATAAAAATAGTGACTCACTATTAATTAGATCTAGAAATTTCACTAAAACAATACAGGTTAATGACGATGGAACTTTTAAAGATACACTAAAAGTAGAAGCTGGTGTTTACAACTTATTTGATGGAAAAGAATCTACCTATTTATTTTTAAAAAATGGTGTAGATATCAAAATGACTTTAAATACTGATGAATTTGATGAAAGTATAAGTTATACAGGTGAAGGTGCAGAAACTAGTACCTATTTAGCTAAAAAAGCATTATTGCAAGAAACCGCTTTAACTGCAGATTTGTTAGATTTAGAAGAAGATGCTTTTAAAACTAAAGTATCTGAAGTGCAAAAGCAATTCACTGAATTATTAGAAAATTCAAAAGGTTTAGATTCAACTATTCAAGCCAATGAAGCTACTAATTTAAGTAAAATGGAAGAAGGTTTACTTACGGCTTACAAGCAACAAAAAGCCATGGCAAGCCAATATGATGATTTAATTGGAAAACCATCACCTAGTTTTTCTAACTATGAAAACGCTAAAGGCGGCACTACATCTTTAAGTGATTTAAAAGGAAAATACTTATACATTGATATTTGGGCAACTTGGTGCGGACCATGCAAAAGAGAAATTCCGTTTTTAAAGGAAGTTGAAGCAAAATATCACGATAAAAATATTGAGTTTGTAAGCATTTCTGTTGATGAAGGTCGTGGTTATAAAGGCGATACGCCCGAAGCTCGTTTAGCAGCAGCTAAAGAAGGTTGGAAAAAAATGATTGCCGATAAAAACATGGGTGGCTTACAGTTATTAGCAGATAATGCTTGGAGATCAGAATTTGTACAAGGCTATAAAATTATGGGTATTCCTAGATTCATTATTATTGATCCAGAAGGAAATGTTGTTGATGCCGATGCACCAAGACCTTCAAGCCCAAAACTCATCGAAATATTTAATAGTTTAAGTATTTAAAAATTTCATTATAAAATAAAGTAAAGCCTCATTTTTTGAGGCTTTTTTTATACCAAAAACTTATTTGAAAAAAAATATTAAAACTTTATATTTGTTTTAAGCAGAACTTTCCCTAGCAAGTTTTCTTTTAAGAATTTATTAATGCAAAAAACACTTTATAAAAGATGCCTTTTATTGAAGAAACCAACTTAGTTAACTTACATAAATTAATTGAAAAAGGAGAAAAAGATTTAGATCTTGCTTCACAAGAAATAAAAACAAAAACAAGCAAGTTACAAAACGCTTATTTTTTTAATAAAATGCTAATAATACTTGCTTGTATTCTGTTTTTTGGCCTTGTCTACGCGCTTTACTATTTCTATACTTTTAATAATGAAAACCAAATTGTAAACCATGAAATAGTAATAAAAAAACAACCTGAATTGCTTAATACAGCATTAAACACTAACACATACCAAGGTTTAATATACAGCGTACAAATAGGTGCTTTTGAAAAGTTTAATATAAAAACAATAGAAGAACATCAAGCTGGCGTTATAACCAAAAGCAAGGTTAATAATAATTACAAATATGCTGTTGGTAATTTTAGAAACTATAATGAAGCTTTATCTTTAAAAAAAGACTTAATAACTCTTGGCTTTAAAGACGCGTTTATTGTAGCTACTAATAATGGTGAAAAATTACTTGTTAAAGATGCCTTGTTAATAAGTAATGAAACTATACACTAGTTTTTTGTATTGCTTAGTTTAAACAAAACCAGTGTATAGCTAAATTTAATTTACTGTTGTGCTGCTGCTTCATCGCCTTCTTTAGGCGCTTGTTCTTGTTCTGGCTGTTTAAATAAATCTATAAAGGCTTCGCCTAAATAATCTATTATGTGACTTGCTATTAAACTTTGGTAACCATAATCGTTAACAGCAATATCTCCAGATTTTCCGTGTAAATAAACACCAAAAATACTTGCAGCCAACGGGTTGTAACCTTGTGAAATTAAACCAGTAATAATTCCCATTAAAACATCTCCCGTTCCTGCGGTGGCTAACCCCGGATTTCCTGTAGTGTTTACATAAAGTTTATCGCCAGCAACAGTAATGGTATTGGCGCCTTTCACAACAATAATAATTCTGTATTTTTTTGATAAAGCTTTGGTTTTTTTCAGTTTATCAAAATCGTCTTCCCATTTACCAACAAGACGCTCTAATTCTTTTGGGTGCGGGGTTAAAACTGTGTTTTCGGGTAATAATTTTAATAAATCTTTGTTTTTTGCTAAAATATTTAGGCCATCGGCATCAATAACTAAAGGTGTTTTGTTTTCTTTTAAAAATTTTTCAAAAGCTGTTACTGTTTTGGTGTTGGTACCTAAACCAATACCCAAGCCAACAACCGTTGGTTCAACATCAAATACAATATTAGTTATGTGAGTTTCACTATCATCTGTAAACACCATGGCTTCAGGAAATGAAGCTTGCAACACATTATAACCACATTTAGGAACAAATGCAGAAACTAAGCCAGCACCTGCAGATAAACACGCTTTACTGGCCAAAGTAACAGCGCCAATTTTTCCGTAGCTTCCTCCAATTATTAAACTATGTCCAAAATTGCCTTTATGCGAAAATTTATCACGCGGAACGTACATTGGCAAAACTTCATATTTACCAATTAATTCTACTTCGGTGTTAGTAGTTTGCACAAATTCGGCATCTAAACCAATATCTAAAACTTCCCACTGTACAGTGTACTTAGCGGTTTCAGGTAAAAAGAACACTAGTTTTGGGGTTGCAAAACTTAAGGTATAACCGGCTTGTACAACATCATTTTCATTTTCGGGAACTTTATCGGTATGTAATCCTGATGGGATATCAACCGATAAAGTGAAAGCTTTTGTATTTCTAAAATGAACAAATAAGGCTTTAACCCAGTTTGCAACCGGTCTATTTAGGCCTATGCCAAAAACAGCATCAACAATAATATCATCAGGGTGAATTTCAGGAAAATCTTCTTCACATTTTAATAAAGTGGGCCAATTTTTAGTAACATTTTTTATTCTATCATAATTTATTAAAAAATCTTTTGAGCGTTTATCACTGTAGTTTACAACATAAGTGTGCACATTGTAGCCATGTGTTATTAAATGCCTTGCTAATACCAAACCATCGCCACCATTATTGCCAATACCACAAAATACGTGCACGGGTACTTGAGCACCTTGCATGCGCATGTGCATCCAGTTAAAAATTTGGGTAGCCGCACGTTCCATTAAATCGGTTGATGTAATATTTTGTCTTACGGCTGTAAGTTTATCTCCTTCGTAAATTTGTTCTTTAGAGAATATTTTCATTAATGTAATGTTTATTGAATTTCTAATTCTTTTGTAATAACGTTGAATTTCTTAAAATAAAAAGTGTTATGCTTAAGAATACTACAAAAAAAATGTTTTAGTTTTTTAATTTGGTTAAATGTAATACTTTTGGGTAATATTATAATAGCTTATAATGATTCATTTGAACCAAAATACGATGTTTACACGTTCTTTTTCTACTAAAAGAACCATTTCTATTATTGGTACAACTACAAACACAACTACCCTTTGGGGTTGTTAATTATATATACTTCGGGCTATCGTGTGATTTTTTCAACAAATCACGTTTCAATAAAATATTTACATAATCAATTTCATTAAAAAATGAAGGTTTTAAAATTTGGGGGAACATCTGTAGGTTCTTCAAAAAACATAAATAACGTAATAAACATTTTAGAAAACACCTCAAAAAACAGCAACGTAGCATGTGTTGTGTCTGCTGTTGGAGGCATTACCGATAAATTGTTATTAGCAGGTAAAAAAGCACAAAATAAAGAAGCAGACTTCACCAATGTTTTTAACACTATAAAGCAAACGCATATTACCATTGTAAAGGAGTTAATACCAGAAAACAACCAAACGGTTATAGCTTATGTTGAAGAAAAACTTGAGGCATTAAAAAATTTATTAGATGGTATTTTTTTAATAAACGAGTTATCACCAAAAACATCAGATAAACTTGTGAGCTTTGGTGAGCTTTTATCGTCTTTCATTATTGCTGAAACCATGAAAAGTAGAGGAATATCTGCTGAAAGAAAAAATTCTCAAGAGCTTGTAATTACTAATGCTAACTTTACAAAAGCCGAAGTTAATTACAAAATTACCAATGAAAACATTCAAAATTACTTTAAATCGGCCTCACAAACAATTACCATTTTACCTGGTTTTGTTTCAAAATCTTTAAATGGAGAACAAACAACTTTAGGTCGTGGCGGATCAGATTTTACAGCAGCAATTATTGCAGCAGCTTTAAAAGTTGAACAATTAGAAATTTGGACAGATGTTAGCGGTATGTTTACCACCAACCCAAAAATGGTAAAACAAGCCTACCCTATTAGCGAAATATCATACCAAGAAGCCATGGAATTATCGCATTTTGGCGCTAAGGTTTTATACCCGCCAACGGTACAACCTGTTTTAAATTTAGAAATTCCTATTCATATAAAAAACACTTTAAAGCCCGAAGCTGTTGGTACAATAATATCAAATAAAGCTACAAATGGCGCTAACCCCGTAAAAGGAATAAGTAACATTGGTAACATTGCTTTGTTGACTTTAGAAGGTAGCGGAATGGTTGGAATCCCTGGGTTCTCTAAGCGTTTGTTTGAAACACTTTCTCAAGAAAAAATTAATATTATTTTAATTACCCAAGCATCATCTGAACATTCTATTTGTTTAGGTATTGAAGCTAAAGATGCTGTGTTAGCAAAAGAAGCTATTGATGCTACTTTTGAAAACGAAATTGCTCTTAATAAAATAGAACCTATTATTGTTGAAGAACATTTGTCTATTGTTGCTTTAGTGGGCGATAATATGAAAAACCACCAAGGTATTAGTGGTAAAATGTTTAGCGCTCTTGGTAAAAACAATATTAATATTCGTGCCATTGCTCAAGGTGCTTCAGAAAAAAACATATCTGTTGTCATTGCCGAAAGTGATGTAAAAAAGGCATTAAACGTACTACACGAACAGTTTTTTGAAAGTAAAACAAAGCAACTTAATGTATTTATTACAGGTGTTGGTAATGTTGGCGAACGTTTGGTTGAACAAATAAAACAACAACGTAAATATTTAAAAGAAAATTTAAAAATAAACCTACGTGTTGCCGGACTTTCAAACTCAAGAAAAATGGTTTTTAATGAAAGTGGTTTAGATTTAAAAGACTGGAAAGACCAACTAAATAACGGAGAAAAAGCAACATTACAAGGCTTTTTTGAAAAAACAAAATTGCTTAATTTACGTAATAGTATTTTTGTTGATGTTACTGCCAACAAAGATGTTGCTAACCTTTACGCACATTATTTGCGTGAAAGTATTGCTGTTGTAGCATGTAATAAAATTGCCTGCTCTAGTGCGTTTTCAAACTACAAAGAGTTAAAACGTTTATCATTAAAATATAATGCGCCTTTTTTGTTTGAAACCAACGTTGGCGCAGGTTTACCTGTTATTGATACGCTTAATAATTTAGTAGCTTCGGGTGATAAAGTTAAATCTATTCAAGCCGTTTTAAGCGGAAGTTTAAACTTTGTTTTTAACAATTTTAATGATACCACTAAATTTTACGATGTTGTAAAACAAGCAGCAGCCGAAGGTTACACTGAGCCAGACCCAAGAATAGACTTAAGTGGTGTTGATGTGGCTAGAAAAATTTTAATTTTAGCCAGAGAAAGCGGTGTTGAAATGAATTTAGAAGACATTGAAAACACATCATTCCTTTCTCAAGCAGGACTAAAAAGTGATACCGTTGATGATTTCTATAAAACATTGATTGATGATGAAGCACATTACCAAGCTTTATTTGCTTCCGCGAAAGCGCAAAATTGTCAGTTAAAATATGTAGCAAAGTTTGATAACGGTAAAGCAAGTGTAAGCCTGCAAGAAATTCCTGTAGGACATCCATTTTATAATTTAGAAGGTAGTGATAATATAGTAATGTTTTATACTGAACGTTACCCAAAACAACCTATGATTATTAAAGGCGCTGGCGCTGGTGCCGATGTTACAGCATCAGGCTTGTTTGCAGATATTATTAGACTAGCAAACAATTAAAAAATTATGGAATTACACAAAGAAAGTGATATTTCATGCTCTAGTGCCGCAGAAAATTATTTAATTGAAAACATGAACGAAATAAAAATTTTTTCACCTGCTACAGTAGCAAATGTTGCTTGCGGATTTGACGTTTTAGGCTTTTGTTTAGATACTGTTGGTGATACCATGGTTATTCGTAAGGTTGAAACTAAAGGTATTAAAATAACAAATATTGAAGGTTTCAATTTGCCTTATGAAGCCGAACAAAACGTAGCTGGTGTTTCAGCACTAGCCATGTACGAAGCTCTGGATATAGATTTTGGTTTTGAAATTGAAATTTATAAAAACATAAAACCTGGTAGCGGTATTGGTAGTAGCGCAGCCAGTGCTGTGGGTAGCGTTTTTGGTATGAACGAACTTTTAAATCGTCCGTTTAACAAAACACAACTAACAGAATTTGCCATGAAAGGCGAAGCTTTAGCAAGTAAATGTGAACATGCCGATAACCTTGCTCCTGCTATGTTTGGTGGTTTTACTTTAGTAAAAGGCATCAAGCCTTTGCAAATTTTGGAAATTCCGAGTCCAGATAATTTGTTTGCAACTATTATTCATCCACAAATAGAAATAAAAACATCAGACTCAAGAGCTGTATTACCAAATGAAGTTTCGCTAAATGATGCTATAACACAATGGTCTAATGTGGGTAGTTTAATTCATGCCTTACATACAAGTGATTATAATTTAATTAAAGATTCGCTTCACGATGTTATTATAGAACCGCACAGAAGCAAACTAATTCCGCATTATCAAGAGGTTAAAAACAGCATGCTAAGTGCCGGAGCATTAGGCGCTTGTATTTCGGGTTCCGGACCATCTATTTTTTCGCTTTGCAAAGGCGAAGAAACTGCAAAAAAAGTAGCAGAAGCTATTAAAAACGTATACAACTCTACTGGAATTGATTTTGATATTCACATATCTAAAATTAATACAAAAGGGATAAAAATATTGAATTAAACAAACCATGAATTATTATTCTCTTAATAAACAAGCACCAAACACAACCTTTGAAAACGCAGTTGTTAAAGGCTTAGCATCAGATAAAGGTTTATATTTTCCTGAAAGCATAACGCCATTATCAGACGATTTTTTTAAAAATTTAGACAATTTATCAAATGCAGAAATAGCTTTTGAAACTATTAAACAATTCGTATCACCAGAAATTCCAGAAGACGTTTTGAAAACTATTGTTGAAGAAACCTTGTCATTTGATTTTCCTGTAGTAAAGTTGAATGATAATATTTCAACATTAGAATTGTTTCATGGGCCAACCATGGCATTTAAAGATGTTGGCGCACGCTTTATGGCGCGTTGTTTAGGTTATTTTAATAAAAACAATAATAATGAAGTAACTGTTTTAGTAGCAACATCTGGTGATACTGGAGGTGCTGTTGCAAATGGTTTTTTAGGTGTTAAAGGTGTAAATGTAGTCATACTTTATCCTAGCGGAAAAGTGAGTGATATTCAAGAAAAGCAATTAACTACACTTGGACAAAACATAAAGGCTTTAGAAGTTAATGGCACTTTTGATGACTGTCAAGCCATGGTTAAAACAGCATTTTTAGATGAAGATTTAACTAATAAAATGCAGCTAACATCTGCAAACTCTATTAATGTAGCACGTTGGTTACCACAGTTATTTTACTTTATATTTGCTTACAAACAACTTTATAAAAAGCATAATAACATTGTATTTTCTGTACCAAGTGGTAATTTTGGTAATATTTGTGCTGGTATGATGGCGCAACAATTAGGGTTGCCAATAAAACACTTTATAGCTTCAAATAATGCTAATAACGTTGTAACACGTTATTTAGAATCTGCATTGTATGAGCCTAAACCATCTATACAAACAATAAGCAATGCTATGGATGTTGGTGCACCAAGTAACTTTATAAGAATTCAAGAAATATATAAAAACAAATTTGAAACATTAAAAAATAACTTGTCTTCGTATTGGTTTACAGATGATGCTACCAAAGCTGCTATGTTAGAAATGTATAACAATTATAACTATGTTGCAGATCCGCATGGTGCTGTTGGGTATTTAGGTTGTAAAAAACATTTAGAAACTAACCCAAATGCACATTGTGTATTTTTAGAAACAGCACACCCAACTAAGTTTTTAGATGTAGTTGAAGATGTTGTAAAAGAAAAACAACCTTTACCAGAACAAATTCAAGCTGTAATGGGTAAAACAAAAGTAGCCACCAAAATTGGCAGCTACAATGATTTAAAATTGTATTTACTTAATCGTTAATACACAACCGTTGAAAATTTATCTAAGGCTTCACCTATTAAGGTGTGGCCTTTTATTATTTCAAAAGTTGCTTTATTTGCAGTATCATCATTAAGTACTTTAACTAAAGTTTGTGCTACATCTGCCCTACTAATTTCACCATGCTCATTTAGTGTTTCTTCTAACTTAATTTTATGTTCAGCTGCATTATTTGTTAATGTTCCGGGGCGCACAATACTATAATTTAATCCGCTACTTTTTAAATATTCATCGGCATTATGTTTTGCTTTTAAATAATCTTTTAGTTGAGAAGCTTCTTCGGGTTTATCAGCACCCATAGAGCTTAACATAACAAACTTCTTTACGTTGTTGTTTTTTGAAGCATCAATTAATCGTTTTGCACCATCTTGGTCTACAGCAAATACATTTTTACCGCCAGAACCAGCAGCAAATAACACTTTATCTATGCTTGTTTCACTGTTAAATACATGATTTAAATCTTCTTCTAAATCGCCTAAAACAGTTTTTATATTTTCATTTTCAAATTGCGATTTTTGCTCTTCTTTCCTAACCATAGCAATAGGCTTAAAATATTGCGATGCGTTTAATAAATTTACTATTTGTTTTCCTGTGGTGCCATTTGCACCGGCTACTAATATATTTTCCATATATACAGTATAACTTCAAACATATTAATTTCCAACAATTTAACGCTAATTAACCTGAGTTTAACAAGTATTAACAACTATAAATCACTAACAATTTAAAACAGAAACACTTGCATTACCTTATGGAATTCATATAAAGTTAATGTTAAGCATAGGTTTATAAAACCGAACAATTTTCGATACATTTGCCAAAATTTAATCTAAATAGTTGTTGAAATTATGAAAAATACCGCCTTAACATCAACTCATGAAGCTTTAGGTGCTAAAATGGTGCCTTTTGCTGGTTTTAATATGCCTGTACAATACGAAGGTGTAAATGCTGAACATGAAACCGTTAGAAATGCTGTGGGTGTTTTTGATGTTAGCCACATGGGCGAATTTTTAATTGAAGGAGAAAAAGCTTTAGATTTAATACAAAAAGTAACAAGTAATGATGCCTCAAAACTAACAATAGGTAAAGCACAATACAGTTGTTTACCTAATGAAACTGGCGGTATTGTAGATGATTTAATTGTTTATAAAATTAAAGAAAATACGTATTTATTGGTTGTTAATGCCAGTAATATTGAAAAAGATTGGAACTGGATTTCTAGTAAAAATGATGTTGGTGCAACCATGCGAAATTTAAGTGATGACTATTCTTTACTAGCCATTCAAGGCCCTAAAGCCGTTGAAGCCATGCAAAGTTTAAGTAGTCATGACTTATCGGCCATTAACTTTTACAGCTTTATTGTAGGTGATTTTGCTGGTATTGAGCATGTTATTATTTCTGCAACTGGCTATACAGGTAGTGGCGGATTTGAAATTTACTGTAAAAACTCTGAAGTAAAACAAATTTGGGACAAAGTATTTGAAGCCGGAGCAGATTTTGGTATAAAACCTATTGGTTTAGCTGCTAGAGATACTTTACGCTTAGAAATGGGATATTGTTTATATGGAAATGATATTGATGACACTACATCGCCTATTGAAGCTGGCTTAAGTTGGATTACAAAATTCACTAAAAATTTTACAAATTCTGAAGCTTTAAAAGCCGAAAAAGAACGTGGTGCAAATCGTAAATTAGTAGCCTTTAAGTTAGATGAACGTGGTATTCCGCGCCAAGGATATGACATTGTAGATGGCAACGGCAATATTATAGGCAACGTAACATCGGGTACCATGTCTCCTAGCCTAGGTATTGGTATTGGTTTAGGTTATCTGCCTAAAGTTTTTGCAGCGGTAGATAGTAAAATTAACATTCAAATTAGAAAAAAAGCCATTCCTGCAACTGTAGTTAAATTACCTTTTTATAAGGGATAAATTGTTGTTGCTCATTAAAAATGAAAGATGAAAAACATAGCATATTAATACTTGGCGCTAGTGGTTTTATAGGCAATGCCATTTATAAAGAACTATGCTCTTATTTTAAAACTTTTGGCACTTATTGTACACCAAATACTCAATTAGAAAAAAATCGTCACTTTTTTCATTATAATTTTGAAGAAGATGATTTATATGAAATTCTAGAAATTGTAAAACCAACAATAATTATTTCGGCACTACGAGGCGATTTTTCAAAACAAGTACTACTACATTTACATCTTTCTGAATACGTAAGAGTCCATAAAATAAAAATAATATACTTATCATCAGCAAACGTTTTTGACGCTTACAGTAAATACCCAAGTTACGAAGATGAAAAAACGCTTAGCAATAGTATTTATGGGCATTTCAAAATAAAAATAGAAAATAATTTATTGCGTTTGCCCAAAAAACAAGTAGCTGTTTTAAGGTTGCCAATGGTTTTTGGCGCTAAATCTCCTAGAGTGCTTGAAATACTCAAAAACATCAATGAAAATGAACCCGTTGAAGTGTTTCCAAATTTAATTATGAATGTTACAAATATTGATAAATTATCACAACAAATACACTATATAATAAACCGAAATAAATATGGCGTTTTTCATTTAGGTAGTAATGATTTGGTACATCATGACGACTTTATTAATGAAATGATTCAAATTATAACACCAAAAAAAGCGCTTATAAAAAGAGTTTTCACAACAAATGATGAACGTTATTTAGCGGTTTTACCAAAAACCAATAAGCTACCAAAACATTTACAAATTTATAGTACAAATGTTTTAGAAGATTTAAAAAAATAATTGATTTAAACAGCAATAATCAGTATTTTTAATCTGTTAATCAAAAAACACAAATAAAATGAGTAAACTATCGGCACAAGACATTGAAACAAAACTTTTACGTTTCCCAGATTGGGAATATTTTGATGATGCTATTCATGCTGAATTTGAATTTGATAATTTTAGAGACTGCTTTAGCGCCATGAGTCGTATAGCCTTTGAATGCGAAGCACTTAACCATCACCCAAACTGGAGCAACATTTATAATGTATTAACAATATCACTTTCAACACACGATGCTAATGGCGTAACCGATAAAGATTTTAAACTTGCCGAGGCCATTGAAGCCATTGTAGAACCGGTTGATGAATAAATTTCACATCACAGAGTACAAAAACTACTAAAAATGCAATAATTTTTTAAATTTGCGCAACGTTTTAAAAACAACAACATTAAAGCGTAAAATAACTTTTAACTTAAATAGTATTATGGGAAGAGCTTTTGAATTTAGAAAAGCAAGAAAAATGAAACGTTGGTCTGCCATGAGTAAAGCCTTTACACGTATTGGTAAAGATATTGTTATGGCTGTAAAAGAAGGTGGCCCAGACCCAGACAGTAATTCCCGTTTACGCGCTGTTATACAGAATGCAAAGTCTGTTAACATGCCAAAAGATAATATTGAACGCGCTATAAAACGTGCAAGCGATAAAAGCCAAGGCGATTATAAAGAAGTACTTTTTGAAGGTTATGCACAACACGGTATTGCTATTTTAGTTGAAACAGCAACCGATAACAATACAAGAACTGTAGCCAACGTACGTAGCTATTTTAATAAATGCGACGGAAGTTTAGGCACTTCAGGATCTGTTGTTTTCATGTTCGATCATACGTGCAATTTTAAAGTAAAAGGTGAAAATTTAGATTTAGAAGAACTAGAATTAGAGTTGATTGATTTTGGTGTTGAAGAAATTTTTGAAGATACTGATGAAGATGCAGATGGAAACGAAATAACCAGTATTATGATTTATGCTCCTTTTGAAAGTTTTGGTAAAATACAAGCGTATTTAGAAGAAAATAATATTGAAATTCTATCTTCTGGTTTTGAGCGTATTCCGCAGGTAACAAAAAAATTAAACGAAGAACAAGTTGCCGATGTTGAAAAACTATTAGAAAAACTTGAAGAAGATGATGATGTACAAAACGTATATCATACCATGGAAGAATCTGCTTAATAATACTTCAATTTTTAAATTATGGAAACCGCAACACAACCCAACAAAACTATTAAATGGGGCATTATTGGTTGCGGTAATGTAACCGAAATAAAAAGCGGTCCTCCCTATAAATTAACTGATGGTTTTGATTTAGTTGCTGTAATGCGCCGTAATGAAGCTAAAGCAAAAGATTATGCACTGCGCCATCAGGTAAAAAAATATTACACGAATGCAGATGCTTTAATTAACGATACCGAAGTTGATGCTGTTTACATAGCTACACCGCCCGATACACATAAGTTTTACGCACTTAAAGTTGCTAATGCGGGTAAAATTTGTTGCATTGAAAAACCTATGACACCATCTTACCACGATAGCTTAGAAATTTATAACACATTTAAAGACAAAAACATTCCGTTATTTGTGGCATATTACAGGCGTTCTTTGCCCCGTTTTAAACAAATTAAAACATGGATTGATGCTGGTGAAATTGGTATTGTAAGGCACATAAATTGGCAACAATGCAAACCTGCAAGTGCACTTGATTTATCTGGTGAATATAATTGGCGTACCGATGCTAACATTGCTTCTGGTGGTTATTTTGACGATTTAGCTAGTCATGGCTTAGATTTATTTTCGCAACTTTTAGGTAACATTGTTAACGCTACAGGTTTTGCTACTAATCAACAAAATTTATACAGCGCAAAAGATGCCGTTACAGCGAGTTGGTTGCATGCTAATGGTGCTACAGGTTGTGCTTCATGGAACTTTGCTGCAAGTTTACATTTAGATACTGTTACTATTTATGGTAGTAAAGGCACTATTAATTTTGCAGTTTTTCATGAAAAGCCATTGGTTTTAACAACAGCCTCTAAAACCACAGCAATTGAAATAGAAAACCCTAAACACATACAGCAATTTCATATTGAAGGTATGCGTAATCAATTACTTTACAACAATTACAAGCATCCTTCAACAGGAAAAACAGCATTACACACTAATTGGGTTATGGATAAAATATTAGGAAAACTCTAGTTTACAGCTTTCAAAACATTTCAATTTAACATTTTATTGTAACAATTTTGTTATTGTTTGGTTAAATTTGGTATCATTTTTAAAAAATGACATCATTTATACTTAATAATCAATTTCAATACATGAAAATCAAACTACAAAAACCAATTAAAATGCTATTGGCTGCTTTTGTTTTGGTAGCATTTTTGTCGCCCTTAAATATTTCGGCACAAAAGAAGAAAAAGAAAAAAAATCAGGCTAAAACTGAAGCTCCAAAACCAAAAACTCCAAAAAAGAAACAAATTGCAGACTTTGTTAAGCGAAGCAAAAAAATGGAAGGTTTATTTACCATTTATCAAGATACAGTAAATGGAGCTTTACAAATGTTAATTTCTGAAGAGCAATTAGGTAAAGAGTTTATCTATTTTAGCCAAATAGCCGATGGTGTAATGGATGCTGGTAGAATTAATAGAGGTTCTTACAGAGGTTCAAAAGTATTTAAAATTAATAAGTATTTTGATAAAATTGAATTTGTTTATCAAAACACTTCGTTTTATTTTGATCCAACAAACCCTATCTCAAAATCTGAATCTGCCAATATAAGTGAAGGCATAATGGCAAGCTTAAAAATAGAAGCACATGATGAAAAGAAAGGCTTATACTTAATTAAAGCTAACGACTTATTTTTAAAAGAAACATTTGCAACAGTAAAACCTGCATCTAGACCAGGCACATCTCCTCTAGCTTTTAAACTTGGTAATTTAGATAAAAACAAAACCAAAGTAAATGCTATTAAAAACTACCCTGAAAACACTAATTTAAAAATTGAATATGTTTACTCTAACCCCTATGCATTAAACAGAGGTTCGGGGGCTGTTTCTGATGGTAGAAACGTAAGCATTAAAGTGTTTCATAGTTTAATTGCAATGCCTGATAATGACTACCAACCTAGATTTGATGACCCAAGAGTTGGGTATTTCACCACGCAAGTTGACGACCAAACTACTACAAAAACTATTGCATATAGAGATTTGGTACATAGATGGAATTTAGTAAAAAAAGATCCTAATGCCGTAATTTCTGAGCCTGTTAAACCAATTGTTTGGTGGATGGAAAACTCAACACCTCATGAATGGAGAGCAACTATTAAAGAAGCTGTTTTACAATGGAATAAAGCGTTTGAAAAAGCTGGTTTTAAAAATGCCATGGTTGTTAAACAACAGCCAGATGATGCAGATTGGGATGCTGGAGATATTAGGTATAATGTGTTGCGTTGGACATCATCTCCGCAACCTCCTTTTGGTGGTTACGGACCAAGTTTTGTTAACCCTAGAACAGGTGAAATTTTAGGTGCAGATATTATGCTAGAATATGTGCATTTTACAAACCGTGTGTTTTATGACAAGGTTTACGAATTAGCTAGTGAACACAAAGCTTTTGAAAACAACTCGCATGATGAACATAATCATAATTACTGTTCGTTTGGTGATGCCATGCATGTAGACATCATGTTTGCAAATGCTGTTGCTAGTGCTACGGGCGCATCAGATTTAGAAATGGAGCGTATAAAAAAAGAGTCTATGATGGCTTTAATTATGCATGAAGTTGGGCATACTCTTGGGCTAAACCATAACATGAAAGCGAGTCAGTTATTTTCTCCAGAACAATTGGCAACACCTGATTTTATTGAAGGTAAATGCTTAACAGCATCTGTAATGGATTATGCAACACTTAATATTACCAAAGACAGAAGCAAACAAGGTCAATATGATGACGTAGCTGTTGGCCCATATGATGTTTGGGCTATTCAATTTGGTTATACGCCTTTTAAAAATGAAGCTGAAAAAAATCTATTATTGAACAGATCTACTGAACCAGAATTAATTTTTGGTAATGATGCTGATGATATGCGGGCTCCAGGTAAAGCCATTGACCCAAGAGTGAATACCAACGATCAATCTAGTGATGCTATACAGTATGCTATTGATAGAATAGAACTTTCTGATAATTTACTTCAAACAGCTAAAGAAAAATTTGTGAAAGATGGACAATCATACGAAGAATTAAGACGTGTTTATGGCTTATTAAGCGGACAAAGAAGTGGCGCTGCTAATATAATTTCTCGTTACATAGGCGGTGTATACGTTGATAGAGCTATGGCAGGACAACAAGGCGCAACACAACCTTATACACCAGTTAGTTTAGCAGACCAAAAACGAGCAATGACTGCCTTAAGAAAATATGTTTTTGCGCCAAATGCTTTTAATACACCCAATGATTTATTCAACTATTTAGCTAAACAACGTCGTGGTTTTGATTTTATGAGTGGACCTGAAGACCCTAAAATTCATAGTCAAGTTTTAAGTTATCAAAAAAATGTGTTAAATCATATACTACACCCTAACACCTTACAACGTATAACAGATTCTGAGCTTTATGGAAACCAGTATAGTTTATCTACTTTCATGACAGATTTGAATGATGCAATTTTTAAAGCAGATATTTATGGTAATGTAAATTCGTTTAGACAAAATTTACAAATTGAATATACTAATAGACTAATAAATATGTTAACAGGTAAACAATCTAGTAAGTTTACAAATACATCAAAATCTATGGCTTTATATAATTTGAAACGTATAAGAGCAATAGCCAATACAAGTGGCAATACGGCATCTAGAGCGCATAAACAACATTTAAGAACCTTAATAGATAATGCTTTAAAAGAAATAAAGTAATACCTAAAAATATGACCAATAAAAAAAAGCTATTTCGTTTTAGAAATAGCTTTTTTGTTTTTTTACAGTGTATTAGTTTATGTTTCTTTTTAGGGACTAATTGTTTACTTTATGTTTCATTAACTAAGTACAACGAATAATAATCAAAATGTATGCCATAATTTATTAATTACCTGATATTTAAGAATATTTGGGTATCTTACCTTCAACATTTTTAAAAAAGTTTCGCATAAATTTAAAATCGTCTTCCTTATTTTTTGTTGGATAGAAAGGTTCAGAAATTTTATTTTGTTTGTTTTTAAAATCAAACGTAATCATTATAATGGGCACATGGGCTTCTTTAGCTATATAATAAAAACCAGTACGCCAATGGTTAACCTTTTTTCTGGTACCTTCAGGCGCCATGGTTATTCTAAATTCATTATGCTTTTTAAAAATATTGGCAATGGCTAATACTTTATTTTCATTTGAAAACCTATTTACAGGTGTACCACCTAAAGCTCTAAAAAACCATCCGTAAGGAAATTTAAACAATGCTTTTTTTGCAATATAATTTGTTTTAACGTTAATTACAGAACGTAAAAGCACACCAATGTAAAAATCGTGCCAGCTAGTATGAGGTGCTGCTATTATTACAGCTTTTTTTATGGTGTTTTTTGAAAGCGTAACATTGCCTACAACTTTCCAGCGTAGTATTTTAAAGTAAATAAATTTTGATAACCAGCGCATGTTACATTTTTTGGTAAAGCGCTTTTAACTTTTTACGGGTAATTATTTTTTGCCAATTTTTACCTAAAGCATTTTCCCAAAGTGGTTTTAAATCTAATGAAATATCAATCATAGTATCAAAATCTGCATCAGATAAATTTGCACAAATTCCTTGTGGTAATGTTATGTTATGCAGAGCTTTCATTTCTTTAAAAAGTTTTACACCTTCAGGATAAAATTCTTCTAAATGATCAAAAACAATACAGTTGCCAATACCATGTTTTGTTCCTAAAAGATAAGATAAGCCATAACTCATAGCATGCGCTACGCCAACTTGAGAATATGCAATACTCATACCACCGTGCCATGAAGCCATCATAAGCTTTTCGTCGGCTTCAACTTGCGATAAATTATTATTTAAAAACACTTCTTTACAAAGTGAAAGTGCAATATCTCCATAACTTTGGCTAAAGGCGTTTAAATAAGTGCCGTTTAAAGATTCTATACAGTGAATATAGCAATCCATACCTGTGTAAAACCATTGGTTTTTGTCTACGCCCTGTAATAATTCAGAATCTAAAACAACTTGATCAAAAGGTGTAAAATCTGAATTTATTCCTAATTTTTTTTCTGGTCCTGTTAAAACGGTTGTTCTCGAAACTTCAGCACCTGTACCCGAAATTGTTGGAATACCAACGTGGTAAATGGCTGGGTTTTTAACCAAATCCCAACCTTGGTAATCTTTAGCTTCGCCTTCATTTGTAAGCATAATAGACACCGCTTTTGCTAAATCTAGTAGCGTACCTCCACCAATACCAATAATGCCCGAAGGTCTTTCTTTTGTAGTTAAGATGATATCTTTAACAATGTTATCAACCTGCTCTGTTTTTGGTTCTTCTTTAGCTGAAACATATATTATTTTGTCATTATATGATAACGGTATTCTTGAAGTTAATTTACCATCTGTTTTAAAAACAGCATCTACTAAAAATATAAATGGAGCATTTATACTTAAGCGTTTGGGGTCTAATATTTCGCTTAATTGGTTGAAACTACCTCTGCCAAAAACAACTCTTGGCACCATTGGAAAGTTTTTATAACTCATTTACTCTAATTTCTTTTTCGAAATGTAAAAATAATACTATTTCTACGTTTATTGGTTTAAATTTTGTTGAAATTTCTCAGAAAAAAGCCCAACATGATAACCATCTACCAATGCATGATTTACGTTTATAGATACATTCATGGTTAATTCTGATTGATTTTTAATTGCCTTACTAAATGATAATTTTGGAATAGACTCTAAAACACCCGAAACAGGCTCTTTATGACCCGAATAATACACCCAAGGTAATGCAGAGCAATGAATACAGTCTAAAGTATTTTTTGGAGGATACAAATCATTTGAATTTTCTATGCGCTGTTTTTCGCTTTCAATATTTTTTATGAAAGTTTGTAAATCTGCATCAAAATCTATAAACGAAAATCCGTATGTATTATCACTACGCATTAAAGTAGCCGATGCATTTATAACATCATGCTGTACCACATTGTTATTTTCTATTCTGTATTTTAAATTATCAACAGCATTAATAGCTTTCATACAATCATGTAAATATTTTGCAAAAAAACTAATGTTATTGTCTTTTGAAAACTGATATGCTTTGGTAACGTTAAATGGTATGGTTAATGCAAAATACGGATCTTTTAAACCACAAAAATGGTTGTAATGCGCTTTTCTGTTCCAGTTTTCAATATCTATAATTTTCACTAATCTAGTAAGTTTAAAAGTTCTTTTAGTGAACTTATTGTTTTGTATTCTTTTCCGTTGGTTTCGTTTTCGGTTACAAGTTCATGCGCCCAAGTTATATGAAATGGCACATGAATAGCATGCGCTTTTAGATTTACTAACGGAAGCACATCAGATTTTAACGAATTTCCAACCATTAGAAACTGCTCTGGCTTTATATCTAGATGATTTAAAAGTTTGCTGTAATTAGCTTCTTTTTTATCACTTAAAACTTCAATGTGATGAAAATACGATGTTAATCCAGATTTTTCAAGCTTGCGCTCTTGGTCTAGCAAATCGCCTTTAGTAGCTAAAATTAGTTTGTATTTTTTTGATAGTGTTTTTAACACTTGCTCTACCCCATCAAGTAATTCAACGGGTTTATTAAGCATGTTTTTTCCAATATTTAAAACCTGCTCCAGCTTTTTGTTTGAAATATTATAATTTGAAAGTTCTAGAGCAGCTTCCACCATTGATAGTGTAAAAGCCTTAACTCCATAACCGTAAAGCTCTAAATTAGCCATTTCCATTTTAAAAAGTTCTTGGTCTAATTTGTTAGGTGTTTCGTATTCAGATAATAATTTACAAAATGCCTCTTCGGCTTCTCTAAAATAGGTTTCGTTAACCCAAAGTGTATCATCTGCATCAAAACCAATAACTTTTATGTTTTTGTATTCACTCATATTTACTAACTATTTCCAAGCTTTTTTAGCCCGTTCTAAATCTTCAGGTGTATCAATTTCTATGCCTTGTACGTTTGTTTCAACCATTTTTATGCGTTTACCATATTCTAAATACCTAAGTTGCTCTAGTTTTTCTGAAGCTTCTAAAGTTAGCATTGGTAAATTGTAAAAATCTATAAGCGCCTGTTTTCTAAAAGCATAAACACCTTTGTGTTTGTAATATTTAACATTAACAGTTGTGTCTCTTGGATACGGAATTGGGCTTCTAGAAAAATATAATGCAAAGTTGAAAGTATCAATAATTACCTTTACCGTGTTAGGGTTATTTATTTCGTCTTCATCAGTAATATGTACCATTAATGAAGCCAAATCAACCGTTTTATCATTGTCATTTTTAAAAACTTGAATGAGTTTTGATAATGATTCTTTATCGGTAAAAGGTTCATCACCTTGAACATTTATAACAACATCTACATCCATATTTTCAACTGCTTCAGCAATTCTATCACTGCCTGATTGATGTTCTTTTTTACTCATTATGGCTTTTCCGCCATTATTTACAATTTCATTATAAATAATATCACTATCTGTAACCACAAAAACATCATCAAATAAATTTGTTGCAACTGTGGCTTGGTAAGTTCGTAATATTACAGGTTTACCATTAAGGTCTTGCATGAGTTTTGCAGGAAACCTTGTTGCGCTGTAACGCGCCGGAATCATTGAAATTATCTTCATAAATTAATTAATCAATTCGTCTTCAAAAATACTCTTTTTTATGGAGCAGTATGCTTGGTTTTCTTTAACTTTTTATACAGTTTGAAAAAAATATAACATATAAAAACCGTAAAAATAACAGCAACAACAGGCATAAATATGGATAAAACAGACATAATTAATGAGGTACCTGTTTCTAAACTAGAAACTAATGGATTT
The DNA here is from genome assembly GCF_056312135.1 of Seonamhaeicola sp. ABD4_340. NCBI lineage: Bacteria > Pseudomonadati > Bacteroidota > Flavobacteriia > Flavobacteriales > Flavobacteriaceae > Seonamhaeicola > Seonamhaeicola sp. ABD4_340. Next base: position 3,065,948 of record NZ_CM149981.1, on the reverse strand, counting down.
GCTACACCAGCAGTAGTGGCTGTTGATGCTAAACGTGTTGTACCAGAAGCTCCAGAAATTGCTGCAGCAGTACCACCACCAGCAATTATAGCTAAAGACCACGTAATTACAGGGTCTAGATTAGCTACTGTTGAAAGCATTACCACGGTACCTGCAATACCTGCTAATGGCACCGCAATACTATCTAACAAATTATCAATATATGGAATAAAATATGCTGTAATTTCGGCAATTGTTGCCACACCTAAGGTTACTAAAGCCGTTGTACTGCCAACCCATTGCCATGATTCATTGAGTTGCCAAACATCAAAATAAGCAGCAAGACTTAATGCAAATAATGGCAAAAAAACTCTAAAGCCAACCGATGCTGAAAGTCCAATACCTAAACAAATACTAATTAATGTTTCTGAATTCATATGTGTTATTCTTCAAAAAAATCATCTTTAAAACCAATAAGATACAATTTTTCTTTGGCTCTGGTTACAGCGGTATACAACCAACGTAAATAATCTTTATTTATTCCATCTGGTAAATATGGTTGCTCAACAAACACAGTATTCCATTGTCCACCTTGAGATTTATGGCAGGTAATAGCATATGAAAACTTAACCTGTAGCGCATTAAAATGTTTATTGGCTTTTATTTTTAAAAACTTTTTATAATTACTTTCGTTTTCATAGTCTTTAGCTACTTCTTGGTACAATCTGTTTGAATCGTTATAAGATAATGAAGGCGTTTCGGCAGTAATAGTATCTAATAGTAACATGGTTTCAATGGGTTGCATTTTGGGGTAATCTACCATGCGTATTTTAACCGATGCAAATTTAAAACCGTAAAGTTCTTCAATTCTAAAAATTTCAAGCACTTCAATAATATCACCATTGGCAATAAAACCTGCTTCAGAGTTTGGTTTTACCCAAAAGTAATTGTTTTTAACAACCATAAGATAATCTCCTGAAGAAAGTTCGTATTCATTAAATAGAATACGACTGCGTATTTGCTGGTTATATAAGTTGGCTCGTTTATTGCTGCGTACAATAATAGCCGTTTCTTCATTACCTAAATTGCTGTAAGATTCGTTTATGGCGTCCATAATTTCATAGCCATCAACAAGCCTTACAATATCTTTAAAGCCGTTTAAATCAAACTTAAAATAGTCATAAACTTCATTAGCAAGAGCTTCTCTTAAAATGGTAGCATTAGATAATATTCCGGAGTCATATTCTTGCCTTACAACTTCATCAAGTTCCATTACACTAACTTCTTTATTGTAATTTAAGCTAATAGTATCTTCGTTTAAAGCAGGACTTAAATCTAATTTTACTGGTGGTAATTGTGCTGTATCACCAATTAAAAGTAATTTACATTGGTGACCAGAATATACATATTGCATTAAATCATCAAGTAATGAGCCATTTTCAAATAATTTTGAATCGCCAGGTGTATCTGGTATCATTGAGGCTTCATCTACAATAAAAATAGTGTTTTTATGTTTGTTTGGCTGTAATACAAATTTAACACCACCACCCTTTTCTTTTCGAGGGAAATATATCTTCTTATGAATGGTAAATGCCTCTTTTTTAGAATAATTTGCTATTACTTTTGCTGCTCTTCCGGTAGGCGCCATTAAAATTGCGCTCTTTTTTGCCTTCCAAAGGTTAGAAACTATAGCACCAACAATAGTTGTTTTACCTGTACCCGCATAGCCTTTTAAAACATAAAGACTATTAGGCGTTTTACTAAAAATAAAATTTGAAAGTTGCTGTAATACAACATCTTGCTTTAGCGTTGGCTGAAAAGGAAAATGTTGTTTTATAAGCGAATAAAATTCTGAAGACGTCATGAATTAATTACCAAGAAAAAAATTATTCAAATATAGAAATGATTTTTTTGTTTGTAGGTTTTAACGAATAAAAAAAAATTGTAGATTTGCGAAAGACCTTTGATAACTTAATAATTAAAAATAACAATGCTAAAATTTATTCTTATTGCAGTTGGTGTTATACTTCTAACCATAGTATTAGTAAAATTAATAGACAAATTTGTACCAACAAAAGCTAAACCTTTTTTAACCATCATCCTTTGGGTATTAATAGGATTTTTGGGCTACCAAACTTACATGTCTATATATGAGCCAATTCAATTTAATAAAACAAAGCAAAAACGTTACGCTAAAGTAATTAAAAGCTTAATTGATATTAGAGACTCACAATTAGCACACAAAACAGTTACCGGAAAATTCTCAAAAGATTTTGATGGTTTAGTTAAGTTTTTAGATACTGCTAAATTTACAATTACACAACGAAGAGATTCTAGTGTTTTAGATGTTGAACAAACAAAACGTTACGGTGTTGATATGTTTAAAGACATTGTAATTATTGATACCTTAGGATATGCATCTGTTAAAGATTCATTATTCAAAAATTCAGACAGATATAAAACAATGATGAATGTACCTGTTGGAGAACCTGGTGCTAAATTTAAAATGGATGCAGGTTTTATTGAGCAAAACAATTTAAACATTCCTGTTTTTGAAGCTTCAGTTAAAAAAGACGTTATTTTATTTGACCAAAATAAAGACCTTTTAGTGCAAGAAAACCAAGTAATATCGGTTGATGGTGTTAATGGTAGCGCTTTAAAAGTAGGTTCTATGGAAGAAGTTAAAACTATAGGAAACTGGCCTAAAACTTATGGCTCTAACGAGTAATACAGTACATAAACTAACTAACAAGAAACTGTCCATTCAAATTAGTTTGAATGGACTTTCTTTTTGTGTTTTAAATCAAGACACAAACACTATTACTGCATTAAAAAAAATAGACTTTAGTAAAAAACTAAACCCTATTAAACTTTTAGAGCAGGTAGAAACGCTTTTTAAAACAGAAAAAAGCTTGCAAAAAGACACTTTTAATAATGTAACGGTAATTCACGAAAACGAGCTATCCACTCTCGTACCAAAACATGTTTTTAATGAAGATGCTTTGGCTGATTATTTAAAGTTTAACGCTAAAATATTACAAACAGATTTTATTTCTTTTGATGAAATAAACAACACTGAAGCAATAAGCGTTTATGTACCCTACGTTAACATAAACAATTATATTTATGACAAATTTGGCGCATTTACATTTAAACATATCTCAACAGTACTAATTGAAAGTATATTAGAAACGGAAAAAGACAATAAAGAACCCAAAGTTTATGTTAATGTAAACACAAATAATTTTGAACTTGTAATTGTAAATAATAACAAACTTGTTTTTTATAACACTTTTGAATACATTACAAAACAAGATTTTATTTACTATATATTGTTTACTGCAGAACAATTAGAATTAAATCCAGAGGTTTTTAATTTAGTATTTGTTGGTGATATTGATGATGCCGATGAGTTTTACAAAATAACATACAAATACGTAAGAAATGTTTCTTTTGGCAATAGCATTGCTAATTATAATTTTACTGAAAAACCAAAAGATAAACATTCATTTTTCACTTTAATTAAGAGTTTTTAATGCGAATAATATCAGGCACATACAAACGACGAAAAATAGTAGCTCCCAAAAATTTACCGGTGCGCCCAACTACAGATATGGCCAAAGAATCACTATTCAACATTTTAAACAATTTGTACTATTTTGATGATATTAATGTTTTAGATTTATTTGCGGGCACAGGCAACATAAGTTATGAATTTGCATCTCGTGGCACTGAAAATATTACAAGTGTAGACCAAAATTACAACTGTATTAAGTTTATAAATGAAACGGCTACAGCTTTTGAAATGCCTATTGAAACTATAAAAAGTGATGTATTTAAATTTTTAGAAAATAACACCTTAAAATATGATGTTATTTTTGCAGACCCGCCTTATGATTTTTCTACGGAGCTTTTTGAAACCATTCCGCAGTTAGTTTTTCAAAATAATGTATTAGAAGAAGGTGGTGTTTTAATAGTAGAACACTCAAAACACACTAACTTATCTGAATTAAAACACTTCAGTTACTCCAAAAGTTATGGCGGTAACGTATTTAGCTTTTTCGAAATTATAGAAAATAAATAAAAGCAAAACCCTTCAAAACGAAGGGTTTGTTTATTTTAAAGTAAACCTATAAGCCGAATTCTGTATGCTTAAAATTGAGAATGAAACCATTCACAATAAAAAACACCCTTATCATTTATCTTAATGTACTGTTGCCAATACACTTTAGCTGCCTACCCTCCAACATTGGGCGTGCAACCCTTAAACGTTGGTATACATGGCATTGCACCATATAGAGTTTACCTGATTTCACTACAGCCTTACCTGTACATACTTTCTGTTGCACTTTTCCTAGCTTTACAACTGGTGGCCATTAACCACTATATTGCACTACGGTGTTCGGACTTTCCTCTCTTTTACGCTGAAACAAGTTCAACGTTAAAAAGCGATAAGGCGGTCTACTTTGCCGCAAAAGTAAACAAATTGTTAATAACTCCTTTTAAAAATCACCTTCAAACTTTATAATTAATAACTGAATTTTTAAATTTGTTATTCTAATAATTTTTAATGGAACATTTTGTAGTATCAGCCAGAAAATACAGACCCCAAACGTTTAAAGACGTTGTTGGGCAAAAGGCTATTACAAATACATTATTAAATGCCATAAACAACAACCATTTAGCCCAAGCGCTTCTTTTTACAGGGCCGCGTGGTGTTGGTAAAACTACTTGCGCACGTATTTTAGCCAAAATGATTAATAGTGATGGTGTTGATACAGATGAAGATTTCGCATTTAATATTTTTGAATTAGATGCCGCATCAAACAACTCTGTTGATGATATTAGAAATTTAACCGATCAAGTTAGAATTCCGCCACAAGTTGGTAAATACAAGGTTTATATTATTGACGAGGTTCACATGCTCTCACAGGCTGCTTTTAATGCGTTTTTAAAAACTTTAGAAGAACCACCAAAACACTGTATTTTTATTTTAGCAACTACTGAAAAACATAAAATAATACCCACTATTTTATCGCGTTGTCAAATATTTGACTTTAAACGCATAACAGTAACCGATGCAAAAGAATATTTAAAATATATTGCTGAAGAACAAGGCATTACTGCCGAAGATGATGCCTTGCACATTATAGCGCAAAAGGCAGATGGCGCTATGCGCGATGCACTTTCAATTTTTGATCGTGTGGTAAGTTTTTCTGGAAAAAACCTTACCAGACAAGCCGTAACCGAAAATTTAAATGTTTTAGATTACGAAACGTATTTTGAAAGCACCAATCTTATTTTAGATAATAAAATACCAGAGCTTTTACTACAATTCAATGAAACGCTGTCTAAAGGTTTTGATGGACACCATTATATTGCAGGTTTAGCTTCTCATTTTAGAGATTTATTGGTTAGTAAAACCGAAAATACCATAGCTTTACTTGAAGTTGGTGAACAAACCAAACAAAAATATTTACAACAATCTAGAAAAGCCAATAGGGAGTTTTTAATTCAAGGTATTCATTTGGCTAATGAATGCGACCTCAAGTATAAAACCAGTAAAAATCAGCGATTGCTGGTTGAACTTTGCCTTATGCAACTTGCCTCTATCACTTTTGATGGAGAAAAAAAAAATAGCAAACATTACATAATTCCGGCAGCTTACTTTAAAAGTAAAGGTATTAAACCTGTAAAAGTTTCTGTGCCAGAAAACAAACCTAAGGCAACACCAGAAACTGAACCTGAAAAAACAGATTTAAAAGCCAACAAAACAGGTAATGATTTTCAAAAAACACAACCTCAAAAAATTATTTTAAAACAATCTAATAAGCGAACTTCTGGTCTATCTTTAAGTAGTTTAAAAGCGAAAAAAGAGCACCAAATTAAGCAAATGAATGTTGTTGTTGATGAAGAAAATTTACCAAAAGAACCATTTACAGAAGAAGCCTTTCTTAAAGTATGGCATACATATATTGAAAAACTTTTAGAACAAGGAAAACGTAATTTGGCATCAATTCTTTCCATTGATACGCCTAGAGTTAAAGGAACAACCGCGTATTTAGAATACCCAAATGCAACAAATAAAGTTGAAATTGAGCGTAATCAATACGATTTATTAGCATTTATTAGGCAATCTTTAAAAAATTATGATATTGAATTATCTATTTCTGTTAATGAAATTAAAGAAAAACAATATGCTTATACAACGCTAGAAAAGTTTGAAAAATTAAAAGAAAAAAACCCTAATATTGAGTTACTAAGAAAAACTTTTAATCTAGATGTTTAAAAAAATTATAAACATAACATTACTCTTATTTTTAGGAGTTTTTATAATGCTATCAAGTTGTGATGGCCGAAAACATAAAACCGATTTATTGAAAGATGCTATTACAGATTTCAATAAAACTTCTAAACCTATTGAAATTGAAAGTTTTACACCAAAACACTATAATGAGGTTGTGCAAGATTCCATTTTAAGCAATGGCTATAACGTTAGTATAAAAAATTATACCAACATGGAAAAAGCGATAACTGAAGTTGTTAAAAACAATTCGGTTATTAATACAGCGCATTTTAGATGTATAGAATCTGATGTTCTGGTAACAAAAAACAACGCCATTATCTTCAATAAAAAAATTGATACAGATTTTATTGTCAATAACCTTCCAAATCTAATTAATGGAAGTCAATTTGTAGGTAATACCATAACTATAAACCAAGAAGCAACTTTAAAATTTAATAAACTTGTGTTAACGGCTTCATTATACAAACCAAAAAGTACAGATTGTATATCATTTTATATTATAATTGATGAAAATGGCCATTTTACAACAGAAAATTTAAATACCTATGCTAGGACTTAAGTTACCAACAGACCCAAGATGGGTAAATATTGTTGAAAAAAATATTGAAGAAATACTTACAGACCATGCCTTTTGTGAACAAAAAGCTACCAGTACTGCTATTTCATTAATTGTTAGTTTTCCTGAATATACTGAACTTGTTCAAGAAATGGTTGCTTTGGTTAAAGAAGAAATTAGCCATTTTAAAATGGTACATGATAAAATTTTAGAACGTGGCTGGACTTTAGGTAGAGACCGAAAAGACGAATACGTAATTCAATTAATGAAATTTTTCCCAAAAGGAGGAAGCCGTACAACACAACTAGTGCACAGGTTGCTTTATGCTGCTTTAATTGAAGCTAGAAGTTGTGAACGTTTCAGGTTATTATCTGAAGAATTAAAAGACCAAGAGTTAGCTACTTTTTATAGAAATTTAATGGTAAGTGAAGCAAACCATTACACCATGTTTCTAGGCTTTGCCAGAAAATATGGTGATAAAAAAGAAGTTGACACCAAATGGCAACAACTTTTAGAGTTTGAAGCAAAAATTATGTCTGATTTAGGAAAAAACGAAACCGTACACGGCTAAAACTTATAGCCTACACCTATTTGAATATTAGTGTTTTTAGCTGACAACCCTGTGGCATCTTCAAAAACATTTCTAATACCATAAGTGTATCTTACATCAGCAAATAATGCATAGTTGATTTTATATTCTAAAGCACCAACAGCAGAGTATGCAAAGTTGTTTACACCATCATCTTCTTTATGTACTTTTAAACCCACCTGCGGACCAGCACCAATATGAAACTTTTCGCTTAATCTTACTTTTAAAAGTATTGGCGCTTGTATATAATCTAAATGAATTTTTTCATCATTAGCACCCTCTGCAGAAAATTGTAACTCAGGTGCTAAGGCAATGCTTTTTGAAAAACCTATTTGAGCAAAAAAACCAAAATAAACACTATTGCGGTGTTTGTTAATCATTGGTGGTGTATCTTCAAAATCTAAATTTGAAATGTTATAACCACCTCTAATACCGTATTTAACGCCTTTATAAACGTAATTATCTTGTTTTTTTGCAGCAACTACTTTTGTTGTGTCTTGTGTTTTTTCTTGAGAAAAACTATATACTGAAAAAACAAGAAGTAAGGTAAAAAGTACTGTTTTTTTCATAAGTAATAAATTTGGGCTTGTAGTTGTAATTATATTAATACGAATATATGCTATAATATTAAAAAGCAATATTTTACAGGCTAAAGTGCATAATTTTACTGTGTATTACTTGAAACGGTATCATAGTATATGCTTTTTATAATACCATCAGCTAATCCTATTTTTGGTACATAAATATGTTTAGATTTACTCCATTTCATGGCAGATAAATAAATTTTCATTGCTGGAATAATAACATCGGCTCTGTCTTGGTTAAGTTCAAGCTCTGTAATACGTTCTTCATAGGTATAGCTTTGTAGTAATTTGTAGTAATTAGTTAAATAAAAGTACGTTAAAGGCTTTCCAATTGCTTTACCTGATACTTTAAATATTTTATTAATATTACCACCAGAACCTAAAACATACACTTTATCATAACCGGCTGTATGTTTGCCAATCCATTTTTCTAGTTTTTCCCAAGCATTATCTTTCACCATGTCATTTAAAATACGTACAGTACCTATTTTAAATGATTTTGAGGCTTTTTTTTCGCCATTACAAATAACACTAAACTCTGTACTACCACCACCAACATCAACGTATAAATAAGTTTTGTTAGGGTCTATAAATTTATTTAAATCTGTTGCTGCAATAATTTCAGCTTCAACTTCACCATTAATTAAATCTATATTAATGCCTGCATTCTTTTTTATGAGTTCTACAACGGCTTTTCCGTTTTTAGATTCTCTCATGGCCGATGTTGCGCAGGCTTTGTATTTTTCAACCTTATGAGATTTCATAAGCAATTTAAAGGCTAACATGGTATCAACCATGCGCTCTTTATTTTCTTCTGAAATTTTTTTGTTTATAAACACATCGGCACCCAAGCGTATTGGCACCCTTACCAATGAGTTTTTTTTAAACTTAACTGGTTTGCCGGTTTCTTCTATTATGTTTGAAATTAGTAGTCTTACAGCGTTAGAACCTATATCTATGGCTGCGTATTTTTTAATTGTAAGCATATTAGTTTTTAAGCTTCTCTAAATAATAATCGTAAATTGCTATTTGTGAGCGTACTTCCGGATTATCATTTTTTCTGTATTCATTTTCATTAGGCGTATTAATTAATCTAGCCTTTACATTATCACTCCAACAAATATTAAAGGTATCAATAATTTCTTGTTTAATATCTTCATCATAAACAGGACAACTTACCTCTACTCTATTCACAATATTTCTTGTCATCCAATCTGCTGAAGATATGTAAACTTTAGTATCTTCTTCTTTACCAAAAATATAAACTCTTGGGTGTTCTAAAAATTTATCAACAACACTAATTACGTTAATATTTTCACTCATACCCGCAACGCCAGGAATTAAACAACAAATACCACGAACAATCATATCAATTTTAACGCCATGGTTACTGGCTTCATATAATTTATCTACCATTTCATAGCTTGATACGCTATTCATTTTTAACCTAATGTAACCACCTTTGCCATTTTTGCTTTTTTCAATTTCTTTATCAATTAATTTAAAAATGCTTTTTTGTGTGTAATGTGGAGATACTAATAAATGCTTGTATGAGAATATTTTATAGTTAGCATCAAAAAAATTAAATATTTTATTTACATCTTTTAATATGCCTTGGTTGGCAGTAAATAATGTATAATCTGTATATATTTTTGCTGTAGATTCATTAAAGTTTCCTGTACTAATAAATCCGTAACGTTTTATTTTTTTGCCTTCTTCACGCTCAATAACACACATTTTACTGTGTACTTTTAAACCAGGAACTCCAAAAATTAAATTTACGCCTTCTCGTTTCATTTGTTCGGCGTATTTAATATTGGCTTTTTCATCAAAACGTGCTCTTAGCTCAATGGAAACCGTAACCGTTTTGCCATTAATGGCAGCATTAATTAAGGCACTTGCAACGTGCGATATTTGTGCTAACCTGTAAATGGTAATTTTTATAGTTTTTACTTTAGGATCTAAAGAGGCTTCTCGTAAAAACTTAATAATATATGAAAACGTTTGGTATGGTGCGTGTTGTAAATAATCTTTTTTAGCAATAGCCTCAAAAATGCTACTGCTTTCTAAACTTAAACCTTTTATGGGCAAAGCTTCAATTTTATCATATAACAAATCGGTTCTTCCTAAACTAGGAAATCCCATGTAGTCTCTTTTATTGTGATAACGGCCTCCTGGAATAATACTATCTGTATTTTCAATATTCATTTTTTCCATAAGATAGTGCAACGTGTCATCATCAATAGTTTTATCAAAAACAAAACGTACAGGATCACCAATTTCGCGGTGTTTAACGCTATCTGATATTTTTTCAATAAAACTTTTACTTAAATCACTATCAAAATCAAGCTCAGCATCGCGTGTTATTTTAATCATGTGAGCCGATATGGTTTTGTAATCAAAAATGCTAAAAATATCACTTAAGCAATACCTCAACAAATCATCATACATTATAATATAACTATGCCCATTTTGATTAGGTAACTCAATAAAACGCTTAACAGATTTTGGTATTTCAATAAGTGCAAACTGCTTAGTATCATCATTCATTTCCATTTTAACAGCTAAATAAGCAGCACTGTCTTTTAAATTTGGTATTTGAACCAAATCATTTAAAATAATGGTAACTAAAGCAGAACTTACATTTTGGTAGTAATATTTTTTAATATATTCATGTTGCAGGCTATCAACTTGCGTTTCATCTATAACATAAATATTTTCTTCCTTTAATTTGGCATCAATATCATTTAAAACCTTTATACTTTCTGCTTGTTGTTTAATTACAATTTGGGTTATAATTTCAAGCAATTCTTTGGCTTTAATACCACCAAGTTGGTTTTTACCATCTTTACCAACCTCAACAATACGTTTAACAGTTGCATAACGTACTTTAAAAAATTCATCTAAATTATTAGAAAAAATGCCTAAAAACCTTAAACGTTCAATAAGAGGTACACGCTCATCTGAAGCTTCTTGAAGTACTCTTGCATTAAATTGTAACCAACTTATCTCACGGTTTATATATAAGTTATTTTCGGTTTCGGTAGCTATCATATTTTTGCAGAATTATATATTTAAGGATGTAACAGCAAACAAATATATTCTATTTAACTATAAAAAATAAAGACTCTAGCTTTAAATTTCCTTTAAATATACTACAAAAATTTTGGCGTTCCACCACCTATGGTGCTGGCGGGCTATACGCTGCAAGTCCTCGCTACCGCTGTGGGCTTTCCGCTGCTATCCCTAACGCGCTTACTAGTGGTGTACAGGGTCTTGCGTACAAGGGCAATTGCTTATACCCTGCAAAAAGTCTATGCCAATTGTAACAACGTGTGTGCCAGAATTATAAGCCGATAAATCATTAGTAGTAACCTGGTAAGCATAACCAAAATAAAACATAGATTTTTTAAACCCAACCATTGGCCCCACATTTAGTGGCTTAAAAAACTGATCGTTTAAAAAACGGTAACTAATACCACCCCAAATATAATCTTCTTTACGGTTATATTTTCTAACTTTAAAATTCACATCGGTAGCCGAACGTTTATCACTAGTAAACATTTGATAGAAAATAGAAGGCTCAAACTCTAAACCACTCTTTTTTGGCCCAGGAATGGTGTAACCCGCATATATTTGATAATTTAAAAGCAAGTTAGGCTCAAAAACTCTTTCAGATTCTTCAAGTTTTTTCTCTAAAATATTATTCACATTTAAGCTTACAAACATGCCTTTAAGCCTAAATAATGCTCCAACATCAAAGTTATGATTGGTTGTTCTTCTATCATCAGTAACAAAAGGGTCTATTGTTGGATTTTCATAACTTGTATTAAAGTTGTTAATATCAATTCTAAAATTATTAATGTTATATGAAATACCTAAAGACAAGTACATTTTTGCATAATAATCTAGTACTAAATGGTGAGCAAACGAAAATTTAGCACCAGTTTGTATAGTGTTACCATTTCTATCGTTATACAAAGATAAACCAACACCAGACCTATCGGCTATTCTAACATCACCATAAAACGATTGGTTGTCTGGGGCATTTTTAATACCAACCCATTGTGTTAAACCATTAGCTCTAAGCTTTACATTATCACCAATACCGGCATAGGTTGGCGAAACCACAAAGTTGTTATCTGCCAAATATTGGGTAAATACTGGTAAATTAAGCTCCTGCGCATAAGTAAACGTTACTAGTAAAAAGCACAGATATGTAAATAATTTTTGCATGTTTTTTGTTTTTAAAACTATCTATATAATGTAAAGTTGCCTACAAAAGTTCTATCGTCTCTAGGATCATTTAGCTTAACTAAGTACCAATAATCTCCTGTTGGTAATTCTTTACCATTGTAAGTACCATCCCATGTGTCATCTACATTTAAAGTAGCTATTTTACGTCCGTATCTATCAAAAATATCAAAGGTTAAGTTTTTGTATTGTGTAACACAACCAGGACCCCAACCACCATTTGCTGGTACAAAGTAGTTTGGTACACAAATATCAATGTATTCAAAATACCTAGTAGCTGTTGCAACACACCCGTTACTATCTGTAACAGTTACAGTGTATTCACCAGATTCATAAATTACAAATGAGCCTGTGTTTTGGTAAGGTTCATAATCTACCTCATTTACACGTCTAACAGCGTATTCATAGTTTCCAGCACCACCACTTGCTTGGGCAATGATTTCGTTAATTTCACCATCAGATAATGCTATTTCTAACGGATCATAGTCATTAACATCAAAGAAAACAAGTTGCTCACAACCGTTTGAATGCCTAACAGTAATAGATTGATTTGTTCCTGGAGCAACATCAACAAACACGTTATTAGTTTGGAAGTTTACACCATCAAGTGAGTAATCAACCTCATTTGCATCAATACTTTCATCAATTGTTATGGTTACAGTATTACTTGTAGCATCGGCAATATCAGTACAATATGCAACAGTTGCTTCAGGATTTAATGCTACAGATTCTGGAAACGCTATATTCCATTCAGATTCGCAACCTTCAGCATCAGTAATGTAAACTATATGATCTCCACCTTCTAAATTTGTAAAATCAAATCGTGTTTGTGTTGCGCTTCCTGTGGTATATGTTCCGTTAATATCATCTAAAGCTACACTATACGGCAAGGTACCACCAGAAATGTCTATACTAAATTCACCATCCATATCGCCTTCACAAACTTCAGGAGATAAAGAGTTTGGTACTATTGAAATTAAAACTGGAGCAGGCTCATTAATTACATAATCAAATAACACGAAACAACCTAATTCATCTTGTACAATTGCTTGGTAATTTCCTGGGGCTAAGTTTTCAAAAATTGGCTCATCAAAAAATTGATTCAATTGTGGTGAAATAGCATATTTAATAACACCTGTACCACCCGTTGCAATAATTTCTAAAATACCGTTGTTTTCACCATTACAGGTTACATCTGTAACATCAAAACTAACTTCTAAAGGTAAGCTTGGTTCTATTATGCTAACAGTTGCAGATGTGTATAAACAATCGCCACTATCAACATGTACTTGGTAATCTCCCACACCTAAGTTAGTAAATACTCCTGGGCTATCTTGTGTTGCTGGTATAGCGTTACCCATAGTATCTTGTAACGTGTAAACGTAATTACCTAAGCCACCTTCGGCTACTGCCACAATTACACCCGTTGTGTCACCTGCACAATTAATGGTTGCGTTAGTATCATCTACCGCTAGGGTTAAAGGAGGTAACGGATCAATAGTTATTTGGTTTGAAACTGATGAAATACATCCATTTGCATCTCTTACATAATACATGTAATCACCAGGCGTTACCGCAAAAGTTACTGAGCTTGTAAACGTACCTATTACAGTTGCAAAGGTTTCTGTATCACTATATTCATAAGAACCGGTTCCTCCGTTTGCACTTAATGTTAAAGTAGCATTGGTTGTACATGTTTGCGAGGTAGCTTTTACTAAACTAGTTTCAATTACTGGTGGTTGTGCTATAACAACATCTGTTGTTGTGAACGTACAGTTATAACCATCAGTTATTGTTACATTATACGTGCCAGCTGCTAAATTTGTGAATACTGGCGATGATTGCGGACCAGAATTACTTGCTGTTGGCGCTATAGTATTTAATGTATATGAATAGTTTGCTCCTTGCCCACCAGTTACACCACTTACTGTAATTGTTGAATTATCATCACCAAAACACGCTAATGGTGATGGTGTTGCTGTAATAGTACCATTTATTGGAGTTGGAGGATTTAAAGTTATATTGAATGAAGCTATACACCCACCGGCATCACGAACATTAACAGTATAAGCCCCAGCTGAAAGTCCTGTAAAAGTTGGGTTTGATGAATATGCAACTGTAGCAGTTCCTGTTAATTCGTATTCATAACTTCCCCAACCTCCACTAGCTACTGCTGTAATGGCTCCTTTATCATTATCACATGTTACATTAGCATCTTCTGAAGCTACTAATGTTAGTGCACTTGCAGGAGAGTTTATTGTAAACACATTAGTTGTTGTACTACAAAAAGGGCTATCTGTTTCTGTTACTTCTACATAATAATTACCACCAGCTAGTCCTGTTACAGAAAGTGGATTTGTTGATGTATTTGCAGGAGTTGCTGCAATTACAGATACATCATTGCTATCAAAAACTTCATACGTGTAGTTACCCGTGTAATTAGTAACATTTAATTCAAAAGTACCATTTACATCACCAAAACAAGTAACAGATGCTGTTGCTGTTGCAGTAGCTTCAATAGTATTGTAAGGGGCAACTGTGTAAGCTGCTGTTGTTATTGTACAACTAGTAGTTAAATCACGTACTTCAAAATAGTAGTCGCCTGGAGCTATAACACTAAATGTATTTGATGCTTGAGGTGTTCCGCTTGGTAACATAACATACTCAAAACTACCAGAACCACCAGTAACATTAATTGTTACGCTTCCTGTATTATTACAGTCTATTGGAGTTGCTTCAGTAACTGTAGCCGCTGTTAAAGTTGGTAACGGGTTTATAGTTACTGTATTTGTAGCAATACAATTATTAGTATCTCTAACATATACATCAATATTTTGAACACTTCCGGTATCAATAATATCAAATGAATTTGATGTGAAATAGTTTGAACCATCAATACTATACATGTATGGTGCAGTACCTCCTGTTTCTGTAATTGTTAATGTAGACGTATTTACAACATTTGAAGCTGTACAACTATAATCTGTTGCAGTACCTGATGCTGTTAATATAGCAGGCTCATTTATAATTACGTTTGCTGTAGCAACACAGTTTCTTCCTGATGTAACTTGTACCGTATAAGTATCTGCTGGTAAACCTGTAAATACATTTGAACTTTGAGGCGCTACTGTAATTGGCGCTGTAATTTCATATGAATATGTTGGATTATCATTTGTAGCATCTAAATTTACTGTAATTGTACCATCACTTCCTGAAGCACAAGACACATCAGTAGCTGTTGTTGTAAACGTAACTGGTGTAGCAGCTTCTAATTCTACATTTACATTTGTGGTACATGATGTAACAAGATCGGTAATTGTAACGGTATATGTTCCTGATGGTACACCAGAAAATACATTACCTGTTAAAGTAATACCTGCACTCGGGCTTATACTGTATGAGTATGTACCAGATCCACCTGCGCCTGTAACCGTTATTTCACCATCATTATTACTACATGATGGTAATGCTGTAACTGTTGGTGTTATATTTAAACCATTGTAAATCTCAATAGTTGTTGGTATGTCAATTGAACAGCCATTTCCGTCTCGTACTGTTACAGTGTAAGTACCTGCAGTATTCACAGAGAATGTTGGACTAGTTTGATATGACAATCCGCCATCAATGCTATATTCAAAAGGAGCAATTCCTGTAGGACTTGTAACCGTAAACGAGTAAGGACCAGATGGATCACATTGATTTGAAGCAAATGTTGGCACTGTTACCGATGGTAACAGATCTGTAGCAACAACTACATCTATCATAAACATACAATTGTTAGCATCTAAAACATATATATCCCAATCTGTATTTGTTGTTGGATCTAATACTCTAGAATCGCTCGATGTATAATCAGTAGCTATTGGCGCAACACCGTCTTGTACAAATGCGTAAGTATAAGGTGCTGTACCTCCTGTTGCCTCAACAGTAACTTGGGCATCAATATTACAATTAGCATTAATGTTTGAAGTTTCAGTAAGGTTTAACACTGTAGGTTCTGTAACTACAACATTGGTTGTTGCAGTACAATCAGTAATCTCATCTGTGACAACAATGGTATACGTGTTAGCAACTAAACCTGTTAAAGGAATTGTTGTGCCAGAAACACCCGTTACTGCTGTACCTCCGTTAATTGTGTAGCTATAAGTACCTGAAAAACCTGAAACTGTAAATGTAACAGCACCGTCATTTCCACTATTACAACTAACATTAGTATCTAAATTTCCTATTACAGCTATATTTTCAACTGTATTAACAGTAAAAGACTCATCATAATAACAGCCATTAGCATCAGTAACTCTAAACACATAAACGTCAGGTGCTAATCCCGTGAATACACCAGATGATGCACCGGTAGTGTTAGATGTAGCACTAGCAGGAGAAATAATTTCAAAACTAAGTGGCGCTACACCATTAGTAGCTGTTACTGTTACATCACTTGTTGTAGCAGAACATGTTATAGGTGTTGACGAGAATGATAAATCTGTTGGCGGATCTAAAGCAGGTACTGTTTCAGTAGCCGCAGCACTTAAACAACCATTAGCATCTCTAACTACAACAGATACTAAACCTGCTGTATTTGTTGTGAATGTGTTGGTTGATGTAAATGTACCACCATTAAAACTATACATGTACGGTGGTGTACCATTATTACCTGTGGCAGTTAAAACAGCTGCTTGTGTTGTATTTGATGTACCACAAGTTAAGCCTTGTGTTAGCGTTAAACTTGCTGTAACTGTTGATGGTTCTATTAGATCTACAGCAATAACGTTAGATGTACAACTTTTACTATCTCTTACTATTACGTTGTATGTATTACCAGCAACATTTAAGCCAGTAAATGTATTTGATGTTTGATAGGTACTACCATTATCAATACTATATTCATAAGGACCAACACCACCCGAAGCCGTAACTGTTATACTACCATCACTTCCGCCATTACAACTTACATCAATATGTGTTTCTGAAGCTGTTGGGTTGGTTATAGCATCAACAGTTATTACATTTGATAAAGCGGTACAACCTTGGCTATCTGTAACTCTAAATTGATATGTTCCTGCAGCCACAGCTGTATAAGGCGAACCTCCAATAGCTACAAATCCGCCACCATTGTAATCTACTTCAAAAGTAGTATAAGTTCCTGTACCACCAGATGGTGTAAGCGTAATGGTTGCGTCTGGTGTTGTAGTACAATCTAATTCTTTTGTTAATTCTGCTAATAATTGAAGTTGTGGTTCAACAACTAAATTTTGTGTTGCTGTACATCCATTAGCATCTTGTATTGTGAATGTATAAGTACCTGGTGTTGTAATACTAAATGTTGGACTATTTTGAAAAGCTCCACCCATACTGTATGAAGCTGGCCCTACCGATACTGTACCTGAAAGCGTTATACTTAATGGAGAACCTGTAAAACATTGCTGCGGAATAGGGTCTAATGTTGGATCAGCATCTCTAATAACTGTTTCAGTATCAAACTGTATACAACCGTAAGCATCTCTAACATAAAGATCGTAAGTTCCTGCTGCTAAATTAAATGAATTTGTACCTACCCATGTAACAGGAATACCAGAACCTGTTGCAACAGCTTGGTATTCATAAGGCCCAGTTCCATGTTGCGCAGTTACGGTAATTACACCTAACTCATTACAATTTTCGTTTCTTGTTGCATTTGCAGTTACAGCTAATAAAATAGCGGACTCTGTAATTTGGAAGTTTGTTGTAACCACACTACAACCAGCGTTTTCAGCTGTACCAGTTTCAGTAATAACTACAATATAATCACCAAAAGGTAATGGCCCTAAATTACTTACTGTTAATGTACCATTTGAAGGAACAAGGCCTGTGCCTGTTACACCTGTAGTGGCTAAAGAAAGTGTTTCATAAATTTCATAGCTAACTGGTGTATCAGTATTATAAATACTATTTATTTCAAAACTCACGTTACCATCGGCACTACCTGTACAAGTAACATTATTTGATGCAACTGCGGTTGTTGTTAATGTTGAATTAGTTGGTACCGGAATAGTTGATTGTTCAAAATAATAACATTTTGTATCATCATCATAAACTATAAATGTATATGAGGCACCAGGAATTAAATTTGTAAATGTAGTTGATGCAGGTGATCCTGTTCCTAATTGCCAAGTAGCAGAACCTCCAACAATACCATCCCAAGTCATTCCAGGCCCTGTGTAAATTGCAAAATAGAATGGCCCCGTACCTGTTACCGTTGTTGCTGTTCCTATTCCAACAGTAGCTTCACCACCCGTTGAGCAATCTGCTGGCGGAGAGGTTACAGTAATATCTAAATCATCTGGCGGAGATGCAACTAATATGTTTTGTACAATAGCTGTACACCCATTAGCATCAGTAATTATTATTTCATATATACCAAAATCTACTACTTCAAAAACTGAAGTTGTTCCAGTTTGGTTTGTTCTTTCAACATCATAACCGTTAACACCTGTTACGTGATAGCTATAATTAGGTGTGCCACCTGTAACAGAATTAATTACAATTTCTCCTAATGATACACCTCCTGCACCACAAGTAATAGGTGTTACCGTGTGTGAAACTGATATTGGATTAGGCTCACTAATTGTTATTGTATCTGTATCTGTACAACCATTTCCATCAGTTAATGTAATTGTATATGTACCCGCAGTTAGACCACTGGTTTGTGTACCGTAATTAGTACCTGTAGTATCATTATTCACGTTAATTGTAAATGGTGGTATACCTTGTGTGTTATCATAAACAACATCTATAGATGCAGTTGATTCACCACTACATAATACATCGGTTATTTGAGTAACGCTTGTTATACTTGGATTTACAGGAGCACTAACTGCTACACTGTTTGTTGTTATTTGACATGAATTTGAATCTGTTATTCTAAATTCATAATTACCAGCAGTTGCTGTTGTATAAGTAAAAGATGCGCCCGCTGGTGTTGGAATTACGGGATTGTAAGTTGTACCACCATCGGTTGATACTTCATAGTTAGTGTAAGTACCTGTACCACCTGATATAGTTACATCTATTGTAGCATCAACAGGAACAGAACAGGTTAAATCTTTTGTTAACAATGCACTGGCTAATAAATTTGGCTCAACTACTAATGTTTGAGTAGCAGTACATCCATTTCCGTCTCTAATGCTAAATGTATAGGTTCCTGCACTTGTTATTGTAAAAGTTGGGCTTGCTTGATAACCGCTTCCCATACTGTATTCTGCTGTACCAACAAATACGGTGCCTGATAGAGTTACATTAAAACTACTTCCATCATAACATTGTTGTGGTATTGGATCTAAAGTTGGCGGATTATCATTAATTATTGTTACAGACTGCATCAATTCACAGTCGTTTATATCTCTTACATAAACATCCCAAACTAAATCAGTGGCTGAATTAGTATCAACAGTAATTACATTACTTGATATGTAAGCGCCCGCCGAAGGTGCTGATGCACCAGATACTACAGCTGCATATCTGTAATTTGGAGTTCCTCCTGTTGCTGTAACAGTAATTTGAGATTGATCATTTGTACAAAATACATTAGTAGCTGTTGCTGTAAATGATAAAGCTGATGTTGGCTCACTAACGGATATTGTTGCTGTAGCTGTACAATCTGTAGTTTCATCAGTTACATCAATAGTGTATGTGCCCGCAGATAAACCTGTTAAAGGTATTGTTGTAGCAGTTTGACCAGTTGCTGGTGTTCCACTATTAATTGTGTAACTATATGTACTAGAAAAATCGGAAACAGTAAATGTTAATGCACCGTCATTTCCACCATTACAGCTTACATCACTATCTAAAACACCAATTACACCAATATTTACTACCGGATTTATAATTAATGATTCTTCAAAATAACAACCACTAGCATCTGTTACTCTAAACACGTAGGTGTCTGGAGCTAAGCCAGTAAAACTACCTGTAGTATTTGATGCTGCTGCAGCTGAAGGCGCTATTATTTCATAAGTTAAAGTTCCTAAACCTCCTGTTGCTACTGCATTAACATTACTAGTTGTTGCAGAACAGGTAACAGCGCTTGCAGTTAATGTTAATGCTGTTGGAGGATCTAAAGGAGATAAAGTAACCGAATCTGTAAAGGTACATCCTTGAGCATCTCTAACTGTATAGTTAATAGTTTGAGTGCTTCCATTATCGTTTACAGTATATGTGTTGTTTGAATTAAAACCTGAACCATTAAAACTGTATTGATAAGGTGCTGTTCCTGTAGTTGGAACACTTACCGTAATTGTAGCTGATTGTGGTGCGTTTGAAGTATTACAACTAAATGATGTAGCACTAGCTGTTGTTGTTAATGCTGAAGGAGCTGTTAATGTTACAGAACCTGTGCCAATACATTGGTTAGCATCTCTAACTTCATACGTATAAGTACCTGCTAATAAATTATCATATAATGATGTTGATGAAAAACTACTGCCATCAAAACTATATTCATAAGGACCAGCACCTCCTGATGCAATAATTTGAACCGATCCATTGGCATCTCCACTACAAGTAGGATTCACAATAGTTTCAGTTGCTGTTGGATTACTTATAAGGTTAACAGTAATTGTGGAAGTAGCTTCACAACCAAAATTATCTGTAATTCTAATTTCATAAGTACCAGCTGCTGTTGCTGTATAAGGTGAAGGTGTTCCTGTTATAGCTGTAAAACCACCACCATTATAATTAACTTCATATGTAAATGGTGCAGTTCCGCCAATTGGAGCTAAAGAAATTGATGCATCAGGTGTTGTAGAACAATCTAAACCTTTAATTAAATTTGCATCTAAAGCTAATTCATCAGCTATTACCTGTGTTGGTAATGCAAACACACAACCAAAAGCATCTCTTACTACAATATTATAGCTTCCAGGAGCTAAATTATTAAATGTATTATTAGACGTATAAGGTCCGCTATTAACACTGTATTCGTATGGTGGGTTTCCACTTGAAGCATTAACCACAATAGTTGCACTATTACTAGCGTCATAACAGTAATCTGAACTGGTATCAATAGTAGCAGTTGGCCCTATTGGAGCGTTTAGATTAAACGTATCTGTAATTGTACAGTTGTTAGCATCAGTAACACTAACGGTATAAGTTCCTGATTGTGTTAAATTAGCAAATGTATTGTTATTTTGTGGTCCAACTACAGTGCTGTTTGGTTGCTCTAATTGATACGAATAATTGCCCCAACCACCAGTTGCTGTTATAGTTACACTACCACCAGACACACAAGTAAGCGGATCTGTACTTAAAGACATTGACAATGCAGCACTTGGTCCATTGATTGTAACGGTATCTGAAGCTGTACAATTTGTTACAGTATCAGTAATTTCAACAGTGTAATTACCCGCTGTTAATCCTGTTAAATTTATTGGAGAAGTTCCTGCTACGGCAGTTCCTCCGTTAACTGTATATGTAAATGATGTAGTATTTGAAACTGTAAATTGCGCTTCACCATCTGCTGCGCCAAAACAACTAATATTTTCAATAACCTGACCTACAACTGATAGCTGAGGTAACGGATCTATAATATATGTTTCAGAATACTCACAGTTATTAGCATCTCTAACTTGAAAAGTATACGAACCTGGAGCTAGACCTGAGAATGAATTCCCAGATTGATATGCTGTAGCTGCACTTGCCGGTGATGTAATTTGGTATTCTAAAGCAGGTGTTCCTCCTGTGGCTGTTAAAGTTACTGTACTTGTATTTGCAGGACAACTTAATGCTGTATGACTAAAGTCTAAATTTGTTGGAGGATCTAAAGGATCTATATTAACTGGTGCTGTAACAAAAGTACAATTGTTGGCGTCTCTAATTGTTACTGTATAACTACCGTTAGTTAATCCATTAAAAGTATTTCCTGTTTGGTATACTACACCATTTAAACTATACATATATGGCGCTGTACCACCTGTTACACCAGAAACTGTTATAACACCATCTGTAGTACAAGTATAATTAGTTGTTAGTGTTGCTATACCATCTATAGCGTTTACGGCATTAATTGTAGCATTTTGCGATATGGTTTCACAAACATCATTTCCAAAAGTGTATTCAACCATTACATCATAAGAACCTGCGGCTAAACCTGAAAATGTTGGTGAATTTTGATACGTTGAACCATTATCAATACTATAACGTAATGTGTTTCCATTGGCATTAGTTACATTTACGTTTATGCTTCCGCCATTTACATCTTCAGCACATAAAATATCAGATGTATTTATAGTGAACTCAGGAGGCGATATTGCATCAATATCAATAGAAACTTCAGCGGTACAATTGTTAGAATCTACAACTGTAATATTGAATGTTCCTGCCGTATCAACATCAATTGTTGGTACTGTTTGAAAATCTGTTGTGCTGTTTATAAAGTAGAAATATGGTGCTGTTCCTCCGTTTGGATATATTGTTATTTCGCCATTGGTACATGTTAATGGTTGTGTTATTGCTGCCGTTGCTGTTAATAATGGAGGCTGAATAATTTCAATATCTTCGGTGTGTGTACAACCATCTTCAGTAGAAACATTTACAGTGTAAGTACCAGGATTTAAATTACTAAATGTGTAATTATTTTCAGTTATTGGGCCAACACTATTAACTAAAGTTGCACCTTGGTATATAGAAAAGAAATATTGTGGTCTAGCATCGTTTGCTGCTAATACTACATTTCCTAAATCATCATGACATAGTGGCTGTGTAACTGTTGTTGACACTGAAAAATTTCGTTCTCTTACTTGAACATCAGGTACTTCAAATATACATGGATTTGGCGAAACACCCGCTTGCCTAATATATACTGTATAAATACCTGCTGTATTTACGCTTAATGTATTACTTGATTGATAGTTAACATTATCAATACTAAACTCATAACCACTTGGTATGCCGCCAACAACAATTTCACCTGGCGTATTACAAATAATATCTCTTGAGTTTACTGTAGGTTCTAGTACGTTTTCATAAGCATTGAAATAATATTGATTAAAACAACCACCTGTATAATTTAATGTTAATCTATATTGACCAACGGTATCTACTGTGTAATCTGGCCCTGTAGCAACTTGTATCCAAGAGCAAGCAGCATCTTCATTGGCACAGTTTTGATTTATTACTGCAGAACAGCTTGATTCATCTAAACGTTCCCAAATCATAGATGAGGTATCTGTAATACCTGTTTCAATATCTCTAAAATCATTTGCACCACATAAAAAGAAGTTTGGTAGTTCTTTACCATCATTTGGGCATGTAACAACTTGGTCTGCAAACGGTATTACAGGATTTGGCACACCTGCTCCGTAAGTTATAACGTCAAAAATTTGAACAATAGATTGACATGGTGCTACAGCTTCATTATATACATAATACGTACCAACATCTGTTACTGTAATAGATTGACTTCTACCTATAACAGTAACAGATGTACTTGTAGACCATGTGTAATTATCATAACCATCACCTGCTGTTAAAACAACATTATCACCACATAAAATAACTTCTTCTCTAAACTCACAATTTAAATCGCCTAAAAAAGTAGTTGCGCCTGGGGTTAATAAACAACCCGTATTAGAATTTATACTTGGGTCATCAGAAATTGTAAAATTAGGGTTTAATGTCCCCGCGTACGTTGCGTAAGCCTGGTTATTAACCACATTTGAACATGCATCATTTAAAAGGCTACAATTTGAAACTACACTTACTCTAAATCTAATTTCTGAAACTGGATCAAATTCTTCAACAACATAATCTTCTACCTGAAAAATTATTTCTCTAGTTACGGGATCATAACTTTGAACTGATACACCTGGTGGTAATGAAACAATATCTGATGGATAATCAAATACAATATTTACAGGTAAAACATCTCTAATAGTTAAATTTGTAGCATTATCATTTCCTGTATTTTGAAATCCAATTACGTAGTTAAGTTCATCACCTAAGTTTACAACCTGCCCACCAATGTTATTACCAGAATCATCTTCAACAATTTTAGTTAAAACAATGTTGGGTTCAATAATATCTACAGCTAAAGCGAAGAAATACGGAAAATAAGTATCACCTGATGTTTCTAACCTAACAGTAGCCGAAGTAGCACCATTGGCTATTACAGAGTTACTAGGGTTAGGTACAGCCATTATACCTGTATCAAAACCCAAGGTATTTGTACTATTAGGCACCCTGTTATTTACAGGAGTAGCACTAAGTTGTGTAACAGAACTATTAAAAAAGTTATTAGCTCCTCTATCTGCCGATGATAATATAGAACCATTAAGTCTTAATCTATCTCCCCTAATTGCCTTGTCACCCTCTAAAGTTGCAAAGGCAAAATTTGCGCGTACAGGTGTTGGCGCAGGAACGGTTCTAAAACCAGAAACAGGAATATCTAAAGTTGGATTTCCTCCTGCTATACTAATAGCGCTAAACCCATCAAAACTTGTAATAGATTTTCCTGTAAGCGTTGGATCTTCATAAACTATAAATAAAGACCATCCCGCAGAATGCCCTGTGTTATTTCCAAATCTGCGAGTTCTTCCTTGTGCAGATGAAACATTTGCAACTGTGTATGTACCTAAATTGGTTCCTAAACTTGTAATTATATTAGTAACATCTGCATAACATGCGTAAGGATAACTATCTCCTCCATCAACTGATGATGTACCGGCATTATAAACTACAGTACCCGTAATATCTTGATAATTACCTGTAGGACCTTTTAATCTTACTTGATTTATAGGTGCACTACCTCTATTTACTGCACCCCAATATAAACCTGCATGAATAATATTATAACAAGCTGCATTATCAATCACGAGGTCTGCGCTAGAGGAACTGAATGTTGATGGGTCTCCATCAATATCAATATAGCGCATGTTAACATTGTGGTTGTACGTAGAATTGTTATTAAACGCGTTATTATTTGGCCCTAATATATTGTTACCAATTAAAACAATATCGCCTTTTAAATCTTGGTTAAATCTTGGAGTAAATGGCTGGTAATTTTGTGCAAATATTTTTGCAGAAAACAGCATAAGAATTACAAAGATGCCAATACTTTTTACATAAGTAGTTTTTTTCATGGGCTGGCGTTTTAATCCACTTTAAGGGGCGTTAAAATGAAAATGTCTATTTTTTATTTAAATCTAAACATGATTAACCGTAAGATTATTCTATAAAAAAATTACAATTAAGCTGTTATTATTGTCTTTTGTCGATGTAAATATCGTTAAAATTTCTTAAGAATAAAACATAAAAGCGTATTTTTTTGCATTTCATCGAAATTTTAACACCTTTAAACCTGTTTTCTTAACATGTAAAACAGAAAAGCACTACAAGAAAGTAGTGCTTTAAATTATGTTTTTTTATTAGTTTTCAATTTTAACTATAGACCTATTAGCATCATAAGGTTCTTTAGACTCGTTTTGAAGTGTATATTGAGCCTGCTCTATTGAATCAAACCTATCATAATAAATAAAATATTTATTAGTATTTACATCAAAGAAGAAGTTAATATCTTTTTGACCAGCTGCAACAGCTTTTCTTAAAAACTCATCGCGTTTTTCTTCACTACTGTGCACTGCTAAAACCATATAATATCCAGATTCCGCATACGGTACATTTTTAACAATTTGAATGTTGTTACTTGCTTTTTCACCGAAGTCAAAATCTGAAACCGTTATGGGTTCGATTGATGGATTTGTGAATTTTTTAATATTAGAAAGTGCATTACTATCTTTTACAAATCTATCTTTTTGATTGTCATAAACGGCGCGTTTTATTCTGCGTCTACGTTCAACATCGGTAGCTAGTTTAATATCTTTTAATGTAGTTTCTAAATTTGCTTTAGCGTTTATTGTTTTTAATTGCTCTGCTTTCAATTGCTCTATAGCTTTTAAATACGCAGCATTTAGCGGATCATTATCATCTTTTACTTTACGTTTTCTGCTAATGTAAACAGCTTCTAATTCTTCTATTTTAAAGCGTTGCTCTTCAATAATTTGATCTAACTCATCTTTAATAGATTCAATTTCAGCATTTTCAGCAGCTATACTTTTAAAAGGTCTAGGTGCAACAACAATACCGCGTTCACTTAAGTCATTTTCTTTTTTAAGTGCATTTAAATCTTCTTGCTTAACAGCAACCTTTTCTGTTAGCTTATCTATTAAAGCACCTTGAGATTGTGCAGCATTATCTGAAACAGTATTTAATTTTTCAATTTCAGCAACGGTTTCTGCATCTAAATTACTTAAATCTTCGGTTTTTTCTTGCTCTGCTTTTAATCTTGCTTCTTCTTCAGCTTTCTGTTTTTCTTGTTCTGCCTTTAATCTGGCTGCTTCCTCTGCTTTAGCTTTTTCAGCTTCTAAGGCTTCTAATCGTGCAGCTTCCTCTTTTGCTTTTGCCTCTGCCTCTTGTTGTTTGCGTAATGCTTCTACTTTAGCCTCCTCTTCAGCTTTTTGTTTTTCCTGTTCTGCCTTTAATCTGGCCGCTTCTTCTGCTTTAGCTTTTTCCGCTTCTAAGGCTTCTAAACGTGCAGCTTCCTCTTGTGCTTTAGCCTCTGCCTCTTGTTGTTTGCGTAATGCTTCTGCTTTAGCTTCCTCCTCTTCAGCTTTTTGTTTTTCTTGTTCTGCCTTTAATCTGGCCGCTTCTTCTGCTTTAGCTTTTTCCGCTTCTAAGGCTTCTAAACGTGCAGCTTCCTCTTGTGCTTTAGCCTCTGCCTCTTGTTGTTTGCGTAATGCTTCTGCTTTAGCTTCCTCTTCAGCTTTTTGTTTTTCTTGTTCTGCTTTTAATCTAGCAGCTTCCTCTGCTTTAGCTTTATCAGCTTCTAAGGCTTCTAAACGTGCAGCTTCTTCTTGTGCTTTAGCTTCTGCCTCTTGTTGTTTGCGTAATGCTTCTGCTCTAGCTTCCTCTTCAGCTTTCTGTTTTTCTTGTTCTGCCTTTAATCTGGCCGCTTCTTCTGCTTTAGCTTTTTCCGCTTCTAGGGCTTCTAAACGTGCAGCTTCTTCTTGTGCTTTAGCTTCTGCCTCTTCATTATTTGTGTTTTCGGCAACGTCTTTTGCTTCATTATTTTTTACGGTAGTACTTGGCTTATTTTCCTTTTTCTTTTTAGAAGGTTTACGTTTTGCTACCGTTTGTTTTTTTCGTTTTGGTGCTAATAGTGCAGATTCTTCATCGTCACCACTGTAAACGTATCTATTATTATTTTTAAATCTGTATGCTACTGAAAATTCATGCGATGTACCAAATTCAGATAAATCGCCAATAGATTTTTCAAAATTATATTCTAAAGCAATTTGTTCGGTAATATTTACCCCCAAACCTGCTGAGGCGCCATACAATGTATTATAACCAACTTGAGCCCAAATACCTTTAGGAACAGTTAACATGGCCAACCCTGAAATTACAGTTTCTTCTTTTTTGAATTCTGATGTTATTAATGTAGAAAACTTACTTTCGTCAAAAAAGCCACGTGTATCCATATAACCAGTGTACATTACGTGTGCTTGCAGACTTTGTTGCGGATTGTCTTCAATTATTTTAGATGAATTTAAATTGTACGATACTAAATTATTTATAGATAATCCGAAATCAAAAAACTCTGTACCATAATTTATACCCGGATTTATAGTTAATAATAAATTATTTGGAATATTATTTAAAACCGGTTCTGGTGTGTTAGTTACAACTTTACCTTCATTAATACCACTTTGGTAAGCACCAATGTTTAAACCAAACGTTAAATTGTTATCTCTATTTATGGCTGCATTGTATGCAAAGTTTAAAATTCCGCCAAAAACAGTTTGCACGCCGTAATCTTGCTGAAATAACCCAATACTTGCACCTATATTTTCTTTTATTCTGCCTGTGAAACTAAATAAATATGTTTGCGGCGGATTCTCAAATTGGGTCCACTGCCTTTTATTACTAAAACTAATATATTTATTTTGTTCACGCACAAAGCTAAATGTTGGGTTTACAACATATCTATTAAATTTTAGTGAGTTTCTAACAGGTAAATCTAACGCCACAACACCATTTTCAGTTTCTTGAGCATGGGTTAATTGCACAAAGCAAAAAAACAAAAATATATATTGAAACGTTTTTAACATATTACTTTACTACTGTTATAGAGCCTTTGTAGGTTTGGTTATTAGATGTAGTGATTATATAGTAGTAAACAGGGTTTACATCTTTAAACTCTAAATTTTCTGGCCAGTTATTTTGATATTGATTGGTTGATAATTCTATTTTTCCTTGCGCATTAAAAATGGTTATTTGTGTATTTGTACCTGTAATAAATTCTTTTGGAATTATCCAAGTATCATTAATATCATCACCATTAGGACTTATTAAGTTTGGAATATTGGCTACATCAGGAAATTGTTCGGTAATTTCAAACGTATAGGCTTTAGTAGATTCACAACCCACATTTTGCGTAATAGTTGCTGTGTAATTTCCAGATGTTGAAATATCTAAAGAACTATTTGATTCACCGTTAATTAAAACATCATCTCTATACCATTGAAAAACAGGATTAGTTGCAGATGTTGTTAAAGTAACTGTAAATGTTTCATTTTCTTCTAACTCATAAGCGCCTTCAAAATCTATGCTACTTGTAAAGCCACTATTTTCTAAATCTATTGAATCTGTTGCAGAACACTCACCTAAACTTACAATAACTGAAAACACACCCGCTTCATTGGTTTCTAATGTTTGATTGGTTGCTCCAGTAATTTCAACACCGTCTTTAAACCATTGGTAAGAATTACCATTAATAGTTGACAATACTGTTGGCCCATTTTGATGACAATATGGATTACCCAACGATGATTCAATAGAAATATCTATTTCATCTGCATCAACTTCGCTTACCGTTACTCTGTTTGAAAACGAGTTTGAAGTACATGTACC
Organism: Seonamhaeicola sp. ABD4_340; assembly: GCF_056312135.1. Lineage (NCBI taxonomy): Bacteria > Pseudomonadati > Bacteroidota > Flavobacteriia > Flavobacteriales > Flavobacteriaceae > Seonamhaeicola > Seonamhaeicola sp. ABD4_340. The sequence goes on along the minus strand of NZ_CM149981.1, from coordinate 3,036,738 downwards.
ATAATCTGTTTCAACAAAATACGTACCTTCTTCAAAAACCTCTAAACTATTACCCGATGCCACAAAAACAGATGTTGTTTCTGTAATTTCTTTATACCAATTATAGGTTAATGATGGATATTGAAGCGGAGAATCATTCATGTCACTCCCAGGATTATCAATAGTTAATAAATAGCTTTCACCGCTACAAAAAATAGCATCTTCAACTAAATTATTTATTGTGAAAGGAGCATCTTGAATTTTATAATAAGCCGCAAAAGCATTTGAAGGCGTACTAGTTGCAGCAGGCGATGTGCTTTTTATTCTTACTTTAAAAGCCTCACCTCTAGTTGTTTCAGGAATTGCAAATGTTAATGTTGCTGGAGAACTTGTTACACTGCCTGGTGATGATGTGTAAATTGGGGTTGCATCTGTAAAATCTCCAGTTTCATCAGATAACTCTACAATAAAACTATTTGATGCCGTTAATGCAATTTCTGGTGAAAATGAAAATGTAACTTTATAACTATTAAATGATTCACTAGCACAAGCTTGTGTAAAACCTAAGTTTGGCTTACCTATAACAAGTTGTGCATTTACAGTAAATACAGTAAATAAATAGCAAATTACTATAACATAAATATGTTTCATTAGACACTGTGTTTTTAGTTTTAAGAGAGAAATTATTGCCTAAATGATTTAAAGGAAAAATTACTAATCGTTTATATCATCAATGTTTGTTGCTATAATTTTATTAATTCTCAATCTGTAATCTGGCCTTCTTTCATTTTGTATATCTATAAACGTTTCAACATTTGAACTTTTAGAATACACATTAAAAAAAGCAGCGTTACCGTACCAATTTTCTAAATCGTCATTATTAGTATTATTTTCTTCAAAAATATTACCATTACAATTATTAAAATACATGTTAGAAAATTGTATTTGCTCTAAACTTGCTTGACCAATTACAATATCATCATCTAAAATAACAGCAGGATTAAAACCTGAAATTACAGTTGTTTTCATGTCTAGAGACGCATCTTTACCAATAAAAACAGCTTCATTTACTAAACCTTTGCTAATATCGTCTTTTAATGTTTCACTATCATTAAGTAAAGTTAAATTTGTAGCAACTAATGATGTGCCTTTTTTTGAAAAATCTACTTCTTCTTTTTTATCATACGAAAGTATCTTTAAACAACGAGACCCTTCACTACTAGATATATATGGTGAACGAATAGCTAAAGAATTATTCAATTTGCATTGCGCACCGAAATTTAGTTTAAAATCTGTACTACTTGTTTTGTATGAAATAGCTTTGTTTATATTAACCTCACCACCCCATATTTCAAATGCATCACCAGCACAGTAACTTACCATTACATTGTTTATTGCTGTTTCATTGCCAACACCTGCTAATAATAGGCCATTTAGGTATCCTGCACCTCTTATGCGTTTTCCTGCATATTCAATTCTAACATACTTTAATGTTCCTGAACTACTACAATTATCATCTCCTCCAAAGTTTACATGCGCATAATTTGCAGGATTTAGATTATAATATAAGTTTGCAACTGAACCATTGCCAAATTTATTAGAAGGTGCATTACCTAATAAAACAAGGCCACCCCAATCTCCTGGGTATTTCATACTTCTGTTAGATGAAAAAACAATAGGATCTGTTTCAGTGCCTTCAGCCATAATTTTAGCGCCTTTAGAAATTGTTAAAGAAGCTTTTGATGTATAATCTGCTAAAATTACTGTTCCGGGTTCAATTGTAAGTGTGGCATTATTGGTTACAAATACACTACCAACAAGCAAATATGTATCGCGCTTGTTAAGCTTTGTGTCTTCAGTAATGTTTCCAGTAATAATTTGAGTAGGCTCTCTGTAGGTAATTTGACTTGGTTTAAACTCTGTCCAGTTTTCTAACCAATTGTTTTTACCAACAATTCCTTTTTCTTGTTGTGCTAAACCTGTTGTAGCTACAAGAAAAAATAGGTAGGTTACTAATTTAAATATTTTCATAATCAAGCATTTAGGTTGTTAGTAGAAATGGGGTTTCTAATAAACAAGTCAAATATAGAATAAAATCCACGAAATACCAAATAAATCGATAAAATGCTGGATTTTGTTAAAATTTAGTGTATTTCATCGATGTTTTATAGGAAAAATCTATCTAACTAAGACTTTAATGTAAACTGTAACAAAAAAGCAACCAATTTAGGCTGCTTTATAATTTATAACTTCATGTTTCTAGCTAATGAAATTCGCTATATTCATGTAGTGATTTAAGTGTGTCTTCAAAAAATAATATTGCAGAAACTAAATTATTTGTATCAGAATATGGGAGAATTGTTTTTTGAAATTCTCTATTACTTTCTAAAAACTCATCAGTTGCTTCAAATTTGGTTTCAAGAACTTTTTTATTGTCATTATTTTCAGGTATACCCAAAGTTGAGAGAGTTACACCAGGTTTAGTTGCAAAAGCTATGTAAGGCATAAGTTGCACTAAACTTTCTATTCTTTCAATGTACAGTACCAATAACTCGCCTTTAGCTTTTCGGTCTAACTCTTCTTTACTATGGTATTTTTTTATAGCAACTTGATCACTAATAATACTTTTAGACTTGCCTTTTTGAGCAAAACTAACGGTAGTTACAAAGAATAAACCAAAACCAAGTAGGATTAATTTTGTTTTCATTTATGTTAAGATTTGTGGTTCTGGCGGTAAATTTATACATTTTATCGTAAAAAACAATCATTTAATCGGTTTTTTTACAAAATAAACCTGTTTTATTTATTTTTCTTACAAATATTATAGTATAAAGGTATGTGTTTTAATCTTTTAAATGTTTTGGAAAAATAGTTTTAACTGTTTCTCCATTTTTAATTAAGTTCCAATCATTAACATTAAATGTTATTATAACCACACCACTTGTTGGTACATTATCTATATATGTATTACCATACAAATTAACAAAAGCGGTTATAGCATGGTTATGCCCAAACACTAAAAGATTATCTACGCTATTGTTTGTACTTTTAATAACGTTTGTTAAATCTGTACCTGAAAAATCATATAACTTATAGAGATATTGAATATTTGAGGCATCTATTTTTAAATGCTTTAAAAATATTTTAGAAGTTTCTTTTGTTCTAGTGGCATCACTGCTTAATATTTTATCAAATTTAAAATTTTCATTTTTTAATGTATTAGATACAAGTTTGGCATCATTTACCCCTCTTTTTTTTAATGGTCTTTCGTGATCTGTTACATCAAATTCCCAAGAAGATTTTGCATGCCTAACTAAAATAAGTGTTTTCATAATGTCGATTAAATACTTTTTAAATCGACAAAAAGTTGTTTTTATCGATTAAAATCAATTATTATACTTTGTAAATCTAATATAAAGTACAATATTTACCCATTATTAAAGCTTAATAATTTAAATTTTTATTAATTATTAACTGTAACCGTTAAAAAAACATTAAAACCCGATTAAAAGTACATATGCTGCGCTTAAACGAATTTATAAGTGATTTAGCACAAATTTTTGAATCCTTTGCAATTGCTTGTTTTTTTTGTGGAACCTATTTAATTAAAGAATTATGACCCCAAATCTGATTTCACATATAAATAAGGTATTGTTTAACGGTACTACTCCCTCATTGTTTTTCCCCTCAAAAACTTTATTACTGTTTAATTTAATGAAATATATTAGATTGAAATAGTGTGACTATTTTTTAGCATTATTTAACTAAATGAAATATCAATAAGAATAAAAAACACAACATAAGCGAATCATGAAACATACAAGCAGTATAGCATTTAATGTTATTTTTATGTGTATTATAACTTTAAGTTTGAACGCACAAATTAATAATTTTGATTCAGCCAATGCATTTGAATTAGAAATTGTTAGTTACAGTGATCAACCAGATTTTAGTTTAGAACACTACCACATACTTTCTTTAAAAAATACTAGCAACAAACAAACTAGTTATAGTTTAAAGAGTGATGTAACTAACTACAAAGAAGCTTATGAAAACGTGGTTGAAAACCAACACGGAAAAAAAGATGCTACTACCTTTAGTAAAACCACTAAAATAAATACTAAACAAATAGCCAATAGCATTGAGGTTTCTTTTGTAGATGGTACAAAAACTAAAAATTTAAATACCATTACACTAAACCCAAGCGAAGAACTAAAGTTTTATGTTAAAATGAAACGCATAGATAATACTGAAGTAGGTGAAACTAAATTTTTCAAAATTTCAGCTCAGAGTTCAGATTTAATTTCAAAATCTGTAATAATTAAAAATGTAATTGCTAACCAAAACAGCTTAGGCAATTAAACTTTCAAGTTTAATAAAACAAACTATCAACTTAAGGCTTATGAAAATCTCTACACCTTTTATTAATTGTAAAAAACTTTTACCGCTAGTTGTTTTTTTACTATGCGCCTTTGCTAATGCACAATTACAAACACCTTTTACTCCGCGTTTTAATGAGCCTGTAAATGGTGATTTTACAATTATTGCAAACAATACAATTTCTACAACAGCCACTGGTGATTACAATGGAACAGCCGATAACAATAGTCTTTCCAACCTTGTTTATGTAGATATAGATTCAGATCCAACTACTTTCAATTCTAGTAGCGCAGACTTTTTAAACCCTGCTCCTGGTGCAAGCTGTTTAACACTTAAAAAAGTACTTTTATATTGGGCAGCTTCAGATCAAGAACCAACTCCTGGAGGAGATAATCAACCTAATTGGAATTTTAATGATGTTAAGTTAATGCTTCCTTCTCAAGCAGCGTATACAACATATACAGCCGATGAAGTTATTTACAGAGGTAAAGAAGTTCGTTTTAGTTATGCCCCGTACATATGTGTTAAAGATATAACTAGTGATGTTAATACATTAGCAAACCCTTTTGGTACTTATCAAATAGCTAACGTTGAAGGTAAAATAGGGTCGTTAAACGATCATCAAAACGGTTTAGCTACAGGTGTTTCAGGTGGTTGGCAAATAGTTTTTGTTTATGAATCGCCAACACTTCCTGCTAAAAATGTAACAATTTTTGATGGTTACGCCCATGTTTTAAACCAAAATGGCGCTAAAGATTATGATATTAATTTCAGTGGTTTTCAAACAATTCCAACAGGTGATGTTAACGCAAATATACTTATAGGTGCCTTGGAAGGCGATAGAGGTATTGGTGGTGATAGATTACAAATACAAAATACATCAAATGTATTTGTTGATTTATCTACAGCTCCCTTATTCCCAATAAGATCATCATTAAATTTCTTTAATAGTAGAATTACTATTGATAATAATAATTTTTCTGACAGAAGACCTGCTAGTGAAAATACGTTAGGTTTTGATGCTGCTGTTTTTGAATTATCAAACCCCGGGAATTCTATAATTGGTAATAACCAAACTTCGGCTACAGTTAGACTAACATCTACTCAAGAGGCTTATGGTTTATATTTACTAGGTTTATCTGTTGATGTTTGGGCTCCTAACTTAAGCCCAATTGAACTTGTTTTAGATGCGCCTACTACAACATCAAACCCAGGTGACACTCTAGGTGTTAGTTTTGGTATTGAAAATACTGGTAACGATGACGCTTTAGGTTTAGAAGTGTCTACAACATTACCACCGCAAGTTTCTTTAGTAGAACCTATTTCACCAGCCTTACCATCTGGAGTTACTTATAATTATAATGCAACTACCAGATTATTAGAGTTTGTTATAGATGATAGTGTTGTTGAAGCTGGTGATGATGAAGTAGTTGTAAATTTTGATATTCAAATTAATAATGAATGTTATTTCTTAGAAGATGATTGTGATCTAGATTTCGATTTACAGTTAGAGGCTAATTACACAGGAGATCAAAACCCAGCGCCTCAAACAACCAATAGTTCTGCAACTTTAGACGAATGTGGTGTTGGAAATAAAGACCCTTTAACAATTACTATTAACCAGCCCTTAATTTCATGGCAAACATTACCAAATGCTTTAAATAGAACTGTTGAATGTGGTAATACAACAGATTTAAATGATGCTCAAAGCTTAGCGCCGGTGGCCGATAAATGTAATTTAACCCCTGTTAAAACATCAGGTAGTTTTGTTGCTGATGCTAATTGTGCTAATGCTGGAACTTACACTAATACCTGGACATTTACTGATGCTTGTGGTGTAACAATTTCTGATTTTACTCAAGTAATCACAGTTACTGATACAACAGCTCCTACAGGAACTGCACCAACAGGAAATACAAATGTAAACGCTTGTTATGCTGATGCACAATCTACTTACAGTTTTGATGCTAACACAGTAGCCTCTAGTTATTCTGATAACTGCGGAAGTGTTACGGTAAACCTTACCAATACTGAATTAACTGGAGATAATTGTAGTTGGTCTTTAACCTATACTTACAACGTAGTTGATGATTGCGGTAACACCCTAACTGGCGAAACAATTACACATTCTGGTAGTGATCAAACAGCTCCTACAGGAACTGCACCAACAGGAAATACAAATGTAAACGCTTGTTATGCTGATGCACAATCTACTTATAGTTTTGATGCTAACACAATAGCTTCTAGTTATTCTGATAACTGCGGAAGTGTTACGGTAAACCTTACCAATACTGAATTAACTGGAGATAATTGTAGCTGGTCTTTAACCTACACTTACAACGTAGTTGATGATTGTGGTAACACACTAACTGGCGAAACAATTACACATTCTGGTAGTGATCAAACAGCTCCTACAGGAACTGCACCAACAGGAAATACAAATGCCAATGCTTGTTATGCTGATGCGCAATCTACTTACAGTTTTGATGCTAACACAGTAGCTTCTAGTTATTCTGATAACTGCGGAAGTGTTACGGTAAACCTTACCAATACTGAATTAACTGGAGATAATTGTAGTTGGTCTTTAACCTACACTTACAACGTAGTTGATGATTGTGGTAATACCATAACTGGCGAAACTATTACACATTCTGGTAGTGATCAAACAGCTCCTACAGGAACTGCACCAACAGGAAATACAAATGCCAATGCATGTTATGCTGATGCGCAATCTACTTATAGTTTTGATGCTAACACAATAGCTTCTAGTTATTCTGATAACTGTGGAAGTGTCACTGTAAACCTTACCAATACTGAATTAACTGGAGATAATTGTAGCTGGTCTTTAACCTATACATACAACGTAGTTGATGATTGTGGTAATACTATAACTGGCGAAACTATTACACATTCTGGTAGTGATCAAACAGCTCCAATTATAGACAACACAAACACTCAAAATATAGAAATTGAATGTGGTGTTGGTGATACTACCACTACCCTACAAGATTGGTTAGATAACAACGCTGGCGCCACAGCTACTGATAATTGTGGTAACGTTACCTGGTCTAACAACTACGGTGCTGATGATTCTGTTCAATGTGATAACGGTGCAGTTACGGTTACTTTTACCGCTACTGATGAGTGCGGTCTTACTGCTACGACAACTGCTACATACTTAATTAAAGATACTGAAGCGCCTACGCTTACAATTCCTAGTAACACCACTGCTGAATGTGATGACGATTTAACTCCTGCTACTCAAGGTAACGCTACTGCTACTGATAATTGTTCTGCTGTTAATATCACTTTCACCGATGTTACTACACCGGGTACTTGTGCTAACAGTTATGTTATTACAAGAACTTGGACAGCTACCGATGCTTGTAACAACGCTACTAGTCTTGATCAAATTATTACAGTACAAGATACTACAGCTCCTGTAATTACTTTACCAAGTAATACAACTGTTGAGTGTAGTGATGATTTATCAACCACAGCTTTAGGATCTGCTGCTGCTACAGATAATTGTTCTGCGGAAGCTAATATTACTATTACATTTTCTGATGTAACAACACCGGGTACTTGTGCTAATAGCTATGTTATTACGAGAACTTGGACAGCTACAGACGAATGTAATAATGCATCTAGTTTAGATCAAATTATTACTGTTGAAGATAATACAGCACCTATAATTACCTTACCTGCCAATGTAACTGCTGAATGTAGTGATGATTTATCAACTACTGCTTTAGGTACTGCTACCGCTAATGATAATTGTTCTGCAGAAGCTAATATAACTATCTCATCTTCTGATGTAACAACACCTGGTGCTTGTCCGGGAACTTATGTAATTACTAGAACTTGGACGGCTACAGACGAATGTAACAACACCGTTAGTCAAGATCAAACTATTACTGTTCAAGATACCACAGCTCCTATAATAGACAACACAAACACTCAAAATATAGAAATTGAATGTGGTGTTGGTGATACTACCACTACCCTACAAGATTGGTTAGATAACAACGCTGGCGCCACAGCTACTGATAATTGTGGTAACGTTACCTGGTCTAACAACTACGGTGCTGATGATTCTGTTCAATGTGATAACGGTGCAGTTACGGTTACTTTTACCGCTACTGATGAGTGCGGTCTTACTGCTACGACAACTGCTACATACTTAATTAAAGATACTGAAGCGCCTACGCTTACAATTCCTAGTAACACCACTGCTGAATGTGATGACGATTTAACTCCTGCTACTCAAGGTAACGCTACTGCTACTGATAATTGTTCTGCTGTTAATATCACTTTCACCGATGTTACTACACCGGGTACTTGTGCTAACAGTTATGTTATTACAAGAACTTGGACAGCTACCGATGCTTGTAACAACGCTACTAGTCTTGATCAAATTATTACAGTACAAGATACTACAGCTCCTGTAATTACTTTACCAAGTAATACAACTGTTGAGTGTAGTGATGATTTATCAACCACAGCTTTAGGATCTGCTGCTGCTACAGATAATTGTTCTGCGGAAGCTAATATTACTATTACATTTTCTGATGTAACAACACCGGGTACTTGTGCTAATAGCTATGTTATTACGAGAACTTGGACAGCTACAGACGAATGTAATAATGCATCTAGTTTAGATCAAATTATTACTGTTGAAGATAATACAGCACCTATAATTACCTTACCTGCCAATGTAACTGCTGAATGTAGTGATGATTTATCAACCACTGCTTTAGGTACTGCTACCGCTAATGATAATTGTTCTGCAGTAGCTAATATAACTATCTCATCTTCTGATGTAACAACACCTGGTGCATGTCCGGGAACTTATGTAATTACTAGAACTTGGACGGCTACAGACGAATGTAACAACACCGTTAGTCAAGATCAAACTATTACTGTTCAAGACACCACTGCTCCAGTAATAGACAATACAAACACTCAAAATATAGAAATTGAATGTGGTGTTGGTGATACTACCACTACCCTACAAGATTGGTTAAATAACAACGCTGGTGCCACAGCTACTGATAATTGTGGTAACGTTACCTGGTCTAACAACTACGGTGCTGATGATTCTGTTCAATGCGATAACGGTGCTGTTACAGTTACTTTTACCGCTACCGATGAGTGCGGTCTTACTGCTACAACAACTGCTACATACTTAATTAAAGATACTGAAGCGCCAATTGTTGAAACAACTAATGGTGATTTAGACAGAACAGTTGAATGTTCTGATGCGAGCGCTTTAACTGCTGCACTTTCTTTAGTTCCTGCAGCTACAGATGATTGTAGTGCAACTGTTTTAAATTTAGTTAGTGATGTGGTTAATCAAGAACCTAATTGCCCTAATGGTTATGTTCAAATTAGAACTTGGAACTTCACTGATTCTTGTGGAAATACTAGTGAAAGTTTTACACAAACAATAACAGTTGTTGACACTACAGCACCTGAATTAATTTTACCTCCTAATGTTTCTGCTGAATGTAGTGACGATTTATCACCCGCTTCATACGGAACAGCTACAGCAACAGATAATTGTGATGATAATCCTTCTGTAACATTTACAGATGTTATTACTGAGGGTGATTGCGAAGGTACATATACAATTACTAGAACTTGGTCTACTACTGATGCTTGTGGAAATACTTTTGCTGCAGACCAAATTATAACCGTTTCTGATACAACTGCTCCAGAATTTGATCAGTCTGAATTACCAGAAAACATAACTGTAGAATGTGATGATATACCAGAAGCTGTCACATTAACTGCAACCGATAATTGTGGAGATGCTACTGTAACTTTTGAAGAAATTATTACTAATGGTGATTGTCCTTCAAACTACACAATAACCAGAACATATACCGCTAGAGATGATTGCGGAATTACAAATACTCATGTACAAACCATAACAGTTCAAGATACCACTGCGCCAACATTTGTTGAAACCTTACCTGCAGCTAATATAGTTGTAGAATGTAACAATATTCCTGAAGCAGAAACACTTACTGCTACAGATAGTTGTGGTAGTGCTACTGTAACTGTTGAAGATGTTAGAACTGATGGCGATTGTGCTTCAAATTACACGTTAGCAAGAACTTGGACGGCAACTGATGCTTGTGGTTTAACAACTACACACACACAAATAATTACTGTTCAAGATACAACTGCGCCAACATTTACTTCAGATTTGCCTAGCAACATTACAGTGGAATGTGATGCAATTCCTGATGCAGAAACACTTACTGCAACTGATAATTGTGGTGATGCTACAGTAACACATGCAGATGCTATTACAAATGGCAACTGCCCTAACAATTATATTATTGCACGTACTTGGACGGCTACTGATGAGTGTGGTTTAACAGCAACACACACGCAATTAATTACTGTTCAAGACACAAAAGCACCGTTACCAACCACGACATTTGAGGAAACTTTAGAAGTTAGCTGTACTGATATTCCTGAAATTCCTGAGTTAGAATTTGAAGATAATTGTTCATCAAAATCTAGCATTATTGTAGTTTTCAATGAAACTAGTACTTATGAAGAAGGTGTTTTTGAAGACTATCAAATAGTGAGAACTTGGACTGTTAGAGATGAGTGCAACAATGAAGCCGTTTACACCCAAACTTTAAATGTAATTTTAGATGAAGTTATTTTAGATATTGTTGCTCCAGATTGGTGTTTTGAAGAAGGCATTATTGATATGAATTCGTTATTACCTGGTGATATTAACACAAATGGTACTTGGGAGATGATTGAAGGTGATACAAATGCTACATTAACTCAAAATATTTTTGATCCTTCTACTTTAGAATTAAGTCTAGAATTTTTACCAGATAGCGGTGGTATAAACTACCTATTTAGGTATACAACAACGCATGATGGCTGTATTAATATTACAGAAATAACCATGAATGTACACGCAGATTGTGTGGTATTACCTTGTGGCGAAAAAGACGTTGAAATTTCAACAGCTCTTACACCTAATGGTGATGCCCACAACGAAACATTTGAAATTGCAGGTATTGATTTATGCGGATTTACCTATCAAGTTCAAATTTATAACAGATGGGGTGCCTTAGTTTTTGAATCTGATGATTACCAAAATGATTGGGATGGCTCTAGCACAAAATCTGCTGTTGGTGCTGCAGGTAAAGTACCTAACGGAACATATTATTACATCATAAAAATTAAAGACAGTGGTTTACCTCCATTTACAGGACCTCTTTATATTGGAACCAAATAAAACCTTAACCTATTATGACACGTATTAAATATTTAATAATAACATTAGTATTGTTTGTTAGTACATCAGGGTTTGCGCAACAATTACCGCAATTTACTCAGTACATGTACAATACTATATCTATAAACCCTGCATATGCAGGAAGTAGAGAAGCTTTAAGCATTGTAGGTTTACACCGTAGCCAATGGGTTGGTTTTAAAGGTGGCCCAATCACACAAACCCTTTCTGTTCATACACCTTTACGTAATGATAGAATTGGTTTAGGTTTATCGTTTATTGAAGATGATTTAGGTCCGCAAAATTTTAGCTATTTATATGGCGATTTTTCGTATGCAATTCCTACAGGTTATAAAGGTAAACTAGCCTTTGGTTTAAAAGCTGGTTTTACACAATTTAGCTTTGATACCGATTTTAGATTAGACCCAGATAACCAAAACGACCCATTAATTTATGGTACTGAAGATAGATGGACACCAAACCTTGGTGCAGGTATTTATTGGAGTACAGATAGAATTTACGCTGGTTTATCGGCTCCAAGAATTCTTAATAACGATTTTAGTAATAAAAATGATGATTTTGAAGCTTTAGAGCGTATAAGTTATTATTTCACACTTGGTGGTGTTATAGATTTAAGTAACAGCATAAAATTTAAGCCCGCAGGTTTAGTAAAAGCTACAAACGGTGCGCCTTTATCTTTTGATTTAACTGCAAACTTTCTTTTTAACGAAAAATTATGGTTAGGTGGTTCTTACAGAATTAATGAGCAAACTGCTGCTATTGGTGGTATTGCAGATTTTCAAATTTCAAGACAATTGCGTGTTGGGTATGCTTATGAAAAACCCATTTCAGACATAGCAGATTACACTTCAGGAACACATGAAATTCTATTAATTTATGAATTCAAATTCTTAAGTTCTAAACTAAAATCACCACGTTATTTCTAATTAAGGCATTTTATGAAATTAAAACATTACATATTAGTTTGTATAACGCTAACGCTTAGTCTATCTGCATATGCACAACAAGGCAAGCAAAAAAGAGCCGATACACTTTTTAATAAGTTTTCATTTGTAAAAGCTGCTAAAGTTTACAGAGAACTTATTCAAAAAAATTATAATAAAGATTATGCAACAAGACGTTTAGCCGATTGCTATACGTATTTAAGAGACCCAAAAAATGCTGCCAGATACTATAAAAGTGTTGTAAAGCAAGAAAATGTTCCGGTAGAATATTACTATAGTTACGCCCAAGCATTACGTGGTATAAAAAAGTACAAAGAATCTAATATTTGGCTTAAACGTTATAAAGATTCTGGTGGGGTTGTAAACGCTAATGATTTTTCAAAAGACATCAATTTTATTTCAAGTGTTTTTGGTGCTAAAAAACAATATTTTTTAGACAGAGTTAGATTTAATTCTAAATACAGTGATTTTGGCGCTTTTGAACATAATGGTAAAGTTTACTTTGCCTCATCTAGAGATGAAGGTGTTTCTATAAAGCGTGTATATGGGTGGAATGAGCAGCCTTTTCTTGATGTGTACGTAACTGATGTTAAATCTAGAAGAAACGTAGATCATTCAGGAAAACTTAAAGGTGATGTTAATTCTATTTTCCATGATGGCCCAGTAACTATCACAAAAAATGGTAAACACATGTATTTCTCAAGTAATAATTTTCAAAATGATATTGAGAAAAAAGATAGTAAAGGTATGACTAATATGAAAATATACCGTGCAACATACCGCGATAGTACATGGACAGATATTGAAGATCTTTCAATAAATAGTGATGATTTCTCTACACAACATGCCGCATTAAATAAAGATGATTCTAAACTATATTTTGCATCCGATAGACCTGGAGGCTTCGGCGGATCTGATATTTACGTGGTTGACATAAAACCTGATGGTTCTTTAGGTGAACCCCAAAATTTAGGTAGTGTTATAAATACTGAAAGTGCTGAAGGTTTTCCGTTTATAAATAAAGAAGATGTATTATTCTTCTCCTCCGATGGGCATACAGGACTTGGTTTACTTGATATTTTTGCAACTATTAAAGGTGAAAATGATGATTTTATTGATGTAGTAAATCTAGGTATTCCTATAAACTCTAACAAAGATGATTTTTCGTTTACAATGAACCCAAACGGCATTACAGGGTATTTTGCTTCAAATAGAAAAGGCGGTCGCGGTAGTGATGATATTTATGCCTATCATAGAGAGCCTACCTTGCATGTTGAAGGTGTTGTAAATGATGCTATTAATATGAACCCCATTGTAGGTGCAAAAATTACTTTATTTGATGATAAAGGTAATGAAATAGCCTATATGGAAACCGATGAAAATGGCTTTTATCAAATTAACATAGATAGAAATCAAGATTATAAAATAGTTGCCAGTCAAGATAAATATATTGATGATTATAGAAACTTTACATCAAAAAATATTCAAACAGAACTTGTTACCATTGATGCTAACATGCTGTTAAATCCAGTACAAGACGTTATTAAACTAGCCGAATTAAATACCATTTATTTTGATTTTAACAAACATAACATAAGAGAAGACGCTGCATTAGAGCTAGATAAAATTGTAAACCTCATGCAAAATGATTATCCTGAAATGGTAATTAGAATTGAATCACACACAGATTCTAGAGGATCTTTAACTTACAATGATAAATTATCTATTGATAGAGCAAACTCAACATATGAATACCTAATTTTAAAAGGTATACACCCTGATAGAATTACAGCTCATGAAGGTTTTGGTGAACGTAGATTAACCAACGGTTGTGAAGATGGTGAAAATTGTGAAGAAGAAGATCATCAATTAAACCGTAGAACACAATTTATTGTTGTAAAAATGGAATAAACAAAAAGCTAGTACTTGTATTCATTTACTAGCTTACTAGTAGTTTTTTAATTTAAATTACCGCCCCTATGAAATTAAAAACATACATATTAAATGCTTTTGCTATACTAATTGCCGTAAATGCTTTTGCTCAATATGGCGCGCAAAAAAAGGCAGACAAACTATTTAATACCTTTTCTTTTGCCAATGCAACAAAGGTATACCACAATCTTATTGATAAAAATTTCAATGCAGAATATGCTACTAGGCAACTAGCCGATAGTTATGCTTACATGCGTAATGCAGATAGTGCTGTTGTCTATTACGAAAAAGTTTTACAGCAAAATAACGCTCCTAAAGAGTATTTATACAAATATGCACAAGCATTACGTGCAGTTGGTAAGTACAATGAATCTAGAACATATTTACAAAAATTTAAGCAAGCTGGTGGTGTAATGAACTCTCGCTTACTAAATAATGATGGTACTTTCTTAAACAATATATTTGATGCTAAGCAGCAATACTTTTTAAAAGATGTAAAATTTAACTCTAAATACAGTGATTTTGGAGCGTACAAACACAATGGTACAATATACTTTACGTCATCAAGAACAGAAGGCGCCTCAACAAAACATGTTTACGGTTGGGACAACCAGCCTTTTTTAGACATATACACTACAAATAATATAACTGACAGTATTGTAAACAATAAATCTAGGCTAAAAGGGAAAGTAAATTCGGTGTACCATGATGGCCCTGTTACTATTACTAAAGATGGTAAAACCATGTATTTTTCTAGAACATCTTTCAGAAAAAATAAATTAGATAAAGACTCTAAAGGCACAAGTAATTTAAAAATATATAAAGCCACGCTTGTTGATGACACATGGACCAATATTGAAGAATTAAACTTTAATAACAATGCCTACTCTAACGCACACCCCGCTTTAAACCACGATGAAACAAAACTGTATTTTGCTTCAGATATGCCAGGAGGTAACGGTGGATCAGATATTTATTATGTAGAAATACTTAATGATGGTAATTACGGCAAACCTGTTAATGTTGGAAACACTATTAACACCTATAAAAATGAACGTTTCCCGTTTATTAACACTGAAGGCACATTGTTTTTTGCTTCCGATGGGCACCCAGGATTAGGCATGTTAGATATTTTTGCTGCTGTAAAAAACAGTAATAATAATTTTAATATTGTTAATTTAGGAGTGCCAGTAAATTCTAGTAAAGACGATTTCTCTTTTTTTATGGATGATGATGGATTAACTGGATTTTTCGCTTCAAACAGACATGGCGGTGTTGGTAGTGATGATATTTATGCTTTTGATAGAATACCACAATTAACACTAGAAGGTAGTATTACCGATGCTTCAACTAATGCCCCAATAGAAAATGCTAAAGTTATTCTTAAAGATCTAAATGGTACTAAAATTGCAGAATTAACCACTGATGAAAATGGTAATTATGAAATAAATTTAGAAAGAGACACAAACTATATTGTTGAAGTTTTAAAAGAAAACTTTATTGACAAATCAATACAAGTCTCTACAAAAAACATAGAAAAAAGTACAACTAAAATAACTAACAACGTTTCTTTACAACCCAAAGCTGTTGAAGAAGCGCCTAGTTTAGATAATTTAAGTACTATTTATTTTGATTTTGATACTTCTAACATTAGAAAAGATAGTGGTGAAGCGTTAGATAAAATAGCTGAGATATTACTAGTTAAATACCCAAATATAGAAATTAGTATTGCATCGCATACAGATTCTAGAGGCCCTAGTAATTACAATAAAATGTTATCTCAAAAAAGAGCTAATGCTACGTTTAAATACTTAATTAATAAAGGTGTTCCTGAAAGTAGAATTAAAGGCTACACAGGTTATGGCGAAGAACAATTAGTAAATAATTGTAACAATAATACTAAATGTACTGAAGCTGAACATCAACAAAATAGACGTACACAGTTTATTATTATTACATCAAACTAAAAACCAATTAGAAGTTCTATATATTTCTCACTAAAAGCCTTTGTAAATTAATACAAAGGCTTTTTATTATTATTTTAATTCATCTATATAAAACAATAAATCCTCCCTTTAAAGAGAGGATTTATATACCTAAAGCTAAATTTAATAACCTGTAGTTATTAATATAACACTTAAAATGAATAAAACGTAACATATAGCGTGCCTATTTGCCATACGATTATTTAAACATAAAAGGTTATGGGTTTACGTAACCATTATAGGGTATAATGCAACGTTATTTTTTAATGAAGATGTTGGTGAAATACCAACGCCCTTTGTCGTTTTGTTCAGCTGAAATATCACAATTTGTAAAATCGCCTTCAATTGTTGCTCTATGGCCTTCACTTTTTAACCAAGCTTTAACAACAGTTTCGGCAGAACTATAGCCATAAGCTACATTTTCAGAAACAGATTTTGCGCCAGCATTCGATTTTAAATAATCGCTCCTAGTAAAAAAATTATGATGAGACACATCGCCTGTATCAAGCATATAATCTGTGTGTGTAAAAGCAACAGATTTAATAATTTGTAAATCTTGTAAAGGATTTAAGCCTATAGATAACCGGTGATTGTTAATGTGTTCTAAAACTTCAATTTCTATAGTTTTAGTTTGTGGGGTTACGGTACTTAATTCTAACAATTCAACTTTATCGTCAATACTGTCTGTGGCACAAGAAACGCACAATACAGCAAACAATGCCAATGTTGGCAGTTTAGCTAATAACTTCATAAGTAGGTAAATTTAGATTTGGTATTATAAATTTAAGGTTAACCTACTTATAAAGTGTTAATGAAATGTTAAAATCGATTAAAAACATGTGTTTAATCGCAAAAATATGTATTTAATCGATTAAAAATAGTCTAAAATGTTAAAAAAAAGCTTTTAAACGATATTTTAAGGAGATAGTCGATTTATAAGCCAGTTATAATCTTCCTGTAATTGATATCGTATTCTGTCATGCAATCTGTTTGGTCTACCTTGCCAAAATTCAATTTCAACAGGTTTGACTATATAACCACCCCAATGTGCCGGTCTTTGTATTTCTTTACCTTCGTAGGCTTTTTCTAAGTTTATAAGTTTGTTTTCAATATAACTCCTGCTTTCTATAACTTCACTTTGGTTTGAAACTAATGCCCCTAATTGGCTGCCTCTTGGTCTAGACTCAAAATAACCATCACTTAGGTTTTCGGCAATTTTACTGGCTTTTCCTTTAATTATAACTTGTCTTTCGGCTTTATGCCAAAAAAAAGATAAACATACATTTGGATTTTTTTCAATGGCTTTACCCTTTTCACTTAAATAATTGGTATAAAAAATAAACCCTTCAAAAGTATATTTTTTTAGTAGTACTACCCTACTTTTAGGAAAACCGTCTAAACCAATTGTTGAAATTGTCATGGCGTTATTTTCATCTTCTGTAAAAAAGGCATCAACTTCAAAAAACCATTTTTGAAATAATTCCATTGGGTTTTCTGGAGCATCGGCTAAAAGTAAAGCTCCTTTTTCATAAGATTTTCTGTAATTACTTAAATCGTTTTCCATAAATTAAATTAACACAAACTTTACTTTTTATTATAATTAATATTAATGTAAAATATTGTATATTAGTGTATAGGATTATTTTTTGAAGCCATTATTGCTATAAACCTCTTCTCAAATTTTAAAAATACTCAAATTAATTGTTTGTATTATGCGCTTCGAAACTACTAATTATTTTAAAAACAACAACAGCTATAAACATGTTTTATCTTTTGGTACATTTTACCTTTGTGAAAATTTTTATGTAGCCGAAATTAATGAAGGTGTACATATTGATTATAGTTTGTTAAAAGCGTTAATGGAAGATTTGGTTAGTTTTTATGGTGAACATTCAAAAATAGGTTTTATTGCTAACAGAATTAACTCATACTCTACTAACCCGCAATGTTTTAATAAAATTGATGCTGAATATAATTTTGTTACCGCTAGTGCTTTTGTTTTATACAGTGATTTGGCTTTTGGTAATGCTTCTATTGAAAAAATGATTACAAATAAAAGTATTAAACGTTGCGAAAGTTTAAACGAAGCTATTGAATGGATTTCAAATTTAAAAGAACTTGTGGTGCTTAAAAGTTGAAAACTTTACCATCTTGAGCCAACACAACATTATTAAAAACTTGTTCTGCCTCTAATTTAAAGTCATTTATATCTTTATATCGTGTTGAATAATGCCCTAAAATTAATGTATTAGTATTTGCTTTTTTAGCAATGGTTGCGGCTTCTTTAGCTGTTGAATGTTTGGTACGCTCTGTTAAATGTGCTTGGGTTTCTAAAAAAGTAGATTCGTGATACAGCACATCTACATTTTGTATTATAGGTACAATATCTTCTTTGTACATAGTATCACTACAAAAGGCATAACTTTTAGGTTTTTTGGCAGGTTTAGTTACCGTTTCATTTTTAATAGTATCACCGTTTTCATTAACTATATCAAAACCTTGTTTTAGTTTGCGGTAGTATGCAACATCAATATTAGCATCTGTTGCAGCGTTAATATCTAACTTTCTGTCGCCTTCTTTTTCTTTGAATAAAAAACCGTTTGTATATATTCTATGATTTAAAGGAATGGTATGAACTTCAACTTTATCATCTTCAAAAATACATTGCGAATTGGTTTCTGTAAGTTCATGAAAAATGAGCTTATAATTGGTCCAAGAATCTGCCAACTTCATTTGCAAGGTAATTATTTCTTTAATGCCTTTAGGTCCATAAATATGCAAATCTGCTTCTCTACCTAACAACCTAAACGTTGAAATTACGCCAACTAAACCAAAAAAATGATCGCCGTGTAAATGCGATATAAATATGTGTTTTATGCGGCTAAACTTTATTTTATGTTTTCTAAGTTGTACTTGTGTACCTTCACCACAATCAATTAAAAACATATTTCCGCGCATCTCTAAAACTTGAGAGGTAGGATTGGTTAAAATTCTTGGTGTGGCACTGTAACAGCCTAAAATAGTTAATTTCATAAGGTTAAAAGCCTAAATCGCGTTCCATTTCTTCCATTTCAATAATATCATAAGCCTCTTGTAATGTTGGCACTACAACAATTTCATCTGGAACTTCATCAAAATTTACTTTATTAGTAACTATTATAAACGAATGTTTAGCAGCTCTGTGCGTGTTTGATAATTGTAAAAACTCAATAAGTTCTTCTAGCTTTATAGGCTTTAACGTTGTTAAATTAATAATTACGTTATTATTTTTATACTTTGGGTATAACGCCTGAAGTTTTTTAACCAACTCAATAACGGTAGCTTTTTCTTGTGTTATTATGGTTGTATTTTCTTTTTGATCAAAAATCATAGCTATTGTTTTATTTTTGAGGCTAACAAATAAATTACGGCCATTCTTATGGCTACGCCGTTTTCAACTTGATTTAAAATGATGGATTGATTAGAATCTGCCACATCACTAGTAATTTCAACACCTCTATTAATTGGTCCTGGGTGCATTATTGTAATTTCTTTATCTAAAGAATCTAAAAAGGCTTTGTTTACACCAAATTGTTGTGTGTATTCTCTGGTTGAAGGGAAATAACTAATATCCATGCGTTCATTTTGCACTCGCAACATATTGGCTACATCACACCAATTTAACGCTTTACGCAGGTTTGTTTCTACTTTTACACCTAATTCACTAATATATTTAGGCAATAGTGTTTTTGGGCCACAAACCATAACTTGGGCACCTTGTAATTGTAAAGCAAATATATTTGAAAGCGCCACTCTGCTGTGTAAAATATCGCCCACAATAACCACTTTTTTACCAGCTACATCGCCTAATTTTTCTCTTATAGAATATGAATCTAACAAGGCTTGTGTTGGGTGTTCATGTGCGCCATCACCTGCATTTACAATGCTTGCCTTTACGTGTTTAGATAAAAATATACCTGCTCCCGGATTGGGGTGACGCATAACAACCATATCAACTTTCATTGATAAAATATTGTTTACAGTATCTATAAGTGTTTCTCCTTTTTTTACTGAAGATTGCCCTGATGAGAAGTTTATAACATCGGCAGATAAGCGTTTTTCGGCTAATTCAAACGATAATTTTGTTCTGGTTGAATTTTCAAAAAACAGGTTTGCTATTGTAATATCTCTAAGCGAAGGTACTTTTTTTATAGGCCTATTAATCACTTCTTTAAAATGATCTGCCGTTTCAAAAATTAGATCAATATCTTTTGGCTTAAGATATTTTATTCCTAATAAGTGGTTTACACTTAATTCGCTCATTTTATTTACTTAAATTTTAATGTTTTTAGTTTAAAATGCTTCACAATAAAAACCAAAAACGTATTATTTTTCAATTAAATACACGGCATCTTCTCCTTCGTTTTCTTGCCAATGTACTATTACTTTTTCATTATTAATGGCATCAACTTGCCTGCCTCTGTAGTTAGGTTGTATGGGTAAATGCCTACTAAAACGCCTGTCAATTAAGGTTAGCAGCTCAATTTCGTTTGGTCTGCCAAATGATTGTATAGCTGTTAAAGCGGCTCTTATGCTTCGGCCTGTATACAAAACATCATCAATGAACACAATATTTTTATTTTCAACAAGAAAATCTACTTGAGTTGTGTTTGCTTTTAGCGGTTTGTCTCCTCTTCTAAAATCATCTCTATAAAATGTAATATCTAATTGGCCTTGTTTAACGTTTTTTACGTTGTATTGATTTTTAAGTATTTTAGAAATTCTGTTTGCCAAATAAACGCCTCTTGGTTGTAAACCAATTAAAACGGTGTTTGAAAAATCGTTATGTTTTTCAATAAGTTGACAAGCCAATCGGTGAAGAATGATGTTTACTTCTTTTGTGTTTAGTAAAACTTTTTGACTCATATACTAATCCAAACGGTTTGGAGAACAAATGTAGTGTAAAATTTTAGAAGTTGAAAGATTATATTGTTTAAGAAACTATATGTTTTAAATAGAAAAAGCCTTCAATTTCTTGAAGGCTTTTTAAAGTTTATAAATGAATTTCTGTTTTTACAGAAATGAAAAAAATTATTAATTATGCTTTTCCGTCCATTTTATCTTTAAGAGCTTGTAAAGCATCATTAGCATCACCTAGAGTTGGTTTAGCTTCAGCAGCAGCAGCGGCAGCTTTTTTAGCGGCAGCTTTTACATTTTTAGCTTCTTCTTCTCTAAATATTGCTGTATGCGATGCTACAACACGTTTAAATTCTTTGTTGAATTCAATAATTTTGAAATCTGCAGTTTCACCTTTAGATAATTTGCTTCCGTCTTCTTTTTCTAAATGTCTAGAAGGTACAAATGCTACTATATCTTCGTTAAACTTAACTGTTGCTCCTTTGTCTACTAATTCTTCAATTGCACCAGAGTGTGTTGTATCTAAAGCAAATTCAGTTTCGTATTTATCCCAAGGGTTTACAGTTGTTTGTTTGTGACCTAAAGATAATTTACGTCCTTCAACATCTAATTCTAAAACAACAACATCTAACTTATCTCCTACAGCACAGAATTCACTTGGGTGTTTAATTTTCTTAGTCCAAGATAAATCTGAGATATAAATTAACCCGTCAATACCTTCTTCTAATTCAACAAATACACCAAAGTTAGTAAAGTTACGTACAATACCTGTGTGTTTAGAGCCTAATGGGTATTTAGTAGTAATATCTGTCCATGGGTCTGGAGTTAATTGCTTAATACCTAAAGACATTTTACGCTCTTCTCTATCTAAAGTTAAGATAACTGCTTCAACTTCATCTCCTACAGAAACGAAATCTTGTGCAGAGCGTAAGTGTGTAGACCATGACATTTCAGATACGTGAATTAAACCTTCAACACCATCAGCAACTTCAATAAATGCACCGTAATCTGCAATTACAACTACTTTACCTTTTACTTTATCACCTACTTTAACCTCTTCAGCTAATGCTTCCCAAGGGTGTTTGCTTAATTGTTTTAATCCTAATTGAATTCTAGATTTATCTTCATCAAAATCAAGAATTACAACATTTAATTTTTGATCTAACTCAACAATTTCGTTAGGGTGGTTAATTCTAGACCATGATAAGTCTGTAATGTGAATTAAACCATCTACACCACCAAGATCAATAAATACACCGTAAGATGTAATGTTTTTAACAACACCTTCTAGTACTTGACCTTTTTCTAACTGACCAATGATTTCTTTCTTTTGTTCTTCAATATCAGCTTCAATAAGTGCTTTATGAGAAACAACAACGTTTTTAAACTCGTGGTTGATTTTTACAACCTTGAATTCCATAGTTTTATTTACATACTGGTCGTAATCTCTAATTGGTTTAACGTCAATTTGAGATCCTGGTAAGAATGCTTCAATGCCAAAAACATCTACAATCATACCTCCTTTAGTTCTGCATTTTACAAAACCGTTAACAATTTCACCTGTGTCATGCGCTGCATTTACGCGGTCCCATGCTTTGATTACTCTTGCTTTTCTGTGAGATAATACTAATTGTCCTGTAGCATCTTCACGTACATCAATTAATACTTCTACTTTATCACCAACTGCTAAGTTAGGGTTGTAGCGAAACTCGTTTAATGAAATTACACCTTCAGATTTTGCGTTGATATCAATAATTGCATCTCTATCAGAAATGTGAACTACTGTACCCTCAACAACTTCATCATTTAAAGTGTCTACAAAGTTTTCAGCTACTAATTTTTCAAATTCTTCAAGTTGTTTACCGTCAACTTCATCAATACCTTCTTGGTAATTGTGCCAGTTAAAGTCTTTTAAAAATTTTTCAGGATTAGCTTGTGCTTCAGATACTACTGGAGCTTCTTTTACAGTTGAAGTTTCTTGAGTTTCAACTTCAGGATTTTTTGCTTCTTCAGCCATTTAATAAGTAAACAATGGTTTTATTTATTATTATTGTAAATAAATACACATTGTAATTTGTATTCTGTATGCTTGAAAAGAATTAAGCAAATAACACACAGAAGTGTTAATTTTACTAGTGTTTCAGCCCTTTTATCTTTTCACAATTTGCTAAAAGGAGTGCAAAAATAACTATTTTTAACCTAATTACCTAAAAATGAACTCATAATATTTTGTGACTTAACACAAAATAATGTGTCTTAATTAATAGAAACATAAATTATAAAATTGGTTTATACCTAATAAATTTAATTATATTTAACCTTAACATTAATACAAATTTTTTAAACATGGCAGTAAAAGCAAAATACCAAGACGTTTTAGATTTAGGAGAAACTTTAAACATTCAAAACGGAGATGTACAAATTGAAGGTGATGTTCTTAAAGTTTTTGGAACAGCAAACACCCAATACGAAAAAAACTTAATTTGGGATAAGATTAAGGAAATTGGCGGTGAAAATCCAGCAGATATCATGGCCGATATTAAAGTAGCCGATGAAACTGTGTACCACAGACATATAGTAAAAAGTGGCGAAACTCTAGGTAAAATTGCTAAGCATTACTACAAAGATGCCATGAAATACAAAGAAATTTTTGAAGCAAACACAAACATTTTAAAAAACCCAGATGTAATTCACCCAGACCAAGAGTTGGTTATACCAAACCTATAATAAAAGTACTTTTATTGTATATATAAAAACATAAGTTTTACTTAAATGCGTGCTTTAAAAGTATTTTTGAAGCACGCATTTTTTTATTACAAAACTTTTCGTTTAATTAAATGTAAAAAACCACAAAAACTAAAACTTAAAACTAATTACTTATGATGAGAAAAATTACGTATTTATTTTTAATACTACCTTTTCTATTATTTGCACAACAAAAAATAGAAATTAAAGGTATTATTTTAGACGAATTTAATGAACCCGTACCTTTTGTTGCGGTTGGTATTGTTGAAAAATATATAGGAACAGCAAGTACTGAAGATGGTGGTTTTTCATTTTTAGTAACAAAAAACGAACTTCAGGATAGTTTAAGTGTATCAAGCTTAGGTTTTGACTCTTTTAAAATAAAGGTTGAAGATTATTTAAAACTAGAGAAAAAAGAAATAATTTTAAAAGAAACTGTAACAGAACTTGATATTATTAAATTATTATCACCAAGTGAATATATTGTAAATGCTCTCAAATATTTAAAGCAAAATACTTTAAGTGACCCTCACAAAATTGAAATGCTTTATAGAAGAGCTGCTACCGAAAGTGGAAAATCTAAATTTTTTGTTGAAAATTATATAAAAATTCGTGATAGAGGTCCCGCTTACCCTTTAGGCTTAATTGAAGTTTCACAAGTTAGAAAATCTGCAGATTATAGAGTTTGGAAGCGTAAACAATGGACACATAATATTAATTACATGGCTACAGGAAACCCCTTGAGGCCTTCAGAAAAACAACCTAACCTTAAAAAGTTTAGCTGGAAAAAAACAGGAGACACATCATATGAAGGTGAAGATGTTATAATTTTAGAAGGTACAAACCCAAAGAAAAAATGGGAAAAAATAACATTATACATTGGTGTAGATAACTACGGAATTTATAAAATTGAAAAAGGAAAATCATTATACTTGTACAAAAAACATGTAAATGGCAAGTTGTATTTAAGTTATTATTCATCTGAGTGGGGCTGGAACTCAAAAAATAACAAAACCCAAATACCAAGAGAATACTGGAATACTGATGCTAAGATTATTTCATACAAATCTGAAGCGTTTATTTATAAAGTTGAAGTTGACAAGAAAAAATCTAAAGTAAAACCTTTTGGAGGCGATACAGACATGGGAGAAATCAATGTACCATACAATGCTTATTTTTGGCACAATCTTAGCATGCCTCCAGATACGGAATTCTACAAAAAAATTAAAAAAGAATTAGAAAGTAATTACGGTGTACCGTTAGAAAAACAATACGAATTAATTAATAATTAAAATTATATGAAAAGAATATTTTACGTACTAACCTTGTTTTTAATAGGTTTTATACATACACATGCACAACAAAAAACAGAAATAAAAGGTATTATTTTAGATGAATTTAATGAACCCGTTCCCTTTGTTGCTGTTGGTATTGTTGAAAAATACATTGGTACAGCAAGTACCGAAGATGGTGAATTTGCTTTTTCTATAACACAAAATGAACTTAAAGACACCATATCTGTATCTAGTTTAGGTTATAACCCTTATAAAATAGTTGTTGAAGATTTTTTAAAGCTTGAAAAAAAAGAAATTATTTTAGTTGAAACTATTACAGAACTTGATGCAGTTACACTATTAGCACCAAAAGATTACGCACTAAATGCTATTAAATCTTTAAAAGACAACACAATTAGTAAGCCACATTTATTAGAGATTTTATATAGAGCTTCTTCAACTGAAGAAAATAAAGCTAAATTTTTTGTTGAAAATTATATAAAAATTAGAGATAGAGGTCCTGCATATTACATGGGGCAAGTAGAAATAGCAGAAGCAAGAAAATCTGCCGATTACAGATACTGGAAAAGAAAACAATGGAGACACCCCATACAAGGTATGTTTGAGCTTAACCCATTTAGGCCTATGGCTTCTCAACATGCCAGAAACTTAAAAAAGTTTTCTTGGAAAAAAATAGGAGATTCTTCTTATGATGGTGAAGATGTTGTAATACTGCAAGGCCAAAGTAATGTTTATGATTGGGAAAAAATAAAAATATACATTGGTGTAAACAATAATAACGTTTATAGAATAGAACGAGGAAACTCACTTTATATTTATAAAAAACATACTAATGGAAAAATGGTATTAAGCTACTACAGAAATTCATGGAAATTTCCAAAAGATAAAATTCCTAAAGAATTACTGGGTACACCAGCAGAAACTTTACAATATAAATCTGAAGCTTTTGTACTAAACGTTGAAACAGATAAAAAGAAAATAAAGGTAATACCTTATGGCGTAGAAAAAGATGTTAATGATTTAGATGTAAAATACAACCCTGAATTCTGGAATAATTTAGTTATGCCTCCAGACACCAAATTTTATAAACAAATTAAAACCGAATTAGAAGGTTTATTTGGTGTTCCTTTAGAAACACAATATAAATTAGTAAATAAGTAATAACCTAAAAAAGGCGAAGTTTTTAATCTTCGCCTTTTCTATGTAATTAAGTTATTTTATAAAATCACTCCGTATCTTCTAAAGTCATTTTAACTAACATCAAAATTTTTTCAAACTGTTGTTTAAGTGATAAATTTGAGTTATCAATTTCAATAGCATCATCTGCTTTTATTAGTGGTGAATCTTTTCTTGTAGAATCTAAATAATCACGTTCTTGCACATTTTTAAGTACGTTTTCATACGTTATATCATCACCTCTATCTGTAAGTTCTTTGTAACGCCTTTGCGCTCTAGTTTCGGCAGATGCTGTCATAAATAACTTTAATTCAGCATTAGGAAACACTACGGTACCAATATCGCGTCCATCCATAACAACACCTTTATCTTTGCCTAATTGTTGCTGAATTGTTACTAATTTTTGTCTGACTTCAGATACTGCAGCTACTTTACTAACAAAACTTGAAACTTCAAGAGTTCTTATCTTTTTTTCAACATTAATTCCGTTTAAATAAACTTCAGCAAAACCTAAATCTTCATTATAAGTAAAGCTAATATTTACTTTATCTAATTGATAAATTAATGCTTCAACATTAAAATCATCTTTTAAAATTAACCCTTCTTGCATTGCATAAAGCGTAACAGCTCTATACATTGCACCAGAATCTACATAAATATACCCTAAATGATTTGCTATTTGTTTAGCTACCGTACTTTTTCCGGTTGATGAAAACCCATCAATTGCAATGGTTATTTTGTTCATTTTTTAGATTTGAAATACAAAAATACTTCAATTTTATAAAAATAAATAACCAAAGTACTTAACTGAGTTTATTAATTTAAATCTATTTGTAAGCCAAAGAAATTTGAATTGGCTGCACTTGTGTATTTAGCGTGTGTATAACTAAAACGCATTTTATTCATTTTTATAGAAATACCAGCAGATAAACCTGAAAAATTACGCTGATCTACAATACGCAACTCCTCACCTCTTCTAAAATTATAGCCTAATCTAATATTGAATCCGCCTTCAGGAAATAATTCGGCTCCTAAAATTGTATGCCTAATAACCTGCCCCAGAAATCCCACTTTTTCATTGGATTGGTTACCGTTTAAATCGCTTGTAGATCTTGCCGGATTTGATGCTGCAATAGGCCATTGCTGCAAATTTTCTAAAGTTACATGCCAACGAATTGGCACATTTTCTAAACGTTGTGATAAGCCCAAGCTTACTTCAAAAGGTAATGTTTCTTGCAAGCCAGCATATGTTGTAATTTGTGTACCAAGGTTTCTAATTACTAAAGCGGCATTAAAATCTAAATACTCATTTATATAAATTAAACCAACATCAACGGCTGCACCAAATGATGTGTATTGTTCTAATTTTGAACTTATCAATTTCAAATTACCGCCTAAATAAAAATCTGAATATCCAATTTGGCGAGCATAACCAAATGACAAAGCGGCTTCGCCTCCTGAAAAAGTTCCTGTGGCATTTCCTTGTTCGTCATACCCATCAAAAGAGCCATAATTTATATATGTTACACCTGCGTGAAATGTTTGTGTTCTTCTATCTAAAGTGTAAGCATATGCAGCAGTACCATAACTTATGCCGCCTAAATAACTGGTGTAATTTACGGCCAATTGGTTATCCATTTCAACATTAATTGTTGCTGGGTTATATAAGGCTTGTGTTACATCATAATCTACATTGGTTAGTACTTTTCCGCCTAAAGCAGCTTGTCTTGGAGAAGATATTAAATTTAGAAATTGATACGTGTGTTCGCCTCCAATTTGTGCAAAAATTAAAGAGCAAAAACACAAACAATAAAACGTGATAATTTTTCTAAACATATATTTACCGTACAAATAACGTAAATCTATCTTAAAAACGATACTATGTTTTTTTTATTTCATAAAAAAATGTCATTATAAACAGTAGGTTTAAAATGACATTTTTAATTTTAAATATTACTTACTAAAGTTTTTTAGCATTTTTTACTTTTTGGTTTGTGAGTGCTATTTTAATAACATCACTCATATCTTGCACGTAATGGAATGTTAAACCTTTTAAATATTCAGGTTTTATTTCTTCAATATCACGTTTATTATCTTCGCAAAGTAAAATTTCTTTTATTCTTGCGCGTTTTGCTGCTAAAATTTTCTCTTTTATACCACCTACTGGCAGTACTTTACCACGTAAAGTAATTTCTCCTGTCATGGCTATACT
This sequence comes from Seonamhaeicola sp. ABD4_340, assembly GCF_056312135.1. Lineage (NCBI taxonomy): Bacteria > Pseudomonadati > Bacteroidota > Flavobacteriia > Flavobacteriales > Flavobacteriaceae > Seonamhaeicola > Seonamhaeicola sp. ABD4_340. The sequence goes on along the minus strand of NZ_CM149981.1, from coordinate 3,007,900 downwards.
CTTTTTTACTTTACGCTGTGTAAATAATGAAATTAATGATGTTAACATGGTTACACCCGCACTTGGCCCATCTTTAGGTGTAGCACCTTCTGGTACGTGAATATGCACATTATACTTATCAAAAACTTCAGGGTTTATACCAAATTCATCAGCATGAGATTTTATATATTCCATGGCAATGGTAGCCGATTCTTTCATGACTTTACCAAGGTTACCTGTAATTGTTAAAGCACCTTTTCCTTTAGATAAAATAGATTCAATAAACAAAATATCACCACCAACACGTGTCCATGCCAACCCAGTTACAACACCAGCAACATTGTTATTTTCGTATTTATCACGCTCTAATTTAGGGCTTCCTAGTACATCAATAACATCGTCATTTGTTACTTTTATGTTGTAATCTTCTTCCATAGCTATGTTTTTTGCTGCAAAACGCACCATTTTAGCTATTTGTTTATCTAAACCACGCACACCAGATTCTCTTGTATAACCTTCAACAATTTTTTCTAGTTGTGGTTTTCCTATTTTAAGATTATCGGTATTTAAACCGTGTTCTTTTAATTGCTTTGGAAGTAAATGACGTTTACCAATTTCTACTTTTTCTTCAATAGTATAACCTGTTACATTTATAATTTCCATACGGTCTAACAATGCAGGTTGAATGGTTGCTAAACTGTTTGATGTAGCAATGAACATAACTTTTGAGAGGTCATAGCCCATTTCTAAAAAGTTGTCATAAAACTCACTATTTTGTTCAGGGTCTAAAACTTCAAGCATTGCTGAAGAAGGATCTCCTTGATGCGAGTTTGATAATTTATCAATTTCATCTAAAACAAACACAGGGTTTGATGTGCCTGCCTTTTTTAAACTTTGAATAATACGCCCTGGCATAGCGCCTATGTAGGTTTTTCTGTGACCTCTAATTTCAGCTTCATCACGTAAACCACCTAAAGAAATTCTAACATATTCGCGCCCTAACGCTTCGGCTATAGATTTTCCTAAAGATGTTTTACCAACTCCTGGAGGACCATAAAGACATAAAATTGGCGATTTCATATCATTTCTTAACTTTAAAACCGCTAAGTATTCAATAATACGTTTTTTCACATCATCTAAACCGTAATGATCTCTGTCTAATATCTTTTTGGCGCGTTTTAAATCGAATTTATCTTTGCTGAATTCATTCCAAGGTAAATCTAAAAACAGCTCTAAGTAATTACGTTGAATTGAATATTCGGCCACTTGCGGGTTCATGCGCTGTAGTTTGGCTATTTCTTTTTCAAAATGCTTAGCTACTTTGTCATCCCAATGTTTTTCTTGGGCTTTGGCTTTCATGTCTTCAATCTCTTCGTCATGACTTACACCGCCTAATTCTTCTTGAATAGTTTTAATTTGTTGGTGTAAAAAATACTCGCGCTGTTGCTGGCTCATATCCATCTGCACCTTAGATTGAATATCGTTTTTAAGCTCAAGTCTTTGGAATTCTACATTCATATGTTTTAATGTAGCCAAAGCACGTTGTTTTAAATCGTTTATTTCTAAAAGTGATTGTTTTTCAGTAACCGATAAATTCATGTTTGAAGACACAAAATTTACCAAAAACGAATTGCTTTCAATATTTTTTATAGCGAAAGAAGCCTCACTTGGAATATTAGGACTTTCTTTAATGATTTCTAAAGCTAAATCTTTTATAGACTCTATAATGGCTGTAAACTCTTCATTGTTTACTGCAGGTTTTGCCTCTGGTAAGTCTCTAATAGTGGCATTCATGTAAGGTTCTTCAGTAAGCACTTCGGCTACTTTAAAACGTTTTTTACCTTGAATAATAACAGTTACATTGCCATCGGGCATTTTTAAAACACGTAAAATACGCGCTACAGTACCAGTTTCATGAATATCTTTTGATGAAGGGTTTTCAACAGATTCGTCTTTTTGCGCCACAACACCAATAACTTTGCTGCCTTTGTTGGCATCGTTTATAAGTTTTATTGATTTGTCTCTGCCTGCAGTTATAGGTATTACTACACCAGGAAACAATACGGTATTTCTTAAAGATAAAATAGGTAATGTTTCTGGCAACGCTTCATTATTTATGGCCTCTTCATCTTCTGGTGTCATTAGTGGAATTAACTCTGAATTTTCATCGAATTCCTGAAATGACAAACTGTCTAGTGTTATAAAATTAGATTTTTTCATATATATTTTCAAGTCAATATGTCATAATTAAACACATTAACTTCATTTTTTTAATTAGCAAAAACTATTAATTATTTAAATATCAATTACTTAACAAAACACTTGTTGATATTACACAGTAATAAGGTCAATACTTATGCCATTCGTTATAACTAGATACAAAACTTTGAAGTATTAAAGCTTACCTGCACGTTTTAAAACAAATAATAATACAATTGGTAAAGCCAGTAATATTACCATAAGTAAATTGCGTTCAAACAACCACGATGCCATAAATAACGTGAGTATGTAACCACCAATTGCTCCGCCAAAATGCGCATCATGCCCAATGTTTCCCAAACGTGTTTTCATACCATAAATTGAGTATAATAAATAGCCTATACCAAAAACATATGCCGGAATTGGTATGGGAATAAAAAACATATACAAACTCATTTCTGGCCTTAGTAAAATAGCTGCGTATAAAACACCTGTTACTGCACCACTAGCACCCACAGCGCTATAATGGTATTCGTTTTTATGAAAATAAAGTGATAGTAAATTCCCTAAAATTAAACTGCCTAAATACACTAAAATAAAACCACCATTACCCAAAAAATCTATAACAATGTTTGCAAAGAAAAACAGCGTAATCATGTTAAAAAGTAAATGTTGCATATCTACATGCAAAAAACCAGAACTAAACATGCGTATTTGCTCACCACGCTGTATACCGCCAACATGAAATTTGTACTTATCAAAAAAACCATAATCATTAAAACCTTTTAATGACACCACTACATTGGCTGCAATAATTACAATTGTTATTATATCTAGATTCATAATGTGATAACGTTTAAAATGAAAACACTTTATTTTTATTTTGTAAAAACAAAAACACGTACTTTTGCGGCTACAAATGTAAAATTAATTCATGCAATTTATAATTTATATTATTGTTTATCCGCTATTATGGTTTATTTCTAAGTTGCCTTTTAAATTACTTTATTTAATTTCAGACGGTATTTATATTATACTCTATCGTATTTTTGGTTACAGAACAAAGGTTGTAACAAATAATTTAAAACTTGCTTTCCCTGAAAAATCAGAAAAAGAAATAGCTACAATTAGAAAAAAATTCTATCATCATTTATGTGATATGATGGTAGAGGCTATAAAATCTATTAGTATTTCTGAAGCTGAGATGCAAAAACGCTATGTTTTTACCAATTTAGATATAATTCATCAACTTGAAAAACAGAATAAAAGCATTGTTTTATTAATGGGACATTATGCTAGTTGGGAATGGATTTTTATTTTGCAAACACATATTAAGTATAAAGGTTACGCCGTTTATAAAGCTTTAAGTAATAAATATTTTGACAAACTGATAAAGCGCATTAGAGCAAAATATAATAGCCACTTAATTACTACTAAAAAAACATTTACAACACTTATTGAGGCTAAAAAAAATAATGAATTAACGCTTAATGGTTTTGTTTTTGACCAATCTCCATTGTTACGTAAAGCCCTACATTGGAAAGAATTTATGGGAATAAGAGTTCCAGTACATGTGGGTGCCGAAATACTAGCAAAAAAACTAGATATGGCTACCGTGTTTTTAAAGGTAAAAAAGGTAAAAAGAGGGTATTATGAAGCTACTTTTTCAACAATTACAAACACCCCAAAAGACCTTAAAAATTATGAAATTACAGACATTGCTTTAGAACGTGTTGAAGAACAACTTCATGAAGCTCCTGAATACTATTTATGGACACATAGAAGATGGAAACACCGTGGTAAAGAACCTAAATAATAATTATTTAGGTGTTGTATCTACAAAATCTGGATTCATTAAAACCCGTCCTTCTTCTTTGGCTTTCATATACACTGCTTTTGATGGTCTTGGACGTATTCTATATTTTGTAGGATAGCCTGTTTCTCTAACAAAATCATCAGGTGTTCTTTGAGTTGGTAAAAAATCGTTTGTGGTTTCACGCATGGTTTTTAGTTTCATGCGCATATCATTTAAAATAAAATCATAATCTTTGTTTTGGGCTAAATTATTTAGCTCATATGGGTCTTTTTCTATATCATATAGCTCTTCCTCTGGTCTTGGTATTTTAAAGCAATGCATTTGCGCTTCGGTTAAAGTACCTTTATCACGTTCTTCTTTCATACTTTTCCATGTTAAGTCTCTAATAATATCAGCAGAAGGTGTGTTTGGCAAATCTGTATAATAGTTTTTAATGTACTTGTATTTTTTGTTTCTAACAGCACGTGTATAATCTTCAAAATCATGAAAATGATCTTCAGCATACACATAATCTCTAACCTTTTTAGTAGTATCTTTTAATGTTGGCAATAAGTTAACACCTTCAAATTCTGGCAGTGGGTTTATTCCTGCCATCATTAAAAATGTTGGTGCAATATCAACCGAACTAACCAAATTAGTGTTTACAGTGCCCGGTTTTATATTTGCTGGCCATTTAATTATCCATGGTGTTTTAATACCACCGTCATACAAGGTGGTTTTATCTCTAGGAAAAGCTCTTCCGTTGTCTGAAATAAATAATACAACCGTATTTTCAGCAACACCTTGGGCTTCAAGTTCTGCCATTACTTTTCCTATATAATCATCCATTCTAGCAATTTCATCATAATACAAAGCGAAATCTTTTTTTGATGCTTCAGTTTCTGGCATGTAAGGTGGAATTACGGCCTCATCAGGACTGTATGGATTGTCGCTAATACCTTCGTAAAACGGACGATGTGCATCAAAAGAAGCTAGCCAAGTAAAAAAAGGTTTGTCTTTTGGTCTTTCTTTTAAAAGTTTAATCCATTCATCGCAGCCGCTACCATCACCTTTTAATCGTCTGTCTAATCCAATTGGAGCATCAATCCATTGCATTTCTAAAAGTGTATCAAAATCATCTCTTACAGGATCACCCATGTGATATTTACCAGCTAAACCTGTCCAATATCCTGCGTCTTTTAAAGCCTGCACAAAGGTGTTTTTGTTTTCTGGCAGAGGCCATGATAATTGTTCGGCATCAGTATTGTGCGGGTATAACCCTGAAACAATACTTGTTCTACTTGGGCTACATGAACTTGTTGTTAAAAAAGCTTCTGTAAAAAGCATGCCCTCATTAGCCATTTTATTTAAATGTGGTGTTTTTACATTGGGGTGGCCGTAAGGTTGTGTATCATCCCAACTAACATCATCTGCAATTATTAAAACTATGTTTGGTTTTTCAGTTTTTAGTGACTTGTTTTTTTTTGAATTACAAGATGTAAAAACAATTGTAAAACAAGCTATAATGTAAAATAAGTAGTTTTTAAAAATCATAGTTATAATTGATGGTTTAGGTAAATTTAAACATAAAAAAGGCCGTTTTTATAAACGACCAATATTTACATAATTTCGATATTATTTTACTAATACAACATTTTAAATACCTGCTATTTCACTAAGTTCAGTAATAAATTTATTAGCTAAAGCATCGGCTTCTTCTTGTGATTTTGCCTCAGTATAAATTCTAATAATAGGTTCTGTATTACTTTTACGTAAATGCACCCAATTTTCTGGGAAATCTATTTTTACACCATCAATGGTTGTTATTTGTTCATTTTGATATCTGTTTTCTATGGTTTTTAATACAGCATCAACATCTAATTCTGGTGTTAATTGAATTTTCTTTTTGCTCATAAAGTAGCTAGGATACGTGTTTCTTAACTCACTAACCGTCATTTTCTTTTCGGCTAATAAACTTAAAAATAACGCTACACCAACCAATGCATCGCGCCCGTAATGTGATGATGGATAAATAATACCACCGTTACCTTCGCCACCAATAACTACTTTATTCTTTTTCATTAGTTTAACAACGTTCACTTCGCCTACAGCACTTGCTTCATAGGTTCCTCCGTGTTTTTCAGTTACATCGCGTAAAGCTCTTGTTGAGCTCATGTTGCTTACTGTGTTTCCTGGTGTTTTACTCAAAACATAATCTGCACAAGCTACTAAAGTGTATTCTTCGCCAAACATATTTCCGTTTTCATCCATAAAGGCTAATCTATCAACATCAGGATCTACCACTATACCAAAATCGGCATTATGTTTTTTTACAGCCTCAGATAAATCGGTTAAATGTTCTTTTAAAGGTTCTGGGTTGTGTGGAAAATGCCCGTTTGGTTCGCAATATAGTTTAATAACTTCAACACCTAAACGTTCTAATAATAAAGGTATTGCAATACCTCCGGTTGAGTTTACACCATCAACAACAACTGTAAAATTAGCTTCTTCAATAGGTTTTACGGTTACTAAAGGTAAATCTAACACCTCAATAATGTGTAAATCTATATAGGCATCGTTTTTAGTTATTTTTCCTAAGCTATCTACATCAGCAAAATTAATGGTGTTACTTTCGGCTAACTCAAGTATTTTAGCACCTTCATCAGCATCTAAAAATTCACCTTTTTCATTTAATAACTTAAGTGCATTCCATTGTTTTGGGTTGTGGCTTGCTGTAAGTATTATACCGCCATCGGCATGTTCCATTGGTACAGCAACTTCAACTGTTGGTGTAGTAGATAACCCTAAATTAACCACATTAATACCTTGGCCTATTAATGTGTTCATTACTAAATTCTGTATCATTTTACCAGAAATTCTTGCGTCTCTACCAACCACAACTGTGTAGTTGTCTTTTTTTCTGTTTTGTTTTACCCAAGCACCGTAAGCTGCTGCAAATTTAACAGCGTCAATTGGGGTTAAATTTTCACCTATTGCTCCGCCTATAGTGCCTCTAATTCCTGATATTGATTTTATTAATGTCATAATTATTAGTAGTTTTTGCAAACGTACATAATTTTTTTAGCTTGTATTTTAATTAAACTTAAAAAAATAAGAACATGATATTTACAGAACATTACATAATTAGTTTGTGTAATTATTTGTAAGTTTAAAGAATGAATTATTTAGCCCACATCTACCTATCTGGCAACAACAATCTTGTACAAATTGGCAATTTTATAGCCGATAGTATTAAAGGAAAAAAATACACTACATACCCAACACCCATACAAATTGGTATTTTACTGCACAGACAAATTGATTTTTTTACTGATACGCACCAAACTGTAAAAGCCAGCAAAAAAAAACTTCAAAAAAAATATGGCTTATATTCTGGTATTATTGTAGATATACTTTATGATCATTTTTTAGCAAAAAACTGGAGTAACTATTCAAACACACCTCTTGAAATTTATACAGCCAATTTTTACAATAATTTGAATGAACATTACGAGTTACTTCCCACTCGAATAAAAAATATGATGCCTTATTTAATAACAGATAATTGGTTGTTAAGCTATGCTACCACCAGTGGTATTGCTAAGGTTTTAAATGGCATGAATAAAAGAACTAAAAACAGGGCAAAAATGAATGAAGCTATTGTTGAACTAGATATGTTTTACAATGAATTTGAAGTTGAATTCACGTCTTTTTTTAAAGAGCTAATTATTTTTTCAGAAGAGAAACTTGAAGAAATATCAATACAATTTCAAACTGCAAAATAGCTTTTTAGTACCTTTAATTTATCCGTTTATCTTTTTTCTTTTTTAAAATGAAATGTATTTAATAAATTAGTTTTAAAGAAAAATCACTTAACTCCCTATTCTACAGTGAAATTAAAGAAATTATTTAAAGTCATTATTGGTGTCATTATATTTTTTACACTGCCAAGTTTACTTCTTTTTGGCTTTTTATACTTTAAGTATAATGAAGATTTACCACAAGGAACAACAGGTGTTGAAGCTGATGCCCTAGCCCATAAAATGCTTAAAGCTTTAAATTTTGAAGCTTATAAAAATACCGCTAATTTTGAATGGACTTTTAAACAAAGACACCATTACAAATGGAATAAAACAACTAATGAATGTGCTGTATTGTGGCAAGAATACAAAGTTGTTTTAAATTTAAATAATCCTAAAAAACATACAGCTTACGTACATAGTTTTAAAGTTGATGGCGATTTAGCCAACGACCTTATTGAAAAAGCAGTTAAATACTATAATAATGATTCTTTTTGGGTTTTTGCACCATACAAAGTTTTTGATGAAGGTGTACAACGCAAACTTGTAACATTACCTAATAATGAAAAAGGTTTGTTAGTTACTTACACAACAGGCGGTAGCACACCAGGTGATTCTTACCTATGGATGCTTGATACAAATTACAAACCCAAAGCCTTTAAAATGTGGACTTCCATTTTACCCATTGATGGCTTAGAAGCTTCATGGGCAGATTGGACTACCACACAAAGTGGCGCACAAGTGCCCACGTTTCATAAATTATTATTTTTAGGTATTGAAATTACCGATATTGAAGGTGTAAAGTAAATTACTTACTTTTTTGGCCAACAAACTTATGGCTATCAGATTTAAAAAGCACATTAAAACTGGTTAAACTACCGTAAATTCTTGTAATGTATTGTTGTAAATCTATTTTTTGTTGCGCATCTAAATCGCTGGCATTAACACGTTGTTCCATAACTCGCAATCTATCTCTTACCATTGTTATTTTATGAAAAAACTTATCAATAGGTAATTCATACGGTTTCAAATTATCATCTGCTGGTTGTAAAATTAGTGTTCCTCCTTTGTATTTATCGGCAATGGTAACAACTTCTGTAGCATCACTCCATTTTTTTAAAATATTTACCAAACTTGTTTCAACATCTAAAAAACTAACTGTATCAACATCATCATGCGCAGCTTCTATAACTTCAAAATCACTATTTAAATCAATAGTTTCTAATCCGTTTTCAATAAATGTCACCCAATAATGTTGAGATGTCACATTAGTTATAACACCTTTTCCGTAATCGTTATGGTTTATTCTAGAGCCTATTCCTAATAATTTCATTTGTCTTGTTTTTAGTTGTTATTATAATTTCAAAAATAAAATAACCTTTTTTATATCAAAATAGTTGCTTGGTTAAATTTGGTTATTCTGTTTTCTTAATAAAACGTTAAAATTTTAAAAATAACATTAAAATAACAACCCCTTAATTTATACGGTATTTGCGCTTTTATTATATTAAAAATGAATAAGAACATTCACAAAAATAACCTTAATAAACAAGTGAACATATAAAAATAAAAACACACCCTATAAAACTAAGGGGTTTGCTTAAAAACTATTGAAAAAAGGTAAAAGTTAAAGATTTCAAAAGCTATTTTTTATATGATTTTCATCAGTTATTTTCACGTTAAAGATCAGTATTAACTATAAAAATTAACATCATGAAAAAATTAAGTTTTGCCTTATTATTTGTTTTTGGAATTTCATTTGCAAACAACACAAACCCTAACGCATTATCCCAAAATGAACCAAAGGTTGGTGATGTTTTAGTTGTAAATGCTACCTCAAATACAAAGTACAATCATGTTTATTTTCCTAAATTAAATTTCATTGTGAAAAAAGGAAATTTAGCAACTTACAAACCAGTACACGGTGCCGAAGTAGTTGTTAAAGATGTGGAAAATAAAAACGGAAACACCTACGTAATTTTAGAGAAAAAAGATAATAGCAAATTCTTTGGCTATGTTAAACAAATTAAAGCAAACTATAACAACTCTTTAAACTCTGGAGAGCTAACAAAAATGTAATAGTTTTAAAATATTTTTTTTGACTAACTCACAAAAAGCTGCATTTTTATGCGGCTTTTTTATTTAACAATTTTTAATATTTAACATAAACTGCAAGCTATAATTTTAAGAACGAATGTTGTAAATTAGCGCTTTTGCAAATTTATGAGTGAGTTTACAGATTTTATTGAAGTTAAAGGTGCTAGAGCCCACAACCTTAAAAATATTGATGTTGCAATACCAAGAGAAAAACTTGTGGTTATTACGGGGTTGTCTGGCAGTGGAAAATCGTCTTTAGCATTTGATACTATTTATGCCGAAGGACAACGCCGTTACATTGAAACTTTTTCGGCTTATGCACGCCAGTTTTTAGGTGGTTTAGAAAGACCCGATGTTGATAAAATTGACGGCCTCTCACCCGTTATTGCCATTGAGCAAAAAACAACCAGCAAATCACCACGTTCAACCGTTGGCACAATTACTGAAATTTATGATTTTATGCGCCTGCTTTTTGCACGTGCTAGTGATGCTTACAGCTACAATTCTGGCGAAAAAATGGTAAGCTACAGTGATGAGCAAATAAAAGAACTTATAAAAAAAGATTTTGAAGGTAAGCGCATAAACATTTTAGCGCCTGTAATTCGTTCTAGAAAAGGGCATTATCGTGAGCTTTTTGAGCAAATAGCAAAACAAGGCTTTGTTAAAGTTAGAACCGATGGTGAAATTAAAGACATCACCAAAGGCATGAAGCTAGACCGCTACAAAACACATGACATTGAAATAGTTATTGATAGATTGGTTGTAAATAATACCGCTGATAATGATAAACGCCTTACCGAAACCATAAATACAGCTATGTATCATGGCGAAGATGTGCTTATGGTTATTGATCAAGACACTCAAAAGGCACGCTATTTTAGCAGAAATTTAATGTGCCCAAGTTCAGGCATTTCATATCCAAACCCAGAACCCAATAATTTTTCGTTTAACTCACCAAAAGGTGCTTGCCCAAATTGTAATGGCATTGGCGAACTTTACAAAGTAAACCCAAGTAAAATAGTACCAGATGATTCACTTTCAATAAAAAACGGTGCTTTAGCGCCCCATGGCCCTGAGAAAAAAAGTTGGATTTTTAAACAGTTTGAAACCATTGCGCAACGCTTTGATTTTAAATTAACCGATGCTTACAAAGACATTCCTGAAGAAGCAAAACAAATGATTCTTTTTGGTGGAAACGAAAAGTTTACCATTGAAAGTAAAACATTAGGCGTAACTAGAAATTACAATATAGATTTTGAAGGTGTTGCCAATTTTATTGAAAATCAATACAAAACTGCCGAATCTACATCATTAAAACGATGGGCAAAAGAATATATGGACAAAATTAAATGTCCGGAATGTGAAGGCTCCAGATTAAAAAAAGAATCACTTTACTTCAAAATAAACAATAAAAATATTGCTGAACTTGCCAATACTGATATTGTGGAGCTTGCAAATTGGTTTAACAATTTAGATGAGCATCTTTCTAAAAAACAACTTAAAATAGCTGAGGAAATTCTAAAAGAAATAAAATCTAGACTCCAATTTTTATTAGATGTTGGTTTAGATTATTTATCATTAAACCGAAGCTCTAAAACCTTATCGGGCGGCGAAGCACAACGCATACGTTTAGCAACACAAATTGGTTCTCAACTAGTTGGTGTGCTTTATATTTTAGATGAACCTAGCATTGGTTTACATCAACGCGACAACGAAAAACTTATAAATTCACTCGTTTCCTTAAGAGATATTGGTAACTCTGTTATTGTTGTTGAACATGATAAAGACATGATTGAACGTGCCGATTATGTTATTGATATTGGCCCAAAAGCGGGTAAATTTGGTGGCGAAATTATAAGTGAAGGCAATGTTAAAGAACTCAAAACGCACAATACACTTACTGCGCATTATTTAAACGGTACAAAAGAAATTGAAGTTCCAAAAAAACGAAGAAAAGGTAATGGTAATTTTTTAGAGCTTAAAGGTTGTACAGGTAATAACTTAAAAAATGTATCGGTTAAATTTCCTTTAGGAAAAATGATTGGTGTTACGGGTGTTTCGGGTAGTGGTAAATCTACATTAATTAATGAAACGCTCTACCCTATTTTAAATGCTCATTATTTTAATGGTGTTAAAAAACCAATGCCATACAAAAGCATTAAAGGCTTAGAGCATATTGATAAAGTTATAGATATTAACCAATCTCCCATTGGCCGTACACCACGCAGTAATCCAGCCACTTACACTGGTACATTTAGTGAAATTAGAAGCCTGTTTGCAAAAACACCCGAAGCCATGATACGTGGTTACAAGCCCGGGCGTTTTAGTTTTAATGTTAAAGGTGGACGTTGTGAAACTTGCCAAGGCGGTGGTTTACGTGTTATTGAAATGAATTTTTTACCCGATGTTTATGTTGAATGTGAAACTTGTCAAGGTAAACGTTTTAATAGAGAAACACTTGAAATTAGATACAAAGGAAAATCTATAAGTGATGTTTTAGAAATGACTATTAACGAAGCGGTTGATTTTTTTGAGCACATTCCAAAAATTTTCAAAAAACTAAAAACTATAAAAGATGTTGGTTTGGGCTATATAACACTTGGCCAACAAAGTACTACGCTATCTGGTGGCGAAGCACAGCGTATAAAATTAGCCACAGAACTTAGTAAAAGAGATACCGGAAACACATTTTATATTTTAGATGAACCTACAACTGGGCTTCATTTTGAAGATATTAGAGTACTTATGCAAGTTTTAAACAAATTGGCAGACAAAGGTAATACCGTTTTAATTATTGAACACAATTTAGATGTTATTAAAACCGTTGACCACATTATTGACATTGGTTATGAAGGTGGTAAAGGCGGCGGACAACTAGTTGTTGAAGGCACACCCGAAGAAGTAGCAAAACATAAAAAAAGTTATACTGCTAAATTTCTTAAAAAAGAATTAAATTAGTCTGTTATACTTTCAAAATAAAACTATGTATTTTGCAGGTGTTCATTCTGAAATAAAAAACACCTAACAATTACATAAAATATTAAAATTATATGAGAAAAGAACTGCACCACAAAGGTTGGAACGAAATTAAAACAAACGATTCTTGGGCAATTTTTAAAATAATGGGAGAATTTGTTAATGGTTTTGAAAAAATGAGTAAAATAGGACCTTGTGTGTCTATTTTTGGCTCTGCAAGAACAAAACCAGACCACAAATATTATAAACTTACCGTTGATGTTGCCGAAAAAATTGTACAATCTGGCTATGGTGTTATTACTGGTGGAGGCCCAGGTATTATGGAAGCTGGTAACAAAGGTGCACACCTTGGTGGCGGTACATCGGTTGGGTTAAACATTGAATTGCCTTTTGAGCAACACGATAACCCGTACATAGACCACGATAAAAATTTAGATTTTGATTATTTCTTTGTGCGCAAAGTTATGTTTGTTAAATACTCACAAGGGTTTGTAGTTATGCCTGGTGGCTTTGGTACACTTGATGAACTTTTTGAAGCCATTACACTTATTCAAACACATAAAATTGGAAAGTTTCCAATAATTTTAGTGGGTACAGATTTTTGGGAAGGCTTGCTAGACTGGGTTAAAAAAACACTTTTAGATACGTTTAATAATATTAGCCCTGGCGATTTAGACTTAATTCATCTTGTTGATACTGCTGAAGAAGTCACCGATATTCTAGATAATTTCTACAAACAATCGCAGCTTAGTCCTAATTTTTAATAAAACCTTAAAACTACAAGCTTAATAATGCTTACGTAAAGTACTATTAATCTTGTAGTTTACTTATTTTGCTATATTGCAACCCCTTAAATGTACTTTTTAAACCTTTAATGTTTGCTAAATTTGAAGTTTCATTTTAATTATTTATTCTTAATATCACTTATATTTTCATTACACAGTTTTAGTCAAGATAGTATTGACTTAAAAGCTAGTTTTGATGTTGATAATAGAGAAATAAAAATTTCACAAAGCATAACTTATTTAAACACTACACAAGACACATTAAAAACGGTATATTTAAACAATTGGGCCAATAGTTACGCCACAAAAAAAACACCTTTAGCTAAGCGTATTGCAGATGAATATATTAACGATTTTCATCTAGCAAAAAGTACAGATAGAGGTTATAGTGTTGTAACATCAATAACCCAAAACAATAACGATATAACCTATTGCGAGCTTGAAAAACATCCTGATGTTATTAAAGTAGATTTGCAACATCCGCTTTTACCAAACACATCTTATAATATAGATTTAAATTATATTGTTAGAATTCCAGATGCTAAATTCACAAAATACGGTATTACAAATACTGGCGATGTAAACTTGCGTTATTGGTACATTACACCAGCTATTTATAACGGCGAGTGGCAATATTACAGTAATAAAAATTTAGATGATTTGTATGTGTCTACAGCCAATATTTCAATGGAAATTGAATATCCAAAAGGCTATTTTATTACTTCAGAATTAAATGTAGATAATCACACACAAAATACTAAAAATCAATTAATTAATATTTCAGGAAAAAACAGAGTTAACTCTAAACTTTTTCTAACAAAAAGCAAAGTTTTTAATACCATTCAAAATGAAAACATCTCATTAGTTTCTAGTATTAGTGATGAAAATTTAGAGGTTGTTGATAAGGTTTTGATAACAGAAAAAATATTACGTTTTATTGAAAGTAATTTAGGTAAATATCCGCATGAAAAATTATTACTCACACATGTAGATTATGATAAAAACCCTATTTATGGTTTAAATTTTTTGCCTAAATTTTTAAAACCATACCCTAAAAGCTTTCAATATGAATTAAAGCTTTTAAAAATTTCACTACTAAACTATTTAGAAAATACGCTTTTAATTAACCCTAGAAAAGATCATTGGTTAATTGATGGAATTATGGTGTATTACTTAATAAAATATGTTGATGAACAATACCCTGATATGAAATTTTTAGGATCTTTTGCTAATATTTGGGGTGTTAGGTCTTTTCATGCAGCAGACATGAGTTACAACGATAAATATAACCTTGTTTTTATGTTTATGGCCAGAACAAACCGAGACCAAAAACTAACCATGGCCAAAGATTCACTGTTAAAATTTAATACCAATATTGCTAATAAATATAAAGCGGGAATTGGTTTAAAATATTTAGATGATTTTGTAAATAGTAATGTTGTTGAAAATAGTTTATCTGAATTTGTAAAAACAAACAAACTACAACAAACAAACACACGTGCGTTTAAAAAGCTTATAGAATCTAAAACATCAAAAAATGTCGATTGGTTTTTTTCAGATTACATAAAGACACGCAAAAAAATTGATTTCAAAATAAAAAAAATTTCAAAAACTAAAGATTCTGTAACTATTACCATTAAAAATAAACGTAATAATAGCATGCCAGTATCTTTATATACGTTAAAAGACGATAGTATTGTTTCAAAAACCTGGGTTCAAAATATAAACATTAACAAAACACTAACTTTACCGCGTAACGACGCTAATAAACTGGTTTTAAATTACAATGAGGTAATACCAGAAATTAATATAAGAGACAACTGGAAATCACTTAAAGGCTTCTTTTTCAATAACAAACCATTACAATTTAGACTTTTTAAAGACATTGAAGATCCACACTATAATCAAGTGTTTTTTATGCCTGTGGTAGAGTTTAATAATATATATGACGGGTTAACACTTGGGGTTAAAGCTTACAATAAAACCGTATTAAAAAAGCTTTTTAACTATAAGTTTGAACCACGTTACGCTTTAAAATCTAAAACCATAACGGGTTCTGCTTCAATTTTTAATGTTCATTATTTAGAAAACACCAATTTATACGCTATAAATTACGGTATTAATGGAGGTTATGCATCTTACGCCGAAAATTTATTTGTTAGAAGAATTACACCATCGTTATCATTTTCCTTTAGAGATGATAGTGATTTCAGATCAAACAAACGGGCTTCTTTAACATTTAGATATATTGATATTCATAGAGATAGAGATGCTAATAACGCACTAACATCTGATGAGCCAAACTACAGTATTTTTAATGCCCGATACGTTAATTCAAACGATAATTTAATAAATTTTAATAAATGGTACGCCGATTTTCAAATAGGTAAAAAGTTTAGCAAAGTAGCTTTTAATTATGAATATAGAAAACTTTTTGAAAGCAACAGGCAGTTAAACGTTAGGTTTTTTGGAGGTATGTTTTTGCAGAATAACAATAATCCTGCTTCAAACTACTTTAGTTTTGCTTTAGATAGGCCAACCGATTATTTGTTTGATTATAACTACTTAGGACGCTCTGAAGGTACCGGAATTTTTAGTCAGCAATACATCACTGCCGAAGGTGGTTTTAAATCTAAACTAGAAATACCTTATGCCAACCAATGGATTTCAACCATGAATGTAAGTACAACACTTTGGAAATACATTTTAGCTTACGGTGATATTGGTTTTGTGAAAAACAAACACAAGTCTGAGCATTTTATGTATGATTCTGGTATAAGACTCAATTTGGTAACCGATTATTTTGAAATATATTTCCCCGTGTATTCTAATTTAGGCTGGGAAATTGGGCAACCTAATTACGACCAAAAAATACGCTTTAAATTCACCGTAGACCCACAGGTACTTCTTGGACTATTTAGAAGACGTTGGTTTTAATTATTTTGAAGTATTTGTATTAAAATACAGTTATAGATGAATAATTTTAATTTTAAACGCTTTAAAATGAATATTTTTCAATATTAAGCAGCAACTTAGCATTTCAAAATATTGCTAAAAAGACAAATTTTTACTACTTTTGCAAAAGCACTAAAGCGTTCTTAATTATGCAAAGTATTCCTGATTTAAAAAACATTTCATTTGAAGATTTCAAAACCGAAGTTATAAATGATTATAAAGTTGCTGTTAGAAGTAGAGAATGTAGCTTATTAGGAAGACGCGAAGTTCTAACAGGTAAAGCAAAATTTGGTATTTTTGGTGACGGTAAAGAAGTACCACAACTTGCCATGGCTAAAGCTTTTAAAAAAGGCGATTGGAGATCTGGGTACTACAGAGACCAAACCTTTATGATGGCTATTGGAGAACTTACTCCTGAACAGTTTTTTGCAGGCCTATACGCTAACACAAATATTGAGTTAGAACCCATGTCTGCTGGTCGTCAAATGGGTGGCCATTTTGTAACCCACAGTTTAGATAAAAATGGTAACTGGAAAGACCTTACAAAACAGTACAATTCTAGTGCCGATATTTCACCAACAGCAGGCCAAATGCCCCGTTTGTTGGGTTTAGCACAGGCTTCTAAAATATTCAGACATGTAGATGGTATTAAAACGTCAAATTTTTCAGTAAATGGTAATGAGGTAGCCTGGGGAACCATTGGTAATGCCAGTACTAGTGAAGGTTTGTTTTTTGAAACCATAAATGCTGCTGGTGTTTTACAAGTTCCAATGGTTGTAAGTGTGTGGGATGATGAATATGGTATTTCAGTTCACGCCAAACATCAAACCACTAAAGAAAATATCTCTGAAATACTTAAAGGTTTCCAACGCGATTCAGATAATAAAGGTTTCGAAATTTTACGTGTTAAAGGTTGGGATTACGCAAACCTTATTGAAACATACCAAGAAGCAAGTGCCATTGCAAGAGAAGAACATGTGCCTATTTTAATTCACGTACAAGAACTTACACAACCTCAAGGGCACTCCACATCAGGTTCTCATGAACGTTACAAAAGTCCTGAACGTTTAGAATGGGAAAGACAGCATGATTGTAACCTAAAAATGCGTAATTGGATGATTGAAAGTGGTATTGCCACAAATGAAGAATTAACTGATATTGATAGAGTGATAAAAAGAGAAGTTCGTGAAGCAAAAAAGAATGCTTGGAACACCTTTTTAAAACCAATAGTAAAAGAAAAAACAGAGCTTATTGCTATTTTAACACAATTGGCAGCAAAATCGGCCAATGGTGTTTTTATTAATAAACTTAAAGATGGTTTGGTAACAATAGATGAGCCTGCTAGAAAAGATATATTATCTGTAGCTAGAAAAGCGCTCAGATACACTATTGCAGATACATCTGCTGAAAAACAAAAGCTAAAGAACTGGATAGATACTATTATAAACCAAACGCAACCGTTATTCAGTTCTCATTTATACTCTGAAACGGCTCATGCTAACACAAAAATATCAGAAGTTAAACCAACTTATAATGATAATGCACCACTAGTTGATGGTAGAATTATAATTAGAGATAATTTTGATGCCATATTTACCAACTACCCAGAAGCCTTAGTTTTTGGAGAAGATACTGGTAATATTGGTGATGTAAACCAAGGTTTAGAAGGTTTACAAGCAAAATTTGGAGCGCTTAGAATTGCAGATACAGGTATTAGAGAAGCTACCATTATTGGGCAAGGCATTGGTATGTCTTTACGCGGTTTACGCCCAATAGCCGAAATTCAGTATTTAGACTATATTTTATACGCCATTCAAACCATTAGTGATGATTTGGCCACAACGCATTACCGCACAAAAGGCAAACAAAAGTCGCCATTAATTATAAGAACCAGAGGTCATCGTTTAGAAGGTATTTGGCACTCAGGCTCTCAAATGGGTGGCATATTGCATTTAGCACGCGGTGTTAATGTTTTAGTGCCAAGAAACATGACTAAAGCCGCAGGTTTTTACAATACACTGTTGCAAGGTGATGACCCTGCCATTGTTGTAGAATGCCTAAACGGTTACAGGTTAAAAGAAAAAATGCCAAGTAATTTAGGTAGTTTAAAAACACCTATTGGTGTTGTTGAAACCGTAAAAGAAGGTACAGATATTACTTTAGTTTCATACGGCTCTACCCTACGTTTAGTTGAACAAACAGCCAAAGATTTACTTACAGTTGGCATTAATGCTGAAGTTATTGATGTTCAGTCTCTTTTACCTTTTGATATTAATCATGATATTGTAAAAAGTATTGAAAAAACAAACCGTGTTATGATTATTGATGAAGATGTTCCTGGTGGTGCATCGGCATATATTTTAGATGAAATTTTAAATAAGCAAAAAGCTTTTCAGTATTTAGATAGTGAACCAAAAACACTAACAGCTAAGGCTCATAGACCTGCTTATGGTAATGATGGTGATTATTTCTCAAAACCATCGGCCGAAGATATTTTTGAAGCTATTTATGATGTTATGCATGAAGTAAGCCCTTCAAATTATCCAAAATTGCGATAATTTCTTTAGTTTATGAATGCCGTATCTGTTAGAGAAATAAAAAAAGAACTTAGCACACTATCACACAAAGAAATTCAAGAACTTTGTTTAAGGCTTTCAAGATTTAAAAAAGAAAACAAAGAATTACTCACGTATTTACTTTTTGAAGCTAATAATGAAGCTGGTTATATTGATAGTGTTAAAAACTATATTGATACAGAATTTGATACTATAAATACTGATAGTTTATATTACATTAAAAAAAGTTTAAGAAAAATTCTTCGTAACATAAAAAAATACATTAGGTATTCAAAAAAGAAAGAAACCGAAGTAGAGCTACTACTCTATTTTTGTGAGAAACTTAAAAAATTTAAGCCTAATATTAATAAAAGTGTGCAACTTCAAAATATGTATAACAGACAACTGCTTTTAGCTAAAAAACAAATAAATACATTACATGAAGATTTACAATATGATTTTAATATAATAATAGAAACTTTAAACGCATAGTAAAATTCTAATCATTATCTACCAATTGTCAACTCATATCCTGTAATTACTGCTTTATCTGAATGATTTGCACCCTTATTCTAGCAAAATTTAATAATGCATAGAACTTTTTATTAAATATTTAATCACTCAAAAAAATACGTCTTTTCATTCAAAATTATTTATTATATATGTAGTACATGTAACCTGTTTTTTTTTGTAAATTAAAAACAACAACAATACTTTTTATTTCATGTTTCACACAGAAACACATACAAAATCAACGCAAATAAGCATACTTTTTTTGACTGCTTGTTTCAATAGTTTTATATTTGCCCTCTTAACTATATGTACACTTTATGAAGATTTCATACAATTGGCTAAAGCAGTTTATTAAAATAGATTGGACACCTGAAAAAACAGGTGAATTACTTACAGATTTAGGACTTGAGGTTGAAGGCATTGAAACATACCAGTCCGTTAAAGGCGGTTTACAAGGTGTAGTTGTTGGTGAAGTTTTAACATGTGAAAAACATCCTAATGCAGATAAATTAAAAGTTACCACAGTAAACATTGGTAACAATGAACCTGTACAAATTGTATGTGGTGCACCAAATGTTGCTACTGGCCAAAAAGTGCCTGTTGCTACTATAGGCACAACGCTTTATACGCCTGAAGGTGAAAGTTGGACCATTAAAAAAGGTAAAATTAGAGGCGAAGAAAGCTTTGGAATGATTTGTGCCGAAGACGAACTTGGTTTAGGTAAATCTCATGACGGTATCATGGTTTTAAATGAAGACTTAACCGTTGGAACTCCTTGTGCCGAAATTTTTAATATTGAAAATGACGCTGTTTTTGAAATTGGCCTGACACCAAACAGAGCCGACGCCATGAGCCATTTTGGTGTAGCACGAGATTTAAAAGCAGGCCTACAACAAAAAGATATAAAACAAGAACTCATAACACCATCTGTAAGCGCATTTCATGTTGACAATAGAACATTAAAAATTGATGTAGATGTTATTAACAAAGATCTTGCTCCAAGATACTGCGGTGTTACATTAACAGGTGTAAAAGTAAAAGAATCGCCGGCATGGTTACAAAACAGGTTAAAAGCTATTGGTTTGGCACCAATAAACAATATTGTTGATGCTACTAATTATGTTTTACATGAATTAGGGCAACCACTTCATGCCTTTGATGCTGTTAAAATTACGGGCAGTAAAATTGAAGTAAAAACTTTAGAAAAAGGCACAAAATTTACAACCTTAGACGGTGTTGAGAGAGAATTACACGAAGATGATTTAATGATTTGTGATGCCGAAAAACCTATGTGTATTGCGGGTGTTTTTGGAGGCGAATACTCTGGTGTTTCAGAAAGTACAACAAGTATATTTTTAGAAAGTGCTTATTTTAATCCTGTTTCAATAAGAAAAACAGCTAAACGTCATGCTTTAAACACTGATGCTTCTTTTAGGTTTGAACGAGGAATAG
The DNA here is from genome assembly GCF_056312135.1 of Seonamhaeicola sp. ABD4_340. Taxonomy (NCBI): domain Bacteria; kingdom Pseudomonadati; phylum Bacteroidota; class Flavobacteriia; order Flavobacteriales; family Flavobacteriaceae; genus Seonamhaeicola; species Seonamhaeicola sp. ABD4_340. Next base: position 2,986,794 of record NZ_CM149981.1, on the reverse strand, counting down.
ATCCTAATATTACTAAATATGCTTTAAAAAGAGCGGCACTTTTAATTCAAGAATTAGCAGGTGGTGAAATTACCAGTGATATTACAGATTTTTATCCTAATAAAATTGAAGATTTTCAAGTACGATTAGCCTTTGATAATGCTAAAAAATTAATAGGAGAAGAAATTCCTAAAGAAACCATTAAAAGTATTTTAACATCCTTAGAAATTAAAGTAAATAATGTAACCGAAGCCGGTTTAGGTCTTACCGTTCCTGCGTACAGAAATGATGTACAGCGTGAAGCTGATGTTATTGAAGAAATTTTACGTGTTTACGGCTACAACAATATAAAAACAACTAAAAAGTTAAATGCCTCTATTTCAAGCACATCAAAATTTGATGACTATAAAATTCAAAACATTGTTGGTAATCAACTGGTAGCACAAGGGTTTTATGAAATAATGGCAAACTCTTTAACAACTTCAAAATACATTACATTAACAGAACAGTTAAAAGAAGAACATAATATTTCAATATTAAACCATTTAAGTACAGATTTGGGTGTAATGCGCCAAAGTTTATTGTTTTCTGGTTTAGAGGCTATTGCATACAACATAAATAGAAAACAAGATAGTTTAAAACTTTTTGAATTTGGTAAAACATATCATCAATTTAATGATACCAGAGAAGAATTTAAACATCTATCTGTTTTTGTAACAGGTAACCGCTCACAAGAACGCTGGACTAATACTGTACAAAAAAGTGATTTCTTTTTCTTAAAAGGTACCATTACTAGCATTTTAAATAGATTAGGGTTATCAAGATATAAAGTATCTCCTGTTAAAAACGATATTTTTAGTGAAGGTATTAGCTTATCATTAGGCAAAAATAAATTAGTTGATTTTGGATTGGTTAACAAAAAAATACTAAAGCACTTTGGTATTTCACAAAACGTATTATTTGCAGATTTTAGTTGGGATACTGTTTTAAACATGGCAAAACATAACAATATTAAGTTTAAAGATATTCCTAAATATCCTGCTGTTAGAAGAGATTTTGCACTGTTGCTAGATGATACTGTAACGTTTGAAGAAATAGATAGAATAGCATCACAAACCGAGAAACAATTACTTAAAGATGTTGATTTGTTTGATGTATACCAAGGTAAAAATCTTCCTGAAGGCAAAAAAAGTTATGCTGTTAGTTTTACACTTCAAGATGAAAACAAAACACTTACAGACAAACAAATTGATAAAATAATGAACAAATTGCAAGCTAATTTTGAAAAACAATTGGGTGCAGAGTTAAGATAGATAGTTATGCAATTAAAATACTTTTATTTGTTGCTTATATGTGTTTTACTTTTCAAAACAAGTATAGCACAAAACAACAGTTTACTTTATAAAATAGAGCAAGATACATCATCTACATGGACGCTTTTTAAATATGACGTAAATACCACTTGGCATGGTGTTAAATACTCTTTAACAAAGCCACTTTCATGGAAAGAAAAAGACTTTTTAAAATTTGGTGGCTTAGTAGCGGGTACAGCAGCTCTATCTTTTACTGATAGAAGTGTTGAAACCTTTATGGGGCATCAACGGGAAGGTTACCCAGAGCTTTTAAGAGATATTGGATGGTATTTTGGGAGTCCGCAAAACTATTTTATGGCCAATGCAGGTTTGTATGGTTTTGGTTTATTTACTAAAAATGCCAAAATTAGGCGTACAAGTGTATTAATTATAACATCATCTGTAACTACAGGTTTAATACAAACCATAGCCAAAAATGGTTTTGGTAGAGCTAGACCAGGTACTGGTTTGGGGCCTTATTTTTTCAAACCTTTTTCAAAAGAAGCTGGCCATCATTCTTTTCCTTCTGGCCACACGGTTCTATCTATAACTATGGCGCACGCAATTGCTAAACAATTTAAAAGCCCTTGGACAAAAGCTGGTATTTATAGCGTTGGTGCCATTGCTCCTGTGTCTAGATTAATAGATGGTGCCCATTGGCTAACAGACATTGCTTTTGGTGCTGCTGTTAGTATTATTGTGGTTGATGGTGTTGATAAATTTTTGTTTAAAAATGAAGCTCATAACATTACAAAATCTTTAAAACCTAAAACAGTTTCTTGGAATTTATCTTTTGGTACTAATAAAATAGGTATTGTTGGTGTTTTTTAGTGCGAAGCTTTATTATACTTTCTACTGAAAATTTTGTATCTTTAAAAGAACATTTAAATTTGAATAACATGATAGATTCAAAATATATTAAAGTTTTCACTGGAGATTTTATAACCGTACAACGTATGGTAAATGAACTTGAAACTGTTAATATTAAAGCAGTGGTTAAAGATGAAGCAGAATCTGCGCGGTTAGCAGGTTTTGGTCCTGCTATACAAGGCTTACAAGAAATTTATGTTCATAATGATGAAGTTGATAAAGCTGTTACAATTATTGAAACTATAAACGCTCAGTTTAAGGTTTAATACTAAAAGTAAAAACATAAAAAACACCCGTTAATAAAATTATTAACGGGTGTTTTTATTTTGAATAAAGTAAGTAAACTAAGCAGTTACTGTATACATTTTTTCTCTTAATTCTTTTACTTTTGGGTTTTGCATGTAATCATCAAACGTTGTGTAACGGTCTATTACACCATTTGGTGTTAACTCCACTACTCTGTTGGCTACAGTTTGCGCAAACTCATGGTCATGGGTTGTAAATAAAATTGTGCCTTTAAAGTTTTTTAAAGAGTTGTTAAATGCAGTGATACTTTCAAGGTCTAGGTGGTTTGTTGGCTCATCTAGCATTAAAACATTTGCCCTTTGTAACATCATTCTACTTAACATACAACGTACTTTTTCTCCACCAGAAAGTACATTACTTTTTTTTAAAGCTTCTTCACCACTAAAAATCATTTTACCTAAAAAGCCTCTAATATTTACCTCTTCACGTTCTTCTTCTGTTTTTGCCCACTGGCGTAACCAATCAACTAAAGTTAAATCGTTTTTAAAAAACTCGCTATTGTCTAATGGTAAGTATGATTGTGTTGTAGTAATACCCCAAGCAAAGGTGCCGGCATCGGCTTTTTCTTTATCGTTTAAAATTTGATAAAAAGCAGTAGTTGCTCTAGAATCTCTAGAAAAAACAACAACTTTATCGCCTTTTGTAAGGTTTAAGTCTATATTTTTAAATAGTAATTCGCCATCAATTGAAGCTGTTAATCCTTCAACATTTAAAATTTGATCACCTGCTTCACGCTCACGTTCAAAAATAATGGCAGGATAACGGCGAGATGATGGCCTAATATCTTCAATATTTAGTTTATCAATCATCTTTTTTCTACTAGTTGCTTGTTTACTTTTAGCAACATTAGCTGAAAAACGACGAATAAATTCTTCTAATTCTTTCTTTTTCTCTTCGGCCTTTTTGTTTTGTTGTGCTCTTTGGCGTGCTGCTAGCTGCGATGACTCGTACCAAAATGTATAGTTACCAGAAAAATGATTTATTTTCCCAAAATCAATATCTGAAATATGGGTGCAAACGGCATCTAAAAAGTGACGGTCGTGTGATACTACAATTACACAGTTATCATAATTTGCTAAAAAGTTTTCTAACCAAGAAATGGTTTCATAATCAAGGTCGTTAGTAGGCTCATCCATAATAAGCACATCTGGATTTCCAAAAAGAGCTTGCGCCAATAACACGCGTACTTTTTGTTTTCCATCTAAATCACTCATTAATGTATAATGAAAATCTTCCTTTATACCTAGGTTAGATAACATGGCTGCAGCATCACTATCGGCATTCCAACCATTCATTTCTTCAAATTGCACTTGAAGCTCGCCAATTCTATCGGCATTCTCGTCAGAATAATCAGCATACAACGCATCAATTTCAGTTTTAATTTTAAATAAAGGTTTGTTTCCCATTAAAACAGTTTCTAAAACCGTATGCTCATCATATAAATTATGGTTTTGCTCTAATACAGACATGCGTTTACCAGATTCTAACGATACGTGTCCGGATGTTGCTTCCATTTTTCCAGAAATAATCTTTAAAAAAGTAGATTTTCCTGCGCCATTGGCTCCAATTATACCATAACAATTACCCTGTGTAAAGGTGGTATTTACTTCATCAAACAAAATACGTTTTCCAAATTGAACCGAAAGATTTGATACTGATAACATATGCTTACTTTAAATTTTTGCAAAAGTAGAAAAATGAATTGGTAAGCCGAAACTTATAACTGCTATTTTTAACCACTAAATATTCTGTTTTACCTAAAAAATCAACATTTAACAACGCATTAACAACACTTGTTAATATGTTAAAGTATTTTTGTTTACAATTTACTGTTAACAGGGGGATTTTATGAAATTTTACTTATGCACAATACTTGGTTTGTTGGTGTTTTTTGGCTGCAACAATAACAGCGAAAAAATCAAGGAAAACTATGCCTATTTTGGTGGTGAAGTTATAAACCCAAACGCCCGTTTTGTTACAATTACAGATAGTGAACACCATACGGATACTATAAAATTAGATGGCAGAAACCGCTTTATTTTTAAAATAGAAAACTTAAAAAAAGGCGTTTACACCTTTAAACATGGTGGCGAATATCAAACAATTTTATTAGAGCCCGAAGATAGTATTTTAGTTAGACTAAACACCCTAGAATTTGACGAATCACTTGTGTTTACAGGCAATGGTGCTAAAAAAAATAATTACTTTATTAATGAGTTTTTAGATAATGAATATATTGAAAAACAAATTTTAAGGTTATGCCAATTACCTCCCAATGCGTTTGAAAAAAGTTTAGATTCTATTAGAAATGCAAAATTAAAAAAACTAGAACCTTACACTAAAAAATGTAGCGCATCAAAACTATTTAAAAAAATAGCAAAGGCAAACATAGATTTCCAGTACTATTCAAGTAAAGAAGCTTATCCTTTTATGCATTATGGGCAAAATAAAGGTGCTTTTTTAAAATCACTACCAAAAGATTTTTATGCTTTTAGAAAAGACATAAATTATAATGATACATTTTTTGAAAGTTACCACAATTACCTTAGGTTTTTAAAACACAACATTAATACCTTAACCTTAGAAAAATACACAAGCTACCCTGATTACAAATCGTTTAAATGGAATGTTTTACGTTTCAATTTAGATAGGCTTGATTTAGTTGATAGTTTAGTTACCAACCCCAAAATAAAAAATGAATTACTCTATCACTTTACAATGAAGTTTATTTCATTTAACAATAACGCTAATAAAACAGATAGCCTTGTTAACTCATTTTTAGAAAAAACTACTGATGAAAAAGCTAAAACTGCTATTATAAATTATACCAAATCTTTAAAAAATCTAGAAATTGGCTCTAATTTACCTGCTATTCAAGTTTTAGATTTCAATAACAATGAATACAATATTAGTAACCTTGTAAACAATACGCCAACGGTAGTAAGTTTTTGGTCTCACATGTATTATAATCATTTTAAAAAGAGTTATGCTAAAATTAAAGAACTAAAGGTAAAATACCCTGAAGTAAATTTTATTTACATAAATATTGATGAAATGGATGTAGAAAAACCTAAACAAACTTTTAAAACATCTAGGTTTAATTATAAAAATCAATATGTGTTTAAAAACCCTGAAGCCAGTAAAAAAACACTAGCCATTTACCCAATGACTAAAACAATTATAGTTAATAAAAACCAAAAGGTTGTAAGTGCTAGCGCTAATATTTTCTCTATTAATTTTGAAGAACAACTTTTAGGCGTAATTAACCAATAAACCTAAAGTTTGTAGTGATTCATTAATAACTTTTCATAAACCAAATCTGGTAAAATACGTTTTAATACTATTGAAAATTTTTGCATAAACGCCCCCACTTTGTAGTGTACTTTAGGTTTTTTAGTATTTATTATTTTATAAACTGCTTCAGCCATTTGGTTAGGATCACTACCAGCATCAACATGAGTATTCATTAAATCTAAAGTGTTACCGTAAGGCTTTTTGTAAGGCGAATTATTTAACAAAGGCGCATGATATCTTCCTGCCGCAATATTGGTTGCAAAATCACCAGGTGCAACGTTTGTCATTTTTATATTGAAGTCTTTAAGCTCCATTCTAAAAGCTTCTGTAATTAATTCTAAAGCTCCTTTACTAGCGCTGTAAATGCCTCTGTAAGGCAATCCCATATAACCAGCAATAGATGTTATATTTATAATTAAACCACTTTGTTGTGTGCGCATTAGCGGTAAAACGGCTTTTATTACATTTATTGGTCCAAAAAAATTAGTATCAAAATTATTTTTAATTTCTGCCTCAGGTGTTTCTTCAATAGGTCCGGTAATACCTGCACCTGCATTATTAATTAAAACATCTAATTTACCTTCTTTTTTAATTACTGTATTTACTGATGTTTTAATGGATTCAACATCTTTAACATCTAAAGCCAAAATTGGAAATTTACTGTTGGCGTATTTTTCCGGATTTCTACTAGTACCGTAAACAGCGTAGCCTTTTTCATTTAAAAATTCACCAATAGATTTTCCTATTCCTGAAGAACCTCCAGTTATTAAAACAACTTTAGACATATTTAAAGATTTTTTTGAAAACAAAGCGCCAAATTACAATATAGATTACCGAAAAGAAAATTTAATTTTAGCGCATAAAAAAAGGCAAGCTACCTACATCACACCGCTACAACCGTATACCTTTGCTGCGTTCCCGCCCTGGAGGATTCTACAGGAGCTGGTTGTGTAGGACTTGCCGGCTGCAAAGATACAATCTTTTAAAAATATAACAATGATTTTTTAAACTGATTTTAAATAAATATCTTGCCTAAAAATAATATAAAATTATGCGTTCACTCAAATATCTATCAATCATATTCTTAGCAGTAATTTTTGCTTCATGCGGTTCTAATTCTGGTAAGCAAAAAATAAATTTTTTAATTAAAACCAATGCTAATAAAGGCAATATTAGTAATAATGAAACCTTAAAAGTATTATTAATAAACAAAAAAAATGCAACTATAGATTCTGTTGTGTATAAACTAAATAATAAACTAATCACAGAAAACACACCCTTAAACAATTTTAAACTTGGTAAACAAACCATTGAAGCTACCATTTATTTTGAAGGCGATAGGCAAACAGCTACAACTCCAATTACAATTTTAAACAGTGAAGCGCCTAAAATTTTTAAATATAATATTGTGAATGAATATCCGCATGATATAACATCATACACACAAGGTTTAGAGTTTTTTAATGGTATTTTGTATGAAAGTACAGGGCAATACAAAGAATCTAAATTACGAACTGTAAACTATAAAACAGGAGACGTTTTAAAAAATATAGATTTAGCCGATCAATATTTTGGTGAAGGTTTAACCGTATTAAATAACAAAGTGTATCAATTAACCTGGAAAGCAGGTACTGGTTTTGTTTATAATGCTGAAACTTTAGAAAAAACGGGGAGTTTTAAATATGGTAACAGTAAAGAAGGTTGGGGTTTATGCAACCACGATAATGTTATTTACAAAAGCGATGGTACTGAAAAAATTTGGACTTTAAATCCTGAAACGCTTGTTGAAGAAGACTACATACAAGTATTTACCAACAAAGGAAAAATTGTTGAAATTAATGAAATGGAATGGATAGATGGAAAAATATTTGCCAACCGTTACCAAAAGGATGGCGTTGCCATAATTAACCCTAAAAATGGTGCTGTTATAGGTGTAATAGATTTTTCGCCATTAAAAAAACATGTTACGAAACATGAAAAATTAGATGTTTTAAACGGTATTGCTTACAACCCACAAACCAAAACTATTTTTGTAACCGGAAAACGCTGGGACAAGTTGTTTGAAATTGAAATTGTTGAATAAAAAAATGGTTTAGCCTACAAGCTAAACCATTTTTTTGTTATTTCCTTTTCTGTGTTAATGTTTGATTTGTGAATATATTCATTTTTTAAAGCATTATATTCATAATCTTTACCCCAAGTTTCATAATTTATAGCTACTTGCTTAATAGCATCACAAATAAATTCAATATCAGTATTAGTCATTGTAGGGTGAATAGACATACGAATCCAACCTGGGCGTTCAATTAAACAACCGTCTAATATCTTTTTTTCAATAGCTTTTGATGTATTTTTGTCTACATTAAGTAAATAATGGCCATATGTGCCTGCGCAAGAGCAGCCGCCTCTAGTTTGTACACCAAACCTATCATTTAAAAGTTTTACAATTAAGTTATAATGAACATTCTCTATATAAAATGAAAACACCCCTAACCTATCTGTGTGATTTGGTGCCAAAATTTTAAGATTTTTTATCTTATTTAACCTATCAAAAACAATGGTGTTTAATTCATGTTCTCGTTTTAAAATATTAGCAACACCCATTTTTTCTTTCAGCTTAATAGAAAGGGCTATTTTAATGGCTTGTAAAAACCCTGGAGTTCCGCCATCTTCTCGTGTTTCAATATCATCAATATAATCATGATCACCCCACGGATTTGTATACGAAACTGTACCACCACCAGGATTATCGGGTACTAAATTTTTATATAATTTTTTATTAAAAATTAAAACTCCTGATGATCCTGGGCCACCTAAAAACTTGTGAGGAGAAAATGTAATAGCATCTAAATACGCTTCATCATCTTCAGGATGCATATTTATGCTAACATAGGGTGCAGAACATGCAAAATCTACAAAGCACAAGCCATTATTTTGATGCATTATTTTGGCTACTTCATGGTAATTTGTTCTAATGCCAGTTACGTTTGAACATCCCGTAATAGCAGCTATTTTAATAGGACAATTTTGATATTTTTCTATGAGTTTTAAAAGCTCATCTGTACACGGCAAACCGTGAGCGTTTGATGGTATTACCTCTACCCTCGCTATGGTTTCTAACCATGATGTTTGGTTAGAATGATGTTCCATATGAGACACAAAAATTATAGGGCGTTTTTCTTCAGGAACTTTGGTATGATCTTTTAAATTCTCATTAAGTTTTATACCTAAAATTCTCTGAAACTTATTAATGGCACCCGTCATTCCTGTTCCAACGGTTATTAAAACATCATTTGCCGATGCATTTACATGATTTTTAATAATGCTTCTGGCATCATGATACGCATGCGTCATTGCAGAACCTGTTATAGAGGTTTCAGTGTGTGTATTGGCAACAAAAGGGCCAATATCATTTAATATTTTTGTTTCAATAGGTTCGTATAGTCTTCCGCTAGCAGTCCAATCGGCATAAATAATTTTTTTTCTTCCGTAAGGCGATTCAAAATATTCATCATTACCCACTACATGATCTCTAAACGGTTTAAAATATGTTTCAAGATTTGAAACAGCAGCGTTAGGTTTAGATTTAAAAACCTTATTCATTCCTTTTATTATAGCATTCATATGCATTAATTTTTTAAAAAACCACCCTGGAAAAACAACATAACCAAGGCAGTTTTTTCACTAAAACAAAAACCTAGTTTTTTATTATTTCTTAAACTTTTTAACACCGTCTTTCAGCCAATTGAAGTAATCATCTACATTGGGCGTATAGGCTACTGGCGCATTTAAGTTAGCTTCATTATGATCTATTAAAACATACAACGGTTGCGCGTTAGATTTGTATCTCATTATTTGTAATTCTGCCCATTTATCACCTATTTTTTTAAAGGGTTTTCCTGGGTATAGATATTCTGAAATACCTTGTTCACTTTCTGTTGGTGCTCGTTTTTCATCAACATATAATGATATCATAACATAGTCGTTTTTTATTACGTCAAGTACTTTAGGATCAGACCATACGTATTCTTCCATTTTACGACAATTAACACAAGACCATCCAGTAAAATCTATAATAGCAGGTTTTCCAACTTTTTTCGCGTAAGCTAATCCTTTATCGTAATCATGAAACATTACTATGTCATGTACGCCATAATGCGCATCTTCGGGTAAAGCTTCATGGGCTACAGAACCACCAGACCCTAATTTTGTATAACCAACACCGTAAGGTGATTCACTATAATTTAATGGCGGAGGAAAACCACTAATTAATTTTAATGGTGCACCCCATAATCCTGGTATTAAGTATACTGTAAATGCTAAAACTATTAAGCCCAGACCTAAACGCCCCACAGAAATGTGTGTTAATGGCGAATCATGTGGTAACTGAATTTTACCAAATAAATACATGGCTAAGGCGCCAAAAACAGCTATCCAGATGGCTATAAAAATTTCGCGCTCAAAAATGTGTAATTGTAATACTAAATCGGCTGTTGATAAAAACTTAAATGCTAAGGCTAATTCTAAAAACCCTAAAACCACTTTTACGGTATTTAACCAACCGCCAGATTTTGGTAATGAGTTCATCCAGCCTGGAAATGCTGCAAATAAAGCAAATGGTAATGCTATTGCTAGTGAAAAACCTAACATACCTATTACTGGCCCTACTTTATCGCCACCAGAAGCCGCTTCAACTAAAATAGTACCAACAATAGGCCCAGTACATGAAAATGATACTATTGCTAAAGCCAATGCCATAAAAAATATGCCTACTAAACCACTACGGTTAGATTGTGCATCAACTTTATTGGCCCATGATTGCGGTAATGTAATTTCAAAAGCACCTAAAAATGATAGCGCAAATACTATTAAAATTAAGAAGAAAATTAAATTAAACCAAACGTTTGAAGCTAAAGCATTCATAGCTGCAGGCCCAAAAATAGCAGATACAGCAACACCCAATAATACATAGATTACCACAATGCAAACGCCATAAAATATAGCGTTTCTAATGCCTTTTGCTTTATTATCAGATTGTTTTGTAAAGAAGCTTACTGTTAAGGGGATCATTGGAAATACACAAGGTGTTAACAATGCTGCAAACCCAGATAAAAAGGCTAAAAAGAATAAGGTTATTAAACCTCTTTTTGATGTTTCAGCCCCATCATTTAAAGTTGAATTTACGGCATCATTAGAGTTGTTTGATGATGAATTTACGGTTTGTGCTACTGCTACTTCCTCAGAAGTTTTAGTATTATTTAAATTAAACGTTAACTCTACTTCTTTTGGTGGTAAACAACGTGTATCATCGCACACCATAAATTCTACAAAACCATTAACAGTGTTTGTATTGTTTTTAACTTCTATGTTTTGTTCAAAAATGGCATTATCTTCAAAAAAAGTAATAACCATATCAAAAACAGGGTCGTTAATTGTATGTCCTTTTTCTTCAGTTGTATTACCAACTAAGGTGATGGCACCGTTATTATCATCAAAAATAAAACTAGTGGCTATTGGTCCTCCCTCAGGAACATTTTGCGAATATAAATGCCAACCAGCATCAATACTAGCATTAGCCACTAATTTGTATTGGGTTTCTGAAATTTTTTCAACAGAAGTTGTCCATTTTACAGGATCTAATATTTGTGCATTACTATACGTTACAATTAATAACGTTAGTAGGAATAAAAACTTTTTCATTAGGTTAGTTTAGCGAAAGTTATTGTAATTTAAAAACTAATTCTTTATCGGTTGGAGGTAAACAACGGCTGTCATCGCACACCATAAATGTTACTGTTGCGGTTACAGGAAAGGCATCTGCACTTTTTAGTTTTATACGTTGTTCAAAAACTGTTTCTATTTCAAAATATTTAATTTTCATATTAAAAATAGGATCATCAACAACATGTCCGTCGCCTTCATTAGTATTTCCTTTTTTAAGGTAAGCCCCATTACTGTTGTAAGTAAAACTAGTAGCAATTGGACCACCTTCTGGTACTGCTTGTGAGTATAAGTGCCAACCATTTTCAATAACTGCTTTACTTATTAATTTGTATTCAGTGCCTGAAACTTTTTCTACAGATGTACTCCATTTTACAGGTTCTAAAATTTGAGAATAGGCGCTAGTTGTTAAAACTAGTAATGCAATTGCTATTAATTTTTTCATGTTTTTGTGTGTTTAATTTTTATTAATAATAAGGGTTATTTTTAACAAATAACCCTTATTGGGCATCTTTATTAATTTTGGTGGTTGACTAACTCAAAATCAAAAAAACAACTAAAATAAACGTTAAAAAAGATGCTTTTAGTTTTTAGCTAATGGTTTTACAACAATTTCAAACGATTGCCCGTTTGTTTGCAATTTTTTAGCTAAGTTTTGTATGTCTTTTTTATTAATATTATTAATTACTTTTTCAAAATTATTTGGGTTTTCCATATTATAACCATCTCTATAAAAAGTGGTTAAAAGTGTCATATCATACCCGTTGTTACTTTTTGATTGTTCTCTAGATTTTTTATAACTAGTTAACGTTTTATCTAAATCTTCTTGTTTTATTTCACCTTTAGCTATTTTAGAAATTTCAGCATGTACAATGCTAACTAATTTTTCAGCTAAAGCTGGGTTACAATCAAACTTTATAGTTACATATGATAATACTTTAGGTTCTTTTACTAAAAAAGCACCTGCTCTTGGGCTGTAAACGCCACCCTCTTCTTCTCTAAGCGTTTCTACTAACCTTAATTGTAAAATATCACCTAACGCTTTTGTTACAAATTGATTTTTTACTGTATAATCTGTTTCAATTTTTAAAGCAATATTTACGTTTGTTTTAGGATCTTCCATTGCTAAAGTAACATCTTCATCAACCTTATTACTTTTCCATTTTGGTACTACATCTTTAAATTGCTCTTTATTTGAAGTAACAGGAATACTTGCAATATATTTGGTTAAAAGAGGCTCTAAATTTTCAGCTTTTATATCGCCAACAATAAAAAATTCAAAATCTGCTGCATTAGCAAACCTATTTAAGTACACTTCTTTTATTTTTTCAAATGATACATCATTTACAAAATCTTGATTAAACACACGTTTTCTTGGGTTATTATTACCGTATAATGTGGTTGTAATTTTGTCTTTTATTTGCTCATTTATGTCTTTACTTCTTCTAATAACATAATTATCAATACCGCTTTGTAAAACTTTGTAAGCTTGCTCATCAAAACGTGGTTTCACAAAATACAAATGTGCAAGTTGCAACATAGTTTCAACATCTTTTGTTGTTGAAGCACCGGTTAAAGACTCTGTTGTTTCACCTAAGCTTGGTGACATTGATGCCGTTTTTCCTGCTAAAATTTTTGGTAATTCAGTGGCTGAAAAATCACCTAAACCAGACATTTGAATTAAGTTTCCTAACAATTCTGCCGACGGTAAATTAGCATCACTAATTAGTGATTTACCACCATGGCTAATAGCTTCAAAAGCTACCGTGTTTTTTTGTTTATCTGCAAATTTATAGTGCACTTTAATACCGTTGCTTAATGTATAGGTTGTAGCTGCTAGCTCTTTACTAACAGTTTTATTAGCTATTTTACCTGTAGCAATATTTAGGCCAGAAATTAAAGTTTTGCCTTCAAAAGCTTCGGTGTATGCTTTTAAACTAGTATCATTTTCAACTTCATTAATAACAGCTAAAGCACGTTCTTGGGTTAAGTTTTCTTTCCCTTCTACGCCTGTAACGTTTAAAAACCTGTTATGCTTTGTATATAGTTTTTTTATTGTATTGTGAAGTGTTTGTGACGTTAAACTTGCAAATAATGTTTTAGCAATGTTATATTCTTTCTCAATATCTGTAATGGTTTTGTTATCTAAATAATCGGCTTTAATAACATTAATTAGGGCTCCATGACTTTTATCGTCTTTTTTAGCTATTTCATTTTCATAATAGTTTGAAAACTCTTTGATGGTACGCGCTATTTCTGATGGTGTAAAACCATATTTAACGGCTCTAACAACCTCTGTTAACACTGCTTTAAAAGCAGCTTCTTGTTGCCCAGGTTTTGGTACAACAGTAATAGAAAATGCGTTGTTAGCTCTTGCTAAAGATTGGTATCCAACTCTAGCTCCTAAAAAACTAGCGTTAGGCTTTTGAGATTCATCTGATATTCTTGATGATAACATTGTGGTTACCATTGATTGTAGTAATGATTCTTGTAAATCTGCTACAGTTTGGTTTTCTAATGATTTTTTATGACGAATACCAAAATCTATTCTAGCTGTAGATATTTCTTTATCCATACCCAAACTGTAGAGCATTTCTTGGTTTTCGGGTACTTCAACAATAAAGCGTTCTCTTGGATTTTTTACAGCTGGTATTTTTGAAAACAATGCTTTTATTTTAGATTCAATAACATCAACATCAATATCACCAACTACGGCAATAGCTTGTAAATCTGTTCTGTACCAATCATGATAAAAATCTCTAAGCGCTTTGTATTCAAAATTTTCAACAATACTCATTAAACCAATTGGCAATCTTTTTGCGTATTTAGAATTGTTAAAGGTTACAGGCAATGAGGTTTGAAACAAACGCATTTGTCCGTTTTGGCGTGATCTCCATTCTTCTTTAATCACACCTCTTTCTGCATCAATTTCTTCATCAGTTAATAATAAATAGTTACACCAATCATGCAATACTAGCAAACCTTTATCTATTAATTCTGGAGTTGTGGGTACATTATCAATGTTATAAACCGTTTCATCAAAACTAGTGTAGGCGTTAATATCTCTACCAAAAACTAGTCCTTTTTCTTGAAACGTATTTAAAATACCTTTTCCTTCAAAATTTTCAGTGCCATTAAAAGCCATATGTTCTAAAAAGTGTGCTAACCCTTGTTGGTCATCATTTTCTAAAACAGAACCTACATTTTGTATTATGTAGTAGCTTGCTGCATCTTTTACAACATCTGTACTTTTAATATAATAAGTTAAACCGTTAGGTAAAACACCTTTTTTTATAGTTTCATCAACCGGAAGTGCGTTATTTAAGTCTTGTCCAAATGTTAACAAGCCTACAAATAGAAATAATAATGTTGAAAATTTTTTCATGTATTTATAGATAATTTTATGTGTTTTTAAGTTAGACGCCGCATTTCTTAATTTCCCTTATTAAAAAAATGTTAAAATTTTAAAGTAATTGTAAAATTATAGAATTTAAGGCCTGTTTTTTAATTAATTTGTTAGCTAAATTAATAATCAGTTAATTATTTCTCAATCAATTACAATGTATACAAATAAACTAATAAAGCATGTTGTTTTTTTATGTCTGTTTTGTTGTGTTTCAATACCAACATTAAGTCAAAATAAAACCATAGATATTACAGGAAAAGTTCTAGAATATAGTAGCAAACAACCTGTAGCCTATGCATCGGTTTTAATTGTAGATGCTCAAACAAAAAAGAACATTAGCGGTACTACTTCTAGTGAAGATGGCACCTTTAATTTATCTACTAATATTTCAAAATTTAATATTGAAATTAGCTTTATTGGTTACAAAACTAAAGTAATTAATGAGTATATTATAAAAAACAACAGTATAAATCTTGGTACTATATTTTTAACTGAAGATTTAGCGCAATTAAGTGAAGTAGTTGTAGAAGCCGAAGTTTCAAAAACACAATTTAAGCTAGATAAACGTATTTTTAATATTGGTAAAGATTTAAGTAGCACAGGCGCAAGTGCTCTTGAAATTTTAAACAATGTGCCGTCTGTAAACGTAAATATTGAAGGCGCCATTAGCCTTAGAGGTAGTCAAGGTGTGCAAATACTAATTAACGGTAAACCATCGGTCATTGCTAGTGATGGTGGTAATGCCTTAGGAACAATTACTGCCGATATGATTGAGCGTATTGAAGTTATTACAAACCCTTCTGCTAAATACGACGCCGAAGGAACTGCCGGTATAATTAACATTGTTTTAAAAAAAGATGAACGTAAAGGCTTAAATGGTTCTGCCAGTTTAAATTTAGGCACACCAACAAATCATAGCTTTGGCTTAAGTTTAAACAGGCGTACCGAAAAGTTTAACTTATTTAGCCAATTTGGTGTTGGTTACCGTAAGTTACCAAATGACAGATTTAGCATTAACAAACATTTGGTTAATAATACCACCCTAAATTCTAACGGCACCGAATACCGAAATGAAAAGTTTTATAACATTATTTTAGGTACAGATTATCATATAAACGATAATAATGTTTTAACGTTATCTGGTAGTTATGCTTATGAAGTAGAAGATCAGCCCTCAACAACAAACTTTAGTTTTACAGATGAAACCGAGACAGCAAATACGTCTCTTTGGAAACGCACCGAAGAAACAGATGCCACAAACCCTAAATACCAATACGAACTTCAATACAAAAAAGATTTTGATGACCATGAAGACCACATGCTTTTATTTAGTGCTTTAGGCCGCTTTTTTGGTAAAGAACAGTCTTCAAATTTTGAAGATGTTACTATTGCTGGAGATAATCGTGATAACTTACAAAAAACCAGAACAGATTTTGATGAAGCAAATTACACCTTTAAGTTAGATTATACCAAACCTTTTAATGACAAATTTACCATTGAAACTGGAGCACAATATGTATTAAATAATGTTAGTAACGATTATGAAGTTCAAAACTTTGAAAATGGTAGCTATGTTACCGATGCTAACCAAACTAATATTTTTGATTTTAACCAAAACGTTTTAGGTATTTACGGAACTGCTGCTTACGAAGCCGAAAAATGGGGCATTAAAGTTGGCTTACGACTTGAAAATACCGATTTAGAAACTTTACTTAAAAATACCAACGAACAAAATAAACAAAACTATTCTAACGTATTTCCTAGCATACATGCATCATATAAAATAACAGGTAATTACTCAGTACAAATTGGGTATTCCAGACGCGTTTATAGGCCTAGGTTATGGGACTTAAATCCGTTTTTCAACATAAGAAACAATTTTAATATTAGAACCGGAAACCCAGATTTACAACCTGAATTTACAGATTCTTATGAACTTACAAATATTTATAACCTAGGGAAAGCCTCTATAAATTTTGGCATATATTATCGCTACACCACCAATGCCATTGAGCGTAGTGTTTCAACTTTTACAAACAATGTAAACACATTTAAACCTTTAAACTTAGGCACAACAAACGCTGTAGGTGTTGAGTTTAATGGCAAATACCCAATAACCAATTGGTTAATTTTTAATGGTGATATTAATTATAATGCTTTTAAGCGTAATGGAAATTTAAATAGCACAACAATTGATTTTGATGCAGACCAATGGACAGGTAAACTTACCAGTAAATTAAAACTACCCGCTGATATAGATTTTGAAATTACAGGAAACTACAGATCCGAAACCGAAACAGTGCAAGGTAATGAAGCCAACGTTATTTTTGCCGATTTAGGCTTACGCAAAAAAGTAATTAAAGGTAAAGGTGTTATTAACCTAAGTGTAAGAGATGTTTTTGCCTCTAGAATTGAAAAAAGCGAAACCATTCAACCCGATTTTTATTTATACAATGAAAACCAACGCGGACGCTTTATTACAATTGGCCTAAGTTATGGTTTTGGTAAAGGTGAAGCTATGGAGTATTCAGGAAAAAGGCGCTAAATTAAAAATTAACTTAACGCCTTTAATATTAACTACTAAAACTTCTTTTTATTCTGGTATATAGCTTTTATCCATAACTAACATCCATTTATCAAGCTCAAAACCATCTTCACGCATTGAAAATGAAATAATGTATTCATCGGCTTTATCAAATGTTAAAGTTATAGTTTGCTTGTATCCGCAATGGTTTTCTGGCACACGTTGAGCCGATGACCATGTCCAATTATGTTTTCCTTGGCATAATTGAATGCGTTGACCGCTTTCTGGCCATTCACCATTAACACCAACATGCAAACCATTATCTTCTGGCCCCGTTGAAAACGCCCTAACCCATACATAATAAGTACCTGGTGTATTAATTTTTACTTTATAAGACACAACACCACCCGTACCTGGTATAGGAAAAAAGTTTTCACCTACAATCAATTTATCTTTATGAGTTACTCTTGTATCTGGCATAGCCTCAATATACGCTTTACCACTTGCAGTTTTAGCATGATTACCATGCCTTGTTGTAAATGGAAACTCGCCTTCATAAGCATTAATGTAAAATTTTCTTGGGCTACCGTTATTTGTGTTATGGTGAAAAGCTTCTCCTTCAACTTCTAAAACACCATTTTTTTCTTCAAAAGGAGTAACAGATTTTAATGTTTCTTTTAACGTGAAGTTTTTAGGAGTTAACTCTAAAGATCTCCAACGTCCTCTTGCCCAAGCTGTTTCATCACCTTCAGGTATTCTGCCATTTGTAAGAGCTTTAGAGCCTATTGTTATAGTATCTCCTTCTTTTAAATGCAGTGTTCCTATTGCTAAACGGGTGTTTTTAAAAGATTCTGGCGCTTGCGGGTTTTTAACCTTTTTTAAACCATTGTTATTTATTCTAATTTCATAAGTAGATTCACCATCATTTTCAGCAACCGTGTTTAAAACACCTGTGTAAAATCCAGTAGCACCTTTAAACACTGTAAAAGCTTTAGCTTGCTTGTCTCTTTGGTCTTTTTTTCCTGCATTAATAGCAAAAGTACCACGTTTTTCTTCTTTGTAATAAGTGGCTTCAGAGCTTTCATCTATTATGAAATCTTGAATAGCATTTAACACCATTGTATTTTTAGCGCTAGCCGTATTTTTTTTCTTAGATGTATTTTGAATTAAAGCAACCCAATCGCCAGTTTTTGACGGCGGTAAACCTATTGAAACATTTTCACCAGATCTTACAGTTTTTATAGTTCCCGTCTGAAGATTACCACCCGTTTTAGCATTGTACCATTTAACGGAATATTTAGCTTTATTACCAGCTAAATGCAATTTAGTTTCTTCAACTGTTGGAAGATACACCGCGTAAACATCACCTGTTTTTGCAAACACATAGTCATGTGTGTTTGCTGTTAAATCATCTGCAGACACCATTTGCTCAAAAGGCAAATAGGTATTAAAAAAATCTAAAGCATGTTTAGTTTGCTCCCAAACATTGTTTCTAGAGCGCCAATCTTCGCAAGTTAAATCGTGGTGCGCAAATTTATACCCAAAATACCACTCTACACCGGCGCCACCTGCCATTAAATTGCCCCATAAAACTTCAGCTCTAATATCATCATGATCCGGATCATCAGCATCAGGTTTTGCTCCTGTGTGTGCTGGCCCAATTTCATCTTGACAAACCACCCATTGCCTGTTATAATTAGCAGATTCATTAATCCAATTAACTGTAATATCATGCACATCATGCGGATGATGTGTTTGCATTGAAGGGCCATCTAAATATTCATACCCTAAAAGTGGGGTTAAAAATAAATTTTGAGCATTGGTATTGGCATGCGTATGTAAAACCACAAAATTATGGTAAGGATCATGTGTTTTAATATACTTAGCCATTTCTTTTCTATCTTTATCGGTTTGTCCTTTAGGTGTCCAAACCAACGGCCCGTTTTCTTCTCCTAAATTCCAAGTAACTGCTAAATGATGTGCAAAACGTGCAATTAACTCGCGGTAATATAATTTACGCATGGTTTTAGTTTCACCTAAATCTAGCAACAACTCGTTTTCAGTCTCTTGGGTAACAATATGAAGCATTAAACCTAAATTATCCATATGATCAAAAACAATTTCCCATTGGTCTAGTTTACTACAATCAAAACGAAAACGCTCATGCTCATTAGTCCAAGGCCAAACATCTTTACCATCACCTTGAATATTCATAGTTAAAAAGTATACAGAATTCATACCTTTAGATGCTAAATAATTTAAAGCGCCTATAATGTTTTTGCCTTTTCCGTTTTGCCATGTAGGGTCACCTTGTTTAAAATCTTTGGCATGCGCTTCGTATTTATGTGAAGCTGGTGTTTGGTCAAATTCATAATATCCTAAAAAACTTTCAGGACTATCTGCGCCTCCTTTTAAAAATGCTTCATTTGTATCAGCATACTTTAAATATCTATCTCCGGTGTATTTTAATCTTCCTTTGGTTCTAAAATTGTTTCCTGTTTTATCTGCTTCAGCAATTGTAAAACTACCTTTTGTACCATTGAAGCTTACAGGTTTACCTGCATAAAAATCATCACTTACAGCTATGTTTTTACCTTTTCTAAATGATACTTCATACGTCCACTCGCCTACTTCGTCTGGCATAAACCTAACTTGCCAAATCTTTCCATATTTTGCACTTGTTTCGGCAGCATTACCATCGGCAGCAAAAAAACCTGGAATAACCATTGTTTTTTTCTTGTGTTTGAAAATTACGTTTAGTCTATAATTTAAAAACGGATTTTCTTCTTCACTTTCACTTAATTCATCACCTTCAAAACTTAAAGTTATTTTATGCCATTTTTTTAAAGGCCCATCTATTTTTTGCGCTTTTACGTTTAATATTGTGAAAAGCATTATTGCTAATAAAACGGATATTTTTTGCATGTGTTATAGTAATTTAATACGTAAATAGTTTGTTTTTTTGATTGTGATTTACAAGGTTACAGGTGCATTAATTTCGGCCGATTTGTAGACAGCTTCCTGCACTTGCAATGTTTTTAAATAGTTGCTTCCGCTGGTTTCAAAAGGTTCACCACTGCATAATTTATCAATAAAATCTTGTTGAAAAATATAACAGCAGTCTCCTGCAAAACCTACATCATTGTGTGTGTATTCGTGTTCTTGTTCAGACTCACCTAATTTTTGAATGGTTATTTTCCCATCAGAATACAAGCGGATTGAGCCTTTAGAGCCATCAATTAAATACTCTCCAAAGGTGTATCTAGATTTTTTAAAGTTGTTTTCGTTATAACGGTTGGCATCCCAAATGGCATGTGCATTGTTTTCAAAATTTAACACCACTAACCCAGAATCTTCACCTTTTATAACTGGGTTTAAGCGTTTTAAAATGGCGTAAGCACTGGTTACTTCACCTGCGTGGTAACGAAACGTATCAATAAAATGTACGCCCGTTTCATAAATAAGTAGTTTTTTGTAATCTCTAAAATAGGGTTGTCTGGCTAAATAAGCATTGTCTCCCCAACCATCGCCCATACGCGACCTAAAATTTAGACTAAAAACATTACCAATACCATCATTATTAATAATTTTTTTTATTTCTCTGTGCCAAGGTTGAAATCTGAAATTTTCGTGCACTGCAAAACGTACATCTTTTTTAGAGACATAGTCTACTATTTTTTTAGACTCTTCAAATGTTGGTGCTAATGGTTTTTGACAAATAATATGCACACCGTTATCTGCTGCAAATTTGCACATTTCAAAATGTGTTTCTGGCGGCGTTATGATATCTACAAAATCTGGTTTTTCTGTAAGAATCATTTCCTTATAATCGGTGTAATGTTTTTTTACACCATAAGGTTCCATAATGCTTTTGGCACGCTCTAAATTAGAATTACAAAGCGCTGTAATTTCAACATCAGGAATGCGTGTCCATGCTTCATATTGAAATTTACTAAAATACCCTGCGCCTATGGCAACACCTTTTAATTTATTCTGCATTATTTAATTTTTTATTCGGATTCATAAAAGACCAACAAAAAATGGCTACAATACCTAAAACGGCCGCTACATAAAAAAATGGTTCGTTAGATCCTGTCCATTCCTGTAAATACGGAAATGCTAACGCGGTTGTAAACGCCCCTAAATTACCGGCCATATTCATCATTCCAGATACTTTTCCTGAGTTTTCTTCGCCTATATCCATACAAAATGACCATGAGGGACTTAACGTCATATCTGCACCAAAAATAGCTACAGATAAACATAATACTGCACCTAAAGCAGTATTCATGTAAAGGCTAGACAAAATACCAATAACCACTAAAATAAAACCAATGGTTGCAGGTAATTGTCTTGAGCGTTTCCAATGTCCTTTTCTGTAAATACTATCAACCATAAAACCAGAAGTCCAATTTCCAAAAGCTCCTGCCAATAATGGTAACATAGCATAAAAACCAGTAGCTACCAAGCTTAATTCATATTTATCTTTAATATACGGAAACAACCATGTTAACATGAAGAAAAATATAAAATTACTCCCTATATATTGCACCATTGCTAAAATTACATTTTTTGAGGTAAGTACCGTTTTTAATGGTAAGTTACCACCTTTTTTTTCAACCTCATGCTGCCTGTTTTTAATGATGTATTCTTTTTCTTCATTAGATAATCCTTTGTGTTCTTCGGGTTTGTTTCTAAAGAAAATTACAAACCAAACCGCAAAAACAAGCCCAACAGCACCAAAAAAATAAAATATGCTACGCCAACCCCAAGCATCAATTAAATAAGCTACTAAAGGTAGTGCAAAAGCAGCTCCTAATCTGGAACCTGAAAAATTTATACCTTGAAAAACACCTCGCTCTTTAGTAGGCACCCAAGAAAAGGCTGCTCTTGATATGTTTGGAAATGCACCAGCTTCACCAGCACCAAAAATAAATCTGAAGAAAAGCATGGAAACATAATTCCAGGCAGCACCTGTTAATGCTGTAAAAATTGACCATAACACCATAATGCTAGTCATTACTTTTCTAACACCATATTTATCGCCCATGGCACCTCCTGGTACTTGAAATAATGCATAGCCCAAAGCAAAAGCACTAAGTACCCAACCCATTTGTATATCGGTTAAGTTTAAATCTGAACTAATGGCGTCTTTTGCTGAAGAAATACACACCCTATCTATATACAAAAGAAGGGTTATTAAAAAAGAACCAGCAAAAAACCAATATCTTTTTTTTGGTATGGGTTTACTCATTATTTAGTTTAATTTAGTTATTACGTCTTTTAAAGTTTGTATGGTACCAACGTTACCTGGAAAAACAACGTAAGGTAAGTTGGGGAATTTAGTTTGGTTGTTCATTTGCCAAACAGGAATACCTGCTTGAATTTGCCCTATTACTTTTGAGCGTTTCATTTTTAAGCCTTTTGTGGCCAAATCATGTGATGTAATACCGCCTTTGGCTATTAAATATTTGGGTTGGGTGGTTAATCCTTCAACTATTTTTACCAATGCATTTGAAATTGCTGCTGCAATATTTATTGTGGCTGTTTCACTGTTTCCTGTTACTAATTTTCTACTTGTAAAAACAATACAATTTTTTCCAGATTTTAAAACGCTATCTAACTTACTTATAAACAGTTGTAAATATGTTTTAGAATTTTCACTTAAAACCTGTTCTACATCAACTTCAAAGGTGGTGGTTTCATCAAAAAGTTGTAATGCTTCTTTGAGTTGATCTGATGATTTTTTCACATAAGAACCTACAATGGTTAATCCGCCAACATTTGTTTTTGAGGTGGTTAATAAATCTTCAGCAGATAATAAGTTTTGAGGTGTTTGTCCAATATACGACGGTACAAATGAACTTGATGTTCTGTAAATTATTTGCTTTCCGTTTTCTTGAGCTATAAGTAATGCGTTTGATACTTTATCTAAATCATGATAATTAACACTATTAAAAATGCAATAGCAGTTTTTAGGCAAACTTAAAATAGCTGCTGCTAATTCTTTAGTGTTTTTAATTCTAATATCTTCTAAAGAAAAAGAAATTACACTAGACGCTTTAATACGTCCTTCAGATTTTTCTTCAATATACGCTTTAAGATTTGCTTTTGAATATTTAAACGAATGATCTTGCGCAAATGGTGTGTTATTAACAGGTGTTAAAACATCATTATCTAAAATGTAATGTGTGTTATTAACCGTTACACGATTACCTTCAAACATAACCGGTAAAAACACTGTAATGGCATCTTGTAATTTTAAATATGATTTTAAAGTTGAAGGTTCCAACGGGAAATGGCCACGTAATGTAGAATCGCTTCTACTAATAATGGTGAATTCACGTTTTGTAATTTCAGAAGCTTTTAAGATGTTTTGAGCAATTTCAGTATACACCCTTTTAGTTTCTTTAGCTGATAAACTTCTAGAATTAGTTAACACAAAAAACACAGGTGTGCCTTTTGTGAATTCTTCAATAAAAACCGTTTCGTTCCAAGTGGTTAGCAACGGAATGTTATAAACGGTTTGGTTTCCCGTTGGATCATCATCAATTACAATACAAGCCTTATTTAGTTTGTTGAATAGTTGTTGGTTTAAGCTTCTGTAATTGATGGTTTCAGGCTTTGGTAATGTAGCTAATATGTTAGTAAAAGAAATGTTCATTTAATATTTTTCAATAGCTATAACTCTTGCGGGTGCACCATCGCCTCCTTCAATTTTAAGTGGTAAAGCAATAAGCTCTACGCAGTTGGTTGTTAATTGGTTAAGATTGGTTAAGCCTTCAACAATTACAACACTTTGTAATAATATTTTATGAATTTTTGTTACTTCATCAATGTTATTTACATCGGCAACAGATGGCGGTTCAACACCAAGTATTTTAACTTTATTATCCACACACCAATGCGCTAAATTTTCACTAATTCGTGGTAATTCATCACGGTATTTAGGTGTGTTTACAAATTGAGACCATCCTGTTTTAAAAACTAAGCTATCTCCTTTTTCAAAAGCTTTGAGTATGTTTTCAGGAATATGAAATACTTCTATTACACCTTTTGCACCTACATGTGCTACATCAATTACCCATGCTTTCCCAACAAAGTTTTTTACTGGTATTGCATCAATTGTTTGCTCACTTACATTAAAATGAACGGGCGCATCCATGTGTGTACCACAATGCGAATAAAATGTAAGCGTGCTTGCATTCCAGCCATCATTTTTAACAGTTTTAGCAGTTTGTTTTGAAAAACCACTAAAACTGTTGGAGTATGTTAATGTAAGATCTACAATATTCATGTATGATTATAAATTTTTAATAACAGCATCGGCCACATCAGAAGTACTGGCATTTCCTCCTAAATCTACCGTTAAAACACCAGAAGATGTTGTTTTATCAATAGCTTCCATAATACTATTAGCAGCTTCGGTTTCGCCTAAATGATTTAACATTATTGAGGCAGACCAAATTTGACCGTAAGGGTTTGCAATATTTTTACCAGCTATATCTGGTGCAGAACCATGAATAGGCTCAAACATTGATGGAAATTCTTTTTCAGGATTAACATTTCCACTGCCACCTAAACCAAGGCTTCCCATTACAGCACCTCCTAAATCACTTAAAATATCACCAAATAAATTGGTTGTTAAAACCACGTCAAAAATTTCTGGTTTTAAAACAAACATAGCCGTAGAGTTATCAATATACATTTGTTCGTGCTCTACATCTGGGTATTGCTGCGCTACTTCTTTAATAACTCTGTCCCAATAACTTAAACTATTAATTAAAGTGTTAGATTTTGTAATATGGGTTACTTTATTACGTCTTGTACGTGCTAATTTAAATGCGTAATGCGCAACACGTTCAATGCCTTTTCTTGTAAATACACTGGTATCTGTACCCATACCGTTGGCTTCATCTGGTAAATATTGTCCGCCCATTTGTACAAATTCACCTTCTGTATTTTCTCTAACAATAACAAAGTCTATATGTTTGTCGGTTCTTAATGGGCGCTGCACACCAGGATACGTTCTAACTGGCCTGTAATTAACATATTGATTAAAACCTGTACGTACTTTAAATGTATAATCTTTAGCAGGTAAAGTGTCGTCAACTTCGGGTAAACCAACTGAGCCAAAATATACGGCATCAAAAGCTTTAAGAATTTCTAAACCGTTTGCTGGCATAAACTCGTTATTTTTTAAATAATAACCAGCGCCCCAATCAAACGTTTCAGTATTAATTGAAAAACCATGTTTTTTTGCTACGGCGTTTATAACGCGTAATCCTTCAGGCACAATTTCTTTACCTATACCATCACCTGGAACAACCGCTATTTTGTAATTTTTACTCATTTAATTTTAAATTTTCTTTTGCGCAAATTATTGCGCTAAGTTAGTTGTTTTATCTAATTTGTTTTCAAAAATAGAAAAAAAACATAATAAAACATGATAAAAACACATTTTTTACTAAAAAATATGCGCAAATTATTGCATAAATAAATTTTAGTTTTAATTTTGAAAACTATTTAAATTCAATATTTTGAAAAAGAAAGCTACATTACAAGACATTGCAAAGGCCTTAAGCATATCTACTTCTACAGCATCTAGGGCGTTACAAAACAACCCTAGAATAAGTGATAGTATGCGTAAAAAAGTATTAGATGTAGCTAAAGAACTCAATTATTTTGAAACTAAGTTTCCTGAAACTATTATTCCTAGAAAATTAAATGCTATTGGTGTTATTGTGCCTAAAATAAGTTATCATTTATATGCTATGGCCATAAGCGGAATTGAAAAAGTTGCCGAAGAAAACGGTATGCACCTCATTATTTGTCAGTCTAACGAATCTTTTGAACGTGAAAAAAGTTTAACTGAAGAACTTATAGAAATTGGTGTTTCTGGTTTAATAATTTCTTTAGCCAGTGAAACAAAACAATTTGAGCACTTTTTAGAGTTGAAAAAGAAACAAATTCCACTTGTGTTTTTTAACAGACAATGTGATGAAGTTGACACCCATAAAGTTGTAATAGATAATTTTAAAGCAGCATATGATGCTACAGAACACCTAACATCAATTGGCTGTAAAAATATAGCTTTTATTGGTGGTCCGCCAATTTTACAAATTAGTAACACGAGGCAATTAGGCTATGAACAAGCTTTAAAAGACGCTAATATTATTAAAAACAACAAACTTATTGAGTATTGTAATTTTACTAAAGAAAGTAACTTAAGTGCTGCCAGAAAATTATTGTACGCTCCTACGCCGCCCGATGGCATTATTGCTTTTAGTGACCAAGTAGCTATTTCTGCAATGCTTGCAGCCAAAGAACGCGGATTAAATATTCCTGAAGATTTGGCTATTATTGGTTTTAACAATGAACCTGTGAACGAACTTTTAGAGCCTTCATTAACAAGTATAGATCAACCTGCTTACCAAATGGGCTTTGAAGCTGCTCAACTAATATTTAATAACATAAAAAATAAAGCAGATACCACTTATACGCAACGCATTTTAAAATCTGAATTAGTTATTAGAAACTCAACCAACAGAAATAAGCGTAAATAACTGTTTGATTCTTTAAAAAAAACATTTGTTGTAACCTTAGCGTTTTAGCATGCCTAATTTTGTACTTATAACACAAAAAATTACCATGCATAAATTTCTTCTTATTACAGCCATAGTGTTATTAGGAGCTTGTTCTTCTAAAAGAAAAGAAAACACATCAGTTAATATTGCCAATTCTAAAATACAACTTGAAGCCAAAGTTGATTCATTAATAAAAAACATGCCTTTAGAAGAAAAAGTAGCACAGCTTCAAGGTATTTGGATGAAAGATTTAATGGATGGCACAAAATTATCTTTAGATTCTTGCCGAAAAAAAATTCCGCATGGTATTGGCTATTTAGCACAATTTTCGGGTAATTTAAAAACAAATCCAACAGAATTAAAAATTGCAATTGCAGATCTTCAAGATTATTTAATTAATGAAACCGAAAGTCAAATTCCTGCTATTTTTTCAGAAGAAGCCATTAGCGGGTTTTCTACAAAAGGCGCTACAACTTTGCCTCAACAAATTGGCATGGGCTGTTCTTGGAATCCTAGTTTAATTGAACGTAACAGCGCTAACACATCAAAATTAATGCGCAGCGTTGGGGCTACACATGTGCTGTCTCCTATGCTAGATATATGTAGAAATTCACATTGGGGAAGAATTGAAGAAAGCTTTGGTGAAGAGCCTTATTTAACTGCTAGCATGGGTTTAGCTTTTGTTAAAGGAATGCAAACTGATGATTTAACCAATGGCGTTGCTACTACAATTAAGCATTTTGCTGGTTACGGATATAAAGGTGATTTTGATGAGAAAAATTTTTACGAAGAAACACTTTTACCCCATGAAGTTGCCATAAAATTAGGTAATGCGCAAAATGCCATGGCTGGTTATCATCAAATAAAAAATATTCCTTGTTCAGCAAACCCTGAATTACTCACCACTATTTTAAGAGAAGAATTAGGGTTTAACGGCGTTGTAGTATCAGATTTTTGGTCTGTAAAACAAGTATTTTCAAGATATAAGCATGCTAAAACAGAAGCTGAAGCTGGTGTTTTAAGTTTGAAAGCAGGTTTAGATGTTGAACTGCCATTTGGCATGAGTTTTCCTTATTTAAAAAATGAAATTAATAAAGGTTCTATCTCTGTAAGCGTTATAGATAAAGCTTTAAAGCGCGTGTTAATATCAAAAGGAAATCTTGGTTTATTAGACTATAAACGACCAGAAATAAAACCTGTAGATTTAGATCCGCCTACTAACCGAACTTTAGCTTACAATGCCGCTTGCGAAGCCATAGTATTACTAAAAAACAATGGTATTTTACCACTTTCAAAAAACACAAAAAAAATAGCTGTTGTTGGCCCTAATGCCAATGCTGTTCAGTCTTTATTAGGTGACTACACACACCAATCTTTATCTACCTTTTTTAGATCGGAGCCTGTAGACCCAAATAATCCTAAACTTGTTACTTTACTTGAAGGATTACAAAATACACTAGGAAATAACACCGAAATTAATTTTGAAAGAGGTTGTGATTGGACTAAAATTAACAACAAACAACCCAATGAAAAAATTGGCGATGAGCGCATTAAAAAGTTTGCATATATTGGTGTTAAAGATTTTCCTGAACCAAATACAAAACGTGCTTTAAAAATAGCTAAAGAAAGCGATGTAATTATTGCCGCTATGGGAGAACACCTCTATTTAGTGGGCGAAGGTAGAGACAGAAAAGACATTCATTTACCTGGAGAGCAAGCGGCTTTTGTTAAACAATTACAAGCTACTGGAAAACCTGTGGTTTTGGTTATTTTTGGAGGCAGACCACAAATTATAACAGAGTTAGCTCCAAAATGCGCTGCCATTATACAAGCGTGGTTTCCTGGAGAAGAAGGCGGCAACGCATTGTCAGATATTATTACAGGAAAGGTAAATCCGTCAGCAAAATTAACCGTTACGTACCCTAAACACAACGGGCAAGCACCTATTGTTTACAGTAAAGGTTATGATGAAAATGACATGCCCATGTACCCTTTTGGCTACGGATTAAGTTATGCGTCATTTGTTTATAATAATTTAAATGCACCTGCTACGGTTTCAATAAACGATGAAACTATTCCGCTTTCATTCACAATAACAAATAAAAGTAAATTTGATGGGGCAGAAATTGCTCAATTATATGTAACACCTCCAAAAGAAAACAATCATTTAGAGCCTATTGAATTAAAAGGTTTTGCTAAAGTGTATTTAAAAAAAGGCGCCACAAAAACTATTGAAATTTTAGTTTCACCTCAACAATTGGCTTATTATAAAAACAAAAAATGGATTATTAATCCTGGAGTATATCAATTTAAAATTGGAGCTTCTTCTTTAGATATTAAATTATCTAAAAACATTAACATTGAAGGCAAACAAGTGGTTTTAAAAACACGTGATGTTTTCTTTTCAAAAAATAAAATAACACCAAACTAACAATTACTTTCTAACTCTTAATACATATAAAACATCAATAGTTTTCGAAGATGTAATAATTTTTGAGTAACGTATTTTTAAATTATTAAGATTTTTTATTAATTCTTTTTAATTAGATTGATTACATTATTTACCAAAATCATGGCACTTTTCGAAACTTCTAATTGATTAAAAGTCCCCGAAATATAAGTATCTAATTGCGGACAATACCATAAAAACGACGCTGTAGATCCAGAATGACCAATAAGCTGCAAGTCAGATTCTGTGTTAGTTAATTCATCAATAGACACTTGTCTTATCCCAAAACCGTATTCCATTCCTTTTGATTCAGTTACCCAATTTTGCATGGCTAAACGTGTGTCTTTCTTTACAATTTTATCGGTATTAAAGGCTTTTAAAAATGCTATTAAATCGTGAGTGGTTGAGACTAAGCCGCCTCCGCCCCAATCGGCACTTAAGCTTTTAAGAGAAGATAATTCATATTGACTTGCATAGAATTTAACTATAGAACGTTTATTATCTATAGCTTTAGATTTTAAGTTCATGTACGAACTATTCATATTCAATGGTTGAAAAATATGCTGCTTAAAGAACTCTTCTAACGGTAAACCACTAACATTTTCAATAATTAAGGCTAGAAGCACATATTCAGTATCTGTGTAATGATAACCTTTACTAGGAACAAAATGAGGTGTCATTTTTTCTTTAGAAAATTGAATCAGTCCTTCAGCAGACCACAATTTATTAGGATTCATTAATAGTTGATTGATGATATTCGGACTTCCGTCGTTAGTTTCATCGGTGAAATAATCAGGTAAACCAGAGGTGTGTTGTAATAAATGTGCGATGGTTAAATCTTTTGAATAGTTTTTACCATTTAAAACATGAAGATTATTCACCAAAGAATCTGGTATGTACTGAGCAATTTTATCTTCAAAACTTAATAACTTTCTATCTTTTAAAATACCAATTGCTGTTGCGGTAAACATCTTGGTAATGCTAGCTGTATAAAATGGATGATTTATTGAAATAGAATCTTCTTTACTTTCCGCAATCTGAATATCGACACCACGGGATTCAGAATACACGTGTAGCATTCCACTTTTTATATTTTCCTTTACTAATTCGGTTTTAAAATATTTTTTAATTGTTGTTTCTATTGTTTGTTGAGCAATAGCTGATAATCCAACTAAAAATATTATACCTAGAAATAGATGTTTCATAATATTAGTGATTTGTTGAATAATGGTTTTGTAAGTTAAAATTTTACACCAATATAAAGGTTAGGTTCAAACAGAAAATAGGAATCCCATTTCTTGTCGAGTTGCTTAAATGAATCTGGCGTATTGGTGTCAAAATGCCAAACATTACAATGAAATTGTGGTTCTATAAAAAACTGTTTCTTTTTACCAAAAGCAAAATGATAACCAATATGATATGAGTTGTAGAGTTTAAAACCGTTGGCTATTTTCTTGTCATTAAGATCTAAATACGTTTTGTATAATGGTAATACTTCAATTGAAGCAAATAACCCTTTCCATAGCATACGTTGGTATGAGATACCTATACCTGTCTCGCGTAAATAGCCAGGATAAAATTCGGTTTCAGAATCTATTTTGTCTGTAAGTCCATCCCACCATTGAATTCCCATAGGTTGAAACAAACGCCAAGTGGCAAATTTTACGCCAACTATGTTTTTGGCATCGAGCTCGCGTTTAACGTGTAATTCAATGTGTTGTGTGTTGGTTCTTTTACCTCCGTCACCAATATTAGATAAGATAATAGCAGGAAAACTAACTCTGTATTTTAAATCAGAGTCATTGTGTTTTTCTTGTTTGGAAATCTGTTGAGCAAAACCGTGAATTGTGAAAAGTGTTAAGCAGATAATTACTAATTTTTTCATTGTGATGGATGTTTAAATTGTTCGTTTTTTGATTGTTAATTTTATGGAACAAAGATGAGACAGAAGTGAAAGTCAATCGTCCTGAATTATGATTTCAAACCTTTTTGAAATTCAGCACTTATTGCTGATTTTTAGGGTTTTTGAATAAAAAAAAAGGCTTAACACAATTAGTGCTAAACCTTTAATTAATCTTTAGAGTATTATTTTAAAACAACGCTTTTGGATGAGAGGTGAGTTTATCTACATTTTTAGTGATTTTCTCGATATCCCAATCCCACCATTTAAGTTCTAATAGTTTTGAAATAATGTCATCTGAAAAACGTTTTTTAATCGGTTTTGCAGGATTGCCACCAACAATAGTGTAAGGTTCTACGTTTTTTGTAACCACTGCTTTTGTGGCTATAATAGCACCATCACCAATGGTTACACCAGGCATAATGGTAGCATCGTGACCAATCCACACATCATTACCAATTACGGTGTTACCTTTAGTTGGATAGTTTTTACTATCCATTGCATGTTGCCACGCACCACCAAAAATAGCAAATGGGTAAGCAGATGTAGCTTCGGTCAAATGATTACCACCATTCATAATAAAAATTGCGCCAGAAGCAATCATACAAAACTTACCAATGATGAGTTTGTCACCAATAAAATCGAAATGGTATTTCACATTTTTTTCAAAGTTAGAAACATCTTCAAAATCGTCATAATAGGTGTAGTCACCAACCTCAATATTAGGATTGTTGATGTAGTTTTTCAAAAAGCACAACTTATCGTAATTGGCTAACGGAAAAACGGTATTTGGATCTGGAATGTTCATATTCATAATGTATTAGCTTCTTCTCTAAAATAGTCTTTTAAATGATACTCGCCATAAGTTGGGGCAATATTATCCTCAGCCATTAAGGTTAAGAAAAATTCAATAGGACCATAGGTTTTTACGCTGGTAAATGTTCTTAAAGTCCAAATAGTGAATCGTCTTAAGCAATCTGGTAAACGCGTTATTTTTATGGGCTTGTTTAATGAAGTCAGTGCGAGTTTACTAATATCATTTAAGCTTAATATATCAGGACCTCCAATTGTTAATTCGTTGTTGAAATCCTCTAATTTATCGACAATAGCTTTTGCTAAATCCTCTCCGTGAATTGGATTGAATTTTTGATTGCCTGATCCAAATAAATACACACGACCCGATTTTGCCATTTGCAGAAAATCTTTCATGTCTGAGAAAAATCCATTAGGTCTAACAATGGTATAATTTAATCCTGATGTTTTTAAAGCGTCAACAAACTTTTCTTTGGCTTCAAAAATTTTCAAATTTCGATGTTTATCGCCATTAATAGCAGACACATAAACAAAGTGATTTACACCAGACTTTTTAGCTTCTTCAAGTAAATTCATATTTGCTTGATAATCGACATCCATATAAGTTAAACCATCCTTTTGCCTCGTAATGCCAACGGTTGAAATGACCGTGTCTATGCCCTTACAAATGTCTCGTAAAGTTTCGGGTTTGGTGACTTCGGCTTGTTTAATTTCCAGATAGTTTTCATTAGGATTATCAATCTGATTTGGGTTACGGACAATAGCAACCACCTGGTTTTGTTTTTCTATTAAAACCTTTAATAAATGTCTGCCAAGATAACCAGTAGCACCTGCCAATAAAACATTGATATGTTGCATATCTGTAATTTATTGGTTAAACTCTTTTGTTAATAGTTTTTCAATAATAGTATTACGCTGTGTGCCAGTATCGTCTTGCTTATTGCTTAATAGTACAATAGTAGCATCGTATTCTGGTATAAAGCCAATCATACTCCAGTAACCATTGATATCGCCACCATGCCAGTAAAGTGTAGTGTTACCTTCTTGTGTTGTAAACCAACCCAAACCAAAATCTACATAACCACTTGGCACATCTTGCGCGAATATATCGTCTTTTTCCGTAGCCGAAAACCAGTTCGTCTTTACCGCATTTGTCCAAGTTTCCATATCTTTTGGTGTGCTACTAAAATCGCCAGCGCCAAACGCTAAATTCATAGGGTAAACACTATTTGCACTACCATTGTTGTAGCCTTCGGCATGTGTGTTTTGGTCAATAATATCAGTACCTCTGTATGTGTCTGTCATTTGCAAAGGATTAAAAATATTTTGCTGAATGTAGTCGTGGTAAGACATGTTAGTAAGTTCTTCAACCAGCAAAGCCGCAATAAGGTAGTTAGAGTTACTGTATTGTTTCCCTGCGCCTGGTGTAAAGTTGAGTCCGTTTTCTGTAATTAATTCAATAATCACTTCATAGATATCTTCTTCATCAAAAAAGCTTCCTTGTGCTGCAGCATCTTCAACCACAAATTGATAATCTGGAATACCTGATTGGTGCGATAAAAGTTGTGCAATACTAATTTGATTTCCATTTGGAAACTCTGGATCAAATTCGTTTAACGTTTGGTTGTAATTAGAAATATAACCATCGCGTTTTAGCTGAATAATTGCAGCTGCAGTTAATGTTTTAGATACCGAACCAATGCGGTAAGCTAATTCGTAATCCTGAGGAAGTGCAGTATTTTCATTGGCTAAGCCAAAACCTTGGCGCACCAAATCGTTTCCATTTTTTGTGATAATAACATAGCCTTGAAAGTTAATGTCGGTTAATAAATTTTCAGCGGTTGTGTAATTAACGGAAGGTGTGTTACTGTCATCATCAGATGAGCATGATGTAAAAAGGATCACCATGCTAACTGCTAATGCGACTAATAATTTGTGTAAAGTTGTCATAACTGTTGTTGTTTTGATTGATTTAATGGAATAAAAAATTGTAAATATGTTCGTTAAAATTGATGTCTTGGGTTGTTTTACCTAAAGGAAATCCGACGTTAAAAGGATCTGAATTTGGCCAAGTATGACCTCCGTTTTTTATCTTCATAAAAGCAACCGAGTTATAATTTTCTACTATTATTGAGGTGTTGTCATCTACAACATCATACTCAGAAACCAAGGCTTTTTTATTTGATTTATTTCTTTGTTTCCAATAGTCTAAGCAGTCAGTGACGGAAAGGTATGCATTGTTCATACCATCGGGAGAAACAATTTCATCTGCTGTACCATGAACATACATGGCTTTTACGGGCTCTGAAGACTGCATGCGGTTTTTTACTTCATTTGGCATAGGTGCTCCTACAGAAACAAAACCTTTTATCGTATTGGGTAATTCAGCAACTAAGCGTTGAATAAAAAAACCACCTCTTGAAAGGCCAGTAGCATAAATTTTATCGACATCTATAGGATAGTGTTTTTGTAGTTTTTGTATAAGTATTTGTATGAATTCCACATCTTTAGTGCCATGATCGTAGTCTTGCTCAAAGCCTACATTCCAATCGTTATTGAGACCTTGCGGATACACCACAATAAAATCTTTTGCTTCGGCTAAAGCGTTGGTGTTTGTATAAAACATATGTTCTATTGCGGTCATCCCAGAACCGTGAAAGTTCAGCAATAATGGCACTTTTTCGTCTGAATTTATTTTTGACGAACTATAAATTGTAAACTGTCTAACGGTGTCGTTTGCTTTTATAAATCGTGTTTGTGCATTGTGTTTTAAACCCATCAATGCCATAAAGGCAATAAGCCATACTTGTTTTTTCATTTTGAAAATATTTTACTGATTGTATGGCAAAGGTGAAGCAAGTTTCAGTGCTAATCGTTCCGAATTATAATTTAGAACGTTCGGAATTTGAAATGAAAAGTAATTTACTTAGAGTGTTTTTGCACCCATTTGCTAGGTGTAATCCCTTCAGCTTTTTTGAAGTATGTATTAAATACGCTTTTAGAATTAAAACCACTATCATAAGCCAACCCAAGAATAGTAAGATGAGAATTTTTAGGGTTTAAGGCTATAGTTTTAAAATGATTAAGACGAAAGTAGTTTATAAAATCATTAAAATTTTTATTGAATTCAGTATTAAGTAACCAAGACAATTTATTAGGATGTAAATCAATACTTTCACCTAGTTCTTTTAATGAAAGATTTGGGTTTAAAAATGGCTTATTGTTTTTTATAAAATTCTCTAAAATCAACTTATATTCCTTGATCTCAGAATCATTAGAAGGTTTTGAAATTTCTCTTTCAATTTTATTTATAACTTCTTTGTTTTCTGAGAATGATTCTGAAGAAATAATTTGTTTTGTTATTAATTGAAAGCGCTTGTTTTCTCTCAAAGAATCTAAAAAAGGATCTAATTGAAAGTTAACTAATTGACCTACTTTTAATTTCATTTTATCTTCTAAAACATCTAGTGCTTTTTCTGTATTACCATAATGTATCAGTAAATAAAAATGCCAAGGATATATATATTTAAAACTTTCATCTATATCAATAGTGGCAATGTCAATAGGTCTTTTTAATTGTTTTTTATTAATCAAACTAAATAACGCTTTGCAAATTTCAGGATTATTTAGTTGTGGCATTACAGCAATAAAGTTTTCAAATTTTGAAACGTCGTTTAAAAATATATAACATGCTAATTTAGTTTCAATTGCTAAACTAAAATTTGGATCTATTCTTAAACATTCATTTAAATGTAAAATAGATTCGTTATACATTTTTTTTAGAAAATAAATATTTCCTTTAGTAAAATGATGATTAGGTGATAATGGACTAATTTCTATAGCCTTATTAATATTTAGTAAAGCTTTTTCTAACTGATTAGTAGCCATATATATTTCGGCAATACCCTCATAAGCTATAGCATAGTTTGGGTTTTTATGTAATGTTTCTTTTAATAAATTTATGCCATTAGTGTAATTCCATTGGTTCCAAAAACTTAATGAAGATTGAGAAAAATATGCTAAATAAGATGATGAATTAATTTTTAAGCCTTTATTTAAATAATGTTTAGCTAATCTTTCTCCTTCTGTTTTATCTATAAAACCCCAACTAGATAAAATACCATAGGATCTACTTAATGCAAAGTAAGCATCATAAAAATTTGCATCAACTGCTATACTTTTTTTATAATAATCTATTGCATTAAGATAATCTTCTAAAACCCAATTAAGTTGATAAGCTCTACCTTTTAAATATAATTTATAAGCATAAATATTTTTAGTTCCAATTATAGATATGTGGTTATGTATATGTAAGTGCCCAAAGTTTTCCCTAATCTGTTCTGCAATTATTAAACTTATTTCATCTTGAAGTTCAAAAATATGATCTAATTTTCTATCAAAATTTTGTGACCAAATTTGAAAACCATCATTTGTTCGTATTAACTGGGTATTAATGCGGATTCTATCTTTAAATATTCTAATACTACCTTCTAAGATGGTTGCTACACTTAATTGACTACCAATATGTCTAACATCAATGCTTTTGTTTTTAAAAGCAAAAGAAGAAGTCCTAGCAATTACTTTTAGACCTTTAATTTTGGTTAAAGCATTAATAATTTCTTCTGTAATTCCGTCACTAAAATATTCATTGTCAATATCATTACTCATATTAACAAATGGTAGAACAGCTATAGATTTTTTGTTTATCTGCACTAAATTTGATAAGTTATTTAGTGATAAAAATATGAATTAATTTATAACAAATACAAAAGGCAACAATATTGTAGAGAACTTGAAATGTACTTCATAATGAAATAATGTAATGTTTTATATAAAATTTGTAATTTTAATTTATGAATTACACAGCAAACACGTACTATTTTGATTATGAAAACCCTGTTATAAAAAATATAACAAAAGAGTTTGAGCATTTACATTCTAAACAAAAAATTATTGAGAGTTTATATATAAAAATACGTGACAATTGGCGTTATACACCTTTTAATATTGGCTTAACTAAAGCACATTTTAAAGCTAGTAATATTGCCAAAAAAAATCATGGACATTGTATTGATAAGGCCATTTTATATATTGCTTGTTTACGCTCATTTAATATTCCTGCCCGCCTACATTTAGCTAAAGTATCAAACCACATAGCTACTGAACGTTTAGAAAAAATAATTGGTACTAATGAATTAGCACCACATGGGTTAGTTGATGTTTTTTACAACGAAAAATGGGTGAAATGTTCACCAGCATTCAATATAGAGCTTTGTAAAATTTACAATGTTGATGTTTTAGATTTTGATGGTACTCATGATGCCGTTTTACAAGAATATAATAAAGATGACCATAAATTCATGACATATTTAGAAGATTACGGCCATTTTGAAGATGTCCCTTTCATTTTTATCAAAGAAACATTTAAAAAAAATTACCCAGAATTATATGAGCAATTTAAAGATAAAAATGAAATGTTGCTTTAAGACAATACTACTTACCAATACAAAAATTAGCAAAAATATTACCAAGTAAATCATCATTAGATATTTCTCCCGTAATCTCACCAAAATAATATAAAGCCTGACGAATATCTATTGCCAACAAATCGCCTGATAAGCCAGTTTCAAGACCATATTTTACCTTTTGTACTTCTTCTAAAGCCTTTAGTAAAGAATCATAATGTCTTGTATTTGTTACAATAGTATCGTTATTTTTTAAAGCTCCTGTATTTACAAAACTTAAAAGTGTATTTTTTAGTTGTTCTACACCGTCATTTGTTTTAGCCGATAACATTTGAGCTTGAGATTTAGCTCCTGTTTTAGATATATTTGTTAGTACTTTATTTAATTCTGAAAATTGTACTTCAGAAATTTTATCAGACTTATTTGCAATAATTAATAACGGTTTTTGCGGATACTTGTTTTTAATTTTTTCAATTTCAACTTTCAGTAGATTTGATTTTTCGGTGTCATTTACAAACACATCAGCTTCAAAAAGATAAATAACTACCTGTGCTTGTTCTATTTTTTCAAAGGTTTTTTTAATTCCAATGCTTTCAACTACATCTTTGGTATCTCTTATACCTGCTGTATCTATAAACCTAAACCCTATGCCGCCAATAGAAATTTCGTCTTCAATAGTATCGCGTGTAGTACCCGCAATGTCACTTACTATAGCACGTTCTTCATTTAAAAGTGCATTTAATAATGTAGATTTACCAACATTGGGTTCTCCTACAATAGCTACTGGTATACCATTTTTAATAACATTACCAACGGCAAAAGAATCTATTAAACGTTTTAAAACCGTTAAAATTCTAGCTGTTAAATCTTTAAACTGGGTTCTATCGGCAAATTCTACATCTTCTTCTGCAAAATCTAATTCTAATTCAATTAAACTAGCAAAATTTAATAACTCTTCGCGTAATTTGGCAATTTCAGTAGAAAAACCCCCACGCATTTGTTGCATAGCAATTTGGTGAGATGCTTCATTATCACTAGCAATTAAATCGGCTACAGCTTCGGCTTGACTTAAATCTAATTTCCCATTTAAAAAAGCACGCAATGTAAATTCGCCCGCAGTGGCCATTCGGCACCCGTTTCTTAAAAATAATTGTATTATTTCTTGTTGAATATAATTAGAACCATGACAAGATATTTCTACTACATTTTCACCTGTATAAGAATTAGGGTTTTTAAAAACAGATACCAAAACTTCATCTAAAGTTCTATTTTCTTCAATTATATGTCCCAAATGTATAGTGTGCGTTGGCTGTTTGGCTAATTGCTTGCCAGAAACAGATTTAAATTGTTTTTCGGCAATAGTAATAGCGTCATTTCCAGAAAGTCTTATAACTGCAATGGCACCTGC
The DNA here is from genome assembly GCF_056312135.1 of Seonamhaeicola sp. ABD4_340. NCBI lineage: Bacteria > Pseudomonadati > Bacteroidota > Flavobacteriia > Flavobacteriales > Flavobacteriaceae > Seonamhaeicola > Seonamhaeicola sp. ABD4_340. Next base: position 2,947,720 of record NZ_CM149981.1, on the reverse strand, counting down.
TCCTGAAGGTGTTGCCAAAGCTACAATAGTATCATTATTAATCATGCTGCAAAAATATAATATTATTTAGTGCTTTGGCTCATTTGTTTTATTCATATAACCATTTGAAGCATTAAAAAATTATAATAAAGTTAAAATTTGTGATACTAAACTAAACAATTGCACAATGATTAAACAAAAACTGATATTTATAAGCTGTTTAACTGCTGGCTTATTAATTACAAATTGTAGTAGCGGTAATGATGATAACAACACACCAACAGCCGATACTATTAAGCCAACAATTAACTGCCTTGAAACTATAAATATTTCTGTTGATAATTTTACTACTGAAACCGCTGTAACATACACAACACCTGTTGGTACAGATGATAATGATGGGGCTATAACAACACAAATTAGCGGTATTGCATCGGGTGAATTATTTCCAATAGGAACTACCACCAATACTTTTGAAGTTAAAGATGCTGCCGGAAACACTAGCACTTGTAGTTTTGATGTTGTTGTTTCTCAAAATACACCCTCTGAAAATATGCCGTTTTTTGTTGAAATAAACCCAACACCTAATGGCAAAAAATGGGTTAAGGTTGAAGAATTATCTGATGAATTTAATAACGCTAGTTTTGATGATTCTAAATGGTTTAGAGACCCTTCAAAAGATCCATTTGGTTGGTACGGAAGACCTCCAGCTCTGTTTGAAGCCGACAATGTTACTGTTAGCAATGGAAACCTTAATGTTACTGTTGAAAAATTTGATAACCCTAAAAATGTAAAAAATATAAATTGGACACATGGTGGTGCTATTTTACGCTCTAAAACCAAAGCAAAACATGGTTATTATTATGAGTGTAAAATGCAAGCAAACAAAACCGTTATGTCTTCTACATTCTGGATTGCCTTTCTTCAAAATTGTAATACAGGCCCACTAAGAAAATTAGAATTAGACATACAAGAATGTGTTGGAAGAACTCATAGTGGAACCCAATCTTGGGCAAGCAAATGGGATGCTATTTACCATTCTAATACTTGGAGACATAACAGAATTTGTGATACTGAAGAAACTGAAAGCAAAAATGCACCTGCTAAAATAAACTTAGAAGAAAAAAATCATTCTAGATATTTTGTTTATGGCTGTTGGTGGAAATCACCTTCGGAAATTATTTTCTATCTAGATGGTAAATATGCTTACACCATAACACCACCAACTAACTTTGATTTGGAAGGACATATTACAATGGCTATTGAAACCTATGATTGGAACCCCATTGATGAAAATAATTTATTTGAAACTGCCTCATGGGATGATAGAACTACAAAATACGACTGGGTAAGAACATGGAAATTAGAAGATAACTAATTTATTGTTTTAATACATTAAAATAGAGTATATTTGGGCCCCATTTTACAAAACCACCATGCAAGTACAATCATCATTATTAAAAAATGAATGTATAAAAGAAGAAATTATACCTATAGGGAAATTATATTTTTTTGATACATTTTTAATAGCAGAATTTAAGGAAGGGGTTGTTGTTAACTTTGAAAATTTTAAAGAAGCAACGATACTTATAAAAGAATTTTACGGTAATAAGCCTTTTGGTTTTATTGGTAATAGAGTAAACTCATACGCCATTGATTTAAAAGACGGCCCTTTGTTTACCAAAGAATTCACCAACTTAAAAGCCTACGCTACTGTAATTTACAACGTAATTAACAATAAACTTTTTGACCTAGAAAAACACTTTTTTAAGTTTAATAAAGAAAATTTTACCGATTTAGATTTGGCTATTGAATGGGTTAAAACCTGTGTAAATGAAAACTAGTGTTTACTTATTTAATAAGTAAACACCATCTGTTTTAATATCTATTTGGCGTTGTTTATATAAAGTTCCAATAGCTTTTTTAAAGCTCTTTTTACTCATTTGCAACACGTCTTTAATTGTTTCTGGGTCAGATTTATCGGTTAAATTTAAAAAGCCACTATTATCTTCTAGCATTTCTAAAACACGCTTAGCATTAGGCTCTATATTTCTATATCCTATTTGGCCTAAAACAATGTCTAATTTATTACCAGGTCTTATTTTTTTAACAATAGCTTTAAACTTATCACCTACGTTTACATCGGTAAATATGGTATCTTTAAAAATTAAGCCTGTGTGTTGCTTATTTACAATAACATTCCAACCAATATCAGACGGATGCGAAACTATAATATCTACTTCATCAAATTGGTTTACTGTTAATGTTTTATTACTTAAAAAATGGTTTGTTTTACTTGAAGCTACAAGTCTTTCGGTTTTTTCATCTAAATAGCAATGTACCAAATACCAACCGCCTGGTTTCATTTTAAAGGACTGTTCTTTAAATGGGCAAAAGAGTTCTTTTACCAAACCCCAATCTAAAAACGCACCAAAATCATTTACTTGGCTACAGCGTAGTAAGGCAAAATCGCCCAGAGTTATGTAAGGCACATCGGTGGTGGCGACAAGTCTTTCTTCATTATCTAAATACACAAAAACATCAATTTTATCCCAAATTTTAAATGCACTTGGCACATAACGGTTTGGTAATAAAACTTCGTTATTTTCTTCATCTACTAAATAGACGCCGTGGTCTGTTTCGCGTAGTATTTCTAAGGTATTTATTTTTCCTAATTGCATCATGTGGCAAAGGTAGTAATATAAACTAACAAATTGTGTTTTGCGTTAAGGATTGAAGCAAGTTACCGTGTAACGCGGAAAGCCTGACCCCAATTTTTCATCGGGGTAACGCCCAAATATATTTTTAAGTTTAGCGCATAAAAAAAGCGCTACTATGTGCAGCGCTTAATATTTTTTATAAGAATATCTATTTATGAGTAAATAGCTTCTTTACCAAAATGTTTGGCTAATAAGTAGTATACAACAGCTCTGTATTTTGTTCTGTTTGATTTACCGTATTGCTCAATTACGCTAGCAATTGCACCGTCTAAATCATCAGATTCACTTAAACCTAATTTTTTAATTAAGAAGTTGTTTTTTACGGTGTCTAATTCTTTTTGGTCTGAACCAGATACGGTTGAAGCATCTGCATTATAAATAGATGGCCCACAACCAATTGTTACTTTGGTTAAAAAATCCATGTCTGCATCAACTCCACATTTCTCTTTTAAATCTGCTGCGTATTTTGCAATAAGTTCGTCACGTTTACTCATGATTAATTTAGTGTTTAAGTGTTAGTAAAATATTTTAATTGATAACTTTTTTAAAGATACAATTTTTAGACACAGCTGTAAAAAATAAGTCACATTTTTACTTTATAAATTTAAAATAATTTAAAAGGATTTCATCATTAGTATTTTTTGGGGTAAATATTTCTAATAATTTTGGAGTATCGTCTTCATTAAAAAATGTTTTTAAAGCGCTTTTTAATGATGTATTATCATGTGCTTTTTCATAGTTAAACCCATACATGGCGCATAAATGTTTTGCTGTTAAATGGTGTGTGGTTTCAAAATAGGTATCAAAATTTTCGGTGTTTTTGTGGCCTGGTAAAATCCTGAAAATACCACCACCTTGATTGTTTATTACTATAATTCTAAAATTTAAAGGAATATGGTTGTTCCAAAGGGCATTGCTATCGTAAAAAAAGCTTAAATCGCCTGTAATGAGTGTTGTTTGTTTGTTTGAAACTGATGCAAACCCAATAGCTGTAGCCGTACTACCATCTATACCACTTGTACCACGGTTACAATACACCTCTAAAGTATTATTTAATGTAAACAACTGCGCATAGCGTATGGTTGAACTATTGCTTAGTTGTAAAACCGTATGGTTTGGTATGGCTTGTAATAGTGTGTTAAAAGCCGTAAAATCTGAAAATGGAATGGTTTTTAAATACGCACTATGTTTTAAAATTCTATGCTTTTTTACGTTTTCCCAATACGTTTGATAGTTACTTTTTACGGCATTTATTTTAGGTAAAAATACGTTGAAAAATGTATTTGGTGTGGTTTCTATAATTTTATTTAAACTGAAAAACGTGTTGTTAGCTTTAGTATTACCAATATGCCAATGCTGTTTAGGTTTGTAATTGCGTAAAAATGCTTTTATTTTTTTTGATACTACTAATCCGCCAAAGGTGAGTAATATTTCTGGTTGAAGCTTATTGAAATCATCTGCATTTAATGGCGCAATTATTTGATCTATACTTGGAAAAAAAGCGTTGTTGTGAATGTTTGAAGTCGTTTCTGTAAAAACAATAACGCTTTTATCATTAGCTAATGCATCAAGCCAATGCTGTTCAATGTCGTTGGGTTTATTTACGCCTACTAAAATCATTTTACGTTTTGCGTTATTCCAATCTGCAACACAAGTATTTAAAACATCATCATTAACCGTATCATCTTTTATTTTAGGTAATTGAACTTCTGGCTGTACAGATAAATGTTCAACACGTTCATATAATGGTTCATTAAAAGGCACATTTAAATGTACAGGTCCTTTTTTTTCTATTGAAACATTAATGGCTTTGTTAATTTCAGTTTCATTATAAGTTTGAATAGATTGTTTTAAACCTAATAACGTTTCAATTTTATTTTCTAAATTTTGAAAAATAGGCACATCTTCGGTTTGATTTTCTGCTTCATTTTCATTTAAATCTTGCTTCAAATTGGCCGAATAATGAATGTGATTTTCAAAAACATTGGGCTGATTAATGGTTTGCCCATCACCAATACCAATTAAATGCTTAGGTCTATCAGCCGAAATAACTACTAACGGAATATGGCTGTAAAAGGCCTCGGCAACTGCCGGATAATAATTTAATAGCGCACTACCCGATGTACAAACCACAGCTGTTGGTTCTTGTAATTTTTGTGCAATACCAAGTGCAAAAAATGCCGCACAACGCTCATCTACAACACTGTAACATTTAAAATAGTTGTTATTTGAAAACCCAATGGTTAGTGGTGCATTACGGCTACCAGGAGATAAAACTATATGTTTAATACCTTTAGCTTTACAAAGTTGAATAACGGTTTGGGCTAACGGAATTTTAGGATACATCATAGAACTAAAAAATGTAATACAAAATTACAAAATAGTGCTTTAAATATATGCCAAAACCACTGTTAATACTTTTATAAAACCGATTTTATTATTAATGATTTTGAAACGGTTTCCTCCCACTCTTTTTCGGCATTAGATCCTTTTGTAATACCGCCACCTATATACACTAACGCTTGGTTGTTTTTAAGTTGCATGCAACGCAAGTTAACATACAATTGTGTGCTTTTTTTAGTGGTGCTGTATGCCCTATTTTCTATGTTGCGTTTGCTAGATCGTGGTTTTAAAGTAGTTTCATAATTTAATTCTCCTAAAAAACCTGTATAAAACTCACGATTATAAGGCTCGTGTTTTAAAATAAATTGTTTGGCTTTTTCTTTGGGCACACCGCAAACAGCTGGTGTTGGGTGCATGGTTTTTATAACATCGTTTAAATTGGCAGTAGTTTTTAGCTGTGCAGATATTATGGTTTTTAAATGTAGTAAACTCCCCGCTTTAACTGTGTTTGTTTTTGAAACCTGAATACTTTGGGCGGCAGATTTTAAATTTTTAACCACATAATCTGTTACGTATTGCTGTTCTTGTAATTCTTTATTTTGCCAAACCACATCTAAACTGCCATTATACACTTGTGTACCGGCCAAGGCCATTATAGAAAATCTGCTACCTTCAATTTTTACTAAGGTTTCTGGGGTAGCGCCTAACCACAACCCTACTTTTGGGTGATACCAGCAGTACACAAATGCCTTTTGATAGTTTTGAAGTAAACGTTTAAATATTAAAAACGGATTCTCGGTGTTTAAATCTATACTTTCAACCCTAGATAATACTACTTTTTTTAAAGTGTCTTCTTTTAAAACTTCAACAGCTTTTTCAACTAATGCTATATGCTGTTTTTTTGAAACGTCATCAAATTTGGCATTTGTATTACTTGAAAAATTGCTAGTTTCAGTGTAATCATTTAGTGTTATGGTTTCACAAGCTTTAAAAGGAAATAAAACTGTTTTTTGAGAATCATCAAAAGGAGAAAACACAAAGCCTTGTTCTGTAAAATTTGATGTTGTATGCAATTCATCAGTTTTTTGTAATAAACCGCTAACTTTTGTTTTATTTGGCTTACGGTATACTACAAATGGTAACTGCTGTTTGTATTGGGTTTCAATATGGTTGAAAAACACTTCCGAAGTCATTATTTATCTATTTTTTTGGAAGCGAAATGGTAGTTAATTTACAAACCGATATTAAGTTTTCATCATCATCGGTAATTTTAATATCAATAAGTTGTGTAGTGCGGCCTTTATGTAAAAACGTGGCCTTGGCATACACAAAACCAGATTTTACGCTTTTTAAATGGTTTGCCGTAATTTCTAAACCACGAACAAACATATTTTCTGTATCAATAAAAATATGCGATGCAAAACTACCCACGGTTTCAGCTAAAGCAGCTGTAGCGCCACCGTGCAAAACACCATCGGGTTGATGTACTTTGGGTGTAACAGGCATGCGGGCTATTAAAAAATCGTCACCAAAATCAATCATTTTAATATCTAAGGTTTCCATTAAAGTATTTTTGGTAGCGTTATTTGCTTGTTCTAATACCATTTCTTTAGATAGTTGCATGCTGAATAATTTTTTAATTTTTAGTTTGCAAAAATACAAAACTTAAAGCATTAGTATTTGTTTTGTTGTTGTTGGTTTATATTTTTTTGAGTTTACAAACTGCACTATTTCGTGTTTTTATCTATTAAAATTTACTTTTAAACTATTATAAACTTTAATATAAAAAAAAGGTTTTAAAATTGAATAATTAAAAGTAAATCAACCAATTATGAAATCTTTTTTGCTATTATTAACATGTATGTTTTGTGCAGTCTCTCAAGCACAATATCCTTCAGAAGATGATAAATTGCATATTATTGCAGGTGCAGTTATTTCAACAAGTATTTATACCGTAGTTTATATTAAAACAAAAGATAAGAAAAAGGCCTTTTGGTATAGCTTTGGTATGGCTACAGCCGCTGGAATTACTAAAGAGCTCTTAGATAGCGGAAAACCCAATAACAAATTTGATACTGTTGAAGCTGCTAGTAGCGCACTTGGTGGACTAGCGGCTAGTTTTACCTTAAGTATTTTTACAGGCAAAAACAAAGCTAAAAAACAAAAAGAAGCATTGCTATTAGCTAACTAAACCTTTTACAATAGCTTTAACGGGTAAAATAGCTTTGGTGTGCTCTATACTTGGGCCAGCAACCCAAACTGTTTTGTAGGTAGCTTTGGTGGCCGCATTTTTAGTGGCATTCATACCTATTGAAAAACGTATCATTTTCACCCACTTTTTAAGTTTTCGGTTTTTATTTAATATGTTTTCAATCCACGTAGATTTTGTGCCTATTTTTTTTACATAAGGTGTATTTATAACAGTACACGGTGTACCAGAAATACGTTCTGTCATTACAATATCATCGGCGCCATAATCTACACAAGCTTGTTTATACTCACTAGTTACACCAGCTTCTACAGATGCTATAAACGGACTGCCAACTGATACGCCCGAAGCGCCGTAGCTTAACATTTTATCAACATCTGCCTTACAACCAACACCACCTGCCGAAATAACAGGAATATTACAATTTGCTACCAATTCTGTAATTAAATCTTTTGGTGAAATATTGCCTCGGTGGCCACCTGCTTCATTATTTACAGCAATAATAGCATCGGCACCTAAAGCTTCCACTTTTTTTGCAAATTTTAAATCGGTTACATCACAAAATACTTTTATACCTGCTTTGTGAGCTTGTTTTATGGTTTCCTCTGGACTACCCAGTGAGGTTATAATAAAATCACAACCTTCGTTACACAAAACTTCTAACTGCGCTTTGTATTTTACATTCGATTTATTTACAATTAAATTAAACCCAAATGAACCACCTTCAACTTTTGCCTTTTTAAGAGCTTGTATAGCCTCACTTAATTCATCTAACGTACGGTAATTTAATGCTGGTATACAACCTGCTATACCACTTTTCATAGCCTCGGTTACCATAGCAACATTAGATACCAAAAACATGGGTGCTTGTATAATTGGGTATTTTATATTTAAAATATTGGTGATACTTACAGACATACTATTTCAATTTAAACAAATATAATAAATATTATGCATGCATAACAAATTTATATTTAATCTGAACTTAAATTTCTGATAACATGATATTTATCATAAAATTATTATGCACGCATAGTTAATTTTATAGTTGAAATAAAACAACAATATCATGAAAACTCTCGTTACTAGTATTTTAACCCTATTTGCATTAGGCTTCACTACCGCCCAAACCATTACGTTACCAAACACAGTAATAACTGTTAACACAGATTATACTTCTACTTTTGAAGAAGATAATGCATTGTGCATAAAAAAGTTACAAGAAATAGTTTCTAATTTTGATTATGAAACTATAGCAGAACTGTATGATAGAAAAGATGATGTATATAGCGTAAATTTTAGTACAGAACATGGTGACATTGTAGCGTATTTTACAAAAGAAGGAACTATTGTGCGTGCTTATGAAACATTTAATAACGTACGTTTACCGTTAGAAGTTTCGCAAGCCATTTGTAAAAAATACCCAAACTGCTGCATTGTTGAAGATGTTTACAAACTTAAATACATAGCTAAAAAAGGATTGGCAGTAAAAGAATATCACGTAATATTAAAACATAATAATGACATTATTGAAGTAAAAACAAATGAAAAAGGCCAATTTATTTAATTACTAAACCTATAATAACCACATTTTAAATAGGCACCTTCTGGAAATGCCACAGGATGATCTATATCGTGGTACGTATTTAATATGTTTTTAAAAGGTCTTGTTTGGGCTGTTAATACTTGCAAATTAATGTCAAAAAAAGCTTGTGCCAACACACGCGATGAACATGATGCTAACACTAACAAACCATTTTTAGCAGTTAGTTTTACACCTAATTTTGCTAATTGTGCATACTTTTTTTTAGCCAATACAATTTCAGATTGTTGTTTGGCAAAACTAGGCGGATCAATTACCACCACATCAAAAGTTTTACCGTTTTTTATAAGCGTATTTAAAGTTTCAAAAGCGTCTCCAGCCATGGTTAAATGTTTGCCTGTGTAGTTATTTAATTTACCATTTTCAACGGCAATATTTAGCGCTTGTTTACTAATATCTAAACTTGTAACTTCTTTTGCGCCATTGGCTAAGGCATGCACCGAAAAACCGCCAGCATAACTAAACACATCTAAAACAGTTTTATTTTTGCTCCACTGCCCTACTTGTTTTCGGTTGGCTCTATGATCTAAAAAATAACCCGTTTTATGTCCTTTTATAACGTTAGCTGAAAAGTTTACGTTATGCTCCACGAAATTAACTACTTCATTTTCTAAAGTACCAAACACAACATCGCCATCATTTAAATGATGATTATTAGCTTGTTGCAAACTTCTGCTTAACCGTATTACAATGGTGTTTGCCTGCGTTACAGTTTGCAAACTTTCTAAAACAGTTTCTAAATAAGGTAACCAAATTTCAGAATATAATTTTACAACTAAAACAGACGCATATACATCTGCAATTAAACCCGGAAACCCATCATTTTCACCAAACAGCAATCTGTAACTATTGGTATTAGTTTTTAATAATGGTAAGCGTTTTGAATAGGCTGTTTTTATTTTTTTTAAAAAGAAAGATGCATTGATGGTTTCTGCTGAAAAATGCATCATTTTAATTCTTATGGGTGAATTAGCATCAAATAAACCCAAGCCAATGGGTTTGTTGCTATTTTTACTGAAAACAATAGCTAAATCGCCTGTTTTAGCATTATTATTAATTTTTATTATGCTATTTGAAAACACCCATGGGTGCTGTTTTAAAACAGATTGCTCGCCTTTTGCACTAAGTTTTACCGCTAAACGTTTCGGTTTGTATAAAGATTGTATTTGTTTTGAAAACACTAAAACTAAAATTTTTTACTGTATCAATTTTAAAGTGTTTTCTCTGTGTATTTTACCTGAAAGTGTTTCAGCAAAATTAGGTAAATAGTATACCTTTTTAGGTACTTGATATTTATCTAAACCATTAAAAACAGAAGGATCTACACAATTTTCTTCACCTTCAACAATTAAAATTAGTTTATCTCCCAAAGTATCATCGGGCATAGAAGTAACAAAAAATTGTTCTTTTATTTTACTTTGCAGTTTTTCTTCAATTTGTTCAGGATATAATTTTATCCCACCAGAATTTATCACATTATCAAAACGCCCTAACCATTCAAACTCGTTTTCAGAATGAATTTTCACAATATCGTTAGTAACTACTGTATCATCTGATATGTGAGGTGCTTCAATTACTAAACAATTTCTTTCATCTGTTGAAATTTTAATATCGGGTAGTGTTGTGAAACATATTTTAGAATCTTCATCTGTAAAATGGTTAAGTTTTCTAACGGCAATATGCGTAACAGTTTCTGTCATGCCATAAGTTTCATACACCTGCGTTGGTTTATCTTGAATTAAAGCTTTTATGGGTTCAGATACGCGACCGCCGCCAACTATAGCTGTTTTTAAAGATTTTAGGTGTTTTGCAAAGTTTTTAAGTTGCATGGGTGTAAAAGCACAAAAATCATAGTGCTTTTTTAAATCTATTCTTGGTGAAACAGATGGTTCAACCATATCTAGTTCTAAACCTAAAATTATGGCTCTAACAATCATCATTTTACCAGCAATAAAGTTTGATGGTAAACAGTTTAACACCTTTTTTCCTGGAGTTAAATTAAAAAAGTTACCTGTAGCAATGGCAGAATTTACCATAGCTTGTTTTTTTATTTTTAGTTTTTTGGGTTTGCCTGTAGACCCTGAGGTTTGTACTTCTATATAATCTTTATTATCTAACCAATCTAACAGAAATAACCCTAACTCACGCTGGTACGGTATACCTTCTTTGGTAAAACTGTAGGCTACTTCCATGAGGTCTTCAAATGAATAATGATAGTTATTTAACTTAAACCTTAAGTGTACGTTTGTGTAAGTAGGAATCATTGTGTTGTGTATTTATGGTTGAAAATCTATATCTTCTAAAACTTTGTAATCTTCTTTAGGCGGTTCTGTAACTGTGCCTACTAATTTATCTTTCCAGTTGGTCCATTTATATTTTTTTGAAAGTATAAACAGTAGTATTGGAAAAATTACAAAAACAGGCAAAATAAGCTCCGTAAACCCAATTTGCTCGGGGTCTGAAATATCTTTTAAAATAGAGTGCGTTTGAAACGCTGTCCAGTCTGCTGTAAGCAATAAAGCAGCAAATAAATTATTGGCTGCGTGAAAGCCCAAAGCTAATTCCATACCTTCATCCATTAGCGTTATTATACCCAAAAATAAACCAGTACCAATGTAGTAAACCATTATAAGATAGCCTAATTTTTCTACCTCCGGATTTGCAATATGTAGCAAGCCGAAAACTATAGATGTAATTAATAGTGGTAGCCATTTATTTTTAGAAATAACCCCAATACCCTGCATTAAATAGCCTCTAAATAAGTACTCTTCAAAACTGGTTTGCAGCGGTACCATTATTATGGCAATTACGCATAAAATTAAAAATGGTACTAACTTAAAATTTAGTTGGTAATTTTCTGGTGCAGCAAAATATTCAACCGCTATTAAAGCACTAGAAATAACGCCCCAAATCACAAAAATAAACCAAAAACGTTTCCAATCTATTTTTTTGCGGCTGGTGGTTAAATGCGTAAATGATTGCTTATGCAAGTATTTTGATACTAAAATAACTGCTAATAAACCTGTCGCGAATGATAATAACATTAAAAACAGACTTAAATTAGGCTCTAATAATCCAAGCATTTTAGTTTGGTCTAAATTAGCCATATCTTCACCACTACTAAATGCTTTTGCTATAACGGCTGCTGTAAATGGCAACTGCCCAACTATAACACCAAATACAACTATTACCACGCCAATTACATACCGCCACCAATCATGCAAAACATTAAATGCTTGTGCTATATACATACTATTATTTGTTTGTTAAAAATTCTAAATTCCACGTTTTGTTTTTATTGTATTGCAATGTACCATTTTTTACTTGCAATGGACTACTAAAATTGTTTGTAAATAAACTGCCTGTGCCTAATCCTTGGGGCATAATACTTTGTTTATTATAGGTGTATTGTGCAATGGCATTAAGGCCTACATTACTTTCTAAAGCACTGGTAATCCACCAACCAATATTATGATTTTCAGCAATTTGTATCCACGTATCACTTCCGCTAAAACCACCAATTAAACTGGGTTTTAGTATAATGTATTGCGGTTGTATGGTTTGTATTAAAGTTTCTTTATTTGTTACAGAAAACACACCAATTAATTCTTCATCTAAAGCTATTGGTAACGGCGTTACATCACAAAGTTGTGCCATGTCTTCTATTTGACCTTGTTTTATGGGTTGTTCAATGGAGTGTAAATTGAAATCTGATAATATTTTTAATTTCTCTAAAGCTTCACCGGGTGAAAAAGCACCATTGGCATCAACACGTAATTCTATATCATTTACTGAAAATGATGTTCTTATAGATTTTAGTAGTTTACATTCGGCATCAAAATCTATAGCTCCAATTTTCATTTTTATGCATGTAAAACCTTCCTTAATTTTAGCCTCTATTTGCTGTTTCATAAAGGCTTCAGAACCCATCCAAATTAAACCATTAATTGGTATTGGCGCTTCGTTTTTTGTAAATTGTGAAGGAAATAACGTAAAAGAATCAGTGGCTTGTAACGATAAAAAAGCCATTTCTAAACCAAATTGAATGCTGGGGAATTCGGTTAAAGCTTCTAATAGTTTGGTCAACCCCAAATGTATGTTATTGCAAACCCATTGTAGTTTTTCTTCATAATCAGGTCTATCATCAATAGATAAACCTCTAAATAAACCACATTCGCCAATGCCTTGTTTGCCTTCCGAAGTTAAAAAAATAAACCACGTTTCTTTGGTTTTTAAAATACCTCGTGAAGTTCCGCTGGGGTGTTTAAAATTTAAAATGTATTGTTGGTAACTGGCTTTAATCATTTACAATTCAATAGATTCTCCTATATTCAACAACATTAAATCTTTATCATTATCAAAGAATTTTTTCTTTGCGGCAGCATGATCAATTTCAATATAACCAAAGGTATCATAATGATAGCCTAAAACTTTATTACATTCTAAAAAATTACTTGCAATAATGGCATCATCAACACCCATTGTAAAATTATCGCCAATTGGTAAAATGGCTAAATCTAAATTGGTTTGCATGGGTATTAATTTCATATCAAAAGTTAAAGCGGTATCACCGGCTATGTAAATATTTTTATGTTCGCCTTCAATTATAAAACCTCCAGGTTGCCCACCGTAACTACCATCAGGAAATGATGATGTGTGTATGGCATTTACATATTTTACTTTGCCAAACTCAAAATCCCATGAACCGCCATGATTCATTGGGTGTCCTTCTAAATTCAAAGCGCTGTAATGGTTCACAATTTCATAATTAGAAATTATTGTGGCGCCTGTATGTCTTGCAATAGCTTCAACATCTAAAATATGATCTTGGTGTGCATGTGTTACTAAAATATAGTTGGCATTTAAGTTTTCTATTTTTATATGTGACGCTTTAGGGTTTCCTGTAATAAACGGATCGACCAAAATATCAATATCGCCAATTTGAATGGCTAAACTGGCGTGACCCAAAAATGTAATTTTCATGATGTTTGTATTAAAAAATTGACTAGCTAAAATTACAAAAAGTTATGCTTACAATAAATGCCCTACACCTAAAAGAATGGCTAGCAAAACGGTTGTTAATGCTAGTTTTTTTAATTCAGGGTCTAAGAGCTTGGGTTCTTTGTTATTTTTAACGGTTTTTAAATGAAATAATAAAGGCACATAAGCCACCACAAAAATAAGATTTAAAGGTGATGCATAATAAAGTATACCGAATAAGGCCGATAATATTATTGCCAACACAACAAGTGTATAGTGGTATATTTTTGCTTTTTTTCTTCCTAATTTTACTGCTAAGGTTATTTTATTAGATTTTTCATCAGATATGATGTCGCGCATATTATTTAAATTAAGAACACCCGCACTTAATAACCCCACTGCACATGCTGGCAAAAAAACCACAGCATGTAAAGCTTTGGCGTATAACACATAACAACCACATACACTTACCAAGCCAAAAAATATAAACACAAACACATCACCCAACCCACGGTAACCATAAGCGCTACCACCAATAGTATATTTTATGGCAGCCACAATACTGGCTAAACCTAAAATAAAAAACGTGAGTAATAATAAAACATTTTGTGTACCAAAAGCTGTAAAAATGAGTGTTAAAGCAAGAGCAATGGCTATAAACACGTTTATTTTAATGGCGTTTAGCATTTCTTTGGGTGTTAATTTACCCGATTGAATAGCGCGCTCAGGCCCTATTCTATCATCATTATCTGTGCCTTTTACGCCATCTCCATAATCATTTGCCAAATTAGATAAAATTTGCAAACTCAATGTGGTTAAAATAGCGAGTGTAAAAATACCCCAGCTAAACACACCTTTTTTTGCCGCTAAACACGATGCTATTATAATACCAGAAATTGAAAGCGGTAACGTACGCAACCGCATTGAAGATACCCAAATAGAAAATTTACTCATATTTTAAGGAATCCATTTTTTCTCAAAATTAGGCGCTCGTTTTTCTAAAAATGCATTACGCCCTTCTCTAGCTTCATCGGTCATGTAAGCTAACCTTGTAGCTTCACCTGCAAATACTTGTTGGCCAACCATACCATCATCAGTTAAATTCATGGCGAACTTTAGCATTTTTATAGATGTGGGTGATTTTGCTAAAATTTCTTGTGCCCATTCATAGGCTGTATCTTCTAATTCATCATGCGGAATAACAGCATTTACCATCCCCATTTCATAAGCCTCTTGTGCCGAATAATTTCTGCCTAAAAAGAATATTTCTCTGGCTTTTTTTTGCCCTACCATTTTAGCTAAATACGCTGAGCCATAACCACCATCAAAACTAGTAACATCGGCATCTGTTTGTTTAAAAATAGCGTGTTCTTTACTTGCTAGAGTTAAATCGCACACCACATGCAAACTATGGCCACCACCAACAGCCCATCCTGGTACTACGGCTATAACCGCTTTTGGCATAAACCGTATTAAACGTTGTACTTCTAAAATATTTAATCTGTGGTATCCATCTTCACCAACGTAACCTTGATGCCCTCTCGCTTTTTGGTCGCCACCACTACAAAACGAATACACGCCATCTTTGGTTGAAGGTCCTTCGGCCGATAGTAAAACGGCACCTATATTAACGTCTTCATTAGCATCATAAAAAGCATCATAAAGCTCACTTGTTGTTTTTGGCCTAAAGGCATTTCTAACATTTGGTCTGTTAAATGCAATACGTGCTACACCGTTACATTTTTTATATGTTATATCTTGATATTCTTTAGCTGTTACCCAATTTGCTTTCTTCATAATTCATATTTTTCTCAAAAATAATTTTTTTAAACAAATAGGGCATCTAGAATTAGATAATTTTCTTGTTAATAAATTAACATATTACATATTATGTTAGAGGTATTTTAAACATTTGTTAATTATAATAGATTAGTATAAGCACGTATTGTTTTGTAGTACTTTATGTATTATGTTTGCAGTATAATTGTAAATTTAATAGTAATTTATGCTTTTTATCAACCAAAAAGCGTATTTTACCGTAAACTTAAAACCCAGTGGCCTATGCTATTAACAATTACCCTAACCATTGCTTCTTTAGTTTTAATTAACTTTTTATTGCTGATTTTTAGTGTTAATAAAGTTAATAAAAGTAATAAAGACAAAAGAATTGTTGTACTAAACTCTAGAAAGGCACACGCAACTACAGGCAACCAAGTTTTAGCACCTACAGGAAGCTAAAAACTACCAATTAACAGGTGCTTTATGCACCTTTTTTAATATGCTATTGGTTTTACTAAAATGTGAATTATTAAACCAATACCCTCTATTTGCACTTAATGGCGAAGGATGCCCTGAAGTTAACACATGGTGTTTCTTTACATCTATTAACTTAGCCTTTTTCTTAGCAAAGCCACCCCATAATAAAAACACCACATCATTTGTGTGAGTACTAACGGTTTTTATAACAGCATCAGTAAAGGTTTCCCAACCTTGTTTTTGGTGACTTCCTGCCTCGTGAGCTCTCACTGTAAGTGTTGCGTTTAAAAGCAAAACCCCTTGTTGCGCCCAACGCATTAAATTACCACTTTTAGGATACGCCACACCTAAATCAGTTTCTATTTCTTTAAAAATATTTATTAATGATGGTGGATGCGCTATACCGTCATTCACTGAAAAACATAATCCGTTAGCTTGGTTTGGTCCGTGGTAGGGGTCTTGACCAATGATAACGACTTTAACATCATTAAAATGACAGTGATTAAAAGCGTTAAAAATAGCATTCCCTGGCGGATAACACGTGTATTGCTCATACTCTTGTTTTACAAAGGCTACCAACTCAGAAAAATATGGTTTATTAAATTCGGGTTCTAAATAAGGTCTCCAACTATGGTGAATATCAACGTTCATTCAAAATATAGTATGTTAATTTAAAATACCAGCAAGTAATTCTTTTAATAAATCGCCTTGCGGAACAGCATTAGCACCTACCCCTTTTCCTTTTACATCAAACGTTCTTAACAGTGCCACAATAGCACTAACTTTTCGCATAGGATAGTTTTTTGCTGCTGTAATATATTCATTTACAAAATACGGATTGATTTTAAGTGCAGCCGCTACATTTCTGGGTGATTTATCGGTCATGCCATGAAACTGTAATAACTGCGAAAAAAAGTTAAACAACAACGCCACGGTAACCACCATAGGGTTGTCTTTAGGGTTTTCGGCAAAGTAATTCACTATCTTATACGCTTTAATCGCATTTTTTTCACCAATGGCTTTGCGTAACTCAAAATTATTAAAGTCTTTACTTATTCCTATGTTTTCTTCAATATGCTCTGGTGTGATTTGTGTGTTTTCAGGTAAAATAATTTGAAGTTTTTCAAGCTCGTTATTAATTTTACTTAAATCGGTTCCTAAAAACTCTACCAACATTTGCGCTGCTTTTGGAGCTATTTTATAGCCTTTTGGCGAAAGCACGCGCCTAATCCAATCGGCTACTTGGTTATCATACAGTTTTTTACTTTCATAAATAACCCCTGTTTTTTTGAGGCTTTTGTAAAGTGTTTTGCGCTTATCTATTTTTTTGTATTTGTAATTTACAACTAATATGGTGGTTGGCTGCGGATTTTGCGCATAAGCCGCCAATTTTTCAATGGTTCTAGAGAGGTCTTGGGCTTCTTTTACAATAACAACCTGGTATTCGGCCATCATTGGAAATCGTTTGGCATTACTTACAATATCTTCAATACTTACATCTCTACCGTACAATACCATTTGGTTAAACCCGCGCTCTTCTTCGGTTAAAACAGTACTTTCAATAAAATCTGATATTTTATCAATGTAATACGGTTCTTCGCCCATTAAAAAGTAAATGGGTTTTAATTGCTTATTTTTTATGGCTGTTACCAGTTGTTTAACCTCGTCCAAAAGTGTAATTATTTTTAATGTATGTGTTGCCTTGCTAGTATTTAAGTGCTATTTATGGTATTATTTTCAAAACTATTTTCTATTAAAAATAATTTAAAGTGCCATTATATAGTTATAAATTTGCAGCGTGCAACAACTTAATTTCCCCACATATGCGTTTCGTTTCAAAAGTAACGAAAATAAAATTTCTATATTCGATAGTATTCGTAAAAAGTTTGTGGTTTTACAGCCCGAAGAATGGGTACGCCAGCATTGTGTAAGGTATTTAATGTTGGAAAAAAAATATCCTAAATCGCTTATAAATGTTGAAAAAGAACTGACTGTAAACGGATTAAAAAAACGCTACGACATTGTAGTTTTTAACCCCAACGGTTCAATTTTTTTAATTGTTGAATGCAAAGCGCCTAAAATTACTATTAACCAAACTACTTTTGATCAAGTTGCGCAATACAATCTAGCGCTTAACGCTACCTATTTAATGGTTACAAACGGATTAAATCATTATTATTGCCAAATGGATTTTGATAATGAGCGTTATAATTTTTTAAAAGACATTCCTAATTACAAAGTATGAAAATAGCCGTTGTTATATTAAACTGGAATGGAAAACAATTACTAGAGCAATTTTTACCATCGGTAACAAAACACTCGCCCCAAGCCAGTATTTATGTGGCAGATAATGCCTCAACAGATGCTTCGGTAGCTTATGTAAAAGCACATTTTCCTACCGTAAAAATTATTCAAAACACAGAAAATGGAGGCTACGCCAAAGGTTATAATGATGCTTTAAAACATGTTGAAGAACCCATTTTTTGCCTTTTAAATAGTGATGTTGAAGTAACAGAACATTGGTTAGAACCCATTATTACTGCTTTTAAAACAG
This sequence comes from Seonamhaeicola sp. ABD4_340, assembly GCF_056312135.1. NCBI lineage: Bacteria > Pseudomonadati > Bacteroidota > Flavobacteriia > Flavobacteriales > Flavobacteriaceae > Seonamhaeicola > Seonamhaeicola sp. ABD4_340. The sequence continues at coordinate 2,929,076 of NZ_CM149981.1, read as the reverse complement.
ATGCTAACACGGCTATTATTCAGCCTAAAATATTAGATTACAAGCAAAAAGACCATTTTGAATATGCTGGTGCTGCCGGTGGTTTTATTGATGCCTTTGCTTACCCCTATTGCCGTGGCAGAATTTTTAATACTGTTGAAAAAGATGTTGGGCAATACAATGATACAACTTCAATTTTTTGGGCATCGGGGGCCTGTTTATTTATACGCAAAACAGTATTTAACACCTTAAACGGCTTTGATGCTTCCTTTTTTGCGCACATGGAAGAAATTGACCTATGCTGGCGTGCTATAAATTTGGGCTACCAAGTAAAATACGTAGGTGCATCAACCGTATATCATGTTGGTGGTGCTACGCTAAAAAACACAAACCCCAAAAAAACGTACTTAAATTTTAGAAATAGCTTATTTACACTCACAAAAAACACACATGGCATACTTTTTGGTATAATTTTGGCTAGGTTATTGCTAGATGGTGTTGCTGCAATTAAGTTTTTATGTGAATTAAAACCCCAACACACTTTAGCCATACTTAAAGCGCATTTACATTACTATGCGCAATTAAACCAATTATTAAAAAAACGAACAACCATGACACCAAAAAAAACGTATAACCATGTAAAGTCTATAGTATTTCAATATTTTGTTTTAAGAAAAAACACGTATAACCAATTATAAAAAGCACTTAGTAAAAGTTTTGTTAACTAACAACTTTGAACAGTTTTTTTTACATACTTTTGTAACACAACTAGATAAATTAATCCTTATAAATTACTTAATAACTTATGAAAAAATTCTTATTATTTAGCTTATCTTCAGTATTATTGTTAAGCTCATGTGTATCTAAAAAAGAGTACACGGCATTACAAGAAAAACAAAAAGAAACTCAAGATTTGCTTAACTCTGCTACCGTTAAATTAAACTCATGTTTAGAAGAAAAAGCATCAGCATCGGCAAGATCTCAAGCCTTAGAAGAGCAAGTAGCAGATTTACGTAAGTATAATGATAACCTTCAAATATTATCTGCTAAAGGTGCTAGCAATGTTGAAAAAACATTAGAAAGCATTAAAGAAAAAGATTTAAAAATTACACGCTTACAAGATGCCCTTACTAAAAAAGATAGTGTAACATTGGCTTTAGTAACAAGCTTAAAACGCGAAGTTGGTATTAACGACCCAGACATTGAAGTAAATGTTGAAAAAGGTGTGGTATTTATTTCTATTGCCGATAAATTATTATTTAAAAGCGGTAGCTACATTGTAACATCAAAAGCTAAAGATGTATTAGCTAAAGTTGCTAAAGTGGTAAATAGTAAACCAGATTTTGAGTGTATGGTGGAAGGACATACTGATAACGTACCTTACAGAAAAGAGCCATTGTTAGACAACTGGGATTTAAGTGTTAAACGTTCTACATCTATTATTAGAGTATTAGAAGATTTAGGTGTTAACCCAAGCCAGTTAATTGCTGCAGGACGTAGCCACTATGTACCGTTAGTTGATAACAATACTGCTGAAAACAGAGCAAAAAACAGACGTACGCGTATTGTTGTATTACCAAAAATTGATCAGTTTTACGACATGATTGAAAAAGAAATGAAAAACTTATCTGCTACTAACTAGTAGATAAACAATACATATATTTTAAAAGCCCAACAATGTTGGGCTTTTTTGTTTTATTGTATTATTTTATGTTTTTTTATTACAAAAAAGTATGATTCATTTATAAGTCTTTAGTCACAGGGAAATCTTCTAAATCTAATACCATTGAAGTTACATCAACATCAAACCATTCATTAAACATTTTAAATGTTCTTTTTTGCGGCCAACTAGCTTCATCAGTACACCAATCATTTAATTCGTTTACAAATATTTTATTGTAGTTGTGTTTTATCCAATTTCTAACTTTTTCAATATCATCCATCTCTCTTAAAAGATATACGTTATTTTCGGTATTACTGGTAACAGGCTCATCATCAGTAAAAACAGTATTCACCCAATTAAAAAAAGGAGCTTTTTGCTTTACTATTATGGCGTCTCTATTAATTAAATCATAGTAATAATTAATTGGTTCTAGTTCCATGCTATAAACTTTAATGTGTTCATTTATATTGCTTTTTAAACGGTAAAAACGTTATCTCTATTTACATTATTGTGTAATTGCTTCTTTCAGTTCTTTATTTTTATGGATAATTCACAGGAAACCAAATGATGTTTTAAATAAATACTACGTTGTGAATTGCTTTCAGTTCTTTATTTTTATGGATAATTCACAGGTTACAAATAACAAAACGCTTGTGTTCTTACGTTGTGAATTGCTTTCAGTTCTTTATTTTTATGGATAATTCACAGGTTACAAATAACAAAACGCTTGTGTTCTTACGTTGTGAATTGCTTTCAGTTCTTTATTTTTATGGATAATTCACAGGCCATACATGGATAAAGGTGTTAGTGGTGTTGTTGTGAATTGCTTTCAGTTCTTTATTTTTATGGATAATTCACAGGTTCTAAAGGTTATTTTAGAAAGGCTTTTTGTTGTGAATTGCTTTCAGTTCTTTATTTTTATGGATAATTCACAGGAAGGTACAGCTTATGAGATAGACGACCAAAGTTGTGAATTGCTTTCAGTTCTTTATTTTTATGGATAATTCACAGGAGGCAGTGCAAGAGCCTGAAACTATTTATAGTTGTGAATTGCTTTCAGTTCTTTATTTTTATGGATAATTCACAGGAATTACAAAAACTAAAGAAATATGAATTACGTTGTGAATTGCTTTCAGTTCTTTATTTTTATGGATAATTCACAGGGCGCAACAGCTAATAATGATGCCGAAACACGTTGTGAATTGCTTTCAGTTCTTTATTTTTATGGATAATTCACAGGGTGCGCCTCCAAAGGATTCATCCACCCAAAGTTGTGAATTGCTTTCAGTTCTTTATTTTTATGGATAATTCACAGGCAAAAGGCGCAAACAAACTACCTACTACATGTTGTGAATTGCTTTCAGTTCTTTATTTTTATGGATAATTCACAGGTGAATGGTTTAAACGCTTTAGCTTCGTTAGGTTGTGAATTGCTTTCAGTTCTTTATTTTTATGGATAATTCACAGGGCAAAAAATAAAGCGGGTAACTACCTTCGCGTTGTGAATTGCTTTCAGTTCTTTATTTTTATGGATAATTCACAGGAATGGGGTTAATAGGTCAAAACAAGCAAGAGTTGTGAATTGCTTTCAGTTCTTTATTTTTATGGATAATTCACAGGTTACGGCTGGCGTTAGTGGCAATCGAGCAAGTTGTGAATTGCTTTCAGTTCTTTATTTTTATGGATAATTCACAGGTATTATAACTTTAATTATTGTTAGTTGTTAGTTGTGAATTGCTTTCAGTTCTTTATTTTTATGGATAATTCACAGGTAAATAATCACCTCCCAACACAACACCATGTTGTGAATTGCTTTCAGTTCTTTATTTTTATGGATAATTCACAGGTCCAGACTTTGAAGAAATTACAGTCGATGAGTTGTGAATTGCTTTCAGTTCTTTATTTTTATGGATAATTCACAGGTTTGGTCGTCGATATAAAAAGCATCTCTTAGTTGTGAATTGCTTTCAGTTCTTTATTTTTATGGATAATTCACAGGCAAGTTAGACTAAACGAAGAAATAAGACACGTTGTGAATTGCTTTCAGTTCTTTATTTTTATGGATAATTCACAGGCATTTATTTACAATCTTTCAACCGCATACTGTTGTGAATTGCTTTCAGTTCTTTATTTTTATGGATAATTCACAGGTATGCTGCTTATGTTGAGTTTGGAACAGGTGTTGTGAATTGCTTTCAGTTCTTTATTTTTATGGATAATTCACAGGATTGTACCAAGAATCAGGAACATGGCGTGTGTTGTGAATTGCTTTCAGTTCTTTATTTTTATGGATAATTCACAGGTGAATGGTTTAAACGCTTTAGCTTCACTAGGTTGTGAATTGCTTTCAGTTCTTTATTTTTATGGATAATTCACAGGGCGAACATATACACAGTAGAAGCAACAACCGTTGTGAATTGCTTTCAGTTCTTTATTTTTATGGATAATTCACAGGTAATTCTTTCATAATAGTAACGCCACATAGTTGTGAATTGCTTTCAGTTCTTTATTTTTATGGATAATTCACAGGATAATTATGTGGTTCATAGTTATAAAACTAGTTGTGAATTGCTTTCAGTTCTTTATTTTTATGGATAATTCACAGGAAACAACCGAATCATTCGCAACAGAACCAAGTTGTGAATTGCTTTCAGTTCTTTATTTTTATGGATAATTCACAGGATGAAGTTTGGAAGTGTTAGCAATCCGCAAGTTGTGAATTGCTTTCAGTTCTTTATTTTTATGGATAATTCACAGGAATATAGACGATATAAGGGAAGAGATTTTAGTTGTGAATTGCTTTCAGTTCTTTATTTTTATGGATAATTCACAGGAACACGAACTAGTAACAGAAATGTTAACACGTTGTGAATTGCTTTCAGTTCTTTATTTTTATGGATAATTCACAGGATAATTATGTGGTTCATAGTTATAAAACTAGTTGTGAATTGCTTTCAGTTCTTTATTTTTATGGATAATTCACAGGCTTTTGGTAATTTAATATTAGGTAGTAAAAGTTGTGAATTGCTTTCAGTTCTTTATTTTTATGGATAATTCACAGGCAAGTGGGAAAAACAACAAGATGATGTTGGTTGTGAATTGCTTTCAGTTCTTTATTTTTATGGATAATTCACAGGTACACGTCTATTAGTACCAAAATCATCACGTTGTGAATTGCTTTCAGTTCTTTATTTTTATGGATAATTCACAGGTCACATATTCAGGCGCACTCGCCTTAACTAGTTGTGAATTGCTTTCAGTTCTTTATTTTTATGGATAATTCACAGGAACCCTTAAAACCCTTAAATTATGAAAACGTTGTGAATTGCTTTCAGTTCTTTATTTTTATGGATAATTCACAGGCCAGTACAAAACGCTCATTACTTAGTGACAGTTGTGAATTGCTTTCAGTTCTTTATTTTTATGGATAATTCACAGGCATGGTTGCATATTTTTAAACATGTTTTTTGTTGTGAATTGCTTTCAGTTCTTTATTTTTATGGATAATTCACAGGAAGCTGTTATTAATACATATCAAGGTATCAGTTGTGAATTGCTTTCAGTTCTTTATTTTTATGGATAATTCACAGGAAGCTATCATAATGGAGGTTTTAGGTGAGCGTTGTGAATTGCTTTCAGTTCTTTATTTTTATGGATAATTCACAGGAACAAGGTTTTACAGGCTTCGAGAAAGCCAGTTGTGAATTGCTTTCAGTTCTTTATTTTTATGGATAATTCACAGGGAAATATATAATAGCTTTAGGTGAATCTAGTTGTGAATTGCTTTCAGTTCTTTATTTTTATGGATAATTCACAGGCTGAAGACATCGAGGTTAAGTCAGAAGAGGGTTGTGAATTGCTTTCAGTTCTTTATTTTTATGGATAATTCACAGGATACTTGCTACAAATAGCTGGTATTCTGTTTTTTATCTATATTTATAGAATTACACATTTTTTATCTGAATTAGGGTTACACATATATAAAAGTTGTTTTTTTGAGATACTGAATTACTGAAAACAAGTTAAATACATACCAGTTTTGCATTATAATTAAAACAATTCTAGCTGCTGATTTGGTGTTTCTTTTTCAACTTCTTTTTTACCATGAAACAACTCCATCATACTAAACTGTTTATCGGTTATTTGCATAATACACACCTTTCCTTTTTTAGGCAATGCTTGTTTTGTGCGTTTTATATGCACCGCAGCATTTTCTCTACTGGGGCAATGGCGCATGTAAATACTAAACTGAAACATATTAAAACCATCATTAAGTAAGTTTTTTCTAAACTTGGCTGCTACTTTACGCTCGGTTATGGTTTCGGTTGGCAAATCAAAAAATACTAAAACCCACATGCAACGGTATTGATTTAAACGGTTTAATCGGTTTTGCCTCATAATTTATTGAAAAACAGGATACCTAATTTTACGGCTTGTACCTTCAAAACACTCATATAAACTAGCTGTTGTTCTACTCATAGCATTCATTAATGGGCTCTGTTTATCATCAATCACCACATCAATAGCTGGTATGGTTAATAATTCCGCTTTTAAATTTGTATTTAGTTCTTCTATTTGGCAACCACTTTCTACAATATCGTACACCAATGCATCTACAAATGGCCTGTAGGGTTCCATAACATCATCGGCTAAACAAAAGGCATTGTATTTGTTATGATGAAAAATACCTACACTTGGCAACAAACCACTACTTACTATGGCTCTTGCTGTTACCGCTCTTAATATAGCATACCCATAATTGAGCAGGTTATTGGGCGCTACACCTTTTTGGTTGCGGCTAAACCCCTCTATATCAAATAAATTTTGAAAATAATATGCTGCCGCCAAGGCTTCTTCATTATTTAAATCACCACTTTTTACAGCTTTAGCATAACGTTTTAAGCGTAGGGCATTTTTGCCTAAACTTAAAAAATGATTGGCTTGATTGTCTATTTTAGCCATTACGGTTTGCTGCCACATATTCTTTTTTAAGGGGAGGCTAGTATTTAATTGGTGGCGCATACGTTCGGTCTGTTCTGTATGCCCTACCAAAGGTTGTAGAAAACCACAAGGTAAATGTTGTTTATCGCAGGTTATAACTGCTGTTTTATTTTGCACCAGTTTCATGAGCAACCCATTGGTAATAGTTATTTGTGAATGTTCTAGAACCAAATACCCTAAATCTTCAATTGGTATGTTTCTTTCTAGTTTATCATCTTCAGGAAAACTGACTACCATTTGTTCGTTTTTGGTACTCAAATAAGCCGGATTGCCAAAAAAAAGAGTGCGTTTTATCATTCTACTTAATTTGTGTTATGATACCGAGTCTATCGACTTTTAGTTTGATGCATCTTTCTTTTATTCTGATAGAATTTATTAAATCCATTGATGTTTCTTGTTTGTTTAAACTACCTAATTCACCGATTTTTGATTTCGAATCGTAATTTTTAATTAATGATGCTAGTGTTTGTGATATGAAATGACATTCACTTCCAGTACAGCTCACCATTTTATACACTCGTTTTGTTTGTTCTTGATTTAAACTATTGAAGTCAATGGCATCTATATTGATTAGTTCCTCATCTGTTGGAACGTAAACCAAGTCATTTGGCGAAAGCGTAAATAGAAGCTCACCTTTTTGACTGTTGGGCTGTATGGGTAAACGTTCACTTTTGGGTAAATGTGCTACTTGCTTTTGGTGTGCAATTACCTCATTAAGGGGTACAGTTTCATAATTTCTTTTTTGTTTTTTATCATTCCAATACACAGCAAAAAAGAGGTTGGTGCCTTTTGCAGCTTCAACGTATTTCTTGTTTTTTGCTGAATTTTCATTTTCGGATACAGAAAACTTACTCCCAACTTCAAAAAACTTAACTTTACGAATAGGTTGATGCTTTTTACCATTGTTTAAGTCGACAATATTTTTGTTCAAATCTTCGATTCCTTCATCGCTAAAGGCTACATCAAATTTAATTTTGCCTTTCTCGTCTATATAGTTTTTTAAATGATTTGGTAAAATCACTTCTCTTATTTGGGCGTCTGTTATTTTAGCTAAATGCTTTTCGTTTTTAATGTCAGCCAAAGAACCTCTTACAGCAGTCGCAATTTTACCGTTAGGTGTTTTGATATTGTATTTGCCTGAAACGGTTTCTTTATGCATTGCTTTTCTAATTGCCCAATTATCACCCTTGGTTTGCTTGCGAAGTTTTTTAACGGGGTTGTTGTTTTTGTCTAAGTTTAGTTTACCATTTTCATCTGTATAAGACCAAAATTTATTGTTGGCTTTGTTGATAACTCGTAAGTTTTGCTTAAAACTAACCACCGTTTTTTCTAGCTGGTTTTTAGCCTCGGATGTAAATCCTTGCCACGGCATTTGGAAAGCTTTTGAATACCTGCTATCACTATTTTTAACTAGTAAAGAAGGCTTTAGTTCGTGTTTTATTTTTTCATTGTTTAATGAGTTAAGGTATTGCGTATGCTTTCGTGTGCTGCAAGCTACCACCAAAGCATCTAAAGCGTGATGGCGATGGTCTATTCGTTTTTTGCTAAAGCCTTTTAGCAAGTTATCTGGTACAGTAGGTATTGTAGTACCATTAGTGTTTTTTGTTGTAAAAGCGTTAGTTTGAGTTAATTGATTTAAACGTTCAAACCGTGGTAAAATAAGTTCGTTCCATTTGTCGTTTAATCCCCAATCGTTTTTAAGTTTTGAGGTTATAGAACCTGTTACAGGAATTAAGTTTTTAGAGGTAGCTTCTTGTTCGCCCTCTTCTCGTACAATATTACTCAATAAACCTTTAATCAATTTACTTATGTAACGACTATCGTTCATTTGTCGATTAATAAACCCTTCTGGAATATCTTCACTCAACAGGTTTTTAAGCTTTTGACGATTGTTTTTGAAGTATTGAGCAACATGGGCTTCATATTCAGCAAGACTTAATAATTTATGACCGTTGACAACGTTCCCGCCTTTTACTTGCAAATATTCAAATGCTGTTTTATTATCTTTATCCTCATTGACAGCGCTTTCGCAAATAATTTTATTACTTAATGAATTGTCAAAGTAACGCGACTGTGGTATAATATGTTCTATTTGATATTCGTGCGTAAACAGTTTTGACAATGGAATTAGTTTACCTGTGTATGGAGAAATATAGCCTTGTTCTAGCCATAAGCGATAACGCTGAATTTCCTTTGGCGTTGGGCTGTTGCTACGTCTAATCTTAGCAATCTCATCTTCGCTAACTTTTGAGTAATCTACCTTTGGACTTTGATATACCCCTTCTTCATAAATTTTTAATAAATCTTGTTGATTAGGAGAATAATCTCGAACATCACCATGAATAGAAGCATCTTTCATTAACTCTTTTAAGATTTCTCTAATGCGATGATTGGTATTTTCGTTCTCGGTATTTCGTTTTGAAATTTGTTCACGTTTTCCGGCTGGGTTTTTCATTTCACGACCTAGCTCTACATGAATTTCATTGAAAAATCTAGGTTGGCTTTTGCCGTGGTATTTCCATATATCGCGTACCACACGCAACGTTTCAGTAACTACTTGCTCAACAATTGGATTACGAAGTGAGTGTTGCTTAAAGTTTTTAAGATACGTGTCTATATCTTCCGGTGTTTTCCACTTTTGAATTTCACCAACCTCGGAATGTCTGCCATAAACCAAATATGTAGCTTGATAAGTATTTAAGCCCATTAAAGGGTTTTTATTTGTAAATGGAACAAAACTTTTGACAAGCTGTTTGTTTACATCATCATCACTAACAGCTGCCAAAGCTTCGGCTAATTCCTTGGTACTGAAATCCTCTTTTAGCTGAAGCGCCTTAATGCGTTCCATTACCTCAGAAGCACGCTGTTTTACTTTATCTGAAATCTCATTTTCGTTCCAGTATTTACCTCTACGCATTAAAGGCAACAATTTGTTTAATGCTTTTTTAGAATAGCTGCCATAGTCGCTTTTAAAAGGTGGAAATTTAATGAAATTGGCTACAAAAGATTCTTGATTTAAATGGTGCTTTATGGCGAACTTTTCTAGGGCAGATTTGTATTCGTTAATATCTGAAACCGAATAAATAATGTGCCAGAGCTGTTCGATTCTGGATACAATGGGGCTGTTTTGTTTAGTCCCGAGTTGGGTTTTTTCATCTAAAAAGGTGTTGATGTCTTCAATACCTTCTACTTTAGATAAACGAGAAATAAACTGAGCTCTGGTTTCTGCGAAAGGATATTTTTTATCCTCAACATAATTCCAACGGTAATGGTCTTTTTCAGTTTTATTGATAAGCTTTTTGTCAATGAAGTATTTTATGAATTGCTTTTGTTCTAGTTCTTTTTTACTTTGAAGAAAGTCAAATAAATCTACCCAACTGACTTCGTTTGGTAATAATTCTGAAGTAACATCGGTTAGTTCTCCTTTATCCGTATCAACTTTATTATAAATTTTTAGGTTTTGTAACCACTGCCATATTCTAAACTCTTGAAATAACGGGTGCGATTTTGGTATGCTTTTTACAGCTTGTTTCACTTTTTCTTTTTCACCTGTTTCTTTATTGGTTTTGAAGTAAACGCGTTGTTCTAATTGGCAACCCGAAATATTAGATTTTTGACTTTTAAGAGGACGTTGATAAAAAATAATATCGTCCATCAATAAATAAACGAAATCTTTATTTTTTATAGTATTTTGATGTGCTTCATTTCTAGGATATAATTCTTCAATACAAGCTGTGAATAAGTCATTTGTAAAAAGATGCGGTTGTAGCTCTTTTTGCTTTGATAATATTTTCTGCAATTCCTCTTTGTAGAACTTACGTTCGATGGTTTTTACAAGTTTCCCTCTTATCTTTTGGGTTGGATTTTCAAGTAGGGTTTCGTAAATATATTCGCCAACCGTTTTACTTGAACATTCAATATCTTGTTCGGTTTTAGCTTTTATGGCTGCCCAATCTTGTTCAGAATCTACCGCTTTATAGGTTCTTTTTAAATCTCCATTTTTTAGAGTTTTTGTAGTTACAATAAACTCTTTGGTTCTATCTATCCAATCTTCGGTTTTAACAACTTGTTTATCGTAATTCCAACCGTTTTCAAAAATCACATTAAACAATGGTTTTCCTTTTACAGCTTCGCCAGAGTCAATAACTTCTTTTACCTTAAGCTTTACAAATTGCTTGTTTTTATCATCATCAATCTCTTCACCTCGTAACTGATAATATCCACGTTTTTGGTTGAAATTTAGAATAATCCAAGCAAGTTCTTGTTTGGTTAAAGGTTGAGTTAACGCTTTCTTGCGCAAATAATAGAGTGTCCAATCATAGGGTATCTTAGTTTCTTCTCCGTTAGGCTTCACATAGAACAATTCTGCTTGATGTTTTTTGAAATCTGCAACCATTTCTTTAAAAGAAGATTGAAAAATAAACTCAAACTTGCCTTCAGCAGTCGGTTTATAATTAAGCTTAATTTCTTTACCCTGTTTAAATTGTCCCAAATGTTTTTCAAAATCAATATGTTCTGCATAATGTTCTGGTAAAAAACCAAGTATATTCAGTACACGATGCAAACGTTCTCTACGTAAGTTATCACGTTGGTATAAACGTCTTGTTCCTCTATATCCTGTCCTATCTGCTGTTTGTGAATGCGATTGTCCCGCATCAAACTTTCCTAGAATGTCCGCACTCATTGGAATAATACGGACACCCAAATTGTTTATTTTTCCTTCCTTTTTATCAAAATTTTGATCTACTAACGCCCACCCAATAGAGTTGGTACCTAAATCTAACCCTAGTATTTTTTTCATTAATGTATGCTTTATTAAAACTTATAAGTTTATTTATTATGTCTATTACGGAAATCCGTATTTGGTTTATTAATTTTTTTATATATTTACCGTACTGAAAGCAATTCACAATAAGGATTATTCCGTTGTGAAAACATTTAAAACGGCATAGGTTATCTTGTGTCGTTTTCTTTTTTTCTTTAAATGGCTTCACGAGCTCAATCCTATCAATCATAAAATTTGCGAGTAAAACATTTAAGCCGCCTCGACTTCTAATTCGACGCATTTTTTTGCTATAAAATGATTTCACTAGTACTAACTCATAAATTATAAAATTTACGTATTCGGCATCTAATTATCCTAGTTTTTAATTAGATGTATTTTTCAGTAAAACACTTTAACACTAGCTATCAACAAGTTACACACAACTAAAAATGAGCTGTTATTTTTTTAAGAGAGAGATTATAAATATATGAAATTTCTTAAATAAAACACACTGTAATTAACTGGTATTTTATAGGCATTTTAAACAAAATTTTTACCCTAAAAAAGCCTAAAAAAAAGCACCATCCAAACGAGTGCAAAAATTCATGCGTACGAATCATTTTATTCGTACGCATGAATGCGCAAAACGGTACTGACGAATCAATTTATTCATCAGTACCGTTCTTAGCCCCTAATTTTACTGGGCTTTACAAGGCATTTTTTTAGGAAAACGCCCATAACATAAATTAGTGTTTTTTTAGGGGTTTTTAGCCTATAAAAAGTTCTTAAAAGTCTACATGTAATTATTCAAAAAGGCTTCGTATTTCATCAATGGTTTCTGGTACTAAAGGTTTATTAATAAACTTTTTAACCGTACCTAACTTTTCGGCTTTGTCTTTATCATCACCATTAACTGATGATGTTAGCATAACAACAACTATGGTTGCTTTTCTGTTAGCATCTAAAGCCTCATAATGCTCTAAAAACTGCCACCCATTCATTATTGGCATATTAATGTCTAACAAAATTAAATCTACTTTATCATTGCCGTGTTTTAAATATTCTAAAGCTTCCTGTGCGCTTTCAAAAATAACAATGTGGTTTGATAGTTTTTTTTGTTCTAATACAATTTTGTTGTAATAGTTGGTGTTGGGGTCATCATCAACCAACATAATACGCTCTAAAGTTTTCATTTGTTATGTTTTAGCTATTGTAAAATAAAATGTACTGCCTTTTCCTACTTGAGAAGTTAACCACATATCACCACCGTGTAATTCTACAACTTTTTTACAGTGCGATAGCCCTATGCCTGTACCTGAGTATTTGTCTCGTGCATGTAATCTTTGGAATACTTCAAATACTTTATCAAATTGGTTTTCTGGAATGCCTATACCATTATCGGTTACCGAGAATTTATATACTTTGGTGTCTTCTTCTACATTTATAACTATAAATGGTTGCTTATTTTCTTTGGTGTACTTTATACCGTTTACTACTAAATTTTGAAATACTTTTATTAAATCTTGTTTAAAAGCACTTATTTTTAAGGGCTTACCTATATAATTTACACTTGCTTGTTTGCATTTAATTAAATCGTGCAAGTCTATTTTTAGGTTATTAATAATGGTTTCAATATCAACTATTGTTTTTTCTTTCTGTTTTCCTATTCTGGAATATTCAAGCAAAGACACAATAAAATCTTTCATTCTGTATGCCGAACTTTTAATAACTTCAATACTCTTAATACCAACTTCGCCCATGTTGGCTTTTTCGTTTTCTAATAAATTTGAGAATGAAATTATGGAATTAAGAGGCTCTTGCAAATCATGTGAGGTAATGTATGAAAACTGCTCAAGCTCGTTATTTTTACTTTTAAGAAGTTTATTGGTGTCTGCTAATTTTTGGTTTACTTGTTTTTCTAAATTATAGTTTATAGCCGATGTGATGTTGTTATGAGCGCCTAACATTCTTAGGGGTTTTCCGTTATCATCACGAATTACTAAGCCCCGGCAACGTATATATACTGTAGAACCATTTTTATGAGTGTATCTCACAATTTGATCATATGGATGTGATGAGTCTGCACAGTGTTTATTAAAATTATCAATGGCTACAGCTAAATCGTCTTGGTTTATAATGTCTTGCCATGCAGAAGCTTTATGGGGCATGTCTTCAGGATTGTACCCAAGCTCAGTCCAAAATTTTTCGCTCATCCATTCATTTTCAGGATGTTCTAAATCCCAATACCAAATACCATCAAGCGATCCTTTTTCAATAAAATTGAATATGTTACTATCCGTTTTTATTAAATCATAAAGTTCTTGTTTTAAATAATGCTCCATATTCCACAATTGTACATTAGAAATTAAAGCACACGTTTAATTATATAAAACGTTGCTTTTTGTTGTGAGAGCACGTTGCCTTATGAGTTATAGAAGCTAGCAATAAACACCCTTCAAAAGACATAACTAAATTACGTAATATTTTTTATACAACACTGTTTTTAAGTGCTTTTTTATAAGATAAATAGTAGTTTTTAAAGCGTTTTTATATTCAGAAGAAATTATATGTTAATTGAAACTATTCATGATGTTGTTTATCAAATTAAAAACAGTATTTTTATTTATTAAGTTTGGTTGAAAAGGTTAAAAAATAGATAAATCGCCTTTGCCTTCTCGTACTACTTCGGGCGTGTCTTTTGATACATCAATAATGGTTGATGGTACGTTATCGCCATAACCACCATCTATAACCAAATCTACCGTGGTATTCCATTTTTCGTGAATAAGTTCAGGGTCTGTGGTATATTCAATAACTTCATCTTCATCATAAATAGAGGTTGAAATTATAGGGTTACCTAATTGCTTTACCAGCTCTAAAGTTATGGCATTATTGGGCACACGTATACCTACGGTTTTACGTTTTTTAAACGGATTGGGTAATGATTTTGCTCCTGGCAACACAAAGGTATATGGCCCTGGTAACGCACGTTTTAGTATTTTAAAAACAGACGTATCTATTTGCTTTACATAATCGCTTAAATTACTTAAATCATGACACACAAATGAAAAGTTAGCCTTTTCTAATTTCACTCCTTTTATTTGTGCAACACGTTCTAGGGCTTTAATATTAGTAATATCGCACCCTAAACTATATACGGTATCGGTTGGGTAAATTATTAAACCACCGCGTTTTAAAACAGCTACTGCTTTTTCAATATCTTTAGCATTGGGGTTTTCTTCATAAATTCTTAATAATACTGCCATAACACCTCATTTTTTTTGTAATTAATAACAATTTAAAACAATTTCTTGTAACATATACATTGTACAGGCGTCTTTTATGGTATATGCAAAAGCTTTTATACATTATTACGTTTATTTTAATAGGCAATAACGCTCTTGCAAATACTGGTATAGTGCCACCTATAAGGTTTTCAAAAGCCGAAAATGTTAACAAATATACTACCAGAATTCCGTTTAAACTAGTAGACCATTTAATGGTGGTTGAAGCTGAATTACTTAATAAAAAAGGCAATTTTATTATTGATACTGGTTCTGAAAGCCTAATTTTAAACAAAGTACATTTTAAAAACGTATATGCTTTTAATAAAAAACAAAGCAACACTAGTGGCGTATTACACAATATTGAAAACCTACACCAAAAACAAATTAAAAAATTAGCGCTACAAGGCTTTACTTTAGAAAATAAAACATCGGATGTTATTGATTTATCGCATATTGAAAAAACCAAAAAAACACAAATTTTAGGTATTATTGGCTATAACATACTTAAAGATTATGAAGTGTTTATTGATATGTACTTAAACCAAATAACACTTACAAAAACAGACCACGCAGGTAATACCTTAAACAAACACGTGTACCTAGAAAAAATTGCTGATAGCCTTAACTTTACCCTTAAAAAACACAGTATTGTTGTTAATGGTTTTATAAATAACCACTTTGTAAAACTTGGTATAGATAGTGCTGCCGAGTTTAACCAAATTAATAAACGCATTAACAAAAAGGCTTTACAATATTTTATTCCTAAAAAAAGACTTATATTAACCGGGGCTAGTAAACACAGGCGCATTGAAGTATTAGCAGGCAAATTACACCGTGTAAAACTAAGTGAGCGCATTTATTTTGGCCCCATGCTTACTATTTTAACAAATTTAAATAACATGAATGCTGCTTTTGGCACAGATTTAGACGGTATTTTAGGGTACGCCTTTTTTGCCCAAAAACGTACTATTATTAATTACAAAAAAGAAATGTTATATTTCATAGATTTTCCGTTACCCCAACATTGAAACTAGTAGTTACACATATTATTTTTATTTATATTACCACCTTTTCTTTAGCCATGTTTGCCCAAAAAAACACCTTTAAAGGCTATAAAATTGAAGGCGATACCGTGGTGTTTACTTTTGATGTGCGAGATTACCAAAAATTTACCCAAGAACATACGGGGCAAGTTTTAGAATTTCAAGATTTTGATATTGAAAATGTGGTAGTTGCTGGCGATTTCAATTTATGGTCTAGAAACCATTGGAAAATGGCAAGAATTGACCAATACGTGTATCAACTTAAAAAAAGTATTTTAGATTTTTCTGATAATTTTACTTACGAATTTAAGTTTGTAATAAACAACAACTATTGGGCAGAACCTACAAAACAAGACCCAAATATAGCAAAAGCCCGCAAGCACCATATAAAATTAAAAGGTATTTACAACCTAAAAATGTACACCGCCTACCCTGATGATAATGGCAACGTGCATTTTAAACTAAATGGTTATAAAAATGCGAAGCGTGTTATTTTGGCAGGTTCTTTTAATAAATGGCATGAAAATTTATTTAAAATGAAACGCACATCAACCGGTTGGGAACTTACATTACAAATGAAACCCGATGTGTATCAATACCGGTTTATTGTTGATGGCCACTGGATAGAAGACCCGCACAACCCTAATAAAACACCCAATGAGTATGGTGAATTCAACTCGGTTATAGATATAAAGGCCTACACCGCTTTTAAACTTAGAGGCCATACCAATGCTAAAAAAGTGATATTGTCTGGCTCTTTTAATAACTGGAATACGTATTTATATGAAATGCGCAAAACCGATTATGGTTGGAAATACGTAGTGCCGCTTTCTGGTGGTAAACACCATTACAAATTTATTGTTGATGGACAATGGATTACAGACCCCAATAACAGCGTTAAAGAATATGATGATTCTGGTAATGTAAACTCAGTTTGTATGGTGAAATAACAGCGTTTAAAAACGCGGCCTACCCATACTACCACGCCTTTGCATACTCAAATTATCTTCATTTCTATTAACTTTCTCTGGTTTTAGAGCTTCTTTTAACTCTTTTTCGTATTTAACCCATTTACTAAATTTTTTATTATCTAGTAATATTTTCATAGCGGCATTTAATTTTTCACCCTCTTTTTTTATTGCTTGTCTTGCTGGTTTTATTTTTTCGCCTATTTTCTTTCTAGCTTCTAACATTTGCTCATCTTCACCTGGCATTTGGGTAACCATACCAGATCTTCTTTCAAGCATTCTAGCTTCCATAATTGAATTCATATAAATGTTAAGCGTATCAAAATTATCTTTATTCATTAGCTTAATTTCACTTATACTTTGATTGTAAGTAGCAACAGCTCTTTCTAAACCTAGAATAACCTTTTTATCTTTTTTTAGCTTTATTTTTTTTATAATTTCATCAGAGTCATAGGTTATAAAACCAGCAACATCATAAGCATTAAATTTTTTAACTTCTGGTCTTTGTTGCATACCGTTAGGCATATTACCTCTTTGTCCGCCACCTCTCATACCACCTCCTTGCATACCACCGCCACCTCTTTGAGCAAAAGACAACATGTTAAAACTTAAAACAATAAATAGAGATATATACAATTTCATAATTACGATATTTATGAATTCAAATTTAATGCAATGAGAAAATGTATATGATAAACCTTAATTATTTAACGCGTAATTAACTTAAAATACTACCCTACTACTTCTAACTTAGCAAATCTTAATAGTAATTTTTTTACACCAACACCAGTAAATTTAATTTCTGCTTTGGTATCTGCTCCAACGCCTTCAATTTTTAAGACTTCGCCTGTTCCAAAACGCTCGTGCTTAACCATATTACCTGCTACTAATTTACCATCAAATAAATTGGTGCTTCCGGCATTACTTGTTGCACTAGATACGCGTTTTAAATTTTTAGGCGTAGGTGCTTGATATTTTTCTGGTGCTTGTTTGGTTTGTCCCTTTTTTAAAGTAGGTTGTTTTGCGGGTTTAAAACGTACTTTGTTATACTCTGTTTTGTGTCCGTTTGCATCAACATCGCCAAAAATATCGGCGCTAAGCATAGGGTTAATACGCTGTTCTTCTATAGGCGTTTGTATATCTAAATACTGCTCGTCTATTTCTTGAATAAATCTACTTGGTTCAGAATCTACTAATTTCCCCCAACGGTAACGTGATAAGGCATAGGTTAAATAGGCTTGCTTTTCGGCTCTGGTTAAAGCTACATAAAACAAACGGCGCTCTTCTTCTAACTCGCTACGGGTATTCATGCTCATAGCACTTGGAAACAAATCTTCTTCTAAACCAACAATATACACATACGGAAACTCTAAACCTTTGGCTAAGTGAATGGTCATAAGTGCTACTTTATTGCCATCATCTTTATCATTATCCATATCGGTAGCTAAGGCAACATCTTCTAAAAACTCTGCTAAAGATCCTCTGGCATCGGCAATTTCTTTTTGGCCTTCCACAAAATCTTTCATACCATTTAAAAGCTCTTCAATATTTTCCATTCTGGTAACACCTTCGGGCGTACCATCTTTATTAAATTCTTTTATTAAACCGCTGCTTTTGGTAACATGTTCAGCTAACTCAAAAACATCGGCAGTTTGGTTTAATACTTGGTAACTTTCTATTAGGGTTACAAAATCTAGCAGCTTATTTTTGGTGCCTGAATTTACTTTAACATTGGTTTTATCAATGTTTTTCATAACCTCAAAAATAGAGCGGTTGTACCCATTGGCTGCCACCATTAATTTATCAATAGTAGTTTGCCCAATACCGCGTGGTGGAAAGTTTATAACACGCTTTAAAGCCTCTTCGTCTTTGGGGTTTATAACAAGCCTTAAGTATGATAGTACATCTTTAATTTCTTTACGCTGATAGAACGATAAACCACCATAAATTCTATAAGGAATTTCGCGTTTGCGTAACGCATCTTCAATGGAGCGCGATTGGGCATTGGTTCTATACAAAATAGCAAAATCACTATTAGGTAATTGATTATTCATTTTAGTATCAAAAATTGTACTAGCCACGTAACGCCCTTCATCGGCATCGGTTAAAGAGCGGTGTACTACAATTTTACCTCCCTCGTCATTGGCTGTCCAAACTACTTTATCTAATTTGGTTTGATTTTTATCGATTACGGAATTAGCGGCATTTACAATGTTTTTGGTAGAGCGGTAATTTTGCTCTAACCTAAACACTTTTACATCATCATAATCTTTTTGAAAATTTAAAATATTATTAATGTTTGCCCCACGGAAGGCATAAATACTTTGCGCATCATCACCCACAACACATATATTTTGAAACTTATCTGATAAGGCTCTAACTATCAAATATTGTGAATGGTTGGTATCTTGGTACTCATCTACCAAAATATATTTAAAACGGTTTTGGTATTTGGCTAACACCTCTGGGAAACGCGTTAAAAGTTCGTTTGTTTTAAGCAATAAATCATCAAAATCCATAGCACCAGCTTTAAAACAGCGCTCTACATAGGTTTTGTAAATATCGCCCATGCGTGGTCTGCGTGCCATGGTATCGGCCTCAATTAGTTCCGGGTTTTGAAAATAAGCACGTACCGTAATTAAACTGTTTTTGTATGATGAAATTCTAGAGCGTATTTGTTTATACTTATAAATATCTTTATCTAGCTGTAATTCTTTAATTATATCGCGTATTAACCTATCAGAATCTTGTGTATCATAAATAGTAAAATTACTTGGGTAGCCTAACTTATCGGCCTCACTACGTAAAATTCTAGCAAACACCGAGTGAAATGTACCCATCCATAAATTTTTGGCTTCGGTAGTTCCTACAATACTAGCAATACGCTCTTTCATTTCGCGCGCTGCTTTATTGGTAAATGTTAAGGCTAAAATATTAAAGGCATCAATACCTTTACTCATCATATATGCAATTCTATACGTAAGCACTCTGGTTTTACCAGAACCTGCTCCTGCTATAACAATCATAGGGCCATCAACTTGTATGGTAGGCTCTAATTGTGCGTCATTTAGTTGGCTTAAATACTTTTCCAAATCATCATCATTTTTAATCATGTGAAAATAACTATTGTTTCGGTTTTAATTATAGCTATTTATTAATAATTATAAACAATATTATTAAAACCTCAGCATTTCATAAAATCAATACTTAAGGTTGTGTTAACATTATAAGTTTTAAATTTTAAATATCTTTAACTTTACAAAATACTTATCAATTTAATTTACATGGATACTGTTTTTAATACCCTCTCAAATATACCTTGGTGGTTATGGATTTTTATTGTTTTAATCTTAGTGGCAATTCGTGATATTTTTATACAAAAAAAACACACTATAAGCCACAACTACCCTATTGTTGGGCATTTACGCTATTGGCTAGAAAGTATAGGCCCCGAAATGCGCCAATATTTTGTAGCTAATAACCGCGAAGAACTGCCGTTTAACCGTATTGAACGTGGTTGGATTTACGCCTCGGCTAAAAACGAAAACAACTACGAAGGTTTTGGTACAGATAGAGATATTTTTGAACATCAGCATATTTTTATAAATAATGCTATGATGCCTTATAAAATTGATAAAAACCACCCTAATAGCATTGATAAAAGTTTTTTACCATGTGCCAAAGTTATGGGTGCTTACAACAAACGCAAAAAACCTTATAGGCCAGCGTCTATAATTAATGTTTCTGCTATGAGTTTTGGCTCATTATCTGCCAAAGCTGTTGAGTCTTTAAACAAAGGTGTTAAAATTGCCGATGCTTACCATAATACAGGTGAAGGTGGCCTATCGCCCTACCACAGAAACGGTGGCGATGTTATTTTTCATTTTGGTACGGGTTATTTTGGTGTGCGTGATAATGATGGTAATTTTTCTATGGAAAAAATGAAGCAACTGGTTAACGATAATCCGTTTATTAAAGCGATAGAAATTAAACTTTCACAGGGTGCAAAACCAGGAAAAGGTGGTGTATTACCAGGTGCAAAAATAACCAAACAAATTGCAGATATTCGTGGTGTTGAAATTGGTAAAGACGTACTATCGCCTCCAAATCATTCGGCGTTTTCTAACGTTAAAGAGATGGTAGATTTTATTGAAAACATTGCCGAAGCAACCGGTTTACCTGTTGGTATTAAAGCCGCTATTGGTAAATTAAATCAATGGCAAGAATTAGCCGACATTATGCTTAAAACAGGAAAAGGCCCCGATTTTATTGCTGTTGACGGTGGTGAAGGCGGTACAGGAGCTGCACCTCCTAGTTTTGCAGACCACGTATCATTACCATGGGTGTATGGTTTTAGTGATTTATACAAACTTTTTAAAAATAAAGGCTTAACAGACCGTATTGTGTTTATTGGTAGTGGCAAATTAGGTTTTCCTGCCAAAGCTGCTATGGCCTTTGCTATGGGGGCAGATTGTATTAATGTAGCCCGTGAAGCTATGATGAGCATTGGCTGCATACAAGCGCAAGTTTGCCATACAAACCGTTGTCCTGCTGGTATAGCTACCCAAAGTAAATGGCTACAAAATGGTATTAATATTCCTTTAAAATCTGAACGTTTAGCACAGTATTTTAAAACCTTTAAAAAAGAATTAATTGAAATAACACATGCTGCCGGTTATGAGCACCCTTGCCAGTTTAAAATGACTGATATTGAAGTAAATGTTGATGACCACAACTTGAGTAAAGAATTAAGCCGCACGTACATGTACGAAAAAGACCCAGTGCCATTTTCTGGCATGCAACATTTAAAAGATTGTTTATATTTGGGTGGTAAACAAAACGCTTAAAACATCATGGAATTAACCAGAATTTTTGATTTATTTCTTTTTGCTATACCAACATTAATTACTGGTATAATTGCCTATAAATTTTTTAAAGCGCATACTAAAAATGAAGATGGTCGTAGGCGCTTTTTATTAAAAAAAGATTTACAAGTAAGCGCACTACCCTCTAGATTACAAGCCTATGAGCGTATGGCCCTTTTTTTAGAACGTATTACGCCTTCTAAATTACTGCTAAGAGTTGCACCAAACAGTGACGATAAAAACATGTATGAAGCACTTTTAATACAGAGTATTGAACAGGAATTTGAACATAACTTATCACAACAAATTTACGTTACAGATAAATGCTGGAGCATAATTGTAGCGGCTAAAAACGCTACTATTCAATTAATTAGAAAAGCAAATCTTTCTGAAAAAACAGATACGGCCAGTAAATTACGTGAGATTATTTTAACTGAAATGATGGAGCGAAAAGCACCTAGTGACACGGCGCTTATGTTTATTAAAGATGAGGTTTCTAGCCTTTGGTAACCTCTTAATCTTCTTCTAAACGGAGTTCGTTATTTTTAGCTTCTGCGCATTTATTTTTAGCATACTCAAAACCTTGTTGCCACCAAGTACGCATTAGTTTTTTATCAAAAATCAATGAGTTTTCTGTAAGGTTTGATGGTGTGTAATATAAATTAAGGTCTACATTTTTAGCAATAGCAGCTAATTTACCAATGGTAACATCGTTACGCTCCATTCTGTCTAATAAATGCCCAAACAAACTAATCATTAGTGAAAACGGATTTTTTCCCAACACTTTATTGCCTTGCATAGATTCTGCTTTTAAAACAATGGCATCAACCTGTGTTGCACCTCTTAAAATAGCTTCGCGTATAGGTACAATACACCCTAAACCGCCATCGGCATATTCAAAATCATTCTTTTTCACTAAAGACATAAATGGTATGTAATTACATGAAATCCAAATCCATTCACAAAATTCTTCGTATGAATAATCGTTAATAGATTTATACTCAACACTGTTTTTTGTAAGGTTAGATACCGTTATAACCACATCATCTTTGGTTTGTTTAATTAAGTTAAACTCTTCTTCAGTAAATTTTCGCTTAATTAGTTTTTTTAGGTTTTTACTTTCACCAAAGGTGCGTTTCATTTTTATAAACTGCCAAATGGTATTTATAAAATCTATAGATACAAAGTTTCTATCGCCCTTTTTCCTTATAACAAAAGGGTTTACACTAAAAATGCTATCTTGATTTACATTGGTATAAACATCAAATAATTTATCAATTCTACCCGCTGCTAAATGTGGCACTAACAAGCTTCCGGTTGAAGTACCCAAAAACATATCATAATCGTTTTTTTGTTCTTCAATTAAATATTGAGCAACACCGCCCGCAAAAGCGCCTTTACTACCACCGCCAGAAATTACTAATGCTTTCATAAAGTAAAATAAGGTTTAAATATAATGATTATGGCATCACATTTATACAAGCCTTCTGTTTTTTTTAAATAGGTTGGTAGTTTATAGAATAAAAAGGTTATACCTCTAATTTAATTTAGCAGGAAAAAAAAGAATATCTATTTTAGTATCAGCTATTAACTAAAATCTTAACCCTGCGTATGCTTAAGAAATTTTTTCTTCTTGCAGTGTTTTCTGTTGCAATTATTGCATCATTATCTGCGCTAAAATCTAACCAAAACCTGTTAGCATCATCGTTTTTAAATAGTTCATCACATGCTTTACCACCTCCTGTAATAGATTTTACGTTTAATAATAGTGGGGCTTGTTCTGGTACTCAAGTTAATTTTACTTCATCGGTTTCTGGAGATGGTCCTTTTACCTATTTATGGAATTTTAGTGATGACGGCAGCACTAGCACTAGTAACAACCCTTCACATAGGTTTAATGTAGTGGGTTGCGGTACTAGAAACGTAAATGTTACACTTACAGTAACAGACTCCAATGGAGAAAGAGCTTCTGTAACCAAAGCTGTTCCTGTACTTGAAACACCTAATTTAAATTTTTATGATATTGATGCCGAAGCTAATTTTACACCTCAATTTGATAATTGTGGAAATAATACATCAGATCCTTCATACACCGTAAATGTAGGAAACAGATCAACCGGAAGTTGTATAACATCTTATGATATAGATTGGGGCGATGGCAACACTGAAACAAACGTAAGTTTTCCTTTAACGCACACCTACACACAACTAGGGTCTTACAATATGCGCATTACAGGTAATGGCACAAATTGTAACAATACCGTAACTTATTTAATAAAAAATTCAAGTAACCCTACAGGCGCTATTGTAAACCCTGGTAATACAGTTAATTTATGTACACCCATTGCGCCTATTGAATTTGCCATTGGTTCATGGGGTACAAATCCGCCAGATACCAATTACCAAGTTGATTTTGGTGATGGTACTATTGAAACTTACACCCAACAACAACTAGAAAACTCAATATATTACAATAGTGCAGCCCCAGTGAATTCTCAAGATTTCCCTATTCCTCATGAATATACAGAATCTAACTGCCCAAACTTTAGTTATACGGTGTTTTTATACATTACAACATCATGTGGTGCTACAAACTTAACAGCAGGCCCCATAATTATATTAAAAAAACCTGATGTGGCTTTTGAAAATCCGGCAACAGGCTGTGTTAATACGGCTGTACAGTTTACTAATACATCACAAACAGGCTATAACCAAAACTGTGATACTACTGCAGGGTATTTTTGGGATTTTGGTGATGGTAATACATCAAATTTAAGAGACCCTTTGCATACGTACACTACACCGGGTACTTACACCGTATCATTGTATGCTCAAAACTTTTGCGGTACAACAAATACCATAACAAACACTATTTGCATAGAACCTGAAATAGTACCTGCCTTTACTTTAAACACAAACAATGGCTGTACGCCTTTAACTGTTCAAACAACAAATAATACCAATTTAACCAATAGTTGTGGCGGTGAGCAATACCTTTGGGAAGTGAGTTATACTTCAGGATTTTGTAATACAGGTATTGTCCAATGGCAATTTACTAATGGCACAAACGAAAATTCACAATCACCAACTTTAGAGTTCACAACAGATGGCACATACACGCTTACATTAACCACAACCAATAGCTGCGGAAGCAATACTACATCACAAACCATAGAAGTTAAACAGCCACCAACCATTACTATTAATGCTATAAATGATTTCTGCGGAACTGCCACATTAAACCCCTCAGCAATTATAAATACCTGTGCGCCCGCTACAGAAACCATTAGTTACAATTGGAGTTTCCCCGGCGGAACACCAGCTACTGCAACTACCGAAAACCCCGGAACTATAAGCTATAGCAGTCCAGGAAACTATCAAATTAGCTTAAGTGTAAGCTCTAGTTGTGGCACTACAACCACTACCGAAGATTTCACTATTAATGAAGTGCCAACGCTTACCAATACCAATTTAGCACAAACCATTTGCTCTGGGACACAAACTACCGAGGTAAATTTAACATCTAATATTGCTGGCACTACTTATTCGTGGTCTGCCACAGCACCAACAGGGGTTACAGGATACACAACTAGTGGCACTACCAATGCTATTCCAGTACAAACAATTACAAACACCAATACCACTTCAGAAAACGTGGTATACACCATAACACCATTTAATGGAAGTTGTGATGGTGCACCTGTAAACCTAGTTATTACTGTAGATCCTGCTCCAGCATTTACCAATCAGCCACAAGATGAAACCATTTGCTTAAACGGTAGCTCTACACCCTTATCAGTATCAGTTAACGGTCCGGGTACACCAACCTATCAATGGTATGAAAACACTACAAATAACACCGTTACAGGTACTGCTATTACCGGTGAAACCAGTAATAGCTTTACACCACCAAACAATACTATAGGCATTACATATTATTATGTAATTGCATCATTCACATCGGGTGCTGGTTGTGATGAAATAAGTTCAAATACAGCACGCGTTGAAGTTGTTGAAGGCCTACAAATAACCACCCAACCAACCCCAACAGAAAGCCTGTGTGTTGGTGGTACTCTATCATCCAGCTTATCGGTTACGCATACAGGCGGCACAGGCACTTTAAGTTATCAATGGTATTCTAACACCACAAATAGCAATACTGGTGGAACAGCTATAGCAGGTGCTACAAGTTCTAGCTATAATCCGCCAACATTCAATACAGCTGGTAATTACTATTTTTACGTCATTATTACCGCAACTGGTAGTGGTTGTAATCCTGTAACCAGCAATGTTTCTGAAGTTATAGTGGTTACAGACCCCGCTATAGATAACCAACCCTTACCAACCCAAACCATTTGCGAAGGCACTGCAGTTACAAATTTAAGTGTTAGTGTTTCGGGTGGTTTAGGGAATAACTATAATTACCAATGGTACACCAATAGTACCAATACAAATGTTGGCGGCACAGCCATAACAGGTGCTACAAACGCCATTTTTACACCACCAAATTCTGCTGTTGGAACCGTTTATTATTATGTTGAAGTTACTCAAGCCGGTATTGATTGTGCAGTTAATAGCAACACATCTGAAGTCATTATCAATCAAGCTGCTACCATTACCAATCAGCCAATTTCTGAAACCATTTGCTTTGGTGACAGTTTTAATACCTTATCTGTTAACTATACAAATGGTGTTGGCATACCTAGTTATCAATGGTATTCTAATACCACAAACAACAATACTTCGGGTACACCAATTAGTGGTGAAACGAGCTCTAACTTCATACCTAGTTCAACAACTATTGGCACTGTGTATTACTATGTAGTATTAACTTTTGCTACAGGTGGATGTACAGAAATTGCATCGGCACCTTCTGAACAAACGGTTAATGAAACTCCTAATATCAGTAATAAAACAACTATTATTTGTAGTGGTAACAGTTTTACAATAACACCTTTGATGAGTGACATAGCTCCCAACGGAACAACTTATACATGGAGCACCCCTGTTATTAATCCTTCAGGATCTATTACTGGTGCTTCCGAAGAAACCACACCGCAATCTTCTATAAGTCAAACCTTAACAAACACAACACCCAACCCCGCTACAGTTACGTATACTATAACGCCGACCTTAGGCAATTGTGTGGGCGCAAGTTTTGAGGTAGAAATAACTGTAAATCCATCAATAAGTATTACTTCATCACAAATAAACAGTAATTGTTTTAGTGCTAATGCGGGTGCATTAAACATTACTATTGCTGGAGGTGTGCCATTTTCAACAGGAAATCCGTATCAAATTACTTGGACAGGTCCTAACGGATTTACAAGCAGTAATGAAGATATTTCAAACTTAGCTCCCGGTAACTACACCGTGTCTATTTTAGATGATGGTGGTTGCCCTTTTTCAGAAACATTTATTATTACCGAGCCTGATGAACTGGTGTTTAGTAATATTGATTTTGATCCTGATACCATTAGTTGTTTTCAAGCTAATGATGGTGAAATTGCAATTGATGTAAGCGGCGGCACACAACCTTATACCTATAACTGGACTAGAAATGGTATGACCTACAGCACCGATGAAGATTTAACAAATCTTTCACCTGGCAATTACGAAATTACTGTTACAGATGCTAATAACTGCCCCTCTATTACACAAAATTTTACTGTGGTTGAACCTGCAGAACTTATTGCATCCTTAAATAATAAAGTAAATGTTATTTGTTTTGGTGATGCTACAGGTGAAATTTATATTGATGTCACTGGCGGAAGACAAATTGAAACAAGTCCTGGTGTTTTTAATTATACGTACACATGGACAGGTCCAAATAGTTTTACAAGCACAAACCAAAACATATCAAACCTATCTGCTGGCACTTATACAGTTACTGTAACCGATGCTTCTAATTGTACCACTACCCTAGACGTTGTAATCAATCAATCTGATGAAATTATCATTGATTATACTGCCACCGAAATTGCCTGCTATGGCGATAATGATGCTTCAATTACCATTAATTCTATAACTGGTGGCAATGCACCTTACACTGTTGCTTGGAGCAATTTAGGCACTGGTAATTCGCAAACAAACTTATCTGCTGGCACTTATGTTATTACGGTAACCGATGCTACTAATTGCCAAAAACAAGCTACTATTATTATTGATGAAGCCCCTCTTTTTAGAATAACACCACAAGTGGAACATATCTCTTGTTTTGGTGAAAACGACGGACGCATTGTTTTAAATTTTGAAGGCGGCATAGCACCTGTTAATTTAGTTTGGGATGATGACCCTAGCGCAGGTGTTGAGCGTAACAACTTGGGGCCAGGAACCTATAGCGTAACTATTACTGATGGTAAACCCTGTACCATAAACGAAACATTTACCATTATAGAACCTGATGAGCTTTCCATTTCGGGTACTAAAACCGATGCCTTAGATTGTGATAATGCCAACTCTGGAGCAATAAACGCAATTGTTACAGGTGGTACTTTACCATTAACCTATAGTTGGTCTCACGGCGCAACTACAGAAGATATAACCAACTTACCGCCTGGAAATTACACCCTTACGGTTACAGATGCTAATAATTGTGACGTTTCTGAAACCTTTACCATAAACAGGTTTGAACCCCTAACAGTTGAGGTTGTTACTGAAACCACCCATAATTGCGAAACCAAAGAAATTAATCAGCAATTTATAGCACAACCCTCTGGAGGTGTTCCTCCGTATCAAATAGCATGGTCTAGCGGTACGGTAAGTGGTAGCAATAACAACACAATGCAAACTACACAAAATGGCCTTGTAATTATTGATGTTACAGATGCTGCGGGTTGCACCATTTCATATTCATACAATGTTGACATTCCTGTGTTGGGTAATGCCGATTTCACAATAAACGCAGAAGCTTTTAACACCTTTGGTTTTTATTCAATTGAATCACCCATAACATTTACAAATACCTCTACAGGAAGTTTTGTTGGAGTTTCATGGGATTTTGGAGACGGCAATTTTTCTAGCAATGAAAATTCTACACACACCTACAAAACCGAGGGCATTTACACCATAACACAAACAGTAACGTATCCTTTTAATTGCGTTTATACAAAAAGTATTACCATTCACATAAAAAAAGGCTACAGTTTAATTGTACCAAATGCTTTTACACCCAATAAAGATGCTTTAAACGATTTCTTTTTGCCTTCACAAATTGCGCTTTCAAACATGAAATTTGAAATTTACAATACTTGGGGCAATATGATTTATTCTGAAGAAGGCGAAAGCATACGTGGTTGGGACGGCAAAGTAAACGATGCCGAAGCTGAAAACGGCAATTATTACTACACCTTTTCAGGTGATACGTTTTACGGAAAAACCATTACTAGCAAAGGTGTTGTTGTACTAATTAGATAAAACTCATGAAAATAAAATTATATGTTATTGTAATAACCGCATGTTATTGTTTTAAAGCACATGCGCAAGACCCCATTTTTAGTCAGTATTTCATGGTGCCTGAAACTATAAACCCTGCATTTTCAGGTTTTGAACAAGCTACCTATTTTGGAGTTTTACACCGTACACAATGGCCTTATTTAGACTTACAAGTAGACACTAATTATGCCTTTTTTAACA
The DNA here is from genome assembly GCF_056312135.1 of Seonamhaeicola sp. ABD4_340. Lineage (NCBI taxonomy): Bacteria > Pseudomonadati > Bacteroidota > Flavobacteriia > Flavobacteriales > Flavobacteriaceae > Seonamhaeicola > Seonamhaeicola sp. ABD4_340. The sequence continues at coordinate 2,899,870 of NZ_CM149981.1, read as the reverse complement.
CGTGGTTAGAAACTGCTAGTAATGGCATTGGTGTTGGTGCTAGTGTTTTAAATCAGCGAGAAAGCAGCACTAGTTACAACCATTTTCAGTTTAATGCTAACTTTACCTATATTATTGGTTTAAATAACGATTGGTTTTTTAGGCCTGCCATTGAAATTGGTTACGGCATGAAATCGTTTAACTTCAGAAATTTATTGTTATCAGATCAAATTAATATAAATGCTGGTACTGTAAACACAAATTCTAGTGATCCGTTTGCTGCTAATGCCAATGATAATATTGGATTTGTAGATTTTACTGCTGGTTTTGTGTTCGATAAAAAAAACAGAAGTAATGATACCGATTTATGGCTTGGTGCCGCCGTAAAACACTTAAATAGACCCAATATTTCGTTTTTAAACAATGGTAATGTTCCATTAGATATTCTGTACACTATACACGCCAATTATAAGTTTCCGTATTTTGATTATAATGACATGATACTTTCTGCAAATTATATGCAACAAGGCGAGTTTAACAGGTTTGATTTAGCCGCCACAGCCAAACTAAACAAACTATTTTTAGGCGCTATGGCTGTTACAAATCCAGCTAAAAATAGTGGTAACAGTCATTTACTAACATCAATAAATGCATTGGTTGGTGTAGAATTTGAACGTTTACGCTTTGGTTTTTCCTATGATTTTAACACATCAAATATTGGAAGAACCGATGGTGTTTACGAACTTTCTATAACCTACTTAGCAGCTTGTTTAGTTTGTAGAAATCCTGCAAATAACGAACGTAGAAAATAATTATTCTGCTTTTAATGCTTTAAGTAAAGTAGTTGCAAAACTTTTAAAACGCCAATTATGATGTTTAGTAGCTTGTTTTAAGTTTTCTTTACAATGGCTTGCACAAGCTTGAATTTCACTTAAATATTGAAAGGCATTTTGCCTAACTTCAAAACCATATTTGGCACTTGTATAAGCTGTTAATTCTTCAAAATATTGTTTTTTATATTCGGTTTCAAAACCATCAGTAATTAAGGCTAATGTTAACCAAAGCGTTCTTATATTTTTATTTTGAAAGCCAATTATTCCCTTTGTTGCTTTTAAATATTTTGATTGATTTTCAGGAAAATTTCGCCATAAATTAAACAACGCAGTTTCAATAGTTACATATGATTTATCACTTAAAAGCGACTCATAATCTTCTTTTAATTCTAAAGGAATTTCTATTAAATTTTGAGCAATGGCTTGCCTTACTTTTATAGAATTTTTAAATGTATTTTTAGTTATTAGCTGTGGGTTTTCTGTAATTATTTTCACTTTTACCTCATCTGAACTATTAGTATTTAACAACTGTTTACATTTCAAATCATTAGTTTCACAGTCAACTTCTAAATAATTGCTTATCAATGTTGATGTTTTTAAAAGTTGTATAGCATCATCAAAATTAAAAACCTCACACTTTAACCAAGTTTCAACAAATCCCTTTAAGTTTTGCTTGCTTACTTTTTCTACTTCACTTATAAAATCATTAGTTTCAACATTTTTATATTGATGTTTTTGCAAATAGTTTTTAACAGCTTTTTTAAAAGCGGCATCTCCTATTTTATTTCTTAGTGCATGCAACACCCATGCGCCTCTTTTGTAAAATGTTGTGCTACTTGCCTTAGGGTTTAAAACCGCTGTACCTGCTTTTGCTTTATCTTGTTGTTGTAATTCTTTTGCGTACTTATATAGTTGCCAATAATAGTAATTTTCTCCAAACACTTCTTTTTCTGCTAATAAGGCGTAATATGTTGCAAAACCTTCTTGTAACCAATGGTGCGTACCATTGGTTTCTGTTACCAAATTACCAAACCATTGGTGTGCCAACTCATGGGCATTTACATTTACATAATTTTTATCTGTAAATGCAATAGAATCTGTTACAAAACTATCAACAAAAATAGTTGCGCTTGTGTTTTCCATACCGGCATATAAAAAGTCTTTTACTGGTATTTGCTTGTAATTTTGCCAAGGGTATGGTACTTCAATGTCTTCTTCTAAAAAATCGAATATTTGTTTCGTGTAGCGATAGGTTGGTTCAACTTTTAGGGAGTCTTCTGGGTAGTAATACATTTCTAAAGGAATGCCGCTTTTAGAATATTCTACCTTTTTATCATATTTACCAATAACCAGAGCTACCAAATAGCTAGACATGGGTTTTTGCATACTATAGTGCCATGCGGTTGTAGATTGGTTTATATGCTTGTTTATTACATTACCGTTGGCTATAACTGCATAATTTTTATTAAAAGTAACAGCTAAGTTAAACGCTATTTTATCATTCATATCATCAATACTTGGTAACCAATTGCTTGTATATTTCCCTTGTCCTTGAGTCCAAATTTGAGGTTCATTATCTCTTTCAACAAAGTATAATGCTTTTTTTGGAGTAGCATTATAATTAAACGTTACAGTGTATTGTTTCCCTTTTTTAAATGTATGATGAAGTATGAGTTTACTTTTAGAATTTACGATATTTAAAAATTGTTGCTTATTATTTTTAAACAAGCTAACATTTTTAAACTGCATGTTTTGTGCATCTAAATAAACCGAATCTGTTTTTTTTAATATACTAAAAGTATAAGCCACCTTGCCTATTACTTCATTTTTAGCAACATTAAAACTAATATTTGCTTTACAAGTTTTAAAATCAACACTATCAGTTTGTTGGCCAAAACAGACTACTGTTAAAAAAAACAGAAATAATATGAATATATGTTTCATACAGTGAATATAGCAAACTTTAGTCCAAAATACCATTTGTAATTCGTTTCAAAAGAATTAATTTAGTTCTATGAATACCGCTTTTTTACAAACACCCATAGATTACCTTAAAGGCGTTGGCCCCAACAGAGCCGATTTGTTGCGTAAAGAGCTAGGTATTCATACATTTCAAGATTTACTCAACCTATTCCCTAACCGTTACATAGACCGAACGCGGTATTACAAAATAAACCAAATTAAGCAAAGTAATGCCGAAATACAAGTGGTTGGCGTTATTAAAAGCTTTAAAGAGGTGGCACAAAAACGTGGCAAGCGTTTAGTGGCAACATTTCAAGATGAAACTGGCACTATGGAACTGGTTTGGTTTAGAGGTCATAAATGGATAAAAGACAGCTTAAAATTAAATATCCCTTATGTTATTTTTGGTAAAACCAATTGGTTTAACGGCAAATTTAGCATGCCACACCCCGATATTGAAACTACTGAAGAGCACAAAAAAGGACTTAACGCGGGTATACAACCTATTTATCCTTCAACCGAAAAACTTACAAATAAAGGCATTAGTAATAGGGTTGTTAGTAAAATTGTGCAGCAATTATTTTTAGAAACAAAAGGACGTTTTACCGAGACACTTTCTTCTGAACTCATTTCAGAATTACACCTTTTAAATAAAAGTGAAGCGCTTTTAAATATTCATTTTCCAAAAAGCCAAGAATTATTAGCAAAAGCACAATTACGCTTAAAATTTGAAGAATTATTTTTTATTCAGCTACAACTAATAATTAAAAACCTTATTCATAAAACAAAAATTAAAGGGTTTACTTTTGATAAAGTTGGCACCTATTTTAACACCTTTTTCAACAACCATTTGCCTTTTGAATTAACCAATGCTCAAAAGCGAGTTTTAAAAGAAATAAGAGCCGACTTAGGAAGCAATGCCCAAATGAACAGACTGTTACAAGGTGATGTTGGTTCCGGTAAAACCATTGTGGCTTTTATGTGTATGCTTATGGCTTTAGATAATGGTTTTCAAGCCTGCTTAATGGCGCCTACTGAAATTTTGTCAGTTCAACACTACAACGGATTATTAGAATGGTGTAATAAACTGAATATCAATATAAAAATATTAACAGGCTCAACTAAAACTTCAAATAGAAAAACAATACACCAAGCGCTTGAAAGCGGTAATTTGCAAATATTAGTAGGCACTCATGCCTTACTTGAAGACAAAGTGAAATTTAAAAATTTAGGACTTGCTATTATTGATGAGCAACACCGTTTTGGAGTAGCACAAAGAAAAAAACTTTGGGATAAAGGCACCTCAAATCCGCCCCATATTTTGGTAATGACCGCTACACCAATTCCGCGAACTTTAGCAATGTCTGTTTACGGTGATTTAGATATTTCTGTTATTGATGAATTACCTCCGGGGAGACAAGCCATTAAAACCGTACACAGGTTTGATAAAAACCGCCTTAATGTTTTTAAGTTTATTAAAGACGAAATAAAAAAAGGTCGCCAAATTTACGTGGTATATCCGTTAATTCAAGAAAGTGAAAAAATGGATTATAAAGATTTAATGGATGGCTATGAAAGCATTTCGAGAGATTTTCCTATGCCAGATTACCAAATTTCTATTGTTCACGGTAAAATGAAACCCGCCGATAAAGATTATGAAATGCAACGCTTTGCCAAAGGCGAAACACAAATTATGGTTGCTACAACTGTAATTGAAGTAGGCGTTAATGTGCCTAATGCTTCGGTAATGATTATAGAAAGCGCCGAACGTTTTGGCTTATCACAACTACACCAATTACGTGGTCGTGTTGGTAGAGGTGCAGAACAAAGCTACTGCATACTTATGACAGGGCATAAATTATCTGACGACAGTAAAACTAGATTAGACACCATGGTTAAAACTAATGACGGTTTTGAAATTGCCGAAGTTGACTTAAAACTAAGAGGTCCTGGTGATGTTATGGGAACCCAACAAAGCGGTGTTTTAAACCTAAGAATTGCCGATATTGTAAAAGATAAAGATGTATTGCAACATGCACGCTACTACGCTAAAAAAGTACTTAAAGAAGATCCCTCATTATCACATCCAAGTAATATTAATATTTTAAATACTTACAAAGCATTATCTAAATACAAAAACATTTGGAATTACATAAGCTAAAAAACCCAACTGTTTCCAATTGGGTTTTTCACTTAACTGTTCGATGTTTGATTAATGTTTGCTTTGGATAATTAATTAATTTCCACAAGTGCAAAGTACACACAAAATCAACAAGTTAACGTTATAACTGTGTTAAAAAACAACACCGCATTGTTAATTAACAGTAATTAACCTAAACAAAACCACACAAACCTTTAAACATAATGCTTAAATTTGCAGCCTTATTTAGCATTTAAGAATGATAAACATTCACAAAAAAACATTAGAAGATTTAGAGTTTTACACGGTTTTACAACAAGTAAGCACACACTGTATTACGCCACTTGGTACAGCACGTGTTCTAAAATCAAATCCGCTAAAAACCAAAGAAGCTGTTCTATTCTCATTAGCATTAACCAATGAGTATGTATCTTCATTTTATAATGACAACCGGATACCAAACCATGGTTTTGAAGATATAAACAAAGAGTTAAAGTTACTAAACATAGAAAACACATACTTAGAGGTTTACAGTTTTAAAAAAATAGCATCACTATCTGCAACTACCAATGACATTGTACTGTTTTTAGAAAAGTTTAAAGAGTACTATTTACAACTAAATAATTTAAGTTCACGCATTGAAGTTACCAAAATAATTATTGAAAAAACCGAAAGTGTTATTGATAAATTTGGTGAAATTAAAAACAATGCATCACCATTACTTTATAATTTAAGGCAATCTATAAACATTATAAAAGGGAAAATAAACCAAAGTTTTACATCGGCTTTAAACCAATACAGTAGTCAGGATTATTTAGATGATATTAGAGAAACCGTAATAGAAAACAAGCGCGTTTTAGCCGTAAAAGCCATGTACAGGCGCAAAGTACGTGGTTCTATAATGGGCAGCAGTAAAACCGGTAGTATCGTTTATATTGAACCCGAAACAACTTTACAACATACCCGAGAACTTAATAATTTAGAATACGAAGAGCAAGAAGAAGTTATAAGAATTTTAAAAGAACTTACTAACTTTATTAGGCCATTTGCAAACCATTTAAAAGACTCTCAATCGTTTTTAGTAACCATGGATGTAATTGCAGCTAAAGCTAAATATGCGCGCTCTATGAATGCTATTTTACCTGAAATAACCGAAGAACGCCACCTATTTTTACGTGACGCCTACCACCCGCTGCTATATTTAAATAATTTAGCAAAAAATGAAGAAACCTTTCCGCAAACTATTGAACTAAAACAAGATAGTAGAATTATTGTTATTTCTGGGCCAAATGCTGGCGGAAAAAGTATTACATTAAAAACCATTGGTTTACTGCAAGTTATGCTGCAAAGTGGTATATTAATTCCGGTGCATGAGCGCAGTAGGGTTTGTATTTTTGATAGGGTTTTAAGTGATATTGGCGATAACCAATCTATAGAAAATCACTTAAGCACCTACAGTTACAGGCTAAAACAAATGAATTACTTTTTAAGAAAGTGTAATAAAAACACGCTTTTTTTAATTGATGAATTTGGTACAGGTAGTGACCCAGAGCTTGGTGGCGCTTTAGCCGAAACGTTTTTAGAAGAGTTTTACCACCGTGAAGCCTTTGGTATTATAACCACCCACTACTCTAACCTAAAAATATTAGCTACCGAATTGCCTTTTATGGAAAACGCTAATATGCTGTTTAATGAGCGCACATTAGAGCCCATGTTTAAACTAGTAATTGGGCAAGCTGGTAGTAGTTTTACGTTTGAAGTTGCCCAGAAAAACGGTATACCGTACAGTTTAATTAACCGTGCTAAAAAGAAAATTGAACGCAGTAAAGTGCGTTTTGATGCTACTATTGCTAAACTACAAAAAGAACGCTCTAAGCTTGAAAAAACAGGGCAATCACTTAAACAAAATGAAAAGAAAAAAGGTGAAGAAGCTGATAAGTTAGAAGAGATTAATGCCAAAATACAGAAAAAGCTTGAAAGCTACCAAGAACTATACGATAGCAACCAACGCTTAATTTATTTAGGACAAAAAGTTGATGATTTAGCCGAAAAATATTTTAACAACAAACAAAAGCGAGATTTAATGAACGAGCTTTTTAAGTTGGTACAAATTGAAAACTCGAAACGTAAGCGCATATCGGTTAAACAAAAAAAGGCAGAAAAAGCCAAAGAAAAACAGGTAAAGCAGGAGGTTGAAAAAAAGGTAAACGTTATAAGAAAAAAGAAAAAGGTTGAAAAAGAACTAAAAGCCAAACAACCACCTAAACCAAAACCTATTTTGAAACTTGGAGACCGCGTTAGAATGGAAGATGGCAGAGCTATTGGTACTATTGACAAAATTGAAAAAAACAAAGCTGTTGTTAACTACGGTATTTTTACTACCAATGTGAGTTTAGAACAATTGGAATTGGTTGAAGCTGTGAAAAAATAAAGTATTAGGCATTGGCTGGCAGTAATTTTTTTTGTGTGTTTAACTGTTATTGCTGGTAGTTGTGTTAGGGATTGAGGTATTTGTTGGAGCTCCTCGACGCAGGAGAGAGCGACTACCGAAAGCCCGACCCGACCTAAGAAGGGTAACACCATAAAAAATTATAGTTTAAAAGTTTTAAGGAATTAATTAACAGCCAACACCAAGTTGTTGAATCTACAACTTTAAGGTGCCGACTGCTTTTAATAAATATATTAGTAAACTCGCCACGCATAAAAGTAGGTACGCATATCAATATCTTTATCTTCTGTTAGAAGTAATCTAACATAATCGTCTTTGTCGCTGCCATCATTATCATCATCTTTACCATTTTGCACATCTTTTAGTAAAATTTTCATTTCTGTTTTTCCTAAATAGTCATCGCCTCCAATGGCATCATCCTCGGTAAACTCTGCAGAAAGTAATATATAATCGTTCTCTAAATCTGGCATATACAATTCAATTTCTTGAGTTTTATCTATTGGTATAGGCCAAAACTTACCTTCCTCGGGTATAATGTAATTATTTCTAGTACGTGTGTAAGACTCTGACGCCATAACATTGTTATTTTGAAAAACTTGTGCTTTCATATTACCGTGTAAACGTATACTGCCACCGTTATTTTTTACCAAGTTTATACCGTAAAGCTGAATACCAAATTTATGATATGCTTCATAACATGTTCTAATATTATATTCACTAGATAACACCACATTTGCAACCGGAAAGCCTTTTCTAATATAACGCAATGTATAACCCAAAGGTGCGCCAGGAGAATTTGCTGAATACTCGCCACCTTCAGTAATATAACTGTATACACCTTGCGGACCGCTTACAACCTGTGCCGCATCACCAGATGAACCTCCAATTACTAGCGCTTTTACGGTAGAGCTGTTCCAAAATGCTTGGTGCTCTCCATTACCACCAGCAGATCCACCTTTAAATGCCGCATTAAAGGCTGCTTGGGTATCGGTAAATTTTGAGTTGGTTTCTACAGTATAAATTAACATTCGTCCGTATTTTACAGAAGATACTATTACAGGGCTTGTACTGTTTAAATTAGGTGCTGAAGCGAAAAGTTTTCCAGGGTTTTCACTGTCTTCTATGGTTAAATCTATGGTATAATATACTTGCAAATATTTAATAACGTATTTATATTTTTTTTCTGAACTATTGAAATTGAAAGACCCCGAAATACTATTTTTTCCTTTAGAATAACTAGCGCCTAATGCAACCCCTAAGTGCTCTTCTGAATATACTTCTTCTGTAGTAAAATTTACTTTTGCTGATGCTGACCCCGTTACACCTTGTTGCAGCATATTTTTTACACCTGTTCTTACAGTGTTTACATTAGGGTTTTCTATATACGCTGATGGTTTTCCGTTTAAATTTTCTAAAGAAACCGATAAAGTTATGGGAGCTCTATTTCCTGTTATACCAATATATTCTCCTGTTGGAATCGATTCTCCTTTTAGCATAGCGCCAGGGTAAATAACATCGCTTGTAGGGTCTAGTAAAATCATTTCACTAAAACCGGGTGATAACTTGTATTTGTTTACTACGCACTCGTTTTTTTGGCCTTCGCGCTCTTTACTTACTTCTTCAACAAATTTTTGGTTGGCGTCTTCGTCTGGTTGTTCAAAATTACTTAGACTTGCTAGAAGATTATTTACTTCTAAAAGTGCTTCGCCCGATACTTGATTGTTTGGGTTTGTTTCTACACTTTCTGAACTGCATGCGTTGCATGAAAGTATAATGGTTGTTAATACCAATAAAATTGGCTTGATTGTTAATAGCTGTGTTTTCATGATTTCTAATTTTTGTGATTCAACAGTTCAAACTTATACACCAATGGAAGTGAAAACTAATTTTTAGCATGGACAAACCATGGACAGCATTACCAAAAACAGCTAAAAACACACATGGACAAAGCTGTAACATACAATTTTTAAAATCACCACAAAAAACTGATTATCAGTAAACTAATTTTTAAAACAATTATAAAACCCAAACCAAAGACATAGACTTATTGTGGACAAGACTATTTTTAAGAAAACTTCTTATATAGAAAACAAAAGGTTTATTAACTATCTTAGTTGTGTAATTAACCATCCTAATAATGAAAAAGTTAACCACTTTATTTCTTCTTTTATTTAGCGTTTCTTTCTGTTTTTCACAATATGATGCTACACCAAAACAAATTGACAGCCTTATAAATATTTTAAACAACACACCAGAAACCACAGAAAGAACACCCATTTTAACAAATTTATGGAGAGCCCATATAAATAGAAATAGCGGTAAAGCATTTGCATATGCACAACAACTTGTAGATTTAGGCAAAAAACTAAACGATGTGCCTACCACCTATACTGGTTACCAAAGAATGGCTATTGCATATTCTTATACAGACGACTTAGAAAATTCTAATAAATATTACAGAAAAGGCCTAAAATTAAGTATTGAACATGAAGAACATAGTTGCATTGCTGTAATGCACTTAAATTTATCACTAAACCATGCTATTATTAACCAACACGACAGCACTTTATATCATGCAAGTAAGGCTGAAAAACACTTTCTTATAGCTCACGATACTACAGGTTATGCTGGAGCACTTGAAAAGAAAGCTATTGTTTATAATGATTTAGGACAGTTTAAATTGGCGTTAGAAAACAACTTAAAAGCCATGAGGATTTATGAACAATATTCAGATGATAGAGCCATAAGAAGTACCATTAGTGCTATAAATTCTATTGGTTATAACTACTTAAAAATGAAGGACACTTCAATGGCAATTAATTACTATGAAAAAGCACTCAACAAATACAAAGAAAGAGATGATAAGCTTGGGGTTATTTTTGGACTCACACAATTAGGTGTTCTTAATCTTAGAAACAAAGAACATTACAATACATCTAAAACAATGCTATTAGAAGCCAAAGATCTTGCTATTGAAATGAAAAGCCCAGGTAGACTATCTATGGTTTATTATGGTTTAGGTCTCTATCATAAAAAAGGAAAAACATATAAAGAAGCGAACAAATACTTTAACAAATCTTTAAAAATATCTGACTCTCTTCAAGAAACAGCTAGAGTTACCGATAATCAAATTCAAATGGCTGAAATTGCTTTTGTAGAAAGTAACTACAACAAAAGCATTAGTCTTTCAGAAAAAGCTTTAAAGCTTGCAAAACATAAAGACTTATTAGAAACACAGCTAAACACTTACAATTTACTTTATAAAAATTATGAAAAATTAAACCAAACCAATCAAGCCTTTTTCTATCATAAGCTCTTTAAAAAAATAAGCGATAGCATTTACAATATTGAAAACGGACAAAAATTATCTGAACTACAAACCATTTATGAAACCGAAAAAAAAGAAGCTGAAATTGCTTTTCAACAAAAAGAAATAGAAACTCTAAACCAAAAAGTTGAAATTAGCAATCTTAAAAAAGGGCTTTACGCCGGTGGTATGTTTACATTTCTTGCAGTTTCTGGTTTGTTATATTTCGGGTTTAAACAACGTATAAAGAAAAATAAAATTGAGCGTGAAAAACAAGAAGTAATCTACAAACAGGAGATTGCTTTTAAAAAGAAAGAACTTGCTTCACAAACGCTACATTTGGTTCAAAAAAACACCTTTATACAAGAGTTAAAAGAGAATTTAGAGAAGATAAAAAAATCTCCAGAACTTTTTAAAGTTGAATTCCGCCGTTTGGTTATGCTACTTAAAAAAGAAAGTGCTGAAGATAAAGACTGGGAAATATTTAAAAGCTACTTTTCTGAGGTACATAACAACTTTGATAACAAATTAAAAACCATTTATGCCGAAATTACCGAAAAAGAAATTAGGTTAGCATCCTTTTTACGTATGAACCTGTCTACAAAAGAGATTGCCTCAATGCTTAATGTATTACCCGAAAGTGTTTTAAAAAGTAAATACCGACTGAAAAAGAAACTAAAACTAGATAAAGAAACCGATTTAAACACCTTTTTAAATACCCTTTAAAAGCCGTATTTTTGTAATGTGAAAACCCCAATACCACATAACAAACAACTTATTTTATTTGATGGCGTTTGCAACCTTTGCAACAATGCTGTGCAGTATGTTATAAAACATGATAAAAACAACCGCTTTTTATTTGCGCCCTTACAAAGCAATATAGGGCAACAACTTATTAAAGCATATAACATTAACACAAAAAAAATAGATTCTATATTATTGTACACACCAAACAAAGGCATTACACACAAAAGTACCGCTGCCTTAGGCATTGCCAAACATTTAGGCTTACCAACAAACCTTTTAGTATTGTTTTTAATTGTGCCTGCTTTTATACGCAATTGGGTGTATGGTTTTATTGCTAAAAACCGCTATAAATGGTTTGGTAAAAAAGATGCTTGCATGTTACCAACTCCTGAGTTAGAAAGCAAGTTTTTACTGTAGCTACAAGTTGTTTTACCTATTCTTTATCTATATAAATTACATGTAAATTATATTAACCTGTGAACCATTTATCAATTACAGCCTTAATTTCAGATTTGGCATTATCTAAAATCAAATTTAATTGATCTCTATTTTGGTCTATTCCAAAAGCTGAAACCTGTTCAGAAGTCATGCCTATAAAATCAAAATTTTGTTTTAAGGTAGAAGAAGCAAATTCTTTAATATTTCCTGATTTACTATAATCAAATCCGCTCACCATTATAGATAAAGCTTTTTTATTATTGCAAAGACCAATGAAACCCGTTTCAGGATTAAAAGAAAATGTTTTATCACTTACAACAATAGCATCTATCCATGCTTTAACAGTTGCTGGCATAGTAAAATTATAAATAGGGAATGCTAATACAATATTATCGGCTTCTACAACATCATTAATAAGTTTTTGATGGTTGGATAGTGTTTTAATTTCATCTTCGGTAAAGTCTCTCTTTCCTAAATTCCAAGCCATTATTAAATTCAAATTTTCTTCTAGCAGCAAATCTGGTGGATTTTCTACTAAATTAAGTTGTTTAATTTCTGTTTTCCCTTTAGCAAGTTTCACAAATTCATCAAATAAAATTTTCGTGTATGAACCTTTTCTTGGGGCATAATTAATTGCTAATGTTTTTGTCATAAATTATATTTTTTACAAATATAGATCTAGCCTATTAATAATTTTAATTATTTTTGTTTATGTATTTATAACAATTGTTATGATTAATTTAGAATGGCTAAGAACATTTAGCGCTATATATGAATGTATAAGCATCACAGAAGCCTCAAAAAAATTAAATATGACTCAGCCAGGTGTTAGTAAACACTTATCTGCATTAGAAAGCCATATTGGGAAAAAATTATTTGAAAGAACTACAAGAAAATTGTTAGCCACAGAATATGGAAAGTTTTTATATTCTCAAATTAGCAACCCTTTACAGGAGTTAAAAAAAGTAGAATATTATTCAAGTCAAAGAACAAAAAAGCAACGTTCTTCTATTACAATTGGTTGTACAACAGATGTATTTAAGAAAGAATTAATTCATAAAATTTACACTTTTGACATGTACATTGTTACCCAATTTGGTACAGAAAAAGATTTAATAGAAGCCCTTGAAGCCGAAGAAATTCAATTATTAGTTGGTATAAAAAAACATGAAACACACGATCATGAGTTCACTTATTTAAAGAATGAAACTTTAGAGTTAATATGCTCTAACAATATTAGCATTCCTGAAAACATCAAAAAAAACAATATTAAACTTATTAAATGGTTACAAAAGCAAACTTGGTTTACTTTTAATAACGAACAAAAAGATATTAAAAAATTTTGGGATTTTAGTTTTAATACTAGCCCTAAAATAGTACCAAGATATGTTTTACCATCTTATTTAGGTATAATTGACGCTTTAAAAAACAACAGCGGATGTGCCGTAGTACCTAGGAGCTTGTGTGAAGATGCGCTTCAGCAAAAAACAGTTAAAACACCCTTTAAATCTTCTAATAAAATAGGGCAAAAACTATTTTATTCTTACAAGCATAAGAATTCCAACTTGAAAGAAATTAATCTTTTTATTGAGAAAATGCACCAAAAAAGCAACAAATCTAGTTAATAGTTAACTCATTCTATAAATGTAACAAATATAAAATTACTGTAAATAATGCATGTAAGTAATAATTAAAGAATACTTTTTATTTTTATGGCATAATGTTAATTATTCTAATGTTTTAATAAATAAAGTTGTTAACTAATCAAAAATAGCATGGAAGAAATCAAAAAATTTATTGATAAAATTCACCCAATGAGTGATACTGACTGGGCTTTTTTTTCTTCTAAACTACATAAAACCACATTAAAAAAGCACACAACTTTAATAAAAACTGGTGCTATTGAAAACTATCTATCGTTTATTTCTGAAGGCACGGTAAGACTTTATATTCCGAAAGAAGAAACCGACTTAACTTTTGGATTTGTATTTGAAAACGAATTTGTAACGGCTTATGATTCTTTTATTACCCAAACACCCTCATTATATGAAATAGAAACATTAACAGATACCATTTTGTGGCAAATAACCTTTAAAAACCTGCAAGACGTTTATAACAAAACTAAAAGTGGCAATATAATTGGACGAGTTATGGCTGAAAACATGTTTTTAATAAAAGCAAAAAGAGAAATGGCACTATTAAGTAAAACAGCCGAAGCGCGCTATTTAGACCTGTTTTTAGAACGCCCTAATTTATTAAAACAAATTCCACTTAAATTTATTGCATCTTATATTGGCGTTACTCCACAAGCCCTAAGCAGAATACGGAAACGCATTACTTAACTTAGGTTCATTGTCTAATTTAAAACCGAATTGCAACTTTGTAATTTATTAAATATAGACAATATGAAACCATTATTAGTGCTTTTAGTAAGCTTTGTAATTGCAATTTTCATAGTGAAATTTGCAAAAAAAACATATGATATAATTTTAGCTGCAAGAGTAGCAATGGCTGTTATGCTTTGCTTTACGGCACTTGGACATTTTTTATTTACTAAAGGAATGACAATGATGATACCTCAATTTATGCCGTTTAAAACGTTTCTTGTTTACCTTACCGGTATATTAGAAGTCATTTTAGCTATTGGTTTGCTTATTCCAAAATTTAAAGTACTCAGCGGATGGCTTTTAATTGTTTTTTTACTATTAATGCTACCTGCTAATGTTTATGCTTCAATTCACAGTATTAATTATCAAAAAGGCACCTTTAACGGCCATGGCATTTCTTATTTATGGTTTAGAATTCCGTTGCAATGTTTCTTTATTGCCTGGGTTTATTTTAGCACCTTAAGAACAGTATGACAAAAAACACCTTTATTTTAAAAAGTTACTTTAAACTTTCTAAAATAAAATCTATTGTTTTATTGGTGTTTTTATTTACCGCATAAGCATCTGTTATATGCTTTGGTGGTGTTGCTAAACCTTGTTTTATCAACGTTTGTATTTGGCTTGCATACTCTAAAGTTACTTTTCCTGTGAGCAACAAACCTAAATCTTTACCATCTTTATAGTAGTTGTAAACTTTTTTTAAGCCTGTTAAATACAAATAATCTTTGGTAAAACCTCCACCTCGATGTACTCTAAGAGTTATAAAAAAAGCCTTTTCACGGTTTAAATCGTATTGGTTGTGAAGTAATCTAAAGGTTTTTGAAAACGAATAGCCTTTTGCTAAACTATCAACAGCAATAACTCTATAGGCTAATTCTTTGAGCCGTTTTATAGTGAGATTATTACTCATATATTCTGAAAAAACAGCTAACCCCTCTTGGGTTTCTTCATTATTTGGAAACCCATGCGAAAATATTTTTAAAGCATGTTGCTGCGCATTCATGGTAGTTACCATATGCACACCAATTTCATGATTGGTTAGTACTGCAATTTCATTATCAGAATAGGTGTAATTACTATTTAAAACTAATGTTTGCACATTGTTTAATACCATTGCAATGGCCGATATTTTGTTGGAATGTGCAATTTTATAATCAAAATCATATCGTTTTGAATAGTCTCTAAAAAACGTTTCAGAGACTTGGGCGCTATACTTTGGTTCAAACATACCAACATCAGCAGGTTCTTCTTCAAAATGTAAAATAAATTTAGCGTTTTCAACATCTTGCTCTGTAGGTGTACCAAAACAACGTAAACAATCATAATAAAACTTTTTACCACTACCAATGTTTTCAATACACTGAATTAAACCTGAATATTGGTAAATAATATCTTCATATAATTTTCTAATAGCATTATTTTCAATAGCTTCTAAGTTATTCTCAAATAATTTCCTATGAAGTTTGTACCTGTCAAAATTTATGTTTGGGTATTTAAAAACAGGATCGGTTAAATATTTTGAAGCAAAAAAACGTTGTTTTTCTTCTTCAATATTAACAGGATTAACAAAGCTTAAAAGTTCTATTTGTTTTACTAATTTATCAATATTAGCATCAATTATTATAAGTGCTTTGTTATCTATATTACTATCTATATTCATGATGTTTTTTTGAAAATAATTTAAAGTGTTGCAAAGTTTATTTTTAAATATTAGCCACTTTAACACTTTATAGTTTTAACACATTACGTTGTAAACATGGTTGGCATGTGTTTCAATATGTGTTTTTAATTGGTTTTCAACAGCAGTAACTACCTCTGGATATATAATTTGGTTTGTTTCATCACAATATACTTTAGCTATTTCGGTGGCTAAAACTAAGGTATTATTAAAGTGATTGGTTATGTATTTTAAAAAATAACCATTACCAAAAAACGTGTCGTTTATTTTAGCAGTTTGTGCTATTCCGTTTGGTAGTTTTATACTTTCCAGATTTTGTCTCCATAACTCAATAACCTCTCCAAATCGTTTATTATCTAGGTTTGTTGTACCTAAATTCCATGTAGGCACTTCCCTATCCCAACGTTCCCAATTATAACTATGCATATCATAAACCGTACAGAAACCAAAAGTTTTTTCTAAAGTTTCAATAAGCGCATATACAACTTTATAAAAGTTTGCATGCTTATTTAAGCTTTGGGTTTTAGCTTCATTAGTTAATGGTGTTTTCCATAGCGCTTTACCCCAGGCTGTTGTAAACACAGCTTCTTCTGGCGTACGATTTAAATCGTATTCAAACCTAGAATCGCAACCTGCAATAACAATTGGGTGACTTTGTATCATAGTTTTTGTTTCGGGGTCTTCTTCATACCACCGTTCATAAGCAGTATGAAAACAATTACTCCAAAGGTCTTTTCTAAATTGATGTCCGTTATGAATAGCTGCACAAGCATAGGGCACATAACTTTCAATTTTTATAGTAAAACTATAATCTGAAGCCACGGCATGAAATGTTTTTTTATTGGCAATATTGGTAATTATATTTTCAACACTAAGCTTATTCATGCTTCAAAATATGCTGTAATTGATTATAAACTACTTGTTCCATGGTGTTAAAATCTCCATCGGCAAATGCCATGAGTTTAATATCGGCAAATAAATCGGCCAAATCATTTCTAAAATAATCATGTGCTTTTACAGCTTCAATAATATTTTCAATGCTTTGGTAATCGTTATCTTTTTCAAAACGATCATACACCAATTTGTACACATTTTTATCAACTCTATTTAAAATATAGTCTTTTTCTTTGTTGCTTTCATTTAAATCTGAATGCGCAACATAAAGTAAAATATAAGCTAAAAGTTGTTGCTTTGTCCATGTGCTTGGGTGCTCCATACTTGCTGGTACTAATGTGCCCCACTCTGTCCAAGAACCATCATAAACAGCTACATTTTTATATCCTGAAATTTCAGCACCTAAAGCCAAAACACAGGCTGTAATACCAGACCCACATGAAAAAATAACAGGCTCGTTTTTACTTTTTATTACGTTTGAAAATGCTTTAGCTATTGTTTCTTCATCTTTTAAAACACCATTTTTTAACAGATTAGTAAACGGTAAATTAACAGAATTTGGAATGGTACCCGAACGCAAACCTGCTCTAGGTTCTGGTTCTTTTCCTGAAAACCTGCCTTCAGAACGCGCATCAATAATTGTATGTGTTTTATTGTTTGAAGCTTGTTTTACATCATTAAAAAACATCATATATTCTGGTTGAAGATTAGCCATAAAATCACCTTTTTCACCAGTATAAGGCATTGCTTTTTCTGTTTGAAGATTACTTTTTAACCAAGCAGGAAAACCGCCATTTAAAATTGCTACATTATTGTAACCAAATGCTTTAAACAACCACCATACGCGGGCACTAGAATAAATACCTTTATCATCATAAACCACAATGGCACTATTATTATTGATGCCTAAATTTTGAGCTTCGGTTTGAAATTGTTTTTCCGAAGGAAATGTACTAGGGAACGCGCTACTAATATCACTAAACGTTTCTTTTATATTAAAAAAACGGGCTTTGGGAATTTGTATAGAATCTGCGTTTAATGTTTTTGCTATGGTGCCATCTAACACCACTAAATTTGAGGCGTTAATATTATTATTTAGCCATGTTACCGATACAACCGGATGTAATAGTGTTAGTTGATTATTCATAATTATTAATAAAATGCTTTATATGTTTCTGGTATAAAAATCCATTTATTGTTAACTTTAAAAAAGGCATCTCTTTCTTTTATTAATTTACCTTCATTATTAATAAATTGAATGCCGTAAACAACAACATCATTATTAATAAACTCATGTAACATGCTATAATTTTGTGGTACACCACCTAAATGACGCCACTCTACCAACTGCATTTTATTTGATGACACAATGGCTATTTTGTCGGTTTTATTATCTAATAACATTAGGTTTTTTGGCATCTCATCAACCACAGCCCACCTACTTTTTGAGTATTTAAATAATTGTTCTGTTACTAAACTATCTTTTGCTATAAATTTTATATCTGCTTTTGTGGGTTCAAATGTTTTAAAAAAAGAATAATCAGTATCTTTTTGCAGTTTTGTCATAATACTTAACAACTCTTGTTTTGGTGTTTTTTCTTTTTTACATGAAATTAAAAACACCCCCAAGCAAGCAATAGCAATTATTAATTTTCTTTTCATTGGTATTTTAAATTTTAAGCGTCTTGTACGGCTTTACGTAAGCGTTGTCTTCTATCAAAAGCTTGTAATTTATCTAGCACTTTCATTTCTAGAAAATCTACCACTTTTTCTTCAATTTTAGTTTTTAATTTATACACTTTATTTATGTATGTGATACCTCCGGGAGACATTACATTAACCTCTACCAGTTTACCACCAATAACATCAATACCCACAAAATAGAGCCCGTCATTTACTAATTTAGGTCCAATTTGTTTGCACAATGCTTTTTCTTCTTTACTTAGCGTGTGCCTTTGTACGCTGCCTCCTGCGGTAATATTAGATCTGTGATCTTCATTACCAGGAACGCGTTTCATAGCGCCAATGGGTTCTCCGTTTAAAAGTAGAATACGAACATCGCCTTTATCGGCTCCTTCAATATAATCTTGCAGTATCACGTAGTTTTTAGTGCCATCTCTATTGGTTATGTAAAAATCTAACAGCGAATTAATATTACTCATTGCCGATTTTTCAATTAGAATAACGCCAGATCCGCCATAGCCATTTAATGGTTTCAGTATCATTTTATCTGCCTTAGACTCTTTAATTTGCCTGATCAAATAATTTTTACTTTTTGAAACATGCGTGGCAGGTATTATATTGCTGTGTGCATCACCAAAGGCTGCAGTATAGAGTTTATTATTTGCTTCGCGAAGTCCTTCTAAAGAATTCATTACAAAAACATCATCTTTAACAGAATCTAGAAAATTAAGCATTAACGGATCTAGTGGCGGATTTGCTCTAAAAAATATAACATCAAACCCCGCTAACGGTAACATTTCTTTTCTAAATTCAACCTTATTATAAAACGATTTTAGCGCTGCTGGTGTTTTTTCCATACGCTTAATAACCGAACAATTTGCTGTTGTAACACTGTTTCGTATGGTTAAATCTGCTGGAACACACATGGCTACACCGTGGTTACGTTTTACACATTCTTTAATTAATGCTAATGTTGAATCTTTTTCTGGGTCTATTTCTTCCCAGGGGTACATTAAAAAGCAAACATTCATGTTTGTTATATTTTAGGGTGTTTAATTTTATTGATAGCTAAAGTTAACCATTTTTTTTAGTTACATAAAGCCAAAGCACTTTTTTAACCTGCTTTTAATAACATGCTAAATTTGCCTACTTTTAATAGTTATTTAATAAGAAACACAGCAAATTAACATATTAAATTATTAATGCATCATTTTAAGAGTGATGCAATAACAAAGATGTTAAGCTTTATGCTAAACAAAAAGAATTTTGATTTTACTACAATGCAAAAAGCTATTAAGAATGCATTTTGTTAATTAGATAGTAATCTGCTAAAACTAAAGCTGCCATAGCTTCTACAATTGGTACGGCGCGTGGTACAACACATGGGTCATGACGCCCTTTACCTTGCATTTCAACGGTTTTACCATGCTTATCAATAGTTTCATACTTTTGAATTAATGTGGCTACCGGTTTAAAGGCTACATTAAAGTAAATATCCATACCATTGCTTATACCGCCTTGTACGCCACCTGAAAAATTTGATTTTGTACTACCATCGTTATTAAATGCATCATTGTGCTCACTTCCATACATGGTACTACCGTGAAAGCCACTACCATATTCAAAACCTTTAACAGCGTTTATTGATAACATTGCTTTACCTAATTCGGCATGTAATTTATCAAAAACAGGCTCACCTAAACCAACAGGTACATTTTTAATAACACAGCTTACAATACCGCCAACAGTATCTCCTTTACTACGCACTTCTTTAATATAGCTTTCCATTTGAGTTGCCATTTCAGGGTCTGGGCAACGTACTATATTTTCTTCGGCTTTAGCCAAATTTAAATCTGTATAAGGCTTATTAAGTTTCATGGTTCCTACACCAGACACATAGGCTGTTATTTCAATACCTTTAAGTAATTGTTTGGCTATGGCACCTGCTACTACTCTACAAGCGGTTTCGCGTGCAGAACTACGTCCGCCACCACGGTAATCTCTAAAACCGTATTTTTTATCGTACACATAATCGGCATGACTTGGTCTGTAGCTATCTTTTATATGCGAATAGTCATGAGATTTTTGGTTGGTATTTTCAATTACAAAGCCAATTGGTGTTCCTGTAGTTTTTCCTTCAAAGATGCCTGAGTGAAATTTAACTGTATCAGGCTCTTTACGTTGTGTTACTATGGCAGATTGCCCTGGTTTACGCCTATTTAACTCGTGTTGAATTGCATCTAAATCTAAAGCTACACCAGATGGACAACCATCAATTACGCCGCCTAAAGCGGACCCGTGAGACTCTCCGTAAGTGGTTAAATTAAATAGTTTTCCAAAGGAATTTCCTGCCATAACAAAAATTTTGTGCTAATGTAAATGTTATATCACAAAAACAAAAATGAAATTGGCTGAAACAAACTATATAAATACAAAAAATGGTAACAATAGCTTAACAATATTCTCATATATAAATAATTATGCGGTAATGATTACATAATAGTAAAAACTGTTATTTGTATAAACCATTAACTCCCTAATATTGAAAGTAAAAAGAAAAATAGAAATTGCCGTTATATCTGATGTTCACCTAGGAACATACGGATGCCATGCTAAACATTTGTTAACATACCTTAATAGTATTGATCCAAAAAAATTAATATTGAATGGTGATATTATTGATGTTTGGCAATTTAGTAAACGTTATTTTCCAAAATCACACTTAAAGGTGATTAAAAAAATAATGGATATGGCTTCTGATGGCGTTGAAATTTTCTATATCACGGGAAATCATGATGAAATGCTCCGTAAATTTAGCGGTACAAGTATTGGTAATATTGCTATTGTTGATAAGCTTGTTTTAAATTTAGATGGAAAAAAAGGGTGGTTTTTTCATGGTGATGTTTTTGATGTCTCTATTCAGCAAGCAAAATGGGTAGCTAAACTAGGTGGTTACGGGTATGATTTACTTATTTTAATAAACAGACTTGTTAATTGGTATTTAGAAAAACGTGGTAAAGAGCGCTATTCTTTCTCAAAAAAAATAAAAAACAGTGTAAAAAAAGCGGTTAAATTTATTAATGATTTTGAAACCGTAATATCTGATTTAGCCATTGAAAACGGTTATGATTATGTGGTTTGCGGCCATATACATCAACCTAAAATGGAATACAAAGAAAATAAACACGGTAAAACCATGTACCTAAATTCTGGTGATTGGGTTGAAAACTTTACCGCTTTAGAGTATCAATTTAAACGCTGGAAAATTTACAACTACAACAAAGACAAACTAGCGCCTTTTTACATTGATGATTCTATGGAAGACTTAGAAGTTAAAGATTTAATTGCTGCCATTACCATTGTAGACAAACACGAAAAAAACTAAATCACAACAACTACTTAAAAAACAAATACTTACCTGTTATATTGTTTTTTTAAGCACAAAAAAATAAATATTACATAGTTTTTGGCGTTATTTTTGACAAAAATCTAAACAAAGTATTTTAACGTACTTTGTTTTAGAACATCAATTAAAACAAAAAATTAATTTTTATGAAAAAACTATGTATTGCTGTAATAGCACTAGTATCATTTGTATTTACAACAAACGCGCAAAGTATATCTGAAAATGCTTTAGGCTTACGCTTAGGTGATAGCGACGGCTTTGGTGCCGAAATTTCATACCAAAGAGCACTTGGTGATAGCAATCGTTTAGAGTTTGATTTAGGCTGGAGAGATGGAAACAACTACGATGGTTTTAAACTAGCAGGTTTATACCAATGGGTTATGCCTTTAGATGGTAACTTTAACTGGTACGTTGGTGCTGGTGGTGGTATTGGCTCTTTTAGTATTGATACACCAGGCAATGATGTAACAGACACGTTTATTTTTGCTGCTGGTGATATTGGTATTGAGTATGATTTTGACATTCCGCTGCAGTTATCATTAGACTTCAGACCAGAAATTGGTTTTGGTGATGATGTTTATGATAACAACGATTTAGATTTTGATATTGCTCTTGGCATCCGTTATCAATTCTAACAAAACACAAAAAAATATCATAAAGCGCCTTATAATGGCGCTTTTTTTATTGTATAAATTTTTACGGTGAAATATTTTGAACCTTTACTTAAACTCAATTAATTATCTTTAAAAATCAATTACACTAAATATTACACCATGAATATTAAACACATTTGCTATTTTTTCATGTTTTCAATGTTGATTTTCAACTGTAAAAACAATACAAAAAAACAACCTGAAACACCACAAAAGCAAAAATTAAAAGCGCTCATTTTAGATGGCGAAAACAACCACGGTGTCTGGCCAAAAACAACCTTTATGATGAAAAGTTATTTAGAAGAAACTGGCCTTTTTGAAGTAGATATTACCAGAAAAACATACACTTGGATTGGGCCACATTACAATGAAATTGAAGGCGTTACAGATATTAATGAACTACTAACGCTCTACCCTTTAAATGATGGTGTAAAAAGAACAGCTGTTGATGAACCTAAGGAAGACCCAAATTTTAATCCAGATTTTGAAAACTATGATGTTGTAATAAATAATTTAGGTTGGAAATCTTCAAATTGGCCAGAAGCCACTAAAACAAAATTTGAAAACTATATGAAAAATGGTGGTGGTTTGGTGGTTGTGCACGCAGCTAATAATGCTTGGGGGCAATGGGATGCATACAACAAAATGATTGGCTTAGGTGCTTGGGGCGATAGAAATGCACAAACAGGCCCGTACATTTTTTATAATGATGCTAATGAAGTTGAACATGACCCATCTGAAGGTATCTGCGCTTCGCATGGAGCTCAATATGAATTTCAAATTCAAACCAGAGCTGAAAATCATCCTATAATGAAAGGATTACCAAAACTATGGCTACACACAAAAGACGAGCTATATGATAGAATGCGTGGTCCTGGAAACAACATGACTATTTTAGCTACAGCCTATTCTGATGTTGAAAAAAATGCACCACCTTGGAAAAAAGACGTAACTGGAACCGGAAGGCATGAGCCTATGTTAATGGCTATAAATTACGGTAAAGGCAGAATATTTCACTCTGCTCTTGGGCACATGGATTATTCGTTTGAATGTGCTGGTTTTATAACCACATTTCAACGCGGTGCTGAGTGGGCTGCTACGGGAAAAGTAACACAAGAAATACCTAAAGATTTCCCAACAGCAGACAGTACAAGTGTAAGAAAGTGGGTTTATAAACCTTAATTTATTTTTAGAATGAAGCTAATTACTAACAAAAATGTTAGCATTTTTTTTAATAGCTACCCAGAACATGTAAAACCTAAAATGGATGCTTTAAGAACATTTATAATTGATGTTGCAAAAAATATTGAAGATATAGATACCTTAGAAGAAACTTTAAAATGGGGAGAACCTAGCTATATAACCAAACACGGAAGCACCTTAAGAATAGACTGGAAAGTTAAAACCCCTAATACATATTATATTTATTTTCAATGCAATAGCAAATTAGTAACCACATTTAGGTTATTGTACAAAAATATGCTAAGTTTTAACGGTAACCGAGCCATAGTTTTAAATTTAAATGAATCACTACCCAAAAACCTTTTACAACCTTGTATTGTAGCTGCTTTAACATATCATAACGTAAAACATTTGCCCTTTCTTGGTATTTAATAGTATCTTTATACAAAAACACATTGCTACATAAAATTCCTCAAAGCATAACAAAAGAAGTAAAAACAGCGCTAAGTTTTTTTCCTGAATTAGCTAAAACACCTATTGAATTTAAATTCAAAAAAAATATAAAAAAATCTACTATGCAGGCACAACCTAAATTGGGTAGTTTTTTTAAACCAAAACACAAAAGGCATTATATTATTTTAATTAGTGAATCTTTTAAAATAGCTGATAAAAAGTTTTTAACAAAGCACATACCTTCTGATATATTCATAGGTTGGATTGGTCATGAATTAGGCCATATTATGGATTATAAAACACGCAGTAACTTCAACTTAATACAATTTGGTATTAAATATTTACTGTTTGAAAAACATATTGTAGAAGCTGAGAGAACCGCTGATACTTTTGCTGTAAACAACGGTATGGATAAGTATATTTTAAAAACGAAAAACTTTATTTTAAACCATGCTGATATTACCGAAAGCTATAAAAAACGTATAAAACGTTATTACTTATCACCCGAAGAAATCATGGAATTGGTTAATAACCGAAATAGTTTAAAAAGTTAAAATGTTATTGTGATTTTACAAAAGTTTCCCAAGCTGTAAAGGTGTCTTCACCCATTACACGTTCCATTTTAACTTGCCCACCTTTTTTCTTGTTTTTTGCGTTCCATTCATGAAACATTTCAGGGCTTACCAATGTAACTTTTACGCCTTTTAATGCTTTACTCCTGGCTACTTTATAGTTTTTATTAGCTGTTTTTAATGCTTCATCTAAAGCATTTGCAACATCTGTTTCATCTAAATTTGTATTGTCTGCTCCTATATACCAAAAATGATAAAACTCATCATCATCACCGCGTTTTGCACAAATGGTATATTCTGTAATTTTAGTAGAAAACGTATCTTCTAAACTCTTCATTGCAGCATCCATTTTATTAACAGATAGTTGAGAACCTACCGTATTTAAAAAGAATTTTGTACGGCCTGTAATTTTAATTTCAGCACGTTCAATGTTAGTAAACTCAATGGTATCGCCAATTAAATAACGCCATGCCCCACTAACGGTGCTTATAATTAACACATAATCTTGCTCTAATTCAACATTTTCAAGCGTTACAACGGGTGCGTTTTGAGCTAAAGAACCATCTTGATTAATAAATTCTGGTTTAAAAGGCACAAATTCAAAATAAATACCGTGGTTAGTATTTAATTCCATGGCCGTAGTTTCTGGTCTGGTTTGTGTTGCTATATAACCTTCGGAAGCCAAATAAGTATCTATAACTGTAACTGGTTTTCCCATTAAGGCATGAAAACTTTTTTCATAAGGCCCAAAAGCTACACCACCAGACGTATAAACCATTAAATTTGGCCAAATATCATGAATATTGTTCAAATTATGATATTCTATTACTTTTTGAAGCATTAACTCTATCCAAGACGGAATACCGCTTAATGCACCAATGTCCCAATCTTTAGCACGTTTAGCAATTTGTAAAACACGAGCATCCCAATCGTCAATTTTAGCAATATTTTCACCCGGTTTATAGTAGCTTTTAAACCAAAATGGAATATTACTAGCGCTTATGCCGCTAATTTCGCCTTCAAGAAAATCGTTATGTTCATTTAAATCGGTTGAGCTTCCTAACATCATGATTTCTTTTTCAAAAAAATCTGCTGGAAAGTCAAAGTTTTTAAGTGCTAAAACCTGCTTAATTCCAGATTGCCTAATGGCAGCTATCATAGCATTGGTTACTGGAATTCGTTTGCTAGTTTTACCTGTTGTGCCAGAGCTTAAGGCAAAATAGTTTAAATCTCCCGGCCATGTTACATTGGTTTCACCTTCATGTAATTTGTGCCACCATGCTTGGTGCATGTTATGATAATCAAAATAAGGAACTGTTTTTGAAAATGCCTTTTGAATATCTTCTGAAGCTAAAATAGCCTCAAAATTGTAATGTTTACCAAATGCTGTGTTTTTGGCTGTTTCTAAAAGTTCTTTTAATACATTTTTTTGAGATTCTAAATGATTTGTTTCTGAAGAAAACGTATCAGACAACTCAATAAAACCTTTAATTAAACTTCCTAAAACGGCCATGTATGTGTTTTTTAAATTATTAAAGTACCAAACATTTACTTAAAGTATCTTGATAAATAGCTTCGTATTGCGGTACTATTTTATGTAAATCGAATTTTAATGATTCTTTTCTAGCATTATCTTTAAATGTTTTCAATCTTTCATCGTCACTTAAAATATGTAGTGCATTTTTAGTCATATCATCAATATCTCCAACATCACTTAAAAACCCAGAATAGCCATGTACATTTACTTCGGGTATGCCGCCGGTATTGCTTGAAATTACAGGTACACCCGATGCCATAGCCTCTAAAGCCGCCAACCCAAAACTTTCGGTTAATGAGGGCAGTAAAAACAAATCGCTAAAGCACAATATTTTATCTATTTCATTACTTCTTCCAAAGAAAATAACCCTATCTAAAATACCTAAATCTGCACATTGCTTTTCAATGTTTTCTTTTTCAGGGCCTTCACCAATAAACATCAATTTAGCTGGAATTTGCTTTTGAATATTATAAAACACGCTAATAACATCATGCGCGCGCTTTACAGGGCGCAAATTACTAATATGTGTAATTATTTTCTCGTCTTCATTTGCCATAATATGGCGTTGGCAATCTGTAAAACCTTGGTTACTATATTTTTCTAAATCAATAAAATTTGGTACAACGTTTATACTTCTTTTTATATCAAATAACCTTAATGTATCATCTTTTAAACTTTTAGAAACGGCTGTTACCGCATCAGATTTGTTGATGCTAAAAGTAACTGCTGGTTTGTAAAACGGATGACTACCAACAAGTGTAATATCTGTACCGTGTAAAGTAGTTACAATAGGCACATGAATACCTTCTTCTTTTAACATTTTTTTTGCCATGTATGCAGCATAAGCATGCGGTATTGCATAGTGTACGTGTAAAATTTCAATATTGTGAAGCTTTACCATATCTACCAATTTACTTGACAAAGCCAACTCATAAGGTTGGTAATGAAATAATGGATATTCTGGTACAGTAACTTCATGATAATGCACGTTATTACTTATTAACTCTAACCTAACGGGCTGATTGTATGTTATGAAGTGAATTTCATGCCCGCGTTTAGAAAGTTCTAACCCTAACTCTGTTGCAACTACGCCACTACCACCAAATGTTGGGTAACAAACTATGCCTATTTTCATTGGTTTTATTTTATGCTTTATTAATTTTCAATGGCTTCATAAATAAAGCGTTGAATTTCTGTTCTTATATTTTCTCTTAGCAGCAAATTTTTACCTGCATTTGGATACGTTCTGTTAGCTAAAAACACGTATACTAAATCGGCTTCAGGATCTGCCCAAGCGTAGGTTCCTGTAAAACCAGAATGCCCAAAACTTGTCATAGACACACAACCGCATGTTGGCCCTTCTTCGTCTAATTGCGGTTTATCAAAACCAACACCACGCCTGTTTTTATTTTCACAAAAATAGCAGGTGTTAAACTTATCTATTGTTTCTGGTTTAAAATAGCGCTTACCGCCATAAAACCCTTTTTGTAAAAACATTTGCATAATTTTAGCAACATCATTAGCATTACTAAAAATACCTGCATGCCCGCCAACACCATTTTGCATTGCAGCTCCCATATCATGTACAAAACCATGCACTTTTTGATGGCGGTAATAGTCATCAATTTCTGTAGGTACAATTTTTTTATTGCTTATTTTGTAATATGGATTGTACAGCGTGTTATTTGCCCCTAAAGACTGATAAATATGATCTTGCACTAACTCGTCTAAAGATTTGTCGTAATGTGTTTCAATAAATTTCTTTAAAATGTAATAAGGAAAATCACTGTAGCGGTAACGTAATCTATCTAATAGTTCTGAATCTTTTATAATTTCCTGAATAGAATCTTGATAATCAGACCTTAAATACATGTTTTTTGTAACTTCAATATTAAACTGATCACTCTTTTCTGATCGATAATATTTTTTACTTGGTTTTTTTGTTATGGTGTCTAGCGTATGATAATAAAAAGGTTCCCAAGGGCGTAATCTTGCATAATGTGATAGCATTTGCTTTATTGTAATATTGGCTTTATTACTAGTTTTATATGCTGGTAAAATTTCTGATAGCTTGGTATCTAAAGACACAATACCTTGCTCTTCAAGTTCCATTAACAAGGGCAATGTAGCTAATATTTTTGTTAGTGAAGCTACATCATAAATAGCATCAAAAGTTACTTTTTGGTTGCCTTCATAGGTGTGTTTTCCAAAGTTTTTATTGTAAATAACTTTACCTTTTCTGGCAATTAATAGTTGTATACCTGGTGTCATTTTACCATTAACAGCTAGGTTTGCCATAGAATCTACTTTTTTTAATTTTTCTGAACTCATTCCCACACGCTCTGGAACGGTATAACCTAAACGACTTATTTGATTGTAATGAATACCTTCATTTAAACTAAAATGCCCTACTGAAACCGGTAAATTTCCTTTAGCGGGTAATGCACCAAAAATTATTTGAGCAGATTTTTCTTGAGCTATTTTACTGTTTTGATAGCTCACAATAATGCTTTCAATATTTTCAATACTTTTAATGTTTGATAGTGCATAGGGGCGCACAAAAACATCTAAAATAACATTGTGATTTCTTGCTATTTCTTGTAACCAAACAATTTCTTGATTTGTAAATTTATAGGCTTTCCAAGGGTTAGCATTGGAACGATGAAAACCAACCACTACCGT
Source organism: Seonamhaeicola sp. ABD4_340 (assembly GCF_056312135.1). Lineage (NCBI taxonomy): Bacteria > Pseudomonadati > Bacteroidota > Flavobacteriia > Flavobacteriales > Flavobacteriaceae > Seonamhaeicola > Seonamhaeicola sp. ABD4_340. The sequence continues at coordinate 2,870,888 of NZ_CM149981.1, read as the reverse complement.
ATTATACGATTTTAGCTTTTGTATTAAGTCATCTAAATTATCAGATTTTATTTGGTGTATTTTATTGTATTTTTTTAGTTCATTATAAAAAACACTCCCATCATCATCACCCAAATGCACATAAGCCATCGTTTTAGTTTCTAACTGCATTAAAGGCAATAAATTATTACTGTTTTTTACAACGGTAACCGCATTTTCAATAAGTTCTTCGTATAATATGTCGTCTTGTAGCCTGTTTAAATCTTCAACTAAATTGTGAATACCAATAGGTTTATAATTATTTAAACCTACTTTATACTTAGCTTGAAGTATTTTTTTAACTGAATGTGCTAACCTTTCTTCAGTTATAATTTTATTGTTAAACGCATATACAAATCTGTTAATAGCTTGTTCTGGATTTTCAGACATTAACATGACATCATTACCTGATAAAAAGGCAAGTAAATCTACCTCACCGCCTTTAGGCAAGGTTTTGGGAGCAATACCATCAACCGCTTTTTCGGCATAATTTGCAGCGCCTTTCATGGTTAAAGCATCTGTAAAAATAAGACCTTTAAATCCTAACTTTTCTTTTAAAATATTAGTAACTATATGTTTTGATAGAGATGAAGGGTAATTTGTACGAGGCTCTAAACTTGGCACACTCAAATGAGCCACCATAACACTTGATAAGCCTTCTTTTATTAACTTTCGGTATGGATATAGCTCTATAGAATCTATACGTTTTTCATCAAAATTAATACTTGGTAAGGTTTTATGAGAATCTGTTTCAGTATCTCCATGTCCTGGAAAATGTTTTGCATTTGCTAAAACACCGGCGTCTTGCATACCTTTCATAAAGGCTAATGCTTTTTCCGTAACATTATCTCTATCTTCACCAAAAGAACGATTTCCAATTATTGGGTTGTTGGGGTTTGTATTAATATCTACAACAGGTGCAAAATTAAAATGCACCCCTAACCTTTTATTGTGCTCACCTATGTGCTTGCCTGCACGTTCAACAAGTTTTGCGTCTTTAATAGCACCTAAAGTCATATTCCACGGAAAAGCATACGTAGAATCTAACCGCATGCTTAAACCCCATTCTGCATCCATACCTATTAATAATGGTACTTTGGCTGCAAATTGTAGCTCATTATTAAGTTTTGCTTGCCTTACAGGACCGCCAGTTGAATAAATAACACCTCCAATATGCGATTTTTGAATGAGCTGTACTATCTTGTTTTTTTCGGCTAAACTTTGGTTAGACATTACCTGCACCATAAACAACTGCCCTACTTTTTCTTTTAAAGACATGTTGTTGTAAATGCTATCTACCCATTTTTTTTGAGATTCAGCATCATCTGTTAATAACGGATTTGGTGTATTTTGTGCATATAAAGCACTGAATATAAATAAGAAAAAACTATATATAAAGGTTTGACGCATAGGTGTATTTTTTGGCTTATTAGTTTTGTTTTATTTACACTAATAATCATGCCAAAATACTACTTTTAGCAACAAGATAAAAAGACTTTAAGATAGTTTTATAAATAAGAAATTAACCACGTTTTGGGTTACTCTATTAAATCAATATGCCTATCGTGGTAGCCTAAAAGATACAGTACGCCATCTAACCCAATACTTGATATTGAGCTTTGTGCATTGTCTTTTACTTTTGGCTTTGCATGAAATGCAATACCTAAACCGGCAAGATTTAGCATTGGTAAATCATTAGCGCCATCACCAACAGCAATGGTTTGGCTAATATCAATACCTTCTTGTTCGGCTATTTGTTTTAAATATTCAGCTTTCTTTTCGCCATTTACAATTTCACCTAAATAGTTACCCGTTAAAGCACCATTTTTTATTTCTAATTGGTTAGCATACACGTAATCTATACCCAATTCTTTTTGTAAATAGTGCCCAAAATAGGTAAAACCACCAGATAAAATAGCGGTTTTAAACCCGTAGTTTTTAAGGGTATCAATTAATCGTCTGGCTCCTTTTGTAATAGGCAAATTAACAGCAACATTTTGCAATACATCTTCACTTAAACCTTCTAAGAGTTTCATGCGTCTTTTAAAGCTTTCGTTAAAATCAATTTCGCCTTGCATTGCTGCTTCGGTAATGGCTTTAACCTGTTCACCAACACCTGCTAATTCTGCTAATTCATCAATAACTTCGGTTTGAATTAAGGTTGAATCCATATCAAAACACACTAAACGTCTGTTTCTTCTAAAAATGTTATCTTCTTGAAAAGCAATATCAACATCTAATTCTTGCGATATTTGCATGAATTTCTCTGTAAATTCTGCTTTATTATCAATTCTTCCTCTAATAGATAATTGAATTGATGCCCTTGGATAATCGTCTTTTTTAACCAGAGATAAACGCCCAGTTAAACGCTTAATAGCATCAATATTTAGGTTTTTTTCAGAAATTATTTCTGTAACCCTAGATATTTGTTCGGCTTTTAGTTTTTCTCCTAAAATGGTAACTATGTACCTGTTTTTTCCTTGTTGGTTTACCCAATCTTCATAATCTTCAAGAGAAATTGGTGTAAATTTGCAGTTAATACCTAACTCATAGGCTTTAAAAAGTAAATCTTTTAATACGGCTGCCGATTTTTTTTTAGATTTCACTTCAAACATCATTCCTAAAGAAAGTGTATCATGTATGTTTGCTTGCCCAATATCTAAAACTTTGGCATTGTATTGCGCTAAAACAGCTGTTAATGCCGATGTTAAACCAGGTTTATCTTGTCCGGAAATATTTAGTAAAAAAATTTCTTTAGCCATAATTTAGTTGTTTCACTTTTACGTTTGTAAAAATGAATATTCTAATTGAAATATGAAAGTGATTTTATGCAGAATTAATTATTTAATAAATCTGTTGTGCCAACTTTCACTTGCAGGCACTTCCCAATTTTCTTCAAACTCTGCTTTATTTGCTACAAGGTTATTAAAAACAATGGTGTTTTTAGACACGGCCTTGTCTTTTGCCATTTGTTTAAAATCTGTTAATGATTTATAGGCAATAAATTCACCTTGTTTGTAAGACACATTCATTTTATCCATTAAATCAACATTATAGGTTTTTTCTAACTGCTGAATAAAATGTACTGAAGCATCAATTGAACAGCCTGTAGCTGCATTTAAATTTTGATTTAAACCCAGTATTATGAATCGTTTGTATTTAATTTGATAGCCCGCTTGTAAATCTGAACCATGTGCAGTCCAGTTTTCTATAAACGTATTTAGTTTTGATGAAATTTCAGCAATTTCATCTTCGGTAAACGAACGGTTTGCTTGATATATCCAGACTCTTGAGGCTTCTGGTAATGTATTAAAATCTACTAACATTGTATAAATTGTGAATTTACCTAAATTATAATTCTTCAGAATTTGCTATAAGTTCAGCAATATCTAAAACAGTTATTTCGGCTTCCTTTTCTTTAGCTTTTACACCATCAGTCATCATTGTATTGCAGTAAGGGCAGCCCGTTGCTATGATATTTGGTTTGGTTTCAAGTGCATCTTCGGTTCTTAACACATTAATATCCTTATCTCCTTTTTCAGGTTCTTTAAACATTTGTGCACCACCAGCTCCACAACACAAAGCCGTTTGTTTGTGGCGTTTCATTTCTATTATTTCAGCATTCGTATTTTTTAATACATTTCTAGGTGCATCAAACTCATTGTTTGCTCTACCCAAATAGCACGGATCATGAAATGTAATACGTTTGCCCTTATACAAGTTACCTTGTAACGTTAAACGGCCTTCTTGTATTAAATGTTGAATAAATTGCGTATGATGCAATACTTGATAATTACCACCTAAACTTGGATACTCATTTTTTAAACAGTTGTATGAATGCGGATCGCAGGTTACAATTTTTTTAACCTGGTAAGCGTTTAAAACTTCAATATTCATTACTGCTTGCATTTGAAACAAAAACTCGTTTCCGGCGCGTTTTGCAACGTCGCCCGTGTTACTTTCTTCGGTGCCTAAAACTGCAAAATCTACATTGGCTTTATTAAGAATTTTAACAAATGCTTTTGTTATTTTTTTTGCTCTATCATCATAGCTTCCTGCAGAACCAACCCAAAATAAAATTTCTGGTTGTTTGCCTTCGGCCATAAATTCTGCCATTGTTTTAACTATCATACTCAATGGTTTTTATTAGTTCTCTGTTTTCTTTTTACTTTCAAGCATTAAATCTTGCTTGTAAGTTTTAGCTGCTTCTAGCAAATCAGACGATAATACTTGGTAAAATAAAGGCGAATTAGCGTCATAATTTACAACAACCCATTCATTATTTGTGGCATCTTCTTTTAAGAAAATGGTTATTCTATCGCGCATTAAAACATTCATGCTATTACTTGATGTAAACTCTACATCCATGCCTTGAGCTTTCAATATTGAAATCATCATTTTTTTTGATTCTTCGTCAAACTCTTGTTTTTTAAAGGTCATATTCATAGCCATATCATAGGTTACAAAAGCGTAAACTAAATTGTTGTTTTCGCCTTTAAACACTTCAGATATTTTATATGAAGGGGTTTCTTTTGGTAGTTCTATTGAAAACTCATCATTACCTTCAAACGTGCCTTTTATAATTGGTAGCATTTGTTCTTTTGGTACTAAATCAAACACTTTGGGGTGTGTCATGTTTAATAAAGATTCAAAATCTTTGTTTAAAACATCGGTAAACATTTTGTCTGCCATTGCTTTAACTTCGGCCTGTTGCGCGTGCATTAACAATGGAAAAAATGCTATTAAAAATGCTACGGTTTTAAAAAAGGTTTTCATGTGTGTATTGGGGTTGTTTGTTTATTCGTCTTTCCAGTTTAATCTGTCCATTTGGTTATATGGCCAAGGGGCACCGTTGTTTTCAATGTTTGTCATCATATTATTTAATTCAACGGGTGCTGCACTTTGTTCCATTACTAGGTAACGGCGCATTTCTAAAATAATTGATAATGGATTGATGCTTACAGGACATTCTTCTACACAGGCATTACAAGTGGTACATGCCCAAAGTTCTTCGTTTGTAATATAATCACCTAAAAGTTGTTTACCATCATCTTTAAACGCTCCATTATTAGCGTCAATATTTTTACCAACCTCTTCAAGACGGTCTCTGGTATCCATCATAATTTTTCTTGGCGATAACTTTTTACCTGTTAGGTTAGCAGGACACGCCGATGTACACCTACCACACTCTGTACAAGTGTAGGCACTTAAAAGTTGTACCCAATTTAAATCTTGCACATCACTTGCACCAAATTTAGCTGGCATTGCTGGTTCAGCGCCTTCTGGTGGTGCTGCAAAAGGGTCTACGTTAGGGTCCATCATCATTTTAACCTCTTTTGTAACCGCCTCTAAATTATTAAACGCTCCTTTAGGTTTTAAGCTACCATAATACGTGTTTGGAAAAGCTAAAATTATATGGAGGTGTTTTGAAAAATATAAATAGTTTAAAAATATTAAAATACCCACTATGTGTAACCACCAAGCGGCTCTTTCAATTATGTGTAATGTGGTTTCTGGCATGCCATTAAATAATGGTGCTATAAATTGACTAATTACGTTACCGTTATTCATGTTTTGAAAGGTAACATCGGTAGCATTCATTACTAAAAATAGTGTCATTAATACCATTTCAAAATAGAGAATGAAGTTACCATCATTTTTGGGCCATGTGGTCATTTCACTTTTCCAAAAACGACTTAGTTTCATAACATTTCGTCTTATCCAGAAAATAACAACTGCAACAAAAACTAAAAAGGCTAAAATTTCAAAAATGCCAATTAATACGCCGTAAATGGGGCCAATACCCGAAAACGCTCTGTGTGTACCAAAAAGCCCATCAATTATAATTTCTAAAACTTCAATATTAATTATTATAAAGCCTACATAAACTATAATGTGTAAAATACCAGCTATGGGCCGTTTTACCATTTTACTTTGCCCTAAGGCAATCATTGCCATATTTTTTAAACGTTCCTTTTTATTGTTTGAAACGTCTACATCTTGCCCCAGTTTTATGTTTCTTATTAGTTTTTTAACGTTTTTTGCAAAATATCCTATGGCTACAATTAGCAGGATAGCAAAAATGATATTTGGTAGGTATTGCATACTATTACTATTAATTTTCTTTAGAATAAGGAATTTCTTTTTTAGAAAGAATTCTAAAATAACGTTTTGGATGTAGTTTAATGTCTCTTAAAAGTTCTTCTAGCTCGCCAGTGGCACCTTCAATATTATTATACAAACCATCGTCTTTTAAAAGTTTGCCCATTGAGCCTTTTCCGCTTTCAACACTTGCTAAAATATTGTTGAAGTTTTTTAAAGTAGCTTCTAAATTTGCAACGGTAGCACCTATATTGGCATTTGCTAAAGAATCTGACACTTTTGAAAAGTTTGCCGACATATTATCTACATTACTAAGTGTGTTATCTAATTTGGTTTTGTTTTCTGTAACTATGTTATTTAATGTGCCAGATGTTTGCTTGAAATTGGCAAGCACCGCATTTAAATTAGCCAAACTGCTTTTTAAATTGTTTTTTGTTTGGGCATCAAACACTTCGTTTATATTTTTTAAAAGTTCTTCGGCTCGAATTAAAGTACCGCCAAGGCTTTCTTGCAATGGTGTTAATTTTTGGTTTACAAGCTCGCTTAATCCGGCTTTTACAGTGCCTTGTAAATCGTCACCATTTTTAGCAATTTCAGCATTATCAAAAGCAGGTACAATAGCCACGGCTTTACCTCCAATTAAGCCAGCTTCATACAACTCTGCTTTACTATTTTTTGAAAATTGATAATCACTATCAACCAACAATGTTACCTTTAATTTTGCAGACCCATCACCTTTAAAACTTATATTGGTTACTTTACCAACTATTAATCCATTTATTGTAACCGGCATTGAAGGTGTTAAACCTTCAACATTATTGTATTCTGTGTAAAATGTTCTAGAACTATCTAATAAATTTTGACCTTTTAAATAATTAAAACCAAAAATTAACAGTACAATACCTGATATTACTAATAAAGCTGTTTTTACTTCTCTAGATATTTTCATTGGGTTGGTTTAGTTTTTTTGATTTTGGGCTAATATTTAAGCCATAAATATAAAGGAAACTATATTGCAATTAAATACAATTTACCGTTTATAGCAAATTTAGAATAATTTTGAATAGGAAATTTTTAATTGGCTGTTGTTTTTAAAGCTTCGGCTAAACTTATTTTTTTACCGTTTTTAAAAGCCACTATAAAACTAGATTTGTACCCTTTACTTTTGGCCTCTTCTTCAAGTTTTTTTGTAGTATCATAATTATGCGTACTACCGTAATAATATTTGTAGAGATTGCCTTCTTTAATACGCGAAATCTCACTTAAACCCTTAAAATTATAGGGTTTAGTTTCTAAAGCTTTTGAACTAGCTGCTATTTGAATTTTATATTCAATTGAAGTATTGGTAGTTGTTTCTGTAGTTTCAATTTCAGGTAAATTGGCACTTACAGAAACACTTTTTTTATTTAAATTGAAGTATTTAATATAGTTTTCAACAGCATTGTATAAAGATTTTGTCATTAAAGCTTTTCCTTTTTTAGAATTTAAAAAATCTTCTTCTTTTTTATGTGTTAAAAACCCAAGTTCAACTAAAACACTAGGCATGTATGTGTATGCTAATACATAAAATATATTTTGTTTTACACCTCTGCTACGGCGTTTAGCAGTTGTTTGAAACTCATCTTCAATATATCTGGCTAATTTTATACTACGGTCTAAATATTCTTCTTGCGCAATCATTAAACCTAAAACAGATTCTGGTGAATTTGGGTTGAAATCTTTATAAACCTCTGTATCATCTTCTAAAGCAATAACACTATTTTCACGCTTGGCAACCTCTAAATTTTGTTTATTTTTTGTTAAACCTAAAACATAGGTTTCAGAGCCGTAAGCACTACCTGTTTTTCCTGGTTGCGCATTACAGTGAATAGAAATAAATAAATCTACATCCTTTTTATTTGCTAAAACGGTTCTACCATTTAACGTTGGGTACGTATCATTTTTTCTTGTGTATAATACTTTAACGTTGTCTAGTTTTTTTTCTATCATTTCACCCAAATCTAATGATACATCTAAAGCAATATCTTTCTCAGTGGCTTTATATCTTCCAGTTCCTGGTGTACCAGAATCTTTACCACCATGCCCAGGATCTATCATTATTACAAATGAATTTGAAGCAGCTTGTGCCTGAACATTATTTAAAGAAAATGTTAATACTGAAATTATAAATACGAAAAAGGATATTCTGTACGTTTGCATAAATGTTTAAACAACTAAAAAATTGAATTATTGCTTTGGTTTTTTACTGTGCAGATTTTTATTTTAAATTTTAATAAATCACACAAAAAATATATGTAATTTTGGCAATTCAAAAACCGAGCCATACTTTTACAAAAATACATTAAAAGCGTTGCATACAAACAACTTTAAAATACTTTTTGTGCTAAGTTTTACAGTGTTTATTAACACGTTAAGCTACAGCCAAGATATTCCCAAAAAAGGTAAATCTATTGGCGCAACAGTGAAAGATTCTGTGGTGGTTAATATTGATAAACCTACTGAACCCGAAGCTTTAAACTCTGAAAAAATTGCAGATACCACTGTTACAGACAGTGTTAAACCTAAAGAATTACTTGAACATATTGTAAAATACAGTGCTACAGATTACACCAAATTCAACAATAAAAAACAACAATTATACTTGTATAACAATGCTAAAATTGATTATGGTGATATGAATATTTCCGCAGGTAGTATTACTGTAGATTACGGTACAAATACAGTTTATGCACGCGGAATTACAGATACTATTGATGGCTACACACAAAAACCCGTGTTTACTCAAGGTAGTAATGTTGTTGAGCCAGATTCTATTGTTTTTAACACTAAATCTCAAAAAGCATTAATTTATAACTCTGTTACAGAACAAGGCGAAGGCAACGTTATTGCAAGAATTACTAAAAAGGAAAATGACTCTGTTTACTTTATTAAAAACGCCAAATACACCACTGCAGAAAATCTTGAAGACCCAGATTATTACATCAGACTTTTAAAGGCCAAAATTGTACCCGGTAAAAAAATAGTTACAGGGCCTGCAGGTATTTATATTTATGATGTACCAACACCTGTTTGGTTGCCTTTTAGTTTTTTTCCGCAAAGCGAAAAACATACATCTGGTATTATAATTCCAACCTTTGGTGAACAAAATGATAGAGGTTACTTTTTACAAAACGGTGGTTACTATTTTGCTATAAGTGATTATATGGATTTGGCCGTTTTAGGCGATTATTACACCAATGGTAGTTTTGGTTTACGCCTAGAAAATACCTATGCCAAACGCTACAGATTTAGAGGTAATTTAGCCTTTAGGTATGAAAACCTTATTACTAGTGAGCGTGGTTTTCCAGATTATGCCCGAAACACTATTTATAATCTACGCTGGTCTCATAGTCAAGACTCTAAAGCCAACCCAAGCTCACGCTTTTCAGCATCGGTAAATTTAGGTAGTAGCACCTATTACAGAAATTCTATAAATCAAATAAATTCTGGTAGTAATTACTTAACAAACACTTTATCATCTTCGGTTTCATACTCAAAAACATTTCAAGGTGAGCCTCAAGTTAGTTACAGTTTAACGGCAACACATTCTCAAAACACCAATACTCAAACCATAAACATGACTTTACCAACATTTCAAGGTAGTGTTGGTAGAATGTATCCGTTTTCATCAAAATCGGGTTCTAAAAAAGGTATTATTCAAAATATAAATCTTCAATACAACGTACGTGGTGAAAACAGAATTGCCACTGTAGATTCGCTTTTCTTTAAAAAAGAAATGTTTGATGATGCCCGCGCTGGGTTTCAGCATACAATACCAATTAGTACAAACTTCAAAATATTTAAATATTTTAGTGTAAGTGCTGGTGCCAATTACAATGAGGTTTGGACTTTTAAAACCATTGATAAACGTTTTAACTCTGTTTTAGGTGAAGAAGAAGTTGAAACCATTAATGGCTTTGATGCTTACAGAACTTACAATTTTAGCACCAGTATTGGTACCACTGTTTATGGTATGTTTAATTTTGAAAAAGAAGGTAAAGATACCAAGCTTAAAGCCATAAGGCATGTTATGCGGCCTTCTATTAGCTATAATATTAATCCGGCTTTTGATAAATATTACAATACATACGAAGAAGAAGTTATTACTGCCGATGGTTTAACAACCAGAGACGTTGAGTTTTCAAGGTTTGAAGATGCTATTTTTGGTGCACCAAACAAAAATTTTTCAAGTTCAATGGGTATATCTTTAGCCAATAATTTTGAAGCTAAAGTAAAAGACCGTGACAGTACAGCAACCGAGCCTAAAAAAATTAAATTACTAAACAGTTTAAACTTTTCATCGGCCTATAATTTTGCCGCAGATTCTTTACAATGGAGTCCGGTTAGAATGAGTGGTAGTACGCAACTTTTTCAAAACCAAATGAGTATAAATTTTGGTGCAACTTTAGATCCGTATGCGCTAGACAACAATAATACACGTATTAACAAATTTAATATTGATAATGGCGGTAGTTTATTTAGGCTAACAAGCGCTAACTTAACGGCTAGTTGGTCTTTATCAAACAAGAATAAAGGTAAAGACAAAGGCAATACTTCGGCCAGTGATAATCCTGAAGATTTTTTACCCAAAAACATGGATTTCTCTAATGACCAAATAAACGAATACCAAAACAATAAAGACACCAAAAAGGGTAATAATGATGAAGATGAAGAACCATCAAAATTCTTCAATCATAAAATACCTTGGAATGTGCGTTTAGCCTATGCCGTAAATTATGCCAATTCACGAAGGCAAAATGAAATTTCATCGCACTCACTCATGTTTTCTGGTGATATTGAGTTAACTAGTAAATGGTCTATTGGTGCTTCATCTGGTTACGATATTAAAAACCAAGGCTTTACATACACTCAATTTAGGTTTCAAAGAGATTTAGAAAGTTGGAATATGAATTTTAGTTGGATACCTTTTAGCGATAGAACCTCTTGGAATTTCTTTATTGGTATAAAATCTAGTATTTTGAAAGACCTGAAATACGAAAAACGAAGACAACCAGACCAACAATTATAGCACATGAAAACTATTATAACTACACCAAATGCCCCTGCTCCTCTTGGACCCTACAACCAAGCTATTTTAAGTGGCAACACCCTTTATATTTCTGGCCAAATAGCTATTAACACGCAAACTAACGCACTTGTTTTAGTAGATATAAATGCTGAAACTACGCAAGTTATGAAAAACTTAGAAGCTGTATTAAAAGCAGCTAATATGACTTTTGAAAATGTTGTTAAATCATCAATTTTTATAAGTAACATGGACGATTTTAATGCTATTAATACCGTTTATGGCAGTTATTTTAATGAAGCCACTGCTCCTGCAAGAGAAACTGTGCAAGTAGCTAAATTACCCAAAAATGTAAATGTTGAAATTAGCATGATTGCTGTTAAATAAACAACTAATGCAGCTTACTTTTTAGCATATTCAATAAGTAATTCTTTTAACTCATCAACGTCAATTGGTTTTGCTAAAAACGCATCAATTCCTGCCAGTTTAGCTTTATTGATATCGGCTTCAAAAGCACTTGCTGATACACCAATTATTGGTGTTTTGGTTTTGGCATACTTATCTGTTTTTTGAATTAATTGTGTAGCTTCATAACCATCCATATCTGGCATATAAATATCCATAAACACCATATCAAAATCTAAAATTTTATAAAGCTCCAAAGCTTCTAAACCGTTCTTCACAAAAGTACAATCTGCTCCTAAACGTTCTAATAAAAATTTAATAACCTTTTGGTTCATGCGGTTATCTTCAGCAACTAAAACATTAAATTTATTAGTTAGTATAGGCTTAAAATTAGTAGCCTCGTTTTTAATGTTTAGTGTCTTTTTAAGTTGTAAACTAAAATAAAATGTTGAGCCTTCATTCTCTTTGGTTTCTAACTTAAGTTCACCCCCCATAGCGTGTACCAATTGGTGTGAAATTGCCAAACCAATACCACCACCTCTATAATCTGTGGCTAATATATTTCCTTGAGATGCTTCAGCATTTTTAAAAATACGTCGTACCTCTTGTGGGCGCATTCCAACACCTGTATCTTTAATGTAAAATGTTATTATTTGTTCATTATCTATACCCACAGTTTGATCTACAATAACAGATATTTTACCTGAATTAGTAAACTTAATGGCATTATTAATTAGGTTTATTAATACTTGTTGTATACGGGTAGAATCTGCCATTACCAAAAACTTATCTGTTTCTTTTGATAAAAATTTAAATTCAAATTCTAAACCTTTTTCCCATGCTTGATATTCAAAAACTTTAAATAAACGTGTTAGGTCTAATTTTAAATCTATTGCCGTTTCATTTAATTGTAAATTTCCTGTATCAACATTTGCATTATTGGTAACCATATCTACCAATTGCAATAAGTATTTTGATGAATATAAAGCAATTTCAGCCTGCGCACGCTGGTCTGTATTTAATTCTGTTTGCATTAGCATATTTAGCATGCCCATAACGGTGCTTAAAGGTGTTCTAACCTCGTAACTCATGTTTTCTAAGTAAATAGACTTATGGTCGGCTAATTTTTCGCTCTCATCAAGCGCAGATTTTAATTCCTTAATACGGGTTAATAAATTTCCGCGAGTAAAATTATTTTTTAGTTGATTTTTAAAAAAATATTGCAGTGTAAAAACTTGTATGATGGCTAAAACAAAAAGTGTTATTATTATAATTTTTAAACCTAGAAAACCATTTATAAAAGCAAACCCTAAAAAAAGGATTAAAACGATAGAGGCAAAGATTAAAAGCGACAATACCTTTTTGGTATTAGATCTCATAAATTTTAGGAGAATATTCATTTAATGTATGGGTTAGGCAAACATATTTATAAATATAGCAAATATCAAATTAATAGTACTATTAGGCTTTGTAAAGATGCTATAATTATATAAATTATTGTACTTTTATTTTAACAAAATTTAAGTAGAATGCGCATAGAATATGAAATTAAATTAGGGTTTAAAGATGTGATGATTCGCCCAAAACGATCTACATTAAAAAGCAGATCGGAAGTAAATTTAGAAAGAACATTTAAATTTTTACACAGTCCTTTAGTTTGGTCAGGCATACCTATTATAGCTGCAAATATGGATACAGTTGGTACTTTTGAAATGGCTAATGCTTTAGCAAATAAACAATTATTTACCGCAATACATAAACATTACACTTTAGCCGATTGGAACGCTTTTTCGGCTAATTTACCACAAAATTACACCAATTATGTAGCTATTAGTACAGGCATTAGCGAACAAGATTCTACTAAACTTGCGCAAATAATTAAGTATAATCCGCAGTTTAAATTTATATGTATTGATGTTGCCAATGGCTACTCAGAATATTTTGCAAATTTTGTAAAGCAAACTCGTGAAAAATATCCTGATAAAGTAATAATTGCTGGCAATGTTGTTACTGGTGAAATGGTTGAAGAATTATTGTTATCTGGTGCCGATATTGTAAAAGTTGGTATTGGTCCTGGTTCTGTTTGCACTACCAGAGTTAAAACCGGCGTTGGATACCCACAACTTTCTGCCATTATAGAATGTGCCGATGCTGCACATGGTTTGGGCGGACAAATAATTAGTGATGGCGGTTGTGCCATACCTGGTGATGTGGCTAAAGCTTTTGGTGCTGGTGCAGATTTTGTAATGCTTGGTGGCATGCTTGCTGGCCATGATGAAAGTGGCGGACAAACCATTAAAAAAAATGGCAAAACCTACAAGCAATTTTATGGTATGAGTTCTGCTACAGCTATGGAAAAACACGTTGGAGGCGTTGCCGAATACAGAGCTAGTGAAGGCAAAACTGTTGAAGTACCGTACCGCGGTGCAGTAGAATCTACTTTACAAGATATTCTAGGTGGTTTAAGAAGCACTTGTACCTATGTTGGTGCCCAACGTTTAAAAGAACTTACAAAGCGTACAACATTTATTAGAGTTGCAGAACAAGAAAACACAGTATACTCTAAGTAATTTGTTTACCCGTTGAACCTGTTTTACCTGGTGATAATTGGTAAATAAAATTTGGTTTTAAACCAACTTCATCTCTATGAGATACGTATATAATAGCCGTGTTAGTTTCATTGGCTATTTTATTAATTAAGCTTGTGAAAATTAATGCGTCTGCATCATCTAAACCATTTGTGGGCTCATCTAAAATTAACAAAGGAGGATGTTTTACCATTGCTCTGGCTATTAAAACCAAACGCTTATGACCCGATGATAATGTTTGAAAACTTTTACTTTTAATTGTTTCTAAGCCTAAAAGCGCTAACCATTGTTGTACTAAAGTTATTTCAGATTCGTTGGGATATTTATACAAACCTACAGAATCATAAAACCCAGATAGAATCATGTTTTCAATGCTTTCGTGTTTTTTAAAACCTCTTAGCATATCAAAGCCAAAGAACCCAACTTGCTTTTTAATATCCCAAACACTTTCACCACTACCCTTTTTATTTCCGAAGAGATAAATATTTTGATTGTATGCTTTAGGATTATCACCTGAAATTAATGATAATATGGTGCTTTTACCTGAACCATTAGCGCCTTTTAATTGCCAAAATTCACCTTGTTTTACTTCCCAGTTTATATTTTTAATTATCATTCTATCAAAATACGCTACTGATACATTTTCAAACCTAACAAGTGTTTTAGTTTTTAATCTTATTGGCTTGTGTGGTTTTGGCAAGGTGTTTATAAAGTAATTTTGGGTGTTTTTTATATCTTCAGTATGTATTAAAGGTTTTAATGTGTTTTCTGAAAAGTAAAAAACAGTATTTATAAAGCTTAAAACATCTTGTTTTCGGTTTGTAATTTGAATAATTGGTATGCTATTGCTTAATTTTTTGAATTGTGTTTTAATGTTTTGTTGGGCTTCAACATCTAAATTACCAAAAATATTATCGGCTATTATATATTCAGGCTTTTTTGAAATTATGTGTTTTAATAGTGCTTTTTTACGCTCACCTTCGGATGCTTTAGCTAAACTATTTTTATTGGCTGCCGTAATAAACACATGTCCGTATTGTCTTTCTAAATCAATATGTTTGTTAATAATAGTTTCAGAAAAAATGGCGCCATTTAATGGTTTCAAGTTTGGCAATAATTTACCAGAAATTATACTATTTACTAGTAATTGTTTATCGTGTTTGCTTGATATATATATGGCTACGTGTGTTTTCAAATTACTTAATAATTAGTTATAAAAAAAACCTTTAAACAATAGTGTTACTGCTTAAAGGTTATGAATTTTATTGTATGGTTTTACTATAAATTTTTAGTGTGAAAAGGTACTAAACCATCAATGGGTCTGCGTTCAAAATT
The DNA here is from genome assembly GCF_056312135.1 of Seonamhaeicola sp. ABD4_340. NCBI lineage: Bacteria > Pseudomonadati > Bacteroidota > Flavobacteriia > Flavobacteriales > Flavobacteriaceae > Seonamhaeicola > Seonamhaeicola sp. ABD4_340. Next base: position 2,855,375 of record NZ_CM149981.1, on the reverse strand, counting down.
ACCAACTTTAAACCCCATTTCTTCAGCTACTTCTTTAATTTCTTTTTGAGCAAAAAAGGCTATAGAACCTGCAAAATGAACAGGAACTGTTTTAAGTTCTTCCTTGTATTGAAAAATCATATTTCTAGCAAACTCTCTTACTCCATTTTTAATTAAATTAATGGTGTAGTTTGAGTCTTTGTGCAAAAACATAAACTCTGCAAAATTTGCTAAATATGCGTTAGGGCTTGGTTGCTTGTATAAATTATATTTAATAAAATCTGCATCTAAATTATACTTAGCGCCAAAAGCTATTTTTACATTTTCTGGCATGTGGTTAAAGTAATAATCTTTAATTAACTGTTTGCCATAATAATTACCTGAGGCGTCATCCATTAATGTATAACCTAAAGATTTAACGCGTTGGTGCAACACCTCTCCATCATAATAACTACAATTTGAACCAGTACCCATAATACAAACAACAGCAGCTTCTTTTGGATGATTAATTGTTGCGTAAACAGCTGCTAAAGTATCTTCATTAACTTCAACATGAGCCTTAGGGAAAATTTCGGTTAAAACAGAAGTTAATAGCTCTTTAGCATTTTCTGTACCACAACCAGCGCCATAAAAAAACACGTGTGTTACTTGTTCTATATTTTCTTTTAATTCTTTACTTTTTAAAATTGTTTTGTGAAGTTTTTTTTCACTTAAAATAGCTGGATTAAGTCCTTTAGTTCGTACTTTATCCATTAGTTTATTTCCTTGTTTATCTACTGCTAACCAATCTGATTTTGTAGAACCACTATCAACAATTAAAATCATAAGTTTAAGAATAAAAAAGCTCCGCAACCAAAAAATTGCGGAGCTTTAAAGTTATTTAAATATTATAAAGAACCAATGTGTTGTGCTAAATCAACAAGTTTAGTTGAGTAACCAAACTCATTATCATACCAAGAAATTAATTTAATGAAACCATCATTTAAACCAATACTTGCACCAGCATCAAAAACACTTGTTCTTGGTTCTGAAACAAAATCTTGAGATACTACACCTTCTTCAGTATAACCTAAAATTCCTTTTAACTCATTTTCTGAAGCTTCTTTTAAAGCAGCTTTAACATCATCAAAAGAAGCTGGATTTTCTAAACGACACGTTAAATCTACAACAGAAACATCTGGCGTTGGTACTCTAAAAGCCATACCTGTTAATTTTCCGTTTAATTCAGGAATTACTTTACCTACAGCTTTAGCTGCACCAGTTGAAGATGGTATAATGTTTGAAATGGCTGCACGACCTAATCTGTAATTTTTTCTTGAAGGTGCATCTACAACAAACTGTGTAGAAGTTGAAGCGTGAACGGTTGTCATTAAACCTTCAGCAATACCAAATTTATCGTTAATTACTTTAGCTAAAGGTGCTAAACAGTTAGTTGTACAAGAAGCATTTGATACAATTGTATCTGCATTTGTAATTTTATCGTGGTTTACACCCATTACAAACATAGGAGCATCAGCAGAAGGCGCTGAAATTGCTACTTTTTTAGCACCTGCTTTAATGTGCGCTTGAGCTTTATCTAAAGTTGTGAAAATACCTGTACAATCTAAAACTACTTCAACACCAACAGCATCCCATTTTAAATCTTCTGGGTTACGCTCTGCAGTAATTCTAATTTCGTTACCGTTAACTACTAAGTTACCGTTTTTAACGTCTACTGTTCCGTTAAATCTTCCGTGAACAGAATCGTATTTTAATAAATATGCTAAGTGTTCAACGTCTAATAAATCGTTAATTGCTACTATTTCAACATCTGGTCTTGAAGCTGCAACTCTAAATGCAATTCTACCAATTCTACCAAATCCGTTAATTCCTAATTTTAATTTTGACATAATCTCTTATTTAATAAGTGTTTTAAGTAGTCATTATATCTGACACTCGTAATAATTCTAAATTTATTTTTGTTTTTCCTTTTATGGCTTTTTCTAATGGTGTAAGTTCCATTTTACTATTTAACAAACCAACCATATAATTGGTTTTGCCTTCTAGTAAAGATTCTACTGCTTTTACACCCATACGGCTTGCTAAAACTCTATCAAAACATGAAGGTGCACCACCACGTTGCATGTGCCCTAAAACAGATACGCGAACATCATACCCTTCCATATTTTGATCAACATATTCTTTTAATTCAAATATGTTTTTACCAATTTTATCACCTTCGGCAACTACAACAATGCTTGATGATTTTCCAGATTTTCTACTTTTGTTAAGCGAATCTACTAATCTATCTAATCCTAAATCTTCTTCAGGAATTAAAATTTCTTCAGCACCACCTGCAATACCTGTGTTAAGTGCAATATGGCCAACATCACGCCCCATAACTTCAATAAAAAACAATCTGTTATGTGAGCTGGCTGTATCTCTAATTTTATCAATAGCATCAACAACGGTATTTAAAGCGGTATCAAACCCTAAGGTATGTGTTGTACCGTAAATATCATTATCAATAGTACCTGGAATGCCTATTACAGGAAACCCAAATTCTTGATTAAACACTAAACCTCCTGTAAAAGAACCATCACCACCAATAACTACCAAGGCATCAATATTATGCTTTAATAAGTTTTTATGTGCTTTTTCTCGGCCTTCTTTGGTGCGAAACTCTTGTGAGCGTGCAGATTTTAAAAACGTACCTCCTTTGTTAATTATACCTTTAACGCTACGTGCATCTAAAGGGGTAAACTCATCATCTATCATTCCTTGATATCCTTGGTAGATACCAATACATTCTACATTATGGTAGGCACATGTTCTAACCACAGAGCGTATAGCTGCGTTCATTCCGGGTGAATCTCCTCCAGAAGTTAAAACTGCTATTCTTGTAATTTTATTTGACATATACTTTATTTGTATTTGCTTGTAAAATTATAAACAAAAACCTAAAAAACATAGCATTTAGCGCTTTTTAATACATTGTTAATACTATAACGTTTTAGTTAATAATTGTTTTATAATTACCTAAAAAACAACTAAAAAGAAGATACTTTAATTTTGTGAAGTTTGCTTGTGAGTAATAAAATCTGGCGAGGTATTTTCTTCTATAATTTCTTCTGTTGGCTTTTCTTCTTTTTTACTTTTAAATAAATTTTGAAGTAGTTCTTTAAAGGTATCAAAATCTACATTATATGATAAACCAACACCCTGTGTGTAGCCAATTTGTTCTCCAAAATTTTGAATGCTATTTTCTCTATTAAATACTTTTGCTACTAGTGTACCTTCTTCATTTAATAAAAATTCTATTTGCACATCGCCGGCTACAACTGTGTTAGTAGCATTACTATCGCCAATAGGTACACCTACTTTACCATTTATAAGTACTCTGTCACTAATTTGGGTTTGTAACGTAAGGCCTACTCTATCATTTGTTTGATAATCTGGTCTGTTTTGGCCAGCTTCATAATTTAAACCTAAGTTAAGTTTCCCATCTCCGTTTGAAAAAATACCGTTTATAATACCGTTAAGCCTTTCGGCAATGGTACCAGAGAAATTAAGTTCATTTAAACCTCGCGAAAACGAACCTGTAGATATTAAGTACAGTGCTTGGTTTTGCATATCTTCTGGGGAATCTAACCTATATTGCAGCTCAGATTTTACTGCTGAATTTACATTTGGAAACTCAAAACTAAACTCTGGGTCTGGTTGTTCAAGCTCACCTGTTAACGCTATATTTAGTTCTACAGGAATGCTGCGGTTTATAGGATTATCAAGTAACGGCGATGGATTTGCTTGTGTTTTGTAAATAGCTAGCATATCTATTCTTGCTTTTAGCGGGTCTCCTTCCCAGTTAATAGAACCACCTGGTTGCACTATAAATTGTTTTTGTACTAAACCTCCATAAGCAAAATTGTAAACACCTTTAAATACCGAGAAATCTCCCCACATATCAAACTTCCCGTTAGTATTTATTTCAACTAAAATACCACCACGTCCATTACCTTTTAATGAGTGGCCTGTGCTTTTATCTATTATAATTTCTAGGTCTGCATCTTCAGTAATATCAACATCAAAATCTAATTCTAACCCTTTTATATCATCAAAAACATAGGCTTTATTTTTATTTTTGGCTTCTTTTTCTTCTTTTGAAACTAGCCTTATAAAGGTATTATCACCAAATGATTCGGTATCATTTAAAGGAATTTTAAATACGGTACCTGGTTTTGTTTGCGCTACAACACTTATGGTTAATTGATCTGTAGGACCAAAAATTTTAGCTTCACCACCAATAAAACCACGTCCGTAATACAAGGCATCTTCAGTTTCTTGCGTGTTTAGAACTAATAACCGTTTGGTATTAATATCTAAATCTAAATCCCATTTTGATAAATTATTATGGCTTAAAGTGCCGTTTAAAGTGCCGCCAGAATTAAACTGCGTATCGGTTAATTCAATATTATTAAAAATAAAACTTTGTGCTTTTAAGGTTACTTTTTCCTGGTTTTTAAAAGCATAATCAACATTTAAATAAGGTATTGTAAAACCGGCATTGGCTAAGGTTAAATTGCCATTTATATTGGGCTTTCTTGCATCACCAATAAGTTTTACTTTACCTGATACTTCGCCTCTAATATTAGATAAAACATCATAAAGTAATGGGTTTAATGGTGCTAGTTTAAAATCATCAAACGTTAAATCTACATTAAGGTTAGATTGCCGCCTGTTTACAACAATATCACCCTTTGCTGTAAACGATTTTGATATGTTGTTTTTTATAGTGGCATCAACCAAATAATGCGTTAAATTATCGTTTCCGGTAATTTGTGCATTAAAATCTCCTAAGGGGAAATTATTCACTGCAAAATCATTAATTACTATGGTTGAATTAGGCAAATAACTGCCGTTTTTTTGAAGAATATCTAACTTTCCGTTTACGTTTCCTCCTAAAGATAAACTATCAATATCTGGTGTTATTTTAGCTAGATTTACGTTTTTAAAATTAAGTTTTATGTCTTTTTGAGTAGAATCTTTTAAAAACCCGGAAAGTTTAATTTCTTCATTTTTATGATTGATTTTAAAATTATCTACATTGAATTTTGATAATGATTTATCAAACGAAATTTTATTAAACCTATCGCCTGCTTCATTTATAAACCATTTACGATTTTTTACGGTAAAATCTGATTTTTTTAACCCTAAAACAGATTCTTTATTTTCATTTATAGTGTGATAAAAACTTAGGTTAAAATTATCATCATTTCGTTTACCGCCGTTAAATTCTGAACGCATAAACAGCGTATCATTTACGGTAACATTAATTAAATTAAATTTTGAAACGTTATAAAACTTGGTATTTAAGCTATCAATTTCAACATATGTATTGAATAGCGGGTTGCTGTTATCTACCTGAAGCTCAATATTATCAGCAAAATAATTATACACTTTTATTTGTGGCGATTTAAACGTGAGTTTAAACTTGGTTTCATCACTCTCAACACGGCCTCTAATAAAAGTGTTTTTACCCAATTCTATTTCAGGAAAAATAACTTCGGCTATTTTATTATAAATTTTAAAGTTAAAATCTATACTTTGATTAATGTTTACTTTATGTGGCTGATAATTGGTGTAAATATGCCCAATTGAGTTTTCAAAAAGCTTTTTTAAATCTTTAAATACAAAGGTGCCTTTTAAGTTACCTTCAACAATATCGGGTGATTTAAACTCAATATAACGCGTGGTATTTTCAAAACGTGATGAAATATCAAATTTTTTAAAATAATACGTATCGTGTTCATTTTTATAAGTAGTATTACTAAATGATATTACTCCCTTTGCATCATCTAAATTACTACTATTCATATTCATTTTAACCCTACTTTTAAAAATTGAAATACTATCTTTTTTTACAAAGTTTAGGGTGTTTAGGTTGGCGTAATCTACTTTAGCCTCAAAATCATATTTTTTTACGTCTTCAGAAAAATCTACTAAACCATTAAAGTTTAATTGTAAATTTCTGTCGTTCACAATTAAATTACCATCAAAAATTTTATTAATTACTTTACCTGCTACTTTTATTTTGTTGTATTTGTAATTGTTATAAACTACATTAAAAACATCGCCGCTTAGTTGGGTGTTTAAATTTTCGGTAATAAAACCGTTGCCATTCACATCAAAATTAAGTGAACCTATGCCAATTTTGGGTTCGTCTAAAAAAGTACCAAAATCAAAATCTGTTAATGAAATGTTGCCTTTGTAGGTGGCGTTATCAATATCGTTTACTTTATTTATTTCAAGGTTGGAATCTATTAAACCAATATCGGTATCAATTTGTACATCGGCATTTATAAGTGTTGATGTTATTTGTGTATTTCCTACTATTGTAAAACGCCCCAACCTGTCGAATGTTGATGGTATGGCATCACCAATTACGTTGGGTAACAAAGCGGTTAAATCTTGATATGTAGAGGTTAGGTTTGAAAAACGCCCATTCATGTAAAAGTTGTTTTCTTCACTATTAAATAGGTTTTCAAAAGCTATATTACCGCGTATTTTGGTGCTTTGGCTTGTACTTAAATCTAAATTTGAGGCTTTTAAGTTGTTTAAAGTTCCTGAAACATTTGTACTAAACAAGGCTCTTTGAGTTTTTCCAAATTCGTTATAAAGAATATTTAATTCATTTAGTAGAATATTTGAGTTTGTAAAGTTGGCATTTATTTGAACTTTATCTGTAAAGTATTGTAAATCTTGGCGGTTGTAGGTAAATTTAATGTTGCCGTTTAAAACAGATTCTGGTGTTTTTAGCACTAAATCATCAAAAGTCATGCTGGTTAAAGTATACTCAAAATTAGTCATCATATCTTTAACCTCTAACCCGCGACTATCAACAAACGATAGTTTATTTATTCTGGTACTAACATCACTTCCTTTTATTAAAAAATTGGTGCCGTTAATATTTAAGTTTGAAAAATCTAACCGTTTTGGGGTTTCGCGGTTTTCATCAATAAGTCTAAAAATACTGTTATAAATTGATACATCACTTGAGGACAAAAGAAAAGTGCCATCGCCTTTTTTAGGATTATCGCCTTCTAATTTGGCTATAAAAACATCCAAATTAGTATCTGTTTCGCCTTTGTAGGTTTTAATATTTAATATTAAATCTATAATATCAATATCACCAAAGGTCATTTTATTGTTAACTAAATTTCTAAAACTTAAAATAGAAGTATTTAGTTCTGCAATACTAATTAGGGTATCTTTTTTATAATCTTCAACATAAATATTTTTAAATTCTACATCGCCATTAAACTGTAAACCAACTTTTTCAATATTTATATTTGTGCCAAACTCTTTATTGAGTTCTTTAGTAGCGTAATTACCTAAGCTTGTTTGAATTGAAGGAATAGAAAACACCAACACCAAAATGATGAACAAAAGCAGGAAAATACCCGCTATTTTTAATGCTATTTTAAGTGCTTTTTTGATACGCTATAAAATTATTGATATTATTAAGAATAAACTATTTTTGCACTTACGTTTATTAAAATAGTTTTAAACGTTAATTAATGCCAAAATTAACAATTATTGTGCCTAATATTTATTAATGGATTCACAAAATATTTACATTCTAGGAATTGAGTCATCATGCGATGATACCGCTGCTGCAGTAATACATAACGGAAAAATTTTAAGCAATGTTATTGCTAACCAAAAAATACACGAAGCTTACGGTGGTGTTGTGCCAGAATTAGCCTCTAGAGCACACCAGCAAAACATTGTGCCCGTGGTGCACCAAGCGCTTGAAAAAGCAGGAATTACAAAAAAAGATTTAAACGCTGTAGCCTTTACGCGTGGCCCAGGTTTAATGGGTAGTTTGCTTGTGGGTACATCTTTTGCAAAATCTTTGGCTTACGGCTTAAACATTCCGTTAATTGATGTTAACCACATGCAAGGGCATATTTTAGCGCATTATATTGATGAAAAAGGTTTTGAAAAACCGCCTTTTCCGTTTTTAGCCATGACCATTTCTGGCGGCCATACTCAAATTGTAAAAGTGAACCATTATTTTGATATGGAAGTTATTGGTGAAACCATTGATGATGCTGTTGGTGAAGCTTTTGATAAAAGCGGAAAAATTTTAGGTCTTGGCTATCCTGCGGGTCCAGAAATTGATAAACGTGCTAAACTTGGCAACCCAAAAGCCTTTAAATTTACAAAACCAAAGGTTGATGGTTTAAACTTTAGTTTTTCTGGTTTAAAAACAGGTATTATGTATTTTATTCAACGTGAAACAAAAGAAAACCCTAATTTTATTACAGAAAATTTAAATGATATTTGCGCATCTATTCAATACACTATTATTGGTATTTTAATTGATAAACTGAAAAAAGCATCAAAAGAAACCGGTATAAAACATATTGCTATTGGTGGTGGTGTTTCGGCTAATTCAGGAATTCGTCAGGCTTTAAAAGATGGCGAACAAAAATTTGGATGGTCTACCTACATACCTAAATTTGAATACACCACAGATAACGCTGCAATGATTGCTATTGTTGGGTATTTAAAATATTTAGAGGGCTACTCAACACAACAAAACATTATGGCTTCTGCCAGATTAAAAATATAAAACACTTAATTTTAAAAACCCCAAATTACATTATGAAAAAAACATTACTTATTTTACTATCAATTATTATTTCACAAACGCAACTATTTGCACAAAGTACTACCGAAAAAGAGCTTGATAGTATTGAAACACCCCAGCAAATTGAACGTTATTTAGCTACTAAAAACTCTAAAAAAAATAAACTTATTACGTTTAACCAAGAAAAACATAAAACCATATTAGCTAAAGAACTTTTTAAATTAGGAACAGGTAGAACTAAAACAGTTGAAAACGAATTTGAAAAAACGTTTTACAAAGTAGTTGCTAAAAAAAGTAAAACGTATTACCGTGCTTCATATATTTATTTAGATGGTTCAAAATACACCCTCGAAAGTATAAATGATTTAAGAAAAAATATCATTGGGCGCTACAATGCCGGGGCAACTTTTAATTTTTTAGCCAAACAATATTCTATGGATGATAATGCTAAAAAAGGAGGCGATTTAGGTTGGTTTACAAAAGGCGATTTACATCCAGATTTTGAACAAGAAATTATAAAAACCAACCATACTATTGGTGAAGCTTTCACACTAGATATTCCATCACAAAACTGGTATTATGTAGTTCTTTTAACTGAAGAACCTAAAGAAATTCCAGAAATTGACGTATTAAAAATTGTCGAGCCTAAAGTTTAAATATTTTTTTTTAAAAAGCGTAATATAAAATTAAACTTTAAGTAACGCTTAATATTTAAAATAGCTTCAATTTTATGCAAACAAATTGATACTATGAACAAACATAACAGCCGAAGACATTTTCTTCAAAAAGCACTATTTGCAACAGGTGGTATTATTTTAGCTCCTAATTTTATTAGTTGTAAAAGTGATGACGATTTAGGTTTTAATTTTGACACCACTAACTTTACAACTACAAATTTTAAAGAAGGTGTTGCTAGTTTTGATCCCTCAGATTCTAAAGTAATTATTTGGACACGCTACAGTGGGCCAACACAAGAAATTGTTTGGGAAATAGCTTCTGATGTTAACTTTAAAAATAAAATTAGAGATGGTAAAGTTACAACAGATGCCTCTAGAGATTTTACTGTTGCTATTGAAGTTACTCAACTAGACGAAAACCAAAAATTATACTACCGTTTTGTTAATATTGAAGATGAAGAAGTATCTGTTATAGGTGAAACCATAACATTACCCAAAGATGCTTCTAGTACAAAATTAGCTGTGTGTTCTTGTTCAAACTATCAAGCTGGGTTATTTAATGTTTATGATGCTATGGCTAATTCTGAAGCAGATATCATTATTCATTTAGGCGATTATTTTTATGAATATGCCGCTGGCGGTTATGGCGCTACAGCAGAAAATGCCAGTTTAAACAGGTTTCATGAACCAGATAAAGAAGTTATAAATTTAGAAGATTACAGAACACGTTTTAAACAATATAGATCTGACGTTTCATTGCAATTAGCCCACCAAAAAAAACCTTTTATTTGTGTTTGGGATGACCACGAGATAGCCAACGACACCTATAAAAATGGTGCCGAAAACCATGACGAAGCTACTGAAGGTAGTTTTGAGGTTAGAAAACAAAACGCTTTACAAGCATATAGTGAATTTTTACCTTTTTCAAGGCTACAACAAGATGATAATAGTTTAATTTATAGAAACATAAATATTGGAAATCTTGTTAACCTCATAATGTTAGATACCCGATTAATTGGTAGAGATAAACAACTAGATATTTTTAGTTACTTTGGCACTTCTGGTTTTGATGCTGCTTCATTTCAAACAGATATAAGCAACCCTAACCGAAGCATTTTAGGCGCAACACAACGCACTTGGTTACTAAACCAAATAAGTACTAGCAACGCTAAATGGCAAGTTTTAGGGCAACAGGTTTTAATGGGGAAAATGTATGTTCCTGCCGAAATGCTTACTGCCTTTGGCGCTTCAAATTTTGTTGAAGTGCTAACAGAACTGGTTACTATAAAAACCAGACTTTTACAAGGAGACCCAACATTAACTGAGCAAGAAAAAGCAAGAGTAACCACTGTTTTGCCTTATAATTTAGATGCTTGGGATGGTTACCCTGCAGAACGCGAAATTATTTACAATGCCCTTAATGGTAAAAAAATAATTACACTTGCAGGTGATACACACAATGCTTGGAGCAACACGTTAACAACCGCAAATAACACTGAAGTTGGTATAGAATTAGCAACTGCCGGTGTAAGTTCACCTGGTTTTGAAAGTTTTATTGGTACAGACCCAACTACAGTGGCTAGTTTTGAGCAAGCTTTAACTGTTTTAATTGATGGTTTAAACTATTTTGATGCCTCAAGGCGCGGGTTTTTAATGGCTACATTTACTAGTACTGAAGTAAAATCTGAATGGATTTTTGTTGACACTATTTTATCTTCAAACTACAGAACCCAGATTGGTAAAACCATTACATATTCATAATACAACATTTTTTAAATAAGTAAAAAGCTGCGTTTAGTTTAACGCAGCTTTTTTGTTTTTCTACTTTTATAAATAACTTATCATTTTTAAATACCTTTGCGTAAAACAAGGCGTTTTAAATGCAACTATTTTACAATCCTGATATTACCGAAACTACCGCACAAATCATTTTCCCAAAAGATGAAAGCAAACATATTGTTAAAGTTTTAAGAAAAAAAACTGGCGATGTTTTAAACATTACAAATGGTAATGGTTGGTTGTTTAAAGCCGAAATAACAATGCCCAATACAAACAAATGTATTGCTAATATTATTTACAAAGAAAAACAAGATAAGCGCCCTTATAGCTTGCACTTAGCGGTAGCACCAACCAAAATGAACGACCGCTATGAGTGGTTTTTAGAAAAAGCTACAGAAATTGGTATTGATAGCATCACGCCTATTATTTGTGAACATAGTGAGCGTAAAATAATAAAGCCCGAGCGTTTTGAGCGTATTTTACAAGCAGCCATGAAACAATCTTTACACTGTTACATGCCTAAGCTTAATAACGCTGTAACGTTTAAAGATTTTATTACTCAAAATTTTGAAGGCAAAACATACATTGCTCATTGTGAAGAAACCGATAAAAAATCACTTAAAAGTGAACTAAAACCAAATGAAAATATTACCATTTTAATTGGTCCTGAAGGCGATTTTAGCTCACAAGAAATTGAAATGGCTTTAGCAAATAAATGTATTCCAGTAACTTTAGGAAACACCAGATTAAGAACAGAAACCGCTGCTATTGTTGCATGCCATTCTGTTGCTTTTGTTAATGAATAATTATGAAAAACCTACTACTACTTTTAACAATATCATTTTCAATTTTACAAGTAAACGCGCAAGAACTTGCCGTTTTAAAATATAGTGGCGGTGGAGATTGGTACAGTAACCCAACCGCACTGCCAAACCTTATAAACTATTGCAACACGCACATAAACACCCAACTAGAAACCAACGTACAAAATGTTGAAGTTGGCAGTACCGATATTTTTCAGTATCCGTTTGTACATATGACTGGTCACGGACATGTTTTTTTTAGTGATGATGATGCCCAAAACTTAAGGAATTACTTAACATCGGGCGGTTTTTTGCATATTGATGATAACTACGGTATGCAACCATTTATAACTAAAGAATTGAAAAAGGTATTTCCAGATAAAGAATTGGTAGAATTACCTGCTAATCATAAAATCTTTAATAATGTTTATAATTTCCCAAATGGTTTACCTAAAATACATGAACATGATGGTAAACGCCCACAAGCTTTTGGTATTTTTGAAAAAGATAGACTTGTATTATTATTTACTTTTGAAAGCGATTTAGGTGATGGTTGGGAAGACGAAGCCGTACACAATGACCCTATTCATGTTAGAGAAAAAGCGCTTAAAATGGGCGCAAATATTATTAAATATGCTTTTGAAAACTAACATTAAAAGTAAACTTAAAACCCAAAAGCCTCTTGCAACTCACCCACTACAATACCAACTTTACAAAACATACATTTCCGGTTACAGTAGTTTGTAACAATGTAACCAATGCTCCTAATATTGGAAGTTTATTTAGAATTTGTGATGCTTTTGGTGTTGAAAAACTCATACTTTGTGGTGAAAACATTCCGTTTGGGCGTAAAATGACAAAAACATCAAGAGCTACCGAAAAATCAGTGCATTTTGAAATACAATTAAATGCCACTAACACCATTTCAACGTTAAAAAACGAAGGTTATCAAATAATATCATTAGAAATAACTAACAGTAGCCAACCATTACATACTTTTAATTTTTCCGAAGTAAAAAAACCAATTGCTTTAATTATTGGCGATGAAAATTTTGGTGTATCAAATGAAATTTTAGCCATGTCTAACACCACCATTCATATTAACATGTTTGGGCAAAACAGTAGTATGAATGTTGTACAAGCCACAAACATAGCGCTTTATGAAATTACCAAGCAGTTAATGTAACATTTTTTGTGCTTAAAAGTCTTATTATTATATATTTACTAAATGAACTCTAAATTAATTGCCAACGGTATTTTACGTGCTATAGCCATAATTTGCGGTGTGGTTTTGGTGCTTTTGTTTTTGTACAAAATTCAATCGGTTATAGGTTATGTTGCCATTGCTGCAGTAATATCATTAATTGGCAGGCCTATTGTTTTATTTTTAGAAAATCGGCTGAAGTTTAAAAACACCATTGCTGTAGTAGTTACTATGGCGCTGCTTTTAAGTATTTTTGCGGGTTTAATTAGCTTGTTTATTCCGTTAATAATAAAACAAGGCCAAAACTTATCGCTTTTAAACATCAATGAATTACAAGGTGATATTGAAACGCTTTACGCTGAAATTATTACGTATTTTGATTTGCATCAAATTGATGTTGAGCAATCATTAAAAGATTCTAACCTATTTTCAAAGTTAGATTTTTCGGTAATTCCCAACTTTTTAAACTCGGTAATTAGTGGTTTAGGCAGCTTTAGTATTGGGCTTTTTTCGGTATTATTCATTTCGTTTTTCTTTTTAAAAGACAGTCGTTTGTTTGAAAACAGCATACTTACACTAATACCAGATAACAAAGAAAACCGCTGGAAAGCATCTTCAGAAAAAATAAAAGATTTACTATCTCGTTACTTTGTTGGGCTTATTTTTCAAATACTTATTTTGTTTATTATTTACATGATTGGGCTACTAATTATTGGTGTTGAAAACGCTGTTGTTATTGCTTTTTTGTGTGCATTACTAAATTTAATACCCTACGTTGGCCCATTAATTGGCGGACTTTTAATGGTAACCTTAACCATGACAAGCTCACTTGGGCAAAGTTTTAGTGACGTTATATTACCAAAAACACTATGGGTATTACTTGTTATTGCCATTGGTCAATTGGTTGATAATTTTGGTAGCCAACCAATAATTTTTTCAAAAAGTGTAAAATCGCACCCATTAGAAATATTTTTGGTTATTTTAATTGCTGGTATTTTATTTGGTGTTTTAGGGCTCATAATTGCGGTACCTGCTTATACTGCTATTAAAGTAATTTTAAAAGCCTTTTTATCTGAAAATAAAATAGTTAAAAAACTTACAAAAGATTTATAATTACTATTGAATTTAGCCATTTTAAATACTGTAGTTCAAGAATTCATTTCAGAAAATCTTCAAACAGATATTAACACAATACTACTAAAAGGTACAAATTTTGAAGCTGTAAATACTAAAGAAATTGTTGAGCAAATTGAAGCTAAAACGCGTTGCAAAACCAAACTTAGTACGTGGTTTAATACCGCCCATATTTATTACCCAAACAAGTTAAATATTGAGCAAACATCATCAGAAATCACAGCTAAATATAAAGCTGAATTAATTTCGGGCAATTCTATAATTGATGTAACCGGTGGTTTTGGGGTAGATTGTTACTACTTTTCTAAACACTTTGAAACCGTTACGCACTGCGAAATAAATGAAAATTTATCAAAAATAGTAGCGCATAACTTTAAGCAACTTCAAATAAAAAATATAATTACGGTTAAAACCGATGGTATTGCGTTTTTAAAAACTGAACAAAAAACCTATGATTGGATTTATATTGATCCGTCTCGCAGGCATGACAGTAAAGGCAAAGTCTTTTTTTTAAAAGATTGTTTACCTAATATACCAGAACATTTAGAGTTACTTTTTAAAACAGCAAAATGCATACTTATAAAAACATCGCCATTGCTAGATATTTCAATTGGTATTAACGAGTTAAACCATGTTAAAACCATACATGTAGTTGCTGTAAATAATGAGGTAAAAGAACTGCTCTGGGTTTTAGAACATAATAATAAAGAAGCTATTACTATTGAAACGGTAAACATAAAAAAAGACAAAAACGAACATTTTAATTTCAAAACAAACACATTACCAACTGCTAAATTTAGCAAACCACTTTCTTTTTTATATGAACCTAATGCCGCTATATTAAAATCGGGTGCTTTTAATGAAATTACCCAACAATTGCCTGTTTTTAAATTACATAAACATTCACATTTATATACTAATGAAACGGTTTTAGAAACCTTTCCCGGACGCATTTTTAAAATAGAAAATAAAATAGCTTACAACAAAAAGGTTTTTAAAAAACTAGGCATATCTAAAGCGAATATTACCACCAGAAATTTTCCTGAAACAGTACAACAAATACGTAAAAAACTTAATATAAAAGATGGAGGTGGCACCTATATTTTCTTCACAACAGATATTGATAATAATAAAATAGCGTTACTTTGCAGCAAAGTATAAAGGCAGAATGACAGTTAACGATTTAGAAGGCACATACAACATTATTGGAACTAACCAAAATGAAACGAATATACAATACAAAGGCACACTAACGCTTACTACCGATGACTATAACAGAGTTGTTGCTAAATGGCTTATTAACAACCAACAAAAACAGACAGGTTATGGTTTTTTTAAAGACCATATTTTAGTTATTAATTTTGAATATTTAGGAGTTGATAATGATACGTTTAAAGGTGTGGTAGTTTATAAGTGCTTAACCAAAGATATTTTAGAAGGATTTTGGTCTGAAACCTATGGAGACCCAAATTATTTAGGAACCGAGCGCTGTTTTAGAATACAAACAGAGCTTAATATTAATTAGCTTCGGGGTTTACTTAATTGCCTATCATACATAATAATACTGCCCGCTACGGAAACATTTAAGCTTAAAGTTGATTTAAATTTTACTAAAAAATGAGATTTTTCAATCGCTTCTTTTGTTAAACCATGATCTTCTGCTCCTAATAAATACACACATCGCCTTGGGTGATTAAAAGTCTCTAAATCTTTTGCACTCTCATCTAATTCTACCCCAACAATGCGTGTGCCTTTGGGTAAATTATTAAAAAAATCTTCAAAAGTATTGTAGTGAAAATATGGCATTGATTTAACAGCATTGTGTGTATCGCACGCTTGTTTTGCATAGCGGTTACCAATTGTGAATATAAAACTAGCGCCCATATTTTGTGCCGAACGCCATAAAACACCCAAGTTTTCTGGTGTTTTACCGTTTAAAATACCAATTCCAAAAAATTCGTTTACAAAGTTATTATTCATAGGACAAAAATATCAAACATTTAAAAACAAAAAAGCCTTGAACATAAATTCAAAGCTTTGTTAACCAGTTTTAGTTAGGGTTAAGCTATTAATCTACTACATCTGGTTGTAAATATTGTGGTAAAGCTATGGCTATATCTGTATGGTTCTCAATAGTGAACTCACTACCTTCTTTATTTTCTAAATCTTTTTCATAAAACAAAATATAATCTATACTACATCCCTGAGCTCGTCCTGAAATTGTTAACGTATACTCTTCACCTTTTTTTAAATTTACTACCACATCAGAGTTTCTTTTTGTTCCATCAACATGGCCTTCCATTTTATGTAATGAGCCCCATTTACGAACACCACGCCCCCAGAATTTATGATTTTTCTTTATTTGATCTGTAGGAAACGTAGATGCCGTTGTAAAATTGCCTTCAATTTTAAACCATAAATCATTTCTTTTATCGCCCTTTTCAAAACCATCATCTGTACAGTGTTGCGATCCTGGTGTACATTTTTCCAAAGGTTGTAACATACGCATTGTTAGCCTGAATTTTGCTGTTTTAGGACACACAAATGTATATTTTAAAGGTGATTTTGCTGCTCCACCGTTTAAATTATTTCCTGTAAATTCTAAGTAATTATCATTTAATGCAGGTATTTCGTTGGCTGTAGTTTTAAACTTATCTGTATCTGGATAATAACCAGCCTCTCCTTTTTTTCTTAATATCCATAAGCCTAAATCTGATTTGGTAACTTCTGGCTCAAATACTATATAATTAGGTCCTATTTTTATACCATCAACCGTTACAACTTCTGCCTCTTCTTCGGTTTCATCTGTTTCATCGGTTTCTTGCTCCTCTATTTGTTCTTCTTCATCTAAGCGATAATCATCTGGGTTTATACCGTCTTCAGAAGAACTTGAGCACCCGCTCACAAGGACAAAGACACATAGAAATAATAATTTAAAAATCTTCATAATTAAATAGTTTAGTTTATTAGTTGTATTAACAAAACTAATTGCTATTTAGTGAGGTAAAGGATAATGGTTAACTAAAAAATACAACAAATGGTTTTTAATTATACAAAACTACATAGGCATTTAAGCTGGTAGCGATGGTCATCCAAATTAAGTAAGGTAAAATAAATAACGTATTATAGCTAAGGTCTTTTTTAAACTTAAACGTAAAATATCCTATTAATAACCAAAGCAGTGTTATGATTACTAAACCAATAGCTGTAAGGTGTTTGTTAAAAAAAAACAAATTCCAACTTACATTTAAAACCCATTGCAAACTGTATAATACCATTAACTTTTTATCAAAAAGATTAAATTGAAAACTTAATTTACTCATGTAAACTGCAAAAAGTAGCATTATGGTTGTCCATGCTGCACCAAAAACCCAACCGGGTGGTGTCCATGGAGCTTTATTTAAATTTTGATACCAAGAAGTTTGTGGTCCGTCATTCATCAATAAAGTACCAATGTACAATGCTAAAAAATTAGCTATTAAAAAAATAATAAAACGCACTAATGGCTTATTCATAACAGATTATTTTATTAAGATTGTATCTATAATAAGTTTAAAATTTTCATCTTTTTTATTACCTATTAAAAATGCCATTTCTTCAATGTTATTAAATGAAAAGTTAGGAAAACTAAGCTTTTTCCCTCTAAACGATGGATAAAAATCATTGAGAGACAAGGTTATTTCTTCCCATTTGTTTGAGGTTTGAAAAGTTTGAATATACCAATAATTTTGTTGTGCGTTAGATTTTATTCTAAACTGATATTTTTTTCCGTCTCCTTTAACTTTTAAAACTATTTTAGAATGACTTTTATCAAAATTGATGGATTCTGTATGTCTTGTCATAGCAAAACCTCCATTATTTTTGGTGGAAACATCACCCGAAAATACAGCATGACCATCATTAGTTAAACTCATATAAGAATTTGATAGCCCTCCCATAACAACATCATTAGTAATATTCCATGATTCTATAGGGTATGAATTTGAAAAATCTGCTATCATAACATGTGTTTGTATAAGTAATAAATTTAAAAGATAAAAAAACATCGTATAATTATAACTTTAAACTAACAATACCTGCGTCTATTGGGAAAACTTGTCCTGAGATAGCTGCAGATGCATCTGATAACAAATAGTCTGCTAAACTCGCAACATCTGTAGGTTGTAAATAGGTTTTTAATGGATGTCTATTCTCCATGTTTTCTTTTTGTTTGTCGTTTCTTAATAATTTGTCTGCTAATGATGTTTCTGTAACAGTAGGTGCTATACAATTAAAACGCACCTTGGTAGCAAATTCTCCGGCCAGTGATTTTGTTAAACCTTCTACAGCAGATTTACTTGCTGCAACACTTGCATGAAAAGGCATACCTAACTTAGTAGCCACCGTACTAAACAATACTACACTACCGTTGTTATTCTTTAAATTATTAACATATTTTTGAATAACATTAACAGCTCCTAAAACATTAATCTCAAAATCAGCTCTAAAATCATCTAAACTTAATCGGTTAATAGGTTTTAAATTAATACTACCTGGACAATACACTAATCCATTGATTGTCGCTTCTATTTCTGGCAGCTCATCCTCTAAAACATTTACGTTGTAATTGGTAACATTAGCATGTGATATTGCTGCTGTTCTACTAATGTTAATAACCTTATGAGTATCTTTTAAGCTGTTTATAATGGCAGCTCCAATACCTTTACTTCCTCCTACTACTATAATTGTTTTCATATTTTATCTTTTAGATATTTTATTATTAGATATATTTCTTTGTCTTGAACATTTAAAACGACCTTTTATAAATGCTCTTTTAGCTTCATGTTTTGTAGCTCTACCTTGAACTCTTTTGCGCCACATTCTAAAACTAGAAGGCTTCATTTCTCTTCGCATTAAGTTAATAACCTCCTGCTCTTTTAAACCAAATTGAAACTGAATAGCATCAAAAGTGGTTCTATCTTCCCAAGCCATTTCAATAATTCTATCAATTTGTCTATCCGTCATAATAATCTAGATTTAAATATTCATTTTTATAATCAATCATTTTTGAAATGAATTTTTTATTCGCTGAATAATTCTTGTTTTTTAAAAATTTTATGAAACTTCCTTCGGCATGAATGCTGAAAAACGAAGCATTGTAAACTACTAATTTGTGGTAAGGAATACACCAAGAAAAACGCTCTAGTCTGTTAGTAAAATGAACTAAAATACCTTTTGGACGCATTTCTATATTTCCGTAATTTAATTCTGAAAATTGAACTTTATCTGATTTTAATTTCTGACTTATTTCAGCAATCATAAAACGACCAGAACCTACACCATTCAGTTTAACTTTATTTAGTAATGAGAATGGTTTACCTAGAAATTCTCTACTGTAAACAAGAAAATCTTCGTTTGTATATGTGGTATTAAATATCATTATTCATCTCTTAACATTCTACTTCTATTATCTATTGTATGCTTTTTTAATATTCTGTAGCTTTCTCTACGTACTTCAGGATCTTTTTTCATATTCCATAAAATATCACTAGCACGTTTTCTATTCTCTTTAATATCTACAATTGGAGCTGGATAATCTTCCCCTATAATGCAATTGTTAAATTGTTGCTCTAAAGGAGTCAATAAATAGGGTTCATGAATAAACGGAACTGGTAAATGAGCTAATTCAGGCACCCATTTTTTTATGAAAACAGCATCAGGATCATGCTCTTGTCCATTTTTAACAGGATTGTAAATTCGTAAATTATTAATACCTGTTTCACCTGCTTGCATCTGTAATTGTGGAAAATGAATACCAGGTTCAAAATCAAGAAATAAGCGTGATAAATGATGGGTTGCCTCTTGCCATGGTTGCCATAAAATATGCGTAAAAAAAGATACTAACATAGCGCGCATTCTAAAATTTATATAACCTGTTTGTGCTAAACAACGCATAGAAGCATCTACTAAAGGAAAACCTGTATATCCTGTTTCCCAAGCAGTTTTATAGGTTTCTGATATCGATTTTTTTAGCTTATGATATCCCTTATTAACACTTGCATTTTCCATAGTACACTCCATTTCGAACTTTTGAATGAAGTGCGCTTGCCATCGTAATCGAGATATAAAAGCGCTTAAATGTCTTTTATTTTTTGATTGCGCTTTAACTTCTTTGGCTTTTTGAAATACGGTTCTAATAGATACATTTCCCCAAGCTATATATGGTGATAACCTACTGCAACTACTTCTAGACGCTTCTGGTTTAGATATATGAAACATATATTTTTCATATCGTTCATTAAAAAAAGAATCTGCATACTTCCAAGCCATTTTTGTTCCGCCATATTGAAAATTTACATCTTTTTCTGTTGATAAATCTGTAACATGAAAATACTTACTTATATTTTGGATTTCATCAATACTGATAAAGTTTTCTGAAGAAGCTTCAAAAGGTATTTGTGGTAAATACATGTAACTCTCCCACTTATCAAACCAATCTTCTCTATTTAATAAACCTCTTAATACACCATTATTTATATTTTCTATCCATTCAATAGAATTGTTTCTACAATATCTAGCGAATTCTTTATCTCTATTAAAAGTAACTTGTAATCCTGTTTCTTGATGAGAAAATACTTGTGTTACATCAAAATTGGTGAATAACTGATTGAAAATGGCAAAAATTTCTCCAGTGGCACAAAAAACTTGCGTGTTATAGTGTTTTAAATCTTCGTTTAAATCTTGAATAGATTGTTTTATAAAGTTCCAATGACGCTCACTGTAATGTGCATCTTGAAGTAGTAAGTTTTCGAAAACAAACATAAAAAGCACTCTGTTTCCTGACTGTAAAGCGTTATATATTGCTTCATTATCATGTAAACGCAAATCTCGTTTTAACCAAACAACAGATATGTTTTCTTTTTTACTCATTTATAATAAATTAAGCTGTGTTTCTTTTTTAGGATTTTCTAATTGTTCAAAAAACATAGCAGCGTTTTTAAAATGAGTTTCTCTTTTAGAATTATCCATTTTATCTAAATTGGACAATAACATATTTAAACGTGGATTTTTACTCAAAAAACTTCTGTTTTTATCCATAAAATTCCAAAATAAACCATCCCATATTTGCTGCCATTCTCCATTAGGATAGTCACTCATTTTTTTTATATAATTACTACTACTTATATAGGGTTTTGTAGACATTAAACCACCGTCTGCAAACAAAGTCATACCATATACATTGGGAACCATAACCCAATCATACGCATCAATAAACAACTCCATAAACCATTTGTAAACCTCATCAGGGTTAAACTCACACAACAACATAAAGTTTCCTAAAATCATTAAACGTTCTATATGATGCGCATATCCTATTTTTAATAGTTTTTTAATTGTAGTATCTATAGGATCAATACCCGTTGTTCCGGTATAAAAAGAAGATGGTATTTTTCTAGTATGATTCCAAAAATTCTTTGTACGTTCTTCTGTACCTTTTACTTCATAAACACCTCTTATAAATTCTCTCCACCCCAAAATTTGTCTGACAAAACCTTCTAAAGAATTAATAGGAATGTCATTTTTAGCCGCAAAATCTATAGCCTCTTCAATTACATACAAAGGCGACAATAATCCAACATTAATTAAAGGAGATAGAATACTATGGTTTAAAAAATGTTCTTTTTTTACAATAGCATCTTCATAAGCACCAAAATCATGAAAACGTACCTTAAAAAAATCTTGTAACCAATCTTCAGATTCTTTGAAAGTTGTAGGATAGTACTGGATTGAATCTACCTCACCTATATTATTTTTAAAGTTGGCATTTACATAATCTACTGCTTCTTTAAAATGTTTATTAACCTTTGGATATGTAATAGTTGGAGGTGTTTTATCTTTTGGGTATTTTTTTCTGTTATCTGAATCAAAAGTCCATTTACCACCAACAGGTTCACCGTTTGTGACTAAAATATTTCTATCCGTACGTTGATTTTTATAAAATGACGTTTGAAAAAATTTCTTTTTGTTGGGTTTAAAAAAAGAACTTAATTCTTCTTTAGAATTTATAAATAACGGATTTTCATAATACTGAATTGATATTTGCTCTGAAAAAGTATTTATTCTTTTCTCCAGCCAATTATCAGTAGGGTTTATAATATGAACTGTTGTTATCTCTTCATCAATAAAAAAAGAAAATAGCTTTCTAACATCACTTATTTTGTCTGAAGCTTCTATATAGGTAACTTTGAAACCTTTATCAGCTAAAAAGCTTTCATAAAATTTCATACTTGCTCTATGAAAAGCTACTTTTTGTTTATGAAAATTATATTGACTAAAAAACAAGTATTCTTCTACTAAAAACACAGGTGTTTTTGAAGGTAAAAACTCAGTATTTTTAAATAATTGATGCGGAAATATAACAGTAACTTCATTCATAACTAAAAAAGTGTTGGTTGTAACCACATACGTTGAAAAGCACCTTTGGCATCATACCTTTCTGCCTGTAGCTGAACATTAAACTTTCTATCTCTTGGATCATTCCCTACACCCGCTACATATTGCCAATTTCCGTAGTTACTGTGTACATCATAATCTATTAACATACTCTCAAAATATGCAGCTCCAATTCGCCAATCTAACAGCAATTCTTTAGCAAAATAAGATGCTACATTTTGCCTTCCTCTATTACTCATCCAACCAGTTAATTTTAACTCTATCATATTTGCGTTTACAAATGGCTCTTGAGTTTCTCCGTTAATCCATCGGTCTATTTGAGCTTGACTTTCTTTCCAATCATAGTGTATGTTTTTTAAACCACTAATTTTAAACAGCTTATTTTGGTGTTTTAAAGCAATAAACTTGAAATAATCTCTCCAAATAAGCTCAAAAATCATCCAGTAAGTAGATTGATTTCCACCAAATTCATTTTCAAACTCTCTAACTTTCCAATAAATGGTTTTTGCTGAGATGCTTCCGTTTGCTAGCCATGATGAAAATTTAGAACTATAATCTGTCCCAATAAGTCCGTTTCTTGTTTTCTTGTAAAAAGCTAACTTTTTAGTATTAAAAAAATAATCATTTAACCTTTGTAACGCGGCTGTTTCTCCTCCTTTAAAAGGAAAAGCAGTATTTACAGGAAGTTCAAAAGAATCAAAGCCTAATGCTTTTAAAGATGGTACTTTAGATTCAGGAACTGATACTTTTGTTTCTTTTTTAGGGAGAAGTGAGAACCTAGATCTTACTTCTGATAATTTTTCAACCTTTTTTCTAAATATTGTAAAAACCTCTGGTAGTTTTCTGATAGAAAATGGAACATCATCTGGATGAAATAAAAACTGATCATAAAAACTATGAGTTGTTACATTTTTTGGCAAGTTTTTTAATACAGCATCTATTTGTTTATTTTCTTCACTAGTAAACTCTTTCTGAAAAAAGAGGGCGCTTGCGTTGTATTCTAAACATACACTTGTAACCACCTGTTGCGGACACCCATAGTAAATAGAAAAAGGAACATTTAAAGATTGTAAGTTTTTTTGAAGATCTATAACCGATTCTCTTAAAAACTGTGCTCTATATTTTTCAATTTTTTTAAATCCAAACTGTGTTTTTGTAAATAATTCCTCATCAAAACAATACACTGCAATTACTTGCTCGTAATTAGCACAAGCCTGATATAAAGCTTCATTATCTTGAACACGTAAATTAGTGGTAAACCATACTATGGCTGTTTTGTTTTGCTGCATTTTTTACTACAATATTTTACATTCTCCCAGTCTCGCTCACATTTTTTTCGCCATGTAAATGGTCGTTCGCAAACAGGACATATTTTACTGGGTAAATGTTGTTTTTTTCTACTTGTCATTGGTTACTAAAGCCTTTATCATACCATTAAAAACAAAAGCATGAAACGGCAACACCGAGAACCAATACAGGCGCCCCCAAATACCTTTGGGTCTAAAAACGGCACGTTGAAATAATTGGTTTTTAACTATTTTGAATTCTAACCAAGCCTCACCAGGCAGTTTCATTTCGGCAAATAACAATAGGCGTTTTTCTTCTTTGTCGGCTAATAAAACACGCCAAAAATCTACTGGATCACCAGGTTCTAAATAAGTATTATGCGTTCTGCCACGTCTTAAACCAACACCACCAAACAATTTATCTATATACCCTCTTATACGCCAAAGCCAATTGAAACTGTACCAACCGTTTTCTCCGCCAATAGACCAGATTTTGTTTAATGTAAAAGTTTCATCGTTAACGGGTACAGAACGTAAATCTTTAAAACATCCGTATTGCGGTATTTGTATATGTTTACTTAATTGTGAATTAAAAACACCACTACTCATGGCGTCTTTCCAACTTGAAATTACAGCATTTTGTTCTATTTTTTGAAATGCTAAAGACACTGCTTTTTTATAAGTAATAGGAAAAACACCTAAAATTTGGTTGATATTGCTTGGTTTTGCAACTACTTCAACTTTCATACTATCTACCAACGCTTTTGCCAAATTAAATGATGTTGACGTTACAAAATACAACCAGTAAGACGACATTTTGGGTGATAATACAGGCAATGTTATTATATAGCGTTTAAAACCTCTAACGCTTGCAAACTGCAATAGCATTTGTTTATAAGTTAAAATTTCTGGTCCGCAAATATCAAAAGACTTGTTAAGCACTTTAGGGTTTAACAACGCACGCTCTAAAAACAATAATACATCTCTAACAGCAAGTGGTTGTGTTTTTGTGTTAAGCCACTTAGGTGTTATCATTATTGGTAATTTTTCAACGATGTCTCTTATAATTTCAAATGAAGCACTACCACTACCCACAATTATACCTGCTCTAAACGTGGTTAATGCATAATTATTAGAATGTAGAGTATTTTCAACTTGTAATCTAGATTTTAAGTGTGTTGATAAGCTTTTATCATTAACAATACCGCTTAAATAAATAACCTGCTTACAATCCGTTTTATTAACTAAAGCCTTAAAATTTTGAGCACATTTTTGTTCTAAATTTTCAAAATTACTGGCAGTTGTTGCCATAGAATGTATGAGGTAATATGCGGCATCAATATCTTTTGGTAAATCTGGTAAATTATCGTTTAAGAAATCTACTTTTATAAATTCAACTTGGTCTTTAAATTCAATTTCATCGGGTATTCTATTTAAATCACGCACACAACACACCAACTCATGCCCGCTTTCAATTAATTTTAAAGCAAGCCTTTTGGCAATGTAACCGGTTGTTCCTGTGATTAAAATTTTCATTTATACCTTATTTTCTAAACTTTTGGGTCTTTGATATTCAAAACGCATTTTTAATTCTGGTATAGCATATGCATCTAAACCATTAATTGTTGCTGTTTTTGCTTTTGATAGATTTAAAAAACCATCAGTTTCAAGCATATCATCATTCACATAAAAACACTGTATTTCACCAACCACCAAAATGGTGTTGTTAGCTTTAATATGATATTCTTCAACATACTTTAAGCCAATTTGTACAGATGATTCATTTACAAAAGGTGCTTTAAATTCATTTTTATAAACGGGTGTTAAACCTGTAATTTCAAACTCAGACACATCTTTAGGATACTTTGCCGATGTATGATGAGCACTTTCAATAAAGGCTTCATTTATGTGGTTTATAGTATAAAAACCCGTTTCTTTAATGTTTTCATAGGTGTTTCTTGGCACGGTGTTAGGGCGTAAAATAAACCCCAATAATGGCGGATTAGAGCCCAAATGAATTACAGAACTAAATACTGCCACGTTTTCTTTACAACTGTTTGAAATGCTTCCTATTAAATTAGCAGATTTGTAACCCGATAAACTATTCATTAGGTTAATTCTGTAAATTTTATCAAAACCCTTTATATCTTCGGTATTAAAAAAAATCATGCGTATGTTTTGAAATTATTTATAATTACGTTGGTTGCTTTTAAATCATGCATTAAATTATACAAGCCAAAAAATGTTCTATTTATATAAATGAAATGCTTTGAACCGCGGTTGCCATTCATATTTCTTAGCTCTGTGTTTTTAGAATATTTAGTACCTAATTCTGTTATTTTTCCGAAGAATGTTTCATCAGAAAAATCAAATACCTCATTATTAAAAGGTTCAGTAAATAAGCTTAACATTTCATGAAACATTTCTTTGAAAAATGTGAGCTCTTCTTTGCTGTCATCTGTTCTTAAAATTTCTAACTCGTAAAGCTTTTGTTCAAAAAGGTCTGGGTTTGAAATATTTTCTTTTTTAGCCAACTCAAAATATGGCACATAAAACTCTTCTGGCACCTCTTTCATACAGCCAAAATCTAAAACTATTAATTGATTGTCTTTAGAAATCATGAAATTTCCTGGGTGCGGATCTGCATGTACTTTTTTGAGCACGTGCATTTGGTACATGTAAAAATCCCATAAGGCTTGCCCAAGTTTATTGGCTACTTCTTTGTTGGTATTTTGTTTTGTGAATTCTGATAGATGAATGCCATTCATCCAATCCATTGTAATTATTCTATCAGAAGATAAATCTTCATAATAATTAGGAAACAGTAAATTTGGTATATGCTTGCATGCATCAACAATAGCCTGACTTTGCGCCACCTCTAACACATAATTTGTTTCTTCAATTAACTTATTTTCAACTTCTTTAAAATACTTATCGCTGTCTTTGCCACGAATATTAAACATTTTAATAGCTATGGGTTTAACCAAAGCCAAATCTGTAGAAATACTTTCTGCAACACCAGGATATTGAATTTTAACGGCATATTTTTTACCATTTTTTTCTGCAATGTGAACTTGCCCAATACTTGCGCCACTAACTGCGTTTAAGTTAAAGGTGTCAAACAATTCATTTGGGTTTTTTCCAAAGTATTTTTTGAAGGTTTTTTTTACTAAAGGAGCCGATAATGGTGGCACTGAAAACTGCGATAATGAAAATTGCTCAACATACGCTTGTGGTAAAATACCTTTTTC
Source organism: Seonamhaeicola sp. ABD4_340 (assembly GCF_056312135.1). Lineage (NCBI taxonomy): Bacteria > Pseudomonadati > Bacteroidota > Flavobacteriia > Flavobacteriales > Flavobacteriaceae > Seonamhaeicola > Seonamhaeicola sp. ABD4_340. The sequence goes on along the minus strand of NZ_CM149981.1, from coordinate 2,828,194 downwards.
CATACTAAGCATTTGAGCAACTTTCAAGGCACTACCTTTAAGCTGCTTTAAGCCGTCATAAATATCTTCTGCATTGTCTTTATTTAACTGTTCTTTAGCTTCATCTTCACCATTAACCAATTTACTACCATAATATTTTAGGTAGTTTACACCAACCTTTGCTCCTGTTTGCACAAGTTTTGAAGCACGTTGTATTTTTGATGTTGGAATATTATCTATTGTTTTCATTAGTTTTTCATTTTTTCTTTAAATAGAAATTTACCTAAATCAATTACACTTTTGACAGGTGCAATATTGATGATATCAAAACTGGCATTTACTGATTTTTCAATAAACAAATCTGTTTTTTCAAAGCCAGCAGAACTATCATCTAACCAAAACTTAATAGTTAAAACCAATTGTAACCAAGCAGTTTCACTTAATGCTTTGTTTTGAATTTTTTCTAAACGCTCTTGCTTTACATCTAACTTTTCTATGTTTAAACCATCAATAAATTTTGTAAAACCATGCTTTAAACCTTTTAAGCTTTTCATGACTTCTAATTTGTTTTTTTGTTGGTTTAAAGCATACACTACGTAACTACGGTTGGCCGTAAGAATTTCGAAAAACGTGTAATAAAAACTTAAAAGCTGATTTCTGGCATCAAAACTTTCAAATTCATCGCTTTTGTGAAGTAAACCCAAAGTGTTTTCAAAAAAAACAGTAAAAATTTCATTTTTTATGGTTTCAAATGAAGTAAAAATTTGATAAAACAATGCTTCATCAAAATTGTTGTCTTTACTGAATTTGTATACAGATTTTGGGTCTTCGTTGTGCTCTAAAACATAATCCATATACATGGAAATGATGTCTGTTTTTGTAATATTTTTTTTCTTTGCCATGATAAAACTTAATAGGTTAAAAAGGTAATCTACTTCAAAGATACAATATTTTGTTTAACTTATTTTTATTTTAGTTAAACAAAAATTATTTAAGCATAAGAAAATGTTATGGTTGCTTGATTTTGAAGTAGTGCTTGAGGATACATTACACTAAGCAACTTTAGTTTTAAACATAAAAAAATCCCCACTTTAAGAGTGAGGATTTATAATAATTTTACAAATAAAATTACATTGAAACACAGGAAATTATTCTTTTATTATTCTAATTCCTGTGTAATTACTTTTTGTTAAGTATTCCGTACTATTTACATCAAAATAATCATAGGCGCTGTAGCCGTAAATGCCATTGCTGTAAAATTCTGCTACATTACCACCTAAATCATAAATTTCAGCATTACCTATTTTAACAGCTTTAAAACTTCCTACGGGCTTTAATAGTGACACTTTAACATCGTTTAATTTTTCTTGTAATTTTTCATAATCGCTTGGTATTAATTTATAACCCGCCCAATAGTTTATAATATTTTCTTTTGAAGCCACTTTTACGGCATGTTTATGTAATGCTTTAGCTTCTTTTTTATTGGGTAATCTGTAAACATTTCCGGTTAAATTTGATAGCCACGTAATGTAATTTTTAGCTGTTTCTAAATTTACAACCGCTGGATAATTTTCATGACCAACTGCAAAAGTATGATTTTGTTTAAATGCCTTTAACTGGGCGTTAGTTACTTCAAAACGACCAATGGACGTTGAATCTTTTTGTATGCTAACCGTTTCAGGAATTAACTTATTATCTTTTAATTCACCATATAAACCATTTTGAGATTTTACAGATTGAAGCTTTAAAATATCACCCAAAGGACTTTCTTTTTTAAATGCTTCATTTTTAGTTTTAGGCTTGTTAAGTAAATAGGTTTCTATCCAAGTAATTTCTTCTTTCATTTTACGTAACTGATGCGTAATTTTACCTAAACCGTGTGGTTGATTAGGAAACCAAAGAAAACGCACTGGTGCTTTACCAACTTGTTGTAAGCCTCTGTAATACTCCCAACCTTGGTCTCTAGGCACTGCTCTATCTGCACTACCGTGAAATATTATGGTTGGTGTTTTAATTTTTTCAATTTCAAATAATGGTGATTTAAGTATGTAGTTTTCATTGTAAATTTTGCCATTAACATCATCCCAGGGTGCTCCACCAAAATAATGCTGATCAAAACTTACACCAAACCTACACGTTCCGTAATCTGATGTCCAGTTAACATCACCCGCGCCCGGAGCTGCTACTTTAAACATATCTGGATATTTTACCGTAAGCATGGTACTTAGTATTGCACCATTAGACCAGCCCATTGTTCCTAATTTATTTTTATCTATTTTACCAGCAGTGTGCAACACTTCTATACCTTTAATAATATCATCCATTTCTGGTACATAATAATTTTCTTTTATGCTCTCTACATGCGACAGCCCGTGGTTTGATGAGCCGTGATAATTAGGTTTTAAAACAAACATGCCTTTTTGCGCTAATAAATTAGGATAAGTGCTCCAACGTTCAGACCAAGAATCTAAATCTTGACTTGCTGGCCCACCGTGAATAGAAAGCATTAACGGGTATTTTTTACCTTCAACATAGTTTTCAGGATAATAAAGAATACCTGTAACTTCTTCATCGTTATAGCCCTTCCAAACCATAACTTCACTTTTGGTAATGTGCTTTTTTAGTAAATTTTTATTCAACTTAACTAATTCTGCTTCGTTTAAAATTTTATGTTCTTTTATATCTGAAATAAGAAAACTTGGTAATTTTGATGCTGTTGAATAGGTATAAACCATTTTTGAACCATCAATAGAAACTGCATTTACAGATACGTGATCATTCTTTTCATTTAAATCAATTTTTTTCTTTGTCCAAGAGTTATCATTCTTTTTATAGTATGCTAAACGTCTGGTTGCTTTGTTTGCTAAAGAAACTATAACATCATTACCAACAACATTATAACCGCCTGCATGACCTAAACTCCAATCTAAATTTACTTTAGTATGCGTCATGGTTTCTAAATTGAAATAATACAACTCATTAATTCCTGCGCCATTATATTTTGGGTTAGAACCATAGGCCGAAGAAAAATAAAAACCTTTAGAATTATTGGTAAACTGAAAGCTATATGTTGGAAATTCAAATTCTGTAAGTATTTTTTTTACCTTACCTGTTTCTAGGTTTTTTAAATACTGGAACGGATCTTTTTGGGCATCTGAAGCATACGCAATATTACGCTGCATACCATAAATTAACCATTTTCCATTTTTAGATACTTTATAACTTGTTAGCGGTTTTTTATTAAATGTAAGCTTGCTTGTAGTTTTATTTTTTAGGTTAAATGCGTAAACGTGGTTAGGTTTCCAGCTTAAGGTATCTTCAACAATAATTACGTCATCTTTACTTTTTTCATTGGTAATTTCTTGCAACGTTTTTCCATCATTAGATTGAAATAATAAAGTTTCATCATCTTTCCATTGTAAATTAGAAATTCCGTTTTTAAATTCTTTTACTTCTTGAGCTTCTCCTCCATAAATACTTAATTTCCAAAGTTTTTTGCCTTTATCTCTGGTTGATAAAAAATAGATATATTCACCATCTTTTGAAAAAATTGGACTGTAATTATTGTCTTTACCATTGGTTAATTGAATGGTTTTAAAAGCATCATTTTTCTTAATATCTAGTCTTGTTAAATAGATATCAGACACAAAACGGTCTTTTTCTTTAACAGCTTTCTTCTTTGTCCATACTACCATAGTATTATCTGGTGATATGGAAACAGAACGCATGTATTGAGTGTTTATAATATCTTCGGGCGTCCAAAGTGATGATTCTTTGGTGTTTTGAGAATAACTAAATTTAACAAAAGCTACCAATAAAAGGATGAAATAAAATTTTTTAATATGCATTTTATAAAAAACTGTAAGATTAATAACGAGTTTAATTGTTTTATGTAATTTGGTGAAATTACAAATTACTTTAATAATTAAATAGGCTATTATAAGTTTTATGGATATAATAATTCTACTATAAAATTTATTTGAATTATTTATAAATCTGATTTTAAAACTTAAATAATTGAGGTATTGTAACTTTCTGTGATAGCTTTATAGTGAAAACTTGAGTGAAAAAAAAATCCTCACTTTAAAAGGTGAGGATTTTTTAATTTATATATTTCCTAAAAACAAATTAGCTATAAATAAACCTCTAAAATTTTGGCGTTGTTTCCTTTTAAAATAACTTGACATATACTTGCTGGTAGTAAAACCGTTTCACCTTTATTTACGTTAAATTCATCTTCATTAAAATTTAAGCTAAAATTACCTTCAACACATATAAAAATCACAAATGAATCTAAAGTATTATAATCTAACTTTAACTCATTGGTTAATTCAATTATATTAGTTTTAAAGTAAGGTGAATGAACTAACTTTGCTGGTTTATTTTGAATGGTATTGTAATTTGTTTTGTAATTATTACATGCATTAAAATCAATAGCGTTTAATGCTAATTGCGTGTGTAACTCTCTTTGTTTTCCTGTTTTTTTATCTACACGTTCATAATCATAAATTCTATAAGTAATATCAGACGTTTGTTGTATTTCTGCCAAAACTGTACCAGCTCCTATAGCATGTACTCTACCGGTTGGTATGTAAAACACATCTCCTGTTTCAATTTTTTCTGTATTTAGAACATCTAATATTGTTTTGTTTTGTAGTGCTAAAATGTATTCATCTTTAGTAATTTGTTTATTAAATCCAACTATTAATTCGGCATCTTCTTCACAATCCATTATATACCACATTTCATTTTTTCCAAAGGAGTTATGACGCTCTTTTGCCAACTCATTATTTGGGTGTACCTGAATAGAAAGCGGGGTTTTAGCATCAATAAATTTTATTAAAACAGGAAAATTATCTTTAAACGTTTTATAAACTTTATTTCCAACAATACTGCCTTTATAAGTTTGCAGAAGTGTTTTTAGTGTTTCCCCCTTTAATGGCCCGTTTGCTACTATTGAAACGTCTCCCTCAACATCTGAAATCTCCCAACTTTCACCTATATTGGTTTTATTTGAATTCTTTTTAAAAGTTGATGTTAATTTTTCTCCTCCCCAAATTCTTTCTTTTAAAATGGGTTCAAATTTAATTGGATATAATTGCATTGTCTGAGTTTTTGTAAGTATTAATTAATGATATTATTTCTAAACTGCTTTTGAATTTTTCAACATCAATTATTTTATCAGATTTGAAATTGATATTGTATGCTTTATTTGGAATGATATCAAAATAATTATTTGAAAATTGCCCTAGTTCATCTGTAGTTAAACGTACACTTTTAGCTAAGGTATTGGCTTTAAATTTAATTGTAATATTATTGCCTTCAACTTTTAAAACTGTAAAATCAATTTTAGGCTCTGTTAAATTTAAGTTTTTAGGTGTTTCAAAATAATAAATACTCTCATCAAAAACGTTATCATTACTTCCTATTAATTCGGTAATTACAAACGTTTTGTTTTTTTCTTCTTCGGAAACTAATGCGCTAACGTCTTTACTTAAATAAACTTTACTTGTATTTGCCTTAATGGTTACGGCCTGTGTAACTGTTTTAATCACTTTCCCTTCAAAATCTAAAACACGTAATTTAAGATATGCTTTTTTGTCTTTTACTTCATCTGAAACAATATGCACTTCTAATTTCTCTTTGTTCTCATAAAACATTACTTTAACTGCCTTATATAAATCTTTTACTTTGTAGTGAGCTGCTTTCCAATTACCATAATAATCAATGGTAGACCATGAGGCAACTGGCCAACAATCGTTTATTTGCCAGTATAAAGACCCCATACAATAAGGCATGTTTCGCCTATGTGCTTCAATAGCTATTTGCATGCCTCTTGCTTGTAATAACTGACTAACATATAAAAACGCCTCAAAATTCTTTGGTTTTTTATATAGCGGTTTCATGTAATACTCTATATTTTTATTGCCTATTGGGTGACGTTGATGGGATTTCATAACTTCTGAATACACATCCCAATCTTGTGGTTCTGTAAATTTTTCTACTGAACTAAACTCTGGAAATGACTGAAATCCGTATTCAGACATGAAACGCGGAATGTATTCATTAAAAGTTGAAAACGTTTCTTGCTGCCCCCAAACGCCCCAATAATGATAATCTCCCGATGTTAATGTGGCATCTTCTCCTCTTGCTGAAGTTGGTGATGACGCCCAATAGAATGTATCGCTATCAAATTCTTCAACTACCTTGGGTAAAATTTTATGGAAAACATCGGTATACCCTTTCCATATCTTATCTACTACTTCTTGCCCTTGGTTGTTAAGAATCTCTGGAATCCACCCCCAATTTTTCCATGCGGTTAAATTTTCATTATTACCACACCAAAGTGCTATACTTGTATGATTTCTTAATCTTTTAACATTATAAATAGCCTCTTCTTTAACGCTAGTTAAAAACGCTTCATCTCCCGGATACATGGCACATGCAAACATAAAATCTTGCCAAACTAGAATACCGTATTTATCGCATAGATTATAAAAAATCTCTTTTTCATAAATACCACCACCCCACACGCGTATCATGTTATAATTGGCATCTACCATATTTTTTATAATTGTTTCATAATCTTTTACCGTTACTCTTGTTAAAAATACATCTTGAGGAATGTAATTAGCGCCTTTCATAAAAACTGGTCTTCCGTTTAATTCAAAATAGAAGCTTTCTCCATATTCATCTTTATTTTGAACAACTTTTAATGTTTTGATACCAATATTCCGCTCTTCAAAAGACACAATTTTACTTTTGTGTTTTAACTCAACTTCAACGTTATACAACTTTTGGTTTCCTAGTCCATTTGTCCACCATAATTCAGGGCTTTCAATTGTGAAAGGAATTTCAATTTTGTTAAAACCTAAATTTAAGTTTATTTGTTTCTTTATATGTAAGTTTTGGTCAACCTTAATGTTTAAAATAGCATTAATTTTTTCTGTAGACTCAATTTCTAATTCTGCTGCTAAAAAAGCTTTCTTGTTTGTTAAACTTTCTTGTTTTATATAAACATCTCTTATAATGGCTTTGTTCCAAGACCGCAAATCAATATCTTTCCATATACCACTTGTAACGAGCCTTGGCCCCCAATCCCATCCAAAATGATACCCGGGTTTTCTACTAAATACGGCTACTTGTTTTTTGCCTAAGCCTCCATTTTCAGATTGGTCATTTACCGCATTAGGCAAGTTATAACCTAAAGATTTGCGTTTTTCTAAACCTTTTTTTATTGGTGATTGAAACACTATTTTTAAATGATTTTCTCCTAATTTTAAATACGGTTTAACGTTTACTTTATACTCTAAAAACATATTATCTGTTTTTAATAACAAAGCGTTATTTAAATATATACTGGCATAGGTATCTAAACCATTAAATATTATCTCAAGGTTTTCATTATTTAGGGTAGCTTTATTTACTTCAAATTTTGTTTTGTATTCCCAGTTGTTTTTATCTATCCATTGTAAATCTTTTTCATTAATTCTGTAAAAAGGATCTGCTATAATCTTGTTTTCTAGCAAATTTGTATGCACAGTACCTGGCACACTGGCTTTTAACCAACTAGTATCTTTTTCTGTTTTAAATAGCCAATTATTATTTAAGCTTTTATGCGTACTTTTTATTGTTTTACACGAGGTTACTAGCCATAAACTGATAATAACTGTTGCAAAATGGATATATATTTTTTTCATAAAAAACTTTGAAATTACAAAAGCACCACACCAAAAGTTTTGTGCAGTGCTCTTAAACAAAACTAAAACTAACTATTTTTTTATAAACTTTTTAACACTTACCTCACCATTAGTATTTTGAATAGACAAAAAATATAACCCTGGTTTTATTGAAGATACATTGGTTACGTTGTTAGTAAATGTTTTTATTAAATTTCCTGATGTATTGTAAATTGTTCCTTTAATAAATTGAGTATTATTAACAAATAAATTATCTGTAACCGGATTTGGATAAATATTTAAATAAGTTAAAGAATTTTCCTTTACACTAAGTGCATTGTTATTAACTATAATATCATCAAAATACCAGACTTCACCTCCATCATTATCATTAACATTAAAAAAGAAAGTAAATTTATCATATGTAGCGGTATTAACATCTACTCCATCTAGTGGTGAAAAATTAAGTGTAATTTTCTGCCAATTTGCATTTGCTGTTGGTGTTGCATAGGCCTCTGCCACACCACCAACGCCATCAAGCTCTAATTTAGAATACATTTGCGTACCAGAGGGTGCAATTATACTAAACTCTAAATTGCTTAAATCTTTTAAATTTAAAGGCGTGTTTATTATTACTACTGAAGCATTAGACCATGCATTTCCGGCAGGAATAGTGTATTTACCTACTGTAGCCGATGTGTTTATGCCTGTGGCATTAGGGTTAGCCACCACTTCTGGTGTGCCATTCCATGCTAAATGTTGATATTCTGAAGGGTTTTCAAAATCCACAACTGTTGTTTGAGAAAGTACTGTTGCCGTAATAAACAAACTTCCTAATAATAAACATAGTGATTTTTTAATTTGTGTATTTTTTTTACTCATAATTCAATGTATTTAGATTAATTGGATTTAGTAAAATTAACACTCAAAAAGAATATTCTATTCCTGTATTTTATTGATTACTTACTATTTAATGAAGTAATTAATTAGCCATAATCACTAATTTTTAAGTTCAAGCATTTTTAAGGCATAACGTTTACCCAACGCTCTAACACCTTTAGAATTAAAATGTACATTGTCTTCTCTCACATCACAACCTTTAGACGAAATTATGTGAGATGTTGGAATAACATTAGGTAATGTATTTATTATTGGATTCATACTGGCACAAAGTCCATTTTGATCTTTATGTACTAACTCACCTGCCAATAATGGTACCTCATCCGCCTTAAGATTTAGGTCTTTTAGTATATTATTATAAACCACCTTAACATATTGGGGCCAATTTTTATCATCTTTATTTGTTTCTCCTTGATGTAAAAGTATGCCTTTTATAACGCCATCTTTTTGAGCCAGTTTAGCCAGTTCTATAAAGTGTCTATACGGATTGCCACCGTAATCATTTATTTTCTTTTGAAACCAATCTTCTGGATAAGTTTTGGTGTAATTCTTGTAAATTTCTTTATCAAACAATCTAATATCACTACCGCCAACAGCCACATTTATTACACCAATTTTAATACTATCTGGTAAATGTTTTACCATGGTTTTTCCAAAATAGTCGGCAGGAGATAATCCTGTATAGCATTGACTTAACGGTGGTGAAGCAGGATACCAAATATTCTTTTTTCTCAATAAATTATCACAATCTAGAGACTGAAGTACCAAAAACCTACTATTCTCTATTCTGTCTTGTTCTTCTATTTGAGCAGATCCTTCCATATTAGATTGCCCGAAACATAGATAAATATGAAAATTTGGATCTTGAGCTTTTGCTTTTATAGAATAGCACGTAATGATTACTAAAATCAAAACAGAATAGGTAGTTTTTAAGGTTCTGAACATTATATTTTATTTAAAAGTTTTTTAGCTAAGGTTTCGAGTTCAACACCTTTAGTTTCTGGCATTAAGAATATTACAAAAAGTAATTGCAATACCATCATAAAGGCAAAAAACGCAAATACAGTTCCTGCTCCTACACTGGTTATTAAAACAGGAACTAAAGATGGTATTATGGCAGCCAATATCCAGTGTACCGACGAGCCAAATGCTTGTCCGCTTGCTCTTAGTTTATTGGGGAATATTTCAGAAATAAATACCCAAATAACTGCTCCTTGCCCAATAGCATGTGAGGCTATAAACAAAAACAAAAATCCGGGTACTGCCATTCCTCCCCAATTAAGAAAAAATGCCACTGCAACCATACCCAAAGAGATTATATACCCAAAAGAACCAATGTACATTAAAGTTTTTCTACCAAACTTATCAATCATGGTAACTCCTATAATGGTAAAAACAAGATTGGTAACTCCAATTCCAATACTGCTTAATAGTGCTGTACGCTCTCCTAAGCCCGCTTCTTCAAAAATTCTTGGAGCATAATATAAAAACGCATTAATTCCAGAAAATTGATTAAAAAATGCAATAAGAAATGCTAAAATTAAAGGTAATCTGTACTTTTTTAGAAAAATACTTTCATTTCTTTCTTCAGCTTTATCATCATTGCTTTCTGTAACAAAGTCATTGATATTACCATTTGGATTGACCACTTGGAATATTTCCTTAGCTTCTTCAACTCTATTTTGAGATAACAACCACCTTGGGCTTTTGGGTATTGTAAAGGCTAAAATTGTATATAATAACGCGGGAATCGCTTCTACCCCAATCATCCACCTCCAAGCATTAAATGCAATAGAACTTAGTAAATAGTTAGACAAAAAAGCCATTAATATTCCCAACACAATATTAAATTGATAAAGTGCCACTAAACGACCTCTATCTTTTGCTGGTGCAATTTCTGAAACATAAGCTGGCGCTGCAACCGTAGATGCTCCAACACCCAACCCCCCTAAAAACCTAAAAAACGCAAAAGTATATGGATCATTTACCAAAGCGGAACCTAAAGCCGAAACAAAGTAAAAAACGCCAATCCAAACCAGTGTTTTTTTTCTTCCAAGCTTATTTGTGGGTAGACTACCAAAAATAGCTCCAACAACAGTTCCCCATAAAGCCATAGCCATAACCACAGAGCCATGAAATGCATTCGAAGAATTCCAAAGCGCTTGCAATTCCTTATCTGCACCAGATATTACTACAGTATCAAACCCGAACAAAAATCCGGCCAAAGCCGCTGTAATAGACCAAGAAAGAATTTTATTCATTGTTTAGAATACAGTTATTGGTAGATGTATAAAACTAAAAAGCAGAAGAGAATAAGGATCACAGACCATACTCTAAAATTCTTATAGAATGGTACGCCTATTAAAGCTTTAGATTCTTCTTGATATATCTTTTTAGTCCAAATTAGCTCTTCAATTTCAGTTTTGTTATCAGGTTTGGAAAACAAACTAACCACGATGATTATAACCGCACTAAACACAAAGTAAAACGGTACTTTTAATAAAAAGTGAATATCTCCTAAAAGCTCATAATTAAAGGCTACTTTGGCAACAACCGTAACTACGGCAGCAAAGGCACCACCTATAAGTCCCCAGAATGCCCCGTGCTTGTTAATACGTTTCCAAAAAACACCTAAAAAGAAGACCGCCACTACAGGAGGCGCTATATACGTTAGCATTTCTTGATAGTATTTTAATAATGAATCAAATTTAGAAACAAAAGGCACCCATAATACGGCCAAAACCAATACAATAACTGAAACAATTTTACCAACATAAACTTGTTCTTTTTGAGATGTATCCTTTTTCATTTTGGTATAAAAATCCATAGTAAACAAGGTAGCAACAGAATTTAAAAGTGCACTAAGCGTAGACGTTAAAGCTGCAACCATAGCTGCTAACATTAAACCCAATAAACCCGTTGGCATAAGTTCAATTACCAACTTTGGATATACCATATCATTCTTTGGTAGTCCAGGAAATAAATGCTTCCCTATTACAGCAGGAAAAATGATGATAAAAATAAGTGACACCGTTAAAAATCCTACTAACAAGATGCCTTTTCTACCGTGGTCTATAGATTTTGCAGTAAGTACGCGTTGCACTAAAACTTGATTATTTCCCCAGAAGTAGAACCCTAAAATTGGAATTCCAACAATCATTCCTAACCACGGTACTGAGGCATCATCTAGTGGCCTTATTAATTTCATCATATAATCACCCTCTAAAAGTAAGGTCTTTAGATAGTCTAAACCACCATTATTCATGGCTAAAAATGTTAAGATAAATGTGCCTCCTAATAATAAAATGCCTTGTATTAAATCTACTTTTATTGCAGCAGAAAGCCCTCCTGGAATGGTATAAGCTGCCACTATTAATGCAAAAATTATAGATAAAGACATTATTGACATTGAGGGAAATACCAATTTCATTAATAATGATGCGGCATATAATGCACCTGCAGCATCAAGAAATGTAGACCCCATTAAGGTGATAAAGGAAAAATAATACCTAGAACGTTTATCAAAACGCTTTTCTAAGAATTCCGGAATGGTAAAAATGCCCGATTTAATATAAAATGGTAAAAAGAACATGGCAAAAAACACCATGACCAATACAGATATTAAATCGTAGTTGAACACGGCAATTCCCGTGGAATAGGCATCACCACTTTTCCCAATTAAAGTTGTACTAGAAATACTTGCCGCAAATAAGGAAAAACCAATAATTGGCCAAGTCATGTTTCTTCCTGCTAAAAAATAATCACTGGTAGAATCGCTCCCTTTTTTAGACGCTTTAATTCCAAACCAAACTATGAATATAAAGTATACAACAAGTACCGTTACATCTACAATTCCTAAATTATATTCCATAAATTTCCTTTTATTATTTAAGTTCTATTGAACTAATAAACACTACACTATTTTCTTTTAAGCTTAACTTAAAACCTTCAGGTTTAAAATCTACACGCCTTGTTACTACAGGAAAACCTTCAGCATTTACAGGTCTGTTATCCTCTGAATATTCGTATAGAAACAACTCTTTCTTATGCCATTCTAAATCTGATTTAATTTCAATTGCTTTTGAAGTACTTGATTGATTTACAAAAGCCATAGAAAGTACATCTTTCTTTACAGAAGCAACGGCTCTAATACTATCATTCTTTTTTGAAAAATCAGGTTTAAAAATCTTGGAACCTGGTGGGAATGTATTACATAACAACGTCCATGTATAAGACCAAGGCCTTGGTGTTTTATCAGCTTTTAAATCACCAAATTCTTCTGCTAAAATATTCCACATACCCCACTTTTTTAGTTGATTTTTTTCTCCTAAATCTCCAACTGTATGCATGGCATCATCTAAATCCCAAGCAATGGCACCACCTACCTCAGCAAGCATACTTTGTATTGCTGCATCGGCCATATCTACACCGTAGAAATAATCATATACAAACATAGAAGAGTCATCTGGTCCAGCATATGGATCTTCTTCACCTCGTTTTCTGTTTTCATCTTTTAAAGTGCCACTGTATTTCATACCCAACTCACCTAAAACCATTGGTTTTTTAGTTTTGTTTATTTCTGAAGTAAAAGGTTGCAGATATGAGATGAAGTTGCCTGTTCTTATTAAATCCTGATCTGCATAAATATGAAAATCATATAAGCCCGTAATAGCATCTAAATCTGTTACCGTTGAGTATACCCAATCATGCGCTTTTTTTGGATGTTTTGGATGATCCCACTGGGTTACAGCATCAGGTCCTGAAAGTGTTACATACTTATCTAATCCAGTTGTTTCAAGCTCATTTGCTAGTAATCTATAGCCTGTTTGCCATTGCTCCCAATCGCCATCAGTTGATGCCCAATAACCATTAGGTTCATTTACCAAGTTATAGTACTTAATACAAGTATATCCTTTTTCAATTATTAAATGATTTAAATATTTAGTAATCATTTTTATCCATCTAGGATCATCGGCTCTTTCAATTTCTGGAATAGATTCATCTAAATTCCATAAGCCTGGAGCACCCCATTCACCAAATAAAACTTGAATATTACGTTTCTGGCAATAATCTAACAGTTTATAAAGGCTTTTTACCTCTTGGGTATTGAAATCTAAAATTGGATGTCCACTTTTATCTAACCCTTTATAGTATCTCCATGTTGAGACATCCATTACCCTAATAATATGCGGATTAACAAAATCTAGTCGTTTATAAAGTTCTTCCCATTTGTCATCGGTCATTAGGAATCCCCATTCTGCCTCGTTAGAGTCTGCATGCGGATACGCAGACCACTGCACACCATGACCAATAAAAGGAAAATTAAGTTTCCCAGATTCACTAAACGAGATGGTTACATCTACCTCTTTATGTTTTTTATTTACACAATAGGTTAGTGTAAGCCCCAATATTATTAAAGCGCCATACGCTAGAAAATGAATGCCTTTTTTTATCATTTTGATTTTTTCAATTCGTCAAGTAATTCATTAATGTTACATGTAGCTAGACCAATATATTTATCGGCTGCTCCATAATATACATAAAGTGTGTCATCAATAATCATATTACCTGTAGGGAAAACACAGCCTTTATAATACCCTTCAATTTCATAATCATGTTCTGGCTCCATAATCCAGTCTTCTAATCTACCAATAACTTTTGTTGGGTCTTCTAAATCTAAAAGTGCCGCTCCAGCGCGGTAATATCCTAATCCGCCATTTTCAACACCATGATAAATTATTAACCAACCATCTTTAGTTTTTAAAGGAGGTGTACTTCCACCAACCTTTTCTTCCCAAGTACCTTCTCTTCCTGCTATTAACATTGTACTTTCTCCTTCCCAAACCATTAAGTCATCTGAAAAACGAATCCAAATTGCTGGTTTGTTAGTACCATATGCCTCACCTATCCACTCTTTTGGTCTGTGTAACATGGCAAATTTCCCATTAATTTTTTCAGGAAATAAAATAACATCTCTATCATCTAAATTAGACGTGGTTATTCTTCCTAAACGTTTATAATTTTTAAAATCTTTAGTAATTGCTAATCCAGAGTTTGCAATGTTCTTTTTGTATACTAGCGGTGTATCTTCACCAGATTCTGGTAATAAAATAACATCGTGGGCAAACTTCCAATACTGTCCTGGAGGAAAGGGCCTGTAGGCATAGGTTATGTAATATTCGTCTCCAAATTTTACAATTCTTGGATCTTCCACTCCGCCCATATCAGGCCCATCAACACTAGGTGAAAATATGGGGTCATTAGACATTCTTTCAAAATTCACACCATCGGTACTTTCAGCTAAGCCAAATCTTATGTAGTGCTCTTCATCATCACCAGCAGCTCTGTAAAGCATTGTAAATTTCCCATCTTCATACCAAACTCCGGGATTACATACTACAATGTTTTCCCAATGATTATTTGGATTTGGACTAAAAATTGGATTTTTTTCGTGCTTTTCTAAACGTATAACACCTACTTGCTGTTTTTTAATAGTTTTCATTCTATTTTATTTTTTTAATTACTTGGTTATGTTTTTAGTGAAAGTTTTAATCCATGTTAGTATATAGGACAAAAGATTCACCTTGTAATGTTATATTGACTCCTTGTTGAAAGTTTAATGCCACATTATTTTCTGATGGTACGGCAAATCCATTGCCATCTACTTCTCCTTCAAAAGAACCATCTGCATTGGACTTATAAGTATACTTGTTAGCAGTTAAACTACTTAATGCATCTGATTTTAAAACAATGTCATAAGTTGTATAATGTGAATTAACTATGGCTACGGTATATTTTCCATTAAAAACACCTACTACAGCTCTAACACCTTTTTTATTTGGTAATTCAACATTGAATATTTCGCTACCAGCAGGAAAATATCTTGTTAACAATGATACCGGATAGAAATACGGACGGATATTTTCATCTGCTCCGTTACCGGCTAACTCTTCGCCTAAAATATTCCAAAAACCCCAACGTTTAAGTGCAGTTGTTTGGTAATCTCCATTATCTGGACTGTTGTACATAGCATCATCCATATTCCAAACTAAAGCGCCAGAATAGCCTTCTCTCATTGTTTGAATTATTGCATCTGCCATATCAATGCCGTAAAAAGCCTCATATACCATCATATTAGAATCTTCTCCTGCATAAGGATCATTAGCTATAGCTTCTTCGTTCTGTCTCTTTAATTCTGCATCAACCTCATCATATTTAAAGCCTATTTCTCCTAAAACAATTTGTTTTCCTTCTGGAGTTACTTTTTTGTAAGCTCTTAACATATCACTGAATTCGCCATTACGAACTAACTGTTGTTTTGGGTATACATGAATATCATAAAGCCCAACATTATCACCAAAATCGTTGTTAGTATTAGCTAACCATTCCGTTTGACTAGCCGTATTGAATACGGCAATATCTGGCCCCATTAATTTAACTTCCGATAAAGAATATTTAGCCATTTCTTGGAGATAAGCTAATTGTACATCTCTATAAATATCATAACTACCTTGTGTAGAAGCCCAATCTCCATTAGGTTCGTTAATAATGTTTATGGTTTTTATAACGGTATATCCTTTTTCATTTACTAAATGATTTAAGAATTTTACAGAATTTGCAATCCAATTCATGTCTATTGTACTAACATTTCCAACAGATTGATGCCCCCATTCTCCGTAGGTTATTTCAATATTTCTACTTTGTGCATAGTCTAACATTTTAAATAATGATTTGGTTTTTGTAACCTCGTCATAGGTACCATTATTATCGTAAGACCACCCTGCGTTTGTCATTATTCTTAAAAAAGGTGGACGCATAAAATCTATTCTTTCAAACATCTTATTCCAATCTGCATCACTTAAAGTTTCTTGTCCTAACCATGTTTGTACTAAATCATAACCACCCCATTGAGCACCATTACCAACAAAATTGTTAGACACCACCTGAGAGGTTATATTTATCTCTCTATTTGCCTGAACCGTTTTATTTATCTCATCATCTAAATTATTATCATCACAGCTGACTAAAACCAGAATTAGAGAAAATAATACCGATATCATATATTTTGATTTATTCATTTTAAAAATGTATTTAACACCTGCAAAAGCATAAGTATGCAGGTGCGGTTTTTTATTTACTTAAGTTATACCACATTTTTTTAGACATGTGTGCAGTTTCTTCGTAGCTGTAGTTTTGCTCATTCCAATCAAACTGTTCTGCTAGGAACTCTAAATCTGAACTTAATGCAATTGTAGTCTCTGTTTTTACTTCTAAAGTTAAAACGAAGTTAGTACCACCACCATCAGTGATGGTAACTGTTTCTCCGTCTAAAATCCAAGTACCAGTTCCTGTTGGCACTTTTCTAAATCTGCTATTAAAATCTGTTTCAGGCCAACTAGTGTCATCAGACACAAAATTTCCGTATGCGCCGTCTGTACCTGCGTTATTATCATAAGTTCCGTATGGTCTATCTTGAGCATCTTTTCCGGTTACAATAAAGGTTATTGTATTGTCTAGCTCTGTAGATGCGTTTGGCAAATAATTTGTTACCAATTCATTTTTATCCCAGCCCCAGCTTTCCCAAGTAAACAAATCTGCATACAAACCTATTTCATCAATTGTCCATGTTCCGGCAATAGATACATCACTAACATCTAAATCTATTTCTAGGTTAATTGTCCAAACTACGGCTTCACCTGCTTCAGAAGTAATTGTAATTTCAGAAGTATAATCTCCAGAGAAATCTAAAGTTTCTCCAACTGCTTTATCTGAAGAGGCTAAAAACGAAATTCCTAAATCTGTAATTTCAATTGCCGAAATATCAGCTCCATTATCTTCTATTACAACGGTAACTGTTTTGTTACCTCCATCTATTGTAGCATCTCCTACTTGATTAGCAACCGTTAACGATCTGATATCATTACCAGTTTGCGGCACATAGTCTCTAGTTAATCTATACCACATAGATTTAGACATGTGCGCTAATTCTTCATAAGCCCAAGCTTGTACATCCCAATCAAAGAGATCTGGCTGATATAGTAAATCTGATTTTAAGGCAACTTCCTCTGTATCAATAAACACTTCTAAATCTAGTTCATAAACCTTTCTATTCTCATCTGTAATTATAACTTTATTACGTTCAAAGTCTCTTAACCAAGTACCTGAACCTGTTGGAATTTTTCTAAACCTTTCGTTAAAATCCCACCCTTGAGCGGCATCGCCAAAGTTACCATAAAGTCCATCGTTACCAGGTTTATGTTGGTAAGTACCAAACGGATTTCCGTTTTCATCAGCACCTTCAACATTAAAACTAAGTATGTTATCT
Source organism: Seonamhaeicola sp. ABD4_340 (assembly GCF_056312135.1). Taxonomy (NCBI): domain Bacteria; kingdom Pseudomonadati; phylum Bacteroidota; class Flavobacteriia; order Flavobacteriales; family Flavobacteriaceae; genus Seonamhaeicola; species Seonamhaeicola sp. ABD4_340. The sequence goes on along the minus strand of NZ_CM149981.1, from coordinate 2,810,311 downwards.
AACTCTGGTGATAATTCTGGTAGGTAATTATTAATTTTCTCGTATTTTTCCCAGCCCCAGCTTTCCCAGGTCCACATATCTGCATACAAACCTATTTCACCAATGTACCAATCTCCTTCTAAATCGGACACAAATGGTAATAAGGTAACTTCCCAGTTTAATGTTTCTCCTGCTCCAGATACAATTGAAATTTCACTCACACCACTTGAAAAATCTAAAGTTGATCCTTCAATGTTTGGGGTTGTAGCTCCGTAAGACAATTCTATATTTTTAATTTCTACCTTGGTGATATCAGCAATATTTTCTTCTTTGGCAAATATTTTGATTTTAGCATCATCAAAATCTCTTTCAATAACGGCCGTCCCTATTTGCCCTTCAACTAAAATTGAAATGATATTACGTTCTTTTTGCCAACCGGTTCCTTCTATAGTTTCAAGAGGATTATCGTTACATGCCACCATGAATAGCGACAGGATAATTACACTTATTTGATATAACTTTTTCATTTTTCTTGTTTTTAGTTGATGTTTGGATTTAAATCTATTTCGCGTTGCGGAATTGGATAAAAAGACGCAGCATTTGGTGATAAGCCTGCGGCTTGAAACACTTGAGACTGTACCATATTTTTACGTCTTAAATCCCAAAGACGGTCACCTTCAAAAGCTAATTCTCTTTGGCGTTCTTGAATTACTAAATTTCTAAATTGATTTACATCTCCTACGCTTGCCAACTCACTTACACCTGCTCTTCTACGTATCATGTTATAATGCTGTAAACCATCTGTATTTGCTGTTGCTTCGGCATAAACCAATTGAATATCTGAATATCTAATTAAATAAGGTCTAGTACTTGTTTTATCACCTTCAAACTCTGGATCTATATATTTTCTTGTGAAAGGGTATTGTACTGCACCGTCATTAATTGTTCCTAAAGATGTTTCAGTTTCATCATAAACTTCAGAAACTATGAGTTCATTTCTGCGTTTATCATCCACTTCGTATGACGTAAATAAATCATCTGTGGTTTGGAATACGCTCCAACCATCATGCGTTGGCGAGAAAGAATCATCTGAATTTTTAAGATATACTGTTGAGCCTCCCAACCATGGAATGAAGTATTTTGATAATTTGGAATAATCGCCCTCTTTTGTTCCAGATCTATCCATTGATAAAATGAAGATATGTTCTGGTCCGTTAGGAGCATTAACATCATAAATATTCTGCAAGTTATTATCATGATAATATTCACCTTGATTATTTAAAACAGCTCCTGAAAATTCGGCTGCTTTAGCATACAAATTATCTACACTCTCTGAAATGGTGTTATAATTTGGCACTCCACTTTCTTTAGCTGAAGCTGCAAACAAATATACTTTTGCCAATAGAGCTTGTGCTGCCACTTTATCTGCTCTTCCAACTACACGATTTACTTCTAGGTAATCTATTGCTGTGGTTAAGTCTTCAATTAAGAAACTGTAAACTTCTTCCATATTGGCAGGTAACACAGCTGTTGTTTCGTCTAATCTATCTATTAAAGATTTTTGTAGAGGCGCCAAACCAAATGCTTTAACAACATTAAAGTGATTGTAAGCTCTTAAGAATAAGGCTTCACCTAAGAGGCGTTTTTCATCGGCTTCATTAAAGCCTCTTCCTTCTACATTTTCTATTACGGCATTGGCTCTATTTATTGCAATGTAAGCAGATCTGTAGAATTGCAATAACAAATCATTTTGCGAGCTTACTTCCCAGTTTACAAATTGTTGAGCATCTGCACCTTCATCTGGTTTTACCACACAATTGTCTGAAGCTAGTTCTGTTAAATAAAATGTTATTGGTGCATAACTCACTAAAGTTAGCGCATCATAGGCGTATAGTACAGACGCTTCGGCGTCTTCTAAACTTTTATAGAAGTTATCATCGGAGTAAAAACCTTCAGGCTCTACATCTAAACTTTCACAGGACACAAGGCCAATTGCAAAAGTTAAACCTAATATTATATTTCTAAAATTCATTTTTTTCAATTCGTTTATTGTTATAAATGCTTGTCTAGTCATAACCAAAGTTTAAAATGTAAATTCTAAACCTAATGTCCAGTTTCTCAATCTTGGGTAACCTCCCCAATAAATACCATTCTCACCTATTTCGGGGTCATAACCTTCAAAATCTGTTATTGTAAATAAGTTTGTTCCGTTAACAAACACTCTACCTCTTTTAAATAGTTTAGGTAAATCAAAGTTATACCCAACGGTTAAGTTTTGAAGTCTCACAAAACTTCCTTCTTCTATAAACCAATCTGACATTAAAAGGTTTCTACCATCTCGCAGGCTTGGATAATTGTTTGTTAAGTTATCTTGTGTCCATCTTAATGGCGTGTTATTTGGTTCTCCAAATCGTTTTGTATTGAAGATATCTTGTCCAAAAGTTCCATTAAAGAAAAGTGAAGCATCAAATTTCTTATATCTAAACTGTAGATTTAAACTTGCAGAAAAATCTGGATTAGGATTACCAATTATTGTTCTATCTCCTTCATCTATAACACCATCTTCATTTAGGTCTACATATTTAAATTCACCTGGTTGTGCTAAATCTCCTGTTAAACCAGAAGCTAATCCATCTGCTTCAGATTGTACAATGCCATCTACTCTATATCCATAAAACACATTAATAGGTTGGCCCACTGCCAAAATATTTGGCACAGCTCTAAACGCTTCAACGGTGCTACCTGAGAATTCGTATTGCATTCCTGTTAAAGCATCAGTATTTAAACCAGATGATAATGCATTACCTAGGCTAACTACTTCATTTTCATTTTTAGAGAAAATAAAGGTTCCGTTTACTCCCCAATCGTCATTATTAATAATTTTTCCATCTAAAGTAATTTCAATACCTCTATTTTCAATTTCACCATCATTAACCCACATTCTATCATATGATGATGAAGGAGAAATTAACCGCTCACGCAATAAATCATCAGTATATTTATTATAGTAATCTAGTGTTACATTTAAACGACGTTTAAAAAACGAGAAGTCTGCACCTATGTTAAATTGTCTTGTTGTTTCCCATTTTAAATCTGGATTTGGGATACCACCCCAAATAAATTTTCCTGTTTGACTATCTTGACCCACTGCATAACCAGGACCAATGGTTGTTTGCCAGCCTCCGTTTACGAAGTATTGATCTTGCCCGTACCTACTGTTTATTAAGTATGGTGAAATACCTTGGTTACCAGAGATACCAAAACTTGCTCTTAATTTTAATTGATCAAATATGTTTAAGTCTTCAATAAATTTCTCATTATGCAATTTCCAACCTAAAGCTCCTGAAGGGAAGTATGCCCATTGGTTATTAGAGCCAAATTTTGAAGACCCATCTGCACGTATAGTAAATGTTACCAAATACTTATCATCATAAGTGTAATTAAAACGCCCTAACCCTGAATATAAAACAGTTTCGGTTAGCCCATTTGAAACAGATTGCTGTTCTGGATTTCCTGAAGCTAGGTTACCGCTTCCTAAAGATTCGTTTAAAAAATCGAAAGCTCTTAAGTTTGATGTTCTGGTTTCTGAATACTGATAAGAAACACCACCCATGGCTGTTACCTTGTGTTTTTCATTAAACAACTTATCAAAAGTTAGGAAAGACTCGGCTACGGTTTCGTGGTTATCCCAGTTATTTATGCCTCCAGCTCCATTATTAAAAGTACCATCTAAGGTGTATCTCTTTGGGTTATAAAACTCATTAATTGAGCGTCCGTATTTATAATTCAGCTGTGTTTTAAACTTTAATGATGGTAATAGTTGTACATCTACATATGCAGAACTTATAAAATCTAAAAATCTAGTTTCATTACTTCTATTCTCTGTTAACGCTATAGGATGAGAAAAATCTTGAACTCCAGCTAGGAAGTAATCCTTTGTTGGATCATTGTCTTGATAAACTGGAAAAATTGGATTTCGCCAATATGCTAAATCACCATTATTATTTTGCTTTCCTTTAGAGTAAATTACATTTGCACCAACTGTTACCTTATCATCAAACAATTTATGAGTTACATTTAAATTAAGGTTTAGCTTATTGTAATCGTCTTCAATATAAACCCCTTCATTAGTATAATATGTTGCACTTAAACTAAATTGAGTTCTATCTGTTTGACTCCTTACAGCTAAGTTTGTATTGTTAGAAACAGGGTCTCTAAAAACAATATCATCCCATTTTGTGTAATATGGCCATGTATTATTTTTTAACTCACTTAAAGAAGGATAATATATACCGTTTGCATCTTCTGCGCCAATATACAACGGAACAAAACCACCATTAATTCTAGATTCATTACTTAATTCTGCCATTAAAGCAGGATCTCTCCAAAGGTTTAAATCTGAAGTAAAACTTGAAAACGTGTTTTGTTGAGAAACAGTTACTTCGGTAGTATTTCTAGAACCTTTTTTAGTGGTAATCATAATAACACCATTAGCACCTCTAGAACCATAAATTGCAGAAGCCGAAGCATCCTTTAACACCTCCATTGAGGCAATATCTTGTGGAGAAATCTGCTTTAAGTCTCCAGCAGTTCCTATTGGAAAACCATCTACAACAACTAACGGGTCATTACCACCTCTTAAGGAACTACCTCCTCTAATTCTTATTACAGAACCTGCTCCAGGGTTATCGGATGGCGATGTTACTTGCACACCAGCCACTTGCCCTTGCAGTAAACCATCAACAGAATTGGCAGGTTTAGCAGGAATATCATCCATATCTACTGAAGCTACAGAACCTGTAAGATCACTTTTTTTAACCGATCCATAACCTACAACTACAACTTCATCTAATGATGCAATGTCTTCTTTTAAAACAATATTAAAGTTGGTTTTATTTTCAACAGCTACTAATTGTGCTAAATAACCAACATACGTTAATTCTAATTTAGATGATTTATTTTTAACAGTTAAATTAAACCTACCATCAAAATCAGTAGTAGTACCATTAGAAGTACCTTGTTCAATAACATTTGCTCCTGGCAAAGGAATCCCTCCTTCATCAGTAACAATACCGCTAACATTAATTTGAGCATTTAAGGTGGTTAACCCTAAAATAAACATGACGCTAGCTAGAAACCTAATTCTATTTCTTTTATTCATTTAGTTTAGCTTTAAAATTTAATTGTTGGTCAAAATTAGACAAGAAATAGTCTTAAAAATGATTATTTAATGCTCAATACTTTGCATTTTTTGAACTTTACAATTATTTATTATTAATTTTCTACTAAAAAACATTACGATATCATTAATTTATGTGAAATATATTTTTAAATTATTAATTTTACCATAAAACTTAAATACAAAAACTGTATTTATTCATGAGATCTATAAGAGAAATTACACCTATAAAAACCGATGATCCATTTGTTGTTTTAAAGCATAAAAATGCATTATTTGACTATCCGCTGCATTTTCATAACGAATACGAATTAAACCTCATTTCAGGTTTTAAAGGTAGCAGAACTGTTGGAGATTCAACTGAAAAAATTAATGGTACCGATTTAACCCTTCTTGGGCCTGAACTTAAACATGTTTGGAAATCAGATAGTGCTATAAGTAAAGCCGCTGTTATAACACTGCAGTTTCAAGAACATTTTCTACACTCAAAAATAATGAGTTATTCGGTTTCTAAAGACATCAAAAAGCTTTTAGAATTATCACAAAGAGGAATTTCATTTTCTAATCCAACAAAATCGATTATTCAAAAAAAAATGAAATTAATATCAGGAAATGATACCTTCAAATCCTTTTTAATTTTTTTAGAAATACTTCATATATTATCTACATCAACTGACATTAAAGTGCTTAGTAGCCCACAAAGTGCCAATTATAATGAAAAAAGAGAAAGCAGAAGAGTATCCCTAATCATGAACTATGTTAAAAATAATTACAAGACACCTATAAAATTATCTAAAGTTGCCGAAATGGTTAATATGTCTGAATCTGCATTTAGTCACTACTTTAAAAAAAGAACTGGTTTAAGTTTTACCAATTACCTTATGGATTACAGACTTGGTGTTGTTACTAAATATTTAACTGAAACTAATATGCCTATAAGTGAAGTTTGTTATGAAGCTGGCTTCAACTCTCTTTCTAATTTTAATAGAGCCTTCAAAAAGAAACATAATATATCTCCCAAAGAATTTAAATATAATTATGAAAAAGAAGTTTCTAGATAATTATTGTTTATTTCAAACATTGTAGAACCTGTATGAAACAAAAAATCCTCACTTTTTTAAGTGAGGATTCTTGTGATCGCGACAGGATTCGAACCTGTGACCGTCTGCTTAGAAGGCAGATGCTCTATCCAGCTGAGCTACGCGACCATTAAAGCGGTTGCAAATATAAAATTAAACATAAATCTAACAAAAGAAATTTTACAAATTTTTATACTTTATGCTTAATACGTTAAAACAAACGTTTTTACAAGTGTTATAAAATTAAAAAACGCCATATTACTATAGCGTTTTATATCTATTTTAATTATTTATTACCAAAATTTAGCGTATAAAAACGCTAATATTAGCATTATTACAAACGCACCTATGTTAAATAGCGGTGTTGTTTTAAATAAATCTTTAGAAAAGTGAATACCCTTAGCATCTTCTTTTCCTTTATTTTCCATTTGGCTCATAATCATAATTACAACCATTGAAAGCAATGTTGCAATTCCCATTTGGTGCATCCAAGGTGTTAACCATGCAAATGCTTCTACTTTTAAAGGTAACCACTTAAGTAAACCTGCAATAGGAACCGATAATAAAGCGCCCCAAATAGCTGCATTGTTGGTTGTTTTCTTCCAGAATAAACCTAATAAAAACACTGCTAAAATACCCGGACTCACTAAACCTGTATACTCTTGAATAAATTGAAAAGCCTGATCTATACCACCTAATAAAGGTGCTACAATAACTGCAATTACAAGGGCTACAGCTGCAGAAATTCTACCTACATTTACCGTTTTCTTATCACTTGCATTTTTATCAAAATATTCTTTATAAATATCCATTGTGAATATTGTAGATGTTGAATTTAACATAGACGCCAAAGACGATACTACCGCAGCTGCTAAAGCCGCAAATGCCACACCTTTAAGTCCGGTTGGTAAAAATTGTAATAACCAAGGATACGCTTTATCAGCTTTTTCTGCTGAAGGCATGTTTAATTGCCCAATATCACCTAATCTGGCCATAATTTCAGGGTCGTTAACCATTACGTAAGCTGCAATTCCTGGAATTACAACAATTAAAGGGATAACTAACTTTAAACCTGCTGCTAAAAGAATACCTTTTTGAGATTCTTTTAAAGATTTTGCAGCTAAAGTTCTTTGAATAATGTATTGATTGAAGCCCCAATAGTAAATATTTGCAACCCATAAACCACCTATTAATACCCAAATACCTGGAAGGTTGTTATAATTATCATTAGTTTCTTCTAAAATCATATGGAATTTATCTGGCGCAGCATCCATTACTTGAGAGAAACCAGCTAATATACCTTCGCCATCAGATACGGCGTTTAAAGCCAAATACGTAGTAACAAGACCACCTAATACCAAAAATACAACTTGTATAACATCTGTCCATGCAACTGCAGATAAACCACCGTATAATGAATATGCAGCAGCAAATAATGCTAAACCAATAATAGCATACATCATATCTACACCCATAATGGTTTCAATAGCTAAACCACCCAAATAAAGTACTGATGCTAAGTTTACAAAAACATATAAAGCCAACCAAAAAACAGCTAATATTGTTTTCAAATTGGTAGAGAATCGTTTTTCAACAAATTCTGGGATGGTATAAAGTCCTTTTTCAATAAAAATTGGTAAAAAGTATTTACCAACAATAATTAAAGTTAATGCCGCCATCCATTCATATGAGGCAATTGCCAAACCAAGGGCAAACCCTGAGCCAGACATTCCTATAAATTGTTCTGCTGAAATGTTTGCGGCTATTAATGATGTACCAATAGCCCACCATGGTAAAGATTTACTTGCCAAGAAATAATCTTCGGCATTTTTTTGGTGCCCGTCTTTGTCCCTAGACACCCATAAACCTACACCTAAAATTAATATGGCGTAAGCAACAAAGACTATATAGTCCCACGTATCAAATCCTGCTGTCATTGTATAATATTTAGTTTAGTTAGTGAAAATAGAACTCAAATATAGAAATTAAATTTTAAAAACATAGTTAATTACACCAATAAAAACCAAACTGGTAGGGTCTAGTAGGTTTTTATTTAAAAATTTGTATATTTGTTACTTAAACACCATGATTAAAGTTAAAAGCAAAATAGGAATACCTAAGTACAAACAAATTATTAATTCTATTGAAGAATTGATAGTTTCTGGCACGCTACAAAAAGGTGATAAAATTCCATCTATTAACACCATAAAAGATGAACACGGTATATCTAGAGATACGGTTTTAATGGCTTTTAATGAATTGAAAAATCGTGGTATTATACAATCTGTAGTTGGTAAAGGCTACTATGTTTCAAGCGAAAATGTTAGTGTTACTCAAAAAATATTTTTATTGTTTGATGAACTTAATGCCTTTAAAGAAGATTTGTATAATTCGTTTTTAGAGCATTTAGGAAGTAATATTCAAGTAGATATCTATTTTCATCATTTCAACAATAATTTATTTTCAAAACTCATTCAAGATAATATTGGCAGCTATAATTACTATGTTATTATGCCTGCAAATTTAAAAAATACAAATGCTGAAATTAAACATTTACCTGAAGATAAAGTATACATTTTAGATCAAGTGCATGAAGATTTAAAACAATATCCAGCAGTGTATCAAAACTTTGAAAGTATTATTTTTAATAACCTTACAAAAACCTTGCATCTTCTAAAAAAGTATAAAAAGCTCTTTTTGGTGCTACAAGACAATAAACAACCCGAAGGCTTACAAAATGGTTTTGTTAAGTTTTGTTATAAAAATAAATTCAATTACAGCATTATTAAAACACTGAATGATAAACCTTTAAAAAAAGGAAGCGTTTACATAATGCCTGAAGATAAAAGTTTACTAACAGTAATTAAAAAACTAAAAGAAGCTAAACTTGAATTAGCTGAAGATATTGGGGTTATTTCATATAACGACGCCCTTTTAAAAGAAATAGTTGAAGGCGGTATTACCACCATTTCTACAGATTTTAATGCCATGGGCAAACGTTTAGCTGAAATGATATTAAATAAAGAAACTATACAAGTAGAAAATCCTCATAATTTAATTTTAAGAAACTCATTATAACCAACTAAATGTACAATATAAACCACAACAAGGCCACCAATGTTTTAGAAATTCAAAATGAAAAAACAAAACTTTACGGTAAAATTTACTTAAATCAAGGGGCTAGTTTACAAGAATTAACACTTAATGGTCATGAAATTATTAAAGATTTAGCACCGTTAACGTATGCAGATACTTTTGCATCATCCATCCTATTTCCTTTTGCTAATAGAATAAAAGACGGTAAATACACATTTAACAATGAAAATTTTCAGTTTGAAGCTAATCAAAAAGAAGAAAACAACGCTTTACACGGTTTAGTTTACAACAAAACTTTTGAGGTTATTAAAACCATTTCAAATGAAAAATCATCATCTATACTTCTTGAGTATACTGAAAATAACATTTCAAAAGGCTTTCCATACACCTATAAAATGCAATTAGAATATCTGTTTTCTGAAACCAATCTTTCTTTAAAAGTAACAGTAAATAACACTGATAGCAAAGCATTTCCGTTCACACTAGGTTGGCACCCATATTTTTTAAGTGCTAATTTACCAGAAAGTGCATTACGCTTTAACAGTAATGAAAAAGTAGTTTTAGGCGAGCGTAATATTACTACAGGTGTTGAGCCAACAAATACAACTGAAGATTTAAAAATTGAAAACAAACAACTTGATGATTGTTGGGCATTAAAAACTGATGAAGTACTATTTAAAACACCAAACTATAACTTAAAATTTAACGCTACGGGCAACACTAACTTTTTACAAGTTTACACGCCTCCAAAAGAAAACACCATTGCAATTGAGCCAACAACTGGGGTATCTAATAGTTTTAATAATAAAATTGGTTTACAAACTTTAAAACCAAACGAAACTTACAATATCACATGGTCATTAAATATAGAAAACAACTAACAACAATATAAAATGAGAAATAAATTAATTAACGATGTTAAACAGGTTTTTATTAAAGAATTTAATGAAGAACCAGTACTTATTTTTTCACCAGGACGCATAAATATTATTGGTGAACATACTGATTATAATGACGGTTTTGTATTTCCTGGAGCCGTAAATAAAGGTATTTACGCAGCTATACAAAAAACCAACGCCAACACATCATCTGCATACGCGCTTGATAAAGATAGTTTAGTAAGTTTCAATTTAGATACCATTAAACCTTTAAAAGAAGGTAGCTGGGAAAACTACATTTTAGGTGTTGTTGCCGAAATTAAAAACCGTAACAAAGTAATTGGCAACTTCAATATTGTTTTTAAAGGCGATATTCCTGGAGGTGCAGGTATGTCTTCATCGGCAGCACTAGAAAACAGTGTGGTTTTTGGCTTAAACGAAATATTCAACCTTGGCCTTACTAAAGAAGAAATGATATTTATATCACAAAAAGCAGAACATAATTACGTAGGTGTTAACTGTGGTATAATGGACCAATACGCTAGTATGTTTGGTATAAAAGACAATGCCCTACTTTTAGATTGCCGCACCATAAAAGCAAAACCTTTTAAAATAGATTTTAAAAATCATCAGTTAATTTTAATAAACACAAACGTAAAACACAGTTTATCAGATAGTGCTTATAATGATAGGCGTTCGGCTTGCGAAAACATCTCAAAATTGCTTAATGTAAAAGCTCTTAGAGATGCTACCGAAGAAGATTTAGAAACTATTAAAAGCGAAGTAACTCCAGAAAACTACCAAAAAGCTCTATTTGTTATACAAGAAAACAACAGAGCTCGTAAAGCATCAAAAGCCATGGAAGAAGATGATTTAGAAACCCTTGGCGATTTAATTTACGGTTCGCACGAAGGGCTTTCAAAACAATACAAAGTAAGTTGTGAAGAGCTTGATTTTCTAGTAGGAAAAGCTAAAACAACCAACTATGTTATTGGAGCAAGAATGATGGGTGGCGGCTTTGGTGGCTGTACTATAAACCTAATAGAAAAAGGAAAAGAAGATGCTTTTAAAGCTCTTGTATCTCAACCATACAAAGATAAGTTTGGTATGGATTGTACTTTTTATTCAGTTGAATTATCAGACGGAACACACGTAGTAAAATAAACAACATAAACGCAACAAAAAATGACATCTAATTTACAAGACTATTCGCATAAAAGATTTAACATTTTAACGGGCGAATGGGTATTAGTATCACCACACAGAGCTAAAAGGCCTTGGCAAGGACAAAATGAAGCTGTTAACAATGAAGTTAGACCAAGCTATGATGAAAACTGCTATTTATGCCCCGGAAACACAAGAATTAACGGCGAAGTAAACCCAAAATATACCGATGTTTACATTTTCACCAATGATTTTGCTGCATTACAAAAAGATTCACCTGATTTTTCGGTTAACGATGGTCTTTTAATTGCTGAAAGCGAAAAAGGTATTTGTAAAGTAATTTGCTTTAGCCCAGACCACTCTAAAAGTTTAGCCGATATGTCTGCAGAAGAAATTCAAAAAGTTGTTTTTGCATGGCAAAAAGAATACAAAGAATTAGGCGAAAACGAACTCATAAACTACGTGCAAATTTTTGAAAACAAAGGCGCCGTAATGGGTTGTAGTAATCCGCACCCGCATGGTCAAATTTGGAGTCAATCTACCCTACCAAACGAAGTAGACAAAAAGAATACGCAACAATTAAACTACTTTACTAAAAACAAAAGTAGTTTGTTAAGCGATTATTTAGCGCAAGAATTAGAAAAAAACGAACGCATTATTTACCAAAATGATGCCTTTGTTGTATTAACTCCTTTTTGGGCTGTTTGGCCTTTTGAGGTAATGATAGCTCCAAAAAAACACCAAACCAACATTTTAGAAATGACTGAAAATGAAGCCTTGTTATACGCCGATGCTATTGCGGTTTTAACCAAAGCTTATGATAAGATTTTCAACACTTCATTCCCTTATTCAAGTGGTATACATCAAGCACCAACAAATGGTGCCGATAATAGCCACTGGCATTGGCACATGAGTTTTTACCCGCCACTACTACGTAGTGCAACGGTTAAAAAATTTATGGTAGGCTATGAAATGTTTGGTACACCACAACGTGATATTACGGCCGAAAAAGCGGCACAAATGATTAGAGATTTGGTATAACTAATCTCCCCTTTTAATAGCAACTAAAAAGCCCTTGCAAATGCAAGGGCTTTTTTTCTAGCTTTATGTTAGAGTCGGGCATAAAACTAAAGCATTATGTAACATGCAACATAATTGCCTATGTTTTAATATTTCTTAACCTAAAGTCTATAAAAAATTCACACTTAAAAATACAACCTAAATACCTTAATCTTTATGACTTTTATCATACAAATGGCAAATTTTTAATAAAGCATCATAAAATAATAATTTAGATACTGCATACTAATTCATAAATTCAAAAGTTATATTTTAGCATAAATTTTAGTGTAATGAATCGCTTTTTTTATATAGTTTTTACCATATTTTTTTTAACACTTTGGAGTTCTTGCCGTAAAGATTTTGAGTTTTCACCTAGTACAGGAAACCTACAATTCTCAAAAGACACGGTTTATTTAGATACCGTTTTCACCAATATTGGTTCAAGCACATACAATTTAAAAGTATATAACAATAGTGATAATGATATCTCAATACCAACTGTAAAACTTGCTTTAGGCGAAAACTCAAATTATCGTTTAAATGTTGATGGTGTTGCTGGTAAAGTATTTGAAAATGTTCAGCTTTTAGCAAATGACAGTCTTTATATTTTTGTAGAATCTACCATAGATTTTAATGAATTTAACGCACCTAATGCTTCCTATTTATATACAGACCAAATTGAGTTTGACGCTGGTGATCATTTACAAAAAGTAGAGCTAGTTACTTTAGTTAAAGATGCTATTTTTATTTACCCAAACAGAGATAATACTACAAAAGTTGTTGAAACACTAACCTTAAATATTGCAGGTGAAACCGTAGAAACTGAATTACAAGGACGCGAACTTTTAACTTCAGAATTAACTATGACTAACCAAAAGCCATATGTAATCTATGGGTTTGCAGCAGTTCCAAGCGGAGAAACTTTAACTATTGAAGCTGGTGCTCGCCTACACTTTCATGAAAACTCTGGCTTAATTGTACAAAACAACGCGTCATTACAAGTAAATGGAACTTTTAGCCAAAACCAAGAACTCTTAGAAAACGAAGTTATTTTTGAAGGCGACCGTTTAGAACCAAATTTTTCAGACAGACCTGGCCAATGGGGCACCATTTGGCTTTTAGAAGGTAGCACAAATAATAGTATTAACTATGCAACTATTAAAAATGCTTTAGTTGGTATTTTAAGTGATGGAAATGCAAATGCTAATAAATTAACCATAACAAACACACAAATTTACAACACCAGTAATTTTGGTATTTTAGGCAGAAACACCGCTATTAAAGGTGAAAACGTTGTAATAAATAATGCCGGCTTATCAGCATTTGCTGGTACCTTTGGCGGAAAGTATAATTTTACACATAGCACCATTGCTAATTATTGGAATACTAGTTTTAGACAATTTCCGGCGTTATTATTAAATAATTTTTTAGTAGACGAAAACGAAAATACCATTGTAACAAATTTAACCGAAGCCAGTTTTAATAACTGTATTATTTATGGCAATGATAGCAATGAAATTTTATTAGACAACGTTGAAGATGAATCTGTTAATTTTAATTTTAAGTTTACTAATTGTTTGATAAAATTTCAAAATAACAGCTCAGATTTTTCTGGAGAAAATTACAATTTTGATAACATTACGCATTATGAAAATATCATTTTTAATGAAAAACCAGATTTTAAAGATACCAGTAAAAACATGCTTTTAATTGGTGAAACATCTGCGGCTATTAACCAAGGTGCTATTAATTTTGCTTCACAAGTACCAACCGATATTTTAAATGAAAACCGTACAACTTTACCAGATTTGGGGGCTTACCAGCACACAATTTTTAATGAAGACGATTAATTTTTAGTAAAAAAAACACTCTAAAATATTAGTTATACTCTTTATCGGTTTTGTTTGCGTTTATCTTATTTTAATCTGAAAAATTATAAATTTTAACGAATAGTTTATTCTATATTTCTTTTTTAAAATGTTTAGCTATAATTTTATTAAACATTAATTAATTCTTCCCTCAAAAAATTAATGTTAATCCCAAATTTTATAACCTACTTTTATGATTCATTTTAAGAGAAATATGAGCAGTTTTGATAGAGTTTCAAAATTCATTGTTGCTGTACTTTTATTAAGTTTATTTTTTATTGCTGGTGTTAGAGGCTTTTTAGGATTTATATTCTTAATTGTTGGCTTACTTTTTTCTTTTTCTAGCGTTACCTCTTATTGCCCATTATATAAAACGTCAAAATTTCCTATAGATTATGATTTAAAAAACAATATGGGTACTAAAAGTTTAAAAAAACAATGTTAAAATAAAAAAGCCCGAAAATTAAAATTTTCAGGCCTTATATAATTTAATAATATTTAAAAAATCTTCTTTTTTAAAGCATTAATTATGCAACAAATAAAGGTTTATTTGCCATCATTGCATTTACTTTTTCTCTTACACCTTCTAAAATAGCTTCATCTTCATAACTAACAATTACTTCATCAACTAAATTAGCAATTGCAACCATATCATCTTCTTTTAAACCACGTGTAGTTACAGCTGCAACACCCAAACGAATTCCAGAAGTTACAAATGGTGATTTATCATCAAACGGCACCATGTTCTTGTTTACTGTAATATCGGCTTTCACCAATGCTTGTTCTGCATCTTTACCTGATATATTTTTGTTGCGTAAATCAATTAACATACAGTGGTTGTCTGTTCCGCCAGAAATAATTTTATAATCTTTAGCTACTAAAGCATCGGCTAAAGCGGCAGCATTTTTTTTAACTTGTAATTGGTAATGCAAAAACTCATCAGATAAAGCCTCACCAAAAGCAATAGCTTTAGCTGCAATAATATGCTCTAACGGGCCACCTTGGTTTCCTGGGAAAACTGCCGAATCTAATAAAGACGACATTTTACGTAAATTTCCATTTTTAAGTTTAATGCCAAATGGGTTATCAAAATCTTCGCCCATTAGTATTAAACCACCTCTTGGACCTCTTAGGGTTTTATGCGTTGTTGTTGTTACAATGTGGCAATGTGGAATTGGGTCGTTTAAAATACCTTTAGCTATTAAACCTGCAGGGTGTGAAATATCGGCCATTAAAATAGCACCAACACTATCTGCAATTACTCTAAAACGCTTAAAATCAATATCACGAGAGTATGCTGATGCTCCTGCTATAATTAATTTTGGCTGCTCTTTAGTGGCTATTTCTTGTATTTTATCATAGTTTAAAACGCCTGTTTCTTCCTCAACTCCATAAAAAACAGGATCGTATAATTTACCAGAAAAATTTACTGGCGATCCGTGAGTTAAATGTCCACCATGTGATAAATCAAAACCTAAAATTTTGTCACCTGGTTTAATACATGCTGCAAAAACAGCCGTGTTTGCCTGACTTCCAGAGTGTGGTTGTACATTTGCATATGCAGCGCCAAATAATTCTTTTGCTCTATCAATAGCTATTTGTTCTACTTCATCAACTACTTCACAACCACCATAGTAGCGTTTTCCTGGGTAGCCTTCAGCATATTTATTAGTTAAAACAGAGCCTGCAGCTTCCATTACTTGGTTGCTTACAAAATTCTCTGATGCTATAAGTTCAATACCATGTAATTGACGCTCTTTTTCAGCTTCAATAAGTTCAAAAATTTGTTCGTCGCGTTGCATAAAATTAAATTATGATTAAATATTTGTGCAAAAATATAAAATACAATAGTTTTTAGCATTAAAAAACACATATTTAAGTGTAAGTTTTAAACCAATTTATTAACCATTTACTTCACATTAAAATTTTATTTGTTTTAAGGTAATTTTTGTATGAAAATAAAAAAAAATGTGTACGTTTGAAGATAATTCAATAATTCAAATTCATATATAGTTATGCCATTATCAGCTAACAATCCAGATAGAGTTTCGTGGTTACACGTAGATAAACATTCAGATTTCCCTATACAAAACATACCATTTGGAGTATTTTTAACAAGAGATGATATTATTACCATTGGTACACGTATTGGTGATACCGCTATAGATTTAGGCGCTTTACACCAATTGGGATATTTTGATGGTATTGCACTAACCGATGATATTTTTTTACAAGATACCTTAAACGATTTTATTGCCGATGGCCGTAAAACGTGGCGCGCTGTTAGAAACAGAATTGCTGAAATTTTTGATGCTGAAAATAATACGCTTAAAAATAACGTAAAACATAAAGAAATTGTACTGTTTCGCTTAGATGAAATTGAAATGCAATTACCTGTACAAGTTGGTGATTATACAGATTTTTACTCTAGTAAAGAACATGCTACCAATGTAGGTACAATGTTTAGAGACCCTGATAATGCTTTGTTGCCAAACTGGTTACACATTCCTGTAGGCTATCATGGCAGAAGTTCATCTATTATACCATCGGGTATTCCGGTGCACAGACCACAAGGACAAACGTTACCAAATGATGCTGACACTCCTGTTTTTGGGCCCAGTAAATTAGTAGATTTTGAACTTGAAATGGCATTTATTAC
This sequence comes from Seonamhaeicola sp. ABD4_340, assembly GCF_056312135.1. Classification (NCBI taxonomy): domain Bacteria; kingdom Pseudomonadati; phylum Bacteroidota; class Flavobacteriia; order Flavobacteriales; family Flavobacteriaceae; genus Seonamhaeicola; species Seonamhaeicola sp. ABD4_340. Next base: position 2,793,347 of record NZ_CM149981.1, on the reverse strand, counting down.
TACCGATGCTAACGATTTAGGAGAACCAATACCAGTAAACGAAGCCGAAGAATATATTTTTGGTTTAGTGCTGTTTAATGATTGGAGCGCCCGCGATATTCAAAAGTGGGAATACGTGCCTTTAGGCCCATTTTTAGCCAAAAACTTCGCATCTTCAATGTCGCCATGGATTGTAACACTTGATGCCCTAGAACCATACAGAGTGCAAGGGCCAAAACCTATTAAACCGCAATTACCTTATTTGCAATACAAAGGCAATAAAAGTTTTGATATTAATTTAGAAGTTTCCATTCAACCTAAAGGCGCTAAAGAAACCGTGGTTAGCAAATCTAACTTTAAACACATGTATTGGAATATGGCGCAACAACTAGCACACCATACTATTAACGGTTGCCCCATAAACTCTGGTGATATGATGGGAAGCGGAACAATTTCTGGCCCTACAGAAGATAGTTACGGCTCTATGTTAGAGTTAACCTGGAAAGGTGAAAAACCACTTAAAATGGCCGATGGTAGTGAACGTAAATTTATAAACGACCACGATACTGTAATTATGCGTGGTTATTGTGAAAAAGACGGAACACGTATTGGCTTTGGTGAAGTAAAAACAGAATTACTACCCGTTTACAAGAAAAAATAATGTTTACATAAAAAAACAAACAAATAAACCTCTGTTTTTCAGGGGTTTATTTATTTAAATTAAAATTGATATACATTTGGCATTACTATTGAATTACACACCCAATAACCTAAAATTTTAACCTAATGAAAAAACTACTACTTTTATCTACTTGTATAACCTTATTTGTGGCTTGTAGTGCTAAAAAGCAAGTAGAACAAGCTGTAAACACAGGTAATTATGACCACGCTATTACTACTGCATTACAAAAATTAAAAACCAATAAGAACAAAAAACGTAAAGCAGAATATGTTATAATGCTTCAAGATGCGTATTACAAATCTGTTGAGCGCGATTTAAATACCATAAAACATTTTAAAAAAGATAACAACCCAGAATTACTTAAAAGTATTTTTGAAATTTATAGTGATTTAGATGCCAGACAAGAAGCTATTAAACCCATTTTACCGCTGTATGTTAATGGTAAAAAAATTAGCTTTAAATTTAATGATTACAGTGATGCTATAGCTGAAAGTAAAGAAAAACTATCTGATTATCTATATGAAAAAGGTATAGATTTATTAGAATCTGATGATAAATATACCATTAGAGAAGCTTATAATACTTTGGAATATTTAGATAATATAAACCCTAATTATGAAACCACACGCAGTTTATTAAACGAAGCTCATGCCCGCGGTACACATTACGTGTTAGTTTCAATAAACAACCAAACACAGCAAGTAATTCCAAAACGTTTAGAAGATGATTTGTTAAATTTTAACACATACGGTTTAAATCAGTTTTGGACGGTTTATCATGCCACACCCGATAAAAACATAGACTATGACTTTGCCATGCAACTACAACTAAAACGCATAAACATTTCGCCAGAACGCATTAAAGAACGTGAGTTTATAAGAGAACGTGATGTGGCTGATGGTTGGAAATACAAAAAAGACCGTAACGGTAACGTTATGAAAGATAGTTTGGGTAACGATATTAAAATTGATAAAATTATACGTGTAAAAGCACGTGTAAACGAAGTGATTCAAACCAAAGAATCTCAAATTATTGCTGATGTTGTTTATACCAATTTAAAAACAAAACAAATAATAGACACGTTTTCATTTGATAGCGGTTTTATTTTTGAAAATATTTTTGCCCGTTACCGTGGCGATAAACGTGCATTAGAAAAAGAAGACAGACGTTTAATTGATAACAGGCGTGTGCCCTTCCCAACCAACGAACAAATGGTTTTTGATACCGGCGAAGACCTAAAAGCAAAACTTAAAAACATTATTACCAAACAACGGTTTAATTAGAACAAAAAAACGTCCGAAAAGGGCGTTTTTTTGTATGTTTTAAGTTAACATGTTTAAATAAACTCTTTAAAAACTACTTAATTAATAAACTGCAAAAGCAACCCCAAAAAACCAATTTTTAAGTATTAAACTCTAAAAGTTCAAACCGAATTAAAAATTTGTAAATATATTCATAAATAAGTATCTATCAACGATTAAGTTTATGCGGTATTGGCAATATTTTATCATTTAAATAGTAAATGTTTTTCTTTTTGAATATGTTTTAGTTGTGGTTTGTTTGGGTTTAATTTTTCGCCATTTAATACAGCATTATACTTTTCTAAATATTTTTCTGCCATTTTTTTACTGCTAAAATTTTCACATGCGTATTCATGGCATAGTTTGTTATCAAAAGTGTAATCGTTTCTAATTTTCTCGGTAATATCTTTTCTTTTATTACTTAAAAAACCAACATCACTATTAACTAATTCAGGTAAAGAACCGTAAGGTGTTCCAAAAACGGGACATCCGTAAAATAGACTTTCAATTATTGCTAATCCAAATGGTTCGTGCCATAATACAGGAAATAATAATCCGTTTGATAATTGTAAATATTTTTCTTTTTCTTTGCCGCCCAACATACCTTTAAAAGCAATTTTATTAGATAGAAAATGAGATGGACCCATTTTAAGTACTCTTTCACTAAAACGCTTACCACCTAAAACAAATAATTTCTTGTTTTTTAATTCTTTTGTTATTTTAATTGCTCCTTTTAAATTTTTCACAGACCAAGAAGCTCTACCCAAAAAGTGATAACTGTTTTTATTTTTTTTTAAATTTGGTTTTGAATAATCACTCCAATCTAAGCCATTATAAACAAATGAATTTGAGTTATATCTTTCGGCATGATTTCTAGATACAAAAACAGTATTATAATCTAAACTTGTACTGTTATTTAAATTTCCATGCATTGTAACAATATAAGGTTTGTTTAATTTAAACAAATTGGTTGGTTCATAGTTAAAATGTACAACATCAATATATTCTGGTATTTGTTCATAAATTTCTTTTTCATAATCTATATAAATAACTTTAGCAAAATCACATTCTGAACCTTTTTTTACCAAATATGAGACTTTATGACCAAGGTCTGAAAGTGCTTTACCAAGAGACCAAATAACCCTTTGTGTACCACCGTAAAGCTTAACAGGTATTATTGAATTTTCAACTATTAAAATATTCATTATTTAATTTCTGTTTTATATTTTAAACAACCAATACATAAAAATAAAACTATCGTTATGTAGCTATTTAACAGGAAATAATAGCAGTTTTATGTTGTTGTATTTTAACTAATTATGTACAACCAAATTTAGAGTTTTCTTTCTAAAAGCAACATAGTACTTTAAGCGCCTTATAAACAAGTTTTTAACAAAAAAAGAGACAAATCTCTTACTAAAAAGGCGCTTTACAAACAATATTTAATTCCTTTTTAGTCACAGGATGTTCAAAAGTTAATTCTTCTGCATGTAAGTGTAAACGGTTAGCTTTAGTTCCATATAAATCGTCTCCTAGAATAGGCAAATTTAGTCCGTTGCTATGGGCGGCATGCACACGTAATTGATGTGTTCTGCCTGTAATTGGATAAAAATGAATGCGAGTTTTTCCATCTTCAACCTTTACTACTTTATATTTTGTTTTTGCTGGTTTACCATGCTCATAACACACCAATTGCTGTGGGCGGTTATCTAAATCTACACGCAACGGTAAATCTATAATACCTTCTTTATTAGAAAGTTCGCCGTCTAAAATGGCAACGTAACGTTTTTTTACTGTACGTTTTATAAACTGTTTTTGAAGGTTTTTATGTGTTTTTTCGTTTTTAGCAACTAACAATATACCTGAAGTTGACATATCTAACCTATGCACTAACAACGGTTTAATATTGGGTAAATATTGTTGCATTTTGGTTTGCACAGACTCTAAACTGGTTTTTCCTGGTACCGATAAAAATTCATGGGGTTTATTAACTACCAACAAATAATCATCTTCAAATAAAATTTCTAGAGGCTTATCGTGTTTTTTAACCTCTAAAATAGGATTAGGTTCTACATGTAGCCCTTGCATCATATGTCCTAAAATAGGTTCGCATTTGCTGCGGCACGATGGGTAAAATTGTTTGTGTTTACGTACTTCAGATTTTGGTGAAGCGCCCCACCAAAACTCTGCCATAGCTATAGGTTTTAAATTATTTTGATATGCATACTGAAATAACTTGGGCGCAGCACATTCTCCTGCTCCTGCTGGCGGAATTCTAACGGTGGTATTTTCAAAAATATCTAGCAAATCTTTGCTTTCACCTTTGTAATTTAAAAAAGCATATTGTTGGTGTAATTGCTTTTGAAGTGACGCCGATTGTAAGCGGCGTTTTTCTTTTAAAGCGTTTAATGTTGATTGTAATTTTTCAAATTGAGATTTAGCAGTGTCTATTTTAAATTTCCAAGCGGTTTTTAAATCTTTCAACCTAAAATGATAGTAAATACTTTCATTTTTAAGTTTTTCAAGCAAATGTTGATAAGCTTCGGGTGATAATTTTTCAGCTTCAGAATCTCTAAGTTTATTGCGTTTAGCTTTCTTTTCTTTAATGGTTTGTTTTAACGTTTGTAATTCGGTTTCATAAGTGTTTAAACAAATATCTAAATTGTTTTTTGTTGAAATATATGTTTCAGAGTTTTCTAAAACTTCAATATCTCTATTTATAGCATTTAATTCTTGTTCACCTATTTTGTAAAATCCTTCCGGATTCAATGTATCATAAACCGTAGGCACAAAGCCTTTATGCTGATTACTTTCGGCTAGTTTGCCAGAAAAGGCTGCTAAATATCCTAAGTTATTGGCTTTATCTTTAACCACCATAACCCCAAACATTTTCCCAATTACTAATCCTTTGGCATTGGGTTTTAATCCGAAATTATGATTAAATCTGGCTTCATTTTCAAGATAACCTTGTAAATCTTCAGCAGCTAAAACACTTAACTCATGCGGTGTGTAATAAAACGGAAAGGTAAATTGTGATGGTAAAGCTATTTCTTTTTTTGGTTGAAGCGAATGAAAAAGGGTATCTGTAAATTTAGAATTGGGCATCTTTTAAAAAATCTCCGGAAACTATGCGGTTTTGTGGGTTTACATTTTGGTTGTAAAGATACACCCAAGCATTGTAAACACGATTATTTTTTGTAAAAACTGTAACTTTTTGACGTATAAACAAGCTTTCTTTTTGGTTATTTGGGTTAAAACCTTCATAATCATCTAAAACATCAAAAATATTATTTGTTAGTTTTAACAATGTACCGTGAACTTTTTGGGTATTATCATTACTTAAAATAGCACCTGGAAACCACGATATTTTATATAATTGACCTGTAAAATAACCTTTTGAAATTATGGTGGCATGTGCTTTTAAAAACACCGACATTTCGTTTTCAGCATTTTGTAATAATGTACCGTAAACAAAAAGATAGTGTGGCGCCAATTAAACAAAGGTTTCTAATTGCACATCATTAATAGCACCGTGTGAAGCATGCGCTACGGTTTGCCCATTTTTTATAACCAATAGTTGTGGAGACTCGTGTAGCACTTGAAATTTATAACCAACCTCGTTTGATACGTCTCTGTAATTTAATAAATCTAGATAATACAAATCTAAATCGGCTTCTGTTAAACTATAAGCATCTATAAACTGGTTCATTACCATACGGCTAATACCGCAACGTGTTGAGTGTTTAAAAATAACTTGCGTTTTAGTTTCAGATTTTTCTTCAATATCCTTTAACTGCTCTAAGTTATTTAAAGCAATCCAAGGCAATACTTTTTCTTCTTTGGGTTCACCAGAACCTCCAAATATTTTATTTAAAATTCCCATAACTAATTTTTGTTTAAATATAAGTCTGTTATACTATTCTTTCATTACAAAACACAAAAAAAGGCAGAAAAACAAGTTTCCACCTTAAAATAGTATGTTATTAAATTATTTAGTTTACAAGTACCTTTTGCTGTAAACTTTTGTTTGAAGTTGTAACAACCTTTAGCATATAAATTCCTTTTGCTAATGCTGAAACATCTAAATTATTATTATTAATACTACGCATAACTTTTTTACCAAGTATGGAGTATAATGTTAATTCTTTGATTGGTGATGCACTAGATTTAACAAAAATAGTTTGTCTTACAGGGTTTGGATATACTGTTATTTTAGTATTTAACAATGCTAAATCGTTTAAACTTAAAGCTTCACTATCTTGTACACTACCGCTAAATGTTCCGTTACTGGTGGTTAATGGGCCACCACAACTTGACGTTGTATCATTCCAAATACCTAAATTTAAACTTGGCGGATTTGGCGTTGATGCTGTTGAATTATGATATACAACTGTAGCATCAGAAAAATCAATTTCATTTTGAACTAACAGTATTTCCCAACGCATAAGTGTATTATTCCAAGCAACTCTAAATTCACATGCACCCGCAGCACAAGGCTGATCACCTGTTATTGGGTTTGTTTGGTAATAATTTCTTCCTGTTGCATCTGTACCTTCTAAAGTTAAAGTATACTCATTTGGTGCTGATGTTGTAAATGAACCCGGACAAGCTGAGAATGTTATTTGTCCCATTGCAATATTAGTTACAACTAATACCGCTAAAAATAGTAGATTTTTTTTCATAACATTTAATATTAATTACGACTTGGAAAAACGCCTTGAGTACAAATAATATAATTTATTACTAATGATGGTTGTATGTTATTTACAGGCTGATTATTACCTGTACTGCTAACCATATTTGAGTTCATTGTTGTATTGGTTGTTGTTGTATACTCGTTATCAAAACTATTTGTATGTGCCAGAACAGCTCCTGTTGGACTTGAAGTTGTACCTGCTTCTGTACTAGCTAATATACTGTGGCTATGTTCTGGTAAATGCAATTGGTTTAAAGTATTTGTTTCGCTACCTGGTTTTGTAGCAAGAACTCTATTTGATAGCCCTGGGCCATTACCTTCTCCCATAGCTACACGCCCTCTTAAATCTGGTAAAGCAAATGTTGTTCTGCAATCGCCTCCATATTGGCAACCCAAAATAGAAAACAAAGCTGTGTTTGATGAAATAGCTAATAATTGACCATCACAAAAAGCCCAACCTCTTGGAGCAAAATTTCCGGCAAACATTTTAACTTCTCCTAAAAAGCCTTCCTGTTGCGAAAAACCTGATAGCGATACTGTTAAAGTTAAAAACAGTATTACATAATGTAATTTTAATTTCATAATAATTATAGTTAAGGTTATTATTGCTAATGTAATATATTACTTATAAAACATATAGCTTTTTAAATTTAAAATCTATAAAAGACAAAAAGTCATAGAATTAAGCCGCAAAAAAGACATTTTGTCTTAAAATAAATCAAATTTTATATTGGTAAACTTATTGCTTATTAAATATTGAAAAAAAGAAAAACAAATTTTAGCTATGAACTTTAATAATTACACAATAAAATCACAAGAGGCCATACAAGAAGCGCAACAAATAGCGCAAGGTTTTGGCCACCAACAAATAGAAAACGAACATCTTTTTAAAGGTATTTTTGAAGTAGATGAAAACGTATTGCCATTCATTTTAAAAAAACTAAATGTAAATGTTAGCATTTTAAAACAAGCCTTAAACAAGCAATTGGAAAGTTTTGCTAAAGTAACTGGCACCGATTTAATGTTGTCTCGCGAAACAGGAAAAACGCTTAACGAAGCTGCTAATATTGCTAAAAATAAAAAAGATGATTACGTATCTATTGAGCATTTAATTATGGCCGTCTTTAAATCTAATAGCAAAATTGCCCAAATGCTAAAAGACCAAGGCGTAACTGAAGTTACATTAAACGCAGCCATTGATGAACTTCGCAAAGGTGAAAATGTAACATCGCAAAGTCAAGAAGATACTTATAATTCTTTAAATAAATACGCCAAAAATTTAAACCAATTAGCTAAAGATGGTAAGTTAGACCCTGTTATTGGTAGAGATGAGGAAATAAGACGCATACTTCAAATTTTATCGCGCCGTACCAAAAACAACCCTATTTTAGTTGGTGAACCTGGTACAGGAAAAACCGCCATTGCTGAAGGTTTAGCCCATAGAATTATTGATGGCGATATTCCTGAAAACCTAAAAGACAAACAAATTTTTGCTCTAGATATGGGCGCACTTATTGCTGGCGCCAAATATAAAGGTGAATTTGAAGAGCGCTTAAAAGCTGTTATTAAAGAAGTTACAACTAGTAACGGCGATATTGTTTTGTTTATTGATGAAATACACACACTTGTGGGTGCCGGCGGTGGCCAAGGCGCCATGGATGCAGCCAATATTTTAAAACCCGCTTTAGCCCGTGGTGAATTAAGAGCCATTGGTGCAACAACTTTAGACGAGTATCAAAAATATTTTGAAAAAGACAAAGCCTTAGAGCGCAGATTCCAAAAAGTAATGGTTGATGAGCCAGATACAGAAAGCGCTATTTCAATACTACGCGGTATAAAGGAAAAGTATGAAACACATCATAAAGTACGTATTAAAGACGAAGCTATCATTGGTGCAGTTGAGCTTTCAACACGCTACATTACAAACCGTTATTTACCAGATAAGGCTATTGATTTAATGGATGAAGCTGCTTCAAAATTACGTATGGAAATCAATTCTAAACCTGAAGAATTAGATGTTTTAGACAGAAAAATTATGCAGTTAGAAATTGAAATTGAAGCCATTAAACGCGAAAAAGATGAAAGTAAGTTAAAATCTCTTCGTTCAGATTTAGCCAATTTAAAAGAAACACGTAATGATATTAATGCTAAATGGAAGAGTGAAAAAGAAGTAGTTGATAATATTCAAAATACAAAACAAGATATTGAAAACTATAAACTAGAAGCCGAACGTGCAGAACGCGATGGTGATTATGGTAAAGTAGCCGAATTACGTTACGGTAAAATTAAAGAAGCCCAAGAGTTACTTGAAGCATACCAAAAACAATTACAAGCTCAAGCCGATAATTCACTTATAAAAGAAGAAGTCACTTATGATGATATTGCTGAAGTTGTAGCCAAATGGACAGGTATACCGGTTACTAAAATGCTACAAAGTGAACGCGAAAAACTTTTGAAATTAGAAGATGAATTACACAAACGTGTTGTTGGCCAAGAAGAAGCCATTGAGGCCGTAAGTGATGCCGTAAGACGTAGCAGAGCAGGATTACAAAATCCGCAAAAACCCATTGGAACCTTCCTATTTTTAGGAACAACTGGTGTTGGTAAAACAGAATTAGCTAAGGCCTTAGCCGAGTATTTATTTGATGATGAAAATGCCATGACTAGAATTGATATGAGTGAATACCAAGAGCGTCATGCTGTAAGTCGTTTGGTTGGGGCGCCCCCAGGATACGTTGGCTATGATGAAGGTGGCCAATTAACAGAAGCTGTAAGACGTAAACCCTACTCTGTTGTGCTTTTAGATGAAATTGAAAAAGCACACCCAGACACCTTTAATATTTTATTACAAGTTTTAGATGAAGGTAGATTAACGGATAATAAAGGCAGAATTGCAGATTTTAAAAACACCATTATTATCATGACATCTAACATGGGTAGTAACATTATTCAAGAGCGATTTGAAGCTACAAAAGATATAAATTCTGCTATTGAAACAGCAAAATTAGATGTGCTAGCTTTGTTAAAACAAAGCGTGCGCCCCGAGTTTTTAAATAGAATAGATGACACCATTATGTTTACACCTTTATCAAAAGAAAATATTGTAAACATTGTAGGCTTACAGCTTAAAGCTATTACAAAAATGATAGCACAACAAGGTATTACCTTTGATGCTACAACCGAAGCTATTGCTTATTTAGCACAAAAAGGATATAATCCAGAATACGGAGCAAGACCTGTTAAAAGGGTTATTCAAAAAGAAGTTTTAAATGCTTTAAGTAAAGAAATATTAGCTGGTAAAGTAACCACAGATAGCATTATTTTATTAGATGCTTTTGATGATAATTTGGTTTTTAGAAACCAAGGCGATTTGGTTACCGAAGAGTTTTAATTTTAGTTTGGTTAGTTAGTTTAAAAGCAATCTTTAATTCAGTAAATTGAATTAAAGGTTGCTTTTTTAGCTTCTACAAAAACGTGTAATAAAAATCTTAAAACTCGATTAAAATCATTAAAACTCGATTAAAATCATTAAAACTTCGATTAAAATCTTAAAAAATAGTCGAAATACAATTTTTTGACTTTTAAGAAGTTAAAAAAAACTGATATGTATTTCATCGAAAAACATAAAACGAAGTCCTTAAATATGGCAATAATTTATAATTTAGTGAAAATGTTTGTCCCCAACAACACATAATTTCCCTCATTTTTTTAACATTAATAGCTTCTATTTTACACTAATAAAATAGAAAAAAACCTACTTATAACTATGAATTTATTTGAGCACATTGAATTTACACAACTCACCCCAAAAACTACCGAAAGAGATATTATTGATTTTTGCCTTGAAGCCAAAAAACAAAATGCCAATGCCGTTTGTGTAAACAGTTGCTACGTACCATTAGCTAAAGAATTACTTGAAAATAGTAATATAAAAATAGCGTCTACAATTGCGTTTCCTTTTGGGGCGGCCAATACTTCAACCAAAATAAAAGAAGCGCAAACAGCTATAGAAAATGGTGCTAATGAAATTGATATGGTTATAAACATAGGGCTACTAAAAAGCAAAAATTATGTGTCTGTTTTAAAAGACATTAGTGATGTTAAATTAGCCATTGGAGCTGTACCTTTAAAAGTTATTTTAGAAATATCTGAACTCAATAAAAACGAAATTATAAAAGCTTGCCAAATATGTTTAGATGCCAACGTAGATTATATTAAAACATCTACTGGTTTTTCAAAAGGTGGCGCAACTTTTACAGTGGTGAAAATTATAAAGAAAACCGTAAAAAACTACGTTAAAATATGTGCTTCAGGAGGCATAACTGATAGCGATATAGCCAATAAATTTTTAGACATTGGCGTAGATAGAATAAGCACTAACACTACATTTAAAATTAGTGCAATTTCAGCATAAACTTAAAACACAACAAAATAATACAAAAGAGCTTTTTTAGGCTCTTTTTTTTGTTTTAAACTAACGTAAATCATAATTTAAACCTTTAAAAATTAGCATTTTTGTTAAAACAAGCATTATGAAGCCCCTTAACACTTACATAGACCACACATTATTAAAAGCAACAGCTACAAAAAATGATATTATTGCTTTATGTGAAGAAGCCAAAACCTATCAGTTTTTTTCGGTGTGTGTTAATAGTTGCTACGTAAAATTAGCAAAAGCACAGCTAAAAAACACACCCGTTAAAGTATGTAGTGTTATTGGTTTTCCGTTAGGAGCCATGTCTACACAAGCTAAAGTTGCCGAAACTAAAGCAGCCTTAAATGATGGCGCTGATGAAATTGATATGGTTATAAACGTTGGGCTATTAAAAAGTAAAGATTTTGATGCCGTTTGGCAAGATATTGAAGCTGTAAAAGCCATCATGCCAAATAACGTTTTAAAAGTTATTTTAGAAACTTGTTACCTTAATGAGGTTGAAATAATTAAAGCTAGTGAATTAGCCATACAAAGCGGCGCCGATTTTATTAAAACTTCAACAGGATTTGGTACAAGTGGCGCTACTATTGAAGATGTAAAACTCATGAAAAGCGTTTGCAAATCATGCGTTAAAATAAAAGCGTCTGGAGGTATTAGAGATAAAAAAACTGCTTTAGAATATATAAATTTAGGTGTTGAAAGACTTGGCACATCATCAGGAATAGCTATTGTTAATAACGAAACTTCAAATTCAAAATATTAAAAAATGAGTGTTCATATTGAAGCTAAAAAGGGAGATATAGCTGAAACTATTTTATTACCAGGAGATCCGTTACGCGCAAAATGGATTGCCGAAACTTTTTTTGATAATCTGTTTTGCTTTAATAATGTTAGAGGTATGCTTGGTTACACTGGCACTTATAACGGGCAACCTGTTTCTGTAATGGGTACAGGCATGGGCTTGCCTTCTATTTCAATTTACGCACATGAATTGATTACTGAATACAGTGTAAAAAACTTAATACGCGTTGGTAGTGCTGGTTCATACCAAAAAGATGTTAAAGTTAGAGATGTGGTTTTAGCTATGGCCGCCTCATCAAATTCTGGCTTAAACCGCCAACGCTTTAATGGTGCCGATTATGCGCCTACAGCAAGTTTTAATTTATTTTTAAAAGCCATAAACGCCGCTAAACAGAGGCAAATAGCCGTTAAAGCTGGTAATGTTTTAACATCTGACGCTTTTTATGCCGATAATTTTGAAGACTACAAAAAATGGGCAAATTTTGGTGTGCTTTGTGTTGAAATGGAAACCGCTGGCCTATACACCATTGCTGCTAAACACAACGTTAACGCTTTGAGTATTTTAACAATTTCAGATTCTTTAGTTACTGGCGAACGTTTATCAAGTATGGAGCGCCAAACCTCATTTAAAGACATGGTTGAAATTGCTTTAGCTTTAAACTAATGTGCAATAACCTCAACGTTTTCTAATTCAATTTTTGAAAGTAGTTCTAAATCATTTTTATTAAAAGCTTCTTCCAATAATTCTAGTTTTGCTGTTTCGCTTTTAGGTTTGTAATTATTATAATCTACCACCCTAACACCATTTACAAAACGCTCATTGTAAGCCTCTCTAAAACGTAAACCAACACCGTGTTCCTCTTCATATGAATACGCTAAATATGCTACTTTAAATGTTTTTGAATTAATAAAATACATAAATACATCTTCAAAATCTTCACCACCTCCATTTTCGTTAAAAGTTACTTTTATTTTATGAAACGTTTCACCTTTAATTTCAACATCTTTAACATACGTTTTGTTAACTGCTTTATCATTTAAACCAAACGGCAACATTGAAAAATAGTGCACAGAATTTACTGAAGCTGCATATTTTGGTACTAAGTTATTTGCAACTTTTACAGGTTTGCCATTAATGGTTCTTTCAAAACCCTTATTAAATAACCAATCTGTAATTGTGTCATTTTCAGCAATAAAATGTCTTCCTAATTTAAAATTACCTAACTGCCTTATAGCGGTGTATTGTTTATTTCTAAAATTGAATTTTATGGTAGCATTTTTAATAATATTTCCTCCAGAAATTTCAATTGCTTTATTTATAATGGTGTTTGCTGATAGTTTTTCTTCTTGCTTGCAACTGAAAAAAAGAATACTAATTATTAAAACGATGCCTATATTTTTTTTCATTATTTGTATTTTAAAAGTAAGTCGTTAGTCTATAAAAATATTTACAATTGTTTGAATTTAAACTGTATGTTTTGCCCTGTATATTTTTGAGATAATACATTTATTGCGGCTTCTTTTAACTGTAACACTCTGGGATATCCTCCTGTTGTTTGACAATCTTTCATTAAAACTATAAGTTTTCCAGATGGTGTTAACTGCACTGTACCAGGCTTTACTAATGAGGTTATAATAGGTTTTAATTCATTCTTTAATGGTTCATTAAGTTGATAGGCCATTCTATTATTGTCTTTTGAAATACTGAATGTATTGCTTAACAAAAACTTTTTTTGGTCTTCGGAAAGTTGATCAAATTCAGGACCTTTGTAGGCTTCAATGTTATTTGTATCTAAATACTTGTTTGATACGTTTACAGAGGCATTAGCATGCGCACCAACATTATTAAAAGAAGCAATTTTTAAAACATCGCCTTTTTCAACTTTACTTTTAGAAGTAATATTTTGATACATACTATAACTTCCTAAAACTTTATCTGTTTTAAAGCCACCTTGAACAGCCAAATACGCACGAAACCCTTTTTTAAGTTTTCCAAAGGAAAGCACATTGCCATTTTTAACTAAAATTGACTTGTTGTTAAAAATGGGGTTGTTATTTAATTTTGGCGACATATCTCCCCCTGAAATGCAAATTCTAGTCTTCGTTTCAAATTGTAATTTTGGCCCTAACATGGTAATTTCCATAACTGGTAAATTTAGCATATTACCTAAAATAGCATTAGCAAATGAAGCAGATTGTGTATCCATTACTCCAGAATATGGCACACCGTAATTATGAAAACCAAACCTTCCTAAATCTTGTATGGAAGCATACATTCCTGCGTTTAAAACTTTAATCACTAATCACCTCACTTTCTATTTGGTAAACACCAGCATCTACTAATGTTTTTATATTGGTATGTTGCTCTAAAGATATTGGATAAAACTGAATTTCATCTCCTGCATTGGCAAAACACGGCCTTTGTTCTTGAATATTGAAAAAGTTAATTGGTGAGTTCCCTATAATATTCCAACCTCCGGGACTTTCACTTGGATAAATACCTGTTTGCTCACCGCCAATACCTACAGCACCTTTTTCAATTTTTAATCTTGGAGATGCTTTTCTTGGTGTGTGAAGTAATTTATCTAACCCACCCAAATAGAGGAAGCCGGGTAAAAAACCAATAAAATAAACGGTATAATTGGTGTTAAAATGGCGTTTTATAACCTCATCAACAGTTATGTTTTTAGCATGAGCAATAGCCTCTAAATCAATACCAAATTTAGTATTATAACATACTGGTATGCGCCATCTTTTAAAAGTGTGTTTTTCTATATTACCTTCAGTTTTATAAATAGTTTTTAATTCATTTATTTTTAATTCAAAATCAATACTCAATTCATTAAAACTAACTAAAACAGAATTATACGCGTGATTAATTTCTATAATAGTTTGTACTTTTTCTAGCTTTGTTTTAAAACTTACAATGTCTCTAAGAATTTCTTTGCTTATAATTTGAGGCCATTCAATTAAAACAGATTGCGCACCAAATGGTTTGTATTTAAGTTGGTAAAACACTAATTATTGTACTTTAATTTGGTTTTTACGTAAATGCTTATAAAGCTGTTTTACAAGCCCTAAAGCTTTGGGGTTATCTCCATGAACGCACACGGTTTCTGCCAAAATAGGAATTTCGGTATTATTAATAGTTTTTACTTTTTTGAAAGCCACAATATTTAATACATGGTTTACTAAAGTATCAGCATCCTGTATTACCGCATTATTTTCTTTTCTAGATACTAAACTTAAATCATCATTATAATTTCTATCTGCAAATGCTTCATAAGTTATAGAAATCCCTTGTTTTTTTGCCAAATGCGCAATAACCGATTTATAAGGTACGTATAACTGCACAGGTTTGTGCATGCTTTTAATAACTTCAATAATTACATTGGCCACCTTTTCGTTTTTTGCAGCTAAATTATAAAGTGCACCATGTGGTTTTATATGATGAAGCGTTGCATTTTCTTTGTGCAATACATTTTGCAAATCTGTAATTTGATGTTTTAATGTTGTGAATAGCGCTGCGCATGACATATTCATATTAACACGTCCAAAATTTTCCTTATCAGGAAATGAAGGATGCGCACCAATTTTAACTTTATGCTTTTTAGCTAGTTTTACCACTTCATGCATAGAAACTTGATTACCAGCATGCCCACCGCATGCAATGTTGCAAGAAGATATGTAAGGCATTAAATAGGTTTCATTTCCAATACCTTCGCCAACATCAGCATTTATATCAACAACAAGATGATTCATTAAATTTTTATAAAAACACTTTCATTAGAGCAACCACTGAAAGTAATATTGTTATTCCTAAGATAATAAAACCTAGAATATTTTGCTTTGTATTGTTCTTATATTTTCCAAGAACCGATGCTTTATTCATTATAAAAATTAAAATTACAGCTATAACGGGTAGTAAAATACCGTTAGCCACTTGCGCAAACTTAATAATTTCAATGGGTTTAATATTGGTTGATGACAGTACAACACCAAGTATTAAAATAAACATCCAAACACCTCGAAATTTTAATGATTTTAAATTAGAAGTCCACCCTAAACAACCAGAGGCAACAAAAGCTGCTGCCAAAGGAGCCGTTATAGCGCTTGTTATACCTGCAGCAAATAAACCTGTTGCCAAAAAATACTTGGCAAAACTACCAAATAAGGGTTCTAGTCCTTTGGCTAAATCTGCTGCATTATTAACAGATGTATCTTGAATAGCTGAAGCGGCAATTATAATACACATTGAAACTAAACCACCTAAAACAACCGCAATAAAAGTGTCTTTTCTTGCAGTGCCTAAATTTGTTGTTTTTTTCCACTTTTCTTTTACCAAAGATGCATGCAAAAAAAGATTGTATGGTACTACGGTAGTTCCTATAAGCCCAACAACAATTAGCAAACTATTCTTTGGAAACTTTGGTATAAAGGCACCTTTTAGTATTAGCAGTATATCTGGTTTTGTTAAAATAGCACAGGTAAAAAAAGCCAAACTCATTAAAACAACAAGCATTATTAGCGCACGCTCAATAATTTTATAGTTACCTAAATAAAGTAGAACAAATGCCAATGCTCCAATTACTAGACTAAAACTTTTAAAAGGCACACCAAATAAATTAAAAGAAGCCTGCCCTAAAACAGCTTCTAAACCCAAAACACCACCAGAGATATTTCCGGCTTCGTAAGCTGCATTTCCAATTACAATAGCTGCTAAAATTAAAATTATTATTATTGTTTTGAATACAGGAATTTTAATTTCTTCTCTTATAATTTCTGAAAGCCCTTTTTGGGAAACAATACCCAATCTTGCTGCCATTTCTTGAAGAATCACCGTAGCAAAAACAGACAGCACCATTGCCCACAGCAAAGCATACCCAAAATTAACACCAGCTATAGTGCACATTGTTACGGTACCCGGACCAATAAAAGCTGCGGCAACTAACGGGCCAGGGCCAATGTTTTTAAACCACCTTTTAATCACTTTTAGCAGCATTTAACGCGTAAATTGCAAAACTACCAAGCCAATGTCCGCCCATATAATCATCACCAAAAATACTTGGTAAAGAATAGTTAATATGCTTATTGGCAACATTTTTTAAATGGTTATATTCTGGCAGCCCTTTAGTAATTTCATATAAATTCCAAGCTCTAGAAAAGTTTACACCATCTAAATGCACTAAATGCCCATCGGTTCTATCTGAAACTTCACCTGGTTTTAAGCTATAATTTTCATCTTTTAATTGTGGCAAAAATTCTTCTAACCAAATTTTATAATCTTTAAGAGGTAGTAAGCGTTTCATTAAAGCAGCTTCTTCTAAACAAGGCGATAAAAAATCACTTCCGCTAGGTTCCCAACTCATGGGACAATTTGTGTCATTCTTAAAGAAAAATAACGCTCTATCTTTAATTACTTTTTTTAAGGCTTCATGTTTTACGGTTTCGGCATAATCAAAGGCAAAAGACAACCCAAAAGCTGTGTTAGTGTGTGTTCCAACACGTAATGCGTAATTTAGTTTTGGTAAATATTCTATATACTTATTGCAAATTAAATTTGTTAGTGGTTTTAAGTTTTGCTCTAAAACTCTTGCTGTTTCATCATCCCAAGTGTGTAACTCTTCGGCTAATTTTAACAACCATGTCCAGCCGTAAGTGCGCTCATAATTTGTATTATGTTTTCCTTTGAAATAAGCCACTTCTGCTTCAATGTTTTCTTTTGAAATATTTTTAAGCAAACGTTCTTTTATATGTTCTGCTTTTTCTAAATCTGGAAACATTTTTAATAATTTAACCAAACTCCAATGCCCATGTACCGATGAATGCCAATCAAAACATCCATAAAATGCTGGGTGTAATACTTCCGGAGATTTTAAATCTTCATCACTGCCCAATGTTTGCGATAACCTATTAGGATATTCTATATTTATACAATGCAAAGGTAATTCGGCTAATTTATTTGCCTGAGCTAAATCTAAATCTGGCAACAGTTCTTTAACAATTGGTGTTTCATTATCTGTTTTTTCAGAAGTTTTTTTATGTGTTTGGTTACAAGCAATAAAACTTAAGATTATTAAAATAAGTATATGTTTCTTCATTTAAGTATGTTTATTATTTACTAATATTGACGTTTTAAAAGCTAAAAACCCCTATTTGACCAATAATTGCCTTTTTTTGACTATTTGTTGCATATATAAAATATGGCCTGCTTCTATTAATAAATATCTTTGTGATTGAGTAAATATAAAACATCTAAACTAAATTTAACAATGAAGTACTTAAGTAGTTTTTCACTATTACTATTCTTTTTTGTTTCCCTAACAACTGCACAACAGAATGACTGGGAAAACCCTAACGTAAATCAAATAAACAGGCTACCGGCAAAAGCTACGTTTTATAATTTTGACAGCAAAGACCAAGCTCTTACTGGCAACCGCGAGGCTTCTAGCAATTATAAATCTTTAAACGGTAATTGGCAATTTAAATGGGTTGCAAAACCTGCTGATGCTTTAGATGATTTTAAAAATGAAAATTTCGATGCATCAAAGTGGGATGCTATTGATGTGCCTTCAAACTGGGAAATGCGCGGATACGGTACTCCTATTTATACCAATACAACCTATCCGTTTTTTAATGATTTTCCAAATATAAACCATCATGACAACCCCGTTGGGCATTATATTAAAACATTTAATATTGATGAAACTTGGGTCAATAAAGATGTTATTATACATTTTGGAGGCGTTTCATCTGCCTACTACGTATGGGTTAATGGTAAATTTGTTGGTTATAGCGAAGATACAAGGCTTCCTGCTGAATTCGACATTACAAAACATATAAAACAAGGCGAAAACAAAGTAGCGGTTAAAGTGTACCGTTGGTGCGATGGTAGTTATATGGAAGCACAAGACCACTGGCGTATGAGTGGAATTGAACGTGAAGTATATTTACAAGCCAACCCAAAAGTACGTTTATCTGATTTTACAGTTAGAACAGATTTTGATGATAATTATGAAAATGCATTATTGCAAATAAGACCTGAAATTATTGCAAACATATCCAATAAATATGTAGCTAAAGTTGGTGAGTTTGGCAACACCAACCTAAAAACTACTGTTGATGACTGGCAACTTTTAACTGAATTGGTTGATGCTAACGGTAATACTGTTGGTAAAACTACAAGTACACCTTTTAGTAAAATATTAGGTGAAAACTATCCGCAACGTGATAATGTGTATTTTGGTTTAATTGAAACTGAAATTGAGTCGCCAAAAAAATGGTCTTCTGATGATCCTTACTTATATACACTGCTTTTTACAGTAAAAGACAACCAAGGTAACAGCATACAACACACCAGCACAAAAGTTGGCTTTAGAGAAGTTAAAATTGATGAACGCGGACGTTTTCTTGTTAATGGAAATCCTGTAAAAATGATTGGTGTAAACCGCCATGACCACGACCATATTAATGGAAAAACTGTAACTCGTGAAGACATGGAAACCGATGTTAAACTTATAAAACAATTTAACTTTAATGCTGTAAGAACATCGCACTACCCTAACGACCCGTATTTTTATGATTTATGTGATAAATATGGTATTTACGTTATGGATGAAGCAAATTTAGAAACACATGGCGTACGCGGGCAGCTTTCAAATGTACCAGAATGGAGCAATGCCTATTTAGAGCGTGCTGTTCGTATGGTTGAGCGTGATAAAAACCACCCAAGTATTGTAATGTGGAGTTTAGGTAATGAGTCTGGTATGGGCCCAAATCATGCCGCCATGGCAGGGTGGATTAAAGATTTTGACCCAACACGCTACATACATTATGAAGGTGCTCAAGGCATACCAAACCATCCAAATTATAAAAAGAAATATTATGCACATGATAATGGCAACCCATCTGACCCAGCTTGGGTTGATATGATTAGTCGAATGTATCCACAGCCACAAGAATATCAAGATTTAATTACAAATACTGCTAAATATGATAATCGCCCCGTTTTAATGTGTGAATATGCGCATGCCATGGGTAATTCTGTTGGAAACATGAAAACCTATTGGGATATTATTCATAACAACGACCGCGCTTTAGGTGGTTACATTTGGGATTGGATTGACCAAGGTATTTTAAGAAAAGACGAAAACGGTAAAGAATACTATGCGTACGGAGGCTCTTATGGAGACACGCCAAATGATGGAAGTTTTTGTATAAATGGTATTATTGCTTCAGATAGAACACCAAAACCTGAAATTATTGAATGTAAAAAGGTAAATCAACCGGTAGTAATTTCAAGTAAAGATGCTTTAAGCGGTAATTTTAGTATTTTAAATCGTCACCACGCCACAGATTTATCACAATATAATCTATCTTGGAATATTACTGAAAACGGAAAAATTATTCAAAAAGGTGATTTAAAAACTCTAAACACCAAAGCTTTTAAAACTGATAATTTCAACATAAATTTTAAAAAACCAAAACTTAAAGCTGGTAGCGTATATCATTTAAATGTCTTCGGAAGTTTAAAAAACAATACGCTTTGGGCTGATGCGGGTTATGTGGTGTTTGAAGAACAATTTTCTTTAAATTATGATGTTCCGCAGCCTTCAGCATTAAAAAGTAACAATGCTTTAATTGTTGACCAAACAGACAAAACAGTATCTGTAAGTAACAACATCGTTTCTGTTAAAATTGATAAAAATACGGGGTACATTTCGTCTTATACCGCCAAAGGTATAAATATTATGAAATCGCCTTTAAAACTAAACTTTTGGCGTGCTGAAACTGAAAATGACGAAGCTTATAGAGAGTCTATGAAATTAAAGTCTGAATTAGATTGGATGCATGCTGGAAACACGTTAAAAGTTGAAAACGTTTCTGTTAATAACACTGAAAAAGGTAAAACAATTATTACTGTTACCGGTAAAATTAATAAACCTGAAACTAAGGTTAATTTAACTTACACTGTTTTAGGAACAGGTGAAATTAAAGTAGATTATAACGTAAATATAGCCGATAATGCACCTAACGCTCCACGTATTGGTATGCAGTTTGATATTGCTAATAACTACAATAATTTAACGTATTTTGGTAAAGGCCCACAAGCCAATTATGCCGACAGAAATTATGGTGCTCACGTTGGTTTATACTCAGGAAAACCTGAAGACATCAACTATAAATACGTTTACCCCGAAGAGTATGGCAACCATACCCATACACATTGGTTTACACTTACTAATACTGCTAAAAAAGGTGTTTTGGTTAAAGGCGAACAACCCATAAACTTTAGTGTTTTAGAGTATAGTATAGATAACTTACAAGAAGCAAACTTTTTAAATGAATTAGTAGAACGTGATGTTTACACTGTAAATATAGATTTAAGCCAACAAGGAGTTGGTGGAGACAACACATGGTCTCCACGAGCACAAGCTCATGAAGAATTTAGAAATAAACCGAGCAGTTACAAATATTCATTTTATTTAGTACCCTTCAGCTCTAAGGTGAAAGCTGAAAAAATTAAATTTTAATAGATTAATAGCATATCTATAGAAAAAGCAGCTCTTTGGAGCTGCTTTTTTGTTTTGAAATTATGTTATTAGTATGCTTAATTTTATATATTAAACTTATTTCAGAGTCTATAATTTACCCTAACCAACCATCTCTATCTAAACTTCTGTACTGTATAGCTTCACTAATATGTGCGCCTTCAATATTTTCAGAGGCTTCCAAATCAGCAATAGTTCTAGCTACTTTTAAAATTCTATCATAAGCTCTAGCCGACAGATTTAAGCGCTCCATTGCAGTTTTTAATAATTGTTTTGAGCCTTCATCTAAAACACAATGTTTACGAATTTGTTTGGTATTCATTTGCGCATTATAATGTACCGTTTCATTAGCTGTAAAACGTTTACTTTGAATATCTCTTGCTTCTGTAACTCGTTTTCTAATATCTACTGAAGATTCGCCTTTTCTATCATCTGAAAGTTTATCAAAAGGTACAGGCGTTACTTCAATATGAATATCTATTCTATCTAATAATGGACCAGAAATTTTACTTAAATACCGTTGCATTTCAGCAGGACTTGACGTTACAGGCGCATCAGGATCGTTAAAATAGCCACCAGGACTTGGATTCATACTGGCTACCAACATAAATGATGATGGATATGTTACTGTAAATTTAGCTCTTGAAATGGTTACCTCTCTATCCTCTAATGGTTGACGCATAACTTCTAAAACATCGCGTTTAAACTCTGGTAACTCATCTAAAAACAACACACCATTATGTGATAGAGAGATTTCACCTGGTTGCGGATAACTACCACCACCAACTAAAGCCACATTTGATATGGTATGGTGTGGGCTCCTAAAAGGTCTTTGAGACAGCAAACCAGCATCTTTAACCCTACCAACCACTGAGTGTATTTTGGTTGTTTCAAGCGCTTCATGTAAGGTCATTGGCGGTAAAATACTAGGTAAACGTTTGGCTAACATGGTTTTTCCTGCTCCTGGTGGACCAATTAAAATAATGTTATGCCCGCCAGCTGCTGCAATTTCCATACAGCGTTTTATACCTTCTTGTCCTTTTACATCGGCAAAATCATGCTCAGGAAAATCTAGATTTTTTTCAAACTCTTTTCTTGTATCAATAATAGTTTGCTGTAAAGCTTCGCCTTTATCAAAGTAATTTATAACTTGTTTTATGTTTTCAATTCCGTAAACTTCTAAATCATTTACAATGGCGGCTTCTTTAGCATTAGCCGCAGGTAAAATGAATCCTTTAAACCCTTCTTCTCTGGCTTTAATAGCTATGGGTAAGGCACCTTTAATGGGCTGTAAACTTCCGTCTAAAGATAGTTCGCCCATAATTAAATATTGCTCTAAATTTTCGGCTTGTATTTGTTTTGAAGCTGCTAAAATTCCAATTGCTAAGGTTAAATCGTAAGCACTTCCCTCTTTGCGTAAATCGGCAGGAGCCATGTTGATTGTTATCTTTTTTCCTGGAATTTTATAACCATTATTTTGAAGCGCAGCAGCTATACGGTAGTTACTTTCTTTTATGGCATTATCTGGCAAACCTACTAAATGATAACCAATACCAGAATCTACATTTACCTCAACGGTAATTGTGGTAGCTTCAACACCAAAAACGGCACTACCAAAAACTTTTTTAAGCATATTCGTTCTTTTCTGCTTAAATGTAAGAAATGTAATTTTATTTTGAAATGAATTTAGTAGCTGTGATTAAACTTTTTTACCATAAACAAAAAAAAACAGTTTATATATATTTAGATTTCTAATTTATAACATAAAAAGTCTCACTGAAAAGTGAGACTTTTAAAATGAAATAGTCATGATTAACCTGAAAAATATCAGATTATATTTTCAATTTTAATTACCTGTATTTAAGAACTTAGGCTTAATAACTAACATGGCCCATGCCCAGTTTTGTCCGCTTGCAGCAGCATCTTCACTTATTCCTTTTAACTCATACATACCATCTGCGGCAAACATGTGTGAGTACCCCATTACCAATGCGTATCCTTTAAAGGCTTTTTTGTATACAATATCAATTTCAGTTCCTAAAGCTTTATCGCCACTTGGTAATTCTTGCTCTCCACTAAAATTAAGTGCTTTAACTAATAAGCTAGATTTGTTTCCTAAATCAAAATTAGCACTCACGTGAATATCAGATAAACCAATAGAGTTTGCATGATTACCTACATAAAAATAATCCATAAAACCATTAAACTTGTGGTTTGTACCATATAACGGGAAGAACGCTTCAGTTTCTGCAGTATTTGTTTGGTCTCCGCTAATAACTTCAACCCCTGCACCAAGTGTTACTTTATCAGACGCTTTATAAGTAGCATCTAAACCAAGTAAAAACGCTGTTTTTCTATCATCACCAAACTGTAAATAACCATTACCTGCAAAACCAAAACTACCTGCTTTATAAGTTAAATGCGTACCAAATGTTTGCATATTATTTACACCATCAGGAGCGCTAGCATCGTCAAATTTTTGAAAACCATTATTTAATAATAATAAGCTACCTGTAAATTTTTCCCAAGCTTGTTTCATATATAACATTTGCATGGTTTTATATGAAAAGAAACCTGAAGTATTATAGCCTGTACCAACAGATACAAAACCAGTTGGATTAGAATAGTCTTGATTGAAAGCCAAAGCAAAATCTAACATAAATTTACCTTTTTTATGTTTTATCATGGCTGCATCATGATTACGCCCTTGTTGTGCCCAATCTAAACCACCTAAAATTCTTTGATCATCATATGATAATACTTGACGACCAATTTTAGTAGACCAGCTTTCTGCTAATTTAATTTCTGCCCAAGCTTCAAAAACTGCAAATGAATTGTTTTGATCCCAAGGTAATATTTGACGGTTTTCACCCCAAACCATAACATCTTGCAAGCTTAAATACACTTTATAAGCATCGGTAGTCCAACCAGCATTTAAACGCGCTCTTGTTGAAATTCCAAAACCAGCATCGGCATCATCTGCAATTAAGTTTCCAAATCCGTGGCGGTATTCTGTACGTGGTCTAAACTCACCGTCTAATGTAAATTGCGCTTGTGCAAATTGTATTGCTAAGGCAAAAACTGCTAATAATACGTATTGTTTTTTCATATTGTTAAATTTTAATTTTAGCATTTTTTAATAAGTTGTTTTTTGTAGTTATTTTTAATTAATTGGTAAGCAAATATACTTACGTACAAGCGGTTGAATTATGATAAAACTCATGTTTAAAACCACTTTATGTTTTTTTAATGCTCTAAAAAATCTATTAAATGTTTTCTGTATTTGTAGTAATCGTTGTGTTCTAAAACTGCTTTACGTGTACGCGGGCGTTCAAAATCTATACTAAGCACATCGCCAATTTTAGCACGAGGTCCGCTAGTCATCATCACCACTCTGTCTGCTAAAAATATAGCTTCATCAACATCATGTGTAATCATAACCGCCGTAATTTTTTCTTTATTCCAAATTTCAATTAAAATATCCTGTAATTCTCCTCTGGTTAGAGAATCTAACATTCCAAAAGGTTCATCTAACAGTAATACTTTAGGCTTAATAGCAAATGCACGAGCAATACCAACGCGTTGTTGCATACCTTGCGATAAATCTGCTGCTTTTTTATGAAATGAATCTTCTAAGCCTACTTTTTGAAGGTAATACTTTGCAATATCATTACGTTGTGTTTTTGTAGCATGCGGAAATACTTGGTTTACGCCCAACAATACATTTTGAAGTGATGTCATCCAAGGCATTAAACTAGGTGCCTGAAAAATAACTCCTCTATCCGGCCCTGGTCCTTTAATATGTTTTCCTAAAACTGAAATATTACCACCTGAAATTTCATTTAAACCAGCAATCATAGATAACATGGTAGTTTTACCACAACCTGAATGCCCAATAATGGTAACAAACTCTTCTTTTCTTATTTGAAGGTTTAGGTTTTCTAAAACCACATAATCACCTTTTGGTGTTGGGTATACTTTTTTTAAATTTTTTAAATCTAACATGACATCATTAGATGGAAAAATGCCATTTTCAACATAACTTTTTTGTGCTGTATTTGCTGTAATTGTACTCATAATGTTCATGTTATTTAAATTGGTTCACAAAATCTTTAGGCGCTAAATCTGGTAAAGCATAGGCCGTATTTGCTTCAGCCTTACGTTCATTACCTATATCCATTAAATATTCAATAATGGCGTTACGTGTTTGCTTAAAGTTTTCATTATCATTTAAAGCGGTTTTATCACGTGGGCGTTCAATATCAATTTTAAACTCTGGCCCTAAAGTGGCGTTTGGCCCTGGGCGTAACGGAATAATTCTATCGGCCATATAAATACCTTCATCAACATCATTAGTTATAAGTAGCGCGGTACGTTTATCTTTTCCCCAAATGTTTAAAATTTCATCTTGTAAATTCCCCCTAGTTAAAGCATCTAAAGCACCTAAAGGTTCATCCATAATAATCATTTCGGGTTTCATAGCTAAAGCTCTAGCAACGGCAACACGCTGTCGCATACCACCCGATAGCTCTCTTGGCAATTTGTTAATAGCAGGTGTTAAACTTACCATATCAACATAATTTGCTACCATTTGGTTTAATTCTTTTTTTGGTGTTTTTGGAAACGCTTCTTTTACCGCCATAAACACGTTTTGCCCTACTGTTAACCATGGTAACAATGAGTAATTTTGAAAAATCACACCTCTTTCGTGGCTTGTTCCTACTACAGGTTCTCCTTTAAATAAAACCTCACCTCTTGTGGGTTGTAGCAAACCGTTTATTAAGTTTACCAATGTTGTTTTACCACTTCCTGTAAAACCAACAATAGCCACAAACTCGCCTTCTTCAATAGAAAGGTTGATGTTAGAAAGCACTTCATCTTCGCCTTCTATATATGTTTTGTGTACGTTATTTAATTCTAAATATGCCATTTTCGTTTTTGTTTTTATGGTGTTCCCCAAGGGTCGGGCTTTCTGCTATATCTTTTTTATTTGTTTTCGCTACGTTTTTCTCATGCTTCGCAAAACACTCAAACTGACATAAAAAAGGATGCCGCTTCAATCCCTAACACATATTAAACTTCTGTCTTCATTTTTTGTTATTTTGTTATTTTAAATAGCATCTGTTTTAACGAAAGACACTGAGTTTTGAATGGTTAACATTAACCTATCTAACAAGAAACCAATAATACCAATAACAAACATGGCTACAATAATTTTGGCATTAGAATCATTAGCGCCATTTTGAAATTCTTCCCAAACAAAAGTTCCTAAACCAGGACTTTGTGCTAATAATTCAATAGCAATTAACACCATCCAACCTACAGAGATTGTGATTTTTAAACCTGTAAAAATTAATGGTAACGATGATGGTAAAATAACTTTGAATATTTTTTGAAACGTACCTAACTTCAATACTTTAGCTACATTAATATAATCTTTATCAACCGATGAAACACCCATGGCTGTATTTACCAATGTTGCCCACATTGAACATAAACCAACGCTAATAAATGAAATAGTGAATGAGCTGTCTTCACTAGAATCTATTAATAATGTTTTCACAATCATAAAAACTAATAAGTACCAAACTACTGGAGATACAGGTTTAAAAATTTGAATAAACCAGTTAAAAGCACTTTTTAATGTAGGACTCAAGCCAATAAAAATACCTAATGGCACAGCAATTACTAAAGCAAGCAAAAAGCCTGCAAATACAGTTTTTAAACTTCTAAAAATTTGATCAACAAACGATGGACGCCCGGTATAAACAATAGGTTCTTTGCCTTCAGCTATACGTTTTTCATTTAAAGCTGCTGTTTTTTCTTTAAAAGCTGCTTTATCTGCACTAATAGCACTGTGGTCTTTTAGGAGTGATTTATAAGAATCCCAAACCTGTGCTGGTGAAGGTAAAGAGTTAGGTTGACATGTTACATCGCCTGATGCAATACAAGCCGCTTCAGCATCAGCTGCTGCTTGCCCGCGCTCTTCTAAGGCTTTATTTATTTTAAAATCTGCTTCTATATTATACAGCGCTTTTGCCCCCATATGCCACAACCCAACAAATAATAATATGGATACAATTGGCACTATTACTTTACGCAAAAAACTTTTAAAATCTTCTTTATCTAATTTACCTGTAAACAAATCTTTAAGCGTGGTTAAAAAACCTAAGCCCATAAATTTTGTTACTTTCCCTAATGTTATACTTTGTTTCATGACTACGTTTGTTACTATTTATTCTATTTCATAATTTTTTAAATACCGTTTTACTGAATGAAGTATGAGAAACCTCACGGTTTTGTTTATGAGATTTCTCATGAAACTTCACACTAGGAACGACATAAAAAAATTAATCTTAATCTTTATTACCTATTTTAAAGCTATTTATGTATGCTATTGGATCTTTAGCATCATAAGCATTTCCATCTATAAAATCTGTTGTTGATGGTTTGTAACCGTCTGTTTTAGGAATATCAGCAGCAGGAATATTACCTTCGGCTACTAACAATTCGGCAGCTTTTTTCCAGATATCTGGTCTGTAAATATCTTTTATAGTTTCTGCGTACCATTCAGCTGGTTTGGCTTCAGGAATTTGTCCCCAACGTCTCATTTGAGTTAAAAACCAAATACCATCAGAGTAAAATGGGTAGGTTGCGTTATATTTGTAGAATACGTTAAAATCTGGCATAGAACGCTTATCGCCTTTTTCAAACTCAAAAGTACCCGTCATTGAGTTGGCTAAAACAGCTTCATCTGCGCCTACGTATTGAGACATAGATAATATTTTAACAGCTTCGGCTCTATTTCCTGGTTCGTCTAACCATTTACCAGCTCTAATTAATGCTTTTGTTACAGCAATAGCAGTATTAGGATTTTCATCTACAAACTTTTTAGTCATAACAAAAACCTTTTCTGGGTTGTTTTTCCAAATGTCGTAATTAGTAGTTACAGGTACACCAATACCTTTAAATACCGCTTGTTGATTCCAAGGTTCACCAACACAATACCCGTAAATAGTTCCTGCCTCTAAAGTAGCTGGCATTTGTGGTGGCGGTGTTACAGAAAGTAAAACCTCGGCATCAATTTGCCCTTGTACATTTTCAGCAGTGTACATACCCGGGTGAATGCCTGCTGCGGCTAACCAATATCTAATTTCATAGTTATGAGTAGATACTGGAAAAACCATTCCCATTTTAAAAGCTTTACCGGCATTTTTGTAATCTGTAATTACAGGTTTTAAGGCGTCGGCTTTTATAGGATGTATAGGTTTACCATCGGCATCTTTAGGCACATTGGCTTTCATTTTGCTCCAAACATCATTTGAAACTGTTATACCGTTACCATTTAAATCCATTGAAAACGGCGTGACTAATTCTGCTTGACGCCCAAAACCTGCGCCTGCAGCAATTGGCTGACCAGCTAACATGTGTGAACCATCTAATTGACCATCAATAACACGATCTAAAACGTTTTTCCAGTTAGATTGTGCTTCAACAGACACAAATAAACCTTCATCTTCAAAAAAGCCTTTTTCTTTTGCAATGGCTAATGGCGCCATATCTGTTAGCTTTATAAAACCAAAAGTTAATTGAGGCTTTTCAATTTCTAATTGTTTTGTTTTAGAAACTTCGGTAGCTGCTTTTTCTACTTCAGCTTCTTTCTTTTTTTCTTTTCCTCCGCAGGCAAATAATAAAACCGCTACCGGTAGTAAAAGAATTGTTTTTTTGATTAGTGTTTTCATATTAGAGATGTTAATTAATTTTCTAAGTATTTATACTTAATTTTAAAACAAATATATAAGTAGTTTATAATACTTAGCATGATAAACACCATAGATAAAACACTTTTTCATCCACAAAAAAACCTGCCGTTTGGCAGGTTTAAAAAGCAACTAACTAATCTTTAAATCTTTAAAATGTGCTTTTTAGAAAAATTCTTTAGATATATTTCTACAAAAATTACGTATTTACTTAGTTTTTATAAGCTGCTTTAATCATAAAATTAGCTACTGTTGTATAAGTTTGCTCCCAAGCATGTTGTACTTCACTTGTAAAATCTTCTTTTAAGTCTTCTTTTAAAGTAGCCATTAATGCTTCACCTATTATATTGTAATGAAATGCTTCTACTTTATATTCTAAATGCCTTTTTGCTAAATCTTCTAATGCTGGTTTTAAAGTATCTAAATCTTTCAAGCTGGTTATAGCTACCCCTAACATAGACATTAATTTACTACTTTGCTGCTGCATATCTGCATCATTTGTTGGGAATAATGCTTTTAAAGGCGGATCTAACTGAAATAATTTATTATAAAACAATTGAGATACAGCCAAAGCATTAGGACTTACTTTTTTAAACGATTCTTGCACTAAAGTGATTGTTTTTGTTTCCATAACCTTTGCATTTGCAACAAAACTAAAGCGGTTTTAATGCAAATACTATAGACTGCGTCAGGTAAAAAGCTGTTTTTACACCATGTTTTTTTAATAAACACTAACTATCTAAAAAGAAATTATGATCGTTAATCTCTTTTTTAAGCACGTTAACATCAACAATACCAACCTTTTTACCGCTAGCAACAATGAGTCCTTCTTTTTTTAAAGCTGAAAAAACTCTAATAACTTGTTCTTCTGAAGTGCCGGCATAATCGGCATATTCTTTTCTACTTAACGGTAAATTTAAAAAGCCTTTTAACGTACCAAACTTTCGGTTTATATATAATAAAGTATCTACCACACGCTCTCTAACCGTCATTTGTGAAAGTGATTTTACTTTAGATTCGCTTCTATTTAGCTCATTGGCGTAAAAAAGCATCATATCATAAGTAAAGTCTGGATTGTCTTTAAGTGCATTTTGTAAATCGTCTTTTGAGAAGTAACATAAATCTGCATTCTGCAATGCTATTGCACCAATAGAATAGTATTCTTCAGTACCAAAACCTCTATGCCCAATAATTTCACCAGCTTTAGCAAACCTTACTATTTGCTCTTTGCCGTTAATACCCGTTCTAAAAACTTTAACGGTTCCTTTTAAAATAAAAAACAAACCATTAACTGGCGCGCCTTCAATTATAAATTGCTGCCCTTTTTTACAGAATATTTCGCTTTTATTGTTTAAAAAATCTGAATTTTCTAATACCGAAGTATTCCTACTTATTAAGCAATTTTTGTTTTCACAATGTATACAGGCTACTTTCATTTAGTTGAATTTCTTTAAATTATTGGCAAGAATGTATAAATATACACTTCAAACAAATATACGTAACAATACTTAGTTTTATGTTTTCATCTCAATTTTTATGAGTATCACAAAAAATAAATACTTTTTTTTAAAGATGAAAATTATACGCCTTTAAAAATTCACAATAATCATGTAAATAAATAATGATGTTAGCCTTCTTAATCGTTATATTTGTAAAAACATAACGAAATACATAATGATTACCATATTAGAAGCTATTTCTACTGTAAAAAAACACACAACAAAACTTGTTAAATCAACAATAAAACCTGTTGAAAAAGCCAATGGATATTTGCTTTTTGAAGACATAAAATCACCTATAAACATGCCTCCTTTTAGGCAATCTGCCATGGATGGTTATGCTATAAACTTACACGAAAGCTTAACATACACTTTAACAGGTGAAATAAAAGCGGGTGACAACCACATACCGGTATTAAAACCCGGTGAAGCTGTTAGAATTTTCACTGGCGCCCCTGTACCAGATACTGCCAATGCAGTTATGATTCAAGAAAAAGTGGTAGCAAATGATACTAAAATTGAACTTGCACACAAAATTGATTTAGAACAAAACATCCGCCCATTAGGTGAGCAAGTAAAACAAGGAAACGTTGCCTTAAAAAAAGGCACTAAATTAACGCCTGCAGGTATTGGCTACCTGTTGTCATTGGGTATTACAGAAGTTACCGTTTACAAAAAACCAACTATTGCCATTGTAACTACTGGTAACGAACTAATTGAACCAGGAAAAACGCTTACTCACGGAAAAATTTATGAAAGCAACTCTAAAATGCTTTTAAGTGCATTATACAGCTTAAAGTTTTATGACATTACACTTTATAAAGTTGAAGATAATTATAAGCAAACTGTAAGCACTTTAACATCTGCCGTAAACACGCATGATTTAGTATTAATTACTGGAGGTATTTCGGTTGGCGATTATGATTTTGTTGGAAAAGCACTGAAAGAAATACAAGTTAAAGAAGTGTTTTATAAAGTGAAACAAAAACCTGGCAAACCATTATTTTTTGGTAAAAAAGAAAACACATCTGTTTTTGCTTTACCCGGAAATCCTGCTGCAGCCCTGTCTTGTTTTTACGTGTATGTTAACATTGCTCTACAAAAAATGATGGGTTTTGATACTGATGAATTACCTAGAATTAAAGCAACATCCTCTTCAAAATTTTTAAAAAAAGGAGACAGACCGCAGTTTTTAAAAGCTATTTTTAATGATGGAAACGTTACACTTTTAGAAGGACAAAACTCATCAATGCTACAAACTTTTGCGCTTTCAAACGCCTTAGTTTTTATTCCAGAAAATGTTGGTGAAGTAAATATTGGTGATGACGTAGAAACTATTTTACTACCCGTTTAAACTAGTAAAAATGAGCTATAAGATTAAAAGCAGAATTTGGATTGAAGCAAATAATAACGTGTTATTAGGCGAAGGACGTGTGCATTTATTAAAAGCCATTCATAAAACAGGATCTTTATCTAAAGCTGCAAAAAGTTTAAATATTTCATATAAAAAAGCATGGACACTTTTAGATTCAGTAAACAAATCGGCTAAAAAACCTGTAACCATAAACAGCATTGGTGGTAAAGGCGGTGGCGGTGCAAAATTGACAGAATATGGAGAAGCCCTTGTAAATGCTTTTGATGAAATTAATAAAAATTGTTGGGCGTTTTTAGATGAGCAGCTAAAAAAGGTAACTAATTTATAAGTGATTAAATACTTAAAAATTAACATGCTACAAACAGAAAACATATATCTATTTTTACTCATACTTCCAATAGTATCATTTTTATATGCTAGCGTTGGTCATGGTGGCGCTAGTGGTTACTTAGCTTTAATGGCTCTATTTTCATTTGCGCCCGAAACCATGAAACCTACCGCCCTATTACTCAATTTATTTGTTGCTGGCATATCATTTTACTACTACTATAAAGAAGGATATTTTAATAAAAGGCTTTTCATTTCGTTTGCTGCAGCCTCCATTCCGTTGGCTTTTTTAGGTGGTACCATTGAAATTGATGCTTCAGTTTACAAAAAAATATTAGCCATTTTACTCATTTTTGCCATTTTAAAAATGCTGAATGTTTTTGGTAAAGAAAGTAGTACTGTTAAACAAGTAAAACTTTATCAAGGACTTGTTGTTGGCGGTATTATTGGCTTTTTTTCTGGGCTTATTGGTATTGGTGGTGGCATAATTTTAAGTCCTGTTATCCTACTCTTACATTGGGGTAAAATGAAAGAAGCTGCCGCAGTATCGGCGCTTTTTATTTGGGTAAATTCTGCTTCTGGATTAATTGGTCAAATTAGTAGCGGTGTGGTTCTAGAAAAAACATCTTTTATATTGGTTTTCATTGCCATAATTGGCGGTATTTTAGGTGGTTACTACGGAAGTAAAAAACTAAATAACAATAGTTTACGATACATTTTAGCCTTTGTTTTAATTATAGCCTGTGTTAAACTATTTCTTACTTAAAATGAAACAACAAAACAACATAACGGGTATAATTTTAGCTGGTGGAAAAAGCGCTAGAATGGGTACAGACAAAGGTTTTGTTACATTCAACAACAAACAATTTGTTCAATATAGCATAGACGCCTTAAAGCCTTTAGTTTCAAATATTTTAATTGTTACAGACAATAAAAATTACAACGTGTTTGGTTATCAATTAGTTGAAGATACTTTTAAAAACCAAGGACCTGTTGCTGGTATTTATTCAGGACTTACAGCTTCAAAAACTGAAAATAATTTAATACTAAGTTGTGATATTCCGTTGATAAAAACTGAAGTTCTCAAAAAACTCATTTCTGTAGTTGATAATGATTCTGAAGTTATTCAAATTGAAAGCAACGGCAAAACAATGCCGTTAATTGCGCTTTATAAAAAAAGTACTGCAACAACTTTTAAAAACGCTTTATTAAATGACGAAAGACGCTTAAGACACGTACTTAAAACACTAAAAACCAAACATATAAAATTAGAAGAAGCTTCGCAAAAAGCTACTATAAATATAAACACAAAAGAAGACCTAAAAACTATTCAAAATGATTATAACTATTAAATATTTTGGACAAATAGCCGAGGTTACAAAAACCAACGAAGAAACCCTTGAGGTAAATGGCTCTCAAATTTCTGATGTTTTACAACTGTTACACAAAAAATATAATCTGCTTAAAACCAAAGATTTTAAAATAGCACAAAACCAAAAATTAGTGCCTTTAAACACACCACTAAATGGCACTGAAATAGCTTTATTACCTCCTTTTTCTGGCGGATAATTTATTATAAAAAAAGGTTTTCAAGCAAAAATAAAAAAACATAAAATGAGCGATAAAAAAATAAAAAACGTATTTAAACAAGGTGCTATTTCTTCTGAATTTATAGGAAATTCAATTTATAAACACCAAACAAAAACTAGCATTGGAGCACACAATATATTTTTAGGACAAGTACGCGCCGATGATATTGAAGGCAAAATAGTTTCGGCCATTGAATATACAGCCTATGAAGATATGGCCAACCAAAAATTTCATGAAATTAGAGAAGCGGCTTTTAAAAAATTTAACTTAACATGCATGCACATTTATCACAGTTTAGGCACTGTTAAAGCTGGTGAAATTTGCCTATTTGTTTTTGTATCATCACCAAGAAGAAAAGAGGTTTTTAAGGCTTTAGAATTTATTGTTGAAGCTATAAAAGCAGATGTTCCTGTTTTTGGAAAAGAAATTTTTGAAGATAAAACACATCAATGGAAAGTTAACAATTGATTATTGACTAATTATTATTTATTATTATGAAGGAGGCTTTAAAAAAAAGAACCAAAACTTTTGCTCATAATTGCATTAAAATTACCGAGTTATTTCCAAATAATTATTTAGCTAATCACATAAAAGCTCAGTTAATTAGATGCTCAACATCAGTGGCAGCAAATTACAGAGCTACTTGCATTGCACAATCGAAGCCTAGTTTCATTTCTAAAATAAGTATTGTTATTGAAGAAGTTGATGAATCAAATTTTTGGCTTGAATTTGCTTTAGATGAAAGCTTAATTTCAAAGGATAAAATAGAATTTCTTTAAAAGAATCTAGTGAATTAACTGCAGTCTTTATGGCTTAAAGAAAGACAGCAAGCAAGAAATAATCAATCTGAAAAATATGGTAGATATTACATTTAAAAACACAACATTAAGAACTGCCATTGCTCAGGCGGTAGTTGTTGTAAGCAAACCTGAAACTATTGAGGCTATTAAAAATGATACGGTACCAAAAGGCAACGTGTTTGCTATGAGTAAAGCAGCAGGATTGTTGGGGGTAAAACGCACGCCTGATATTTTACCAGATTGCCATCCGTTACCCATTGAATTTACAGGCGTTGAATACAAAATTAACGGACTAGAAATAACCGTACTTTTTACCGTAAAAACCATTTATAAAACCGGCGTTGAAGTTGAAGCTATGCATGGCGCTAGTGTGGTGGCTTTAAATATGTACGATATGCTAAAACCTATAGATAAAGGCATTGAAATACACGCTATTAAACTTCTTAAGAAGAGAGGTGGAAAATCTGATTTTAAAGACACTTTTAGAAACAATTTAACTGCAGCTGTTGTTGTTTGCAGTGATAGTATTTCGGCAGGAAACAAAGAAGACAGAGCAGGAAAAGCCATCATTGAAAAACTAAAATCTTGCAAGGTGTCAATTTCAGAATACGTTATAATTCCTGATGACGTTGAAGCCATACAAAACAAAGTTAAAACCTATGAAAACGAAGGTATAGACATGGTTATTTATACAGGTGGCACAGGGCTTTCTGAAAGAGATAATACACCCGAAGCTTTACTGCCATTATTAGACAGAAGAATTCCTGGTATTGAAGAAGCCATTAGAAATTTTGGGCAAGAACGTATGCCATTTGCAATGCTTTCTCGTAGTGTTGCTGGCACAATAAATAACACCTTAGTTTTAGCGTTACCAGGTTCTACAAACGGCGCTAAAGAATCTATGGATGCTATTTTTCCTTCGGTATTACATGTATTTAGAATATTAAAAGGCGCCAGACATGATTAATTTTTAATATTGATTTTGAAAAATTTAATATGACCAAAAATTCAAAAATATTACAAGATTCCTTTGGTAGAATGCATACCTATTTGCGTATTTCATTAACCGAAAGGTGTAATTTACGCTGCACCTATTGTATGCCTGCAGAAGGTGTACAATTATCTCCAAAAAGTCATTTAATGACCTATGAAGAAGTTTTTGAAATAGCAAAAACCTTTGTTGATAATGGTGTTACAAAAATTAGATTAACCGGCGGCGAACCCTTTGTTAGAAAAGATATACCCGTAATTTTAGAAAAATTAGCATCACTACCCGTTGAGCTATCAATTACTTCAAACGCTGTGATTATTGATAAGTTTATTGATGTTTTAAAAGCTAATAACATTCATAAAATAAATGTTAGTTTAGATTCTTTAAACAAAGAAAAATTCAGCCACATAACCCTTAGAAATCAGTTTGAAAAAGTTTACAATAACATTCATCTTTTAGTTGAACAAGGTTTTACCGTTAAAGTAAATGCTGTTTTAATTAAAGGTTTTAATGATAATGAAATTATTGATTTTATTGAATTCACCAAAGATTTACCTATTTCTATTAGGTTTATTGAATTTATGCCTTTTGATGGTAATAAATGGGATTTAAGTAAAATGGTATCATATGCCGAGGTTATGCAAAACGTAAACAACACGTACAAAAATAACGATGTTGTAAAACTTAAAGATGCCGCTAATGATACTGCTAAAAACTATAAAATAAAAGGCTACAAAGGTAGTTTTGCCATTATAAGTTCTGTAACCAACCCGTTTTGCGATAGCTGCAACAGGCTACGCTTAACAGCCAACGGACAAATAAAAAACTGTTTGTTTTCAGCAAAAGAATCAGATTTACTTACAACGCTACGCAATGGTAAAACTATTGAACCTATTATAAAAAAAGCGGTTCTTGCAAAACTTAAAGTTCGTGGCGGAATGGATACCCTTAAAAAACTACAAGAACCGCAATTACACGGTAAAAACAGAAGTATGATTACTATTGGTGGATAATTCTTAATTATCTCATTTCTTATACAAATTAAAACTTAAAGTCTCGTTGTTATAATCTACCGAAATTTCATTTTTAATAGACTTTTTTGGTAAAGGAATATGCATTTTAAACAAAGCAGAAGGATAACAATACGCATGCTTTTTGCTATTAGATGCTTGTGTTTTTAATGTCTCTTTTTGTGTGGTAACAACCAAATCTTTTTTTGTAACGTAAAACCTAAAATCGTCTTTAATGTATCCGGGAATTTTAAGTTTATACTGAAAACCAAAATCTGTTTCTAATACATTTAATGGGTTTTTAGTTTGTTGTTTTGTGTTGTGAATGGTAATGGAACTTTTTCTTTTTTGTGGTTTTTGAATTGTTAAACTAGATGCAGGTGTCATAATTGTTAGGAATTACAGGTTTTTTGTGCGTTTTATAGAAAATAGAATAGAAAAGGATATCTATCTAGCTGAAGATCAAGACTGAATATAACACAAAAAACACACAAATACAATTACTCAACCAAATTTCATAAAAAAACTATCCGCCCAATATTAATGCATAAGTGCAAAAATAATGAACGGATAGCAAAATAAAACGCTATTAATTAGGCTGCTATACTACCATATAATTCTTAATGATATGGTCATAAACCGCTTGTTCTTTTTGATATTCTTTAATTCTTAAGAAATAAGTAGATCCATGAAATGAAATCCTTCTTAAACTATTTAAAACTGGTAAATCTTTAATATTAGTTCCGTTAATTTCTATACCATGATTTAACAGGAACGCTACTTCATCGGCATGACTAATACCACTATCATCAGGCAAAAACGTCATTTGTTTCTCCCTTAAAGCTGTTTTTTTAGCATGCTTTTCTTTAAAAAAATTCTTTATATTTTCTAATAAATTATTGTCCACAAAATCAAATTCTAAATTCTCTAAATATTCTTTAATGCCCACTGACATTTTTACATCGCCTGTATCTGTTGCAAAGTTCTTTTTCATAGCATTTTATTATTTACGTTTTATATTACAAAGATACAGTACAACAAAGGGCTGCCTTTATGTTTTTAGGTGAATGAAACTAATGTGTAGACGAGCTGTTAAAAACTAAGGAAAATACGTTTGAGCATGCATTTCATCGATTATTGAAAATGAAACTGGAATGCTCATAATAGTAAAAAAAAGAGGCCTCACATTTCTGTAAGGCCTCAGTGGTTGTCAATTGATTTAAAAAAATCAACTTACCAATAAACAAAAAACACCATGCTATTAATTCTCTATTTGATTAAAACTATAATCATTAACTTTTATATGTAATACATTTAGGTATTGTAACACTGAAAAAATATTTTTTACTGTAACCCTTGTATTTTGATTGCTTTTTAACACGCTTAAATTATGCATTATAACGCGTTGTTTATTTTTATTTAAAGCTGCTAATATTTTATTTAAATGCTGTATATTACTTAAATTATTCACATTTATATAACCTATATGCTTTAAAGTACCTGTATTTAACAAATACCTTGCGCCTGCTTTATTTGCTGCTTCTAGAGCTTGCTTTTTCTTTATATCAACAACGGTTATTTGAGACTCAAACACATCCTTTAAATCTAACAGTTTTTCTAAAGTTGCATCTTCACTTCCGTTATTTACTAAGCACAACTCAAAACTATTTGCTATACTTAATAAGTCATTAAAAAATGAATTATTTAAGTTGGTTTCGTTGTTATTAAAAATAATTATTACACCTATTTTCATTTCCTCTTTTTAAATTAAGAGTGCATCGTAGTGTATTCAACTTGTTGGTTTTTATATTTTTTTAAGTTTTTTTTACGGTACACCCAAGCTATTTGCCCTAACTGCATTACTATTTTAATTGAATCTTTCATTGATAGCTTTGATCCATCGGCATGTATCCAACGTTTTAAAGGTTGTTCGCATATTAGGCTTTTTGCCTTTTCAGTACCAAAATAGCCTGCCATTCTTTTAAATATTTCTACATCAAAAATCCATTGCGTTACAAATTTTTCTTTGAATGAAATTTGAATGACATCTTTACTAAAAATTTTGGCGCCACATTGCGTGTCTTTAAAATTCATACCTAAAATTTTTCTTATTATATAGTTAATGGTCATACTAATAATTTTACGAGCAGATTCTTTGGTAATGTTTGCTCCCATTCTACTAATTCTAGATCCACTAACTATTTTAAAGTTTGAATTTTCAATGGTTGTTACTAAATCATCAAAATCAGATAAATCTGTAGACAAATCGGCATCAAGAAAACCTATATAATCTAAATCTTCTTTTTTAGCCATGTGTAACATGCCAAGTCTAACCGCTTCTGCTTTACCACCATTTTTTTCACAATCGTACACGGTAATAAAATCTTCTCGCCCTTTGCGTAGGTTGTTTAAAACTTCTAACGTACCATCTTTACTTCCGTCATTAACAAAACATAAATGGTAACCTGTGTGTTTTTGTATATAATCTGTAAATTCTTTACTTAATAAACGTTCTTCTTCATTATAACAAGGTATTACTACCCCAACACAACGTTGTTGTATTACCGCGTTTGACGAAACATTATTAGCCACCACAACATCTGGTTGCCCTATTAAACGTTTTATTCTTGCTGTAATTTCGTTTAAACTTAAAGGCTTTTTCATGTAATCACTTATACCTAAATCAAAACCTTCAGTAATAATATTGTCTTGTGTATTACCTGATAAAACCATAATTTGAGTATCAGGATTTTTAGAACTTCTTATGTATTTTACTATTTCTAAACCAGAAACATAAGGCATATTTATATCAACAATTACTAAGTCTGGATTAAAAGAATCAAATGTTGAAAGCCCTTTTTTGGCTTCAGTTTCTATTTTTACATCATAACCTAATTCTTTTAATCTTTTTTCTAGTGGCAGTAGCACTAGTTGCTGATCATCAATTGCTAAAATTTTCATGACTTGGGAGTTTTGTTGTTTACGGTGTAAAAATACTATGCGAAGTCTCAGAAAAATTTTAATTTAGCTAAAGTCTAGATTTAGTTTAGACGAATGACCGATTTGTGTAGATAAACAAAATTTTATTACTATTGAAAACCGAAAAAACCAATACACTTTTAATTCTTGCTTTAATTGTAGGTATTGCGTTTCATGGGTCGGCAATCTTTTTTACTTTAGAATATACTTACGACGCTTTAATACATTTATTTTTTGCAGATAGCTACGCCGATAGTTGGTTTGACCCTTGGGAATACCGCTGGTACACTGGGTTTACAGTGCAATCTTACCCGCCATTAGTACACCAATCAATTGCATTATTATCATATATTGGCGGCCTTAAATTTGGAATGTACACAGTAGCCTTGGTAGGTATTGTACTCTTTATTACGGGTGCTTATAGGTATACTTTATTAATGACTGGTAGCCGCCGAATTGCTGGTTACGGCTCTGTTTTAGCTGTGTTTTCATCTACTTTTGTTGAAACACTTCATATTTTTGGTCAATTACCCAGCATTGTAGCCCTATCTGTATTAATGCACTCTATGGTAGAAATTTACCTATATATAAAAACAGGTAAACTAAAATATTTTTTAACATCGGTTTCAATGCTGGCTGTTACTGTTACTTGCCACCATGTTACGCCTATTTTTGGTATGGTTTTCTTTTTAGCGCCACTTATTGGTATGGTAGTAATGGATGCCTCTAGAGAACAAGTAAACTCATATAAAGAACTTTCTTTTAAAGTATTTTGGCGTACTACACTTAAACACTTTTGGCGTATTGCCACCTTTGGCGGTAGCGGTTTGTTTTTAATTGTGTTTTGTATTTTTCCGTATTGGTACAACTCAAAACGCAACCCCATTACCCAAGTACCAATACCACATGGCTCTAGAGATAATTTTTTAGAAGTAACCTCTTCGGGTTTAGTGTTTTTTATGATTCCTTGGGGTGTATTACTCTTTATTCTACCCTACTTTTTTTACAGATATTACAGTAAACGTTACCTTTTCTTTGGTTTATCATTCACTATGTTAACCATTTTAGGAACTGGCGGTACTACTCCTGTACCTTTAATGCTTTTAGGCGAAACCGCTTTTAATATTTTAACTTTAGATAGATTTACGCTTTGGGCAACCATTATGGCTTTGCCTATTTTTGCCGAATTTGGTTATCGTATGGTTGAAGGCGATTTAAAAACCCTGGTGCAAAAAAAGTTTGGTGAAGTTTATCATAGAGTATTGGGTGGTTTAATTGCAGGCGGCATGCTTTTTATGGTGCTATTCACCATGACTTTGGGTTATTTTAGGCCATCGCAACCGGCACAAATTAATATGCTACCTATTGTTAACTTTTTAGGAGCCGATTCTCACGACTCTTGGCGGTATTTACCTTTAGGCTTTGGCGATCAAATGGCGTGGTTATCTGCCCAAACTAATGCTATGACTGTAGATGGAAACTACCATTCTGCAAGACGCCTACCCGAACTTACCACACGTGCCATTGAGCGTATTGAAAACTCAAAATTTAGAGGTGTTGAAGGCATAGGCTCTCTTCAGCAATTTTTAACCGTTCCCGAAAAATATAATTTAAAATACATTTTTTCAAACGATAAGTTTTATGATCCCATTTTATACTACTGCGGTTGGCAACGTTTACAACAGCTAGAAAATGGCATAATGGTTTGGGAAAAACTTAATGTGGCGCCAATACCACAAATAATGCCTAAACAAGATGTTCCAACTGTTATGAAAATAATGTGGGGCATCATTCCTATTTCAACCGTTTTGATTGCCTTTTTTATTAACATTCAAATGATTTGGATTCGCCTGTTAAAATCTAAAAAAGTTGAAAAATCGCCGTTTAAATCTTTTGAACTTCAGTATAAAAAATTTCCATCTAAACTTTTAATATTCTCTCATTTTTGGGCCGTTATTGTATTAGCATGCATTGGTTATGGCATGTATTTGTTTTATATAAAAAACACCACACAACTATCTCCTAAAAATGTTTTAACCGCTTATTATGACGCCTTAGATTTTAAAGAGTTTAACCGCGCCCACTCTTATTTAGATCCCGATAGCAATGTTACCATTGCGCAATATATGCTTGAAGTATCTGTAACCGATGGTATTTTAAGCTCGTATGCAAAAATGGATTCTCTTGGTATTGAAGTGTTTGATGTTACTAAAAATAGTGCCAAAGCTAAAGTTGCTACAAACTGGATAACGCCTTTAGAAAAAGTACAGCACACCAATTACCACGAACTTGTTAAACAAAAAGGCAAATGGTATATTAAACCTTCAAAATTTGATAATGATATTCCGCCAGATCAATTATTTACACAAAACACAACCACTTTTTACAACCACGGAAGACGCAAAATAACCACGCAAGAAACCTACCATGAAGATGTGTTAAAACAACCTGTTTTAGAAATTCTAACGGCTAAATTAGTTAAAAATAAAGGGCAATACAGTATTATTGGCGAGCTACAAAATGTAGATAACTCGCCTGCCGATGTTGTTATAAAAGCCACTTTGTATAATGATAACAATAAAGAATTAGCAAATTACAACGCTAAACACCATATTAAGCACAAATTAATGCCAAAAGAAACCACAACTTTTAAAATTAATTTTGAAGGTATTGCGTGGTCATCAACTAAAGATACCATACCGCCAACGTTTAATCCTGATGAGTTTACACCATTAAATTTTGAAGAACAGCCCACAAAGTTTAACCTTCAATCTGCCGGAAATACTGCCAATACAGATTTATATAAACAAGTAGCCTTACAAAGTTTAGAATTTACAAACCAAGGCATTAATGGTGTTTTGTTTAACCATGGCGTGCAAGAAGTTACTATTCCGCAATTAATTGTATCGTATTACAATGAAAATGCCGAATTACTTTGGGTAGACCACAAGTTTATTCCAGAAGGCGTGCGTATTCAACGCAAACAATTTTTTAATTATAAACCTGTAAGTTTAGATAGTTTAACCGTAATTAATAGTAGTTTAGAAAACTGCTACGTTAACGGCTTACCCAATAAAGCAGTGGCCGAAAAAGTACTGCCACAAAGAATTTATGACCATGGCCCTAGCCAAATGCAACCATACAAAGGTAATGGTTATGCTTTTATAAAATTTGAAATTAACAGTTATATTGGCAACCCAAAATAGTATGAAATTAGGTTTTATTATAGCGCTATTTTTGTGTATTGGTTGTTCTTCAAAAAAAGAACAATTAACTGAAAGTGTACAAAATCCTGAAGTTTCATTACAAACAACTCAAACAAACTTTATTGCAGGAAACCCCATTAATTTAAAATTTAAAACTTCAAATAATAAAGCACCATTAAAACTTCAACTTAAAAATGCTTTTGGTAGCGTTATTATAAAAAAAGACACTACCAATACAGCATTTGTTTCTTTTAATATTCCGAAGAATTACTGCCGATTAGCAGGTAATTTACATTGGAAATTATTACACCAAAACACAATACTTCAAAAAGGTAAATTATTTATTGAAACCAATAAAAAAAACAAAACGCATGTAGAAACCTATTTTGGGCCACGAAGTATAACTGCAGGCTATGATGACTACTCTATGCTAACCATTGCACCAACCGATATTTATGACAACCCAGTTGATGACGGCACGCCAGTAACTGTAAAATATCAGTTTCAAAAAAATATAAACCAAACTAACATTAAAACAAACAATTTTATTGCCTGGTACAACGTAAGGTCTACTACAAAATCGGGCAGAATTTTAGTAACTTCAGAAAGTAACGGTACAACATCAAAAGAATTAACAACTATTGTATTTCCTTCAAACGCTAAGAACTTTAAAATTTCGGCAACAAGCGCCCATAATTATGCCGATGGTAATCAAATTATAACATTTAAATCTGATATTATAAAAGATAAATACGGCAATACAGTTAGTGATGGCACCTTGGTGAATTTTATTATAATAGATGAAAAAGGTTCTTATTTAAACACCGTTGGCACCACAATTAGTGGTATAGCCGAAGCTAGAACACTTCACCCAGATTATGCTGCTAAATGGACTATTAAAGCCTTTATAACAGGCGCCGCAGAGAGTAACACTATACATTTTAATTTTGAAGCAGCTATAAAAGATTTTCCCGTACATTTTTATGAAAATAACAGAAAACTAGTTATTGGCCCTTTTAAAAGCTTTATGAAACAGTTGGTACCCGATGGTATTTTAGTACAAATTGAAATTTACAATAAAAACGGTAACTTTATTGAAACGAAAAAAACAACAACTAAAAATGGAGTAAGTAGTTTGTTTTTTGAAACGCAATTTTTACCCAATAACACGTATGTTTTTAAAATAAAAGCAGCAGGTATTACTAAAGAATACTCAAAAACTTTACATGGCAATTAAATTAAACAAAACACTTTACAGAACTGTTTTAATAGCAACATTTGTTGCTGTAAATGCCCTTATTATTGCGGGTATTGGATCTATTTTAGCCTTTATGAATACTGGTGCAGACCGCACATCTATGCTACACTTAGAAGTGCCCATGGCCGATGTTTACAAACCAAACTTAACTTGGATTGACACCATAAACCCTGGCAGACCCATGGATAAACAAGCTTTGGGTGAAATTACAAATGATTATATGAATGCGTGGCATGTTAGAAATATTGCTTACAAAAAAAATGACCCTTACGGCGTTAATGATTTTTACACCGATAGCGCTAGAGTTAGAATTTTTGAAAACATACACCTTAACAAAGCCAATAACAATTGGTACAAAAGAACCACTTTAAAACACAATACAGATTTAGATTTTTACAGTGCCGATGGTACCATGGTTGTGTTTAAAGATTATGGCGTTGAACAATACCAAGAAATTTATGAAAATGAAAATTTAATTTTAAGCGAAAAAGACACAACAAGCTACCAAGTAATGATGTTGTTAGAAGATGGCTTTTGGCGTATTAGGCATTTAAAAGAAATACCAACACCAACAACCGATACAACACAAACAGAACATAGAAATATTGCTAAAAA
Source organism: Seonamhaeicola sp. ABD4_340 (assembly GCF_056312135.1). Taxonomy (NCBI): domain Bacteria; kingdom Pseudomonadati; phylum Bacteroidota; class Flavobacteriia; order Flavobacteriales; family Flavobacteriaceae; genus Seonamhaeicola; species Seonamhaeicola sp. ABD4_340. The sequence continues at coordinate 2,748,492 of NZ_CM149981.1, read as the reverse complement.
GTTAGCTAAAACAAAACATATTAAAGGCCTAAATTATTACCCAAAAGATTCTCCTTGGGACACGTTTGGAAAAAAATTTAACGACAGTATTATTAATGCCGATTTTAAAATAATTAATAAAATGGGATTAAATACCATTAGAATTTTTATTCAATATGAAGATTTTGGTAAAAATAATGTTGAGCCCAAAAAACTAGAGCTTCTAAAACGGTTATTAGATATTGCACAAAATAACAAAATAGATGTATTAATTACTTTGTTTGATTTTTATGGTGATTATGATGTATCTAACTGGACACTAACACACAGGCATGCCGAAGCTATTGTTAATGCCGTAAAAAATCATCCGGCGTTATTAGGTTGGGATATTAAAAACGAACCCGATTTAGATTTTGATTCTAGAGGAAAACAACGCGTTTTAGCTTGGTTAGAACAAATGCTAATTAATATAAAACAATGGGACAAAACACATCCTGTTACCATAGGTTGGTCTGCCCCAGAAGCTGCTACAAATCTATTACCTCATGTAGATTTTGTATCATACCACTACTACCGCAATATTGATGATTTTTTAGTGGCACATAATACTTTAGCTAAAAGCATTAATAACAAACCTTTAGTTTTACAAGAATACGGTGTTTCATCATACAAAGGATTATGGAATCCGTTTGGAAATAATGATGAAGACCAAGCTGAGTTTCATAAAAAAACTCAAAACATTTTTAAAGAAGAAAACATACAGTTTATGTTTTGGACACTTTATGACTTTAATAAAATACCAAAGGAAGTCGTGGGCAGACTTCCTTGGCGTAAAAAAGTGCAAGAGCACTTTGGTTGCATTGATAAAGATGGAAACCTTAAACCATCTTTCCAACATTTAACTAAACAATAACTTCTTTTCCTTTTATAATTTTATCTGGAGATTTGCGGGCAATAATACTTTTAAATGTGTTTAAATACATTTCAGTAATTTGAGACATTGGGTGTGCTGTTGCAGCTTTATAATTAGCTTTACCAAGTGTTACTCTATAATCTTCATCGGTTACAATTCTTTCAATAGCTACTGCTAAACTCTCAACACTTGTTGGGTTAAAAAATTCACCTCTATAACCTTCATCTTGAACTAACAAGGCTAAATCACCTAAATCTGGCATTACTACTGCTTTACCATAGCTTCCTGCTTGGTGCAACACACCAGAACTTCCTGTGGTTGATGTATATGGAAATACTACAACAGTACTTTCATTAAACAACACAGGCACTTCTTCTTCTTCAACATAACCGGTAAATCGTAACTTTGGCACATGTTTATATTTATCTTTTACACCGGCTAAGTAACCTGGTACATTTGGGTTATCTGTTCCTGCTATAACTACTTCTAAGTTTAAGCCTGTTTTGGCGCGTACTTTTTCAACAGCTTCAATCATGCCTTCTACTTTTTTATAGGTACCAAACTTACCAAAAGTCATGATTTGTTTGGGGCCATCGGGTATTGCATAATTTGGTTCTTCTGGTATTTCAAAAGTTCCGTGAGGTATTAATTTAACATTGTTTGCTTTATATTTTGCTTGTAAAATATCAACGTATTTTTGCATGGTTACAGCAACGGTATCTGCTTGTAAAATTAAACGCGTTAGTGTGCTTCCAATAAAACCATAAATTTTCTGCATTAACTTATTACTGGTAAAACCTGCACTACCTAAATCTACTTCTTCAAGTATATTATGCAATAATACTATATTTGGTATTCTTTTAAGTTTACAAACTAACGGTAACATTAAACCTAAGGCAGCAGCTACTTTTTTATCGCCAAATTTCATAAACTGTAAATTAAACAATACAGCATCTGGCTTTTCTTGTTTTATTGCTTTATTAACACTTAAAATATTTTTGTAGCTGTTAAATTCCCAGCATTCTTTAATTGTAATTTTACAGCCATTAGTATTAAAATTAAGATCCTTTTCTCCTTCAGTTTTGTCTGTTAACAAAACTATTTCATTTATATCTTCTTTTTGGGTAAAGTGTTTTACTAAATGGTAGGCGTACTCGTTTAAGGTTACTTTACTTGGCGGATACGCTGTTACAATTGCTAATTTCATAATTAATAGTGGTTTTATTTATTGTAAAATTGGGACTTATATATTTAATAATGTGATAGATTTAGATTAGGTAGCTTTTAGTGTAGACGAGTGGTAATTTACTTTAGACTAACTGTTTTTTCTTGTGACTAAGCTTAAAAAACACCAGTTGAATACACAATAACAAAAACATGGCTATTATTTGAACATGCACAACTTGCGCTAAACTATCATGATAAAAAACAACTAAGGCTATTTGAAGTACACCAAAAACACCCGAGATTACAACTGGCACGTATTTATCTAAAGACAAATAGTAGTATGCAAATATGTTAGAAATGGCAAACATAGATGTTGCTATGGCGTATTTCCATAATAAAGGTGCCATTGCAATATAGCTTTTACCAAATAATATAGTTATTATAGTTTGCGGCATTATAGAACATACCAAAACAATGGTTGTAGAAATAGCGGCAATATAACCTACGTATTTAAACAAGGTTGGCGCAGTGTCTAATCCGTCCTTTTTCTGCTGAACAACCGTTGGTAGCAGTAACATTACAAACATCCACGCTATAAAGTACACTATACGCCCTATTAAAGCTAATGATGCGTAGAGTCCTGCTTCGTAAGATTCAAAATAATGTTTAACCAATAATATATCACTATTATTAATTATAATTTGTGTTAATTCATAAAACGCTGTAATTATAAAAAAACTACGGATGTTTTTTGTTTGTGATTCTGAAAGCGAAATTTGCCCTTTGAAGTTTAATAAACTGAATTTAAATGGCACTAAACCAAAGGCAAAAGACAATAATATACCAATAGCAATGACTACTGAAGATTGTATGTTAAGCAAAAATATAATACCCAATGTAATGAGCAACCTACTTAACATTTCTAATTGATAAGTTATTGATAAGTTTTTAAAAGCTTTTTTACCTTGATAAACACCACGGTTTACACTCATTAAAAAATACAAAGGCACACCAACACCAAAAATTACAAACATACTAGATGATGATGTATTAAAAACCATTTGTAGTTGTTTTGAAAACACCACAATAGCAATACCCATTAACACGCCAATTAATAAAGCTTGTTTATATACTTTGGTAACAAATTTTTCTAGAATATCATTTTCAAATAACACTGAAAATTTTGCAGTTACCAACTGAAATGTCATAGCCGCAAACGATAGTACTAATAAAAATGTAATTAAAACGGCTGCATCTGCAAATTGTGCCGGCCCTAATATACGACCCAATATTAAATTATACAGGTAATTACCACCGTTTACCAGCAAAACACTGAGCATGAATATTTGCTCGGGTGTAATTTTTTTTGATTTTAAAACCGTTAATATTTGCATAACTACTTTTTAAAATTAAGCCTTATTATTATTAAACTGCTTTAAAATAGAGGCGCTTTGTTTACCTGTAAGTTTAAAATTTACATTTTTAATTAATGCATTTTTATAAGCTTTATAAATAGCAAAAACACCGTTATTATCAATATTTTTAACCAAATCTAAATTTAGCGTTAGTGCTTTTTCGCTATTAATTAAATAATTTAAGTGATTTAATAAATTGAATGATGTAGATGCATTTATTGTGCCTTCAGCAAAATAAACACCATTATTTCTTTTAATTTTAAGAGCCATAATTCATAATATTTGGGGTTATTATTTTATGTATTTAACACAAATATCAGCCAACTTACAGTGAATAAACCTTTTATTTCGGTGAGTGGCAATTTGCTGTAGATGAATGATTGAAAAGTAATGACTAACTTGCAGAAGTATAAAACCAACCCCAAAATTATGCACAATAAACACCTATTTTTGTTTGCTTTGTTTTTAATAAGCGGCTTTTGCTTTTCTCAAGACATGAAAAAAGGCTTTAACCTATTAGAAACTGGTAAATATCCTGAAGCCGAAGTTTTTTTTAATAATGTTTTAAAAGAACACCCTGATAATAAAACCGCCAAACTTTGTTACGGAAGAGCTGTTGGACTAGCCGGAAATGCACCAAAAGCAGTAACTATATTTACAGAATTATTGGAGGTTTATCCAAATGATTTTGAAGTAAAACTTAACTATGCCGAATCTTTACTATGGGGCTCAAACTTCCCCGATGCTAAAGTGTATTATGAAAAGCTTTTAAAAGAAAACAACCAAAGTTTTGCAGCATTGCTTGGGTATGCAAACACGCTTTCTAACTTAAAAATTTACAATGAAGCGCTTACTCAAGTAAATAAGGCCTTACAGGTTTCTCCTGGCAACCCCAATGCTATGGTTTCAAAAAAATATATTTATTTAGGTTATGCATACCAAAAACAACAAGCGCAACAATATGATGAAGCCGAAACCTTGCTAAAAAAGAATTTAGAGCTTTTTAATAATGATAAATCAACCTTATTAAACCTTGCTAACCTATACATTATTGCTGGTAAATTTGATGAAGCCGAAGCCACGTACCAAATAATTAAAACCTTACCCGAAAGTGAAACTACAGCACTTAACGGTATTGCGCTTGTAAAACATTTAAAAGGAAAAGAAAAAGATGCTTTAAAAATAAGTAAGCAAGCATTTAATAATATACCAAATATTAAAGACACCCTTAAAATAAACCAAACCAAAGAACGCTACATACAGGCTTTAATTTGGAATAAAAAATTTAAAGAAGCCAATACTTTAATTGACGAACTTAAAACTGAAAAGCCTAATCAGGCTTGGGTTTTATCACTTAGCGCTACCCTAAATATTTACAAAAGCGAATTTAAAAATAGTATTAATGACTACAACCGGATTTTAGAAATAGACAGCAGCTCTTTTGATGGTAATTTAGGTAAAGCAAATGCTTTAAAAGCTACAGGCCTATACAAAGAAGCCTACCAATGGGCAAATAACACTTTAACGTTTTATGAAAAACAAAAAGATGCCTCTAACTTTATTAAAAATTTAGATAAAAGTTTTACTCCTTTTTGGGAAACCAAAGCCTCTTATTCTTTTGATAATGGTAACAACAAAGCTTATGCTGTTAATACCTCCATTGAGTTCCCAATGTCTACAAAATTTAAACTAAAAGCGGGATACGGTTACAGAACAACTAGTAATAAAGTAACAGATAATGAGGCAAATTCTAATGCATTCACCTTTGGTTTAGGTTATCAATTACTACCAAATATTACATTTAACGGTAATGTTGGTGTAACGGCTGCTAATGCTAATGATCAATCTTACACCCAATTAGTTACAGATGCTTCATTCAACATAAAACCAATGAAACTACAAGTTTTAGATATTGGTTATAAGCGTGAAATACAAAGTTTTAATGCCGAATTATTAGACCGCCAAATAGTAATGAACAATATTTACGCCAACTATAGTTTAAGTACAAACGTTAACATTGGTTGGTTTACACAGTACTTTTACACGTGGCAAAATGATGATAATGCAAGAAACTTACTATTTACATCATTGTATTATAATATTTTAAGTAAACCATCATTAAAGGCCGGTTTAAACTACCAATACATAACCTTTAAAAACCAAGTACCAACCATTTATTTTAGTCCGGAAACATTTAACGCTGCCGAAATTTTTATAAACCTAATTAAAACCGATGGCATTGCAAAAGCTAAAGAATGGTTTTATGAGCTTACCGCTGCAACAGGTTTACAGTTTATTGAAAAAGACCCGAAACAAAGCACTTACAGAATTCAGGCTAAATTAGGTTATAAATTCTCAGAACGTTGTCAACTTAATTTATTTGGCACTCGTAGTAATATAGCATCGGCTACTGCAGCTGGTTTTACATTTAATGAAATTGGTTTACGCTTTAAATGGTACTTTTTAGAGAAGCCTATTTTTAAGAAAAAAGAAGAATAGAAAAATAAAATCCTTTTCATTTATAATAACCTGCTAAATATATTGGCAGGTTTTTTTATTCAATTTTATTATTCAAATAAACATATTTACTTTAAAAACACTGATACATTGATGGTTACTTTGTTATTATTTATTACTAAAGGTACTGAAGTACAGCTTACCAATTGCATCAATAAAGCTCATTTATCTCTTAATGAATAAAAACAATACATCAAATTTATATTAAAAAGTGTTTTTAAAATATACCTCTAATGAATTTACTAATTACATTATTTTATGCTTTTGAACTTTAAAACACAACAAAACAACACCTTTTATGTTGTTATAACACTAAAAATGAAACTTATATGAAATTTATTTAGAATGCAATTATAACTCAAAAACCTATGAAAGTATAATAACAAAAAAGGCAAAACCATTAAGTTTTGCCTTTTTTACCATAAAATAAATAGTTGCTATTAACTTATTCTATTACTAGTTTAACGGTTTTATAAGTAGTTATTTTGCTATTAATTTTGCAGAAATATAATCCTGAACTTAAACTTCCTCTGTCTAATTTAATTTGGTTATTACCATTACTTGTTGTGTATTCTAATTGCTTAATTAAGCGTCCGTCTTGGTTAAAAACATCTAAAGTTACTGGTTCAATAGCATTGGCTATAAACTCTATATTTGTTGTATTAAGCATTGGGTTTGGTACTGCTTGAGTTTCAGCGCCATTTTCATCATCCATTTGATTTGTAGATAAACTACTGCTATGAGAAAAATGAAGCTGCTTTAAATCCATTTTTTTAGTTTCTTCGGCACCATATGCCAACATGGTAAACACCACCGAAACAACATCATTTGCTTCAAACTCTTGACCTGTTGATGATAAAAACATATTAAACGGCACACTATAATTGGTTAATGTATTAGTTAATGGAATGGTTACTTTATATTGCTCTTCCCAATTGCTAATACCTTCTTTAACCAATCTAACAATCATGTTTCCAGTTCCTTTAGCTTCAAAATTAAAAGTATCAAAAGCAGTTAAATTTACTGGGCTAAATTTAGCGGTTAAAGACCTGTAAGCTGCCACATAATTATTGGTTGTAGCTTCTAATGATAAGTTTCTTTCAATAGCAAATTGGTTGTCATCAAATGATAATGTATTAGGCTCTACGACATAATTAGTAACTGTGGCATCGGCATCATCATAGCCCCAAGAGCCGTCAGATAAGAATAAATCATCGGGTGTTGCAATACCATCACCAATTCTAAAACCAACGTCAAATAAAGTACCAGCATCTACTTCTACATTAGAAATATAGCTTCCGCTAGATAAATCTATGTTTGATGAAATATAATTAACCGTTTCAGTTTCTGAAGCTCTTACACCAGCATCAAAAGTAACAGCTTGTGTTCTGTTTGTGTTTACAATTTGTAAATCTAATTTACCATTATGATATTTTCCTTTTTTAATAAACACTGTTGGTGGTGTAGAATTGTTGTATCCTACTATTGGTTTTTGTACTTCTAAAAGATTTAAAACTTCATCGGCTAACTTGTATAAATCATCTAATGAATTTGCCCAAATTTGGAAGTTATAGTACGATACGCCGCTTTCATATTTATCAATATTCCAATGGCTTTCAATTTCAAAATCATTACCACTGTTACTATTTTTAGCAGCTAAACTTAAAACAAATTCAACACCGCCATTAACATTTTTAAACAATGTTTTTATAAACGCATGCTCTCTAATTTCAATAGTTGAAACAGAAATAATTTCTGCCCCTAATAACCTATCACAAATTACTTTGGTATGCTCATAAACACCGTTTTGAGTTTCTAAAAGTAAAATTGAAGCCGCAGTAACATTATCTTTTATATAATCTACTGAATATACATTGGTTGCATTGGTTATATCAATCAAATCATTTGGTGATGATTCTACAGCACTATCTTCATTTACTACCCCTAAAGGAATTAAATCTTCTAACTGAAAACCTCCTGTGCTTTTACTTGTTTTTTTACCGTATTTAGTGCTTTTTTTAACTTTTTTAGCTGTGCTAACGTTAAATTTATAGCTATTTTTTACTCGGTTAAAGTTTCTTTTACTAATTTTTTCAGATAACCTATTGTTACTTTCTAGACCACCTGTATTGGCACTAGATGCAGATGCTGTAATTATTGGACAAGTAAATGTGCCTGAACATGATGGATCATCACAATCTACTAAACCATCTCCATCATCATCAATACCATTTATACAATCTTCTTGTGGAACGGGAGCGGTAGGGCATCTAGCCCCATCATTTTGTGAACTTGCAGGCCCAAAGGCAAATAAGTTAGAATTTATAGCATTACTGCCTGTTAAATCTTGTACATTTTGAATAACATAAATGGTTCCTGTTTGGTTGGCAGACACATAAAAACGGCCAGAAGCATCAAAATACACAGCGCCATATGTGTAGTTTAAACCAGATAAAATTGGTACTTCACCTAAACTTACTACAGAACCTGTTTCTGCATTTATTCTATATAAAATATTTGTATTTTTTTCAACGGAATAAAGCATGCCATCAACAGCATTAAACGCCCAATCGTGTATATTTAAACTTTTAGACATGTTAAGCGTTTGATGATGTTTGCCAAAATTTGCAGATTCAGGATCTAAATCTACAGCATAATACGTTGCGCCGCCTCCTTTTAAATAGTAAATACCTGAAGCGCTAACGTCTCCAATGTACCTTCCGTTTGTAGAAAGCTCATCAATATAATACGTTGTAGTTTGAAAATTTTTACCAATACGAACTATAGTTTTTGATGGCGAACTTAATGAGCCCCATATATAACCGTCTTTTGGGTTGTATGCAGCTGCATTAATATTTCCTGGTGTAACATCGGTTGCTACTACATAGGCATTACCCGAGGCTAAGTCTATGGCATACACATCATTGTATTGAAACAAATATGCGTTATAATCGCAGTTAAAAGGCTCACTTTGAGCAAATAAGGAAGTTGTGCAAATTAGTAATAATAGTAAAGTTTTTTTCATGACACTAGATTTGGTGTCATAAAATTAGTTTAAACGCAGACTCTTTTGGGGTAAACTTCGGTAAATGAAAGATAAGTGTAGACGAATGAATGTATTTTAAAGATAAACTTATAAAAGGTTTAAGCGCTTCATAAGTTCAGGTCTGTTTGACCTACTTACAGGTATTACATCTTTCTTAATTAACACACTGTTATCTTCAATATCAATAATTTTTTTAGTGTTAATAACGTATGAGCGGTGTACTTTTAAAAACGTATCAATTGGTAATTTTTCTTCTATTTTTTTTAGTGTAGAATGTACCGTATAGTTTTTATTTTCAGTTTTAATGTTAATATAATCACCTTTAGCTTCAATTAAATAAATACTAGCCATATCTATTTTTATTAAGCGCCTATCTATATTTACATATAAATCTTTTTCAGAAATGCGCTCTTCTTTTTCTTTTTGGGCGATTATTTTATCTTGTTGCTCAACCTCTTTTTGTCTTGCCTGCGCTTTTAATATAGCCTTGCTAAACCTCTGTAATTCAATAGGTTTTACCAAATAATCTACAATACAATTATATTCAAAAGCTTCTATTGCAAATTTAGAATCACTAGTTGTTAAAATAATATTTGGTGGATTTTTTAAGGTTTGAATAAAATCAAAACCTGTAAAATCTGGCATGTGAATATCTAAAAAAATTAAATCTACAGTGTTTTGATTTAAATATTTTATGGCTTGTATGGCATTAGGAAATTCTTCAACAACGTTTAAATTAGAAAAATTTGTACATAGTTGCGCAATTATAGCTCTTGCTGTTTGTTCATCATCTATAATAATACAATTCATATGTTGGTAAACTAATGTTTAATTGGCTCTAAATATCTTTTAGTAATTAGCGTGTGATATAAATCTAATTAAAAATACGAATTTTATACAGGTTTTAACAAGTTTTTTCTTTTAAATAATAGTTTTAAAGTAATCTATTGTTTTTAAAAGCCCTGTTTCTAATGATACTTTTGGTTGCCAATTTAGTTTTTCTTTGGCAAGAGTAATATCTGGTTTACGCATTAAAGGATCATCGGAAGGCATTGGTTTATAAACAATTTTAGATTTTGAATTGGTTAATTCTATTACCTTTTTTGCTAGTTCTAAAATGGTAAACTCTCCCGGATTACCAATATTTACAGGACCTATAAAATTATTAGGTGTATTATTCATCATGGTAATCATACCTTCAACCAAATCATCAACATACTGAAAACTTCGGGTTTGTTTGCCTTCACCATAAACTGTAATATCTTCATTCTTTAATGCTTGTACTACAAAATTTGAAACAACTCTGCCATCATTTGGGTGCATTTTAGGACCATAGGTATTAAAAATACGAACAATTTTAACCGCTACATTATTAGATTTATGATAATCTACAAACAAGGTTTCTGCGGCTCTTTTACCTTCATCATAACATGAGCGCTCTCCTATTGGGTTTACATTACCCCAATATGCTTCTGTTTGTGGGTGCTGCAATGGGTTGCCATATACTTCGCTGGTTGATGCTTGTAAAATTTTGGCTTTAACACGTTTAGCCAAGCCTAACATATTTATTGACCCCATTACTGAGGTTTTCATTGTTTTTATTGGGTTGTATTGATAATGAATTGGTGATGCAGGACACGCAAGGTTGTATATTTCATCGGTTTCTATAAAAAACGGACTTGTAATATCGTGCCTAATGAGTTCAAAATATGGGTTATTTAATAAATGAACTATATTCTGCTTTTGCCCTGTAAAAAAGTTATCTAAACAGTAAACTTCATTATTTTCTTTTAATAAACGTTCGCATAAATGAGAACCTACAAAGCCTGCGCCGCCTGTAACTAGAATTTTTTTTCTAATCATTATCTATATTCAAGTTATATTAATATCATGCCAAACAAGACAAAATATAGTTTTGCTTGTAAAAATATTACAATTAAATATAAATGAAAATTATTAATGTATTATAATTTGAAGAAACTGTGTTTGCTGCAAAAAGTGCTATAAACTATCAAGAAAATTTGTTATGGTTTGTAAAATATTAGCAAAATCTTCTTCACCTTCAGTGCTATTATCAATTAAATTATGCTCGTATTTCTCAGCTATTTTATAGCTTTTATCTAAACCCAGTAAGTTTATTTTATGTTTTAATTTATGAACATTTTCTGCAGCTAGTTTATAATTTTTAGCATTGAAATTATTAAAATAAACATCTCGCTCTTCTGGATATTCTTGCTTTATAATACCAATTAATTTAGCTTCAAAAGCTTTATCGCCACCTGATAATGTATTTATGTATGATAAATTGGGTTGCTCCATGGTTTATTTTTTTAATGTGAAATAAAACGTAGTACCTTCACCTAAAGTAGAATCTAACCAAATTTTACCACCATAGGCATTTACTATTTTTTTAGCTATAGATAAACCTATTCCTGTGGCGCTTGGGTTGTTTTCTAATTTTTGAAAGGGCTTGAAAATTTTATCAAAATACGCTTTTTCAATACCTTTACCGTTATCTTTTATATAAAATTGCCAGTGCAAACTTTCTTCTTTAGCGCCTATTTCTATAAAGCCTTTTTCTTTATCAATATACTTTATAGCGTTGCCTATTAAACTTTCAAAAAGTTGCCTTATTCTAGGTTTATCGGCTTCTATTTCTGGTAATTTATTAACTACTTTTATGTTTATGTGATTAGGTACAGAAAAATCATTAACAATATCTTTCACAAACGCATCAGTATTTAAAACACCTACTTGAGAATCTGTTTTATTAACGGTTGAATAATTTAAAATACCTGTAATTAAATTATCCATACGCTCTACATTGGCTCTAATTAATTGTAAATTTTGAGCTTTATTATTGGTTTCGTTTCCATTTGTTTCTTCATTTAACCAAGTTGTAAGCGCATCAATACTACGAAGCGGTGATTTTAAATCATGAGACACCAAGTAAGCATAGTTACTTAGCTCTTCATTTTGGCGTTCTAGCTCACCCATTAATTTTTCGCGCTGTTGGTTCATTTCAACTATTTCTTGGGTTTGCTTTTCTATAAACTCTGCTAGTTTTATACCATCTAAATTTTCTGTTGATGGTAATGCTTTTTGCGAAGTTTCTAAAGGTCCTGTGAAATTTAAAGTTTCAATAACTTTATTAAGCTTATCAATGAGGTTGCTTTGTATTTCGGTTTCTTTTTTTAAGTTTTTATTAGCTTCAAAAAGTTCTTCTGAACTAATTTCCATGGCTCTTTGTTGCATTAATATTTGTTCATCAAAGTTATCATACGACCTATTTACCGCATCTAAAAACGCCATCAAATCTTCATTTGATACATTTTTATCACTTAAATATTTTTTAACTTGATGTTTTAATAATGAATTCATTATTCACTTATTAATGTTAATGCTACGGTTTGGTTGTGCAACTGGCACATGTTTTCATCATTAAACGGTGCTATTTCACCGTATGAATGAAACCCTGTTACATAAACGTTGTTTCCAACAATTTCTTTTACTTCTTCTAACTCTTCAACAGCTCTTTGGTCTAATAATATTTTTCTACCAATACAACTTACCAATAATGCTAATTGCGGTTTATTTACTCTGCCCTCTAATGCTCTATTTGCTGCTTGTTCTGAGGCATGTATTAAATTATCAACATTAGACATCATGAGTTGTACTTTTGAATTTACTGGCACATCGCCCGCAAAAATCATGGCATTGTAATCTTCATTTATATTTAAAATAGTCCTTACGTACGATTGATCATCAGTTTCTATTTTTACACCTAAAGGGTAATATAATGCTGCTCCTGGTAAATCTTTTGCTTTATCGCCTAAGTATTTTTTATATAAATCTAGAGCCGGTTTATTATCTAATTCGTACAATATATTTCCTTTTGCTTTTGTTACCACTCGCTCTGGCCCAAAGGGCTTCCAACCACCTTCAATAGATGATGATACATCAATAGTATCACCATAAAGACCAATGGCTACAATTTCGCCATCTTTAGGGTTTTCGTTGTATGATACTAAGGTTCTTTCAAACCTGGCATCATCACCACATAAACCACCTGTAATTAATACATTATTATCGGCTGCAAAATTCATGCCTCTAGCTAATTCACTGCCGTTTACAAAACTACCATCAGATAAAACAATAATATTTTTCAACCCTTCTTTAGGTAGTTTATTTACTAAACTTGCACCTGCTTGAAAGCTATCTAACTTGGTTTCGTTTAAATTTATTGTTTCTATTTTGAAGGTACTTTTTTCAAATTCTATGGCTGTAATTATTAAGCAATCATCTTCAACTGAAGCTGTTGTAATATTGCCACTAGTTGAAGCAAATACAATGTGCCCTTTTGGAAACATTTTGGAAATTGCTTTGTAAATTTTTGGGTTTTCTAGTTCAAAACGATTACCAAAAACCATTACTAAGGGCTGTTTTAGCTCCATGTAAGGTGTTACGGCTTCCCAATCTTTTTCTTTATATTTTTTTAATTGTACAACTTTCATCTTTTATTTTTTTATTGTGAAAAAGAATGTAGTCCCTTCATTTAGTTTACTAGTTAACCAAATGTCTCCTTCATGCAGCTCTACTACTTTTTTTACTATTGATAAACCAATACCTGAGGAATCTTTTCGCTTGTTTACAGATTGAAATACTTTAAATATTTTTGAGTGGTATTTTTCATCAATACCAATACCATTATCTTGTATTGAAAATTTATAATGTGTTTTAACGTCTTCAACAGCTACTTTTACATAACCTTCGGGTTTATCAATAAACTTAATGGCATTACTTATTAGATTTTGAAATACTTGCTGTAATTTGGTTTTATCACCTTTAACAGTTGGTAATTTATTTAATATTTCAACTTTAATATGCTCTGGTGTGTACATTATTTTAATTAAATCTGAAATAAGCGTATCTAAATTTACATCGGTTAATTCATCATCATCATTACCAATACTTGAGTATTCTAAAACATCAGAAATTAATTGATCCATTTTTTCTAATGTGGTTTCAATAAGTGCTATATTTTGAAGGCTTACATTATCTAGTTTATCAACATTATCTTCTTTTAACCATGTAACCAAAGCGTTAATACTGCGTAATGGCGACTTCAAATCATGTGACACAATGTGAGCGTATTCTTGTAGCTCATCATTACTTTTTGCTAATTTTTCTAAAAGTTCTTCGTTTTTAGATTCTATACGCTGTTTTTCTCTTAAATTAATGGCGCTTTTTAGCTGCATTGCCACTAAACTTGCAATACGTTCTATGGTTTGCAATTGTTTATTTGTAAAGTAGTTTTTACTGCTATGTCTGGCATCTATTACACCAATAACCTTGCCTTCATTAGCAATTGGCACTGTTATTTTTGAATTTAATTGTTTGCCTGAAAACACATACTTACTGTTTGAAGAGGCGTCTTTTGTGAGTATTGGCTTTCCTGTTTTAACTACAGTATTAACAACACCTTGCTCTATAGGAAATTTAGCACTTTCTAAGTTTTTCTCTCTGCTTTCAGCATCTACACCGTAGCCTGCAATTGGCTCAATATAATCACCATATTTATTAACTAAATAAATTATACAATAGTCTGTATTTAAATATTCGGCAATTCTAGAAGTAATTACATTGGCTATTTCGTAAATATCAATTTTACCTAAAATGGCATTGGTAATTTCATTTACCATGCCAAGTATTAAAGCGCGTTCTCTTTCAGAGGTAATATCTTCAACTAAACCCAGCCTGTATTTTACACTACCATCACTATTTCTTACAGCTGCAACACTGGTTTTTGCCCAAAAAACAGATCCGTTTTTTCTTATATATCGTCTATGAAGCACAAAATTATCAATTTCGCCAGATTGCATTTTTAAAACGTATTGTTTTACTTGCTCTTCATCTGAATTATCAGCAATATCTTTAATTGATTTTTCTAATAATTCTTCTTCAGTATAGCCCAATAACCTTTGAAAAGCTTCATTGGTTCTTATAATTTTAAAATTTTGAGCAAGTACAATACCCAATGATGAGTTTTGAACAATAGCATCTAGTTCCTTTTTTTGTTCTTCTATTAATAAGGCTGTTTTTCGCTCTTCAGTTACGTCTCTTACAATACCTTGTGCTGCAACGGGAATGCCTTGATCATAAATTATACTAGCATTTATGTGTACTAGTTTTATATCATTTTTATTTGTTTTTATTTTTATGATGAAATCTGTTACGGCTCCTTCTTTTAACAAGGTTTTAAAAGATTGAGAAACTACTTCTTGCTCTTCAGCTATAGGAAACTCTAAAAGGTTAGCGTTTACGTTTTGATCATCAAACCCTAATAAATTTACGGCGGCATCATTCATTTTTAAAATGTTACCCATTAAATCCATTATTACGTAGGCATCAACAATGTTTTCAAAAACGCCTTGTAATTGTGAGTCAGTTTTATCTAAAAGCGCTTCTAATTCAAGGTATGATTTTTCTAGTTTTTTATTGGCATTATAAAGTTCGGCGGCTTTTTGTTCTAATATTTTTTCGGCTGCCTTTCTTGCTGCTTTTTCTCTAGATAAAGCACGTTCAAGTATTTCGATTCTGTTTGGGGTCATCTAGTACTTATTAACTAAAAACTTAACTTCTGTTCCGTCTTCTTTTAATTTTTCAACTTCAATTTTTGCTTTGGTATCAAAATACTCGAAAGTTTTATTCATAAGGCCTAAACCAAAGCTATGCATGGCTCTACTAGATTTATAAATCATTACTAATTTATTACTAGATTTTTCTAAAACTTCAAAGGTAGGTAGCTCCGCATCTGGATATATTTTTCTTACCTCAACATGTATATGGCTTTCAATAGATGATAGCATTTCTATTGGGTTTTTGTAATTTTTTAATAAATCGCCATAACTGTTTTCTAATACAGAAAAGAAATGCTCTGCATAAACTTGTAGCAAATCATCTGTTGCTATACCTGTGTTTTTACTTAGGTTTGTTACTAATTGTAGCATTTCAGAAAAATCATAAGTTCCTACAGATGTGTATACACCTCCAGACTCTAGTTTAGACTGACTAATAATTTGGTCTACCATTTCTAAACCAAATTTATCTTCTACAAGTTCTAAAAACTCAGAAAACACAATACCTTTCATTTTATTTCTTTTTTAATTCGTTAATACTCCAATATGCCAAAAGTTTTTCAATGCTACTCATGTAATCTTCGTACTTTAAAGGTTTTAAAACATAGCCTGCAATACCTAGTTTAAAACATTCTAGCAAATCTCTATCATTGCTAGATGTAGTTAAAATTATAGCGGGTAAATATTTTAAATACTCATCTTCCTTTAAAATGGTTAAAAATTCAATACCATTTATTTTGGGCATATTCAAATCTAACAAAATTATGTCAGGTAAATCTGATTTGTCCTCTAAAATTTTTAAAGCTTCTTCCCCATTGTTAGCTTCAATAATTTTATGATTAAGTTGAAGCGCCGAGAGCACGCGGTTAAATTTCATAACCTCAATCATATCATCTTCAACTAGTAAAATATTTAAATTTTTCATACCATATATTATTTATCAGCGTAAAAATATATTACTAGATTTAATGTTGAAGCCTACTTTCTTTTAAGCGATGCTTTAGGTTGTTAGAATGCAGATAAGTGTCGACGAATGGTAATTGCTACCAATTTAAAAAACCATTATTATTTAAAGGAAAAACCATTAAGAGGCATGTGTAAAAACCGCACTATTGTTATAGTTGTTTTACTAATTCTTTCTTTTGAAAATTAGATTTTGGTGCTTCGCAAAGTGAACAGCAATATGTTTCAGGTAAACTTTCAAAAGGGGTTAACGGAGCAATATGTTGTGTAACATCTCCATATTTTTGGTTGTAAACCGTTAAGCATGATGTGCATTGGTAAACCTCTTCTGTAATTTGTTTGGGTACTTTTTTTGTTTCTAAAGTTTCTTTTTCTGAGCCTAAATCTTCAAAATATAATTGGCTTAATTCCATTAAAAGCCCGGGTAATTCAACTTTATCAACATCTTGTACATGCATAATGTATGCGCGTGTATTAGGATCGAAATTTTTAGCGTACAAAAGGTTGTAAGTATCTCTAATTTTAAAATCTCCTATAGGTGCTGGTTGTTTATTTTTTTCAATAACTATGGACGTAAAATAGTGCGATGTTTTAGCATAATCTGTTATTCCGAAAGTTAAACCGTAAGTACTAATATCATTTTGATCAAAATTAGATACCAAATACTTTTTTAAATTTAAAGCCTCTTTATTTGCGGCCGGAATATGCCAATTAAGTTCTAACATAGAGTGGCGTACATTAATACCACGTTTACCCAAAAATTTCTCCCAAATTAGTTTTGATGATCTTGGTATACCTTTAATTATGAACGATTTCCAGGGTGTAATAGAAATTTTACCAATTTTATTTTCTAGGCATAACTCGCACATTTCTTTTAAAAAAGAAATATCGTATTTATTATTTCTCCAATACAAACCTAACCAGTATTTATCCATACCTATTTTGTTCATGCCTTCATAATACGGAAACGGATGAAAAGATATTTCGAGTGGTTTATCTACAGTTCGGTTATTAGAATCTACAGCATCACTAACCAGCTCAAAAATAGTTTCAATTGTTTCTGGTTCTTCTTGCAAAACATTTTCAATGGCTGCAACTATTTTACCCATATCCCAACTGTAAATTAGTGCCGGATACATTTTAGCCTTTTCCCATTCTGGTAATCTTATGTATAAATACCAATAGTCTTCATGTTGTGATGCTATAAAATTTATATGTCCTGTAAATAAAGGTACTAAACGCTGTTTGGGGTCTGTTATATTTACTTTTAAGTGTAATTTAGATCTGAAAAGTTCTAAAATATACAAGTACTTATCACTTGTTAACCATTGTGTATTTGGGAAAATATCGGCTGATACGTATGAAGACATGATGTTAGACACACCTGTTTCTTCTTGCGATACTATTTTTAATTTATCAAAGCCGCTAAGTTTTTCTTCAGTAGCTTTTTTGGGTAATAAAATATCTTGACGCGACCCAAATGAAATTGATTTTAACCCAATAGCTTCAACACATTCACAAATATATTTTAGCTCACCTGGAGACAACACACCGCCTTTAACTATAAGTCTGTTTAATTGCATAATTATTTTAATACTTTAGAATTTTGAAGTATTTCTCTAACTTCAGTTTTACAACTACCACAACCTAAACCTGCGCCTGTTTGTTTACAAAGCTCTGTAAAATCTGTACAGCCTTTTGCAATAGCTTCCTCTACATTACCTGCACCAACCTGACTGCAAGAGCATATTAATTTACCTATTACGGGTTTATTATTTGAAGCGCCTCTAAGCAAGGTGTCGCGCTTTTCAGACATTTCAATTTTACTTTCAATAAGAGTTTTAAACTCTGCAAATTCATTTTTATCGCCCATTAATACAGCGCCTACCAACAAATCGTCTTTCACAATACACTTTTTGTAATAACGTTTTGATATGTCTGTAAACACAACTTCTTCATAAGTTGGATCATTTTCTGGCACGCTAATTTCACCAATACTACACAAGTTTAAATCATTAAACTTTAAAATATTCATTAAAACAGAACCGTTGTAGGTGCTGCTAACATCGCCACCAATAAAATTAGCAAGAATTGTTGCTTGCTCTTCGGCTGCTGATGTAATACCAAATAACTGATTTTTAAATTCGGCAATTTCACCAATGGCAAAAACATCAGGGTTTGATGATTGCATATGTTGATTTACAATAACACCCCTGCTACATTTTATGCCGTTTTCTTTAGCTATTTCAATATTTGGTCTAGTACCTATGGCATATACAATGGCATTAGCGGTAAATATCTTTCCACTTTTTAAACTAATGTTTAATTCACCTGTATCTTCATCATCAAAAACAGTACTAACTTCATTATCAAAATAAATTTGAATACCACGTTCTTGCACATCTAAAGCTAGTAGTTTACTAGAAACTTTATCTAATTGGCGCTCCATTAAACGTGATGCTCTTTGTATAATGGTTATTTTTAAATTTTTATGCTTTAGTGCTGCTGCTAGCTCTAAGCCTAATAAACCTCCGCCAACTATGGCTACGTATTGTTCTTCGGGTGGTAAACCTGTGGCATCTAAGTAGGCTTTAAATTTATCTGCATCTGTTTTATTTCGCATGGTAAAACGCCCTGGCAAATCTATTTGTACATCTTTAGGTATAAAAGCCCTACTACCGGTTGCTAAAATAAGCTTGTTGTATGTATGTGTTTCACCTTTACTGTCTATTACCTTTTTTTGTAATTTATCAATTTTAGTAATTAATGTTTCTGGGTGAAGTACTATATTAAGTTTGTTTAATTCTTGTTTTTTTATTTTAAGAAGTTGTTCCCAAGTTAATTCTTCAGTAACATATTCTGGTAGCAAAACTCTATTATAAAACAAATTAGATTCTTTTGAAAACACATGAATTTCATCTTTACTATTGCGCTCTCTGTAATTTTGAATAAAACGAAAAGCCGCTGCTCCTGCTCCTGCAATAATAATTTTTTCTTTAGGCTTTTCATATTTTGAAACATTAACACGTGTGAATTTAAAATCGGGTTCTTTTGAAACCGGGTCTACATGTGTATTTGTTAAGTTATTAGCGCGGTTTAAATCATTTTGTAATTGCTTGCCCCAGTGCATTGGTAAAAATACTACGCCTTTTTTAATAGCATCGGTTACTTTAGCCCTCACCCTTACTTTACCGTTACTGCTAGTAATTTCAGTAATATCGCCATCTTTTATTTTATTTAAATACGCATCAACCGGGTTAATTTCTAAAACAGGTTTTGAATAGTGCGTTTTTAAACGCGCTACTTTACCTGTTTTTGTCATGGTATGCCATTGATCTCTAACACGACCTGTTGTGAGTATTAACGGGTATTCTGGGTTTGGTAATTCTGAGGTATTCTCTAAAGTTGTTGGTACGTTAAAAATGGCTTTTTTTGATGGTGTAAAAAACACTTTATCTTGAAATAATCTAGGAGTACCACCGTGCCTGTATTGATTTACAGGCCATTGAAACGTGCCTTCGGTTTTTAATCTATCATAATTTAAGTAAGACACATCAATATTTGTGCCTTTGGTCATGGCGCAATATTCATCATAGATTTCTTCTGCAGAACCATAGTTAAAGCCTCTAAAGCCCATGCGTTGTGCAAAATCGCAAAAAATTTCAACATCGGGTCTAGCTTCCCCTGGCGGATCAATTTCTTTTGGTAAATATGAAATTCTACGTTCAGAATTCGTCATAGTACCTTCTTTCTCTAACCAACCAGCTGCAGGCAAAACTAAATCTGCAAACTTAACAGTATCAGATTTATGCGAAATATCTTGAACCACCACAAACTTTGCATTTTTAACAGCTTTTTCTACCATGTTTATGTTTGGCAAACTTACTAATGGGTTTGTACACGCTATCCAAATGGCTTTAAGTTTACCAGATTCTAAAGCATCAAACATTTCGGTAGCCGTTAAACCTGGCTTTGGGTTAATTTTTTCAACACCCCAAAACTGTGCTACTTCTCTTCGGTGTTCTTCATTCATTAAATCTTTATGAACAGCTAAAAGGTTTGCCATACCGCCAACTTCACGTCCGCCCATGGCATTAGGCTGCCCCGTTAATGAAAACGGGCCAGAACCCGGTTTACCAACTTGCCCTGTAATTAAAGATAGGTTTAAAAGGGCTATGTTTTTATTTACACCAACCACACTTTGGTTAAGCCCCATAGCCCACATGCTTATAAACCCTTTTGATAGCCCAATAATATCGGCTGCTTTTTTTATTTCTTTTTCTTCAATACCACAAATTTTAGCAGCTTTACTAATTCTTGTGGCTAATATTTGTGCTTTGTATGCTGCAAAACCTTCAGTATTGTTTTTTATAAAATCTTCATCTATTAAACCTTGGTCGTATAATCTTCGGCCAATGGCATTGTAAAGTACTACATCGGTTCCTGGTAAAATTTGCAAGTGTAAATCGGCAAAACTTGCTGTATCAGTTTTTCTAGGATCAACTACAATTATTTTTACATCAGGATTTTCTTCTTTATGCTTTTCTAAACGGCGAAATAATATAGGATGACACCATGCTGGGTTTGCGCCTGTAATTAAAAAACAATCGGCCAATTCAATATCGGCATAACTAATAGGCACACTATCTTCACCAAATACTTTTTTATAACCAACTACAGCAGAACTCATACAAAGCCTTGAGTTAGTATCAATGTTATTAGTACCTAAAAACCCTTTTGTAAGTTTATTGGCTATATAATATTCTTCAGTTAAGCTTTGCCCAGACACATAAAAACCTACACTATCTGGCCCATGTTTTTTTATTATAGATTTAAAAACACTTGCAGCTCTATTTAAGGCTGTATCCCAAGATACGCGCTCTAAAGGGTGTGATTTACTCCAACGCATTTCTGGGTATAAAATTCTATCTGAAGTATCATTAACAACATAATGTAAATTTCTGCCTTTAGAGCATAACATACCTTTATTTACAGGATGGTTTTTATCGCCTTCAACAACTACTTTATTATTGTTGTCTTTTTTAACAATAATACCACAGCCTACACCACAGTAAGAGCACGTTGTTTTTACCTCATTTTTAACCATAAACAGCAGTGTTTTTATTTAAATTTAAACTAATATTTTTAACTTGTAAAAGGCATTTTTAATAATTACGAATAGTTTTAAAAACACCCCTTAAACTTATATTTTGACTAAAAAAGTTGCTTCAGAAATACGTATTTAATACTTACGTATTTTCTTTTTGTTATTCCCGCTTTACAGGCTATAATTGTATTTTGCGGGAATAACACTCTCAAAGAAACCTGAACTAATACTAAAAACCCAGGATGTTTTTTTACTTTTTATTTTTATTGGCTGTAAACCTTCAGCTAAATTTTTGTTTTTACTTTGCGAAGCGTTATTAATAGTATCTTCTACTTTTGAAAATTTAATTTTTAAATCCAAAACACTAGTAATCAAAACCATAAAACCAATTAAAAAACAACTTTTAGAAACTAAATTAACTAATGATAATGACACATTTGACATTAATACCACTAAAACAAACCATGATAAAAAACACATGAAGAATGATATTGCGGTAATACAGAATGTACGTATTGAAACGTTTTTAAGGTTGAAAAGCGACAGTTTTGTTGCTTTTTGAGCTTGAATATTTATCATGACTACGTAATTTTTCAACACAAAACTAAGTATTTTTACTTAATTTTAGCATTCAAAGCATACGTAATTAATAATATTTATGAGATTAATAATTTACAAAAGCAAAATTTACAAATTCATTAAAATGGTTGTAACGAAAACCATATAATTTTACTAATAAAGCAATTTTATACCAACTGATATTCCTTGGCTTTTTCGGTAAGTTCTTTTAAATTAGAAACTTCTAATTTTTTCATTAAGTTAAACCTGTGCACTTCAGCAGTTCTTTTACTTATGTTAAGCTCTTCAGCTATATCTTTATTGTTTTTTAGTTCTAAAACCAAACCAAGTATCTGCTTTTCGCGTTTTGTTAATTTAAAAGGTAGTTGTTTAACCTCTGTATTTTGTTTTAGTGAAGCTGCCGATGTGCCGTTAACAAAATTATTCATTATAATTGCTGAAACATCGCCAGTAAAATATTTTCCACCAGAAGCTATTTTATTTAATGCTTTTAAAAACTCCTCTTTACTAGCCCCTTTAAGTAAATAACCATCGGCTCCAGATTGAATAGATTGTACTACGTACTCTTCAGAATCGTGCATAGAAAGCACCAATGTTTTTATATTTTTATAATTAGCTGATATGTTTTTCACAACTTCAATCCCATTCATTTCGGGCATTCTAATATCTACAATAAGTACATTGGGCTTATTGGTTTTAATAACTTGCAAAGCTTCTATACCGTTTGATGCTTCAGCAATTACCTTAATACCTTTTTGATCTTCTAAAAGCGCTTTTATACCATCTCTTACCAACGCATGATCATCTGCTAATACAACCTTTATTACATCCATAATTTATTACTCTGTGTGGCAAAAATACAAATTTTAAGTAGTTATACGTATCTACTTAATTTTATATTTCACATCATTGTTTTAACTTTTTATTACTGTTTGGCTAGTTTAATTCAAAGGAATATTTAATGTTATACGTGTGCCACTTCCTGGTTCTGAATTTATAAATAAGCGTCCGTTTATATATTTTATGCGCTCTTTCATAAAAGTTAACCCCATACCACCATCACCATTTTTTATGTTTTTAATTTTTGAAGGTTCAAAGCCTTTACCATTATCATCAACCACAATGCTTAACATGTTTTTACTACTAGACAAGGATACTATAATGTGCGAAGAATTGGCATATTTTATAGCATTATTAATAGCTTCTTGGGTGATACGATAAATATTTATTTCGGTTAAAGAATCTAATCTTTCATTAAAATCGGTTTTATTAAAAAGTAAAATTTCTTTACCTGTTAATCTAGCTAATTCTTGGGTTAACTTTGTTAATGCGGGCACAATACCATGATCTGCCAACTCTGGTGGTGTTAAATTAAACGTAGCGGTACGCACACCTTTAATTATGTTGGTTGTAAGCGCTTTTAAATGTTCTACTTTAACCGCTGTTTTTTCAACATCATTACTATCAATACTTTCTAAATTATATTTTAAACCTGTAAGCATTTGCCCAATGCCATCGTGCACATCTTTAGCTATTCTGTTTTGTTCTTTTTCTTGATTTTCAATAATTTTACTCGATACAATTTTTTGCTGGTTCATTTTCTCCTCAAAACTTGCCTTTGTAAGGCGTTCTATTTCAAGTTGACCTTCTTTTCGTTTTGTGATATCAGAGGCTATAATGAGTAATTCTGAACGCTCATTGGTAGGATTAAACGGTATCATAGAAAGCTCTAACCAGGTATCTGAATTATCTTTAGTGGTAGCTTTTACTTCTCCTTGCCAACCAATTTTTTTATACTTGTTTATTAAATTTTCTATGGTTTCCTGTTCGGTTTCAATGTTAGAAATCACTTTAGCAAAACTATCGGCTGAGTTAAATTTATTCAATTTAAAAAGCTTTGAAAACTTTTTACCCATGTGAAGAACGCGCCCGTTTGGAGAAATTCTTGCAAACAGCAAAGTTTCATCCATGGCATGACTTAAAGCCCGTAATTCTTTAATAGATTTTTCTTTGGCTTCACTTAAAACATCGGCATTAAAGGCCATTTCTTTGGCTTTTTCTTCTGCTAAAATAAGCTCTGAAATACTCTTTTTTACTGTTTTTGCTGTGGGCCAAAAAATGAATAAAAATTCAGCTAACAAAAGTACTAGCGTAAACCCCATTAAAAAGGTTTCTAGTTTGCGTAACCATGCAACTTTGGCTTTGGCCTCTTTATCATATTGGTTTACAATACCATCCATTTGCACCAAAAAAAAGCCTTCACTTTGTGTAACCTTTTGTATTTGTTTTGTGAAAAATGCCGTGTTTGTTAATGCTGAAGATTCTATTTGATGAATTATATTTTCTGAAGCGTTTTTTATTGTTTTAAACGTTGGGCTTAATTTATTAAACATGCCCATAATAACTTTGCTATTGTTACCTGGTAAACCTAAACTATCACTACCATTTTGTAGCGCGTTGTGTGAGTTTACCCAAAGTTGTAGTGTTTGTTTTAAACCATCTTTAATTGCCTCTTGTTTAAGGCTATTTTTTTCTGCGGAAAGCGCTAAAATTTCTTTAGTAAGTTTTTGACTAAGCATACGCTGCCTACCTGCCACATTTATTATTCTAGAGTCGCTTTCTTGATCTTTTAAATGCTTTTTTATTAAAATTTGACTAACAATAACAGACAGCGCAATGGTACTAAGCGCTATAATATATAAACGCCTTAAGCGCTCAAAAGTTCTTTGATCTAAAGCATTTTGGTTGTTAGCCATACGTTGAATATTAACCTTGAATTGCTTTTTTTACAAGCTCTGAATTTTTTTCAGAAAAATTTAGATTTAAAGCTGCTTCATGTCCTTTTTTTGACATTTTTTTCCATGTTTTTTGAAGAATATCAATAACCTTGTCATCTTCATGTTTTGCAGCAAATTCTTCAAAATAATAATCTAAAAACACCAAACATACAGTGTCTTCTAGTGTTTGAGACTCTTCGTTTTTCTTAATTAATTTCTTTGTTATTAATTGCGAAACTCTTTCTATATACTGTGCATCATACCCAACATTGCTAAGTATTTCTGATGTGATTTCAGCATGCATTTTCTTTAAAGTTTCGCGCCATTTTAAATAGCCAACTCTATCCATTGGATATTCATCACGGGCAATTTGCCATCTGCAAATATGTTGTGCACGTGCTGCAATTTGTAGTGCTTTTGATGCATTGGGCTCAAATTGTAGCAATTTACGCGTCATGCGTTGTGAATACAGTAATTCTTTTGGGTAATTCATACCGCTTACTTGATAAGTGTTTACATCTTCAGAATTTTTTTTATCAATTAATGCTATGGCAGTTTCAAATCTGGTTGGCTTCATATTTTCAAGGAATATTTAATATTAGTAGCCAAGATACGTATTTAACATTTTAATATTAAACACAAGTATGTAATTTTAAATTCTTTTAAAAATTTATGTTTTTTACAACTAGGTTTCCTAAATTTTATTTAGAAATTTTACCTACTCTGTAAAACCAATATACACATTATCACCTACAATTTTTACAGGATATGTGGCTATAGCCTCTAAATCACCATTTAAGTTTTCACCATTTTCTAATGAAAATGTTTTTTTGTGTAATGGGCAAGCTACTTTTGGTATGCCTTTATCATCACCAATCATACCGCGTGATAATACCATTTCCATTTTATGCGGACAAACATTTTGACAAGCGTACCATTTGCCCAATCTTGCAAAATTAAATACGGCTATTTGTTTGTTTTTATATTTAACACAAGCGCCACCATCAACAGGAAAATCATTAACCGATGCTGCTTTAAACCAAACGTTTACCGCTTCTATTTTTGTGGTTTTATATGTATCTAGAATTGTTTCCATGTTTTCATTTTTTTGAAGGTTAATTATTTCCAAGGTTCTGGCATTTTTTGCTCGCGCATTGGCACAAATACCAAATTATCATCGTCTTCTTTACTATTAACAAAATGGTTGAAACGTTTCATCATTTCAGGATTATTAACAGCTTGTGTCCATTCACATTCAAATTTATTAACCAAGGTTTGCATTTCATTTTCTAAATCTTCGGCAATACCAAGTTTATCATCAATTACAACTTCTTTTACATACTCTAAACCACCTTCTAATCGTTCTTGCCATGCAGCTGTACGCTGTAATGGTTTGGCAGTACGCATGTAAAACATTAAGTATCTATCTAAGTATTTAATAACCGTTTCATTGTCAATTTGTTCTGCTAATAATTCGGCATGACGTGGTGTTGCGCCACCGTTTCCTCCTACGTACAAATTCCAGCCACCTTCAACAGCAATTAAACCAAAATCTTTACCACGAGCTTCGGCACATTCTCTTATACATCCAGATACGCCGCCTTTAATTTTGTGAGGTGCTCTAATTCCGCGATAGCGATTTTCTAGTTCAATACCAAAGCTTACACTTTCATCCATACCATAACGACACCAAGTTGAACCTACACAAGTTTTAACCGTTCTGAGCGATTTACCATAGGCATGACCACTTTCAAAACCATGTGAAATTAATTCTTTCCAAATTGAAGGTAATTGGTTTAAAGTAGCTCCGAATAAATCTATACGAACACCGCCTGTTATTTTGGTATATAAATCGTATTTTTTTGCAATTTCTCCAAGTGCAATGAGCTTATCTGGTGTAATTTCTCCACCAGGAACACGCGGTACAACCGAGTAAGTACCATTACGTTGAATGTTCGCTAAAAATCTATCATTTGAATCTTGAATGGCATATTCTTTATTGGCTGTATCTGCATTTATTGTTGCCATTAATGAGGCTACCAATGGTTTACATAGTTCACAACCATGACCACCATTTCCGTGATTATCTAAAACCTCATTAAACGCTGTGTAACCTTTAACTTTAATAATTTGGTATAAATCTTGCCTGCTTAAATCAAAATGTTCACAAACACCTTCCTTAACCGTAATACCTAAAGATTTTAGGGTAGCATTGGTTAAATCGGTCACTATGGGTTTACAACCACCACAACCTGTGCCAGCTTTGGTGCAACTTACAACGCCTGCAACATCAGTAGCTTCGCCGTTTTCAATAGCAGCACATATTTGTCCTTTTGTTACGCTTTCACATGAACATACTTGAGCTTCATCAGGTAAATCTGTTACATCGCCAAAAGCTGATGCACCATCACTTGCTGGTAAAATAAGTTGGGCAGCATTCTCAGGAATAGCCATTCCATTCAAGTACATTTGATGCAACATATTATAATCTGAAGCATCACCAACTAAAATCCCTCCTAATAACGATTTCCCATCTAAGCTAACATTGATTCTTTTGTATAAATACTCTGTTTTATTTTCAAAAATTATAGAATGCCCTTTTGAAGCAGGCATAAATGGTTCACCAAAGCTAGCCACATCTACACCAATTAATTTTAGTTTGGTAGACATGTCTATTTCTTCAGCCATTTTTACTTCAGAATTTCCAATAATTTGTTGTACAGCAACCTCTGCCATGTCATAACCTGGAGCCACTAAACCGTAAATCATTTGGTTGTAAAGTGCTATTTCGCCTATGGCGTAAATACTATCATCTGAAGTTTTCATAGTATTATCAACTACAATACCTCCACGAACACCAACCTCTAATCCGCAAGCTTTAGCCAATTCATCTCTTGGACGAATACCGGCTGAAACAATGAGCATATCAACATTTAAAACATCATCTTCACCAAACTCCATACCTGTGATAAACTTATCACCTAAAATTTGATTGGTAGCTTTACTTAAATGAATATTTAAACCTATAGATTCTAACTTCAATTTTAAAACTTGAGAGCTTCGGGTGTCTAACTGTCTAGGCATTAGTTTAGGAGCAAACTCAACAATATGAGGCTCTAAGCCCATATCTAAAACTGCTTTACCAGCCTCTAAACCAAGCAAACCACCTCCTAAAACAGCGGCTTTAGCATTTGGTTTTTCTACTTTTAACTTAGCTGCGTAAGCTAACATACCCTCTAAGTCTTCAATGGTTCGATATACAAAAACACCTTCTTTTTCAACACCTTTAATAGGCGGTACAAAAGGCGAAGAACCCGTTGCCATTACAAGATAATCATAAGTAAACTCGCGGTCTTTAGCTGTAGTAATTGTTTTTTCGGTTCTATTAATATCGGCAACACGTTCACCTGTTATTAATTCAATACCATTATCTGCATACCATGTTGCTGGTGCCATTTCAAGGGCTTTAGCGTTTTGATTTTCAAAAAATTCACTTAAGTGAACTCTATCATAAGCGGGTCTTGGTTCTTCACCAAAAATGATTATTTTAAAATTCTTTGCATTTTCTTGTGCTACAAACTTTTCACAAAATTTATAACCAACCATACCGTTACCAACAACAATGATGTTTTTCATATCTAAGTATTTTAAAACAAAACTAAGTAATTATACTTAATTTTGATTCAAAATAGGATATGAAAATTGCGAAAGCCTTCAATTATTACCAATTTGATAAATTGAAGGCTTTTAAATTATTTATAAAGCAAAATTGCTATTATATTTTTTTCTGAAATTACATTTTAGTTGGCATGTACTGTAATTACAATACTTTTTGAAGCTGGTGTTTTAGCTGTATGAGCAAAATTATCTAAAGGTACAAGCACATTGGCCTCAGGAAAATAGGTAGCACAACAATGCTTAGGAATATCATACCCAACAACTTTAAAATTATTTGCAGTACGTACAACACCTTTAAATGTTGATTGTAATTGCACTACTTGCTGCTCTTCAAGTCCGCGTGCTTTCATGTCATCTTTATTCATAAAAATAACACGACGCTCATTGAAAATACCACGATACCTGTCATCTAAACCATAAATGGTGGTGTTAAATTGATCGTGACTACGTATTGTCATCATTACTAATTCATCTGTTTCTAATTGCCATTGAGGTAATTTGTTTACACTAAAATTAGCTTTACCTGTTTTAGTTTTAAACTGCCTTACACGAGCACCATTAGGTAAATAAAACCCTGAAGGTTGTTTTAATTTAGTATTATAATCTTTAAAACCATCAACAACCTCTTCAATATCATTTCTAACCAAAGCATAATCATCTTTATAGGCCAACCAGTTTATTTTTGAACGGTTTTTTAAGGTAGCATTGGCAATACCACAAACAACAGCCACTTCACTAATAATTTTATCTGAACAAGGTTCTAAAATACCTTTAGTTGAAGATACAACACCCATAGAATTCTCTACACTTTGGGTTTGCACGCCCGTTTTTTGATAGTCTTTTTCTGCTCTTCCTAAACATGGTAAAATTAACGCCTCTTTGCCGGTAACCAAATGAGAACGATTCAACTTTGTGCTTACATGCACCGTTAAATTACAATTGGCCAGTGCTTGTGCAGAATAATTAGTGTCTGGCACTGCCGAAATAAAGTTACCTCCTAAGCCAAAAAATACTTTAGCCTCTTTTTTATACATGCCTTCAATAGCATCAATAACAGAATAACCGTGTTTTGTTGTTGGCTTAAAGCCGTATTTAGCTTCAATTTTATCTAAAAAAGCTTGTGGTGCAGCTTCCCAAATACCAACAGTTCTATCGCCCTGAACGTTAGAATGCCCACGCACCGGACATGTTCCTGCGCCTTCTTTACCTATGCTTCCTTTTAATAATAATAAATTAACCAACTCTCGGATATTATCAACAGCATTTTCGTGCTGTGTTAAGCCCATTGCCCAACAAATAATAATTTTGTTGTTGTTTAAAATTATATCAAAAACGGCATTAAATGTTTCTTTTGAAACACCCGAAGCCTTTAAACAATCGTTAAAATTATATTGTCTTAAATCTTTAATAAAAGCATCATAGCCACTGGTGTACTCTTCAATAAAAGATTTATCAAATACATTGCCCGTAGTTTCTTCTTTTTCTAGTAGTTTTAAAAGAATAGCTTTAAAAAAAGCAACATCGCCATTAATAGTAACAGGTACAAAAACATCGGTTAACTCTGTACCACCAGATAACATTTTTAACGGACTTTGCGGGTTGGTAAACTTCATTAAACCAACCTCTTTTAACGGGTTAATAGTTATTATTTTACCGCCATTATTTTTACATTTTTCAAGCGCTGTAAGCATTCTTGGGTGGTTGGTTCCTGGATTTTGCCCCACAACCATAACTACTTCTGCCTTATACAAATCGTTTAAAGTAACAGACCCTTTACCTATGCCAAGTGTTTCTGAAAGTGCTTTACCACTAGCCTCATGGCACATATTTGAACAATCTGGCAAATTAGCGGTACCATATTCTCTAACAAATAGCTGATACAAAAAAGCGGCTTCATTTGTAGTTCTTCCTGAAGTGTAAAATACGGCTTCATCGGGCGAATTTAAAGCGTTTAAATGGTCTCCAACTTTATTAAAAGCATCTTCCCAAGAAATTGGTTGATAGTGTGTAGCGCCTTCAGCTAAATACATAGGTTCTGCCAACCTTCCTGATTTACCAATTTCAAAATCTGACCATTCAGATAGTTCATCAACTGCATGTTTTGCAAAAAAATTGGCTCCAATAGTGTTTTTCTGAGCTTCTTCTGCCATGGCTTTCATACCGTTTTCACAATATTCGCCTAAAGCGGAACGCTCATCGTCTGGATCTGGCCATGCACAACCAGGGCAATCAAACCCGCCTTTTTGATTTATTTTTGATGAAATTTTAAGAGCATCAGATGGTTTCATATATTTTGAAACCTGGGTTACTGCAGATTTTAAAGCGCCAAAACCCACACTATTTTTTGGTGGATTAGTTACTTTTAACTTTGTAAACTTTTCTGAAGTAGCTGCTCTATCTTTTGGTGTTTTGCTCATACCTTTTTTGATAGATGAATATTAAGTTTGCTAAATTACTGGTAGTTAAAATTGAAAAACTAAACTATTATAACTAATATATAAACTAAATTGTTATTAAAGACCTCTAAAAACAGTATTTTTTAAATATCGGCAATACAATCTGTTAAATTATCTTCTCTTTTTAAGCCAATTTTTTTTCTAATTCTATGCCTAGATATATGTACACTATTTATAGATATGTTTAAAAGCGAAGCCATTTCTTTGCTATCAAATTTCAGCCGTATTAAAGCGCAATGTTTTTGTTCTGTTGGTGTTAAGTTAGGATATTTTTTTCTTAAAGCCTTATAAAAATTAGAATTCACTTCAGTAAACCTTACATTAAAACGTTCCCACATGTTTGTGTTTTCTTTAATAACATCATCTTTAGTTTTTTTATAAATTTCTGGAGCCTTCTCCTTTATAATTTTTAGTAAGTAATTTACTTTTTTGTCCTTTTCTATAAGCTGAAGTGCAGATACGGTAAGTTCTTTACGTTTATACTCTAAATTTATATTTAACTTTTCTTTTTCGTGTTGGGTTTTAATGGCTTCATTTTGTTTGGCGTATTGTAATTTTTTAACTTTAGCATTGTGGTAAAAACCTATTACCACCAATATTGCACAAAGTAAAACAAGTGCTATTACAACTAATAAACGCGATTGTATTAAGCTTTTTTTCTCAATTATATTTTGTTGTTTGGTTATAAAAGCTTCCTTGCTATCTATAGTTTCTTGGTACTTGTTTCTTACCTCAAATAACTGATTGTTACTTTTATTTCTAACACTAAAGAGACTGTCTGATATTTTAGTTGAGGCATTTAAATAATTAAACGCCTCATTTAAATATCCTTGTTTTTGTAATACTTCAGATGTTTTTTTTAATATGTCTGGCTTTAAATCTGTGTGCGCTTTTAAACTATCAATTTTTTGTAAGCTTAGTTTATAAAACTTTAAAGCTTCATTATTATTTGTCTTTTCAAAATATAAATCTCCCAAAAACGAATAAATAATTATAGTATAATTTTTCTCTTCTTTATAATTTTCAAAAATATGTTTTGATTGTAATAAGTAATCTTCAGCCTCGTTAACTTTATTTTGTTGTAAAAGCACATAACCTTTTTCGGCTAAAAAATAAGGGTTGCTTTTTTTAATTTGTAAAGTTGTTTTATGTATGTACAAACAAGAATCTAAATACACCAAACTACTATCATATTGTTTTGCCTTTCTATATTGCACCGCCAAATTATAGTAAGCTTTTGTTAATTTCTTTGATTTTTCCCCACCTAAAACGCTATCTTTTTTTGTATAGAATAACGCTAATTTTTTATGATGAATTGCCATTTTATCTCGTCCGTAAATACCATACAGCACACCCAATTCATCATGAATATTAGCCAACTCTTTAAAATTTGCCGTTTGTTCAACTAACAACAAAGCATCCCATAAATGCCCATATGCAAAGGCATATAAACCTTTATTTTTGTTTTCATCAGCTAATTTTAAATGATTTTTAATTTGAAATATAGTATCATTGTTTACAGTAATATTATTAATTTCAATGTTTTGGTATTCTTTATAAGAATTAACATTACTGCTAAATAACAACTTACTAACACAAACAAAAATTAAACAGGTTATTAAAAAATTCTTCATACTTAAAAATAACGTTTTTCACTAAACAATTAAATGTATAAAAAAAACATGATTGTATAGTTCATTTTAGCACAACAAACAACACAGTAAAGTTATTGCTAAGTTGTTTTTTATCATGATTTAAAAACTTAAAACCTATTTTTACTTACAATAGATTAATAATGTAGTATTATAATTTTAACTACAACACATAATTACCAACAACTAAACTATTTTATGATGAAAAAAACCTTATTAACATTACTATCTGTGTTCTTTTTAATGTTTTCTTGTGGAGACAGTAACGATGAATCTTCAAAAGAAGAACAAACACAAATTACCGATGAAACAAAAGAAGAAGAAGAAGAAGAAGAAGAAAGCAACACCGAAAATGAAACTTGCAAAATCACAAACAAAGATGGCTTATTAATAATTGAAGCCGAAAGTTTTGATTTAAAAGGAAAATGGCGCATCGTTGAAGATGAAAAAGCTTCTGCAGGTAAGTACATTGAATATTATGGCGCTAATAGCTACCAAACTCAAAACTTAGATCATGAAATTACGGTAAAATTTACGGTAGATGCCCCAGCAACATACTTAGTTAGGTGGTACATGAGACAACCTGATGAAGCCGAAGGTGATAAATCTAACGACGTTTGGATTTATTTCCCAGGAAATATTGGTTTGGCTAGAGTTAACGATGCCGATTATACTTTAGAACATTATGAAAAATTTGTAAGCCGTGGTAAAGGTGAATTCACCTATGGTGGTGCTTTAGATTTACACAACCCAAAATCTAGCTCATGGATGCGTGCAAGATTTCCTGAAGCAGGTGAATACACTTTAAAAATTTGTGCCAGATCTGAGTTTTTTCAATTAGATAAACTAGTACTTTCTTCAGGTATGCCAGATGACGATGCTAAAAATAAAAGCAAAAACCTTACCGAAAATATAGTTTGTGAATAACAAATAATAACCATACTTAATAAACACATGACACACCAAGTTTTAAAAGTTGTACTTATTTTTATAATTACACCATATTTAGCATTTGCTCAAATACCCACATACAAAAACAATAGAATTGCTTGTAGTGCAGATGGTAACGCACAACCTGATTTAGAGTATACAGGACGTTATAATTACGCAGACCCCGATGATTGGGGTGCAACACCTGCCACTTTAGCTATACTTGCTAAAAAAAAATTACAAAACAAACTTGTTCATTACTCTTACAATAATTTTATGCCTTCGCCACCTCATACAACGGTGCGTAATTACATGAAAGAAGGGGTTGATGGTTCTGTAGAACGATGGCATTTTAATAAATCTGTATTTTTTGATGTTGGCACGCATAAAAAACAAGCTATAAATCATTTAAAAGTTGAAATATTAAAATCTACAGAAAATGACCCATTGTTTTTTGTTAACATGGGACCTTCAGAATTTTTATATCAAACTGTAAAACAAGTTATTGATGAAGGTAAAGCAGATGTTCTTTCTTACGTTTACATTATTTCACACAGTAATTATAATGATAATCATTTAAGAAGACCAGACCATCACACTATTGATGATGTTTTAAAGTTAAGTGAAAACCGTTTAAAATTTAAAAGAATTAAAGACCAAAACAATAAAAACAACCCCAACGAAGGATGGAGTTCACTGCATGATTGGAGTGTTTGGCATTGGTTAAGAGATAGCAAAAACCCCGATTTTGTATGGCTTTGGGAAAGTATGAAAAAGCATAAAGAATTTAGAGCAGATATTTCAGATGCAGGAATGGTTTACTATTTACTTACTGGCGATGCTGATGGTAACCCCAAAAAGTTCCAAGCATTTCTTGGTAAAGAAATTTAACAAATAAAAAAGCGAGTTAAATAATACTCGCTTTTTTTTATCTTTTTTATTATTGTTTAGCCTACAACCTTTTTAGCTTGTAAATTATTCATATAAGGTTGCTTAGTTAAGCGTTGGCCTGTAGCTTTGTAAATAGCATTAGCAACAGCGCCGCCTACGGGTGGCAAAGTTGGTTCACCTAAACCAGTTGGAGCTATATTATTTTCAACAAAAAACACATCTACTTTAGGGGTTTGCCCCATTCTAATTAATTGATAACTATTAAAGTTATTAGACTGTGGAACACCGTTATCAAACACAAAATCTGAATACATTGCATGACCAATACCATCTAAAACACCACCTTTTATTTGATTTAAGGCACCTAACGGATTAACAACAATACCACAATCTACTGCGCAGGTTACTTTTTTTACATTAGGCACTCCATTTTCCATTGTTATGTCGGCTACCTCAGCTACATGCGTATTGTGGCAATAATACACTGCCAAACCTTGGTAAACACCTTCAGCTGTGTTTCCCCAATTAGATTTTTCAACAGCTAACTTTAAAACACCTTGTAACCTGTCTGGATTATATTCTATTTTAGGGTCTGGATTGTTTTTTACATTATCTAGTAAATCCATATGTAATTGTACCCTATCTATGCCTATTTCTTCAGCTAATTCATCAAAGAAACTCTGTTCTGCACTCGCTAAAAAATTAGTATATGGCGCTCTCCAAGCACCGGTTGTTATATTACTTTTATAGTTTGCCGTATCAACTTGATAATTTTCTATGGCTGCTGCTGGAAAAAAGTTTGGTATTAACCCGTACATATTACCGTTAATACACGCCTCTTTTAAATGATAACCTGTTACTTTGCCATCTTTTATAGAAGCTGCAATTTTATATTTAGTTGAAGGACGATACACACCCGTTGTCATGTCATCCTCCCTAGAAGATACCATTTTAATAGGTTTCTTAATTTTATCTGAAATTTCGGCTGCTTCATACACAAAATCGCCATATAGCCTTCTTCCAAAACCACCACCCATTCTAGTCATTTCAACAGTAATATCTTCTATATTTCTGCCTAATAAAGCTGCTACTGTTTTGGCAGCATCTTCCGGTGTTTGTACTGGGCCAACTAAACGTACTTTTTCATCATTAACATCGGCAAAAAAGTTCATTGGCTCTAATGTGTTGTGTGGTAAAAAGGGCGCTTCATAAGTACGCTCTAAAACCTTATCTGCTTGTGCAAATGCTTTTTTAACATCGCCATCTTTTCTGCGTGTATTAAATTTAGAACCTTCTAAAATTTCATTTAATTTTTTATTGTGAAACTCAGTACTTTCTAAAGCAGAATCTTCTTTCCAAGTTGCTTTTATGGCCTTTTTGCCTTTAAAAGCATCCCAAGTTGTTTTGGCAAGTACAACCACTTTATTACTTTTACTAAGTTGGGCTGTCCAGTTTGGTTTATCTCCTTCTAAATATGCTTTTGCTTTATCACCAATAGTAATTACATCAACAACACCGGGTATTTTTTTAGCTTCGGAAGCATCAAAAGTATCTAAAATTTGACCAAAAGCAGGCGGACGTAATACAGATGCATACAACATGCCTTCTTCTTTATAATCTAAACCAAAAAGTGGTTTACCTGTTATAATTTCATCTATATCAACATTTGCAATACCTTGGCCAATAATGGTAAAATCTTTAGGTTCTTTTAGGGTTACATTTTCAGGAACTTCAAGTTGTGCAGCTTCTAAAACCACATCGCCATAACCTAAAGTTTCGCCTTTTGCATTTGTAATAACACCTTGTTTTGCTTTGCATTCTGAAGCATTTACGCCCCATTTTGCTGCTGCAGCATTTACCAACATTTGTTTTGCTGTAGCACCAGTTTGCCTTAGCGGTTCCCAAGCCAAACGTAATGATTGGCTACCACCTGCCAATTGGCGTGTGTAATTTTCGGTATCTAAAGGTGCTTGTACCACATACACATCATCCCAAAGCACGTCTAATTCTTCTGCAATAAGCATTGGCATTGAGGTTTTTACACCTTGGCCAATTTCGGGGTTGGGTGCAAAAATAGTAACTTTCCCTTCGGGTGAAATTTTTATGAAGGCATTAAAATCGTTATAATTTAGCGTACTTAAATCTACTGGCATTTTAACATCTTGCTTACAAGCATTAAACAAGTTAAAACCAATTAACATACCGCCACTGGCTAAAGCAGAGGTTTTTAAGAATGATCTTCTGCTGAAATTTATTTTATTTGAAGGTTCCATGTTTTCTTTTTTTTGGTTGAAATTAACTCATTTTTTCGGCAGCCACTTTTACTGCTTCTTCAATGCTATTGTATGATGCACAACGGCAAATATTACCATGCATAGCGTTTCTAATTTCAGTTTCTGAAGGATTGGGGTTTTGTTGTAAAAAAGCGGAGGCCGTCATTATTTGTCCTGCTTGACAATAGCCGCATTGTGGCACATCAATAGCTTTCCAAGCTTCTTGCACTGGGTGAGTGCCATTTTCTGAAAGGCCTTCAATAGTTGTAATATTCATTTCTTCGGCTTGAGATACTTGTATTAAGCAACTTCTCATTACATTACCATCTACATGCACACTACAAGCACCACACTGCCCTATTCCGCAGCCAAATTTAGTACCTACAAGGTTTAAATGATCTCTTAACACCCAAAGTAAAGGTGTGTCCATATCTGCATTTACAGTATGGTTTTTGTTGTTAATTTTTAAGTTAAATGTTGGCATAGTTAATATTTTGGTATTAAATTACTAAAAATGTAATTACAAAAACACCAAACCTATAATTTTAACAAGCACTTAACGTAGGCAAAATTACCTGTAGCAACCACTATTTTAGCTTTAACTAATTTTTATTTACTTATATAACGTTTAATATTTTTCCTACTTTTGAAAAAGCTGCAATGGCCTTATCTAATTGTGTTTTATTATGTGCAGCAGATAATTGCACTCTAATTCTAGCTTTGCCTTTTGGCACAACAGGATAGAAAAAACCTATAACATAAATACCTTCTTCTAATAATTTTGAAGCAAATTCTTGAGCCAAAGTTGCTTCATATAGCATAACGGGTACAATAGGATGATCACCAGGAACAATATCAAAACCAGCATTGGTCATTTCTGTTCTAAAATACTTTGTATTTTCCTCTAATGTATCTCTTAAATGCGTTGATTCGCTTAAAATATCTAACACTTTAATAGAAGCACCAACAATGGACGGTGCTACAGTATTTGAAAATAAATAAGGCCTAGAGCGTTGCCTTAATAAATCAACAATTTCTTTTCTTGCTGCCGTAAATCCGCCCGAAGCACCACCCAGCGCTTTACCGTAGGTACCGGTAATAATATCAACTCTACCCATTACGTTTCTGTACTCATGTGTTCCACGGCCTGTTTTTCCTAAAAAACCAGTAGAATGACACTCGTCAACCATAACCATAGCACCGTATTTATCGGCTAAATCACAAATTTTATCTAATTGAGCTATGGTACCGTCCATTGAGAAAGAACCATCTGTTACAATCAATTTTCTTCTGGCATCTTTAGCTTCAATTAACTTAGCCTCTAAAGCGTTCATATCATTATGATTGTATCTAAATCTTTGCGCTTTACACAAACGAATACCATCAATAATAGATGCGTGGTTTAAAGCATCAGAAATGATAGCATCTTCCGCATTTAAAATAGGCTCAAAAACTCCTCCGTTAGCATCAAAAGCAGCAGCATATAAAATACAATCTTCCATACCTAAAAAGGCAGCTGTTTTACGCTCTAATTCTTTGTGAATATCTTGTGTACCACAAATAAAACGCACTGAAGATAAACCGTACCCATGACTATCAATAGCTGCTTTTCCTGCTGCAATTACTTCTGGGTGTGATGATAACCCTAAATAATTATTAGCACAAAAATTTAAAACTTCAGAAGATTTAGTTGTTGAAATTTGTGAACCTTGAGGTGTTGTAATTACACGTTCATTTTTATACAAACCTGCTGTTTTTATAGCATTTATTTCTTCTTGTAATTGTGCTTTAATATTTGTGTACATAATGTGTTTTTTTATGGTGTTTAAACGGCTTGTTTATAGTGTTCTTTAAGTTTTTCTAACATAATATCAGTTAAAGCTTTTAGGTTAAATTGTGGTTGCCAACCCCAATCTTTTTTAGCTTCAGAGTCATCAATACTTTCTGGCCAACTATTAGCAATATTTTGTCTGAAATCTGGGTTATAATTAATACTAAAATTAGTTATTCTTTCTTTAATAACCGTAGCGATTTGCTTGGGCGTAAAACTTACACCTGCAATGTTATATGATGTACGCGTTTTTATTTTATGTGAAGGAGCTTCCATCAATTCAATAGTAGCTCTAATAGCATCATCAATAAACATCATTGGCAACGCCGTATCTGCTTTTAAAAAACATGAAAACGGTTGCCCAATAACGGCTTTATGAAAAATATCAACCGCATAATCTGTTGTACCACCACCGGGTAAAGATTGGTAACCAATAATACCCGGATAACGCAATGAGCGTACATCTAAATTATATTTCTTATAATAATACTGCGCCCAATTTTCGCCAGCAACTTTACTAATGCCGTAAACCGTTTCTGGATTTAAAACGGCATTATTTGGGGTGAGCCTTTTGGATGCATTACTACCAAAAACAGCTATTGAACTTGGGTAAAAAACTTTTTTAACGTTATTTAATCTTGAAACCTCTAAAACGTTTAATAAAGTTTTAGTGTTAATATCCCAGCTTAAAAGTGGGTTTTGCTC
The DNA here is from genome assembly GCF_056312135.1 of Seonamhaeicola sp. ABD4_340. NCBI lineage: Bacteria > Pseudomonadati > Bacteroidota > Flavobacteriia > Flavobacteriales > Flavobacteriaceae > Seonamhaeicola > Seonamhaeicola sp. ABD4_340. Next base: position 2,708,975 of record NZ_CM149981.1, on the reverse strand, counting down.
ACCTTTTGCCGATAAAATAGCTGCTAAATGATAAATTTGAGATACTTTATATTTTTTTACAATAGCCTGCAAAACATCTATGTTTATAGCATCAACCACTTCAAACAAACCTGTATTGATTTCTTTTTTAGAAACATCGGTAGCTAACACATTATCATTGCCATACTTTTCTATTAAGGCTTCTGTAAGTACAGTTCCTAATTGTCCGTTTGCACCAATAATCAAAATCATTTCGTTCAGCTTTTATTATCAACAAAATTAATATATGCAATTTATAAAACCGAATATTAACTATAATTAAGTAATTTTTACTTCATATTAATTGTTTTAAAATTATTATTACTTTTGAAATACTATTTTTTATTTAGTAAAACACAAATTTTATTGTCAAATGATGGAACATTTAGATGAAACCGACTTAACCATTTTAAGAATTTTACAACAAGATTCTAAAAAAACAGCTAAAGAAATAGCAAAAAAACTAAACTTAACAACCTCGCCAGTTTATGAACGCATTAGACGCTTAGAAAACCAAGGTTTTATAAAAAAGTATGTAGCCATTTTAGACAAAAAACTTATTAAACGTCCTGTAACAACCATTTGCCAAGTTTCAATGCGCTACCATAGCAAAGAGTTTATTGAGCATTTTGAAGCTCAAGTTCAAAATTTAGAAGAAGTACAAGAATGCTACCACATGGCAGGACAGGTAGATTTTATTTTAAAAATTAATACCCGTGATTTAGAAGATTACCACAACTTTGTAAAATATAAACTATCTAAAATTGATAATATTGGCGTACTAAACAGCACCTTTGTTTTAAAAGATATTAAGCACTCTTCGGCATTTTATATTTAAGTGTGTTGCATTAAAAAATCTAAAGCTCTGCGCTCATTATAATACACATTATTTTTATCAATAAATGCAACATGACCGCCATGGTTAGGCATTTCTAAAAAAATAAATTCTGAAGATTTGGCTTCTTTAACGGGGTAACATTCTGCTGATAAAAACGAATCGTTTAAAGCATTTATAATTAGTGTTGGCACTTTAATATTGGGTATAAATTGCAAACTACTGCATTTTGCGTAGTAATCTTCGGCATTAATAAAACCATGAGCTTTGGCAGTGTAAACATTATCAAAATCTTTTAAGGTTTTAATGTTATTAAAATCGTGAATTGACAACTCTTCTGGAAATGTTTGTAGTTTTAATTTTAAACGCTCTTTTAAATGTTTTAAAAACCTAATAGCGTAGGCTTTGTTTTTCAGTTTGTGAAGTTCTGCACTAGAGCCACTTAAAAAACATGGCACCGAAGCTGTAACTGCGCCTTTTATTTCTGGCACTGTCAATTGTTCTCCTAAATATTTTAATATAATATTAGCGCCCAAACTTATTCCTTTTAAATAAATATGGCTGTAATTATATTTTGAAATTACATGTTTAACAACAGCATGTAAATCTTCGGTTGCGCCCGAATGATAACTTCTGTAAAGTTTATTATCCTCGCCACTACACCCTCTAAAATTAACACAAACGGCATCAAAATTATTAGTGTTAAAAAGTTTAGCTGTACCAAGCATATAAGGCCTTTGGGCATCGCCCTCTAAACCGTGTAAAATAATAATGAGTTTATTAGTTTTTTCTTCGGAAAAGCTCCAATCTAAATCCAAAAAATCACCATCTGATAAATTAATACGTTCGCGTTTTTGTATAACACCATTCACACGCCTTACCAAACCAGAATACACTGTTGAAATAAACCCATTTTTAAACAAAAATGGCGCTTTGTAAGTAGAATTAATTACAGGCATTTATTCAGAAAATAAAGAAGTAAACTTAAACATATTGCCATTAAACAGGCCTTTATCACTTAATTTTAACGACGGAATTACCAACAAGGCCATAAACGACAAGGTCATGTAAGGTGCATGCAGTTTACTACCCATTTTTTTTGCCATAGCGTCAATATTTTGATAGGCTTTGGCTACATTTTCAACTGGTTTATCACTAATTATGCCAGCAATTGGTAGTGGTAAAATATTTTCTTGTGAAGGTGATACAGCACAAATGCCGCCTTTATTTTCAATAATTAAGTTTACTGCTTTACAAATAGCCTCATCTGTTGTGCCAACAGCAATAATGTTATGCGAATCATGCCCCACCGATGATGCTATTGCACCAGTTTTTAAACCAAAGTTCTTAATAAAGGCCATGGCTGGTGCTTGGTTTTGATATCGGTTTACCACCGTCATTTTTAAAATATCTTTATCGGTATTCGATTCTAAAAACCCGTTTTTTATGGTAGCTTCTTCAATAAGCTCGTTTGTTACTAATTGCCCTTCTAAAGCTTCAATAACTCGTATGTTTTTTGATGATGCTTCAACTTTAAAATCGGTTGTATTTTTAGGTTTACAATTAAAATTATTAATAGTATTAAATGTTACCGAAGCTATTTTAGACACACCATTATCAAACACCAATTCTCCATTTATATAGGTTTGTAATGTTTTAAAATGCACTAAATCTTCAACCACAATAAAATCTGCTAAATCACCTTGTTGTAACAAACCAACCTCTAATCCGTAATGTTTTACAGGATTAACACAAGCGGCTTGTAACACCTTAAAAACATCTATATTTTTAGCAACGGCTCTAGCACATAATTGGTTAATGTGGCCTAACATTAAATCGTCTGGGTGTTTATCATCACTACAAAACATAATATTTTCAAAATGTTCTGGTAATAAATCTATTAAGGCTTCAAAATTTTTTGCTGCACTACCCTCACGAATTAGTAATTTCATGCCTTTTTGAAGTTTCTCTAAACCTTCTTCAAACGTAAAACATTCATGATCTGTTGTTATACCCGCCGCTATGTATGCGTCTAGATCTGTACCTGTAACACCAGGTGCGTGCCCATCAATAGGTTTGTTGTATTGTTTTGCTAAGCGTAGTTTTTCATGTACTTCATTGTCATTATAAATTACACCTGGGTAATTCATCATTTCTGTGAGATATTTTATATCAGGATTTTGAAGCAATTGTTCAATATCATTAGAATTTATAATAGCTCCGGCAGTTTCAAAAGCAGTAGCGGGCACACAAGATGGGGCACCAAAATTAAATTTAAGCGGTACCTGTTTTCCATTTTCAATCATAAAATTAACACCTTCTAATCCGCACACATTTGCAATTTCATGCGGATCTGAAACGGTGGCTACTGTACCATGTTTTACTGCTATTTTTGCAAATTCACTTGGCACAAGCATTGAACTTTCAATATGAATATGTGCATCTATAAACCCAGGTATAATGTAGTTTTCTACATGATGTTCTGTTGGTGTTATTGCTATAATTTTATTATTTTCAACCGTAATTTCACCTTTAAAAATACGTTTGTTTTTAATATCTACTATGTTGCCTTGTAATTTCAAATTTTATCTGTTTTTGTAAAATCAACACCTAAAATTATATTAAAAAAACTCTAAAATAATACAAGCTATTTTAATTCTATTTTTAGAATTTCATTAGTTTCATCTGTAACTCTAAAACGGTTATCTGCTCTTCGGTTTAAAATCCAAACAATGTCTTCGCCTGAGCATAGTAGCAGTGAACTTTCTTTATCTAAAAGTGATAATTTTTCGTCTTTAAAGTATTTGCTAACACGTTTTTTACCTACCATTCCGAAAGGAAAAAATACATCGCCAACTTCCCATTTTCTAATAGTTAAAGGTAGTTTTAAAAGTGCTTTATCTACAAAAATTGTATTGGCTTCGTTGTGTGCTATGGCATCAACTTGCGTAAATGATATATTACCAAAAGGAGTTTCAATTACTTCAGAAAATGAATTTATAGTAATGGTTTTTATGGCGTTGGTTTCTATGTGACTTAATAATAAAGTTTCGCCATGTTTTATAAGCCTATGCGTGTTACTTAAAACGTATTTACCAGATTGAGCGTCTAGTAAATTAACCACATCATTCCACTCTGTAAATCCGTATTCTTTTAACGTTTCAAACAAATAAGCTTTGGGGTTGTTATGCTTTTTAAATGCTGAAATATTAAATACTATTTTGTTATCTTCAATGGTATTTATGGCTTCAGCAAAAAAGAGTTCCATATAATCTTCAACAATATCGGCTGTATCGCTTAAATTACTAATGGTGCCTTGGTAACTTTGTAATAAGCTTGGGTTTATTTCTTTTAAAATAGGAATAATTTCGTGGCGTAACTTGTTTCTTAAATATTTTGTTGAGGCATTACTGCTATCAACCCGCCATTCTAAACTATTACTTTTGGCATAATCTATTACGTTTTCTCGAGAAAAAGGCAGTAACGGACGCACAAATTTGTTGTTCACTTCGGGTATGCCCGTTAACCCATCTAAACCTGTGCCTCTTGAAAAATTTATAAGAAATGTTTCTAAATTATCATCGGCATGGTGTGCTGTTAAAATATAATCGAACTCTAATTGTTGGGCTAATTCATCAAACCAGAAATAGCGCAGTTCGCGCGCAGCCATTTGAATGGATACTTTATTTAAAACTGAATAGCCTTCGGTATCAAAACTTTCAGTAAAAGCTTCAATATCAAGTTTATTAGCCAGTTCAATTACAAATTGTTCATCGGCATCACTTTCATTTCCTCGTAAATTAAAATTGCAATGTGCTAATGAAACATCTAAGCCCAAATTATAACATAAGTGTACCAAAACAACACTGTCTACACCACCAGAAATGGCTATTAACAGTCTACTTTCTTTTAAAAATGGCAGGTTTTGAGTTATATGTTGTTGTAGTTTTTCTAACATACTCAAATTTAGTTTTTATTTTAACGTTGGCAAGTGGTAGTGTTTAAAATTAATTTTTAAATACAATTACTTTTATAACTATAACCGCTTGAAAAAACTGTTAAATTCTATCCCTCAAGCACTTCGCGCATAGCTTTGGCTTTTACCAAACATTCTTCGTATTCTTTAAGCGGATCGCTTTTTGCTGTAATGGCACCACCAACAGAATAAGATACGTATTTTTTTGTGGCGTTGTATAAAATACTTCTAATAACTACGTTAAAATCGAAATCATTATTGGGTGTAAAATAACCAATGGCGCCAGAATATAAACCACGTTTGGTTTCTTCTAGGGTTTCAATAATTTTCATGGCCGAAATTTTTGGTGCGCCCGTCATGCTTCCCATTGGGAATGTTGTTTTTATAATATCAACAGGATGAGTGGTAGTTTCTACCTGCGATGTTACGGTAGAAATCATTTGATGCACCTGTTCAAAAGTATATATTTTACATAATTCTTTTACTTTAACACTACCTTTTTTTGCGGTTTTTGAAAGATCATTTCGTACCAAATCTACAATCATAATATTTTCACTACGCTCTTTTTCATCATTACTCAAATTGGTTTTTAGCGTATTATCTTCTTGTTTGTTTTTTGAGCGTTTTGCGGTACCTTTTATAGGTTGCGAAATAACAGTAGTTCCTTCCTTTTTTATATAACGCTCGGGTGATGCACTCAATACATATTTATTGTGAAATTTAACAAAAGTAGCAAATGGCGGACTACTAATTGCATTGAGCTTACAATAAGTTTCTAAAGGATTAATTGTTGTGTTTTCAGCATAAAATTCTTGACAAAAATTAGCCTCATAAATACTACCATGTTTTATATGTTTTAGCATTTTTGAAACTTTCTTAAAATATGCATCTTTGTGAATGCGCAGTTTAATTTTTACTTGATTATCCTTTTTTTCATGCTTTTCAACTTGTTTAAATTCTTCATTCTCAAAACTACCAATAGCTTTTAAATCTTGTTTAATATCATGTTTTAGGTAATTTAAGTATTTAATTTCAACGGTTTCACCTTTAAATAAAAAGAGTTTTTTAGGTTGAAAAAAATACAAATCTGGAAACTGTAAGCCATCAAAATTATTTGATGTTAGCGCTTCAATACCGTTTTTTAAATCGTATGTTAAATAGCCAAAAATCCAGTCGTTTACTTCAGTCTGGTAAGTTTTAAGCTTACTAAAAGCATTTTTGTAATTAGTTTGAATACTTGACGAAGCATTAACCGCCAAAACCGCATCAAAATTGCTATGAGTTTGTTTGTAATTGTTTGAATCTAACCAAACAACTTCATTAAATTGTTGCGCCCAAAGCAATACTTGCTTTTTAAAAGCCAAAACATTTTGCGGTTTGTAAATTTGTGTAGTTCTCAACAAAAAAATTTATGTGCAAATTTAGTGAGTTTACTTAAAAAATTAAGAGTTTTGTGTAATACTTTAAAAACGTTTTATTATGCATCATTTAAAGAACAATTTTCTTGAAATTTCAGTAAAACAAAAGGGCGCCGAGTTATGCAGTATTAAATCTACCAAAAACAACACCCAATTTATGTGGCAAGCTAACCCTAATATATGGGGAAGCCACGCACCTAACCTATTCCCTATTATTGGTGTTTTAAAAGATGGTGCTTTTATTTTTGAAGACGAAAAATATAACTTAACAAAGCACGGATTTATTAGAAACAATAGTGATATTACATGTATTAAAAGCAGTAAAAACAGTTTAACTTTTGGTATTAAGTATAATGATGTGCTGCTTAAAATGTATCCGTTTAAATTTAGTTTTGATATTACTTTTACCTTAAATGATAATATTATTGAAGTAAAACATACGGTAAAAAATATAGATGATAAAACACTTTATTTTTCACTTGGTGGGCACCCTGCATTTAATTGTCCGGTTTTTGAAAACGAAACTTATAACGATTACAGCTTAGAGTTTGAGCATACCGAAAACTCAAAATCTTACCTTTTAAATACTGAAAACAGTTTAATGACTAATAATACCAAAATGGTATTAAACAATTCAAAAACGCTGCCGCTAACTCACAATTTATTTGCTGAAGATGCGCTAGTTTTTAAAGATTTAACATCTAGAAAAGTAACACTAAAAAGTTCTAAAAATGGGGATGTTTTAACTGTAAACTACAACAATTTTGATTATTTAGGCATTTGGGCAAAAACCAACGGTAATTTTGTTTGTATTGAACCTTGGCTTGGTGTTGGTGATAATGAAACCACCAACCAACAATTAACTGAAAAGGAAGGCATCATTCCTTTAGAAGTCAACAAAACCTTTACAGCATCATATTTCATTGAAATAAACAAAAAGCATTTATAATACCTATCTTTGTTGCCTAAAACAACAAACTGTGACGTTTCAAGATTTAAATTTAAACACACCTTTATTTAATGCCTTAGATGATTTAGGCTTTACAACACCAACACCCATTCAAGCCAAAGCTTTTAACGTAGTAAGCTCTGGTAGAGATGTGGTTGGTATTGCGCAAACGGGTACCGGTAAAACGTTTGCTTATATGTTACCTATTTTGAAAAATTTAAAGTTTTCAAAACAAGAAAATCCTAGAGTTTTAATTTTAGTACCAACAAGAGAGTTAGTGGTACAGGTTGTTGAAGAAATTGAAAAGCTTTCAAAATACATTAACAATAGGGTTTTAGGTGTGTATGGCGGCACAAATATTAACACACAAAAACAAGCTATTGCACAAGGTTTAGATATTTTAGTAGCCACTCCTGGTAGGTTGTATGATTTAGCTTTAAGCCGTGTATTACAACTAAAGTCTATTCAAAAATTAGTTATTGACGAGGTTGATGTTATGCTAGATTTAGGGTTTAGACATCAACTCATTAATATTTTTGATTTGCTGCCTGAACGTCGACAAAACATCATGTTTTCTGCAACCATGACGCAAGATGTTGATGAACTTATAACTGATTTTTTTAGAAATCCAGAACGCATTTCTATAGCCGTTTCTGGTACACCTTTAGAAAATATTTCACAAAACAAATACAAGGTACCAAACTTTTACACTAAAGTAAATTTATTAATACACCTTTTAAATGATACCGAAACATTTAATAAAGTTTTAATTTTTGTGGCTTATAAACGAATGGCAGACCGTTTATTTGAAAAATTAGATGAACATTTTAAAGAAGAATTATGTGTAATTCATTCTAACAAAACCCAAAACTACAGATTACGAAGTATAGAACAGTTTAAAGAAGGACACAATAGAATTTTAATAGCGACCGATGTTATGGCGCGCGGGTTAGATATTGATAACGTATCGCATGTAATAAATTTTGATACTCCAGACTATCCTGAAAACTACATGCACCGCATTGGAAGAACTGGTAGAGCCGAACGTAAAGGAACAGCATTCGTGTTTTCTACGGAAAAAGAGCAAGAAGCTATTGAAAACATTGAGGCTTTAATGAACATGGAAATTCCTTTGATTGAAATTCCTGAAATGGTTGAAATTTCTACAGAATTAATTGAAGAAGAACGCCCACAAATACGAGAACGCAATAACCCAACTAAAAAAACCGATGATGATGCTCCTGGGCCTGCTTTTCATGAAAAAAAAGACAAAAACAGAAAAGAAAACTTAGGCGGCAAATACCGACGAGAAATTGCTAAAAAATATAAAAAACCTAAAACACGCGGCGATAAAAATGCTAACCGAAGAAAAAAGCGTTAAAAAACCCATTTAATATTTCATTATGACATTAAAACTATTTACATCCTTTGCTTTATTAGTTTGCTTAAACACTAACATATACGCTACACATGAACCAAAATGGGGAGCTAAAGGACACAGAGTTGTTGGCGAAATTGCAAGTAAATATTTAAAGCATAAAACTAAAAAAGCCATTAAGAAATTATTAAATAGAGAATCTTTAGCCTTCACATCAACATTTGCCGATGAAATTAAATCTGACCGCAGATATGATGCATTTTACACCTGGCATTATATTAACATGCCAATGGATGCCGATTATGATGCTACTAAACGTAACCCTAAAGGCGATTTAGTTAGCGGTATTGAGCAATGCATTTCTGTTATTAAAAATAAAACTTCAAGTAATGAAGACAAGGCATTTTATTTAAAATTACTCATACATTTAGTTGGAGATTTACACCAACCAATGCACGTTGGTTTAGCCGAAGATAAAGGCGGAAACGATTTTAAAGTGCAATGGTTTTATGAAGACTCTAATCTACATAAAGTTTGGGACACCGAAATGATTGAACATTATGGCATGAGTTATTCTGAGCTAGCAGATAACGCTAGTTACCTACCAAAGGAAACCATTAAAAACATACAAAAAGGCACAATTATAGATTGGGTTAACCAAACACATAAACTAACAAGAGAAATTTACAATAACGTATCGCCAAATGCTAATTTAAAATATAGCTATTCATACAAAAACTTTAGCACCGTAAGATCACAATTACAAATTGCAGGTATAAGGTTGGCTAAAATTTTAAATGATTTGTTTTAAACAACATACAATATTAAATTTCATATAAGATATACTAATTTTTAAGCATATTTTTTAAATTTAGGTAAATGTAAAAGATTACATTTTTTAAGCCATCAACACCATTTAATTATTATGTAATGAGAAAGCTTTTATTGTTATTTTTTATTTTAATTATCACAAACCTAAACGCTCAAAAAAAAGAAATTCTTCTTGTTGCAACAATGCATGAAGTTCCAAAACTGTTAAAAAACAGTTACAAACCTCTTTTTAAAAAAACATTAGAATATAAGCCCGATGCAATTTTTGTTGAAAATGCAATGCCTGATGATTCCTTAAGTTGGGCATATTTAAAAAATGGTTACAGTAAAAGTTTAAAAAATTTTTACAAGTATTCGCAAAAAGTAAAACAAACATTTAATTTTAACAAAGACTCTTTACATTATTGGCTTACAATAGATTTTGACAAATTAACCACTGAAAATTATAAAAACATATTACTATCATTTGCTCACCAATGCGACTATGCTAACTATTTTTATTATCAGTATCTTCAAAAATATTATCCTGAGGGACACAAAAAATCTAAAAGAAATGAAGATTACGAACTATCTAGGAAATTAGCCTTAAAATTACATCATAAAAAAATATACAGCGCCGATGACCAACAAACCAACGGTGAATTCCATAAATATTGGTATGCCTGTGATAAAGAAATGGCTAATTCTAAATTTGAAAAACGAGAAAAAAAACTAAGCAAAAAAATATTTTTCAGAGAAATATTTCCTTCTATAGTTGGTAGATATGGAATTATAAACAATAAAATGAAGCACTTAAAATTACTTGATAGTTTAAGTGGACTAAAGTTTTCAAATCAAAAAAACACAAACTGTGTAAAAGCTGTAGACTATTTCAACCAAAGAAACAGGCGTTTTGCTATGAATCTGGGTAATCAAATAAAAAATAATGGTTTTGAAAAAAATGTTTTATTTGTTGGAGCTTCTCATATTGTTGGTTTAAAAGAAGAATTAAACCTTCACTTTCCAGATATTAAAGTCGTTCTATTTGATGAATTGTAACTGTAGTTTTTTGTTGTTATCATTTTATTTAAAAACACCTTACTTTTCTTTTGCAAGTTTTGGCGCCCAAATTTTAACATCGTCAAATTTGCCAACATCATCAAAAGAACCTAAACCAATATAACCCTTTTTAAAATGAGTGTCTGTGGCACGCATTATGGGAGTTTCAATATTATCAAAATAAATTTCAATTACTCCTTCTTTTACTTTTCTAACTACTCTAACAGAGTGCCATGAATTTTCTGTTCCCCAATTAGTTCCATTTGTTCTTTGTTTAGCAATACTTATGCGTGGGGCATCATTCACAATAAAAATACTATTCGCATGTTTATCTGCTTTTGATGCTATATGTGTATAATAAAAATTTGAAGCATCATTAAAGCCAAAAATTAAACATAAATCTCTGTGCGGATATTCACGCCCATTTTGATTCATTTTCACTTCTAAAATAAAATCTTCAAAATGAATTGTTTTAAGCAAAGCTATGTTAAATGGCGAACGAACTGTTGGCTTGTAGTTACTTTGATTAAAAAGTTCTAAAACACTATTATTATTTTCTTTTGAAACACGCCAAACCTCAGCATCAGTCATTTCAAAATCATGTATTGCTTGGGGTTGTTCAAAATCTTGAACATATACTAGTTTGTAATTTGAAGGTATTGTTGCTTGGGTATTTGCTGTAAAACAAACTAATAAAACTAAAATTATGGATGTTATAAACTTCATTTAAAACAATTTTATAGTTTATGAAATTACTGTTTTATATGAAGAAATAAAAAAATCCCTTTCTAAATTAATAGAAAGGGAATTATAGAGAGTCTTTCAAATTACAAAAAGTAACCAACCAAATTTTAACCCTAACTTAAAGCTATTTTTGCACTTTTACTTGACTCTCTGTAATATCTTTTATTGGTATAATTAATTTACCTTCGGGTGTTTTTAAGGTAATACACATATTGTCTATAGCTTCAACTTCACCTTTAATGTCTTTAAATTCAATTATTTGACCAACTTCGTATGTTTTACGGGCGTAGAATGTTTTTAATAAATCGCCAACTACTTTTTGTGCACCTAAACCAAACGCTAAAGCAAAAGCAAATAATAATGCGCCTAGTATTAATGTTAAGTTACTTGTTATAATTTCAGTATCTACACCTGCTTGGTTTAAGGCTGTTATTGATGTAAAAATTAAAATGATAAAAAATACTATTTGACTTAGCATTTTACCACCAGACAAATCCATAGATTCAAAAAATGATTTTAATGCTTTTTTTATGGTATTTGCTAAAATTAAACCTATGGTAAAAATTACAACAGCAGCAAATAATTGAGGTAAATAGGCTAATAAATCACTTATTTGTTGTGATATCATGGTAAGATTTAAAATATCAGACACCATGATTATGAGCATGATATACATTACCCATTTAACAAAATTTGACACTATTTTTACGGTGTTGAAGTTTAATTTTTTGCCTTCAACTATTTCAATTTCATTTAATTTATCATCAAGCTTATCTGCTTTGGCTAATTTTAACGCTTTTTTGATGAGTTTAACTACTAATTTTGTGGCAATTAAACCTACTATTAATATTATTAATGCTCCAATAATACTTGGAAACATTTTAGTTATTTCTAACCACATAGCTCTTAAAGATTCCATGGCTATGTTTTTGTATTCTGTTACTTTGTTCATGCTATTAAATTAAGTTAAGGTTATTTTTTGGTGTTTTTATCTCTTTGATTAATAACAGACTCTATAATATCGCCAATATTATATGAGAATAGAGCAGCTAATTCCATTAACAATTTTGCCATGGCAATATCATTCATAACCTTCCCTTTAAGTTCCGTTGGAACTTCTTTTAGGGGTGTATTTACGTATTTAAATGGATTATCCATACAATTCGTTATAAACGGTTATTAGCTTATCTTTTGCTCGTTTAATTCTCATTTTAACGGCACTCTCACCAATACCTAAGGCACTTACTAAATCTTTTATAGAAAGGCCATCTTGGTATTTAAGTAGCAATATCATTTTTTCATCGGGTGAAATTTCTTCTAAAGCTACTTTTAATTGCTCAACTTTCATATTTACAAAACTGTTATCATCTTCTTCATCTTCTGATACATTTTCAATATCAGCGTAATCAACAGCTTGTTTTTCAAACTTTTTAGCTGTATTTCTGGTTACAAAATTAACACAATGATTATATGTGAAGGCATACAACCATGTTGAAAATTTTGAGGTTCCTTTAAAGCTAGCTAATTTAACAAAGAGTTTTAAAAACACATCTTGCGTTAAATCTTTAGCTTCATCTGCATCTTTTGCAAACCCAAAACATTTATTGTACACCAGGTGTGAATACCTGTCGTACAGTATTTCAAAAAGCAACGTGTCATTGTTTTTCACAATTGCTTTTACCAAATCCTCATCGGATAGCTTATTAATGTTTTTTAGGGTTTTCAAAATTTAGCCTACAGCTATTTGGTTTGTTATGAATTAAGACACTTGTTTTTATTATAGGTCACTTATTATTAATAATATTTCTGTTATTTTTTATTTTTATCTGATTTACAGGTAATTAAACTTCTTTTCTTTCTCCAAATATTTTTTTTCTGAAACCACTAAAAAGCGCTACTGCACCAATGGCAATAAATTTCCAAAATTTTAAAATTATGGCAAAAAAGCCTGCTTTTGCTAATATTTTACCGGCAATTAAACCGCCAATACCGTATGCTGCAACTTGGTCTATATCTGGGTTAAAATCTGAATAACGATTTCCTGGAGTAAACTCAACACTTTTAATAATTTTATCTCTATCTGAATTAAAATTGTTAAGCATTGAAATATCGCCAATGGCATTTAAATTAAGGTATCCTTTACGGCCTAAAACACGAATATTGTAATTTAATGTGTTTACATCGGCATCATCAAACTTAAGTTCTTTAGCCCAGTGTAATTTTTTGTTTTCTTGATCATAATACGGTGCTGATGCCCAACCAACAAGCTGTACAGTTGGGTAACCAAGTTCTTTGCGCTCGTTGTTAGTGGCATTTGTATCTTCCTGCATTTCTTCAAGTAAATCATCATAGTCTAAATCTTCAGCATCTTCATCATCAATATAACCTTCTTCAGCATAATCAATTTCAACACAAAATGTAAAATGATCGTGCATAGGTGTCATATCTTCAGGGAATAATAACCCCATAGATTTGCTTGGTGGGTTTCCCCATAAATCGGTTAAAACGCGCTGACTTTGTTGGCTATCTAAAAATTTAAAGCCTTGCGGTACATGTAAGGTAACTAAACCTTCGCCTAATTCAATAGTACCTGTTTGATAAGTAAATGATTTGTTTATACTATCTAAAACAAAGGCGTAACGAGCTTCTTGCAATGCTAAAGAATCTACTGCTTCTTGCGAAAAAGCGCATAAACTTGTAATAAATAATACTGAAAATAACAGTTTTTTCATGTTGTTGAGTTGAAAATGGTTAGTATTAAAGTTTTATAAAAAACCTCTTATTCAAACCTACGAATTTTCTTCACAAAAAAGAACTGTTGCCATATTTACTTATTAAAAAATTTACTTTTTATAATGCTTATTATACCCTCTGTACCCAAAATAACCTAGTAGCGCCACAAACCCTAATGCTATTGCTATAGTTTGAAAACTTGCTATTTGTTGGCCAGATTGGTATGAGTGCAAACCAGATAGGTAGAAATTAACGCCAAAATATGTAAATATTATAAATGAAATTGCTATTACCGATGAGAAATTGAACATCCAACGGCCACGTAAACCGGGTATTAAACGCATATGAATAACAAAGGCATACATCATGATACTTATAAGTGCCCAAGTTTCTTTGGGGTCCCAGCCCCAATAACGCCCCCAACTTTCATTGGCCCACATACCGCCCAAAAAGTTACCAATGGTTAGCATTACTAAACCAACTGTTAAAGCCATTTCATTAATAATGGTAAGCTCTTTTATGTTTAAATCCATTTTAGCTTTGTTATTGGTATTAGTTACCGCCATTAAAAATAGAGATACTACACCTAAAACCATACCTAATGTAAAAGGCCCGTAACTTGCTACAATAACCGCTACGTGAATCATTAACCAATAACTATTTAATACGGGTTGTAAGTTGGCTATTGAAGGATCCATCCATTGCCAATGCGCTATCATTAATAACATGGCTGTTACAAACGCTGCTGCTGCAATGGTTAAATCTGATCCTGATTTGTTTAAACTTAAAACTGAAGCACCTTTTTTTCTGCTTATACCGGTAATTAAACCAAACAACATGGTAGACCACGCCACATAAATCATAGATTCATAAGCATCACTCCAAGGAGCGTGACCAGATACATACCAACGCATAATTAAACCACCCAAATGCACAAAAAACAAAGCCACTATTACCCATTTAAAAAAGGCTATTAAACGGTTTATAACCTTACTTTTATCTTTAAATATTTGAACAATTAGTAAAATGAACATTAATGAACCTGCGTACATATACCAACTAAATAGTTTTTTGAAAATATCGTATTTGTTGTATAGTACTTCAGTGTGAATTTTATCATCACTCAACATAACTTCACTACCATATTTATGTTGGGTTTTTTTAAAGGCTTTAAGAAGTTTTTCCGCCTCTGAAAAATCACCCGATTGTTTAGCATTATTCAATGTGTATAAATAGGCTTGAAATCCGTTTTTTATAAAATTTCCGTATAAAGAATCTTGTATTTTATGCTGACCAAATTTATAATCGTATGATGAAATCCAAGTATTCTTTTCATCATTTGGTAACGGAAATAAACGTAACGATGCACCTTCAACCGTATTATATAAAAGATTAACACGCTTATGCGCCTCTTGCAATTCTTTTTGGTAACCATTTGGTTTGTTGGTACTAAAGGCATCTTCTAAAAAAGGTTCTAGTTTGTAAGCGCCTTTATCTGTAAAAAAATCGGCTAAGGCTACATATTTATCATCTACACTTGTACCAATTATATGCCTAATGGTATCGGCTTTCTTTTTAGCTAAATAAATAACAGGCACATTATACCAAAGCCTAGGGCTTTCTTGCATTGATAAGAAAATTTGGTGCGCATCAAAACCTTCATAAGTATCTAATTTACTTATTTTACGCAACATTTCTGAGGCGTAGGTGCTTACTGGTTTCATACGGCCATCTAAATCTTGAATTACCAAATGTGCAAAATCTTCGGCATGTGCTTTTGGTGTTATATTGGCTGCTAAAATAGAATCTATTTGTGCTTTTGTTGGTTTTGTTTGTGTAGCAGTATGCGCATTATGGTTATGTTCTTCATGCTCATTATGTTGTGTTGTTTGTGAGAAACCTGCCAATGCTAAGCTTAAAAACAAAACTGTTAAAAGCTTAGTTTTCTTTTCTTTAACTTTATTTAATTGCTTTCTTAAATCTGAAAAACGTGTACCTTTTACAAATAGAATTGCAAGCATGCCAAGATAAAGCATAAAATAACCTATGTAAGTGAATAAAGTACCCCAATAATCATGATTTACAGATAGTATTGTGCCGCTTTCATCAGGAAAAAAGCTAGATTGAAAGAACCTGTAACCTTTATGGTTTAAAATATTGTTCATGTATATTTTATAATCGAAACTACCGCTTTCATCATCAATAACGGTTACTTGACTTGAGTATGCTGAATTAATATCTGAACCAGGAAATTTATCGGCTTTAAAATCGTTTAATTTTATACTAAAAGGCAACTCTAAAACTTTTGCGCCGTATTGAAATGCAAAGTCTAAACCACCTACTTGTATTTGTTTGAATGGACGCGACATACCTTGGCCTCCTAAAACGCCAATGCGCTTAGTTTCGCCGTTAGTTGTCACTTTCAACACAATACCATCTTCATCATTTTTAAGTACTTGTGGTTTTTTAACCACATCAAAAACACCTTTTACAACAGGTTTTGGAAACACCATTTGCATATTACCAATACGGTATAATGAGCGTAATTTTAAGGGCTGAATACTGTCTTTTATTAAAGCACCTTGCTCTTGGGTGGCCATAGTCATGTATGTGCCTTCAAAAGGCGACTCTATAGACAACATATCATTTTCAAAATACAAATTAACCGCACCTTTAGCGGGGTTATTTAAAGTAAAAATAACATTATGAATACTGGCCTGCTCGCCTACTTTTAAAAAATGGTTATGGGCTCCGCCACCGCCAGATTCTACTATTTTTAAATATGATTCGCCATTTTCGTTGGGTATAACATCTTCTTCTGCACCTGCAATAAACTTTTCTAATGCAATGGTAACCGGTTGTTTGTTGTATTGCGTTTCAATTTTAAAATTATTTTGCAATCGTTTAGAAAAATCTACTTCATATTGCAATGGTAACCGTTGTTGAACACCGTTAATTTCATAATCGCCATCAATGTAAGCTGTAACGTATGTTTTTTGTGAAAGAAAAGTGTTTTCTGTACCGCCTTCGGGTATAGACATCATACCTTCAAAACTTATATATCTAGTTATAAAAGCGCCTAAAAAAATGAATATGAAAGCTAAATGCAGTAGTAAAACTGACCATTTTTCTTTTTTGTATAACCTGTATCTAAATATATTTCCAACAAAATTTATAACAAAAAGCCCCATGATAGCCTCAAACCACCAAGCGTTATAAATTAAATTTCTTGTGTAGGGTGTTGGTGAAGTTTCTTGGCCAGCATCTAAAAAAGTGCCTGTAATCATAGCGGCGGCAAAAACAATAAATAATACACCAGTAAGACGTGTTGAAAATAGAATATTAGCGAGTTTTTTTTGCATAATTGTACCCTTTTTTAAGGTGCTGCAAATTTACGTATTTATGTTTACTTTATAGTGTTAAAGTTTGCTTAAAGAAACGCTGTTTATTTAAGTGTTCGTGCTTGAAAAATATGCATGTATAGAAATGTGCTCATTTTTCTGGCACGCCTTTTTGCGTTTTCAGCATAATCACCTTCAAAAAGTTCATCTACCGTTTGCAACCATAGATTTAACCAAATACCAAAATGTAATTCTGTTATGCTATTATTATTGTTTTTATCTACCGTAATATGCGCTTTTAATGGATTACCGTAATATTTGGTTTTTAAAAACAAGCTAGATTCCCAAAAGCTGGTTAAGTTTTGTAAATGGGCATCCCAATCTTTAATAGCTTCGTTAAAAAAAGGAGCTAATGTTTCATTATTTCTTACTTTTTTATAAAATGAAACTACTAATAAGAATACATCGCTTCTGTTTTTAATATCTGTTTTTTTCATGATTAACAAAGATACGGGAATACGGTTTTATTTTAGCTATTATTAGTTATTTTTGCGTCATGATTTCAGTAACTATTTTAGGTGCAGGCAATGTTGCCACACATTTATACAACGCTTTTACAAAAGCTAATGATGTAACGGTTAAGCAATGGTATAATCGTAATTTAAATGCTATAACACATTACAAAAATAACGTTAGTATTACCAATAATTTGAATGATTTAAAAGAAGCCGATGTGTATATTTTAGCGGTTAGTGATGATGCTGTAGCCCAATTATCGGAACAATTACCTTTTGAAAATAAAATTGTTGTACACACATCGGGCAGCGTAAATGTGCATGATTTAGACAGAAAACACAAACGCGGTGTATTTTACCCTTTGCAAAGTTTTAGTAAAACGGCTCAATTAGATTTTGCCAACGTACCCATTTGTATTGAAACTGTTAACAAACCCGACTATCACATATTAAAAGCTTTGGCTTTGGCTATTGGTAGTCCTGTTAAAAAGGTTAATAGTGACCAAAGGCAAGTATTGCATTTAGCGGCTGTTTTTGTTAATAATTTTACTAATCAATTATACCGCATTGGCCATGAAATTACAGAAAGCGAAGGTGCCGAATTTGATTTACTAAAACCATTAATTTTAGAAACAGCTAAAAAAGTTCAACATTTATCACCTTACAAAGCACAAACGGGTCCTGCTAAACGTAACGATAAAAAAACAATAAAAAAACATTTAAGTATATTGAATAACCCAGAGCACGAGGCTATTTATAATTTACTTACTAAATCTATTCAAAAAATACATAATGGAAGATAAAAGTTATAAAGAATACCTTGAAAACATTAACACCTTTATTTTTGATGTTGATGGCGTTTTAACCGATGGTAGCGTTACTGTTATGACTAACGGTGACATGCTTAGAACCATGAATATAAAAGATGGTTATGCTTTAAAAACTGCAGTTGATGCAGGTTTTAATGTGTGTATTATTTCGGGCGGATCAAATGAAGGCGTACGCAAACGTTTAGAAGGCTTAGGCATAAAAGATATTTTTTTAGGCGCTCACAATAAAATTGAACAACTTAACACCTACACCCAAAATAAAAATGTTAATTTAGAAAACGTGCTTTATATGGGTGATGATATTCCTGATTACCCTGTGATGAAACTGGTAGGTTTACCATGTTGCCCACAAGATGCTGTTCAAGAAATTAAAGGTATTTCAAAATACATTTCGCATAAAAGCGGTGGTAAAGGCGCTGTACGTGATGTTATTGAACAAGTATTAAAAATACACAACAAATGGTATGGTAATTTCCATGCTAAATACGACTAATAAATTAAAGCTTTGGCCAGAAACAAAAGAAGACATACCACTGGTTTTGGTTACATTGGTTTTGGTAATAACCAAAATGTATTTAACCAAAGTACAAACCGTGCGTTTTCTTCTTTAAAAGAAAAGTTAGATGATGAAACCCATTATCATTTCAAATTAAATTTTACACACCACACATTAACAAAGGCCGAAAAACAACTTATTAAAGATAAAATACGAAATGATGAAAAAATAAGAACCCGCAAAACCATATTAGGTTTTTTAATTGTTTTTAGCCTAATTTTAGGGGCAATTATTTACTTAATAAACAGTGTGATGTCTTATTTATAATGCTTTAAAATGCCTTTATTAAAGCTTATCCGTTATAAAAACCTCATCATGATTGCCATTGTGCAATTACTTATTAAATATACTTTTTTACAACCTTTGGGCGCCGCTATAAGTTTAAGTACCATTGGGTTTATGTCACTAATATTAGCTACCATTTTTATAGCAGCTGCTGGCAATATTATTAATGATATTTTTGATGTGGAAACCGATTTAATTAACAAACCTAAAAAGGTAATTGTTGGTAAATTAATTTCAGAAAAAACTGCTTTCACCCTATTTATTGTTTTCAATATTATTGGTGTTGGTTTAGGGTATTACACATCGTTTTTGGTTGATAAACCAGCTTTCTTTTCCTTATTTGTAGTCATTTCAGTATTACTTTATGTGTATGCTAGCTACCTAAAACAAACCATTTTAATTGGCAACATTGTTGTTTCGTTGTTAGTAGCACTAAGCCTTGTAATTGTTGGTGTTTTTGATTTACTTCCGGCCATTAACAAATACAATATGTCTCTACAATTAGTATATTTTAAAACTATTTTAAACTATGCTTTTTTTGCTTTTTTAATAAACCTTACACGCGAAATAGCTAAAGACATAGAAGATATTAACGGCGATTTTAAAGCAGGGATGAACACATTACCCATTGCTATTGGTAGAACACGAGCTAAAAATCTATTATTTGCCCTAATTATTATACCCATTGTTGCTGTAACTTATTACTTAGTCTACAAAATATACAAACATCAATATTTGGTAATTTACTTTTTATTAACCGTTTTAGGTCCATTAATTTACACAGCAATTAAAATATTTAATGCTAAAACAAAAACACACTACTCACATGTAAGTAATATGCTTAAAATAGTTATGTTTTTTGGTGTGCTTTCTTTACTTTTATACAACTATGCTTAACGAAAAACTAAAAAACCATCACATAATTTTAGCTTCAGGTTCACCAAGAAGACAAGCCTTTTTTAAAGGTTTAAATTTAGATTTTGAAATACGCCTAAAACCCGTTAAAGAAGAATACCCTAACAGGCTAATACATTTTGAAATTAGTAACTATTTTGCCCAATTAAAAGCCTTACCATTTAAAAACGAATTAAAAGAAAACGATATTTTAATTACAAGTGACACCATTGTGTGGCACAACAATAAAGCTTTAGGCAAACCAAAAGACGCGCAAGATGCTTATGCTATTTTAAAATCTTTAAGCAACCAAACACATGAGGTTATAACATCGGTTTATTTTACTTCAAAAAACTTTGAAAAAACACTTCATAACACAACTAAAGTAACCTTTAAAACACTTACCGATGACGAAATTTGGTATTACATAAATACCTGCAAACCTTTTGATAAAGCAGGCGCTTACGGCATACAAGAATGGATTGGTGAAATTGCCGTTACTAAAATTGAAGGCTCATTTTTTAATGTTGTTGGTTTGCCGGTTCATCTTGTTTATAAAACGTTAAATGACATTGCCAACAGCCAATAACTTTGTATTTTTAAGTCTAAAACACTTAAAATGAAAGTCTTTTTACAATTTGTAATAATTTGTTTGTGTTTAAACGCATGCAACAAACAACCCAAAAATAAAATATTAGCAAATAATATAACTTCGGAAGTAAAAAAAGAACCACAAAAACTATCTGATAATTTTAAAAACTATTGGTATGCCGGTGAAGCCGAAATTACATCGTACACTTTAGAGCAAGCCCGCTATGGAGAAATTAGAAAAGGACATGCCGTTTTAATTTATGTTACTGAAGATTTTTTGCCCAAAGCACAAGTAAAAGCCAATAACCAAAACCCATCAAACATTCCTGTTTTAAAACTAAACGCTACTAAAACATTTAACACGGGTATTTACCCATATTCTGTAATGCAAAGTGTTTTTTACCCCGTTTCAAACAACCAACACGCTATAAAAGTTTCAAATTCTATGCAAGAATGGTGTGGCCACGTATATGCTCAATTAAACAATAAAAATGATTTTGAAATAACATCGCATTCATATTTTGAAGGTGAAGCCGATAAAAATTTCACACTTAAAAAAGCCATTCTAGAAAATGAATTATGGACACAGCTTCGTATAAACCCAAAAACATTACCAACCGGCAATTTAAATATTATTCCTGCTTTTGAATTTACTAGAATGCGCCACATTCCTATTAAAACTTACAAAGCAACGGCCACCTTAAATACTGATAATTACACCATAAATTACCCAGAATTACAACGCCAATTAACCATTAATTTCAATAGTAATTTTCCCTACGAAATTTTAAGTTGGACGGAAACATTTAAAAGTGGCTTTAGCACAAATGCACAAATATTAACCACCAAAGCCACAAAGCTAAAAACCTTAAAAACAGACTATTGGAATAAAAACCAAAATAAGCACGAAATTCTTAGAGATACACTGTTTTTAAATTAAAATTATTTAAGCTTCTGCTTTATCTTTACATAAAATAATTTGTATGTTTTTTACTAATTACAAACATGAACTCATTGCATCTGGCATACTCTTAGTATCACTTTTAGTTGTTAGGTTTATTGCTAATTTCACAATAACAAAAGTTGCCGAAAAAAACAGTATTAATTTAGCCAGAATTAGGTTAATGCGCAGGTATGTTGCTGTTACTTTATTTTTAATTGCTTTACTTATTGAAGCGTTTATATTAGGTGCAGAGTTTAAAGATTTGGCGCTTGTTTTCACATCTGTTTTCACAATACTTGGCATTGCTCTTTTTGCTATTTGGTCTATTTTAAGCAATGTAACATCGGGCATTATAATGTTTTTTAATTTCCCTTATAAAGTAGGCGATAAAATTGAAATTCATGATAAAGATTTTCCTGTAACAGCCATTATTGAAGACATCCGCTCTTTTCAATTACACTTGCGTTTAGAGAATGGCGATTTGGTTACTTACCCCAACAACTTAATGCTTCAAAAAGCCGTAACACTTGTTCAAAAAGATGCTATTGAAGAGATTGCATATGATGATGGCTCAGATATAGTTTAAAATCTATACTTTTAATTTATGGCAAGAAAACGTTTATACCGTTCTAAAAAAAAGTTAGGACAAATACCTGGCACTGTTGTTTACACTGGTGAGCGCGCTAAAGAACAACTATCTTTAGAGGCTTTTGATTTTGATAAAGAGGCCTACACAGAAAAACAACTTGCTACAATTGAAGATTGTTTCAACTACAAAAACACTAACACCGTTAGTTGGGTAAATTTAAACGGCCTTAACCATGTTGAAGCTATTGAAAACTTAGGTAAACACTATGAATTTCATCACTTAGTTTTAGAAGATATTGTAAACATTGCACAACGCCCCAAAGTAGATGACCATGAAAACTATTTGTTTTTCGTATTAAAAATGTTGTATTACAATAGTGAAAACCAACTAGTATCTGAACAAGTTAGCTTTATACTTGGTAAAAATTATGTGTTTACATTTCAAGAAGCCGAAGGTGATGTTTTTGATCCCATAAGAGACCGTATTAGAAACGCCAAAGGCAGAATACGAAACATGCAGGCCGATTACCTTTTATACACACTCATTGATGCTATTGTTGATCATTATTTTAGTATTATTGAAATTTTAGGTGATAAAATTGAAGACTTGGAAACTGCTGTTTTTGCCAATAAAACCAGTGACGATTTAAGCATTGAAATACAAGATTTAAAGCGCGAAGTTTTACGTGTTAGGCGTGCTGTATTTCCGCTACGCGATATCATTAATAAAATAGAAAAAAATGATACCGCTTTAATTAACAACAAAACCATACATTATTTTAAAGATGTGTATGACCATTTAACACAAGTATCTGAAAATATTGAGCTACACCGCGAAGTTATTGGCGGTTTAATGGGCATGTATTTAACCAGTATTAGTAATAAAATGAATGAAGTTATGAAGGTGCTAACCATTATGGCTTCTATTTTTATTCCTTTAACCTTTATAGCTGGTGTTTACGGTATGAACTTTGCCTACATACCAGAGCTGCAATACAAATATGCTTACTTTGTGTTTTGGGGCGTTATGGTACTCCTTTTTATAATTTTACTTTACTATTTTAAAAGAAAAAAGTGGTTGTAATATTACTTAAAACAACCAATTATGTCAAAATGACATAATGAAAACTCCTCAAATTAACACCTTTGTTTTGGTATGTTTTTTGAAAATATATAAACGCATAACTTATTATGTATAATTCAAAAAATATATAAAGATGAAAACACTAAAAATTATACCCTTGTTTTGTCTGTTATTTTTTAATTGTTCAGCACAAACCAAGCAAAAAAACAAAACCGAAAACAAACCCAAAGAAAACATTACAGTAAATAAAGAGTTTGATGAATTTGGCAACCTAAAACGCTATGATTCTGTTTACAGTTACAGCTATTCATCACATGAAAAATTACACGATAGTTTACACCAAAAATTTGGAAAGCTCATATCTGAAAACTCAATTTTTAAATATTCGTATTTTGAAGATTTTTTTGAAGAAGATTCTACATTTAATAACTTAAAACATCCAAAGTTCTTTTTTAATCAGTTTGAAAATAACAACCATATAAACAACATGATGAAGTATATGGATTCTATTCAACAACAATTTTTCAACTACGGTAATGCACCATTAATTCCTGCAGAGCCAGAAAAAACTATTCATTAATACTCAAAAAAAATATAAAAAGGGTATTTAAAAGTTTTACAAAACCGTTAAATAAAATTTAAAACCAGCCCTAGCGCTGGTTTGTTTTTTATATTTGGCTGAGCAAAAATTCACATCATGCCAAAACGCATATTCTTTTTTTTATACATTTCATTAAGTATTAGCGTGTTAAAAATAAACGCGCAAAAACCACAAACACCAACATCTACACAAATTTATGAATCTATTCAAAAACTAAACTTTTTAGGTTCTGTATTGTATGTTGCAGCTCACCCCGATGATGAAAACACACGGTTAATTGCATACATGGCTAACCAAGTTAAAGCGCGTACTGCTTACCTTTCTTTAACACGTGGTGATGGCGGCCAAAACCTAATTGGACCAGAAATTAGAGAGCTTTTAGGCGTTATAAGAACCCAAGAATTACTGGCAGCAAGACGTGTAGATGGTGGCGAGCAAATATTCTCTAGAGCTAATGATTTTGGTTACTCAAAACACCCTGAAGAAACCTTGTCTATTTGGGACGAAAAACAAGTTTTAAGTGATGTTGTTTTGGCTATTAGAAAATTTAAACCCGATGTAATTATAAACAGGTTTGACCACAGAACACCGGGCACAACACACGGACACCACACAACATCGGCTATGTTAAGTTTTGAAGCTTTTGATTTGGCTGCTAATAAAAATGCATTCCCAGAATTATTACAATATACAAGCACATGGCAACCTAAACGCTTGTTTTTTAATACTAATTGGTGGTTTTATGGTAGCCAAGAAAAATTTGATAAAGTAGACAAAAGCAACATGCTTCATTTTGATATTGGTGTATATTATCCGTTAAAAGGCTTGTCAAATAATGAGGTGGCAGCACTTGCTAGTAGCCAGCATTTATGCCAAGGATTTGGCAGATTATCACAACGCGGATCAAAAGAAGAATATGTTGAATTAATTAAAGGTGAACCTGTTGAAAATAATGATATTTTTTCGGGTGTTGATACCTCTTGGAACCGTGTTAAAGGCGGCAAAGCTATTGGAGCTATCTTATACGAAATTGAAAATAACTTTAATTTCACTAATCCTTCAGCACATTTACCTGCGTTAATAAACGCTTTCAAACTGCTTCAAAATATAGAAAATCAACATTGGAAAACTATAAAAACCAAAGAACTTAAACGTATTATTGAAATGTGTGCTGGTTTATATTTAGAAGCATCGGCATCTACACCTGCTATTGCAGCCAATAACAATGTTAAAATAGACATTGAAGCCTTAAACCGAAGTACGGCAAATATTACACTTAAAAACATTAGCATTTCGCCATTAAACCAAGCAGAACATACCGATGTTTCACTTCAAAACAATAAAAAATTCACCTATACTTTTAACAGTATTATACCTAAAAACACAGCTACAACTAATGCGTATTGGTTAAATGAAAAAGGAAGTTTAGGCATGTACAAGGTTGATGATAAAACAATAATTGGAAACCCCGAAACCAAAAGAGCGCTTCAAGCCAATTTTGAAGTAGATTTTGATGGTTACACCATTAATTTTGAAAAAGATGTTGTGCATCGATATTCAAAACCAGATAAAGGCGAACTGTATCGTCCGTTTGAAATTATTCCTGAAGCTTCAGCTAAAATATCAGAAAAAGTCATCATTTTCAACAATAACAAGCAACACGATGTATCTGTAATTGTAAAAGCCGGAAAAGATGATTTAGAGGGCCATGTTGAAGTATGCCATCCAGATGGTTGGAGCGTGTTTCCAAAAAATCAAAAAATTAATATAAAGCATAAAGGCGAAGCGCAAACCTTAGTATTTACTATTATTCCGCCAAAAAATGAAAGCGAAGGTTTTATAAGTCCTATTGTGCATGTTGGAGACAAAAGTTACACCAAAGAACTTATTGATATAAGTTATGAACACATACCACACCAAACCGTTTTATTACCAAGCGAAAGTAAAGTTGTTAGATTAAACATAAAAAAACGTGGTGAAAATATTGCGTACATTCAAGGTGCTGGCGATGTGGTTCCTGAAAGTTTAGAGCAAATTGGCTACAACGTTCGTATTATTAAAACCGAAGAAATCACCGCCGAATTATTAAGCAATTTTGATGCTGTTGTTGTTGGCATTAGAGCTTACAACACCTTAGATGAGTTAGATTTTAAACAACAAACGCTTTTTGATTTTGTGGCCAAAGGCGGCAATATGATTGTGCAATACAACACATCACACAGATTAAAAACCAAACAGTTAGCGCCTTATGATTTAACATTATCACGCGATAGAGTAACCGATGAAAATGCTAAAGTTACGTTTTTAAATCCGCAACACGAAGTATTAAATTTTCCAAATAAAATAACCCAAAAAGATTTTGAAGGGTGGACACAAGAACGTGGCTTGTATTTTCCAAATAATTGGGCAAAGGAGTTTACCCCTATTCTATCAATGCACGATAAAAACGAAAGTCCTAAAAACGGTAGTTTACTTGTTGCCAAATACGGTAAAGGCCATTATATTTATACAGGTTTAAGCTTTTTTAGAGAGTTTCCTGCGGGTATTTCGGGTGCTTACAGATTGTTTGCCAATATGCTATCATTAGGTAAAGACGATTTAAAATTAGAAGCCAAAATAAAACACTAATAATGCAAGACAACAACCAACCCAAACAACCATGGCTAAAGTTATACTCTTTGGTTTTAATAGCTAATGCCGTATATTTTATATTGTTTTACTTAATAATGAAAGCCTTTTAATATGCAATTAAGTTGGATAGATTGGACGGTTTTAAGCATTACACTTTTTTTAATAGTTGCTTACGGCACTTGGCAAACAAGAGGAAGTAAAAACGTAAAAGACTATTTAAGAGGCGGTAACAAATCTAAATGGTGGACTATTGGCTTGTCTGTTATGGCTACACAAGCCAGTGCTATTACATTTCTATCTACACCAGGACAAGCTTTTAATGACGGTATGGGTTTTGTGCAATTTTACTTTGGCTTACCCATAGCCATGGTAGTAATTTGTATGGTGTTTATTCCGTTGTACCACAAGCTAAAAGTTTATACCGCTTATGAATTTTTAGAAAGTAGATTCGACTTAAAAACCAGAACCCTAACTGCTATTCTATTTTTAATTCAACGTGGTTTAGCAGCAGGTATTACCATTTTTGCACCGGCCATAATTCTATCGGTTGTATTAGGTTGGGATTTATTAACACTAAATATTTCAATTGGTTTATTAGTAATAATTTACACAGTTTCTGGCGGAACGCGCGCTGTTAACGTTACACAAAAACACCAAATGGTTGTTATTTTCTTTGGTATGTTAACGGCCTTTTTTATAATTTTCAGTAAACTTCCCGAAGACATAACTTTTAGTAAAGCTTTAAGTATTGCTGGTGCTAGCGGAAAAATGAACATTTTAGATTTCTCTTTCAGTTTAAATAATAGATATACATTTTGGAGCGGTATTATTGGTGGTACGTTTTTAATGCTATCGTATTTTGGCACAGACCAAAGCCAAGTGCAACGTTACCTATCGGGCAAATCTGTAAAGGAAATGCAATTAGGTCTTATTTTTAACGGATTATTAAAAGTACCCATGCAGTTTTTTATTCTTTTAGTGGGTGTTATGGTGTTTGTTTTTTATCAATTTAATAAAGCGCCCATTAATTTTAATCCTACCGCAACAGAAGTTGTTTTAAATTCCGAATATGCTGAAGAATACAAAGCCTTACAAACCGAACAAGCCAAAATTTTTAATGATAAACAAACACTTATAAAAGCGTTTATTAACGATGAAAACCCAAATGCTAAAGGTTATTTATCTATAGCTAACAATGCACACAACGAATTACGCGAAGAAGCTAAAATTTTAATTGATAAAGCAGGAAAAACACAAGATATTAAAGTTGAAAGTAATGATAAAGATTATGTTTTTATTCATTTTATTTTGAATAACCTACCACGCGGACTCATAGGCTTGCTTTTGGCTGTTATTTTAAGTGCAGCCATGTCTAGCACCGCTAGTGAATTAAATGCTTTAGGCTCTACCACAACAATAGATTTATACATTAGAAATACTGGCAATAAAACCGAAGAGCAAAAAGTTAAAGCCTCACGTTGGTTTACTTTTACTTGGGGAATTTTAGCCATTGGTGTGGCGTGTGTTGCTAATCTTGCCGAAAATTTAATTCAGTTAGTAAATATTATTGGCTCTATATTTTATGGTAATGTTTTAGGGGTATTTTTGTTAGCTTTCTTTTTTAAGTTTGTTAAAAGTAATGCCGTATTTTTTGGCGCTATTGTTACCCAAATATTAGTAATTGCACTATATTTTTTAAATGAATACGAAATTATTAACCTTCCATTTTTATGGCTAAATTTTGTAGGTTGCTTAATTGTAATAACCATAGCCATATTACTTCAAATGTTTAATATTAATGACAACAAAACAGCACAAAACCATTAATTGGGGCATTATTGGCCTAGGAAGTATTGCCAACAAATTTGCAACAGATTTACTAACCATTAAAGATGCAAGGTTATACGCTGTAGGCTCTAGAAACCAAGCCAAAGCCAATGAATTTGCAAAAAAATACAACGCTGTAAAAGCCTATAATAGTTATGAGGCTTTAGCAAAAGACCCTAATATTGATGCTGTTTACATTGCTACACCACATGCATTACACAAAGAAAACACACTACTTTGTTTAGAACATGGTATTGCTGTTTTATGCGAAAAGCCTTTTGCTATGAGTATTAGCGAGGTTAACACCATGATTTCTAAAGCTAAAGCAAAAAATACGCTTTTAATGGAAGCTCTCTGGACAGCCTTTTTACCACACTACCAATACACTGCTAACCTCATTAAAACTGAAACCTACGGAAAGCTTTTAAAACTTGAAGCCGATTTTGGTTTTTACCGCATTTTTAATAATGATTCTAGACTTTTTAATAAAAATTTGGGTGGCGGAAGCTTGCTAGATATTGGCATATACCCCATTTTTGCAGCACTGTCAACACTAGGTAACCCTGAAGATATTATTGCTAATGCGTCTTTTTTTGATAATGGCGCAGATGCTTCATGCCACATGACCTTTGTTTACAATGAAGGTGTTACGGCTTCATTAAAAAGTACTTTAATTGAAGATACTAAAACCGAAGCTATTTTTTATTGTGAACAGGCTACAATTAAAATAAACACGCAATTTCATAAGCCAACAACGGTATCAATTATAAAAAATGGTAATGAAACCGTTAAAGATTTTAATTACAATACCATTGGCTATAATTTTGAAGCTATACATTTTAATAACCTAATTAGAGCTGGTAAAACGGAAAGTGATATTATGACTTTTGAATTTAGCCAACAACTTATATCGCTTCTTGATAAGGTTAGAAACAATATAAACTTAGAGTATTAATTTTTTTTACTTTTTTATGAAGTGAAAAAATTAGGAAAAGAATAACTAGAAAGCGCTTATTACATTTTATAATAAAACAACACCACAAACATGTGCGTTAGCGATTGCAGCGATAGCTTTTAGTGAGGTACGAGCTAAAACTACAAGCGGAAAGCGCGACCCGTTAGGGTAACGCCCTAATTAAAAATAAAAAAGCGAAACTAAATTAGCTTCGCTTTTAAAATTTACTTTTTCTTTTTTTGCTTTTACAATGCGCCCCATTGTTTTAAAACTTCTTCGTTTTTTCTAATATAGGCATCATATTTTGCTGCTTTTGCTAATGCTAATGATGATTTTGCAGCTACAATAGCGCCTTTTTTATCGCCAGCTTTGGCTTTTATTAAGGCTTGTTGGTGAATAACCCAAAATTTAGGATTTGCTTTATTCATTTCAACAGCTTTGTCAATCCATTTTTCGGCAGTTTTTATGTCTTTTCCCGCTTCTAAATAATACACGGCAGATGCAAAATAATCATCGGCAGTTGGTCCGTTCATTACACCATCAATATTTGCAGAAACTTTTGCATCGGTTGGTACGGTGAATGGTACTGCTGCGTATGATTTTTCCCAAATAATTTCTAAAACAGCGCTATCATTTTTAATGTTGTTTACATCTATTGCCATGGTTTCTACATTAAAAGGCACTTCGTGTACTTCGGTTTTTGCGGTGGCAACTACTTTGCTGTCGTCCCAATTTTGTGGTGTTCCCCAGTTGTTTGTATCTGCATACAACATAATATCCCATTGTTTTGCAGAGTTAAGTTTTGTAAAAATAGCATATGTACCGGCTTTAACTTCTTGTCCTGCAAAGGTTACATCATCACTAAAGGTAATTGTAGTGTTTTTGTTGGCACCTGTTCTCCAAATAGTTCCCCATGGCTCTAAACCACCAAAAATGGTTCTTCCTTTTACGCCTGGTCTAGAATATTCAATAGTTACATCTGTTAAACCTACTTTTTGTTTTAAAGTGGCAGACGGACTTGGTTGAGGCGTTTCAACTTGTGCATTTACAACTGTTAACGTTGCAAAGGCTACAAATAATAATACTAACTTTTTCATTTGTTTTGATTGTTTATGTTCACAATTCAAAATTAACTATTAAAACAACTGTATTTGTTAATAAAACCTTAAAAAACTGTACCCATTATAATTAGCAATAATGCTTTTAAAAAAATACAAAAGCTAATTATAGAGTTTACTTATACCTCTATATCATTTTTTGTTTATTCTTTTTTAATAAACATTAAACATTTTGTATATTTGATGTATAAACGTGCTTTGGTTAGTACAATTTTTATTAAAACAGCACATAAAAAAGAAGCCATGCAAAAAGAAAATTTTGAAATTAAAAACAATTATTTAAACGGTTTAACGGTTGAAGATATTGGTGATGAGCACTTATTTACAAGTATTGAAACACCGTTACGTGAAGATGCTTTTAAACTTAATGATACCGAAAAAAAAGAGCGCATTGCCATACTTTTTGAAGAAATTATGCAAGTCATGGGCTTAGATTTAACTGATGACTCACTAAAAGGAACACCGCAACGTGTTGCCAAAATGTATATTGATGAAATTTTCTCTGGTTTAAATCCTGAAAATAAACCTAAAGTTGCATTGTTTGATAATAAATACCAGTACAACCAAATGTTGGTTGAAAAAAACATAACATTCTACTCAAATTGTGAGCATCATTTTGTACCAATAATTGGTAAAGCTCATGTAGCCTATATATCATCTGGTAAAGTTATTGGCTTATCAAAACTAAATAGAATTGTACAATATTATGCCAAAAGGCCACAAGTGCAAGAGCGTTTAACAAACCAAATAGCCAATGAACTTAAAAGCATTTTAAACACTGAAGATGTAGCTGTAATAATTGATGCTAAACACTTATGTGTTTCTTCTAGAGGCATAAAAGATGATACATCAACTACGGTTACAGCCTATTATGGTGGCAAATTTAATACATCTGAAAAAATTGCAGAATTACAAAACTATCTTAAAAATTAACACTATGGAATTAGAATTAATTAACAAAGCATTAGAGTTTGAACAACGCAAAATGAGAGGTTTATCAAACAGTGATAGAATTGAAATTTCTAGAGAAGCCAAAGCCTTAATTTTAGATTTAAACAAAATTTATAAGGCAAAAAAAGATCAAAAAATAATGGATATCATGAAACGCTTAACAGCTATAAAACGTAAAGTTGAAAAGCGCTTAAAAGGAAAACCATTAGTTTAACATAATTAGTACTATGAAAATTTACACGCTCCATAAAAAACAAAACCTTAAAACCACTATAAACGAGGCTTGGGATTTTTTATCTTCACCACAAAATTTAAAAACCATAACGCCAGATTATATGGGGTTTAATATACTTTCTGGAGCAGATAGACCCATGTATGCAGGCCAAATTATAGAATATATTGTTACACCAGTTTTAGGCATAAAAACCAAATGGGTTACAGAAATAACCCATGTTATTGATAAACATTATTTTGTTGATGAACAACGCTTTGGCCCTTATGCATTATGGCATCATAAGCATTTTATAAAAGAAATTGAAGGTGGTATTGAAATGGAAGACATTATTCATTATAAAATACCATTTGGTTTACTTGGTCAATTAGTTCAACCTGTTTTAGTAAAACCTAAGCTTGAAGAAATTTTTAATTACAGAACTAAAAAGTTAGATGATTTGTTTGGGTCATTTTAATTCAACTTTTAACAAAATTTAAGCAGTTTAGCTTTAAAATGTTAATATTTACCTAATTAAAAAGCTTTAAAATGTTAATTTGTTCAATTTTATTATATTGCGAAAATTGAAAAATTGTTAGTTGAACTAAAATGCATTTTGAATATGACACTGATAGATAAAGCTTTAGAATTTGAGCAACGTAAACACACCTTTAAAACCACTAGTGAACGCATAGAATCTTCACGCGAGGTTAAAGCACTTATATTAGATATTAATGATGTTTACAAAGAAAACAAAGATCCTAAATTAATGGATATTATGAAACGCTTAACAGCTATTAAACAGAAAATTGAAAAACGTTTAAAAGGCCGTTCTTAACACAAATAAGTATTTGTTTTAGCACAAAACTTTAAAATTATGAATACTCAAGAAGTTGCCAATTTATGGGCTAAAATGTGTAATAACACAAAACTTATTGAATGTGCTGAAATGCTCTATGCAGACACTATTGTATGTAAAGAAATGCCGGGTGGACCAGATACCGAAATTACTAAAGGCAAAAAAAATGTAATGCAAAAAAGCTATGATTGGTTAAACACTGTTGAAACCATTCACAACTGCTCTGTTACACAGCCTTTAGTTGCAGGCAAT
Organism: Seonamhaeicola sp. ABD4_340; assembly: GCF_056312135.1. Classification (NCBI taxonomy): domain Bacteria; kingdom Pseudomonadati; phylum Bacteroidota; class Flavobacteriia; order Flavobacteriales; family Flavobacteriaceae; genus Seonamhaeicola; species Seonamhaeicola sp. ABD4_340. The sequence goes on along the minus strand of NZ_CM149981.1, from coordinate 2,676,023 downwards.
CATTTTAGCAGTAAAATGCTGTTAGATGTAACTTTTAAAAACAAACAACGCATTAAAATGGAAGAAATTTGTGTGTTTGAGGTTAAAAACTCACAAATTATTTCTGAACAGTTTTTTTATACTGTTTAAATAAAAAACTTCATAAAACAAACACATCAACTGTTTGAAAAAGATTTAAAATCTTAAAAATCTTTTTCAAACAGTTTTTTTATAATCAACTTCATTTTGAAATTTAAAATGTAAGAGTTATCTTTAAAGGTTATAATTTTTTTATGCCCTTAAAAGATGAACGAAGTTAAACTTACGCCCTTGCAACACAATAATACCCAACAAATAGCTGTAAGGTTTAAATACAATTACAAATTAAGAATTCACCTAAAAAAGTTAGATGAAGTAAAATGGAGTAACACCCACAAGGTATTTTATTTAGAATATTCTTCAGAAAACAAACGTCTAATTTATGATCATTTAAGAGCTATAAACTGTTATGTAGATTATTCTGCTTTAACGGTAAAAAAAACCATTGAAGCACCTATTTTTACTGAAATAAAACTTCCTGCGCTACGAGATAATCAGCAATCTGATTTATTAAAATTTGAAAAATGGATGCAAGAAAAAAGACTTAGTAAAAACACCATAAACACTTACATTGAAGTAACTACGTTTTTTTTAAGATACAGCAATTTAAAAGGTATAAACACCTACTCTGCCCGTTTAGTTGAAGCATTTAACTATGATTTTATAGTGAAACCTAACAAATCAATTTCATACCAAAACCAATGCATAAACGGTATAAAAAAGTTTTTAAATTATAAGAACTATGAATTAGAAACACTTGATATTAAACGACCAAGAAAAGAAAAGAAACTACCCACTGTTTTAAGTACAGACGAAGTTAAACTTATTTTTAATAATACCTTCAATTTAAAACACAAAACTTTACTAAGTTTAATATATTCTGCAGGCTTACGCATAGGTGAAGCCATCAACTTAAAAGTTAATGATATAGACAGTAAACGCATGTTAATACACATAAAAAGTGCCAAAGGAAAAAAAGACAGGTATACCCTATTATCAGCATCTTTTTTAGAATTATTAAGGCTTTATTACCAACAATACAAACCATCATATTATTTATTTGAAGGCAGTAGCGGACAGCAGTATACAAGTTCAAGTGCACAAAAAATATTAAAATCGGCCGCATATAAATCTGGAATTACAAAACCAATAACACTACACACGCTAAGGCATAGTTTTGCTACACATTTACTAGAAGAAGGCACAGATATAAGATATATACAAGAGCTTTTAGGCCATAGCAGTCCAAAAACAACCATGATTTACACTCATGTTTCTGAAACTAGTATTAGAAACATTAAAAATCCGTTTGATAATTTATAAATGATTCTTACATTGCATTAATATAAGAATTTTCACCTTTAAAAATGAGGAAATATAAAAGTAACAAAAAGACCCAAAAATTCCGCATAGCACACCAAATGGTTATTGAAGTAGGAAAAAAGTTCTTTATATAAATAAGTTGTGTTTAATGCTGAAAAAACTATAGCGAAAAAGAATAATGACAAAAAAACGAATTGACACAAGTTTACATTATGCTCAATATTTAGGAGCTCGATTCGGTTTAATAGTCGTTATCGGATTTCTGATTTATAGCATTTGGACTCAAAAAATTGGAGCGATTATATTCTGTTCATTATTTGTGGTTTATGTCCTGATTCTAATGAAAAGGACTTTTGACAAACCAAACGAAATTGAATTTGACGAAAACTATATTTATCTGAAAAACGGAATTGAACGAATTGAGTTGGACAAAATTACTGGAATAAAAAGAAATCGGATTTTATACGAGACAAACGGAATTGAATCGAAATTGAAATTGCCGAATTTTCATTTTATGGATAAAAAATGGACTGAATTAAAACAACTTATAAATAAAAAAAGCACTAAAACACAACAACGGCTATAGTTCATTGCGGCGGAATTTCCTCGCGGAAATTCCTGCGTGTTTGCAATGTCTGGTTTACGGCGGAATAATTCTGCCGAATCATTCCGCAACGAAACCATAGCCCAAACCGTTGCTTTCAATAGCGGCCGACGCTCACTCGAACTCTTTAAAAAAATCCGATTCACAAAATGCCGGTTAAAACTTGATCACTCAACTGCGACCGACTTTCAGCAAAACGCTGAAAAAAAACTGCAACCGATAATCACTCGGATTCTTTAAAATTTAAAACTTTGCTCGAAAAACTACTGTTGCGGATTAAAAAAAAAAAATTAATTCTGAAAGCTAAAAATTAACGTTTTGGATAAAAATTTAGCCGACCAATAAATTGCCGACTAAATAAACGCTGCGGATAAAATAACAGACACGCAAACTGACTCTGCTCACTCTTGTGGGCCGCTACTAAAAACAACATTGGCTAAAAATCATTGCGACTGAATTTTCTTCCGAAAATTCATTTCTTTTTACTAAATTCGTTATACGGCGGAATAATCCTGCGGATTTTTCCGCAACGAATTTCTAGCCGTTAACCGTTGTGTTTCATACTGACCCAGCCGCATATTTTAGCACTTTTGGTTTTTGCCAACCCTAATTTCCAACGCTCTAAAAACCAAAAGAGCTAAAATTTCCCAACGCTCGAAATAATCTGAATTAAAAATTGTATATCCAAAATGTTTTTATAAATTTGGACAATATTTGTCTAAAACAATTTTGACCAATGAAAACATTAGGTGACACTTTAAAATGTGCTAGAGAGGAAAAAGAATTAATACTGCGAAAAGTTGCGGCTGAAGTAGATATTGACCAATCTCTGATTAGCAAATTCGAGAAAAACGAAAGAAAACCGACAATGGAACAAATCGTAAGACTTGCAAAGTTTTATGGACTTCCCGAAAATGAACTTATCATTAATTGGTATTCGGAAAAAATTGCAGACGAACTAAAATACACGGAATCGACTTCCGAAATATTAAAAGTAGCAGAAGAAAAAATTAACTATTATAAAGCTCAAGAAAATGGAAAATAAGAAAATGAAAGTTGCAGAATTATTTGCAGGAGTTGGAGGATTTCGTCTTGGACTTGAAAAAAGCAATTACGAAGTTGTTTGGAGTAATCAATGGGAACCGTCAACCAAAACGCAACACGCATCAATGGTTTATGAAGCTCGCTTTGGAAATGAAAATCATTCTAACGAAGATATAAACGAAGTAGTAACAAGAAATGTAGAAGAAATTCCAGATCACGATTTATTAGTTGGTGGTTTTCCTTGTCAAGATTATTCAGTTGCCACAACATTGCATAATTCAAAAGGTTTAAAAGGTAAAAAAGGTGTTCTTTGGTGGTCAATTCATAAAATTTTAGAGAACAAAAAGAACAAGCCAAAATATCTGTTTTTAGAAAATGTTGATAGACTTTTAAAATCACCAGCAAAACAAAGAGGTCGTGATTTTGCTGTTATGTTACAAAGTTTAAATGATTTAGGTTATGCAGTAGAATGGCGAGTTATAAATGCAGCTGAATATGGAATGCCACAAAGAAGACGTAGAGTTTTCTTTATTGGTTATCATAAATCAACTGAAGTTTACAAAAGACTTCAAAAATCAAAAAAAATAAATTGGTTAACAGAAGAAGGAACAATTGCAAATGCTTTTCCTGTTTCAAAAACAAATTCAATTCAAGAAGTTGAATTGAAAGGAGATTTAGTAGAAATAACCAATAATTTCAATAAAGATGGAAAATTATCACCTTTTCAAAATACAGGTTTACTCGTAAAAGGTAAAGTTTACACAACTAAAACAGAGCCAAATTATGATGGAAAGAAAACTGTTTTAGCAGACGTATTACAAAACGGAGAAGTAACACCTGAATTTTTCATTGATGAAAACGACAAACCAAAATGGGAATATTTAAAAGGTGCTAAAAAAGAAAAAAGAAAAACAAAAGAAGGTTTTGAATACAATTATAGTGAAGGCGGAATGATTTATCCTGATGCTCTAGATAATGCTTCAAGAACAATAATAACAGGAGAAGGTGGAAAATCACCTTCAAGGTTTAAACACGTAGTTGTTTCTGATAGAGGTTTAAGAAGATTGACACCAATTGAATTAGAGAGATTAAATATGTTTCCAGATAATCACACCAAATTGGAAGGAATTACAGATACTAAACGAGCCTTTTTTATGGGAAATGCATTAGTTGTAGGTATAATTGAAAAAATTGGAGAAGAACTTTATAAACAAATAAACCAATTTGAATATGCTTGATATAACTTCGGCAGATTCAATAATTGAATTTGCAAAACAACTTAAAAACCAAACTTTAAGACAAGCTTGTGGAGTTGAAATTGAAAAACACGGTTATAAAGGAAAGGGAAATTTTGGTCAGATTTTAGAGAAATTCTATTTTGGTTACGAACCCAATTCTGATGCAGAACCAGATTTTAGAGAAGCAGGAATTGAACTAAAATCAAGTCCTTTAAAAACTTTAAAAAATGGAGAATATCGTTCAAAAGAAAGACTTGTTTTAAATATTATAAACTATTTAGAAGTTCACAAAGAAGAGTTTGAAACTAGTTCTTTTTGGAAGAAAAATGCACATTTGCTGTTAGTATTCTATCTACACGACAGAAATTTAGATTTACTTGACTACTTAATAAAGTTAGTTGACGGTTGGCAGTATCCAAATGAAGATTTAAAAATCATAAAGCAAGATTGGGAATTTATCAATCAAAAAATTAAAGATGGAAAAGCTCACGAATTATCAGAAGGAGACACTTTTTATCTTGGTGCTTGTACTAAAGGATCAACCGCTTTAAAATCGTTCAGAGATCAACCCTTTAATGAAGAAAAAGCGAAACAAAGAGCCTATTCTTTAAAACAAGGTTATGTAAATCACATAATTGCAAATATTGCTCAAGAGGAAAGTGCTGTTTATGGAAAAATAATTGAACGACCTGAAATTTTAGAAAAAGTACGCTCAATAGAAGAAATAGTCATTCTAAAGTTTCATCCATTTTATGGAAAATCCGCAGAACAAATTGAAAAAGAATTAGGTTTAGAATTAAATCAAAAAGCCAAAAGTTATTTTGCAAATCTTACAAATGCAATTCTTGGTCTTCAACTCGGTCAAAAAATTGAGGAATTTGAAAAAGCCGATATTCAAGTCAAAACTATTCGACTTAAAGAAAATGACTTACCAAAAGAAGATATTTCGTTTCCTACATTTGAATATCAAGAACTTGTAGAAACAGATTGGGAAGATTCAGATTTTAAGAACATTTTGGAAAGTAAATTTTTCTTCGTGTTTTATCAATTTGAGGGAGAGAATTTAATTTTAAGAAAAGTGAAATTTTGGAATATGCCTTACTCTGATATTCTTGAAGCAAAAAATGTTTGGGAAGAAATGGTAAAAACAGTTTCAAACGGAGAAATCGTAAAAGAAGTAACTGAAAGTGGTGTAAGGAAAACTTATTTCCCAAAGAAAACTGAAAATAAAGTGAGTCACGTTAGACCACACGCAAGAAATGCAGCAGATACTTATGAATTACCTGTTGCAGATAAATTAACGGGATTGACTGAATACACAAAACATTGTTTTTGGTTAAACGCAAGTTATGTGAAAGACGAAATATACCTGAAATAAGCCAACGCTAAAAGCCATACACATTTGCAATTCGCTACAGCCAACACACAAGCCAAAAATTGCAAAAGAGTATGTCTTTGCCAACGCTATCAGCAGAACGGAAAATAAAGTACGAAAACACAACAACGTATATAAAAAATAGCGGTTTTAGGGCTTAAACGAAAATGAATTTTATAAATTTAAGGTCAGTTATAATTCGAAAAGTTCGTGTTAAAAAATCCGCTACTTTTCATATACAAAACCGTTGGCAAACATTATGAAAAACTTACTACAAATTTTCCTAATTATATCAATGATGGGATGTTCTTCTTCTAATAGTTTGATTGAGAAAGAACCATATTTATACACAATAAAAAATCCTGACGGCTCACAAATTAAAGTAAAAAGTCATTTGACTGACAGACTTGTTAATGAGGATTATGAAACCCTAAAAAATCACCTAAATAATATTTCTGACAAGGAAATAGATTTTGACAAAAAAATTATCATAAACTTCATTGACAATGACCCAAGAATACACAAAAAAAACTATCAAGTTCCTTGGGACATCTTTTACGGAAATATGGAAAATGATTTGGCTAAATTTGGTCAATCTAATCACTTTTGGATTATAAACAAAAGAGTTAAAGACTTGCACTATTACCACGGAAATAAAATTAATTGGATTGTTGATAAAAATAACTTAATCAGGGAATTATTTTTCAAATATGACGGACTCAACGGCGGTTTCGTGATAATTAAACCGAATGGCAATTATTTCCTGAAAATTGGTGAATATCGAAAATCTAATGTACTAAAAACTCATAATGAATTTAAATAAAACGTTTGCCAACAATGTATAACCGCAATTACGGCGGATTCGACTACGTCCGAATCCACTCGGAATTGCTAACGTCTGTGCTAAACCGAAAAACTTCGTATATTTATCCGTAACTGACGGTTATACGAGACCGTTGGCAATAATTAAACAAAAACAATGAAAAAATTAACAATCCTACTTTTAACATCATTAATAATATCTTGTAACTATGACAAACAAAATACTAACCCGGACCAAAAACAAGAACAAAAAATAACGTTTGGAAATGAAAATATTGAAAAATTTGGTGAGAAAATATTTAAACTTCTACAGACTAAAAATTTAGATAGTATTTTGAAATATTCTCCTAAATATAAAGATTATGTAGACGTTTATGAGAACTCAGATTGGCCAACCAAAAGAAAGGTTTCAAAAATTAGATATTTTACAGAAAACTATGATAATAGTATTATTGATTTGAAAAAAAGTTATAAATATACGATTGACTATTTTGACAAAAAAAATATTGATTTAACAAAATGTAATCTAAATTATATTGACTTCGAATATGATAAATTTAACAAAGTTGAACGAGCTCAGATTTATTTAAAATTCACATACGATTATATAGATTATAAAATCCATTTAAAATCCTGTTATAAAATTAATGGAAAATGGAAAATAGGTAATGGAATAAGTAGAAAAAATTACAGAAATTCACTAATCGAAGAATAAAACTATTGCCAACATTGTATATAAAAAATTGCTAGTTTTACCTAAATCAAATGGAAATTTCCCGTTTGCTTGCTTCCGATTTTCCTTCGGAAAATCGCCGCTCACAAACACGCAACTTTCCATATACGAACCGTTGGTTTCAATGCTGAAGCAAGTTTGCGGTTAGAAAAATGCCTGGTGCTTAGATTCGAATTTTTTTTTTAGAATTTTAAGATAAATAATTCCGAAAAAGATTGCTGTCGAGTTTCAAAATTTTGCGGATTAAAAACTCTAAAATTGGAGTGAATAACTGTGCGGATTTTGACAAACGTTGCGGAAACCCTAAAATTATGAATAAAATTTACAGTGGACTTCTACTCTGCTGAATAAAAAAAATTAATCGGATTTTGAGCTTTTTGTGGATTAAAAAAACCTTGCGGATTAACCAATCATAATCTGATAAAAAAATAAATTGAGCGGGTTTGGTTACCGACTGATTTTCAATCAAAAAAAAGCACTAAAACCAACATTGTATATAAAAAATTGCTAGTTTTACCTAAAACATATGGAAATTGCTCCTTTGCTTGCTTCCGATTTTCCTCCGGAAAATCGCCGCTCACAAACACGCAACTTTCCATATACGAACCGTTGTAAAACATATAAAACCGAACTCGAAAACAAATGAAAGTTTACGGAAAATGTGAAAAATGTAAAACTGAAATTGGATACTCGACAATTGCGAATACGAGAGTTGAATTCGCAATGCAAGATGGAGAAAAGAAAACTCTGAATTGTAAAAATTGCGGAATCAAAACGGAATTTCACGTTGACGAATTATACACGAAAGAATCAAAATTAGCTCAAATTGGAGCGGGACTGATTTTTTTAATTGGAACTCCATTAATGTTCTTTTTTTTGAATCCAATATTTTCTGGAAGTCGGAATCATTATGTGATTTATATTGTTGGCGGATTTTTACTCGTCCCTGTTATTGTATATGGAATTATAAAAAAACAAGACCAAACGAGAGTGAGTTCATTCAATCGGAGTAAACTGAAAGGTCGAATTCATAACATCGGATGAAAAAATACGTTTTACAACAAAGGCTATAATTAATACGGGTTTTGGTTTTTAATCTAAAGTTTAGTGTATTTTTAAAGAGTCCGCCAAATCTTCTGATTTGGCTTTAAAACAGAAAAAGATAAAACAAAATAAAAAGTTTTGGCTAATCGCTTAATCCGAAATTAAATGCTAATTTAATCCCGTACTAATCATAGCCAAGACCGTTGTGCATAATTTGAATACATCGCACATAAAATGATATGATTCTAAATAATAGAGTAATTCATAATTTTAACTTAATATAGCATTGAATAACGCCACTAAACTTAAAAATACATTTTTATATTTATTTGTTATCTTTTTATTAGGATGTAAATCAAATAAGGAAATTAGAAGACTATCGTCTCAAGTAAACTGTGATAAAAAAGTTTACTTTGTTTGGGATAATGAAAGTAATTTAGCAAAATCGGAAAAAAGAGGAGATCATAAAGATAGTTATGCGTCTTTTTGGAAAGGAAAAAAATTGAACTATAAAGATATTTTCATCGAATCTATTAGCGCACTTAATAGAAAACATAACGGAAATTTTGTTTATACTGAGAATCTTGGTTTTCCATCTGATTCTGTTATCATAGTAAGTGTCAAACTTAAAAAAGAAGTTTGGAATATGGGTTTTTCTAAATTGATTACAGATATGCAATTCGTTTACTCTACCAATAACAAAAAATTTAATATAATTGGTTCTAGTAATGGCTATAAAGGCGAGAAGAGAGTATTAAATTGCTTTGAAAGTGCTAATTTGAAATTTCTTATTGCAAATTGTAATGAATAAAACTATGCACAACAATGGCTATAAGTAATTGCTTGTTCTCGCCTACTTCTGAAAATCCTTGCGGATTTTCAGTTTGGTGTATACTTGCTAAGTTAAGTGCTAACCCACGCAACTACTCATAGCCTAAACCGTTAGTTTCAATGCTGGAGCAAGTTTGCGGTTAGAAAAATGCCTGGTGCTTAGATTCGAAATTTTTTTAGAATTTTAAGTTAGATAATTCCGAAAAAGATTACTGCCGAGTTTCAAAATTTTGCGGATTAAAAACTCTAAAATTGGAGTGAATAACTGTGCGGATTTTGACAAACGTTGCGGAAACCCTAAAATTATGAATAAAATTTACTGTGGACTTCCACTCTGCTGAATAAAAAAAAATTATATCGGATTTTGAGCTTTTTGCGGATTGGAAAAACCTTGCGGATTAACCAATCAAAATCTGATAAAAAAAATAAATTGAGCGGATTTGGTTGCCGACTGATTTTCAGTCAAAAAAAAGCACTAAAACTAACATTGTATATAAAAAATTGCTAGTTTTACTTAAACTAAATGGAAATTGCCCATTTGCTTGCTTCCGATTTTCCTACGGAAAATCGCCGCTCACAAACACGCAACTTTCCATATACGAACCGTTGTGCATAATTTGACCCAATCAAAACCTGAACTAATTGAAAAAAGTATTAATTGTATTCGGAATTATAATAATTAGTTTAGAATTAGCTCTATACTTTTTCTGGTACAAAGAATTGGAATTTATGAAATTCTTTGTTTTACTTGGAATTTGCCATTTAGCGAATACTGCAATTATTTTCGGTATTCTGACTGAAATATTACCAAAAAAGAAAAGGAAATTGATAGTGAATTTATCGCTAGGTATAGCGATATCTTTCTTTCTGATTCTTTATTTCAACTCTTCCCGAATTCAAAATTGGATTGACGACGATGGAATCTTGACAAATGGAAGTGTAGTTGAAAAAAAATATGGAGCCAAAACATCGCCTTACGTAATAACTAGATTTAATTATAATGGATTGAACTACAAATCCAGTCTGACAATACCTGACTCAAGAAAATTTGAAACTATCAAATTAGGGGATTCTGTTCTGATTAAGTTTGTTCGTGAATATCCAAATATGAATAGAACTGAAAAACTATTGAAATAATAAAAACTATGCACAACAATGGCTATAGTTCATTGCTTCGGATTTTCTGCCGAAAATCCTCGCACTTGTACTATCTTGGTTTCTTAATCGGAAAATCCTCGCGGATTTTCACGCAACGAAACCATAGCCGAGACCGTTGGTTTCAATGCTGAAGCAAGTTTGCGGTTAGAAAAATGCCTGGTGCTTAGATTCGAAATTTTTTTTAGAATTTTAAGATAGATAATTCCGAAAAAGATTGCTGCCGAGTTTCAAAATTTTGCAGATAAAAACTCTAAAATCGGAGTGAATAACTGTGTGGATTTTGACAAACGTTGCGGAAACCCTAAAATTGTGAATAAAATTTACTGTGGACTTCCACTCTACGGAATAAACAAAAATTCAATCGGTTTTTGAGCTTTTTACGGATTGGAAAACCTTGCGGATTAACCAATCATAATCTGATAAAAAAAATAAATTGTGCCGATTTGATTGCCGACTGATTTTCAATCAAAAAAAAGCACTAAAACCAACATTGTATATAAAAAATTGCTAGTTTTACCTAAAACATATGGAAATTGCTCGTTTGCTTGCTTCCGATTTTCCTTCGGAAAATCGCCGCTCACGAACACGCAACTTTCCATATACGAACCGTTGTAGGTAATTTGACCAACGAGAATGGAAAACAAGAATGAATTGAAAAAACAAGAAAGGACAATACGAAAAAGTCTTGCATTGGTGTTTATTCCAATTTTTATTGTAATTATTTCTATCTCATTAATTCAGAACAATTCGGAAAGCTTTCTTGAAAAAGAATATAAAAAAATCAGAAATAACTCGTACTCTGGAAAAATAACAAGCTTATTACCTGAAAAAGATAACGGACGAACAAGACCGATTCTAATTGACAATAAATGGGAAAAACAAGTTCCTTTTTTTATACACGAAAAACTGAATGTTGGCGATTCTTTGTTTAAGAAAACTGACTCTGATTTTGAATTTTATATTGTAAAATCACAAACAGACACTATAAAAAGAGATGTGAATAAGTTTTATCGGAAAAAATATTTTGACAAACTGAATGAAAAATAAAAAACTACCTACAACAATGTATAACCGCAATTACGGCGGATTCGACTACGTCCGAATCCACTCGGAATTGCTAACGTCTGTGCTTAACCGAAAATTATTAACTTTAAAACCGTAACTGACGGTTATACGAGACCGTTACCACACATTTAACAAATGACAGTAATAGAATTATTTAACCAATTAAAAGAATATGACTTTTCTTTTACTAAAGCTAGTTTTCCAGAAGAAAGACCTTGGCACGAAAAACAAAAGGAATCGATGGACAAACTAATTGCGTGCGGATTAGCGGAAAAAATCGGACAAAATAAATACTCATTAACGACTGAAGGTCGTAAAGCGAGTGTTGTCGGACTTAAAAAATGGGCTAAATCTTTAACTGACATAAGTAAACGTGAATTTGTTTATGATTGTTTAGGTTTTTTTGATAGTTGGTACAATCTTCCTAGGTTGAAAATAATACTCGAAAGAAGCACTAAATCAACTATATCAAAAGAAATGTGGCTTATTATTAGAGGTGTCATTCTTGCTTTGATTTTGTATTTAATTAAAGTTATTTTTAAAATAGAATTATAATAAAAAAACGTGTGGTAACAACGTATATAATTTATTGCTAGTTATAGCTTGCTTACGAAAATCCTTGTGGATTTTCTATTAAGTTTGTACTTGCTAAATTTGTTACCTTACCACGCAACAAACCATATACAAACCGTTGTGTGTAATTTGAGAAAAACTAATGCAGAGAACAGATATCATAGATAAAACCCAACTTTTTGAACTGATTGAATACATTCTTTCGGACTCAAAAACCGAATTCTATGAATCTGATTCTGAAATGGAAAAAGAAATTATTCGGATAAACTCTACATCTGAATTTCAAAGCTATTTTGACAATGGAATCACGAATGGAAAAAAACATTTTGGGTTTGGAATTTATAACCCTGAATCAAAAGGCAAGTTCTTTACGACAAAAATAGAGCTTAATCCAAAATATTGTAACGGAAAAACTTTTCGATATAAAATAGATGGTTGGGCTATAATCTTTATTCAACTTGACTTGCGACAAGGAGAGAACGAAATCGAATGCAGAGTTTCTGTAAATTCAAAAAAACGAGCTGAGGGTTGGAAAAGTACATACCCTGAATTCGGGAACCCAGAATTATGGGATTGGAAAAATGTAGAAAGTAGAGTAAGAAAAATAATTAACCGATTAAAAAAAACTACACACAACAATGTATAACCGCAATTACGGCGGATTCGACTACGTCCGAATCCACTCGGAATTGCTAACGTCTGTGCTAAACCGAAAAATTTGCGTACTTTAACCCGTAACTGACGGTTATACGAGACCGTTGCCAACCATTTGAGAAAACCGTAATCTGAATTGAAATTTAAAGGAAAATATGCAAAAGACGTAGTTGGATTTACAGATTGTGAAATCCTAATCGAATATGGAAAACTGCAACGTGTGAAATTTAATTCACGACAGATTTTTAACACTTCTAATCCCAAAAACAAATCGGATTTTGATTTAGAAAAAATATCTTCTGACCCAATCGAGTTTGTTCCTGTAAAACATAATTACGTTCTGAATTACATCGGACAACATAACGAACCGAGAAAAATATATTTAAGTCTAAATCCATTTCAACTATTAAAATTTAAGTGGGGAACTAAAAAATATTTAATACAATCCCGAGAAATAAAACTTGGAATTTTAAAATATCTATTAATTGCTTTATTAGGTTTCATAGGTGGTGTTTTATTTCAAAAAAATAAAGTCGATAACCAAAAACCTAATGCACCAGAAAATAACGAAAGCCAAAAATCCTTTGAACAAACTAATGACCAAACAACTGATAAAAATTTAAAAACTGATTCCATAATTGATAATATTAAATCTGATAAATAAAAAACGGTTGGCAACATTGTATATAAAAAATTGCTATTTTGTGCTTAACCAATGGAAGTTGCTTTGTTTTCTAGCGTCTGATTTTCCTTCGGAAAATCCTCGCACTCAAACACGCAACATTTCATATACGTAACCGTTGCTTTCAATAGCGGCCGACGCTCACTCGAACTCTTTAAAAAAAATCCGATTCACAAAATGCCGGTTAAAACTTGATCACTCAACTGCGACCGACTTTCAGCAAAACGCTGAAAAAAACTGCAACCGATAATCACTCGGATTCTTTAAAACTTAAAATTTTGCGCGAAAAACTACTGTTGCGGATTTTAAAAAAAACAAATCTGAAAGCTAAAAATTAAAGTTTTGGATAAAAAATGTAGCCGACCAATAAATTGCCGACTAAATAAACGCTGCGGATAAAATAACAGACACGCAAACTGACTCTGCTCACTCTTGTGGGCCGCTACTAAAAACAACATTGGCTAAAAATCATTGCGACTGAATTTTCTTCCGAAAATTCATTTCTTTTTACTAAATTCGTTCTACGGCGGAATAATCCTGCGGATTTTTCCGCAACGAATTTCTAGCCGTTAACCGTTAGGCAACATTAAAACCAAATCAACGAATGAAAAGAACAATATTTTTATTATTAGTAATTCTACCTATTTTGATTTTCGGACAAAGCGAATTTTGTGACAAAAGTTTCGGAGAAAGTTATTTTCCACTTCAAATCGGATTTGAAAAACATATCACTTGGGGAAATGCATTTTATGTGGAAAAAGTAACTGAAAAAATAGAAATCGACGGAAAAGAATATTTCAAATATGAGCAAGATTTTAGAAATGGAACCGTATATGACCTATTGTTGAGAAATCAAAATGACACAATTTTTATGTATAACGAGGTTAAGAAAACAGAACAGATACTTTTAATTGCAAAACCTCAAAAAGGAATCAAATGGGAGACTGGAAAAGTTGCCGAAATTGACGGAAGTTTTGAGACGCCTTATTGTAACTATGAAAACCTAATTGTAGTTGAAAACAAATACTCAAATGGCACTAAAGAAAAACGTTATTACAAAAAAGGATTGGGACTTGTTGCTATAACAAGCAAACAAGGGATTAAAGGAATTTGCTTACCGAACAAAGAAGAAGCTGAATCACTTGTTCAACCATTATCATACGTCGGTTGTGAAAATGAAGCAGATAAGGATAAAATAACTGAATGTACAATGAAATCTATTCATTCCTATGTTATTGAGAAATTGAAAACTGCAAATATCAAACCACCAAAAGAAGACGGAATCCTAAAATATAAGGTAAACATTGCGAAAACTGGATATGTAACTAACGTGGAAACCTTGAACTCAATTCCAGGTGGAAACCAAGCGAGAAAAGAAATTAAAAAAATAATAGAATCACTGCCTAAATTTATTCCTACCAAAACTGCTGACAAAAAAGCTGTAGGAACAAATATTGAATTGTCGATTCCGATTAAAACAAAATAACGTTGCCTAACAATGGCTATAAGTAATTGCTTGTTCTCGCCTATTTCTGAAAATCCTCGCGGATTTTCAGTTTGGTGTGTACTTGCAAAGTTAACCGCTAAACCACGCAACTACTCATAGCCGAGACCGTTGTGTGTCATTTAAGACACGTTAATAATAACATTTTGAACTTATGAAAATAATAAGCCGAAAAGAACAAATAAAAGCAGATATTGAATATTTTTTATTCTGCCAAAACGAAAAATTAAAACGGATTGACAATCTGACTTTTGATTTTGATGTTTACGAGAAATATAAAGAAATTGAAAATAGATATTGCGTGTATTTTAAAAACATGAATGAAGCAATAGATGTTATTTCTGACTTCGATACGCATGACTACAAAACATCGACCAAAAAGTTTGATTTAGAACTAAAATTAACTAAAAAAATTATTAAAACAGATAATATTAATTCAGAATCACCTATTTGGATTTCTTTTTACGTTTAACTATTTCAAAAGCTCTTTCTAAATCTTTAATTTGTACTGGATTATTTATTTCAAAGAACAATAACATAAAATCGTTAATAATTAAGTTCTGTTCGTGAGAATACAAATGTATTGACTGCGGATTATGCAAAGATTCATTAGTAAGCTCATCTTCTGAACTATAATATTTAATAGCAGACGACTCTGTAAAATTACAAGCTTTCATTTTTAATATCCACTCATCCAATGTAAAATCGGTTTTTTTTAAAAACATTTTTGACTCATCATAAGAACCCATAATAATAACGCCACACAACACAGTATAAAATCAATTGCTAATAATTTCCTCTTTGGAAACTTATTGCGTGCTTCTTTTGTATTGCTTATTTTTAAAGTTAATATTTAATTCACGCAACTAATCTTATACAAACACGTTAGTTTCAATGCTGGAGCAAGTTTGCGGTTAGAAAAATGCCTAGTGCTTAGATTCGATTTTTTTTTTTGAATTTTAAGATAGACAATTCCGAAAAAGATTGCTGCCGAGTTTCAAAATTTTGCAAATTAAAAACTCTAAAATTAAAGTGAATAACTGTGCGGATTTTGACAAACGTTGCGGAAACCCTAAAATTATGAATAAAATTTACAGTGGACTTCCACTCTGCTGAATAAACAAAAACTATATCGGATTTTGAGCTTTTTGTGGATTAAAAAAACCTTGCGGATTAACCAATCATAATCTGATAAAAAAAATAAATTGAGCGGATTTGGTTACCGACTGATTTTCAATCAAAAAAAAGCACTAAAACTAACATTGTATATAAAAAATTGCTAGTTTTACCTTAAACAAATGGAAGTTGCTCGTTTGCTTGCTTCCGATTTTCCTTCGGAAAATCGCCGCTCACAAACACGCAACTTTCCATATACGAACCGTTGTAAAACATTTGAGAGCAACATTATCCATACTGATTTTAATTCTTCTGCTGACTGCTTGTGGACAAAACAATAACGGAAAAAAACGAGTTGCGATTGAAAAACCAATTCAACGTTTTATGACTTTTCGTTTGGTCGATAACGAATTAGTTGAATACGATATTGATACACTTAAGAATTACAATGCAGTTATAAAAATTTTGGATGAAACTGACTGTTTAAGTGAATATGCTATGTTTAAATTGGAAACTGAAGACAAAGTTTATAAAATCCAACCATTACAATTTTGCGAAAGTATATTTGATTACAAATTAAGAGAAGTACTTTATGTAAATACTGATAGTATTACTGTAAATTACAACCTAAAATTCCCAATTGATAGTTTGAAATTTGCTCTGAAAAATCATCTTTTCAACCCAACAAATGATAGGAATTACTCACTAAAAAACGAGAAAAAGCTGATTAGTATAAATGTTGATAGCACAAAAAAAATAAACGAAACGAAAAAACTATTACTGAATATAATTGAGGAATTAAATGGAATTGAAAATAAGCCTAACTTCGGTTTTATGTTTGAAAGTAGAGGAATATTGCCTAAAGCGATTATTGTGGAATAAAAACGTTTTACAACAATGTATAACCGCAATTACGGCGGATTCGACTACGTCCGAATCCACTCGGAATTGCTAACGTCAGTGCTAAACCGAAAAACTTCGTATATTTATCCGTAACTGACGGTTATACGAGACCGTTGTGCACAATATAAAAACACCAATAAGTGATAAAAAAGGAGTTTGAAAAATTACTTAAGAAGTATGATAAAAAAATTGTAATAGACAAAATTATTGATGGTAGATACCAAACCTTAAATAATGATGGAACATCACTACATCGCCATATTTTTTATCAAATTGTCTGGATTGAAAACGGTTCAGGAGTGCATATAATAGAGAACAAAAAGTATGATTATACAAGCGGAACTATTTTTCTTTTAGCACCTTATTACTTACACAAAATAACATACAATAAAGACGTTCAAGGTTATGTTGTTAGTTTTTGCGATAGTTTATTAGACAGGTTTCAAAACAGATCTACACTTCTTTTTCATAACATAGACAAAGCATATATCAAAGTTTCTGCTAATGAAATTAGTCTCTTAAATGACGAATTTAATTTATTAAATCATTATTCAAAAACAAACACAAGTACATCACCAAGCATAATACAGAATTATCTGCATATTATTCTAACCAAAATAAATGCATTTAATAACATAAAAGAAAAAAGCACTGTACAATCTCATACAAATAATACTAAATTATTGGAGCAATTTGTGCAACTTGTTAGGGTACATTACACCAACGAGAAACAGTTGAGCTTTTATACTTCTACATTGGCAATTTCTCAAAAAAAACTTAATCTAGCAATTCGTAACATTACTGGACTTACACCTGCTAAATTTCTGGAAATCTATATACTAAATGAAGCCTCTAGAATACTGCGTTATAGCAATTTAAGCATTAAAGAAATAGTAGCAGAGCTTGGCTATTCTGATAGTTCATATTTTATAAAAGCTTTTAAAAAACAGTTTAAAAAAACACCAATAGAATATAGAAAATCGGCTGAATTAAACTTAAATACCAAATAATACCATAACTATCCTTAATTGTCATATTTATAGTCCTACTGAAAACTGAAATTTGTAAAAAATTCAAACCTTAAGTTTTCTAGTATGAACAAATCTATCTTTTACGTTTTAGTTTGTGTGTTTTTATGGGCATTAATTCCTGTTGTATCTAAATTAGGGCAAGATGGATTGGATAACCATCAATTTCTTTTTTGGTCTAGTCTATCATCATTATTGTTTTTTTTAGGAATAGGCATTTATAAAAAAAAGATAAACCATTTAGGTAAAATTTCTAAAAAAAAATGGCTAAAAGCCATATTATTAGGCTTTTTGGGCACTTATCTTTATTACGTTCTACTATATTTAGGTTATGCGAATGCACCAGGAATGGAAGTTCTCATCGTCCAATATTCTTGGCCTATTTTAATTGCTATATTATCGCTTATCATTTTAAAAGAAAAACTTACTTTCCCAAAAACCACGTCCATTCTTTTAGGCTTTTTTGGAGTCTTTATTGTGTTAACGAAAGGAAATTTCCAGCAACTTAAATTTGAAAATTTAAATATTGATTTAATCGTATTCTTTGGAGCATTCGCCTTTGCCTTATTTTCTGTTTTAAGTAAAAAAATCGAAATGGACGATAATTCACTATTAACAATATATTTTTTGACTGCAACTGTTGCTTCATTTATATCTATGAACATATTTTCGGGGTTTAAAATACCTGAAATAAACACTATAATTCCAATTCTTATAAATGGTTTTTTAGTGAATGGACTTTCATATATATTTTGGATTAAAGCTCTCAAAATGGGAGAAGCCTCATTTATAGCACCATTTGTTTTCTTAACACCAGTTTTGTCCTCAATATTTTTGATTGTTTTTTTCAATGAGCCATTTCATACAGCATACCTAATTGGAATGTCTTGCGTAATTCTTGGAGGGTTATTGAACGCTAGAAAATAAAAGAAAAATACTGTGCACAACACCGTATAAAATTAATTGCTAGTTCTAGCTTACTTACGAAAGTCCTCGCGGACTTTCTATCTGTGATTTATTTGCTAACTTTAGTGCTTAAACCACGCAACTAATCTTATACAAACCCGTTGTGCATAATTATGAAAAACATCCAGATTTTACTAATACTTCTATTTTCGATTGAAATTTCTGCACAAAATACAAGCGGAATTAATTCTGATTTAAAACTATCTGATTCCTTGAATTTGGACTCTGAAATCCGAATTTATGCAGGTGGTGGAATAACCAATTATTCATCACTTTTTAGAATGTTCAAAGACGAATCTAAAAAATGGACAGCGGAATTTTATCAGCATTACGCAAAGGTTCAAGGACAAGCGGAACTAAGAACTGAAAAACGAATCCTGAAATCGGAAAACGATATGGAATTCGTTTGGAATAGTATTTTAAGAACCAATGTAGAGTTCTTGCCGAATATGTCTGAAATAAAATATAAAATGAAAGAGCGTGGAAATGTTGAATTAGTTAACGGAGAATATCAATTAATGTGGAAATCTAAACAAATAATGGACGGAATTGGTTATCGAGTTCAAATTAAAACGGAAAATACATCAAACGAACTTGATTATGGAAACCCTGAAAGTTATTTAAAATATTATCCAGACATAGACGAACTGATTTATTTCAATGAACTTTTAAGTTTGATAAGAAATGAATTTGGCATATGGAAAAAATAACTATGCACAACAATGTATAACCGCAATTACGGCGGATTCGACTACGTCCGAATCCACTCGGAATTGCTAACGTCAGTGCTAAACCGAAAATCATTAACTTTAATCCCGTAACTATCGGTTATACGAGACCGTTAGCCACAATGTAACCATCCAATGAACAAAAAGATAATAACGATAATGATTCTATCTTCCATATTAAGTTTTTTCGGCTGTAAAAAAGAAAAAGAGAAATCTGAAGTTGACCTTGAAATCGAAAAAGTATTGAATTCTGTGGATGATTGGAAAAACAGAAAAATACATAAAGTTCTGACTAAAGAAATATTGGATTCCATTCCTGACGATGAACTTGAACAATCTGTTTTCGATAATATTTACGAAATAATTGGAGACGATTACGAAAATGAACTCTCAAATATCCAAAAACTGACTAATGGACAACAAGGGTTTTGGGCGACTTGGATTATAGAAGGAGAAGTGAATAATGGTGGATTTAATCAATTCTATTTTAATTCGAGTGGACAGTACGCAAAAATGGCTGAAATCGGATTTAAAACAATTGGAGCGAAAAAGTATGCGGAACTAACTTCTCGTGCGAATAATATTTATGCAGAAAATAAAGAGCGACTTGCAGAATTTGATGATGGAACTATGGAAAGTTTCAGTGAATCTTATAAAGACAATCCTTTGAATAAACTTGATGATGAATTTTACGAATTAGGAAACATAGAAAGTATTAGCGATTTACGAATTAAATATATTCGAGAACACATAAAAGAATTTACAACTGAATAAAAAACACAGTGGCTAACACCGTATATAATTTATTGCTAGTTCTAGCCTACTTACGAAAATCCTCGCGGATTTTCTATTCGGTTTTTATTTGCTAAATTAGGTGTTTAAACCACGCAACAAACCATATACAAACACGTTAGCAGTTATTTGAGAAAAACGATATGACAAATCTTGAAATAATAGGAAAATTAAAAGAATCCACCTTTACAGACGAAGATGGAGAAAAATACCAACTTGAATTTCAAGATGGATTATCTGATTCGGAAATTGAACAACTAAAAGAACAATTCCCAAATAAAAATATTGACAGCGAAATAATCGAAATACTTAAAGAAACCAAAGGTTGGGATGGTTATGGACCTGAAATGGTTTATTTCGACTCAATTGGACAATTCGGATTTTGGGAATTATCCGCAAATTCTCTTACACTTGGACACGATGGATTTGGAAATCATTGGATTTTGGACTTGAATGATAATGGAAAACCGAATAAAGTATTCTTTGCTTGTCACGACCCAGCGGTATTTGTTGTCCACTCACAAAACTTGAATGAATATCTAAAGCATTTGTTGGAATTTTATGAAAGCCCAGACAAATGCCATATGAATGAAATTCACGACAAAACAGTTATGACAATTTGGGACGAAAACAACTTGTGTTCATCCAAAACTGAATTTGAAAATAAAAATCCTGAATTTAGAGATTTTCTGAAAAAATTTGACGGAGACGAATGGACTGTTGCTGACTTGAGAAAGGGAAAAAATAAAGATGGTTTTGCTTGGGGAAAGTTTGGTGCGAATCAATTTACGGAAAGACATCCAACCGAATTAGTTTGGGTAATAAAAAATAAGAAAAAAGGCTTTTTATCAAGACTTTTTGGAAAATAAAAACAACTGCTAACACGGTGTATAAAACATAGCTAGTAAGTGCTTAACCCAAAGGTTTGTGCTTATTTGCAAAGACCGCCAAATTTTTAATTTGGCTTTTAAAAATGATAAATTAAAAACAAAATATAAAAATTCGGCTCTGTGCTAATTCGAAAAGTTCGTACATTTTTACACGCTACGTTTCATACACTAGACCGTTAGTTTCAATGCTGGAGCAAGTTTGCGGTTAGAAAAATGCCTGGTGCTTAGATTCGAATTTTTTTTTTGAATTTTAAGATAGACAATTCCGAAAAAGATTACTGCCGAGTTTCAAAATTTTGCGGATTAAAAACTCTAAAATTGGAGTGAATAACTGTGCGGATTTTGACAAACGTTGCGGAAACCCTAAAATTATGAATAAAATTTACTGTGGACTTCCACTCTGCTGAATAAAAAAAAATTATATCGGATTTTGAGCTTTTTGCGGATTGGAAAAACCTTGCGGATTAACCAATCAAAATCTGATAAAAAAAATAAATTGAGCGGATTTGGTTACCGACTGATTTTCAATCAAAAAAAAGCACTAAAACTAACATTGTATATAAAAAATTGCTAGTTTTACCTTAAACAAATGGAAGTTGCTCGTTTGCTTGCTTCCGATTTTCCTCCGGAAAATCGCCGCTCACAAACACGCAACTTTCCATATACGAACCGTTGTAATGCATTTAAGACCAAACTAAATGGCAATACCAAAACACGATAAAATAAGAGTTCCAGTGATGGAATTATTGAATAAAAACGGAACAATGAAACTTCGAGATTTCATTGAACCTTTATCTGAACATTTCGGACTTACTGATGAGGAAGTTAACGAAATGTATCCTTCTGGAAATGGACATATTTTTTATGACCGAATTTCTTGGGCGTTGAGTTATCTGAATATGGCAGGACTTTTAGACAAGCCAAAACGAGGAATGTATAAAATCAATGATTCAGGAATTCAATTATTAAAAACACCTGAAAAAGTTGATAAATACATTGAGGAACAACTTGAAAAAAGAGAGCCAACACGACAAAAGAAAAAAACAACAGAAGAACAATTAACAATTGATGAATCTTCTTCAGAACTTACGCCACAAGAAAAACTTTACTCTTCATTTTCGAACATAAGAAAATCTGTTTATACAGAAATTCTAAATACAATTTTGACCAAAACACCAACTGCTTTTGAGAAATTAGTGGTTTTACTACTTCAAAAAATGGGGTATGGCGGAGAAATTGAAAATTCTGGACTTGTGACAAAAGTTTCGAATGATGGCGGAATTGATGGAATAATAAAAGAGGATGTTCTTGGACTTGGACGGATTCATATTCAAGCTAAACGTTACAGAATTGACAGTTCAATCGGACGTGAGGAAATTCAAAAATTTGTTGGTGCATTAGCTGTTGCTCAATCAAATAAAGGAGTTTTTATTACGACTTCTTATTATTCAAAAGGAGCGATTGAATATGCAAATAACTTGAATGGTTCAACAACTTTGGTACTGATAGACGGAAAACAACTTGCGGAATACATCTATGATTATGGACTTGGAATGCAAGTTGAGCAAACAATAGAAATTAAGAAGTTGGATGCCGATTTTTGGGATTCAATGAAAGATGATGAATAATAAAAAACGCATTACAACAATGGCTATAAGTAATTGCTTATTCTCGCCTACTTCTGAAAATCCTCGCGGATTTTCAGTTTGGTGTGTGCTTGCAAAGTTAAGTGCTAACCCACGCAACTACTCATAGCCGAGACCGTTGGGCTTCATTATGAAAAAACTGCATTCGACAATAATTTTGCTTTTGATTTCAAATCTGACAATTGCATGTACTTGTAAATGGGGTGGAAACTTTATTAAAGCTGGAAAAAACGCTGAATTGATTCTTCTCGTTAAAGTAATCGAAGAAAATTTCCACCTACACAATGGAAAAATATTTCACAATTTAGAGGATACCATTCACGAAACCTTTAAATCAGAATATGACAATGGTAAAGATGAATATTGGCAATCAGTGGACTTAGAGGTATTGACCGTAGTTAAAGGTGAATTTAAAAAGAAAAAAATTCGATTATTCGGATCATTCGGTGGAGCGGTTTGTAGATCAGGTGTACGACACATGAAAAAAGGTAAAAGTTATATTATAATCCCATATTTATCAAAATATGCATTCGAGAGATTTCCTAATGAAATGGAAGATGATTTCTTTATGTGGGGTTGTTCTGAGACATCAATTGAATATCTCCCTAAATTAAATATGGTTTATGGAAGCATTAAGGGTAAGAAATTTTATAGAAGAGAAATCAAATATGAATACAACAAACTGTTGAAAAAAATAACGAAGCCCAACAACGGCTATAGTTCATTGCTTCTGACTTTCCTCTCGGAAAGGCCTCGCAAATTTGCTATCTTCGTTTTACGGCGGAAAATCCTAACGGATTTTCACGCAACGAAACCATAGCCAAACACGTTGTAACCAATTTAAGAAAACCGATAAATGATATTTTTAACTCAAGAGCCTTTTTCTTTCCAAAAAACTCTTCTGATTGCATTAATAGGAGCCATAATTGGACAAACTCTGATTTTATTAATCAGTTGGGCAAAGAGAAAAATTGATTTATCACGAAAGAAGAAAATGATTATTAATGATTTGAATAATCAAAATAAAACTCTTGATTCAATTACGGAAAAGTTTATTGAACTGAATAACTTATTTGTAAAGAAAGAAACTGACCTTTTTACTACAAGTATTTTTCAAACTTTACAATTGGACATTTATCAAAGTGTTCCAAAAAACGAACTTCATTCAATATTTAAAAAAGATTTAGCAACATTAGTTGATATTTATAAATCAATAGAATTTATAAAAGACAATGGACCATATTGGGTTTATAAAGATTATTTAACAAAATCGGAATTACATCTCGAAGAAAAAAAGAATGAACCCAATCACGACTTTTACTGTGAAACTCATATCGGATTTATAGAAATTGCAAAAAAGAACATTCAAAACAATTTGAATACAATAAAGGATACTAAAAGAAAAATCAAGAAAATAACTAAATAAAAAAACTGGTTACAACAATGTATAACCGCAATTACGGTGGATTCGACTACGTCCGAATCCACTCGGAATTGCTAACGTCAGTTCTAAACCGAAAAACTTCGTATATTTATCCGTAACTGACGGTTATACGAGACCGTTGTAAAACATTTGAATGAAATACATTTTAACAATCATATTTTCATTTCTGATTTGTAATTTTTCAATTGCACAACACACTTTGGAGTTTGACAAAATTGCTTCTAAAATAAAACCTTTAGAAACAATAGTCGTTGACATCAAATTCAAAAACGGAAATCAAAAAGAAAAAGGAACTAATATAATCTATGAATTTGGAGATTATGAATATACCTATTCAACCGGAAAAAGAATTGAATATTATAAAAGCGGACAAATAATGACCGAATCTGAATACGATTTATATGGAAACATTCTGAGCTGTAAATTGTACGATGGAAACGGAGATATTTTACGAGAATCTAAAACATTGAAAATTGACACTAAAGCAAAAACTATAGAGGAATTTTTGCATTTAAATAAATATTATGAAATTCTGACTTATGAGAAAAAATATAAATACTCTTTTAAATTATGTAAATGGTATTTATTTTCAGAGGGACAAATGCTTAATGACAAGAAAATCGGAAAATGGAAAAAATATTCTGACGATGGAAAAATAAAAAAAGAGTCTGAATATTAAAAAACGTTTTACAACAACGTATAAAATTAATTGCTAGTATAAGCCTACTTACGAAAATCCTTGCGGATTTTCTATTCGGTTTGTATTTGCTAAATTAGGTGCTTAAAACACGCAACTAATCTTATACAAACACGTTAGGCAACATTAAAACCAAATCAACGAATGAAAAGAACAATATTTTTATTATTAGTAATTCTACCTATTTTGATTTTCGGACAAAGCGAATTTTGTGACAAAAGTTTCGGAGAAAGTTATTTTCCACTTCAAATCGGATTTGAAAAACATATCACTTGGGGAAATGCATTTTATGTGGAAAAAGTAACTGAAAAAATAGAAATCGACGGAAAAGAATATTTCAAATATGAGCAAGATTTTAGAAATGGAACCGTATATGACCTATTGTTGAGAAATCAAAATGACACAATTTTTATGTATAACGAGGTTAAGAAAACAGAACAGATACTTTTAATTGCAAAACCTCAAAAAGGAATCAAATGGGAGACTGGAAAAGTTGCCGAAATTGACGGAAGTTTTGAGACGCCTTATTGTAACTATGAAAACCTAATTGTAGTTGAAAACAAATACTCAAATGGCACTAAAGAAAAACGTTATTACAAAAAAGGATTGGGACTTGTTGCTATAACAAGCAAACAAGGGATTAAAGGAATTTGCTTACCGAACAAAGAAGAAGCTGAATCACTTGTTCAACCATTATCATACGTCGGTTGTGAAAATGAAGCAGATAAGGATAAAATAACTGAATGTACAATGAAATCTATTCATTCCTATGTTATTGAGAAATTGAAAACTGCAAATATCAAACCACCAAAAGAAGACGGAATCCTAAAATATAAGGTAAACATTGCGAAAACTGGATATGTAACTAACGTGGAAACCTTGAACTCAATTCCAGGTGGAAACCAAGCGAGAAAAGAAATTAAAAAAATAATAGAATCACTGCCTAAATTTATTCCTACCAAAACTGCTGACAAAAAAGCTGTAGGAACAAATATTGAATTGTCGATTCCGATTAAAACAAAATAACGTTGCCTAACAATGGCTATAAGTAATTGCTTGTTCTCGCCTATTTCTGAAAATCCTCGCGGATTTTCAGTTTGGTGTGTACTTGCAAAGTTAACCGCTAAACCACGCAACTACTCATAGCCGAGACCGTTGGGTGCAATTTAAAACGAACGACATTGAGTCTAGAAAAGAAAGATATTAAATACGGATTTTGGAACATCAAGAATAGAAAACCTGAATATCTAACTTTTGACAGTAATAAAATAAATAAAGTTAAATGGTTATGTATCGGATTCCAGAACGAAGACAATAAAACCAAAGAACTAAAAATCTGGAATAGCATGCTTGGACAACTAGATAATGTTGAATACGTTTGGACTTATCATAAGTTAAACCAAACAACATTTGAATCCATTTGCCGAATGAAAAACCTAAAAGGAATAAACATCAAATGGAGTTCTATAAAAGACTTGGAATGCTTAAAAGACAAAACTGAAATTGAGCATTTGAATCTTGGTTTATCAACTAGTATAGAAAGCATTCAACCAATATGCGAATTACCAAAACTAATCACTCTGGAATCGGAAAACTTAAAAAAGGTTAGTGATTGGAATTCTTTAGCTAATCTTAAGCAACTAGAAGGGCTTGGAATCAGCGGAGGAATGTACGAACGACTAAAGCTAAAATCAATTGATTTTATAAGCGAGTTAATTAATCTAAAATACCTTTATCTTATGTCCACCAAAATCTTGGACAATTCTTTAAAACCAATCGAAAGATTGAAAGAATTAGAAAACTTAAGATTAACTCTAGATTGTTCGGAAGAAGAATTAACCCAGTTGCGAAACAAAATGCCAAAGTTAAAATATGGTAATGTTACGAATGACAAACAAACTCAATATTTAAAAAGAATTTTTGGAAAATAATAAAAACTGCACCCAACAATGTATAACCGCAATTACGGCGGATTCGACTACGTCCGAATCCACTCGGAATTGCTAACGTCAGTGTTTAATCCGAAAATTAGTGTATATTTATCCGTAACTGACGGTTATACTGCACCGTTACCACACATTTGAACAAAAAAACGAACATTGGAGAAAAAGAAATCATATAAGGATTATTTAGACAAAACATTTCTTGAGGAATTGAATTACAAAATTTGGTCAACGAAAGGCAGTAGATTTAATGCAGGTAAAAGACTTTTGAAAGTAGCTGACTTATCAAATTTATGCTTAAGTATGTTATCTGTATATTTAATATCAGTCGGACTTTTATCTGTTTATAATATATATTCAGCAGAAACAATTGACGAAAACCTAATTGCCTATTCAATTACCAGTCTTTCAATATTATTATTAGTGTTTGGACAAATTGAGAACGCAAAAGACTTCAGTACAAAAGCTAAGCAATTTCATACTTGCGGACTTGAATTATCAAAACTGTATAATGATTTAAGGATTTTTAAAACTCTAAAAGAGAAACCAAAATTGAATGAAAAGAAAGAATTTGCAGAAAAAATATCTGACAAATATGAACGAATTTTGGAAAGACACGAAAATCACGAGCCAATTGACCATAATATGTTCAAAGCATCAAAAGCTGATTATCACGAATTAAGCAAAATAGATGTTTACAAAATAAAAGCTGATTACTACATTAAAACAAGTTTGATTTATCACTTTTTAATAATATTTCCACCAATAATTATAATTGGACTTTTAATTAAAACTAACTTATAAATGACACTTAAAGAATTTGAAGAAAAATCTAAAATAATTAGAAAAGAAATCTTTGATGAGAGTCTATTAAAACAACCGAGTATTTACTCTTTAAAAAGAGTTGGAAATCAACTTTTAGATATTGTAAAAACAATGAAATCTGAAAATTCCGAAATGATTCCTACTCTTCAATCATTAAAAATGGACTTAGATATATATTTAGCAGATTTAGGTGGAGAACTTCAGCACGATTATGACAAAAACAATAAAAGATATAAAGGAAAATGGTCGAATGAAAGTAGAAAAATCAATGGATTTATTTCTCGACTAAAAACTTACATTTTGGAAAAAGAAACTGAATAAAAACGTGTGGTAACAACGTATATAATTTATTGCTAGTTCTAGCCTACTTACGAAAATCCTCACGGATTTTCTATTCGGTTTTTATTTGCTAAATTACGAGTTAAACCACGCAACAAACCATATACAAAACCGTTGTAAAACATTAGAACGAAATCCTAGAAATGAAGAAAAACCCGAAACTATTTTCAATTTTAATCACTCTAATTGTATCTGCGATTTTAGGATATATAGAAATTGGAATTTTTAAAGAATATGGTTGGACTGTATTTCTTGTTATTCCATTCATAATTGGATTTCTACCACCTTTCATTAATGGCAAATTATCAGAAATAAGTAAAAAAGAGAGTTATAAATTGAGTTTTCTAACACTCGGAATTGTTTTAATTGGACTTTTGATTTTCGCAATTGAAGGAATGATTTGTATTGCAATGTCTTTGCCATTAATCGCTTTATTAGTTTGGCTTGGCTCTTATTTAGGATTTAAAGCAAACTCTGGAAAGTGGATAAATCCGACAAATACAACAATTGGACTTCTTGTCATTTGCGTAAGTTCAATGAGTTTTGACTATGTCAATGAACCTGAAAACTTAATTCCTGTTAGAACGAAAGTTATTGTTAACTCAAATATTGAGAATGTTTGGAAAAACGTTGTGACTTTTGACAAAATAGACGAACCAACTGACTGGATATTTAAAACTGGAATTTCATATCCAACAGACGCAACTATTAAAGGAACTGGAATTGGAGCAATCAGATATTGTAATTTTACGACTGGTAGTTTTGTAGAACCAATCACAACTTGGAACGAACCGAATTTATTGCAATTTGACGTAAAAGAACAACCAATTCCTATGAATGAATTTAATCCGTTTTGGGAAATTCATCCACCACATTTAGATGGTTATTTCAAGTCATATAAAGGTCAATTTAAACTGACCAAAATCGGAGAAAATAAAACGGAATTAGAAGGAACGACTTGGTATAAAGTAGATATTACACCAGAAATTTACTGGAAAACTTGGTCTGATTTTATAATTCACAGAATACATAAACGAGTATTGAACCATATAAAAATAGAAACTGAAAATAAATAACGTTTTACAACAACGGCTATAATTCATTGCGGTTGAATTCCTAATCGGAATTCAACGCAAGTTTGCTATCTTTCGGCTACGGCGGAAAGAATCCTGCGGATTTTTCCGCAATGAAATCATAGCCAAAACCGTTGTAAGTAATTTAAGAACAGAACAATATGAACACATTTCTTTTTGCTTGGAATCCTAACAGATGGGATTGGGAAGATTTACAAGAAAGCATTGAGCATCTTGAAAAAGTTGGATATGTTGAAAGAAGATGGAGTTGTGGAAATTCAAAGAGCATTAGAAAAGGAGACAGAATTTTCTTAATTAGATTAGGTAACGAACCAAGAGGAATAATGGGAAGTGGTTATGCCAAATCTTCATACTACGTTGCACCTCATTGGGACGGAACAGAAAATAAAACGACTAACTACATTGATATTGAATTCGATATTCTAATTAACCCAAACGAAAACAAGTTATTTGACAAAGAATCTTTAGAAAGTATTGACAAAAACAATTTACAACAATGGTTTCCTCAACAAAGCGGAATTTCAATAAAAGAAGAAGTTTTGGAAAGTTTGGAATCTAACTGGTTTAACTTTATAAAGGAGAATAAATACATAAAGAATAGTTTTGTTTCTAATGATGTTACAACACAATTTAAAAAAACATATAAAGAAGGTAAATCGAAAGACATTGTACAAACTCGATATGAAAGAAATCCTGAAGCCCGAAAGAGATGTTTAAAGCATTTTGGCTATTCTTGTAAAGTCTGTTCTTATGATTTTGAAAAACATTTTGGAGAAATCGGAAAAGGATTTATTCACGTCCATCACATAAATCAGATTTCGGAAATAGGAAAGGAATATGAAGTTGACCCAATAAAAGACTTAATTCCTGTTTGTCCAAACTGTCACGCAATGATTCATTCAAAACGACCTGCTTTTACGATAAAGGAAATTAAAGAAATAATAAGATAAAAAACTACTTACAACAATGGCTATAAGTAATTGCTTGTTCTCGCCTACTTCTGAAAATCCTCGCGGATTTTCAGTTTGGTGTGTACTTGCAAAGTTAAGTGCTAAACCACGCAACTACTCATAGCCGAGACCGTTGTGCGTAATGCCGAAAAAAACTTTGCGTTTCATTAAAATTCTTGCTGAACTGACAATAGAAATGCCAATATGTCACAAACCTTATAAGATTAAACTGATTTTGTAATAAATAAAGCAATGGAACGATTTGTGATTGCTACATTCAACGGATTGAGTGTTGGGACAAGACTGGTAGGTACGTTTTATGCAAAGTGCACATTAGTGTTCCACGCGCAGGCTTCGGCTGACGTGTGAAGAGAGATTCCAATCTCGCAAATCTTCATCAATGTTATTAGAAGTTGCATTGAGAGGACTGTGAGTTGAACTGTCTTAGTTTCTATTTCTGCCGATACTATCATAAATGGTGGTGTTAGTAAAGATACGAACTTTATTCTATCAATGAGTGGCGTTGCCTATAGCGAAAGTGAAAAGCAACTTCAGGATTGTATCTACCGATAAGTAAGCCACGACCAACCTCAATCCTTTTTTTATAATCAACAGATGAATATGAATGATGAATGGCTGAAATTTAAAAAGTATCCTCATATTGGAAAACCGCTAACCAGCAAAAAGGATAAAAAGTGGTTAAAAAATTACGTAAATAACCCTGAGAATATCGCCAACCATAAGTTCGTACCTCTTTTACATAGAACTTTAAGTCAAAGAAAATATAGACCACTTGAAAATGCACCAAAAAACATTAGTGGTAAAAGGAAAAGAACGGTAAGTGATAAAAAAGAACGCCATATATACTTTCCCTCACATTTAGATTCAATTATTTATAGCTACTACAGTCATCTTCTTACAAAAGCCTATGAAGATTATTTGAAAGACAAACCATATGGTTCAGTCGCTGTTGCTTACAGAAAGATACCAATTGGTAATGGTAAAAGCGGGAATAAATCGAATATCGAATTTGCGTTTGAGGCATTTGAATTTATAGAGAATAACAAACATAGGAAGCTATCTATAATAGTGGCTGATGTAACTTCATTTTTTGACAATTTAGACCATCGGATTTTACATAGTCAATGGAAACGTGTATTGAACACTAACAATCTACCAGATGACCATTATACAATATTTAAAAATTTGGTAGACAACAAATATGTAAATGAGAATGAATTATTTAAAAGGTTTCAACATAAACTAATAATAGAAAGGTTCTTGCCTAATGACACCTCACAAAAGGTTCTTAAGCGCAAAAAAGTGAGTAAAATCTACAATATGCGACACGAAAATGTAGTCGCTTTTTGTGATAAGGATGAGTTTTTCGAAGAAGCGACAGACTTAATTAGAACGGATAAACCATATAAAAAAGATATTCGTCAAAAACTCAACAAAAAAGAGAAGAAAGGAATTCCTCAAGGCACGCCAATTAGTGCAACTCTCGCAAATATTTATATGTTAGATTTTGATGATAGAGTTCATTCAGAAACAACATCAAAGAACGCTTATTACCAAAGATATAGTGATGATTTAATAATCATTTGCGACCAAGAGGATGAAAAATATTTTTATAACCTAATCCGTAAAGAAATTGAAGTTGAAGCAAATCTTGACATTCAACCAAAAAAAACCAATACTTACAGATACAAGCTTAACGAGAACTCTGAATTTAACGGAGGTTTAATAAAAAATGAAACTTTAAACCCAAATAAACAATTAGAATATTTAGGGTTTATGTATGATGGCTCAAAAATCAGAGTAAAAACAGCAGGTTTTTCGAAGTTTTATAGAACAATGAAAAGGTCATTTAGACGTGGAGCACATTTTGCGAAAAAAGCACATATTCCATCTGACTCACTTTTTGAAGCACGATTATATAAAAGATTTACGCATTTAGGCTCTCAAAGACGTATGAAATGGTTACCAGATGAAAATAGCCCAACTGGATATAGTCCTTCTAAACAATTCGATTGGGGAAATTTCATCAGTTATCTGAATAAGGCGAATCACGTTATGAAAGAGATAAATAAAGACGACACAATAATTCGACAATACAGAAAAGTTTGGAACAAATTTCACGATGTAAAAAAAGCAACCTACGAAGAAATACTGAGTGATAAAAAATAAAGCACTACGCACAACAATGTATAACCGCAATTACGGCGGATTCGACTACGTCCGAATCCACTCGGAATTGCTAACGTCAGTGCTAAACCGAAAAACTTCGTATATTTATCCGTAACTGACGGTTATACGAGACCGTTATGTCACATAAAATAAAAATAACAGTCAAAAAAGGGTTGACCTCCCAAAATGAAAATGTATTTAAAAATTTTAAATTATATTTACTCAAAATTTATTAAGAAAAAACACATGAAAAATTTATTAATCATAGTATTATTAGTTTTAATTTCCACTTCATGTGAGAAAGAACAAACTAATGAAAACAGTAACTTCTCAAATACATCAGAAGATTTCATAGTAACAGAATTAAATTTGGATTTAGACTTTACTTTAGATGACTATTATGATATCTACTTTAAATCATCAAACCTAAATTCTTTTAACGAAAAATTTTCAGATGAATTATTATCAAATGGAAATTTTTATATTATTAACGATAAAGATTTTACTTTTGTAAGAATTTCTAGTTCTGAATATGAAAAAAAATTAGATAACTCTAAAAATATTAATCAGTATTCAAAAACTGATTCAAGTGTGACATGTAAAACTTGTAGAAGTGAAGACTGTGTCGCTAAAACAATCAAAAAAGCAGTTGGTGACGGCACAAAAACTGTTTATATGAAAGTTAAACCTATTACTACTCTTGGAGTTAGAACTGGTGTTCAAGTTTGTTATTCTCCAAGACCTTTTAAACAAATTGTATTCTCAGATTTAGAAGGAGTTAACAGAGAAGACATTGAGAATATAGACGAATTATTAGTTGATCAAATTAAGGAGGAATGGGAGTCTGAATAAAAAAATATTAACGTGACATAACATAGTATATAAAAAATAGCAGTTAAGAGCCAATCCAAAAGTTTGGTTATTTTCTGCTATTTTTGTTTAAAACCAAAAGCAATAGCATATCAACTCTGCTACTTTCCATATACGAGACCGTTAGCGGTAATATGAAAAAAGTAATCCTCTATACAAGTTTATTCTATATTTTGGTAAGCTGTTTACCAAAACCTGACAATACAGTTATCGAAGTGGAATTACTAAACGACATCTTCCTTGAACTAGTCGGAACTGAATATTATTACGAGAAACCTCCAATGCCGCCAATGCCACTAGAATATGCTGAAAACAATCAAG
Organism: Seonamhaeicola sp. ABD4_340; assembly: GCF_056312135.1. Lineage (NCBI taxonomy): Bacteria > Pseudomonadati > Bacteroidota > Flavobacteriia > Flavobacteriales > Flavobacteriaceae > Seonamhaeicola > Seonamhaeicola sp. ABD4_340. Next base: position 2,642,553 of record NZ_CM149981.1, on the reverse strand, counting down.
ATTCCATAAACTACTACATTCAAAAGGAAATATTTTACGAAGCTTTCGATAATCCTAAATTGGATAAAGCAGAATTGGTATTGGGAATTGAGCCTTATCATATAAATCCAAAAACGGAATTTATAGGTTGGAATATTCAAGCATCGTCATTCCCTAGAATGTACTATCCAGTTTCCCTGCATTCAAAGGATTTTGACCAACTCTTAACGCAATTAGTTGATAGTACATTGTTTAAGAAAAGTAAATTGGAATTAAGCAAACTAACCCAAACAGGGAATTATATCATCAAGGACTTGGGACAATTAGAAAAACAAAATAAAGAATATTGGAAAAATACGGAATACAGATACATGGGGTCAATAAGATTTTCTGATTTCAAAATAAATCAAAAAAAAGATAAAGCCATTTTCTACTTTGATTTGATGTGTGGGAGTTTATGTGGGTCAGGAGAAATAATATTCTGCGTTAAAGAGAATGGAAAATGGAAAATTGCGGATAGAAATATGCTCTGGGTATCATAAATACTACCGCTAACACCGTATAAAATTAATGGCTAGTTCTCGCCTACTTACGAAAATCCTTGCGGATTTTCTATCTGGTTTTTATTTGCTAAATTAGGTGCTTAAACACGCCACTAATCTTATACAATCACGTTGTGTGTAAGTTAAAATCAGAACGCTGAATGACAGAAACTGTTGAATTGAGAAATAAACCGGAATTAAAATTTATCCTGAATACGGACGAATTTAATGTCATTGATGCTTCCGAACCGAAAAACAACGGAACTTACTCATACACGGAAATAAAAAGTGCGGAATTGAACTCTGAACGGACTAATTGGCTGATTTCAATTTTGAGCGTAATAATCGACCTTTTAACTGGAAGTGGAAACGGAGGAAAATTTAAAACGAAACCAAATTTAACTCTGAAAACAGAAAATCGGAATTTAAAAATATGGCTGAATGATGCGGATTATGGAAAAGCGGAAAAAATAACTGAATTGATAAATAAAAATAAAACCTACACACAACAACGGCTATAGTTCATTGCGGCGGAATTTCCTCGCGGAAATTCCTGCGTGTTTGCAATGTTTGGTTTACGGCGGAATAATTCTGCCGAATCATTCCGCAACGAAACCATAGCCAAGACCGTTGTAGCCAATGCGAAAAAAGAAACCGTGAATGAATAAAACGATATTTGAAATCACAAAAATGGACTGCCCTTCGGAAGAAAATTTAATCCGAATGAAACTAGATGGAAATTCAAATATTGCGAATTTGGACTTTGACATTCCAAACCGAAAATTGACCATTTTTCACAGCGGACAAATTGACCAAATCGAAAAATCTGTTCTCGAACTAAATTTGGGCGCAAAGAAAATCTCGACCGAACAAACTGACCAAACTGATTTTAAAGAAAATACAAACCAAAGAAAACTACTTTGGACTGTACTCGCTATAAATTTTACTTTTTTCCTAATCGAAATGACAACAGGAATAATCTCAAAATCAATGGGACTTGTTGCGGACAGTTTGGATATGCTTGCCGACAGTTTCGTTTATGGAATCAGTTTGTTTGCGGTTGGCGGAACTTTGACAAGAAAAAAACGAATTGCAAAACTCGCTGGATATTTTCAAATAACTCTTGCAGTAATTGGATTTATTGAAGTTTTGAGAAGATTTTTCGGAGCAGAAAAATTGCCCAACTTCTCGACAATGATAATCGTTTCGATTTTTGCACTTATTGCAAACGGAATTTGTTTGTATTTGCTACAAAAATCAAAGAGCAAAGAAGAAGCTCATATGAAAGCAAGTATGATTTTCACTTCAAATGACGTGATAATAAATTTGGGAGTGATAACAGCAGGAATTTTAGTTAATTGGCTAAACTCGAACAAACCTGACTTGATAATCGGAACAATCGTTTTTGTTTTGGTAATTCAAGGTGCGATAAGAATATTAAAACTTGGAAAATGAAAAAAGCACTGGCTACAACAATGGCTATAAACAATTGGGGCGAAAGTGATAAAACGAAACTATAAACATAAAACTAAGGTCGATGCTAAACCGAAAAGTTAAGGCGTAAAACCCCCAACTGTTCATAGCCGAGACCGTTGTGGCAAATATTGAAAAACAATGAGTAAAGAAAATGACAAAGAAATAATCAACTCTTCTGGCTTAGAACCTGAAGATATATTATCTACTGTTGACGGAATACCATTACCACCAGCAATTAAAAAGAATCTTTGGAAATCTCTGGGACGTCTAATAACTGGTGTTGTTGACATTCCTGTTGCTTATTTAGAATCGAAGGCAGAAAGAATAAAAGGGGAAACAACTGCCTTAAACGTATTCAGGACAAAAATTGCGGAAAAAGCATCGGACGAATTTATGCAAGATGAAGGTTTAATGAATCGAGCTGTTGATTATTATGGTTCCAAATTACTTAAAGAACAAATCAATCGTGAAAGTGTTGTAAATAAAACCACGGATGAGTTGAAATTAAATCCGCCTGAGAGCGATACGGAAAAAGAAATTGATGAAGATTGGTTGGATATGTTTTCTCGGATTTCTGAAACTAAATCTAATGAAGAAGTTCAATTAATTCTGTCTAAAATTTTAGCAGGTGAAATTAAAAGACCCGGAAGTTTTGGACCAAAAACCCTTCAAACCTTAACCTTATTAGACCAAGAAACTGCGAAAATATTTAGAGATTTCTGTTCTATAAGTTATGAGCTACCACAATTAGGCGACCAAATGGTACAAGTTATAACTGAACCTTTCGGAAGTCCAGGAAGTAATGCTTTAAAAGACTTTAATTTAAACTATTCAAATTTATCTCAACTTCAAGATGCAGGCTTAATTCAATATGACTTAACTGCTTGGAGAGATATGCATCCTGCACTTTTCGCAATGCCTTTTAAAATAGGCGATAAGTCTTTTCAACTAAACTTAACTGGTGAAATAGACCACAAACAAATAAGAACCAAAATTATAAATTTTACTCGTGTAGGTAGAGAGTTAAGAAAAGTACTTGAAATGAAATCAAACGACTCATATAATGAAAAATTAATTGAGTGGTTAAAGACAAGATTTAAACTAAAATAAAAAAATACTTGCCACAACAATGTATAACCGCAATTACGGCGGATTCGACTACGTCCGAATCCACTCGGAATTGCTAACGTCAGTTCTAAACCGAAAAACTTCGTATATTTATCCGTAACTGACGGTTATACGAGACCGTTACCTGCAAGCTGAAAAAAATGCTGAACTACGATAAAATTTACAAGATTGGAGAATCTTTTTCGAGTAAACCATTTCGAGGAGTGATTGAAAATTATGATTTGGCTGAACCTGAAATTTCTCGCGGAGAAAAGGAAGTATCTGAAATTGTTTCTGTCAAACATTCGATGGGCGGAAAAACTCTCTATGATATTATTTGGACAACTAATGCATTTCCATTAATAGTAAGTGAAAGAGTAATTGAATTATTTAAATCTAATGGAATTACTGGTTGGAAAACATATGATGTCGAAATCCACTCAAAAAAAAATGAATTGATTAGTCAAAAATATTTCGGACTGATTATAACTGGACGTTGTGGATATCGTGACTATTCTAAAAACGCCATAGTAATGGACAAAATCGGAATTACGACAGAGCCACATTCAAAAGGTTTTTTCTTTAAAGACGATTATTGGGATGGTTCGGACTTGTTTATGTGCAAACCAGATGAAAATGGAGAATCGACTATGTTTAGGTTTTGCACTCAAAAAGTAGCTGATTTAATAAAAAAAGAAAAAATAAAGAATCTGTCTCTTGAAAAAGTAACTGACTTTTCTATGTCAATTTCCTTATACAATATTGAGCTGACTGAAAAGCAGAAATTAGAAATGGAAAAATTAAAAGCCAGCAGGTAACAATGTATAACCGCAATTACGGCGGATTCGACTACGTCCGAATCCACTCGGAATTGCTAACGTCAGTGCTAAACCGAATATTTTCGTAAATTTACCCGTAACTGACGGTTATACGAGACCGTTGTGAGCAAGCTGAAAAAAACAATCATTTGAAACCAATATTAGAAAATAGAATTAAGGCATTTGCAATTGATTATTTGATTATGGGACTAATCGGATTTGGAATTGTAGCGTTGACTAACAATCTATTTCTCGGAATGATGATTGTTTATCCTATAACAATGAACAAGGACTTTCTTAATGGAAAAAGTATCGGAAAAAGAATTTTTGGAATCCAAGTGCAAAACCTGAATAGTCAAAAAGCAACGGAATGGAAAAGCTCATTGCGGAATTTTTTACCAATAATTCCATTCGAATTGATTTTTACGATTTTCAGTCCTGAACGCAGAATTGGTGATAGAATTGCGGAAACTAAAGTTGGAGTTGAAAAGGAACATAATCTAAAAACAATAAGTTCGGAATTAAAAAATTACCGAATTAATAAAGAGTTGATTTTCGGAATAATATTCGGAATTGCTAATATTTATGGACTTTTATGGTTATACGGAATAATTTTATCGTGAATAAAAGCCAGCTCACAACAATGTATAACCGCAATTACGGCGGATTCGACTACGTCCGAATCCACTCGGAATTGCTAACGTCAGTGCTAAACCGAAAAATTTGCGTACTTTAACCCGTAACTGACGGTTATACGAGACCGTTACCCACAAGCACCAAGATATTCTCAATTTGATTTAAAAATTATGAGTTCAATTGATTTTCATACATTAATAGTTACGAGAAATGAACTTTTAAAAATTAATAATGATGAGATTGTTGACGAAATAATTAGAATTCTTAAAAATAATGAGATAAAGAAATCAACTAAACGCAATAAATTAAATGATAAAGAGAGTAGTCATTATGTTGTTGATTTAAAACCAGAACATATTGACCAAATAATTGAATTATTTGGAGATTTAGAAAAGGGCTCATTGGATGAAAAATATGAAAGCACTGCTGAGAGTTTAAAATTTTCCAAAATAGTTGATAAATGGACTAATATCATAGATTCCTAAAAATATGTGCGAAGATTGTTTTAAAAAAGAAATTTTAAAATTTGATTCTCAAGAAGATTTTGATGTTTTTCAAAGGTCGATTGATATAAAAATCAACGAGAAAAAATTAAGAACAATAAGAGATGAAAATCACAAAAATTGGGATTTCAAATTAATATATCAATGTGTTTTTTGTAATGAGGAATGGATTTTATCTATTCCTGACAACGCTTGGCGAGGATACTTTTTGACAAAAAACAATGCAATAAAACGAGATAAAGAACTTGAAAGTGAAAGAAAAAAAGGCTCGATAGGTTGTTTTATTATACTAAGCTTAATATTATTGATAATCATAATCCTGACAATAAAAGCCTGTGGGTAACAATATGTATAGTTTATGCTCAAGGTCTGTTATGGTCGATGGAATTACTTGCCATCCAAGGCACAACACTTTTTTTATTGTAACTGTTATTTCATTAAATTAGCTACAAACAAAAAGTATTGCTTTGTGGTCTGCCCGAAGTCTTCGACTTCTTGCTCGCACAAAACCATACACTCACCGTTGTGTTTAATTTAAAAGAACAATATGATAAAAATCAAAAACATAATCATCAATAACGGAATCAAAGAATATAACTTTGACCAAATACATTCTGATAAAAAAATGCATCGATTAGCTAATACAGTTATTACTTGGCATCAACTTGAACCATTATCGGACAAAATAAATTCAGAAAACGGACTTTTTTATATTGAGTGCGATTCTGACTTTAATAAAGGAAAAGGAACTCTTAAAAATGTATCCGACAAACTCATGAAAGAATGTTACGGCGAGGATTTTTAATTGCCTTTTCAGCTATTTTTTGCATATCATCATTATGAAAACCTATAAAATGAGATATTTCTCTAATAATTTGACCAGAAACAACATCATCAAGTTTATATGAATAAACAATATCAACTAAATCTTGAAAATATTTATCATTTACAAACTTTGGATTTGCTTCTATGACATCCGAACTATTGACAACCGACATAAAAAAACTAAACACAACACCGTATAAAATTAATTGCTAGTTGTTTCCTTATTTGGAAACTAATCGCGTGCTTCTTTTGTATTGCTTATTTTTAAAGTTAATATTTAGTTCACGCAACTAATCTTATACAAACACGTTGTAAGTAATTTAAGAAAACCCAGAATACGAATGTATAAAACTAACCTATTTACAATAATCTTAACTTTATTCATAAGTGGATTAATATATTCTCAAAACGAAAAATCAATTGATGAATTTAGAAATAAAGGATATTTTAATATCACAAAATTTGGATACATAAATGTATCGAGTGCAAAACTAGAAACATACTCACCAATAGATGGTGTTGTTGTAACCGACTTACCTCTTGAGAAATCTAGTGCTTATAACTTACAGACAATAAACGGATATTTTATCAGTCCGTATTTCTCAACTGGATTAGGAATTGGATTGGATGGTTATCATAATCCGAATTATAATACTCTACCCATCTTTTTAGACTTTAGATTTTACCTTAATGATGACATTGCTAGTCCTTACCTATTTACTGATTATGGCACATTAGTGAAAATTGAAAACGGAACAAATAATGGAACAATTTTCAATATTGGATTTGGATATAAACTTTCGTTAAATGAAAAAAGATTAACGATAGTGACAGATATAAGTTATAGTTATAAATCAATAAGTAATGACGGCTTATCAATTAGAAAATCCGAAAGTTGGACTCAAATTAAGGGAATAATGTTAAGCCTAGGTATAATATTTTAAACAATAAAAACTACTTACAACATTGTATAAAAATAATGCGTAATTTTAATCCTAAATCAAAAGGTTAGTGCGTATTTGGTCACTCCGATTTTCCTGCGGAAAATCCTCGGACACAAAACCGCACTATTCTTATACGTAACCGTTGTAAGCAAGCTAAAAAACCGAACTCTGAATGAAATTTAAACTGATTTTTGCACTACTTCTTTTAATTACAATAAACGGATTTGGACAAAATCTGAATATGGTAATTGAAGTAAACGAAAGATTAGTTGTTGGAGAAATCGCTGGTGCATATCTGAATTTCGAAAATGCGGACGGAACGAAAAGCAGAAATCTTGTCGGATATCATCCTGGAGAATTAAGACTTCAAAAAGAAGATTGGGAAAAAATAAAAGCTGAATCGACTAAAAAAATAACTCTGACTTTTGACTACTATGCTCTTAAGGGAAAGTATTACAACAGCGTGAATTTCGGAATTGAAATGCAAAAACATCATTTTGACAAAAGCTATCTGATTTTAAGAGTTTATGATTTTAGGGAACGGAAATTTAGAAAACGATATGGATGTTTGACTGACGAAAAATACATAGCGGAATTGAATTTCCCTCAAGGTGGAATTTTAATAAGATGTCGATGAAAAAAATCCAGCTTACAACAATGTATAACCGCAATTACGGCGGATTCGACTACGTCCGAATCCACTCGGAATTGCTAACGTCAGTGCTTAACCGAAAATTATTAACTTTAATCCCGTAACTGACGGTTATACGAGACCGTTAGCATACATTTGAAAAGCAACTATGAATAATAGAGAAATATACAATATTGCAAAAGAAAATTTAGATAATTTAAATTTCACCTACAACTATAAAAATGGTGCAGATAATCCATATGAAGTTAGTGGCTTAAACAAATTAAGGAATGCAATTTTAGAATTTGAACGAATTCCATTTTTAAAAACACAGATAGAAAAACTTAAAAATGGTTTTTTATTTACGTCAACGGGTGACAAACTTTCTTTAAATGCTTCAAACCATACAGTACTTCAAGATTTTGTAAAAAATTTATTTATAGGGTTGGACTTTTTTGTAAGGCAATTTGAGTCAAATTATAGCATAGAATCAGAGACAACATTAGCTATAAAATTACCGCCTATTAAAACATTTAATGATTTATCGAAAACAGCAAATGATTTTAAAAAGGCTATTGAAATCCCATTGTTAGACTCAAAAATCGATTCAGAATTAGATATTAAAACTGCTGAACCAGGTTCAATATGGTTGATGGTAGGTGTTGGAACAACAATAGCAATAAATTTAATTGGAGGAATTGCTTGGGCAGCAGCTGTAATTAAAAGAAAGAATGCTGAAGCCAAAATATTTGAAGAACACGCCAGAACGTTGGAACTAAAAAATGACCAAATTGATTTGTATGTTAGTGCCCAAAAAACACAGTTAGAAAACATACTTCAAAATGAGGCAGAAGCTATTGCCTCAAAACATTATTCTGCTCAAGAACCTGAGACGATTGAAAGATTGAAATTATCCATATCAACTGTTGCAGACTTAATTGACAAAGGAGCTAAAATTTTACCAACATCAAAATCTGATGATATTAAACAATTATTTCCAGAATATGGCAAACTATCATTAATCGAATCTGCAATAAAAAAAATATCGGAAAATTAAAAACGTATGCTAACAATGTATAAAATTAATTGCTTGGTTCTAGCCTACTTACGAAAATCCTCGCGGATTTTCTATTCGGTTTTTATTTGCTAAATTAGTTGCTTAAACCACGCAACTAATCTTATACTAGACCGTTGTGGTTAATTTGAAAAAATGAACAGTCTACTAAAACAAATATCAGAGAAAGCGATTGATTTAGCTAATTTTGAGTTTACTCAAGAGCAGACTGAAAATAAATGGTTAGGAAGTAAACCAGCTTCGGAAAGTGAAATAAAATTGACCGAAAAAAGACTCGGAATTGAATTCCCATCCGATTTTAAAAAGTTCTTATCCATAACAAACGGATTTTCTGCACCAAATGATATCGAGCCGACTTTTGAGCCAACTAACAAAATTGACTATTTAAAGAACATTGATAGTTTTATAATCGAAGCCTACAGCATTGACGGAATTGAAAATATTGGAAAAGAACTAGAAAAAAGTATTCTTGTTGGTGGAATAAATGAAGAGCAATACTTTTTATTAATTCCATCTGACTTAACAGCAGGGAAATGGAAATACTGGAAGTTTGCAAATTGGCATCCTGCAGAAGAAGAACACGAAAATTTGGAAAGTTATTTCAAAGACGTATTGGAATTTATAAATGAACAACTTGAAACGGAATAAAAAACTAACCACAACAATGTATAAATTCAATTGCGGCTGAATTTCCTACGGAAATTCATTGCAATTTTCTATCTTTTCAGTCTCAATCGGAAAATCGTACCGATTTTCCGCAACTGAAATTTATACGCTAACGTTGTAAGCAATTTGACAAAAAACAAAATGAAAAAAATATTACTACTTATGGGAATACTATCATTTTTTGGATTTAAGAATAATTCCGCACCAAAAAATCCTTCGTTTGAGGAACAACTGGCAATATTTAAGGAATTGGGATTTGAATTAAATGCTGGAGCTGATAAATCTGATATTGAGCGTTGGGATGAGGAGGACTTTCTTGACGAACCATTTTCTTTAATGTATATGACGCTTGGACAAACAATAGAACGTGAACCTTGGACACCATTAACGAATAAATGTTGGGATTTTGACACAGAAGCTATTGAAGACCACGGCTCATATGTAGATATATTTGAAAATCTTGAACGGATTACCAGAGGTAGTTTGAAATTTGAAAACGTGAAAGATTACGTGGATATTGAGGAGGAAAAAGCTTGGGTTTCTTTTACGTTTAATGGAAAAGAATACAAATGGAATTTAAAAGTTGACAATGATTGGGTTGATACTGACTTGTTTTCTAAAATCGTAAGCTTGACAAAAAACAGTAATTCTAAAGGTCGTTACACATATTTTGATACTGGAGGACAAAACGCAGTTATCGGATTTGAAACAGCGGAAAGTTTAAAAGAAATTAAGAATAAAACTGGACTGAAAATTGTCTGGTTGAACTAAAAAAAACTGCTTACAACAATGGCTATAAGTAATTGCTTGTTCTCGTCTACTTCTGAAAATCCTCGCGGATTTTCAGTTTGGTATGTACTTGCAAGGTTAAGTGCTAACCCACGCAACTACTCATAGCCGAGACCGTTGCCATTCATTGCGGAACGTACTCTGAGTTGATAAAGCTAAATTAAAAAAGCAATGATTTAGTAATTGATTAATTTTAATTGAATTTTAATATGAATAAATTTTTTAATTTTTTGTTTTTAATAGCATTTGTTTTTTTGATTATTAATTGTTCATCTGATGATGATATTAAAAATTGTCACGAAATAGAACTTAATGATGGTGGTTTTGGTGCAACCTTGCCTTGTGAAGATCTTAAAGAAATTTTATTTGAATTGGATGGAACTATTTGTAATTGTGAATAAAGTTTTCCTTTTACATTTTAATAAAAAAACAGAAAAATCATATTTTGTAATTTCTAATATTACGTTGAATTCTCAATCAAATTTTGTATAAAACAAAGTCAGACTTTTAGCTTGTTTACTGAATAAAAACTAAACAAATCTCTGACTGACCATAGCAGTACGAAACTGTTGTGACGGACTGATTAGTGAAACGAATAAAAAAAGATTTCTGACTGACCCAAAACTATAAGAAAAAAACAACGAAATGGCAACAACGTATATAAAAAATTGCTAGTTTTAGACTCAAGTAAAGGTAGCTGTTTTGTTTGCTAGCTTCTGATTTTCCTTCGGAAAATCCTCGCACTCAAACACGCAACTTTCCATATACAAAACCGTTGTGCCTAATTATGAAAAAACGTTCGAGAAAAATATTAATAATTGGAATTGGAATATTTCTTCTCGGGCTTATTTTATATCAAATTACTTTACGTTCTCAAAACGAAAAGCTGAATTATAGAAAATACGGAATCGCACTGAACGAAAAAAGAGCTGAAATCGGACTAAAAGAATTATCTGAAAATTGGAATTACGAATATCATAATGATTTAGAACCTGTTGGCGCAACTTTGACTGACAAATTATTCAAAACTTTCACGTTTCAAAACATTGAAACTGGAATGACTTATGAAATTGATTCCACAAAAAAGGCTGATTATTTCAAAGGAAAAATAACTTGGATAAATTCAAATATTCTATTCTGGAAAAATGGAATTTCGGCAGAAATGGATTTTTATCAAAGAGAAATTGACTCGATGATTTCAGAAAATCTATATCTGACTTATTATTTTCGTGATGATAATGGAAATAAAGATTATTTCGAAGCAAATTATTCAAAATACAGATTGGACGAGTTCTATTGTGGCACACCTGCTGTAATGGAACGAGAGAAACAGCGTAAATCAGGAAAACCATATTTTGGAAATATAACTAAAAAACAAGCCGACAGTATTTTAACAAAATGGAATCAAAAATAACTAGGCACAACAATGTATAACCGCAATTACGGCGGATTCGACTACGTCCGAATCCACTCGGAATTGCTAAGGCTTGTGCTTAACCCGAAAATAATCACTAATTTAACCCGTAACTGACGGTTATACGAAACCGTTGCCCACAATATGAAAAAACTACTCAAATCAATAATTTTGCTTCTGACTTTAAGCGGTTGTGCCCAAGAAAAAAACTGTTTGGAATTTAAAACTGGAAAATTTAATTATGTTGACGAAAAACTGCCATTCGAAATTATAAGAAACGATACGTTACAAATTGAACGGAATTTAAAAACTGGAGTTGAAATCCATACTTCTGTAGAATGGAAATCAGATTGCGAATATATTTTGACTTATAAAAAAATACTGAATATTAATCGAGATGTAAGCGATGTAATCGGAAAGCAAATATTTGTGAATATTTTGGAAATTGATGGTAATAAAATTAAGGTTCAAGCGAAAAGTGATGCGATTGATGACGAACTTGAATTTATTAAAACTGAATAAAAAAATACTCACGGAGAAAATACTGTGGGCAACACCGTGTATAATTAATTGCTTTGGCAAGTGCTTATTTGGAAAATTCCTTCGGAATTTTCTCAGGTTCGTATTTGTTTGCTAAATTAGTTGCTTAACCACGCAACTAACCATACACATCAACGTTGCTTTCAATAGCGGCCGACGCTCACTCGAACTCTTTAAAAAAAATCCGATTCACAAAATACCGGTTAAAATTTGATCACTCAATTGCGACCGACTTTCAGCAAAACGCTGAAAAAAAACTGCAACCGATAATCACTCGGATTCTATAAAATTTAAAACTTTGCGCGAAAAACTACTGTTGCGGATTAAAAAAAAAAAATAAATCTGAAAGCTAAAATTAACGTTTTGGATAAAAATTTAGCCGACCAATAAATTGCCGACTAAATAACGCTGCGGATAAAATAACAGACACGCAAACTGACTCTGCTCACTCTTGTGTGCCGCTACTAAAAACAACATTGGCTAAAAATCATTGCGACTGAATTTTCTTCCGAAAATTCATTTCTTTTTACTAAATTCGTTCTACGGCGGAATAATCCTGCGGATTTTTCCGCAACGAATTTCTAGCCGTTAACCGTTGTAGTGCATTTGAAAAATGAATTTGGAATTACAAGAACATATAATTTTTAAGAGGTTTAAGTCTGAAATTGAAAAAGCTGGACTATCAATAAACCGAATTGACGAAGATGGTTTTCTATTTATTGAAAAAGACGATTTGGATTACAAAATACACTTGGAAAACTCTATCCGAGATTATGAATCTAACGAGAGTTTTCACACAGTAGATACAGTAATAAAAAGTCTGACTGAACCTGAACCCGAAATCCCTAATTGGACAGAAGCTCAAAATTACATCTATTCATCTCTTGTGCCGAACGACTCATTTGACAAGACCGATATTCTAAATCAAGAGTTCGATAGTGATTTGAGTAAAATCTTTGTTTATTACAAAACGGACTTAATACATTGGATAACAAATCATCAATTGGAAAATTGGGGAATTGATAAAAGCTTGATTTTTGAACAAGTAAACTCAAATATTAATCGAGTTTTAAACAAAACTGAATTGGAAGTTCAAAATCTTGAAGGACACAAATTGTGCTTTTTTGATACGGACTTTTTTATGAAATCAGAGTTATTATTATCAACTGATTTAAAAGCAAAAATGGAAAAGGAAATTGGATGGCCAATTTATTGTGTTTTTCCAGTAAGAGATTTCATTTATATGTTTGGGAAAAAAGATTTTGATTATTTTTCAAACCGTATCGGAAGTATAGTAATTGAGGAATATGAAAACACGCAATATCCAATTACGACTGGAATTTATGAAATTGGAGATAACGGATTTGAATTAAAAGGAAAATATTAAAAACGCACTACAACAATAGCTATAAGTAATTGCTTGTTCTCCCCTACTTCTGAAAATCCTCGCGGATTTTCAGCTTGGTGTGTACTTGCAAAGTTAAGTGCTAACCCACGCAAATACTCATAGCCGATACCGTTGCTTTCAATAGCGGCCGACGCTCACTCGAACTCTTTAAAAAAAATCCGATTCTCAAAATGCCGGTTAAAATTTGATCACTCAACTGCGACCGACTTTCAGCAAAACGCTGAAAAAAACTGCAACCGATAATCACTCGGATTCTTTAAAACTTCAAACTTTGCGCGAAAAACTACTGTTGCGGATTTTAAAAAAAATTAAATCTGAAAGCTAAAAATAACACTTTGGATAAAAAATTTAACCGACAATAAATTGCCGACTAAATAAACGCTGCGGATAAAATAACAGACACGCAAGCTGCCTCTGCTTACTCTTGTGGGCCGCTACTAAAAACAACATTGGCTAAAAATCATTGCGACTGAATTTTCTTCCGAAAATTCATTTCTTTTTACTAAATTCGTTCTATGGCGGAATAATCCTGCGGATTTTTCCGCAACGAATTTCTAGCCGTTAACCGTTGTGGTGCATTTACCAAAACGAACGCTGGAATCAAAAACTGACTAAAACTGAACTGAAACTTTAATGAATTTTTCACGACATTGTGATTTATGCGAAAACCAAATAACGAGTCTTGAAAAAGGATTGACTTGCAATTTGACCAATAAAAAACCTGATTTTAATAATACTTGCTCAAAAATTACACTTGACAAAAAATTTCAAGAGAAATTAGAAATTGCTAATCTCGAATTGGAAATAATACGTAGAAACCAAAAGTCAACACATCTGACTTTCTACAGCACCATAATTATTGGTTTTCTATTAATACTACTTGGATACTTTTTTTCTGATTGGAATATACATAGCTTATTTCTATGGTATGTGAAAATTGGAATGATTGTCGCTGGATTTTCATTTCTTGGAATTGCTTACTCTAAACTGAATAAATACAGAAGAGAAAATAAAAAAGCGGAACTGAAAAAAAACAAAATTGATGAAGTCCTTGATAAATATGGGATTTCATATCAAGAAAACTTTGATTTTAAAGAAAAAATTCACGGAACACAAGAAGTAATTGTGAACGTTGAATTTAAAAATTGGACAAAAAGACAAACAACTAATTCTTATAAATTTGACTATTAAAAATAAAAAAACGACACCACAACAATGTATAACCGCAATTACGGCGGATTCGACTGCGTCCGAATCCACTCGGAATTGCTAACGTCAGTTCTTAACCGAAAATCACTAACTTTAATCCCGTAACTGACGGTTATACGAGACCGTTGTGGCTAATTAAAACGAACCTTGGAAAAAGCTAAAATATTTATCGATGAATTTGGTAATTCCCATTTAAACCTAACTAAACAAGGAACGTTTAGTCATTTCGTATATACTTCAGTTATTTTTCCAGAATCCGAAATCGAGAAAGCAAGAGCTTTACGTAAAGAAATCTGTCTAAAATTCAGATTAGGAAAAGATATTAAATCAAATAACCTTGGAGACAAAAAATATTTTCAAAAAAGGTTAAACATACTTCAATTCTTAATAGAAAACTTAGATTTCACAATTGACGTTCTAGTTGTAGACAAAAGTAAATTAGACAAAGATGAAGGAGGTTTAAGGTTTAAAAAGGTTTTTTATAAGTATTTTCAAAAGATACTAATTAAAAAATATAATCTAATATATAATTCTTACGATATATATTTAGACAAACTTGGCTTTGATAGTTTTAGAAAAGAACTAGTTCATTTTATTGAAAATAATGCGACTCAAAGAGATCTTTTTAATCCTGACAGAACATTTCAGCTATCTGATGACAAAACAGGCGAAAAGATGGTACAATACGCAGACATCATAGCTGGTTCTTTAGGTCGTTTATTTTGTTTAAGTCATTATAACCCTGAGAGTGATAAAATATATGAAATTCTTCACACGAGAATGTCTGTAAGTTATCATCCTTATTTAAAAGTTAACAGTAATGAAGTAAAACAAACTAAATTATTAAGCAAGGAAATAAGTCTATTAAACCTTGAGTCATTAAAGAATTACCTTGAAAACTCTCAAAAAAGCGAAGATGCCTTAAAAAGAAGACTTTTAGAATATTTATACACAAACTCAAAAATTGATTCGGAAAGGCTTGTTCCTAGTTTCGAACTCATTAACTTTTTAAAAAACTTCTCAAAGACGATAACCGAAGATAAACTTCGTTTACTAATTAGAGATTTAAGATATGAAGGATTGTTTATTATCAGTCATTCTGGTAAACCTGGATATAAATTAGCTTCAAATTATTCTGACATAGAACAACATTTTAGTCATTTTATGAAATATATAATCCCAATGCTAAATAAAATTAAAGTTCTCAACCAAAATATTTCCCAACTATCATTTAATAAAATCAATCCTTTAGAAAAAGACAATCAATTTGAACGAATAAAAAAACTAATCGAACAACTATAATAACTAGCCACAACAATGTATAAAATTAATTGCTTGGTTCTAGCCTACTTACGAAAATCCTCGCGGATTTTCTATTCGGTTTTTATTTGCTAAATTAGTTGCTTAAACCACGCAACTAATCTTATACGAGACCGTTGTGCAACAGTTAAAAAAATCACGCAAACATTGAATGATAGAATTAAATTTGTAACTTTGATATTATGGATTTAAGTTTAGAAAATAAAAAAATTGAATTAATTCAATGGTTGTCAACATTAAACGACAAGTCTTTGATTGACAAACTAATGAAATTAAGAGATAAAGAAAAAACCGATTGGTGGAATGAAATTTCTGCTTCCGAAAAAGAATCTATTGAAAAAGGAATTCAAGATGCTGACAACGGAAAATTAACTTCTCACTCTAACGTGAAAGGAATTTATGAAAAGTGGTTATAAAATACTGTGGACTGACCACGCAATTTCTGAACTTAAAGAAACTATTGAATATCTTGAAAATAATTGGACTGAAAGAGAATTAAGAAAATTTGCTGCTAAATTAGATCACACAATTGAACTGATTTCAAAAATGCCTGCAATTTTCCCCGAATCAATCGAAAAAAAGAATATACGAAAAGCTGTAGTTGAAAAGCATAACAATTTATACTACAGAATCAATAAA
This sequence comes from Seonamhaeicola sp. ABD4_340, assembly GCF_056312135.1. Classification (NCBI taxonomy): domain Bacteria; kingdom Pseudomonadati; phylum Bacteroidota; class Flavobacteriia; order Flavobacteriales; family Flavobacteriaceae; genus Seonamhaeicola; species Seonamhaeicola sp. ABD4_340. Next base: position 2,626,032 of record NZ_CM149981.1, on the reverse strand, counting down.
AATACAATTGAGATTGTTTCTTTATTTTCAAATAGAAAGAATCCAAATAAGAAAAAAATATAAAACCGTTGCACAACAACGTATATAATTCATTGCTAGTGAAGGCTTACTTACGAAAATCCTCGCGGATTTTCTATTCGGTTTTTATTTGCTAAATTACGTGCTAAACCACGCAACAAACCATATACAAACACGTTAGCAAACATATGAAACGAACATTTTTACTTAACATATTATTTTTGTCTTTAATGAATTTTTCTACTGCCCAAGTTCAAAAAGTTGATAAAGACTCTATTAGTGCAGACTTAATCTATAAAACTTACTCTTTTGCATTTAACGCATATAATGCTTGTGAAAATGGAAATTTTCCAAAACTAACTTCTCAAAATGCAACCGAAACTTTTTTAAAAAAATATAATTCTCAATTAGTAGCATCTCTAAACTGTGAAAATATTAACAAAGTTTATGGTCAATTAATAAAAATAAATTTAGCCGAAATAGTAAAGGATGGTTCAAACTTGATTTTTAGATATAAACCTAAATATGAAAAAATTGACAGAGCTACAGAAATTCGGGTTTACGTTAATCAAGAAAATAAGTTTTATGGAATTATATCTAAACAATATTGGTATGCGAAACTCTACGATTGGAATGAAAAGGCACCTTTTATCAAAGTAGATTTAGATACAATCAATCAAAAACACATAGATGGAGCTTTTATTTTTGCAAGTAAAACTTACACTTGTAAAAACGATTATTTAAAGCTTTCTGAAGAAATAGCTACAAAAAGGTTGACAAAATCATTAATCGACGAAAAAATAACAAAATCGTGTATTGAAAGCAATAATAAACTTGGTAAATTGGTTGAACTAAAATTAGTTGAAGTTCTAACTGATAATGAAACAAGAATTGTTTATAGACACAAATCTAAATACTCAAAATCAAATGATATTTTTGAAATAATAGTAATTTCGAATATAGAAAATAAATTTGATGGAATAATTAGACGTAAATGGTTTGACAAATTTTATGAGATTAACCAAGAACCAAAAGAAAGTGAAAAAAAACAATAAATACGTTTGCTAACAATGTATAACCGCAATTACGGCGGATTCGACTACGTCCGAATCCACTCGGAATTGCTAACGTCTGTGCTAAACCGAAAAACTTCGTATATTTATCCGTAACTGACGGTTATACGAGACCGTTGTAGATAATTATCCAAAAATATGGAGATATCCGAATTAACATTAAAACTAATACTACTTCTAATCCCAGGAAGTCTAGCTTGTATTATATATGAAAGACTAACTATTCATAAACAATGGACGTCTTTTAAGTTTGTAACTAATGCTATTTTGTTTGGAGCAATTAGTTATTTAATTGCTGGAGTATTATTCAATGTTTGCGGAACTGATGAGAGTTTTAAATCTTTTTGGGATAATCTTCCAACGAAAGATATTCCATACAGTGTAATACTTAAATCATCTTTAATTTCAATATTTGTTGGACTTATTTCGACAGGTATAGACCATTACAAACTGATAAATAGATTTGGAAAATGGATTGGTTTGACGAACAAATATGGTGATGAGAATTTATATTCCTACTTCTTAAATGCTAAAGAAGTTGAAGAAGTATATGTCAGAGATATTGAGAATAAATTAACCTATCACGGATTTGTAAACTCATTTTCTGAAACGGATGAAATAAAAGAACTTGTATTATTGGATGTTGTTGTATATGATTACGAAACTTCAACAAAATTATACGATTTAGATAAAATATATCTTTCGAAATCAAAAGAAAATTTAATAATTGAATTACCATATAAAAATAACGAAAATGGCACAGAAGAATCCGAACAAACCGAGACCACTTAACGAAGGTCAATCTAAAGGAAACACTAGAAGTACACCAACTAGAGGTAGACAAGCACCACCTCCACCACCTCCAAAACCGAAACCTGCTCCGAAAAAATAACTATCTACAACAATGTATAAAATTAATTTGCTTGGTTCTAGCCTACTTACGAAAATCCTCGCGGATTTTCTATTCGGTTTTTATTTGCTAAATTAGTTGCTTAAACCACGCAACTAATCTTATACGAAACCGTTGTGGTTAATGTAAAAAAAACCGAGTAACTAAATGAATAAAACAATATTTGAAATTACTAAAATGGACTGTCCTTCAGAGGAAAATCTAATCCGAATGAAATTGGACGGAATTCCAAGTATTGCGAATTTGGACTTTGACATTCCCAACCGAAAACTGACCGTTTTTCACAGCGGAGAAACTGTCCAAATCGAAAAATCAGTTATCGAACTGAATTTAGGCGGAAAGAAAATCTCGACTGAACAAACCCACCAAACAGAATTTAATGAAAATGCAAACCAAAAAAAACTACTTTGGTCTGTACTTGCCATAAATTTTGCGTTTTTCATAATTGAAATGACAACAGGAATAATCTCAAAATCAATGGGATTGGTTGCCGACAGTTTAGATATGCTTGCGGACAGTTTCGTTTACGGAATTAGCTTGTTTGCGGTTGGTGGAACAGTAATAAAGAAAAAACGGATTGCCAAACTTGCTGGATATTTTCAAATAACACTTGCAATTATCGGATTTGTAGAAGTTTTAAGGAGATTTTTCGGAGACGAGAAATTACCAAACTTTTCGACAATGATTATCGTTTCAATTTTCGCACTTATTGCAAACGGAATTTGTCTTTACATTTTACAAAAGTCAAAAAGTAAGGAAGAGGCACATATGAAAGCAAGTATGATTTTCACTTCAAACGATGTGATTATAAATTTAGGAGTAATAACAGCTGGACTTTTGGTAAACTGGTTGAGTTCAAGCAAACCTGATTTGATTATCGGAACAATAGTTTTTGTTTTGGTAATTCAAGGTGCTTTTAGAATTTTAAAATTGAGTAAATAAATAAAAAAACACTAACCACAACAATGTATAACCGCAATTACGGCGGATTCAACTACGTCCGAATCCACTCGGAATTGCTAAAGTCTGTGCCAAACCGAAAAATTTGTGTACTTTAACCCGTAACTGACGGTTATACGAGACCGTTGTACATAATGAGAAAAAAACTCAATTACATATCTATTCTTTTTCTGATTTTAGTCAGTCTTTCTTGTAAATCCGAAACCCAAAAAACTGAACGGAATACGAAGTCTATACCTCAAAATAAAATAGTTTCTAAAAACTCTGACTTGAAGCAAAATGAACAAAAAAAAGATAAAAAGCCTTATGTTATTTCCGTTAATGTTAAAGCTTTTTTTCTAAACGACTTCAATCTCAGTAATCCCTTTAGTGAAAAGGTTTTGATGCAAACTCTTGGTAAACCAGATAAATTCGAAAAAAGTAACAAATACATAGATGAAACTGGCTTTCCTGATTACGATATTGAATATGGAAAAAATTATATTTTGGCAAGTTATGGTTTTGTTTCAGATGTAGATATAGAAGATTCCCTTATGAGTATAAATGGAATTAAAATCGGTGAAAGTAGACAAAAAATCGAAAAAACATTTAAGGTGAATACAGAAGGAAAAAATTATATACAATTAGTAAATGATTTAGAGGAATCAATATTTATTAAATTCGACAAAAATAACATTGTGGCGGAATTAAATTATGGCAAACTAATTTTATAAAAACACTATGTACAACAATGGCTATAAGTAATTGCTTGTTCTCGCCTACTTCTGAAAATCCTCGCGGATTTTCAGCTTGGTATGTACTTGCAAAGTTACGTGCTAAAACACGCAACTACTCATAGCCGAGACCGTTGCCAGTAATTTAAGAGACCACGAATGATTTACGGAATTTTGATAATAATTTTAATAATTGTACCAATTGGAATCGCATATTATTATGACTACAAAAAAGACCCAAAAGAATTTACTTTTTCAATTAAAACTTTAGGAAAAGGGATATTTAAAGGACTTGTGTATGTTGGTTTTCTAATAGGTTTAAACGCAATCTATGAATTAGTAATACCATTCAATAAAAATTACGGAATTGAATTTAATTCGGAACGAGAAAAACTCGGAATACCAAAAATTGGAAATACTTGGGAGAATAGAAAATATGATTCTGACCAATACAATGTTTCGTGGTGGAATGATGATAAATCTGAAAGACATTTTAAGAAAATAATCAAATACGGAATCCTAAATGCGAAATCAGAAAACGACTATTATAAAAACGAAAACAAAAAAGGAATTTATGTATGGTCGGAATATGATTTTACTAATCACAGGTTCGAATATTTTATTGAGAAGCCTAATGATAAAGTTGCTTCAGTTACAGAAAATGGAAAACTGAAATTGGAAAAACCAAGAATAGAACAGAAAATAAATAAATCGGAATTTGAAAAGTTTATATCCGAATAAAAACTACTGGCAACAATGTATAACCGCAATTACGGCGGATTCGACTACGTCCGAATCCACTCGGAATTGCTAACGTCAGTTTTAAGCCGAAAAACATTATCTTTAATCCCGTAACTGACGGTTATACGAGACCGTTGCCAGTAATGCGAAAATGAACAAATCGATAACATTCATATTAATTATTTTGACTTTTGGTTGTGGAAATAAAAATCTACATCAGAATCGGATTTACATTCAAGACGAAAAACTTTATGGAGAACTTGAAAATGGAATTCCTGAAAATGACACTTTAATTGAACTGAAAAACAAAAAAGGAACTGTAATCGGAATTGGAAAAATGGCAGTTGCGGATAACAATGTAAGTGATTTGAAATTCAATTTGTGGAAAGAATTTGACTCGGACGGAATTTTATCGGCAGAAGGAAATTATAAAATAAGTTCTTTTATCGATTGTGGAATGGGCGGAGCATTTCGAGCTTTCTATTATTACCGAATTGGAAAATGGAAATACTTCAAGAAAAACGGAGATTTGGACTTTGTTCTCGATTTTGTTCCTAAAGAACATTTCGTAGATACAAGATGTGAAGGTGGAGATAAAATGATTTTCGGAATTGTAGAAACTATTCCACTAGAATATTGGGACAGAGTTAACGCAAATAAAATATATGAATTACAAAAAATTTCCTTTTCTAATTCATACGCAATTACAACTATGATTCCGCTAAATGGAAAAATATATTACGAAACAGAAAATGACTTGTAAGAAAAAAAGCACTACTGGCAACACCGTATAACCGCAATTACGGCGGATTCGACTACGTCCGAATCCACTCGGAATTGCTAACGCCAGTGCTTAACCGAAAATCATTAACTTTAATCCCGTAACTGACGGTTATACGAGACCGTTGTGTGTAATTTGAGAAAAACTAATGCAGAGAACAGATATCATAGATAAAACCCAACTTTTTGAACTGATTGAATACATTCTTTCGGACTCAAAAACCGAATTCTATGAATCTGATTCTGAAATGGAAAAAGAAATTATTCGGATAAACTCTACATCTGAATTTCAAAGCTATTTTGACAATGGAATCACGAATGGAAAAAAACATTTTGGGTTTGGAATTTATAACCCTGAATCAAAAGGCAAGTTCTTTACGACAAAAATAGAGCTTAATCCAAAATATTGTAACGGAAAAACTTTTCGATATAAAATAGATGGTTGGGCTATAATCTTTATTCAACTTGACTTGCGACAAGGAGAGAACGAAATCGAATGCAGAGTTTCTGTAAATTCAAAAAAACGAGCTGAGGGTTGGAAAAGTACATACCCTGAATTCGGGAACCCAGAATTATGGGATTGGAAAAATGTAGAAAGTAGAGTAAGAAAAATAATTAACCGATTAAAAAAAACTACACACAACAATGTATAACCGCAATTACGGCGGATTCGACTACGTCCGAATCCACTCGGAATTGCTAACGTCTGTGCTAAACCGAAAAATTTGCGTACTTTAACCCGTAACTGACGGTTATACGAGACCGTTGCCAACCATTTGAGAAAACCGTAATCTGAATTGAAATTTAAAGGAAAATATGCAAAAGACGTAGTTGGATTTACAGATTGTGAAATCCTAATCGAATATGGAAAACTGCAACGTGTGAAATTTAATTCACGACAGATTTTTAACACTTCTAATCCCAAAAACAAATCGGATTTTGATTTAGAAAAAATATCTTCTGACCCAATCGAGTTTGTTCCTGTAAAACATAATTACGTTCTGAATTACATCGGACAACATAACGAACCGAGAAAAATATATTTAAGTCTAAATCCATTTCAACTATTAAAATTTAAGTGGGGAACTAAAAAATATTTAATACAATCCCGAGAAATAAAACTTGGAATTTTAAAATATCTATTAATTGCTTTATTAGGTTTCATAGGTGGTGTTTTATTTCAAAAAAATAAAGTCGATAACCAAAAACCTAATGCACCAGAAAATAACGAAAGCCAAAAATCCTTTGAACAAACTAATGACCAAACAACTGATAAAAATTTAAAAACTGATTCCATAATTGATAATATTAAATCTGATAAATAAAAAACGGTTGGCAACATTGTATATAAAAAATTGCTATTTTGTGCTTAACCAATGGAAGTTGCTTTGTTTTCTAGCGTCTGATTTTCCTTCGGAAAATCCTCGCACTCAAACACGCAACATTTCATATACGTAACCGTTGTACATAATGAGAAAAAAACTCAATTACATATCTATTCTTTTTCTGATTTTAGTCAGTCTTTCTTGTAAATCCGAAACCCAAAAAACTGAACGGAATACGAAGTCTATACCTCAAAATAAAATAGTTTCTAAAAACTCTGACTTGAAGCAAAATGAACAAAAAAAAGATAAAAAGCCTTATGTTATTTCCGTTAATGTTAAAGCTTTTTTTCTAAACGACTTCAATCTCAGTAATCCCTTTAGTGAAAAGGTTTTGATGCAAACTCTTGGTAAACCAGATAAATTCGAAAAAAGTAACAAATACATAGATGAAACTGGCTTTCCTGATTACGATATTGAATATGGAAAAAATTATATTTTGGCAAGTTATGGTTTTGTTTCAGATGTAGATATAGAAGATTCCCTTATGAGTATAAATGGAATTAAAATCGGTGAAAGTAGACAAAAAATCGAAAAAACATTTAAGGTGAATACAGAAGGAAAAAATTATATACAATTAGTAAATGATTTAGAGGAATCAATATTTATTAAATTCGACAAAAATAACATTGTGGCGGAATTAAATTATGGCAAACTAATTTTATAAAAACACTATGTACAACAATGGCTATAAGTAATTGCTTGTTCTCGCCTACTTCTGAAAATCCTCGCGGATTTTCAGCTTGGTATGTACTTGCAAAGTTACGTGCTAAAACACGCAACTACTCATAGCCGAGACCGTTGGCAACAATTAAAACTTACTCGTAAGATATGAACGACCATTTAATAAAAAATCTCAGAATCTCTTTGCTTTGGAGCTTATTAGGAAACTTTATGATTGTTGGTTTCTTTATATACATAACTCTTGGAAAAATAGAATGGTACATTTGGTTATTATATTTAATTTATCCAACCTATTTAATGATTAAAGAGAAGAAAATTTTACTTGAAGTTCATGTTAACAGAGAAAGACTACTTCTCAAAAGTTATTCGATTTTTGGAGGTAGAAATGAATTGAATTTAAATATAGAAGAGATTATTGAATTAGATTTCTACAGAGGTTTTGTCGTGAAATACAAAAACTCTTTAGGAAAGAACACTGAGACATTTCATTTAAATGCGGAACCTTGGAACAACCTGTATGGACAAATAAAAAAACTAAAATTAGCTGTTCAGGATATGGAACAGCGGAAAATAAAGAATTTGAATTTAAAAACGTCTGATTAAAAAAACTGAGTATGTTTAAATGGTTTAAGAAAAAAGATAATTCAGAAAACGAAAACAGACCTGATTTTAGCAAAATCGATAGTAACAAAAAAGCAATTGATTTATTTAAAAAAGGTGAACTGACAGAACTACATTTAATGCCATTGGAATTTGGAGGAGAAGATAGTCCTGTAAATATTCTCTATGTTCCTGAATTTGCAAAAGTATTTAAACTACGATTTGACAAAATGATTGAGGAATTATTAATTGATGGGAAAAAATTGAGCTATTCAGCTGAACCCGAATATAAAGGAAAAAGCTTTATTCCTTCTAAACTAAAAATTAGTGTAACAGGAGATTCGGAATTTGTTGAAACCATAAATATCTGGTAAAAAATAAATAACTATTGCCAACACCGTGTAAAAATAATTGCTTGGTTCTAGCCTACTCGGAAAATCCTGCGGATTTTCCTCTGGTTCGTTCCATTTTTGCTAAGTTAGTTGCTTGACCACGCAACTATCCTTACACAAACCGTTGTGCCTAATTTAAAATCATCACGAAAAATTGAAAATTGACATTACATCCGAAATTGAAAGATTCAAAACTCACCTGAGTCTTCCTGATAATAATCAGATGATTTTTTCTGGAATATTTGGTATAGGAAAAACGTATTTTTTAAAAGAGTTTTTTGAGCAAAATTCTGAGGAATACGAACTTTTTTTACTCTCACCAATCAACTATTCAATATCAAATAATGATGACATTATTGATTATATAAAATATGACATTGCTTTCGAACTTCTTGGTAAAAATGTAGAATACGAAAAGACTGATTTTTCGAAATTGCTTACCTCTCAGTTTTATTTAAAAGACAATTTTTTAGATACAATGTCCCTTTTAGCTAAAAGTGGTGGAAAAATTGGAAAAGCTTTCAGTGATATTTATGAAAACTTAAAAAAAATCGTAAACAATATTAAAGAACATAACTCTGAATCTCAGATTGACGAAAAAAAGGAGTTAATCGATTTTTTAAAAGAACTGACTGCTAGAGACAATTCTATTTATGAAGAAAATAGAATTACTGAATTAATTTCAGGACTCATCGAAAAACTTAAAGAAAGTGAGAAAGAGATAGTTCTGGTAATAGATGATTTGGATAGACTTGACCCTGAACATATTTTTAGGATACTAAACGTTTTTGCTTGTCATTTTGATATTGGGAATTTTACGGAAAATAAATTCGGATTCCATAAAATAATCCTTGTTTGCGATATTGAAAACATTAGAAATTTATTCCATTCAAAATATGGTTCAAAAGTAGATTTCTCAGGTTATATTGATAAGTTTTATAGTAGAGAAATACATTACTTTGACAACAAAGAGATTGTAAGCAAATCTGTTGAAACAATACTAGCGTCAATTAAAATACAAGGTGCATACGACCACATAATAAACTTGGGTGCTAGAGATAGAACAACAACTGTAAATTTTAAAGAAATTTTAGAGGATTTAATCAACAATGACTTATTAAATCTTAGAACGCTATTAAAACTTTTTGACAAAGAGTACACGTTAAAATTCTTTGATTTCAAAATTGACGAAAATTACGGAAGAGCTTCCAGTTGGCATTTTCAAAAAATACTAGTTTTTGATTTCTTGATTTCATTTTATGGTTCAATAACTAGCTTAAAAACAGCATTAGAAAAACTCGCAGAAAGAAATCCATCAAAACTTGTTGATGAAAGGCAACTTAGAAGATATGGAAATTTGATAGCCTTGATAGATTACAAAAATCATAAAACCTCAGAAGGTGATTTTGAATATAATAATGTTGATTTAAATATTTCAATTAAATATTCCGCTATGAGATATGGAAATTGGAGAGACGAAACGACTGCTAATATTACGGAAGTTACATACTTAGATAAACCTGAAATTAAAAGATTAGACTTCCCTTTTGCACCGCTTTTAAAAATAGCTTTTGACGAATATTTAAATTTGACAAGAATAAAAAACTAGGCACAACAATGGCTATAAGTAATTGCTTGTTCTCGCCTACTTCTGAAAATCCTCGCGGATTTTCAGCTTGGTGTGTATTTGCAAAGTTAAGTGCTAAAGCACGCAACTACTCATAGCCGAGACCGTTGCCAACCATACAAAAGAACCGACCTGCAAATCAAGAAAATTACTTAAAAAATCAATATATATATCGTTTTTATACTTACTTTTGTAAATGATTTACAAATACGACTGGAAAAATGATAGTAAATTTTATAGTGCAGAATTTTCGCTCGATTAAGGATAAGATTCACTTATCTTTTGAAGCAACCAAATCAGATGATTTAGAAGAGTATTATGTCAACAATGTTGGTACAGATAGGAATATAAGATTATTAAAACTAGGATTAATATATGGCGCAAATGCTTCAGGGAAAACAACTGTACTTGAGGCTTTGGACTTTTTAAGAGATATAGTAATTGACCCTTTTGAAAAGAAAACGGAACTGTTTAAGTATAAACCTTTTTTGTTTGATGATAAAACAGTGGATGAAAATACTTTTTTTACCCTTGAATTCATACAGAATAATATTAAATATTTGTATGAAGTTGAATTGAATGTAAATGCAATTGTTAAAGAGAAAATGTATTTCTATAATCCAAATAAAGCTTTAGTCTACGAGCGGATTACAGATGAATCTAAACAGCTTGCAAAAATAAACTTTGGTAGTAAAATAAAAATAAACAAAGAACATAAGTCAATCCTTGAAGCAAACACTTTATGGAATAACAGTGTTTTGGGTGGATATTTAAAAACAAATTTTGAATCTAAAGAACTTCAAGAAACTACAGATTGGTTTGAGAGTAAACTCAAACCATTAATAAAGCCGAGAACAGATTTGTTTGCATATGTATCAAAAAGAATTGAAAATGAAGAAATAAACAAGGTTAATGTAATTAACTTATTAAAAAAGGCAGATTTCAATATCTCTGATATTATAATTAAAAAAGACACTAAAGAAGTTTCGTCTGAACTCATAGAGTTTATTTCAAAAACAGTTCCTATTTCTGACGAGATAATTTCAGAAATGAAAGAATCAGGTACAATAGAAGGTAGGGATATACAATTTCAACACACTTTTGATGATAATAAACCACATTTTCTTCCATACAAATCTGAATCTTCTGGTACACAGCGATATTATCAATTTAGTGGGCTTATTGATATAATGATTAGAAAAGAAAGTGTTTTTCCTATTGATGAATTAGAATCATCATTACATCCTGATTTATTTAAACATTTTCTATTAACATTTTTAGTAAATAGTAAAAACTCACAATTAATAGCTTCAACTCATCATCGAGAGTTATTAATGGAAAAAGATATTTTTAGAAATGATGTAATATGGTTTACTGAAAAAGAATCTGATGGAAGTACTGATTTGTTTTCTTTAATGGATTTCGATTCATCTGTAATTAGAAATACTAGCTCAGTTTATAATGCTTATAAAATTGGCAAGTTAGGTGCGGCTCCAAACTTAAATGATTACTATATTGATATTGTAGATGAAAAGGAATCATAAACAAAGAAAAGGAACTGGAAAAAAGGCTATCTCAATCGTAGTAGATGGAAAAACTGAGATTTGGTATCTTCAAATGATGAAGGAACACGAATTTTTAAGGTCTATCAGCATTAAGCCGGAACTGCCAAAGAAAAAGAAACTTGCAGAGTTGTTTGAGTATGTGATTGAAAATAGCAAAGATTATAGTCAAGTTATATGGGTAATAGATTTTGATACTATTCTTAAAGAAGAAAGAGAAAGGAAAGTTGGCTCAAAATCAAAAATAAATGAGTTGAAAGAATATCTAAGTACAATAGAGCCTATTGAAAACATTTCTGTTTTAGTAAATACTCCGTGCTTGGAGTATTGGTACCTACAGCACATAAAAGAGTCTGGTAAATACTATGAGAATTGTGATAAAGTATGCAACGAGTTTAAAAACACGATTCTTAAAGATTATGAGAAGACTGAACGGTATTATAAGCGAAAAAATTCTGATATATATCAAAAATTGAAACCATATAAGAACCTTGCAATACAAAATTCAAAAAAGCTTGGGGACTTCAATATTGATATTCCAAAGCAAGGAAAAGCAGAACTGTACAAGATATTTGATTTGTTAAACATCAGTTCGTGAAAAAGTACAGTTGGCAACACGCGGTCATAAAACATTGGGAGTTAAGTGGTTATTTAAACCTCAGTTCTCGCATCAAAGTTTATTGTATTTTGATAGTGAAGTAGCTCCGAATTTCCCAACGTTTCATACCGCCATCCGTTGCCAGTAATTTAAGAGACCACGAATGATTTACGGAATTTTGATAATAATTTTAATAATTGTACCAATTGGAATCGCATATTATTATGACTACAAAAAAGACCCAAAAGAATTTACTTTTTCAATTAAAACTTTAGGAAAAGGGATATTTAAAGGACTTGTGTATGTTGGTTTTCTAATAGGTTTAAACGCAATCTATGAATTAGTAATACCATTCAATAAAAATTACGGAATTGAATTTAATTCGGAACGAGAAAAACTCGGAATACCAAAAATTGGAAATACTTGGGAGAATAGAAAATATGATTCTGACCAATACAATGTTTCGTGGTGGAATGATGATAAATCTGAAAGACATTTTAAGAAAATAATCAAATACGGAATCCTAAATGCGAAATCAGAAAACGACTATTATAAAAACGAAAACAAAAAAGGAATTTATGTATGGTCGGAATATGATTTTACTAATCACAGGTTCGAATATTTTATTGAGAAGCCTAATGATAAAGTTGCTTCAGTTACAGAAAATGGAAAACTGAAATTGGAAAAACCAAGAATAGAACAGAAAATAAATAAATCGGAATTTGAAAAGTTTATATCCGAATAAAAACTACTGGCAACAATGTATAACCGCAATTACGGCGGATTCGACTACGTCCGAATCCACTCGGAATTGCTAACGTCAGTTTTAAGCCGAAAAACATTATCTTTAATCCCGTAACTGACGGTTATACGAGACCGTTAGTTTCAATGCTGGAGCAAGTTTGCGGTTAGAAAAATGCCTAGTGCTTAGATTCGATTTTTTTTTTTGAATTTTAAGATAGACAATTCCGAAAAAGATTGCTGCCGAGTTTCAAAATTTTGCAAATTAAAAACTCTAAAATTAAAGTGAATAACTGTGCGGATTTTGACAAACGTTGCGGAAACCCTAAAATTATGAATAAAATTTACAGTGGACTTCCACTCTGCTGAATAAACAAAAACTATATCGGATTTTGAGCTTTTTGTGGATTAAAAAAACCTTGCGGATTAACCAATCATAATCTGATAAAAAAAATAAATTGAGCGGATTTGGTTACCGACTGATTTTCAATCAAAAAAAAGCACTAAAACTAACATTGTATATAAAAAATTGCTAGTTTTACCTTAAACAAATGGAAGTTGCTCGTTTGCTTGCTTCCGATTTTCCTTCGGAAAATCGCCGCTCACAAACACGCAACTTTCCATATACGAACCGTTGGCAACAAGCTGAAAAAAAATGAGCTTTTGGAATAAAAATAGATTAAGCAATGAAACCAAACAGCAGTACTCTGAACTTCTGATTGAATTGGTTGAATTGAATGAAGATAAACAGTGGTTGGAATATTTTCATAATTTGAGACTTGGACACGACTTACCTGGTGGTGGAATGGGCTCACTAAATGACTGGAGTCCGAGCTATAAAGATGATATTGAATACGCTTGGTTCAATCTACTATATGGAATAACCCACAAACTGTTGACTGAAAAACTGGAATCGGAATTTATCAAAGATGACTATTCTATTAAACATAGAAATGAAGTAAACATTTTAAAATGTCCAAATTGTGAGCAAAAATTCCAACATCTAAGAATCTTCGAAAATCACATTGCAACATTCTATTATTTTAAGAATTTCTCAAAATTTTTGAAGCAAAATATGCTAAAAGACTTTACCAATCCTAATTTTTCGTATAAAAATCTTGTTGCGATACAATTAAGAGAAAATTTAAAATCTGAATATGAGAAAAACGATATAATCTTGTTTGACTTTATTAAGCATAAATATAATTGCTCAAAGTGTGACAAAAAGATGGAATTTCAACACATTGACTTTAAAATTGACGAAAAGGAAAATAAATTAGAACTGAAAAAAATAAAGCCAATTGCCAACAATGTATAACCGCAATTACGGCGGATTCGACTACGTCCGAATCCACTCGGAATTGCTAACGTCAGTGCTAAACCGAAAAATAATCGCTAATTTAACCCGTAACTGACGGTTATACGAGACCGTTACCACACATTTGAAAAAACTGCTCAACATATTTATTTTGACTTTAATTTTGACCTCTTGTCAGAATGAAAAGAAGCTGAATGGAACTTGGGTTTCTGCATATCAATATAAAGAGAATGACAGTCTAATGGAATCCACTACTGGAATTCCTTTTAATGAAGTTTTTACTTTTGAAAATGGCACTTTTAATTTAAAGCAATTTAAATATCAAGTTTATAACGACGAACGAACTGACAATTTCAAACTAAAAGGAAATAAGTTCGTTATAGCCGACAATGAATCCTATTTTTCAGATGTCATTGAACCATTGACAAACGACAGCATTGTAATTAACCGTTTGAATAGTAACTTAAATGGCGTTTATAAACGATTAGCTGATTCACTCAAAAATAAAACACCTGAATTCAAATTGACTGGAAAAAAGTTTATCCGCAATTACAGAAAATGGACTGATACAATTCATTTTGTCAATGACTCTGTTTATACAAGTAGTGGTTGGACAATGGGAAATTCTGATTTAATGTGGGAAAGGATAAATCAAAACGGATTTGACATCCTTTTCACGAATATTTATCCACCATTTGTGATTAAAAATAAAATTGGAAAAGATATTTTCGTTTCGACATTTGAATACGAAAAGGAAGATTATATCTTGACCGAAATTGAATAAAAAAACGTGTGGTAACAACGTGTATAGCTCATTGCGGCTGAATTCCTAATCGGAATTCATTGCAATTTGCTATCTTTCGGTCACGGCGGAAAATCATAGCTGATTTTCCGCAACGAGCCATACACCAAACCGTTGTGCGTCAGTTTAGAAAAAAAGAAAACCGAAAGAAACTAACTAAATAATGATTATTGAAAATGAAAAATTGCTTATTCGAGAATTAGCTGAAAATGATGTCAATGTAATTTTCGAGCTTTATTCTGACAAAGAAGCTATGAAATATAGAGGAAGTAGTCCTTTGGAAAATATTGATGAAGCAAAAGAAATGCTAAAAAAAGTTGCCGAAAACATTAACAATGGAACTGAGTTTAGGTACGCAATTCTTGAAAAAGTAACAAACAACTTAATTGGAACTTACTTGATAACGCCTATTAATAATACAGAATGTACAATTGGTTGCTCAATTGGAAAGAAATATTGGAGGACAGGTTATGGTTTTGAAGTTATGATGCTTATGACTGAATATTTACGAAGTAGAAATTACGAAAAATTAATTGGGTTTATTAAGAAAGCAAATATTCCATCAATTAAATTAGTAGAAAAAATGAATTTTGTGTTAATTGAACAAACCGAAAAACCAGAATTCTACAAATACGAAAAAGAAATTAATAATTGAAAGAAAAACCGAACGCACAACAATGGCTATAAGTAATTGCTTGTTCTCGCCTACTTCTGAAAATCCTCTCGGATTTTCAGTTTGGTGCATACTTGCAAAGTTAAGTGCTAACTCACGCAACTACTCATAGCCTAAACCGTTGTAAAACATTTAACCGAACCGACAAATATGGAAATAGACCACATATTTATATTTTCCAATAATGGAGGAAAAGAAGCTGACAAATTAGTTGAGTTTGGTTTGACTGAAGGAAGTAGTCGCATTCATCCAGGACAAGGAACAGTAAACCGAAAATTTTATTTTGAAAATTTTTTTCTTGAAATTCTATGGGTTATAGACGAAACTGAAATCCGAAGCGAATTGACTTCTAAAACAAAACTTTGGGAACGTTCACAATTTGATAAAAATGCCTTCTCGCCTTTTGGCTTGTGTTTAGTCAACTCAAATTTGACTGACAAGCTTTTTGAACAAAGCCAGATTTATCAGCCGAATTATTTTCCTAAAGGAATGTCAATTGACATAATTTCAAACGAAAAAAATCCAAATTTACCTTGGACTTTCAGACTGCCATATCGTACCGAAAAAAAAGTCCATAATGAACCAACAAAACACAATAATGGAATACGAAAACTAACTAATACCGAATTCGAATTACCGTTAAACAAGGACGAGAAAGTATTTAAGAACTATTTTCAGAGTTGTAAAAATATTCATTTTAAAAATGGACAACGAAATCATTTGACACTTGAATTTGACAATAAAAGTCAAAACAAAATAATGGAATTTAACGAACTGAATTTAACTATAAAGTACTAAATAAAAACGTTTTACAACATTGGCTATAATTCATTGTGGCGGATTTCCTAAACGGAAACCCTTACTTTTATAATAAGGTTAGATTTCAGGCGGAATGTTCACTGCGTGAAATTCCACAACGAAATCATAGCCCAACCGTTAGGCACAACATGAACCAACCTATGAGGAAATCGATATTATTTATTTTTCTTGTTCAATCTGTTTTCCTTTTTCAATGTAAAAAACCGATTGAAAAATTTTTCGATAAGACAATTAAAGTTGATACCCTAAATGTTCCATTAGATAAAAATCAATTTTACTTTCCAAAGGAAATGTTTCCTTATATAGATTCGATTCAATACATACAACAAAAAGATTCGAGCTATATAGCAAAAAGAATTTACTCAAAAGACAAATACGATGATTCAGTAATGGAATGGTATTCTGAATATTTATTCGGAATGAAAGAACCATTACTATTTAATCGAAAAATTGATAATGAAATATTTCGCTTTACTTGGTTAAGGTCTTTCCACGAACCTATTGTAATAAGAATTTCAGAAACGGAACAAAAGTATAATTTGAATTGGAAAACTCTCAAATTAGATGAAAATCATAAACCGATTGAAATAATAATTAACGAAAGCAAAAACATTACTAAAAAGGAATGGAAAAATTTCAATGAATTAGTTAAAAAAGCTGATTTTTGGAATATGGAATTAGGTCGATATTCAATGGGTACTGATGGTTCTGAATGGATTTTAGAAGGAGTGAATTCCGAAAATTATAGAGCTGTAAGTGTTTTTTATCCAGAAAAAGGCGATTTTTATAATGCTTGTGATTATTTGATTTCTTTAACGAATTTGAAAATATCGAAAAAGGATAAATATTAAAAATACCGTGCCTAACAACGTGTATAGCTCATTGCGGCTGAATTTCCTATCGGAAATTCATTCTTATTCGCTATATTCGTAATATGACGGAAAATCATAGCTGATTTTCCGCAACAAACTATACACGAACACGTTAGCACCAATTTGAAAAATGCAAAAACATCCAACAAACGCATATCAAGAAAAATTGACTTATAGCCCAGAAATGCTTTATTCGGAATGGAATAAAATGACAGAAAGATTTACTGACTTAATTAAAGGTGGATGGGCAAGTGAAAAAGTGTTGGATTTAATTGAATATATAAAAAATTCAAAGTACTCGTCTGAATTTTATCCAGGCTCTTCTTTAGGACGCTTATTGATAAGCAAACCTGAAAAAGGAAAACTGAATTATCAAAGGACTTTGAGCATTGAGACAAAAAAGAATGAAAAAGAAATTGTGCTTAAGTATTCAGACTGGGATACAATAAAAGACAAAAGTGAGAATCCAGTTTTATGGCGGACTGAATGCAAGCCTGAAAATCTGATTGAAAAGTTTGACGAATTTATAAGATGGAATAAAAACTGGTGCTAACAATGTATAAATTCAATTGCGGCTGAATTTCCTGCGGAAATTCATTGCAATTTTCTATCTTTCAGTCTCAATCGGAAAATCGTACCGATTTTCCGCAACTGAAATTTATACGCAAACGTTGGTTTCAATGCTGAAGCAAGTTTGCGGTTAGAAAAATGCCTGGTGCTTAGATTCGATTTTTTTTTTTGAATTTTAAGATAGACAATTCCGAAAAAGATTGCTGCCGAGTTTCAAAATTTTGCGGATTAAAAACTCTAAAATCGGAGTGAATAACTATGCGGATTTTGACAAACGTTGCGGAAACCCTAAAATTATGAATAAAATTTACTGTGGACTTCCACTCTGCGGAATAAAAAAATTAATCGGATTTTGAGCTTTTTACAGATTAAAAAACCTTGCGGATTAACCAATCAAAATCTGATAAAAAAATAAATTGTGCCGATTTGATTGCCGACTGATTTTCAATCAAAAAAAAGCACTAAAACCAACATTGTATATAAAAAATTGCTAGTTTTACCTAAAACAAATGGAAATTGCTCGTTTGCTTGCTTCCGATTTTCCTTCGGAAAATCGCCGCTCACAAACACGCAACTTTCCATATACGAACCGTTGCCATTCATTGCGGAACGCACTAAAATCGAAATTTATGCAAGAATTAAAATTACATTCTTTTGGACAAAATGACCATTTGGAATCTTTAAAAGAGAAATATAAATCATTAAGAAATAAAATTAAAGGAAATTTAGAATTGACTGAATCCGAAAAGAAAACGGAATTAGAAAACTTAACAAAATCCTTTGAAAAGGAAAAAAAAGAATCGAAAAGTAATCTATACTAATCGGAATGAATAAAGTAAAACTAATTTTGATTTTTTTACTGATATTTTCTTTAGAGTGTTATAGCCAACAAACAGGAAATACTGGAATAAAACAAACAGTTGTTAAAAACGGAATTGGAATTGGAAGCGTAATTGCTATTGTTGTTTCTTGGGACAGAAATAAATCAATTTTGTATGCAATTTTACACGGAATTTTCGGATGGCTTTATGTTATCTACTTCATAATAATTAGAGAAAGAGAGGAAAGAAATAATTAATCGGAATTGTATGAAAAAACAACGAAATGGCAACAATGTATAACCGCAATTACGGCGGATTCGACTACGTCCGAATCCACTCGGAATTGCTAACGTCAGTGCTAAACCGAAAAACTTCGTATATTTATCCGTAACTGACGGTTATACGAGACCGTTGGTTTCAATGCTGAAGCAAGTTTGCGGTTAGAAAAATACCTGGTGCTTAGATTCGAATTTTTTTTAGAATTTTAAGATAGATAATTCCGAAAAAGATTGCTGCCGAGTTTCAAAATTTTGCAGATTAAAAACTCTAAAATTGGAGTGAATAGCTGTGCGGATTTTGACAAACGTTGCGGAAACCTTAAAACTATGAATAAAATTGTTGTGGACTTCCACTTTGCTGAATAAACAAAAATTATATCGGGTTTTGAGCTTTTTGTGGATTAAAAAAACCTTGCGGATTAAACAATCAAAATCTGATAAAAAAAATAAATTGAGCCGATTTGATTGCCGACTGATTTTCAATCAAAAAAAAGCACTAAAACCAACATTGTATATAAAAAATTGCTAGTTTTACCTTAAACAAATGGAAGTTGCTCGTTTGCTTGCTTCCGATTTTCCTTCGGAAAATCGCCGCTCACAAACACGCAACTTTCCATATACGAACCGTTAGCGCACATATGAGAAAAACACTCTTGATATTATTTATTCTTGTTGCATACACTAGTTGCGGACAAGAAATCACAAGGAATCAATTGGAATCTGATTTTTTGGAATACAGCAATTTGATTACAAACTTTGAATATGACAAAGCTGTTGATTACATGCCGACTGAATTTTGGACTGTATATGAGAAAAATGAATTTCTGACTAAAATGAAACGGGTTGGAAAGCAAATAGACTCAATTTCAATTGACAATATTGAAATCATTAATATCAGTAAATCCATAAAATCAAATAATAAGGATTTTAGAATTATTACTTATTCATCGGATTTGGAATTTGACTCTTCAAATATTTCAGAAAGAGTACTTGAAAAGTACAAATCTAGATTTGGATGTGAAAAAGTAAAAATAGATACGATTAATAAACTGATTAAAATAAAAAACAATAGCCAAATGGTTTCAGTTTTCGATAGCGGATTAGAGCAATGGAAATATTTGGAGTATAACGGACAAATAATTTCAAAAATTTACGGAATTGAAACTTGGGCTGAATTAAATAAATACGTGCGCTAACAATGTGTAAAAATAATTGCTTGGTTCTAGCCTACTCGGAAAATCCTGCGGATTTTCCTCTGGTTCGTTCCATTTTTGTTAAGTTAGATGCTTAACCACGCAACTATCCTTACACGAACCGTTAGCAAACATTAAAACCAAACTTATCGGATGAAAACATTTTTGATTTTATTTTCATTTTTGCTTCTGACAAACAGAGATGTTATCCATAAAGATACACCTCTTCAAATTGACAAAAATGGAAATATAATTGGTTTACCGAATGAATATAGTCCTGCGAAATTTGACAAGGCTGAAAAAATACTACAAATTAGAAATAGAATAATTGTATTCCCTGAATGTATAACTGAATACTTTGAGGAAAATAAAAATGCAAAATTAAATTTATCTGCTTCTTGGTATCATTCAAAAGACATCATGCCATTTTATCTGAACTTTGAAATCTCTGATTATAGTACAGATTATTCTTATAGCATTTTGATTAATTTAGAAACACTAGAATTAATTAAGGTATATAAAGAGACGCGAAAAGGCATTTCTTTCATTAATGAGAAAATAGAATTGGACAAAAAATGTCTGAATCAATATAAAAACGGAATAAGAATTACATACTGAAAAGATGAAAATAAAACGTTTGCTAACAATGTATAAATTCAATTGCGGCTGAATTTCCTACGGAAATTCATTGCAATTTTCTATCTTTCAGTCTAAATCGGAAAATCGTAACCGATTTTCCGCAACTGAAATTTATACGCTAACGTTGGTTTCAATGCTGAAGCAAGTTTGCGGTTAGAAAAATGCCTGGTGCTTAGATTCGAAATTTTTTTTAGAATTTTAAGATAGATAATTCCGAAAAAGATTGCTGCCGAGTTTCAAAATTTTGCGGATTAAAAACTCTAAAATTGGAGTGAATAACTGTGCGGATTTTGACAAACGTTGCGGAAACCCTAAAATTATGAATAAAATTTACAGTGGACTTCTACTCTGCTGAATAAACAAAAACTATATCGGATTTTGAGCTTTTTGTGGATTAAAAAAACCTTGCGGATTAACACATCAAAATCTGATAAAAAAAATAAATTGAGCCGATTTGATTGCCGACTGATTTTCAATCAAAAAAAAGCACTAAAACCAACATTGTATATAAAAAATTGCTAGTTTTACCTAAAACAAATGGAAATTGCTCCTTTGCTTGCTTCCGATTTTCCTTCGGAAAATCGCCGCTCACAAACACGCAACTTTCCATATACGAACCGTTGTGCAACATAAAAACCGCTTCCACTACAAAATTCTAATGTTTAAAAATCTGACTCTAATTTTTCTATTATTTTGTTTATTTTCTTGTAAAAGGAGAGAATGCTCTTTACCGATAGTTGAAGTTAAAATGATTAATAAAGCGGAACATTCTTATGGTGGAAAAACCTCATTAATAATTACTGACAAAGAGAAAATTAGGAAAATTGAATCGTTATTGAAAAAACTAAAAACGGATATTTCCAATAGTACTTCTGCAAAAATGAATTTCGGATTTGTAGAAGTGTTGTGTTCGACAGCTGACTGTAAAAACGTCGAGTATTTTAACGTAGTTTTTACCGAGAGTTATGGAGATTTAGTTCACTATAATTCGGACAAGGATTATGATTACGAATATTTTAGAAATAATGAAATTGTTGATTATGTAAAAGCGGAAATGAAAATGTCGAAAAACAGAAAGAATAAATAAAATACGTTGCACAACATTGTATAAAAATAATGCTTAAGTTTAATCCTAAATCAAAAGTTTAGTGCGTATTTAGTCACTCTGATTTTCCTACGGAAAATCCTCGGACACAAGACCGCACTATTCTTATACGTAACCGTTAGGCAACATTTGACAAATGAACTTTCCTGAAATAGGTTGACTAAAATTTAAACCATTAATTATAGTCACTTATGAAAACACAAAATGAACACTGGCGAAAAAAAAGCTACCAAAAAGTAACTTTAGAGACTAAACTTTTAGTCGTTGACCAAATTCTTACAGGACATATCTCCAACAACCAGGCTTCTAAAAAATATGATGTCCCAAGAACAACTATTTCCTATTGGTTAAGAAAATACAGTACCTTAGTGCAACAAAATAATGGTATGAGTAAAAACGATGAAATTAAAAAGTTAAAGGAAAAGATCGAAGAACTGGAGTTTCAAAAAGACTTTCAACAAGACATAATCGCTGATATGGAACTGATTACAGGTGTCGATATGTCAAAAAAGTCATTACCCAAAACATTAGCAAAAGAGATAGAGTTAAAAAAGAAAAACCGTATAAAAGAAAATGGCTCTATGGATGTTTTGGGATATCTAAACAAGCCTTCTACAAAAGAATCAAAGCTCAACAAAAACAAGAAATAGACCAGCAAAAGCTTATTAAAATGGTCAAGGACTACCGTAAAAAAGTAGGATCTAAAACGGGGGGAATCAAACTCTATACGGAACTAAAACAGGATTTCATAAACGCTGATATTAAGATCGGTAGAGATAAATTCTATAGATTCCTTAGAATAAATAATCTTCTCGTTCCTAAAACTAAAAATTACATCACAACGACTAACTCAAACCATATGTACAAAAAATATAAGAACCTTGTAAAAGACCACGTCCCTACCCGACCAGAACAACTATGGGTAAGTGATATTACCTACATTAAAACTGAAAATGGACACAACTATCTTGCTTTAGTTACAGATGCCTATTCTAAGCAAATTATGGGATATAATCTCGATAACCATATGAGAACATCTCTTTGCACAAAAGCGCTCGATATGGCCATTAAAAACAGAAAATATCCTCATCTTAAAATCATTCATCATTCTGATAGAGGCTTCCAGTACTGCAATCCTAAATACACGCAGTTTGCAGAAGATAATAATATTACAATGAGTATGACAGAACAATATGATCCTTACGAAAATGCAGTTGCTGAACGTATTAACAGAACACTAAAACACGAATACGGTTTAAAACAAACTATTAAAAACACTGAATTAGCTCAGAAATTAACACAACAAGCAGTATATATCTATAATAACCTTAGAGCACATTTTAGCCTTAACTTAAGAAAACCTGCAGAAGTTCATCTTAATCCGAACATCGAATACAGATCTTATCGAAAAAATAATGTAAATTTACACCAACTCCACATCTAAATATTAAAATATAGCTATCAAAAAAAAGTCAACCTATTTCAGTATAATACAAAAACCGAGAATAATCAATGAATTGGATAATTTCAGCAAATTCTAAAATGTACGACCATTCAAGTTCTTTTGAACATTATGGTTCAATAGATTGGAGACAAGGAAATGCGAAATTTGAAGTTGGAGATACTGTTTACATTTATTGTACTCGACCTTTAATGATGATACAGTACAAATGTACAGTTGATAGAATTGACCTCAATTCTAACCAAATTAGAGACGATAAAGAATATTGGCTTGACGAAGAGGAATATTTTAAATCGTTAGATGGAAAATTTATGACTTTAAGACTTATCGAACAAGTTTCAAACAATCAAATGAAACTTGAGAATCTTAAAGAGAATGGATTAAAAGCTGCACCACAAGGTCCAGTAAAAATAAAAGATGAAAATCTGCTAAAACACATTGAAACTTATTTTACTGACAACTATCAAACTGACTTTTTTCCTGATACTGTGAATGAGGAAGAAACAGAATATGAAGGAGCGAAAAGAATAGTAATTGTCAATAAATATGAGAGAAGTTCAAAAGCGAGAGAAAATGCTGTCAATTTTCACGGACTGAATTGCAAAGTATGTGACTTGAATTTTAAAGAAATGTACGGAGAAATTGGAGTAGACTTTATTCACATTCACCATTTGGTTCCAATTCACGAAATCGGAAAAAATTATAAAATAGATTATAGAAACGATTTAATTCCAGTTTGTCCAAATTGCCATTCTATGCTTCATAGAAAATTAAATGGTAAAGAACCAACTATTGGGGAATTGAAAAAAATGATTAATAAATAAAAACGTTGCCTAACAATGGCTATAAGTAATTGCTTGTTCTCGCCTACTTCTGAAAATCCTCGCGGATTTTCAGTTTGGTGTGTACTTGCTAAATTACGTGCTAAACCACGCAACTACTCATAGCCGAGACCGTTAGTTTCAATGCTGAAGCAAGTTTGCGGTTAGAAAAATGCCTGGTGCTTAGATTCGAATTTTTTTTTGAATTTTAAGATAGACAATTCCGAAAAAGATTGCTGCCGAGTTTCAAAATTTTGCAGATTAAAAACTCTAAAATTAGAGTGAATAACTGTGCGGATTTTGACAAACGTTGCGGAAACCCTAAAATTGTGAATAAAATTTACTGTGGACTTCCACTCTGTTGAATAAACAAAAATTATATCGGATTTTGAGCTTTTTGTGGATTAAAAAAACCTTGCGGATTAACCAATCATAATCTGATAAAAAAAATAAATTGAGCGGATTTGGTTGCCGACTGATTTTCAATCAAAAAAAAGCACTAAAACTAACATTGTATATAAAAAATTGCTAGTTTTACCTTAAACAAATGGAAGTTGCTCGTTTGCTTGCTTCCGATTTTCCTTCGGAAAATCGCCGCTCACAAACATGCAACTTTCCATATACGAACCGTTGCTTTCAATAGCGGCCGACGCTCACTCGAACTCTTTAAAAAAATCCGATTTACAAAATGCCGGTTAAAACTTGATCACTCAACTGCGACCGACTTTCAGCAAAACGCTGAAAAAAAACTACAATCGATATTCACTCGGATTCTTTAAAACTTAAAACTTTGCGCGAAAAACTACTGTTACGGATTTAAAAAAAAATTAAATCTGAAAGCTAAAAATTAACACTTTGGATAAAAAATGTAGCCGACCAATAAATTGCCGACTAAATAAACGCTGCGGATAAAATAACAGACACGCAAACTGCCTCTGCTTACTCTTGTGGGCCGCTACTAAAAACAACATTGGCTAAAAATCATTGCGACTGAATTTTCTTCCGAAAATTCATTTCTTTTTACTAAATTCGTTCTACGGCGGAATAATCCTGCGGATTTTTCCGCAACGAATTTCTAGCCGTTAACCGTTGCTTTCAATAGCGGCCGACGCTCACTCGAACTCTTTAAAAAAAATCCGATTCTCAAAATGCCGGTTAAAATTTGATCACTCAACTGCGACCGACTTTCAGCAAAACGCTGAAAAAAACTGCAACCGATAATCACTCGGATTCTTTAAAACTTCAAACTTTGCGCGAAAAACTACTGTTGCGGATTTTAAAAAAAATTAAATCTGAAAGCTAAAAATAACACTTTGGATAAAAAATTTAACCGACAATAAATTGCCGACTAAATAAACGCTGCGGATAAAATAACAGACACGCAAGCTGCCTCTGCTTACTCTTGTGGGCCGCTACTAAAAACAACATTGGCTAAAAATCATTGCGACTGAATTTTCTTCCGAAAATTCATTTCTTTTTACTAAATTCGTTCTATGGCGGAATAATCCTGCGGATTTTTCCGCAACGAATTTCTAGCCGTTAACCGTTGTAGCCAATTTGAGGAAATGAAGAACTTTCGACTAACTTTAATTACTGAAAACCAGAAATCACTTGATAAAGGGAAAAAGTTTGCGGAATTGATATGCGAAACTCTGAATTGTAAAAACGGATTTGAAATCTCAAAATATGAGAAACTAAAGAACTCTTATCGAATTGAAATAATTGGAAAAATATCAGACCAAAATAATTCCATTTCGGAATCAATTGAATTGACTGACAGAATTTGTTCACCTTGGATTGTGAATTTTGACCGAATACAAAACGAAGTTCAGTTAATATTTAATAAGGTAGATTTATCAAATTTTAAGAGAAATGAATTTAACGTCCTGAATTGGGCTGAACTAGAAATCGAAGATTTAAAAAATAACCAATGGAATTAAAAAAATTTATCAAAAAAACCTTGACTGATATTATTGAAGGAGTAAGCGAAGCTCAAAGTGAAATAGAAAATGGGACTATTGTTCCTAAATTAAATGAAACTGTATCAGTTGTAGAAACTGGAATTTCACGATTTCAGAAAATTGAGTTTGAAGTTTCAGTAAATGTAATTGAAAAAGAAGGAAGTGAAGCGAAATTAAGTGTAGTAGCTGCTATTGTTGGAGGTAATATAAAAGGTGACAGTTCAAATACTTCAGGTCATTCTGCGAAATTAAATTTTGGAATACCTGTTAAGTTTAAAACAATGGATGACGATGAATAAAAACTGGCTACAACAATGTATAAAATTAATTGCTTGGTTCTAGCCTACTTACGAAAATCCTCGCGGATTTTCTATTCGGTTTTTATTTGCTAAATTAGTTGCTTAAACCACGCAACTAATCTTATACGAGACCGTTGGCAATAATTAGAAAAACCCAATGAGAAAGATAATACTAATCCTATTTTTGACCTATCTCAATCAATCTTTTGCGTGTGAATGCAAAACTTACGCAATAACAAACGAAAAAAGTGAATCGGAACTGAAATTAGAAGACAGTTTTGAAAGTTCGACTGTAATTTTTTACGGGAATTATATTGGAGACGGAAAGTTTGAACCAATAAAATTATATCGCGGAAAAGAAATACTATCGAATCTGAAACTGATTGAGGAAAAAGAAGAAAAATATCTTTGCGACTATTATTTCGAAAAAAATAAAAGGTATTTGGTTTTTGGAAAAATAGATGAGAATGGAAAATTTTGGACAAGCGTCTGCGTTTCGAATTCCCAAATTGACAAAAAATCGGAACTGAAATTCGTGAAGAAATATCTGAAAAAATAACTATTGCCAACAATGTATAACCGCAATTACGGCGGATTCGACTACGTCCGAATCCACTCGGAATTGCTAACGTCAGTGCTAAACCGAATATTAACGCATATAAACCCGTAACTGACGGTTATACGAGACCGTTACCTGCAAGTGTAAAGAACGGCACAGCAATAAATAAACAGAATGAGAAAATTAATATTTAAACCCAATAAAATGAATTTTAAAACATTGACCCTATTAGCAATTTGTATTACAATCTTAATTAGTTGCTCGACAGAAAAAACGATTAAACTTCCACTAACTCATCAGAATGGGTATGGATATTTTAACGCTTCACTTGGTGGAATTTCACCATACTCTGAAGATGAGAATAATCCATGGAAAAAAACTTATTTATCTGTAACAGGAGCACCAGAAAACTGGACTGAAATAAAATTTGGAGATATTGAGACAAATATGTATCAATCAGTTTATCAAAACTATTTGCTTGGAAACATTACTAAAATCAGATATGAAGAATTGCAAAAATCATGGGATTGGAAACCTGATACTATTGAGTTATCAAAAGAACCATTAAAAACTAAAATAGCATTTGCCTTTGGTAAAGATTCAGAAGGTGTAACAAACATGATAGTTGATGCAAATAATAATCTTGATTTTAGTGATGATAAAAGCTTCATACCATATGATTTTTCACCAAGCGAAAAAATTAACAAAGATTCTGTTGCGTTAAGCAATGCTATCAATGTTTCATTCGAAAGATTGGTAAATGGTAAAAAACAATTAATTGCTGCTCCGCTTTTCATAGCACATATGAGTCAATATAATATGTTTATGTGCAATTTTCCTCAATATTCAGTAGCTGATTTCGATGGAGAAAAAATTGTAGTTTGCTCTGATGGATTTACCAATTTATCATTTAAAAAACCAAGTATTGTTTTGATAAATGATAGTATAAAAGATGGAGATAAAATCAATCCTGAAAAACTTACAGCGAAAAATGAGTTCATTGAAATCAATGGAAACATTTATAAAAATATTGGGGTTAATTTAAATAGCAATACGCTGGAATTAGAAAAAATGACAGTGCCGAAAAGTGAATTGTATTCAACACAGATTGGTTTTAAATCATTTTCTTTTAAGGGTAACGATTTTATGACTGAATCTCAAATATCATCGGAACAATTGAAAGGTAAATATGTATTGATTGATTTTTGGGCGATTTGGTGTGGCCCATGTATACAAGAAATCCCAAACTTGAAAGAACTCTATGAAAAAACTGACAGAGATAAATTTGAAATAGTCGGAATTGTTGGAGATAGCCCTTCAAAAGGACTTAAAGATATGATCGAAAAAGATTCAATTAACTGGACTCAAATACTTTCGACTGATTCCAATAAAATCAAGGAAACATTCGGGATTCATGGATACCCAACTACTTTCCTTGTAAATCCAGAAGGAATAATTGTAGCAAAAAATTTGAGAGGAAAAGAATTAGAACAAAAGGTTCTCGGATTGATAAATGAATAAACACCAGCAGGTAACACATGGTATAGTGCATGCGGGTTTCAGTGGTTTGCGAGCGTTTGTGGCTCGTAAAAAAAGTCGGTGTAAAATGATAAGAAATCGCTTCGTAATCCCGCACGACACCATACCATAAACCGTTGCTTTCAATAGCGGCCGACGCTCACTCGAACTCTTTAAAAAAAACCGATTCTCAAAATGCCGGTTAAAATTTGATCACTCAATTGCGACCGACTTTCAGCAAAACGCTGAAAAAAACTGCAACCGATAATCACTCGGATTCTTTAAAAATTTAAAACTTTGCGTGAAAAACTACTGTTGAGGATTTTAAAAAAAATTAAATTTGAAAGCTAAAAATTAGCGTTTTGGATAAAAATTTAGCCGACCAATAAATTGCCGACTAAATAAACGCTGCGGATAAAATAACAGACACGCAAACTGACTCTGCTCACTCTTGTAGGCCGCTACTAAAAACAACATTGGCTAAAAATCATTGCGACTGAATTTTCTTCCGAAAATTCATTTCTTTTTACTAAATTCGTTTTACGGCGGAATAATCCTGCGGATTTTTCCGCAACGAATTTCTAGCCGTTAACCGTTGCCTGTAATTAAAAAAACGACATATGACAAAGAAAATAATATTGATTAGTACAATAAACTTTATGCTGATTTTTAATTATTCCTGTCAAAAAAAAACTGATTACACTGTTATATCTGGCACAATTAAAAATGGACCAAAAACAATAGAGCTTAGGTCTCAGTATAATTCTCACCGAAAAGGCATAACTATTGATTTAAATAGAGATGGAAGTTTTCTTGACACTCTAAATATTAAAAAAAAGGAACTGTATTTAATATCAGATAAGACCAACATGATTCAATTCTATTTAAGTCCATCAAACAAATACACCATTAAATACGATTCAAAAAAATTTAAAACAGAAGGAGCTACAATAAAAGGTGATAACATTACAACTAACGAATACTTTGTTAATAAATCAAGAGAGAAAAGTTTTAATGATGTTAGCTTAGAAGAAAAATCCGAAAAAGAAATAATAACCATTCTCAGTGATATTAAAGAAAAGCAACTTCAAAAACTCAATGATTCTAAGCTGACTAATGAAATGAAAATACATGAAAGAGCTTCAATTAAATATGAATACCTTAATAACCTCTCTCTCTATCTTCATGATAAATCGGGATTAAATAAAGAATTAGATATTGACTACTCCAACGAAGAAGATTATAAAAAATATGTACATTACAAATATTTGGTTACAAGCTATTACAATTTACAGCTTAGGAAAATAGAAAATGAGTCTAAAAAACTTAATCCATCTTATTCACTATTTCAAAATGCAATTAAAGATTTGGCTTTGATTGTTCCAAACGAACACATAAAAAATGACTTAATTGCAAATAGTGCAGATTTCTATTTTTTAAACGCAAAAGACACTCAAGCTTTTTACAATGACTTTAAAAAATATTATACTGGAAATGATACAATAATTAAAGCTAGAATGACAGACCTTTACTTTCGATTTAATAAATTGAAAGAAGGAACTCCCTCTCCAAAATTTGCTAATTACAAGAACTATTCTGGTGGTATAAATTCTCTTGATGATTTTAAAGGAAAGTTTGTGTTTATTAATATTTGGGCTACTTGGTGTGGTAACTGTTTTGCAGAAGTGCCAGCATTAAAAAAATTAGAACAAGAACATGAAGACATTACTTTTTTAAGTATTGCATGGAAGGACAATAAAGAGAAATGGAAAAAAGCTATAAAAAAGAAATCTTTGACAGGGATACACCTGTTTGCAACAGAAAATGATAATTATTTTTTTGAAGAATATGGCATAAATAGTATTCCAAGATATATATTAATTAATCCTGAAGGTAATATTGTAGATTATAGCACTCCAAGACCTTCAAGTGCTGAATTAGTTGATTTATTTAAAAATATTAAAATTGATTAAATTTAAATAATAACTACAGGCAACATTGGCTATAAGTAATTGCTTGTTCTCGCCTACTTCTGAAAATCCTCACGGATTTTCAGTTTGGTGTGTACTTGCAAAGTTAAGTGCTAGACCACGCAACTACTCATAGCCGAGACCGTTAGCTTTAATGCTGGAGCAAGTTTGCGGTTTGAAAAAAGACTGGTTTATTTTTCGATTTTTTTTTTTAGAATTTTAAGGTAGATAAATCAGAAAAACTGTGTGCGGAATTTCAAAATTTTCGGAATTATCACTCAAATGTGGAATGAAAAAACAACAACGGAATTACTCACTCAAGCTCTGAATTGAATTACGCTTGACTTTTTAGCTTGTTTGCACAATCGGAACTGGAAAAACAACGCTGGAATTACTCACTCAAACCTGAATTAAAAAACGGTCGGAATTTGAGCAAGTTTGCGGAATGAATTAAAAGCGGAAATTAAAGAAACTTGAATAAAAAGCTGACCGAAAAAACAAAAAACGGAATGAATTATAAAAGCACTAAAAGCTAACAACGGCTATAATTCATTACGGCGGAATTTCCTCGCGGAAATTCCATCCATTTTTGCTATCTTTCGGTCAACGTCGGAAAAATGGTCGCCCATTTTTCCGTAACGAAATCATAGCCAAAACCGTTGGCAACAATTTAAACCAAATTTTACACAATGAAAAAACTGAATTTTATTTTAACCTTATCATTAATATTAACGTTGTTTGGATGCAGTTCTGATGATGACAATGGAAACGAAAGCACTCAAAGAAACGGAACACTTATTTTTGGTTGGTTTGCAGATTCAAGCTGTTCAGGCGATTGTTCTACGATTTACAAAATAGACTCTGAAAATATTTATAGAGACGTCGATTATAATTATCCTGAAAGCACATTTTTTGAAGGTAATTTTCAGCTTATGAGTAACGCAAATTACCAAGATTTTGAATCATTAATTACTGAATTACCGAATGAAATATTTGATGAGCCAAATGGATATTTAGACTGCACCAATTGTACAAATGAAAATGGAGGATATTATTTAGAATATCAAGACAATAATGGATTTCATAAATCTTGGCGTTTCAGAAATGCTATATATCCAGATTACATAGAAAGTTATAGGAGTTTATTACTCGACAAATTAGCAGAATTAAATAGTCTTTAGAAATTTAAACGGAATAAAAAACTATTGCCAACAATGTATAAAAATAATTGCTACATTAGTGCTTAAACAAAGGTAGTTGCAGTTTTGTTACGTCTGATTTTCCTGCGGAAAATCCTCGCACACAAAACCGCAACTATTCTTATACGAGACCGTTGGCAGTAAGCTGAAAATCGATGAATTATAAAAATCTGATATTAATTTTAACCTTCTTAACTTTTGGACTTGTTAGCGGACAAAACCAAAACGCAGAAAATATTAATGTGAGATACTTATATGGCAACGATTCAGAAGTCTGGGAAGTCAATAAAATTGAACCAAATGATAGAATTATATTGACTAAAAGATTAGAATATAACAGCGAATACAAAGAATTAGTAACAATATTTTACTGGAACGGCGGACTTAAAGCTGGATATCCGAAAAACTCTGAAAAGAACGATGGAGAAACTACACCGAAAATAGGAACGTGGAAAATTGATCAAAGTAATCGGACTTTGTCAACGACTATTTCCTTGGGCGATTTCGGAAATAAATATCTTATTTTAGAATTAAATCCTAACCGATTAATATTAATGAAATTGAACAAAGAATAAAAGCCTACTGCCAACACCGTATATAAAAAATTGCTGGTGTTGTGCTAAAACAAAGGTCGTTGCACGTTTGCTACGTCTGATTTTCCTTCGGAAAATCCTCGCACGCAAACCCGCAACTTTCCATATACAAACACGTTGGGTGTAATTTGAGCGAAAATCCACAAATTTGATTATTTTACCAAAAATTGGTATATTTGATTAAAATTAAAACGGAATGAAAAATACATCAATATCACTCGGAAATTATTTTGACCAGTTTGTACAAACTCAAGTTTCTGCTGGACGTTACAAAAACGTAAGTGAAGTAATCAGAGCTGGACTTCGATTATTGGAAAATGAAGAAAGTAAAGTTATTGCGTTAAGAAATGCTATTCAAGAAGGAATAGATAGCGGAATTGCTCACGATTTCGACCCTAAAAAAAATCTTGAGGAATTAAAAGCTAAACGCAGACAGAATGGCTAAATACGAGTTGACCAATAAGGCTGTAGTGACTTAAATGGAATTTGGGAATATACAGTTGAAAATTGGTCTGAAAATCAAGCCGACAGATATTATGATATGCTTCTGGATATTT
Organism: Seonamhaeicola sp. ABD4_340; assembly: GCF_056312135.1. NCBI lineage: Bacteria > Pseudomonadati > Bacteroidota > Flavobacteriia > Flavobacteriales > Flavobacteriaceae > Seonamhaeicola > Seonamhaeicola sp. ABD4_340. The sequence continues at coordinate 2,593,222 of NZ_CM149981.1, read as the reverse complement.
GCCAAGACATTGCTAACAATCCAGAACTTGGAAAAAATTATGACGGAATTAAATCTGACCTTTTCGGACTAAAAGCAAATCGACACGTAATATTCTATCGCAAATCAGAAGTGAATCCAATCGAAATCACGAGAATTTTACACGAACGAATGGATTTGAAAAGGAGAATAACCGAATAATAAAAACTACACCCAACAATGGCTAAAAGTAATTGCTTGTTCTCGCCTACTTCTGAAAATCCTCGCGGATTTTCAGTTCGGTGTGTACTTGCAAAGTTAAGTGCTAAACCACGCAACTACTCATAGCCGAGGCCGTTGCTTTCAATAGCGGCCGACGCTCACTCGAACTCTTTAAAAAAAATCCGATTCACAAAATGACGGTTAAAACTTGATCACTCAACTGCGACCGACTTTCAGCAAAACGCTGAAAAAAAACTGCAACTGATAATCACTCGGATTCTTTAAAACTTAAAACTTTGCGCGAAAAACTACTGTTGCGGTTTTAAAAAAAAATTAAATCTGAAAGCTAAAAATTAACGTTTTGGATAAAAAATGTAACCAACCAATAAATTGCCGACTAAATAAACACTGCGCATAAAATAACAGATACGCAAGCAGCCTCTGCTTACTCTTGTGGGCCGCTACTAAAAACAACATTGGCTAAAAATCATTGCGACTGAATTTTCTTCCGAAAATTCATTTCTTTTTACTAAATTCGTTCTACGGCGGAATAATCCTGCGGATTTTTCCGCAACGAATTTCTAGCCGTTAACCGTTGCTTTCAATAGCGGCCGACGCTCACTCGAACTCTTTAAAAAAAATCCGATTCTCAAAATGCCGGTTAAAATTTGATCACTCAACTGCGACCGACTTTCAGCAAAACGCTGAAAAAAACTGCAACCGATAATCACTCGGATTCTTTAAAACTTCAAACTTTGCGCGAAAAACTACTGTTGCGGATTTTAAAAAAAATTAAATCTGAAAGCTAAAAATAACACTTTGGATAAAAAATTTAACCGACAATAAATTGCCGACTAAATAAACGCTGCGGATAAAATAACAGACACGCAAGCTGCCTCTGCTTACTCTTGTGGGCCGCTACTAAAAACAACATTGGCTAAAAATCATTGCGACTGAATTTTCTTCCGAAAATTCATTTCTTTTTACTAAATTCGTTCTATGGCGGAATAATCCTGCGGATTTTTCCGCAACGAATTTCTAGCCGTTAACCGTTGGCATTCATTTACGGAAAATTATGAACGGAAAAGAAATATTAGATTCTATGATTGATAAAAGACTGAAAAAAGGTCGAATTCAATCCTTTTTCTTAAATGGAGAATTAGTTGATAGAATCAATGTTTCATATTTGGAATTTGATAATTGGATTAGTGTTGTCTCAACAGATGAAATAACTACAATTCGAAATAGCGGAAAATCAATTGAGGAAATTAAAACGTTCAAAAATGAAGATGCTGAATTTAGCTATCCAACTGAATTAACCGAAATTTTATTTCCTGAATTTGAAAAATATATCGGAAAGAAATTGGTAGAATGGAAAGAATTAGTTTGGAAAAAAGATAACGATTTGAGTTTCGGAATAAATTTATATTTTGAAAACAATTTGAATTTAATAATTCATAACGAGACAATTCCTGATGAAAAAAACGTATATATATTTGAGAATAAATTGCCGAGAGATTTAATTGAAAAATAAAAACGAAATGCCAACAATGTATAACCGCAATTACGGCGGATTCGACTACGTCCGAATCCACTCAGAATTGCTTAAGCTAGTTAATAACTAAAAACTTTTGGCTAATTTAGCCCGATAACTGACGGGTTATACGAAGCCGTTGGCAGTAAGTTGAACAAAACCACATGAAAAAAATCACACTTTTACTTTTATTGATAATTACATCGTCTTGTAAGCAAGAGAATGAACCATACTCAATGTATGGATTATTGAATGAAGAATTTGTTCATTCTAGCGGAATGTTGAAAGACCAAATTGCTGAAAATCTATCAAATGAAAACCTCATTAATGATGAATCAACTCAATTATATCATAGCTTAACCACAGAATACCTGAACTATTTGGACAACACTTATTCCGAACTAATTAATAAAATTGACGACCCAACTGATTACAATGGAGAACTCTCAAATAAAGAATTAGTAAACGAATTTTTCTTCATTGGAGAAAAATACAATGAAAATGCGACTGAATTCATTTCTAAATTAGAAAAATATAGAACGGAAATTTTGGCGTTAATAACAGATGAAAATTTAGGAAGAAGAATACGTTCGGAATTAAATACAGATTACGTTCTAACCCGAAAAGCAGAGAAAATTGACTATCTGAATTATATGTATAAAGATTTACCTTTAATTAGTGTTATATCTCATATGAAATACAGAGAAAAAGTAATAATTGAATTTGAGAATGATTTCATTAAAAACAGAATGTTAAATGAATAAAACCTACTACCAACACCGGCTATAGTTCATTGCTTCTGACTTTCCTCTCGGAAAGTCCTCGCAAATTTGCTATCTTCGGTGCACGGCGGAAAATCCTCGCGGATTTTCACGCAACGAAACCATAGCCAAACCCGTTACCTGCAAGCTAAAAAAAACATTACGTATGAATTTGAAAAATTTGACCTTAATTTTATTAATAGCTTGTTCAATAAGCTGTAAAACTCAAACTGAAAAGATTGAGGACAGAACAATAGAATATTATTTTGAGCAAATTGGAGATTTAGAATTATCGGAATTATTAGAACAGAAAATTTTAATTGATAGTGTAACAATAGCGGAGAAATATAAAGACACAACAAGTAATCGACTTAACAGCGAAGGATTTCAAAAGTATTCAGAAATAAAAATGAACATTTATCAGAAATTTTTCAAAGATTATTTATATCAACAAAAAGTAGAATATGGAAACGATATTTATGTTCTCTATTTTACTATGGCTGGATTTGACGATATGGAATGGAATATTGTTAAGTGGAAAAAAGAAAAATGGAAAGGAGAAGAACGATTAAACCGAGAAAGATTAAAAACCGATAATGATATTGAAAAAATATTATGGAATTACGATGAGGCAGCCAAAAACTTGGAAAATATTCGGATTTTTATCAAAAATGACTATTTAATAATGGAACGTGGGAATTTATATCATTCACTTTACGACTTGGAAAATGAGAAAGTCATTTTAAACGAGGAAAGTCCTTGGAATGCTTCTGATGGAAAAGACAAAGTGGAAATGAATAAATGGATTAAAGAAAATTTACACGAAAAAATTGAACAATATTTGAACAATGAACGTGAATAAAGCCTGCAGGTAACAATGTATAAAATTAATTGCTTGGTTCTAGCCTACTTACGAAAATCCTCGCGGATTTTCTATTCGGTTTTTATTTGCTAAATTACGTGCTAAACCACGCAACGTATCATATACAAAACCGTTGTAACACATTACCAAGCTGAACTTTCCTGAAATAGGTTGACTAAAATTTAAACCATTAATTATAGTCACTTATGAAAACACAAAATGAACACTGGCGAAAAAAAAGCTACCAAAAAGTAACTTTAGAGACTAAACTTTTAGTCGTTGACCAAATTCTTACAGGACATATCTCCAACAACCAGGCTTCTAAAAAATATGATGTCCCAAGAACAACTATTTCCTATTGGTTAAGAAAATACAGTACCTTAGTGCAACAAAATAATGGTATGAGTAAAAACGATGAAATTAAAAAGTTAAAGGAAAAGATCGAAGAACTGGAGTTTCAAAAAGACTTTCAACAAGACATAATCGCTGATATGGAACTGATTACAGGTGTCGATATGTCAAAAAAGTCATTACCCAAAACATTAGCAAAAGAGATAGAGTTAAAAAAGAAAAACCGTATAAAAGAAAATGGCTCTATGGATGTTTTGGGATATCTAAACAAGCCTTCTACAAAAGAATCAAAGCTCAACAAAAACAAGAAATAGACCAGCAAAAGCTTATTAAAATGGTCAAGGACTACCGTAAAAAAGTAGGATCTAAAACGGGGGGAATCAAACTCTATACGGAACTAAAACAGGATTTCATAAACGCTGATATTAAGATCGGTAGAGATAAATTCTATAGATTCCTTAGAATAAATAATCTTCTCGTTCCTAAAACTAAAAATTACATCACAACGACTAACTCAAACCATATGTACAAAAAATATAAGAACCTTGTAAAAGACCACGTCCCTACCCGACCAGAACAACTATGGGTAAGTGATATTACCTACATTAAAACTGAAAATGGACACAACTATCTTGCTTTAGTTACAGATGCCTATTCTAAGCAAATTATGGGATATAATCTCGATAACCATATGAGAACATCTCTTTGCACAAAAGCGCTCGATATGGCCATTAAAAACAGAAAATATCCTCATCTTAAAATCATTCATCATTCTGATAGAGGCTTCCAGTACTGCAATCCTAAATACACGCAGTTTGCAGAAGATAATAATATTACAATGAGTATGACAGAACAATATGATCCTTACGAAAATGCAGTTGCTGAACGTATTAACAGAACACTAAAACACGAATACGGTTTAAAACAAACTATTAAAAACACTGAATTAGCTCAGAAATTAACACAACAAGCAGTATATATCTATAATAACCTTAGAGCACATTTTAGCCTTAACTTAAGAAAACCTGCAGAAGTTCATCTTAATCCGAACATCGAATACAGATCTTATCGAAAAAATAATGTAAATTTACACCAACTCCACATCTAAATATTAAAATATAGCTATCAAAAAAAAGTCAACCTATTTCAGTATAATACACAAAATCAATATGAAATTTTATCTGACAATTACAATTACTCTTTTAATCTCAACATTAGGATTTTCTCAAACTTCTGAAACTGACTCAATTTCTAAAGCTAAAATAAAAAAATTGGATTTTATGGTTGGCAACTGGAAAGGAACTGGTTGGATGATGGGACGAAATGGAAAATCAGAATTTGAACAAACAGAAAGAATTGAATTTAAATTAGACTCAACTGCTGTTCTTATTGAGGGAAAAGGAATATCGAAAGGGAAAATTGTCCACAATGCACTTGCAATATTAACGTATGATAAAACTAATGACAATTATATATTTCGCTCATATTTACCAAGCGGAATGAATGCAGAGTTTAAAGCTGAAATTATCGAGAACAAGCTATACTGGTATCCAAATGATAATGTACGATATATAATATGGCAAAATGAGAAAGGACAATGGTATGAAACTGGTGAATATAAGAGAGAAAACTCTTGGAGTCAGTTTTTCGAAATGACACTTAATAGAGAACAATAACTGGCTACAACAATGTATAACCGCAATTACGGCGGATTCGACTACGTCCGAATCCACTCGGAATTGCTAACGCCAGTTCTTAACCGAAAATAATCGCTAATTTAACCCGTAACTGACGGTTATACGAGACCGTTGTACCTCATTTCCAAACTGAACGTAAAATGAAAATATTTCCGACTAACAATTATCAATTTGAACTTAAAAAAGAAAGTTCAGATGCGTTGTCTGAACTGGAAAAAAACACAATGATAACTGACTCTCTTGTTTCGGAATGGACAAAAAAAGCATTTATCGGACAAGTAAACAGAAACGGATTTAAAATAATTTCATCAAAACCTGGACGTGGAGCATTTTGTGTTTTAGAGGGAAAAGTTGAATCGTACAACGGAACTCTTGAAATCAGAATTCATAAAGCCTTCAGAGTAATGCTATCACTTATCTTTTTATTCCCAATAATCGGATTTTTAATAGCATTATTTACAAAAGAAAAAGAGATTATAATTTCTTTAATAATTCCGACTTTAATGGCTATCGTTGTTTTTAGATTTATTTTCACGGAATTAGCATTTAGAATTATATCAAAAAACGGAATAAATAAACTGACTGAAATAATCGGAATAACAAAACTAAAAAAAAACGAGGTACAACAACGGCTATAATCCATTGCGGCTGAAATTCCTATCGGAATTTCATTGCAATTTTACTATCTTTCGGCTATGGCGGAAAGAATCCTGCGGATTTTTCCGCAACGTATCATAGCCAAAACCGTTGGCAAACATAACCTAAAATGACCATTATTATTTAAAACTTTTACTGAACAATAATTTTATGATATTAAAAAAACACCTTATTTACATTATAATTTCTATTTTTTCTTTACAGATAAAGGCACAAACAGTTGGAACTGTAAAAGCAGATTACCTGCAAACAAAAAGTCCTGAATACAAAAAATTTCAGAAGTTAAGAAATGTATATTTCGACATAACCTACAAAGATTTATTGAAAAAGATAGATAGTGTTAATCTTGCATTGTCAAAAACACCAGATAATAACAAGACAAAAAAAGACGAACTTTCATATGCTAAATTTTATTATGAGGACCTTTTACCACAATTTGAAAATGATTTTAAAATAAGTAGAGAAAACAAAGATGATTTCGGAACAACTCAACATTACTATGCTGCCATGGATAGTGTTTTATCAAATATGGTTACGAGCCTAAATTTAGATTGTATGTTTGGTTCAAACACGAATCTTTTTAATTCTTTTGTTATTTACCGTAATCCTCATCTTGATATTACAGAAATTGTAGCTAATAATAACCTACAAAGTATTGACAAACTACCCTCATCAGAAACCCTTAAAATAGGCTTTATAGACATCATGAAGTTTGAAAATCCTATATCTTTTCATGATGAATCAAAATACATATACTTCTTAGAAAAAAGTTATGAGATATCCGAACCCATAACTAAACTTAAAAATAGGATTCAAGTCCTTTTATTTAATGAGAAGAAGGACAATAAAAATGAAGAGTCCATTAATGAACTCAAAAAAGAACTGAAAATACAAGAACAAATTGCAGAGACTAAACGTGTAGCCTTAGAAGAGGAAAAAAAAACTTACAAAGCTCAAATAGAATCTAAAAGAGCAAGCTCAAACAAAGAACATTACGATAAAGTAAGAAGTGCCATAAAATATATATGTGAATTAAACAATATTGATTTGGTATTAAACACTTCTGATTTTAGAATAATCAGTACAGAAACTGAAAAAAAATACCCTGAGCTGACCGATCGTATATTACTAGGGTTAAAAGAAGGTGGCGATATAACGTCTATGGTAAAATCAAAACTAAAATGGGATTCAGCAAAACTAAAAGTAGGCATAGAGCATGCAAAAATTGCTAAAGTAGATCTTGATGCTTTGGCAAACCATTTAATATCTAATAATGCAGAATTTATCAATTTCCTAAAAAAACTAGAAACCCAATATCAAGGTAGAGACTATCAAAGAGCATCTAGACACCATATTGAAAAATTTCAATACCAAGTCTATAAGTCATTGCAAGGCGAAGCTATAACATTGGCAAAATCCAAAGGATATAATGTGCTATTAGATCTTGCTTATTTTCCATCTACTGGTATGTATGGCACTCATGGAATGAGATGGAGAATGGACTACATTTATTTTCATCCTAGAAATGAACTAACACAGGCGCTGTTTGAAAAAGTAAAAGAACATAATTTCGAATATCAAGAATAATATATCAACCCACTTAGTCAAAAAAAACATGAATTTAAAACAGACCTTTCTCTTTATTTTATTAATAGTAATTGGTAACCTATGCCAAGCCCAGACTTTATATTTAACTGCTGAAAAAAAATATCATGAGTGTACTTGTGAAGGATCTACTGATGGTGATCCCAAAGTTATAGATTATGATGTTAATGGATTACTACCTTGTTGGTGGGAAAACGAACCAGAAGGAACTTTTGAAATTGTAATAGACGAAGTTGCCAAAACCATCATAAAAAAATTGGGAGAGACAGAAGAAGTATTTCACATCATAAAATATGAAATTGACGATAATAACAAAAGGCGTATCACTTTTCATGTAACTAACCAAGAAGGAGAAAAAACTCAAATTTACTTGAACGCAGAAAGTGAAGATATCACTTTTTACTACACCAAAGACGGCAAATATAAAAAGAAGCGTAGGCACGATTTTGAAATAAACTACGCGAAAATTCGTAAAGAAAATGAAAAGAAAAATTAATGTTAGATTCTACTTTCATTGAGTTTGTGATAATCTAATTTCTTGTTTAACTAAGGAAAGCAAATGAGTATACTATATTGAATAAGTGAAATTTTATGTCTAGAGAGTTTGATTCTTTTATAATAGTGCCCGAATTTACAGAAAATCCCTTAAAGGAATACCATGATTATATTGGTGCTAAAATAGAGAACAATCCAGAAATGGCATTATTGAGATTTAAGGGTATCATCGCTTCGTTTATTCATGATGCAACCGAAAAGGAAGAAAAAACAATAGCGTATTTTGAGAAACCAAACACTGGTTTTAAATCAAATATTCAAAAGGCTTTATATAAAATTGACAAGGGATTAATCATAAACAGCAATATCTTTTTAGACACCATTAGTATTCTTCCTGAAGAAAATGAAACCTATCATTTAGCAAGAATCACTTTCGTTACTCAAAACAAGGACCTATCAATTTATTCATACGGGCCTGAAATTGTGTCGATTAATAAATAACGTTTGCCAACAATGTGTATAAGCAATAGCGGATTAAGTGCCTAATCCGAGGTTATTGCGTTCTTTGTCGCTACTGCAAATTCATTTGCTTTTCGTAAATTAGCAAATGAATTTTTGCAGTAGCTTGCGTTGGTGCTAAACTGAAAGTTTTGTCTTCCGAGATCCGCTACTGCTCATACACGAGACCGTTGTAAAACATTTGACGAAATGAATCGCATCCTTCAAATTTTAGGAATTCTGATAATACTGATTAGTTGTAAATCAACTAAAGTCGGACAGAAATCGGAATTTAAAATGGAAGATGATTCTGTAAATCTTTATGCTTTTATCGGAGAAAAAATATCCGTAATTGAATTTGACCCAAATGAAAATAATATTCGAATAGAAATTGACTCAATAACTGGAGATACGATTCGGATAGTAAGTTATGTTATGGATTACGGATTCAAAAACAAATATAGAGTTCTTAAAAATGTGTTTAATGACTTGAAAACAGATACGATTGAATTTGTTGCTTATGACCATTATGGGCGACCAGGTTTTGAAAGCTATAAAAATGTGATTTTATATATTTCCTTGAATAAGGAAAAAGGTCATTATTTTCATCAAAAATATCAATATGACCAAGTACAGAAAAGCAAAAACGGAACTTGGGAAGGACTGAATGGAGAAAGCATTGAAAAGTTATTTAACGAAAAGAAAAAAGGAGTACTAACCGCTCGTGGATTGTTTGATAAATAAAAAACGTTTTACAACAATGTATAACCGCAATTACGGCGGATTCGACTACGTCCGAATCCACTCGGAATTGCTAACGCCAGTTCTTAACCGAAAATAATCGCTAATTTAACCCGTAACTGACGGTTATACGAGACCGTTGTAAAACATTTGAGAGCAACATTATCCATACTGATTTTAATTCTTCTGCTGACTGCTTGTGGACAAAACAATAACGGAAAAAAACGAGTTGCGATTGAAAAACCAATTCAACGTTTTATGACTTTTCGTTTGGTCGATAACGAATTAGTTGAATACGATATTGATACACTTAAGAATTACAATGCAGTTATAAAAATTTTGGATGAAACTGACTGTTTAAGTGAATATGCTATGTTTAAATTGGAAACTGAAGACAAAGTTTATAAAATCCAACCATTACAATTTTGCGAAAGTATATTTGATTACAAATTAAGAGAAGTACTTTATGTAAATACTGATAGTATTACTGTAAATTACAACCTAAAATTCCCAATTGATAGTTTGAAATTTGCTCTGAAAAATCATCTTTTCAACCCAACAAATGATAGGAATTACTCACTAAAAAACGAGAAAAAGCTGATTAGTATAAATGTTGATAGCACAAAAAAAATAAACGAAACGAAAAAACTATTACTGAATATAATTGAGGAATTAAATGGAATTGAAAATAAGCCTAACTTCGGTTTTATGTTTGAAAGTAGAGGAATATTGCCTAAAGCGATTATTGTGGAATAAAAACGTTTTACAACAATGTATAACCGCAATTACGGCGGATTCGACTACGTCCGAATCCACTCGGAATTGCTAACGTCAGTGCTAAACCGAAAAACTTCGTATATTTATCCGTAACTGACGGTTATACGAGACCGTTAGCCACAAGCTGAAACCAACTTTATGAAAAACCAATTGTCATTACTTTTTACCATTTTAGTTTCAAGTTTGATTTACTCGCAGACTGAATATGTTGAGAAGTATGATAATGGACAAATCAAAATTCAGGGATTTTTAACCGATAGTGTTTTAATTGGAAAATACACTGAATATTATAAAAACGGACAAATAAAAACAACTGGAGAATTCAAGAATTGTGAATATGAAACTAATCATTCAAAAATTTACAAACTAACTTGTGGAGTTGGCAATAATTCGACAATCAGAAAAGGAAAAAAACACGGAGAATGGAAAGACTATTACGAAAATGGAATTCTTGAATCTAAATACAACTATTTCTGTGGTTTAAGATAAGGAAATTTTTTCCATTACCAAAAAAACGGAAAATTATATTGGATTGACTTTTATACTGCCGACAAAGAAATGGGAACTCAAGAATTCTATGAAAATGGACTTTTGGAAAAAATCTCAACTTACTCTTATGAATATTCAGAACACGATGGACACGACTTAAAAAGAACTGTCGAAACGGAATATTATGAAGACGGTTCCTTAAAAATTCAACGAGTAATCCAAGAGTTAAAAGATGACATTGAAAAAGAGAGTTTCAAAGAATATTTTCCGAACGGATTTTTAAAAACGGAGTGTGAAATTATCGACCTCGATAAAAACGGAGTTTATCGTGAATTTTACGAAAACGGAAATACAAAATACGAAGGAATTTTTAAAGACGACGAACCAATTGACAAACAATATTTCTATAATTCAATACAATATTTAACTATCCTTATGTCTATTGACGTTAAGGCATTTGGGCAACAAATAGGGTGCAAAAAATACATAAAAAGAATAAATAAAGAGTAAACATCAATAAATTGAGCTACTAATATAGCACAAAAAAAACCGCTCGATTAGAGCGGTTTCCAAATAAAAACACCAAGCATTAATTAGCTGTACCAGAGCCTAAATAAATACTGTTTGATACTTGACTACCATCAGCAGTAATAAACGCCATAAATAACTCTACCGTATCTCCTGCATAAGTTGTTGGGATTGAAACAATTTGAGAACCTACTGTTCTGTCTGCTCCATCAAGTAAAGAAATAGATTCCTTTTTTGAGGGATTGTAAACCAACAACATCGCTTTATCAGTTGCATTTGCGTTACCTTCGGCAGAGTTATCATCCCACCCAAAAGTTACTTCTCCAGCAGTTGCTAAATCAGTCGTCGGGTTTAACGCACCAGATAAACCTCCGCGACTTACTAAAGCGTTTGGATAGTCAACAACAAAGTTAGGTTCTGTACCTGTAATCGCATTATTCAACACATACGACATTGCAGCATTAAATTCTGTTTTCTTAACTGCTAATCCTTTATACCCTAACTTAATAAAAGGCTTTACAGCCTGTAAAAATTCTAAAGTGGCAGTAAACTTTGTTCTTTGGTTTACTTGACCAACAGTTCTTGGATTGGCTACACTTGAGGGTTTAATTCTAATGTAATCAATTCCTTTCCAGCTTCCACCGATAACGTTTCCAACCTTACCTGAAAGCCCTCCTAAAATACCTTGGGAAATTTTACCCATAACATAAATAATTTAAATGAAACTTATTTTTCTTCGGACTTGGTACGGACTTAACACGAAGTTGTACCTTCCGACTGAATATATGGCAAGTTTTATGCTATTCGTTAGATATGGATTTTGTTGCTTTAGATTGCTTCTTTTTGCATTTTAGAAAATAAACTTTGAATGTATGATACTTTCAAATCTGCCATTTTTGAAATGACTTTTTGAAGTTCGGCTTCTTTTTTACTAATCGCTGACACTATATTAATATGCTTTTGCAATTGAAATTCATTATTTATTAATGATATAAAACTATTTTTTAGAGTATTTCTGCAATCATCTATTGAAATAAACGGAATAACACTTCCTTTTAAATGGTAAGCGTAAAAACCGCCTATTTGTAACATCATAGATAAGTTAAAAAGTGTGTGTTTTACCTCTTCTGTTGTAGTAGTGACAACGAAACAGTTAGCACAGGATTTTAAGAGTGGTTTTCCGCTGTTTAGCCCTTTGTTTAGTATAAAAAAATGAGGGTTTGAGTAAGCTTTTCCGACTTGGTGTGTTTTTAGTTCAAAAGTTGACATAGCTATCCAATTTAAAATTGCTTCGCTACGCTTCGCGCCATTATTTTTTTTTGAAAAGAAAAAAGATAGCCATAGTTGTTGTGGCGTGGGTAAGGCTGTCAAGGTTTTTGGATAAAAGTTTTTTTATTGAATGACTAAATCAAAAAAAAAGGTATTGAAAAAAGTTTTATTCAAAACCCGTAGGGCTTGACCTTTATAGCCTTGTGCGGTTGGCAGATGTAGCCACATATATTTGCCATCTTTTTTTATTTTAATATTTCAAATTGGTTTAAACTTGATTGAAATTGCCTTTAACTTTTCTGGGGAATTAACACTTAAAAAAATAGGTTGCATTTTGTTATTAAGTGTTGGATGAAGCGTTTGTATGGGTAGCGTTTTAAATAGTTGTTTGATAAAACAGCATTTAAACAAGCTACTTATACAGGACTTTTAGACAATAGCTAATTGCTTTTTTTGAAGCACGAGAAAAAGCAATATGCTATGGCGTATTACTACACTTTATAAACCTATTTTTTTATAACCGCTGACTTGGGTGGTGGGGAAAAGTGGACTTTTATATTTGTTAACGAAATGAAACAAACAAAGACTTGAGGTAAGGAATACTTGGACTTAACGATGGTTTTGTGCAGCTTGAATGAGATAACGAATATTATTATCAATTAACGGAAACCTTAAAATGTTTAAATGTTTAATGTTAGTTCAAAATGTGGTTAAATGTTCGGAATTGCGCGTTGGAATTGCGGATATTTTACATAATACCAGTTATAGCTACGAAAATATAAGAATACTGCGTTAGCAAACCTTTGAAAGGATTTTTGCTACTATAACTTGTATTATGTAACATAGCTTGGGTGAGTTTAGGGTTTTATGATATAATAATAACAGAATAGCTTATTGCAGTTTGGTTTGATTTTATGAAAACCAAAGCTGTAATATGCTATTACCTTAAAGACAAAAAAACGCTAAACTTGTTAGGTGAGCGGAACAACACAAAAGATAGAGGATTTTGAGGTACGAAAAAACTGGGTTTTGGGTTGTGGGGAATAAAAAAGAGCCTTCCGAAAAAGACTCTTTCATTATTGCTTAATGGTCGTGATTTGAATGGTCATCACTTTCTTCTTCACCAGATTGATTCATCATCATTTCGTGGTCGTATTTACAACAACCTGGTAAACCATCATATGCTTCTTCATCACCTGCTACTTTTTCGGTATCATATCCTGAAGCTGCGATTGCTTTATGGATTGCCATTGCATCGGTTTTTGTATCATCAAAAGACACATCAATCTTCTTTTTATCGACATCCCAATTAGCACTTGCAACACCTTCAACACCGTTAGCTGCTTTTTCGATAGTGTTTTTACACATTCCGCAATTTCCTCTTACACCAAAAGACAGGTCTGTCATTGCCATATCTTTTGACATTTCAGTAGTTGTGGTTTCTGTTTCTTTTTTGGTTTCGTTTTTACAACTTGTTAAACCTAATGCTGCTATTACAGCTACACTTAAAATTACTTTTTTACTCACGTCGATTACATTTTTGTTTTTGTGTGCGTGATTTTTCTTTGAAAAATTCATTGTTTAAAATTTAATTGTTATTACTTGATTTATTATTCTATTACTTGTTTTACTTCACCACAGGTTAGCATTGCTTCGCCAAAGTATGGATTGATTACTTTTTCTTCTTTGCTTAACCAATAAGCACCATTATTGTTATCTGCCATTGGACAAAATTCTACATAGACCTTTTCATTGATACCAAATAGTTGTACAGCATTGATTAGATGTGATGATAAATGTTTAAAATGGTCTCTTTGTGATTTTATATCGGACGTTTCAGAAATTGAAGTTGCAGAAGATTTTATTTCGCCTTCTAATGACATCCAATGGTTATGCGCCTTATTATCTGACAACAATTTCATATCTACTTTGTTCAATTTATTTAATAAAGTTGTTGCGTTTGCTGAAGTACTTATTGAATCTTCTTTTACTAAAGCATCTTTTAAATTGATATACGCATTGTAAACACTATTTAACTGTTGTTGAAATTTCTCTGATACTTCCAAACGCTCATTCATATTAGTGTGGTCACTTTCTTTGTTAGATGCATTGTTATCCATACCTAAATGACCTTCGTGTCCAGTCATTACTTTACCACCATCTTTATTCATCATAGACTTTTTGCCTTGTAATTGTGCTGCTGCATCAACCGTAAATGTTCCGTTAGTCACTATTTCATTTCCAACAAATAAACCTTCTACAACTTCATATTCATTACCAATTTGATTGCCTAATTTAATTTCACGCATTTCAAAAATAGGTTGGTCTGGATTTGTTTTAAGGTACACCACAGAACGTTCACCTGTCCATAATACAGAAGATGCAGGAATTGATAATACTTCATCATTTTTAGCTGTACTGCCTTCAATATTTGCGGTTACAAACATTCCTGGTTTAAATACATCGTCCTTATTGCTTAAAACAACACGTAAGGTTACAGTTCTTGTTTTCGTATTTAAAACTGGGTCAATGAAATCAACTTTACCTTTAAACTCTTTATTAGGATAAGCATTGGTTGTTATCATCACTTCCTGTCCTTTTTTAAAGCGGTCAATCTGATTTTCATACACATCAAAGTTTCCCCAAACTGTGTTGAGATTGGCAATTTTTAATAAGGGTTGTCCTTGTTTGATGTAATCGCCTTGCTCTACCAATTTTTCTGTAACAGTACCCGAAACGGTTGCATAAACAGGAAAGTTTTCTTTTACTTTTCCTGTTTCTTCAATCTGGTTGATTTGATTTTCAGAGAGTTTCCATAATTTCAATTTATTACGGACTGCTTTGTATAAAGCAGGTTGAGATTCTTTTAAAGAAGCTGCTGTGATTAATTCTTGTTGTGCTGCATAGAGTTCTGGCGAATAAATGGTTGCCAATAATTGACCTTTACGAACTTCTTCGCCTGTAAAACTCACATTCAAACGTTCAATTCTTCCAGCGAAATAACTTACCTGTACTGCATTGGCTTCTTCGTTTTCAGCAATTTTACCAGATAACTTTATGGTGTTGCCTTCAACATTTCCCTTGCCTACAACAGTTGTTTGAATATTGGCTAATGCCATCGCATTTTCTGTTAGTTTAAATTGGTCTGCCATTAAGCCATCACTTCCGCTTTCCGCAGGAATTAAATCCATACCACAAATGGGGCAGTCGCCTGGCTCTGGTTGCATAATCTGTGGATGCATAGAACACGTCCACATTTGATTGGTTGCTGCAACCGCATCGTGATTATGGTCTATTTCTTCATTTGATGAGCCACCAAAAAGCAACCAACCCAATAACACACCTACTACGAGTATGCCAATATATATGACTATTTTATTATTTTTCATTCTCTAATCGTTTTATCATTGCTTTCATTTCTTCTATTTCTTTACGTTGTGCTTTTATAATGTCTTCTGCTAATTTTTTAACTTCTGGGTCTTGAATATCTGCTCTTTCACTTGTTAAAATAGCGATAGAATGATGTGGTATCATTGCTTTCATCCATAGTACGTCACCAATGATTGGTGCTTGTGTTCTTACTAATCCTAATGCACCTACAAACAGGATAAAACTACCTGCAAGTATGGCTATGTTTTTCTTTCTATCATTATACATTTTTCGCATAAAAAACCACATTATTACTGCCATTGCTGAAATACCTAAACAGGTCATATAAAATCGGGTTAAGCTAAACCACACGTGGTCTATTGCATAGGTGTTTAGATACATTGTGATGTACATTGCTACAAATGAGCAAGCCAACATTATAAAGAAGGTTTTGTAATTTCCTTTGTTTGAGTGTTCTTTTGAATTTTCCATAATTATTTGATTTTATAGTTAAACTTTAATTGTTCTTAATCGTAGTGCATTTCCAATAACTGAAACAGAGCTAAAACTCATTGCTAAAGCTGCTATCATTGGCGAGAGCAATATTCCAAAGAATGGAAACAAAACTCCTGCTGCAATAGGCACACCTAAAGTGTTATAAATAAGTGCAAAAAATAGGTTCTGCTTAATGTTCTTCATTACAGCATTACTTAAATTTTTTGCTTTTACAATACCGTGTAAATCGCCTTTTACGAGTGTTATCATAGCACTTTCTATCGCTACATCTGTTCCCGTACCCATTGCAATACCTACATCACTTTTTGCCAATGCTGGTGCATCATTAATGCCATCACCTGCCATAGCAACTACTTTTCCATTTTTTTGTAGTTTCTCTACTTCTTTGAGTTTGTCTTCTGGTAGCATACTGGCTTTAAAATCTGCAAGATTTAGTTCTGATGCTACTGCTTGTGCTGTATTGTGATTATCACCTGTTAGCATTATTACATCTATCCCTTTATCTTGAAGTGCTTTAATGGCTTTAGCACTTGTTTCTTTTATTTTATCGCCTATAACTACATATCCAACTACGGTTTCATCTATTGACAAATAAGAAACTGTTTTACCCTGTTCTTGGTAAGATTTAGCTTCGTCTTTCATTTTAGAAGTAATATCCGCTTTAGCATATTCCATCATTTTAGGATTACCTAATACTACATTTTTTCCATCAATTTTAGCTTCAACACCTTTTCCTGTAACAGCACTAAAATCTTCGGACTTTAAAATTTCTGCGTTGTGTTCTTTGCCATATTTAACTGTCGCTTCTGCCAAAGGATGTTCGCTATTTGTATTTAATGACACGATGTATTGTAACACTTCTTTTTCGCTTAAAGCATCATTAAAAGCTCCAACGGTTTCAACTGTTGGTTTTCCTTCGGTAATTGTTCCTGTCTTGTCAACGATAAGCGTATTTACCTTATCCATTTTTTCAAGAGCTTCAGCATTTTTAATCAATACACCATTTTGAGCACCTTTACCCACACCAACCATTACAGACATTGGTGTTGCTAAACCTAAAGCACAAGGACAAGCAATGATTAGTACTGCAATTGCATTGACAAACGCATACACATAAACTGGTTCTGGTCCCCAAATAGACCATACAATAAATGTGATAATAGAAATAAGAACTACAACTGGCACAAAATAGCCTGAAACTTTATCTGCTAAATTTTGAATAGGTGCACGACTTCTACTGGCATCATTAACCATATGAATGATTTGTGATAATAAAGTGTCACTTCCTACCTTTTCTGCTTTCATTAAAAAGGATTGATTCCCATTAATGGTTCCGCTACTTACTTTATCTTCTTGAGATTTGTTTACAGGAATAGGTTCGCCTGTAATCATAGATTCATCAATAGTTGTTTCGCCTTCAGTTATCACACCATCCACAGGAATTTTATCTCCTGGTTTCACTTTTAGAATATCATTAAGTTCTATCTCGTCAATACTGACTTCAACTTCTTCACCATCTACTATTTTTATGGCCTTATTAGGTGCTAATTTCAACAGTTCTTTTACTGCCGAATTGGTTTTACTATGGGCACGAGCTTCTAACAACTGACCTAAAAGCACTAACGTTAGAATAACTGTTGCTGCTTCAAAATAGACGTGAACTGCGCCTGATTCAGTTTTAAATTGTTCAGGAAATACATCTGGAAACAACATCCCAAATACACTAAATAACCAAGCCACACCTGCACCGATTCCAATAAGTGTAAACATATTGAGATTCCACGTTTTTATGCTTCTATAAGCACGCTCAAAGAACATCCACGTAGCGTAAAAGACAACTGGAATGGATAAAACAAACTGAATCCAATTCCAATTTTTTTGTTCCATTATATCATACAATGGATTGTTATTGAGCATTTCGCTCATTGCAATTAAAAAAATTGGTAAGGTGAATGCGGTTGCAATCCAAAACTTCTTTAAAAGTTTTTTATACGTTTTTTCTTCTGCTGAACTATCTGCTTCCATTGGCACTAAATCCATCCCACAAATAGGACACGAACCTGCTTCTTCTTTTACAATTTCTGGATGCATCGGACACGTCCATTGTTCCTTTGAAGTTGCTGATAGATTTTGTTCTTCCACCAAATCCATTCCGCAAACAGGACAATCACCTGGTTTGTTATAGATTTTATCGCCTTCGCAATGCATAGGACAATAAAATATGCCTGTACCTTTAGGTTGCTTTTCCTTTTTAGCTTCTGAATGCTGATGGTGTTCACCTTGTTTATGAATGCTATATGTACCACCATCCTTTTTTAAGGCTTCTTGAAATGTTTCTATGGGAATATGTGATTCCATTTCTATGTTAGCTTCTGCCTTATCTAAATCGACTGTTGCTTTTGAAACACCTCCTACTTTAGAGAGCGTTTCCTCAACGTGACTGCGACAACCGTTGCAGGTCATTCCGTGTATGTAATATGTGTGTGTCATTGTTTTACTGAATTAAATAATTAATGATTGTACTTTGCACATAGTAGGTCTTCACAGATTCTATTTGGTTCATTTGAAACTTTAGCTGCAACTCTTGAATATCCAAAACATCATTAAAATCAATCGTTCCTGTTTCATAGCTTTTGATTAAAATGTCTTCTGCATCTTTGGCTTGCTGTAGGTTTTTGGTTTGGGTAGCATAACTTATTCTTGCAGAAATGCGTTCGTTATTCGCTTTGTCTAAAAGCGTTTCCAATGCATTTAAACGTTCCTGTTTTTGAGCAGTAATTTCCTGCAGTTGCAAATCATTTTGTTTGGTTTGGGATTTATATTTCTTATTGAAAATTGGGATAGATACCGAAACCATTGGCATTACAATATCCTTTCCGTTATCGCTGAAATCCATATTTGGTCTTTCAGCAACATTGATATAATCTAATCCAAAACCAATCATTGGACTGCTTTCTTTTTGATTCAATAATTCTGATTGCTCTATGGATTGATAGAGTTTATCAAATTTTAGTAATTCAGGATGTAATACTAATTTTTCAAAAGTAATATCAAAGTCTTCTGAAGGTATCATTAAACTATCTACCACATTCACGGTAACATCATTATCTCTATTCAATAGATTATTGAAGTTAGTTTGTTCTGCTAAAAACTGTTGTTGCAATACATCTTTTAATTGTTGCATTTCGTTCTGACGCATTTGCAATCGCAACACATCTACTGCGGATGCTTTACCAACCTCTACAGAAGTTAATGCCAACGTTTCATAAGTTTCTAATAGTTTGATGTTTTCAGTTAAAACCTCTTGCTTTGCTTTGTTAGCGTATAGATTATAATAGGATTGTGATACCGAAGCCATTAGTTTTCGCTTTGCGATGACAATGTCTTCGTATTTAGCATCTGCCAATGAACTCACGTAATTTTCTCTCGAAGTAATAGTCCCAAACCACGGTAACATTTGTTTAGCAGATACTTTAAAGCGTTGTGCACCTGTTCGTGTTTCTGGCTCACTCACAAAATAACCAACACCAAATTCGGTATTAGGAATGGTGTTGACCTCGTTTACCTTTTCGGAAGCTCTTTTGTATTGTAACTCAAACTTTTGAATTTCTGGATTGTTTGTTAAGGCTTCATCGATAAGTATTTCTAATTGTTGAGCATTCGCAAAAAGACTCAAGAAACAAGAGCCAAGAGCCAAGACGATTTTTATTTGTATTGATTTATATTTCATTTTGATGTTCTTTTAAGTTGAACTTCTGCTTTCCAGCTATACAATACTGGTACAACAAACAAAGTGATTAAGGCTATAAGCATTCCACCAAAACTTGGTATTGCCATAGGTATCATAATATCACTACCTCTTCCTGTAGATGTTAATACTGGTAATAATGCTAAAATGGTCGTAGCTGTAGTCATTAAACAAGGTCTGATACGTTTTTCTCCTGCTTCTACAACAGATGCTCTTACTTCCTTTTTATTATCCGGTGTATTTCTACCGAATGTTTGAGTTAAATAGGTTGCCATAACTACACCATCATCGGTTGCAATTCCGAATAGTGCAATAAACCCTACCCAGACTGCAACACTTAAATTAATTGGGTGTATTTGGAATAAATCACGTAGATTTTCGCCAAAGACATTGAAGTTTAAGAACCAATCTTGACCATAGAGCCATATCATTACAAAACCACCAGCAAAAGCAACTGCAATACCTGTGAATACCATTAGTGATGTCCCTACTGAACGAAATTGGAAATACAGAATTAAGAAAATGATTGCCAACGCTAAAGGCACAACAACCGACAAGGTTTTTTCTGCTCTTAATTGGTTTTCATACGTTCCCGTAAATTGGTAGTTGATACCTTTTGGGACTACCAATTCGCCACTATCTATCTTTTCTTGAATTAAGGTTTGTGCATTTTCTACCACATTGACTTCTGCAAAACCATCCATTTTATCAAATAACACATAGCCAACTAAAAAAGTGTCTTCACTTTTAATTACTTGTGGACCTTGTTCATATTTTATAGTCGCTAATTCACTTAAAGGAATAGGGCTTCCTTTTTCAACAGGCACATAGATTTGTTTTAAATCGGTTGGATTTGCTCTTAATTCTCTTGGGTAACGAACTCTAACACCATAACGCTCACGACCTTCTACTGTCTGTGTTAATACCATACCACCAACAGCCACTTTCAAAACATTTTGAACTTCCTCAATGGTTACGCCATAACGAGCAATTTTCTCTCTATCAATATCAATTAACAAATAGGGTTTACCTACAATACGGTCTGCAAAAACAGCTTCATCTTTTACACCTTCAGCTTGTTTTAAAATATCTTCTAATCGCATTCCAAACGCTTCAATCTGCTTTAAATCTTGCCCTTTTATTTTAATACCCATTGGTGCTCGCATTCCTGTTTGCAACATTACCAATCGGGTTTCAATAGGTTGTAGCTTTGGTGCAGACGTTACGCCTGGTAATTTGGTCACTTTTACAATTTCGTTCCAAATATCATCTGGTGATTGTATTTCAGGTCTCCAATTTCGATAGAACTCTCCATTATTGTCTGGAATGAGTTGAGACCTTTCGACTGTGCTCAAGGTGACATTTTCTGTATTATTTGGATTTGCGATAAATCGACCATCTTTTAATTCAAACAAGCCATCATTATTCACTTTGTAGCGTTGACGTTCTCGGTTTTCATTCAGCATATATTCTGACTTATACTGAATAACATTTTCATACATTGATAGTGGTGCTGGGTCTAATGCAGATTCTGTACGACCTGCTTTTCCAACTACAGTTTCGATTTCAGGAATACTGGCAACTGCCATATCTAACTGCTGTAAAACACGCTTATTTTCTTCTACACCAGAATGTGGCATAGAAGTAGGCATCAATAAAAAAGAACCTTCATTTAACGATGGCATAAATTCTTTGCCTGTGTTTTTCATAATGAAAAAACCAGCAATGACAATTGCAGTTGGAATTGAAAGAAATAGTAATTTATTATCTAAACACCATCTTAAAATTCGAGTATAATACCTGATAAACAATGAGAAAACACCCAATAAGCCAAAGCAAATGACACCAACAAAGATGAGGTTCCAGAAGATACTTTTATCAACTCCTAAAGGTCTCCAATATTCCGCTAATAGGAACACTATTGCTGATGCTGAAATAATGATATTGGTAAGATTCGCTTGTTTGTCTGTTATCTTATTTTGAAGATTAAGACCTGCTGTAATCCCAAACGCAATTAAAATTAATCCTAACCAATATCCATAGACTATGGCTACGATTCCCAATGCTATTAAAACACCATTTAAAACATATTTAAAAGTGTTTTTGATGTTTTTCTTTCTGAATAAAAATGCAGCAAACGGTGGAATTAAAAACAACGCTACTATTATAGAAGCTGTTAATGCAAAGGTTTTTGTGAATGCTAATGGTCTGAACAATTTACCTTCAGCGCCAATCATTGTAAATACAGGAATGAAACTGATAATAGTTGTCATAACTGCGGTTACGATTGCACCAGACACTTCAGCTGTTGCGTTATAGACTACTGTGTTTATGGGTAACTTTTTATGAGATTCCTCGTCGCTCGTTCCTTGCTCTGTCGGAATGACATTTTCGTTTTCATCCAAATGCCTTATAATGTTTTCTGATAGTATGACACCTACGTCGACCATTGTACCAATAGCAATAGCAATACCTGATAATGCCACAATATTAGCATCAACACCAAAGAGTTTCATCGCAATAAATACCATTAAGACTGCAACTGGTAATAATCCTGAAATCAAGACAGAAGCTCGAAGATTAAACACCATAATGATTATAACCAAAATGGTAATCAATATTTCAAGAGTTAAGGCTTCATTGAGTGTACCTAAAGTTTCTTGTATCAATTCTGTTCTGTCATAAAAAGGCACTATGGTAACTTGTGATGTTCTTCCATCTGCCAAAACTTTTGAAGGTAATCCTGCACTTAATTCATTAATTTTTTCCTTTACGTTATTAATGACTTCCATTGGGTTTGCTCCATAACGAGCCACCACAACAGCACCAACAACTTCAGCACCTTCTTTATCCAATAAACCTCGTCTTGTTGCTGGACCTAATGAAACTTTTCCAATGTCTTTAATTTTTATTGAAGTGAAATTTTCAGAATCAACTACAGCATTTTCAATATCTGCAATGGATTTTACATACCCCAAACCACGAACTAAATATTCAGCTTGGTTAATTTCCAAGGTTTGTGCGCCAATATCCTTATTACTTTCTTTTACAGCTTTAACAATATGATGTAACCCAATGTTATATTGACGCATTAGTTCTGGGTTTACATCCACTTGGTACTCTTGAACATAACCACCAATTGATGCAACTTCAGAAACACCGCTTGCAGAGGACAAGGCATATTTAACATAGTAATCTTGAATACTACGTAATTCGTGTAAATCCCAACCACCTGTTACATTACCGTTCTCATCACGACCTTCAAGTGTGTACCAAAATATTTGTCCTAATCCTGTGGCATCTGGACCTAACGCTGGATTAACACCTTCGGGTAATAAACCACTTGGTAAGGAATTAAGTTTTTCGAGAATACGACTTCTGCTCCAGTAAAATTCTATATCCTCTTCAAAAATGATATAGATGCTTGAAAACCCAAACATAGAGGAACTACGAATGGTTTTCACTCCAGGAATACCCAATAATGATGTGGTTAATGGATAGGTTATTTGGTCTTCTATATCTTGTGGGGAACGACCATCCCACTTGGTAAATACGATTTGTTGATTTTCACCTATATCGGGAATAGCATCTACTGCTACAGGGTTACTTGGCAAAAATCCTGTATCCCAATTAAAAGGTGCATTAACAGTTCCCCATCCAATAAAAAGGACAAGTAGTAAAACTGCAATGAGTTTGTTTTCTATTAAAAATTTGATGCTTTTATTTAGCATATGATTGATTTTAAACAATTAGACAATAGTGTTGTAAAAACACCGAATACAGTAAATTATCCTTACGACATTGCAGTCATAGGATAAAAGAGTCTATTGTTTAAAAATCAAATTAAGTATGTCTCGTCAATCTTGTAGAGTTGCCTTATGACGAGTGGTGGTTTGTATTCTTCGTAGGTAGATACATTACTGTCTAAACCTTCAAAAAGGTTAATGTAAGTATAAACAAATGAAGCGATGAATACTTGTTGCTCAAACGTGATTTTGTCAACTTGCAATTGTAATTCGTCTTGACCTTCAATTGCTAATTGTTTATCATCACAACAATTTTTCTTGGTAATAGAACATTCTTCGGTTGAAGGCTTTTCCATTTCCATTCCGCAACCTTTGGCTTTTTGAAAGATAGCAGATTCTACTAAAGTATCTCCACAATAATGCATATTCACAGTAAATGACATTGTAGAGAATAACACTACAAAAGTCATTGCTAAAGACATTATTTTATGGAAAATCTGCTTCATATTGATTGCGAAGTTACGAAATTTTAACAACTATTGATTTTGTTTAACAGAAGTTTAATTGATTAATCTGCTTAATCCCATTTCATTTTCTGCAATCGAACTGCATTTAAAATTGCTAATAATGCTACTCCTACATCTGCAAAAACAGCTTCCCACATTGTGGCTAAACCACCTGCTCCTAATATCAAGACAATAACTTTAACTCCAAACGCTAAAATGATATTTTGCCAAACAATTTTTCTTGTAGAACGACTTATTTTAATGGCTCTCACTACTTTTGAAGGCTGGTCGGTTTGAATGATAACGTCTGCTGTTTCAATAGCTACATCACTACCTAAACCACCCATTGCAATACCAACGTTACTTGCTGCTAAAACAGGTGCATCGTTAATACCATCACCTATAAAGGCTATTTTGTTTTCAGGATTTTTCTTTAAAATTTCAACTTCGTTTAATTTATCTTCTGGAAGTAAACCACCTTTAGCATTTTCGATATTCAACTCTTTAGCGACTTGTTGCGTGATGGAATCTTTATCACCGGAAAGCATCATAATATTTTTAATGCCTACTTTGTGTAATGCTGTAATAGTTTCTTTTGCATCTTCCTTTAATTCATCTGCTATGACTACATAACCTGCAAATTGATTATCGATTGCAACTAATACTATCGATTCTACAATAGATTCCGTTTCAGATGGAACATTTATATTATTCGCAGTCATTAAGGCTTTATTTCCTACTAAAACTGTTTTACCATTAACAACGCCTTTTAAACCTTTACCTGCAATTTCAGAAACGTCTTGTGCTTCAAAATCTTCTCCTTCAGCTTTGTACTCTAAAATGGCTTTAGCAATTGGATGCGTGGATTGTTCTTCCAACGCCATTAAGTATTGCATAAATTCGGTTTCATTCCAACCAATTGCTTTTACTTCTTTGATTTTAAAAACACCTTTGGTAACGGTTCCTGTTTTGTCCATTACCAAAGTATTTATTTTGGTCATAGCATCTAAAAATGAAGCACCTTTAAATAATATTCCATTTTTTGAAGCTGCTCCCAATCCACCGAAATATCCTAATGGAATTGAAATCACTAAGGCACAAGGACAAGATATTACCAAGAAAATTAATGCTCTGTATAACCAATCTCTAAACACATAATCATCTACAAAAAAGTAAGGTATAAAAGTAACACCAATAGCTAAAAACACAACAATTGGTGTGTAGATACGAGCAAACTGTCTAATAAATAGTTCTGTTTTAGACTTACGAGCTGTAGCATTTTGAACCAAATCTAATATTCTCGCAATAGAACTGTCTTCAAACTTATTAGTTACCTCAACTTCAATAACGCTTTCTAAATTGATACTACCTGCGTAAACCTTTGCTTCTTTCTGAATGGAATCTGGTTTGCTCTCGCCTGTTAACGCTGCGGTGTTTAGAGATGCTTTTTCGGATAATAAAATCCCATCTAACGGTATTTTCTCACCTACTCGAATTTGTATTTTTTCACCAATATTTACAGCTTCTGGCGACACACTAACATAATCACCATCACGAAATACATTGGCTTCTTTTGGTCGAACATCTAATAAGGCTTTAATATTTCCTTTTGCTCTATTAACTGCTGCGTTTTGAAATAATTCTCCTACTGCATAAAATAGCATTACTGCCACACCTTCAGGATATTCACCAATGATAAACGCACCAATGGTGGCAATAGACATTAAAAAGAACTCGGTAAAAACATCGCCTTTTATAAGACTTTTCCATCCTTCTTTAATTACAGGAAATCCAACTGGAATATATGCTAAAGTGTACCAAACTACTCGAATCAATCCTTCAAATTGAGGAATCGCATCAAAATAATCTACAGCGATACCTACCATTAACATAACAAAACTTATAATAGCAGGAATGTATGTCTTGAATGCACTTCCATCTCCGTGGTCGTGACCATCATCGTGAGAATGTTGTTCTTCTGAATTTGGTTTTAAATCTCTTAAATTGACTTTCTTTTTTTTCATTTAATATCTAATAATTTTTCAATGTCATTGGGAATAGGCATCCGTTTTAATGGTGGCACGTTTGCTCCACCTGTATTACCAAGTGGAACGTGATTTATAAATGATTTCCAGCCACCCACAAACAACCTAACTATTTGACCTATTACTTCTTTAGTATCTTTTTGTCTAAATCCAAATTTTAGCATTAACCAATGTGAATAGGTATGTTCTATTGGATAAGATTGCCCTATGATATGACTGCGTTCTAAATGATACCAAGCATTGCCAAAATGCTTATTTTCTAAACAGAAACTGTATAGTTTTAATTCTTCGTTATACGCCTGTTTAAGATGTTTAGGTATTTTAGTATTAAACTTCATATTCACTAATTTTGGATAAATGTACTTTAATAGTAAGTGCAATGGAAGTGCAATAATTAGACACTACACTTATCGCAAATACCTTTTACCACCAAATTTACATTCTCTGACACAAAACCATTTGGCACTTTTATTTGAGGTATTTTATGTTCTGTTAAGCAAATGGTTTCATTGCAATTATTACAATGAAAATGTAAATGCAAATCGTTTTTAATATCACAATTACATCCCTCTTCGCATAACGCATATTTTGTTATCCCTGTGCCATCGTCTATTTGATGGACTATTCCTTTATCTTCAAATGTTTTAATAGTTCTGTATAAGGTAGTTCTATCTGCTTTTTCAAAAGCATTTTCAATGTCACTTAATGTTACTGCTATTTCTTTTTCTGCAAGAAACTTATATATAAGCAAACGCATTGCTGTAATACGAATTTGTTTTGACTCTAATAATTGTTCTATTGTCTGCATAATTAATGTTCGTGTTCTGCTTCTCCTTTTTTCATTTCTGCGTTAAGGTAATAAGCATTGTTATAGGCAAATTGTGTGTTACTTTCTATATCTTCAATAAATTGAACCGATACCCAATCACCATCTTTAGTACCTAACACAACTTCGATAGGTTTAAAGCTCCAATCGTCATTTTCTTTTTCTACTGAAAACACATAATATCTTTCGCCTTCTTTTATAATTGCACTTTCTGGTAAAGCTTTTGTTTGGGTATTATCTACTTGAATTTTACCTTGAATATACATACCAGGAATTAAATTACCTTTTTTGTTTTCTATTTCTGCGTGAACGTGAACTGCTTTCGGGCTGTCTTCAAACGTTTTACTCACGGAATAGATTTCTGCGGTAAGTTCTGTATCTGGTATAGATTGTACCGTAAAGTTTACTCTTTGACCCTTCTGTACTTTATGGACATCTTTTTCAAAGACCATAAAATCTGCGTGAACGTGATGCGTATTTACAATTTCAAATAATTCGGTTTGTGGCTCTACATATTGACCTGTTTTTACTTCAACTTTTTGCACAAAGCCTTCTATTGGACTTCGCAATGCTATGCGCTGTGCAATTGTTCCATTGCGAACTGATGTAGTGTTAACGTTGAGTATTCTTAATTGCGCTTCTAAACCATTAACCATTGCTTTTGATGCTTGATATTCTGCTTCTGCTTTCTGGAAATTAGCACCAGAACCAACACCAGCATCGTATAATTTTTGTTGACGTTCATAATTTTTCTTTGCAAGCTCGCTATTGCTATAAGCGTTTAAATAATCCGTTTGCGCTTGTATGATATTTGGGTGCGATAGATAAGCCACAACTTGACCTTTATTAACCTTATCACCTTCAATCACTTCAATTGAAACGACATTTGCACCAACAACAGTAGTAATAGCTGCTTCGTTTTGTGGTAGTACTTCTAACGTTCCGTTTGCTTCTACATAGCCGCTCATATTACGTAATGCTAACGTATCTATTTTCATTTTCAATGCATCGAATTGCTGTTGTGAAAGCATTACTTCGTCTTCATCGTGATGCTCTTCGTTAACTTCTGTTTTTTCTTCCTCATCGTGGGAATGACCATCATTCTCGTTATGATTTTCTTTATTTCCGCAAGCTGAAACAAAAATGGTTAACACCATTACGGTAAGAATTTTATATATTTTATTTTTCATTGTCTTATTGATTAAAATATTGTAATTGAAATGTGCTTTCTAAATAGTTTACTAATGCAGTCTGTGCTTCAAGTTCCGATTGAATTGCTTCTTTTATCAACTGCGTAAATGCAGTATAATCAATTTCGCCTTCTCTATATGCCAGTAATGCACCTGTTTTTTGCTCTTTTGTTAATGGTAAAACTTGGTCTTTGTAAAACTCCCAAGATGTTTTCCATTTCATATAATTTTCTTTAGCCTGAACAAACCTTGATTGTACTTCCTGTTTTTTGAACGCTACATTGGTTTCCGCTATTTCTTTATCAATTCTGGCACTTCTAACTTGTGCTTTGCTAGAACCTGATAAAAACGGAATTGAAATTCCTGCTTGATAGGTGTAAAATCCTGAATTGCCATTTACTTTTTGTAAACCACCTTGAAGATTGAACTTTGGCAAATTATCTGCTTTTGCAGCTTTATATTTGGCTTCTGCTTCATCTACAATGTTCTGCGACATACTGTACAATGGATGACTTTCAATACTGAACGTTTCCATATCACTATCTATCGCTACCTCAAATTCATCTGAAACTGTAAAAATTTCTTCTGATACCAACCATAAATTGAATTGTTGTAAGGCAATAAGATAATTACTATAGGCTTGCGCTTTTTTATTCTGAATTTGAAACGCTTGATTTTTTGCTGCCGAATATTCTAATTTAGAAATAGCTTCGACTTCATAATTTAAAGCTACTGCTTGTTCAAATTTGGAATAAATGGAATCCAGTTCTTTATACAAGTTATAGTTCCGTTTCATTTGATAGCATTTTGACCACGCCTTTTTGACTTCTAATTCCAATTCCAATTCGGAAAGTTGAAAGGCTTTTTGTGCTAACTGAATGCGTTGTTCTTGTAACTTCCTTTTTGAACCAATACCAAACACATCAATATTAGATTGACCAATACCTATGGTTGTATAAATACCATTGCCACTATTAACTTCTTCTCCACCTGTAAAAATTTGAGTCGTTCCGAAATCATAGGCAGTCGCTTTTAATTGTTCTTGTTTTGTAATTTCCAACTGCTTTTGCTTCAATAATGGATAATTACTTTTTGCGAGTTTAACAGCTTCCTGTAATGAAATTTCGGGAATTGTATCATTCAACTCTTGTGCATTACTTTGTGGTGAAAAGCCAAATAGTAATAATACAACTGCTGTTGCTGTTACTAACTTTTTATTTGGCTTAAACGTAAAAGATTTGTTTTCTACCCAATGATATAAAATTGGTAAAACAAATAAGGTAAGCAAAGTTGAAGTTAATAATCCACCAATAACTACCGTTGCCAAAGGACGTTGTACTTCTGCACCAGCTGATGATGAAATAGCCATTGGTAGAAAGCCTAATACATCTGTAAAAGCAGTTAGCATAATAGGTCTGATTCTTCGTTTAGTACCTTCAACTATTCTATCCTTTAGATTGGTTACACCTTCTTCTTTTAATTCGTTGAGTCCGCTTATCATTACCAATCCATTTAATACCGCAACACCAAACAACACAATAAAACCAACACCTGCCGAAATACTAAATGGCATATCACGCAACCATAAGGCTACTACACCACCAATAGTTGCCATTGGGATGGCTATATAAATCATTAAGGTTTGAGGTAGTGATTTTAATGCAAAGTATATTAGTATAAATATGAGTAATAAGGCGATAGGAACAACGGTTTGTAATCGGTTACTGGCACGTTCTAAATTTTCAAAAGCACCGCCATAGCGTACAAAATAACCCGATGGTAGTTCCAATTGTGCATCTAATTTGGTTTTAATTTCTTCTACCAACGATTTTACATCACGTCCTCTCACATTGATACCTACATAGGTTCTTCTGTTGGTATTGTCCCTACTTATTTGCATAGGTCCCGCTTTATAAGATATATCAGCTACTTCACGAAGTGGAATTTGTGCACCTGAAGGTAAATTGATGTACAGGTTTTGAACATCTGTTATATCCTTTCGGTTTTGAGAACTTAAACGCACCACTAAATCGAAGCGTTTTTCACCTTCAAAAATCACACCTGCTGTACCACCTGCAAATGCAGATTGTACGGTTTGATTGAGCGTATTTATTTGAAGTCCGTATTGTGCTAATTTATTCCGGTTGTAATTGATGGTCATTTGTGGTAAACCCGTTGTGGCTTCCGCTTTCATATCTCCAATACCTTCAGTACCTGCAATAATTTTAGATATTTCTTCAGCTTTTTGGGATAGTATGTCAATGTCTTCACCATAGAGTTTAATGGCAATATCTTCACGCACACCTTCAAGCAACTCATTAAAACGCATTTCGATAGGTTGAGTAAATTCATAATTAACACCAGGAACGATTTCAACCGCTTCTTTCATTTTCTCAATCAATTCATCTTTTGTCTCTGCTGTTGTCCATTCGCTTTTAGGTTTCAGAATAACAAAAACATCAGCTAAATCCATTGGCATTGGGTCGGTTGGTATTTCAGCAACACCAATACGACTCACAATTTTTTCGACTTCTGGAAATTTGGCTTTTACTATTTGTTCTATTTTGGTCGTAGTTTCAATAGTTTCTGTAAGTGAGCTACCTGGTTTTAATATTGCGTGAAATGCAATATCACCTTCATCGAGTTGCGGGATAAATTCACCACCCATTCTTGAAAACATAAAAACGGTTATCCCAAACAACACAACTGCAATACCAATTACCCATTTACCTTTTCGCAAGGCTCTAACCAATATAGGTTGATATTTGTCTTCAACCCAATGTACAAATCTATCTCCATAAGATTTTTTATCATTTTTTGGTGCTCTTAACACTAAAGCAGACATCATTGGCACATAGGTTAAACACAGTACCATTGCACCAATCATAGCAAAAATAAAGGTCAATGCCATTGGTTTAAACATCTTTCCTTCAATACCTTGTAAGGCTAAAATGGGTAGAAAAACGATAAGGATAATCAACTGACCGAAAAACGCAGCGTTCATCATCTTTTTTGAAGCATTAGACGCCACTTTATCTTGCTCTTTGGATGTAAGCTGTTTCTTTTTTAGTACTTGTGATGCAATGAGAAATACTGTACTTTCTACAATAATTACAGCGCCATCAACTATAATACCGAAATCTATTGCTCCCAAACTCATTAAGTTTACCCAAACATCGAACACGTTCATTAAAATAAAAGCGAATAATAAGGATAATGGTATTGTTGAAGCAACGATTAAACCACCTCGCCAATTACCCAATAAGAAGATAAGCACAAAAATAACTATCAATGCACCTTCAATAAGATTTGTGGTTACAGTAGAAGTTGTTTCTCCAATTAATTTACTTCGGTCTAATAAGGGTTCAATAATTACACCTTCAGGTAATGACTCTTCAATTTGAGCCATTCGCACTTTTACATTCTCAATTACATCGTTTGAATTAGCGCCTTTAAGCATCATAACCAAACCACCAACTACTTCGCCTTCTCCATCTTGGGTTAATGCACCGTAACGTATGGCAGAACCGAATTGCACAGTTGCAATATCATTAATAGTTACAGGAATATTATTAACGGTTTTTACCGTAATTTTTTTAATGTCTTCTAAACTCCGTACCAAGCCTTCTCCACGAATAAAATTAGCCTGATGGTTCTTTTCAATATATGCACCACCTGTATTTTGATTATTGGCTTCAAGTGCATTAAAGACATCTGTAATGGTCAATCCAATTGCGTTTAAATCGTTTGGGTCAACCGCGACTTCGTATTGTTTAATTTTACCGCCTATGGCGTTAACCTCAACCACACCTTCTACCATTGCCATTTGACGTTGTACAATCCAATCCTGCATTGAGCGTAAATCTGCAATGTCGTATTTGTCTTTATACTCTGGTGCTACTTTTAAGGTGTATTGATAAATTTCCCCTAATCCTGTGGAAATAGGTCCCATAGTAGGTTCTCCAAAACCAGCTGGAATTTGTTCTTTGACTTCGTTTAGTTTTTCGGCTACTAATTGACGAGGTAGATAGGTTCCCATATCATCGTCGAATACGATGGTAACAACCGATAAGCCAAAACGAGAGATTGACCTAATTTCCTTTACATCAGGCAGGTTGCTCATTGCAACTTCCACAGGGTAGGTTACAAATTGTTCAATATCTTCTGTACCTAAATTAGGTGCTTGTGTAATAACCTGTACTTGGTTATTGGTAATGTCTGGAACAGCATCGATTGGCACTTTGGTCATACTCCAAATACCTGCTCCAATTATGGTAAGCGTAAGCAAACCAATAATGAATTTGTTATTGATTGAAAAATCAATGATTTTATTAATCATAGTAAAATTTTAATTCAGTTAAACATATCATTTTGCGCTTCGCGCAAAATAAAAGCGAAGCAATGCTTTTGTTAAAAAGCATTGCGTAAGGATATAGCTATCCTTTAAAAAACTGAATTATGCCTGTGGTGGCTGTAAAATGGAAGTGGTAAAATCTTTTTTTATACCGTTTAAGTAGAGAAAATCTTGAGAAGAAATGTATTTAAACTCAAATTTTATTTCTGCGAATTTGAAATAAGTTACGTTTAAATGGCAACATTGGCAAATACAAAATGGGGAACATAAATCTGCATCTTGATGTTGGTGGTTATCACCTAAATCTTGAGAAATTTCTGTTTTAACTTCATTGTCAAAAGTACCTGTATCTTCACAAGGCACTAAATTTAGTGTGAAGATATAGATTGACAATATGAATGCTAAAAATTTCATTAAGGCAAATATAAGAATTTTTTAATGCAATGGTTGTGCAAATAAATTGATTGGTAAATTACAAAAACCATAGAGCATCTTTAGCATCGTCTGGAACGCCATTATTAAATCGTGGTGCTATTTGTGCTACCATTTCTGGATATTTTATAGTGATTGGAACATTTTGTTGTCGAAGTGATTTCCAATACAATCTGCTAAATTGATATACCTGTGTTAATAACTCTAAAACCACGTCTGCATCTTCAAAAGCATCTTCATCTGGACTGCTTACCTTAATTTTTATTGGAAACGGATAACCATCTGTATCTGCATATCGCTGTGAATTAGGATAACGTGCATTATTAAACAGTAGGAATTGATTTTCGCTAATACGTATGTATGTGCCACTTACAGGCATTAACTTTTTACCCCAATTGAGGTCGTAAGCAATAATATCTTCTGCTTCTGTTTTATTGATATTTAAAATGTAAAGAGGAATTTTCAACCCTAATGTATGCATCCCTCTTATAATAGGTTTTAGTTCCTCGTAACTCATTTCCTTATAAAAGTGAATGACTACTTTATCTGCTTCAGCAACCGATGTAAAATCTCTTATGGCTTTACATATACTACCTGCTAATAGGTCTGTTTCGCTTTGGTCAAAATATTCGAACTTTCTAAATAAACCATTGTTTTGAAAACTAAAGGCACTTGCTATATACCGTCTGTTTTCGCCTTGATTGGTAAAAGCACCAACACCAATTACTAATTCTTTTTTATCGGTTACTGCGAGTTTCCAAGGTGCACCACCTAATTTGGCGTGAATTGCCAACGCCATATTTTGCAATGAAAATTGGAAGTTGTATTGATTCTCGATATTGACCACCATTTTTTCATAATCTACAACTTGTGTAACAATGCCTTCGTTTAAAAAGAGTTCTTTGATTTGAATATAGATTTCTCGGTCTTCGGGATTTGGTGTATACTTATCGAAAGGACTTAAATAGAAAGCTGCATAACGCACATTATCGTGGTCAAACGAAAGGTTTTCTAATTGCTCTGTTATTTCTGGTATTGGGTTGTTTTCGTTGGTAAACTCAATAAAATGTTCTTTAGAAGTTGAAGCCTTAATATTTACATAAGCCTCAATCCCTTTAAAATATTTTTTATCCGCAGTAACACCAGTTTTGAGGTTATTGTAAAAGGTTTTAATTGCTTCTTTATGTGACGTATGGTACACAAAGAAAAACTTAATGTTTTGGTTGTTGGGTCTTTTGTAAGGGTTGAGGTTATTCATTGCCAATTTAGGCACTAAATGGGTTTTCTTGTTACCGTATTGGTCTTTACCAAATTCTAATAATCCTACTTGTGGGTCAATGTGATTGATACGATTGAGTGGCACATCAATAAACGCATCATTCTTAAACGGAAATATGGCTTTAAAGTCTTCTGTAAATAGATAGTTGGTTGCAAAATTATTAATAAGTGCTACATACTTTTGGTATTTGTTGGCTGGTCTTACTGGTTCTTCAATAGGTATATCTAATGCTCGTGCTAATGGTAAACTAAAAATTGGGAATGCTTGGTCAAACTGAATAGCATTGTGAAATTCTTGTTTTTCCTCTGTGTCGAGGTCCATTTGGTAATTAAACGTTTTTTGACCGTATACACAACGTTTTATTAGCTCTGAATCCTCTATATCCTTAACCGAAGTTGTAAGGACTTTTGATGTGCCATCATACGATACAATAAGCTCTGGTAAGTCGGTTAATTTTGCAAATTGTATTTTAAATGAAAATTTATAGTAGAGGTTATAGTCTGCTGTATTTCCTTTTTTGGAAGGCATCCACACTTGTACATCACCAACGAAGTTTTTTACTACTATATAGTCTTTAGATTTAAAATAGCTTCTTAATTGGTGTTTAAGGAATTGCTTGTATATTCTTAATTCTCTACCATCTACTAAATTTAGTTTAATACTTGGTGCATCTGGTATTACCGTTGTAAATGTTGTAAATATTTGTTCTGTGTTAGATAAGTCTGCATCTGGAAACACCTCTTTAATCTGCCTTGAAAATTTAGATTTATGGATGGGATGGCTACCTTCTATATCCTCTAAAGTTAAATAAATGGTAGGCGCACTATTAGGCCATTTAAAGTTGAGTATGTTCGTTTTGAGGTGTTCTTGCATTGGTATTGGGATTTTCAGTTTTACATATTTATTTTTTTAGTTTCAATTTAAAAGATTGCCTCGTCGTTGCGCTTCTCGCAATGACAACTACTATTAATTTTTATGAATTTTCTATAATGTCTCGTTCTTCTTGTGTTAAACCATATAAATCGTACACCATAGTATCAATTATTTTTTCTGTTTGGGTGATTTGGGTTTGTAACTCTTGGGCTTTTTTCTTGTTGTCTTCAAAGAGTTCGAGCCACTCAAACTCGTCTTTTTTGGTAAGCGGTGTGCCACCTGCTTTTTTAATGGCTTTGTTGAGTTCTTTTATAAAGTCTGCAAAGTCTAATTCGTGCCAGCTTTGTAGTTTACGGGTCAGTATAATATTTAAAGTTTGCTCAACATATTTATTGAACTTTAATAAAGTTTCTGATTCATTTAAAGTCAATTTAATAACTTCATTTACTAAAGAAATCATATCAACATTTTCTGTCTCAATTAACTTTTTTGAGATTGGAAACTTTTTACAATTAGCTATTAAAATTTTTTGAAATAACTCTTTCTCCAAATCCAAATAAGAATATTTATGATAGAAGTTCAAAAGCTTTGAATTTATTAAAGCCAATAATACTTTTACATTAATTGTCTTTGGATTTGGTATAATGGAAAATCCTATTTGAGTAAAGTATAATGGCTCTTCTGTATAGCCAGCGTAAATTCTTGGCGGATTACCAGAAACTATTTGACGTACAATAATTCTTGGTTTTGTAAAAAACCTTTCTTCTCGTGGTGCACCAAGCCAATCACCATAGTGTATATATTCATCAATATTAGATGTAACTAAATATCTTATAATATTAGCACCGGATATTAAAGGCTTATAATTTTCATTCAACTTGGTTTCAGAATGAAAACCTCTACTCTTTATAAGTTCTTGGGAATGCCCCTTATATTTATCATAAGGCGTTATTCCTAATGTAAAGTCAGCAATATCACCTAATTGCTCCGTATCATTTTCGACTTTATTTAAAATGTTTTGTTGTTCTTGTGATACAAAAATGTTGTAATTACAATTTTCTGTATTTTTCCAAGACAATCTATTCACATCATTAGATAAGTTATTATCAACAAAAGAGATTGATTCTTTTTTAGGATAAACAATTGTTTTTATAAACTGTTCATTATTGTTTTTTCTCAATTCAAATATTATGGTTTCAACAATTGCATCTTTAAATACACCATCAGGAAGTTTGACAATAGTTGTCATATGGTCAATCAATAGCTTTCTTATTTTAGTATAAGAAGAATTCACCAAGATTGAGTTAGGGTTTATATAAGAAAGAAACCCACCATCTTTAATTAATTCGAATCCTTTTTCAATGAAAATCGAGTATAAATTTATTCTATTTTCAGCAGTCTTGTAGTCCTTAAATAATTGTTTAACTATAACATTATCTAATGCTTTAATATCTACATAAGGCGGATTCCCAATAATTACATCGAAGCCATTTTTTGAATTATGAGATTGCCGCGCTTCGCTCGCAATGACAGTAGGATTGAAAATCTGTGGAAATTCTTGTTGCCAATTAAAGGCTTTATCTCCTGCTACGGTTTTGCTGTCAATTAATGAGTTACCACATTTAATGTTGTTGCTTAAATCGTTGAGTTTTCGGCGTGGTTGTGCGGTGCGTAACCAAAGCGATAGTTTAGCAATTTCTACAGATTCTTCATTAAGGTCTACGCCATAAATATTGTTTTCTAAAATGGTGTTTTCTATATCGCTTAATATAAGGCCACCACCTAATACTTTTGCTTTTAGCTCATCGATGTAACGGTGTTCTTTAATAAGAAAATCTAACGCTTGGTTTAAAAATGCTCCAGAGCCACAAGCAGGGTCGCATATAGTGATTTGTAGTAACCACGCTCTGTAATTATCTAAAACCTCTAATAATTGCTTTTTGGTGTTTTGGTGTGTCCCCTTTTTTATTTCGAAATAGGCTTCTTCCTTAAAACCTAATTGGTCTTTTTTCTCTTGGCACAATTTACCAACGGTATTTTCTACAATGTATTTGGTAATGTATTTTGGTGTGTAGAACACGCCATCTTTTTTACGCTTGCTCTTTTGCTTATCGAACTCGCCACCTTCAATTTCAGCATTAACGCTTTCTATTTCGTTAAGTGAGTTTTCAAAGATGTGCCCTAAAATATTGACATCTACTTGACTGCTAAAATCGTATTTAGCGAGTTTGTAGGTGTGTTTGTAAAGCAAGTCATCATCTATCTCTAAACTATCGAGAATGGCATCCGGTTTAAACAATCCGCCATTGTAGGCATAGATTTCTGCTCTTGAGGTTGTGCCTTTTCTACCTTCATCTAAAAAATGAAAGTATTGTTTAAAGAGATTATATAATGGGCGTTCGTCACCAAAATCGATGTCGGCTTTCCACTTATCTAATATCTGTATGGTTGAATTTGGTGGTAATAGGTCTCTATCTTCGGCAAAGAAAATGAACAGAAAACGGTCTATGAGTTTCTGTGATTTTTTGAATAGGGATAATTTTACGTTTTTTTCGAGTGCTTTTAGTTCGTCAGCTTCTTGAGACATCTCGACTGCGCTCGATGTGACAGCTTCGGATTTAATGCGTTTGGCATTTCGTTTTACGAGGTCTCTAAAGAGTTCGCGTTTAAATACGGAATAGTCGTTGTAAAACTGTTTGGTAATCTTGTCTTCCTCAACTAAAGACGCTTCTTTAATGGTTAATGGTAGATTGTTGAGAATGTTATCCTTTTGTAAGCACAGGTGCATTAAAGCAAATTCTTCGGGCGCTAACTGAAAGAGATTAAACTCTAAAAACTCGGTAGCATCATTGATGTAAAACCGCAACTTCTCAAAGTTGGATGTGATGACATACACACAACCCTTTTGGTTGGCTTTATAGTCGAATGCCTGTTTACGGATGCTTTCTAAATCTTTGGTATTGGTTCCCTTTAGCTCAATAACTCCAATAGCTTTGGTTTCCTTTAAAATAGCTCCATCTGCTTTTCCTGCTCCTTTTTGGTTTTTAAACTCGGTAGTAATATTAAAATTAGGCTTTGGATTTAGCGTATAACCCAAGACATTGACAAACAGCTCATCCAGAAACTTTGCCTGGTACTGTTCTTCTTTAGAGTTTTTAATATTCTCTTGAATGGTAGCATTGTGAAAATACTTGGTATATTTTTTATAGGCAAGCTCTACTACTGAATTATCTTGTTGCGCCAGATATGTTTTTATTACTGATGTTTGAAATAATGCCATTTAAAGCTACTTTTTTTGGTTGGTTAAGTTCTTAATTTCTTCTTCTACTTTTTTGAGGATTTCCGTACTGTTGGATTCATCTTTAAGCATATTGACAATTTTATCAGCCATCCAAAAGTTTAGTAACTCATTTTTACTTTTGTTTAAAGCCTTTGCTAAATCTTCTACTTGTTCCTTTCTGGCCATACGTGTACCACGTTCAATCTTACTTAATAAGGCGGTATCGATATTCATTTGAGAGGCAACCTCACGCAGTAATAGTTGCTTTTCTTCCCTTAACTTCCTTATATAATTACCAAATGTCATTTTAGAGATATTTTGACTTGTCAATATTTGTCTAATTTAAGAAAAGGAAACAAAAGGAAAGTAAAAAGATATAAACAGTTATTAACAGGTAATGAGGAAGTTGAGGATTTGAGGAAATCCATTTAATCATTTCCTTAAATCCTTCAAATCCTTAACTATGTCTTTGCAGGATTTGAGTAGTTATTGTGCGCTTCTCTATGTATTAAACCTGCATCAACAAATTTGGTAATATAGCCTTCTGCTGTTTTATGTGGGATGCTCTGTTTTGTCGCTAAATCTAAATAATCTTGTCTGCTAAATTGCTTTGGCAAACTTTCTAAAAAGCGTTCTTTTCTATTTGAACGTTTTGTTGTTTTTTGCTCAATTGGTAAATCATTAAATACTTTACTACTGTGTTTTACTAAAATTGAAATTATGGTTAGTGCGTTTTCAAAATCCATATCCTCACATTCTTTAGTTGCATTTACATCACCATCTTCCATAATTCGGAATGCTGTGAATAGCATCATTATCCTAAACGCAATTAAGCCTAATCGCCTTATTGTTGCGATGTACTCTTCAGGTTGTAGGTTGATGTATTTGGTCTGTAAGGATTCAAAAAAGGTATTGAATTGCTGTTGTTGAGTTGTGGTTAATCGTATTTCAATCTCTGGATTGTTTTTTAGCGTTTTGTACAATTCTAAAAACTCACTACCTAATTGGTTATAGTAATCATCTAAACCTACTTTATTGCTATTTTGAAACACGTTTTTCCAAGTTGGTTTTATATTCATATAGTAAAACATAAAACGACTAAACAAACCATTTTCGGCATTGGGTATTAAGGTTGCCACTTGTTTAGGTGTGCCT
Source organism: Seonamhaeicola sp. ABD4_340 (assembly GCF_056312135.1). NCBI lineage: Bacteria > Pseudomonadati > Bacteroidota > Flavobacteriia > Flavobacteriales > Flavobacteriaceae > Seonamhaeicola > Seonamhaeicola sp. ABD4_340. The sequence goes on along the minus strand of NZ_CM149981.1, from coordinate 2,553,460 downwards.
GATAATACTGTTGACAAACACGGTTTCTCAATATCTACATATTCTCTATCTGTTCTGCGATAATAGCTTATAGTTTCGTGATGAAAGGCTTTACGAAAACCATCGGAATAATTACCATAATCGCTTTTAAAGGCTTGTGCTAATGTATCTCCTTCGGTTTCAAAAATTAATCCTCTACCATCATTATCAGAAATTAATTGATATACGCCTGTTACACTATTGTTAGCAGGAATAAACAGCATTCTTTCTGGTGGTTTACTTGGTTTTTCCAAGTTTTCATCTTTACCCTTGTTCATATTATAAGTAGCTGTTTCTGCTTGAAATTGCTGTTTTAATACTTTGGCTTGTTCTCGTTTTAACTTGTGAACAGGTTCTACCAAATTTTTAATTTGGTTAAGTCTTCCTTTACCTGCAGATGCAGGTGCTGTAACAAATAGATATAAATTACAAAACACTTTACGTTGGTCATAGATACCAAAGAGTTTAGGAAAGCACGCACTAAATGCTGTTAATGCGCCTAATAACAAAATGTCCTTTTCTTCCTGACCATTAGCAGGGTTTACAACTTGTTGTAAAAACTGTGGCAAATTCTCATATACCTTTTCTGGTATTGTTGGCATTGCTTGGTTGGGTGTATCAACAATAGTTGCAACGTTTGTTGCAACTTCGTTGTTGTACTGTTGTTTGGTCGGTTTGATACCTGATTGATGTGCGTTATGGTAAAAGGTAGCAATAGTAATTCCGTGTCCTTTTGCATTTAAGCATTTGTTGAATTGTTCATCACATTCTTTTGAATCATAGCCCGCATAGTTTTTGCTTATTCGGTGGAAATAATCTCTTCCTGTTTCTCCATATTCTTCAGCTAAAGCAAAACCTAAATCTCTCCAAGTTGCATAGTTTCCTGTTATGTCCAAACCTGATTGCTCGATTGCTGAAATGTAGGATTCAATGTCGTTATCAGCAACAGCAACAACATTAGTTGTTGCCGTGTTGCTTTTTGGTTGAGGTTGCTCTTTAGGAACTTCTAACCAATCTTTTGGGTTAAATATTTTTGTCATAATGCTTGATGTCTTTTATGTAGAAAGGCTGTTGGGTCATATGGTAAAAAACACGCTCTGGAAACGTCTTTACCTGACTGGTCAACCTCAATGTTATAATTGTGTTTAATGTAATTTGCTACTGCTGTGAAATATTTTGAATGTGATACTTCTGAAACATCTATTCTAATAATCCATTTTAAACCATCACCAGATGGTGAAATAAAGAGCATTTCGGTTTCAAAATATTCATCATTTAAGAGTTGCGTTCTTAACTCTTGTAAATTCTCTAAATGGTCAAAATCAATCGTTAATAGATTAGAATGCTTTAGCAAATTGTTATCACTTCGTTTTTCAAATGTTCCTGAAAGTGTTACGTAATCAAAGCGATTTGCTTTGAATTTACGTGCTTCTTTTACATTGGTAATTGCTCTTAATTCTTCAGTAATGCTTTTGTATTTATCACTTGTGATTAATGCAAATATTTGATGCAGTCGCAATGTTTCCGCAGGAAATACATTACGAACAGGTGCTTTGAAAAAGCTACAGTAAGCATACCAGGTATCGTCTGGTTCGTTTAACCATTCTAACTCGTCATTTTCTTTGATTTCTAAATTCAGATGTACTGCTTCATTTATTTTCTGCAATAAATCAGCTTCATCAATAGTTTTAAAATGATATTTGGCAAATTCAAATACATCACCGTTAAAGGTTTTTAGTTCGGTATCTCTATGGGTTGCAATCACTCCATCAATATGAATCCGTAAAGTTTCTTTTCCACCATTAAATGGGTTACGAGTTATCCCGCAGTCCCTTCCTTTTACGGAAAGGACTGTTGTATCAGGATAATACTGTCTTAACACATAGGCATAAATCTTTAAGCCATAATGTGTTTTGTCTAAAATTGCTTCTCTACTTATTTCCATCTTGCTTGAAATTATGGTTGTAGTAGTTATCTTGAAGCAATTGCTCTATGTCAGCAACTCTATAATAAAATTTACCTTTTACTTTGCTGTAAGGCAAAGTGCCATTGGTTCTTAAAGTTTGCAACGTACGCTTACTAATATGTAAAGTCTGCAATACATCTTGATTGTCTATCCACGTATCCTTTAATACTTCTGCTCTCGATTGTCGCAACAATTCGATACGTGCTTTTAAGTCCTTGATATCTTGCGAGAGTGCCAAGATTAAATCGATTATTTCAGTCATAACTTCACCGCTCCTTTCTTAATTAGGTAATCGGCAGCTTGCTGTTCGATTTCATCTTGTGAATCAACACGGTTACTTAATAACCATTCTTCTAATTCGACTCTGTTAAAATAAATTTTCTTTCCATTCGGTTTATAATGTGGAATGGTTCCTGTACTTGTAAGTTTGTATAAATGGGATTGTGATAATTCCAAAAACTTACACGCTTCGTTGAAGCTCAATACGTTTTTTACAATAATGTTTCTGTCTAAAACGTGCTGTTCAATAATTTTGAGACGTTCTAATATTTCGTCCATAACTAATAAAATTTTAGTTTATAGTAAATGGACATCTGGCCAAATGTCATTCTTGGTTTTCAAGAACAGGACAAAGGTTCAAAATTGGCTTCTCGATTTTAGTAAGAGTGTAAAACAAGGGTAAGACAACAGTAAGGTTTCTTACTATTCTTACTGTTTTTTATTGCAGTTGTTGGATAATTTTATCTATTTCTTCCTTTTCTTTTGGGTTATGAACTTTGTTTTTGTGAAGATTATTAGCCTTTAATAGCGTACCTGTTTTGGTAACAAATTTTCCAGAACGTTCTATTGCCGTAGGATTGAAATAAATAAAAAATGGTTTAAGTTTTGTTACAAGGTAACTAAACTGTGTCGTCTCGCATTGAAGATAAATTTGCGATTCTGTATTTGTGAAATCTTTTGCTAATAAGAGTTCGTGCAACTGTTCTACAGTTGTACGGTTATCTAACAAATCTATTTTTAGATTTACCAGTTTGAGCACAGTTAGCAAAGTTGAAGTGTCATTACTTTTATATCCGAAAGAAGTCTTTGGTTTTGCTTTCGTTTTTGATGTTTTTTTGGTAGCAACTTTTTTAGTAGTGTTCTTTTCTATTAAACTAACATCAAAAGTTTCATCATTAAAGTATTTTTCTGCAATTTCCGAAATTGAGAATTTTGTGTTTACGGAAAACTGACCGTATTGCTCTTGTAGTTCAGCATACAATCTTATAGCAGACACTTTTAAGTAGTTTATGATATGATTGTCATCATTATTTAAATCTGCTGTTATTCCTCTTTTATTGATATAAGTTGCAATGTCATTTAAGTACTTATCAAATTTATTAAGAAGAATAGTAAAGCTATATTTATTTTCTGGTGTAGTTGCATTTTTAGGAAATTCCTTTACAAAAGATGCTACTGTATTTTCTGTTTCATTAAATATTACCTTTTGGTAGTATTCTTTTTTCGCATTTAAAGGCTTTTTAAAGTTTACTTTAAAAACTGCGTTATTGGCTTTTGGATTTAATTTAAAATCAGACAATAGGAATTTAAAATCCTTTTCCTGTCTATTTTCTCTATGTAAACCATTGGTAATTGATACCAAATTTGAAAATACACTTCCTTTCATTATAAATCCAGTTGAATACGGTTAGCAGCTTCTTTCTTTTTATCGTCAATTACTTTAGCATATATCTGTGTAGTGCGTAATTCTTTATGACCTAATAATTTTGATACTGTATATATGTCTGTACCCAAAGTTAATTGTAAGGTAGCGTAGGTATGACGCGCACAATGGAAGGTTATATTTTTAGTAATACCTGCTTTCATCATCCATTGTTGTAGCTTTAAGTTAGACCAGGCACTATAATGTAAGCCATCAAACACTTTATCATCTGGATTACCTTTTTCTCCTAATAGATTTCTTGCTTGGTCTGATATTGGTAAGGTTTCTACACCTTTAGTTTTCTTTTGTCTAAATCTGATATAATATCCCATTTCTTTAGAGTGCTGGATTTCTGACCATATTAGTTTTTCAATATCTGACCAACGTAATCCGGTTAAAGCTGAAAAAATAAAAGCATTTTTTAAAATAGGTAGTTCACATTCTGTATTAACTGCCTTTTGTAATTCATCAAGCGTTAAAAATTCTCGTTGAGGTTCGCCTTGTTTAAAGTATTCAACACCATTTGCAGGATTTACTTTTAATATACCATCCTTTACAGCCTGTTTTAATGCTGCTGAAAATTTCCCGAAATATGAATATTTTGAATTTTGAGACAATTGCTTACCTGCTCTACCTATTGCATCTTTATCTAAATACTCTTTGAAACGCTCAACAAATGATTTGTCTATATCTTGAAAACTAACATCAGTTGGACAAAACTTTTTTAAATGTTTTAGCATACTATTCCAATTTCCATAGTTGCCAGAGCTTGTATTTTTCTTTTCTGCTAAAGCTGTGATATAAGTAATAAAACTGCCTTTTAGCTTTTCAATATCTTGAAAGCCATAAATACCGTTTTGAATTTCAATCTGTCGTTGTGCACAAATAGTTTCTGCAAGTTGCTTCGTTTTCCTATTTACCTCTCTTTCCGTTTTGGTTTTAGGATTTGGTGTAAGGTATAAGCGTAAGTATTCGGTTTTACGTTTACCTTTATGATAGTAATCTAAATACAGGCTTATTTTGTCGTTCTTCTTGCGTTGTCTTAATGTTACTTTCATAATGGAATTAATTAAAGAGGTTTTCTATTTGCCATCTGGCCACAATACGCTTTCTACCAAAAGGAACTGCTTTTAAACGTCCTTGTTGAATCATTCTTTGAATGGTCCATCTACTCACACCAATAAGTTGTGAGGCTTCTGTAACGCTTAAAAAATCTTTGTTATTTACAGCATTAGGATTGTGAACTTCAACAACTTGTTTTTGCTGTTGCATATCTTCAGTAAGAGTAGCTTGGATTTTTTCTTTACGCTTACGTGCCTTATATGCCCTTTTTGCACAAGTATCACCACAGTATTTAGTAACTGTTGTGCGTGCTGTAAACGCATTACCGCAATGCTTACAAGTTTTAGGAATGAATAAATTACTGCTCATAAATGGTGCTTTATGTAGCGTAATGGTGCAGCGTGGTGCGTTATGGTGCATCATTTCGCCTTTATTTTCGCCAACAGATTTGGGCAACAAATCCATATTTAAGGCAACAGATATACAACAAATTTAATCAAAAAAGAGTAAATAAGCAACAAATAAAAGAAGATAAAACACTATAAAACCAACAATAACAAAGGATTAACAAATAAAAGAAAGTAAGTTACTTCCCAATGGAGAAATAACAAAAATTGAGACTTGGAAAGATGGAAAAATAATAGAAACTGAAATAAAAAAAGCCAGTGGCTAACAATGGCTATAAGTAATTGCTTGTTCTCGCCTACTTCTGAAAATCCTCGCGGATTTTCAGTTTGGTGCGTACTTGCAAAGTTAACTGCTAAACCACGCAACTACTCAAAGCCGAGACCGTTGTGGTTAATTTGAAAAAATGAACAGTCTACTAAAACAAATATCAGAGAAAGCGATTGATTTAGCTAATTTTGAGTTTACTCAAGAGCAGACTGAAAATAAATGGTTAGGAAGTAAACCAGCTTCGGAAAGTGAAATAAAATTGACCGAAAAAAGACTCGGAATTGAATTCCCATCCGATTTTAAAAAGTTCTTATCCATAACAAACGGATTTTCTGCACCAAATGATATCGAGCCGACTTTTGAGCCAACTAACAAAATTGACTATTTAAAGAACATTGATAGTTTTATAATCGAAGCCTACAGCATTGACGGAATTGAAAATATTGGAAAAGAACTAGAAAAAAGTATTCTTGTTGGTGGAATAAATGAAGAGCAATACTTTTTATTAATTCCATCTGACTTAACAGCAGGGAAATGGAAATACTGGAAGTTTGCAAATTGGCATCCTGCAGAAGAAGAACACGAAAATTTGGAAAGTTATTTCAAAGACGTATTGGAATTTATAAATGAACAACTTGAAACGGAATAAAAAACTAACCACAACAATGTATAAATTCAATTGCGGCTGAATTTCCTACGGAAATTCATTGCAATTTTCTATCTTTTCAGTCTCAATCGGAAAATCGTACCGATTTTCCGCAACTGAAATTTATACGCTAACGTTGTACTGCATTATGAAATCGAGCATAACAATATATTTGACAGTTTTGATTTTGGTCGTTTCTTGCAAACAAAATGACAGAAAAAATGCTGAAAGTAAGACAGACCGAAATCAAATTATTTTGGACTCAATTTATCGTGCAGAAAAATTTGATAGCATAAGAATTTATAAACCTTTGAGTTTAATTTATAATGGAAAACCGATTTTGAGAATTGGACAAAAAACATCTGAATTAGATTCAACACTTTCGTATCGGATGGACCCAAATATGGACTATCAAGGTTACGAATATCTAATTACGGACTATTTGACTACCGATGACAATTTATCAATCGAACTTGGAAATCATTCCTCATTAAACGGAATAGCATTTTTTTCAGCGGACAGAAAATCAAATCAAATTTTTAATGTTTCAGCGAGTTGGTATTTTGACTTAAACCAAGAAAATATGGAGCAAATTGCTATTGACTCAATTAAAAAACGAATATTTCCGATTTTAAAAGACAAAATTCAACTGAAAAATAACTGGAATTATGAATTTGAATCGGAAAGCCAAATAGAGAAATTTAAATTAATACAGAGAGAAACCGACAATGGTTGGAATCTGAATTACGAAGTGGAATTGAAAAAATAACGCAGTACAACAATGTATAAATTCAATTGCGGCTGAATTTCCTACGGAAATTCATTGCAATTTTCTATCTTTCAGTTTCAATCGGAAAATCGTGCCGATTTTCCGCAACTGAAATTTATACGCTAACGTTGGCAACAAGCTGAAAAATGAGTACGATAAAAAGCGAAATAATAGGAGAATTAAAACAAAACGACCAATTTGAGGATTGGTGGGAAAGTGAACTCATTGAAATTCCCTTTTTTGACAATAAGAAAATGAAAATTACTTTTATGGATTTCGTTCCTGAAAGTGATTCTGAATTTATCCAAGAAGCTGACGAAGCTTTAAAGTTATTCATTGAAAAAAATGAATCTGACAGATTTTTAATATCAAATCTCGTTCACAAAAACTGTATAGATTTTCTAAATGCTGTTGAATTTGATGAAGCAGACCAACCTCTTTGGAATATAAAAGACAAAAACAAAATCTGGAATCACGTTCAGCCGAACGAAATATTCATTACGAGAAGACCCTATCAAGACAAAAATATTTATGTTGACATAAATTGTGAATGTGATTGGGAACAGGAACACGGATTACAATTAGTATTCAGACAAGGAAAAAAAATAACGAGAGTGAGTCAAATTGACGGACATTTGACTGACGCTGATGCTTATGACAAACCTGATAACGAAGATAAATTGTTAAGTCAATTTAACGAAAATGGAAATAATACAAAAACGGAATGGTGGAAATTCTGGAAATAAAGCCAGTTGCCAACAATGTATAAAATTAATTGCTTGGTTCTAGCCTACTTACGAAAATCCTCGCGGATTTTCTATTCAGTTTTTATTTGCTAAATTAGTGAATTAAACCACGCTACTTTTCATATACAAGACCGTTGGCAAACATTTTGCGCGTGCCAACAATTTCAAGGCTTTTACGAAATTCTGTGCTTACTTGCTTCAGAAAAATACGTTGGAATTTAAAGCTGAACGTTAGAAAAATATTACACTGGAATTTCTTACTCTTGCGGAACTTTACGCACGAATTTCGACTTACCCAACTTCGGTTCTTTAATTCAAAATTATAGCAATCCTCAACTTTTGGATGATAAGCGGAATGGCAAAACGTACGGCTGAACTGTTCGCAATTTAAAAAAATTGAAACTAGTTGTTTAAATCAATCGATTCTGATGTCACGAAATTTAGGCCGAAAATCAAAACTGATGCTCTTTGCGGAAAAAAACGGAATAATAATTTGAAGATTATTTTGACATTTAAGTAAAAAACGAAACTACGTACGAAAAACCAAAGATCTTATAAATACACAAAGGAGTAGTTCGTAAAAAGAAAAAACGTTAGCCAACAATGTATATAATTTATAGCTGCTTCTTGCCTACTCACGAAAAACCTCGCGGTTTTTCTATTATGTAATTATTTGCTAACTTACTGGCTGAAACAACGCTACAAATCATATACTAAACCGTTGGCAAACATTAAAACCAAATATTATGAATGCAGTTAAAATATTGTTTTATCAAACTTTAATTTTTCTTTCAGCGACCTGCTACGGACAAGAAACTGAACTAACTGAATCAGAAATAAAAAACAAAACGAATTGATTTATAAAGCTTGGCTAAGTGTCTCTGAACCAAATAATAATGATATTTTTTTTTAAATTTAAATCACGGTGAGCTTACTAAAAATATTTCAGATGTAAGGAAGTATAAAATGGATGAAGATATAAACCCAATAGATGGTTATGAGCCTAACGATTTTTTTAAAATAGCTGACTATGAATATAGAATTTTACGAGATTTTTCAATTTTAAAAGATAGAACTGGCGACAGGTTTATGGAACTTGATAAATCATATGTGGAATTAGCTTACGAAGAAATGGGTTTTGAATTTAGCGATGCTGACAATATTGCAGTTCGAGTAGATTATTTTGATACAGACTCTGAATTATGGGTGCGCTCTTATGTTATATTTAAAAATAACCCGAACAGCGTAATGTGGGTAGATGAGGTTACACCTATATTTTATAACAAACATTAATGATTGCCAAGATGAAATTAAAATACATAACTTTTTTTATCATACTCATAAATTTTAAAAACGGCTTATCACAAAGCAAGCAGGACATAGTCGAACTATACCAGAAATACGTGTTCTTGGACCAAAACTTTGAATTTGACGGAAATACACTAAAATGGCCCGATATAAAAAAGTCGTTTGAATTAAACTCTACTTGTTATGAAGTAGAACTTTTTGATGAGGATTTGAAATATTATGATTGTACGGAAAAATCAGATTCAAAGGATTACAACGTGATTATTACAGATAAAAAGCAGAACAGTTTTTCAGTTTCCCATGTTAATTTTTTTGGAATAAAAAACACTCTTAAAGATGTGAAGACAAAAAGTATTACAACCCAAATAAAAGAAGGCAGAATTTTAAACCAGTTAATGTGTGACTTTGATACCAAAGCAAAATCTTTACATGTCGAAATTGTTGATTGTGAGTGCTTTCTTATAACTAAAGAGACTATTGCAATTCTCGACGATATGAAAGCCACTGAAAATTCAAAAAAAGAAAAACCTTATAAAGAATTTATTGAACATATTAGTAGCTCTGAATATAAGTCATTATTCATCAAAAGGGCAGAAAGAGCGTATTACGATATCTATGCAAGTATAAATAACAATAGACTTCGTCATCGATATTATGAAAACAGAGTTTTTGATATTAACCAATTTAAATCACCATATGATTTAATCAGCGAAAGGGAAAAGGAGCTTTCAACCACCTTTAAGACATTTGATGACTTAAAGAAACAAAGGGATGTGGTCATTAAAATTGGTACTAATATGATGTCAAGGGGTTGGCGAATTAAAGACCTTTGGGGTGAAAATTAAATTAAAAATTCACACAATAAAAACGTTTGCCAACAATGTATAAAATTAATTGCTTGGTTTTAGCCTACTTACGAAAATCCTCGCGGATTTTCTATTCGGTTTTTATTTGCTAAATTAGTTGCTTAAACCACGCAACTAATCTTATACGAGACCGTTGGCAACCATTAAAACAGAACGTAAATTAAATGAAAAAGATTTTTGACCTAACCACATCAAATAAAATTTTATTAATAACGATTTATTGTTTTCTCGCTCAAAATCTTATGATAAGAGGATTAGGATTACTCAACTCTTTCAGGTTTTCGGAACAAAATTATATTTATGAATATGGAATCTTGCTTTCTAAAGGATTAGTTTATTTAGCCTTTGGATTATCATTTTTGTATCCTTTAATAGTTTGGTTAAAAACAAGAAATGACATTAGTAAAAATATAGTATTGATAATTATTGGCTTTATACCAGCCTTATATTTTATAACACTTTACACGCTATCAAGCTGAAAAAACATATAATTTAAATGTAAATCGGAGTTTAAATTGTTGAATAAATATGACTGACATTAAAACTAATAGGACTAAACGACAAACCGAATTTTGTAACGACTGAATAATATGACATCTAAAAAATAAAATAATAACGGTTGCCAACAATGTATAACCGCAATTACGGCGGATTCGACTACGTCCGAATCCACTCGGAATTGCTAAAGTCAGTGCTTAACCGAAAAACATTACCTTTAATCCCGTAACTGACGGTTATACGAGACCGTTGCCAGTAATTTGAAATGACCGAAATTTTAAAGAAATATTTAGTTATCAAATGGTGGATTCCAATATTGCTTTTCGGAATTTCTATCATTCTTTTCATCAGCGGAGCAATTCTTCCAAGTACTGACTTTGGATTTTATGCTGTTTTATTTTTTGGAATTGTATTACTGATTTCAACAATTTGGCAATTTTTTAAAGGTAAAATAGCAATTGGATTTTTACAGTTGTCAATTTTAGCAATACCAATTTTGTTTTTCGGATTTATGGTTTACCTATTTGCTGGAATGATGAATAAACCAGACGGAGAATTAGCTTTAGATAGAATTGAACCCTTGATTAAAGAAAAAACAGATTTGATTATCCCTAAGGATTTTGTGGTTTTAGAAAATCTCATTGAACACACAGAAGGAGCTTTTGACTCTGATTATTCTATCGGACTGACAATCGAATACAAACAATCTGATGAGAAGAATATTATAGAGCAAATTCTTAAAAGAACGGAATTGGAATCGGATAAAGGTTCGTGGAAAAAATATGACAATGGATTCGATTTTGAGCATAATTACAACGAAATAAATAGAGCTGAACCGTTTTATTTCAAAGTAGACACTTTAAATAATAAAATGGAATTGAATTTAAGTCACTTATGAATAAAAAACTACTGGCAACAATGTATAACCGCAATTACGGCGGATTCGACTACGTCCGAATCCACTCTAAATTGCTTAAGCTAATAAATAACTAAAAACTTTTGGCTAATTTAGCCCGATAACTGACGGGTTATACGAAACCGTTGGCTCCAATTTGGAAATGATTCGTTTTTGGTGTATATTTACATCAAATAATTAAATAATGTCAAGACAAAGTATATCTTTTACAAAACCAAACGATGAATGGTTAAAAGCCCAAGTGGACAATAAAGAATATTCTAGCAAAAGCGAATTAGTTAACGATTTGATTAGACAAGCAAGAAAACAGCAAGTTCAAATTGACTGGATTCGAGCTAAAATTGAAAAAGCTGAAAACAGTGGATTTACCAATGACAGTAAAGAAAGTATTCTAGCTCAATCAAAGTCTTTGCTAAATGGCTAAATACAAACTGACAAATGAAGCGAAAAATGACTTGATTCGGATTCACCATTACGGAGTTAAAAAATTCGGAATGAAACAAGCGGACAAATATTTTGAGTCTTTTTTCGAATATTTTGATATTATTGCTGAACGCCCTTTTTCCTTTGAATCTGTTGACTATATAAAAAAAGGATACAGACGTTGCGTTTGTGGAGTTGATAGTATTTACTATAAAGTCAATGAAAATATTGTTGAAATAATGACAATAATTGGAAGACAAGATTTGAATGAAAAATTATAATGGAATTAAAAAACTGTAGCCAACAATGTATAACCGCAATTACGGCGGATTCGACTACGTCCGAATCCACTCGGAATTGCTAACGTCAGTTCTAAACCGAAAAACTTCGTATATTTATCCGTAACTGACGGTTATACGAAACCGTTGTAAGTAATGCGAAAAATAGTGCTAAACATCAATATTTGAACTAAAAAACCCACCGCACAAACAGCACATTTATTTTTTCCACCCATAAAAGCCAACTCCAAAAAAAATAAAAGAGCTGTTTCTAGCCAATGCTCGAAAAAAACAGACAAATGTGATAAAAGTCACATTAAAATTCAAAAACCTATCGTACATTTGCGATAAGAAATATGAAAAGAAGTTTAGAACACATAGAATATAAAGAAGATACTGAAACACTAGCGAAATTTGCCAAAGCATTAGCACATCCTACTCGTATTGCTATTTTAAAATATCTTGAAAACCAATCCTGTTGTTTTACTGGAGATTTGGTTGAAGTATTGCCTATTTCTCAATCAACAGTTTCACAACATTTAAAAGAATTAAAAAACGCAGGTTTAATTCAAGGAGAACTTAAACCGCCAAAAATAAAGTACTGTATCAATCAAGAAAATTGGAACATTGCAAAAACGTTGTTTCAACAATTTTTTGATTGATATTTTTTATCAATCCTATCGTCTATTGGCGATAAACAAATATAAATATTATGACTAAAGTAATTAAAATTTTAGGGACAGGGTGTCCAAAATGCCAATCAATGACTGGTGTAGTTAAAGATGTTGTTTCAGCAAACAACATTGATGCAACAATTGAAAAAGTTGAAGACATTATGGAAATTATGAAATTCAACGTAATGACAACACCAGCTTTGGTAATAGATGACGTGATTACAATAAAAGGTAGAGTGCCTTCAAAAGATGAAGTTTTGGCTCTTTTAAACTAATTCAACCCAACTATGAATTATCATATCAAGGCTTCATCCATTTCAAATCAAGATGCAGTTGTTCATATTAAGCAATCGAATATAGACTTCGGCACAACTTCAAAAACTGCTGAAACCTTACCAAATCCTGCCGAATTATTTCTGGGCTCTTTTGCTTCTTGCGTTCTGAAAAATGTAGAACGATTTTCTGGTATGATGAAATTCAACTATTCAAAAGCCACTATTGAAGTTAATGCGACACGTCTTGAAAATCCACCAAGAATGGAAAATATCATTTACAATTTGACAATTTACAGCAACGATAAAAAATTGAATACAGATTTGCTAAAAAAGAACATTGAAAAATTTGGCACTATCTACAATACTGTGAAACTATCCTGCACTATTTCTGGTTCTATTAATACGATTACAAATGTTTGATTGGTTACAAAATTTTGCCGATTGGCTTATATATTCTGTTTTTAATGTTGGAGCAGGAACTCATTTAGGTACTGCGCTAAATTTCTTTGTATATGATACGCTCAAAATTTTAATTCTCTTATTTGTAATTGTATTTTTTATGGGAATTGTAAACGCATACTTTCCCATTGAACGTCTTAAAAATTATCTGAACCGAAAAAAAATGTACGGTTTAGAATACTTTTTTTCTTCCGTTTTTGGTGCAATCACACCTTTTTGTTCTTGCTCTTCTGTTCCTCTATTTATTGGCTTTGTACAAGGAGGAATTCCACTAGGCGTAACGTTCTCTTTTTTAATTACTTCGCCTTTGGTTAATGAAGTTGCTATAGCTATGTTTATTGGTATGTTTGGTTTAAAAACAACACTTATTTATGCAGGCTCTGGCATTTTATTAGGGACAATTGGTGGTTGGCTACTTGGTAAATTCAATCTCGAACCATTACTTTCAGATTGGGTAAAAAAGGTTCTAGAAAATAAAATGCAACAGGCGGAATATGAAGAACAAAAGCGAACTTTTTATCAACGAGTGCCCGAAATTACAAGAGGAGCTTGGGATATTGTAAAGGGAGTGCTTATTTATGTATTTGTAGGTATTGCAATTGGTGCTGCAATGCACGGATATGTACCAGAAAACTTTTTCAATCAATATTTAGGAGGTGGCGAATGGTGGACAGTTCCACTTGCAGTATTACTTGCTGTTCCAATGTATGCCAATGCAGCAGGAATTGTTCCTGTTATCGAGGTTTTTGTTGCCAAAGGCGTACCACTTGGAACTGCAATTGCCTTTATGATGGCAACAGTAGGATTATCAATTCCTGAAGCAACATTGCTAAAAAAAGTGATGTCCATAAAGTTAATTGCAATCTTTTTTGGTGTGGTTACAATCGCCATCATTATTTCAGGATTTCTATTCAATATTATATTATAAACTATAACTGAATTAAAAATGAATTCAAATATTCACAAATACAAAAATCAAATGAAAACAATCAAATTTTTAACAGTTTTAGCAATTGGTCTAATACTTGCATCTTGTAACGGTCAAGATAAGAACAAAATAACATCTTTAGATGAGTCAATTTCAAAAATTGAAGTTCTTGATTTCCACTCTACACATAGATGTATGACTTGTAATGCAATTGAAGCCAATACAAAATATACTTTAGACACCTATTTTTCTGAAGAATTAAAGGACGGAAAAATTGTTTTTAAAGTTCTTAATGTAGATAAAGAAGAAAACAAAAAAATAGCCGAGAAATTTGAAGCAGCAGGAACTTCCTTGTTCTTAAATGTGATACATAAAGGTAGTGAAAACAAAATAGATTTAACCGAATTTGCCTTTATGGAAGGAAACGACAAAGATGCGTTTTCTAAAGGACTAAAAGCAAAAATAGACGCAGAATTAAAAACACTCTAAATGGATTTTTTGCAATCACTTTTAGAGAATTACAATATTCCTATTTTATCGGCATTTGTACTCGGACTAATGACGGCCATTAGTCCGTGCCCTTTGGCGACCAACATAACTGCAACAGCATTTATTTCTAAAAATATTTCGAGCAAACTGAACGTGTTTTTAAGCGGTTTGCTTTACTCATTGGGTAGAGGATTTAGTTATACCGCAATTGGCTTGCTATTATATTTTGGAGCAAGTAAATTCCATATCGCTCGATTTTTCAATCAGAACGGAGAGAAATATTTAGGTCCTTTATTAATAATCATTGGGTTGATAATGCTAAATATTATCAAACTCAATTATTTAGGAAAATCGAATTTTCAAGAAAAACTATCTGAAAAATTTAAGGATAAAGGACTTTTAGGCTCTTTTTTAATAGGTGTTGTTTTTTCTTTGGCATTTTGCCCTTATAGTGGAGCCTTATTTTTTGGAATGCTAATTCCTATGACCATTTCATCAGCAGACGGACTTTATTTACCTATTGTATTCGCATTTGGAACAGGATTACCTGTCATTCTTTTTACCTATTTATTAGCTTTTACAGCAGGAAAAGTCGGTGTATTTTACAACAGAATTACGAAAATTGAAAAAGTGATGCGTGTGGTTGCAGGAATTGTTTTCATTTTGACTGGATTGTATTATATTTCAATTTTCACGGGAATATTGTAATAGCCAACGCTAAAAGCCATACACATTTGCAATTCGCATCAGCCAACGCTACACCAAAAATTACAAAAGATTATGTCTTGCCAACGCTCACATTTGAACTAAATAACAAACAACGGAAAACCAAGCTGAACGGAAAAAGCACTACTTACAACAACGTATAAGCGCAATAGCGGTTTAAGTGCAAAACGAAATAAAATTCATAAATTTAAAGTCGGTTATAAGCCGAAAAATTGGTTCTATAAAACCGCTACTGACGCTTATACAAAACCGTTGTACCTCATTTACAAAAATGAACTTTCCTGAAATAGGTTGACTAAAATTTAAACCATTAATTATAGTCACTTATGAAAACACAAAATGAACACTGGCGAAAAAAAAGCTACCAAAAAGTAACTTTAGAGACTAAACTTTTAGTCGTTGACCAAATTCTTACAGGACATATCTCCAACAACCAGGCTTCTAAAAAATATGATGTCCCAAGAACAACTATTTCCTATTGGTTAAGAAAATACAGTACCTTAGTGCAACAAAATAATGGTATGAGTAAAAACGATGAAATTAAAAAGTTAAAGGAAAAGATCGAAGAACTGGAGTTTCAAAAAGACTTTCAACAAGACATAATCGCTGATATGGAACTGATTACAGGTGTCGATATGTCAAAAAAGTCATTACCCAAAACATTAGCAAAAGAGATAGAGTTAAAAAAGAAAAACCGTATAAAAGAAAATGGCTCTATGGATGTTTTGGGATATCTAAACAAGCCTTCTACAAAAGAATCAAAGCTCAACAAAAACAAGAAATAGACCAGCAAAAGCTTATTAAAATGGTCAAGGACTACCGTAAAAAAGTAGGATCTAAAACGGGGGGAATCAAACTCTATACGGAACTAAAACAGGATTTCATAAACGCTGATATTAAGATCGGTAGAGATAAATTCTATAGATTCCTTAGAATAAATAATCTTCTCGTTCCTAAAACTAAAAATTACATCACAACGACTAACTCAAACCATATGTACAAAAAATATAAGAACCTTGTAAAAGACCACGTCCCTACCCGACCAGAACAACTATGGGTAAGTGATATTACCTACATTAAAACTGAAAATGGACACAACTATCTTGCTTTAGTTACAGATGCCTATTCTAAGCAAATTATGGGATATAATCTCGATAACCATATGAGAACATCTCTTTGCACAAAAGCGCTCGATATGGCCATTAAAAACAGAAAATATCCTCATCTTAAAATCATTCATCATTCTGATAGAGGCTTCCAGTACTGCAATCCTAAATACACGCAGTTTGCAGAAGATAATAATATTACAATGAGTATGACAGAACAATATGATCCTTACGAAAATGCAGTTGCTGAACGTATTAACAGAACACTAAAACACGAATACGGTTTAAAACAAACTATTAAAAACACTGAATTAGCTCAGAAATTAACACAACAAGCAGTATATATCTATAATAACCTTAGAGCACATTTTAGCCTTAACTTAAGAAAACCTGCAGAAGTTCATCTTAATCCGAACATCGAATACAGATCTTATCGAAAAAATAATGTAAATTTACACCAACTCCACATCTAAATATTAAAATATAGCTATCAAAAAAAAGTCAACCTATTTCAGTATAATACATATAAAACGTAATCGAAATGAAAGACATATTGCATAAAATATTTCTAATACTAATCGGAATTGTTTTAATCGGAAAAATATCGAATTGGTTTCTAGATTATAGTGACGAAACAAATCAGATTCTGAATGCTGGAATGTTTACTCTAATCGGAATTGCATACTTGGTTGGAGGTTTTGCTTGGGATAAAAAACTGAATAACATAATTTTTCTAGTTTGCGGAATTTATTTAATTGCAATGAATTTTATTGGTGATTTTGGACCGAAATCAATAATCGGAATTGTTTGTATTTTGACACCAATGTTGATTGCTCGATTCTCACCTGAAGATACTGATGAAAAAGAATTGTCTGAAAATTAAAAATACTATAGCCAACATAGTATAAATTCAATTGCAATGAATTTCCTGCGGAAATTCATTGCAATTTTCTATCTTTCAGTCTAAATCGGAAAATCGTAACCGATTTTCCGATTTAGACTGAAATTTATACACAAACGTTGCTTTCAATAGCGGCCGACGCTCACTCGAACTCTTTAAAAAAATCCGATTTACAAAATGCCGGTTAAAACTTGATCACTCAACTGCGACCGACTTTCAGCAAAACGCTGAAAAAAAACTACAATCGATATTCACTCGGATTCTTTAAAACTTAAAACTTTGCGCGAAAAACTACTGTTACGGATTTAAAAAAAAATTAAATCTGAAAGCTAAAAATTAACACTTTGGATAAAAAATGTAGCCGACCAATAAATTGCCGACTAAATAAACGCTGCGGATAAAATAACAGACACGCAAACTGCCTCTGCTTACTCTTGTGGGCCGCTACTAAAAACAACATTGGCTAAAAATCATTGCGACTGAATTTTCTTCCGAAAATTCATTTCTTTTTACTAAATTCGTTCTACGGCGGAATAATCCTGCGGATTTTTCCGCAACGAATTTCTAGCCGTTAACCGTTGGCTTTAATTTAAAGAACAACCATAAGTAAACATTTGAGTTTACTTTTTTTATATTTTGTAAACTTATAAATTGACTTTTTCATATATTTGTAAATATAAATGTTTACATTATTTATGTTTTGTAAACTTAAATATTTACAAAAAATGAGAAATAAGCGAAAACTTTTAATCGAACAATTGGACCAAAAGCTACAACCGTTCTCTGAAAGCAGAAAGGTCCTGGTCCCAGAACGTGGATGGATAAATACTATTCGAACTGCACTTAATATGACCATGGCCCAACTTGGTGCCAAACTAAATATTACGAGACAAGGCGTAAAAAGAATTGAGGAAAGTGAGGCTAATGGCACGATAACACTCAATTCCTTAAAAGATGTCGCCAAGGCTCTGGATTTAAAATTGGTATATGCACTGGTCCCAAAAAATGAGACCATAGACGATTTAATACAGAAAAAAGCAGATAAACTGGCCCAAAAAATAGTATTACGGACCAATCAAAATATGAAATTAGAGGACCAAGGAATTGGAGATGACAAGATAGCCAAAACTATAAAGGAACTTGCTAATGAAATAAAACGAGAAATGAGAAAATCATTATGGGATTAGAATTCGTTTACAAAGATGGACAAACACCTTTAGAGGAAGAAGAAAAGGATGGTCTTAAAATAAAATCGATTACGACTCAAGGAGAGTTAGATGAATTTGAGCAACTTAACATTGAAAAAGCTGTCGAATGGACTATTCACACAAATTTGAAACCTGAAAATATTTTGACAGAAAAGTTTGTTAAAGACTTACATAAAAAAATGTATGGTGATGTATGGAAATGGGCTGGTGAATTTAGAAGAACTGAAAAAAACATCGGAATTCCATGGACAAAAATTGGGCTTGAATTAAAAAACTTACTGGACGATACTAAATATTGGATAGAAAACAAAACCTTTTCACCAGAAGAAATAGCAATTAGATTCAAACATCGAATAGTATCTATTCATTGTTTCCCAAATGGAAATGGACGACATTCAAGAATGATGGCGGACATAATTATGGAATCAATATTTGGAAAAGAAATATTTTCGTGGCATCAGTCTAATATGGTAAAAGCTAACGAAACTAGAAAAGAGTATATTAATGCATTGAAAGAAGCTGACAATGGAAATGTTAAACCACTAATTGAATTTGCAAAAAACTAAAGCCAACACCGTGTATAATTCATTGTTAGTTCAGGCTTACTTACGAAAATCCTCACGGATTTTCTATTCGGTATGTATTTGCTAAATTAGTAGCTGAAATACGCAACGAAATCATACACAAGACCGTTGGCTTTAATGCTGGAGGTGAACTTTCCTGAAATAGGTTGACTAAAATTTAAACCATTAATTATAGTCACTTATGAAAACACAAAATGAACACTGGCGAAAAAAAAGCTACCAAAAAGTAACTTTAGAGACTAAACTTTTAGTCGTTGACCAAATTCTTACAGGACATATCTCCAACAACCAGGCTTCTAAAAAATATGATGTCCCAAGAACAACTATTTCCTATTGGTTAAGAAAATACAGTACCTTAGTGCAACAAAATAATGGTATGAGTAAAAACGATGAAATTAAAAAGTTAAAGGAAAAGATCGAAGAACTGGAGTTTCAAAAAGACTTTCAACAAGACATAATCGCTGATATGGAACTGATTACAGGTGTCGATATGTCAAAAAAGTCATTACCCAAAACATTAGCAAAAGAGATAGAGTTAAAAAAGAAAAACCGTATAAAAGAAAATGGCTCTATGGATGTTTTGGGATATCTAAACAAGCCTTCTACAAAAGAATCAAAGCTCAACAAAAACAAGAAATAGACCAGCAAAAGCTTATTAAAATGGTCAAGGACTACCGTAAAAAAGTAGGATCTAAAACGGGGGGAATCAAACTCTATACGGAACTAAAACAGGATTTCATAAACGCTGATATTAAGATCGGTAGAGATAAATTCTATAGATTCCTTAGAATAAATAATCTTCTCGTTCCTAAAACTAAAAATTACATCACAACGACTAACTCAAACCATATGTACAAAAAATATAAGAACCTTGTAAAAGACCACGTCCCTACCCGACCAGAACAACTATGGGTAAGTGATATTACCTACATTAAAACTGAAAATGGACACAACTATCTTGCTTTAGTTACAGATGCCTATTCTAAGCAAATTATGGGATATAATCTCGATAACCATATGAGAACATCTCTTTGCACAAAAGCGCTCGATATGGCCATTAAAAACAGAAAATATCCTCATCTTAAAATCATTCATCATTCTGATAGAGGCTTCCAGTACTGCAATCCTAAATACACGCAGTTTGCAGAAGATAATAATATTACAATGAGTATGACAGAACAATATGATCCTTACGAAAATGCAGTTGCTGAACGTATTAACAGAACACTAAAACACGAATACGGTTTAAAACAAACTATTAAAAACACTGAATTAGCTCAGAAATTAACACAACAAGCAGTATATATCTATAATAACCTTAGAGCACATTTTAGCCTTAACTTAAGAAAACCTGCAGAAGTTCATCTTAATCCGAACATCGAATACAGATCTTATCGAAAAAATAATGTAAATTTACACCAACTCCACATCTAAATATTAAAATATAGCTATCAAAAAAAAGTCAACCTATTTCAGTATAATACAAGGACAGTGAAAATCATCAAAATTTAAGTCCAAACTCAAAAATATTATTATCAAATTAATTCAAAATAAAGTTTATAGATAAAAAGCTATCTTTGTTATAATAAAAGTTAGGATTATGAATATAGAGACCACAAAATTAGAATTAATGCATCTTTTACTTCAAACACAGAAAGAAAGCATTTTAAAAAAACTCAAATCTGTTTTTGAGGAAGATCAAGTGGATTGGTGGAGTGAAATGTCTAAAAAGGAACAAGAAGAAATCAAGACTGGTTTAGCGCAAGCTGATAAAGGGGAATATACAGCTAATGAAACAGTAATGAAACGATTTGATAAATGGCATTAAAAATCGTTTGGACACCACAAGCTGAAAATGGATTAGATAAGGTTTTGGATTATTTAAAGAAAGAATGGACTATAATGGAAATTCTGAATTTAGAACAGAATATTAATGACCTTTTAACTCAAATAAGTAAATATCCTAAAATTTGTCCACCAACTGGAAAGTATAATAATGTTCACAAAGGATTGGTTGACAAAAACAATTATATAATCTACAGAATTCAACCAAAAAAGGAATTAATTGAAATCATTAACTTTAGAGGAACGAAACAAAAACCGATAAAATAAAAGCACTAAAAGCCAACATCGTATATAATTTATTGCCTGGTTTTTGCCTACTTACGAAAATCCTCGCGGATTTTCTATTCGGTTTTTATTTGCTAAATTACGTGCTAAACCACGCAACAAACCATATACAAACACGTTACCACACATTTTGACCCGTCCTGAATAAAGGCTACATAATTTTAAACATTATGTATAAAAATGACAAAGTGATTAGACGGTATTCAGAACCTTTTAAACTAAAAATTCTAGACGAACTTAGCACTGGAAAATTAAACAAATCACAACTTGGAAAACTTTACGGAATTAATCCTACAACTATTAATGAATGGATTAAAAAATATAATCGTAAAGACCTTATCAATACCAGAATTAAAGTGGAAACTAAAGACGAAATAACTCGAATTAAAGCCTTACAAAAGGAAATCAAACAACTCAAAAAACTACTGCTTAAAAAAGATCTGGATGCTATGGTGTTAGATTCATATCTTGAAGTAGCTGCTGAGGATCTTGGTTACAAATCTGTAACTGAACTAAAAAAAAAGCTAAGTATAGAGCGCTGATTATAGCTAAAGAAAAGTCTATGGGATTTGCTTCTTTAACTACTATAACCGCCTGTTTTGGCCTTAAACGTGATGCGTATTATAATTACAGATATGTATAGTCGTAAAATAGTTGGCTACGATATAAGTAATAGTCTAGAACTAAAAGGCTGCGAGAGGGCTCTGAACAAAGCCTTGTATCAAGCTAAAAGCACCAATGGACTTATACACCATTCTGACAGAGGCATACAATACTGTAGTAATGTTTATACGCAAATACTTAAAAGAAACAACATCGCAATAAGTATGACAGAAGAAAATCATTGCTATGAAAATGCCGTAGCAGAGCGTGTAAACGGCATCTTAAAAGATGAGTTCTATCTCGACCAAACCTTTGATTGCCTGCAACATGCTAAGAGGGCTACAAAAAATGCAATTAATCTGTACAACGAAATAAGATTACATGTATCTTTAGACTATAAAACACCTAATATGGTATATAAATTATCAGCTTAATTCAATTTTTAACCTGTAGCCATATTTCAGGACTAGACATTTTAATGAAATCATCGCATAAATTAATATTACTGATTTTAATACCACTTCTTTCATTTGGACAAGAGAAAGATTTTTATGATTTAGATAATTCATACCACGAATTATACAACAAACTAAAAGTAAAATCCTTGAAAGTTATAACGAAAGAATTTGACAATGGGAAATTAAAAGAAGAATATATTAAGTTAATTCAAGATTTTGCAGAAAATGGAGATATTATTACAGAACGTGAGTTTTTTGATTCAGATTCTACTGGCGGTTGGGAAGTGAAATACAAATACAATGATAACCACCAAATCATAAAAACAGAATGGACTTGGTTAGACGATGAAGCCCAAGATTTAACTGAATATGAATACGATTCTGAAAACAAACTAATTAAGAGTTGTGATTATTATAGAAGCACAAATGCAACTGAATTTCTACTTGAAGAATGTCTAATTTATATTTATCGCAAAAACCGAATACTTAAGGTTATAACGGCTGATGGGGAGCTTAAAAATTATTATGAAAAAAAGGTAGATTCTGTTTTTTGTTATTCAGCGGATAAAAAGTTAAAGTACAAATACAAAAACGGAGAACTTGTCAATCGAAATATGGATTCATTAATATGTAATTATGACAGAAATAAAATTGGACAAATAATAAAGACTACCATAACAGATGATAAGGGAAATTTAATTTCTAATACATATTTTGAGTATTCAAACGGACTATTAACAAAAATAGTCTCTAAAGACAAAAACGGAATTTTAAGACGAGAAGAGGATTATAAATACGAATATTACGAATAAAAAAACTATTGCCAACACGGTGCATAAAACACAGCTAATAAGTGCTTAACCGAAAAGTTTAGTGTATATCTAGAGAGTCCGCCAAATAGAATATTACACGATATGTAAGCTTCCCCAAAAATCAAAAACGCAACTCCAAAACAAATTGCATTAGAAAAAAAACTTTTTTACGATACAAACCTATCCAAAACAAAAGATTTGGCTTGTGTTACCTGTCACAATCCTAAAAAAGGATATGCCGATGGATTGCAATTTTCTATGGACAATACAGGAAAACCTTTAACAAGAAATTCCCCTACATTAATTAATTCAATTTATCAAAAAGCCTTTTTTGGGGATGGAAAATCTGGAAACTTAAACGAACAAATTAGCAATGTTTTTAAAAACGAAAGAGAATTTAACAGCACAGTTCATCAGTTTTCTAATCAAATATTGGTAGATTCTACCTATGTAAAATTATTTAAAGAAGCCTATGGTAAAGTACCCGAAAGTAATCATGATATGGTGAGAGCAATTGCTTCTTATGTAGGAACATTAAATGGGTTTAGCTCTAAATTCGATAAAAACATCAGAGGAGAAGAAGATACGTTTACAACATCAGAAAAGAGAGGTTTTAATTTATTTATGGGAAAAGCCCTGTGTGCCACTTGCCATTTTATACCTTTAACTAACGGAACAGTGCCTCCGTTTTACACAGACACAGAAAAAGAAGCTATTGGTGTTCCTAAAACAAATCAAAATAAAGAATTAGATACAGATTTAGGTTTTTATCATATGTTTCAACAAGATTATTACAAAACCATGTTCAAAACGCCTACCGTTAGAAACATTGCATTAACCGCACCATACATGCACAACGGAGTTTATAATACTTTAGAAGAGTTGATGGATTTTTACAATAAAGGTGGTGGAGCTGGTTTAGGTTTTCATGTACCCAACCAAAGCTTACCTTTTGATGAGCTCAACTTATCAGAAACTGAAATAAAAGACATGATTGCTTTTTTACATACGTTAACAGATGTTCCAGAAGAGGTATATTGATTAATTTAAAAATGTAAATCAAAAAAAAAGTGTCAAACTATTAAATTACAATACAATTGAATTACATTGGTTGCAGCCAATGTAATTCAAACTTATATTATTTAAGCGTTTACTCTTTCTATTTTAGCACCAATTGCTCGTAAACGTTCATCTATATTTTCGTAACCTCTGTCTATTTGTTCAATATTCATTATTGTTGAAGTTCCTTTGGCTGATAGTGCTGCAATTAACAAACTAACACCAGCTCTAATATCTGGTGATGTCATGGTGGTTGCTTTTAAGGTAGATTTAAAATCGTGCCCAATAACAGTAGCTCTGTGCGGATCGCATAAAATAATTTTCGCCCCCATATCTATTAGCTTATCAACAAAAAACAAACGACTTTCAAACATTTTTTGATGTATAAGCACGCTACCCCTAGCCTGTGTAGCCACTACTAAAATTATACTTAACAAATCTGGTGTAAATCCTGGCCAAGGCGCATCGGCAATTGTTAAAATAGAACCATCAATAAAACTTTGAATTTCATATCCATTAGTATGTGCAGGTATGTGAATATTATCTCCTTGTTTTTCAACTTTAATACCTAATTTTCTAAACACATTTGGTATTACGCCCAAATCATTCCAAGATACATTTGTAATGGTTAATTCACTTTTAGTCATAGCAGCTAAACCTATCCAACTACCAATTTCAATCATATCTGGTAGCATGGTATGTGTTGTACCGCCTAAACTATCTACGCCTTCAATAATTAACATGTTAGAACCAACGCCACTAATTTTAGCGCCCATTCTATTTAACATTTTACAAAGTTGCTGTAAATAGGGCTCGCAAGCAGCATTGTATATAGTAGTTTGCCCCTTAGCTAAAACAGCGGCCATTACAATATTTGCTGTACCAGTAACCGATGCTTCTTCTAAAAGCATGTATGTGCCTTTTAGCTCATTTGCTTCAACACCATAAAACTGTTCTTCTTTACTATATCTAAACTTCGCGCCTAATTTTATTAAGCCTTCAAA
This sequence comes from Seonamhaeicola sp. ABD4_340, assembly GCF_056312135.1. Taxonomy (NCBI): domain Bacteria; kingdom Pseudomonadati; phylum Bacteroidota; class Flavobacteriia; order Flavobacteriales; family Flavobacteriaceae; genus Seonamhaeicola; species Seonamhaeicola sp. ABD4_340. The sequence goes on along the minus strand of NZ_CM149981.1, from coordinate 2,528,171 downwards.
ATGTGTATCTAAACGCCTGCGACCAATTTTATCGCCTCCTGGTTTTGGTATGTAACCTTTGCCAAAACGTGCTAAAAGTGGTCCAACAATCATTATTGAGCCACGTAACCCACGCCCATCTACTTTAAATTCATCAGATTCTAAATAATTTAAATTAATAGCATCTGCTTGAAATGTATAGGTGCCTTTTGAAAGTTTTTCAATTTTTACACCTAATTTTTTTAGTAAACTTATAAGTTTGTTAACATCAACAATATCAGGAATATTGTTAATGGTTACTTTTTCTGAAGTTAATAAAACTGCACATAAAATTTGTAATGCCTCGTTTTTAGCACCTTGTGGTTGTATGCTGCCTTTTAGCTGATGCCCACCTTCAATTTTAAATATTCCCATGGATTAGTTTAGTAGCGTTTTCTTCCTCTATTTTGTTTTTTGTGATGTCCTCCTTTTTTGTTACTTGAAAATTTATTTTTAGTTCTAAGTAAACTTGATGAGGCTGATAAATCTTCGTCAGAATTTTTCAAATTTATTTTTCCGTTTGATAGTTCAAATAAATGATCATAAATTACAACATCTTCAACCGTGTCTTTATTCCAATTTAAAAAACACTTTTTCATGTGGTTTGCAATGGTGTAAACAAGGGCTTCTTTTAAATCGCCTTCTTCCCATGTATTTGCAACATCAATCATGGTTTTAATATTGTTTCCATAAAAACGATATTTTGGATGATTTTGCGGATATTTTAATGGTTCTGGGCCTTCTGCTAACAATTCTTTTGTTGGCTTTGGGTATGGCGAATCTACATCTAACTCAAAATTAGCCATTATGAATAATTGATCCCATAATTTATGCTGAAAATCTGGTACATCACGCAAATGCGGTTGTATATTACCCATAACCGAAATTATGGCTTTAGCTATTTTATTACGCTCTTCTCTATCTTCAACTGATTTGGCATGATTAATCATTTTTTGCATATGGCGGCCATATTCAGGAATGATTAAATGTTCACGCTCTGTGTTATATTCTAAGGTATCTATCAAAATAAATGATGTGGAATTAAATTAACGCACGTAGTTATTATGCTTGTGCAAAATACAAAAAAAAACTAAAGACTAATAACGCCTTCTACTTTTTCTGCTACTTCTTTATATTTTTCTATAACACTGTTAGGGTCGCGCATTAAAAGGTTTATTGAAACGCTGGTATATTTTCCGTTTTTTGATGTTACTGTATTTATTACAGCGCCCATATTATCAAAAATGGCTTCTAAAATGGCAATTTTTTCAGTGTCTGACTTCACAATAAATTTATACAAATATTCTGATGGCCAGCTTGTTGTATCATAAAGTTGACTTCGTAACTTATTGTAAAACGCCTCTGTTTTTTCTGGTGTACTCATAGCTTTTTTATATGCTGCAAATATACAGTTTCATTTCTATTTTTTTAATCGCTAGTAAATTCCGAATTTTACACTCTAAATTTATGGTTTGAACACAAAAAAAATTGTTATTACAGGAGGCCCAGGAACTGGTAAAACATCTATTATAAATGCCTTAAAACAAAAAGGTTATTATTGTTTTGATGAAATTATAAGGTCACTTACTTTAGAAGCTAAAAAAGAAATAGATGAAAATTTACATGTTTCTAACCCTATTGCTTTTACAAATGACCCCAAAGATTTTAACACCAAATTGCTAAATGGACGTGTTGAACAATTTAAAAATGCTAGTACTCAAAACAAAGAGGTTATTTTTTTTGACCGCGGAATACCCGACGTTTTAGCTTACATGGCGTTTTTTAATCAGGAGTATGATGATTTTTTTACACAAGCTTGTATAAACAACACGTATTCTTGTGTTTACTTACTTCCGCCTTGGAAAGACATATACAAAACTGATAATGAGCGTTTTGAAAGCTTTGAAGAAGTAGTTAAAATTCACGAAGCTTTAGTAAATATTTATGAAAAATTTAATTATAAAATTATTGAAGTGCCTTTTGGAACAGTTGAAAAACGAACAAATTTTATTCTTGACTCTATAAAATAATTAAATGGAGCACCCCATTAACATATTAGAACGTTATTGGAACTACACCTCCTTTAAAAACAACCAAGAAGCTATTATTAATGCTGTAATTGCTGGCGAAGACACTTTTGTGCTTTTACCAACAGGTGGCGGAAAATCTATGTGTTATCAAATTCCTGCAATAGCTAAAAAAGGTATTTGCATTGTAATTTCACCATTAGTAGCTTTAATGAAAGACCAAGTACAAGCGCTAAACAATAAAGGCATAAAAGCTTTGGCTTTAACTAGTGGTATTTCATATAACCAGTTAGACACACTGTTAGACAACTGTATTTACGGCAATTATAAATTTTTATATCTATCGCCAGAGCGTTTACAACAAGAACTTGTACAGGACAGAATACGGCAAATGCACGTAAATTTAATAGCTGTAGATGAGGCGCACTGCATATCGCAATGGGGTAATGATTTTAGGCCATCATATAAAAATATTGCCATTTTACGCACCCTACAGCCAACTGTTAACGTGGTTGCTTTAACAGCTTCGGCTAAACCTGAAGTTGTTAATGACATTATTAAAGAGCTTGATTTTATTAAACCTAAAGTATTTAAACACTCTTTTTTTAGAAGTAATTTAGCTTACATGGTTTTTAATGAACAAGATAAATACTACCGTATTGAAACCATTTTAAAAAAACACACAGCATCATCAATAATATATGTTAGAAATAGGAAGTTAACTTTAGATTTAAGCAACTATTTACAAACTAAAAACATTACTGCAACACATTATCATGGCGGATTAACAAATGCTGAAAAAGAAAATAACATGAGTGCTTGGTTACATAACAAAAAACAAGTTATGGTAGCCACAAATGCGTTTGGAATGGGTATTGATAAACCCGATGTTAAAACAGTAATTCATATAAATTTACCCGAAAGTATTGAAAGTTATTTTCAAGAAGCCGGAAGAGCCGGTAGAAATGGCCAAAAGGCGTTTGCCGTTATTTTAAAAAATGAAGCTGATGTACAACAAGTTAAAAATCAGTTTTTAAGTATATTACCAACTTTGCAGTACACTAAACAAGTGTATCGTAAATTATGCAATTATTTTCAAGTTTCATACGGCGAAGGTGAATATCTCACTAAAGATTTTAACTTCAACACCTTTTGTAAAACATATAATTTTAATGGAGTTTTATGTTATAATGCACTACAATTATTAGACAGAAACAGCGTTATCAGTCTTTCAAAACAATTTAAAAATAAAATCACCGTACAGTTTATAGTTTCTAGTAACTCCATTTTTAATTATTTAGATGCTAACCCAAGTTTTAGCCTTATTGTAAAATCTATTTTAAGAATGTATGGTGGTATTTTTGAACACGAAACTAGTATAGGCATTCAAAAAATAGCCGACAAAGCATCGGTTCATGAAACTGCAATAATAAAAGTACTTAAACAGTTAGAAAAAGATGAAATAATTACATTAAATCTTACAAAAACCGATGCTCAAATAACCTTTATTCAACCCAGAGAAGACGATAAAACAATAAACCGTATTGCCAATATTATTGAGCAACAAAACAAACTAAAACAAACCCAAGTACAAGCTATTTTAAATTATGTTGAAAATGAAAATACTTGTAAAAGCATGCAACTTCTCTCCTATTTTGGTGAAACTAATTTAAAACCCTGCGGCATTTGCTCTGTGTGTATTCGCTCAAAAAAAAGCAATAAACCTGTTGATACTTCAACCATAAAAAAACAAATTATTGAGCATTTACAAAGTGGTAATTTAACATCAAGAAATTTAGCAGAAAACATACAATGCTCAGAAACAGATTTAAAAAATACTTTGAAACTTCTTTTAGAACATAATATTATTACATTAACAGAAACAAACACCTATAAATTAAGTCATTTATGAGGAATTTAAAAATAGTTTTTATGGGCACACCAGATTTTGCTGTTGCCACCTTAAAAACTCTAGTAGATAATAATTATAACGTAGTTGGCGTAATTACAGCACCCGATAAACCTGCTGGCAGAGGCCGTAAACTAAATGAAAGCGCTGTAAAAAAATATGCCAAAGAAAACAACCTTAATATATTACAGCCTACCAATTTAAAAAATGAAAATTTTATTGAAGAATTAAAATCTTTAAATGCTAATCTTCAAATTGTGGTGGCTTTTAGAATGTTACCAAAAGTAGTTTGGCAAATGCCAGAATACGGCACCTTTAATTTACACGCATCATTACTACCAAATTATAGAGGTGCTGCGCCCATAAACTGGGCGATAATTAATGGCGAAACAAAAACGGGTGTTTCTACATTTTTTATTGATGAAAAAATTGATACCGGCGAAATGATTTTACAAGAAACCATAGGCATTGATGAACATGAAAACGCAGGAAGTCTTCATGACAAATTAATGACTATTGGAAGTAAATTGGTTTTAAAAACTGTTGCCTTAATTGAAAAAGACCCTGTAAATACCAATCCTCAAATAGATACAAAAGATATTAAAACAGCCTATAAACTTAACCGCAATAATTGTAAAATAAACTGGCATGATAGTTTAAGTAACATTTATAATCATATAAGAGGCTTAAGCCCATACCCAGCAGCGTGGTGTATTTTACAAAACGGTGATAACACATTAGATATTAAAATTTATAACGCCGAAAAAGAACCTTGTAAACATAATAACGACATTGGTTTAATTATTTCAAATAAAAATGAATTAAAAGTTTCAGTATCAAATGGGTATATAATTATTAAAGAAATTAAACTTCCAGGTAAACGAAATATGGATGTAAAATCGTTTTTAAACGGTTACACATTTTATGAAAATGCTAAAATGCTGTAAACCCTTGTAACTACTAGCCGTTTCCAAACATCGACAAAACACATAAGCTTTATTAACAAATGCCTGAAGTTATTAACAAAAGCACGTATTTCCCTTGCTATTACTTGCGTGATATAATAATCCGTATAAATTTGTAGAGGATTTAACAAAAATGTTTAACCAATTTATTAATAATTAAACTTTATATTATGAACAAAACAGATTTAATCGATGCAATGGCAGAACACGCAGGAATCACTAAAGCTGCTGCTAAAAAAGCTTTAGAGTGTGCACTTATTGAAATAGAAGGTGCTTTACAAAAAGGAAACAGAGTTTCTTTAGTAGGTTTTGGTTCTTGGTCTGTTTCTAAAAGAGCAGCTAGAGAAGGAAGAAACCCTCAAACTGGTGAAACTATCAAAATAAAAGCTAAAAATATAGTTAAGTTTAAAGCGGGTGCAGATTTATCTAACGCAGTAAACTAATTTAGTTACACAAAATAACTTAAAAAAAGCCTTCAAATACTGAAGGCTTTTTTGCGTTTAAGGCCAAAAGTTGCATTTTTAATAAATAAATGTTAGATTTAATTACTAAATCTTCTAAAATATGATTACAATAAAACCCAAGAAAGGAAATTTGTTAATCGCTGAACCATCAATAATTGGAGATGTTTCTTTTAACCGCTCAATTGTTTTAATAGCAGACCACACCAAAGAAGGCTCAATAGGTTTTATTCTTAATAAACCTTTAGATTATACTATAAATGAATTAATTAGTGATGTTAATGTGAATTTTAAAGTATATAACGGCGGCCCTGTAGAGCAAGACAATTTATATTTTATACATAAAGTACCCGATTTAATACCCGATAGTATTGAAATTTCTTTAGGCATTTATTGGGGTGGCGATTTTAATAAAGTGGTAGACCTTATTAGTAATGGCCAAGTTGAAGAAAGTGACATAAAATTCTTTTTAGGCTACTCTGGTTGGAGTGCTTTACAGTTAGAAGATGAACTAAAAGCAAACTCATGGGTAGTTACTGAAAACATGTACAAAAAGAATATAATTGATAAGGATTACAAATCTTTTTGGAAAGAAAAAATGCTTGAGTTTGGTGGCGAATATAGTATTTGGTCTAACGCGCCCGAAAATCCAAACTTTAACTAACTTAGCCTAATTTTCACATTTAATTTACCAATTAGCTGTTTAGCTATTGCGTTTGAAAATGTCTTTTTTCTGTATTTAGTAACTGGCTGAATGCCTACAATTACATTGGTTATAAAAATTTCATCGGCCTTTTGAAGTTCAAACGGTGATACTGATGTTTCTTCAACAGTAAAATCTGTCATACTATTTAAAATTTCAAGTATTTGCTTTCGCATAACGCCTTTTAAACAGCCATCAATAATCGGTGGCGTTTTAATAGTATTACCTTTCACAACAAAAATATTACCATTTAAAGCTTCAACTACTTGCTTATTTGTGTTTAGCACAAAGCAGTTATTTAGGTTGTTTTCTTTGGCATAAATACTTCCTACTACATTTAAAGCTTTGTTGTTTGTTTTAAGTGTTGATAATAAACTTGGTGACACGTAATAATCTTTAAACAAATCTACTTGGTAAGCATCTTCATTTAAGGTATAAAACGTGTTTTCTATGGGTTTTACAGTTATTAAAAACGTAACATTATTATCGGTTGGTGTGTAAAGCCCTCCAAAATTTCTGTTTACAAAAAATTTTGCACGTACGGTTTGCTTTAACAGGTTATTGGCGGCAATGGTTTTTAGTATTTCACTTTCTACATATTCCATGGTAAAACTCATTGGTATTTCCATGCGCATAATACGCATTGAGGCCATGAGCCTAAAGTAATGGTCTTCTAAAAACAATATGTTTCCGTTGTTTACCTTTATGGTTTCAAAAACTGCATCACCATAAGTAAAACCTCTATTTTCAACTGAAATAGTGTTATTATTTTCTACTATATTTCCGTTAAAATTTATCATAAAAAAACCCCGTTTTAATAGTTGTAAAACGGGGCAAATATAGGGTATTTAAATGTATTAATTTTAAGCTGAACCTAATACCTGTTTTAAGTCCGATATTTGATTTTCCCACAGCATTTTAGCTTCATCAATTTCATCATCTTCAGCAAAATCTGTAACCATTAATGATACGTCTTTGGTAATTTCATCTACCTGAATTCTAATTTCAAAATAGCATGACGCACCTTCTTCTTCATCATTTAACCATCTAAATTTAACACGTTCTCCGCTTTTTTTACTTAGTAATTTAGCTTGTTCTTCGCTATCATCCCAAATGAAAGTGAATAATTCTCCACGAGAATTTACGTTGTCTGAAAACCATTCAGATAAGCCTGAAGGTGTTGATATATATTGATATAATAATTGAGGTGAAGCGTGAATTGGAAATTCTATGTCAAATCTAACTTTATCGTCCATAAGTACTTTAAAAATTTAATGATGCGTAATATATACATTAATTAGTAAGTATAGCAATTTTTTTAATAATATTTTATTGCAGTAATGTTTGCTTACTTTAATTTTGTTTTTATATTTGCACCCGCAATATGGCGAGGTAGCTCAGTTGGTTAGAGCGTCGGATTCATAACCCGGAGGTCTCGAGTTCAAATCTCGATCTCGCTACAAAATACAAATAACTAAAAACAAACGGTTTAGCTCACACTAAACCGTTTTTTTATGAATAATATATTTAGATATAATTATTTAGATTTAAGAAATAAACCAGATTACAAACACTACCACAATTTATCTGAACTAAAAATTATGATGCTAACGGTTATGTATTTTTACAACCCTACTGTAATTAATAGCATAACTCACAAGTACCTACCAACAATAAACTAGCAGAATCTACTTTATAGTTTTTAACTTCGGGTATTTTAAAACTGGTAGTTAGGCATGTTACTTTACCGCAAACTTTACATTGAAAATGTGGGTGTACATCAAAATGTGCATTGCATGAACAACTTTGGCATTTAGCATACCATTTTAAACCATTTTTACCTATAAAAGAGTGTACAACACCGTCTTCCATAAGTCTATCTAAAATTCTATAAACTGTGGTTTTGTTCATTTCTGCACTTAATTTTTTCACTAAATCTGCCACAGAAATAGCGTTATTTTCAGTGTTAAAAACTTCTAATAACGTTTTTACTTGCTTTGTTTGCCTTGTTACTCCCATATTACAAATATAATGCAACTAAGTTGCTTAATTAATAAATACGCAGTAATTTTGCCGTCTTATTATTTTAAGATAAAAGCTTTAAAAAACCTTATAATTTAAATAGTGAAGCCCTTTAAAAAATTCATATATTTTTTATTACCTGTGATTATTATTACAAATCACATAGTGGCTTTTGTTCATGCTTTTGAACATACACATACTTTTAATGCTAGCAATGAATACAGCAATGTTTTAAGGTTTGAAAAACAAGCTTATTTAAATGAACATTGTTGTTTTTGTGATACTTTCTTTAATTTAAATTATCCTAATTTAGAACCCACAAGTTTTGTAATAGCCCCTTTAACTATTTTACAAACAAAAATAACAGCTACTAAACAGGTTTTTATTTCGGTTGTTTTATTCCGAAAAAAATCACGCTCACCGCCTTATAACTTATCTTACGTTACCGCTTAACATTTATAAAAGGTAGCTGCACTACTTTTTTCTTACTAACACAGTTTACAAAATTCTGTGTTAAAACTATTTATTAAATTTTATTTTATGTTACAAGCCAATAAGCTTAGTATGCGCTATAATGATACTTTAGCGCTTAAAGATTTAAGTTTTTCTGTAGCTCCTGGAGATATTTTTTGCTTACTTGGGCAAAACGGAGCTGGTAAAACTACTACTATAAATATATTTTTAGGCCTTTTAAAGCCAACTTCGGGTAAAGCCTTAATTGATGGAGTTTCGGTAACAGAACATAAATCTGCAAGAAGCTTAATTGCCTATATTCCAGAAATTGTTCAGCTATACGGCAATTTAAGCGGTATTGAAAACCTTGAATATTTTAGTAAACTTGCAGGATTTTCATACTCTAAAGAAGAATTATCAGATTACTTAAACCAAGCTAATTTACAAGAAGAAGCTCATGTTAAAAGGCTCTCTACCTACTCTAAAGGCATGCGCCAAAAAGTAGGTATTGCTATAGCTTTAGCTAAAAATGCTAATTATATTCTTATGGATGAACCAACCTCTGGTTTAGACCCCAAGGCATCTGTAGAATTTGCAAAAGTTTGCAAAGATTTATCGGCAAAAGGAGTTGGCATTTTAATGGCTACGCATGATATTTTTAATGCCGTAAACATTGGGTCTAAAATAGGAATTATGAAAGAAGGCGCCTTAATTCATACAACAGACACATCTAAAATTTCTGCTCAAGAGCTTCAAGATTTATACATAAAAACAATATAACAAACTTTATAAAAAAGATGAATTTCAAAAACATACTATTCATAGTACTCATTTTTAGCATACAACTTAGTTTTTCACAAAATATACTAAAAGGAAAAATTGTAGATGCAGCTAATGCACCAATACCTGGTGCTAACATTATTGTTTCCGGAAATAACACTAAAAAAGGAACAACTTCAGATTTTGATGGTAATTTTAGCCTTGAAGTTAAAAATAAAGGTACACACACACTTAAAATATCTTACATTGGGTATCAAACATTCACTAAGGTTATTGATGTTAACAGCAATAACATTAACCTAGAAACCATTACCTTAAACGAATCTACAGAGTCTTTACAATCTGTAGAAATTATAGGTAGAAAACGTAAAGATTATAACAGTGATTATTCGTTTTCCGCCACAAAAATGGCCATAAAAAACAAAGAGTTACCACAAGCACTTACTACCGTTACCAAAGAACTTTTGGCCGATAGACAAGCGTTTCAAATAACAGAAGCGGTTAAAACCGTAAGTAACGTTGCGCCAACAGGTTTGTACAACCATTTTAATATTAGAGGTATTACACAAGCCGATGATGGGCAAGTTGTAAACGGTATGCGCACACGCCAATATTACTTTTTACAGCCTATTACCTCGCACCTTGAGCGTGTAGAGGTTATAAAAGGGCCTTCATCGGTAACTTTTTCTAGCGCAGACCCTGGAGGTACTGTAAACCTTGTAACTAAAAAACCACTTGACGAAAAACGCAGAGAAGTATCATTAACCACTGGTAGTTTTGGTACGTTACGCGCCACCGCAGATTTTACAGGACCATTAAATGAATCTAAAACACTTTTATATCGTTTTAATGCCGCTTACCAAGATGCAGATTCGTTTAGAGATGTTGTTAACAATAACGCTATCCTATTCATGCCTTCGTTTAGTTATATTCCAGATGAAAACACATCGCTTAATGTTGAAATGATTTACAATAATGCCGAAGGTAATTTAGACCGCGGACAACCTATTTTTGGCGCTATTAATGGTGAATACGATATTAACAGCACACCAATTACCATGAATGTTGGCGCATCTAACGACCATTATAAAACCAAAGAGCTTATGCTTATGGCTAGCTTTAATAAAAAGTTTACCAAAAACCTTGGGTTTAATGCACAATACATGAAACAAACATGGGACGAAGACTTAGCCGAACATAGAGTTGATGGAACCGCTGTAGATATTGATGGTAATGTTATAACTACACTTGCTAGAATGCGCTACGACCAAAGACAACAGTTTTGGGAAACTGATAATTTTAGCACTTATTTTAATTATACTATTGAAAAAGCAAACTTTACAAACAAAATATTAGTTGGTTACGATGCCACACGTTGGGAACGCAAAACAGGCGCTGGCTTTTTAAGAGCTCGCCGTTATTTAACTGTAAATGGCGGACAAGCAAATTACAACCCTAGCAATCCAGACAATTATCAGCAAATGGTAGTAGATGGTGTAACTATGCCCGTTCCTGCTGTACCTCATTTTAATTTAGAAAATCCGTTTAATGCTTCAAGAAACACAAACGCTTATAATCTTGCAGAATTAACTATACCAGCTAACTTAACAAGCTCTGATGGTATTTACCTTCAAAATCAATTTAAATTTGGTAAATTTTCTGCTCTTGTAAATTTAAGATACGAATGGTTTTCTGATATTTTTGACTACAAAGGCAATGAACAAGAATTTAAAACCAGTGCTTTTGTACCAAGGCTAGGCTTAACTTATGAAATTACAAATAACATAAGTGCTTATGCTACTTACCTTGAAGGTTTTCAACCACATACCAACACAGTTTCCTTATCGCCATCTGCAGAAAGTTTTTTCTGGGGTGCATCACCAGGTAGGTTCGACCCGTTAGAAAGTAGTTTAAAAGAATTTGGTGCTAAAGCCGAATTTTTAAATGGTAAAATATTTGCAAACCTGGCTTATTTTGATATTTCACAAAAAAATATTTTAATCCCAGGTGATGATATTTACGATTTCACAACATATACCACAAGAGGAGAACAACGTAGTAGAGGTTTTGAAATGGATGTTTCTGGATACATAGCTTCTAACCTACAAGTTATACTGTCGTATGGGTATAATGATGCAAAAATTGTTGAAGATGCTATTGAAGAATACGAAGGCCAACGCATTGGTGGAGCACCTAAACACAATGCCAATTTTTGGGGACGTTATGATTTTAACAACACTACCTTAAGAGGTATTGGTATTGGTTTTGGCGCACAATATGTAGATGAGCGTTACACATGGTACAACCCATCTTATGATGCCAACAGAGTATTACTACCAGATTACACCATTTTTGATGCCGCAGTATATTACAAACCAAGTAATACAGGCATGCAATTAACACTTAAAATAAACAATGTGTTTGATGACACCTATTGGTTAGGTGGCCTTAACCCATCAAGATTAGGCCCTGGAGCACCAAGAAATGTGTTACTTAATGCAACCTATAAATTTTAGTTTAAATGAAACAAAATGTTGTTGTTTTAATAGGAAAACAATTTTTCAAAAAGGCCTTTTACAACAAAGGTCTTTTTGTACTGTTAACCCTTTTTATTTTAGCTTTAATATATGTTACTATTAATAGTTGGCAAACATTTGAAGCTCACGATCATACTACCGATAGCCATCAAGATGAACAAAGAGAAAGTTGGGAAAGCAACCCAGATAAACATCCGCATAGAATGGCTCACTTTGGGTCTTTTGTGTTTAGGCAACAACACCCCTTAAGTATTTTTGATTCTGGTATTGAAAACTACACTGGTAATGCCATTTTTTTAGAAGCACATAAACAAAATACGGCTAATTTCTCTGAAGCTAGTTTATCAACTAGTTTAGTTAGGTTTGGCGATTTAAATATTGCGCTTTTACTGCAACTCATTTTGCCTTTAATTATATTTTTTATAGGCTACGCTGCAATTACTTCAGAAAAAGAAAATGGTACCTTAAAAATAATGTATCTTCAAGGTTTATCAATGAAACAAATTATTTTTGGTAAAGCTTTAGGGCTGTTTTTTATAACAACTTTATTTTTAATTCCTGCTTTAATTGCCCTTTGGAGTATATTATTTATTGAAGTACACACCTTTAATGCGCAAGTGTTTTTAAGATCGTTATTCATATCTATAAGCTATCTTATATTTTTAATTATACTTTGCTGTATTACAGTTTTAATTTCAGCAAAAAGCGTAAATTCCAACAAAGCGCTTCTAAGCTTACTTGGTGGTTGGCTGCTATTTTTTATAATCATACCTAAAACGGCACAAGTAATAGGAAACTCTATTTACCCCAATAAATCTAAAATTGAATTTGCGGCGGCTATTGAAGAAGAGGTGAGTAAACAAGGCGATAGCCACAACCCAGATGATGTTCACTTTAAAAAATTACGAGACTCTGTTTTAAAGGCACATAATGTTAAAAATGTAACCGATTTACCCTTTAATTACAGTGGTTTTCTAATGCGTAAAGGCGAAGAAACATCGGCTAAAATTTATGCCAATGAGCATAAGCATTTAATAGAAGCTTATAAAAAACAAAATAGCATAACTAATGGTTTGGTATTGTTTAATCCGTATTTAGCTATTAAAAATTTATCTATGGGGCTTGCGGCCACAGATTTTCATACTTACACTAATTTTTTAACTCAAACCGAAAATTATCGTTATAAGCAATCTCAATATTTAAATGAACTGCAAATGAAATTTATTAGTAATAAAGCTAAAGGAAGTGAAGGTAAAGTACATGTGTTAAAGCAAGACTATTGGCAATCGTTCCCAAAATTTAGTTACGAATATATTTCAACTGTAAAAACCTTAAAAAATCACTTTATAGGTTTTGTTGCGCTAATAACATGGTTAGTACTTACAGTACTTATAATTATCAATTTTTCTAATCGTTTTAAAATTATTTAACTTGTATACTTTATTAATAAAACAGTTTTTTAGATCTAAAACCGTATGGTTGGCTTTTGGTATTCTTATGTTTTTGGGTGCTTTAAGTATAAATACGGGTAAACAATTTTTAACCTACCAAACCGAAGCTGTACAAAAAACCATTGCTCACCAACAAAAACATTTAGAAACGCAAAAAAAATATTATAAAGATGATATTGCATATTTAACCTATTACTTAAAATTTGCATTTATAAATCCTGTTGATGCATTGTCTGGAATTTCTATTGGACAAAGCGATTTAAACTCACACATTCAAAGTGTTGGTATTGTTGCCTTAGAAGGCCAAAAACACAACACAGATTTAATAAACCCCATGCGCCAGCAAGTAGGAAATTTAGACATGAGTTTTTTAATTATTTTCTTATTTCCTTTAATAATTATTGCGTTAAATTTTAATATTCTATCTCAAGAAGAAGAAAGTGGAACTTGGAAAATGATAACCATACAAGCCAAATCTGCTTTTAATTTCTTAATAGCAAAACTATTTATAAGACTTATTTTTATTGTATTTGCTTTAACCATTTTATTTCTTGTGGCTAAAATAGTTATGCATATACCGTGGTCTACAAATTTTTTCACCCTCATTGCTATGAGTTATTTGTACATTTTATTTTGGTTTGCATTGTGCCTTTTTGTTATTCTACTAAGAAAATCCTCTAGCACAAACGCCATTGTTTTATTAGCTAGTTGGCTTTTATTAGTAGTATTTATTCCTGCACTTGTAAGCAACTACATAAGCAGTAAATACCCTGTTAATGAAGCTTTTTCTATGGTTATTAAACAACGTGATGCCTACCACCAAAAATGGGATACAGATAAAGAAGAAACATTAAAAAGGTTTTATAAGCGCTACCCGCATTTAGAAAAGTATGGCTACCCAACCGAAGGATTTACATGGTTATGGTATTACGCCATGCAACAATTAGGTGATGATGACTCACAAACCGAGCGCAATGCCATGTATGCCAAAATTAAGCAACGTGAGGCGGTAAGTAAAAATATTGCACGCTTTTTTCCGCCATTACAATTACAGTTATCTATGAATGAATTGGCAAAAACCAGTTTAACAAATCACATTGATTTTTTAGATGCCACTACTAAGTTTCACGAAAACATTCGTTTAGATATTTATCCTAGTATTTTTGAAAATCGCCACCCAAGCACCGTAGATTTAAATAAATACAAACCTGAATTTTTTAAGCCTAAAACTCATTTTACAGTTTTTAAAAACATACTACCTTTAGTTTTAATAACTTGCCTATTAATTGGTTTTGCCATATTTAAAAACCTTAAAACTTTTAAATAACATGAAATCAACATACTATTGCTTATTATGGTTTCTTATAACCCAAGTTGCTTTTAGCCAAACTCCATTTTCTTTTTATGGTAAAACAGTTAATCCAGGTACAAAACAGCATTTTAAAATTCCTATATCTAGTGGTAAACAGTCCACTTTTATACCAATAACAGTTTTTTGTGGTTCTAAAACAGGACCAACACTTGGCATTACAGCGGGAGTGCATGGTTACGAATATCCTCCTATTTTGGCAGGCCAACGTTTAATAAAAAGTATAAATCCAGAAACATTAAATGGTGTGGTAATTTTAGTTCAAATTGCTAATTTAGAAAGTTTCACTGGGCGATCGCCATACAAAAACCCCAAAGATGGAAAAAATTTAAACAGAATATTTCCGGGCAATCCCAACGGCACTTTAACCGAAAAAATTGCCCATTTTATTACCCAAAACGTTATTGCTAATTCTGATTATTTTTTAGATATCCATGCTGGTGATGCACCAGAAGATTTAATGCCTTATTCGGCTTACTATTCAAATACATCTTTAAAAGAAGCCTCTAAAAAAGGACGAGAAATGGCTAAAGCACTACTTTTTGATTCTATTATTATTTTTGAAACCGATGATAAAGATTACTTAAAAACAGGAAACCCTAGCTTATACTGTTCTGCTGAAGCTTTTAAAAGAGGTATTCCTGCAGTGGATATTGAATGTGGTAAACTTGGAATACCAGAAAAAGAAGCTACTCTAAAAATAGAAAACGGTGTATTAAACATGTTAAACAAACTAAACATGGTGAATACAAATACCGTAGCAAATATTAAAAATTCGTATCAATTTATAAACAATAGAACATCGCAAAAAAGTAAACACCAAGGTATTTTTTATCCTTCAAAACAATCTGGAGATTATGTTAATAAAGGCATGCAAGTTGGTGTAATTACAGATTTTTTTGGTAATGTTTTAGAAACTGTTTTTGCAGAATCAAGCGGTGTAATTTTATTTATGCTTGGTACACCACCAATAAATAAAGACGAAACGATAGTTGTTATAGGAGCTGTTTAAAAAATTATATATATAAAACATAAAAAAACCTTCAACACGCTTTGTATTGAAGGTTTTTGTATTTTAAAAAGATGTGAAAGTTAAGCCTGGTATAACAACTAAATTCCTAAACCTTGGCCACCACCTATCTGTACAGTTTCAGCTGTCATAAATGATGCATCTTTACTCACTAAAAACGAAACTACACCCGCTACCTCTTCTGGTTGCCCTAATCTACCTAACATAATATTATTTTTCCAAGAGGCAAAAACTTCAGGTTTAGTAGATTTAATTTGCTTGTGAAAATCAGTATCAATAGTGCCTGGTGATACCGCATTAACACGAATACCATACTCTGCCAAATCTTTAGCTAAGGCTCTAGTAATGGTGTGTACTGCAGCTTTTGATGTTCCGTAAATACCGGCACCTGGTCCACCTGCATTCCAACCTGCATTTGATGTGTAATTTATAATTGAAGCATTATCACTTTTCTTTAAATAAGGTATGGCTGCTCTTGATGCAAAAAATGTAGAATCTAAATTTAAAGCCATTACAAATCTGTAAAATTCAGTTGTCATATCTTCAAATCTAGATCTGCCTCCTAAGCCACCTGCGTTGTTAATTAAAACATCAATTTTCCCAAATTTATCACCAATAGCTTTAATATTTGCTGTTACAGCATCTTCATTGGTAACATCAAAACCATGATACTCTGCTTGTATACCTTCGGCTTCTAGTTCTTTAACTCTTTCAGCGCCAGCTTCATCATCAATACCATTTAAAATTACTGTATAACCGTCTTTACCAAGTCTTTTTGCTACTTGAAAGCCAATACCGCCAGTGGCTCCAGTTACAATTGCTACTTTTTCATTTAAATTACTCATATTCTTTTTATTTACTTGTTTTTATTATTTAAACTAACGTTTTGCTTTTAGAGGTTCTATTTTTCCGCATAAAAACCATATACTAGCTAAAGCAATTATGGCCAATGCAGCACCTATAATAAATACAGGCGTATAATTACCACCCATAGTTAAAATGGGCACTAAAAATGTTAAACCCGATGCTGTAAGTTTTGCTGCCATACCTGAAAAACCAGATAAGGTCCCAACAGTTTTTCCTCCGTAATAATCGCTAGGTAGTGTTTGCACATTACCTATGGCTGTTTGAAAACCAAATAATATTACTGCCATTATAATTACAGCTATTGTTGGAGCTCCTGGGTTTGCCATTGCTAACAATGCTGGTAGCATTATTACACAACCTATGGTTATTACTAATTTTCGGGTTTTATTAACAGTCCAACCAGCTTTAATTCTATTTTGAGCAAGAAGCCCTCCAAACCATGCACCTAACATGGCTCCTACATAGGGCACCCAACCGTAAATACCTATGGTTTTTACATCCATACCATACACTTCAAAAAGGTAAATAGGAATCCAGAAAACGAACAGCCACCAAATAGGATCTATAACTGCTGAAGCTACAATAACACCCCAACTTTCTTTTCTTGAAAGCAACTCTTTAACTGAAGGGTTATAACCATCATCAAAAGAACCATCATTATCAACATCCTGATTTTTTTGACCGGTTAAAATATATTCTCTTTCTTCGGGCGTAATCCAAGGATGTGCTTTAGGTGGTGCTTTTACCAAAATCATCCAAGGAATTAACCATAATAAACCAGCTAAACCTACCAAAATAAATATGGCTTGCCAGCTAAAATGTACGGTTAAATAAGCAATTAATGGTATTGAAATAATACCGCCAATGGCAGCACCAGAATTAAATATTCCTTGAGCTAAAGCTCTTTCTTTAGTAGGAAACCATTCTGCGTTTCCTTTGGTGGCTCCTGGCCAGTTACCAGCTTCGGCAATACCAAGAATTGCTCTAAAAATACCAAAACTTAATAAGCCTTTTGCTAAAGCGTGAAGTGCTGTTGCTACAGACCAAATACCTATTGACAGTGCAAAGCCAATGCGTGTGCCAACCCAATCAAATATTTTACCAAAAATGGCTTGACCAAAGGCATAAGAAAACACAAAAATAATTGATATGTATGCGTAAATAGACTTATGCTCATCGGGTGTTTTATCAGGATATAAATCGGCTGCAATTTCTGGCCACAGTACACTTAATGACTGCCTATCAATGTAATTTATTATAGTAGCTAAGGCTATTAAACCTACAATCCACCAGCGTAAACCTTTTAATTTCATACACTTAATTTTTATATATTTTATTTTTCTCTTTAAAATACAGACAAAGAAGTACTTGTACTGGTAACTCCAGTATTAAAAACTATGTGTTTAATCTGTAATTTTAATAATGGTTTTACTTAAAACTTGTAAAACCCATTCTATTTACTTTTTTTGAAGAAATACCTTGTGGTAATAACTTCCCTCCATTAAATTTATGTTTATGAATTGAAGTTTGGGCGTGCACTCCTTAACTTCAATTTTTGTTTTTATTTATTGTAACAATATTGATACAGCGCTTTAAAATGAATTTTCATTTTTTCTTTAGCTAAAGCTGGTTCTTGATTTTTTATGGCTTCATAAATATCATTATGCTCTTGTATTCCTAAAAATGCCTGATTATCATTACATACATGATATTTTTCAAAATTTGTAATAATTTCAGGTGTTATAGTTAACATTAATGTATTCATGGTACTATTACCGCTTGCTTTGGCTATTGCTAAGTGAAATAACAGGTCTTCTTGTACAGCATCTTCGTTATTCATTACTTTTTCTGTGTAGGCATCAAGTGTAGCTTTCATGTGTTTTAAATCATCTTCGGTTCTTCTTGTTGCTGCTAAACTTGCTGTTTTAAGCTCTAAAAGAATTCTGGTTTCTACTAACGATTTAAAGTCTGGTTTATCTAACCTTAAAATATCTTCAATCATACCATTTAAGGCAATAACACCTATATTAGCTACAAAAGTGCCGCTTTGTGGTATAGATTTTAACAAGCCATAAAATTCTAATTTTTGAATAGCGTCTCTTACGTTACTGCGTGTTACTTCAAACTTTTCGGCCAACATTCTTTCAGATGGAAGTTTATCACCTGGTTCAAGATTTTTGTAATTTATTAAATCTCGAATTTTTTCAATAATAGCGTTTTGCGCTTGATGATTTTCGTTTATTGTAATTGCTTCTAACTTCATATGCTTTCAAAAATTTATGCCTAGAATAATAACTAGCTGGTTTACACCAAAAGTTCTCTTATTACAGACTTGTTATTACTTAAATAAAACCTAATAACCTAAACTGGCTAACCAATTTGCAAATTTATAAATTGTTGATAACCTTTAATCTTTTTTTATTAATAAGTTTTACTACTATTTTTAACACTTGCACTGTTTTTTAATGTGATACTTGCAGCTGATAATATTTTAAAGTTGCATAAGCACCTTCATCTTTTGTTACTAAATAATTACCTGCTTTAAAGTAATTTTCAAAAATGCCCCACTTTTGGATGTGTACATCATTATAAGTAACTTTTTCATTGTTATTTAAAGTAACTTCCATTTTTCCTTCTTCTACTTTTACTTCTAATTCAAAAGGATCAAAACCTACATATTTTTTAAAAGTGAAACCATCATCATCTCCCCAAGCACTTGTATGTAACATTTCTGTATCTGTAGCATTTAAATTTTTCAACACTTTAGTTTTTACTCTAACATAGCCTTTGTTCCAATAAATTTTTAACATTGGTGGAGCATTGTTATCATCTTCACCAATTAAATCTCTTTGAGCATCTGTTAATCTACCATGAATTTGCATAATAATGGTTCTGTGGTATTTATTTTCACTATCTTTTGAAATGGCTTCCATTTGTAATTTGCCTTTCATGTAACCGCCATCTTTAAATGTCCAGTTGGTTTTACCCCTATCTTCAGGATTCATTAATTCTCTTAATTCTGTACGTGAATACGATGAATTAGCTGTTGATGCACCTGGATATGTATGGAATACTAATGCGCCATTTATAGAATCATTATAAAAAAATGGTTTTAATGTTTCGTTTGAAGCATAATTTAATATTTCAGGTGGATGCACCTCTGTTGGTTTACCTATTGGTAGTGTTACTTTCCAGTTACTTAAATCTATATTTGGTAGTATATAATTTGCTTCTTCTTGTTCTGGTTCAGGATCTTGGTTAGTTTCTTCTTCTTGGTCAATAATATCTATTGGATTCTCTTCATTTAAGTTTTCTGTTTCAGAATCATTTTTAGAACAAGCTAAAGCCAAAAACAAAACTAAAATTGCCATAGTTTTTACATTATATATTTTATTTAAATACTTCATAACTTGTTATTAATGCTTTACTTCTAATTCATAAAACCTAACTTTTGAAAAAGCTCCATTATCTCTTGTTTGAAAATAATTTCCTGCTTTAAAATAGTTTTCAAAAACACCCCATTTTTTCATATGAATGTTTTCATAAACCTTAAACTCATTACCATTTAAAACTATTACCATTTTGCCTTCAGATACTTTTACTTCTAATGTGAATTTTCTAAAGCCTACTTCTTCTTTAAAGTTGAAGCCTTCATCATTACCCCATGCATCTTCATGTAAAATTTCAGTATTGGTTGCGTTTAAATTTTTAAGAACTTTGGTTTTAACTCTAATTTTTCCATTATCCCAATAAATTTTTAATATTGGTGGTGCATTGTTATCATCTGCTCCTATTAAATCACGCTGTTCATTTGTTAAACGACCGTGAATTTGCATGATAATAGTGCGGTGATATTTTCCATTAGATGCTCTTGTTGATGCTTCCATGGCTAATTTCCCATACATATAAGCACCATCGGCAAATGTCCAGTTTACATTATTGTCTCCTGGTTTCATTTGTTCTCTTAACTCAGATCTTGTGAATTTTGTGTTTCTGGTTTTAGAGGCTGTTGGCATTGCATGAAATACAATGGCTCCCTTTGTAGAATCAATATACATGTAAGGCTTAGCAACATCTATACTTGCAAAATTTAATATTTCTGGCGGACTTATTTCTAATGGTTTACCTTCTTGATTAGCTACAGGTAATGTAACCTTCCAATGACTTAAATCTATATTAGGTAATCTTACCTTCTTTCTCTTTTTCTTAGCTTTCTTTTTCTTTTTTTCAATTTTAACATCCGAACCTGAAACGCTACCTTCCTGATTTTGACAGGTAGCGTTTACAGATATAAAAACTATTAAAATTGTAAATAGTATGTTTTTTCGGATATTCATTTATAATTGATGTTTTTAAGGTTGTAAATACACTTTTACATTATCTATATAGGCGTCTTGCGGTGTAACTGCATAGAACATTACTGCTACTTCACCACTATCATTTGATGTGAAAGGAAGCATTACTGTTTCGCGTCTAGAATCTGAAAATTTACCTTCAGCTATTGTTCCTACATGATTTGCTAAGTTAGAATCTACATCATTCACAGCATCAGCACCATCTATATAATGACCATCTAAAACTAAACCTACAATTCTTCTACCACCAATAGGTTCATCTCCACTATCATCTTTTATTGCATATTGATATTCTAAAATATAATTTGTGTTAGGCATGAGCTGAAGTGCTTGGTAGGCGTACCTTGAACCTGAACTTTGTAAATAGCCTCCAGACTGACTTGCCGTCCATTTAGCTCCTGCTGTTTTAGAACCATTATCTGATCCGTCATAATTTGTCCAAGACCCATCAGAACTTGATCCAAAAGGTGTTGTAGTACCATCAGTAAATGTTGTAAATCTCCAATGGTCTGTTTTATCATTAAAATCGCCATTTAAAATTACTGAAGTAACAGGCTTGTATAAATATACATTATCTACATTAAGCGTTGCTGCATCATTGGCTGTACCTCCTTCGGCTAATTCTAACTTAATTTCAGTAAATTGATCAACTGGCGAAGAGAAATCTGTTGCTAAATCTAAATCTAAGCTTACCCACTCTCCGTCTGTTAAGTCTTGATTGTATGTGTATTCTGTTGCTCCGTTTACCAAAGTTATTTTCAACTTATCAATACCTACAGCAAATGTTGAGTGAACATCTAAATGTAAATGTGTAGCTGCAACACCTGTTTCAAAAGCATCTGCAACTACCACTTCATCTAAAGCTATAGATGCGCCTACTGTTTCACTAAACCTTGAGTATTGTAACACTTTATTTCCTGCTATGGTAGCTTCACTTTGTTGAGCATTTCCGTTTTTTAGGTCTAATCCTGAAGGTTCGTATCTGTAAGATATGGTAGCTCCGTTATATTCAATACCGTCACTGTATATGGCTATAACTTCTTCTAGGCCAACAGTTGGCGCCGCTGCTGCTGAAGCTACATCTGTAATTTGATGTTCTACAGTTAAATCTAAAGATTTTGTAACACTAGGTAGTCCTTCATCTGATTTTGCAGTAACTGTTATGGTATAAACTGCTTCTGCTATTGTATTAGAATAATCATGTGATGCTGTTTCTAAACCACCAATAGTTACTACAGGGCTACCGTCTCCAAAATCGATATCAAACGAAGACATTCCAATGGCAATGGGTTTAACTGTTACAAAAGTTCCGTCTTCTAAACCATTAGCATCTGGTCCTGGGGCAGCATCGAAACTTGAAAATGTAATTTCAGTAAGCCCGGTGCCTTTGGTACTTTCAGCTGGCGCTGTAATTTCATCATCTTCATTACAAGAAAACACAAGGCCAGTTAATAACAAAACGTATATTCCTTTTTTTAATAAATTCATAATTTTCTTTGTTTTTTGTTGTTTAACACTAGCCTAATTATTCAGCTGGATATACTTTAACATTATCTATATAAACATCTACATCGGTAACTGCATAAAACATTATTGCCATTTCTCCGCTAGCATTGGTTTTAAACTCTTGTAGTACTTTTGTATGCGATGTTTTTCCTAGAGCTTTATCGGCTATAAATTGAGAAACAGGTGAACTAGCTACAGCATCTGCACCATCCTCAAAGTGAGCATTTAAAACTTCAGATATAATTCTGTTTCCATCTGGTGCTACACCTGCTTGTTCTGCTGGTGTTTTTATAGCGTACTCATATTCTAAAATATATTTAACCTCTCTATCATCATCAGAAGGTGATACTACAATAGCCTGATATGCATATCTAGTATTTGAACTTAAATAGGCTCCTGCTGAAGTTGATTTAGTCCATTTTGCTCCTTTAGTTTTTGCACCATTATCTGAACCGTCGTAGTTTGTAAAAGACCCATCGGAACTTGAGTTAAAAGGACTTGTTGTACCGCCTGTGAATGATGAAAATTTCCAATCGTTTTGGCTATCATCAAAATCACCATTTAAAATAGTTACAGGAATTGGAATAAACTTATCTACAACCGCTACATCTAAAGTTACTGTATTTTCTGCATTGTTAGCATCTGATGCTGTTAATGTTACTTGATAAACACCTTCACCTGCTTGAAATGTATGTATAGGATCTTTCTCTGTTGATGTGTTTCCTCCACCAAAGTCCCAAAGGAATTTAGTAGATTCTGTAGACAAATTATTAAATTCAATGGTTTTAAAGTTTTCAGCATTTGGTATGTATGTAAAATTTGCTGTTGGCAATACATTATCTGGCTGAGAACCTGCCTCTGGTAAATCAAACTCGAAAGCTTCTTCACAACTAACCGACAATACTATTAGCAATAAGCTAAACACCATTGAAATGGTACTTTTAAAAATATTTAATTGATTTTTCATAATGTTTTAAAATTTTAAGTTTACTGAGGGTTTTGCGTTAAAACACCATCACTTAAATTAATTTCTCTTGCCGGAATTGGCAGTAGTAACCTTCTAATATTATAACTAGTATACCCCATTTCATCAGCATGAGCACCTAATATTTCATGAGCAACACCTAATCTTAATAAATCAAAGAAACGGTGGTTTTCAAAAGCTAACTCTACTCGTCTTTCAACTAATAAAGCATCTTTTGTTAAAACTGAAGGACGATCAGCTACAGGATCAAAACCTGCTCTTGTTTTTACTTCCATGTAAGAATCTATAGCACTGCTATTATTTGTATCATTATCTTCCATAATAGCTTCTGCATGCATTAGTAACACATCTGAATAACGTAAAATAATCCAATCGTTACCTGCATTAGCAGGAGACTCACCATAAGTAGGTACGTTTCTATCTGAAATATCAGAACCGTCTGGTAAAAACTTAATAACTTCTGCATTTTCAGGTAGTTCTCCATCTGGAAGATCAGCTTCACTACCAAAAGCTGCATAAGAAGCAGCACCTCTGTTTCCTCCGTGAGACATAAAATCTTCAACAAGGTTTGTATTTACAATATTAAGGCCATCTTGCCTTCCTTGACGACTATATGAGGTAAACTCTGCTGAAAAACCTTGACTTTCATCTGGGTTACCTGATTGGTATTGAATTGCAAAAATGATTTCGCTATTCAATTCATTATAAAACACATCACTAAAGTTGTCTTGTAAACTAAACTCACCACTATCTATAATATCTTCACACAGTTGCTTTGCCCCTGTATAATTACGTGTTGGTTGTGTTAAATAAACTTTAGCTAACAATGCTTGTGCTGCTGCTTTAGAGGCTCTTGCTTTATATTTGTTATCTAAATTTGCAACACCTTCTTGTAAATCTGATACTATTTGCTGGTATACAGTAGCTTCATCAATTCTTGTATAAAGTGCCTCCTTATCTTCAGCACCAACTACTGTTGTTACTAAAGGCACAGCACCATATAACCTTACTAAGTTAAAGTAAGCATAGGCTCTTAAAAATTTAGCTTCAGCTGAATATTTTTCAATATTTGCAGCATCGGCATTATTAACGTATTGTAAAACATTATTGGCTCTAAAAATAATTTCATACATAGATTGCCAGTAATCTTCAGATTGAATATTTTCTGGTTCAACTATATACCTGTGAAAATCTGCTCTTGAACCTTCAAGTGTTTTACTTCTAGTATTATCTGAACGGTGCTCAGTTAACAAGTATTCTAATTGCACACCTCTGTTATACCTAATTGAACTAGATTGTGTGTTTTCATTAACGCCTTGTACGGCATCATAAACACCAATTATACCTGCCAACACATCTTCATCTGATTGGAAAAAACTATCTGCAACAACAGCGCCATCTGGCAGTGGATTTAAAAACTCATCACTATCACAAGAGGTGTACATAACCCCTGCTATAGCTACTATTAAAAATTTTATATATTTCATAACGAATAGTTTTCTTTTATTAAAAATTAACATTTAAACCAAATGACATGGTACGGAACAATGGCGTACCTGCTCTTTGTGCACCATAAGATTGTGGTGTGTTGTTACTATCAACAAACTCAGGGTTAAACCCATGATAATCATCAGAAGTGATATATAATAAGTTTTGACCTGTAGCATAAAGCCTTAATGAAGTAACACCAAATTTATTTACAAAATCTTGTGGTAATGTGTAACCTATATTTACATTTCTTAATGAAAAATACCCAGCACTCATTACAACATCATTAGTTTGTACTCTTGGTTTTAGAAATGATGCATCAGGTATTATTCCTGCATCAACAACGGCTTGTTCATCTGAAGTTGCACCTTGCCAATGTGTAAAGAAATATTGGTCTCCTATGTTTTTAACTTCGGCACCTTGACTACCTTGAATCATGAAAGAAAAGTCGAAGTTTTTATATTTAAAATCGTTAGTAACACTCCAAACAATTTCTGGATAAGGATCACCAATAATTGTTTTATCATCATCAGTAATTAAACCATCTCCATTTAAATCTTTTACAATAACATCTTCAGACACACCGTTTATTGGTATCCATGGTGAATCCCAATATTCATTGGCTAATTCTTTATCTACTACATAACCATAAAAAGATGAAATTGGGTTACCAACAGAATTAATCCATTGTGAGTTTCTTCCCCATCCGTCTTCAGTTAAAGCACCATTAGACTCACCAAAATCAAGTAATTCATTTTTATTTGTAGAAGCTATTACCGTGGTATTCCATGTAAAGTTTTCATTAGCTATGTTTTTGGTTCTTAATTCTAATTCCCATCCGCTGTTTTCTACTTTACCTAAATTAGCTATACCTGTATTAAAACCGGTTATATATGATACCGGAGTGTTTAGTAATAAATTATCACTAGTTCTAACATAGTAATCTAATGACCCTGAAATTCTATTTCTTAAAAATCCAAAATCTATACCTGGGTTAAACTCTTCTGAAGCTTCCCATTGTAATAATTGATTAGCAATATTTGTTGGCGAAAACCCTGTAGTTATTCCGCCATTAACAATGGCATTAGTATTATTTAACTGTGCTAAATAAGGCCATGAATTAATTAAATCATTACCAACACTAAATCTTTCAGTACCTGTAAGACCATAACTAATTCTAAGTTTTAATTTACTTAAAACATCACTTTCACTTAAAAAATCTTCGTTATGTACATTCCAACCTAAAGAAGCTGCTGGGAAATTACCCCATTTAGTATCTCTACCAAAGACTGAACTCCCATCTCGCCTGAACGATGCATTTATTAAGTATTTATTTGCAAAAACATAAGAAAGTCTACCGAAATAACCTATTTTGTTTTGAACAGTTGTGTATTCTCCATCTGCAACAACAGTAGTAGCACCTTGTAAATTTTTAAGTAAATCATTGGTGTATCCTGTACCTGTTAATTGACTAAATTCTGCTCTTCTGTTTTGAATTGTGAAACCTGCTAAAGCACTAATTTCATGTTTACCAAATTGTTTATTGTACGATAAGGTGTTATCTGAAATTAACCTTGTACTAAACCTATTTTGTAGTAAATACTGCGCTCTACTATTTCCTGATGCATGATGTTTTGTGCCATCCCATCTTGTTCTTTTGCGCTGCTCTAAAGTAACACCTAAAGATGTTTTAGCTAAAAGACCATCAGTAATTTCGTATTGTAAATAGGTGTTACCTAAAAGTTTAGTATTAAACTCATAGTGTTCTCTTTCAACATATTGTGCGTAAGGGTTAGCATCACCTGAGGTACGAGGTCTACTATCACTTCCATTGCCATCTAAATCTAACTCAACTAAATGATTTTCATAAAAATAATCGCCCACTCCAACATCAGGATACGCATCTCTATTTATAAATTGTAAAGTTTCTTCTGTATGATATATTGGTAACCAAGGTGATTGCCTTATAGGGTTGTGAACCGATGTTGGTAATGCTCTTCTTTTAGAATAAGAGGGCGTAGCACTTAACCCAAACTTAAATTTTTTACCTAATTTACTATCTAATTTAAGTTTTGCTGTGTATAATTTAAAATCATCTGTAATTACAACACCTTCATCATGAAGATATCTTAAAGATGTTGTAAACTTTGTTTTATCTGTACCACCACTAGCTGATAATGAATGACTTTGAATGAAGCCTCCATTAAAGAAAACATCTTGCCAATCTCTATCAATACCAGTAACTTCAACTAACTTTTGTGCGTATTGTGTTTGCTCAGAAAGTTCTCCGGTTGCAGCTAACTCTCTAGCTGCCCAATCTGCAACACTTTTCTTATAATCATCGCTTCCAAAAGCTTGTTTGTAACCTACATACGTATCATAAGAGAATTTTGTTTTCCCTTCTTTTCCTGTTTTTGTAGTAATTAAAATTACCCCGTTAGAACCTTCACTACCATAAATAGCTGCAGATGCTGCATCTTTTAAAATTTCAAAAGATTCTACATCATTCATATCTAAATTTCCAAGAAAACTTGAGTCTACTATAACTCCATCAACCACAACTGCAGGACCAGAGTCGGCCGTAATAGATCCAAAACCTCTAATGGTTATTGTTGGTGCAGCTCCTGCCTCTGCAGAACTAGCCTGAATGTTTACACCAGATACCTGGCCAACTAAAGCATCATCTACCCTTGCAACAGCAATTTGCCCTAAGTCTTCATTTACAACTTTAGAAATAGCTCCTGTTAAATGTGATTTCTTTTGAGTTCCGTATCCAATTACAACAACCTCATCTAGAGCTGAAACATCTTCAGCTAATGATATATTGAAAACAGATTGATCTCCCACAATACGCGTTTGGGCTACAAAACCAACATAAGAAAACTGTATTGCAGCTCCTTTTTTTACTTTAATTTGAAAATTACCATCAAAATCTGTAGTGGTTCCGTTTGTAGTACCAACAACAATAACATTTACACCGGCAATTGGAATATTATCGGCTGCAGAGACAACTGTGCCCGAAATATTAATTTCGCCTTGTGCAAATAATACAGCATTAAAAAACAATGCTGCAATAAGAGTTAGCTTAATTTTTAAATTCATAATTTGTCTTTTTAGTTTAATTTTTGTTGTGAATAGCTTTTTTTAACACTATTACACTTTTAATCAATTAACACTAACACTTTAGCTCATACTGTTTAACTTTTTTTAGTAATTTTGTAAACACATAATTTGCTTAGCATTTGTGTGTAATTTACTTCCCTCCGAAAAGAAGTAATGATTTAAAAAGGATAGGCGTGCACCTGTCCTTTTTTTTTATTTTTTTTTCATAAATAAATTGATGTTTTTAGAAGAGTTATACATTTAGTTTAGATTTGTTTTTTTGGTTTTCCAAATTGGTAAACCAGATTGGTTTTCCAAATATATGTTATTTTTTTGTTAAAACAAACTAAATTTCAAATTTTACATCAAGTATTTATGTTTTTTAAAATGCTGGTTTGTAATGGCTTTATAATTATTTTTTATCTCCAAAGTAAGACACACCATTGCCACTTAAAAAATCTTCTCTAACAGGGCTAAAAGTATCTATTAAAACCCCTTCTTCTAAACAAACTGCACTGTGTAATAAATTAGGCTCAATATATACACCATCACCAGCTTCAACAATTTGTTTAACGCCATCAATTTCAAATTCAAATTTACCTGATACACAATACGTTGCTTGTGTGTGAAAGTGTTTATGTGGAGAACCTAAGGCTCCTTTTTCAAACTTCACTTTAACCATCATTATTTGGTTATCATAACCCAAAAATTTTCTAGAAACACCGCCTCCTAGTGCTTCCCATTCTATGTTTTTGGTTATAATGTACTTTTCACTAAATCGTTTCATTCTATTTATTTTAAGTTAATTAATGTATACGCTCCATTCCACGAAAATGTTTTACCTTCTATAGAAAGATTGTGTGTATTAAGCTTATTTGCATTTTCATTAGCAATAATGAATAAATATTTTTTATTGCTTGTAGTCTCTATACCTACCGCTGTATATGTTTTTGAATTATATACCGTTTCTATTTTTTTAATATTACTATAAGCATTAACAGCAAATTCTGAAACCGGGCTGTAGGTTCCGTGTGATTCTAATACTGAAACAAATAAGGCGTTTTTGGTGTCTTTTTTTCTTAAAATTAATGCAGGCTCTTGCCTTAAATTATACTCAGGATCATTAGCACCAATACGTGCTAAAATAATAGTGTCATTATTTGAAGTTGCCGCTGTATATGTATAAAACTTGTTGTTATTTAACCAATTAAGCTTTATGTTTTCTCCAGTTGAAACAGCTGATGCTTCTTTATACAGATGTTGATAACCATTTTTACAGCCTAATACTACTGGTGTTTTTAACTTAGAATATTTAAAGCTTGTTTGCATTATGTGCCCTAAATAATAAAATGGCAAATCGTAGTTATTTGAAGTTTTTGATGTAACCCGCATAATATCTAAAACAAACGGATTTTTATAATCTTCATCTTTTATAGTAACAATGGTGCGGTGCAGTTCTGTACCTGGGTAAGCGTTATTTTCTTTAGCACTAGCAACCTGTACATTTTCATTATCTACATTAAAAAGGTATTTTTCTGAATGATGCTTGCTACCAATATCATATTTACCATTAAAGTGCGATGTTTCATTTTGCACCAAAGTATTGTGAGCAATAGTTTGTTTTGCAAATGTTTTGTTCTCTTTTAAATAGTTTCCACCGCCTTTTTGCTCAATATTTACATAACGTGCTAATCCGTAATCTTGCACAACCTCATCACCTTCATCAAATAATGCAAACGATAGTTTATCATAATGCCCATGACTTAAACCATGTGCTGTATATTTAAAAACTACCTCTAAAGCTTCACTTCTTAAAACCCCAACAGCACCTTGTTTTCCTTCAGGGCCATCAGATAATTCAATTGATTTTTTATTAAACGCTTTGGTTTTTCCATGCTTAATTGCCAAAGCAACAGCTAATCCTGCATCATCTAAACTTACCATATTTTGTTTTTGGGCAATGCTTAAAAGCTCTGGGTTGTTGCCTCCAAAATGATATGCAATATCTACAGCAGACACTAATGATCTTGCATGATAAGACATGCCTTTTTGTGCGTCATTTAATAAGAAAAAATCACCTTTGGCATTTGATAAATTAATTAATGCCGAAACACTTTTTATAAGTACACTATCCTTATACTGAAACACTTTTAAACTTGGTTTTTTATTTTGAAGTGCTTGGGCAAATATTAAAAACGGGTAAGATGCATAACGCTGATAGTATGGGCCTTCGGTGTAATAACCATCTGGCGAAAATGGCTCATCTAAATTAGCAAAAAAACCAACTTTACCATTTCTGTTTATATAACCACCATCATTATCTTTCAAGTTTTTATCAATATTTACATCTTTTAAACCGTATAATGCACGCTGTAATAAACTATCATCATCCATTACTAAAGCAATCATACCAACTGCCACATTACCCCATGTACTATGGTTATGTACGCGATTGAAAAACTGCGGATTTTCTTTTGAAATATAATTAGCAAAGGGTTTAAATAAATTGTTTTCTAGTGTGTTTCTTTCTTCTTCTGTTAAAAAATTATAAATACAATCATAAGCTTGACTCATGTACACTAGCCAATTAGAATCATTTAAACACTGCCAAAAAAGCTTACCACGAGCATAACTGCGTGGTTGCGGATGTTTTGGTAATGTTGGATACATTTTTGCGTATCCTAACAACATGTTTTTTACATAATTACCATATTTTTCTTCATTTAAAATTTGGAATAACACCCCTGCTTTTTGCGCCGTTAAATAGTTTTTTTTGTGTGTTTCGTGGGTGTAACCACCAGAATAGTCTTTAGGAATTGGTAAATCTATGCCTTTTTTAATTTGGGCATCAACCTCGTTTTGAGTTTCTTTTAACGAAGCATCAAACATAGGTATATTACCTAAATGCTGCTGTATTGATTCAACACCGTTTTTTGTTAAAATAATACTAGGGTGTTTAGAAACTTTTGTTGTGTTAATTAGTTTTTTTACGGGTTCTTTACACGAAAATATTACAATATTTAATAAAAGAACTACACCTATTTTTTTTAGACTTTTTTGCATAAAGATTTTGAGTAATTTAAACGGTATTAAACAAATTAATCAACTCCGCTTTTTATTGAATAATTTTTTCTTGTGCTTAACACCGTTAATTATTTTTTTATTGAAGCTTTCTAATACATTTCTAACAGAAATAACATATTGTTTCCAGCTAACATTAAGGCTTTGTTGCCTCTCCTATAGTTCCTTCTTTAAACCACACTTCAGCATAACTACCATTAGCATATTGCTTATCTATATTGCCATTATAGGTTTTAGATTTTGTAGATTTTGGATTTGCTTGATTATAAGCACCTTGTTTAAAAAATTGTTTTTCGCCAGCATATGCACTATCTCGCTCTACTCCAACACGTCTTTTTGTAGAGTACCAATCTCTTACTTGTTGAGGAATATTAGTTTCTTCAGCAAAATCTGATTGTAATAAGTTTTTAGTGAATGTTTTTGTTTTGTGACCTTGACTTTTAAAGGTTAAATACATTACACCTTTATATACATTAACCTCATAAGTAAATTCTTCACCTAAAGCAATGCCATCTTTTGGTTCTTTTGGATAAGAATTTGCTGTTTCACCAAGCACCGAAAAATCATGCCCCCAAACTGCTGTTGAAAAATCCCAACGACCATCATTTTCTCCTGCTGTATTTATTTCATAATTCCAAAAAACAGAACCTTTTTCATGATTAGGGAATTTTTTGTAATATATTTTTAAAGGTTCATTTTCATGCCCTTCATCACTGTGAATTTGACCAACTACTACCGAGTATGAAGAACGCGCAGTAGCATCGCCAGTTGTTGATACATGTTGCACTTTTAAAGTACCTTTTAGTTTACCACCTTCTTCTGGAATCCAACGTTTTTTTTCACCTAACTCTGTTCTCGTATTGCTTGAGTTTTTTGAAGTTATTCCTGCATTTGGTGTTTTGTAAACTACCCAATTTGTGTTATTTTCATTTTCAACATAGAAAAAATTTTCTTTGTGAAAATTCACTAAATCTTCTGAAGTTGTACCATCACCTAAAAGAATTTTCCATTTTTCCATAAAAGGTATTACATCACTTGGGTATTTTTTTTCTTCTGCAAAAGCTGTTGTAGTTTCTAAATTGTTTTTAGAATTATTTTTACAAGCTACTGTGGCACAAAATATAATGATGACTATAAAACTTCTTTTCATTACCTGAAATATTTAATACATTAAGGTTTGCTTCAAATTTTGCTCAACTACAATTTTACCCGAGTTTGATATTGTATTATTTGAATGGCTGTTATTTTTAGCGCCCCAAAGTAATGCTACTAACTTTACAGGGTTATTTTTAAAGGTATTGCCCTTTATGTTAACATTTACAATACCTCTTGTGTTAAGTAAAATTTTGTTTTGTTCTTTAGCTCCGCAATTTTGAAAAGTACTGTTAAATACTAATAGGTTTCCGCCAATGGTAGACTCATCATAACCACCTCTGTAATAATCTATAACATTTTGTTTAACGTTATTAAATTTACAGTTATTTATGGTTAAATATTCGGTGTTATAATCGCCTTTATCGTTTGTTTCTTCAGATAATTCTAGTCCGTTTTCACAGTTAGAAATAGAAGTGTTTTCAAAAGTAATACGTTCTGCAAATGTTTGTTTATAAACTTTTAAAGCATAATTAAAGTTACTTATTTCACAATCTTTAACTGTTAACCCAAAATGCGTGTACATATTCTCTTTTAAACTGGCAAAAGCTTGCTGTGTTCCAGTGCCTTTTAAAGACACGTTTTCTAATGTTAAAAAGCCTTTAGGTTGTAATTGAAATAATGGCGTATTTGGTGCACCTGTATAATTTATAATTGTTTTTGAAGCACTTGCTCCTTTTATTATTATGTTTTTTAAAACATCAAGAGGTTTATTGATATTAAAAACGCCTTCACTTAATAAAATAACATCACCTGACTGAGCTTGGTTTATTTTAGCCTGAAAATTGTTATCACTATTTACCTGAATAGTGTTTGCTCTAGTTTCTTCAATTTCATTTGAAAACCAGCTTGGGCCATATTTAGTTTTATCTAAAATCAAGGGGTTTTTAGCATTTGGGTTTACCACTGCCCCAATGCTATTTTTTTCGCTTCTTAAATTACCAAAAAGGTCTTTATTTATTTTATCAAACTCAAAACCATGAAATGGCTCAACTTTAAAATTTGATATTGGCATCACTATATTTTCTGCCACTTCATGTAACTTAAAACTAATATTTTGAAGCCCTTCTTGAGGTTTAAATGCTTCCCCTTGATTATTAATTACGTTATTTTTAAATGTTACACCATCAATTTTATCATGTGCAACTATTGGATTTTTATCAGCTACTTCATTGTATAACACATTGTTAGCTACCAAAGTTCTAATAGGTTTTGCTGAGCGTATTTCAGATTTGGGCAATACACCTTCTTGATCTAAATTTTGACCTACACCAAATTGCCATGGCGATTTACAGTTTACATACGTATTGTAAGCCACAACCACATCGGTTACTTGATTATACCTATTTTGTGGCGATTTTGGTATACCGTTCATTACCGCCAAGGGGCTTCTAAAACTTTTTCCTTTTAAATTATAGAAATAGTTGTTTGTTACCCAGTGGCCTGTGTTAATAATTCTAATTCCGCCTATATTTTCATTTTCACCATCGCCAATAAAATAGTTACCATCAATGGTACAATAATTTCCATGGCGTGTTACTAAAGACCCTTCGCTTTTATAAAACACATTATTTCTAAACTCGTTAAAATTAGTTTTACTTGAAATAACTTCAACCTCGCCATTACACTCTTCAAATAAATTGTTTGCCACCATTGTGTAACTTGGCGCCATAGAAGTGTAGCTGTCTCCTATTTGAATAGTTTCTCCGCTAGCGCCTCCTTTTGGTGGTCTTGGCCCTAAATGGTTATTTAAAATTTGATGGTAATTGTTTATGTGCTCATTCCCTTTTAAATCTACTCTAATGGTTGGCCCACGGTTAGTTTTACCTGCAATGTATGTATTGCTTAAGGTGTTATGTCTGCCCCAAAACTGCACCCATCTATCAGCATCATCACGTGACATTTTATTAAAATCTTCAATTACTGAATTTGTAAACACACAATGGTTAGCAATGGCTTCTTTATTTAATCTAAATTC
The DNA here is from genome assembly GCF_056312135.1 of Seonamhaeicola sp. ABD4_340. Taxonomy (NCBI): domain Bacteria; kingdom Pseudomonadati; phylum Bacteroidota; class Flavobacteriia; order Flavobacteriales; family Flavobacteriaceae; genus Seonamhaeicola; species Seonamhaeicola sp. ABD4_340. The sequence goes on along the minus strand of NZ_CM149981.1, from coordinate 2,493,932 downwards.
TACCACAGCATCAGATGGCGCGTAACCATTTCTAAAATGCAAACCATCAACAATTAAATAGTTCCCTCCAAATTTTAATTCTGAAACACCTTCAATGAATACTTTTCCTGGGGTTTCTGCTTTTAGGGTAATAGGATTTTCTTTTGTTCCGTTAGCTGTAAAATTTATAACTACATTTTTCCATGTACCATTTTTTAAAGCAATTATATCTCCTGGTTGAGCTTTTTGTATTACTGAATTTAATTCTGAATTGTTTTTTACTAATATTTGATTTTTTACAGATGTTAATTCTGTGCAAGAAATCAAAATTATACTTAACGCTAACAACACAAAATTCTTCATTATAATACCGTTTTAATTTACATGTTAAAAATTAAAATAAAAGAAAGCCCTCAATAAAGAAAGACTTTCTTTTAACAACTAAACAACTATTCAAAATATAATCAACTAAACTATAGTTTCATTATTATATCTGGAAAACCAAATTGGTAAACCAGATTGGTTTTCCAAAAATAGCAATAAATATTTAAAATCCAAATTCTTTTTATGTTAAACATTTAATAGGCGCTTCTTTAAACAAAAAAAGCACTCTATTAAGAGTGCTTTTATAAGTGTTTTATATATTTTTTAATTAACTAATTTCCAAGTGCGTACCCAGTCATAACTTGTTGTGCGGTCTTGGGCTGAGTAATTCATACCACCATCAGCTGGTACAGGGTTCCAATTGTATGTTTCAACAACCATACGCAAGTGCATAGCAATATCATAATGGGCTGGTGGTGTAACTTTATTCACTAATTTACCATCTAAAAAGAATAATACTTCGTCTTTACTCTTCCACCAAACACCGTAAACGTGGTAGTCATCATAGACTTTTCCTCCTATTTGACCACTACTTTTGTTAGAACCTTTTTCAAAATCACAGCCTTCAGGTATATTTCTACTATGGGTGTTAGAATTCATTTTTTGATCAAAATCTTTCATCCAAGCAGCATCATTTACTATTTCACCTACGCATTCTTGAATATCTAATTCTGTGGTTCTTTTATCGCAACCTTTATTATCTCGTCCTTCATTTATTAACCAAAATGTAGAAGACATAAATGTTTTATTAGCTTTCATTCTGCATTCAAAATAACCATAAGTTGTCCCTTCATAAGAACCAACATAACCACCACCGTGTGTAAATGTTTTTCCGTTTTTTACAATGGGTTTAGCAAGTTTTTTTGTTGTAATTTGAAGCTTGCCATTTTTAACTTTTATATTTTCAGCTTGAAATAAACCAGGAGCTCTACCAATCCAACCTTGACCAGAAATTTGCCATTTTTTTTCATCAACTTTTTTACCGTTGAATTCATCAGACATATTTTTTACTAATTTCCATTTTCCAACGTTTGGTTTAGGGTCTTCTCCTTTTAAAAAATAAGGTGCTTTTTGTGCATTAATTGATGTTATAAAAAAAAGTAATGCTAGTAATGCAAAGTGTTTAAATAATTTCATGTTGTTTATTAAATGTTTCATTCAAAATTATTTAAATACCTTATAATATTTAACAACAAATGTTTTACTTAAAATAACAAATGTGCAATTAGCGTATTTTACTTACCATTATTCTAAATGAAACTTAAAAACGGTAGCCATTTCATTTAAATCTTTATTTGGCATTGTTAAAAAGAAATCGCCAGAGGTTAACTGCCATTCAACATTAACATTAGAACCTAAAAGACTAATTTTTTTAATTTTTGAAGGAGGTATATTACGGTGATAGCCTCCTATTGAGCGCATTGATATGCGTTTACCTGCCTCTGGTTTTCCTAAGAAGAACACATACATAGCCTTCTTATCTTTAGCTACTGTGAAACGTACATCATTTGCGGTGTAATTAACTGTTGCAGATTGCCCACCGTGGTGTCCATCGCCAGCACTGGCAGTTCCATAACCAAAAATGGTATGCGGCCGTGTGCCGTAAACAGCTTCGCCATGAATTTTCATCCAATTACCTATTTCTTTTAATACATCTCTTTGTTCTTTATTTATTACACCATCGGCAGTTGGTGAAACATTTAATAAAACTATGCCGTTTTTACTCCACACATCAATCATGTTTCTTATTACTAAGCTGGCGTTTTTATATGGGTGGCCTTCTACATACATCCAACGGCTTTTTCCAAGGGTAATATCGGTCATCCATGGTGTTGGCCATGAGTCTCTTCTTCCTCCCTGTTCATAATCTAAAACACTATATTCTAAGGGTAAATCTTCTTGTTTATGAGCCAACATAACTTCTTTGTTATGCTTTAAACCGTTATTAAAATGGTGGGCAGCCATTTGATTACGTTTTTCTTCTGGAATTAAATTTAACCATGAGTCGTACCATAAAATATCTGGACTATATTTATCTACAACCTCATTCACTTGGTCTAGCCAATACTGATTGAACTCCTGTATAGTTTCAAAATTACCAAATAGTTTACGCAATTTGGGATCTGTTGTTGCTGTTGGTAAATCTGGATGATATGGGTAATGACTATCATAGGCTATTTTCCACATATCTGGTTTATCTTTATTTCTTTGTCCATTACGGGCATGATGAAATGTTGCTATAGTTTTTAAACCTTTACTTTTTAAAGATTTAAAAATATCACCTAAAATATCGCGCTTTGGACCCATATCGGCAGCATTCCAAGGGTTTACTTCACTATCCCACATGGCAAAACCATCATGATGTTGGGCTACTGGTCCTGCAAATTTAGCACCTGTTTGTTTGAATAATTCTGCCCAATCATCTGGATTAAATTGTGAGGCTTTAAACATGGGTATAAAATCTTCATAACCAAATTCATGAATACTACCGTAGGTTTTTTCGTGATGTTTACGCACTTTATTATTGTCTTTGTACATATTATGCGGATACCACGCACTACCAAAAGCAGGAACACTATATGGCCCCCAATGAAAGTACATTCCTAATTTGGCATCTGCAAACCATTCTGGTGCTGCACCGTGTTTTGAAAGTGATTCAAATGTTGGCTCATAAAGAACCACTTTTGTTTGAGTTAGGTTTTGCTCTTCCTTACATGAAAAGCAAACTAAAATTAACAGTGTAAAAAATTTGGCTAGTTTCATTATAATTTTTGTTTTAACTTTTATTCTATTGAAAACTTACTTCTTTTAGCATCGTTGATTACTATAACATAATTGTGATCTTTTGAGCCTAGAATTTTGTTCAGATTTGATATTACAATTGTTGCTTTTTCAAATGGGTTTAGCTCAGGAATTGTTGCCTTTCCTATTTCGATTTCCTTTCCATTATTATCAATACAAAGACTTAGTTTACCCTCTACAGATCGTACTTGGCCAAAATTTTGAACTTCTATTTCTATCTTTTTCTGGTCGAATAAAATCTTAGGTTTTAATGGAGAAAGAAATGATTCCATATAATTGACTCCGGGTAATCGGGCATATCCAAATAACAGATTTCCTTTTTTATCCTTACCCAACATTTTGGCTACAAAATTGTCATCGGTAATCCCGTTACCTTTACCTTCAAAAGTGATAATAACACCTTGTCCTTTCGCCTTTATTGATTTTACTTTTGCCCCTCTTCCAAAGTTTACTTCCTCAGAAGCTCCGAATCGTAAAGACTCAAAATCTATATCTTTATTGGGGTTGAAACCTTTTTCTGCTTTTATTTTAACTACAATCTTTCTAGTTTTAGTATCTATTGGTTTTTTATTCTCAATTGAAATAAGTTTACCCACTGTAAGAGGTATAGTGATGTTTTTAGAACTATGATTATCGTTAGCTAAATCCTGTCTTTTTAAGGTATCGATTACTGCAAAATTAGCCTGAACAGCTCTCCCATATTCATCCTGAAGCACTTTTATACGCTCATATTTATACCAATCTTCTTTGGTCCCGTCTGTATGTTTAGCAATTCCAGGCATGTACGCTTCACCAGTATCTGTCTTCCAATGAATACCGTCTTTTGAACGCATATACCAGGCGATTCTACCCAACCAATCGTTAACAATAAGATGATACTGCACATTGGTTTTCCAGATTACAGGGTCTTCAAACCGACCTTCAACTGGGGGATAAATACTTCCATCACTCACTTGATTCCATTGTGAAACACCATCCTTACTAACCCAAACACCTCCTCCTCTATTAACCATTATCATAGAGCCATCCTCCCTTTTAGCAAATGTTAGGTTAGACATTAATTCTAAAACTTTACGATCTCTTTTATTGAAATCTAGCTTTTTATGTTCCCAAGGACCATTTATAGTCTCTGAAACATAGTACTTTCCTCTTATATAAATTAAATATTTTCCATCTTTATTAATGAACCACTCTGGGTTGTGTCCTTTCCCCACTTCATCAATTACCTTATACGGACCAAATTGATTGTTCGAAACGGCGTGAACAACATGAGACCTTGGCCATTCCATATGTCCTTTTACCGAATTCTCAGGCCAACGACAAACAAAAAGATGGTACTTACCATCATCCATCAATCGGATATTACCACCCCAATAAGACCAATCTGAATCTTCAATACCATTCAATATATCTCTAGGCACTACCTTGCTTGCACCCCAAGTGTTTAATGTTTCACCTCCAAGGTCGGGCATTGGTAAAAATCTATCCATAAAACGACCTCCAAAAACGAGATTTTCCCAAGCTTCAGGATGCGTTCTTTCCAAATCCTGGGCAGTTGTCTTAACGCAGGTTAGAATGATTATTAATATAATGGGAAGTGTTCTATTCATTTACCAAAAACTGGCTTTCTATCGTAAATTCTTAATAACTACCCCTGTAATGGCGTGTGCAGGTGCATTGACTTTTATAATTTCTTCTCCAACTGCTAATTCAAAAACACCATCTTTTTCAGCTTCATTTTGTAATAACACCTTTATCTGCCCATCAGGAGATTTTACTGCAATCATTGGATGATGATTTCCCCTGTTAAAAGCAACAATTCTAACATCACCAGGTTTAATAAATTTACTAATGATGTACATAGCGTTATAATCTGGATTGTATTGTATCGTACCATTTTGACGATCGATGTTTACCAAAGAATTTTGCGTCCAATCCCAACCGCTTTTGGTGGTCTCATTTAAAATCATGTTCCAATACGAAAAGGTAGTACTACCGTTATTGATATACTGCGCCACTTCAGCTAGACGATGTTTAGCTTGCTCAGATGAATTTTTGCCATTATAACAATGTCCTTCGGTATGAAAAATTTTGAGGCTTGGAATCATTTCTCTAGCATCTGCTAAAATTCTTCCTTCGGTATATTGAATACCAACACCTTGCACGCCATGTGTGTCATTTAGCTGGGTGAAATCCATTAAATCTGATTTGTTTGAAGCTCTAAAAGTACCTGCAAAAATTTTTGTTTTGATGTTGTTTTTTGAGAATTGGGGAGCCATATAACTATTTGCAAAAGCAACCATGTCTTTAGCAGGAAAAATACAACTTGGGTATTTTGTATCGGCATCATTTTCGTTTTGAATACAAATTCTATCAACCTTTACGCCCTCTTTTTCATAAGCCTGCACATATTTTACAAAATATTTTGCATAGGCTTCCCATGTTTTTGCATCGGCTTTAATACGGTTACCTTCAGGCTGTAAACCAATCATTTTACCACTTTCTTTCATCCAACCTGGAGGACTCCACGGTGACGCAAACAAGGTCAAATCAGGATTAATGGCAAAAGCTTGTTTTAAATAAGGCAATACATATTTTTTATCGCGTTCAATGGAAAAATGTTTCATTTCATAATCATTTGGTACTACGGCATAACTATAAGCATCAATACCAAAATCACTAGCACCTATTGCTGTTCTACAAAAACTAAAACCCGCGCCTTCTTTTGAAAACAAGTTGTTCATTAATTCTTTTTGCTTATTTTTAGAGAGTGACAATAAGGCCTCTCCTCCTATTTCATTAAATGCACCACCAATACCTTCAATGGTTTGAAATGTGATTTCTGGCTGGATGAAAATTCTATTCTTCCAACTTCCTTTTAAACCAGAATCGTCATTATTCACCTTAAAAACAGGAGAAGCTTCTCCTCGCTCTAGTTTTGTTACCCATACTTCAACATTAAGCTCTTTTTGGGCGTGAAGTACTCCAGATATAGCAATTGACAACAATAGGATTATGGTTTTCATATAATTCAATTTTGAATATTATTTAGTTAATTTTTGTTGTTTTCTAAAAGTAATTCCAACTTTTTTATTGAAATTAAAAACGGCTCGTTACCTTGACAATGAATGGCTTCATAATCTACATAAAGTGAAGGGCAACACGGGTTTTCTCTTTTTAATTTATACCACTCATTCCATTTTTGGTTATATGTCTCTAAAATTAGTTTTCCTTCTTTAGGGTTAAAAGCTTTCCCGGTTTCCATTTGCGCAAACATAATTTGAGTTCTAAATATCAATTCAATCAATTCATATTTAATACGTCCGTATGTAGTGGAAACTTTTAAAAATTCTTCATCTTCTTTATTAGGTAATGAAATAGTTTTGGCTATTTCTTCCATTTTATACCATGTCTTTAAGTTGTTCTTTTTCTCTTTCAATACAGATTCGGCTAAGCCTTTTTTGACATAAATTGACATGTCTTGTGCTGAGAAAAAGTGGTCACGAATCCACCATGGTTGCATTTTTTGCAAACTGGTTGCTTGCCCTTTAAATACCGCATCTACAGACAATAAACATAACTCACGAAGTTTTTCAATATTCTTAGGAGACATTTCTAAAACGTTAGTAGCATACGTATTAAAAAGCTGTTCTTCTGTCTTTAGAGGATTTTTAGCATATTCCCTAATCACATAATTGTTTAAATTTAACCAAAACTCATTATCAAAGTAAGGACCGTACCAACCATCACCCCATGTCCAAGTATAAAAACCTTTTACTTGAGGGTTATTGTACAAATCTCGAATTCCTTTTTTCTTTTCCATTTCTGGCCAACCTTCAATTACGCCTTTTCCAATGTAATATGGATGTGCATTTTTTCCGTACATCCCTGCTTGGTTCATTGATACCTCAACAATTTGTTGATGGTTACCAATACCAACCGTTTTATTAAAAGGGTTATTTCTTAAAAAATCTCCATTAACGTGTTTTATTGAAAAAAACAAATTAGGATGCGGTTCTACAGCATTAGTGATTTCTAAATACACTTCCGGAATTAGGTGGAATTTTCTTTTTACTTTTCCCCAGTCCCAAGTTCTGTAGAACAGCTTTTTGTTTCTTTTTACGCAGACTTCATCTTTTAGAATATTAATGAATTTTATGTGGTCTTCTGGCGCATAAACCGGTCTGGTTCCTTGGTGAAAAGGTGTATCATGCAAATACGTTTCTCCAAAACGAATGGTTAATCCATCTATCTTCGGAAATCTTTCAAATATTTCAGCAATTTGAGCTTTTAAAATTTCTTGAGTTCTGGCTTGATGGATGGATAATTTCCCATCTTTTTTCATCTCTTCGCCATAGGTTTCCATGATAGATTTAGGCACTACCAATACATCTGTAAACGGATATACTTCAAGGCCTGCTTCTTTCTGCAAGTCAATTAATCTATTGATTCTGGCACCATGCCTTTCAATCCAAGCGCGCTCTTGACTTTTTTTAGGAACAATGCCTTCTTGCCAATCATCATAGGTTAAAGCGCATTGAATTTCTATTTTTGGAGCCTGCGCTTTATAACCTATTTTTTTTATGTATTCCGGGTTATTATATTTTGTAATAAACCGAGGTTCACCAGGATTATGATGCACCATATTGGTAAGAATAGGATACCTAGGTAAAGTTTCAATTTCCTGAGCATTTAAAGAGAATAATTGCCCAATTAATAGGATGTATAAAATTGCTGTTCTTTTCATTGTTAGGTCTTATTTTATTTAAAACTCAATGTAAAACTAAATTCATATGGTTTTACTGGCACTAAATACTGCTTCATAGGCTTTGGGCCACAACTGGCATTTCCTAAACCTAACATTTCAGCATCTATACATAAAATGGTTTCTTTTCGTTCTTTTAAGAATTGCGGACGAATGGCTCTATCTAAATCAGTAGCATCATAATGCAATGCAGAGAACACAAAAGGCTTATTTGAGGTTACTTTTAAAGCTGATTTCTCTTGATTTTTAAACGCTATTTCTAAAGAACGTACATCTGAACGCGCTCCATTTTCTTGCGGATATAAATAAGGCACAAACAAATTAGAAACTGTAGATTTATAATTCCCTATAAAAGCAGATTCATTACGGTCTGGATAGTTTTCCTGAGGACCACGGCCATACCATTTTACGTCTTCAAGCCCTTGTGTAAGGCCTAATTTTAGTCCAATTCTTGGTAAGGTTTCTAAACTTTTGAAACCTGAAGGTGTTATCTTATTGTTTAATGTAATTTTACCTTGTCCGCTAATATCATAAACACATTCGTGCTTTATACTTCCGGAATCTGATTTGAATTCTCTAACCACAGTAATAGAAGCTAAAGATGTATTTATTTGTTTTGAATTAACTGAAAGCACCTTATATTCTAAGTCTTTCAATTTTGCATCTTTCCAAGGTTGTTTATAAGGCTTATCATTCTCGGTTGGTGAACGATACACATTTAAAGAAGGGCCTTTTATAGTACCATTTTGAGCAATTAATTCCCTTTTGTTTGATACAATTGAAGTGATGACTCCTTCTTTTTTATCAATACTTATATTGAAGTTTTTACCAGAGGCTATGAATGTATTATCTGTTTCTGAAACCGATACAGTGTCCGAAGCTTCATTTTCAGTAGGCGTCCACTTTTGAAGTATGATTTCTTCTTTTGCCACCTCAAAGCCAGCTTTTGCCCACAACTTATCTTCTTTTAGTCTGTAGCTAAAATTCAAAGTATATTCAGATTCGGCATCCAACTTTGGAAGTTTCAACGTAATTTCAGTTGATGCTCCCGGAGCTACATTTAATTCTGGAATATTACCTTCTTTAATGGCCATACCATTTTTTAACAACTTCCAGCTTCCAACGAAAGCATTAAGATTGGTGAAATAATATTTATTTTTTATCTGATATACGTACTTCTGATTTTCAACCGCACTAATTCCAATGTATTGTTGCGCCTTTTTCATTTCTTCCATAGCTGGCTTTGGCGTTCGGTCTGCAAACACAGCTCCTTTAGCACACTCATTATCTAATTTTATAACTTCGGAAAAATCGCCATCTACCGAAAGACTGTCCACTGGATGATAATCTAGCCTCTGACTTTGACGTACACGACCATCTGGCATTTTGGTATTATACGTTTGATTCACCCAATCCCAAATATATCCTCCAATAAAAGATGGATTTTTTTCTATCACACGCCAATACTCTGCAAAATTACCTAACGAATTACCTTGTGCATGGGCATATTCAATCATGATGTAAGGTTTGTTATATTTAGGTTCTGCCCAAAAACTCAATAATTTCCAATGCTTTTGTTTTTCATCATCCTCAATAAAAGGGTACATAGAGCTATTCATATCAAAATAGTCTTTTTGTGCCCAACAATCGGTTTCCCTACCATCGTAAGAAATCAATCGTGATGGGTCAAAACGACGGATATAATCACTCATTAAAGCGAAATTTTGCCCAAAACCAGATTCATTTCCTAAAGACCAAAAAATAATTGAAGGATGGTTTTTTGCGCGTTCTACCATAGCTACCGCTCTATCTAATGCTGTTGCCATCCAACTCATATCACTACCTGGCAATCCGTTTCCACGAATGAAATAATCTGGTGATTCTAGAGCCTCGTCCATTACATATAATCCGTATTTATCACACAAGGCGTACCACCTTGGATCATTGGGGTGATGACTAGAACGTACCGCATTAAAATTGTTTTGCTTCATCAACAAAATATCCTGAATCATGGATTCTTCAGATAAGGTTTTTCCAGTTTCTGGATGCGATTCACCACGGTTGGCTCCTTTTATTTTTATGGGCTTCCCGTTGATGTGTACTTGTAAATCTTTCATTTCTACTTCACGGAAACCAAATGGTGTTCTTGTAACTTCCTTAATGTTTCCGTCACCATCTTTAAGCGTCATGACAATAGTGTACAGATTAGGAAATTCTGCCGACCATAGCTTTGGATTTTCAATCTTAGTAGAATATTCCAAAATACTTTCTGCGCCTAAATTCCCCATACGCCAACCTAACTTTGGACTTTTCTTTCCAGATTCTGAAATTAGGTTTCCTGTATCATCATACACATCAATAGTTACTTGATAATTTTTTGCAACAACCTCACTATTATTAAAAACTTTAATTTTAGCATTCAATTCAGCATCCTTATAGTTTTCATCCAAATCTGAGGTGAAGAAAAAATCACGAATTCTAACATTAGGACGACTTTGAAGATATACATCTCTAAATATTCCACTAAATGTCCAAGTATCTCCAGATTCAAAATAACTACCTGTCGTCCAACGATATACTTGTACCGCAAGAGTATTTTTACCTTCTTTTAAATAAGGTGTGATATTGAATACAGAACTGGTCATGGAGTCTTCGTCATATCCTACTAACTCACCATTAATCCAAAGATAAAACGCACTTGAAACACCATTAAAATGTAATAAGGTTTCTCGGTCTTTCCAGTTTTCAGGAATTTCAAAAGTGGTTCTATAACTTCCCACAGGATTATCTTCTGGAACATCCGGAATCTTAATCTTTTCCGCTCTTACCAACATCCCTAAACCACGATGAGATGGTACTCCGTATCCTTGGCGTTCCCAACATGAAGGTACAGGAATGGTTTTCCAGTTGTCCACATTATATGTTGGTAAATGAAAATCTTTGGGTTTGTCAGCAACTTTTTCAACCCAATTGAATTTCCAATCACCTGCTATATTTTGGAAATAAGGCGAAGCTTTATAATTACCTTTTAACGCTGATGAGGCATCTGGAAATATATAATGTGTAGCGGCATGAGGTTCCGTACCAACGGTATACACCTGTTTATCTTTCCAGAATTCTTGTGCTGAACTATTTTGTACTAAAAGCGTACTAATTAAAGTAAAAAGTACATGTTTTATAAATTTTGTTTTATTTATCATTGTTTGTTGGTTTCTTCTAAATTTAAAGTATTTATAACTGTATTTTAATATACATTGTGAATTCAAAGTTCTTTAATGTCTTTTAAATTATTTTTTCCCTCTTTAAATCAAAAGTTTTAAACTTAACAGTAATTTATTTCCTTGTTAAATAATATTGTCAATTTCAACTCTAATTAAGTTGCCTAACCCAAATATTTCTGAAACGTACGTCACATTTATGATCTTGTAACATAATAGGTAATTTACTTGGGTGGGATTTATAAGGGATTGTTGCCTTATAAGCCGCCGGACCATAGATTTCAGTATGGTTTTGAATCAACACACCATTTTGCAAAATGGTACAATAAGCTGGTGATACGAGTTTGTCATTTTCAAAAACTGGTGCTTTAAAAATGATATCATAAGATTGCCACTCTCCTATTTCTTTTGAGGCATTTACCAATGGAGGATTTTGACCGTAAATGGCGCCTTCAATACCATCGGCGTAAGTTTTTTCAAGATAATGAGCTATTTGAATTTTGTACAAGCCCATTAAAAAGACGCCGCCAATAGCTTTTTTTTGTCCTTTTGCAAATGCCGAAGACGGAATTGACCATTCTAAATGTAACTGGATATCTCCAAAAGTTTTTTTTGTTTGAATACTTCCGGTTTTTGGAACTACTTCCATATAACCATCTTCAAGTTTCCAATCTATAGAAGTGCTATCGATACTTTCCCATTGACTAAAATCTTTCCCATCAAATAACACAATGGCATCAGAAGGTGCTTGCGAGTCTGTTTTCCCTGGAGTTACCTTCTCTGGAATAGGTCTTTGCTCGTCATGTACATGCCAACCGTTAGGCAACACAGGATATGTGTTTTGAGCTTCAAGCAAGTAGCACGAACATAATACAAGAACTATTATATTGACAATATTTCTAATTCTTCTCATAGCGCTATTTTACCATTTCTTTGTTTTCCTTTTGAATTCTCTTCTTTTGCTTAGCGCTTAAACCATGTTTTTTATAATAGAAATCTTGTGGATATGTATAGTAATGTTTTTTCATTTCTTCATCATGAACATCTAAACTTAAATCGCAATCAAAACGTGTTAATACAGTATGATTCCAATTACCATCGGCATTGATAAAATGTGAAATTCCCCAAGTAATACCCCGTCCATCTTTGTTATCGGTAAAAGCATCTGGAACGTAAGGTCCTGCAGCTAATGGCAATAATTCTGAAATAGAAGCAATTTCAAAATTTACCCAATCTTCGGCATACTGAATAGTGTTATGCTCTTGTCCGTCACGTTGCACAATAGCAGCCACGCCTTCTCTAAAAGGAAACAATGTGGTTTCGTGGCCAGAATTAATAACCGGATTTAATGGATGTTTTTCAAAAGGCCCCAATGGATCTTCAGCAATTGCTAAACCTTGCATACGAATTTTTGATGGTTTTAGTTCTGGTCGTTTATCAAAATCACCTTTGTAGTATAAATAAATTTTACCATTGTGAACTAACGGATACGGATCGTGGATTGAATATTGATCCCAAGACCCCTCTGGTCCGTTAGGCAATACCACTTTTCCTGTATGATGCCAAGGACCATCTGGCGAATCTGCCCAAGCTACCGAAACCGGACAAAAGTCTCCTCGTAATCCACTAGCCTCCATAAAGGCTTGGAAATACAAATAATACTTCCCTTTAAATTTTAAAATATCTGTAGTAGTTACAGAGCGCCAACCAGGTTGTGGTTTAGGCGGACGAGGCACTGCAATACCCTGTTCTTCCCAAGTAAAACCATCTTCGGAAGTGGCATACCAGATATCGGCTAAATCCCAATCTGCTGAAGGTATCACATCGGTTGCTTCTTTAGCTCTAGACATTCCCACAGGTTTAACTGGCGATTTTCTTCCTGTATACCACACGTAATATTTTCCGTTTTCAAAAATAACTTTAGAAGGGTCTCTTCGGGTAACTGTTCCATCTCCGCCGTTGTAATCAAACCCTTTTAATTTAGTGTATTTAAATTGCGAATATAATTCATTCTGTTCAGGACGAATAGATTCGTAAGCATCGTAATTACGTTCTACAGCTTTACTTAAAGGGCGTTTAGGTTTTTCCTCAGGAATAAAAAAAGGAAACTCGTCTTTAGAGTTTAATTCTTCACCTTCATTTATATTTTGCTTGCTTTCCACACTATTTTCACATGAGAAAAACATAAAACAAACTAATATTAATAAAATTTTGTTTTTCATTTTGCTTTTAGTTTAGTTGTAGTTCTTTAACTGTTTTACTGGTCTTTCCTTCATATTGGTTATTTTTTATTGAAGGAATTCCAACATTTAAATAACCTTTACTAACTTTCCAAGCAAAATTATTTGGCTCCCAATTTACACCTGCTTTCCAATATTTACCGCCATATTCATAAGCACCTAAATCTGGTGATTTACCTTTGTATCCTTTAGTTATTTTGCCAATTTTTCTTCCTTTGTCAATTAACTTTGCATTTTCTAAAGGCATAAAAAGTGTGTGTTTTTCTGTACTAAAAGGAATTGCGGTAAACTGCTCGTTATTGCTAAAAATATTATCTGCATCTTTTCCTTTAAATTCTTTTTCATCAACTCTGTAATGCTTACCGTTTCCTGAATCCCACCAAGGACGCACATCTGAAATATTGTTATAAAGCGTATTATCTTTCACATTGGTTTGATGATCATTACGTTTAGGGACCCAAGAATTTATTAAGGCTTCATTTGGAGGACCAACATTCCAAAAAGTATTGTTATATATTTCATTTTGAATGGCGTCCCAGTTAAAATGTAACCCAGCCCATTCTACATCCCAAACCACATTATGGTGAACAATATATCCGGCAGCATTATTATCTAAATAGATGCCTGTTGCCTTTTTACCAGCATGATTATCATCGGCATGGGCATCGTGAAACCAATTATGATGTAACTCTATGTTTTTAGGAATACTTCTTCCTGTTACATAAAATAATCCGCCATCAGCTCCAGAAATTAAACACTTTTGAACGTGATTATATGCGAATTCACTATCATCACCTGTTACCTTTACGCCATCGCGTGCAGAACCATAAAAGGAATTTCTAATAATTCTATTTCTTTCACCTTGGCTGCTCAATAAACAAGCATGAATACCAATAGTATTGAAATTTTGAACGATGCAGTTTTCTACTCGAGTATCTTCGGTATCTCTCGCTAACACAATGCCGTTTACTGAGCCATTTTCTAAAACACATCTTTCTATGACATTGCCACTACCTCTCTTGACTTGAATAGCGGCATCTGAAACTGCTGCTCCATTTAAATTGGTTACCAACCTTTCAGCACCGTGTTTTACCATGCAATTCACAACCTTATTGCCATTGCCATCAATAGTAATCATGCCTCCAAAAAAGTTTAAGCCTTTTAAATGAACATTATTTCCTTTGATATTCACTGTGTTTTTTCTAACTGCCACCTCAACTAAACTCTTATTAGGGTTTTTACCTTCAGGTGCATAGAAATAGAGTGTTTTAGACACTTTATCATAGTACCATTCATTTGGCGCATCAAGTGCTTCTAACTTATCCATTAAATAAAACATTCCTCTATGACCGTTTTCAAAACGTTGCGGACTATGCGTTTTTCCGAAAGGCCACTTATTGGGTAAGGATTCAAAATGTACCCTGTGCAAACTTTTATCGTAATCTGTAATAGTGCGTTCCCAACTACATCCGCTATGCGCTCCTAAATAATGAATGATGCCTCCCGTCCAATCGAAATCAGGAATTTCATTATTACTTATATAAGACATTGACCAAGTTCCTTTGGTTATATCAATAAACTTGGCATCTAATGAATATTCATTATCATCACTATCATTAGGCCAACGTGCAATTTGCATTTTTTTATTGTTAAAGTAAACGTTGTTACCATCGCCTAAAGCCATCTCTACATTTTGGGCTTTGTATATATTATCTTGGTGTTGTTCCCAAGCTGTAACGTTTTCGGTTGCCGTAATAATTACAACATCATTTTTATAATTAGTATATATTATGGGGTTCTTTTTTGTGCCCGAGTTTTGGGGTGCAATCTGTTCTCTATAAACTCCCGCATGTATGTAACAAACATCACCAGCTTTTAATATTTTGGCTGCTTGGGCTATTGTTTTAAAAGGGTTTTCTTTAGAACCATTACCTGCTTTAGCATTACTGGCATCTACATGATAATCTTTAGCAAAAACAGAAAAAGATACTCCTATTATAAATAAAAATTGAAATATTGCTTTCATGTTTTGGATCTATAATTTTAGTTTATAATCATGAGCCCCTGGTGCAAAATTACTATGATAGGTTTTAGTGCCCGTTCCCCATTTTTCCCAATTAACTTCTACACGATTATCTCCTAAAACAATATTTAAGAGTTTATCTTTCATTTTCTCTGCTATTTTCTTGTATTTTTTATCAAAAGCTACATTGTTAATTTCAGCAGGATCTTTTTTAAAGTCATATAATGCTGGATCTAAATCTTCCCATGAAGCGGTTAATGCCCATTGCATGTTTTCACCTTCTTTACGTGATGGTCTTGTTTTTAAAGACAACACATAATCTTTAGTTCGTATATAAGCTCTAGCACCAGTTACAGCATGTGATTCTCCAACAATATAATCTCTAATTGGTGCTTCTTTTGATACTACTTCTGCTAAATCTAAGCCATCTAAATAATCAAAATCTGTATCTTTAAGGTTAACTCCGGCAGCGCCTAAAGCCGTAGGAGCTATATCAACAAACTCTGTAAATTCTGTAACAATTTTCCCTGCTGGAAATTTCTTTTTATCTGAAGACACTACAATAATTGGGTTGTGGCTATCCCATTCCCAAGGGGTAAATTTAGAAATTGCACCGTGCTCATTAAGTTTCCAACCATGATCTCCACAAACGTAAATTATCATCCAAGGTTGATTGTGTTTTTCACTGTAAGCAACAAAGTCTTTTGCTGTTTTACCTACAAGGCGATCACCGTAAGCACAAAACGCATAATAATCCTGAATCATTTTTTGTTTTTCTTCTTCTGAAAAATGATAGGATGGTTTATTACCTGTTATTTTTTTCATTTGCTGAGACATTGAAGCTAATTCAGCTTCACTAAACTCAGGTATTTTATAAGTATGCTTTTGAAAACGCTCTCTGTAATCTGCTGGAGGTAGTACTGGTGTATGCGGAAAATCGAAACCAACATGCGCAAACACTGGTTTTGAAGGATCTACACCTTGAAATTTCATTGAACCAGCATTAAACTGTTTGTTTTCATTAATTAAGTACTCATTTAAAAAATGTGCATAATACCCATCTCTAGTTTTCCCCGCAGGTTGCGGACTTACTCCTGAAATTATCATGCCTTTGTAAATAGATTCTTTTTGACCTTTTTTATAATGTCTTAACAAATCGTATTTCTTAGTTACTTCTGCGGCAACGTTTTTATATTCACTTCGCTGTGTAACTAAATCTTTTGAAACATATTCAAACTTCCCATCAGGAGTTACAAAAAACCCAATATTGTTAACGTATGAATCTAAAGGTTTACCATCAATTTTTTTAAATCCGCCATAAGAATAATCAGTTAAACCTTCGTAGCCTAAACGTCTAAAATCTATATCGGTTTGATATACATCGTGTTTTTTAGTTTTTCCATCTGGTGTAAGCCCTTTTAGGCGATATCCTAATTTACCTACATGGAATGTTTGATATCCTAAAGTTGCCAATTGTTCTGGCAATGAAGGTTTCATATGTTTTGCGGCATTATTATGCCATTCAAATTCATACACCCCAGACCTAAATGGGTAACGCCCTTGGTGCATAGTAGCTCTTGAAGGTGCGCATCCTGTTGCCTGACAATAGGTATTTATAAATGTGGTGCCTTGGGCTGCAAGTTTATCAACTTCAGGAGATTCAATATAACCAAGCTTGCTCATCTCTTGACCATCTATTGCCATATTGAATGTTTTTACCGAGTCATACCTTTGATCATCAGTTAGTACAAAAAGGATATTGGGTTGCTGACTCGTTTTTTGTTTTTGACCAAATACCGCAATACTTAGCAAAAAGAAGCTGTAAAATGTAAATTTAGAATAGTTTAGTTGCATGTTTTTTTTAAAATTGAAAGGTTAAATTAATTGTTATTGGCTCATCTACATTACCAAAATAGTGCTTTACACTACCTTGAGGCCCAGACGAACTAGCTGGCATAAACTTGGTACCCATAGCTGGTATGTTTTTTACAAATGAAATATCTCCTTTTGGAAAATTACGCACCGTTGCACCTTGTTTAGGTTCTGCCGGTTGATCGGGTGTAAGCATTCTTAAAAATATTAAATCGGAATGACAATACACGGTAAACCCATTTCTACTTTTACTATACAACCTCATCCAATTTAAACTAGAGAAAAACCCTTTAAACTCAGGATACACCCACCCTGACTCTCCTGTTATAGTATTATTATAATTGTTTTCCCAAACCTGAAATCTTGTTCCCTTCATACGGTTACGCCAAACACGGTAAGGGCCATCACCCAACCACTTCATGCCTTTAACATCATCTTCGGGGAAAGAAAAGGTAATTCCCATATAGTCTTCTACAATTTTTTGATTTCTTAATTCAACTTTTAAATCGAGTAATCCGCTAGGGTATATAGTCCATTTGAAGAAATCTTGAGTCATTTCATTATTTTCTTTCCAATCGTAGTATTTCTTTCTTTTCTTAAACAAACCAATAATCTCTACTTTATCTTCAAAAGTATTTACCACCACATTTTCAAAATCTGTTTTATTCCCCAAGAGCACTGGACCATCTTTTAAAGGAATTAGAGATCCGTTCTTCAAAACTTCTTTTAATAATCCTGTTTTATTTGAGAATTTAAACCCAACGCCATTAGCTCTAACGGTTATTATTTCATTTGATTTTTGTGTTTTAATACTTCCAGAACTTGTGAAATCTAAATGATTTTCATTAATCTGTTTAGCTGTTTTTACAGGATAAGACCAAGTAAAAATTTCCATGCCATGAATATCTATAGCTGTTAAAAATAAGGCATCTGCCTCTTTCCAATTGTCTGGTTTTTTTACAGTAAATTCTCCTTTTACTCCTGGTGATAAATCAGGAAGTTCCACATTATTTTCCGAAAGAACTTTTACATCAGCAGTTCCATTAGGCCCATTGAAATTCACCCATTTTGCAATCATTTTACACGCGTTTAAATTGGTGAAATGATAGCGATTTTCTACTTGAAATACTCCAGAAAAATCATCTCTTATATACCTATCAGCAATGTAAATAGGTGACCATATTTCTTTAATGGTAAAATAGCTTCCTTCTTTTTCGCCGTATGGTCCAACAATACCATCTGGCGCATGATTGCCATCTACATCAATAATGCCTCCTTTATCAGTTCTAACTACACCTTCATCTGCGAAATCCCAGAGAAAACCTCCTGCGGCAAGTGGAGAATGCCACATCTGTTTCCAATAATCGTCTAAACTAGAACCATGTCCTCCGTCATATAAACCGTGTAAAAATTCTGTTGGAAAGTAGATTTTATCCTTTACTGGTGCATCAAAAGCAAACTTGTAGTAATCCGGATAATGCATAGTATTGATTTTTCTGAAAGAATTCCAAGGATGTATCACTTCACGCTGTTGAATGTCCCATTTTGGAAATTCGTTATCTAGTTTCAGGTTCCATCCTGTTTCATTGCCATTTGCCCAAATTAAAATTGATGGATGATTTACATCACGCACAATCATTTCTTTAATCAACTTTTTACCAACTGTAGTATCTAAATAAGGAGTATGCCATGTACATAGTTCGTCAATAACAAAAAGTCCTAAAGAATCACAAACATCTAAAAAATGTACATCGGGCGGGTAATGCGACATTCTCACGGCATTCATGTTCATGTCCTTCATCATCTTTACATGCTCAATACTCAATGCTTTTGATGTTGTACGGCCAGATTCTGGATGAAAACTATGTCTGTTAACGCCTTTAAATTTAATTTTATTGCCGTTTACATAAATGCCATCACTTTCTCTTATTTCAACCGTTCGGAAGCCTATTCGTTTAGAAATTGAGTGTAACGGATTTCCCTTTTTATCTAGCAAATCAATTTGAAGTTGGTATAAATTTGGTTTTTCAGCATTCCATGTTTTTATATTGGTAGCTTTCGCTGAAAGTGTCAACTTACCTTCCTGCTTATTAATGTTGGCATTTAAGTCTTGAATCTTATTCCCTCTTAAGTCTGCAAGTTTTATTTGTACTGATGTTGCTTTCTTTGATGAGGTATAAACTTCGGCTGTAATATTGCCATTAGCTTTAGCATCAATAGCAACGCGCTCTATATGTGCTTTTGGTAAAACTTCTAAATAAACGGGGCGATAAATACCACCGAAAATCCAGAAATCTGTATTGCGTTCTGCTGAATTAATAGAGGCATTAGAAGACCATTTATCTACCTTAACTTCTATTAAGTTTTCTGTACCGTACTTTAGAAGTTTGGTAATATTGTATTTGAACTCATAAAAAGCCCCTTGATGTTTTGCGCCTGCTAATTTGCCATTTATTTTCACTTCGGCATCAGTCATAACCCCTTCAAACACAATTTTTATTTCCTTGCCTTTCCAATCTTCAGGAATATTGAATTTATGTTTGTAAAGCCCATACTCCTTATGGTATTCCTTTGGTATTTTATAATCGCGCCCATAATTATAATTTCCAAAACCTTGTAATTCCCAGCATGAAGGCACTCCTATTTTGGTCCACTTACCACTTTGCATACCTTCTGAACAGTAAAAATCCCATTCTACGGTGTTGTCTTTATCTGTTCCAGACAAGTATTTTATTTGGGTTTGATTTTGGGCATTTGCAACGATGTTATTTCCGAAGAACAACAGAGAAAAGCAAAGTAATGTTTTAAATAGTCTCATTGGTGGTTTAGTTTAAGCGGTTTGTTTTTATGAGATGCTGAAACGGGTTCAGTATGACACAACTACGTTTTTGTTATATTAAAACTCAAAAGTTAAATCTATAACTATTGGCTCATCATCATTTCCAAAATAATGTTCTGGATTTCCTTGTGGCCCCATACTTTCTGGTTTTTGAAATTTGGTGCCAATTCCAGGAACGTTCATAACAAATGAGATATCTCCCTCTGGAAAGGTTGGATGCGTTTTTCCCTTTTTGTTTTTCTTAGGTTCTTGTGGTGTTAACATCCTTAAATAGGTGTGCGGTGTTCTGCAGTATACTGTAAATCCGTTGTTATTGTTACCCTTAACTTCACACCAGTACAAACTTGAAAAGAAACCTTTAAACTCTGGGTACACAAATTGGTATTCACCAACTTCTCCTGTTACGGTATTATTATAATCGTTTTCCCAAACTTGAAAACGTGTGCCTTTCATTCTATTTCTCCAAACACGGTATGGACCATCTCCAAGCCATTTCATACCCGAAACTTCATCTTCTGGGAATGAGAATGTGATACCTCTGTAGCCTTTTAAGTTTCTATAACCTTTAAATTCTACTCTTAAATCTAACAAACCGTTTGGATGGATTGTCCATTTAATGATATCTGAAGCATATTCTTTAACCGTTGACCAACCTGGAGATTTGTCGGTTTTTTCAAAAATGGTCAATATTTCAACTTTATCTTTTAAAGGTGTAACGGTTATGCTTTCAATCTTTGCTTTTTGTTTTAAAATGATTGGTCCGTTGTTTAACGGAATTAACTTGTCACCCTTTTTCACCTCCAACAACATTCCTGTTTCTTTTGAAAAAACATAAGACATACCATTAGCTTCAACCGTTATTTTTTGGTCTTTTGTTTCTGTTTTAATGTCTCCATTTCCAGAATAAGAAACTAGCGGACGACTAACTTCTTTGGGTGTAGATACTGGGTAAGACCATGTGAAAATTTCTTTTCCGTAAACATCAACAGCGGTAAGATGCAGAGCATCAGCCGATTTCCAATTTGATGGTTTTTCAACGTAGAACTTTCCTTTTCCTCCAGGTGATAAATTTGGTAATTCTATTTTACTTTCTGAAATTATTTTAGATTGAGAATCACCTTTCGGTCCATCAAACTTCACCCATTTAGCAGTCATAGAAATTTGATTTAAATTAGTGTAATGATAGCGGTTTTCTATTCTGAAAATGCCATTAAAATCATCTTTTATAAATCTATCTTCTATGAATACTGGCGACCATATTTCTTTAATAGTAAAGTAACTTGCTTCCTTTTCTAAATATGGGCCAACTATACCATCATTGGCTTTATTTCCTTGTAAATCAATTTCATTATTTCTATCGGTTCTTTCAAGGCCTTCATCGGCAAAATCCCATAGAAATCCACCTGCACTTAATGGTAAATTCCACATTCTTAACCAATAATCTTCAAGTCCTGCTCCATGTCCGCCGTCATAAACACCATGAAGAAATTCGGTTGGAAATAGTATTTTTTCCTTTGAATACGAATCATTAATTAAAGAATGATAATGACTGTAGTGAATAGTGTTGGTCTTTTTGTAAATGCTCCATGGATGAATTACTTCTCGCTTTTGAATATCCCATTTAGCAAAATCATCATCTACTTCGGGATTCCAGCCTTGTTCGTTTCCATTTCCCCACATTAATATTGATGGATGATTTACATCACGAACCACAGTTTCCTTTACAATTTTTCTTGCCACTTTAGTGTCTAACATTGGATTATGCCATGTACAAATTTCATCGATAACAAATAACCCGAGTGAGTCACAAACCTCTAAAAAATGAACATCTGGTGGGTAATGTGACATACGAACCGCATTCATGTTCATGTCTTTCATCAATTCAACATGTTCAATACTAATCTTTTTAGATGTGGTTCTTCCTGATGCTGGGTGAAATGCATGCCTGTTAACACCTTTAAATTTTATTCTTTCGCCATTAACATAAATCCCATCGCCTTCTAAAACTTCAACGGTTCTAAAACCAATACGTTCTTCAACTTGATGCAACACCTTTCTGTTTTTACCTAATAACGAAACTTGAAGTTTATAAAGGTTGGGAAATTCTGGATTCCATGTTTTTACATTATCAACCTTTCCACTAATTCGCCATTTACCAGATTCTTTAGCTACATTATCAATCTTGATATTTTGAATTTTATTCCCACCTAAATCAAGAAGGTCTACTAGAATATCATTTGCTTTTTTGGAATCTATAAATATGTCTGCTGTAATTTGTCCATCAGCTTTAGCATCAATTGCTATTCTATCAATATTATCCTTTGGTGCAACCGTTAAATATACAGGGCGATAAATTCCACCAAAAACCCAAAAATCAGCACCTCTTTCAGCGTGGTTGACGGATTCATTGGCGGACATCTTATTCACTTTTACTTCCAGTACATTTTCAGCCCCATATTTTAATAACTTAGTAATGTCATACTTAAATTCGTAAAATGCACCTTGATGAATAGGACCTGCTATTTTACCATTTATCTTCACTTCAGCATCTGTCATTACACCTTCAAAAACAATTTTAATGTCCTTGTTTTTCCATTCTTTAGGCACACTAAATTTGTGCTTGTAGAGCCCATGTTCTGAAGATAACTCTAATTTTCCGGTAGCAGCACCATAGTTATAAGTACCAAACCCTTGCTGTTCCCAACAAGAAGGCACACCAATTTTAGTCCATTTACCGCTTTGTCTTCCGTCTGAACAAAAGAAATCCCACTCCACCAAATTATCTTTATCTGTTCCTGATAAATAATGGATTTGAGTAGTTTCTGATTGTGAAAAAGCTAATTGCTGCCCAAAAAGCACTAACGCCATTATAATTAGTTTTAATCTCTGCATCTTTTTGTTTAGTTAAAGTTGAAGTAATTTTTGGCATTATAATAACAGATATCCTTTACCATTTTAGATAATAAATCCATGTCCTTATTTATGAGACCGCTTTCTACATCATTGCCCAGTAAATTACATAAAATACGTCTAAAATATTCATGTCTTGAATAAGAAATTAAACAACGTGAATCTGTTAGCATGCCAACAAACCTGCTCAATAACCCCATATTAGATAACGCATTCATTTGATTTTCCATACCTGTTTTCTGGTCTAAAAACCACCAACCAGAACCAAACTGCATTTTACCTGGAACGCTTCCGTCTTGGAAATTACCAATCATGGTTGCCACGACATCATTATGAGCAGGGTTTAAATTATAAATTATTGTTTTGGCTAATTTGTCTTCTGTATCTAAACCGTTTAAAAATTTAGACATGGCTCTGGCAGAATTCACATCATGAATGGAGTCAAACCCAGTATCTGGCCCTAATTTGGATAGCAGTCTTGTATTGTTATTTCTAATTGCTCCGTAATGAAATTGTTGTACCCAGCCTTTTTCATGATCCATGACTCCAAACTCATACATCATAGCCGATTTGAATTTTAGAATTTCCTCGGGAGTTAATTGTATTCCAGACCGCACCTTAAAAAATATTGTTCTTATTTCGGTTGGTTCATATTCTTCAGCGTAAAACTCCTCAATCCCGTGGTCAGACAATTTACATCCTACTTCAGCAAAAAAATCATGTCTTTTCTTCAAAGCGTTAATTAAGTCCTCAAACGAATTTACGTAAATACCAGAAACTTCAGAAAGTTTCACCATATAATCGTTAAACGCCTCAACATCCTCAACTGCCATGGCTTTGTCTGGTCTCCAGGTTGGATATACCTTAATATTACAATCACTCTCGGCTATCTGAATATGGTATTCCAAAGCATCTGTAGGGTCATCTGTGGTACAAACTACTTCAACATTCATCATTTCTAATAATCCTTGTGGACGATAGGCATCTGTTTGCAATTTTGCATTAGCCAAGTCCCAAACTTCTTTGGCAGTATCTCCATTTAAAATACCATCATACCCAAAATAAAGCTTTAGCTCCATGTGTGTCCAATGATATAACGGATTTCTTAAAGTGTACGGAACTGTTTGCGCCCATTTTTCAAACTTTTCCCAATCACTGGCATCTCCTGTACAATACTTCTCAGATACGCCGTTGGTTCTCATAGCTCTCCATTTATAATGGTCACCATATAACCAAAGTTCAGTTAAATTATTAAAATTCTTATTCTCAGCAATTTGCTTCGGGATTAAGTGACAATGATAATCTATAATTGGCATACCGGATGCAGAATCATGAAAGAGTTTGCAAGCAGTTTTTGTTTCTAAAATAAAGTTATCATCTAGAAAGGCTTTCATATTACTTAGTAATTAATTGAAAAAACATTCTCCCAAAAGTAATTACAAGACTCTATTTTATTAACTTTAACGCAACTTTAACGGTAACTATAACGGTTAAAGTATGACATAGGTAGAAAAATGATAACCTCAAAAAAGACTGACTATAAAAAAGATAGCATAGTTAAAAAACTTGTACAGAGTAAAACTTTTAAAAATGCTCCTACAAGTAGTGCGCTTTTACAATACTTATACAATGCTACCGAAAAAGGTATTCACCTTAAGGAAAGCGTCATTGATATTGAGTTTTTTAAAAGTGAAAATGCAGGAGACAGAAGTAACCCCAGAGTTCGTGTAAATGTTCATAATCTTAGAAAAAAAATAACCCAATTTTATGACACTGAAGGCGCTGATGATATTTGGCGTTTACATATAGATAAAGGGCAGTATCAAGTTAGTTTTCACAAAATTGAACGCAGTAAATCTATATTAAAAAAGCTTAATTGGCCAACACTTATACCTTATGCGCTTTTATTGGTTTTTGTTATAATTTCAATTAAGCTAAGTATACCTGAATCTAAACCAAAGATGTGGAAACCCTTTTTATCCCAAGATTTCGGAACAAATCTTTACATTGGTGATCATTTTGGAGTTACAGGAAAAACTATTACCAAAAACAATGGCTGGACCAGAGATTTTTCAATTAATAACACCAACGATTTTTACAATTTTATTGATAAAAACCCAAATTTAAGAGATAGTATTAGGCCTGCCAATTACTCCTACTCTACAAGAATGGCAGCATTATCTGCTCAAAAGCTGCAATCGTTTTTTCAAAATTATGATAAAGCATTTTCTATTAGATTTTCAACGCAAACTTCAGCTTCAGAAATAAAAGAAGGCAATGCTATTTATGTAGGACCTAGTAAGAACGATAATCAATTCTTGTATTTCTTTAATGAAGCTAATCCCTATTTTGAAATCTCCAATACCACATTAAAATTACATGATCATCCAAAATTTAATGATAGTATTTACAATTTAAACACCTTTAATGTTTCTCATGAATATGCTGTTGTTTCAAAATACCCTAGCGGAAACACAGAGCATTTTGTGTTTTTCTCTCAGCATGATATTGGCGTTAGTGCTACGTTAGAGTATTTTACTAATAAAGATAGTATTCAAAAATTTTATAATAATTACCTCAAAAACAACGCTTTTTTTACAGCTGTTTTTGAGGTAAAAGGACAAGATAGAACTAATACGAGTTTAAAGCTAAACACGGTTGTTCCTTTTTAAATATTACAATTTCTTATAGAAGTGTTTTATTCCAATAATCTAACAATTCTTCATCAGAAGGTGCTTCTGGCAACCCTAATTTTTTCATCTTCTTTTTGAAGTAATTTTGAGAGCCATTTACCCCTTTTTGAACGGTTTCTTCAGACTCTGGAACTTGATTTTTATCGTAAACTTTTAGTTTGCTCAGAAGTTCTGATTTTAATCTATTTAGATGCTCTGAATAAGATGCATCATCTACCAAATTATTGAACTCATTCGGGTCATCTTTTAAATCGAAAAATTCAAATTCTGGTCTGCTTTCGGCCATAAACTGGTTATAGGGTGCTTTTAATTCTCCTTTTTCATGAAGCACTCTATACACAGTAAAAGCAGGATATTCACTGCGTTTATAGCTTGATAATTGCATCCACGGTCTTTCCGGTTCTTGATTCCAAATAAGCTTGTAACGTCCGTCAGTAATACTTCTAATAGCATCTGCAGCATCACCTGCTCTTTCACGGAACCCATAAACATAGTCTCGTTTTTCTTGCCCCTCTCCTATAAATACTTTTCCGTGTAATTTATAAGGCGCTTCCAAGCCTGAAATTTTCATAGTTGTTGCTGCAACATCTACCAAACTTACTAATCTATCATCTACTTTGTTTGCATCAACTTTATTTGGCCACCTCACTATTAACGGAATTTGAAGTCCGCCTTCATATAAAAATTGCTTATCTCTTAAATGCGGACGCCCATGATCACCGAAAAAGAACACTATGGTATTTTCTGCTAAACCTTCGTCTTCCAATCGTTTCATGACCCAACCTACAATATCATCACATTTTTGAACAGATTCTAAGTATAAAGCCCAATCTGCTTTTAATAATGGATGCTCTGGATAGCAACCTGGAAGTTTTACTGTTTCTGGGTTTATTGGATTTGTTTCATGATGTTCAAACACACGATGCGGGTATTTAATCTGAACCTGTGCAAAGAAAGGTTGTCCTTCTGCTCGCTCACTCCAATCCTTTCCATCGTATTTCACAGCAGGAACGAAGTTATAATCCTTTTTACCACCTTTCTTCAAGTAGTCTTTGCCACTTCCATTGGCAATGAAATAACCTGCTTCCTTAAAATAATCGGTAATTGGTTTAATCCCATCAGGAAGTTGGGTCATGTTAATGGTTCTGTGGTCTAAGCAATTAACTGTTGTTGGATACATTCCTGTAATTTGAGACGACCTACTAGACGAACAAATGGGCGCATTTGAATATGCATTTGCATATAACGTACCTTGTTGTGCCAATTTATCTATGTGAGGCGTTTTAATGTCAGGGTTGCCATAACAGGCTAATTCCCTCCCTAAATCATCTGCATTAATCCAAATGATGTTTGGACGAACAGCTGGCTTTTCTTCTTTAGATCCCTTGTCCTTGCAAGACGTTGCAAACGTTAATACTAAAGCCGTAAATAATATGCTTAGTTTATTCATTGTTTCTAACTTCCTCATTTTGTTTTTTAATTCTTTCTTTTTGTTTATCGCTTAACCCTAAATTGAAATAAAACTGCGGATCTAAACGATAATTATGGTATTTCATTTCTGGGTCATGAACATCTAAACTTAAATCACAATCAAAACGATATAATTCTGAATGCCACCCTTTCGTGTTTTTTCCAGTGAAATTAATAAAGTGACCTATTCCCCAAGTGATACCTCGACCATTACCATTATCTTCAAAAGCATCAGGAATATAAGCATTTGGGCCAGTTGGCATGAACTCTGTAATGGCCATGACATCAAAATTCACCCAATCTTTTGCATATTGAATGGTGAAATGCTCTGAACCATCACGAATTGTTAAAGATGCTACACCTTCTTTCCAAGGGAAGAAACAAATCTCATGTCCTGAATTCTGAACGGGGTTTAGCTCATGCTTTTTAAAAGGCCCTAACGGATTATCAGAAATTGCTAAACCGATACCACTCCATACCGTGCCAGGTCTGTTGAATGCCGCCTTATAATACACATAAATTTTACCATCGTGAACTAAAGGTGTTGGTGCTTGAATGGCAAACTGATCCCATTCTCCCTTTGCTCCTGTTGGAATAACAACATCGTTAACGTGCGTCCACGGACCATTAATATTATCGGCATATGCTACTCCAACCGGACAGTAGTCACCTCTTACACCACTTGGCTCTGTAAAAGCTTGATAGTATATATAGTATTTTCCTTTAAACTTTAAGATATCTGGCGTTGCAACAGCCCTCCAACCTGGTATTGGATATTCTGGCCTTTTAACCGCAACACCTTGCTCTTCCCAATGGAATCCGTCTTTACTTGTAGCATACCAAACTTCTGCTAAATCCCAATCGGTTGTTGGAATGGTATCGTTCCATGTGCTTTGTCCTTCAGATGATTTATAGTCCTTAGTATACCTTTTTGTTGGGGCTACAGGCGTTTCGCGCTTTGTATACCAAACATAGTATTTACCATCTTCATACAGTACTTTTGATGGGTCTCTTCGTGTTATGGTAGCATCGCCATCATTATAATCTAAACCAGTTAATTTGGTATATTTGAATTGGCTATACAATTCATTTTCTGCATTTACGTGTGAAGGGTATTGATTAAAACTTCTGTCTAAAGCAGCGCTTAACTTATAGTCATCTGAATACTCAGTCACCTGATAAGGAAATGCTTCCGTTCCAGGTTTAGGTGTTTTTAATGGAATTACCAATGAATAAGAATCTTCACTACCTTTCGGAAGAATTGCAATTATCAAAGCCTTAGGAATACCGTTTTCCATGTAGAATTTTGGCATATCGGCCGTTCGTTGAGTTTTGGTAACGGTACCATCTGTCCATTCAATTTTTCCTGCTTTTATCACTACAAAGTTCTTAGCTGGTTTCCAATCGAAGCCCATATCATCGCCTTCAAACAACAATGTAGAACCGTCTGGATGTTTCCCCCAAGCACCTCGCGAATCTTTTGCTAAACAATAATAATTTCCGTTGAAAATCCATTCAACATGATCATCTATTGCAAAAGAAGCTGTTGGATGTGTAATAAACGGAATATTAGTATCCGTAAATGGTCCTAATGGAGAACTAGCTGTTGCTGTTACGTGCACTACTTTACCATTTTTAAATTTCGGGTGCGCCTCCACATACTTATATGCCATTAAAAACTTACCATCATTTCTTCTGGTAACTGTTGGGGTAGAAGTCATCCAACGTCCGTTGGTGGCATCAATTAATGGTTTATCAAAACGTTTCCACTCTCCATTTAAATCATCTGTAACTGCAACACCAATACGTTGGTTGTTTCTATTAACCCACCATTCTTTATCCTTTTTAATAGAAGGCATGCGGTCATCTGGTGTATTATCCCAATACCCACTACCATGATTACCCATATGGTATAGGTAATACTTTCCATCTTGCTCAATTACATGTGGATTATGTGTACAGTCACCATCCCAATATTTGTTTCCACGTGCAGGTAATACCACATTTTTAAACTTGTAAGGTCCTGTTAAGTTTTCAGAAACCGCATGTGCAATTTCAGAATGGGTTACCCAACCATGATGTCCTCTAGACTTTGGCCAACGCGAGTAAATGGCGTGGTACTTTCCGTCTTTACCTTTTAGGATATTGGTACCCCAAACATTATAATTTTCTTCTTGAATGATGTTTGCTTTATCAAACTTTTCTGGAAGTAGTTCTGTAAAATTAAAATCTTTCTGGGCAATTAAATTATTTAACCCTAAACTTAGAAATATGATAGATAATGTTAATTTAAGTTTCATTTGCATTTAAATTTTTATTTATTTTAAAGGATAATAATGGAAATAATCTACATCTAGCCAAGAATCATCATCCGATCCATTTTTATGACCGAAATAGCCGTTTGATATAATCCAGTGCATATTTTGAAAGCATGTATTTTTCATAACATCTCGAGTTTGTTCTTTTCCTGCAGGCACTTTTCTACCTAATTTTTGCCATTCACCATTAACAAATTCCCAGGCTTGCATATAATCTGGATGAAACTCTAAGCCTACAACTTCCCAATCTCCAAATTTAGTTTTCACATCATGCTCTAGCATAACGCTAATTAGCTCTTTATGTCTTTTGGTATCTAAATTCGGTGGCGCATCAATATCCCAACAATTTTGTTTACTCCATGCGTAGTATTCTACCCAATCTAGCTCCATCCAATCATCACCTTCAACTGGGGCATTTCTGTTTTCTACGCCCATATTATTTCTATACCCCCAAATGGCAGGATGTGTGTGAGATTTAGGCCCGTTGGTTTCTATGCCTCTAATTCTGAATTTAGTCACAAAAAAACCAAAACGGCAGTAGTTTAAACCAGAGATACCACCTCCTTTTTTATCGGACACATCACAATGAATACTTACATATGATTTATCTACTATACTTACATATTTTTCACTATCACCAGTTAACTTATCCGGTCTTCTAAAAGTCCATTTGCTTCTATCTAGAGAGCTAAAATTGTCCGAAATATTCCAATCAATTTTAGTTTCATATTTAGCTCTTACCTTCTTTGGTGGTTCTTGAGCAAATCCCTTTACAATACATGCAGCAATTATTACAACACTAAAAAATATTTTTTTCATTTTCATCTATAAATTATTCCTTCTTTTTATATCGTCCTTCTGGGTGATTATACAAGTTATCCATACCCTGTGCAAAATACACCTCAGGGTCGTGCCATACACCAGTCTTTTTAAACCCTGGTTCATCATAATCCAAACTTAAATCACAATCAAATCTAGCCATTATGGAATAGGCTGCTTTGGGTGTTCCTGCATTTACAAAGTGACTTAAGCCCCATTTAAACCCACGATTGTTCCCTTCCTTTTCAAATAAATTGGGGATAAATGGTGCTGCCGCTGTTGGTGCAAATGACACTTTTGAAGCTATTTCAAAATTCGCGCCATCTTTAGAAAACTGAATGGTTTCTCTTTCATTACCATCTTTGATAGCTAAGGTAGCGATACCATCTTTGAAAGGCCAGTATGTTGTTTCATGACCCGATTGCATCACCGGATTTAAAGGATGTTTTTCGAAAGGTCCTAACGGATTATCAGATAAAACCAAACCATGTGCCACGGCATATTTATCTCTTTTATCTGGCCATTTATTATAAGCGGCTTTATAGTAAATATGAATTTTACTATTAAAAATTATTGGGTGTGGGTCATGCGTAGCATTTTGATCCCATTCCCCAGGTTTACCGAATGGAATGACAGCATCTCCACCATGTGTCCAAGGACCTTCAGGGGAATCTGCATAAGAAACCGATACTGGACATAAATCTCCTCTTAAACCACTAGGTTCATCAAAAGCTTGGTAGTATAAATAATATTTACCTTCCCAAACTAAAATATCTGGTGTAGCTAAAGAACGCCATCCTGATTTAGGTTTTTCTGGACGTGTTACAGCTGGTCCTTTTTCTTCCCAATTTATACCATCTTCACTTGTAGCATACCATATATCTGCTAAATCCCAGTCTGTTGAAGGAATTTCATCGGTTGCTTCCTTTGCTCTATCCCAACCAACTGGCGGTACTTTTGTATGACGTTTTGTGTACCATATATAGTATTTTCCATCTACTAAAATTGGTCTAGAGGGGTCGCGTCTGGAAACCGTTCCGTCGCCATTGTTATAATCAAACCCTTTTAGTCTTGTATATTTAAACTGGGTAAACAATTCATTGTCTTGTGCCCTTGGCGTATCATATTCAAACATGCGTTTTGACGCTGCACTCAAAGGGATATTTGGTTTTTCCTCAGGTAATGCGAAAGGGAATACACCTTCTTCTACTGAAGTTGTTTCTTTTTTTTCTTCTACTTTTTCACATGACCATATCAAATTTAAGGCCAATGCAACATATAAAATTGTTTTAAACTTCATTATTCTTTTTTAACTAGTTACTAGCTTCCCTTAGTTTTTTATTTTGTTCAGCAATGCGCTCCCGTTGTTTTTTATTCAGACCTTGCCTGTAATAAACATCTAGATTATGACGAATACCTGTTGCTTTCATAGCAGGGTCATCAACATCTAAACTTAAATCACAATCAAAACGCACTAAAATAGAATGGGGATTCACGCCATATTTACCGGCATTAACAAAATGAGACATTCCCCATGTAATACCTCTTCCGTATTTAGTATCTGTAAAGGCATCTGGAACAAAAGGCCCTGTTGCTACAGGTACCAACTCACAAATAGAGGCGATTTCAAAGTTTACCCAGTCTTCGGCATATTGAATGGTAAAATGCTCCGTTCCATCCTTGGCAACAATGGCTCCTAAACCTTCTTTAAAAGGAAACAGTGTTACTTCATGTCCAGAAGTTGTTACCGGATTTAAAGGGTGCTTTTCAAATGGTCCTAACGGATTATCACCAGTTACCAAACCACCACCAACCCAAACTGGGTTTGGTCTGTTAAAAGCTGATTTGTAATAAATATAAATCTTACCATCATGTACTAAAGGATATGGGTCGTGAATGGCATATTGGTCCCAAGCGCCTTCTGGTCCGTTTTCAATCACAATTTTTCCAGCCGGAGTCCAAGGCCCATCAGGAGAATCTGCATAAGAAGCTGTTACTGGACAGTAATCTCCTCGTTTTCCACTGGCTTCCATAAAGCCTTGATAGTACAAATAGTACTTACCTTTCCACTTTAAAATATCTGTAGTGGTTACTGAGCGCCAACCTACTTCAGGTTTTGGTGGACGAGGCACAGCAACACCTTGCTCTTCCCAAGTGAACCCATCTTCACTAGTGGCATACCAGATTTCTGATAAATCCCAATCTGTAGATGGGATGGTATCGTTGCTCTTTTCTGCGTTTTTTGCACCAACAGGAATTACAGGTGTATCACGTTTGGTGTACCACACATAATATTTTCCGTTTTCAAAAATCACTTTTGAAGGGTCTCTTCTGGACACGGTTCCGTCATGCCCATTATAATCAAAACCCTTTAACTCGGTATATTTAAAATTTGTATATAGCTCGTTATTTCGAGGGTGAATGTTGCTGTAGTGGTTAAAACTTCTATCCATTGCCGAACTTAAGGTTCTGTTTTTTGTGCTATCTGTAATGGTATAAGGAAATGGCTCTTGGTCTTTATTGTCTGCCGATTGCTTTGATTGCTTTTGGCAACTTACCACACCAATTAAAAGCAGTAAAAGAGTTAGTTTTTTCATTGTTTTATTGTTTAGTCTTTGTTTTTCGAATTTTATTTAGCTTGATAATATTTGACGTAATCTACTTTCATGCTTTTTCCATCTAAATCATCTTTTAGAGTTCCATGCCATTTTATTAAAGCCAGACTTAACCAAATTGGGGCTTCACTGTGGCAGAATTCGTTTTTAGTTCGTCGTAATTCTTTGCCGTCAAAATAAAACACTAATTCATCCTTGGTCCACTCTAAGCCGTAAGTATGCCACTCCTCAGAAAAATCGTTAGTTTCAGATGCATCTAAAACAGATATATCTCTCCATTCGCCATCTTTAAGATATTGAATTTTATAATCATGAATTAAAGATTTCCAAGTATCATTTTTAGCTCTCCAGCCATTAACAAACTGCACACATCCAACTGTAATAGGTTTATCCCATGAAAATTCTACCCACTTTTCTCCTTCTTTTTGAGTAGTCCAAGATGTAAAGGGGTTTCCATCTACTAAACGATTTTCAGATGGTTTTCCGTTAAAAGAACCACTAGATGAAATGGTAACATTCTCTGCTCTTGCATGGTTAACTAATCCTGGAATATCTGTATCCGCTGTTTCTGACAACACTACCGGATACTCTCCAGATTCTATAACATTATAAATTCTGAACTCTCCAACATTGAATTTTGAAGCATTTTTGGATACAAATCGTACTTTTTGTGTTTCTATAGGCAACTCTAATTGAATAGAATAATCTGGCTTGGTTCCAAAATAGTACATCTTATTAAAACTTGGATGTGTCTTCTTTCCATTTGGCAAAACAGTGATATCGGACCAATTGTGAATATTGGTACTTATTTCGTTTGGATAGTGACCTTCATTTATATCAATTTCAAAAATAGCTCCTTCTTGAGGTTGCTTTCTCGGTTTTGTCATTAACCAAAACGAATTATTGGTGGCTTCTCCACCCGCATATTTATAGCGACATTCAAAATAGCCGTATTTAAACTTCTTTTTGGTCCAAACACTACCTGCAGTCCAATCTTGCCCTCCGCGTCTCTCCTTTCTAATATCTAAATGTAATTCGCCATTTCTAACCACCGCATTTTCTCGCCAACGGCTACAATACAGATTAAAACTTGAATGGTTAGCTGATTCCCATTGTTTATCAAGGGCTTCATTTTTATAATTAAAATCATCTTCCCAAACTAATTGGTACTTGTCTTCAATATGCGATGGTAATTGAGCCACAACTTCACTTGAAAACAATACACTGAATACAACTAAACAAATATTAATTAATTTCCCCATGTTTTATATGCTTCTTTAAGTTGATTGTATGCTTTCTTTTTGTTTCGTCTTTCATCTACAATACCCCATTCTCTAAAACCAGATTCTGGTGTGCCTTTGTAGTTACTTCTATAATCATTATAACTCCAAATTGATACACCTGTTATAAAAGGGTATTCTTTTAGTTCTTTTAACCAAGTAGCGAGGTCATCATGCAAAACGGCTTCGGGTGCTGGACCAATTTGACCTTTTCCAATTTCAGAAATAAACATGGGTTTCCCTGGAAACTTATCGTGTACTTTTTCTATAATTTTAATGGCATGCCCATAGCTATTTACACATAAAAAATCTACTTTTTCATAAGGTTCATTTCCTATTTCGCCACCTTGATATGATGTGTTGCTCACGTAGGTTTTTAGTCTTGTTTTATCTAATGTTCCAACATAATCAATCATTTCATTTACATAATCATATTGGTCTTTTGTTAAATGTTGTTTTCCCCATTTAGGTTCAACAGTTCTTAATTCATTACCAACACTCCAAGCAACCACTGACGGATGATTATAATCACGCTCTACCATTTCCTCTAACCATCTTTTTGTAACAGGGTTATTAGGAACTGAATTTGGGTCTTTTTCTCCCCAAACAGGAATTTCTTCAACTAATAAAAAACCAATACTATCGCATAATTTTAAAATGTTTTTTGAAAGCGGAGCATGCATTAACCTAGAAAAATTACAGCCTAAGTTGTATTTAATATCAAGCATATCTTGCTTTACTAAATGATCTGGTTCTGTATTTCCGTAGGCGGGATGGTCATGTACACGATTTACACCATTCATTCTAACGGCTTCATTGTTTAAGAAGAATTGTTCACCACGAACTTCAAATTTTCTGATTCCGAATTTATCAGAAGCTGTATCTAATTGATCATTATTTTTTGAAATAGTGCTTTGTAATTCATATAAATTAGGATGATTAAAATGCCACAGTTTTACATCGGAAAGTGGTTTTTCAAACTTTAAATATGATACTGCTTCGGCATTTTTATCTATAGTTACAGATAGAGAATCTTTATGAATACCTGCTATATTTGAATGTATTTTTACAGAAGCTTGTTCCGCTCCGTTGTTTTCTAACTTATATTTAATAATGAAGTTAACTTTATTAGTCTCAAAATCTGGCTCTGAAGTAATGTGTTGGTAAACAATTCTAACATTATTATTGGCTAGTAGAGAAACATCTCTACTGATACCGCCCCATGCCCACCAAGCACCGCGTTTATATGTGTTATTGGCCATAACCACCACTGAGTTAGATTTTTGAAAATATACTTCATCTGTTATATTAAACTCAAAAGGTGTATAACCGCCTACATGTTCACCTAAAAACTTACCGTTTAACCAAACTTTGGCAGTTTCATAAACGGCATCAAATTTTAATCTTATTTGTTTGCTTTTCCAATTTTTAGGTAAACTAAATTCTTTTTGGTAATATGCTTTTCCAACATATTCTGAATAGCGTTCACGAGTATCCCAATTTCCAGGTACTTGTATTGTATCCCATTTTATGGTGCTTTGTGTTAAAACTTCTGTTTCATTCACATCATTTGAAGCGTAAAAATTCCATGTTCCGTTTAAGGATATACGGTTTCCTACAATGTCCTTTTGGGTGTTATTACAACTAAATAGAACAACAAACATTAAAAGAAGATACATTTGAATTTTCACGGCTATTAATTTTTATGCTTAGTAATTTTTAAAGGAATTTGAATGTTAAATGAATGACGTACATTATTAACATCAATAGTATCGGCAGCACATAAAAGCGCCACAGGCTCTCCGTTTTCAACAAACACTTGCGGACGCTCAAGGTGGTCAAATTTTATTTTTCTACCATCAGTGAATGTTACTGTGCGGTCTGATATCTCAAAATGTTTGGCTTGATTCCATTTTATGCCATCTTCAGAATCATAATGAACCAAAGAGAATACACGTTTTTTTCCTTCATGTTTAATACGCTTTACAATAGCGCGGTATTTGCCATCTTGATACCAAATGTATGGATCTTCTGCAGGAAACGTTTCTCCTTCAAAAGTAAACACAGGATTTGGGTATTTTTTAAAAGGTCCTGTTGGCGAGTCTGCAATAGCTACCATATGCACTACTGGTCCACCATTTGGCATTTTTCCTTTTTTTCCAACAGCTTTATACACCATTAAAATTTTACCATCTGCCATTTGGCAAACTGAGGGGTTTGATGTCATAAGCGCATCGTGTGCCAAAGAATCGTTGTATGTAATATCTAAAACGGGGTTATCATAGCGTTTCCATGGGCCATTTGGTGTATCTGCAACAGCCACACCTATTCTTTGATTGTTTCTGTGTACCCAGTTTATTTTTTGTTTTCCTGGAACGCTAACAATTTTTTTATCGCCCTTATTACCCATATAATACAGGTAATATTTACCGTTGAATTTGTGTACCGTAGGATTGTGTGTTGTGGAACCATCCCAAAATTTAGTGCCTCTATCTGGTAAAGCATCGCCTTTATATTCAAAAGGACCAAATGGAGACTTTGAGGTGGCATGAGCTATGATAGAATAATTAACCCATTCCCAACCAATATTTTTTGGCCAAATTGAATAGAACATGTGGTAAAGGTTATCTTCGCCTTTAACTAATGAACCGCCCCAAATACTCATTGTATCGTTTACAAAAACTGATTTTGGAGATACTTTTTCAAACTCAATTTGGTAGTCTATAACAGCTTCCTTCTTTGCTCCCTGTTTGTCTTGTTTTTTTCCACAAGAGATAGCTATTACTATAAATAATAAGCTACACACTATTAGTTTAATATTATTCATGTTATATAATTAATTTCTTTAATTGTTGTTTTATGTATTAGTTTTGGTTGGCTTTTACTATGTTAGACCATGCGCTTTCACCTGTTATAGATGTTCGCTTTATCTGACAGAAAAGTGGTTTTTCTCCATTTAAATCTATCGACATCATTCCTCTTACATTTGAAGTAAATTCTTTATCTAAATTATCTTTTGAAGTACCATATTTTACAGTGTATAAACCATCTTCAAAATCGCTTGAATATCCAATCACTAATTTATTATCGGTTATAAAAGAATGCCATATCACTGGTGGTAACAACTTGTTATTCATTGTAACTTTTATAACTTCGGAAGGCTTACTCTCTCCTTTACCATTTATTGCTATTAAAGCTACTTCATAATTTTTACCAGACAAACTATCTAGTGTAATAAAATCTGAAATTGTTGGTTCAGAATAATGAAAATCGCTGCCATTGGTTTTATAAGCAGCCTTGTATTCTTGTATACCAAACGCTTTATCAAAATAGATTCTTGCTTTTCTGTTTCCTGCAATCACTTGTTTTATGGTAGGAGCATTTGGAACCTTAAAGAATATTTCTTTTTTAGCCCTTTCATAACCTAACGGATTAATTATTTGAACCTTTAAGCTATATGGTTTCTCAATATTTTCCCAAGTGATATTACCATCCCAAGAAGTCCCTGGTGCCAATATTGGTAAATCAACCTCAGTTTGAAATACGCTTTCGCCTTCTTCATTTGAGAACGTATAAATCAACTTATAATTTTTCAAAGTATAACTTGGGTAATTTGAAAGTGCTTTGGTTTTTATTTTTACAGAGGTTTCTTTTTTTGACATGTCTACATTAGCTACATCAAAAACTTCAACTGGACTGTTTTCTTTTTGAAATCTATCAAACAAACGTCTTTTTTGCCCCCAAACATTTACAACACCCCAAACTCTATTTTCTTCAGCGGAAGTTCCTGCGTATCCACTTCTATAATCGTTAAAAGTCCACATAGACGTACCAATTACAAATTCGTTCTTACCTCTGTAATGGGCGTTCCATTCAGAAACTATTGGTTTGTCGCCATCTAAGGATGCTGTTGGGTAGGGGTCAAAGCCATACTCTGAAATAAAAACAGGTTTGTTTGGCCATTTTTCTCTTAAGGTATTTAAAATATCTTGTGGCTGACCTTGCCACCTGTACATGTTATGCATAATTAAATCTACATGAGTATTGGGGTCTGTTTCGCGGGTATATTCATCTTTTTGCCCACTGTTACTCACACAGGTTAATATTCTGTGTTCATCCAATTCAACACGTACATACTCCATCATTTTTTTTGCGTAATCATAATGGTAAGCCAGTTCATTACCAACACTCCAACCAATAATACTTGGATGATTAGCATCTCTTTCTATCATTTCCTTCAGCCAAGATTTAACCAATGGGTACTCTGGTGCTGTAAATTCTGGGTTAGATAGTTGGCGTACATTAACTTCTTCAAACAATAAAATACCTTTCCTGTCGCATAACTCAATTAGTTTTTCATTTTGAGTTCCATGCATAATACGCATGAAATTAGCTCCTGATTGTTTCATTAAGTCTACGTCTTTTTCTAAAACTTCAATGGGTTCTGAAGAGCCAAAATAACGTTGTTCACTTACGCGGTTAAAGCCACCTGTTCTAATAGGTTCTCCGTTTAAAATTAATTGAGAATCTGTTAATTCTATTTTTCTAATTCCGAATTTGTCTATCTCAAAATCTAAGGTATTTTCATTTTCAAAAATAGTAGTTTGAAGCGTATACAAATTTGGTTCATCAAAATGCCATAACTTAACGTTGCTGGCATTTAATTTGCCTTTTAACTCTATTGTTTTTGTACTATTTGGCTCTACTTCAACACCTTCTTGAGATAAAATTATATTTTCTACTTCTTTAATTTTTGAAAGCACATTTATGGCTCTTAATTTATTGGAGTTATTTTCTAATCTCACTTTTAAACTAACATCTGCAGTACCAGTATTTAAATCAGGTTCGGCATGAATATATTGATGTTGAATACGTACATCTTTGTTTTTATTAATTGTGACATCTCTAATAATACCGCCCCAATTCCAAGTAGCGCCTACAATAAAAGCGTTATTAACTTCTACGGCAATTACATTTTCTTCTCCAAACTTTACAAAGTCGGTTATATCTAACTCAAAAGGTGTTAGTCCACCTTGATGTTTACCAACATATTCACCATTTACATAAACTTTTGCTAAATGATAAACGGCTCCAAATTGTATACGAATTCTTTCATCTTGTTGGGCAGACCAACTTGGTGGTAATTCAAATGATTTTCGATACCAACCTAAACCTGTATAGTTAGAGAACGAATTAATCATTCCCCAATGCCCAGGCACTTTTAAATCATACCATTTGCTATCATCAAAATCTGTTTTGAAAACTTGACTTGGTAATTTTTTTGCCTCTAAGTATTTTTCTTTAGAAA
The DNA here is from genome assembly GCF_056312135.1 of Seonamhaeicola sp. ABD4_340. Classification (NCBI taxonomy): domain Bacteria; kingdom Pseudomonadati; phylum Bacteroidota; class Flavobacteriia; order Flavobacteriales; family Flavobacteriaceae; genus Seonamhaeicola; species Seonamhaeicola sp. ABD4_340. The sequence continues at coordinate 2,454,397 of NZ_CM149981.1, read as the reverse complement.
TGGGTTTAAACATCACCGCATCTGCCGCTACTTGCCCTTCTGTAACCGCAGTAATCTCTAAGTAATTATCATCTTCCTTGTTAAATTGATAAATACCAATACTAATCCACTCTCCGCAATACAATCTTTGACTTACATAATTCGCTGTTTTTCCATCTGCGTGATTCACATTACATTGAACCGTCTGATGTGATGAAAACGGATGGGTTACAAATGCTTCATAATACCCTGAGGTTTTAATTTTTGGACGAAAACGCACATAATTTTCACCTTCATCTTTTTGATCTTCTTTGAAAAACTTTGAATAATAATTTTCACCGTAAAAATTAGAACTTCTATTTTTTTTTGTTGATAGTTTCCAATTACCTTTTAGCTCAACTCTACTTTTATCTGTATTATCAATAATAATATCTGAGGTGGTTTCTTCAACATTTAAGTAGTTGTAACCTTGCCCGTAAATAGCATTGAATTTCCATTTACCATTTAATGAGAATTCATCAACACCTACTATTTTATTTTTTTCAGTTGAAGTGTTGCATCCAAAAAATATAAATGTGATGAAAATTAAAAAAAGATGTTTCATATTTAAAAATACCATTATTTACATAATATTTCAAAAATTGCTGCTGGTACATCTTTTGATGGATGTTCTGCCTCTATTACAAATCCGTTTAACTTTACCGGCTCTTTAAACTTCAATTTGTTTATGGCTTGGTAGTTATTTTCAACTGTTTGTAAAGTATTACCTTCTAAATCTTTTATTACATAATTTTTAAGCATAAAAGGAACTATTTCTTCGGGGTGGCCCATAAGGGTTGACTCTAAAGGATGATCGTAATCTGGATCTAAAAACAATTTAATTTCTGATATTTCTTTAACCTCATTCCAAGCTACTTTTAAAGTTGGCGTTTTATCATTTAAACTGGCAACCCACGCATTAACTTGACCCCACGGACGCACATAACCATTGCCTAAATTTTCAGCATTAAATGCTTTAATTGCTGGGGTAATTGCCATGGCTATATTTTCACCTTCGGGCCTGCGGTGTGGTGTCCAAAATTCAAACTCATCTACACCAATGTTTGGTGGTGGCACTTGTTTTCCGTTATTTGACACGGCTTTGTTAACACCATTAAAAACCGACAGAACTCCTGAATAGCGCTTTTTACTTGTTTTTATACTTACATTTTCATTTGTTAAAAACGTTACAAAACCGTACTGATTTTGAGGCATTCCGTTTGAAAAACTAACACTTATAGTTTGCTCTCCTTCTTGTAAATTGAAGGTTTGTGTATCTAAAATAACTTCTGGTGTGTAGTTTTTACTTTTTTCTGAAGTTCTTAGTTCTACATGTAAACTTGTTGCTTTTTCAGCTTTTACCAATACTTTAAATTGGTAGTTTTCTTTAGCTTTTAAAGGTAATAATTGAGCCGCCGAAATATTTAATTGAAACCATTTTCCATCTGAAGGTATTTCACTTAATTGCAATTCTGAAGAGGCTTCAACCTCAGCTTCATTTAACAAATTAGTTTCTGCTTTTATTGGAATATCTGGTATACTTTGCCCTTCAATATTTAATCTATTTTGAAGGTTTTTAATTTCATTATTTTTTAAAATATCGGCAGGTTTTAGTTGTTTTTCAGTACAAATTGAAGCTGCCATACCAACGGCTTGAGCGCAAAAACCTGTTGTAGCCATAACACGCGTAGAGCCAAAAGCAACGTGTGTTGCACTTATTATTCTGCCTGCTAAAAATAAATTATCAATATCTTTACTTACAAACGAACGATACGGAATTTGGTACACCCCTTTTGAGTGCCATTGTGTACAAGCCGAAAGGTTACTGTAAACCCCATCGGCAGGATGTAAATCTATGGCCCAACCACCGTGTGCAATAGCATCATCAAACGTTTGTTGTTCAATAACGTCTTGTTGTTTCATCATGTACAGTCCTTCAAAACGACGGCTTTCGCGTTTTCCTGGTATAGTACCAACCCATTCTAAGGTCATATTATCAACATCTTCAAACTCACCTGAATTTTTTATGTAATCCCAAACACCGTAAATTACCTTCCAAAGTTCATATTTAATATGCTCGGTATCGTGAATGGTATCCATTCGTCCGCCATATTCAAACCACCAAAAACGGCACCCTTTATCATCTTTACCAATGGCTTTGTATCTTGGAATTTGTTTTATATCTTTTAAAGCAAATTCTGGTGCTTTAAATTTCACCGGTTTATCGGTATTTTTACTGTAGAAATACATTGAGTGCCCTAGAAGCTCTCCATAAGATTTATCTGGCGCAAACAACTCACCAAATTCTTCTTTTGGTTCTGCTCCCATTCTAAATGATGCACCTGCTTTAAAGGCTACAATACCATCACCTGAAGCATCACAAAACAATGGTGCTTTAACAATATATTGGGTTGAATTTTGAGAATTAAATGCTGTTACAGACTCTATTTGTGTATCACTAGATTTGGTAACATCATAAACGCTTGTATTTAAAAGTAACGTTATGTTTTCTTCATTTAACACTTTTTCAAGTAAAACAGTATCAAAAATTACAGCATTACCTTCTGGGTTTCGGTATAAATTTTCAACTAAAATTTCATCCATAACACCGCCTTCACGAGACCAACGGTTGTTGTTGCCCATGTGTGAAGTGGCTCCTAAAATCCATAAACGCACTTCAGATGAACCATTACCGCCTAAAACAGGTCTATCTTGTATTAACACTACTTTAGTACCTTGTCTGGCTGCTGTAATTGCAGCACAAACACCGGCAGTTCCACCTCCTGTTATGCTTAAATCGCACTCAAGAGTGATTGTTTTATTGTTTCTTTTTTCTTTATTGAAAGTTTCTATTATCATTGAAACGCAATTTTATTTTTATACTATTTTGATTTTTTTATTATGAATGCCCCAAGTATTAGAATAGCTATTCCCATACCGGCCACTAACGTAGTTGCTGACTCTGCTAAAAATGATAGTATTAATATAAGTACACCTGTAGAAGCTACGCCTATACCAATAACTTTAGTTCCTCTTTTATTTCCTTCAGAATCATCTCCTGATGTTTCTGCTGTAGCATTGACCAATTTTTCCTTTCTAATTTTTTCGTAATTATCGTAGGCTGAAGTATCACTATTGGTTTTTATTAAATAAATTTCTAGTAAAGCCATTAATAATATTGGCACGCCCATACCAACAGCCATTTCTATAGCGCGACTTAAGGAAATACCTAACATTTCTGGAGCAATAAACTTAAAAAATGAATTAATTATTAATGATGTAATTGTTACAAATAATATGGTTTTCCCTGTTTGATGTTTTGAAAACAGAGACCAAAGTGGCGGCAAAAACATAGCGCCACCAGTTATTGCTCCTAAACTCAATACTACTTCTACAATACCCCCTAAATACGGTACTAACAGCGCTACAATAATGGTTAATATTCCTAAAACCACTGTTGCAATTTTAGCAACCCTCATTAACTTTTCACCACTTGTATTAGGGAATATATTTTTGTACAAATCATTTGTTAATACTCCAGCTGAAATGTTAAGTGTTGTATTTACAGAACTTGAAGTTGCAAACACCATGCCTCCTAACATTAACCCTAACATGCCTACTGGTAATACCTCTTTACACATTAGTAAATACGCTCCTTCATCTGCTAAATTTTGTAAATCTGGATTTAGTACTCTGTATATCATTGGAGGCAACATCCAAATTAACGGACTTATTGTATATAGCGCTCCAAACAACCAACCAACTTTCTTTGCATCTTTTGGAGTTGCTACACTGGTATAGCGCTGCACATATGCCCAGTTTCCGGCAATAAAGAATAAGTTATACAAACAAAAAGCTACCATAAATAACCCCGAATACTCATTATTTGTAAACTCAAAAAATCGTTCAGGTGCTTTTGCTATGAAATTATCAATACCACCAATTTTATTAAATGATAACGGCAGCACTATTAAAACAGCAGCAGTTAGTACAATAAATTGTAAAACATCTGTTACAATTACAGCCCACAAGCCGCCAACTGCCGTATAAATAAGAATTAGAATTCCTAAAACAATTATACTTGTAACTATAGGAATTCCTGTAGATACTTCTACAATTTTAGCCACTGGGTATAAAAAAGCGCCTGTTGTGAATAATGAAATGAATAAAAATAGATAAGTATATGTTTTTTGTGTGGTCTTCCCAAAGCGGTCTGTAATATATTCTGCAGCTGTTAAAGCTTTTGTTTTTTGCCATTTAGGAGCTATAAAGAACCCAATTATAATTCCTGCAATACACATAGTCCATTGCACAGAAACTGCTACCCAACCACTTGAGTAAGCAATGGAGCCCCAAACTACAAATGTACCTGCAGAAAAGAAACTCATAAAAAGCGATAAGCCACTCATCCACCAAGGCAATGCGCCTCCTGCAGCAAAAAACGACTTCATATTTTTGCCTGCTTTTGAGAAACTCATACCGCAGATAAAAACTAGTGCTGTAAACACCAATATGACAATAATATCAATATTATTCATAAAAAAAGATTAATTTCTTTTAAAGATAACCCCAGAACATATATCTAAACTAAAAAGCCTTAAATATATCTTCGGAAACGTTACCGAAAACAATATAAATTTCCGAAAACGTTACCGAAAATCACTATATTTACCCTCATGAAACACTACACCATTAAAGACATAGCAAAAAAATTGAATGTTTCGGTTTCTACAGTATCAAGAGCCTTCAATGATAAATATGATATTAAAAAAGAAACCAAAGCACTCATTTTAAAAACTGCTGAAGAAATGGGCTACATGCCTAACCCAATTGCTAAAAAACTAAGCCAAAAAAGATCTTTAAATATTGGTGTTGTTGTACCTGAATTTATAAACGAATATTATTCTGAAATTGTAATTGCACTTCAAGAGTTTTTAATTTTGAAAGGATATCAAGTTTTGGTAATGCAATCTGATGAAAATGAAGATTTAGAGCTTATGAATGCTCAAACCTTAATTAGCAACATGGTTGATGGGTTAATTGTTGCGCCAACCACCGGCAATAGAAACATGAAATACTACCAAGACAGAATTAAAGATGGCTACCCTATTGTGTTTTTAAATAGAATAGAAGAAACCGTGCCAGTTTCAAAAGTAGTTTTTAATAATTTAAAATGGAGTTTTTTTGCCACCGAACATTTAATTAGGCAGGGTTATAAAAAAATATATCACCTGTCTGGCTATAAAGATTTATCTGTTTCATATGAACGTGTTCAGGGTTTCAAAAAAGCAATGAATAAACATAATTTCCCTAAAGAAAACTATAAAATTATTGAAGCCGGTTTATTAGCTAAAGAAGGTATGGAAGTTATTGAAGATTTAATTTTTAACCATGATATACCAAATGCCTTTTTTTGTGTGAATGATATGGTTGCCCTTGGTGCCATTAAAAAGCTTAAAGAAAATGGTTACGCTGTTCCTAAAGACGTAGCTTTTGTAGGTTTTACCGAAACTAGAATAGCTGAATTGATGAGCCCACCGTTAAGTAGCGTGAAACAACCAACATATGATATGGCTAAAAAAGCTGCTGAACTTTTGCTTAAACGAATTGAAGATGAAAACGCACCTATTGAAACTATTGTTATGAATGGCGAATTTAATATTAGGCAATCATCTATTAAAGATAAACTTGTGCTTTAAAAAAAGCCAGCAACTCATATTTAAGATACTGGCTTTTAGTTTTAAGGTTATTTGTATTATTTAGAAATTACTTCAATTTTTGAAGACTTCAATCCTCTAGATTTTGCGTACAATGTAATTTTCCCTTTAATATCTTTTGCTTTCACAACAGCTAAACACATACCGCTAAAAGCTTTTCTGTGATTTGCTTGAAAAGACTCTACACTGGTTTGGTTTCCGTTATCAACAGCTAATAATTCACCTGTTCCTTTTACATAAAAGTTTACTAGGTTATCTGCATTCGGGCATAAGTTTCCGTTTTTATCTTCAATTCTAACTGTTACATAAGCTAAATCTTCACCATCTGCATTTATTTCTTCTCTATCAACAGATAAGCTTATTTTTGCTGGCTTTCCTGCTGTATTTATCTGTTTTTCTAAAATTTGTTTTCCATCTTTATAACCAACTACTTTAATTGTTCCTGCTTCGTATGGTACATCCCAAGACAGTCTATATTTAGACTGAAATGTTTTTGGTTCGTACCTTAAAAAATCAACCTTTAATTCTGTTAAATCTTTACCTTTAACACGTTTACCCATTGATTTTCCGTTTACAAATAACTCGGCACTATCGCAATTCGTATAACAATACACAGGAATGGTTTGTCCTTCCATGCCTTTCCAGTTCCAATGTGGTAGTAAGTGAATCATAGGTTCGGTTGTCCATTGACTTTGATATAAAAAGAATCTATCTTTTGGGAAACCACATAAATCTACGGCTCCAAAATAAGAACTACGTGATGGCCAATCGGCATTCCAATACCCATTTGTTGAGTTGTCCTTTCCGCCATATGGCGTTGGTTCTCCTAAATAATCGAAACCTGTCCAGATAAACTCTCCCATTATATGTGGGTTTTGCTCCTGAAAATGGAATTCTACATCTGGTGGATATGCCCATGGTGGACCAATTAAGTCATAACTTGTAACGTGTTTAGATTCATGAGTTTGGTACTTTTCTATTGGCAAATGATAAACACCTCTACTACTGGTACAACTTGAAGTTTCTGAACCGTACAACGCCAATTGCGGATAAGTTTCATGAATATAGCCATATTTTGTTGGCTTATAATTAATTCCAGCAATATCAGACTGTGCCGCAAAATTCATTTTATAAGGTGCTTCAAAATTGTTCATTCCTAAAGTTGTAGGGCGTGTTGGGTCAATTTCTTTACAATAGTTATGTAGCATTCTTGCCATTTTCCAGCCTTCTGTTTTGTTATGCTGCTCATGAATTTCGTTTCCTGTACTCCACATTACAACAGATGGATGATTTCTATCTCTTCTCACCATGTCTTTAATATCGCGTTCTGCCCATTCTTCAAAAAACAAATTATATCCGTTAGGTACTTTTTCTTCTGCCCAAACATCAAAAGCTTCATCTAACACCATCAACCCTAACTCATCACACAATTCTAAAAACTCTCTTGATGGTGGATTATGACTGGTTCTAACAGCGTTTACTCCCATACTTTTCATAATTTGAAGTTTACGTTCATCTGCTCTTCTGTAAACAGCAGCACCTAAAGCCCCATTATCATGGTGTAAACAAACCCCATTAAATCTTACTTTTTTACCATTAAGAAAGAACCCTTCGGTGGTATAGGAAATAGAACGGAAACCAAAAGTGGAATTATAGGTATCAATAACTTTTCCGTTTTGAGTAATTGTAGTAACCGCTTTATAAATATGAGGCGTTTTGGTATCCCATATTTTAGGGTTTTCAACATTTACCCAAGTTCCAGACACTGCTTTTGAATTTGCTTCAATTTTAATATCGTCATCTATAGTGACAGCTAATTTGCCATCAGGTGAAAAGTATTCGTGTTTTACATTTACAGTTACTGGTAATACGGTTTTATTTACAACGGTGGTTTCATTTTGAACTACACCTAATTTTTCAGACACTGTTGGTGTGGTGATATAAACACCCCATTGTTCAACATGCACAGGGTTATCAATTTTTAACCAAACGGAACGGTATAAACCTGCTCCAGGATACCATCTTGAAGATAAATCTTCGGGTGTTAATCTCACAGCTACTACATTATCTGAACCATCATATTTTAAATACTTACTTACATCAAATTCAAATCCAATGTATCCGTATGGGCGATTACCAACAAATTCCCCATTAACCCATACATGCGCATTGTACATAGCGCCTTCAAATTCTAAACGCACCACTTTACCTTTGGCATTTGCATCCATCTTAAAATGTTTGCGATACCAACCTGTACCGTGAAAAGGTAATCCGCCTGCGCGGGCGTTATATTTTACATCAAAAGGTCCTTCAATAGCCCAATCGTGTGGGAGATTCAAATCTCGCCATTTTGAATCATCAAAAGATATATTTTCGGCACCTTCTGCTTTATCATTATAAAACTTCCAAGAGTCGTTAAAATTTAAATTTTGTGCGCATAAGCTACTTATACTTAAGGCCACAAAACAGAGTAAACTAAATAGTTTGTTCATTGTTTTTATTTTGAATTTTAAATTGGTATTAAATTACTTTATATTGTTTTTTTAGTTTTAACAGTTCTTTTTTCATTTCTGAAATTTTACTGCTATTTTTTAATTTTGGATACAAATTATTCATTTCGGCAGGGTCTTTCTTTAAATCGTAAAACTCCCATTCTTCGCCATTTTTAACGTCTTCCCCATAAAACCTAATGAGTTTATAGCGTTTATTTGCTATACCTTCATGCCTACGTACTGAGTGTGCTCCTGGATATTCGTAATAATGATAATAGAGGTTTTTTCTCCAATCTTTAGGTGTTTTACCTTTTAAAATGGGCACTAGGCTTTTTCCTTGCATGTCGTCTGGAATTGGAGCTCCAGCTATGTCTAAAAAGGTTTCGGCAAAGTCTATGTTTTGTACTAAATCTTTATTTACGCTTCCTGGTTTGGTTTGCCCCGGCCACTTTACAATTAGCGGTGTTCTAAAAGATTCTTCATAAATAAAACGTTTATCAAACCAACCGTGTTCTCCCATATAAAATCCTTGGTCTGACGAATACATTACAATGGTATTTTTATCTAAGCCTGATTCTTTTAAATATGCCATAACACGACCTATATTTTGGTCTACACTATAAATACATCGTAAATAATCTTTCATGTAGATTTGGTACTTCAACTTCAATAATTCATCTCCTTTTAAATCAAGGTTTTTATATTTTTCTCTTCTGGCATCAAATCTATCATCAATGCCTTTTGTTACTTTCCAATAATCATTTTCGGCCTCAATCATTTTTAAATCTCTGTGCAAATTCATGTCTTTTAAAATGCTCATGGTTTGTCCGTTTGCCGCAGTAGTTCTTGTTTTGTAATCATCAAACATATTATCTGGCTCTGGAATTGTAATGTCTTCGTATAAAGTCATGTGCTCTCTACTAGGCACCCAAGCTCTGTGTGGTGCTTTATGGTGCAACATCATCATGAAAGGCTTACTTTTATCGCGCTTGTTTTCTAACCAGTCTAAAGATTTGTCTGTTATTATATTGGTTGTGTAACCTTGGTATTTTTTTTCACCTTCTTCTGAAAGTAACACCGGATTTACATAAGAGCCTTGACCTAATAAAACTTCCCAATAATCAAAGCCTTGCATATTACCATCTAAATGGATTTTACCAATCATTGCTGTTTGATACCCATTTTTTCTTAGAATCTTTTGAAACTGTTGCTGATCATGATTAAAAGGATGCCTTTTTGTATTGGTGAATTTTCCATTTAAATGACTCATTTTACCAGTTAACAAAGCGGCTCTACTAGGTGCACAAATGGAGTTTTCAACATAACATTTATTAAAAATCATACCTTCTGAAGCTAATTTATCTAAATTAGGTGTTGGGTTTATTTCTTGCAGCCTACCGCCATAAGCTCCAATGGTTTGATAGGAGTGATCATCACTAAAAATCCAGATGATATTTGGTTTATCTTGAGCATAGACAGCTGTGGCCAATAGCAGAAATAAAAGTGGAATAAGTTTAGTTTTCATGTTTAGAGTCGTTTATAATTTTTTCTTTAATGCTGAAACAAGTTCAGCATGAAAAATTCTTTTTTATTTGATGTTAATTTTGTACACTAAGGCTTTTGCTGCCTCTAATGGTTTTTGCTTAGGTTGAGTTAAAAGCAAACCTTCTTTCGTTTTTTTCCAACGTATTTTTTCTTTACTTCCTAGGACAGAAACTGATTTTACTTTTAAATCTTTAGCTTCATTTGCAAAAACCTTTAAAGTTCTTTTTGATTCTTTTTCATTCCATCCTAACTGAATAGCGTAAACCACCTTTCCTTTTTGGGTGAACCTAATATCTTCAGCATTCAATTTATTTAAACCCTTTTTTATAGCACCGTATTCATTCCAAGCATCGGCTTCATCTCGTTTTAAAACTGTTGTGCCTTCTCCAAATGTTACAAACGGTTTGGTATTGTAAATAGATTCGCCGTAAATCTTCATCCACGCACCTATGCCTTCCATAGCTTTCACCTGTTCTTCAGGCATTGTACCATCTGCCATAGGACCTGCAGATAACAACATTACACCATTTTTACTTACTACTTCGGCCAACATTCTAATTGCTTGTGCAGGGTTAATAGCTGTTCTTTTTTCTTTGTTGTAACACCAACTGCTACCCAGAATAAAATCGGTAATCCAAACTTCTGGAGTTATATCTTCCATTGTTGCGCGTTCCACATTAACTACTGCCAGTTCCGTTGGAAAGAAATCTCCTTTTGTATTAACAACTACATCTTTACCTTCTTTTTCAGCTTTATTAAAGTAGTTTTTTAAGAATTGTTTTCTGTAATCTTCTGAAATGAAACGTTGCCCAAAATCCATCCAAATATAGTCTGGACAATGCGCCTCAATGACTTCGTTTAACTTCCCAAGCCACAAATCTTGTGCTTCTTTATAATCCATGTTACAATATAGATTCTTGTATTTTTCATCTTGCGGTACTTCACAATTTTCATATACATAATTGTATTTATTCAAAGTAACAGGACGTAAATACGATAAATCGGGTTTTGGATAAAATACGTTGTGAAATCCATGATGAAATGTTGCCATAAATTTTAAACCACGTTTCTTGGTTTCTTCTCCAATGGCTTTTACAACATCAATTCCTGGGCCTTTAGCTACAGAATTCCATTCGTTTACCTCGCTTTCCCAGAGGGAAAATCCGTCGTGATGTTCTGCTATTGAACCAATAAATTTAGCTCCCATGCCTTCAAACATGTCTACCCATTCTTTGGCGTTAAACTTAGGTGCTTTCCACATGGGAATAAAATCATGATAATCAAAATCTTCTCCGTAAGTTTCGCGATGTTTTTTATATACTTTTCCGCCCCAAAGATTTTCATCTCTGTCTGGAACGTACATCCAACGCGGGTACCACTCACCATCGGTGGCTGGCACTGAATATACACCCCAATGAAAATACACACCAAGTTTGGCATTAGAAAACCACTCTGGAACGGCATTATGTTTTTTTAATGATTCCCAAGTTGATTTGTATTCTTTTTGAGCAGAAACGTTTAATACAAATAGAAATATACTTGTTATAATAACTAATTTTAATAGTTTCATGTTTTTTGTTTAAGTGTCCAAAACAAATATGCCTAATTATTTAGTGCTTTAATAAGACATACGATTCAAAACCTATAACATATTGGTTAAATTGATTTTTTTTTTTAAGCAATTACCTTCTTGATATTATTGGTTGACGTAAAATTAACTGGTACAAAAAGTTTAAAAAGTAAGAAAGTGAATAAAAATAGCAATAAATGGTTTTTAATAGCTATTATACAATAAAAAAGCGTCTGAAATAGACGCCTCATTTATAAAATAAACTGATTTTAAAGTACTATCCTTTTTTAGTTATGTAAACATAATAGGCTACGTTTTCTTCACCTTCAGCATTAAAAAAGCTTGCATTCAGTTTAGTTTTACCCTTATTTAAATGCACATTAAAATTAGCCGATTTATCTGTGTTTGACACCTTAACTGATTGATTAATTACTTCACCAATTTTAATGTTTGCTTTAACATAATTTAAATTTTCGCCTTCGGCATAGGCATTTTCTAATCCTGGTTTTTCATCTTTTGTAATTGCTGGCACTGTTCCGTTTATAATAACATTTGCTTCTATTGGGTATCTTCTTAAAGACACTTGGTAATCGCCTTCTTTTAAAACATTAATAGCCCAATAACCTTCTCCGTTTGCGCCACTTCTAATATAGCGCTGATTCCATGGTTGTTTACCATTATCGGCATGTACATCGTGACATGTTAATGTAACAGGATTTTCTTGTGGTGTTCCAATTTTTATGTAAACTTCTTCATTAAATTGCACAGACACGCGTTGCCACCATTTTTCATAAAACGAACGCATTTGCGCTACTTTTTCAGGGTATTCTTCAGCTAAATCTTTCTTTTGCCCTTTATCATCTTCAACATTATAAAGCTCTTCACCATTTACTAAACGCCACTTGTTTTGCATTACTGAAGATTTTCGCCATTTTTCTGGTACTTGAATTCTTTGTGAATCTGTTACCAACATTCTATCTTCTTTTTTATCAGGGTTTTGTATGAAAGGCACTAAACTTTGTCCTGCTAATTCTAAATGATTTTGAGGTAAATCTATTTTACACAATTCTGCTAATGTTGGCATTACATCTAAATTAGCCGATAATTGATTAATATCTGTGCCTGTAGCTAAGTTTCCATCTTTCCAATAAATGTAGAATGGTACTCTATGTCCACCTTCATATTCACTGCCTTTTGTTCCTCTCATATTTGCATTATAGCCGGTAATATTTCCTTTTTTGTTATAATATCCTGCCGATGTTCCGTTATCTGTCATGAAAATTAAGATTGTGTTATCTGCAATACCCATTTCTTTTAATGTGTTACGAAGTTTACCTAAGTTATCATCAACATTAGTAATCATTCCATAAAAGCGCTTTTGTGTATCTTTTAGAACATCATTTCCTAAATCTTTATAAATATTATAATAATTTACAGGAACATGGTACGGACCATGCGGTGCATTTGTTGAAATATAACAGAAGAAAGGTTTGTCTTTATTCTCTCCAATAAACCTTGTGGCTTCTCTAAAAAACACATCTGTACAGTAACCTTCATATTTTTTAGGTTTACCGTTATGAAAGTAAGTATCATCAAAATAAGTATTTCCCCAATAATCTGGTGTTTGGTCTACACCGCCACCACCGTGCATTACGGTTTCTTGAAAACCTCTATCTTCTGGCCTAAAGCCATAATTATCTCCTAAATGCCATTTACCAAATCCGCCTGTGGCGTAACCTGCTTGGGTAAACATATCGGCTAGAGTTTTTTCTTGTTCTCTTAATAAAGACCAACCGCCTACGGTGTGCCAAACACCAACTTCATTGGCGTATCTACCCGTCATTAAACCAGAGCGCGTTGGTGCGCATGTTGGCCCCACGTGAAAATCTGTAAACCTATAACTTTCATTATGCAGCGCATCAATATTTGGTGTTTTTATAATTTTGTTGCCATGAGCTCCAATATCTCCGTAGCCTTGGTCATCAGTTATAACTAAAATAACATTGGGCTTTTTAAACGCTTTTTGAGCTGTTTGTTTTTTAGTTTCGGCACAATTAAAAAATAGAAGCGCTACAGCAAATAGACTTAAATAAAATTTCATTGGGTTTAATATAGTTTGAATGTTTATTACAAAACTATTTATAACTTTTATTTTACTGTACACCAAATGTGTTTTTGAGTGTTTGATATGGTTAAAAAAAGCCTATGATTTCTCATAGGCTTTCCTGATTTTATAACGTATTAAATTACTAGCTGTTTATTGTATTTTTTATGTAATCCATTTTACGTTCTAGTTCTTTAACTTTTAAGATTTCTTTGTCAATTTTATTAACATCTATATTAAACTGATATTTATGACCTCCTTGTTCTTGATCCATTAAAACAATACAGTTTATTATTAATAATGCTTCTGCTGCTTGTTTTGATTGGTAAAGTGCATTTGTCATTACTTTTACAGGGCTTGTATGCTTTATTAAGCCAAGGTATTCTGCTGCTCTAACTTTGTTAATTAATTCTGAATCTGTTTTAGATATTTCAACTATTTTTGGTATAAATTCTTTAGCCTCTTCACCAAAAATACTACAGTTAATTAATGCCCAATATCTATCCCAAGGATCTGAAGAATTTAAACTTTTTTCTAAAGTTGATTTTGCTTCATTAAAAGGCAATAAACTTAGGTTAGAAATATCTATATAACGCTTAATATCTTCTTTATGGTCTTGACCAAATTTTACAGGATTATCAAAAGCATTTTCAATTAAATAATGCTCTGGATAGAATGATAAATCTGGCATACTTTCTACCCAATTATTTAACTTTCCTCTCAATTCTAATAATTTAGATTTGAAGTTATCATCATTTGCTAAATTTTTAGTTTCGTAGGGGTCTGCTTCAACATCAAATAGTAATTCAACTGGTCGCTCTTTAAAAAATGCGGCTTGAACCTCGTTTAATTTGTCTTCATCATATAATTTAGCCCATTCTTTGTATGCTAATTGCTTATAACGGTAATTGTTCATTAAACCATCAAAATTAAATGGTTGGTAACTACGCATGTATTTGTATTTACCTTTTCTAACGGTACGTACCATATCATATTTTTCATCAAACCTATCGGCATAACTATAAGTTTCATCGCAACTTGCAAGGTATTCTTTGGTTACGTTTTCACCCATAAAAGGTTTACCATCCATACCTTCAGGAACTTTAATACCTGCTAAGTTTAAAAGTGTTGGCCCAAAATCTTTAAAACTTACAAAAGCATCTTCTCTTCCGCCAATTTTAGCATTAACCAAATGTTTATATTTTTCTGGCACCCTAACCACTAAAGGTACATGTAAACCCGTTTCATAAATATAACCTTTACTTCCTGGTAACACACCTCCGTGATCTCCAAAATAGAAAATAATAGTGTTATCTAATAAGCCATCAGTTTCTAATTCTTTTACTATTTCACCTAATTGCTTATCAATGTGCACCATTTTATCTCTGTAAAAGGCATTTGTGTATTTAAACACCTCTGTGTTTGGATGATTAGGTTGCACAAAAACAGTATTAACATCTGTTTTTGTTGGGTTGTTCTTCATTTTTTCTTCAGAAAAATGCAGTCTGCTTTCATGAGAATCACCTAAATTAACAACATGAAAAAATGGCTGCCCTTCTTTTCTGTTTTTATAGGTTGCTTTTTTTGAAGAATCATCCCAAACGGAATCACTTTTTACAAAATTATAATCTTCTTTAGCATTGTTTGTAGTGTAATACCCTGCGCTTTTTAAATAAGCAGGGTACATTTCTACACCATTTGGCATTGGCACCTGTTCTATTTTTCGATGAAACTGCGCACCAACTCTTGGAGCGTAACTTCCCGAAATTAGCGTAGAACGTGCTACACTGCAAACTGGCGCATTTGAAAATGCATGGTTAAAAACTACACCTTGGCTTGCTAATGCCTCAATGTTTGGTGTTGCAACACCGTTTTCATCAAACAATTTCATGTAGTGTTTTGAATTGTCTTCTGAAGTTATCCAAACTATGTTTGGCGGGTCTATTTGAACGTTTTCTTGTTGCTGTTTACAACTTAAAAACAACAAACCTAACATTAAAAAAAATAAAGGTTTTAAATTAAAATTCATATTGTATAGTTAAGTGTTTAATTGATGTGGAAATATAGTTAAAAAAGCCTTTTTGTCCATATTCATGAGTATTTAAAATATGTACAAAAGTTATACAAATTAAATTTTTAGACCCCATGATGTTTTTTTGTGATTAATATATATTTTGTGAAGCTTTGGCTTTTTCGGCTTTTATTTTTTTTACGTATTCTCTGGGTAACATACCAAATTGTTTTTTGAAACATTGTGAGAAATATGATGAGGTGTTAAACCCTGTCATGTACATAATTTCTTTTACTGAAAAATTACTTTGCTCTAAAAGTTGAACTGCTCTTTTTAGCCTAATGTTTCTAATAAACGCACTTGATGAAAGCCCCGTAAGCTCTTTAAATTTAACGTATAAATTACTACGACTTAGGCCCATTTCTTTCACCAGAAGTTCTACATTAAAATCTGTATTCATCATATGTTTTTCAACAATTTCAATGGCTTTTTTCAAGAACTTTTCGTCTAATGATGTTACGGTAACTTCTTCTGGCTGCAGTGTTATTTCTCTATTAAATTTCTTTTTTAAACCTTCTCTATACTTTAAAATATTACTAAGTTTTAATTTTAAAATATTTATATCAAATGGTTTTTTCATGTAACCATCGGCTCCTATTTTTAAACCTTCTATTTCGCTTTCGTTTGAAGATTTTGCTGTTAACATAATTACAGGAATATGGCTAGTTTTGTTTTGTGCTTTCAAGTTATTACAAAGTTCTATACCGTCCATTACCGGCATAATAACATCGGTTAGTATAATGTTTGGTATTACTTTATTGGCTATTTCTAAACCTTCGGCTCCATTTTCAGCCTCTAATACTTTGTATGTTTCACCTAAAGCACGCTTTATAAAACTTCTTATATCTTTATTATCATCAACTACTAATAAAACGGGGAGTTTAGAGCGATAACTTGATATTTGAGAATCTGTTATTTCATCATTTAATTGAATTGCAAACGATTCTTGCTCTGAACTTCTTACTAGAAAATCGCTTTCGTTTTTTTCTTTTATACTTATTTCTGGTATGTTTTCATAAGCTGTTTTACGCTGTGGCAATTTTACAATAAAAGTAGTTGTTTTATTAGGTTCACTTTCAACGCTAATTGTGCCTTGATGAAAATTTATAAGATTTTTAGTGAAGGCTAAACCAATACCTGCTCCGTTTTGAAAATCGGTATTTCGCTTTTTATTTTTTTTGGTGTAAAAACGTTCAAAAATATTTTCAATATCATCTTTACTAATACCAACTCCCGTGTTTTTAACTTTTATTATAACAAAATCTGTATTTTGGTTTTGTAGCTCATTAGTTTCTTTAAAAATATTAACGGTAACTTCACCGCCTGCAGGCGTAAATTTAAATGCATTTGACAGTAAATTTTTAGTTATTTTCTCAAGCGCATCATGATCAAACCATGCTTTAATACTTTTATGCGGTGATTCTATATTAAAATCTATATCTTGCTTGTGTGCTATAAACTGAAAAGGCTCTCCTATATCTTTTACAAAGCTAATTATTTCTGTATTGCGTAATACAAGCCTCATTTTTCCTTGGTTTATTTTTCTAAAATCTAAAAGCTGATTTACCAACCGTAATAAATAATTGGTGTTTTTTAGCATGATTTGTGCTTGCTCTTGCACTACTTCATTATCTTTTGTTGTATTAGATGTTAGTAAATAATCTAAAGGTCCTTTTATAAGTGTTAAAGGTGTACGAAACTCATGTGAAATGTTAGTAAAAAACTCTAATTTTATTTTTTGAAGTTCTTCTTTTTGTTCCTTTTCTAATTGATCTAATTCTAATTGATGCTTTCGGGTTGTGCCTATAATAGTATATTTTCTGAAGGCCAATAAGAGCCCTATTGTAAGTAATGTATATATAAGATAGGCATAATTTGTTTTCCAAAAAGGTGGTGCTATATACAAATTTAATGTACTTGGTGTGGTATCCCAAACACCATCACTGTTTGATGATTTTACTTTAAACGTGTAATTTCCGGGTGATATATTGGTGTAATTGGCATATCTATTATTAGATGTTGAGTTTATCCAATTTTTATCATAACCTTCTAACTTATATGAAAACTTATTTTTTAATGGCGCTTCATAATGCAAGCCTGTAAATTCAATTGCAAAACTATTTTGATTATACTTTAAGTTTAGATTTTTTTTGTAGGCTATGGCACTATCTAAAACCACAGTTTCATTATATGTTTGGCCTACTTTTATTTTTTCATTGAAAATTGAAAAATTTGATATTATGGTTTCTGAAGGTAATACATTATCATTTATTTGACTTGGTGTAAACACATTAAAACCGTTAATACCACCAAACATTAAAGCTCCTGAGCTTAATTTTAAAGCTGCTAATTCTTGAAACTCATTGTCTTGTAAACCATCATTTACATCATAATTTTTGAAGGTTTGATTTTCTGGGTTAAACTTTGAAAGTCCTTTATTTGTTGATATCCATACATGTCCTAAATGGTCTTCTAAAATAGATTTTACTACATTATTGGCTAAACCATCTTTTTGGTAATACCTCATAAACTTTTCAGAGCTGCCATTTCTAGGTGGTATATACCTATTTAGGCCGCCACCAAAAGTTCCTATATAAATATCGCCAGATGAATGCTCATATATTGGCATAATGTAATTATGACTTATAGAGTTAGCATCTTGTTTGCTTGTTTTATAAACATCAAACATAGGGTCTTCTTCTAAAAGCTCATTATATTCTAGTTTTGATAAGCCATCACCTGTTGCAAACCAAATATTTCCTTTACTATCTTGGTAAATATACCTTATAATATTATTAGAAATACTGTACTTATTTTCTGGGTTATTTTTAAATACAGACACATTGTAAGACCCATTTTTATTTTTCACCATTCTATATACACCACCATTGTATGTGCCTACCCAAATGGTATTGTCTGTATCTTTTAATATAGAAAAAACACTATTTGTGGTTTCTAATAGCAGTTCTGTTTTGGTGTTGGTTTTATTAGTGGCATCTTCAATATCTAACATATATAAGCCACGTTTATTTCCATCGCCAATTAATAATTTTTTTCGGTTGTTTATTTCAACTTCTTGTAGCGCAAAACCTCTTAAAACCTTTTCAAATTTTTTAAAGTTTTTATATTTACCTATTTCATTTTTAGGAAGTAAATTGAGACCTCCGCCTTCAGTACCAATCCAAACATTACCTAAACTGTCTTCAAAAAGCGCTCTAATTTTGTCATAACTTAAGCTATTGGGGCTTGATGTTTTTTTTACATGAAGAAATTGTTTTTTCTTGGGGTTTACTTTATTTACGCCACCACCGTTAGTACCAATCCAGATAATGCCTGTTTTATCTTTGTACAATAAATTAACCAAGTTTTTACTTAAACTATTTGGGTTAACAGGATCATAAATAAAGTGATTTTCTTTTATTAATTGCCTCCCTTTATCATTAAATTCATATTGTAAAACACCGTTGTTGGTGCCCACCCAGTAATTATTATCATTATCAATAACCAAAGATTTTACGGCAGTTTTCAACACTTGTTTTGCTTTTCTTTTTTTGTGTTTTAAGCTCTTTACAAATAAGCCTTTTGTAGTGCCAATTAGTAAATTACCTTTTTTATCTTCACCTAAATATGAAATAGTGCTATTGAGTACATCGGGGCTGTAATTAAGTTTTTTAAATTTAAACGTGCCATCATTAGTTTCAACAAGTTCAAATAATTTTTCAGTAGCAGAAAACCAAATGGTACCCATTTTATCTTGGTAAATTGTTTTTATTATTTTATTAAATGGAAGCTCTAAGCGCTTAAATATCATTTTACCTTTTGGTGTTTCATCTATTAATAAATTAACTCCTCTATCGGTAGCTACCCAAACTCTGTCTTTATTATCAACAAAAACTACTCTTACCATATCACTATCTATTGTTGTGCTATCATTTTCTATGTGATAATGCTTAGTAAACGTTTCGGTTTTTTTATCAAATTTATTTAATCCGCCGCCGGTGGTACCAATCCATAAATTACCTTTTTTATCGCCACTAATAGTAAATATTATGTTACTACTAATGCTATTTTTGTTGTTTGGGTTAGGCACATAATTATCAAACTTATAGCCATCATATTTATTTAAACCATCAAAAGTACCAAACCACATAAAACCTTCATGGTCTTGATATATACAATTTATATCACTTTGTGATAAACCTTCGCTTGTGGTAATACGCTCAAATTTTATATTGCTTTGGGCATTAATAATTTGAATTATTGAGAAAACAATAATATTAGATAATGTAGTAATGAAACGTTTGTTAAAGGTCATAATTAATGTACTATTCTGTTGAGAGATAATATAAATATACAATGTAATTTAAAATGAAAAAGACACTTGTTGCTCTTAATTTCATTTTAAAAATCATTTGTAGCCTAAACTAAATCATATGTCTTAAAACTTACTTTAGTTTACATTTAGTTTTGTATTGTCAGGTATCTCGTTTAAAAAGAATAAAAGATATTTCAATTAATAAAAAAACACTTAAAATGCGATTAACTAAAAAAACGCGCCAATTATCATTCCTTTTTGGTTTAGGCTTAAGCTTTGCTTTAAACTTAAATGCACAAAACACAAAAAAAGAACCATACAAAGCTACTTGGGAATCTGTTAACACTGTAAATGCCACACCAGATTGGTTTCAAGATGCTAAGTTTGGTATTTATGCCCATTGGGGCCCTGTTAGTAATGCTTTTGTAGGTGGCGACCCAGATACGTGGTATGCTGGTTGGCACGGAATGAAAATGTATGAAGATGGCAAAAAAGTACCTACCAAAAACGGAAAACCATCAAATAATTACATTCATCACAAAAAGAAATACGGAAATCCAAAAAAATACGGATATAAACATATAATTGAAGAATTTAATCCTTCTGGTTTTGATGCCAAAGCTTGGGCCGAATTATTTGAAAAATCTGGTGCTAAATTTGCGGGACCAGTAGCTATGCACCATGATAATTTTGCTATGTGGGATGCAAAATCTACACGATGGAATTCTATGAATTATGGAGGTATTGATCCTTCTGCCCTATTAAAAAAAGAAATTGAAGCCAGAGGCATGAAATTTATGGGGTCTTTTCATCATGCTTTTACTTGGAAATATTTTGCACCAGCACACGCACATGGCGGTATAAACCCAAAAGATTATGATTTATACACCAACCCACACCCCATAGATTCTGATACTCCAGACGCACAGTTTTATGCAGATTGGTGGGCAAAATTAAAAGAGTTTATTGATGTTTATCAACCCGATTTAATTTGGTTTGACTGGTGGTTGGAAAACATGACTGAAGAATGTAGAACAGAATTTTTAGCGTATTACTATAACAAAGGTTTAGAATGGGGAAAAGACGTAGTGGTTTGCTACAAAGAAACCACATTTAATGAAAATGCTGCTGTTAAAGATTATGAAAGAGGCCGCCCAAACCAACCTAAAGAAAATGCTTGGTTAACAGATACATCACCAGGGGCTTGGTTTTACAGACCAGGTGCCAAATTTAAAACACCTAATGAACTTATTGATATTCTTGTTGATATAGTATCAAAAAACGGGCTAATGTTATTAAATGTACCACCAAATCCTGACGGTACTATTCCTGATGTTATGGCTAATTTATTAACAGAAATGGGCGCTTGGTTAGAGGTTAACGGCGATGCTATTTATGGCACAAGACCTTATACTATTTTTGGCGAAGGCCCAACAAGATTACCTGAAGGTGGCCATAAAGTTGAAAAATTAAAAATTGAATACACTAATAAAGATATAAGATTTACTAAAAAATCTGATAAAGAATTTTATGCCATTGTAATGGATAAACCTTCTGAAAAAACGGTTATTAAATCTTTTAGCAAACAAATTGGTCTTTTAAATTCAAAAATTGAAAGCATTGAACTTTTAGGTAGTAATGAAACTATTACTTGGGAAAGAAATGATGAAGGCCTTATAATTAATGCTGCAGATAATTATCCTTCAAATTATGCGCATGCTTACAAAATAACGCTAGAAGGCTATACTGAAAACAATATTGGTGGCGCTGTTGATGCTCATGTAGATTAACAATACCTCTTTTTAATAAAAGCTTAAAACCTCAGACTAATCATCTGAGGTTTTTTTATGAATATCATTATAAATTATTCCCTCCATTGAACAAACACAAAAAAAGAAGTCTTATTCTTTCAAAATAAAAACAAAAACAACACTTAATCGATTATTTTTGCATTTAAAAGATGTTATTTATACTTTTGACGAGTAATTAGCCCCCAAAGCTAAAACTTAACCAATAATGAAAATAATTGTCCCTCTTTCAAGGTATTTGCCTTTGCAAATATTATTGTGCTTCGGTACTTTAATATTTGCACAAAATAATACAGCCCAAAACTACACTGATTCTAGTGGTAATAATATTTGGAATATATCTGAAAATGGAAATTATAACAACAACGTAATTGTAATTGGTAGAGATGATGCTTCAAACTTAAATAAAAAACAATCTCAGGCTGCAAATAACAATATTACCATTGGCATTAAAACAATAGCAACATTAAACACTGAAACTTTTTTTAACAACAAAAGTTTTCTTGCATGTGGGCATAATAACAAAAGTACATTATCTGCATCTACAATAACCGTAAATTACAGTGATTCAACACCTAATACGGCAACCAATGTTAGCGCAATAGCTATTGCAAGAATTTGGAAATTTGTTGTTACAGATACTATACCTACAATTAAAATTTCAATTCCAGAACACTTGGTTTCAAGTACAAAAAGTAGCAATAGTACTTATGTGATGTTAATTGCCGATGATGAAAATTTCACCAGTAATGTAACATCTGTAACTATGAAAGCTAACAGCACAAAACTTGAGGCTAGTTTTTATTTTACAGGTACTAAATATGTTACGTTTGCTTCAACTCAAATAACACCAGAAATCCCTAGAGCAGCTTCATTTCAAAACACAAATTCATTTTTAAGCGCTGGCAATGTTCACAATTTAAACAATACAAGCTTTACGCTTAGTGGTTGGGTAAAATTGGCTTCAAATGGTAACTTTGATATTGTTTCAAAACTTAACAACACTAATGGTTATACTGTTTCAACAACAATTAACAACACGCTTAAATTTTCTTGGAAAAACAATAATAACAGTCATAACATTGAAGCTTCAACAGCTATTTTAAAAAACCAATGGCATCATTTTGCAGTAACTTACAACAGTAATAGCAACACGTTTATGCTTTATGTTGATGGTATTCTAGAAAGCAAAACATCAACAAAACCTGCTATAGAAAACAGCACCGATGCCCATTTTTTAATTGGTGCTTCAAACCATAAAAATCCAAAAAATTATTTTAATGGTAGTATTGATGAAATTAGAATTTGGAAAACTGCTTTAACCGCAAACCAAATTCGGTTTATTATGAATCAAGAAATTAAAGAAGATGCTCAATGTAATGTTGCGGGTAAAGTACTGCCTGCTTCAACAGAAAAAAATGATATTAATACAATTTCTTGGGAAGATTTATTGGGTTATTATCCCATGAATACAGTGGTTTTTGGAAGTATAAAAGACGCATCAAAATACAATAACGATGCTTCTATGATTAACTTTAATGGATTGGAACCACAAACAGCTCCTTTGCCTTACCAAACAGCTCAAAATGGCCATTGGGACAACCCAAATACGTGGCTTAACGGTAATGTGCAATATATCCCTGGCGCAAAATCTTGTAGTTTTTCAAACCAAACAATTAACAATGCTATAGCTGTTATAAATCACAATACTACTTTAAGTAATGATAATAACAATTTAATTCCTGAACAAAATAACGGCGATAGAAATGTTTTGGGATTAATTGTAAACCCTAACGGATCATTAGTTTTAACTGGCAACAACAATGATAAAACAGGGTACGCTTTAACTGTTACGCATTATTTAAAAATAGACGGTAGTATTGATTTAGAAGGTAAATCTCAACTTATACAAACACTTGGTAGTTTTTATGATTCTAGTAGCATTGGCTCTTTAGAACTAAACCAACAAGGTACAGCAAACACGTATACATATAACTATTGGTCATCTCCCGTTGCCCCTACTAGTAACACAAATTATACTGCAAAAAGTGTTATAGATAATATAGGTTTTTTAACATCGGGGTATAATGGCACATCATCGCCCGTTAAAATTGCCGATTATTGGATTTGGAAATACGCCAACAACCCTAACATAAATTGCTCGCAGTGGCAACATGTTAGAAGTACAGGTGCCATTAAAGCTGGTGAAGGCTTTACTATGAAAGGGCCGGGAACAAATAACATCAACCAAAATTATGTATTTAAAGGGCAACCAAATAATGGTGATATTACCTTAAACATTGTTTCTAACAATAACTATTTAATTGGAAATCCGTATCCATCTGCTATTGATGCTGATGTATTTATAAAAGATAACATATCGGTTTTAAACGGCGGAAATAACACTAAAAATATTATTAATGGCACCATTTATTATTGGGATCATTTTGCTGCAAACTCACACCAACCATTAGAGTATAGTGGTGGTTATGCAATGTACACTTTAATGGGAGGCGTTAAGGCGCTTACACACAATACACGCTTAAATACACCCAATATACCGCAAACAACAGTGCCTAGTAAACACATTCCTGTTGGGCAAGGATTTATTGTATCTTCAACAGTAAATAGTAATATTAATAACACAACTGTTAGCGGCGGAAAAATTACTTTTAATAATACCCAAAGAACCTTCAAAAAAGAAGA
Source organism: Seonamhaeicola sp. ABD4_340 (assembly GCF_056312135.1). Taxonomy (NCBI): domain Bacteria; kingdom Pseudomonadati; phylum Bacteroidota; class Flavobacteriia; order Flavobacteriales; family Flavobacteriaceae; genus Seonamhaeicola; species Seonamhaeicola sp. ABD4_340. The sequence continues at coordinate 2,430,051 of NZ_CM149981.1, read as the reverse complement.
AGTAAAAGCTCATGAATCTGAAAAATTGAAAAACATCACCAGTAAAATTAGTGAAACTGATACCCGACAAAAATTACGTTTATTAATAAGCACACCAACAGGGTATCATCGTGAGCTGCTTTTAGGTGCAGATGCCAATGCAACAGCAAATTTTGATTTGGGTTATGAAGGTGTTTTAATTGAAAACAACAAAGAGGATGCCTTCTGGTTTTTACTTAATTCTAAATTAATAATACAAGCCATTAATAATTTTGATAGTTCACAAGTTTTGCCACTTGGTGTTACAATTAATAAAGCAGGTTTAATTACTTTAAAAATTGAATCTTTAGAAAATATTAATGAAGAAACATCTATTTTCATACATGATAAAGCGCTTAATTTATACCACAACATAAAGGATAGCAATTACCAAACTTACATGAATGCGGGAGAATATCTTGATAGATTTGAATTAACGTTTGGCACTACAACCGCAAACGCGTTAAGTAATGAAACATTTGAAACTAAAAATCTTCAAATACATTACGCTAATAATAGCAATCAAATTGTTATTATTAATTCAATAAATGAAAACATAAAAACTGTTTCATTACACAACATTTTAGGGCAATCATTTATTAATAAAACCCTAAATACCAATGATGATTACATTGCTGTTGAAACTTTAAAATTACAATCTGGCACTTATATTTTAAACGTTGAAATGGATGATAAAACTATTTCTAAAAAAGTAATAATAAACTAGTGTTTATAATGAATAAACCCTTAAAAAAGAAAAGCCCTTATTTTATTAAGGGCTTTTCTTTTTATTGCTTAACAGCTTTAATTAATTGAGATAATTCAAGGTTGTCTTGCGTACCAGTTATCATGTTTTTTAACGTGTAAGTGTTTGATTTTACTTCTTCTTCACCAACCAAAACAACAAACGGAATATTACGCTTATTAGCATGCATCATTTGTTTTTTCATTTTAGCAGCATCAGGATATAATTCGGCATTAATATCATGTGCACGTAATTGTTTTATAGCTTTAAAACTAAAAAGCGCTTCGTTATCACCAAAATTTATAAATAAAACCTCAACATTTTTATTTACAGTTTCAGGAAATAAATTCAACTCCTCAAGCACTAAGTAAATTCTATCTAAACCAAAACTAATACCAACGCCACTTACATCTTTTAAACCAAAAATACCCGTTAAATCGTCATATCTTCCACCGCCACCAATAGAGCCCATTTTTACGCCTTTTGGTGCTGAAACTTCAAATATAGCCCCGGTATAATAATTTAAACCGCGTGCTAAGGTAACATCTAATTGTAAAGTTGCTGTTTTTAGGCCCAAAGTAGCAATAGCATTATCTATAAACGCCAATTCTTCAATGCCTTTTAAGCCTTCTTCTGAGGTTGATAAAATAGTTTTTAAACTCTCTATTTGAGATTCAAAAGCACCAGAAAGCGTAAATAAAGGTTGTAGTTTATCAATACCTTCTTGAGGAATACCTTTACTTAGCATTTCTTCTTTTACCCTATCCTCGCCTATTTTATCTAGCTTATCAAGGGCTACTGTAAAATCTATTAATTTATCACTTGCACCAATAACTTCAGCAATACCCGACAATATTTTACGGTTGTTTATTTTTATTGTAACACCATCTAACTGTAATTTAGAAAACACGGTATCGTACAACTGAATAAATTCAACTTCTTGCCACAAACTTTTGCTTCCAACTACATCGGCATCACATTGGTAAAATTCTCTAAAACGTCCTTTTTGTGGTCTATCTGCCCTCCAAACAGGTTGAATTTGATAGCGTTTAAACGGAAATTCAATATCGTTTTGATGTTGTACTACGTAGCGTGCAAAAGGCACAGTTAAATCATATCTTAATGCTTTTTCTGAGATACTTGCGGTTAATTTATTAGAATCTTTAGCCTCATAAGCTTCAGTATTGGCTTTATTTAAATAATCACCAGAATTTAAAATTTTAAAAATCAAGCGGTCACCTTCATCGCCATATTTCCCCATTAAAGTACTTGAGTTTTCAAAACTTGGTGTTTCTATGGGTTGAAAGCCAAACGTTTCAAAAGCAGCACGAATGGTATTAAAAATATAATTGCGTTTTGCTACTTGTTCTGGATTAAAATCTCTTGTGCCTTTTGGTATACTTGGTTTTTGAGCCATAATTCTGCCTGTAAATACAGGTATCTCTTTTAAAAATTATAAAATAGATTCCGTATTAAAACACGGAATAACAAAAATAACTGTTTATCTTGAAAAAGGTTGCTGCATTAGCAGGAATAAAACCTTAATTTATGAGTTTATTAAAGTATTTAAACAAATCGCCTTTAGTAATTACGGCGCCTTGTTCTATCATTTTAAACTTATCTAAGTTTTTATCTTCGGTGTAATCTTTATTTGCCTGTAAAAACTCAACATTTTCATCCATTAAATTTTCACGTAACCAATTGTAACCTTCAGTAGTTGTAATGTCTACATCATTTTTTAGGTTAATAACAATGGCTTGCATGTTTTCTTCGCCTAAATAAAACAAATACATATGTTTTGCCGAAATATGTTCTAAATATTCAGCTTTGTTTAAAACACCTTCCCAGATTAAATCACTAAACACATCTAATTCTGTTTCTGCCAATTCGGGTTTATTTACTTTCAAATTTTCCCATTCACTGGCAGTTATTTGTTGTGTTGCCAAAAAGTTTATAAACTCTTTATGTAGTTCTTCAAATTGTTCTTTTGTTAATCTTGAATATTTCATTGTAACTCTTTAAAGATTATTTTTTTAATTGGTTATTGCATTATAAGCATCAAAAGGTCTGTCTGTAGCAATAATATCTATACCTTTTTTAGACCATACTTTATACAATGAATCATTTTTTGCTTGTGCTTGTTTATCTAGGTTACCTAATGTTCCTAAAATTGTTTTTATTCCGTAAGAATGTATCTTATCATAAAATTTTTTTGATGATAAGCGTGTACCTGTAAAGGCTAACATATTTTGGGTGGGAATTTTTGAGTGTATTAACCAGTCAAGCTCCTTTTCGTTTCTAGCTGAAACTGATAATAGTAACTCTGGAGCAACTTTATGAGCAGCTACTGCTTGTTCTATACTATAAGTTATAATTATGGCTATGTCTTGAGCTTGCGCTTCTTTAATTAAATTTACTACTTTTTTCACAGAAACGCCTCGTTTAATATCAACCGTTAAAATTACATTATTCTTTTTTGCCCATTGCAAAACATCGATAAATAACGGTATTTTAAATGGTGTTTCATTTCCAAAATCATCTTTTAAATAATATGCTGAAAGTTCTTTGTAAGTGAAATTTGAAATTTTACCGTTTCCGGTTGTGGTTCGGTTTATTGCATTGTCATGCATTAAAACCAATACACTATCTTTAGTTAAAGCTACATCAATTTCATAAACGGCGCCTTTAATACTATCATTTATAAATTGAAGTGTTTCTAAACAGTTTTCAGGATAATTCTTTATGCCTTTTCCGCCTCTATGTACACTTATTATTGTTGATGCTTTTGGTGAATACGTAAATGAACTTAATAAAGCCGATGGTTTATTTTGCTCTGTTTGATTAGCTGTTTGCTTACATGATAGCCCCAGAAGAAGAAAAAAAACTAGTAAATATTTCATAATAAAAAAAATGCGCCTCTAAATTTAGAAGCGCAAATTTAATAATATTACTACTAGTATTCTAGAAAATGTAACGTAAACCTACTTGGGCTTGCCAACGCGATGCCAAACTAGAATCAAAACCAAAGGTTTTAGTTTGGTTACCGTTAAAGGTATAAACTGGTGCACCAGCATTATCAAAAGATACACCAATAGGTTGTGTGTTGTTTGGTTGTTGAATAACACCCCAATCTGAATTTAGTAAATTACCAAAGTTTAAAATATCTAAACTTAGTTGAAGCGTGTTTGTTTTATCTTCAGCAACATTAAATTTAAAATCTTGTAATAGTTTAATATCCCAACGTCCTCTCCAAGGTGCTAAAGCTCCGTAACGCTCAGCGTATTCACCTCGTCTGTCGCTTAAATAATCATCTTGAGCAATGTAATTCTCTAACGCCTGCGCATCGGCAGTATTAGCAAATTGCATTTGACCAATTTCAGATGATGTTGGTATGTAAATAAGATCATTAATACCACTACCATCGCCATTAATATCTCCACCGTAAGTGTAGTTAAAACGTGCTCCTTGTGCATACTCAAAAAATGTAGAAATTGTAGTAGACCATTTATCACTGCCATACGTCCATTTTTTACTAGCAACACCAATAAAACGGTGTGTATCACCATATTTAGAGTAGTTTAACACATCGTTATTTACATTACCTAAAGCAGGATTTCCGTTAAAGGCATCACCGGTAATTTCAGCTTCAATAGAATTTACGTCTTTGGCATTTAAATAACTATATGCAAGCATTGTATATAAGCCGTTATCAAAGCTTTTTTGAGCTTTTAAAGAAGCATTCCAAATTCTACCTTTATCAGAATTTGTCATAACATACGCGTTACCATTTACAACTTCTCCCCATGGTAATGTAGCTTTTGCGTGGTCTGCATCTGTATAAACAGCTCTGTTATCAACTCCTTGTAGTTGGCCAGTTGGCTTATTTAATCCCCAATTTTGCACATGTACACCGTTAATATCTTTGGTGTATGATACATCGGCAGTTAAAATAATACCGTTTTCTAATTTTTTATCAATACCTAAATTAGTTCTCCAAACTTGTGGAAACTTAAAATCAGGGTCTACCGCTTGGTAGAAAAATGCATCTACACCACTTACTTGATTACCAATCCATACAAATGGGAAACGCCCAGTAAATATGCCTGTACCACCACGAATTTGTAATGAGCTATCGCCATTAACATCATAATTAATACCAACTCTTGGAGAAATTAACCAATCGTTACCTGGCATTTGAGTAGAATCTATTAACAAAGGTTCGCCTGTATTAGGATCAAAATATTGCGTGTCTGGTAAATAAATTTCACCATTATCAGTATCAATAAAGTTTTGTGCTTTATCTGCGGTATCAAAAAATAGCGGTTTATCAAAACGGATACCGTAGGTTAATTTGAATTTATCATTTACTTCCCATTCATCTTGTAAATAAAATGCTAATTGACCTACGTTAGTTTCAGCAAGTAACCAACCACCATCTGTTCCATCTGGCTGTGCATTTCTTGCATTAAAAGTAGCTTGTGCTGCTGCAAAATCGTACGCAGCGGCATCAAATTCGTTAATATCAACACTTCCAAAAACATCAAAACCGTAACCTTTTAAGTTGAATGAGTTATCAAACTCAAATTTTTCAAATGAAAAACCAACAGTGTAAGTATGGTTCCCTTTAAAAAAGTTTAAGTTATTGGTTAACTGAATTACTTTTTGGTCTAATTTATTATTTATTGAAAATGGCTCATGACCTGCAACAATGTATGGCGATCCATCTTTAAAAATATTAATTACTGGTGCTGGTGTTGAAAACGGATTTCTAAAATCATTAAAGTGTGAATACCCAACTTGTAATTTATTTGTAACACTTTCTGAGACTGTTGAATTTAACTCTAACTGCACCGAATTTAACTCATTAACTTGCTCATAACCTGAGTTTTGAAATTGAAGTGTAGAAGCACCAGGACCACGTGGATATATAGCCGATGGATGTGCTGGTTTTTGCTGCGAAGCATCTAAAAAGTTATAAATTAATGCTAAGCGGTTTTTATCGTTAATATTCCAATCTAATTTAAAAATACCTTTAGTAGATTCTGAGGCGTGTGTAAAATCTTGATAAGCTCCAGGATCATAACCTTGTGCTAAAAGCGCATCTCTAACCGCTATTAAATCACTTTCTAAGACTCTAGACTCGTTAATACCGCCTGCGCCAGTGTTTGGTACCCAGCCATTGGTTCCTAAATCATCTCTATCATCTTTTTCAAAATTTGCAAAAAAGAATAATTTATTTTTTATTATTGGTCCGCCAATACTTACACCGTATTGCGTTTGGTTTAAATCTGGACGCGTAACATCTTCACCTTTAATTTTTTTGCCAGTCATTTTTTCATTTCTGGTAAAACCATAAACAGTACCATGAAATTCATTGGTACCACTTTTAGTAACAGCGTTTACAGAGGCTCCAGTAAAACCAGATTGTGTAACATCATAAGGCGCTGTTGATACTTGAATTTGATCAATAGCATCTAACGAAATTGGTTGTGCGCCTGTTTGCCCACCAGGTGTTGCTGCATCTAAACCAAATGGATTGTTAAAAATAGCTCCGTCTAATGAAAAGTTATTAAACTGATCATTTCTACCACCAAATGAACCACCACTTGCTGTTGGCTCTAATCGTGTAAAATCTGCTTGCGATCTTGAAATTGTTGGTAATCTTGTTAATTCTCTTCTGCCTACACTGGTTTCTGCACCTGTACGGTCACTACCAAAAGTACCTGTACCGCCAGAACTTTGAATTACCACAGCATCAAGCTGTTGACTGTCTTCAGCTAAGGTAACATCAATATTTTGTGTTTTACCTAGGGTTAAAAACACATTGTTAAATGTTTGTTCTTGGTAGCCAATAAAACTTACAGTAATGGTGTAAGGACCGCCTACTCTTAAATTTAAAAGGTTAAATCTTCCATCAAAGTTTGTAGCTGCACCATACTTTGTACCTGTTGGTGTATGTATAGCAACAACATTGGCCCCCGGAAGTGGCTCTGAACTGCCATCAACAATAAGGCCTTTAATGTTTGATGTTGTTACTTGAGCAAAACCAAGTAAACTACAAAACAAGAAGAAAATTAAAGTAGTTGATTTTTTCATGTGAATTGTTTTAAAATGAGTTAGTCTATTATGCATGCATAGTAAACATGCAGTACAAAATTACTAAAAAAAAAGGCTACTCAGTTGAGTAGCCTTTTTTTATGATAATATTTTATTAACTTTTTGTTAACATTAATTTGCTTGTGCAACAACCTCAAAAGGTAAATCTACAGATACTTCTCTGTGTAAACGCACAACAGCATTGTATTTACCTAAACGTTTTACGTTACCACCAATTACATTGATGAATTTTTTATCAATTGTTTGACCTTCTTTTTCTAAGGCAGCAGCAACATCAATATTATTTACAGAACCAAATAATTTATCGCCTGCACCTACTTTTGATGCTATTTTAATTTCTAATGCTTTTAATACTTCAGCTGTAGCATTGGCATCATCAATAATTTTCTTTTCTTTAAAAGCTCTTTGCTTTAAATTTTCAGCTAATACTTTTTTTGCTGAAACGGTAGCTAAAATAGCTTGACCAGTTGGAATTAAAAAGTTTCTACCGTAACCGTTCTTTACTGTTACAACATCGTCTTTAAATCCTAAATTCTCAACGTCTTGTTTTAATATAAGTTCCATTGTTATCGGTATTTTACTTTAATAAATCTGCTACATATGGCATTAAAGCTAAGTGACGTGCTCTTTTTACAGCTACAGACACTTTTCTTTGGTACTTTAATGAAGTTCCTGTTAAACGTCTTGGTAAAATTTTACCTTGCTCGTTTACAAACTTTAATAAGAAATCTGGATCTTTATAATCTATATATTTAATACCAGATTTTTTAAATCTACAGTATTTCTTTTGTTTGTTAGTTTCAATGTTTAACGGTGTTAAATATCTAATTTCACCGTCTTTTTTTCCTTTTGCTTGTTGATCTAATGATGCCATAATTAAGCTTTTTGTTTAAGTTTTTCTCTTCTTCTTTCTGCCCAAGCTACTGCGTGTTTATCTAACGATACCGTTAAATAACGCATAAAACGCTCATCACGTCTAAACTCTAATTCTAAATCTCCAATTACTTCACCGGCAACAGTGTACTCAAATAAGTGATAAAAACCACTTTTTTTGTTTTGAATTGGGTAAGCTAATTTTTTTAGTCCCCAATCTTCTTTTGATATCATCTTAGCACCTTTAGAAACAAGAAAATCTTCGTATTTCTTTACTGTTTCCTTTATCTGATCTTCAGATAAAACGGGATTCAAGATGAAAACAGTTTCATAATGATTCATAATAAATCTATTTTATTGTTAAAAAATTGGCTGCAAAAATAAATAATATTTACATATAAAACAACAATAATTTCATTATATTGTGACGCAGAATATTTTTGTTAAAATTATATTAAAAAATGTTGTTTGTCGATGTTTTTTGGTGTTTACCGTAATTTTTTGTACTATTGTCGATATCTTAACCGAAATAATAAAATGTTATGACTTTAAACTGTGTAGTAGTAGACGATTCAGCAATACAACGTCTGTCTATTGTTAAGCTTGTTGAAAACCACCCTTCGCTTAACTTAATAGCAGAGTACAGTAGCGCTTTAGAGACTAAAAATGGACTGAATACGCACCAAGTAGATCTTATCTTTTTAGATATTGAAATGCCAGTATTAAACGGATTTGAATTATTAGACGTATTAAACAAAAAACCGCAAATTATTTTTGTAACCGGTAAAACCGAGTATGCTTTTAAAGCATTTAACTATGATGCTACCGATTATTTGCACAAGCCAATAACTAGAGAACGCTTTAATGCTTCTGTAGAAAAAGCTTTAGAACACCACCGCTTATTAATGAACCAAAACGAAGAAGAGGGTGAGCACATCTTTGTTAAAAGTAACCTTAAAAAGCGTAAAGTTTATATAAAAGACATTAAATGGATTGAAGCTTTAGGTGACTATGTAAAATTAGTTACCGAAGAAACCAGCTTAGTTGTACTTTCTACAATGAAAGCTTTTGAAGCAGAATTACCTGAAGGTAAATTTTTAAGAATCCATAAATCTTATATTGTTAACCTTGATAAAATTGACAGGTTTAACAGCAAAAATGTTGAAGTTGGCGCTTATGAGATTCCTTTAAGCAGAAACAAAAAAACACAACTTGTTGATGCTTTAAATAATATTTAAGCGAACAAGAAACATATGAATAAAATCCCGTTTAACTTCGAGATAAATTCAATTACGAAATTTGCACGCAAATTTCTATTTCACAAAAAGTTATCAACATTTAAGATTACTTTAACCGACCGAAAATCTTTTATACTAGAGAAGCTATTGTTTATTTTAATAATAGCTTCTTTTGTTTTTGATAACGATTGCTTTTTAGGAATTTTAACTAAAATGTTTTTGTGATATTGGTTTCTTATTCTTGCTACAGGCGGTGCTTCTGGCCCTAAAACATTTGTATTAAATAATTGCCTAAGTGATTTTGCAAACCAAATAGAGGCTGTTTCAACCCTATTATAATCTTTATGTTTTAATGTAATTTTTATTTGTTTGAAAATTGGCGGATATTTAAAATTATAACGCTCATTCATTTGCTCATTAAACATATCTACATAACTATTAGTTGATACCTGCTGTAGTATGTTATGGTACGGGTTGTATGTTTGTATTAACACTTTACCCCGTTTTTCGGTACGCCCTGCCCTACCTGCTACTTGCACCATAAGTTGGTAGCTGCGTTCATGTGCCCTAAAATCAGGAAAATTCAGCATGTTATCGGCATTCATAATACCAACTAAATTTACATTTCTAAAATCTAAACCTTTGGTTAGCATTTGTGTACCTACTAAAATATCAATTTCTTGTTGTTCTAAAGCGGTTATTATTTTTTCGTAACCAAATTTACCTCGTGTGGTATCTAAATCCATTCTAGCAACATTAGCCTCAGGAAATAATTGCTTTACTTCTGTTTCAATTTGTTCAGTACCAAAGCCTTTACTATCAATATCTGGGCTACCACAAGCCATACAAGTTTTAGGCATAATTACAGCATAACCACAGTAATGACAGCGTAATTGGCTTCTGTATTGATGATAGGTTAAACTTACATCGCAATTTGGGCATTGTGGTGAATGCCCGCAGGTATTACACTCTACAATTGGCGAATATCCACGTCGGTTTTGAAATAAAATAACTTGCTTTTTTTCATCTAAAACTTCGGTGATTTCTTCAATAAGCCTATCACTAAAATGCCCTTTCATGCGTTTACGTTTGTGCTTATCTTTAATATCAACCAATTCAATATCTGGCATAAGCACATTATTGTAACGGTGCATTAATTCAACAAAACCATATTTATTTTGTTTTGCGTTAAAGTAACTTTCTAAACTTGGTGTTGCAGAGCCTAATAGTGTATTAGCTTTATGTAATGCAGCCAAAACTATAGCTGTATCTCTAGCATGATAACGTGGCGCCGGATCAAATTGTTTGAAAGATTGCTCATGCTCTTCATCAACTAATATTAAGCCTAAATTGTTAAATGGTAAAAATATTGACGACCTAGCACCCAATACTATTTTTGCTTTTGCTGAAGCATTTAAAACGTTATTCCACACCTCAACACGTTCATGGTTTGAGTATTTTGAATGAAAAATAGCCACTTGGTCTCCAAAATAATTTTGTAGCCTACTTACTAATTGTGTTGTTAATGCTATTTCTGGCAATAAATACAAAACTTGCTTGCCTTCTTTTAAAACATTTTCTATAAGTTTTACATAAATTTCGGTTTTACCAGATGATGTTACTCCATGCAATAAAGTAACTTTATGTGTTTTAAAACTTTGGTTTATCTCGTTTAAAGCTGTTTGTTGATGGTTGTTTAGGTGTTTTGAAGCTTCATTATCATCATCACCCTCATATTGTACTCTATCTGTTTGAATGTGGTATTCTTGTAAAACGCCTTTATCTATTAATGTTTTTATAATTGCTGAAGATGCGCCACTAACCTCTGTTAAATCGGTTACTTTTACAGGCTTTTTTGTTTTGGCTGATAATGAAAATAAGCTTAGTACAACTTCTTTTTGTTTGTGTGCTCTTCCTAAATCTTCTAATAAATTTTGAAGCTGATTGTTAGATGTATAATTTTCATGTAATTTAACATAGCGTACTAATTTTGGTTTATATTTTTCATACACTTCTTCTTCAACAATGATAGCCTCTTTTTCAATGAGCTTTTTTATTACTGGTAGTACATTTTTTTTATCTAAAATATTAGAAATATCATGTATTTTTAAAGATGATTGATGGTGAAGCGCTTCATAAATTAAAAACTCATCATCTTTTAAAATAGTTTCATCTATTTTATTTTTATTGTTTTTTGTAATTATAGTTTCGCTTTCTAAAATAAATGCACTTGGTAAGGCTGCGCGTAAAACATCACCTAATGTACACATGTAATACGTAGAAACCCATTGCCATAATTGCAGTTGAATATTATTTACTAATGGCTTTTCATCTAAAATTTGATGAATTTCTTTGGCCTCATAAGCCGTAGGTGCTTGGTTGTGAATTTTAAAAACCAACCCAGTATAAATTTTAGTTTTACCAAAAGGCACTGCAACACGCATACCTGCTTTTAAAAAAGTAGATTCGGCTTCAGTTATACTATATGTAAATAACTTTTGAAGTGGTACGGGCAATATGACATCGATAAAATATCTCAAAACTGGTATGTCTTTTTGAAGAATTCACACGAATATACTTTAAAAAAAACTAAGACTAAGCAAAAAAGGCCACCATATGTGGTAGCCTTTTTTTGGTAAATTCTTAATTACTATTGTTTTTTGATAATTTTGAAACTTGCTTTTTGCTGATTAGCTTCTAAATTAAGAATATAAATTCCTTTTGGTAAAAAATGTAAATCTAAATTATATGAGTCTACATTATTGTTAAACACTGTTTTACCAGTTAAATCATAAATCTCTACCTTTTTATTTGATAGTGATTTAGATGATGAAATTTCTATATTATTAATAAAAGGGTTTGGATAAATACTAACTAATTTAAACAAACTTTCTTCTACACTTAAAGTGCTATCTATATTAAAAAGTGCTGTATCGTAAATAGACCAATCTCCGTTTGAGTCTTGAACTCTTATATAAAACAAATGTTCTCCTTCTGCTAAACCAGTTGTATTAATATTTAAAACTTGAGTTGATTGCGCTGGGTCACCAAACACAATTGATGTACCATTACCCACACCAGGATCTGAATCTATAAAATATTCTGCAGAAGAAACCTCATCAGGAATTAAGTCAAAATCTTTAATGTAGATAATTTGCCTGTCATACAAACTCCAATTACCTTGATTGTTTTGTGTTCTCAAATAAAACGAATGAAACCCCTCAGAAAGACCTGTTGTTGGAATTGTATAAGTTTGAGTTAACATGCCACTATTACTGTCTACACTAAGCGCATTGGCATTACCAACACCTGGGTCTGTATTAAAAAAATACTCTGCTGCAGTAGCCGTATAGGTATTAAAACTATTTACATAAAAAGTTTGTCTTTCATATAAACTCCAATTTCCAATACTGTTTTGTGTTCTAATATATAAACTGTTAAACCCGTTTGAAAGACTACTTGTTGGAATAGCAAATGTTTGGGTTAATTGTCCTGTATTACTGTTTACTGTTAAAGCAGTTCCGTTGCCAACGCCTGGGTCTGTATTAAAAAAATACTCTGCGCTGGTTATGTTTTGAGCAAATCCTGAATAACATAAGAATACTAAAACATATAATATAATGTTACTCTTCATATTAATTTGCATTAGCATTTGTAGAAATTGTAACACTTATGTTATCTCCCGGTGCAACTTTATCTGTAATATCATCAATAGAAACTGTAGGAACACCATTTGTGTAGCCATAATTACTGAAATTAAATGTTCCATCATAAATTCCCATATCTACACCTCCAGCACCAGTTCCTTTAGCAGGAGACCCTGCTTGTAAGTGATAATCATCAATTTGAGAATAAAAGGAATACCCTGCATCATTTGTAGCTACAAATAAAGGATCTTGATTATAAAGATTATTATTACCTACAGGTAAAGTTACATTACCGCCTCCATAATTATAAATTAAACAGTTTTCAAAAAAAACACCAGCAGAATTTGGAGATCTATCTTGATAATAATCATAAACAACAATATTATTTTGCACTGTGATATTACCCAAATTAGAGTTCAAATTAGCTATAGGCCAAGTTGAATTACTTCTAATAAAAATATTGTTCTTTACAGTTATAGATAGGTAACTTTTTAATGCTAAATAAGATAAAAACACGTTATTACTAATAATAGTATTAGTATAATTATTATATGAAGAACTAGTGGTATTATTTCCCATTTGATTTATAACATTCCCTCTTACAACAACATTATCTGACCCACTAGCTTGACCCAAACCTAAAATACTATTAATATAATTATTTTCTATAATAAGGTTAGAAATTACTGTTGTGTTACTGGTAAACAAATCATCATTAACATAAAAACCAGATATTTTAGTATTTGAAGCCCCATCACCTAAAACAATGTCTTCTACCGTTGTTCTTTTATCTGGTGTAAGGTGACCATAACCAATAATAGTAATAGATTTATTAATAGACACGTTACCATAAGTAGTTTCTGAAGGCTGAACATAAATTATATCTCCAGCACTAGCTACAGATATGGCAGTTTGCAAATTATTATACTGTGCGTTTGCACCAACTGAATTGTCTACTGTAATTACATTTTGCGCTTTAACAATTGATACAAAAAGTAAAGCTGTTAATAAAAAAGTTAGTTTGATTTTCATTTTTTTGTTTATTGAAAAGGTTAATAGCTATGTCAAATATAAAACACTGTAATCTAACAAACTACAATTAATTATCATCTGTTAACTTTGAGTTATTAAACGGTGTATATAAAGAATAAAACGTAATAATATCTATCTTTGAATAAAAACCTCCCTAAGGTAATTATCTAATTAATAGTTTAAAATGTTATAAAAATTAAACTATTAAAAAACCATGCTTAGCACTATTATAATAGATGATGACCAAGTAGCTATTAATAGGCTAACAAAACTTTTAATATCACACAAAAATATCTTTAATTTAAAAGGCATATGCAAAACTGTTGAAGATGCTACTACAATCACAAAGAAGATAAAACCAGATATTATCTTTCTTGATGTTAATCTTAATGACAAAACGGCCTTTGATTACCTAAAACAAATAGAAAAAATAAATTTTATCATAGTTTTTACTACCGCCCATAAAGAGCAAGCCATTAGAGCTTTTAAATTTCCTGCATTAGATTATTTAATAAAACCAATTTCTAAAACTGACTTAAATGACACTGTTTCTCTATTAAAAAACAAACTCACTTCTAAAAACAATATTCAATTTAAAGATTTACTAAATAGTCTACCTAAAAAAAAACACCAAGAAAAAATAAGTATAGCTACTGAAGACGGCTATGTTTTTCTGAAAACTGCAGATATTATTCATTGTAAATCTGACACTAATTATACTCATATTTATTCTATAAACAATGACAAAATTACATCTTCTAAAACCTTAAAAGTGTTTGAAGAAATTTTAACAGACAGTAACTTTTATAGAATTCACAATTCTCACTTAATAAACATAAACCACATTAAAAAATATACAAATGGAAAAGGAGGTTATGTAACAATGAGTGATGACACTTTACTTAAAGTATCTGTTAGAAAAAAAACTAATTTTTTAAAACTAATTATCAACCAAAAATTAGATTAAATAGAATTTTTGACAAATTTTTTTTAATAGAAAAGTTATGAAACATGTTTTTTTCTTAGTTTGTTTAACGACGCGTTTAACTCATAACCCAACAGCAAAATATTAGCATTTAACCAAAGGTAAAACAACAATATTAACAAAGCACCAATAGAACCGTAAAGCTTATTATACTGTCCAAAATTTTCAATATAAATACCAAACAAATATGATGAAAGCATAATTAATAATGTTGTAAAAAGTGCGCCCACAGAAAAAAATCTTGAATTTCGCCCTTCGTGCGTTCCAAAATAATACAATGTTGCTGTTGCTAAATATATCATGGCCACAAAAAATAAATATTGAGCAAAATTAGCCCAAAATACATTTTGAGCATCAACGGCAAAAGCATTTAATAAACCTTGCACTACATATATTTGAAAATACCCTAAAAATGCAATAGTTAGTATTAACAAAAACGCTAAAATTAGAGCTATACCTAAAGCGTATAAATATTGCTTAAACACATTACGTGTAAGTTGTTCATGGTAAGAATTTTCAAAACCAGAAAACACTGCATTTACACCATTTGCCATTAAAGCAATTGATAATACAAATACAGATGATAATAACCCACCACGTTGTGATTGGTCTATGTTTTCAAAAATATTATTTATAAAAAAATCGGATGTGTTTGGTGGTAAAAACGACTCTAAAAACACTAAAAACTCACCTTTAAAACCCTCAACAGGAATATACGGTATAATAAACAGCACAAATAACAAAAACGGAAAAAGCGCCATAAAAAAACTAAAAGCAATAGCACTTGCTCTGGTTGTTAATGCCCCTTTAACTATACCTATAATGTAAAGCTCTAACAAATCATAAAACGATAAGCCTTCTAAACCAGGTAGCTTAACTTTTTTTAAAAACCGCATTAAGACGTTTAATAGAGGTATTTTTTCTAGTTTGTCTTCAATGGGTTTACTCATATAACTTTGTATTTAGCTTGTAATACAAAGTTATTAAATTTATAATTGCAGATATAAGAATATTTAGGTTAAAACTACAATTATTACATAGCTTTTAAACTCAAATCCATGTTATGAACAGAGTGCGTTAAAGCACCGCATGATATGTAGTTTACGCCACACTCTGCATAATGCCTAATGGTAGTTTCGTTTATATTACCAGAAGATTCTGTTAAACACTTATCGCCAATTAATTTTACCGCTTCTCTGGTATCTTCATAATCAAAATTATCAAGTAAAATACGAAAAACACCATCATTCCTAAGTATTTCTTCAACCTCAATAAGATTTCTGGCTTCAACCATAATTTTTAAATCTCGGCCCGTTTCTCTTAAATAAAGTTTAGATGTTTCAATGGCTTTTGTAATACCACCAGCAAAGTCTATATGATTGTCTTTAAGCATAATCATATCATATAATGCAAACCTATGGTTTTCACCACCACCAATTTTAACTGCCCATTTTTCTAACACTCTAATACCTGGTGTTGTTTTACGGGTATCTAAAATTTTGGTATTTGTACCTTTAACCAAATCTACAAAATGCCTAGTTTTAGTTGCAATAGCACTCATACGCTGCATTGAGTTTAACACGGTACGCTCTGCTTTTAATATAGATTGTGAAGGGCCTTCAACATACATTACAACATCACCAAACGTAACTTCTGTACCGTCTTCAATACGTACATCTAACTTTAAGTTTTTATCAACGTAGGCAAATATTTTCTTTGCAAAATTTACCCCTCCAATAATACCTTTATCTTTTACTAAAAGTTTTGCACGCCCTCGAGCGTTTTCTGGGATACAGGCTAAAGAACTATGATCGCCATCTCCAACATCTTCTCTAATGGCATTTGCAATTATAGATCTTACTTCTTGGTCAAACTGCTCTTGTGTAATCATATTTTTTATTGGTTTCGCACAAAAATAATAAATAGATTTACTTTTTTAAATTTTAGATTTATGAAATTTTTATTTTTTCTGATTTTAAATAAAGATTTCTTAATTAACAAACGTTATTTTTATTATTATGACTATAAGCCTTATTGCCATTGGAAAAACCGACAACAACCAACTACAAACACTTATAAATGAATATATTAAACGTCTTGGGTTTTATATAAAGTTTACTTTTGAAGTGATTCCAGACATTAAAAACACCAAGCATTTAAGTGAGGTGCAACAAAAGCAAAAAGAAGGTGAACTTATTTTAAGTAAAATTTCAAACGCCGATACTTTAATACTTTTAGACGAAAATGGTAAGCAATTTACCTCGGTTAATTTTGCTAATTACTTACAAAAACACATGAACTCTGGTGTTAAAAATGTAGTATTTGTTATTGGTGGCCCTTATGGTTTTTCAGAAGATGTTTATGCTAGAGCCAACGGAAAAGTATCCTTATCAAAAATGACGTTTTCGCACCAAATGGTACGTTTATTTTTTATTGAGCAGCTATATCGTGGTTTTACAATATTAAAAAATGAACCTTACCACCACAGATAATCTGTTGGCGGTAAGGTTATTAAAAAACTATTAATAATTATGAAAAACTTGTTTGCGTTTTTTAAGCTGAATTTGTAAATCTTTAATGGTTTCTTTTACAGCTTCTTCGTAATTTTCTTCGTTTGAACTTGCAAAAATTCGGGGTCCTGGTGCACTTAATTCTATTTTACATATTTTGCCTTTAGTTTTGGCATTATGTTCTACTTCAAAATGTACTTGTGCACCAATTATCCATTCATATTTTTTATGAAGGTTTTTTAATTTTTCGGTTACGTACTGGTTCATAGCATCACTTGTTTGCATATGAACATATTGAATGTTTACTGTCATAATTCTTTCCTTTTTATAAGTATAAAATTAAAAAGAATGTTACAGAAAAAAGATGAGATTTGTCATGTAAAAATACTGAGCCTTTTACATTTTAAAGTGAATTTACTACACGTTAAATTTTACCATTTTCGTGCAATTGGGTTAAAATAGCTCTTAACTGCCCAGGGCTTACTGGTTTTATAATATAATCTGAAATTTCACTGATACTTTTTGCTTTTTCAATATCAACAGGATCAACAGATGAAGACACCATGTAAATGGTTATTTTTTTACCAACTTTAGGTTTTATTTTTATGTATTCTTCCATAAACTGAAAACCGTCCATAATTGGCATATTTATATCTAGTAAAATAACATCGGGTAATTCTTTTTCATTATTTAAATTATCAATTAAAAAATCAAAAGCTTCTTCGCCATCAGAAAAAATGGTAACATTTTCAGCTATTTCAATAGATTTTAAAATTTTTGTTATTGTGAATTGGTATATTTCATCATCATCAACTACACATACATTTAAAGCGCTATTCATTTTTGTTATATTTAAAAGGTTATTATAAATGTTGTGCCTTCATTTACAGCGCTTATTGCCGCTATTGAACCACCCATTGTTTCTATTTGTACTTTAGTCATAAATAAACCAACGCCTTTTGCGTTTGGATGCCTATGGAATACTTTGTTTAATTTAAATAATTTGTGCCCGTGCTTTTTTAAATCTATCCCCAGGCCGTTATCTTTAAACTTTAAAACCACTTTACCTTCAACTAGCTCTGAACTCACGTGAATTTCTGGGGTTCTATTTTTTGCACTATACTTTATGGCATTCTCAACTAAGTTAAGAAAAATACTTTCTAAGTATATCTTGTTGTATGATATTTTGTTTACTTGTGAAAAATCATCGGTTATAATTGCATTTTTCTCAGCAATTTGTGCCGCTAGCACCTCTTTTGTTCTATTTAATGTTTCATCAAAAAACACGGTTTTAATTACAGCTTTATCGTTTTTAGCTTTTAAGGCTTCAACTAAGGTGCTTAAAGTTAATGTTAAATGACCTATTACTTTTTCAAACTTACCAAACAAAAGTTGTTTTTCTTCATTATCTTCAGCAGTATTATACAAATCTAAAAGTGCATTTAAATTACTTACTGGTGCGCGTAAATTGTGCGATGTAATTTGAACAAAATCTGCCAACTGGGTATTTTGTTTTCCTAATTTATCTGCTAACACCTCAAGGTTTTCCTTTGATTTTATTAAACGTGTTTCTGCTTCTTTTTGCACAGATATGTCTCTAATAGCAGCCGAGACTAATAAACCTTCTTCTGTTTCTAACGGACTTATACTTAGTTGCACAGGAAACTCTTCACCAAACCTATTAATACCATAAAACTCTGTGGTTTCTAATAAATTTATTGATTTTGGATTTGTAAAAAAACCTTGTGTGTGTAATTTATGTTTTTTACTAAAACGTTTGGGTATTAACACATCTACAGGTTTATTTATTAGTTCGCTAGGGCTGTAACCAAACAATTTTTCAGTTTGTTTATTTATAATTTGAATTTTGCCTTCGTCATTTATTATAACCATAGCATCGGGTGCAGATTCTAGCAAACCTCTAAATTTTAGTTCTGCCATTCTTTGAAGCGTAATGTCTTGGCATGTTCCTAAAACTTCAAGAATATTATTATGCTCATCTAACTCAATTTCACCTCTAACTTGCAGTGTTTTTAAATTGCCATTAGGCATTACAATTCTATATATAATTTCACTGTTTACAATTTTATTTTCTAAAACTGTTTTTATATGTAATTTTAGTCTATCTACATCATCAGGATGTGCTCTTTCTAAAATAGTATTTAGCGTAGGGTTTTGCACACTATCATTAACCCCCATTATTTTATACATACTTGTAGACCAACGCATTTTATTGGTTTCTTGGTTAACTACCCAATGCCCCATCATGTTTATTTCTTCGGCTTGATTTAGAAGTGTATTTTTTCGTAACAATTCTTGCTCAGTATTTTTTGACTTGGTTATATCTTGAAAAACACCAAAAACCCTAACACATTCACCCAATTTAAACTCTGCTTGTCCAATGGCTCTTACCCATTTTAAGTTGCCTTTTTGGGTAATAATTTCTAACTCTACATCATAAGGTTCTCCAGTTTCAATAGTATTATTTACAACTGCTGTAATGGTATCTCTACTTTTTCCTTCTTTGTAAAAATTTATAGCGGTATTTAATTCTGGAGTAAAATCAATAGGCACCTCATGTATTTGGCAAACCATTTTGCTCCAATACACTGTTTGCTTTACTAAATCTAGCTCCCACGCGCCTATTTTTGCTACTCCATTGGTATTTTCTATAATTTCTTCGGCGCGTTTTTTTTCTAAACGTTGTTTTCGCTGTTCTGTAATGTCGCCGGTGTACATTATAAGGCCGCCTATTGCTCCATCGGCTTTAAACCATGGCCTTACCTCCCAGAAAATCCACTGCACAGTGCCATCCTCTCTAACAAAAGGAGCTTCATCACAAGCATCAACAGCACCATTTAAACATTCTTGGTGCTTTTTTTTCCAATCGTCTCCTATTTCAGGAAACACCTCGTAATGCGATTTTCCTATTATTGTTTCTCCTTCTTTTTTATAATCTTTCACCCACTTTTGTGATACTGCTAAATACACCATATTGGTATCTAACATAGCTATAGATGTGGGAGCTTGTTCTATTAATATTTTATTAAAACGTTCTTGTATTTCTATATCGGTTTTCAATTTTGAAACCTGAGATAAATTACCTTTAATTTTTTGATTAGTAAATGCAATTTCTTTTTGAGCCTTAATTAATTCTTTATTTTTTTTAATGAATTGCCTAAATAAAGGCCCAAGTATTAAAAAGAAACAGCCTATTATAACAACACCAGACATAATTGCCAAAAACCAAACAGTACGCATTAAACCATTTAAATTATTTGATGCTTGTTGCTCTAAATTTTGCGATAATTTTATAATAATTGCTTCATATTTGCTGTTGGCTGTATTAATAGTATTTAATGAGCTTGATATGACCTCTTTATTAGGGTAGTTAATAACGTTATTGGTTGATGAAACTATACTATTAAAACATGGCTTGCTTTGTTTTAGCAGAGTTGCTGAAACATCATTGTTTTGTTGTAAATTAATATGATTAGTTAATAAACTTTGAGTACTTTTAAATTGTTTTAAAGCTTTTGCTAAACTTGGTATTTCATCAAAATTATTAGAAGTTGCTACACTTTTTTGCAGCGTAATTATTGTTTGAGATATTTTTTTACTTAAAACTATTTGCTGATTAGCGCTTGTTATAAGTGCATTATCTTTTTTTCGTTCACTAATATTCCCATCAATAATTAGTAAAACTATTATTAACACCAATATTTTGGTAACAATAAAAAGGAGCGCCCCTTTTCTAATTTTATGTTGGGTATTAATCATATCTGCTTTAATTCAAAACTAAAACAGCAACTTACCTTCTTCTTAAATAAAAAATTAAAAGTATTTTATAAATTTCAACCCAAATATTAAAATTGCATTAAAAAAAACTAACAAAAAAGTTGAGAGGATTTTTTTGTTAGAAACACTTTACTTTTAAAGCTACAAAGATATTTAAAAAAACATATAGTTTTATAAATAAAAACATCATTATTACTTTAAAAATCAAAACAATGAAACTCGTTTTTGCAACAAACAATTTAAACAAACTAAAAGAAGTACAAGCTTTATTACCTAACCATATTACACTACTTAGCTTAAAAGATATTAATTGTTTTGAAGATATACCTGAAACCCAACCAACCATTGAAGGTAACGCCATACAAAAAGCCGAATACATTAAAAACAACTACAATTATAATTGTTTTGCTGATGATACAGGCTTAGAAACCGAAGCTTTAAATGGTGCACCTGGTGTATATTCAGCAAGATTTGCTGGCCCACAAAAAAACGCCGAAGACAATATGACTAAGTTGCTGCAAGACTTAAACAACAACACTAACCGCAATGCACAGTTTAAAACCGTTATTGCTTTAAGTTTAAATAATAAAACAGAAACATTTACTGGTATTTGCAAAGGGCAAATTACTCAGGTAAAACAAGGAGAAAAAGGCTTTGGTTATGACCCCATTTTTAAACCCAACGGCCACAACAAGACGTTTGCTCAAATGAATTTAACTACCAAAAACCAAATTAGCCACAGAGGTAAAGCTATTAATTTGTTAGTTGAATTTTTGTCAACCATAAAATAAACCACACAAAAACCACCATGCCTATTGGTTGTTAATTTTCTTTATGTTACCTTTAATCTATGATGACAGCCGAAGAAATTGAAATAGAAAATGCAGCAATTACCAAAGCCTACAAAGAGCTTTTAAAGGTAAGCTACACCACGCTTTCTGATGACGATAAAAAACTTATAAGAAGTGCTTTTGAAGTAGCTCTAGATGGGCATAAAAACCAACGAAGAAAATCTGGTGAAGCCTATATTTTTCACCCTTTAGCAGTTGCAAAAATTGTAGCACAAGAAATTGGTTTAGATGGCACATCAATTGCCGCTGCCTTACTGCACGATGTTGTTGAAGACAGCCCCGATTATAATATTGAAGACATTGAAAAACGCTTTGGCAAAACAGTTGCCACCATTGTAGATGGGCTAACAAAAATATCATCTTTAAGTAAAGAAAAAGACATGGATGTGTCTTTACAAGCAGAAAATTTTAGAAAAATGCTGCTTACTTTAAACGATGATGTTAGGGTAATAATTATAAAAATTGCCGATAGGCTTCACAACATGCAAACCATGGACTCTATGCGTCCAGATAAGCAAGAAAAAATAGCCTCTGAAACCCTATATATTTACGCACCATTAGCGCACAGAATAGGGCTTTATAATATTAAAACCGAACTTGAAGACCTTGGCTTAAAATATACCGAGCCCAATACCTATTATGATATTTTAGGTAAAATTAAAGAAAGTAAAGAAGAACAAGACAAGTATATTGAGCAATTTAGTGATGTTATAAAAAAATCATTAGACAAAGAACTTTTTAATTACACCATAAAAGGAAGACCTAAATCTATTTTTTCTATTAAAAGAAAAATGGTAAAACAAGGGGTTTCTTTTGATGAAGTGTATGATAAGTTTGCTATTAGAATTATATATAAAAGTGATGTTGAAAACGAAAAGTTTTTTGCATGGAAAATATACTCTATTGTAACAGATCATTTTAGGCCAAACCCAACACGATTGCGTGATTGGATTTCATCTCCAAAAACTACGGGGTATGAAGCATTACACATTACCGTTATGGGCCCTAAAGGGCGTTGGGTTGAAGTACAAATACGAAGCGAACGCATGAATGAAATAGCCGAAAAAGGCTATGCTGCACACTACAAATACAAACAAGACAGTGAAAAAGAAGACAACCTTGACGCTTGGATTAATCGTTTACAAGAAGCACTTGAAAACCCCGAAACCAATGCGGTAGATTTTGTTGAGCAGTTCAAACTAAACCTGTATTCAAAAGAAATATTTGTTTTCACACCTAAAGGCGATTTAAAATCTCTACCAAAAGGTGCCACCGCACTAGATTTTGCTTTCAATATTCATACTGAAGTTGGTATGAAAACCCGTGGCGCCAGAGTTAATGGTAAATTAGTGCCACTTAGCCATGAGTTAAAAAGTGGCGATCAAGTAGATATTTTAACCTCTGAAACCGCTAAACCAAACCCCAACTGGTTAGATTATACCTCAACCGCCAGGGCTAGAAGTAAAATAAAATCTGCTCTAAGAGAAGACAAAAAACGCATTGGCGAAGAAGGAAAAGAAATTTTAAGGCGCAAATTAAAACAACTTAAAATTACATTAAACGAAGCATCAACCAATGAGCTTGTTAACTATTTCAAACTAAAAACAAGCCTAGATTTATTTTATAGAATTGGCAATGGTAGTATAGACAATACCATGCTAAAAAACTTTGCATCATCTAGAAGCAATGCCTTAATGAGTTTTATTAAAAATAAAATTACAAGAAAGGGCACTGTTAAAAAAGATGACATAGAAAAAGAAGACGTTGCTGTAAGGTATGATTCTTTAGTTTTTGGTAAAGAAGAAGAAAAATTAGACTATAAATTAGCCAATTGTTGCAACCCAATACCTGGCGATCCTGTTTTTGGTTTCTTAACAGTTTCCGATGGCATAAAAGTTCACAAAAAAAACTGTCCAAATGCAATAAGCCTACAATCTAACTACGCCTACCGCATTATGCCAGCAAAATGGGTAGACTCTACACAACAAGAATTTTTAGGTAAAATAGTTATCACCGGTATAGATAATATGGGCTTAGTTAATGAAATAACTAAAATAATTTCATCTAACATGAATGTAAATATGAAAAGCTTAAATTTTGAAAGTAATGATGGGCTTTTCACAGGAAAAATAAACCTTGTAGTTAAAAATAACAACACCATAAAAAAGCTTATTGAAAAACTAAAAAAAATTAATGGTATAGATAAGGTTACTAGAGTGTAAAAAAAGTGTAAATTTGCTCCGGAAAAATTATGAGTGCAAAAGCAGATAATAAAAATCAAGAAATAGTTAAAAGCGTTTTTACCAGCTTTTTAGAAAGTAACGGGCACAGAAAAACACCTGAGCGTTACGCTATACTTCAAGAAATCTATAACAACGAAGAACATTTTGATATAGAATCTCTATATCTAAATATGAAAAACAAAAAATATAGAGTTTCTAGAGCAACATTATATAACACTATTGAACTACTTTTAGAGTGCGGTTTGGTTAGAAAACACCAGTTTGGGCAAAGTCAGGCGCATTATGAAAAATCGTATTTTGATAAACAACATGACCACGTTATTTTAACTGATACTGGCGAAGTTATAGAGTTTTGCGACCCAAGAATACAATCAATAAAAAAAACCATAGAAGAAGTTTTTGATATAGAAATAAACAACCATTCGCTTTATTTCTACGGAAACAGAAAATCAACTAAATAACTACTTTTTTACAATGGCAGTAGATTTACTACTAGGACTACAATGGGGAGACGAAGGCAAAGGAAAAATTGTTGACGTATTAACTAACAACTACAACATTATAGCACGTTTTCAAGGTGGCCCAAACGCAGGACACACCTTAGTTTTCAACGGCAAAAAACACGTTTTACACACCATACCATCAGGTATTTTTCATGATGATGCTACTAACTTAGTTGGTAACGGCGTTGTAATAGATCCTGTTATTTTTAAAGGCGAATTAGATAAATTAGCCGAACAAAATATAGACTACAAAAAATCACTTTTAATTTCGCGTAAAGCGCATATAATTTTACCAACACACAGGTTATTAGATGCCGCAAGCGAAGCTTCAAAAGGAAAAGCTAAAATTGGTTCAACACTTAAAGGTATTGGGCCAACTTACATGGATAAAACCGGAAGAAACGGCATTAGAGTTGGAGATTTAGAATTAGCCGATTGGAAAGAACGTTACAGAAATTTAGCCGATAAACATGAATCTATGATTTCGTTTTACAACGTAGACATAGAGTATAATTTAAAAGAACTAGAAGATGAATTTTTTAAAGCAGTTGATGTTTTAAAATCTTTAACCTTTATAGATTCTGAAGAATACATGTACCAAGCTCAAAAAAATGCTAAAACTATTTTAGCCGAAGGTGCTCAAGGCTCATTGTTAGATATAGATTTTGGCACCTATCCGTTTGTTACATCTAGTAACACTACAGCTGCCGGCGCTTGTACAGGTTTAGGCGTTGCACCAAACCAAATAGGCGAAGTATTTGGTATTTTCAAAGCATACACAACACGCGTTGGCTCAGGCCCATTCCCTACTGAATTGTTTGATGAAGATGGTGACACTATGGGGCGCGTTGGTAATGAATTTGGTGCTACCACAGGCCGTAAAAGACGTTGCGGTTGGTTAGATTTAGTAGCCCTAAAATACGCATGTCAAGTAAACGGTGTTACACAATTAAACATGATGAAAGCCGATGTGCTTTCTGGTTTCAAAACCTTAAAAGTTTGTACCGCCTACAAATACAATGGAGAAGTTATTAATCATTTACCTTACAATATTGAAGCTGAAAATGTAGAACCAATTTATACAGAAATTAAAGGTTGGGAAGCAGATTTAACCGAAATGAGTGATGCATCACAATTTCCAAAAGAATTAAATGATTATATAAACTTTTTAGAAAAAGCACTAGAAATTCCTATCACTATTGTTTCTGTTGGTCCAGACAGAAAACAAACTATTTTCAGGAAATAAATAAAAAAATTTTCATATTCACACACAAAAGACTACTTATTTAAGTAGTCTTTTTCTTTATATTTGTGATATGGGTGAATTGAACTTTGGGGAAGTCTACACCTCCAAATTATAACTTAAATTCTCTTGCTTGTGCTAATTTTGGTATTAAAATCGGAAATTTAGGTGGAATTCCTTTAAAATCCACAACAGTCAATTATGTAATGATTAAATATATAGCAGAATTTCATGGTCAAACTCCAGCCTATCTTGATTAGGAAATTAGATTAATGAATGAAACTTCTGAAATAAAAATGAATAAAACCAAAGGAAGTATTCCTTCTAAAAGCAATGAAACATGTCCATAACTTTAATCAATCGTATTTTATTTGTATTCTTTATCTTGGTTTATAATTGTAACAATATCAATTCTCAAACAATTAAAACAGAAAATATACAATTAATTAACAACTTTTTAGATGATCTTATCAACGATTCAATTCCTGCTCAAACCATTGTTGAAAAATTTTTATTTGTTCAATTGGATAAGGAAATTAGCGTTCAAAAGAAACTTACTTCAATAAGTAAATTTATCGAGAAAGCAAGAGAAGACAGTAAAAATGAAAAGAATTGGAAGATTGTTAATAATAGAGTTTTTAAATTAAACCATAAAGCCAGAAAAATTTATAAGTATAATAAATTTAAGCACTTAAATAAAGTAAATATAAATTTACCAGATAACGAAATAAATAACACTTATGTTTTACTAGATGGCAACTCAAAAGAGATTTTACAATATTTTTTGATAAAGAACGATAAAATATATTCGTTCAATTTATTTATTCAAGGCTCAGAAGCTTGGTTCTTTGATTATAATTAATCTACAAACGCTTCAAAAATAATTTGGAGCGTTTTTTGTTTCAACATAATGAAACGTAATAATAATCGTTATTTTTGCTGTAAATATTTTTTATTTTGAACAAGCAACTTCTTATATATTTTTTAATATTTCTTTGTAGCGTTTTTAATATTAACGCCCAAAGTAAAAAGAAAATTGAAATAAAATACGCCGGTAGATTAAACGTTGATGAAGTTAATTACCCTGGCGCTAGAATACTAACCAGAGACGACTCTCAACAAGTTCACGTTGGTCACGAAAGTATTGAGCTTTGGTGTGACAGAGCCATTCATTACGGCAACGAAAACTTTATTGAAGCCTATGGCAATGTAAGAATGAAACAAGCCGATACGGTAAACATGACATCTAAATACATTGAATACAGTGGTATTACACAATTAGCTTTAGCACGTGGCGAAGTTGTTTTAAAAGACCCAAAAACAACTATTTCTTCTGATACTATTTATTTTGACAGATTAAAACAAGAAGCTTTTTACCGAAGTAACGGTAAGGTTGTAAAAGATTCAACGGTTACAATTACCAGTAAAATTGGTAGGCATTACATGCAAGAAAACAAATTTAAATTTGTTGAAAATGTTGTTTTGGTAAATGATAGCTCTACTATAAACTCTAATTATTTCGATTATTATTCTGACACTGGTCATGCTTACCTTTTTGGGCCATCAACCATTACAACCCCAGAAAGTAAAACCTACTGTGAAAAAGGATTTTATGACACTGAAAACCAAGTGGGTTACGCCTTAAAAAACGCGCGTATTAATTATGATAATCGTATTATAGAAGGTGATAGTTTATACCTTGACAATGCCAAAAACTTTGCATCGGCATCAAACAATATAAAAGTTACAGACACACTTAACCACAGCATTATAAAAGGGCATTATGCCGAAGTTTTTAAAGGTGAAGAAAAAGATTCTGTTTTTATAACAAAAAAAGCTTTAGCTATTACAGTTCAAGAAAATGATTCTATTTACATGCATGCCGATAAAATTATGGTTACTGGC
The DNA here is from genome assembly GCF_056312135.1 of Seonamhaeicola sp. ABD4_340. NCBI lineage: Bacteria > Pseudomonadati > Bacteroidota > Flavobacteriia > Flavobacteriales > Flavobacteriaceae > Seonamhaeicola > Seonamhaeicola sp. ABD4_340. The sequence goes on along the minus strand of NZ_CM149981.1, from coordinate 2,402,343 downwards.
AAACCTGAAAACAGAATTGTTAGAGCCTATTATAATGCTAAAATTTATAAATCTGATTTAAGCGGAAAAGCAGATTCTATTCATTCAAATCAAAAAACAGGTATTACAAAACTTATAAACTTGAGCAAATTTGGTACTTCCGATAGGTTTTCAGCAAAAAGAAAGCCCATTATGTGGAATGTAGAAAACCAAATGACTGGTGACACTATTCATTTAATATCAAACCCTAGAACAGAAAAATTAGACTCGCTTTTAGTGTTTGAAAACGCTTTTATAATAAGCAAAGATACCATTAGCGAAAACGGATATAATCAAATTTACGGCTTACGCTTAAAAGGCTTATTTAACGAACAAAACCAATTAAGGCAAGTTGATATTACCAAAAATGCAGAATCTATATTTTATGCCAGAAACGATGAGCAAGAATTAATAGGCATAGATAAAGCAAAAGCTGGAAGTATTAACATACTTTTTGATGAAGGCGCTATTGAGGAATACACAAGATACAATCAAGTAGACGGTACACTTACACCAGAATCTCAGTTTAAAGAACGCGATAAAAAGCTACGAGGTTTTGATTGGCGAGAAACAGAACGACCAACAAGTGTTGAAGATTTGTTTAAAGATGACCCGCCACTAAAGTTGCCAAAAATAAAAGGATTAGCAGATTATGAAGCACCTAAAGATTTTTTTGATGAAGCGTTAATTGAACGTATTAATCAAGCGGGAAATAGGGCTTCAGAAAATATCATCCTAAAAAAAGCAGATTCAAAAAAAGATAAGTTAAAACCAAAACAGCTTAAAAAACAAATTTAAATACAAAAACTACTTTAAAATAAAACAATACTAGTCGAATGGTTCTCCTCAGTTAAACTACACAAAAAAATTAATTTTGCTACAAAAAGATGTATAAAAACTTCCTAAAACACCAAGCACAAACCTCTCCGCATCCTTTAGCCATGGAAGTTTCGCATGCAAAAGGATCATACATTTACAATACAGAAAATAAAGCTTTTCTAGACTTTGTTGCAGGTGTTTCAGCTACACCACTTGGGCACAATCACCCAAAAGTTGTTAGCGCAATTAAAAATCAATTAGACAAATATTTACACGTAATGGTTTATGGCGAATACATACAAGCGCCTGCCGTTAAACTAACTAAACTATTAGCAAATAATTTACCTAGCTCTTTAAACAAAACATATTTAACCAATTCTGGTACCGAAGCTATTGAAGGTGCTTTAAAACTAGCCAAACGTGCAACAGGTAGAAGCCAAATAATTGCTGCAAATAAGGCCTACCACGGCAACACCATGGGATCAATGAGTGTTATGGGTTATGAAGAACGCAAACAAGCCTTTAGGCCATTATTGCCCGATGTATCATTTATAAATTTCAATTCTGAAAAAGATTTAGAACAAATTACAACCAAAACAGCCTGTGTAATTTTAGAAACCATTCAAGGTGGTGCAGGTTTTATTGAACCCAAAAACAACTATTTAGCAAAGGTTAGAAAAAAATGCAATGCTGTTGGCGCTTTATTAATTTTAGATGAAATTCAACCAGGCATTGGCAGAACAGGAAAACTATTTGGTTTTGAGCACTACAACTGCATTCCAGATATTTTAGTTACAGGAAAAGCTTTAGGTGGCGGTATGCCCATTGGTGCTTTTACAGCATCTGGCAAACTCATGGATTTACTTATGGACAATCCTAAACTTGGGCACATAACAACCTTTGGTGGCCACCCGGTAATTGCAGCATCGGCATTAGCAACACTTAAAGAAATAACCCAAACTAACTTAATAGCACAAACACTAGATAAAGAAAAACTTTTTAGAAAACTACTTATTCACCCATTGATTAAAGAAATTAGAGGCAAAGGCTTAATGTTAGCTTTAATTACAGATTCTGCCGAAATTACCAATCAATTAATACTAAAATCTCAAGACGAAGGTTTAATATTATTTTGGCTTCTTTTTGAACCTAAAGCTGTAAGAATTACACCGCCTTTAACCATTTCTGAAGAAGAAATAAAAAAAGGCTGCAGTATTATTATCAACGTTTTAAATAGTTTATCAAATTAACAGCACACCTTAAAAATCTGAATATCAGAAAACAAACACAAAAAACACCAATAAACAAACCTGTTCATTACTTTGTTAAAAACATTTACAGCAATTTTCAAAATTAAACCAATAGAAGTTTAAATTTATTAGTGTAGAAATTTACAAATGTGCTTATGGAGTTTAGTCAAGAAGACAACCACAATTTGCCGCTTACCAAATTTGAATCAATGTTGAAAACAAATCATGTGTTTTTCTTTGATTCTGAAGAATTTGAAAACATTATTCACCACTACCTCAACCAAGGCAAAATAGCCTTAGCAAAAAAAGCCATAAAACTAGGGTTAGATCAACACCCAACCTCTGTTAATTTAAAACTTTTCAAAGTTGAAGTTTATGTTTTTGAAGATAAACTTTTGGAAGCAGACACATTACTTAATGAGTTGTATAGTTTAGACCCCACAAATGAAGAAATTTACATTCAAAAGGCAAATATATTTTCAAAAAAAGACAATCATACTAAAGCAATTAAAGTATTAAAAAAAGCCTTAGAACTCACTGATGATGCCGTAGACCTATACTCACTTATAGGTATGGAGTATTTATTTTTAGATGAATATGAAGAGGCAAAAACTTATTTTATGAAATGTTTAGAAGAAGATATTGAAGACTACTCAGCACTTTACAACATAATTTATTGCTTTGAGTTTTTAAATCAAAATGAAGATGCTATTTCATACTTAAACATATTTTTAGATAAAAACCCGTATTCTGAAGTAGCATGGCATCAATTAGGCAAACAATACTTAACGCTAAAAAAATACAAAAAAGCACTAGCTGCCTTTGATTTTGCCATTATTTCAGATGATAGCTTTGTAGGCGCATACCTTGAAAGAGGTAAAGTTTTAGAACACTTAAAACGCTATGAAGAGGCTATTGAAAACTATACCATTACTTTAAAGCTAGAAGATCCAACATCGTTTGCCCTTTTGCGCATTGGCTCTTGTTATGAAAAACTTAAAAATTATGAACTTGCTGTACAATATTACTACAAAACGGTACACGAAGACCCATTGTTAGACAAGGGTTGGATTGCCATTACAAAATTTTACAACAAGCAAAAAAACTATCAAAAAGCTTTATATTACATAAATAAAGCTATCAATATAGATTCTGAAAATGTAGCTTATTGGAAATTATATTCGCAAATAAATCAACGATTAAATTTTATTGAAGAAGCCGAACGTGGCTTTAAAAAAACCTTAGATTTAGGTAATTATGAGTTAAGCACGTGGTTATCAAGAGGCGATTTACTTATACAATTAGGTGAAGCCGAAGCAGCTATTTATAATTTTGAACAAGCCATGGAATTTTATCCTGAAAATGCAGAACTAGAATATAGGCTTGCAGGCTTATATTTCAAATTAAATGAAAATGATAAAGGCAAATTTCATTTAAAAAACGGACTTAAATTTAACCAAGAGTTTTCATTTATAATAGATGAACTTTTTCCTGATGTTTCAAACAGAATTGTTGTAAAAAACATAATAAAACAAACCTTATAACAAAACCTTTAACTAAAATGTATACCTTTGGTTTTGTATAAAAAACCAAACAAATGCAAAGACGTTTTACAGACTATCTTATAATTTCTCTAAAAGGTATTGCCATGGGCGCTGCCGATGCTGTTCCGGGTGTTTCTGGCGGCACAATTGCTTTTATATCTGGTATTTACGAAGAATTAATTGCTACTATTAGCAATATAAAACCACCGCTTTTTAAAACGCTTTTTAAACAAGGCCTTAAACCGTTTTGGCAACAAGCAAATGGCAACTTTATATTAGCCTTAATGTGTGGTATTATAGTAAGTTTTGTATCTTTTATGAAATTAGCAAAGTTCCTTTTAGAAAATCATCCAATACTCATTTGGTCGTTTTTCTTTGGGTTAATAATTGCCAGTATTTATTTTGTTGGTAAGCAAATTACAAAATGGAATGCAAGTACAGTTATAGCTTTAATAGTTGGTGCTGTTGCTGCTTTTTATATTTCATCATTACCTTCAATGGAAAGCTCAACGAGTGATTATTTTTTATTTTTTGCGGGGTCTATAGCCATTTGTGCCATGATTTTACCCGGTATTTCAGGATCTTTCATTTTAATTATTTTAGGCGCTTATAAAACGTTAAGCAACGCTATACATGATTTTGATGTAAAAAAACTAATCATTTTTTCTCTAGGTGCATTGGTTGGTTTATTAAGTTTTAGTCATGTTTTAAAATGGCTTTTTAAAAATTACCATAACGCTACCTTGGCGGTTTTAACGGGTTTTATATTTGGCTCATTAAACAAAGTATGGCCTTGGAAAAATACACTTACGTGGTACACAAACTCTAAAGGCGAAAAAACACCATTGCTACAAGAAAGTATTTCGCCATTTTCATTTGATGGTAATAACCAATTAGCATTTGCCATAGCTTTAATGCTAGTAGGCTTTTTCACCATTTTTATATTAGAAAAATTAGGTTCTAAAAAACAATAATGCAAAGTACCAGAACATTAACAGATAAAGTGTTTTTAATATTGAAAGGACTTGCTATGGGAGCTGCCAATAAAGTTCCTGGAGTTTCTGGTGGTGTTGTAGCCTTTGTGGCTGGTTTTTATGAAGAGTTTATTTATTCACTTCAAAAAATAAATGGCAAAGCTTTCAAGCTGCTATTTAATGGTAGGTTTAAAAGTTTTTACCAATACATAAACGGACGCTTTTTAGGCTTACTTTTCTTCGGAATGATTGTAAGCTACTTCAGTATTTCAAAACTTTTAGATTACCTAATTATCAATTACCAATTATACGTTTGGAGTGTTTTTTTCGGAATGATTATAGGCTCAATTTATTACATGAGTAAAGATTTTGAAGGTTGGTGTACAAAAGCATACATATCATTAACCATAGGTATTTTAATAGGTATTAGTATAAGTTTTTTAGATCCTGCCAGAGAAAACAACAACCTATTTTTTGTGTTTTTTTGCGGCATAATTAGTGTGTCTGGTATGACTTTACCAGGGTTTTCAGGCTCTTTCATTCTTATTTTACTTGGTAATTATGTATTGCTATTGGTAGACTCGGTTAATGCATTATATGACACACTATTTAATGTACTTTCTGCCGATTTTTCATTTATAAACAATCCGCAACGCATAAAAATGCTTAAAGTTTTAGCGGTGTTCACTTTAGGCTCTATAGTTGGTTTAGTAACATTTTCACATATATTAAATTACGTACTAAAACATTACCGCAACACAACAATTTCACTCTTAATGGGCTTTATTATTGGTTCTTTAGGCGTGGTTTGGCCTTGGAAAAAAACCAATTACAAAACCAATTTAAACGGTAATTTTATATTAGATTCTAACGGCGAAAAAATTATTGAAAACTACAAACGATTCATTCCTAACATAAACCAAGAAACACTTGTAGCTATTGCATTTATTGCCTTTGGCGTTATTATTGTTTTAGCTTTAGAATGGTACGGACAAAAAACTAGAAACGTAAAAACATGAACAAATTAGGACTCTTAGGAAAAAATATTTCATATTCATTTTCAAGAACTTATTTTAAAGAAAAATTTCAAAAAGAAAATATATCCAATACCACCTATGAAAATTTTGATATTGAAACTATAGAATTATTTCCTTCAATTTTAAAAAACACACAAGGTTTAAAAGGTATGAACGTAACAATACCTTACAAACAAGCCGTTATGCCCTTTCTAGATGATATTGATGAAAAAGCAGCAAAAATAGGTGCAGTAAACACCATTAAAGTCACAAAATCAGGTAAATTAGTTGGCTTTAATACCGATTGTTATGGCTTTGAAAAATCAATAAAACCACACTTAAAACCTCAACATAAAAAAGCATTAATTTTAGGCACAGGTGGAGCTAGCAAAGCCATTGCTTATACTTTAAATGAGTTGGGTATTGACTTTAACTATGTTTCTAGAAACATGCGTAAAGGCATAACTTTTACCTATGATACGCTTACCGAAAAAGATATTGAAAACCATTCAATAATAATTAATTGCACACCTTTAGGCACATTTCCAAACATTGAAGATTGCCCTAACATTCCGTACAACGCAATTACAAAAAACCACGTACTTTTTGATTTAATTTACAACCCCGAAGAAACCAAATTTTTAAACCATGGCAAACAAAAAGGCGCCACCATTATTAACGGTTTAAACATGCTGGAACAACAGGCTGAAAAAGCTTGGGAAATTTGGAATCTTACATTGTAAAACTTTAAATTCAGAATTTATTCATTGTAAATCTATTTATTAGTATATTTAGTGTTTAAAAGAATTGTTTTTTTGAACCTTAACATTTTTCAAAATGTCTGACACTAATAATCTACAAAACACTGAAGGAACCGATAGCAACATAAATAAAGAATCAACAGATGGTACTTTAGAAACCACTAATGTTGATGCTAATGAAACTTCAAACAATACTGAAACTGATGAAAATACAGATGACGATGTATTGAATGAAATTGAAGAATCGAATGCTGAAGATGCCGAAGACGAAGGCAATAAAGACAGACATAAAATTGCTGTAAAAGAATACGATTCCATGTCTTTAGAAGCCTTAGCTATAGAACTTGAAAACTTATTAAAAAACGAAAAAGTTCAAGCTATAAAATCGCATGTAGATACAATAAATGGTGTTTTTAAAACCAAATTTCAGGCGTTAATAGACGATAAAAAAGAAGAATTTATAAACGATGGTGGAAATGAAATAGATTTTTATTACACATCGCCGGTTCAAAAAAGGTTTAAACAAGCCTACAAAGATTACCGTAAAAAACTCAATGACCACTACCAAAACATTGAAAAAAACCTAAAAGAAAATTTAGCTAAAAAGCTAGAAATAATTGAAGAACTAAAAGGTTTAATTAATGTTGATGAAAACATAAATACAACATACAAACACTTTAAAGAGTTACAAGAACGCTGGCGGAATACTGGCCCAATTCCTAGAGATAAATACAACAATGCCTGGAATAGCTACCACCACCACGTTGAAATTTTTTATGATTTTCTTCACCTAAATAGAGATTTACGAGATTTAGATTTTAAGCACAACCTAGAAAAAAAGCTAAAAATAATTGAGCGCGCCGAAGAATTAGCCAAAGAAGAAGACGCCATGTATGCTTTTAGAGAACTGCAAGAGCTACATAAAATGTGGAAAGAAGAACTTGGTCCGGTTGATAAAGAACATAGAGAAACCATATGGGAACGCTTTAAAGCCGCCACCAAAGTTATAAATGACAAAAGGCAAGTTTATTTTAAAGAAATTGATAAAGTTTACGAAAAAAACTTAGAGCATAAACTTGAAATAATAGCTAATATTGATGCTATCACCAATCAAGACAATGTCAATACACACAATGCTTGGCAAAAGAAAATTAAGGAAATTGAAAAACTAAGAAACGATTTTTTCAATGCCGGTAAAGTGCCCATAAAAGTAAATGAAGATACGTGGGCAAAATTTAAAGAATCTGTTAGAACTTTTAACAGAAAAAAGAATGCTTTCTATAAAGATTTAAAAAAGGAACAATACACAAATCTCCAAAAAAAACTAGAACTTATTAAAATAGCTGAAGATAATAAGGATAGCGAAGATTATGAAGCTACAACGCCTTTAATGAAAAAAATACAAGCCGATTGGAAAAAAATTGGTCATGTACCAAGGCGTGATAGTGATAAAATATGGAAACAATTTAAAAACGCGTGTAACCACTACTTTGATAAATTACACGCAAGTAGAAATGCTCAAAACAAAGAAACTTTAGAAGCTTTCAACAAGAAAAATGAATTACTAAACACATTAAAAGATTTAAAATTAGAAGGCACTAAAGAAGAAAACATAGCGTTTTTAAAAGATAAAATTACCCAATGGAAATCTATTGGAAAAATACCTAATGATAAGCGTTATATTGAAGGAAAATTTCAAAAAACCATTGATGAATTATTTGCTTCATTAGAAATTGAAAAAAATGAGGTGGAAATGATTAAGTTTGAAAACAGACTTGATAATATTGATACTACTGAAAACACTAAAGATTTAGATAACGAACGTATTTTTATAAGAAAGAAAATTGATGAAGTTAAAGGTAAAATTAATCAGTTAGAAAATAACCTTCAATTTTTCACAAATGTTGATGATGATAATCCTTTGGTTAAAGAAGTTAGAAACAACATAAAATCTCATAAAGATGCTTTAAACGTATGGAAAAGTAAGCTTCAAAAAATTAAAAATCTTTACTAAAAAACAACATCATAAAAAAGGCTTTATAAAATGTAGCTACACTTTATAAAGCCTTTTTTAATTAATTCTATTTGTATAAAAAATCTATAAAGACACTTTAGTTCCTATAGCTTTTCCGTCAATAATATCAATAATGGTATTATCCTTTTTGCCGTTTGCAATAAAAGTAGGTATGTTTTTGGCTGCTGCTTGTTGCGCGTAATCAAGCTTTGAACCCATACCGCCTCTGCCCTCGCCTTCAACTTTGCCACTATCTTTAATATATTTACAAAGGTCTTCTTCTGGGCTAACATCTTTTACCAAACTACTGTCATCTTCTTCCGGGTGGCCGGTATAAAGTCCGTCAATATCAGTTAAAATAATTAATTTATCTGCATTTAATAATTGCGCTATTAAACTTGCAAGCTCATCATTATCAGAAAACATAGACATGGTTACTGATACAGCATCATCTTCATTTGCAATAGGAATAACCCCTTCAGAAAGTAAACCTTCGCAACAGTTAATCATGTTTTGTCTGTGAACACCAGGACTAAAATCGCGTTTTGTTGGTAATACTTGGGCACATTTCATACCATAATCATGAAAAATGTTGTAATACAAACGCATCATTCTAGGTTGCCCAATGGCCGAATATACTTGCCTACGTTGCGTATTATCTTCAATTTTAGATTTGCCAAGTACCTCTTTACCTGCTATTACAGAACCTGAAGACACTAAAATTGTCATAATATCGCGTTCATAAAGTTCGGCAATTTGTGATACTAAACGCTTTAAAACTGGTCTTACTATTCTGTTATCTTTGTTGGTCATAACATTAGTACCAACTTTAATAACTATTCTTTCTTTAATTTCTTTAGCCATTTTAATGTTCTTTACCTAACTCTACTGCACGATTAAATGCAGAAAAAGCAGCTTCTTTAATTAATGTGTTTACGTTATTATCTTCCATAGAATCTAGCGCAGCTCTGGTAGTTCCTCCTTTTGAAGCTACACGCTCCATCCATGAATTTGGTGATAAATTTGATTGGTTAAATAATTCTACAGCTCCTGTAAATGTTTGGCTTACAAGGGTTACCGAGTCGTTTTTTGAAAATCCCATTTGTAGTGCAGCTTCCATCATGCTTTGCATAAAATAAAACACGTAAGCTGGCCCACTACCTGAAATTCCTGTTGAGGCATCAATGAGTTGTTCTGTTGACACTTCAATAGATTTTCCTGTGGTATCTAAAAGGCTTTCAATGGTTAATTTTTCAATTCTTGACACCTCAGCCGAAGTAACGTATGATGTTAAACCTTTACCTATTTTAGCAGGTAAGTTTGGCATTGCCCTAACAACTTTATTTAAACCTGTTAGGTTTTTCATTGTTTCAATGGTAACACCTGCCATTATAGAGATTACTATTTGTTGTGGCTTTACTAAGGGTTGTATGGCTTTAAATACACTTTCGGCATGGTATGGCTTAACTGCCATAAAAATAATGTCTGCTTTTGGCACACAGTCTTCTAATTCTTTAAAAGCATCAAATTGTGACATTTGATCTAGTTCTTTTAATTTTTCTTCAGATTTATCTAAAACCATAATGTTTTTTTTCTTTAACAGTTTGGATTTAGACATGCCTTCGGCATACGTTAGGCCCATGTTACCGGCGCCAATTACTAGTATTTTCATTTGTTTATTTAGTTATTTGTTATTTTTGATTTTTTCTAAACAAATAAAACGCAGTCTCTACAGTCTTTTACTTTACCATAATACGTTTTACGATATTTGTGCAGTGTTTTAAAAGGCATTCCTAAAATGTGTTTTTTTATGTATGTAACTTGTGTAATTAATACACCCATACTTTTAGCATACCTTTGTTCTACTACTGTTCTTCTTTTAATTTTTATAATTCCCATGTTGTTTTTTTTATCTTTTTAATCGCATTTCAATATTTCTTGGTTTAAAACCATGTTTTTCAAAAAGCTCAATAACCTTACTATCTTTATGAATGTGAATTGCTATGTCTCCCTTGCAATACAGCAAAATATGTTTTACCAACATATCACCAATACCTTGTCTTCGGTACTCTTCTTTTACAGCTAAATACACTAATATGTTTTCAGCTAAATACTCATGCATGCCTGTTTTATTAACTACTGCAGCTGCTACAATAGCATTATTATGTTCTACCAAAAAAACAAAACCACCCAAACCCGATATTTCTTTAATAGCATACAAAATAGATTTGCGTATGGCCGTTTTAGTTTCTCTAAACTGGGCATAATTAGCTAATATAAAGTTGGTTACTTTATTAATTTCTATAATTGACAACTTTGAAAAAGCGTCAAAAGTTTTAATAATCATGTAATAATGGTATAACTATTAATGGCTGTAAAACATACCAAAAACCAAAGTGTTCAAATAACAAATAGACATGCAAAATTAGTTAACCACTTAAAACGGTTAACTAACATTACTTTAAGCACGTATGCTTAGAATAAATTGAAGTTTTTTAGAGCGAAGGTGGAATGAATTTATCTGATTGATTTCTAAAAACTAGAAAATTGAAGTTAAAAACTCTGGCGTTGCGCTTATTATGAATTTTGTTCATGGTGCAAATTTAGTAAAACACACCGCTTATAGCAAATTACTAATGTTAAGATGCTTATAAATTTTATTAAGAATAATTTTACAAAAAATTAAAGTTTTTTAGCCTCTTCCCAAAAAACATCCATTTCGGCAAGTGTCATGTCTTTTAAATTTTTGTTTAACTTTTTTGCTTTTTCTTCTAAATACTGAAACCTTTTTGTGAATTTTTTGTTGGTACGCTCTAAAGCATTTTCTGGGTTAATGTTTAAAAATCTTGCATAGTTTACCATAGAAAAAAGTACATCGCCAAATTCACTTTCCATAGCGTCTTTATCACCTGTTTTTATTTCTTCTTTAAATTCAAGAAGTTCTTCTTGTACTTTTTCCCAAACCTGTTCTGGTTGTTCCCAATCAAAACCAACACCTGCTACTTTTTCCTGTATTCTGTTAGCTTTCACTAGTGCTGGCAAACTTTTAGGCACACCTTGCAAGACACTTTTTTTTCCTTCTTTAAGCTTTAAATTTTCCCAATTGCGCTTTACATCTTCTTCGTTTTCAACAGTAACATCACCATAAATATGTGGGTGACGGTGTATTAATTTTTCACAAATTTCATTACATACATCGGCTATATCAAAATGTTTAGTTTCACTTCCTATTTTTGAGTAAAATACAATGTGAAGCAAAACATCTCCCAGTTCTTTTTTAACCTCTTCTAAATCATTATCTAAAATAGCATCTCCTAATTCATAGGTTTCCTCAATGGTTAAATGACGAAGCGTTTCCATGGTTTGTTTTTTATCCCATGGACATTGCGCTCGTAACTCATCCATTATGGTTAGTAAACGGTTAAAAGCTTTAAGCTGGTTTTCTCTAGAGTTCATTTTGATGTTTTTGTAAAAATAAAACTTTTGAAATACATTCAACACTTAATACCTTAAAACACAAATTAACATTTCTAAATAGAACTTAACTTTCTGGCATTGAATTTGTTTGTAACAAATTGGCAACTTTTACTACTAACTATTAAAAGCAAGTTAAATTAAAAGAAAAAAACATGATTATTAACAAAGGAACCCTAATTGTAGGAGCTATAATTGGTGCTGGCATTGGTGTTTTACTGGCTCCCGAAAAAGGTAAAATAACTAGAAATAAACTTACCAAAGAAGGTAAAGAAATTAAAGATCAAATTACTAAAGATTTTAATGAGGTAAAAGACGATGTTAGTAAAGCCGCAGAATCTGGTAAAGTAAAATTTAAGGAAGATTTAAAAGATTTCGCTTCAAAGGCTAGTTATAAAACCGAAAAGGCTATTACATTTTTAGAGAAACAATTAGCTATTTTAAAAGAGAAAAATAAAACGTTACAGCAAACAAGCTGAAAATTATTTATGGCTGATATGACTTTTACAACTATGAGACGCTGAATCAAGTTCAGCATCATAAATACTAATGTAAAACAAAAAATCCAACTCTCTTGAGTTGGATTTTTGTTTTATAGTTAAACCTGTTGGTTTTATAAACTAAGCATTTTGCTTTTTAATTAAATTTAATGCTGAACCTTCATTATACCATGCTATTTGAGCATTGTTATACGTGTGATTTAATTTTATGGTGTCTTTACTACCATTAGCATGAACAACTTCAACTATTAATTGCTTGTCTGGAGCAAATTCGTTTAAATCTAAGAAGTTAAACGTATCATCTTCTTCAATTAAATCATAATCGTTTTCATTGGCAAATGTTAAGCCTAACATACCTTGTTTTTTAAGGTTTGTTTCATGTATACGCGCAAACGATTTTACTATAACGGCAGCAACACCTAAATGGCGTGGTTGCATTGCAGCGTGCTCTCTAGAAGATCCTTCACCATAATTATGATCACCAACAACTACTGTTTTAATACCTTTTGCTTTATATGCACGTTGTACATCTGGTACACCACCATAATCTCCTGTTAACTGGTTTTTAACAAAGTTTGTTTTTTGGTTAAAAGCATTAACGGCTCCAATTAGTGTATTATTGGCAATATTATCTAAATGTCCTCTAAAACGTAACCATGGTCCTGCCATAGAAATATGGTCTGTTGTACATTTACCAAATGCTTTTATTAAAAGTTTAGCGCCTGTTAAAGTATCTCCAATAGGTTCAAAAGGCGTTAAAAGTTGTAAACGTTCAGAGTCGTCTTTTACTACAACATTTACGCCACTTCCATCTGCTACAGGCTCTAAATAACCATTTTCTTTTACCTCAAAACCTTTTGGTGGTAGTTCCCAACCTGTAGGTTCATCTAACATTACTTCTTCTCCGTTTTCGTTAATTAATTTATCGGTTAACGGGTTAAAATCTAAACGACCGGCAATAGCAATAGCTGCAGTTAACTCTGGCGATGCTACAAAAGCATGCGTATTTGGATTACCATCTGCTCGTTTAGCAAAGTTTCGGTTAAATGAGTGAACAATACTATTTTTAGGTGCATTTTTAGGATCTGAATATCTAGCCCACTGCCCAATACATGGTCCACATGCATTGGTAAAAATAGTAGCATCTAATTTTTCAAACACTTGCAAAATACCATCACGATCTGCAGTGTAACGCACCTGTTCTGAACCAGGATTTATACCAAATTCTGCTTTGGTTTTTAAATTTTTGTCTAAAGCTTGTTGTGCTATTGAAGCTGCACGCGATAAATCTTCATAAGATGAATTAGTACAAGACCCAATTAAACCCCATTCTACTTTTAATGGCCACTCATTAGAAACCGCCTTTTCTGTCATTGCTGCACCAACTTCAGTTGATAAATCTGGAGTGAATGGACCGTTTAATAAAGGCCCTAATTCAGATAAATTTATTTCGATAACCTGATCAAAATACTGTTCAGGGTTTGCATACACTTCAGGATCGGCTGTTAAATATTCTTTCACAGTATTGGCAGCATCAGCAACATCACTTCTGTCTGTGGCACGTAAGTAGCGTTCCATAGATTCATCATAACCAAAAGTTGAAGTTGTAGCACCAATTTCGGCACCCATGTTACAAATAGTACCTTTACCTGTACACGACATGGCTGTAGCTCCAGGCCCAAAATATTCTACAATAGCACCAGTTCCGCCTTTTACAGTTAGAATTTCTGCCACTTTCAAAATAACATCCTTAGGCGCTGTCCAACCAGATAATTTTCCTGTTAGTTTAACACCAATTAACTTTGGAAATTTAAGTTCCCAAGCCATGCCTGCCATAACATCAACTGCATCTGCTCCACCAACACCAATAGCAACCATTCCTAATCCGCCGGCGTTTACCGTATGCGAATCTGTTCCAATCATCATTCCTCCTGGAAATGCATAATTTTCTAGAACTACTTGGTGAATTATACCTGCTCCTGGTTTCCAAAACCCGATGCCATATTTATTTGAAACCGACTCTAAAAAATCAAAAACTTCACTACTTACACTATTTGCATGTTTTAAATCTTTTGCGGCACCTTCTTTGGCTTGTATTAAGTGATCACAATGTACTGTAGTTGGTACTGCTACCTTGGCTTTACCTGCTTGCATAAATTGCAATAAAGCCATTTGCGCAGTTGCATCTTGACAAGCAATTCTATCTGGGGCGAAGTCTACATAATCTTTTCCTCTAACAAACGCTTTGGTGGGCGTTCCGTCCCATAAATGATTGTATAATATTTTTTCAGATAATGTTAATGGTTTACCAACAATGTTTCGAGCAGCATCTACGCGCTCTGCCATTTTTGAATAAACGCCCTTAATCATATTAATGTCAAATGCCATAAATTCTTCTTTTTTTTTCTTAATTATATTCAAACTAAAATATTAAAAAAAAGTGATATAAGTAGCTGTTTTACTGATATACCACCTTAATTTAGATTGTGTTCAAGTTAATAAAATTTTGAAAAAACTATCATAAGAAAAGGTTAATAAAAAAGCCCGAATTAAAAAATTCGGGCTTTTCATTATAAATTATTATGACTTTTATGCCATTACTAATTGTTTTTGAGATGGCTTAAACTTGGTTAATACAATGCCATCTACTGCAGCTTCGTATTCTTCCATAGTTGGTGTACGACCAAGAATAGTTGATAATACTACAACTGGTGTTGATGATAATAAAGATTCGCCTTTTTTACCATCGGCATCTTTTACAACACGACCTTGGAATAAACGTGTTGATGTTGCCATTACTGTATCTCCAGGCTCAGCTTTTTCTTGGTTACCCATACAAAGGTTACAACCAGGACGCTCTAAATACAACATGTTTTCGTATTTAGTACGTGCAGCTGCTTTTGGTGCGTCATCGTTAAACTCGAATCCTGAGTACTTTTGTAACACTTCCCAATCACCTTCAGCTTTTAATTCATCAACAATATTGTATGTTGGTGGCGCTACAACTAATGGCGCTTTAAATTCTACTTTACCATGTTGAGCTTCGATATTTTTTAGCATTTGCGCTAAAATTTTCATATCACCTTTATGTACCATACAAGATCCAACGAAACCTAAATCTACTTTTTTAGTTCCGCCATAGTAAGATAATGGACGAATAGTATCGTGAGTATAACGTCTTGAAGGATCTTCGTTGTTTACATCTGGATCTGCAATCATTGGTTCTGCAATTTCATCTAAATCGATAACCACTTCTGCATAATATTTAGCATCTGCATCTGGCTTTAATGCTGGCTTAGAACCAGATTTAAGCTCTTCTATTCTGTTGTTTGCTTTATCTACTAAACCTTGTAACATTTGCTTTTCGTTATCCATACCCTTTTTAATCATGATTTGGATACGATCTCTAGCAATTTCTAAAGATTCGATTAACGTTTCTTCTTCCGAAATACAGATAGACGCTTTCGCTTTCATCTCTGCAGTCCAATCTGTAAATGTAAACGCTTGATCTGATGTTAATGTACCAATGTGTACTTCGATAACACGACCTTGGAATACGTTTTCGCCATCAAATTGCTTTAACATTTGCTGTTGCGTTGCATGTACCACATCACGGAAATCCATGAAGCTTCTCATGTTACCTTTAAACGTCACTTTTACAGACTCTGGAATTGGCATTGTTGCTTCACCAGTTGCTAAAGCTAATGCTACTGTACCAGAATCGGCACCAAAAGCAACACCTTTAGACATACGTGTGTGCGAATCTCCACCAATAATGATATCCCAATCGTCTACCGTAATATCGTTTAACACCTTATGAATTACGTCTGTCATTGCGTGATAATGACCTTTTGGATCACGACCAGTAATTAAACCGAAATCATTCATAAACTTCATTAAACGCGGAATGTTAGCTTTTGATTTGTCATCCCAAACTGAAGCTGTATGACAACCAGATTGGTAACCAGCATCTACAATTGGTGAAATTACCGTTGCAGCCATCATTTCTAATTCTTGAGACGTCATTAAACCTGTAGTATCTTGAGAACCTACAATGTTTACTTCTACACGAACGTTAGATCCAGCATGTAATGTTTTTCCTGATGTCGTACCAACTGCGTTTTTATTAAAGATTTTTTCTACTGCTGTTAACCCTTGGTTTTCTACAGTAATTTCTTTAGAAGCTGCGTACACTTGAGGAATTTCGATACCCAAAGCTTTACAAGCAAAGGTTTGTAATTTTTTACCAAAAACCACAGCGTAAGATCCACCAGCTTTGATAAACTCCATTTTTTGTGGTGTTAATGCTGTTGAAATATCTTTAAGCTCTTGATCTCCGTTATATAATTTTTTCTCTTTTGTATTAATTGTTAAAACCGTACCTGTTTTTACAGAATAAACCTCTTTTAATATTGGCTCGCCATCTGCATCTACAACTGTGTTACCGTTTTCGTCTTTTTGTTTTACCCAGTTTTTAAGGTCAATTCCAATTCCTCCTGTTACACCAACTGTAGTTAAAAAGATTGGTGCAATACCATTTGTTCCTGCAATTACAGGTGCAATATTGATAAATGGTACATAAGGTGATGATGGAATACCTGTCCATAATGCCACGTTATTTACACCAGACATACGAGATGATCCTACACCCATTGTTCCTTTTTCTGCAATTAACATTACTCGTTTATCAGGGTGTTGCTCTTTTAATGCCAACACCTCTTGTTGCATTTCTTTATTATGTTCGAAAATACATTGACCATGTAACTCACGATCAGAGCGTGAATGCGCATCTGCACCTGGTGATAATAAATCTGTTGAAATATCACCTACACCAGCAACATAAGTTACAACTTGAATTTCTTCTTGAACTTCTGGAAGTTTTGTAAAAAATTCTGCTTGCGCATAGCTCTCGATTATCTCTTTTGCAATTGGGCTACCAGCTTTCATTGCTTGTTCTAATCGATCGGTATCTGCTTCGTATAAAAATACTTGTGTTTTTAATACTTTGGCTGCAGCTTCAGCAATTGCTTTATCTTCGCCTAAAGCTAAATCCAAAAGTACTTCTACAGATGGTCCACCTTTCATGTGAGATAATTGCTCGAAAGCAAATTCTGTCGAAATTTCTTCAACAGTAGTTTCACCTAAAATAATTTCTTTTAAAAAATCTGCTTTTACACGTGCAGCACTGGTAGTACCCGGTAAAACGTTATATATAAAAAAGTTTAAAGAATCTTTTCTGTGCTCGTTATTTACATCTTTAATTTGAGCAATAATTTCAGATAACAATTCACTGCCATCAATAGGCTTAGGGTGTAGCCCTTGCGCTTTACGCGCTTCTATCTCCTTGAGATAATCATTATAAGTATTCATAAAAGAAATATTTCAATGTTTAAGTTGGGTTGAAACTGTTTACTTTTTGTTAAAAAAAGCTTCGCAAAATACGAAATTAATACAAAGATTTAAAAATAAACATGCGAATACAGTCACTTACAATACGTTTTAATTATAGTGGTATTTTAAAATAAAATGATTGCGATTTTAATATTTTGAAGCGCTTAATTTTAAGTTATTCACAAAAAATTAAGGGTTAAATTTTAAAATAAACTACTTATTATTTCATTTTCTGAAACACCCTCAGCTTCGGCTTTGTAGTTTTTTATAATTCTATGACGAAGAATACTGTGAGCAACAGCCTGAACGTTTTCAATATCTGGTGAAAATTTACCATGAATTGCTGCATGTGTTTTGGCTGCTAAAATTAAGTTTTGTGATGCTCTTGGGCCAGCGCCCCAATCTATGTATTGTTTAACTAAGTCTGCGGCAGTGTTACTATTTGGTCTTGTTTTACCAACCATTTTTACTGCATATTCTACTACATTATCGGCCACGGGAATTCGCCTAATAACTTCTTGAAATTTAGTGATTTCGGTTGCTGAAAAAAGTGAATTTATTACCGGTTTGTTATTGCTTGTTGTGGCTTTAACAACCTCTACTTCTTCTTCAAACGAAGGATATTCTAAATTTATTGCAAACATAAACCTATCTAACTGAGCCTCTGGTAATGGATATGTTCCTTCTTGTTCAATGGGGTTTTGGGTTGCTAATACAAAATAAGGTAAATTTAATTTATAATGATGACCAGCAACTGTAACGGCTCTTTCTTGCATTGCTTCTAATAAAGCTGCTTGTGTTTTTGGTGGTGTTCTGTTAATTTCATCGGCTAAAATGATATTAGCAAAAATGGGGCCTTTTACAAATTTAAAATGACGGTCTTCATCAAGAATTTCACTACCTAAAATGTCACTTGGCATTAAATCTGGTGTGAACTGAATACGTTTAAAATCTAAACCCAAAGCCTGTGCAATGGTGTTTACCATTAAGGTTTTTGCTAAACCAGGCACACCAATTAAAAGTGAATGCCCTCCTGAAAAAACTGAAATTAGTATTTGGTTTATTACCTCATCTTGACCAACTATAGCTTTTGCAATTTCTTGCTTTAATGCTTTATACTTTGTTACAAATTGTTCAATTGCTGCTACGTCAGACATATACTATTTTTTTAACCAGTTACTTGTATAGTTACAATCTCTATAAGTGCCGTTTATATTTATGTAGGTATCTGTTATTTTTTCAGACTGCCAATTGGCAATGGCTTTAAGCTTTTTTTCTTTTAATGCTAACTCTTTTATTTTTAAGAAATCTCTAGCATAATCTGCTTCATGCTCATCAATTCTATCGGTTACCATTAAAATTTTATATTTGGTATTACCTCTATTATCTTCATCTTTTAAAACCAAACTTACCTCGTTATCTTTTAAATTTTGAATTTGTGCATACAAGCCTGTATCCATTCTTGTTAATTCAAAATTATAATCTTGTGTTTCTGGGTTAATTAATTGGCCACCATCATTTTTTGTTTCCTTTTCATCACTGGCTTCTCTGGCAGCTTCGGCAAAAGTAATATCACCATCAATAATACGCTGTCTTACTTTTTCAAGGCGTTCTTTTGCTTCTTTTATAGCATCATTTGATACTTTTGGTTTTAAAAGTACGTGACTAACATCATATTGCTGACCTCTAATTTTTTGACAATATACAATGTGATAACCAAAATCTGTTTTAAAAGGTTCAGACACTTCACCTTCTTGCAAAGCGAAGGCTGCTTGCCTAAATTCTTTTACCATTCTTGGCTTTTTTCTATCTAAAGTATAAATGTAACCTGATTGCTTAAGCCCTGGGTCTTCACCATAAAGTACGGCTTTAGACCTGAAACTTGCACCCCTTTCCATAACATCTTCTCTAAAACCATTAAGTCTATCAATTATGCGTTGTTCTTCTTCCTCTGATACTTTTGGCTCTGCTACTATTTGTGCCACTTTTAACTCTGTACCAAATGATGGACGTTGGTTTTTTGGTATTTTATCAAAATATTCTCTTACCTCTTCAGGAGTAATTTCTATTGCTTCAACAATTTTAGCTTGCATTTTTGATGCTAACTGATTGTTTTTGTTGATTTCGAACATTTCATCTCTAAAACTTTGCTCGTCTTCCTTTTTATAATATTTAAGAAGCTTATCCATGTTTCCGCCAAAATATTGTAAAAATTGCTGAATTTGATAATCTACTTGACCTCTAATTTCGGCATCCGATACTTGAATACTATCTTGAATAGCATGATGTGCATAGAGTTTGTTTTCTAACAAAGAGCCCATTAATTCACAATCTGTTACACCATCAACGTTACCACCTGCTGCTTGAATTTGTTCTCTTTCTTTTGGAATATCAGACTCTAAAATGATAAAATCTCCCACTACGGCAGCAACTCCATCAACTTTTACAGATTGAAATGTTGATGAAACACTATCTGTTTTTTTAGTTGGTTTTGTTTCAACTTTATCTTCAATAATTTCTTGAGCAGATAGTACATTTACAGCTAAAAGCACTGTAAATAAAACCTTTAGGGTTTGTGTATTATTTATAAATTTCAAATTGTTTGTTTTTAATAGCATCTTTAGTAATATCTTTTTCTAACTGCCTAATAAGTTCTAGTTTTCGTTTATTAATAACTATTTGATCTATTGTAGGCTTTACATATTCTAGCGGCGCTGTATTATTTCTTAACAGCACGTCATTTATTTGCATCAAATATACTCCTAATGAATCTTTGAGTTGCACAAAATTAGATTTTTTTAACAATTCGTTTTTATTTTCTGCAGTAACTACTGGTATTTTATCAACCACCTGAGCTAACTTTATCCAAATAGAATCATTTAAAGAATAAGATGTAAACTGGATTGAAATAGAATCTAATTCCTGTTTATCTGTTTCATTAAAACGCTCAAACTTATCTTGTATATCTTTAAGGTTATTAATGTTTTCATTTACGTGAATGTACCTAAATTTAATTAAGTCTTCATTTAATTTAAATACCTCTTTATTATTTTCATAATACATTTCGGCTTCAGTAGTACTAACAACGGTGTCAATGCTACGTTTTACAAGTGCTTCCATGTAAGCTTTTGTGTATAAATCATTTTTATACTGGTTTACAAGTTTATTAAAAGCCTCTTGTTTTGTTTCGCTTAAATTAAGTTTGGCTCCATCAACTAACAGCTGTTGGGTTGCCCATTTATTTATGTAATTTTGAATGATAAGCGTGCTGTCTTGCGGGCTTGTTTCAGGCGAAACTAGATTTTTAATATCATCGTAATATAAATATGACTCATTAACTCTTGCTATAGCAGTTTGGGTATCTGTACTTTTAAAAAAGTTGCAAGACACTAAAAATAACACCATTAAAATTACTACAAACCTACTACGCACTTAGCTTTTATTTTTTATTATTGATTTTACGTTTTTTAACACCTCTTGGTTTACTTTTACAGGGTATTTTTCTTTTAAAGTACTAACCCAAATATTTTCTTTATGGGTTTGATAATCGCTAATTACATTACCTTTAGCTTCTTCAAATAATTTTTGAGTTTGCGGTAACACCTCTTTAATTTGTACTAAAACATAAGCATCATTATGTTCGTAAATTTTAGAAACTCCTTTTTTAAAGGGCAGTTTTTTGGGCAATAAAGCATTATTGGCATCCATAACCTCTGTTGTAAAAATAACGTTGGTATTGCCATTAGTATTTAATTGCGATTTTATTGTATTAGCTAACACACCTTTGTTTAGCATTTTAGCAACTTTTTTTAATGTTTTTTGCTTTGAAGCTGAAGCTACAACAGCATCAATTTGCTGTGGTGTTTTATAGTTTTCTTTATTGTTTTGGTAGTATTCTTTTATGGCAACAGAATCTGTTTTTGAAGCATTCCAAATGGTATTTTCCATTAAATCGAACAACAACAAGCCATCTCTGTATTCAGATAGTACATGGGCATAGTCTTCATTTTCAAACTCTAAACGAGCTTCTTTATAGGCCACTAAAGTTTCATTTAAAAATGTATTGTAATGCTCATTAACAAATGTATTTAATGGTTTTTTTATTATTCTACCTTGCTGTTTTTCTAACAAATACGTTGCAAAATTATTGTATGTAAAGGTTGAATCTGCAATAGTAAACAATGTTGTTTCTGCATTGAAATTTTCTGGTAAACGCCAACTACGCTTAAAATAATCTTCATTTAAAATAGACACAAAATATGGTATTGCTGCATTATTTTCGGTTAGGTTGTATTGTTTTTTTAAGCTGTTGTATAAAGCATCATCTATAAGTTTTGAGCGATCGTCTCTTTTTACTTTTGTTAACAAATCTGCTTTAACATCTTCAAAAGGTGGTATTAGTTTTTTATCAATTAGTTTAACAATATGCCAACCATAAGCCGATTTAATAGGCTCTGAAACATCACCTTTATTTTCTAAAGCAAAAGCTACTTTTTCAAATTCTGGCGCATTTAATTGTCCGCTAGAAAATGGCGCCATTTTTCCACCGTTAACTGCTGAGTTTTTATCATCTGAAAACTGTTTAGCTAAACTCTCAAAGGTTTCACCTTGTTTAAACTTGTTATAAATTTCGTTTATACGTTCTTCAGAAGTATTTAAAGTATCACCTTTTTTTTCTGTTACCATAATATGAGCAACGGTGCGCTCTCCTTTAGATTTTCTTTTATCTAAAACCTGAATAATATGGTAACCAAAACGCGTTCTAAAAGGCATAGAAATTTCGCCCACGGGTGTATTGAAGGCCGCATTTTCAAAACTGTAAACCATTTTAAAACCAGAAAAATATCCTAAAGTTTCACCAAACACATTTTTACCATCGTGCTTTTGCTTCATAATGGTTTCAAAACCTTGATTTAAAGCTGCTTCTCGCCATTTTAAAAGCCTGTTATAAACAACCAAAGTATCACCTGGGTTTGCATTTTTAGGTAGTTTTATTAAAATATGGTTTGCATTAACGTCAAACGAAATTCTTTGGTAAGCTTCTTCAAGTAAAGCATCGGTTACTTTAGTATCTTTCATAAAACTTTTAGCAAGTTGCTTTTGGTAGCTTTCTAACTCTGTTTTGTATGATGCTTTTTCATGAAGTTTTTGTGCTTTAGCTTCCTTTAATTTTAATTTATAAGTGGTAAATAGTTTTAAGTATTCATCTACATTTCTTTGAGATTCGTCTTTTACCAAATCTAAATTCTTATTGTAAACTCTTAAAAATTCAGACACATAAACAGGTTCATTGCCAATTGTAAAAAGTACTTCATCTGTTTTTAACTGTGCATTACAAACACTAAAAAAAAGTATTGATACTAATGTAAATAAATATGCTAATTTCATGGATTAAAAATTATTCAAGCGGCTACAAAAATACTAATATAAAGCTATTATGCAAGTAACTCTAGTTTTGGCAATGCTTTATTAATTAACTTAAATAGTTAACTAAAATTGTGCTACTCAATTACATTTAAAACACTTGTTTTAACACCAATTTAACACTCTTAATTCAATTGTACCATAAATTTTTCAAATAGACCAAATACCACATTTTTTATGGGTGTAAATTGCACCCCGAAATCTATTTTAATTTATGAAAACAACTATTCAATATTTAACAACCTTTGCTTTATTAATGAGCTTTACCTTTTCTTTTGGGCAACTAAAAGGTAAAATTGTAGACGAAACAAACACCCCTTTAGAGTATGCAACCGCTGCTATTTTTAACCAAAAAACACAAGAACTAATTACAGGTGTTATTACTAATATAGATGGCGAGTTCACTTTTGAAAACCTAAAAAAAGGCACATATTATATTGAAGCATCTTTTATTGGTTATGATGTTACAACCTTAAAAAATATAACAATTACCAATACAAAAAGCACCACAAATTTGGGTATTTTACAATTAAAACTTGGCAATGCGTTAAACGAAGTTGTAGTACAAGCAGAACGCGCTACCGTTGTAAATAAAATTGACAGGCAAGTTTTTGATGCCGAAAAATTTAAAAATGCTCAAGGAGGCTCTGGTGTTGATGTTATTAGAAACCTACCATCTGTAAGTATTGATGGCCAAGGTGAAATTAATGTAAGAGGTAGCTCTGGTTTTGTAGTTTTACTTAATGGAAAACCAACACAGGGTAACGCAAGCGCATTAATGGCGCAATTACCTGCTAATGCTATTGAACGTGTTGAAGTTATTACGGCTCCTTCAGCTAAATATGACCCTGAAGGAAAAGCAGGTTTAATTAATATAATTACTAAAAAAGGCGCTACAAATGGCGCATTTGGCCAAATAAACATTAAAGGTGGTTTACCTTCTATTGAAACGTATGATAATGACAAAGCGCACCAACGATACGGTATTGATGGTACTTATAACATGCGAAATGATAAATGGAACGTTTCTTTAGGCGCTAGCTACCAACGTAACGATTTAGGCGGAAGACGCGAAGGCGATGTTTACACTATTATTAATAATACGCGCACACAATTTCCATCAACTGGCGAACGTAGTTTTGATGAAGAAAACTATAGCGGACGCTTTACTGTAGATTTTACACCAGATGACAATAACACATTCTCTTTAGGCTTTTTTGCCGGTAAACGCAGTAAAGACAGGTTAGCTGATATTGTGTATTTTGATAACCACGCCATAACACCTGCCAATGGCACTGATGCTGATAGAGATTATACATTTCAATATTTCAATCATAACTTAAGAATTAGAAAAAGTGATTTTGCTTTGGGTAGTTTTGATTATGCACACACCTTTAATAACAACTCTAAATTATCTACATCATTTTTATACGAATACACACTGTTAGGTGGCCCAACCGTTAACCAAAATTTAGGACATCCTGATAATTCAATTCTTTATCAAGATGAATACAACACCAATGACAACCCATTAAACGGTTTGCGCGCACAAATAGATTATAGTTTTAAACCTTTTTCTTTTGGTACTTTAGAAACTGGATATCAATACAGAAATTTAGATCATACAGGCGATTTTGTATATGAAAGACGCACAGATTTTAATGATGATTTTGTATTAGTTCCAGAATTTTCAAGTGAAGTTAACTTAAAACGAAGCATTCACTCTGTTTACGCACAACTTACAGGCAAAAAAGGAAAATGGGATTACAGCGCCGGCGCTAGAGTTGAAGTTAGTGATAGAACTTTAGATTTAAAAGATAAAGCCAACACCATAGATGAAACCTATGAATATGACTTTACTAAACTATATCCTTCGGCCTCTATTCAATATGAAATAAATGACAAAACAAACATTAAAGCCGCTTATAGCAAACGTGTAGAGCGCACAACAACATTTAAAATGAATCCGTTCCCAGAACGTGAACACTCTGAAACGTTAGAACAAGGAGACCCAAACCTTAAACCAGAATTTATTGATTTAGTTGAACTTGGTATTACTAAAAAAATTAAAGGCGGTAATTCTATTTTTGCTACAGGTTACTTTAGAAATGTAAAAAACTTAGTAAACAGAGTAAATACCATTTATAATGATACTATTTTAAATAGAATTTATTCAAATGTTGGTAATGCCAAAGCAATTGGTATTGAAGTTGGTGCCAACCTAAAACCAACAAAAAACTGGAGTAATTTTATTGGTGCAAATATTTATAACTATAAAATTGATGGCGAGTTTGATAATAGAGATGTAAACTCAAAAGCTACCATGTATTCAATAAACTTAAATTCAACATACAGTTTTTGGGAAAATGCCTCGCTTCAATTCACCTTCAATTATTTATCTGATAGAGTTACAGCACAAGGTGAAGACTCGCGTTACTATTCACCTAACTTAACTTTTCAAAAGGCGTTTTTAAATAATAGGTTAACCGCTACCCTACAGTGGCAAAATATTGATATGGGACTTTTAGATACTAATGAGCAACGCATTACAACCTTTAGGCCCAATGAATTTTACACCACAACAAATTACATTTACGAGGTAGATATGGTTACACTAAACTTAACCTACACCTTTAAAAACGGTAAAAACAAAGCTAAATTTATTGATAGTGAATTTGGTAAAAGAGAGTTTTAAAACACACACTTAATAATTTTTTTTAATAGCGATTTTTATTCAATAAAAATCGCTATTTGTGTTTTTAGGTATTTTAAAAACAACAATTAAACTATCTTTGTCCATTATAAAATAATACAATGCGTATAGATATTATTACCGTTTTACCAGAATTACTTAAAAGTCCGTTTGAAGCTTCAATTTTAAAAAGAGCCATTGATGCTAATTTGGTTGAAGTTCATTTTCACAATTTAAGAGATTATGCTACCGATAATTACAAAAGTATTGACGATTACCAATTTGGTGGTGGCGCAGGTATGGTTATGATGATTGAGCCTATTGACAAATGTATATCTGGCTTAAAAGCCGAAAGACATTATGATGAAATAATTTATATGACACCCGATGGCGAAACCCTAAACCAAGGTATTGCCAATCAACTATCACTAAAAGAAAACATTATTATTTTATGCGGGCATTATAAAGGTGTAGACCAACGCGTGCGCGATCATTTTATAACCAAAGAAATATCTATAGGCGATTATGTTTTATCGGGTGGCGAATTAGGAGCTGCCGTACTTTGTGATGCGGTAATTAGGCTAATTCCAGGCGTTTTAGGCAATGAAACCTCTGCTTTAACAGATTCTTTTCAAGATAATTTATTAGCACCACCAATTTACACACGCCCAAGAGAATATAACGGATGGAAAGTACCCGAAATTCTGTTTAGTGGTAATTTTCCTGAAATTGAAAAATGGCGCGAAAACAAAGCGTACAAACGCACCCAAGAACGCAGACCCGATTTGTTAGATGAATAGTATTTTAAACACTAACATCTAACAATAAAACAAAAAACTAAACCTTTTACTTTCTACTTATAACTTTTTAATTATATTTGCAGCCAATTTCGGGTTAACCTCTGGCGAAAATCGTGAATGTTGTTCTGAATCAACCATTTATAAAATAAATACAAAGATGGAATCTTTAGTAAAATTTGTACAAGACGAATTTGTAACAAGAAAAGACTTACCAGAATTTAGTGCTGGTGATACTATTACTGTTTATTACGAAATCAAAGAGGGTAATAAAACAAGAACACAGTTTTTTAAAGGTGTTGTAATACAACGTAGAGGATCTGGTGCTTCAGAAACTTTTACAATTAGAAAAATGTCTGGTTCTATTGGTGTTGAGCGTATCTTCCCTGTAAACTTACCTGCATTACAAAAAGTTGAAGTTAACAAACGTGGTAAAGTACGTAGAGCTCGTATTTTCTACTTTAGAGGTCTTACTGGTAAAAAAGCTAGAATTAAAGAGCTTAGAAACAAGTAAAATTTCTACAAAAACATATAAAAAAAGCCTTGATTATAAAATCAAGGCTTTTTTAGTTATTAACAAAAGTTGATAACTATAGTTTATAACCTGTTGATATTTAAATATTTAAAAAACGTTATTTTACACCAAAATGTTTTATATTTACAATAGATGCACAAATAAATAATATTGTTTTCATTTCAAAATTATAAAAGTGCATCTAAAAATAATGTAACGTTCTTTATTACACTATTGTTTTTCTAGGTTTTAAAAGCATCATGTGTATGTGTGATTATTTATAAACTATGATACTATATTCAAACTGTATATTATGAAAATTAAATACAAAATATAGTTGAAAGCTTAAACACCAGTACATTCTGTAAATTAATCAATGCTATTGTTTTAGTTTAACTAAGTAAAAAGATTAATAGCATTAAGAAAAACAATACTTTTGAGCATTTGGTAATTAGGTCAATACATTTTGAAAATTAACAAATGTTCCTCCTTGAAATAGCTTTTAAGCTTTTCAAAGAAAAAGCCATATCAAAGCAGATTAAATTCTACAGTGATATGGCTTTTGTTTTTTAACAAACAAAGCTCCTTTTCGTTACAAAAAAAGTAGTGGCTAAGCAGTTTTTTACCATTATAAAAATTATATCTTTCTTAACATTTTCATTTTGTAATTAGGCTGTTATATCTAGTCTAATTTTGTATATTCGCATCGCTAAAAATGTATCTTCTATTTATCCAAACAATTTTTAGCAACCATTTTAAACAAAAAAAGCAATACTAATGTCTAAAATTATTTATACAAAAACCGATGAAGCTCCGGCTTTAGCAACACGTTCTTTTTTACCTATAGTTCAGGCTTTTGTTAAGTCTGCAGGAATTAACATAGAAACCAAAGATATTTCTTTGGCCGCTAGGATTTTAGCTGTTTTTCCAGACTATTTAAACGAAGATCAGCGTGTTCCAGATGATTTGGCATTGCTAGGTGAATTAGCTAAAAAACCAGAAGCTAACATTATAAAATTACCTAACATTAGTGCTTCTATTCCGCAGTTAAAAGGTGCAATAAAAGAATTACAATCTAAAGGTTTTGCAGTTCCTGATTATCCAAATGAACCTCAAAACGACACTGAAAAAGATATAAAAAACCGCTACGATAAAATTAAAGGTAGTGCCGTAAACCCTGTTTTACGTGAAGGAAACTCTGATAGACGCGCACCTAAAGCGGTTAAAAACTACGCAAAAAAGAATCCGCATTCTATGGGTGAATGGACTAGCAATTCTAAAACACATGTAGCCACCATGCAAGACAATGATTTTGCACACAACGAAAAATCTGTAACACTACCCAAGGCTACAAATATTAAAATTGTACATACTGATGTAAACGGAACTGAAACCGTTTTAAAAGATAGTTTCCCAATTTTAGAAGGCGAAATTATTGATGCAACAGTAATGAACAAAAAAGCATTAGTAAGCTTTTTAGAAGCCCAAGTAGCTGATGCTAGAGAAAAAAACATTCTTTTTTCGCTACACATGAAAGGTACCATGATGAAGGTAAGCGACCCTATTATTTTTGGGCATGCAGTAAAAGCTTACTTTAAAAATGTATTTGAAAAATATGGCGAAACTTTAGAAAACATAGGTGTAAATGTAAACTCTGGTTTAGGAAATTTACTAGAGCGCATTAACGAATTACCTGCCGATAAAAAAGCTGAAATCGAAGCTGAAATTGAAGCTACCTACAAAAACGGGCCTTCAATTGCCATGGTAAATTCAGATAAAGGTATAACAAACTTACACGTACCAAGTGATGTAATTATTGATGCCTCAATGCCAGCAATGATAAGAACATCAGGAAAAATGTGGAACGCTAAAGGTGAATTACAAGATACCAAAGCAATTATTCCAGATAGTAGTTATGCAGGTGTTTATGCTGCAACTATAGATTTCTGTAAAAAACATGGTGCTTTTGACCCTACAACAATGGGAACTGTTCCTAACGTTGGTTTAATGGCTCAAAAAGCTGAGGAATACGGATCGCATGATAAAACTTTTGAAATTGAAGCTAACGGAACAGTAACTGTAATTGATGATGCTGGTAACAAATTAATGCAACACAACGTTGAAACTGGAGATATTTGGCGTATGTGCCAAACTAAAGATGCTCCTATTCAAGACTGGGTAAAACTAGCTGTTACACGTGCAAAAGCTTCTGAAACTCCTGCTGTATTCTGGTTAGATAAAAACAGAGCTCATGATACAGAACTTATTAAAAAAGTAAACACATACTTAAAAGATCATGACACAAACGGATTAGATTTAAGAATTTTAGCACCTATTGATGCTACGCTTTTCACTTGTGAAAGAATTAAAAATGGCGAAGACACTATATCTGTTACAGGAAACGTTTTACGTGATTATTTAACAGATTTATTCCCAATTTTAGAAGTTGGTACTAGTGCTAAAATGCTATCAATTGTTCCATTAATGAATGGTGGTGGTTTATTTGAAACTGGTGCTGGTGGATCTGCTCCAAAACACGTTGACCAATTAGTAGAAGAAAACCACTTACGTTGGGATTCTTTAGGTGAATTTTTAGCCTTAGCAGTTTCTTTAGAGCATTTTTCTGAAGTTAACAATAACGCCAAAGCTAAAATTTTAGGTGAAGCTTTAGATGATGCCACTGAAAAACTATTAGAAAACAAAAAAGGCCCTTCTAGAAAAGCTGGCGAGTTAGATAACAGAGGTAGCCATTTTTACCTTGCTATGTATTGGGCCGAAGCTTTAGCTAACCAAAACGAAGATGCTACTTTAAAAGAAGAGTTTAAAACCATTGCAACGGCATTAGCTAATAATGAAAACACCATTGTTAATGAGTTAAACAGCATACAAGGTAACCCCACAAATATTGATGGCTATTACATACCTAACGAGGCTCTAACTAGTAAAGTTATGAGACCAAGTGAAACATTTAATAAAATAATAGGTTAAACAAAAAGCCTAACAACTTGTTAAAAGCTCCTTTTCTAGGAGCTTTTTTTATACATTTATAAAAAATTGTTATTGCATGAAAACCTCTTATTTGTGGGTACTCTCCATTTTTTTCTGTTTTTCAATTAATGCACAAGAAAAATTTACGTTAAGCGGATCCATTTCTGAAGAAAAAAGTAACGAAACCCTTATTGGTGTTAACATTATTTTTCCCGATTTGCAAACCGGTACAACTACTAATGAATATGGTTTCTTTTCAATAACGCTTCCAAAGGGTACTTATAAAATGTTAATCAGCTATTTAGGCTACACTACCCTTACTGATACTATTCAGCTTAATACTGATATTACCAAAAACTTCAGTTTAAAAAATACCATTGAAGATTTAGATGCCGTTGTAATTACCGAAAATATTGAAAAATTAAGTATAAAAAAGCCACAAATGAGCGTTAACAAGCTCACGTCTTCAACAATAAAAGAAATTCCAGTTGTTATGGGTGAAGCTGATATTATAAAAGCCATTACCCTTTTACCTGGTGTAACATCGGTTGGCGAAGGCGCCTCTGGCTTTAACGTACGCGGTGGTGCTGCAGACCAAAATTTAATTCTTTTAGATGAAGCTACTATTTATAATTCATCACATTTATTCGGATTATTTTCTGTTTTTAACCCAGATGCCATTAAAGATTTAAGTCTTTATAAAGGCGGAATTCCTGCACGCTATGGCGGACGCGTTTCTTCGGTTTTAGATATTTATCAAAAAGAAGGAAATAGCAAAGAGTTTCACATGAATGGGGGCATTGGTTTAGTTTCTAGTAGGTTATTGGCCGAAGGCCCTTTAAAAAAAGACAAAGGTTCTTTTTTATTAGGCGGAAGATCTAGTTACGCGCACCTATTTTTACCACTTTTTGATATTGAAAACAAGGCCTATTTTTACGATTTAAACACCAAATTAAGCTATAAATTAAACAGTAAAAACAATATTTACTTATCTGGTTATTTTGGAAGAGATGTGTTTAGTATTGAAGATACTTTTGAAAACACCTATGGCAATACGGTTTTAAATTTTAGATGGAACCACCTGTTTTCTGATAAGCTTTTTTCAAACTTATCACTCATTTACTCAGATTACGACTATAATTTAAAACTTAATTTTGTTGAGTTTGATTGGATATCCGGTATTAGAAACTTCAACATTAAATATGATTTTAAACATTACCTTAACAACAAAATAAAACTTCAATATGGCTTAAATAGTATTTATCATAAATTTAATCCAGGTGAAATTAACCCAACATCTTCAAGTTCAGGTATTAATCCATTTAAACTAATAGATAAATATGCATTTGAAAACGCTTTATATTTTGATGTTGAACATAAAATAAGCAAAAAGCTAGCACTTTCATACGGACTGCGCTTAAGTTCGTTTTTAAGGTTAGGGCAAGATGAACTTAACGTTTACCTAAATAACCAAGCTCTAGTTTTTAATAACGATTTAAAAATTTACGAAAAAGCCACACCTACAGATACTGAATCCTTTAATCGTAGTGATGTTATTGAAAGCTTTTTTAACCTAGAACCTAGATTTTCTCTAGCTTATCAGTTAAATAATACAAGCTCTGTAAAGGCCAGTTATAACAAAATGTATCAATATTTGCATTTGCTATCAAACACCAACGCACCAACGCCTTTAGATATTTGGACACCCAGTGGTAAATACATAAAACCGCAAGAGTTGCACCAATATGCTGTTGGCTATTTTAAAGATTTTAATGATAATTTATTTTCATTAGAAGTTGAAAGCTTTTACAAAACCATAAAAAACCGAATAGATTACATTGATGGTGCCGATTTAATTGCTAACAACGCCATTGAACAAGTTATTTTAAACGGTAATGCCAGAGCTTATGGTTTAGAATTTTTATTTAGAAAAAACGAAGGACGTTTTAAAGGTTGGTTAGCCTACACGCTTTCAAAATCTGAGCAACAAACAAAAGGCAGAACACCCAATGAAATAGGTATTAACAATGGCCAGTGGTACAATACACCCTATGATAAAACTCATGATATTTCAATTACATCAAGCTATAATTTAAGCAATCGTATAAAATTAAATGCTAATTTTTTGTTTCAAACCGGGCAACCAGTAACGTTTCCAAACAGCCAATATGAATATAACGGTGTAAATATTCCAAATTTTGGTGCACGTAATGAAAACAGGTTGCCGTCATACAACAGGTTAGACCTAGCTGTTAACTATACACCTAAACAAAAACGCAAAAAAAACTGGAAAAGCTACTGGGTATTTAGTATTTACAACGTTTACAACAGAAAAAATGCAGCATCTATTTCCTTTGGAAAAAACTTTGATAAAATGCAAAATGAAGCTACAAGACTTGCCATTTTTGGTATAGTGCCATCTGTTTCTTATAATTTTAAGTTTTAACATCATGAAAAAAATAATAACCTTATTAACTCTATTTTGTTTAATGTTTTCTTGTGAAGATGTTATTGATGTAGATTTAGAAAACACGCCACCAAGATTAGTAATTGATGCAACACTCTCTTGGGAAAAAGGCACTACAGGTAATGAACAAGAAATAAAATTAAGCTTAACCGCACCCTATTTTGATGTTAATATACCACCTGCAACCGGCGCCATAGTTACAGTTACTGATTCTGATAACAATACCTTTACTTTTAATGAAGAGTTTCAAGGTTCTTATAAAAACTACAATTTTACGCCCATAATTAACATGGAATATAAGCTTACTGTAATTTACGAAAACCAAACCTATACAGCTACAGAAACCTTAATACCTGTTGTTCCTATTGATTTTGTGGAACAAAATGATAATGGTGGTTTTTCAGGTGAAGATATTGAAATAAAGGCCTATTATACTGATCCTGCAAACCAAGAAAACTATTATTTATTTGAATTTGGTAACCATGGAAATATGCCAACCCTTGAGGTTTATGACGATGAGTTTAATAACGGAAATCAAATTTTTGGATTTTATGTTGATGAAGATTTAAAAAAAGATGACCAGTTAAGAATAAAACTATCTGGCATTTCACAACGTTGTTATAACTATATTTTTGTGCTTTTACAACAAACCGATGACGAAACAGGCGATCCTTTTGAAACGCAACCAGCCACCGTTAGGGGTAATTGCGTTAATGAAACCACCCCTGAAAACTATCCGTTAGGCTATTTTAGAGTTACCGAAACTGATGTTTTCACCTACACCGTTCAATAAATTAATGTATTTTTGAACTCATGAAATTTACTAAAACTACTGAACAAGATTCTAATTACAATCACTTAGAAAAAATGAGTGTAATAGAATTGTTAACCAACATTAACAACGAAGACAAAACAGTACCGCTTGCTGTTGAAAAAGCATTACCACAAATAGAAATTTTAGTTTCTGAAATTGTAAAAAAACTAAAAACAGGCGGACGCTTGTTTTATATTGGTGCAGGCACAAGTGGGCGTTTGGGCATTGTTGATGCTTCGGAATGTCCACCAACTTTTGGAGTAGATCATGGTTTAGTAATAGGACTAATTGCTGGTGGTGATACAGCCATTAGAAAAGCCGTTGAATTTGCTGAAGACTCTACAACCCTTGGGTGGGAAGATCTTCAAAACCATAACATTTCAAGTAATGATGTTGTTATTGGTATTGCTGCTTCGGGCACCACACCTTATGTTATTTCAGCTTTAAAAAAATGCAATGAAAACAATATTGTAACTGGCTGTATTACTTGTAATCATAACAGTCCGCTGTCTCAAACAGCACAATTTCCTATTGAAGCTATTGTTGGTCCAGAATTTATTACAGGAAGCTCTAGAATGAAAGCTGGTACAGCACAAAAACTTGTATTAAACATGATTACTACTGCCAGCATGATTCAATTGGGGCATGTAAAAGGGAACAAAATGGTTGATATGCAACTTAGCAACAACAAATTAGTTGATAGAGGCACAAAAATGATAATGAAAGAACTTAATATTCCTGAAAACCAAGCACAACAATTACTAAAAAAATACGGTAGTGTGCGTTTAGCTATTAATAATTATAATGACCAAAACTAATAGAACCGATAAAGATATACTTGTAAAAGGCATTAAATTTATGGCTGGTTCTTTAGGCTGTATGTTTTTAGGGCCAACCTTAATATATATTTCTCAAACAAGTATAAAAAAACCTATTGATACCGTAATTTTAATTATTGGAATTTTAGTAGCTATAACAGCTGTAGTTTTAGCTTTTAAAGGCATTAATACTATTTTAAATAGTATGTTTAAAAAGAAATAATTAAGAAGCCTTTACATTTTTAGGTGTTGTTGGGTTGTAACCAAAACTACTATCATTAAAACTAATTTTTAAACCTTCAAGAATATAGTTTATAATAGCATAATGATGAATGGTGTGGCTATTGGCTTGCGAAAATAGTGAAGCCATGGTATAATGCATTTCAATTTTTCCCATACCCAAATCATCAATAACCTTTACGGTTGTTTCCATTTCTAAATTAAAAGATTTCAAATTATTTTCAATAGAAAATAAATAATCAAGCGCTTTACTACAAGCACATTCTACAGCTTTATTTCTACTTCTTGCAGTTAAATCTATAACTTCACCTTTATGAGCTTTAAAAATACAATCATAAAAATCTAAAATATGCCTAATATGGCAACCTATGCTTGAATAGTAAGGAGAAATAGAAGCATTTTGTAGTTGTTCATTGGATAATTGCACTAATAAGAATCTAGACTTTTCAAGGGTTTTTAAGGTAGCTGCAATAATTTTATCCATAGAAACTAAAATAGTTAAATAATTTGAATTGGAAAATTTTTCATGTTAGTCCGTTTAAATTTCAATAACTTACTCCATATTTCCTTTTTTAAAAATTAAAGTTTTATGGTTTTCAAATAACGCCTTGTATTCTAACAAGATTTCAATATTTTCAGCTTCAAAATCTTTTTTTGTGTGTTTATAATTTGAAATAACTATGCCATTTTCATTTTCAATTAAAAACTTACGGATAGCCTCTTTGGTTTCAAAAACTTCAAAAGTTTGTTTATAATTTATAGGAAAGGCAGCATCTATACGCTTATATGCAACAATTTTTGATTGTTTTGGAATTACTGTAAATGATTTTTCAACAGGGTTTAAAACAATTAATTTAGGGTAAATAACTCCAAAAATTACCATACCTAAAACCATCCAGCTTAACCCAGTAATTGCTATACTTTTTTTAAATTGTGTTTTCTTAATAAAATAATAGCCACTAAAAGCACCTATCATAGCTATTATTAAAAATAAACTGTACCATTTTATTGGTTGCAATTGCTTTTCAATACTAAACGCAATAAATGCACCTATGGGTAAACAAATAGAAATTAAAATAAGGGCAATACTACTCCATTTATACCATTTTAAAGGTTCTTTATTTTCAATTATTCCTTGTAAATAATGCGCTATTAAAACAGCTAAAAAAGGATAACAAGGCATAGTATAATTGGGCAGTTTTGTACCTGAAATACTAAAAAACACAATAAAAACAGCAGATGTAATAAGCCCAAATAAAACAAACGTATTTTTTCTATACAACCAAGCGTTTTTAAACCCTTGAATTATATACACTGAAAAAGGCAACAGCCCTAAAACTACAAAAGCCCAGGTAATTAAAAATATACCTCCGTGCCCCTCCATTTTACTACTAAACCTATTTATATTATGGTTTAAAAAAAAGCCTTCGGTAAATAATCCACCGGTAGCTTTATGCACTGCAAAAAACCAAGGTATAGCAATAATAAGAGTTACCAAACCACCTAAAACGGGGTAATAATTAAACAGTTTTTTAGTGAATAATTCTTTTTTAAATATTAGAAAAGTAAAAATTATTATACCTGGTAATGCTATTGCTACTGGGCCTTTACTAAGTGTGCCTAAACCTAAACATATATAAAAAAATAATAAAAATATTTTGTTTCTATTAATATAAAAATCTAGAAAACAAAACAAACCCATACTTATAAAAAATATTAAATAAGGATCTGGTACTGCTTGATGAAACACTTGTACAAAAAACACACTACTAATAAGTACAAACCACGTTAATATGGCTGTTTGTTTATTAAACAATTTTGCTACAAAATAAAAAGTTCCGGTTATTGTAAGTGCTCCAAAAACCGATGAAAAAAAACGAGCAGCAAAAGCATTTACTCCAAAAACTTTATAGCTTAACATCATAAAAAAATAATGCAATGGTGGTTTATCTGTACGTAAAACATCATTAAAAGTTGGTATAATAAATGTATTATTCATTAACATTTCTCTGGCTGCCTCACTGTTTTTAGCTTCATCTAAAATATAAATAGGAAAGGCGTGTATAAAAAACCCACATATAATTAAGCTAATTATAAAAACACTTAGTAATTTCTTATCATTAAGAATACGTTCTAATAGCATAAAAGAAATAATTTTGATGTTTAGTTCATCAAATTAAATGTATTATGACATTTTCAAAATTAGATTATGGTTACCTTTCTGTTATTATTCCAGTTTATAATGAAGAAGATAATGTGGCCTTATTAACCAAGCGTATAGATAATGCTTTAAAAGGATTTCAATATGAAATTATTTTTATTGACGATTTTTCTACTGATTATACAAGAGTGAATATTTTGAAAATGAATTTACCTCATGTAACTTTAATAGAACTTAGAAAAAACTACGGACAAAGTTTAGCGCTTTCGGCTGGTATTGATGCGGCCAAAGGCGATTATATTATTACAATGGATGGCGATTTACAGAATGACCCAACCGACATTCCTGCTATGTTACAAAAATTAAAAGCTGAACATTGGGATGTTGTAACGGGTATTAGAGCCAAAAGAAAAGATAATTTTGTAAGAACTATACCTTCTAAAATTGCTAATTTTATTATTAGAAAAGCCACAAAATTAGATTTAAAAGACCAAGGATGTGCCCTCAAAATTTTCACTAAAGAAATTGCAAAAGAACTTAATTTATATGGAGAAATGCATCGCTTCATAAATTTATCAGCCTTTTTAAATGGTGCTAAAATTGCGCAAGTACCCGTAAAACATCATGAAAGGCAGTTTGGAAAATCTAAATACGGCTTAGGTAGAAC
>NZ_CM149981.1:0-2360000 GCF_056312135.1 Seonamhaeicola sp. ABD4_340 | reverse complement strand
ATACTGGTTTGGGCTAATCCGCGTTCGCTCGCCACTACTAACGGAATCACTTTTGTTTTCTTCTCCTCCGGGTACTTAGATGTTTCAGTTCTCCGGGTTCACCTCCTTTCGGATACTATATCTTCAATATAGTGGGTTGCCCCATTCGGATATCTGCGGATCAATTTGTATGTGCCAATCCCCGCAGCTTTTCGCAGCTTATCACGTCCTTCATCGCCTCTGAGAGCCTAGGCATTCCCCATACGCCCTTATTTAGCTTATTGTACTTTTTGCTTTTTTAATGAGTTTACATAATTGCTCGTTACAATTATTATAATTTTATATTAAATATTTCTATCTAATTATCATGTATCTTTTTCAATATGTCAATGAACTTTTATTCTGAAATTAACTCAGAATTTAGTGGAGAATACCGGAGTCGAACCGGTGACCTCTTGCGTGCAAGGCAAGCGCTCTAGCCAGCTGAGCTAATTCCCCGTAATGAATTCAAATTGTAGAATTCAGAATTACGAATTTAGAATTCTCAACCTCTAGAATTTCCTTTTCAATATTTAATGAACTTGTAGTCTCAGGCAGACTCGAACTGCCGACCTCTACATTATCAGTGTAGCGCTCTAACCAGCTGAGCTATGAGACTGTACTTAGTCGCTCGCCCTTAGTCTTTAGCTTTAATCACTAATGCCTAATGACTTACTTTATATTTTAAATTAACAGCAAGAAGAATAAACTATCTCTTTCTTAAAAACTTACACTACTAGTCGTCTTTCTCTAGAAAGGAGGTGTTCCAGCCGCACCTTCCGGTACGGCTACCTTGTTACGACTTAGCCCTAGTTACCGATTTTACCCTAGGCCGCTCCTTACGGTGACGGACTTCAGGCACTCCCAGCTTCCATGGCTTGACGGGCGGTGTGTACAAGGCCCGGGAACGTATTCACCGGATCATGGCTGATATCCGATTACTAGCGATTCCAGCTTCACGGAGTCGAGTTGCAGACTCCGATCCGAACTGAGATAGGGTTTATAGATTCGCTCCACCTCGCGGTGTGGCTGCTCTCTGTCCCTACCATTGTAGCACGTGTGTAGCCCAGGACGTAAGGGCCGTGATGATTTGACGTCATCCCCACCTTCCTCACAGTTTGCACTGGCAGTCTTGCTAGAGTTCCCATCTTTACATGCTGGCAACTAACAACAGGGGTTGCGCTCGTTATAGGACTTAACCTGACACCTCACGGCACGAGCTGACGACAACCATGCAGCACCTTGTAAGTAGTCCGAAGAAAGATCTATCTCTAAATCATGCAACTTACATTTAAGCCCTGGTAAGGTTCCTCGCGTATCATCGAATTAAACCACATGCTCCACCGCTTGTGCGGGCCCCCGTCAATTCCTTTGAGTTTCATTCTTGCGAACGTACTCCCCAGGTGGGATACTTATCACTTTCGCTTAGCCACTCAACCGAAGTCGAACAGCTAGTATCCATCGTTTACGGCGTGGACTACCGGGGTATCTAATCCCGTTCGCTCCCCACGCTTTCGTCCATCAGTGTCAGTATATTATTAGTAATCTGCCTTCGCAATTGGTATTCTATGTAATATCTATGCATTTCACCGCTACACTACATATTCTAACTACTTCATAATAACTCAAGACTAGCAGTATCAAAGGCAGTTCTACAGTTAAGCTGCAGGATTTCACCTCTGACTGACCAGTCCACCTACGGACCCTTTAAACCCAATGATTCCGGATAACGCTTGCATCCTCCGTATTACCGCGGCTGCTGGCACGGAGTTAGCCGATGCTTATTCTTACGGTACCGTCAAGCTCCTACACGTAGGAGTGTTTCTTCCCGTACAAAAGCAGTTTACAACCCATAGGGCAGTCTTCCTGCACGCGGCATGGCTGGATCAGGCTTCCGCCCATTGTCCAATATTCCTCACTGCTGCCTCCCGTAGGAGTCTGGTCCGTGTCTCAGTACCAGTGTGGGGGATCCCCCTCTCAGGGCCCCTACCTATCGTTGCCTTGGTGTGCCGTTACCACACCAACTAGCTAATAGGACGCATACTCATCTTGTACCGTAACCTTTAATTATTTCATCATGCGAATCTATAATACTATGGGGTGTTAATCTTCATTTCTAAAGGCTATCCCCCAGTACAAGGCAGATTGTATACGCGTTACGCACCCGTGCGCCGGTCGTCAGCAAGAGCAAGCTCTCCTGTTACCCCTCGACTTGCATGTGTTAGGCCTGCCGCTAGCGTTCATCCTGAGCCAGGATCAAACTCTTCATCGTTAAATTTTTAAGTCTTACGACTATGTCTTTAACAACCAATAGAATCTTCAGTACTCAAAATGGTTTATTCTCTTGTTTATATTAACCGTTTCCAGTTAATATTTACGCTGTCAATTTCAATATGTTTATGAACTTTATTTCTTCTCTAAATGTCGTCTCCTCGTTTAGCGGGTGCAAATATAAAACCCTTTTTTAAACTCACAAAACTTTTTTAAGTTTTTTTTGAAAATATTTTTTCAAAATTTTAACCCAATATTTTAGTGAACTTACCGCTCGATTTCTAACTGTTTTGTTAGCCATTTTTGCGGGGTGCAAACATAGCACCTTTTTTTGAACTCACAATAACTTTTTTGATTTTTTTTGAAAGTTTTTTAACCCTCGTTTAAATCTCGTTTTTCTATGAACTTCTGCTTAACTTCTGAACTGTGTCATCCGTTTTGCGGGTGCAAATATACAACCCTTTTTCTTTCTCGCAAGCCTTTTTTTATCTTTATTTATGTTTTATTTTTAACCGTATTTTAACCCTTTATTAATCACTACTTTACATGCGAATATTTTTTTGATATTATTCACTGTTTTCTTCTTTATTAGTGTTTGTTAGTGAATCTGGTTATTTGTTACTGTATTATTAATACTAATATATATGTGTTATTGTTTGGGTTTTATGCCGTTTGTTTTATTATGAATGCGCTCTGTTTACTGTTTAATGCTAATAAATACGGTACTTACTTATTTAAAATGACCGCTACTAACACGCGCGTTAGGGATTGAACGGCTTGTTTGAAATCCTTTTTAAAGTGTTTTATGTTTTTACCTCTGCAAAAAATACTGTATACCTACCAATTACTTACTCATTATAATACTATAACTTTACTTTAAAAAGATTGAGTAGTGAAAGCCCGACCCCAAAGTATGTAGGGGAACGCTATAATTAAAATTATACCTACATATATATTGTGTGTGTTTTTTTATACTATTATATTTGTGCCTTATTTTAATTTTATTTCATGATAGATATTACTTTACCAGATGGTAGTGTAAAAACGTTTGAAGAAAACGTTACACCAATGGATGTTGCTAAAAGTATTAGCGAAGGTTTGGCTAGAAATGTTATTTCGGCAAGTTTTAATGATACAATTGTTGAAACCTCTACCCCATTAACCACTAATGGTGCTTTAGTTTTATATACCTGGAAAGATGATGCTGGCAAGACTGCTTTTTGGCACTCATCTGCTCACGTATTAGCTCAGGCTATTGAAGAATTGTATCCTGGTGTTAAACTTACTATTGGGCCTGCTATTGAAAATGGTTTTTATTATGATGTTGATTTTGGCGAGCATGTAGTATCTGAAAAAGATTTTAAAACTATTGAGAATAAAATGTTGGAGATTGCTCGTGGTAAACACGATTTTAAAATGCGATCTGTAACTAAAGCCGAAGCTTTAGCGCTATATAAAGACAATGCTTTTAAAACGGAACTTATTGAAAACTTAGAAGATGGCACTATTACCTTTTGCGATCATTCTACATTTACAGATTTATGTCGTGGTGGTCATATACCTAATACTGGCATTATAAAAGCTGTAAAAGTTTTAAGTGTTGCCGGTGCGTATTGGCGTGGTGACGAAAACAAACCACAGTTGACACGTGTTTATGGTATTTCTTTTCCTAAGCAAAAAGAATTAACGGAATATTTAAATTTACTTGAAGAGGCTAAGAAACGTGACCATAGAAAACTTGGTAAAGAGCTTGAGCTTTTTACGTTTTCGCAAAAAGTTGGCCAAGGTTTACCTTTATGGTTGCCTAAAGGTGCCGCTTTACGAGAACGCTTGGAAAACTTTTTAAAAGCGGCACAAAAAAAAGCTGGTTATGAAATGGTGGTTACTCCTCATATTGGACAAAAAGAACTTTATGTTACCTCTGGGCATTACGCTAAATATGGTGAAGATAGTTTCCAACCAATTACCACTCCTAAAGAAGATGAAGAGTTTTTATTAAAACCCATGAACTGCCCACACCATTGCGAAATTTACAATAGTGCACAATGGAGTTATAAAGATTTACCTATACGTTATGCTGAATTTGGTACTGTTTATAGATACGAGCAAAGTGGTGAACTACATGGTTTAACGCGCGTTAGAGGTTTCACACAAGATGATGCGCATATATTTTGCACACCAGACCAGTTGGACGAAGAGTTTAAAAATGTTATAGATTTAGTATTATATGTGTTTGGTTCATTAGGTTTTGCAAACTTTACGGCACAGGTATCTGTAAGGGACTCGAAAAATCCCGACAAATATATTGGTGATGTTGCCAATTGGGAAAAGGCTGAACGCGCAATTATTAATGCTGCTTCAGATAAGGGTCTTAATTATGTTATTGAAGAAGGCGAAGCTGCCTTTTATGGCCCAAAACTAGATTTTATGGTTAAAGATGCTTTAGGTAGAAAATGGCAACTAGGAACCATACAAGTTGATTACAATTTACCTGAACGTTTTGATTTATCATATAAAGGTAGTGACAATGAATTGCATCGCCCTATAATGATACACAGAGCACCGTTTGGAAGTTTAGAGCGTTTTGTAGCAATATTGCTTGAACACACTGGAGGTAATTTCCCATTATGGTTAATGCCAACGCAGTGTATGATATTGTCTCTCAGCGAGAAATATGAAAAATACTCGGAAAAAGTTTTAAATTTGCTAGAAAATAACGAAATTCGCGCCCTTGTAGACCATAGAAATGAAACCATAGGAAAGAAAATTAGGGAATCTGAAATGAAAAAATTCCCGTATATGCTTATAATTGGTGAACAAGAAGAGAAAGAAAACAAAGTTACAGTACGTAAACACGGTGGTGAAGATTTAGGTATGATGAGTATTGAAACTTTTTCAAACATTATAAAAGAAGAGATCAATAAAACGTTAAAATCGTTCTAGAAAAATAAAATAAAGTTTAATTAAAATTTTTAAGCCATAGCAATTAGAAGAAGAAGACAACCCCAAAGGGTAGTACAAGAGGATAAACACAGAATTAACTCTAAAATTA
The DNA here is from genome assembly GCF_056312135.1 of Seonamhaeicola sp. ABD4_340. Taxonomy (NCBI): domain Bacteria; kingdom Pseudomonadati; phylum Bacteroidota; class Flavobacteriia; order Flavobacteriales; family Flavobacteriaceae; genus Seonamhaeicola; species Seonamhaeicola sp. ABD4_340. The sequence continues at coordinate 2,354,659 of NZ_CM149981.1, read as the reverse complement.
AATCACCGAAAGTAAGATTGGTTGGTGAAAATGTTGAAGTAGGTATATATAACATACGAGAAGCTTTAGCAATAGCCGATGATCAAGGCTTAGATTTGGTTGAAATATCACCTAAAGCAGATCCTCCTGTGTGTAAAGTTATGGACTACAAAAAGTTTCTTTACGAACAAAAGAAACGTGATAAAGCTTTAAAAGCGAAAGCAAGTAAAGTAGTCGTTAAGGAAATTAGATTTGGGCCACAAACTGATGACCATGATTATGAGTTTAAAAAGAAACATGCCGAAAAGTTTTTAAAAGAAGGTGCCAAACTAAAAGCTTTTGTGTTTTTTAAAGGACGCTCCATAATATTTAAAGAACAAGGGCAAATTTTACTTTTACGTTTAGCTCAAGATTTAGAAGAGTTTGGTAAAGTAGAACAAATGCCAAAATTAGAGGGTAAACGCATGACCATGTTTATTGCCCCTAAAAAAGAAAAAAAGTAATAAGATATTTTATAAAATCTTATTCAAAATAATTAAGCGAAATAATTAAAACTAGGAAAAGAAAATGCCTAAAATGAAAACAAAATCTAGTGCCAAAAAACGTTTTAAATTAACGGGCACTGGTAAAATTAAAAGAAAGCACGCTTTTAAAAGTCACATCTTAACAAAGAAGTCTAAAAAGCGTAAGCTTGCGTTAACCCATGATACTTTAGTACATAAGGCTGACGAAGATAATATTAAAACAATGTTACGCTTAAAGTAACAAATGTTTTAATTGGTTAAAACAAATTGTAAAACCCTGGAGTGTGGCTCAATTAAAGAGTTAAAAGTTAAAAGTTAAAAAGTTTTCTTTAAAACTGAATTACTAAAAACTATAAACCGCCCACTACAAAAAACTTAAAAATTATGCCAAGATCAGTAAATTCTGTAGCAAAAAGAGCTAGAAGAAAAAAGATTATTAAACAAGCAAAAGGTTACTTTGGAAGACGTAAAAACGTTTGGACAGTAGCTAAAAACGCGGTTGATAGAGCGATGCAATATTCGTACAGAGACCGCAAAGCAAAAAAGAGAACTTTCCGTGCTTTATGGATTACGCGTATTAACGCTGGAGCTAGAGAACACGGTTTATCTTATTCTCAATTTATGGGGAAATTAAAAGCTAATGACATAGAATTAAACCGTAAGGTTTTAGCAGATTTAGCTATGAATAACCCTGAAGCTTTTAAAGCTGTAGTTGAAAAAGTAAAATAAGGCGCTTAGCCTATTGTAAAACATATATTTCGCTTAATAAAAAATCCAACTCTTTTTTGAGTTGGATTTTTTTATTTAATATTTTTAAACATAAATTTAATTACTGTAGCAGTAAATTAATACTATTTTTTAATGGATTTATCTCAAGTAAAACTCATTGTAAGTGACATGGATGGTACACTTTTAAACTCTAACCATGAAGTTAGTAGTTTATTTTTAAAACAATTTAAAAGCCTAAAACAAAACAATATAAAATTTGTTGCCGCCAGTGGTCGCCCATATTACAGTATAGTTAACAAGTTAGAAACTATAAAAAATGATATAATAATAGTAGCTGAAAATGGGGGTTTAGTTATTGAAAACGATAAGCAACTACTTTCTACCCCAATAAACACCAAGAATATTTACAGTTTAGAGCAAATTATAGATTCTAATAACCATATTCACGCTGTGTTTTGCACCAAAAGTAAGGGATATTTTAAGAGTAATTCCTCTGGGTATATACCTGAATTATCAGAGTATTACCCAACATTTAAAGTAATTGATAGTATTGATGAAATTGAAGAAGATATTATGAAAATTGCTATTTATCATTCTGAAGATTCAGAAAAATACATTTATCCGTTAGTAAAACATTTTGAACAAAACTACGCTATTAAAATATCTGGAAAAAATTGGTTAGATATATCTGACAGTTTAGCTAATAAAGGGCACGCCATAAAAATGCTACAAGAAAAATATAACATTTCAGAAAACGAAACTATGGTTTTTGGTGATTATAATAACGATTTAGAAATGCTAAAAATAGCTAAATTTAGTTATGCTATGCAAAACGCGCACACCAATGTAAAGCAAACTGCAAACTACCAAACCAAAAGTAATGATGATTTTGGTGTTGAATATATTATAGACAAATTATTAAAAAATAAAATTTAATTACCAAAAGCAGTAACCACTACGGCTCTTGAGCCGCCATAATTTCTATGCTCACATAAATAAATACCTTGCCAAATGCCTAAATTTAAACGTCCGTTTGTTATAGGTATTTGTATTGATGCGCCAAATAATGATGCTTTTATATGTGCAGGCATATCATCTGCTCCTTCATAAGTATGTTTGTAATACGGTGCATTTTCAGGTACTATTTTGTTTATATGGCTTTCAAAATCTTCTCGTACTGTATAATCTGCATTTTCATTTATTGTTAAACTTGCCGAAGTATGCTTAATAAACACCTGCAATTGCCCTATTTTAATATCTTCAATATTAGGTAATGCATTTAAAATTTCTGAAGTAATTAAATGAAAACCTCTGCTGTATGCTTTTAATTTTATTTCTTTTTGAAAAAACTTCATTATTATTATTTATGCTTTCAATAAAAATAATTTAATCGGTTTACGCAACCTTTTCAATAAAATACTATCTTATAATAAAACTAAATTTTATGAAGAAATTAGCTTTACTATTTACTGTTATTTTACTTAGTGTTTCAAGTTGTAGTTTGAATGAAGACAGTAATAATGAACCTGTTGTTATAACTATTAACGAATGGAATTTAATAAATGTTACTGGTGGTGTAGCCGGTGTAGATCATGATTTTGAAATTGGCGATATTGTTTGGGTTTTTGATAACAATAATAGCATACTAAACATTAACAATAACAACGAAAATGCTGATTTAGAAGATGGTTTAGATTCTGGTAATTACAATTTATTTTTTCATGAGCATAATGAAAATTTATTTTTAATTGTTGAAGGTGTTGAGTTTGGAGAGATTGAAACTTTTGGAGATAATAATGATGATATGAGCATTGACCAAAACAGCTTATCTACAGGAACAGGAAGCGATGGTTATGTATATACATTTAAAAGAACTACTAGAACAGTTGAACTGTAGTTTTTAAGTTTTTTGTTTTTTCTTTTTAGCGGCTGGAAACAACACATTATTTAATATAAGTCTATATCCAGGAGATGTTGGGTGTAAATCTAGTTCGGTTTTTGCATCGCCTACCCTATGCTGGTAATCTTCAGGATCATGCCCGCCGTAAAAGGTAAAAAAACCTTTGCCTTTAATACCGTGAATATATTTTGCCTCGCCATTAATTTTGGTTTCACCCATAATTAATACGTTAGATTTTATTTCTTTTTTGGTAAATGATGTGGTTTGGCCCATGAAACCTTTTACTAAAGCTGTATGATTTTGGCATAACATGGTTGGAATTGGATCCCATTTTGCCGAAAATTCCATTAGTGAAAAGTAATCGGTTGTTTTTGGTACATTTCGTTTTCTTGTCATGTCTATTGAAGAAAACTCATAAACCAATGGGCTTCTTTCTAAAATAAAATCTGTAAAAGCAAAAGTACTATTATAATCTATTTTACTTTGGTAGCCAGCATCACTACCATCGCCATCAAACATAGGTTCACAAATATCAATACCATTGGCAGCTAATGCTATATCAAAACTATCTGTTGCACTACACATAGCAAACATAAAACCACCGCCCACAACGTAATCTCTAATTTTTAAAGCTACGTCTCTTTTTTGTTCAGATACTTTATTATATCCTAATTTTGCTGCTAGTGCTTCGGCAGATTTTTTTTCTTCAATATACCACGAAGCTGCCCTGTAAGCACCGTAAAATTTACCGTATTGCCCAGTAAAATCTTCGTGGTGCAAGTGTAACCAATCATACAACAATAAGTTATCGTTCAACACTTCTTCATCATAAACAGTTTCATAAGGAATTTCGGCATACTTTAAAACCATGGTTACAGCATCATCCCAAGGTTGTTTTCCTTTGGGTGTGTATACAGCAATGTTAGGTGCTTTTTCTAAAACCACAGCTTCCATATTTTTACTGGGGCTGCTAATTTCTTGCAAAATATTTTCAGCTTTACTGTTTGAAATTACTTCAAAATTAACGCCTCTAATTTGACATTCTTTTTGAATAGCATCAGTATCTGGCAATAAAAATGAACCACCACGGTAGTTTAACAACCACTTAACTTTTAATTCTTTATTAAGCACCCAATATGTAATACCATAAGCTTTTAGGTGATTTTTTTGGGTTTCGGCATCCATGGGCACCAGAATGTAAGATGCAAATGTTTTAAACGTTATAAAAAAGAATAATAAAATTAAGAATATCTTCTTCAAAATTTGGGCTACTTTTTGGTGCTTCATAAAAATAAAAGCACATTATTTTTAAATTGAAAGATACTTAAAATTATTTTTAACCTGTAAGTTTTAACAGAAGTTAAATACAATCTTATTTAAAATGGTACTTCGTCATCATTATCATTATTAAATGAGCTACCAAAAGCTTGGTCTGGTGATGCTGTAAAACCTTCAGATTTAAAGGTATCATCATTAGCGGCTGCATTCATTTTTGAGTGGAATTCAAAAGGCGAATCAAAATCTTCTAAATTATCAAACTTACCTAAATGTCCTAAGAATTTAAGTCTAATATTTTCAAGTCCACCATTACGGTGTTTTGCTATAATAAATTCTGCTTGTCCTTCGGTTGGTGAGCGTTCTTCATCATCCCATTCATCAATTTTATAATACTCTGGTCTGTAAATAAAACTTACAATATCGGCATCTTGCTCAATAGCACCAGATTCACGTAAATCTGAAAGTAAAGGGCGTTTACTACCGCCACGAGTTTCAACCGCACGCGATAACTGCGATAGTGCAATTACTGGCACATTTAATTCTTTTGCTAAAGCTTTAAGGTTTCTAGAAATCATTGATATTTCCTGCTCCCTGTTTCCGCCATGGCTATTACCTCCTGTCATTAACTGTAAATAATCAATCATTATTAGCTTTATACCATGTTGTGATGATAAACGACGTGCTTTTGCTCTTAAATCGAAGATTGAAAGTGAGGGCGTATCATCAATAAATAACGGCGCTTTTTCTAAACCTTTTACTTTCACATTTAATTGTTCCCACTCGTGCTTTTCTAATTTACCGGTACGTAATTTTTCAGAAGACAAGCCCGTTTCACTAGAAATTAAACGGGTAATTAACTGTACCGATGCCATTTCTAATGAGAAAAAAGCAACCGGAATGTTTTGATCTACCGCTATATTTCTTGCCATAGACAATGTTAATGCGGTTTTACCCATACCAGGACGTGCAGCTACAATAATTAAATCAGATGGTTGCCAACCAGATGTTAATTTATCTAACTTAGTAAAACCTGTAGGAATACCACTTAAGCCTTCTTTATTTGAAATTTCTTCAATTTTCTTTTTAGCTTGAATAACCAACTCTTGGGCAGACTCACTAGATTTTTTTATGTTGCCTTGTGTTACCTCATAAAGTTTAGATTCTGCTTTATCTAATAAATCAAAAACATCTTTGGTTTCATCATATGAATCTTCAATAATTTCATTTGAAATTTTAATTAAGCTTCGTTGAATAAACTTTTGAAGAATAATTCTGGCATGAAACTCAATATGTGCAGAAGATGATACTTTTTGGGTTAAGGAAATTAGGTAAAAATCTCCTCCAACCATTTCTAGTTTTGCATTCTTTTTTAATTGTGTAGAAACGGTTAATAAGTCTATTGGTTCACTGTTTTCAAATAGCTGAAAAACTGCCTCGAAAATATATTGATGTGCTTCTTTGTAAAATGCTTCAGGGCTTAAAATATCAATAACTTCATCAACACCCTTCTTATCAATCATCATTGCACCCAACACAACCTCCTCTAAATCAATTGCTTGAGGTGGTATTTTTCCTTTTTCTAGGTTAATCAAGGTACTCTTATCTACTTTATATCCTTGGATTTGGTTAGGCTGTTTCATAACTGCGAAAGTAACTAAAAAGTTGATGCCTTTTACATAAAGACTGTGTTGGGTTTTTAACCAACAGTTAACAATTTAACTGTTAATAACTTAAAAATATTGTGAATAAGCTCAAAAAAAAAACCTGAAGCATAAGCTTCAGATTTTGTATCATGTGGTTTTAAAAGGATTAGCCTTTAAACACGCCCATATTTTCATATTTATCCATACGTTTTGAAACTAAATCTTTTGGTGATAAGTTTTTTAATGACTCGTATGTTTTTACAATAGTGTTACTAACATTGGTAAATGTTTTTTCTCTATCGCGGTGTGCACCACCAAGCGGTTCTTTAATAATATCATCAACCACTTTTATTTTTTTAGCATCACTTGCTGTAAGTTTAAGTGCTTCGGCTGCTTGTTCTTTGTATTCCCAACTACGCCATAAAATAGACGAACAGTTTTCTGGAGAAATTACGGAGTACCATGCGTTTTCTAACATTAATACTTTATCTCCAACACCAATACCTAAAGCACCACCAGATGCACCTTCGCCAATAACTATAGCAATAATTGGCACTTGTAATCTGGCCATTTCAAGTATATTTCGGGCAATGGCTTCACCTTGGCCACGTTCTTCAGCTTCTAAACCTGGGTATGCGCCCGGAGTATCAATTAGAGTTACAACAGGAATACCAAATTTTTCGGCAGATTTCATTAAGCGTAATGCTTTACGGTATCCTTCTGGGTTTGCCATACCAAAATTACGGTATTGCCTGGTTTTGGTGTTATAACCTTTTTGTTGACCAATAAACATAAATGATTGGTCGCCAATTTTACCTAAACCGCCTACCATGGCTTTATCATCTTTTACATTTCTATCGCCATGTAATTCTAAAAACGTATCTCCACAAATGGCTTTAATATAATCTAACGTATATGGCCTATTTGGGTGCCTTGATAATTGTACCCTTTGCCATGGTGTTAGGTTTTTATATATGTCTTTTTGTGCTGCTGCTAATTTTTTTTCTATTTGAGAGCAAGTTTCAGTTACATCAACTTCACTTTCTTCTCCTATTACTTTACATTTTAGTAATTGCTCTTCTAGGTCTTTTATTGGAAGTTCAAATTCTAAATATTCCATAAGAATTTTTGGTTTAATGCTATTAACTTAAAGTTAGGCTACAAATATAAAAACTTAAACTTGTTTAACACCTAAGTTTGTTTTCTTTTTAATTTTCTAGAATTTTTTAACGCCGCATTTAACAAAACTGTTGTAAGTATAACAATGGCTCCATAGTAAAAATTGGGTGTCATTTTTTCTGTTTCAGGAAACAAAATAACAGCTAAAATAATACCGTAAACAGGTTCTAAATTATATGACAACACCACAGTGTAAGGACTTATAACCTTCATTACATATACAGACGCTATAAAAGCATAAGCTGTACATACTGAAGCTAATATGAATAAATAGATAATATCATTTTTAGAGATATTGAAAAAATTTGCTGTAAAACCATCAGTAAATAGCGCTATATAAATGCTTATAAAAAATACGCCACTTAAAAATTCATAAAATGATATGGTTGTGGCCGAATGTTGCTTTAAAAAACTACCATTTAATACGGCAAATAGTGATGATAAAAATGCCGATGAAATTCCTAAAATAATACCATTTATGTATTTAATTTCGCTTTGCGTAATTATAAAAACACCTATAATTACTAAAATACCTAGTAAAATTTCATACCAAATGAGTTTACGTTTATATACAATAGGCTCTAAAATTGAGGCAAAAAAAGCACCTGTTGAAAACATAGATAAAGCAATAGAAATATTTGCAGCATCAATGGCTGCAAAAAAGGTAATCCAATGAGCGGCTATTACTATGCCAGCTAATGCTAATTTTAAAATAGCTTTAGGCTTTACCTGAAGCTTTATTTTAGATATTTTAATATAAATAAACATTAAAATTGATGCCATTAGCATTCTGTACCAAACTAACGGAATTGCAGAAATGGTTATGACTTCACCTAAAATAGCGGTAAAACCTGCAATAAAAACTAAAACATGTAAATGCAGGTAATTTTTAAATTTAACGCTTGGCATTATAAAGCAAGTAAATAGATAAAATACCAAAAATTATATTAGGAAACCAAACGGCTATTAATGGCGGAAAGTCAGATTGTTCTGCCATAACACCAAAAACCTTATCAAAAAACACAAACACCATGGCTATACAAATACCTAAAGCCAAATTAACGCCCATACCACCGCGCCTTTTAATTGACGAAACAGCTACTGCTATTATGGTTAAAATAAACACTGATACTGGTAAACTCCATTTTCTGTAAAGTACTAATTTAAAGCGCCCTACGTTTGATGAGCCTCTTGCCTCTTCACTATCAATAAAGCGTTTTAAATCTCCGTATGATTTTGTTTCGGCGGCATAAATTACTGGTATTAAATCATCTACTTTAAAATCAAAAAGGGTATCTTTTGTACGTTCAGATTCTATACGATCTTCGTTTTCTAAAATATGACGTTTGGTATAATCTATAAGTCTGTATACCGAGTCTTTTTCTACATAACGTATTGTATTTGCTGTAATTTTATAAGCTAGTTTATTATCTTCAAAATGTTCTAAAGTAAAATTATTTCCGTAGTTATTTTTCACATCATAACTGCTAACATAAATAATATCATTATCATTAATTTGCCTAAAAACATTGGTGTTTTCAACGGCTTTTCGGCCTTTTTTTAAATATTTATAGCTGAAGTTATTAAAGCCTTCACTGGCTTTAGGCGCCAAAAACATACCTAATAGCAAAGAAAATAATGCAACAATAACGGCACCAATTACATATGGCCTTAAAAAACGCATAAACGAAACGCCAGAGCTTAAAAAGGCTACAATTTCGGTATTATTAGCCAGTTTTGATGTAAACCAAATAACCGATAGGAATAAAAATAACGGAAACAGCAAATGCGCAAAATAAATAGTGAAGTCTAAAAAATACAAAAGCACTTCAGACATTGGTGCTTCGCTGTCTAAAATTTTACCTATTTTTTCGGCTAAATGCACTGTTATTCCAATAGGTACAAACAACAATAACATCATGGAAAATGTAAGTAAATAGCGTTTTAGTATGTACCAATCTAATATTTTCATGCGTTATAACTTCATATTTTTTAAAGCATTTTTGGCTTTCTTTTAAAGTCTTTTATCCATTTGTTTAACCATGGTGTTTTTCCATGTATTAAAATCTCCGGCTAATATATGCTTTCTTGCCTCTCTAACCAACCACAAATAAAAACCTAAATTATGAATGGTTGCTATTTGTTTACCCAATAACTCATTTACCGAAAACAAATGGCGTAAATAGGCTTTACTATACTCTGTATCTACAAAAGTTATTCCCATTTCATCAATTGGCGAAAAATCATCTTCCCACTTTTTATTTTTAATATTTATGGTGCCGTGGGCTGTAAATAACATACCGTTTCTGGCATTACGTGTTGGCATAACACAATCAAACATGTCTACACCTAACGCTATATTTTCTAAAATATTGATTGGTGTACCAACGCCCATTAAATAACGTGGCTTATCTTCTGGCAAAATACTACAAACAACATCTGTCATGGCATACATTTCTTCGGCAGGTTCACCAACAGATAAGCCACCAATGGCATTACCAACGGCACCAGCATTTGCAATATATTCAGCCGATTGTACACGCAAATCTTTATAAGTACTACCTTGCACTATTGGAAAAAACGCTTGATTATAGCCATATTTTAAAGGTGTTTTTTCTAAATGATTTATACACCTATCTAACCAACGGTGCGTCATGTGCATAGAGCGTTTTGCATAGTTATAATCGCATGGGTATGGTGTACATTCATCAAAAGCCATAATAATATCGGCACCTATACTACGCTGAATTTCCATTACGTTTTCAGGTGTAAAAGTGTGGTAGCTACCATCAATATGGCTTTTAAATTTTACACCTTCTTCTTTAATTTTTCTATTTGCTGATAGTGAATATACTTGGTATCCGCCAGAATCTGTTAATATATTTCTATCCCAATTCATAAACTTATGAAGTCCGCCGGCTTGTTCTAAAATTTTAGTTTGCGGGCGCAAGTATAAATGATAGGTGTTACCTAAAATAATATCAGGATTTATATCATTTTTAAGTTCACGCTGGTGCACACCTTTTACGGTTGCAACTGTGCCAACGGGCATAAATATGGGTGTTTGTATTACCCCATGATCTGTAGTTATCTCTCCTGCTCTTGCTTTACTTTTGGGGTCTTGTGCTTTTAATGTAAACTTCATTTTATACTTTGTATTCAGTTGGCAAACCTACATATTTTTTTTATTCTAAAATTATTTTTTAACGTATTATAACTATTGTGAAGCTTTAAATTACCAACCTATTAATCGTTTTTTAATGTAAACATTATAGACTAATTTGAAAATAAATTAGTTTTGGCAACGTTTTTGTTATTGTTAAGCAAATCTTAAAAAACGAACAATTATGAAATTTTTAAAAAAAGAAGTTTTAGCACTATTGGTTATTGTAATTTCATCGGCTACTTGTATGGCTCAAACCGCCACGGGTTTTGGTTTAAAAGGCGGATTAAATTACAATGCTAATGGTAAGTATTTTGAATCTATTAGTAATAACTCTAAAAACCCAGACCGTAACATTGGCTACCACATTGGCGTGTTTGGTAAAATTGGAGAGAAAATTTATTTTAAACCTGAGGTTGTTTATACCAGCACTAAAAGTGATTATAATAGTGATGATTTTACCATGCAAAAACTTGATGCCCCTTTACTTGTTGGCGCAAAAGTTTTAGGACCAATTAGCGTTTTTGGAGGGCCATCATTACAGTATATTTTAGATACAGAATTTGATGGTATTTCTATTAAGAATGTTGAAGATGATTTTTCTGTAGGACTTAATTTTGGTATTGGTTTAAACTTTAATAAAGTAGGAATTGATGTAAGATATGAACGTGGTTTTAATAAAAACGAAGCTACTTTTTTACAGAATAATAGCATTAACCCTGACAGGTTAGATACCAGGCCAGATCAATTAATTTTAAGTTTATCTATAATTTTATAAAAAATACTATTTTATAAAAAACAAAAACCTCGCTTTTCAGCGAGGTTTTTTTATAGTGGTTTTATCTAAAAAATTAATCAGCATCTAAATAGTCAAAAATACCATCACCATCAGTATCGGTAGTTGTAATTGTAGTACCAGTAAATGTTCCATTGGCTAATTCTACAATGTGTACTAATTTTTCGTTAGCTCCAAAAGTTAAAGCCTCTAAAGCTGCTTTTGTTGGCTCATTGTATGTTTTAATTTCAAAAAGTTCGCTTATTTCAGCAGCAGTTGAAACGCCATCGCCATCATCATCAGTATCAAAATAATTAGGTATACTATCTTCATCTGTATCATCGCCATCAAAAACGCCAGATTCACTATTAGTATTAAATTCTTGATTGCCTGATAATTCTTCTAAATACGATGGAATACCATCACCATCATGGTCTAATTCTTCTGCATGTATAAGTTCAAACTTAAAAATTAGTGGCGAATAGCTTGGTAAATCTGTTCTGGCCTCTTGGTAATATGCCAAACCAGAAGGTAAAAACATAACACCCATACCTGGGTTATTAAAATTAACGGTACCATCGCCATTATCTACATACCCATTAGCAACGTTAAACATAGGAAACACACGCCTCCAACCTGGTATTAAATCAATTAAACCAAAATATGTATCTGGTGTTGTTTTACTATCAAAAGCATCGGTTAAATCGTTTAAATTATCATCTAAAGTATAACCTTCGTAAGTGGTTAAAATATTATCTGCAAAGCTTGGTCTAAAATCACCACCGCCTTCATTTAAAACCAACACGTAAAATTCATAATCTATATCTGCAAAAGTGGTTTTTCTAGAAACACCAACAGCATCTTTTAGTAAGGTATGGCCATCTGGCACTGTTTCACCTGTGGCCATTCGTGTAATTACTAAGTCTGAAATGCTTGCGTTTGTATTCGTTTCAAATACATCAGAATTATAGTAATGTGTTTCTAAAAAATCTATTAAAGAATCGTTATCAATAACCTGCTGCTCATTTCTATCTCTATCAACTATTTCAACATTATCACTTCCTTCGTCATCATTTCCACAAGAGAAGATACAAAGTGCCAAACAAAAAATTAGTAGGCTTATTTTTTCTAATTTCATAAACTATTTTATTTTCAACTTAAATTTAGTAAGTAAAGAACGCATAATTAGATTAGAATACATTTATGCGTATTTTTGAGGCGCAAGATACAATTTTAATACAATCTTGCACAATAACATTAACGTAGTTTTAGTAATAATTATATGCGAATTGATAAGTATTTATGGTGTGTTAGGTATTACAAAACCAGATCATTGGCAACAACAGCTTGTAAAAAAGGGCATGTGCGTGTAAACCAAGACATAGTAAAACCTAGCCGAGAGGTATACCCGCTTGATGTAATTGAAGTTAGAAAAAACCAAATTAACTATAGCCTAAAAGTAAACGATTTACCTCCTAATAGAGTGGGCGCAAAATTGGTTGATATATACAGAACTGATACCACACCAAAGGAAGCCTTTGAAGCACAAGAACTTTTAAAATATTCTAAAGATTACTACCGTAAAAAAGGCACTGGCAGGCCTACAAAAAAAGATAGACGAGATATTGATGGTTATACTACCGATGCTGAAGAGTAATTTTTAATTAGTTCTTTTTTAGTTTGAAACATATGCTCATATATTAAAAATGAGTAATTTTATATTTTATTTTTTCTGAATTTAGAAAGTTATGACTGTTAAAACCAACGTTATTTTAAACCACACACAAATTGAACATAAAATTAGACGTATTGCTTTTCAAATTTACGAAAGCAATGTTGACGAAAAAGAAGTTGTTTTAGCTGGTATTGATAAAAATGGTTATGTGTTTGCCGAAAAATTGAAAGTTGAATTAGAAAATATTTCTGAAATAACACCAGTACTTTGCAAGGTACTAATTGATAAAAAAAATCCGCAATCTGAAATAAAAACCTCAATTACTGAAGACAATTATAAAAATAAATCTTTAGTATTAGTTGATGATGTTTTAAATTCTGGCACCACATTAATTTATGGTGTAAAACACTTTTTAAATGTTCCTTTAAAACAATTTAAAACAGCTGTTTTGGTAAACCGAAATCATAAAAAATACCCTGTAAAAGCCGATTTTAAAGGTATTTCATTATCAACATCATTACATGAACATATTGAAGTGACTTTAAAAGACAATGCTTTTGAAGCCGTTTTACAGTAGTTTTAAAATATCTTTAGTTATTTCTTTTTTTGATTTATCATCTGTAATTACATGATGTGTTGCTTTACTGTAGTACGGTAACCTTTCAAACAAATGTTTACCAATAAACTCTGTTAACGCCTCTTCGGTTTCAATGTGCGCTATTAACGGGCGTGTTGCTTTCTTTTTAATTAACTTTTTAGCTAATTTTGGTATAGATGCTTTTAAGTAAATACTCAAAACATTATTAGTATTTAAAATTTGCTCCATATTATCACCAAAACAAGGTGTACCACCTCCTAATGACAAAATAATGTTTTTATCAGCACTTAAAAGTTCCTGTAAATAGGCTTGCTCTTTCTTTCTAAAATATATTTCGCCTTTGTTGTCAAAAATTTCTTTTACGGTTGCTTTTTCCTTTTCTTCAATAAAATCATCTAAATCAATTAAATCATAATTTAATTTTTTAGCTAATTTTTTACCAATTGAAGACTTACCAGAGCCCATATACCCAATTAAAACAAGAATCATTTTTTACGTTATAAATTGATTATTAAAAACATACGCTTTCGCGATGCAAAAAAACGAAAATTTCTTCAAAAAAAGTATTGTTTAATTAAAAATAGGTTATATATTTGCACCCGCAAACAACAACATGTTGGCTGCTAAAAAAAATGACCTGGTAGCTCAGTTGGTAGAGCATCTCCCTTTTAAGGAGAGGGTCCTGGGTTCGAGCCCCAGCCCGGTCACTTTTTAATCTTAAAAAACCTTACTAATTTTAGTAAGGTTTTTTTTATTTATAGAATTCTTCACACTTATTCAAAACTTATATTTTCGTTTTTTTAAGTAATTATTTAATCATTATTTAATGGTAACTTTGGAAAAAAAAGATAATCTAGTATTTTTATTATATGTTAAAAGAAAAATTAGTAGCCCTAGTATATCTATATATTTCACTCATAGGTATTAATCAACTTAATGCCCAAAACTCAATATATTTTAACCATATTACTACAGATGATGGTTTATCTCAAAATGATGTAAATAGTATATTTCAAGATAAAGAAGGGTTTATGTGGTTTGCAACCCATGACGGCCTTAATAAATATGATGGTTATAGCTTTTCTGTTTACACCCCAAAAAGAAACAACCCAAATAGCATTAGTAGTAATTTAACTTATGCTGTAACAGGTGGTGAAAACGGTAATTTATGGATAGGTACAACTGGTAATGGCTTAAACTATTTTGATAAAGCTTTAAATAAGTTTTTTCGTTTTACTCACGATGATAAAAACCCAAAAAGCATATCTAACAACCATATAAGTTCTCTTTTTAAAGATTCAAAAAATAGATTATGGATTGGAACCCCTAATGCTTTAAACCTACTAGATTTAAACAAACCTATTGATAAACCGGTTTTTAAAAGTATTGATATTAAAGAAGTTTATCAAGTTTTTGAAGACAGCAAAGGTCAATTATGGGTAGCTTCGGTTAGAGGTATATACAAAGTTTTTATTGATCATGAAAACAATTTTGAGGCCAAACAAGTAAACATAGATATTGGTATAAAATCAAAAATAGCCATAAGAAGTATTACTGAAGATGCCTACGGCAGATTAATAATTGGAGCATCATGGGGTATGTATGTATTAGATTTAAATTTACCCAATAGTAAAGCTTTTTTTGTAAAAAGTAGCGCTATTAATTGCCTTTTAATAGATGGAAATCATATTTGGGCAGGAACCAATAAAGGGTTGAGCTATTTTAGTAATGACAACCGAAATGAACTACCTGTACTTAAAAAAACTTTTAAATATAACCCAAGAAATCAATATGGCATAAGTAAGAACATAATAAAATCACTTTATAAAGATAAAACTGGTATTGTATGGGTAGGTACCAATGGTGGCGGTATTAACAAATATGACCCCGATAGAAAACAATTTCATCACATAAAAAAAACACTAGACCCAACAAGCCTTAGTTATGATAAAATAAGAGCTATGTTTGAAGATAGCTATGGCAACTTATGGATTGGTACAGAAGGTGGCGGCTTAAACATGTTACCTAAAAAAAATAGTGATAGTTTATATTTTGGATATAATAACATTACAGTTACTAGAAACCCTTTTGCTATTGCCGAAATTGAATATTACAACCAAAAAACACTTATAGT
This sequence comes from Seonamhaeicola sp. ABD4_340, assembly GCF_056312135.1. Classification (NCBI taxonomy): domain Bacteria; kingdom Pseudomonadati; phylum Bacteroidota; class Flavobacteriia; order Flavobacteriales; family Flavobacteriaceae; genus Seonamhaeicola; species Seonamhaeicola sp. ABD4_340. The sequence continues at coordinate 2,339,082 of NZ_CM149981.1, read as the reverse complement.
TGGTACCGAAGGTTTCCCTAGCCTATACACTTTAGACTTAAGTACCACCCAAAAAAACATTACTAATGAGAGTTTTAAAAAAATTAATGAAATTGGTAACAGTGTATTTACACTAAAACAAGATAGATATAAAAATATTTGGATAGGAACCTACCGTGGCGGTATACACAGGTGGGCGTACTATAAAAACACAAATACCTACAAAAAAGATAATTTACGCCACAACAAAAACAATCCTTACAGTTTATCAAATAATATAATTAGAAATATTTTTGAAGATACAAAAGGCAATTTGTGGTTTGCAACAGGTAATGGTTTATGTAAATTAACACCTGAAGAAGCTTTAAAAAAAGACCCAAAGTTTGAAGTTTTTAAAAACATTCCTAATGATGATACAAGTTTAAGCCATAACTATATTTTACCCATATACGAAAGTAAATCTGGTGATCTTTGGTTTGGTACATTTGGTGGTGGTTTAAATAAACTTATACCTGGTAACAAAAACAGCGAACCTTCATTTAAAGCTTACTCCGTTGCCGAAGGCTTACCTAGCAATGTAATAAAAGGAATTTTAGAAGATAATGAAGGCAATTTATGGATATCTACAAACCAAGGTATTTCAAAGTTCAATCCAAAAGAAGAAACTTTTAAAAATTATGATGTTAATGACGGGCTTCAAAGCAATGAATTTCAAGAATTAGCATGTGTTAAAAGAGCTAATGGGCAACTCCTTTTTGGTGGCGTAAATGGTTTTAATGCGTTTTATCCTGAAAAAATAACAGACAACACCATTGAAGCCAATACCATTATTACCAACTTTTCAATATCAAACAAACAAATTAATATAGGCGATGAAATAAATGGCAGGATATTATTTGATAAAGACGTAAATAATATTGAATCTATTGAGCTTAAACCTTATGAAAACAATTTTTCTATAGAATTTGCAGCCCTACACTACGCCGCTCCTAGAAAAAATAAGTTTGCATATATGCTAGAAGGTTTTGATGCTGATTGGGTGTATACAAACTCAAAAAAACGTTTTGCTACCTACACCAATTTAGCCTCTGGTAACTATACATTAAAAGTAAAAGCATCAAATAATGATGGCGTTTGGGATTCTAACCCAACACAATTAAAAATTAGTATTTTACCACCTTTCTGGAAATCTAATCTCGCGTATTTTCTCTATAGCGCTCTTATAATTGGTATACTTTTAATGTACCGTAGGTTTACAATTATTAAAACCACTAAAAAACACGAGTTAGAATTAGAATACATTGAAAAAGAAAAAAATGAAGAACTAAACCGCGTAAAATTAGAATTTTTCACAAACATTTCTCATGAATTTCGTACGCCTTTAACCTTAATAAAAGGCCCATTAAAATACTTGCAAAAGCACGGTCATGAAATAGATCAAAAAACAGTGCAAGAACAATATGGGCTCATGCAAAAAAACACAGAGTATTTATTACGCCTTGTAAATCAGCTTTTAGATTTTAGAAAAGTAAACCAAGGTAAAATGCGCTTAGTACTTAGAAAAAGTAATATTGTTCATTTTGTAAGAGAAATTACAGAACCTTTTCAGTTTTTAGCAAATAAACAAGATATAGAATTTACTTTAAACGCTAAAGAAGAGCCTATAATGTCTTGGTTTGACCACGAAGCATTAGAAAAAATAATGTCTAACCTACTTTCAAACGCCTTTAAATTTACACCTCAGCACGGTGCTATTAAAATTAACATGTTTGTTAATGACGAAAAAAGTGTGGTTATTAAAGTTACCGATAGTGGCTCTGGTATAGACGAAGAAAAAATAAAAAATATTTTTGAACGCTTTTATACAGATAATAAAGCCGGTAAGAAAAAACAAAGAGGTGTTGGCATTGGTTTATCTTTCACCAAAAGTTTGGTTGATTTACACCAAGGAACTATTGAAATTGAAAGCGAGCCAAATGTTGAAACCGTTTTTACAGTTACCCTTCCAACCGAACGAAAAGCCTATGAAGATTTACCCGAAATAACACTTAAAGATAAAGAAGATGTAGACTTTTATGTACGTTCTTCTGAAGCTGAAACAGCCGCAATTAGTATAAATGATGAACTTATTGATCAAAATTTATCATTAAACAAATCAAACCTTCCTATTTTACTTGTAGTTGATGATAATAGTGATATTAGAAAATTTATAAAACAAGCACTAAGTAAAAACTACACAATTTATGAAGCAGACAATGGCGCTATGGGTGTTGAGCTAGCCAACAAACTTATGCCAAGTGTTATTTTAACTGATATTGTAATGCCAGAAATGGATGGGTTTGGCTTATGTAAAAACATAAAAACTAAAAAAGAAACCAGCCATATTCCCGTTATAATGCTTACAGCTAAACTATCTCAAGAAACTGAAATTGAAGGTAGAAAAATAGGAGCAGATGGCTACATTAGAAAACCTTTTGATATTGAACTTTTAGAACTTAAAATTTCAAATATCATAAAACACAGAGAAGATTTAAGGAAACGCTTTAACCGAGATATAAGTTTAAAACCTAAAGAAGTTACTGTAACTTCAATGGATGAACAATTTCTTCAAAAAGCCATTAGTATTGTTGAAGACAATATGATGAATACAGACTTTAATGTAGAAATGCTTGTAAAAGAAATGGGCTATAGCCGAAGTAATTTATATTCAAAATTTAAAGAAATTACAGGCTTATCTTCAAGTGAATTTATAAGAAATATAAAACTAAAAAGAGCCGTTCAACTCTTTGAACAAAGTGATTATTCCGTAAAAGAAATTATGTATATGACGGGTTTCAATACCGCATCATATTTTGCCAAATGTTTTAAAAAACAGTTTGGTGTTATACCAAGCGAATATGTAAGCCAAAAACATAAACAAACTGAAAACTCTAAAAAAGAGGAAAAATAAAATCATTTATTACCTAATTATGAACATACTTTACAGTTTGTTCTCTTCTATTTTGGCTACTTTTAAGGTTATAAAACCAGACCTTAATTAAACTAAAATGAAAAAACTTTTTTTAGCAGTTTTGCTATTATTTATTGTTTCATGTAACAAACAAAAAAAAGAACCATCTAAAGAAAAACCCAACGTCGTTTTCATTTTTGCAGATGATATGACCTACTCTGCCATAAATGCTTTGGGTAATAACGAAATTATAACCCCAAATTTAGATAAACTAGTAACACACGGCACCACCTTTACACACGCCTACAATATGGGTGCTTGGAATGGTGCAATTTGTGCTGCTTCAAGAGCCATGATAATGTCTGGTAGAACTGTGTGGAATGTTAATAATTTCAGACAAAATTGGACCAAAAACAAAGAACTAGATAAAACTTGGGGAAAATTAATGGAAAACGCTGGTTATGATACCTACATGACTGGTAAATGGCATATTGATGCAAAAGCAGATAGCGTTTTTCAAAATGTAAAACATACCAGACCCGGCATGCCTAATGATGCTTGGGAGCACAATGAGCAAGTAGCAAAATTTAAAGCCATTGAAGGCACAGATAGAGATCCTGCCACTTTAATGCCTATTGGCTACAACAGGCCTTTGAGTGAAAACGATACAACTTGGTCTCCATCAAATCCTAAATTTGGTGGTTTTTGGGAAGGCGGTAAACACTGGAGCGAAGTTTTAAAAGATGATGCTATTAGTTTTATTGAAAACGCTGAAAAGAGTAAAAACCCGTTTTTTATGTATTTAGCCTTTAATGCTCCACATGACCCTAGGCAAGCACCGCAAGAGTATCTAGACAAATACCCTTTAGAAAACATTAGTTTACCTAAAAGCTGGTTACCAGAATATCCGTTTAAAGACGGCATGGGTTGTGGCCCTAATTTAAGAGATGAAGCATTAGCACCATTTCCTAGAACAGAATATGCCACAAAAAAACATATACAAGAATATTATGCTATTATAACACATTTAGATGCTCAAATTGGAAAAATTTTAGATAGGCTTGAAGCTACAGGAAAAATGGATAACACCTACATTATTTTTACAGCAGATCATGGTTTAGCCATTGGCAAACATGGCTTAATTGGTAAACAATCTCAATACGACCATAGTATTAGAGCTCCTTTTATGATTATGGGCCCAAACATTCCTGAAAATAAAAAAGTAAATGCCGATATTTATTTACAAGACGCCATGGCTACTAGCCTTGAATTAGCCAATATTGAAAAGCCAGAATACGTGTTTTTTAATAGTGTTTTAGACCTAGCAATAGGAGAACAAGAAAAAGGAAATTACGATGCCATTTATAACGGATACAGAGATTTACAACGTATGATTAGAAAAGACGGATTTAAACTCATCATTTATCCTAAAATTAAAAAACTTCAGTTATTTGATATGAATAAAGATCCTGAAGAAATGAATAACTTAGCCAATGATGATACTTACAAAGAAAAAGTAAAAACCTTATTTAATGATTTAGTTAAGCTTCAAAAAGATATGAATGACCCTTTAGATTTAACATCAATAATATCTCTTTAAAAAAAGCCTTCTAATTAAAAACTAGAAGGCCTTTTAACTAATTATAGTACTTAACTAACTCAAAATTGAATTTTTACACATGTGCACTAAAACAATTTGTAACTCATTTAAAAGTATATATCATAATTCTAATACACATTGCTAATTTCATGTTTTTGTAAATACTATAACATATCTTTTGTTCACATTATTGCAACAAATGTTCGGTTTTATAATTACAATCAAAATAATTCAATTTTACAAAAAGTCAACATAAAACCTTAACATAACAAGCAAACAAAATTATTTAAACACATGAATGTTTTAAAACTAAACACTTTACTGCTATTAATCAGCTTTAGCATTTTTTGCACTTCTTGTAAACCTGCAGCAAACAAAAATGAAGTCATAAATGATTCAGATTTTAATAAAGGCTGGCTCTTTAAAAAAGATAGTATTAAAAATGCTGAAACTATAGATTTTGATGATACTAATTGGCAAAAAGTAAACGTACCTCACGATTGGTCTATTGAAGGCCCATTTAATAGTAAATACAATGCCCGTACCGGTGGCTTACCTGTACATGGTATTGGTTGGTACAGAAAACATTTTACTGTTGAAAAAGAATTACAAGGCAAACAAATAGCTATTGAATTTGATGGTGCCATGAGTAACGCCAAGGTTTACCTTAACGGAAAATACATTGGCGAAAAACCTTATGGTTATATAGGTTTTGAATTTGATTTAACCAAACATATTAATTTTGGTGGCAATAATGTTATTGCTGTACAATTAGCGCCTGAAGACTTATCAATGCGTTGGTATGCTGGGGCAGGTATTTACAGAAATATAAGATTAAAAATTAATAACCCAGTTCACATTCCGCAATGGGGCACCTACATTACTACACCTAAAGTTGAAAACGGAAACGCCATAGTTAACATAGAAACTACCATTAAAAACAGTTCTAACTTAATTGTTAATGCACTTTTAGAAACTGTTATTAAAGATGAAAATGGCACCATAGTAGCCACTAAAACATCAAAAACCAATGTAAAAGCAAACGCTGAAATAGTAGTGCCAACAATTGCTCAAATCTCAAATGTTACACTTTGGGACATAAACGCTTCGTATTTATACACAGCACATTCATCTATAAAAATTAACAATACCATTGTTGATGAATATACCACACCTTTTGGGGTAAGAACAATTGAATTTAATACCAAAGACGGGTTCTTATTAAACGGTAAAAAAGTACGCTTTAATGGGGTGTGTATGCACCATGATTTAGGTCCTTTAGGCGCTGCCGTAAACTACAGAGCTACTGAACGCCAAATGCAAATTATGCAAAGTATGGGGGTAAACGCTTTACGTACAAGCCACAACCCGCCTTCTCCAGAAATGTTAGAGGTGTGCGATAAACTAGGAATTGTTGTTATTGATGAGGCTTTTGATGAATGGAAAATAGGCAAAGTACCAAACGGTTACCACAAATACTTTGATGAGTGGCATGAAAAAGATTTGCGCGATATGATAAAACGTGATAGAAATCACCCATCAGTTATTATGTGGAGTATTGGTAACGAAATTTTAGAACAAGGAAAAAAAGATGGTTGGAAATTAACAAAACACCTAACCGATATTTGCCATGACCAAGATAATACAAGACCAACAACCATTGGTTTTAACTACTACCCTGCTCCTTTTGTAAACAAACTTGCCAATTATGTTGATATTGTTGGCATGAATTATTGGCCAACAACTTATTCTAAAATAATTGAAGAAAACCCCGAAATGATTGTTTATGGTTCTGAAACCTCATCGCAAACTAGTAGCCGCGGCATCTATCATCTGCCTATTGAATTTAAAGAAAAACACGAAACCAACCATGTTTCAAGCTATGATGTTACTGTTGGTCCACCATGGGCTTATGCTCCAGATATTGAATTTGATGCCCAAGCACAAAGCCCAAACTCTTTAGGTGAATTTGTATGGACAGGTTTTGATTATTTAGGTGAACCAACACCTTACGGAGGAAGAGACAATTCAACCAACGGGTATTGGAATGATGATTGGCCTTCGCGTTCATCATATTTTGCACCAGTAGATTTATGTGGTTTCCCAAAAGACAGATACTATTTATACCAAAGCCAATGGACTACAGAGCCCATGGTTCATGTATTACCTCATTGGAATTGGGAAGGTGAAGAAGGTAAATTAATTCCGGTTTATTCATACACCAATTGCGATGAAGTTGAACTGTTTGTAAACGGAAAATCATATGGCAAAAAAGTAAAAGGGAGAGATTTTACTGAAATACCTTCTGAATATCATCATTTTGAAAAAGGTATGTATAAAACTAAATACCGCCTATCTTGGAATGTACCTTATCAACCCGGTTCTATAAAAGTTGTCGCTTATAAAAATGGAAAAATAGCAGCTACCAAAGAAATTAAAACAGCCGCTAAACCTGCCAAAATTAAGCTAGAAGCAGACCGAAGTATTATTACTGCAAATGGCGAAGATTTATCTTTTATTACCGTTACAGTTTTAGATGAAAATGGCAATATTTGCCCTAAAGCCAATAATTTAATTAATTTTGATATTAAAGGCGAAGGTATTTTAGCTGCTGTTGGTAATGGAGACCAAACATCAATGGCATCATTTAGAGTACCACAAAGGCAAGCCTTTAGCGGCAAATGTTTATTGGTTGTAAAATCTACTGAAACAGCTGGAAGCATAAATATTAAAGCCATATCTGATAATTTACAAAGTACTTCAATTACAATTGAAACAAAATAACTTATTTATGAAACGCTTTTTAATTTTATCATTTGTAGTATCACAAATAGTAATAGCACAAACAAAACCTTCTGTTAAATTATGGCCTAATAAGGTGCCTAATGAAACAGCACCAAAACAAGCACACAAAATATCAGATAATAACAAAAACGATGTTATTAGGATTTCAAAAGTCACAAATCCAGATTTTTTAGTATTTAAACCCATTAAAGCTCATGAAAATAAAGGAGCGGTTATTGTATGTCCTGGTGGAGGTTATAATGTACTTTCAACAAATTTAGAAGGTAGCGAAGTGGCTTATTGGCTAAATAGTTTAGGTTATACTGCCTTTGTTTTAAATTATAGAGTACCGCAAAATGAATTAGGCGCATTAAATGATGTACAACGTGCTATTAAATTAATTAGAAATAATGCCAAAACCTATAATATAAACCCAAATAAAATTGGTGTTTTAGGGTTTTCGGCTGGCGGAAGTTTAAGCGCGCGTGCAGCAACACTTTATACTTCAAACTCATATACAAAAGTTGATGATGCTGATGATATTTCTAGCAGACCAGATTTTGCTGTATTAATATATCCCGCATATTTAGACCGCGGTGAAAACCGAAGTTTAACACCAGAAATTAAAATACCAAACAACGCTCCACCGTTTTTTATTTTTGCTACAGCCGATGATAAATACGGTAACAGTGCTTTGGTTATGACAACTGCTTTAAGAGATAAAAAAATACCTGTAGATTTACATTTTATTCAAAATGGTGGACATGGATATGGCTTACGCCCCGGAAATATTGCAGCTAAAATGTGGCCGCGTTTAGCTGAAAAATGGCTTGAACGTATTTTAGAGTAACTTCTTTTAAATCAATCAATTAAAAAAAAAAGATAAAAAACAGGAAACTCAATTATAAGTTTCCTGTTTTTATTTTACTATCTCTTGTTTTATTATAAGTATTAAAAAGTGTTTTAACTTTAAGTTGATATTTAGGATTATCAATTAAATTTTTTGCTTCTTTTTCAGAAATATTTTCATTTAAATTAAAAAGAGCAATAGGTGTTCTTGTTTCATCTGTTTTGTCTTTTTTATCAAACTTAATAATTAATTTCCAACCATCTTCGGTAATCATTCCACACTTACTTGTTCCGCTTTGCGTAATTAAAAACTCATGCGGATTTATATTTTTTTCGCCCTTCATAATAGGAAATAAATTAGAAGAATCTATAGCCTGACCTTCTTCTAACTTTTGGTTTGTAATAGCAGCCAAAGTAGCCATAACATCAATACCTAAAACAGGCTCTTTAGATACTTGCTTACCCTTAATTTTACTGGGCCACCAAGCAATAAATGGTACACGTGTACCACCTTCATAAGCTTGATTTTTTCCACCTCTGTATATACTACTTGAGTTATGGCCAGATTGCAAGGTTTCTTTTACCAATAACCCGCCATTATCTGATGTGAAAATAATTAATGTATTATCATAAACACCTTGGTCTTTTAGAGCTTTCACCATCATTTCCATTTGAATATCAAGCTCTTTAACCATGTCTAAGTGATTTGATGGTGTTGTTCCGGCTACTTTGGTACCGTTCAAAAATTTTGAAGGTGTATGTGGTTTATGTACCGCTTGTGAGCAGTAATACATAAAGAAAGGCTCTTTGGTTTTGGCATTTCTTTCAATAAATTTAACGGCTTTATCAACCAGTAATTTACCTGCATTATACGGGTTCCAATTACTGTCTCCTAAGCCTTCTTTTTTATCGAGTTTAAAACCACGTTGTTTACCGTATTCTTTGGTAATTAATACAATTTTAGAATCTTTACCAAGCGGCGTCATTACACCATTTTCATAAACAGCATAAGGTTCTGCTTGAATGCCTGCTGGATACATATAACTATAATCAAATCCGTTTTGTACAGGGCCTTTATTTAAAACTTTTGTTATGTCAACATCTGTTTCATGTTCTTTTCTTGGGCTTCTATAAACAATTTGAGGGTTATCTTTTCTTCCGAAGTCCATACCAAATCCCCATTTTCCAAAGAAAGACGTTTTATACCCCGCTCGTTTCATGAGTTTACCTAAAGTAAGCTGATTCTCTTCTATTGGTGATGGCTGATAACTTCCCCAAACGCCCCATGGTGCATAACTTCGGTAGCAGTGATTACCTGTCATAACAGCATAACGTGTTGGTGCGCACAAGGCTGCTGGTGAATGGGCATCTGTAAATACCATGCCTTCTTTTGAAAGTTTATCTAAAGTTGGTGTTTCAACAATTATATTATTGGAATGCATACGCCTGTAATATGAAATATCGCCTGTTCCAATATCATCAGCTAAAACCACAATAACATTAGGCTTTTTTTGGGCAAACCCTATAAACGATAAGGCTAACAATAAAATTAATGTTTTATACTTTTTCATAAATTTTAAATTTAACTTTTAAAATATTCTGGAAATGCTAATTTAATATCCAATTCATCACCCGTTTCTTTTTGCCATTGTACAAACTCTTTAAGTAAATTTTTTACAATGATTTTTGAATTTGAATTTTTTATTAAATTATTGGTTTCCCATTTATCTTTTTTAAGGTTATATAATTCTGCTACTTTTGCTTTTGGATACATTATAAGTTTATAATTGCCTTGAATAATACTTCGTTGGTCATCAAACATAGCCAAGTAAATAGACTCGTAAACGTCATTTTTTGAAGCTTCGGTTATTGTAGATTTCAAAGATTTAAAATCTATGTATTCTGGAATATCAGCCCCAACAAAATCTAAAATAGTTGGGTAAATATCTTGTAAATACAACCGTTGGGCTAACTTTTTATTTTTTGGTATTCCGGGGCCCGTAATTATTAACGGGGCTTTAGCACTTACATCATATAAACAAACCTTACCAGCAACACCATTTTCACCAAAACTAATACCGTGGTCTGACATGAAAATGATAATAGAATTTTCATAAAGCCCTTTTTCTTTTAAAGCATTTAATATATCTCCAATACGTTCATCCATATGTGTTACCATGGCATTATTTTGTTGGTAACGTGTTTGCATTGTTTTCGGGTTTAAAGGTGCAGATGTATAATTATATTTTATCTGTGGATGAAGCGGACCTGCTTTTACACTTGGAGGTAATTTTATGTCATTTTTAGGATATAAATCATAATACTTCTGTTGGGTCTGCCTTGGTACATGTGGTGCATTAAATGCAACATATAAAAAAAATGGTTTCTCTTTTTTTGAAGCATCGTGTATGAAAGAAACAGCCTCTTTGCCAACAACATCGGTATAATGACCTTCTGGAGAATTATACGTTTTTAATTGACCGGGTAAAATGGAACCGTAGTGATGAAATGTTTCTTTAACCGATTTACCCCAAGCATGCCATTTTCCTGTAAAATAAGATTCATAGCCTTGGGCATTTAATCGTTCTGTTAAAGATGGCCCTGGATTTTTTTGCTTATTTATTTTTGAAGCTTCCCATAAATGTACACCATTAAATAACATGGTTCTACTAGGAATACAAACAGCTGGTGACCAACACCCCATATTGTAGGCATTGGTAAAATATACTCCAGAATCTGCTAAAGAATCTATGTTAGGTGTTTTAACATTATCAAATCCGTAAGCACCAACAGCTAAATTGCTTTGGTCGTCAGACTCAATCAAAATTATATTAGGCTGTCCAAAAATTGATAAATTAAAAAGAAGAACTAAAACAATAATTACTTTCATGGTGTGTGTTTTTCACAAAGTTAGAGTTAGTGATTATAAAAAAACTCCACATATGTTTTAGTTTACATTATAAATGTATTTATATTTTATTTATTTACAGTAATTTTATTACTAATTCCTTTAGAAGCTCCTAAGTCTATACTTCTTTGAGATGGTAATGAACCTGCAACATAAACGGTGTACTCCCCATTTCTAATTACTTTTTTTCCATCTTCAGTAAACTGATTGAATGCTACTTTATTTAAATTGAAAGTTATTGTTTTACTTTTTCCAGGTTCTAAAGAAATGCGCTTAAACGATTTTAAATCGAAAATAGGATCTTCTGTTCCTGCTAAAGGTGAAGAAATATACAACTGAACAACCTCTTCTGAAGTTAAATTACCTGTATTTTGAACTTCAACAGTTACGTTGTAGTCATCACCAATACTTAAATTTTTATAATCAAACGACGTATATGATAACCCGAAACCAAAAGGATATAAGGGTTCTTCTGTCATATACTTATATGTTCTTCCTTTCATGTTATAATCTTCATATGGTGGTAATTGATCTACCGATTTTGGAAATGTAATTGGTAGTTTACCAGATGGTGGTACATCTCCAAAAATGACATCGGCAACTGCATTTCCGCCTTCTTCACCAGGATACCAAACAAATAAAACCGCATCAACAATATCATGTAACTCAGGAATAGCAATTGGGCTTCCTCCCGTTAAAACCAATATTAATGGTTTATCAGTTTTACTTTTGATTTTCTTTATGTAATCAATTTGATTTTGTGGTAATTTTAGTTGGGTTCTATCTCCTTTTTCACTTGAAGCAATGGCTTCGCCTTCTTCACCTTCTAATAAAGCAGAAATGCCCATAACTGCAATACAAGCATCTGCTTTTCCTGCTTCACCTGTAGACCAATCTATTGGGTTTACATTTTTTCTAAACGGTAAAACACCTGCTTTGTAATTAATACTTGTACCCGGACTTACTTTACCTACAATACCATCTAAAATAGTTTGTGTATTACTTGTTAAGCCATAATAATTTCCCAATAAAACTTCTTCATTTGAAGCATTAGGCCCTACAACATAAAGTGTTTTTATTTTTTTATCTAGCGGAAGAATATTATTCTTATTTTTTAATAGCACAATAGATTTTTGGGCTGCCTCTAGAGCTACTTTTCTATTTTCCTTAGAGTCTACCACAGAGGCATCAAGGCTATCATAAGGTCCTGAACCAACTGGATCAAATAAACCTAATTTAAAACGTGTACTTAAATTTTCTTTTAAGCGTTTGTCAATTAATTCTTCTGTAATTAAACCTTGATTTAACGCACTTTTTAATACACTATAAACATTTCCGCAGTTTACACTTGTACCTGATTTTAAAGCCATTGCTGCAGACTCTTCGGGTGTATTGGTAACTTTATGAAAGCGATGAAAATCACTTATTGCTCCGCAATCTGATACTATGTAACCGTTAAAACCCCAATCATCTTTTAAAATATCTTGTAATAAATATGGACTACCGCAACATGGTACTCCTTGCGTTCTATTGTAAGCGCCCATTACACCTTCTACATTAGCCTCTTTTACTAATGCTTCAAATGCTGGCAAGTAAGTTTCATATAAATCTTTTTTAGAAACCACAGCATCAAACTCATGCCTAAATTCTTCTGGCCCGCTATGAACCGCGTAGTGTTTAGCGCAAGCTGCTGCCTTTATATAGTTAGTATCATCACCTTGCAAGCCTTTAACAAAAGACACGCCTATTCTACTTGTTAAATACGGGTCTTCACCGTAGGTTTCTTGTCCGCGTCCCCAACGTGCGTCTCTAAAAATATTAACATTGGGAGACCAAAATGTTAAACCAGCATACCTACTACGGTTACCAATTTTAATGGCTTCGTTGTATTTTGCTCTGGCCTCATCTGAAATAACAGTACCTACACGTTTTATTAAATCTTCATCAAATGTAGCGCCTAGTCCTATTGCTTGAGGAAATACAGTGGCTCTACCATTTCTTGCCACACCGTGTAATGCTTCATTCCACCAGTTATATTCAGGAATTCCTAATCTTTCAATTGGCGGGCATACATCTAACATTTGAGAACATTTCTCTTCTAATGTCATTTCTTTAACAAGAATATTTACCCTTTCTTTTACTGAAAGTGTTGTGTTCTCCCAAGGAAATTTAGCTTCCTGAATTTTAACAATTTCTTTTTCTTCTTTTTTTTGCTCATTGCACCCTTGAAGAGAAATTATAAAAAAAGATATAAGCAAAAGTATTGCCCGCTTGCAGCCTTTTTTCATGGACTATATTATGTTTAGATATCGTTCCAATGTTTGTCAATAACCTCTTGAATGTGCGGAAATTTATCTCCGTCTTCTTCATTTAATTCCTTACGCTTTTCTGCCAATTGCTCTTTTAAATCTGCAATTATATCTTTATATGCAGGGTCATTATAAAGGTTATTCATTTCTTCAGGATCATTTTCTAAGTCATAAAATTCCCAAGCTGCCGGAGTGTGCATTGTAAACCTATTACCCCAGCTTTTTTTATTCCATTCTGCATCTGGCTTATCGGTATCTACCCAATACTTTCCGTAGAAAAATATAAGCTTGTATTTTTTTGTTCTAATACCAAAATGTGCAGGATTTGCGTGTGCATGTGCCATATGCATCCAATACCTGTAGTATGATGATTGTTGCCAATTTTCTGGTTCTTCACCTGTTTCTAAAATAGATTTAAAACTATTTCCTTGCATATAATCTGGTGTTTTACCTCCGGCCATTTCAATTAATGTAGGAGCAAAATCGCTATTATTTATTATGGCGTTAGTTCTAGCACCAGCTTTAATTGATTTAGGATATCTTACAAAAAATGGCATTCTTAAAGATTCTTCATACATCCAACGTTTATCAATATAATCGTGTTCACCTAGCATAAAACCTTGGTCTCCTGTATATACAATTATGGTGTTATCGTATAATCCTTCGTCTTTTAAGAATTGTACTAAACGTGCCATATTATCATCTACACCTTTCACACAACGCAAATAACGTTTTAAATATTCTTGATAAGTTTCATGTGTAAAGTCTCTATCACTCATGCCTTCTTTAATACGCTTTGATGGGTCAAAATCTGGATTTGACACTTTAGTGTATTGTCCGCTCCATAAACGCATGTGCATTCCTCTAATTGTATTTCTTTTAGATACAGAAGAACCAATATCATGAATTAATGAGTCATTAACTCCTCTGGTTGCAATTGATCCATTATTACCGTTATCATATAAACTAGCGGGCTCGGGAATGTGAGTTTCTTCTAAATAATCTTTATATCGTGGCGCAAATTCAAAATCGTCATGCGGTGCTTTAAAATGATGCATTAAAAAGAAGGGTTTGTTTTTATCGCGCTTATTTTTAATCCAATCTAAAGATATATCAGTAATCATATCACTTGAATGGCCTTTTGTTTGTATTGTATTTTGTGGCCAAGGTTTTTCGCCTTGAGTAATAAATGATGGGTTATGGTACTTACCTTGCCCTGGTAAAACTGTGTAATGATCAAAAGATGCTGGTTCACGTTCTAAGTGCCATTTACCTATTATAGCCGTTTCATACCCCAGTTTTTTCATTTCTTGTGGTAAATATTGATTTTCAGGATTAATATGTCCTTCTAAATCTAATACACCATTTGTTTGGCTGTATTGTCCTGTAATAATTGTGGCTCTACTTGGCGTACATATAGAATTGGTTACAAAGCAATTATCAAAAATCATCCCTTCTTTAGCAATTTTATCTAAAGTTGGTGTTGGGTTTAAACTTGCTAACCTACTACCATAAATACCAAAAGCTTGTGAGGTATGATCATCAGACATTACAAAAATAATGTTGGGTTGTTTAGGTTTTGATTCTTGAATTTGCTTTTTATTACAGCTGAAAATGAATACTAGTAATACAACAATTGCTAACGACTTTTTTAACATAATTATGAAACTTTATTTTTCGGATTATAAAATTCAACTTCTTTTAGCATAAACAGTATAACATATGTTTTAAATAATACCATTTATCATTCAAAAATTAGTAATTACTGGGCAAATGCCGTCCATTATCATATATACTTTTCGCCTCAAACCTTATAACTCATTATATTACATCTTCATAACAAAAAACACTATAATACTTAACATTATTATTATTTATATTTTGAAGTAATTAAAAACACAGCTTAAAAATATAAAATACAATCGATTGTATTTTTTCATATATTAGCATATAACTAAACTAAATTATCATATTCATGACATATCGTAGATTATTTCTATTACTAAGCCTACTTCTTTCTATACTATGTGTAGAAGCGCAATCTATAAAACCTTCATCTGTTAAAAAACATATGAAACGTGTTGCCAATTGGCAAATTGAACATTTTAGAGATTCGTATTCCAGAAAAAAACCTCATCATATTGCAGACTGGACAAACGCAGCCTTATATGTAGGAATGGTAAAACATGCCGAAACCACAAAAAAAAACAAATACTGGAAATGGCTTAAAAGCATTGGTGATGAACAAAAATGGAAACTTCACAAAAGACCATATCATGCTGATGACCACGCTGTTGGACAAATGTATATTGAGTTATACAGAAAATACGGCAATAAAAACATGATTAATCGAACCATTAAGGGTATTGATTACGTTATTGAAAATCCAAGTAAAGAATCTGTTGAATTTAAAACTAAAAATAAAAATGCACAAAAAGAAAGATGGACTTGGTGTGATGCTTTATTTATGGCTCCACCAGTATTCGCTAAACTTTCTAATGTTACTGGTGATAAAAAATATTCTGATTGGATGATGAGCGAATATAAAATCACCACCCAAAAACTATTTGATAATGACGAACATTTATTCTACAGGGACAATAGGTTTATTGGTAAATTAGACCACCATAAAAAAATATTTTGGTCTAGAGGAAATGGTTGGGTTTTTGGAGGTTTAGCACTTTTAATGGATGAATACAATGAAGGCTCTGAAGAATATGAATATTTTAAGGACATTTACCTTAAAATGGCTAAAAAGTTAATTGAAATTCAAACACCAGAAGGACATTGGGCCATGAGTTTACTTAGTCAAGATGTATATCCTACACCAGAAACCAGTGGTACTTCATTCTTTACATTTGGACTTGCTTGGGGTATTAACAATGGTTTACTTGACAAAGCTACTTATTTGCCACATATTGAAAAAGCTTGGAGTAGTCTTTGCAGCCATATAACTGAAGATGGTATGCTTGGTTATGTTCAACCAATAGGAGCTGCTCCTGGTAATGCGTGGGCAGACAAAACTGAGGTTTATGGTACCGGTGCTTTTCTTGCTGCTGGGGCAGAAATTTATAAAATGTTGAAAAAATAATACATCTTTAAAACAAAGCTTGTTTCTGATTTTTCAGAAACAAGCTTTACTTTTTATGTTATTTTTTTAATTCCCAAACTCTAAAATACTTTACATGGTACTCGCCATCTAAACGGTTATCATCAGGTAATGCACCAAACCACTTATTAGATTCACAATTAAAGTTCACCTCTAAAGGCTGATGCCAATGGGTGTTTTCAGCTTCTCTAAAAAGAATTCCATCAATGTAAAAACGTATATACTCAGGAGTCCATTCTAATCCCCAAACATGATAATCTTCCTGTAATTCTAGAGGAAAGTAATACTTTTTGGTTCTGGAGAAATGTTTTTTAACGTCTCCTTTGTCTTTTGGCGCTCTAAACACATGAATGTTTGAATTTAAATCATGGCGGTTGTAATTTAGGCCTGGGGCGTTTTCACAAATATCAATTTCTGTCCACCAGTCTTTTGACACATTAGTCATCCAAAAACCTGATACCCAAGGGGCATCCATTAGCTTTCCTTCAGCTTCAAAATAACCATATAAAAATTTGTTTTTACTTTTTATGAAACCAGTAGAATGTGTATATCCTTCAGGTAATTTTTCATTACCATGTTGGTTTACTCTAAATACTAATTCTCCATTTTCTAAGCTTACATTTGAACCATGAAAATATGTTGGTTTTCTTCCTTTCCATCCTGGGTTATTTGGATACCATCTTTCAGTATTTAAAGATTTACCATCAAATTCATCTGAAAACTTCTTTAATAATTTCCATTTTTTAGAATTATTTTGATCTGATAAAGGAAATTTGTCATTTTTTCGTTTTGGTGCATTCTCTAAACTAACAGAATCTACATATTTTTTTGGTGGAATAGTTAAATCTTGAGCTATTGAAAGCTTAACAAAAACAAACAATAAAACGGTAAAAAAGTATCTCATAGTAAATAATTTATAATACAAAACTATACACTGTAAAATATCTTTTGTGAAACTAATGGTTTAAAGCGTTGTTGGTATGTTTAGTATATAGATTTTTTACTCATAATTTAAATATACTGTACGCTTTTGAAGATAATGATCTACACCATAAACTCCATCTTCTCCTGCAATTCCAGAGGTTTTATGTCCTGAATGGTACCCTTGAATATTTCCAACAATCATTTGGTTTATAAAAATGGTTCCAACTTCCATGGTATCAATGGCTTTTTGATGCACTTTATAATTGTTTGAATATAAATAAGCCGAAAGGCCTTCTTCCCTATCATTAGCCAATGCTACGGCTTCTTCAAAACCGCCTACTTTTACAATTGGCATTACTGGGGCAAATAATTCTTGGCTAATTGTTGCACCATCTCCTTTTACATTTCCTAAAATGGTTGGTGTATACCAGTTTCCTTTTTCAAAATAAGTGCCTTCTGGTCTTCCTCCTCCTAATAATAATTCGGCTCCTTGTTCAATATTTTGTTTTACTAAGTTGTCTACTCTATTTAAACCTAAAGTACTAACATTAGGCCCCATAGTTACAGAAGCATCAAACGGATCTCCAACTTTAATTTGTTGCGTTCTTTTTACCACTTTTTCGGTAAATTCATCGGCTACTTTTTCATCTACAAAAACCATTTCATTACAAATACATACTTGTCCGCAATTAGCATAACGAGAAATAACTGCAGCTTCAACTGCTTTATCAATATCAGCATCGTCGCAAACAATAAAAGGTGCTTTACCTCCCAATTCCAGAATTAATCCAGTAATATTTTCTGCAGCAGCTCTATACATAGCTCTACCCGCTCTGGTGCTTCCTGTTAGAGATATTAGTTTTGTAATAGGACTTTCAACTAAAAGCGAAGCCGCATCAGCCGTTTTAGTAGACACCATATTGATAACTCCTTCTGGAAGACTTGACTCATCTACCAATCTACAAAACTCAGAAGCTGTGATAGGCGTTAACTCATGAGGTTTTATAATCATGGTATTTCCTGTAGCTAATGCTGGCCCAACCTTTCTTCCGATAAGGGCTAAGGGATAATTAAATGCACACAAACCAACGGTTACACCATAAGGCACTTTATAAATAGAAAGTCTGATATTTTTAGCTTCCGCTGGAAAAATAGCCCCTTGAATTCTTCTTGCAGCTTCTGCCGAATAGGTCATGTAAGTTACAGTATCATCTACTTCTCCTAAAGCCTCGGCATAGGTTTTTCCTTGTTCCATAACTAAAAGTTTTGCAAAGTGTTCACGCTCTGCTTTTAGTTTATTAGCTATTTCGTAAATATGGTTTGCTCTTGTATTTGCTGGCGTAAGTTCCCAAGCTTTTTGTGCTTTTTGAGATGTTTCTAAAGCATATTGAACATCATCTTTAGTACAGGATGTAACTGTAGCAAAAACTTCATTATTAACTGGATTCTCAACTTCAATTTTTTCTCTTACCGCACTATCCAACCATTCTCCATTAATGTAACACGGATAGTGTTTAATATTAGTTTGACTCATATTATTTAGTTTACTTTTTATTTGAATTTTGGTGTTCTTTTTTCAACAAAGGCAAGAAAGCCTTCTTTTTCATCGTGTGTACCGTATAGCGTATTGACTTTTTTAGTTTCTAATTGAAGAAACTCATTTAAATGCATACCGAAACCTTCGTTAAAAGTTTCTTTTATTGCTGTCATTGCAGATTTTGATCCTTTTGATAGGTTTACAACATATTCATTCACCTTTTCTTCTGAAGTTTCTTCAGTATAAATTTTATGAATTAAACCCATTTTAAAAGCATCTTTAGAACTTATTGGATTGCCAGAAACAACCATTTCAAAAGCATTTGCATGCCCCACAGCCTTTACCAATCTTGGTACACCGCCATTACCAGGCATTAAACCTAATTTAACTTCGGGTAATCCTATTAAAAATTGTTTTTCTGAGGCTAATCTTATATCACAAGCCAAAGCCAATTCTAAACCTCCACCAAGGGTATGACCATTTAAAAAAGCGACGTAAATTTTAGAACTATTACTTATAAAATTAGCTACTTTATTTGCCATAACAACCATTGCTTTGTTTTGTGCTATTGTATTGCTTTGAAACACCTTAATATCTGCACCTGCACAGAAGAACTTTGGTATGCTGCTTTTTAATAAAACTACTGCAACGTCACTATCTGTTTCAACAGATTTTAATAAATTTTCAAACTGATTAAAAAATTGAATATCGTAACCATTAACCGGCAATTTGTTCATGCTAATAATTGCTAGTCTATCTTTTTTATTATAATCAAACATAAATTTTCTCTATTTACAGCGAAATTAAATTTACATATAAAAACAATTTTCACAAATAAAAAATTATTTAAAAAAACTATACAATGTATAGTTTAAAAAATTTTATAAGGTTTTTTAGCCTCCAATAAGTTTATTAATATCTGCTTGTGTTTGTTTTAAATTTTCAAGAATAGTTTCCATATTTAACTCTTCATGTAAGGTTGATGTAAATACCGAAACTGCTAAAACTGCTGGTACTTCAGAATTTTTACCAATTGGTATTGCTATATCTGTAATACCACTTGTTAGCTGGCTATCTGCAGTTCTATAACCTATGTCTTTTATGGCTTCAACTTCTTTTATGAAAGCTTCCTTTTTTTCTTTATCCCAAGTTTTATAAAAAACATCTCTAGATAATATACTGTTGCGCTCTTTTTTGTTTAACATAGAAAGAAGTGTCATTCCTGAAGTTGTTTTAGACAACGGAAAATGTGTACCAACCTCTATTGACAATGATACTGCACTTGGGCTTCGCATTTGAGATATTACTAGTAGTTGATCACTGTTCATAATACTTAAATGGCAAGATTGCCTGGTGTTTTCACTTAACATTTGCATGGGGTAATGTGCCACACGTTTTAACTCATCAAAAGGTGTATGTGAATGCGATAAACTATACATTTTTAATGACAACCTATATTTTCCTGCACTATGCCCTCTAACAATATAACCACGCTGCTCTAAACATACCAACATTCTATAAATTTCACTTGGTGTTCTATTTATACCTTGTGCAATTTCTGCTTGCGTTAAAGGCACGCGCTCTTTTGATAAGTATTCTAAAATATCTAAACCCTTATCTAACGCCGGCGCATTATATTTTACTGTATTTGTTTCAGCCATATTAAAAATTGAATTACACAATATTAATAAAACTATTCTAATTATTTGCTTTTTTCATATATAAAATATAATTTCGTATTTAAATTAACAACTAAACTTAACGTATGGCTAATCCAATTTTAGGAACATTAACTCACGCTATTGGTGGTGTTGCTGCATCAACATGTTATGTTCCTTTTCAAAAAGTAAAAAAATGGTCTTGGGATTCTTACTGGTTAGTACAAGCATCATTTGCATGGTTCATTTTTCCTTTTTTAATAGGCTTTTTAACCGTACCAAATTTAATGGATGTTTTTAAAGAAGCTAACAATGAAATATTAATAAACGCAACACTTTTAGGGTCTGTTTATGGTTTTGGCGGCATGTGTTTTGGTTTCGCTATTAGGCATATTGGGTATTCACTTACTTATACAATATCTA
This sequence comes from Seonamhaeicola sp. ABD4_340, assembly GCF_056312135.1. Taxonomy (NCBI): domain Bacteria; kingdom Pseudomonadati; phylum Bacteroidota; class Flavobacteriia; order Flavobacteriales; family Flavobacteriaceae; genus Seonamhaeicola; species Seonamhaeicola sp. ABD4_340. Next base: position 2,318,052 of record NZ_CM149981.1, on the reverse strand, counting down.
TTGGCATTTCAGCTATATTAGGCACTATTGTACCTTTAATTATGCATGGAACTTTAGTTGAAAAATTTAATGCTCCTGGTGGTTACACTATATTTTTTGGTATGTTTTTGGCTCTTATTGGCATTATTATTTGCGGTATTGCTGGCTACCGAAAAGAAAAAGACTTAAAAAACAATAACGCAACTAAAGCAGAACCTTTAACTTTTAATATGAAAAAAGGGTTAACTCTTACATTAATTGCAGGTGTACTTTCTGCTGTTTTTGGTATTTCATTAGAAGTAGGCGCACCGGTTGCCCAAATAGCAAGTAAATACGGTGCCGGTAATTTTGAAGGTAATGCAAACTTAATTCTTTCAACAGGTGGCGCATTTATTACAAACTTTATTTGGTTTACCATTGTTGGTTTAAAAAACAACACACTAAAGGAGGTTATTGATATTAAAAGCGTTGGCAGAAAAAACTACACTTTAAACTTAGGCATGTCTATTTTAAGTGGTGCTTTGTGGTACGGACAATTCTTTTTTTACGGAATTGGCCACGTACAAATGGGCAACTTTAAATTTGCTAGTTGGGTACTACACATGTCTATGCTTATTTTCTTTAGTTACATAGTTGGTATTGTTTTAAAAGAATGGAAACAAGTTACCAAACGCACATATTTAACCTTAGTTTTTGCGCTAATTATTCTAGTAGTATCTTTTATAATTATAGCCTACGGAAGCAAACTAGGAACCGATTTAACCTCAACTAGTCATTAAAAAACACATATATAAATGAGCACACAACCAATACATTTAAAAGGCATTACATGGAATCATAGTCGAGGATTTACTTCTGTGGTTGCCACTGCACAACGCTTTTGTGAATTAAACCCTCATATTAATATTACTTGGGAAAAACGTTCGTTACAAGCATTTGCCGATGAACCTATTGACGAACTAGCAAAACGATATGATTTACTAATTATAGATCATCCGTGGGCAGGTTTTGCAGGTAAAAACAATGTTATTCTTCCTTTAGACGAATATCTTCCAAAAGAATTCATGAAAGATTTAGAAGAAAATACCGTTGGGCACTCACATAAAAGTTACGCCTCTAATGGTCACCAATGGGCTTTAGCTATTGATGCCGCAACACCTGTAGCTTCTAGCAGACCCGATATTTTTGCTGAAAAAAATTTAAAACTACCTAAAACTTATAATGATTTATTAGAACTTGCAAAAAAAGGCTTGGTTGTTATGCCTGGTATTCCGCAAGATACTTTAATGAATTTTTATATGATGTGTTGCAATTTAGGTGAAGATGTGTGTACATCAAAAGAACACGTTGTTAGCGAAGTCATTGGAATACAAGCCCTAAAAATGCTGCGAGAATTAGCTATTGAAATGGATAATGATATTTTCAATTGGAACCCTATTCAAGTATACGAAGCCATGACAAAAACCGATAAATATGCCTACTGCCCATGGGCTTACGGCTATACAAATTACAGCAGAAATGGGTATGCACGTAAGTTGCTTCATTTTCATGATATGGTAGAAATTAATGGTATTGGTGCTATTTCAACTTTGGGCGGCACAGGTTTAGCTGTTTCTGCGCAAACAAAGCATACTAATACAGTTATGAAATACGTTGAATACACTGCTTCCGAAGCTTGCCAAAAAACAATATTCTTTGATAATGGCGGTCAACCAGGACACAGAAAAGCATGGACTGATGCCCATACAAACAACGTAACTGCTAACTTTTTTAAAAATACGCTACCAGCACTAGACAGAGCTTTTTTAAGACCTCGTTACAACGGGCACATGTATTTCCAAGACAGAGCCGGTGCTCCTATTAGAAATTACATGATGCATGGTGGTGATGAAAAAGACTTATTAAAAGGCTTAAATGAATTATACAAAAAATCACTTGAAATTTAATTTACTATGAAACCATTAGAAGGCATAACGGTTCTAGAATTTGCACAATTTATGGCAGGCCCTTCGGCAGGACTTAAATTAGCCGATTTAGGAGCTCGTGTTATTAAAATTGAAAGACCCTTAAAAGGTGAAGCTGGCAGACAAATAGCTCTTAAAAACTTATTTTTAGATGGTAGCAGCTTGGTTTTTCATACGGTAAATAGAAATAAAGATTCTTATGCTGCCGATTTAAAAAACCCTGAAGATTTAGAGCGTATTAAAAAACTTATTGCACAAGTTGATGTTATGACGCACAATTTCAGACCAGGTGTTATGGAGAAAATTGGTTTAGATTATAATACGGTTCAAAAAATAAACCCACAATTAATTTATGCTACAGTAACAGGCTACGGTTCCGTTGGGCCATGGGCAAAAAAACCAGGGCAAGATTTATTAATACAATCTATGTCTGGCTTTGCCAATTTAACAGGAAATAAAAACGATAACCCAACGCCTGTTGGTGCTGCCCTAGCCGATTTAATTACCGGCGTACACCTTTCTCATGGTATTTTATCTAGCTTAATTAGAAAAGAAAAAACAGGCCAAGGTGCCTTAGTAGAAGTAAGCTTACTAGAATCTACGCTAGATTTTCAGTTTGAAGTTATAACCACTTATTTAAACGATGGCAATAAACAACCAGTGCGTGCAAAACAAGGCTCTGCTCATGCCTATCTTGGGGCTCCATACGGCGTATACAAAACAAAAGACGGTTATATTGCTTTGGCAATGGGGTCTTTAATAAAACTAGGCGAAGTACTTAACTGTAAAACTTTAACAACTTATACAGACGCAAAATCATGGTTTACAAACCGTGATGAGATTATGGATATATTAAGGTCGTTTTTAATTAAAGAAAACACATCGCATTGGCTTGAAATATTAGAAAAAGAAGGTATTTGGTGTTCAAACGTTTTTGATTATAAAACATTATTAAACCACGAAGCTTACAAAGTATTACAATGGGACCAAAAAATACAATTGCTTTCAGGTGAACAAGTGCACACTACCCGCTGCCCAATTAGAGTAAATGATGAAAGATTATTTGCCGAAAAACCAGCACCAAGAGTAGGCCAACATACCAATGCTATTATTAAAGAATTTAACCTGTAAGCCCAATGAAACCATTACAAGATATATTAATTATAGATTTAAGTCAGTTTTTATCTGCACCTTCAGCAACCCTACGTTTAGCCGATTTAGGTGCTAGAGTTATAAAAGTTGAACGCCCAGAAACAGGTGATATTTGTCGTCAATTATATGTTTCAAACACTATTTTAAATGGCGAATCATCAGTTTTTAGAGCCATTAACAGGAATAAAGAAAGCTTTCAAGCAGATTTAAAAAATGAAACCGACAAGCAACGTGTACTTAAGCTCATTGAAAAAGCCGATGTTTTAGTACACAACTTTCGCCCTGGTGTTATAGATAGACTTGGTTTTGATTATGATACCATAAAAAAAATAAACCCTAAAATTATATATGGCGAAATTTCTGGTTACGGTACAGAAGGCCCTTGGAAAACTAAACCCGGTCAAGATTTACTATTACAATCGTTATCTGGTTTAACTTGGCTAAACGGCAACGAAGGTAATGGCCCTACACCTGTTGGTCTTGCTATTGTTGATATTTTATCTGGCGGACATTTAGTACAAGGTATTTTAGCCGCATTACTAAACCGTATAAAAACGGGTAAAGGCAGTAAAATATCGGTTAGTATGCTAGAATCTATTCTAGATTTTCAATTTGAATCTATCACCACATTTTATCATGATGGTGGGCAACCAACCGAACGCCCAAAACGCCATAGTGCACACGCATATTTAGGCGCACCTTATGGTGTTTATAAAACCAGCAATGGTTACTTATCATTGGCTATGGGTTCTATTCCTTTTTTAGGCGAATTATTAGGCAACGAAAAACTAACAGCATTTCAAGACGTAGAAAGTTGGTATAACCAAAGAGATGAAATTAAAGATTTACTAGCCGAAACACTATCTAAAAACACCTCTGAACATTGGCTATCTATTTTAGAACCAGCAGATATATGGTGTGCCAAAATAATGCATTGGGATGAACTTTTTGAACTTGAAGGCTTTAAAGTACTAGACATGATACAAGAAGTTGTTATGGGCGATGGTTTTAAATACCAAACCACCCGATGCCCAATAAAAATAGATGGAAAAGTACTAAAGTCAACCGTTGGTTCTCCCGCCTTGGGAGAACACACTGAAGCCATCTTAAATGAATTGATAAAAGCATAATGAAGAAAAACAAACTTAGAATAGCAGTTAGAAAATTTGATGCTTTTGAATCGGCCATTAGCAAAATATGGGATAATTTTTGCTATCAAATTGGTTCAGATTTAGAACTTGAAGCTGTTCCGTTAGATCTTCATCCGCTATACGATACCATTTTAAAAGAAGAAGGGTTAAAAAAAGGGCTTTGGGATATAGCGCTTATAAATACAGATTGGATTACCGAAGCTTACAGCAATAATGCCATTGAAAATTTAACATCGTATATTGAAAATAATCCGCCAGAAGACTTCCCAAACGGTTGGTCACATTCGCTTCGCTATAAACAAGAGTTTGATAACAACATTGTTGCTCTACCATTTCATGACGGGCCTGAATGCTTAATATACAGAAAAGATTTATTTGAATCTATAGAAGAAGGTGTTAACTTTTACAGCACTTACGGCAAACCTTTAGAAATTCCTAAAACTTGGGATGATTTAATGCAAGTTGCTGAATTTTTTAACAGACCAGAACAAAACTTATACGGAACAACCTTTGCTGCTTATCCTGATGGGCACAATACTGTTTTTGATTTTTGCCTACAACTTTGGACACGTGGTGGCAACCTTTTCGACCATAACAAAAACATAAAACTAAATTCAAAAGCCGCTATTGAAGGCATGACATTTTACCGTAAAGCTTTAAAAAACACCAATGCAATACACCCAAAATCAAGAGATTTTGATTCAGTAAAATCAGGTATGGCTTTTGCAAATGGCAACTTAGCCATGATGGTTAACTGGTTTGGTTTTGCTTCAATGTGCGAATTTTTAAAAACTTCAAAAGTAAAAGGTAAAGTTGATATTGCCAATGTTCCTGCAGGCCCTAACGGTATGGGCACTTCATTAAATGCCTATTGGATGTATGTTATTGGTAGTGGTAGTAAAAATAAAGATATAGCTTATGAATTTATAAAATTTGCCGTAAACCAAGAAAACGATAAACTACTTACTTTAGAAGGCGCCATTGGATGCCGAAAATCTACATGGCATGATACAGATGTTAATAATGAAGTACCTTATTATCATAAACTAGAAACACTTCACGAAAACACAAAATCTTTACCAAGAAAATCAAATTGGTCTAGCATTGCTAATGTTATTGATGCTTTGGTTTTAGATGTTATAAACACATCAAAAAACATTGAAACTATATTAAACCAGGCTCAAGAAAAAGTAAATAAAATAGAAAATATTTAATCATGGATTTAGTTTACAAACCAAAATTACCAAATGAAAACAGACCCATTTACATTATTGGCGCAGGTGGTATAGTACGCGATGCACACTTACCTGCCTATAAAAAAGTAAGATTTAACGTTGCTGGCATTACAAACAGAACCAAACAACGTGCTATTGACTTAGCAAAGACTTTCAATATTCCAAATGTTTATGATTCTGTAGAAGATATGGTAGCCAATGCACCAGAAAACGCAGTGTTTGATCTAACATTAATGCCTAATCAATTTGTTAAAACTTTAGAATTATTGCCCAATAATGCTGCCGTTTTAATTCAAAAACCCATGGGCGACAATTACGAGCAAACATTAGAAATTTTAAACGTTTGCCGCAGAAAAAATTTAATTGCTGCCATTAACTGCCAAATGCGATTTGCTCCTTACGTTATGGCTGCAAAATATATGATAGAAAAAGGATTAATTGGTGAGCTGTATGATTTTGAAATTAGACTTTCAATTTATACACCTTGGGAGTATTTTCCTAATGTTGTAAATCATCCACGGTTAGAAATTCAGCAACACAGTATTCATTATATAGACTTAATTCGTTCGTTTTTAGGCAACCCAAAAAAGGTGTATTCAAAAACCTTAAAAAATCCTGCCAAAACAATGTCTTCTACCAGAACCACAACTATCATGGATTATAGTGATGCTATGCGTGCCATTATAAACACCAATCACGATCATAATTTTGGAGAAAAAAATCAAGAAAGCTTTGTAAAATGGGAAGGCACTAAAGGCGCCATAAAAGCGCGCATTGGCTTATTGCTAGATTACCCTAACGGAAAACCAGACTTATTTCAATATTGTTTAATTGAAGAAGGAAAAGCTCCAAAATGGGTTGAAGTTCCTTTAGAAGGCTCGTGGTTCCCAGATGCTTTTGTAGGCACAATGGCCTCATTAATGCGTTATGCTGAAGGATCTTCAAAAGAATTACATACAAGTGTTGAGGATGTTATACACTCTATGGCCATAGTTGAAGCCGCATACGAATCTAACAACAACGGTGGCGTTACTCCAAATTACAATGTTTAATAGAATTAAAAAGTTTTAATATGCATATAAAATCGCAATTTTTTGAAGATTATACACTAGGCCATAAAAGAGAAACCCTAGGAAGAACCATTACCGAAACAGATTTTGTTGTTCATGCAGGACACACCGGCGATTATTTCCCTCACCATATGGATGCCGAGTGGTGCAAAAACCAGCCTTTCAAACAACGTATTGCCCATGGCACCCTAACTTTTGCCGTAGGTATTGGTATGACAGCTACAGAAATTAACCCCGAAGCTTTTTCTAAAGGATATGACAAACTTAGGTTTGTAAAACCAGTACATATTGGTGATACCATTAGAGTTGTTGTTACAATTTCAGAAAAAAAAGACTCTAAACATGCTCACTTGGGTCATGTAAATGAGCATGTAGAAATTTTTAACCAAAATGATGAACTTGTTTTGGTGTGCGATCATATTTTATTAGCAAAGAAAAAAGAACACCCTAAAAACCAATAAAAACCAAACACATGAATAAGGTATTAATAATATTACTTGTAACAACATTGTTTTCATGTAATAACAAAACAAAAGCACAAGATGAGGCTAATGAAACCAAAAAAGAAGTCAAAGCTACTTATGAAGCTGATTGGGAATCTTTAAAAAAACACAAAACCCCAGATTGGTTTTTAGATGCCAAATTTGGTATTTATTGCCATTGGGGACCATACAGTGTTCCTGCTTATGAAAACGAGTGGTACGCACATTGGATGTATGTAAACAAAGATAATCCTGAGGCCAGAAACGGAAAAGCACACAAAATACATGATTACCATGTTAAAACTTATGGCCCTTTAAACGAATTTGGATACAAAGATTTTATACCTATGTTTAAAGCCGAAAAATTTGACCCTGTTGAGTGGGCAGATTTATTTGAAAAAGCAGGTGCCAAATTTTCAGGCCCCGTATCTGAACATGCCGATGGTTTTGCTATGTGGGATAGTGAATTAACAGAATGGGACGCCAAAGACATGGGACCAAAACGTGATGTAATGGGTGAGTTAGCTAAAGAAATTCGTAAACGTAATATGAAATTTATTGCTACATACCACCGCCATTGGTTATTTGGTTGGTACCCTACTTGGGATGAAACAACAGACGCTTCAAACCCTAAATACGCAGGGCTTTATGGACCAAAATTAAAAAAAGGCGATAACAAAATGCCGCGTAGCAAACACGACATTGATAACGGAATTGAGTCTTATTACCCTGTGGCTGATAAAGCTTTTAATGATGAATGGTTAAACCGCTTAAAAGAAATTATTGACAAATATAACCCCGATTTAGTGTGGTTTGATAATAAAATGGATATTATTAGCGAAGAACACCGAAAAGGATTTTTACAATATTATTACAATGAAGCTGAAAAGAAAAACCAAGAAGTAGTATCTACTTATAAATTTTATGATTTTGCAAAAGGTAGTGCCGTATATGATTTAGAACGCGCAAGAATGCGCGAAAAAAAAGATTTCCCATGGCTTACAGATGACTCTATTGACTGGAAATCTTGGAGCCATATTAGTAATCCAGATTATAAATCTACCAACCGTTTAATTGACTTTTTAGTTGATGTGGTTAGTAAAAATGGTGCCGTACTTTTAAATATTACACCAAGAGCAGATGGTACAATACCAGAGCCTGTAAAAGAGCGTTTACTTGAAATGGGGCAATGGTTAAAGGTTAATGGTGAAGCTATTTATGGCACACGTACATTTGAAATTTATGGAGAAGGTGATGCCAAAGTTGTTGAAGGTCATTTGAGTGAACGCAACAATGATGATAACACTGCAAAAGATATTAGGTTTACAACTAAAGGCGAAACACTTTATGCTATAGCTTTAGATTGGCCTGAAAGTAATAATCTGGTAATCAAATCATTTAAAAAAGGCAATACACTTTTAAAGAAACCTATAAAAACCATTGATTTTATTGGAGGTGAAGATGATTTAGATTTTGAAGTTAAAGTTGATGGTTTACATATTAAACTTCCTAAAAAATCTGGTAATCATGCTTATACATTCAAATTTAACTTCTAAAATATATTTATAAAATAAAACAATAAAAAATCCAGAGTAAAATTACTCTGGATTTTTTTTTGACAACACAAAAATACTACTGTAATCTATTCAGTTCTAAACTCAAAAACTTGAGACTGAGAACTAGAACCGCTTTCATCAGTAGTGATTACTTTCCAATAATAAACAGTATTTGCTGTTAATGCTATATTTTCTATAGTTGTATTTGTAGTAGTTTCTTGTAATGTTGTTGGCGGGTTAGTAGTGCCTAAATACACATCATAAGATGCTATATCATTATCTACATCACTACCAGACCAACTTAATGTTACAGGCGCAGCAACCTCTGCACCCATAGCTGGAGCTATAACTTCTGCTGGAAATGGCGCATAATTTTCAACACCTTCACCTGCATTATAAAACTTCCACGTTTCACTAGTAGCTGTTGTGGTTGTTTTATTAGATTTTGAAACTACACTCCAAGAATAGGCTGTATTTCTTTGTATTGTTAATGATATTGAATTATTAGATGTTGTATTCTCTGATGTTTCATCAGTGTCTAAATTCTTTAATACCAAAGTATAACTATTGGTGTTTGCTGAAGTGTTCCATTGAAAAGTAATACGGCTTTCTGTTTCTGAAATTACTGTACCTTCATTACACTCTTCATCTTTTTCAGGAAATGTTAAAACGGCTGCATCAGGTGGTAAAATCTCTTCAGGTGTAGGTTCATCATCACTTCCTCCTCCACTACTTCCTCCACAGTTAAAAACTATTAAACTTGATATTAAAATGACAACTTTTAAGTAATTATTCAACTTCATTATTTGTTGTTTTATGTATAATTTGTTAGTTCTGTTTTAATTTCAAAACTAAATTTTAATACTTATTTTAAGTATCACAAATGTTTTAATAGCTAGAATAAATGATTTAAAAGAGCTATTTTATTTACGCCACTTTAAAAAAATGATTTGTGCATTATGAAGTTGATTAGGTAGTTATTTATATATTTGCGCCACCAATAAAGCACACGTGGCGGAATTGGTAGACGCGCTGCCTTGAGGGGGCAGTGTTCTTAAGAACGTGGAGGTTCGAATCCTCTCGTGTGCACTACATTAAATTAAAAAGGGTAGATTTTAAATCTACCCTTTTCTTTTTTTACAACAAAGCTACTTTTACAATAACCCAAACATCATAATACTCATCAAATTCATCTTTTTCAGATTCAATTTTGTAGGTAATATTAAAAACTTTACCATCGTATTTTTTGCTTGTTAAATCGTAGGTTTTTAAAATACTTTCGTCTATTTTTTCAAATGAATAGTATTTTTCGTCATCTTCACTATCTGTAAAATAGTAAGTACCATCTTCATAACCATCAAAAATAGCTTTTGCTGTTTTTAAATCTTGTGCAGTTGTTGTGTTTTTAAATGATATTAATGCTAATAATAAAATGCAAATTGTTTTCATTGTTTAAAAAATTAATTGTTAAATAAAATGTATATAGATATGTGCCAACCCTAAATATTAAGGGCTAGATTTTGAATACGAAACAACTAACTAAGCCTTTAATCTTACAGGTATTAAAGGTAAATTAGAGTTAAATAAAATTGAAATATCTTGCATACAAGCCAATATTTGTGCTTGTACTTTAAAAATTGAAGAAGTATTACCTAAAGTCCAGTTACTCACACCATGAGCGCATTTTGAGCTTAACTTCCAAACACCCAAAAATATAGACTTAACTATGTGTTTCATTATATTTTGCTTGCCTAAAAACCAGTGGCAAACATGACTATAAATGTAATTTATTTTTTGATTAGTTGGTATTTTTTTTTCATTTTTTTCAAGGTGTTTTTGCTATTTTTTTCCACTATGTAGTAGCTATAATTTCTTATTAAAAAAATACTATAATGTAGCATTACCACCTGGTTTTAACCTTATAACTAACATAACTACAAACATTGAAAAGCCCATTGAAAAATATATGTACCCTTTTGCAATGGGTTCATCTATACTTTCGGCCATTAATGACACGCCTATTAGTAATAAAAAAGACAATGCTAGCACTTTAACGCTTGGGTGTTTATTTACAAAATTACTAATGCTATGTATTGAAAACACCATAATAATCATGGCTATTATTATGGCAATAATCATTATTTCAACATGCGAAGCCATACCAACTGCGGTTATAACAGAATCTAAACCAAAAACAATATCTAATAGCCCAATTTGAATAACAGTTTGAGCAAATGATAGTTTTGAGCCTACTTTAACTTTATGTTCGCCTTCTAACATGTTATAAATTTCAATAATACTTTTGTATAGCAGAAACAAACCTCCAACAAGGAGTATTAAATCTCTGCCAGAAAACGATAACCTTTCAACCCAACTTCCTGTTAAATTGAACCAATTAGCGGCATTAAACAATGGCTTTGTAAGTGTTAACACCCATGTTATAGACAGTAGTAAAATAACCCTGGTAAATAACGCAAAGGCTAAACCTAAAATTCTTCCTTTTTTTTGTTGATGTTGGGGTAATTTATCTGTTTGAATTGATATGAACACAATATTATCTATACCTAAAACAATTTCCATAATTGTTAAAGTAAGTAATGATAATAGAGCTTCAGAAGAGGTTAGCCATTCCATAATTAAAATTTTATGTTACTAAAGTTATAAAAAGGCTTTTTAAATGTTCATTATTTTTAAAATAATTAAGTCTATTACTTCAATTACAATTAAAATTATGATAATCCACTCTAATCTGCTGCTTTCACTATGAAACATAATGTCTTTAAACAGATCTAAATTTTCTTTTACAATATCTACTTGTTGGTGAATAATTTGGTGCCTATCTACTAAATCAAATTTCTTTTTAAGCTCTAAATTAAACTTATTCAAATCTTCATCATCAGTTGCTAATTCGTGCGATTCAAAAATGTATAAGTTTTCAGAAATTTTGTTTTTAATGTTTAATACTTTACCAATGTATCGTTTTAACTTTTTACCATTAATATTAAGTTTTCCTTGTTCTTCAAGAAAACTAGTATGCCTTCTGGTGTCTTCTAATAATTTTTCGGCTATGTTATAATAAAAATCTAAAGCTACAGATTGTGATAGGTTTAACATTATTAAACGTAGTTTTTCAGAGTCACTATCTGGTATTGTAATGGTTTCAAACTCTATTTTAAAAGTATTGGCATTTGTAACAACTTCAATAGTTTCTGCCATTGTTGTTTTTGTAACATCGCCTTTTAATGTTGCGTGTATTTTTTGTTTTAACGCTGTAGTTTCTTCTTCAGTAAAATTATAAACACAAATAATACCGTACTTAAAGGCGTATAAATATTTGTGCTCACTTAGTTGAAAAAAAATCTCATCGTTATCTGCGTATAAAGGTGTTAAATTAAAAACCCCTTTTAATGACTGAATGTCTATAATTTCGGCAATATGAATTGCACTTGCTGTTGTTTCCATTGTTTTTACGAGGTAAATACCTCATCATTGCTTTTAAAGCTTTTTATATTGTGTTTTGAAGTTTCAACTTCTCTGAATAAAGTGCTGCAGAAAACTTGTATTGATGTTAGTGATGCTTTAATCTACTTTTTTAGTTTGTTGCCCAAAATATAAAGCTACAACTTGTTTGTCTTGCTTGTCTAAAAATTCTAAGGCTTCATACCATGGCACCCATTTAGCGCCTTTAAATTTATGAATTTCAAATACTTGAATGTTTTCTATATTTAAATTAGCTACAAAATAGTGCTTATATATTTCTTGTTTTTGTTTGGTAACCTGCTTTTTTGAGACAAAATAACTCAAATTCTTTTTTAAAAGCTGTACTCCAATTTCCTCATAAGTTTCTCGAATAAGAGACTGAATATCAGTCTCTTTTTTCTTTTTTACACCACCTGCTAAAGAGTATTTACTTTTGCCTTCAATTTTTTCTAAAACTAAAATATTGTCATTATTGAAGGCTATAAGTCTAGACTTGTCAATTTTTTTGACCGTCTTTTTTTTTACCTTAAAATGAAATAAATTATTAGTCTTCATCCTCTAAAAACTCCATATCTGCCATTTCAGAATCACTGCTATCATCATCATTGTTTTGATCATAATCATCAGCAAAATCTTCCATAGCTTTTATAAGTTTAAGCCCAACTTTAACAAGATACACGGTATCTTCGGTTTTAACTTCAATAGCCTCTACTACTTCTCCTTTAGCGTTTTTAAACGTGATTACATCATTATCACCATACCCATCAGGATATTTTTCTAAAAGAAGGTTTAAAATATCTTCGTTTAACTTTTGATAATCTACAATTTTACGAATCATATTTTTCATAATTACATACCCAATAAATAGGCAAAAATTAATGGTGCTACAATGGTAGCATCACTTTCAATAATAAATTTAGGTGTATCAATATCAAGTTTACCCCATGTAATTTTTTCGTTTGGTACTGCCCCAGAATATGAACCGTAGCTGGTTGTTGAATCTGAAATTTGACAGAAATAACTCCAAAAAGGTGTATCTGTTCTTTCCATATCTTGATATAGCATTGGTACTACACATATTGGGAAATCGCCTGCAATACCGCCTCCTATTTGAAAGAACCCGATACCTTTTTCAGAATTATTAGTGTACCAATCTGCTAAAAATGTCATGTACTCAATACCTGATTTCATGGTGCTTGCTTTAAGCTCTCCTTTTAACAAGTAGCTTGCAAAAATGTTACCCATTGTACTGTCTTCCCAACCTGGGCAAACTATTGGTAAATTTTTCTGTGCTGCAGCATACATCCATGAGTCTTTTAAATCTATTTCGTAATATTCTTCTAAAACACCAGATAATAACATTTTATACATAAACTCATGTGGCAAATAGCGTTCGCCTTTATCATCAGCTTCTTTCCAAATAGCGTGTATGTGTTTTTGCAATCTTCTAAAAGCTTCTTCTTCAGGAATACATGTATCTGTAACTCTGTTTAGGCCTTTTTCTAACAAATCCCACTCTTGTTGTGGTGTTAAATCTCTGTAATTAGGTACGCGTTTGTAGTGGGAATGTGCAACTAAATTCATGATATCTTCTTCAAGGTTTGCCCCTGTACATGAAATAATATGCACTTTATCTTGCCTAATCATTTCAGCAAAAATTTTACCTAACTCTGCAGTACTCATAGCGCCAGCAAGAGACACTAGCATTTTAGCACCATTATTTAATTGATCTTCGTAAGCTTTAGCGGCATCAACTACTGATGCTGCATTAAAGTGCAGATAGTATTTTTCTATGAAATTTGAAATAGCGCCTTTAGTACTCATCGTCTTGGTTAAATTTTGAAAAGTTATTTACTTTATTGTTATTGTTGTTAAAATCATCGTTATAGCCATCTTCAACATCTTCATTTTGAAATTTATAGCTTAACATTTTGTAATATAATTTTGCCGCTAAAAAGTCTGACGATTTTTCTGCTTCATTAGGGCAAAGTTCAACTATATCAAACCCTACTACATTTTTTTCTTCAAACACTTGTTTTAAAAAATCTAGGGTTTCATACCATAATAAACCACCTGGTTCTGGCGTACCTGTACTTGGTAATATTGAAGGATCAAAGGCATCAAGATCAAAAGTGATAAATACGTTATCTGTCATTTGTTCAATAGCTGAATCCATCCAAGTATCATCAATTGCCATTTCGTGTGCAAAGTATGTTTTATCTAAATCCATTACCGATTTTTCTTTAACATCCATTGAACGAATACCTACTTGAATTAAGTTGGTATTTTGGCTAGCTTCATATACCGCACAAGCGTGGTTACAAGCTGTACCTTCGTAAGTTTTTCTTAAATCGGCATGCGCATCAATATGTAACACCGTTAAGTTTTGGTAAACTTCATTAAATGCTCTAATTGTACCTATAGATATTGAGTGTTCACCTCCAAAAATGGTTACAAATTTATTTTTTTTAATATAGCTTTTAGTTACTTGGTGCACAGCTTCAACCATACTTTCTGGCGATGCATTTTCTGTAACAGCATCTGCTAAATAAATACCTTCTTTGTAAACCTCGGTATCTGTTTCAATGTCATAAAGCTCCATGTTTTCTGAAGCGTTTAAAAAAGCATCTGGCCCTTTATCTGCGCCTTTTTGCCATGTGCTAGTTCCGTCATAAGGAACTGGGATTAGAACTATTTTTGCACGTTCTAATTTTGCATACTCTTCTGGAATGCCTGCGTAAGTTTTGGTTTTCATTTTTTACCTACTAACTAATTGTACTAAATTTTGTATTTTCTTGTGCTTCAGTTTCGCTTGTTTCAGGTGTTTTATTGTACCCTAAAATATTAAGCAAATCTTCACTTTGTTGTTGGCCTTTGTATAGTTTTGTTACTATGTTACCTTGCGCATCTCTATCTATTAAAATATGTTTTGGTGCTGGTACTAAACAGTGTTGTAAACCGCCGTAACCACCTATTGTTTCTTGGTATGCACCGGTATTAAAAAAGCCTACATACAACGGTTTTTCTTTATCATACTTTGGTAAATAAATGGCATTTATGTGCTGCTCGCTGTTATAATAATCATCACTATCACAGGTTAATCCGCCTAGTAAAACACGTTCGTAAGAGCTGTTCCACCTGTTTATTGGCAGCATTATAAATCTTTTATTTATAGCCCAAGTATCGGGTAATGTTGTTATAAACGATGAGTTAATCATATTCCATTTTTCTCTATCGTTTTGTTGTTTTTGGTAAAGCACCTCGTAAATGGCGCCACCACTTTCGCCTACTGTAAAGCTTCCAAATTCTGTGAATATATTTGGCACATCAACACCTTCTTCTTCACATGTTACATTTATTTGATTTATAATTTCATCAATCATGTACTCATAATCAAACTCAAAAGCTAACGAGTTTTTAATAGGGAAACCGCCACCAATATTTAGGCTATCTAAACTAGGGCAAACCTTTTTTAGGCTTATGTAAACTTTTAAACATTTTAAAAGCTCGTTCCAATAATAAGCTGTGTCTCTAATGCCTGTATTTATAAAAAAATGCAGCATTTTCAACTTTACTTTAGGGTTGTTTTTTATTTGCTTGTTGTAAAACGGCACAATGCTTTTGTAACCAATACCCAGCCTTGAGGTGTAAAACTCAAATTTTGGTTCTTCTTCAGAAGCTATTCTAATTCCAATATTATAGGTACTGTTAATTTCATTACTTAGTAAATCAATTTCTTCGTAATTATCAATAATTGGTATGCAGTTTTTATGACCATTGTTTATTAATCTAGCAATGTTGGTTATGTATTGAGCTCTTTTAAAACCGTTGCTAATTATAAATGTATCGTCTTTTATTTTACCGCTTGCTTTCAGGCTTTCAACAATATCAATATCAAAAGCTGATGATGTTTCAATATGAATATCATTTTTTAAAGCTTCATCTAAAACATGCTTAAAATGCGAGCTTTTAGTGCAATAACAGTATTTGTATTCGCCTTTATAATTGTATTTTTTTATGGCAGAATCAAACCATGTTTTGGCTCTGTTTATGTTGTTTGATATTTGCGGAAGGTAGGTAAACTTTAATGGTGTACCATAGGCTTCTACTAACTTATTCAAGTCTATATCATGAAAAAATAGTTTGTCTTTTTCCAAAGCAAATTCTGGCTGAGGAAAATCAAAAGTTTGGTTGATTAAATCAACGTATTTAGTATTCATTATTTTAATGTAAAAAAGTTATTTTAAAATGTAAGTACAAAAGAGCTGTGACCCTTTTAAAATGTGGACATAATAACTTTTAATCAAACCATAATTTGATACTGCGCTTTTGGTGTAAAGCACAAACTATACTGTGAAGTAATAACTTTAACTACGGAAGTTAGCTTTAAATTTCGGTTACTTACACCATAAGCAGCTTTTGAGATTGACTTCCTAATTTTCAAAAGCCCGAACATAAAAACAGGTTTCAATTTGTTCAGCTAAAAGTTTATTTATACAAACTTTAGGGTGCAAATGAAAAACAAAATTTTAAATAAAAAAAGTATTTTTAAAAATTTAATATTAAATATTTAAAACACTGAAAACCATTAATTTTACTCGGTTTTCACAATTGTTTTTTATTAAATAAAGCTACTGCCTAAACAAAAAAATAAGTATTTTATTACAAGTACAATTAACAAAAACGCTAATTAGCCGTATTTTACTATTTTTTTTATTGCAACTGATTTAACATTGCCCTATACTGCTGATTGTTAGGATATAACTGCACCAACCTTTGTGCAATGTTTCGTGCTTTTGGTATTTGATTGCTTTTTTGGTATAAATAGGCTAAAACATAAAGTAAATCGGCATTTTGAGGCGCCTTTTGTAAACCACTAACTGCTGTAGCTTCGGCTTTTTTAAAGTTATTTAACTTATCATAAAGTAAACTTAAATTGTAATAAAACCTTATGTTTTCTGGCATATACTTTATGGCTAATTCCATTTGTTTCACAGCCTCTTGGGTTCTGTTTTGTTCGCCCAATAACAACGCGTAAGAATAGTATGTTTGTGCAAATTCTGGTTCTTGCTTTATAATGGTTTTAAAGGCTTCTTCAGCTTCTTTTACTTGCCCATTACGGTAGTATAAATTTGCTAAATTACTTCTTATTATATTGTTTAAACCATCAATTTCTAAAGCACTTTCCATTGACTTTATGGCATTTGGCACATCTCCTTTTTTAAGATAATAACCACCACGTTTGGCGCGTCCGCCAGCAAAATCTGCAGTAACATTTAAATGTACTTCAAACTCTTTCTTTACCTTTTTGTAAGCGTCTTTATATGCTTCGGGAATTTCCATTTCATCTAAATACGCCAAAGCAAAAAAGGCTTTAACGCGAACGGTGCGTTTTGGATCTTTTAGTAGCGGAATAAAATATTTAACATAATCTTTATTAGTAATTTCACTTAAAGCATCAATGGTAGCGCCTCTAACAATTGGAGAATCATCATTTAGAAACCCTAACATATTATCTATAACATCTTCTGTGTAATAATTTGTCATAGCACTAACTGCTGATGCTCTTGCCAACTCTGGGTAAATAGTATCTTTTGCAAGTGTTACTAAACTATGATAACCGTTTTCTTCACCAGTTAAGCCGGGTGCTAACAAATCTGAAAAGTGATTTTCATCTGGTTCACCGTATTGCTTTTTGTATTGCTCCCAAGCCCAAGCATCGGTTTTGTCTGTATGACACCTTGTACAAGCATTTGGTGTACCGTATTTTAAACTTTGATCTGGCCTTGGAATTCTAAAACTATGATCTCTACGGTAATCATTACCCATGTAAATTTTACCATCCATATGGCAATTAATACATTGAGCCCCATCTGTATTTACTTTGTGAAAGTGATGCGATGGCGTATCATACTTTGGTTTTTCATGGCATTGCAAACACAAATTATTACCTTCAAATTTAAGTTTTAATGAATGTGGATTGTGACAATTTGTGCAGGTAACATCGTTATGATACATTTTACTTTGAACAAAAGAACCGTACACATATACTTCGTCTTGTATTTGACCATCTGGATAATACAAATTATTGGTTAAAATTTGCGGAAAGTAATGATCTAGCATAGTACCTTCAAAATTAAAGTTTGAAGAGTATTGCTCTCTTCGCATATGGCATCTGGCGCATTGATCAACCAATTCTTTGGGTTGTGTTTTGCTTGTCATCCACATACCATCGGTAGCTACGTATTTATCACCTTGCTTTTTGGCCTCCTCAACATGAGCTTTTCCTGGGCCGTGGCATGCTTCACAATTTACATTTATAATAGCAAACTTAGTATCATAACTATGGTTTTGTTGTGTGTAATTTTTTCTAACATTTGTAGAGTGGCAATCGGCACACATATTATTCCAGTTTAAACCACCTCTAGACCAATGTAACCACTCTGAATGTACTACCTTAAAATCTGGATATAAATCAAACCATTTTTTCTTTTCAGTATCCCAGGCAGTTCTTAAGCATTGGTAATGCCCATTTGGGAACTTCACAATATACTGTTGTAATGGTGTTAACCCAAAGGTGTATTCTATTTTATAATCGTGATTATTGCCATCTGGCCCTTCGGTATTAACATAATAATCACCATCTTTTTTAAAGAATTTTGAAACAACACCTTGACTTTTAAAAGTAGCATTATTAAAGTCTCCTAAAATAGTAGTTTCTGTAGCCATTTGCATTGCTTTATCATGGTGAGACCCTTTCCATTCTTTTACTTCGTCTTTATGGCATTCAGCACAAGCTTTATCGCCTAAAAAATGAGCGTCTGGTATTAAGTCTGCCGGAATAAACACACTATCTTTTTTAGCTTCTACATATTCTTGCTTTTTATTATTACAAGATAATGACAGGAAAATAATAACCAGATAGAAAAATATTTTTCTGCTTATAACTTTAAAAAAAGACCTCTTTATATGCATAGTTTAATTGGTGCAAAATGATGAATAATTATGTCAAAAATACGGTATACCTAACGTATTGCAAAGAAAGGTATTTATTTAAAGCCATTCTTATTTATTAAAATTACAAATGGTTTTAAAACCCTTAAATATGGTTTTATGCCTTTTTTTTATGAAATCTTGAAACAAATCATTATTTTTGTTTAACATTTATTATTTATTAATGAACAATATACAAGTAAATTTTAGCATTAAGGACCTGGAAAACTTAACGGGTATAAAGGCGCACACCATTAGAATTTGGGAAAAGCGCTACAACTTACTTGCGCCTAATAGAACAGATACAAACATTAGAACATATAGCATTACTAGCTTACAAAAGCTTTTAAATATTTCATTTTTAAACAATAATGGTTACAAAGTTTCTAAAATTGCCAAATTAACAGATGATGAAATTCCGGTAAAAGTTAGAGAAATAGCATCGCGTGCTAAAGTTGAAGATCATGCTATAAATGCCTTCAAAATAGCCATGATTAACTTTGACCAAGTATTATTTTACAATACATACAATAACCTTATTGAAAACAAAACCTTCAGTGATATATTTTACACTGTTTTTAGACCTTTACTAACTGAAATTGGTTTGCTATGGCAAACAAATACCATAACGCCCGCACATGAACATTTTTTATCTGTTCATATAAAACAAAAAATACTACTTAACATTGAAAGGCTACAGAGTTTAGAACCCAAACCAGATTCTAAAACCTATATTTTATTTTTACCAGATAATGAAATACATGACATTGGCCTCCTTTTTATAAATTATCAATTACGAAGTAAAGGCTATCACACTATTTTTTTAGGTGAAAGTGTACCTGCTGAAAGTTTAAAAAGTGTATTAGAATTTTTTAATGATATTACTTTTATCACTTACTTTACTGTAAACCCAGAAATTGAAAAAATACCTGGTTACATTGAAGATTTTAATAACTTACTGCTAAAAAACACTACCAACCAGTTGTTTTTACTTGGCCCTAAATTTAATAACCTTACCAACTTAGAATTACCCGAAAACACCTTCCTTTTTAAAAACATTGAAGATTTAATTATTAATTTATAATTACGAAACACATTTTTGTTAAACTTTTTTTTATATTTGTTAAACAGATATGAAAAAAACAGTTTTAATTTTAGGCTCAGGTTTTTCCTCTTTAGCGGCAAGTTGTTACTTAGCTAAAGCGGGTTATAACGTTACAATTTTTGAAAAAAACAAAACTATTGGCGGAAGGGCAAGACAATACAAAAAAGATGGTTTCACTTTTGATATTGGACCAACATGGTATTGGATGCCCGATGTTTTTGAGCGCTTCTTTGCAGATTTTAACAAAAAACCATCCGATTATTATCAATTAGACAAACTCAATCCTGCATACAGTGTTTACTTTGGTGATAACGATTATGTTACTATTGAAGATACTTTAGAAAAAATTTGCGCCACCTTTGAAACCGTTGAAAAAGGCAGCTCTATTCAGCTTAAAAAATTTATAAACAAAGCAAAAGACAATTACAATATTGCTATAAAAGACTTGGTATACAATCCTGGTGTGTCTCCGTTAGAACTAGTTTCATTAACAACTATTAAAAGATTAAATCAGTTTTTTAGTAGTGTAAAAAGTGATGTTAGAAAAGCTTTTAAAAATGATAAACTGGTACAAATTTTAGAGTTTCCAGTATTATTTTTAGGTGCCAAACCCAGCAACACACCTTCGTTTTATAACTTTATGAATTATGCCGATTTTGGCCTTGGTACATTTCACCCTAAAAAAGGCATGTATCAAGTAATTTTAGCTATGGAGCAATTGGCTAAAGAGCTTGGTGTTACTATAAAAACTGAAAACCCGGTAGACAAAATTATCGTAAGTAATAAAAAAACTACTGGAATTGTGTCTAACGGAATAGAATACACTGCCGATATTGTACTGAGTGGTGCCGATTACCATCACACCGAAACTCTTTTAGATAAGCCATACAGACAATATTCTGAAACGTATTGGAGCAAAAAAACATTTGCACCATCATCTTTACTATTTTATGTAGGTTTCAACAAAAAATTAAAAAATGTAGAGCATCATACTTTATTTTTTGATGTAGATTTTGACACACATGCTAACGCCATTTATGATAACCCAAAATGGCCCGAAAACCCTTTGTTTTACGCTAGTTTCCCTAGTAAAACAGATGATAGTACCGCTCCTAAAAATAAAGAAGCTGGTATCTTCTTAATTCCTTTAGCACCTGGAATTGAAGATAATAGAGTTTTAAGAGATACTTATTTCTCAAAAATAATCACTAGATTTGAGAAGCTAACATCTCAAAAAGTTTCAGATGATATCATTTTTAAAAAATCATTTTGTGTAAATGATTTTATTAACGATTATAACTCTTACAAAGGCAACGCCTATGGTATGGCAAATACCTTATTGCAAACTGCCTTTTTAAGGCCTAAATTAAAAAGTAAAAAAGTTAGCAACCTTTACTTTACAGGACAACTAACAGTACCCGGACCAGGCGTACCGCCATCATTAATTTCAGGTAAACAGGTATCAGAATTAATAACTAAACACCATCCATTATCATGAAACAATTATTTGACACTGTATCTTACAACTGCAGTAAATCGGTTACTAAAACATACAGCACATCATTTTCTATGGCTACAAAAATGCTAGCCAATTCTATAAGAAATGATATTTATAATATTTATGGTTTTGTTAGACTAGCTGATGAAATTGTAGATTCTTTTCATGATTATAACAAACAAGAACTTTTTGATGACTTTGCCGAAGATTTAGAAAAAGCGTTAAGTCAAAAAATTAGTTTAAACCCTATTTTAAATGCTTTTCAATACACCTACCATAAATACAGTATTGATAAAAAATTGGTTGATGCTTTTATGAAAAGTATGCGTTTAGATTTGCACAAAACAAACTACCTTACAACCCAAGAATATAAAGATTATATTTATGGATCTGCCGATGTGGTTGGGCTAATGTGTTTAAAGGTTTTTGTTAAAGGCGATGAAAAAAAATATCAAGATTTAAAAGACAGTGCCATGGCTTTAGGTTCTGCGTTTCAAAAAGTAAATTTTTTGAGAGATTTAAAAGCTGATTTTGATGAATTAAACCGAAGTTATTTTCCTAATACAGATTTAGCTAATTTAAGTGAAGCTTCTAAACAAGATATTATTAATGATATTGAAGCAGATTTTGCCAAAGGCTTAAGCGGCATAAAACAATTACCTATTGAAGCCAAATTTGGTGTTTTTACTGCATACAGATATTACAGTCAGCTGCTCAAAAAACTACAAAAAACACCTGCATTACAAATTAAAAACACCAGAATTAGAGTTTCTAACCCTAAAAAAATTGAACTTTTAATGCGTAGTTATGTAAAATATCAATTAAATTTATTGTAATTTTTAAGTATGCAAACATTTCTGTGGATATTAGTTTTTTTAAGCACCTTTTGCTTTATGGAGTTTATGGCGTGGTTTACCCATAAATATATTATGCATGGTTTTTTATGGAGTTTACATAGAGACCACCACAAAAAAGACCACAATAGCTGGTTTGAACGAAACGATTTCTTTTTTATTTTTTACGCAGTAGTTAGCATAGGTTTCTTTTTACTTTGGAAGTATAATATTTTATGGATTGGCTTGCCTATTGGCGTTGGTATTTTTGCTTATGGCTTAGCCTATTTTATTGTGCATGATATTTTTATACACCAACGCTTTAAACTATTTAGAAATGCTAACAATTGGTATGCAAAAGGCGTAAGAAGAGCCCATAAAATGCACCATAAACACCTTGGTAAAGAACATGGTGAATGTTTTGGCATGCTGTTAGTACCATTTAAATACTTTAAAAATTATAAATGAATTACTTATACCTACTCTTAAATTTAGGCTCTTTAAGTATTCCATTTTTATTTAGCTTTCATCCAAAACTAAAATTTTATAAACTTTGGAAACCACTTTTTATAAGCTTGTTTTTATCAATGCTTATTTTTATTCCATGGGATATTGCTTTTACAGCAAAAGGATTCTGGGGTTTTAACAGCACTTATTTTTTAGGCATTACACTTTTTAATTTACCAATTGAAGAGTGGTTATTTTTTATTTGCATTCCGTATGCTTGTGTTTTTACACATTATGCTTTATTATTTTATTTTCCTAAAATGCAGCTAAAAACTGGCACAACAAAACTTATAAGTTATTTTTTGGCGCTCATTTTCGTCATAATTATTATTTACAACTACAACAAATGGTATACACTAATAAATTTTACGGTAGCATTAATTTTAATAATTTTTGCAGTAAAAAAACATACCCACCTACTTAGTAAATTTTATTTAACATTCTTAGTAATGCTTATTCCTTTTTTTATTGTGAATGGCATTTTAACTGGAAGCTTTATTAAAAACGAAGTTGTTTGGTACAATAATGCTCAAAATTTAAACTTCAGGCTTTTTACTATACCAGTTGAAGATAGTGTTTATGCGTTTTCAATAATACTAATTCCGTTGGTTTTAATGACGTATTTTAAACCTAAACAACCTAATACTAATTAACTACATTTACAGGATTTCCGTTTAAAAAGGCTTCTAAATTATTTACTGTTGTTTGCATTAAACGCGCACGTGCTTCTTTTGGCGCCCATGCAATATGTGGTGTTATAATACAGTTTTTAGCTTTTAATAGCGGGTTATCCTTTGCCATAGGTTCAGCAGAAACAACATCTAAAGCTGCACTAGAAACTTTGCCTAAATTTAAAGCTTTTACTAAATCTTTTTCAACAATTAAACCGCCTCTTGCTGTATTAATAATTTTTACACCATCTTTCATTTTTTCAATATTATTTGAATTTATGATGCCTTTTGTACTTTCAAAAAGCGGACAATGTAAGCTTATAATATCAGATTTTTGAAAAAGGGTATCTAAATCTGTAAACTGTAAAGTATCACTTTCAAACTCTGGTTTAACAGTTCTAGAGTTTACTAAAATATGGAGTCCGAAAGCTTGTGCTACTTTAGCAACTGCTTGCCCTATTTGCCCAAAACCTATAATACCTAATGTTTTTCCGCTTAACTCAATTAATGGCGAATTCCAAAAGCAAAAATCTTCAGACTTTACCCAATCTCCATTAAAAACAGCATTACTATGATTGCCAACGTGATGACACATTTCTAACATTAAAGCCATGGTAAATTGCGTTACAGATTGTGTACTATAAGCAGGTACATTAGTAACAATAATACCTTGATTTTTTGCAAACTCAACATCAACCACATTGTAACCCGTTGCTAAAACACCTATAAATTTAACCCATGGTACATTTTCTAAAACGGCTTTAGGTAATGGCGTTTTATTGGTATAAACTATTTTTGCATTGCCAATAGCGTCTATTATTTTTTGTGTATTGTACGGTGTTCTGTCATAAACTTTTAAGTTGCCATATTTAGAAATGGCATTCCAACTTAAATCGCCAGGGTTTAACGTATACCCATCTAAAACTACTATATCCACTATATTTTGTTTTTTGTTGCTAATAAATTATTAATGGTATTTCTAACTGAATTACTATTCCAGTTTGCAGCACCCGTTTTTTCAATTATTATGTTGCCGTTTTGATCTATTAAAAAGGTTTTAGGTATACTACTTACCTTAAAAAGATTGTTATAATTTGTAATTGGCTGATAAACCTTAAAAGTATAATTATTTTTTTCTAAAAACGGGTTTACGCTATTAAAAGATTCATCTGAAACAAAAACAAAAGTCACTTTATCTTTATAATCATTGTAAAGTTTTTGCATACTGGGCATTTCTGCAATACATGGCGGACACCAAGTGGCCCAAAAATTAACCAAAACTACTTTACCTTTTGTGGTTTCAAAATTAAAAATAGCATCATTTTTGTCTTTTAACTTCCAGTTGTATGATGGTATAGATTTTTGTTTTTCAGAATGTATTATTGAAGGACTAATTAGCGCTAACCCTTTATTTATAAATACTTGAATAGGTTTTCTAGTTTGTGGTATAAAAAAAAGTGCCACAATTACTAAAAATATCAAGTCTTTATATTTTGGTTTTTTAAATGCCATAGGCTATAATTTTTTTATGCTATAAAAAAAGAAGCATGGTTTTAATAAACCATGCTTCAAATCTAAAAAAAACAATTCATCTTTCTCATAGACAAATTTACCTATCTGCTTACTGTACCAGACAAACTTTTTACAGGGCCATCACCCATTGCAATAGTTGTGTGGTTCATGGCATTTGCTGGTACTACATGTGCTAATGGTTTTAATGTAAAAGGTGCAGGGCTATTATCTGGGCTAGGTTCAACAGAAATTACAATAGTTTTTTCTTTTAAATCTGTTGGAAATGTTAAACCTGCAGGTGCATTTTGTAAATAATCTTCACCAGGATATGATGGTCCGTTGTTATCATTACCTTTGTATGGTGATGTGGCTGCATTGTCATCGGCTGCATTTGCGGTTAAAAATGTTCCGGTTGAAATTGGTGTACCGTTAATAACTACCCATCCTTCGTATTTCCAACCATCGGTTAATGTTGGCAAAGTTAAACCAGCAACAGCAGAACCGCTTGTGTTATCTAAAAACCAAACGCCGCTTTCTTCGTTTGTATCATCAGTATCTGTTGGTGTTGCTAAAATATATTTTCCGGTAGCCGAAGCAAAATTAGCTACAATACCATTTGAGTTTACATTGGCAGAGCTTCCTGAAAAATCGCCTGCTAAAATTTTTGTTGCTGCTGGCGCAGGATCTGGATCTACTGCTGGCTCAATACTTAACACAAATGTTGTGGCGGCATCTAACTGCGTTCTATTTACTGTAAATGATTGCGGAAAACTTACTGAAGAAAATGTACCTGTTGATACAGGGTTACCATCTACAATTATCCAGCCTTCGTAAACGTAATCTGGACCTAATGCTTCTAATCCGTCAAGATCTAGTGTTAGTCTTGAGGTTGTTACTGGGTTATCATCATCACTACATGAAACCGTTAAAATGCTTAGCGCTAAAACTGCAAGAAATACTTTTTTTATCATCACAATATGTTTTAAAATTATTTAATAATTCAAAAGTATATTGTAACGTGTTTTTAAAATGTTAGCTACCTAACACTAAGCTGTTTTTTATGAATTCTTATTTCTTTTCGGCCAAATTCTATAATATTTTCCTCTTTAAGTTCATTTAAGAGTATGTTTAATGTGGGCCTTGAAGTACCTATTAAGGAGGCTATGTCTCTTTGAGTGTATGGGTGGTGTATTACTTTGTCGCCTGTTTTTTCACAATCGTAACCATAATCTGTACACAATTCATCTAAAAATTCTATTAACCTTGTTTTGGCGTCTTTAAATAGTAGAATTTGTAAACGTCTTTCTAAACGTTTTAATTTGAAGCCAATGAGTTTGTAAATTTTTAAACTGAAGGTTTGGTTATCTCGCATTAAACCGTGCATGGTCTCTACACCAACCGGACAAATACTGGTTGTATTATCAACAGATTGTGCAAATTCTGCTCTTTTGTCTTCACCCAAAATGGCAGTTTCACCAAAAAGCTCTCCACGGGTTAAAATGGCTTTTACAACTTCATTACCATCTTCATTATAATAGCCTATTTTCACCTTGCCTTTTTCTATTAAATAGACTTTGTTGGCAGAGTCTTCTTCAAAATATATATAGTCTTGTTTTTTATAACAATCAAAATCATGATGAGCCTTAAAGGCTTTAAATTTATGCGGACATAATACTTTAAAAAGGTTTACATCGTCAAAAAACCAAAGCGATTTCATTTTAAGATAAATTGTTTTTGTTAGTATTATATATGTCGAGATTATAAATACTAAACTTACAATTGGGCATAAAAAAACCTCCTTTAAAAAGGAGGCTTATATTTATTCTTCTTCATCTTGTGTTGTAGCATCTTCATCTAACAACCCAAGCATATCGTGTTGTTGCAGTAAGTTGTACCACTGTATTACTTTTTTAATATCACTGGCATACACTCTATCTTCATCATAATCTGGTAAAACATCAAAGAAGTATTCTTCAAGTTTATCTTTACTATCTTTTGGTTTTACTGAAGTTTGATTGCCGTTTTCTTTATCTCTAATTTTTTTAAAAACCTCTACTAAAGGTACTTCTTCGGCTAAGGTATAAATAGCTATTTCACTTAAAACACTTACATTGTTTTGAAGCCCAATTGACAAACGTTTTTTATCAATTAAGGATTCTGCTACAAAACCACCGCGAGTTTGTGTTACTAGCTTATACAAACCTGGTTTTCCTGAAATTGAAAGTACTTTTTCTAAACTCATATTATTTTTTTGAAAGGCGCAAATATCATGCGTTTATAGCTGTATTGCAAATATTATCGTTTCTTTTTTTGGTCTGGAAAACGCATTCTATAATCTATATTTATTTTTCCTTTAGAAATGTTATTTAGTTTTCCTTTTATTAAACGCTTTTTTAGGCTAGATAGTTTATCTGTGAATAATACACCTTCAATATGGTCATACTCATGCTGAATTACGCGTGCTATTAAACCATCAAACTGCTGTGTGTGTTTTTCAAAATTTTCATCAAAATACTCAATGGTAATTTGCGGTTTTCTAAACACATCTTCTCTAACATCAGGTATACTTAGACAGCCTTCAGTAAACGCCCACTCATCACCTTCTTCTTCTAAAATTTTAGCATTTATAAATACTTTTTTAAAATCTTTTAATTGGTTTTGTTCTTCGGCAGTTAAATCTTCATCTTCTGCAAAAGGTGCTGTATCAACCAAAAACAAACGAATTGGCAACCCAATTTGTGGAGCTGCTAAACCAACACCATAGGCGCCGTACATGGTTTCAAACATATTTTCTAAAAGTGTATCTAGTTTAGGATACTCTTTGGTAATATCTTTAGCTTTCTTTTTTAAAACGGGGTCGCCGTAGGCAACTATTGGTAAAATCATAATTTAATATTGCTAATAATTTTGCAAAAGTACAAATACTATTTTATTTAGTATACAAATAACTTTGTAGTATAAGCGTGGCACTAATTTCATCAACTAGTGCTTTGTTTTGGCGTTGCTTTTTTTTCAAACCGCTATCAATCATGGTTTGAAATGCCATTTTTGATGTAAAACGCTCATCAACTCTTTTAATTTGAATTTGCGGAATTTCTTTTGATAAAGCTTCTATAAACTTTTGAATATGTACTTCACTTTCTGAAGCGGTATTATCCATTTGTTTTGGTTCTCCTATTAAAAAAAGCTCAACAGTTTCTGTACTTATATATTTTTTTAAAAAAGGTATTAACTCTTTGGTATTTACGGTTGTTAAGCCCGATGCTATAATTTGAAGTTCATCGGTTACAGCAATGCCTGTTCTTTTTGTTCCGTAATCTATTGCTAAAATTCTAGCCATGTATTTGTTTTAAACAAAAGTAGCCTATTTAAAATAAAAAGACCGCCTTAACGGCAGCCTTTTATAGTTAACCTACTTATTATATATAAACTTTTGAGGGTTTGAGAGTTTGAGGGATTGAGAGATTGAGAGATTGAGAGATTAAGCTTGTATTTGCTTATTCAATTTAGGGAATAATAATTTAATGTTGTCAACATTTCTTTCTCTGTTGAAATAAGTTCTTATATCACTGGCAGTAGCCGCTATGGTTTCTTTTAATTCTTCTTCACTAATTATTAAAACATTTTCAGTGTTAGTAGTATTATTTAAAACCTCTTTAGTTTCATTTGAAACTACAACAGTTTTCTCAGTTTCAACTGTAGTTTTGTCAACGCTTTGTGCATTTGCAAAAGTGAATCCTAAAACTAAAACTAAAAATATGTAAAACTTGTTGTTCATTGTTTTGTTGTTTTTGTTGATTCAAATATAGGTTGAGGGTAAGCTTTGCAAGCAAAAAATTAGTTGTAGAAACCTGAAAATTCGTTTATTAGAAAATGTGCACAGAACAGCCGATTAACTGATAAAACGCAGTTTTTTAACGATTAAAAAAACCTAAACATGTAGTTAAACCGACCTTTTAAACATTTAAAAGCATATTTTACTTTTTTAAAGCCTTAAAGCGCGCATTATATCGGTTTAAAAACATGCTTTTTTAGGGTGATTTTAAAGCTTATCAGTTTATGTATTTTAAGCTATTTTTTCTTTTAAAGCTTGATTTATTATTAAAAAAACCGACCGATATTTATATTTAATCACACAAAACGATGCCTTACTTAATAAATGTTTTATTTGTGTTTTAGTAGTTTTTAATTGAAAAAATAATCGTGTACTTTAGCCAAAAATTTAAATACTGATGACTGAATTACAACAAATAATTGAAGCTGCTTGGGACAATAGAGATTTATTAAAAGAAGAAAGAACAACTACAGCCATTAGAACTGTAATTGATTTACTTGACAAAGGTAAATTACGTGTAGCAGAACCTATTGAAGGTGGTTGGCAAGTAAATGAATGGGTAAAAAAAGGTGTGGTACTTTATTTCCCAATTCAAAAAATGGAAACTATTGAAGCTGGCCCGTTAGAATTTCATGATAAAATACCTTTAAAAAATGGTTATGCAGAAAAAGGTATACGCGTGGTTCCGCATGCTGTTGCAAGACACGGTGCTTACATTTCTGCTGGCACTATTTTAATGCCAAGTTATGTAAATATTGGCGCATATGTAGATGAAGGCACCATGGTTGATACTTGGGCTACCGTTGGTAGTTGTGCGCAAATTGGCAAAAACGTACACCTGTCTGGTGGTGTTGGTATTGGTGGTGTTTTAGAGCCTTTACAAGCTGCACCAGTTATTATTGAAGATAACGTTTTTGTTGGCTCACGTTGTATTGTTGTTGAAGGTGTACACGTTGAAAAAGAAGCTGTTTTAGGTGCCGGTGTTGTTTTAACTATGAGTACAAAAATTATTGATGTTACCGGTAACGAACCTGTTGAAATGAAAGGTAAAGTACCTGCAAGATCGGTAGTAATTCCTGGTAGTTATACCAAAAAGTTTGCCGCTGGAGAATACCAAGTACCATGTGCTTTAATTATTGGAAAACGTAAAGAAAGCACCGATAAGAAAACATCATTAAACGATGCCTTACGTGATAACGAAGTAGCTGTTTAATTTGAAAAACAATATGTGTTAAAATTCCAAATTCCTGAAACTAGATGGAGTTTGGAATTTTTTATTTGTAATTTAAAAGCGCTATGAAGGTTTTAATTATTCAACAAAAAATGATAGGTGATGTTTTAGCTACAAGTATATTATTTGAAGCTATTAAACAACAATATCCAAATGCAGAACTGCATTATGTAATAAACTCGCACACCTATCCGGTAGTTGAAAATAATCCGTTTATTGATGCTTTTAAATTTTTCACACCAGAACACGAAAAAAGTAAGCTAAAACTATACTCATTTGCTAAACAATTACAACATGAAAAATATGATGTTGTTATTGATGTATATTCAAAACTATCAAGTAATTTAATTGTATTACTTTCAAAAGCAAAAACAAAAATTTCAAAATATAAAAAGTACACATCTGCTATTTATACGCACACTTTTAAAGATGCTAAAACCACAAAAACAAATGCAGGTTTAGCCATTGAAAACAGACTACAATTATTATCGGCATTAAACATTAATATTTCACAGCCTATAAAACCAAAAATTTATTTAACTAACACCGAAAAAGAACAAGCAAAACAATTTTTAATAAACAGTAATATTGATTTGCAAAAACCACTTTACATGATTGGTGTTTTAGGTAGCGGTAGTAATAAAACCTATCCTTTTGATTATATGGCACAGGTTATAAACCACATTGTAAAACAACAACCTAACGCGCAATTACTTTTTAATTACATACCTAAACAAATAAATGATGCCAAAGCTGTTTTTAATTTGTGTAACACCAAAACCAAAAAACAAATTTATTTTAATGTATTTGGAAAAAGCCTACGCCAATTTTTAGCTATAACAGCCCATTGCAACGCATTAATTGGTAACGAAGGTGGTGCTATAAATATGGCAAAAGCTTTAAATATTGCTACGTTTACTGTGTTTTCACCATGGATTAAAAAAGAAGCTTGGAACATGTTTGACGATGGAAAAAAACACGTTTCTGTTCATTTAAAAGACTACAAACCTGAAGTTTACAATGACATTGAACACCCTAAACTACTTAAAAATAATGCCAAAGCATTATACCTTAAGTTTGAACCTTCACTTTTTGAAAATTCATTAAACACCTTTTTAAAAACTAATTAACAGTTTCTTTTTTTATTCCGTAAGGTGTCCATTTTATATTTTCTTTTTTCACTTTAGCTCTAATAGCTAAGTTTCTGTCTAAAGATTCTTGTGTTTTGTAACCACGGGCGTGGTCTAAGTGCAAACAAATGGCTTTGTATCTAATTTGTTTGGTTTTAACACCATTATTTACCAAACGCTCGCCCAATTCTCTGTCTGGCCCACCGTATTGCATACGCTCATCATACCCATTTATGGCAATTAAATCGGTTTTCCATGCAGAAGAGTTGCAGTTATTAAATGTAGCACCTGTAGGTGTAATACTATCCATTAGGTTGGCATACCCATTTTTAGCAGATAGTTTAAGTTTATTTTTCCAATTAAGTGTGCCTTGAGTTTTTAACCATGACACTTCAAAACAACGCTTAGTTTTTATGTCATTTTCTGTAATAGCTTCGCTAATATCCATAGGAAGTTTACAATATCCACCAGATAAAAAATAACCTTTTTGAGCATATTTAGCGTGTGTTTCAACAAAATCTTCTCGTGGTATACAATCGCCATCGGTAAATAAAATATACTCGTTTTTAGCCATTACAATGGCCTCGTTTAATATTTTTTGGCGTCTGTACCCTTTATCTTCATGCCACGCGTGCGTAATTTCTACTGGGTAATTTTGCTTAAATGTATCAATAAGTGTTTTGGTTTCATTTGTTGAACCATCATCAGCTATGATAATATCAAAATCTTTGTAAGTTTGTGTGCTATAACCAAATAAAACTTTTTTTAACCAATCAGTTTTATTGTATGTAGCAATAATAACAGTAATTTTAGGCAATGACATTTTAAGTGTTTTCTTCTAAAAAATTAATAGATGCAAATATACGTAAATAGTGTGCATTCAAATTCATAAAAATTAGTTTTAACTACATAGTTATTTTTTTCAATGGTTGTAAAATATGTACTTTTATACTTTTAATTTTTTTGAGAAATGATAAAGCTTTCTGGAGTAATAATAACTTTTAACGAAGAACGTAATATTGAAAAATGCCTAAAATCTTTATTACCTGTTGTTGATGAAATTGTTGTAGTTGATTCTTTTTCAACAGATAAAACAAAAGCTATTTGCCAAAAATATAAGGTTAGGTTTATTGAACAGAAATTTTTAGGCTACATAGAACAAAAAAACTTTGCTATTGCCCAGGCAAAACATAACTACATAGTATCTCTTGATGGCGATGAAGCGCTTTCTGAAAAACTACAAACATCTATTTTAAAGGTGAAATCTAATTGGGTTTTTGATGGTTATTACAGTAACAGATTTAATTGTTTTTGCGGACAATGGATTAAACACACTACGTGGTATCCTGATAAAAAATTACGTGTTTTTGATAGAAGAAAGGCTAAATGGGCTGGCATAAACCCGCATGATAGAATTACATTAACCGATAAAAAAAACAAAACAGGTTTTTTAAAAGGTGATATTTTACACTGGAACTACAACACTTACGCTGAGTTAAACAGTAAGGTTGAAGTGTTCACCACCATTTCTGCCGAGGCTTATTATAAACTAGGAAAAAAAGCTCCTTTATATAAAATTATTATAAACCCAACTTGGGCATTTTTTCAATCTTATATTTTAAAACTTGGTTTTTTAGATGGTTTTAATGGCTTTTTTATTTCTGTTGAAACCGCTAACACTCGCTTTTTAAAATACGCCAAACTTAGACAGCTTATTAAAAACAATAGCTAACTTTTTTTCCAAAACTTCAACTTCTTTTTCAATCTTTTTTTTCGGTGATATTTATCTTGAAATGCTTGGGTTGTTTGCCACATAACATTAAACACTTTTTCATAATCTTCACCAATACATTTTGCATATTCATCACTCATAATTTCAATCATGTGTTTGTGTATGGTTAATTTTGAAAAGTTTTTTACCCGTGTATCAAAATCTAGTTTTTTAAATTCCATTCGGTTTAAATCAACCAAATAAAATTTATAGTTACCGTTGTTAATTTCTATAAGCGTGTTACCTGGTGAGTGGTCTAAAAAATGAATATTTTTTTCGTGTAAATTAAAAGTAAACCTTGTAAATGCACGTAAAATTGCTTCATGGTTTGGATAATTTAAATTGGTTGTTAATTCTCTATAAGTTAAGTTGCAAGATTGCTGTTTACTTATGTAATAACTTTTTTTAAACAAAAATGGTGTTGTAAAC
This sequence comes from Seonamhaeicola sp. ABD4_340, assembly GCF_056312135.1. Lineage (NCBI taxonomy): Bacteria > Pseudomonadati > Bacteroidota > Flavobacteriia > Flavobacteriales > Flavobacteriaceae > Seonamhaeicola > Seonamhaeicola sp. ABD4_340. The sequence goes on along the minus strand of NZ_CM149981.1, from coordinate 2,284,468 downwards.
TCATAAAATGCAATGGGTTGTGGCGTACCAATCTGTAAATTTTTAAGCCTATTTGCGTATTCAAATGAACGCTGTGCTTTACTTTTTCTAAAAAATTTATAAGCTACTTGGTTTATAGCGTTAGGTACTTTAAACGATTTTACATTTAAAAGCTCACCTTCAACTTTAAAGAGTTTTAAAGAGTTTCTGTCTTGATTTCCAAAATTTTCACCTTTAGTACTAAAGTTTAAAATAATGTCATCTAAAAAATCTTCAATTACCTCAAAGTCTGCATTTATTTGTTTTTGCAAAATAACTAATGTTTGTGGTTTAATACTTTGGTGTAAAATTATAAATTTAAGTTGTATATATTTGTGCCTAATTAGGTGTAGTTATTATAATGTCTGAAAAAGTAGTATATATTCTTCATAAAAATGGTGCAAAAGGGCATTATGTAGCTTTAGATTTTTTATTAAAACAACATAATATTACTTTAAAACACAGAGAGTTTTCAATTTTCAGCAAGCTTTTTAAAAGTGTTACTAAAGGTAATTTTAGTTTATTTACTAAGCAATTAAAAAATATTGCTTTTTTTATTTCATTAGTATTTACAAAACGTAAAAAAATAGTTTTAGGTATTGCGCCTTTCGATTATAAATTAATTTATATTTTAAAATTTTTAAAAAAACATGATGTGTACTATCATACGTCATGGACATGTTGGGATAAAACGTTTCATCCAAAACACAAAAAAAACACAAAAAAAACCTTTAATTGCTGGCAACAGTTTTTAGAAAATAAAACAACACACATTTTTGCCGTAACTAATAAAAGTAAACAAGAACTTTTAACCAATTATAACATTGCTGAAAATAAAATAAGTGTTGTATACCATTCTAACAACAATGCTTTTTATAACAACCCAATAACACAAAAAAAAGCCAATAGTTTTATTTATGTTGGCAGGTTATTGCCCCAAAAAGGTATTATTGAAATTCTAGATTATTTTAAACAAAACCAAAGTGCTAGCATTACTATTGTTGGAGACGGAAAACTAAAAAACAATGTTATTAATTTTGCCAACAAATATGATAACATAAATTACCTAGAACCAATTTATGATAAACCCAGCCTTATAAACGTTTTTAAAACACATGAATATGTAATTTTAAATTCTAAAAAAACAAAAACTTGGGAAGAACTTTTTGGCATTATAATTATTGAAGGCATGTCACTTGGGCTAATTCCCATTGCCAGTAACCACTCAGGCCCAAAAGAAATAATTACAAATAAAGTAGGTTATATTTTTAATGAAGGCAACATTGTAAGCACTTTAAACAATGTAATTAATACCGGGTTTAGCAACAGTATGTCACTTCATAATATTGAAATATCAAAACAATATTCGCTTAAAAACATTGCAAATAGATGGAAACCAATACTAAAATAGATGTTAGTTGCATAATTATAAATTACAACACATCTCAATTCACCTATAATGCCGTTAAATCTATTTTAGAATCACATAATGATACACAACTAACCTTTGAAGTTGTAGTAATTGATAATAATTCAAAAATAGAAGATTACAACGCTTTAAAAGCACAACTAAACGCATTAAACTCATCTATTATAACGCTTGTTAGAAGTAAATTTAACACTGGCTTTGGAGGCGGAAATATGCTTGGTGTTCAACATGCTAAAAACTGTAAATACTATGCATTTATAAACAATGATACTTTACAGGTTACACCAAATTGCTTAGGCGTACTTAAAAAGTTTATGGAATCTACACCCGACGCGGCAATATGTTCTCCTCAAATGCTTGATGAACACAAAAAATTTAGAGCCACAATTGATCATTTTTCATCATTACAACGCGAAATTTTAAAACGTGCAACGCTAGAATTTTTATTCCCCAAAACATATTTAAACAGAAAAAAAACATACAAAAACCCAGTTAAGGTAAACTATGTACAAGGTTCTTTTATGTTTATAAACGCACAAGATTTTAATACTGTTGGCGGGTTTGATAATAATTTATTTTTATATTATGAAGAATCTGACATTAGTTTAAGACTTTTAAAAAAATTAAAAAAATATAATTATTTAGTACCTAAAACCGAATATATACACTACAAAAGTGCCAGTATAAACAGAAACATTGCTATAAAAATTGAACAAAAAATAGCATTACTTTACCACACCCAAAAACATTATGGTTGGGTATCAAAAAAAATACTAAATAGCTACTTCATAATAAGATACTTTTTCACATCTATAATTAAACCAAAATATTGGAAATTATGGCTAACACTTTTAACAGGTGCTCCACTAACTAAATCTTTAAAGCACAAACAAGAAATTAATTTTATTGATTAAATTATATGCAAACCGAAATTAACAACGCATTAAAAGTTTTAAAAGAAGGTGGTATTATTTTATACCCAACAGATACTGTTTGGGGCATAGGTTGCGACGCTACAAACCCTAATGCCGTAAAAAAAATATACAACTTAAAACAACGTGAAGATAGCAAAGCACTAATATGTTTGGTGGCTGATGACAGAATGCTTAGTAAACACGTAAAAAAAATACCTTTTGCCGCCCAAAATATTATTGATATTACCAACAAACCAACCACTATTATTTATGATGATGCCCAAAACTTAGCTCAAAATTTAATAGCTGAAGATGGTAGTATTGCTATAAGAATTCCTGATGACGATTTTTGCTATTGGTTATCTAGAAAACTCAACGGAGCCATAGTATCCACATCTGCAAATATTAGTGGGCAACCAACACCAAAATCATTTAAAGAAATAAGCCCTGATATTTTAAATGGCGTAGATTATGTCGTAAATTTGCAAAAAGAAAAAATTTGCAATAAACCTTCATCAATAATTAAACTAAGCAACAATGGTGTTGTTAAAATAATTAGAGAATAATTTCAAACTTACAACACTTAAAAAACACTTTTTTTTTGGGCGTTTTAATGTTTAAATATTATTTCTCAAAACCATGAAGTTTTATTGAATTACAAACGTATTGTTTCACAAAAAACAAACGTGAATTTGTGGCATAAAAATGAACCATAAAGAAGCATTAAAACACCCGTTATTTAAAACAATTTCGCAAGCAGCTAGCACACTTAACGTTGAAGCTTACGTTATTGGTGGCTTTGTACGCGATTATTTATTACAACGCGGTAACGCTAAAGATATTGATATTGTTGCTATTGGCAGTGGTATAAACCTAGCTAAACAAGTAGCTAAAATGTTACCCAATAAACCTAAGGTACAAATTTTTAAAACCTATGGCACCGCAATGCTTAGGCATGATGATATTGAAGTTGAATTTGTTGGGGCCAGAAAAGAATCATACACTGAAGATAGCCGAAATCCTGTTGTTGAAAACGGCACACTTAAAGATGACCAAAACCGAAGAGATTTTACCATAAACGCCTTAGCTTTAAACTTAAATCAAACACATTTTGGTGATATGTTAGACCCGTTTGAAGGCGTATCTCATTTATCTCAAAAATTAATAAAAACGCCTTTAAACCCAGATATTACATACAGCGATGATCCGTTACGCATGATGCGTGCTATAAGGTTTGCTACACAATTAAATTTCACCATAGAGCATGAAAGTTTACAGGCCATTACACGTAACGCATCAAGAATAAAAATAATAACCAAAGAACGTATTGTTGTAGAGCTTAATAAAATACTTGAAAGCCCAAAACCATCCATTGGCTTTTTACTGTTAGAAAAAACAGGACTTTTAAATTATATTTTACCAGAACTTACTGCCTTAAAAGGTGTTGAGGAGGTTGAAGGTCAGCGCCATAAAGATAACTTTTATCACACCTTAGAAGTGGTTGATAATATTTCTAAACACACTGAAAATGTATGGCTACGTTGGGCAGCACTTTTGCATGATATTGGTAAAGCACCCACAAAAAAGTTTCATAAAAAAATTGGTTGGACGTTTCATGGGCATGAGTTTGAAGGCTCAAAAATGGTATACAAACTGTTTAAACGCTTAAAAATGCCTTTGAATGATAAAATGAAATTTGTTCAAAAAATGGTGTACATGAGCTCACGCCCTATTGTATTAGCCCAAGATATTGTAACAGATTCTGCTGTTAGGCGTTTGGTTTTCGATGCTGGCAATTATGTTGAAGATTTAATGACACTTTGCGAAGCAGATATCACCACCAAAAACCCTAAAAAATTTAAAAAATACCATAATAACTTCAAAATAGTTAGAGATAAAATTGTTGAAGTTGAAGCTCGTGACCATGTTAGAAATTTTCAACCACCTATTTCAGGTGAAGAAATTATGAAAACCTTCAACTTAAAACCTTCAAAAGAAATTGGTGTTATAAAAGAATTTATTAAAGAAGCTATTTTAGAAGGCGATATTCCTAATGAATACAATGCAGCACATAAATTAATGCTTGAAAAAGGAAAAAAATTAGGGTTAGAAGTTAGAAGTTAGAAGTTAGAAGTTAGAAAACTAAATTTTAAAAACTGTGACAAAATCAAAAGACAACAAAAGGGTAATTTATTGGCTATTAACAGGCTGTTTTTTAATATTTGTAATGGTAGTTGTGGGCGGTATTACAAGGCTAACACACTCGGGTTTATCTATTTCAAATTACAAACTAATTTCGGGTACTATTCCTCCAATGAATGAAACCGAATGGCAAGAAGCCTTTAACCTTTACAAACAATACCCTGAATTTCAAAAATTAAACAACCACTTTAACCTTCAAGATTTTAAAGATATTTACTTCTGGGAGTGGTTACATCGCGTTATTGGCCGCTTTATTGGCTTAGTATTTTTTATTCCGTTTGTATATTTTTTAATTAGAAAACAGCTTACAAAACCAACCATAAAAAAATGCATTATACTACTTTGCATGGGAGCATTTCAAGGTTTTTTGGGTTGGTATATGGTTAAAAGCGGTTTGGTTGACAACCCAGATGTGAGTCATTACAGGCTTGCAGCTCATTTAACAACTGCTTTTTTAACATTTGCTTACACCTTTTGGGTAGCTTTAGATTTAATGTATCCTAATAAAAAAGACATCAATATTGCTTTTAGAAACTTTATCCGTTTTAGTTTTATAATTCTTATAATTCAAATAATTTATGGCGCTTTTGTAGCTGGTTTAGATGCTGGTTTTATTCACAACCATTGGCCCATGATGAGCGAAGGTAAATTAATGCATCCAACGGTTTACATTGAACAAAATCCGTTATATAAAAACTTTATTGAAGGTAAAAGTGGTGTGCAATTTATACACCGTTGCTTAGCTTATGTAGTAGTTGTTTTAATAATAGCAATTTACCTAAAGTCTAGAAAATTAATATTAACATTACCACAAAACCGCGCTATAAATAGCCTTTTGGCTATTGTGTTTTTTCAATTTTTACTAGGCGTTTTAACCATTATATTACAAGTACCCGTGTGGTTAGGTGTAGCACACCAAGTTGGTGCGTTTTTCTTGTTAAGCGCTATTACTTTTACTTTGCATAGGTTTAGCAAATAATACAAAAAAGCGTAACTTTGCACTATAATTTTTCATAATGATTTACAGGTTTAGAGTAATACTTGATAACGATACAGAAGAAGATATTTTTCGTGATTTAGAAATTAGAGAAACAGATTCTCTTGAAGATTTGCACAATATAATTACGCAATCGTTTGGTTTTGACGGTAGTGAAATGGCTTCATTTTACTTAAGCAATGACCAATGGGACCAAGGTGAAGAAATATCATTATTCGATTTAAGTGATAACGGTGGCGCCCGTTTAATGAATGAAACCACTATTAATGATGTGGTACACGAAGCCCAACCAAAACTTATTTATGTGTATGATTTTTTAAGCATGTGGACATTTTACGTTGAACTTGCTGAAATTGTTGATGTTGTTGAAGGCACAGATTACCCAAACCTTATGTTTGTACATGGGCAAATACCAGATACTGCCCCAGACCGCGTTTTTGAAGCAGATAGTGATGATGATTTTAATGAATTTGAAGATGATTTTGACGTGGACGATTATGACGATTTAGACTTTAACGAAAACTGGAACTAAACCCTTATTTTCAAAGGGTTTACATTCTCATAGTTTGTTGTTAAAAATTCTAATCCGCATTTTAAAATTTGCCCCATAGACTTACATTTTAAAAACTTTTTATCTCTAGAGTAATTATAAATATCCTTTTTAAGCATATCTATATTTTCAACTTTAGAAATAGAATCTTCTGTCATGCACGAAATTAAATGAGCAATTCTATCATTAAAACTTTTCATACGCTTTACTAATATTGAACGCTCTTCGGTTTTGTACTGGTTTATTGATAATTTTTTTAAAGTGCCAGAAACCATTTGAACCATTTCAAAATTTTCTTTAAAAAACTGCGGCCTGTAAATATTAAATTTGCCTTCGTATGATTGCTGATCAAAATCTATAGCTCTAATTTTATAAACAACATGGTCAAAATCATGGGTTGGTGTAATTACGTAATTATATGAGCGCATATCTCCCAAAAGCCTAATCATACAGCGCTCATTAAACTTTACAAATTCTTTAGCTATTTGCGCTTTTTCAGATTTGCTACAATTTGGCAGCATGGTTTTTATAAAAACATCACCTGGTATGCCAGAAATATGCTCTTCTATTAACGTATTTTTATACACCAAAAAATTTAAGTTTGAAGGTGAAAGCATATGCTCTAACTCTAAACCGTAAACACGCGAGGCATCGGCTTTTTTCACATAGAAATAAGTAAAATTATCATTTAAAATATTTCTAATTTTTATTCTGAAGGGCTTTGAGTTTCCAAAGGTGCAAAAATCTATGGCATCAACTTTTAAAAATGGATGCGCCTCTTCATTACCATCAGAATGTAAAATGGCATACACCTTTTTTAAAGACATTTCAATTTCTTCTCTTTCATAATCATTATAATACACGCGCACCCAAAGCGTATCATTGTCATCTTTATCATACACTACAATAGAACCTTGAAAACGCAATAAATCATCATAAAAAATTGGTATTTCGCTGTTCCTATTATACTCAGCCAAATAATTACTAAGTTTTTCGCTAATTGGATAAGACGGTTTCTTTTTTGATATTTTTAAATCCTCCATACCTGTAAAGTTACTCATTTTTAAATGTTTTTTTGCAGGTGTGTAACAAAATATAAACAGGCTCGTCTTACCCATATAACTAACCATTGCTAAGTTACTAGCAAAAAAAGTTTTACTATTTTGGAATCTATTCTTACAATTAACAATCTCACCAAAAAATTTGGACAATTAACTGCGGTAAAAAACCTTTCTTTCACCATTAAAAAAGGTAATGTTTACGGTATTTTAGGACCTAACGGAAGTGGAAAATCTACCACTTTAGGCATTGTTTTAAATGTGGTAAATAAAACATCGGGCAATTTTTATTGGTTTGATGGTAACACCTCAACCCATGATGCCTTAAAAAAGGTAGGCGCTATTATTGAACGCCCTAACTTTTACCCTTACATGTCTGGTTATGAAAACTTAAAACTTGTATGCAAAATTAAAGGTGTAGATTATAGTAAAATTGACGAAAAACTTGAAATTGTTGGCCTATTAAACCGCAAAAACAGCAAATTTAAGGCGTTTTCTTTAGGCATGAAACAACGTTTAGCAATTGCTTCTGCCCTTTTAAACGACCCTGAAATTTTAATTTTAGATGAACCTACCAACGGATTAGATCCTCAAGGCATTCATCAAATTAGAGAAATTATTAAACAAATTGCTGCACAAGGCACCACTATTTTGTTGGCTTCACATTTATTAGATGAAGTTGAAAAAGTATGCTCGCATGTGGTTGTTTTAAGAAATGGCGTAAAACTATATGCCGGCAGTGTTGATGAAATGATTTCTAGCCATGGCTTTTTTGAACTTAAATGCAACAACCAAAATGAATTAATTAGCTTATTAGAAAACCATAACGCTTTTGGTAATATTAAAGTTGAAGATGATTTGGTAACTGCTTTTTTAACAGAACCCATGAAATCTGACACTTTTAACAAACTACTTTTTGAAAAAGGTATAATTCTTACCCATTTAGTACAACGCAAAGAAAGTTTAGAAGAACAATTTTTAAAACTAACTGACAACCACAACAAACAAAACCAATAACATGTTTAGATTATTACATTTAGAGCTACAAAAGCTTCTGCTAAATAAAACCAGTAAAATACTCATTTTTGTATCGTTTATTTTACCATTTTTTGTAATCCTTTTATCGTCTTTCAAAATAAATGTTTTTGGTTTTTTTACTTTAGAATTAGGTGAATTAGGTATTTTTAACTTTCCAATTATTTGGCATTTAACCACGTTTTTTTCATCGCAATTCAAATTCTTTTTTGCCATTGTTGTAGTAAGCATGATTGGTAATGAATACAGTAACAAAACCATAAAACAAAACTTAATTGACGGGTTAAGCAAAAAGGAATTTATACTTTCAAAATTTTATACTATTGTATTCTTTTCATTAGTTTCAACCCTATTAATTTTTTTAATATCGCTTTGTATTGGGCTTTATTATTCTAGCTACAATGAGTTTGCTATTATTATAAAAGAAACCGAATTTATAATAGCCTATTTTGTAAAACTTGTTGGCTTTTTTAGCTTGTGTTTATTCTTGGGCATGTTGGTTAAACGCTCTGCTTTTGCACTTGCTTTTTTGTTTATTTTATTTATTGTTGAATGGATTATTTTCGGGCTTTTAGCATGGCAATCAGACACCAATATAGCAGAGAAAATTCAAAACTTTTTCCCGTTAAAATCTATGTACAAACTCATAGACCAACCTTTCCAAAGAATTGCCATGACAAAATTTCCTGATAAAGCTAATTTAGCTTATGATTATGGAGCACATTCTTACGAAATACTTATAGTTTTAGCTTGGACAGCCTTATTTATCTTTTTATCGTATAGATTATTAAAAAAGCGCGATTTATAATATATTTGGTAGCACTTGCTATCTCTAATGAAAAATAATTATTTAATCCTTTTTTGCTTGTTTTGCACAATGAGTGTGTTTGCTCAAAGGCAAGCTGCTAATTGGTACTTTGGTTACGGTGCCGGTGTTCAATTTAACTTAGCAAACAATAATTTAACAGCAGTAAATAACGGTATGTTATTTACTAATGAGGGTTGCTCATCAATATCAGACGACTCTGGAAATTTACTTTTTTATACCGATGGCACTACGGTTTGGAATAAAAACCACGTAGCTATGCAAAATGGCTTTGGGTTGTTTGGTGATAATTCTAGCACGCAATCTGCTATTATTGTACCTAAACCTAACGACCCCAATATTTATTATATTTTCACGGTAGATACAACTATTGGAACAGACCCTGATAATGGCTTTAATTACTCAACTGTAGATATTTCACTAAATGGTGGTTTAGGTGCTGTTACGCAAAAAAACATCAATTTATTAGAGCATTGTTCCGAAAAGCTAACAGCAGTTTTAAAAGACTGCATAACAAAATCTATATGGGTAATTACATTAGCTTCAGAAGATGGCTCACCTAATTTCTACAATACATTTCATGCCTTTGAAGTAAGTGCCGCTGGTGTTAATACAACATCTGTTAAATCTACCTTTTCAATGGCCATTCAAGACAGGCGCGGATATTTAAAATTATCTCCCGATGGTACAAAAATGGCTGCTGCCAATACCGTTGACGGTTTACAAATTTTTGATTTTGATGCATTTACTGGTAAAGCCTCTAATCTTAAATATTTATCTATAAATAGTAGTGAAAGTCCATTTCCATATGGCGTTGAATTCTCACCAAATAGTGAACTTTTATATGTGCACGCCTACAATAATTTTTTCGATTTAAATAACCAAGCCAGAAATGAAGAACCTGAAAATCATACTTCTGTATTAGCACAATTCAATTTAACAGCACCAGATATTCAAGCATCACAAGTAATTTTAGATGATAGAAATTTATACCGTGGCGGCTTACAGTTAGGTCCTAACGGAAAAATTTACCGTGCTTTAAGCGCCACTTACTCTAAAGGATTAGCCTATTTAGGTGTTATAAATAATCCTAATATTGCTGGCACGGGTAGTGTATATCAACACAATGCTGTAAACTTAGGTGCAAATAAATCTTCGCAAGGTTTACCGCCTTTTATCGCTTCTTTTTTTAACAAACAAATTGACATAATTAAAAACGGCGAAAGCGCTACAAACCTCAATCTTTGTGATGGTGATACTTATACTTTAACGGCAACTGAAATTCCCGGAGCTACTTATACCTGGACGTTTAACAACACACCTTTGCCTGAAACGGATTTTGATTTAGAAGTTTCAGAATCTGGCTATTATAAAGTGTACATTGACCCCAATAATGGCGATTGTGCTATTGAAGGCGATGCCTTTGTTTTAATAAATGCAAATCCTTCCGCTTTCAATCATAATTTATTACAATGTGATGAAGACGGAGTTAAAGACGGTATAACGCACTTTAATTTAAACCAAGCAATACCAAATATTACTGGCGGAAACTCTTTAGTAACTACAAAGTTTTTTACTGATGCTGCCAGAACTAACGAAGTTGATGGCGCCAATTTTAAAAACACATCAAATCCGCAAACCATTTTTGTTGAAGTTATTGATGAAAAAACACAGTGTTTTAGCCTTTCTGAACTAACCATAAGCGTTAGCATTACTGATGCAAACAACACTAAGCTTACAGTTTGTGATGATGATGGTTTAGAAGATGGTTTTTACAACTTCAACCTAAAAAATGCTGAAAATGCCATTATTAACGGGCTTCCAACGGGGTTAAACATTACTTTTTACACAACGTATAATGATGCTCTTTTAGAAATAAATGCACTTAGCAATAATTTCACAAATACCATTGCCTATAACCAAACAATTTATGCCCGAACAGAAAACAGCAATAACTGCTATGGCATTAGCCAAGTACAACTAGTTGTTAATACTTTACCTAATATTGAAACTGAATTTACAACGCATTACTGCCTAAACACATACCCAAAAACAATTAGCATTAACGCAGGTATTTTGGTTGGTAATAAAAGTAATTACACATACCAATGGTCTACTGGAGAAAACAGTTATAACATAGATATTAACCAACCAGGAGAATATGAAGTTACTGTAACTAACAACAATATGTGTTCAAAAACTAGAATTGTAACAGTGCTGCCTTCTAACATAGCCACTATTGATGCTATAAATGTAAAAGATGCTGCTGCAAACAATACCATAACCGTTATTGTTTCTGGTGAAGGTGATTATGAATATAGGTTGTTAGATGAAAACAACGTAGTTTACGCACCCTACCAAAGCAGTAATATTTTTGAAAATATTAAACCTGGTATTTATACTGTTTCTGTAATTGACACCAAAAATAACTGTGGCGCAACACCACCACAAAAAGTAAGCGTTATAGGTTTTCCAAAATTTTTCACACCTAATAACGATGGAAAAAACGATACATGGCAAATTTATGGCGTAAATGATATGTTTCAACCTAATACTAAAATTCAAATTTTTGATAGGTATGGCAAGCTTGTAAAAGAATTAAACCCATTAAGTAATGGTTGGGATGGCTATTTTAATGGCAATAAATTACCTGCCGATGATTATTGGTTTTCTATAACGTTACAAGATGGTAGAATTTTTAAAAATCATTTTACTCTAAAAAATTAGTTTAACAACCTATTAACAAAAATTAATGCATTTAATCGTGTTTTCTTTGCATTTCATCTGAAAAAGATATAATTTTCGCCACTATATAACTTCCTCAAAATTAGTTATATGTAGCCCAAAAAAATTGATTGAAAAAAACCTACAGCTATGAAATTTCCATATATATTCTTTTTAACCTTTATCTGCGGTTGCAGTTTGGTTTTTTCACAGCAAATATCAGTAAATAGCTCTGTTGGAGTTCAAGAATTAATAGAAGATAATTTTGTTGATGGTTGTGTTGAAATTACCAACATATCATCATCTGTAAACGGTAGTGCATCTGGGTTTCCTAGTTATGCGTATTTTGAACGTGGTGCTTCAAATTTTCCTTTTGAAAACGGTATAATGCTTTCTACAGGTAGCGCAAATTCTGGTGGTAACAGCCCGCGTACACCAACCCTTAGCGAGGGTTCAACCACTTGGGGCACAGACCCAGATATTGAAACCGCTTTGGGTATAAACAATACACTAAATGCAACTTCTATTGAGTTTGATTTTACATCAACATCAAGCCAATTTCAGTTTAATTATTTATATGCTTCTGAAGAATATTTTGATATAAATCCCTGCCAGATTTCAGACAATTTTGTATTCTTAATTAGAGAAGCAGGCACAAGCAATCCGTACCGAAATATAGCGGTAGTTCCTGGCACTAATCAACCTGTAAATTCTACCACAGTTCACAATGAAATATTTGGTGTTTGTCCGCCAGAAAACGAACAATATTTTGATGTTTACAACGCCGGAGACACCAACTATAACGGAAGAACAACAGTGCTTACAGCTGCCGAAACTATTGTGCCTTACGTACAATATCACGTAAAATTAATTATTGCAGACCAGCGTGACGGCACCTTTGATTCGGCTGTGTTTATTGAAGGTAATAGTTTTGAAATTTTAGATTTAGGTGAAGATATTGAAACCTGTGCAAGTTCTGTAATTTTAGATGCCGATATTGATAACGCATCGGCAACATACCGATGGTTTTTAAACAATACCGAAATAGCTGGCGAAACAAACCCAACACTTAACGCCATACAAGATGGAAACTACAGAGTTGAAGTTAGCGTGCTATTAAATGCCAATAATTGTATTGAAGAAGATGATATAAACATAGTTTTAAACAGCGAAGAACCTATTGATGCTATTACAGATTATCAGTTATGTGATGATAGCAGTGGTGATGGCACTGAAACTTTTGATTTATCAACAAAAAACGCTGAATTAATTGCAAACATTCCTTTTACAAATTACACATTTTCATATCACTTTTCTGAAACCGATGCCCGAAGTAACGTTGGTGCTATTAATGCCCCAATTTCAAATTCATCAAATCCGCAGGCCATTTATGTTAGAATTGATGATACTGATACTGATTGTTTTGCATACACAACCTTCAATTTAATTGTAAACGAAGCTCCAAACGCTACACCACCAACACCTTTAGAAGTTTGTGATAGTGATGACACACCCGATGGTTATACCGTAATTGATTTAACAGTTAAAGACACTGAAATATCTGGTGGCAATAGCAATTTCATGGTTTCATACCATTACAATGCTTTAGATGCATCAACAGGTAGCAACCCCATTCCGGGGTCTTATGTAAATACCAACACACCCACAGATACTGTATATGTTAGAATTGTAAATGTTAACACCGGTTGTTTTAACACTACAACCTTAACAGTTAACATGACTACAAGCCCTATAATTAATAGAGATACTCAGTTTCTTGATGCTTGTGACCCTGAACGTGATGGTAGTGCAAATTTTGATTTAACACAGGCTATTAACGATATTTTAGGTGGTTTAACCAATGTTACTGTTTCTTATCATGAAAGTTTTACAGATGCTGAAACAGATACAAACCCTATTGCAGACCCAACTAATTATGATTACACCAATCCTGCAGGCGAACCCGGTTATAGTAATATTTATGTTAGGGTTGAAGATAATAATACCGGTTGCGCCTCTATAACACTTATTGAAGCGCATACAAATTTACTACTAACAGGTACAGACACAGGCGATTTTGCCCTTTGTGATGTTAATGACGACCAAAATGATACACTAAATTTCAACCTTAATATTGTTGAAACATTTATAAACAACGATTTACCAAACCCAATAAACGTTACGTTTTTTGAAACCGAAGACAATTTAAACAATAACACGAATGCCATTGATAAAGGATCTCCTTATCCTGCAATAAGCCCTACAACGCTTTACATTAGGTTAGAAGACACAAACTCTGGTTGCGTTGATAATGCCGAAATAACCTTATTAGTAAATCCTATTTTATTGTTTGAATCGGTAGACCCAATCCCCTATTGTGATACTGATGGTGATGGTATTGTTAGCATAGATTTGCATTCGCTAGATAACATGATAACCAATAATAACATCAATTTTACGGTTACCTATTTTAGCTCAAATACAGATGCTGAAAACAACACAAATGCGTTACCAGATTTTTATACTAACACCAATGCGGTTGAAACTCTATACGCTAGAATTGAAAATGATAATTCTGGCTGTTCAACGGTAAATCCTTTTGATATTGAAGTAGTAGTTGCTCCAGACACAACACCGCCTTCACCTTTTGTTATTTGCGATAATGATCAAGATGGTTTTTTCACCATTAATTTAGAAGATAAAATACCCGAAATGATATCAAACACCAGTGGTATTGACATTCATTTTTTCACCACTGAAAATGATGCTTTAAATAACACAAATGCCATTACAAACCCCACTAATTTTAATGCTGAAACACAAACTATTTACACACGTTTAGAGTACGCCGTATCAGGTTGTTTCAACATAACAAATATTGATGTTTATGTTAACACATTACCTGTAATACCTAGTGATTTAGATTTTCAAATTTGTGAAGAAACAGGCACCACCGTTGCAGATTTTATTTTATCTGACATGGATGTAAATGTACTCAATGGGCAAACAGGTAAAGAAGTGTATTACTTTGAAAATGAAAACGATGCTTTAAACGGCAATCTAGCCAATGCTATTGATAAAAATAACGTTTACCAAAATACCTCTAGCCCACAAACTATTTATATTAGAGTTGAAAATTTAACTGCCGATGCTGGTACTTGTTTTGCAACCTCATCAATGACCATTCAAGTATCACCGGAACCCATTTATAACCCAATTGTAGATTTTTTAGTGTGTGATGATATTTCAAATGATGGTATTCATATTTTCGATTTAGACACAAAACGTACCGAAATTGCATCGGGTTCACCTGATAATTTAAACATATCATTTCACACAACATTTAATGATGCCGATACAAATATAAATCCGTTAGGCAACAACTATACAAACACTCAAAATCCGCAAACAATTTATATAAGAATTGAAAGCGAAGATTCTTTATGTCATGTTGTTGAGCCCTTAGGCATGAATATAATTGCAGCACCAGATATTTCTGAAGTTTCAGGTCCTTTAGTGGAATGTGATGCAGATTATGACGGTATTACAGCCTTTAATTTAGAGGAAGCAGATTATGAAATGCGCGATAGAATTACCGATGATTTAGAGGTTTATTATTTTGAAAATTTTGATGAAATTAACCCTAATGACGGGTTTGATAACACCAACGCCATTACAAACCCAACAAACTTTAATTCTGCTTCACAAACCGTATACATTAAAGTAGTTAATAGTTTAACAGGCTGTTATAGCGTTATTTCGCAAGATTTAGTAGTTAACTTACCACCAAACACAAACAACGTTGGCACCATTGAAATTTGTGATAACGGCTCAAATTTTTATGATTTATTACAAGTTAACCCATTAATTGTTAATGATGTAAACCTGGTAAACATTTCATATCACGAGAGTGAACCTGATGCTACAGCAAACACAAATCCCTTAAACACAAATTACAATTACGCATCTAGTTTTCAAACTATATATGTAAGAGTTTCAAATGTAAACACAGGATGCGTAATTGTAACATCATTTAATTTACAAGTAAACCCTAACCCAGTTGCAAATACAACACCAGATTTAGTAGCCTGTGATGACGATTTTGATGGCTTTTTTGAATTTAATCTCTCAACTACAGCAAACACTATTTTAGGCTCTCAAAACGGTAATGATTACACGGTTACTTATTTCTCATCAAATACTGATGCCCAAAACAACGAAAACCCTTTAAACATTTTGCATGCTGCTTTTAACGGCGAAATTATTTACGCCAGAGTTGAAGATAATGCAACAGGTTGTTTTGATGTTACCAACTTTTCAACACGCGTTAATCCGTTACCTATAATTCCTATTGATGATATTGTTCCATTGTGCTTAGATAACCTACCACTTGTAATTGATGCCTACACTGGTAATGATTCAGACACTTATCAATGGTCTACTGGTGCAACAACACCTCAAATAATATTAACCAACCCGTCACAAATTGGCAATTATTGGGTTACCGTAACAACCCCAAATATTATTGGAAATGATTGTGAATACACGCACCCTTTTTCTGTAATAGAATCACAAGAAGCAGATATTAACTTCACCACAACAGTTAATTTTGCAGACCCTAATAGTATAACTGTTAATGTTAGTGGCATTGGAGACTATGTTTATATTTTAGATGATGCCGAACCACAAACATCTAATATTTTTGAAAACGTTACTTACGGTCCGCATCTTGTTACTATTAGAGATTTAAACGGTTGTACAGATGCTACAAGAACTGTAGTGGTTATTGATGTACCTAAGTATTTCACACCAAATAATGATAGTTTTAATGACACATGGCATATTGTTGGTATTGAAGAAATACCTGGAACCATTGTATATATATACAACCGCCACGGAAAACTCATAAAAACACTACCGCATACATCGGTGGGTTGGGATGGAACTTTTAACGGAAATAACATGCCAGCCGATGATTATTGGTTTTCGGCCGATGTTTTACACGAAGGTGAAGCTTTCAATGTAAAAGGACATTTTGCATTAAAACGCTAACAAAACATTCAAATCATTCTACTTTTATTACTTTTTATCTAAAAGTTTTAAACCTTTACAACATTGTAACGTCTAAAATAAATTAAATCGTTTATTTTAGACGTTAGTTTTTTTATAAAACTAGTTAACAATCAACAACTAAACCACCATATTTATAATGCAACAAAGCTCTATTTTGTTAAGAAACTTGCTAATTTTACTAGTGCTGTTTTGTACTTCACATACATATTCGCAATTAAGTAAAACGCATTATATTCCGCCACTAACAAGTGCTGCATTTGGAAATGCAAACCCTGAAGGGCAGTTCATTTACATTTCAACACCAACAAACTCTTTAGTACCATACACCATAATTCCTGTAGGGCAACCAACTACAAGTCATATTTCAGGAACCGTATCAAACGCTAATCCGCAAACAGTTAACATTGGCAATGGTTTAACACAACTGTTCGTGGCTTCAAACACCACAAGTACGGTATTTAATAATAAAGGCTATATCATTGAAGCTGAAGCACCAATTTATGTCTCTATTAGAATGAGCGCTGGTGGTGGCGCGCAAGCAGGTGCATTAGTTAGTAAAGGACTCTCTGCACCCGACACTACTTTTAGAATAGGAACATACACAAGCGCCAACCCGCAAGATAACTACCTAAGTTTTGCTTCTGTTATGGCTACTGAAGATGACACAAACGTTACTTTTGATGATCTTCCGGCAGGAATTATTATAAAAAACTACACGGGCACTTTACCTGTAAACATTAATTTAAATGAAGGTGAAAGTTATGTTTTAGCTATTAATGTTTTTGAAAATGGCCCTACTGCAAACAACCTAATGGACGGTTTAATTGGTTGCCTTGTAACTGCCGATAAACCTATTGTGGTTAATTGCGGATCTACAAACGGAAGTTTTGATGCCGGAGGCGGACGTGATTATGGTATTGACCAAATTGCTGGTTTATCAAAAATTGGAAATGAGTACATATTTGTAAAAGGTGATGGTTTAAACGCTTATGAAAATGTTTTGGTTGTAGCGCATACCAACAACACATCCATAAGCATAAATGGTAATGCACCAATTGCCACAATTAATGCTGGCGAATATTATGTAATTGAAGGTAATAACTTTACCGCAAATGATAATTTATACGTAGAAACTTCAAACGATACCTTTATGTATCAAGGTATTGGCGCTTCTAATGAAGCTAACCAAGGCATGTTTTTTGTGCCGCCGTTAAGCTGTGAAACAAGAGGTAACATTAACAATATTGCTAATATTGATGATATTGGAAACATCAATTTTAGTGGTGGTGTATCAATAGTAACAAAAGCGGGCGCAACAGTTACAGTAAATAATTTACCGCTATCAAATTTTTCAACAATTGGTCCAAGTGCAGTTACCGGTAAGCCAGATTATGTTACCTATAAAGTAACAGGGTTAACAGGTAATGTATCTGTACAAGGAGATGATGAACTGTACGTTGCCTACTTTAATGTAAATGGCGCTGCCACTTCGGGCAGTTTTTATTCTGGTTTTCCAACAAACCCAGAAATTAATTTTGATGCCCAATTTGCAACCCTTGGTAATTGTATACCAAACATTACTTTAGAAGCTGCAAACACACAAAGTTTTGATAGTTTTGAATGGTGGTTTGATGATGGTTCTGGCTTTCAAATAGTATCATCTAACGTGCCAACAATTACACCAACAGTACCCGGAAAATACAAACTTATTGGTGAAATAACATGTACAGGTGATATTTTAGAGTCGGTTGAAGTACCTGTAAGTATTTGTCCTGATGATGTTGATAATGATGGCATTATTGACAATTTAGATATTGATAATGATAACGATGGTATTGAAAACTGCGTAGAGTCTAGAGGTAATGTAACACTAAACATTCAAAACACCAACAATCCTATTTTAGTATTTCAAGACAATACAACAAACAATAGTATTGCCAATGGCACTTATACAAGCACAAGCAGCTCAGGCAATACCAACATGCTTATAGGTGATAACGCTGGTAATTTTACAAGCACTGTTGGTAATGCTGCCAATGCCGAAGGTAATTACACCCTAAATTTCACTGAACCTGTTAATGTTAAACTCACAGAATCTTCAATAACAAACACACCAACCGATGGTGAAATATTTATTGTAAGCATAGCACCAGCCAATAAAAATATAACCATTGTAGATCCTGACAATCGTCTTTTAATAGATTCAAATTTTGATGGCCTTTTTGAAACGGGGGTTACACAACTTTCGGGCTCTGAAATTCATTTCAGAATAAACCCTTCACCAAATGGCAATACACCTTTTCAATTTTTTGCCAATAGTGTTAACGGTTTTACTTTCAAACATCAACTTCAAAATATAAATACAGCTTCTACGTTTGCTGCAAATATTTCGCTTACTTGTTTTAAAAATGATAACGATAATGATGGTGTTATTGATGCTTTAGATTTAGATAGTGATAATGACGGAATTCCTGACATTATTGAACGCTCTGGCTCTATTGTAACACTATCTGGAAACGATGCTAATAATGACGGTCTTGATGATGTTTTTGACTTTTTCCCGGCTCCTATTGACACCGATAATGATGGTGTTATGGATTTTTACGATTTAGATAGTGATAACGATGGTATTTCAGATTTAATTGAAACAGGCCAATTAGGCACGCTATCTGATACTAATTTAGATGGTGTTGAAGATGGTCCAACATACGGCATTAATGGTTGGGCAGATGCTGCCGAAACTTCACCCGATAGCAATACCATTGGTTATACTTTAGATGATTTTGATGCAGATACCATATTTTCATACATTGATGACGATAGTGATGGTGATGGTTGTAGCGATGTTATTGAAGCTGGCTTTTCTGATGCTAATAACGACGATTTTTTAGGAGACGTTGCCGTAACTGTTAACACTAACGGATTGGTTACAAGCGCATCAGATGGTTATACATTACCAAATGCTGATTATTTAGACTTTGCTCCTATTACTATTGACAATCACTTATCGGCTGCTGTAATTTGTGAAAATTCAAACTTCACAATTCCATTAGTTTCTGCTGATGCCGAAACTATTCAATGGGAGTTCTCAACCGATAATGGTACCACTTGGAATGCCTTAGTTAACAACGCTACATTTTCTGGCGTAAGTACATTCAATTTAAATATTACCAATGCGCCCTTAACTATAAATAACTATATTTTTAGAGCGTTTTTAAACAGAACTGGTAATAGTTGTGGTATTTACACAACCAATATAACTATAACTGTAAGCCAACTTCCTGTGGCCAATACAGCCGCCAATATGCAATTGTGCGATGATGATAATAACGGTACTATGCCTTTTGATTTAACGTTGCAAAACAACAGTATTAACACAAACCCAAACTTTACAATTACATATCATGAAACGCAAGCAGATGCAGATACTAATACAAACGCCATTTCAAGTCCGTTTGAAAGCGGAAACACTACTATTTATGCTCGTGTTGAAAACAATAGCAATGTAAATTGTTTTGCTACAAGCAGTTTTAATTTAGAAGTATATGAAAGTGCGTTTCCATCACTTAATGTTTCACCACTTCAAGAATGTGATGATACTTCTGTTGGCACAGATGCTGATGGCTTAAAAACCTTCGATTTAACACAAAGAGAAACCGAAATTTTAAATGGTCAAAGTGCAACAGATTTTACTGTAACCTATTTTATAGATGCCGGACATTTTGTTGAAATTACAAATCCTAACAGTTATAACAACATGACGCCCAATAGCCAAACCATTTTCATTAGGGTTACCAATAATGCCAATATAGCATGCTTTACTGATACTACTTTTAATGTTGAAGTTTATGAGTTACCAAACGCAAACACACCAAACCCTTACACACAATGTGATGATGCTTCAAATGATGGTCAAGCGTTTTTCAATTTAACTTTAGAAAGCATTAAAAATGAAATAAACCCAAATCATGTAGTCGAAAATTTAACATTTTCATACTTCACAAATCAAACCGATGCGCAAAACGCAACAAACCCTATTACTACACCTGAAAGCTACCAAGATGCACCAGGATTTACACCTGAAACCGTTTGGATTAGAGTTGAAAACCCCAATGGTTGTTTCAGGGCAGTACCGCTAACATTAAATGTAAGTCCGTCTAGTGTAGCTTTAAGCACCTACAACCCTAATTCAATTTATCAATGTGATGATGGCGTTGATGATAGAGACGGTATTGCAACATTTGATTTTTCACAAATTAGAGACTATATCTCAAACACCATATTCTCAACATTTAACGTAACTGTTCATTTTTATGAATCACAACAAGATGCAGAATTAGAAATTAATGAAATTGCAGATATTTCTAACCACCAAAACACAATTTCACCCAACATGCAAACCATTTGGGTGCGTGTTAAAAGTAATTTAGGCAATAATTGCTTAGGTTTAGAAGAACTTACAAACCTTTTAATTGTTGAAACATTACCCGTGGCAAACCCTGTTGTTTTTAATAGAGCATGCGATTTTGATACCACAGATACTGTTATAAATCATCCATTTGACACCTCAAATCTTGAAGCAGAAATACTAAACGGACAAGACCCTGCCAGTGTAACCATATCTTATTTTGACGCCTCTGGAAATCCGTTACAGTACAGTGATGGCTCAACAGTAACAAGCCCAATTCAACCTTTCTTTTTAACCGAAACACAAACCATAACAGTTCGTGTAACAAACAACGCAACACAAGATCCTGATGGCGCTTGTTTTGATGAAACTACAATAGATTTTATTGTTGATGTACAACCCGTAATTGCAGACCCTATTGCACCAATTACCGTTTGTGATGGTTCTGCAGGCGATTTTGATTATGACGGGCTTTATGCTTTTGACACATCGGGTTTTGCCAGTGTTATTTTAGGCACTCAAACCAACATGAACATATTTTTTGATTATGAAGATGAAAACGGTGTTTTTATAACCAATAGTCCAACATTACCAAATCCATTAATTTCGGGTAGCCAAACTATTGCTGCTAGAGTTGTAAACCCTGTAAACACTAGCTGCTTTAGCGCTACAACTATACAACTTACTGTAAACCCATTACCAGACTTTTTAGTAGACTCTCCGCTTATTGTTTGTACTTCAAACCCTGCATTTACTGTTATTTTAGATCCTATTGAAGCCAACATAACTGAAACCTTCACTTACGAATGGCGTTGGACCAGTTTAGACGGCACAATAAACAACCAATTATTGCCACAAACCACACCAACCATTGAGGTTTCAACTCCGGGAACTTACCATGTTACGCTAACAAAAACCGATGGTACAGGCTGTAGCAGAACTAGAGATATTTTTGTAAATGCCTCAGAATTAGCAACCATTACTAAAAGTGATGTTTCAATTATAGACTTTACAGAAAATAATAATAGCGTTACAATAAATACCTCAAATTTAGGCCAAGGTAATTATGAATTTGCTTTAGTTGAAACAGGTTCATCAATTTTAGTTTACCAAGATCAACCAGAATTTAATAATGTAAAACCTGGTTTTTATACCATTTATGTGAATGATAAAAATGGTTGCGGATATATAACTTTAGATATTTCGGTACTTGGTTACATGAAATTTTTCACACCAAATAATGATGGTTTTAATGACGAGTGGAAAATTATTGGCGTTAATGACACCTTTCAAAACAATAGTACTATTTTAATTTTTGATAGATACGGCAAGCTTTTAAAACAAATCTCAACACTTGAAGAAGGTTGGGATGGCACCTCTAGAGGCAATATCTTACCAACCGATGATTATTGGTTTAAAGTATTTTTAGAAGATGGCAGAGTTTTTTCAGGTCATTTTACTTTAAAACGATAAGCACAGTTATTTTGCGTAATTTTGTATTATGCAATTTAAAATTGAATCTGAATTTGCTCCAACAGGAGATCAACCATCTGCCATTAAACAATTAAAGGATGGCATATTAAATAAAGACAAATACCAAACGCTTTTAGGTGTAACTGGTTCTGGTAAAACATTTACCGTTGCCAATGTTATACAAGAAGTGCAGCGCCCCACCCTAGTTTTGGCTCATAACAAAACTTTGGCAGCACAGTTATACTCTGAGTTTAAACAGTTTTTCCCAAACAATGCCGTTGAGTATTTTGTTTCTTATTATGATTATTACCAACCGGAAGCTTACATACCGGTTTCGGGTGTATACATTGAAAAAGATCTTTCTATAAACGAAGAAATTGAAAAAATGCGATTAAGCACCACATCATCACTACTTTCGGGCAGGCGTGATGTTTTAGTGGTAGCATCAGTGTCATGTTTATACGGTATTGGTAACCCCATAGAATTTCAAAAAAATGTAATTTCAATAGAACGTGATCAAGAAATTTCTAGAACCAAACTATTGCACCGCTTAGTACAAAGTTTATACTCTAGAACCGAAAGCGATTTTAACCACGGAAATTTCAGAATAAAAGGTGATACTGTAGATATTTTTCCTAGTTACGCAGATAATGCGTTTAGAATACACTTTTTTGGTGATGAAATTGAAGAAATTGAAGCCTTTGACATACAAACAAATCAAGTTTTAGAAAAATATGACCGTTTAAATATTTATCCGGCAAATATGTTTGTAACATCACCTGAAGTACTTCAAAATGCCATAAAAGATATTCAGGATGATTTAGTAAAACAACACGATTATTTTAAAGAAATTGGCAAACATTTAGAAGCAAAACGCCTAAAAGAACGTACAGAGTTTGATTTAGAAATGATTCGTGAACTTGGGTATTGTTCTGGTATAGAAAACTACTCACGCTATCTTGATGGTCGTGCTCCCGGAACCCGTCCTTTCTGCTTATTAGACTATTTTCCTGATGATTATTTAATGGTTGTTGATGAAAGCCATGTAACCATCTCGCAAGTGC
The DNA here is from genome assembly GCF_056312135.1 of Seonamhaeicola sp. ABD4_340. Taxonomy (NCBI): domain Bacteria; kingdom Pseudomonadati; phylum Bacteroidota; class Flavobacteriia; order Flavobacteriales; family Flavobacteriaceae; genus Seonamhaeicola; species Seonamhaeicola sp. ABD4_340. The sequence goes on along the minus strand of NZ_CM149981.1, from coordinate 2,260,697 downwards.
ATGCCATGTATGGTGGCGATAGAAGCCGAAAAGAAAATTTAGTTGAATATGGTTTTAGGCTACCAGCTGCAATGGATAATCGTCCGTTAAAATTTGAAGAGTTTGAAGCGCTTCAAAATCAAGTTATCTACGTATCTGCAACACCCGCTGATTATGAGTTGCAAAAAACCGAAGGTATTTATGTAGAACAAGTTATAAGACCAACCGGCTTATTAGACCCCATAATTGAAGTTAGGCCTAGCCTAAACCAAATTGATGACTTAATTGAAGAAATTCAGCAACGTGTTGAAAAAGATGAGCGTACACTGGTAACAACACTCACCAAACGCATGGCCGAAGAATTAACTAAATATTTAGAACGCATTCAAATTAGATGCCGTTACATACACAGTGATGTTGATACCTTAGAACGTGTAGAAATTATGCAAGATTTACGCAAAGGCCTATTTGATGTTTTAGTTGGTGTAAACCTTTTGCGTGAAGGTTTAGATTTACCTGAAGTTTCTTTAGTAGCCATTTTAGATGCTGATAAAGAAGGTTTTTTACGTTCAACAAGATCTTTAACCCAAACTGTTGGTAGAGCTGCTAGAAACATTAACGGTAAAGCTATTATGTATGCAGATAAAATTACAAATAGTATGCAAAAAACCATTGATGAAACAAACTACAGGCGCGAAAAACAAATTGCATACAATACTAAAAACAACGTAAAACCAAGAGCTTTAAATAAAAGTTTAGATAATGTGTTGGCTAAAAACTCTGTTAGCACTTATAAATATGAAATGGATGCTCTTAAAGCAGCAGAACCAGAAAGTGAATATTTAAGTAAACCTCAATTAGAGAAAAAAATAAAAGAAAAGCGAAAACAAATGGAAGCGGCCGCCAAAGCTTTAGATTTTATTGTGGCTGCTAAACTACGCGATGAAATAAAAGCTTACCAAGAAAAACTAGAAAAGCTAAAAGTGTAACCTTTTAGCTTTTTTAAAAACCAATCTTTAGTTTTAAAATATAATTAAAATACTTAGCAGATTTTTTAATTATACTGTGTTTTAAAAATATCTATTAATACATCTGGTGGTACAATTTTATTAGGAAAACTTTCCATTAAGTATAACACTTTTGATATAGACTCATGGCTTAAACCCATGCGTAAACCAAAATTATATAGTTTTATTACACCTTTTCTGGTTTCTTCACCTTCCTCCTGTTCTATATTCATTAGTAACACTAATCTGTGAAACTGTACAATGCGCTCACTATGTGATTTTAAATGCGTATAGTTTATTGGGTGTTCTATTAAATACTCAAAATCTTCTCTTGAAATATCTAATTGCTTAGCTACACCTAGTAAAAAATTATATTCTAATTCTTGTATATCCTTGTCATACTTTGCAAAAGCAATCATTTCGGAGAGCAGACTTAATTTTTCAACTCTATTTATCATTTTCTGTAGGGATTAATTAATTACAATATAAATTTAAGAATAAGAATAAAGTTGTTATCCAATTTATGTTGTAGCTTATCGAAAAACAACATACTGTTAATCGTGTATTTTATAAGTTTCAACTAAACACCTAAACTACTCATCTACAAAATAAGTACTTAAACATAAACAAGCTTTAGTAACCACAATACTTTTTACATGCAACAAACAATTGAATACCAACACATTACAACAATTAACAATACCTTAAAACAGAAAATATTGTGTATTTAAAAAAAAGGACTCTACGGTATTCCCGTAAAACGTCAATTTAGAGACGCTTAAAATTAAAAATCGATGAAATGCATACATAAAAAAAGAGCAACTTATACAATTGCTCTTTTTGTCATATTTTTTAAAAAGTTTGTTGCTTATGCTAAAACTTCTTGTACTTTATCTGCAGCTTCTTGAAACTCTGTAGCACTTAAAACCGCTAAACCTGAGTTATCAATTAATTCTTTGGCTATATCTGCATTTGTTCCTTGTAAACGTACAATAATTGGTACTTCAATGTTACCCATATTTTTGTAAGCATCAATAACACCTTGTGCCACACGATCACAACGTACAATACCTCCAAAAATGTTTATTAAAATAGCTTTTACTGCAGGGTCTTTTAATATTATTTTAAACGCCGCTTCAACACGTGCAGCATCGGCAGTTCCACCAACATCTAAAAAGTTAGCAGGTTCTCCGCCAGCTTGTTTAATTAAATCCATAGTTCCCATTGCTAAACCAGCACCGTTAACCATACAACCTACGTTACCATCTAAATCTACATAGTTTAAACCAACTTCTTTAGCTTCAACTTCTATTGGGTTTTCTTCACGTAAATCTCTTAAAGCTTCATAGTCTTTATGGCGATATAGTGCGTTATCATCAATAGTTACTTTGGCATCAACCGCTAGAATTTTATCGTCGCTAGTTTTTAATACTGGATTTATTTCAAATAAAGAAGAATCAGATTTTACATAAGCTGTATAAAGAGCCATAACAAATTTGGTCATTTCTTTAAAAGCAGTACCGCTTAAACCTAAATTAAAGGCTATACGTCTTGCTTGAAATGGCAATAAACCAACAGCAGGATCAACTTCTTCAGTAAAAATTAAATGTGGTGTTTCTTCGGCAACTGTTTCAATATCCATTCCTCCTTCTGTAGAATACATAATCATGTTTCTACCGGTTCCTCTATTTAATAAAACAGACATGTAATACTCTTCTGTTTCGCTTTCTCCTGGATAATAAACATCTTCAGCAACTAATACTTGGTGTACTTTTTTTCCTTCGGCAGATGTTTGTGGTGTAATTAGGTTCATGCCTATTATTTGGCCAGCTAATGCTTCAACTTCTTCTAAATTTTTAGCAAGTTTTACACCGCCACCTTTACCACGCCCGCCAGCATGCACTTGTGCTTTTATTACGTGCCAACTGGTTCCGGTTTCATCGGTTAATTGTTTAGCTGCAGTTACTGCTTCCTGAGCATTTTGGGCAACTATACCACGTTGGATACGTACGCCAAAACTGCTTAAAATCTCTTTGCCTTGATATTCGTGTAGATTCATAATTTGCTCAATGTTTTTAAGAAAAGCAAATGTAAATAATAGCTATAACTTACCCTAATATTTGATTACTAAAACGTATTTTATTTTTAACATGTTAAATAATTAACACAATGTTTAATTTTACTAATTTTTTAGTTATTTATTTTTTTTTCGGTTGAATAAAATATCTTTGGCAAAAATTTAGAATTATGACGGAAAATCAATTGCTTAAAATAGCGCAAGATTTTGGTAGCCCAGTGTATGTTTATGATGCTGAAAAAATTGAAAATCAGTACAAAAGGCTTACAAACGCATTTAAAAGTGTTAAAAGTTTAAAAATTAGTTATGCGGTAAAAGCACTATCAAACATTTCTATTTTAAAACTTTTAAACAGCTTAGGTTCTGGCATTGATACCGTTTCTATACAAGAAGTAAAATTAGGTTTGGCTGCCGGTTTTAGCCCAGATCAAATTATTTACACACCAAATGGTGTTTCTTTAGATGAAATTGAAGCTGCTGCAAAACTTGGTGTAAAAATTAATATTGATAACCTTTCAATATTAGAACAATTTGGTACTAAATACCCTAAAACACCGGTTTGTATTCGTATAAACCCGCATGTTATGGCTGGCGGAAATAGCAACATTTCTGTAGGGCATATAGATTCTAAATTCGGAATTTCTATTCACCAAATACCACATATTTTACGCATAGTTGAAAATACTAAAATGACTATTAACGGTATTCATATGCATACCGGTAGTGATATTTTAGATATTGAAGTATTTTTATACGCTAGCGAAATTTTATTTGAAACTGCCAAACAATTTAAAAATTTAGATTTTATTGATTTTGGCTCAGGCTTTAAAGTACCCTATAAAGCAGGTGATATTGAAACTAATATTGAAGAATTAGGTAAAAAATTAGGCGCAAGGTTTAATGATTTCTGTAAAGAATATGGTAAAGATTTAACCTTAGCTTTTGAACCTGGTAAATTTTTAGTTAGTGAAGCCGGAAGCTTTTTAGTAAAAGTTAACGCAGTTAAGCAAACAACCTCAACAGTTTTTGCTCAAATAGATTCTGGTTTAAACCACTTAATTCGCCCAATGTTTTACGGGTCTCACCATGATATTGTAAATATTTCTAACCCTAACGGAAAAGAACGTTTTTACACTGTTGTTGGTTACATTTGTGAAACCGATACCTTTGGTAGCAACCGCCGTATCAATGAAATTAATGAAAGTGATATACTTTGTTTTAAAAATGCAGGTGCTTATTGTTTTTCTATGGCAAGCAACTACAACTCAAGGTTAAGACCAGCCGAAGTTTTATGGTACAATAACAAAGCACATTTAATTAGAAAAAGAGAAACGTTTGAAGATATTACGCGAAATCAAATTGAAGTAGATTTTGCGCCAAATAATAAAAAAGAATTGGTTAAATAAATCATGTTTAAATCTTAGTTAAAAATTGCTCAACGTTTGTTGGGCATTTTTTATTTATAAAACACTATATTTCAATAGATAAATTAATTATATGGAAAAACTAAAGACATATAGAATTGAATCTATAGATATTTTAAGAGGCTTAGTAATGGTAATTATGGCCTTAGACCATGTTAGAGATTATTTTCATTATGGCTCTTTTTTTTCCGACCCCACAAATTTAGAAACCACAACGCCCTTTCTGTTTTTCACCAGGTTTATAACCCATTATTGCGCACCCATTTTTATTTTTTTAGCTGGAACTTCGGCTTTTTTGTACGGACAAAAGAAAACCAAAAATCAATTATTTAAATTTTTAATTACACGTGGTTTTTGGCTTATTTTTCTAGCTGTTTTTGTAAATAATTTTCTTTGGAAGTTTGATGTTACTTATGGTTTTATAATTCTACAAGTAATTTGGGCTATTGGTTTATGCATGATTTTATTATCTGTAACAGTGTATTTACCTATTAAATACATATTAGTCATAGGTGCTATTTTGGTTATTGGGCATAATGCCTTAGATGGCATTACTACAGAAGGCAGTAGTTTTAAGTCTATTGTTTGGTACATTTTGCACCAACAGCAATTTTTATTAATTGGAAACAGGTTTTACGCCTTTGCATATCCTATAATTCCGTGGTTTGGTTTAATAAGTTTAGGCTATTGTTTTGGTACGTTATATAAAACGAATTTTAACCCAAAACTTAGAAAAAAATATTTAGTAATAATTGGATTTTCGGCAATTATAGCATTCTTCATATTACGCGGATTAAACGTTTATGGTGATTTAACACCATGGACCACGCAAAACACTACAGCCAAAACAATAATGTCGTTTTTTAAAGTCACTAAATATCCGCCATCATTAGCCTATTTACTTATTACAATGGGGCCAGCTATTTTATTTTTATATGCTATTGAAAACATAAAAAACAAGACAACTAATTTTCTGTTAGTATTTGGCCGTGTACCACTATTTTATTACTTCTTACACGTTTTATTAATTCACGTGTTGGCTATTTTTGGCATCATTATTTTTGGCGGAAATTGGCAGGACATGATTTTAACTAAAGATGTTTTTATGAATGCTAAATTAGCTAACTATGGCTACTCATTATTTGTGGTTTACTTGGTTTGGGTTGCCGTAATTGCTCTTCTTTATTTTCCAAGTAAAAAATATATGATTTACAAAGCTAATAACAAACAAAAATGGTGGTTAAGTTATTTATAATTACTCTCTAACTTTACCGCTAAAAACGCTTACTTTAGAATTAAACGGATTTCCAGAAGCTCTACGCAACATAACTACTTGTCCGCAATGCCACAAAGCATCGGCAATTGGGCCATTAATAATATTCCAAAAAGGCACTGAAATTTCTTCAAACTTAAACGGCTCTTTAGCATTTTTAAACACATGAGATACTATTTTTAAATTGTGCAGTGTTTGTTTTCGTAATGCTTCAAAATCTGAAGTAATTTCAGTTTCATCTTTATTATCTTCTAAAACACTATTTCTTATAAATTTTGAAAGTCCGTATAAATGAACAATTGTTTCCTGCGTAGTTCTGCCACTTTCACTTGGTTTATAAAGCAAATCGGCTGTTGTTAAACCTTGTGTAGCCCAATAATACCTAAAACCTAAACCATCAATCATTCGTGCTACTAATAAATTAGCATTGTAAGTTTCAGGATAATCATCTATTTCATAAAACGGTAATTTTTGTTTTTCGCTTTGCGAAAAACTCGTTGTACCAATAAAAAAAAGCGCTATTAAAAACAGTAATATATGTTTATTCATTTTGTAATTGTTGTTTGTAATATTCAATATTGTTTTTAACATCATCACCAATTTCGGGTTCTTTAATATCGGTATAAGTTTTTAAGGTATCTAATAACGTTTGCGCTACTATTAGTCTTGCTGTTGGTTTATCATCGGCAGGAATTGTGTACCATGGCGCATGTGGTTTAGATGTTTTGTTAATTGCGGTTTCATAACACTCTTGGTAGTGATCCCATAGTTTACGTTCTTCCAAATCTCCGGGTGAGAACTTCCAATTTTTTTCGGGTTTATTTAAACGCCTTAACAACCGGTGTTTTTGTTCACTTTTTGATAGGTGTAAAAAGAATTTAAAAATAATAGTACCATTTTGCGCTATGTGTTTTTCAAAATCATTTATCTGTTGAAAGCGGGTATCCCAAAAATTTTCATCAATATCATCAACACTATTAATATGCGGTATATTTTCACCTAAAATATATTCTGGGTGCACTTTTGTAACCAACACATTTTCATAATGCGTACGGTTAAAAACCCCAAATTTACCTCTAGCAGGTAAGGCAATGTAATGGCGCCACAAATAATCATGTTTAAGCTCTAAACTAGTGGGCGTTTTAAAACTGTGTACCACTACACCACGAGCATTAAAATCTTTAAAAACTTCGCGTATTAAGCTATCTTTTCCGGCGGTATCCATACCTTGCAAACACACTAAAACAGCATATTTACCGTGCGCATAAAGTGTATCTTGTAATTTACCTAATTTTTTTCTAACCTTTCTAAGTTCTTTTTCTGCATCATCAATTACTACTTTAGTTGGTCTATTATTTAATGTAACGTTTGAAGTTACCTTGTATGCTTCCATAAATTAACGTTTAAATTCTTTATAAATATAGTAAAACCATAATTTCGATGAAATGCAAGCGCATTAAATATGTTTTTGATATTTTTGAAACACCTACAATTACTAATTAACCCCAAATTGAAGATGAAAAAAACTACCTTTTTTCTATTAAGCTTTTTTGCTTTTAATATACTGATAGCGCAAGATTACTGTGCCGAAGCCGACTCTAATTTAATTTATGCGTATTCAAATGTGAAAGATTCTTATGAGTCTAACAACATAGACCATTTAAAATATTATGCCGATAGATCATTAAAATCTTTTATAAAAGCCCAAACAAACCTAAAAAACTGTGGTTGTGAAAGTGCTTATAATTTAGCTATTGATGCTGCAGATTTGCTTAAAAAGGTTGAAAACCAAGAAACTTTTGAAGATGGCCGCTTTTTTGTAAAAAGAGCCAAGGAAATTGCACAAAATAGCATTACGGCTTTAAACCAATTTACAGCTAATAATTATGTTGAAGAAACTACCGCAGTTACTACAAACAGTAATGCTACAGGTGCTATTGATGATTTACAAGCTGAACAACAACGTTTAGAGCAACAACGTTTGGCTTTAAAACAAAAAGAAGCCGAAATAACTAAGCAATTAGAGGCTCAAAAAGCAAAAGCTGCCACATTAGAAAAAGAAGCGCTTATTAACAAATACCATAAGGCACTTACTGTTAACATTGAAACTTACAACAACCTTTTAAAAGCTTTTGGCAGTAATACTTCACTTAGTATTAATAGTGTGAATAACGCAGAACTGCTACAAAAAAACACCGAAGATATTAAGGCCTATTTTATTGAAAACACTAAAAAAGTAACACAGAATTATTTGGCCGAATTAAACGATATTTAAAAAAACATCATCCTATAAAAATTATAGGATGATGTTTAAATAATTATTTATTTAGCAGCAAAAAGCTTTACATCTTCTTCGCTTACTTGACTGCCACCAAGAATTATTAAACGCTCAATAACGTTACGTAATTCACGTATATTACCCGTCCAGTCATAATCTTGTAGTAATTTAATAGCTTTATCTGAAAATGTTTTTTTAGCAGTACCTTGCTCGCCTGAAATTTTATCTGTAAAGTGGTTTATTAACAACGGAATATCATCACGTCTATCATTTAAAGCAGGCACTTTAATTAAAATAACGGCTAACCTGTGGTATAAATCTTCACGAAATTTACCATTGGCAATTTCCTTTTTTAAATCTTTATTGGTAGCTGCAATAACACGCACATTCACCTTAATATCTTTATCACTACCAACGCGCTGTATTTTATTTTCTTGTAATGCTCTAAGTACTTTTGCTTGAGCCGATAGGCTCATATCACCTATTTCATCTAAAAAAATAGTACCTCCATTTGCTGCTTCAAACTTACCAGCTCTGTCTTTATTTGCACTAGTAAAAGCACCTTTAACATGACCAAACAACTCACTTTCAATAAGTTCACTTGGTATTGCTGCGCAATTTACTTCTATCATGTTTGCTTTGGCTCTATCACTTTTTTCGTGTAACCAATGTGCCACAATTTCTTTACCTGTTCCGTTGGGGCCTGTAATTAAAACGCGCGCATCAGTTGGTGCTACTTTTTCTATAATTTCTTTAATTTGAGAAATTGCAGCACTTTCACCAACCATTTCGTATTTTTTGCTAACTTTTTTCTTTAGAATTTTATTTTCAACAACAAGTTCTTTTCTATCTAAAGCATTGCGTACAGTATTTAATAACCTGTTTAAATCAGGCGGTTTCGAAATATAATCAAAAGCTCCTAAACGCATGGTATTTACAGCAGTATCTAAATCTCCATGACCAGAAATCATAACCATAGGAATTTCTGGTTTTATTTTTTTAACGGCTTCTAATACTTCAACACCATCCATTTTAGGCATTTTAATATCACAAAGTATTAAATCATAATCTTCATTTTTCACTTTTTCAATACCTACTAAACCGTCTTCGGCCTCTTCAACCGTATAGGTATCGCTTTCTTCAGATAGTATTTTAACTAATACACGCCTAATAGCGGCTTCGTCTTCAATTATTAATATTTTTGGCATAATTATATTTTAAATTTGAGCCCCGTTCTTAAATAAAACGCATTTACGTCGTCTAATTTAAAAATTTCATCTCTATTATTGTTTCGTAATACATTATTTAATCTAAATGTATAACCTGTATACAAATACCCTACCAAATGTTTTGTAAACAAATATTCATAACCTAAACCACCCACAATTACAGAGAGAGACACGTTGTTTGCAATTTCACCATTTACATTTATACCACCTTGTAAATGTGCCAAATACCCATCTAAACCTACAAAAGTTTGCACTTTATTTTGAGTATTTATGGCATATTTTAAATTAGATTTTGGTACACCCAAATTAAAGCTCCAATGGTTATTAATTTCTCTGTAATAACTAACAAATGGTAACGGAAATGGCAAGCCTGTAGTGGCATTATACGTTAAACCCAACACTAACCTATATGGGCGTTTAAGTGTTTGGTCTTTTAATCGATCATTAACCGTGTAAACACCTCCATTTATAAAAAAATCATTGGATGTTAACGACTGTTCTAAATTTGAGGCAATTCTAGGATTAAATTTAATGCCCAAACGCCAATTATCATTCCATTTAAAAGTGTATCCTATGTTTAAATCTATAACATGAATAGTGTTTAATGCCGAAGTATCAAAAGGGTAATCTGCTTCAATATTTAAAAAAATATTATTGTATTCTGCCCCTAAAACTAAGTAGGTATGCGGTTTTAATTTTATAGGATAATTAAATAACGCCTTAATTTTTGTGTATTGATTGGGCGATTTACTTTTAGGTATAAAAGAATACTCTAAACGTGCCAAATCTGTTAATTGGGCGTTGCATAATTGAAAACACAAACACAGAAACACAGTTACTATGCCAGATTGCTTTGATAATTTTTTTATGTTCTGAAAAATAATATTGATTTTATTTGTTAATAATATGAATATCTCTTTGCGGAAACGGTATGCTAATATTGTGCTCTCTAAACAATTTATCAATTTCAAAACGAATATCACTTTTTGGAAATGTAGCTTTAAAACTATCGTTTAACGTAAAAACTAGTTTAAAATTTAGGGCGCTATCACCAAAATCGGCAAAAATAACACTTGGTTCTGGTTCGCTAATTACATCAGGATGTGTGCTTGCAGCTTGCAACAATAATTTTTTAACCAGTTGTACATCACTACCATAAGCAACACCAACATTTACAGATTCTCTGGTTGTTGTACCGTTTTGTGTCCAATTAAACAAACTGTTTTCTAAGTACAAATGATTTGGAATAACAAGTACTTTATTATCTATAGTAACAGCCCTTGTTGTGCGTAATTTAATTTCTTCAACACGCCCTATTTTTCCATCAATTTCAATAATGTCGCCTACATGAACGCTTTGGTCTATTAATATAAAAACACCCGAAATTATATCTTGAAATAAGGTTTGCAAAGCCAAACCAATACCAATTAACAAGGCTGCCGAAGCTGCAAATACCGCTGTAACATTAACGCCTACAGAATGTAACGTAATTAATAAAATAACAATGTAAATAAGCCACCTAAAATAACCGTAAACTACATTAAATTTAGTTTTATCATCTTGCGGAAGATTTCTTGTTATAAGCCTTAACAACACACGCAAAACAATGGTTGTTAAAAAAATAGCCGTTATTACTATTAAGAAATCTAGAATAGAAACACTTATTTTATCGGTGAAATCTATATGTAGATTTAAAAATTTCTTAATGGAAGTCCATAATGAACTTTGTGCAATAGACTCTTCAATATGTTCTAAACTTTGAGGCATATTTAATATTTAAGCCATTTAATTAACTCTTTATAACTTGGTTTTTTACCGTACATTAAAATACCAACCCTATAAATTTTTGCTGCAAACCAAACAGTGAGCATAAACGAACCTATTAAAATTAGTAATGCTAACAACTGTTGCCATATAGGTACACCAAAAGGTATACGCATAAGCATAACTACCGGTGATGTTAATGGAATATACGAGAAAACGGTTGAAACGGTTCCGTGTGGATCTTCAATTACCGTAAAAATACCAATGTATACCGCCAAAATTAACGGCATTAAAATAGGTAACATAAACTGTTGTGTATCTGTTTCATTATCAACTGCTGCACCAATGGCGGCATATAAAGAACTGTATAACAGATAGCCACCTATAAAGAAAAATACAAATGCTACAATTAAATTTATTAATGGCATATGGCTTAAGGCTTGTTTAAACGATTCAAAATAAAACTCAACATCACTACTTTGTGCTGCCATTGCTGCAATTTCTTGCTGTGGAGTAGCTTCCATTAAATTTATACCTAAAACTAATGATACTATTGTCATTAAAACACCGCCAAAAACAACCCAAATTACAAACTGCGTAATACCTGCTAATGATGTACCTATAATTTTACCTAACATTAACTGTACTGGTTTTACAGAAGAAATAATAACCTCTATAATTCTGCTAGTTTTTTCTTCAATAACGCTACGCATTATCATGTTACCATAAATTATAATAAACATAAAAAGTAAATAACCTGCAGCGCAACCAAAAACAAGCTTAATAACACTATCAATTTTTGATGATTCTTGGCCCGTGAAATTTTCTTGCCCAATATCAATGCGTACTTTTGAAGCTTCAATTTGCGCCACATTTAAACCTGCTTCTTGTAACTTTAAATTGGTTAACTTTTTTTCTAGTTTTCGTTCTAAATCTGAAATAACTGAAAGCGAAGGCGACTCTTCAGAATAAAATTTTATATGTTTTGAAACTTCATTTAAACTGTTTATTTTTTCAATATGAAGCAAGCCGTAGTTTGATGTAGTGCTTACAATTTCTTTTGCAACTGCTAATGACACATTATCTAAAATATCATAATGTGTTTGGGTTGTATTTTGAAATATTTCTTTTACCAAACCAGACTCATCTAACACTGAAATGGTTTTAACTTTCTCATTATTTAAATTGGTTAAATAGGCAATTACAGCAATTAACGCAATCATTATTATAGGACTTAAAATAGTCATTACAATAAATGATTTATTTTTAACCTTGGTTAAATATTCACGCTTTATTATTAGTGGTAAATGATTCATTTTTTAACTATTATTCTGTACCGTTTGAATAAAAATATCATTAGCGCTAGGTATAACCTCAACAAAATGATTAATGTACGCTTGGTTATTTAAAAAAGCTATTAAATCTTGGGCTTTTTCATTTTCAGAAAGTTTAATATTAAGCTTTAAATCATCGTTTAAAGATTTAAAATTTGCGTTTGAAATACTAAACTTTTCAGCTAATAAAGTTTTTAAATTTTCTTTATTTTCGGCTTCTAAACCTACCTCAAAGGTATTGGTTTTATACTGCCTTTTAATATCAATGAGCTTGCCTTCAATTAGCTTGTTAGATTTGTTTATAAGTGCTATATCATCACATAACTCTTCAACAGATTCCATACGGTGTGTTGAAAAAATAACCGTGGCTCCGTTGTCTCTTAAATTTAAAATTTCGTCTTTAATTAAATTTGCATTTATGGGGTCGAAGCCAGAAAAAGGTTCATCAAAAATTAATAATTTAGGATTATGCAATACGGTTACAACAAACTGTATTTTTTGTGCCATTCCTTTTGATAGTTCTTGAATTTTTTTGTTCCACCAATCGCCAATTTCTAGTCTATCAAACCAATATTTTAATCGGTTTTTAGCTTCGGTTTTACTCAAACCTTTTAATTGCGCTAAATACAAGGCTTGCTCACCCACTTTCATAGATTTATATAAACCACGTTCTTCAGGTAAATAACCAATATCTTTAATATGTGAAGGGTTTAATGGAACACCATCTAAATGCACTGTTCCTGCATCGGGCATGGTAATTTGGTTTATAATACGAATTAGCGTTGTTTTACCAGCACCATTGGGCCCTAACAGACCAAAAATACTACCTTTTGGCACATTAAGCGATACGTTATTGAGTGCTTTATAATCTCCAAAACTTTTTGAAACTTGGTTAACTTCTAATAAGTTACTCATATTTTATTTATCTGTAGTGATAGATTGTAAATATAAAAAGTTTGTATAACAGTTTTGGTAATAACTGTTATAAATAAGAAGAAATTAATGGCTAAAAAAACAAAACCCACCCTTAAAAAAATTAAGGATGGGAAAAAAATTGCTATGAAAAAGAAAAATTACCACTAATATAAATTAGTGATAGTTCAAATATAATTCTTTTTTCAATACTTTTTACAATTATGGCATATAACTTACAATTTAATGGTTTAAATGCCAGTAATTAATGTGTTTTCACTTAAAAAAGTAATGCTTTTTTATGAAAACATATCTTTAACTTTTTCAAAGAAAGATTTATCAGATTTTTCGGGTTTTGGGTCAAAATGCTCGTCTTCACGCATGCTTTCAAAAAACTCTTTTTGTTGTTTATTAAGCGTTTTAGGTGTCCAAACATTTACATGTACCAATAAATCTCCTTTACCATAACCATTTATACTTGGTATACCTTTTCCGCGTAAGCGCAAAATTTTACCAGACTGTACTCCTGCTTCAACTTTAATGCGTACTTTACCTGTTACAGTGTCTATTTCTTTTGATGTACCTAAAACCGCATCGGGGAAACTTACATATAAGTCATAATGTAAATTATCGCCTTCGCGTTGTAATTTATCGTGAGTTTCTTCTTCAATAACCACTAAAATATCGCCGGCAATTCCATTTCCTGGAGCTTCGTTTCCTTTACCAGAAACTTTTAATTGCATGCCTTCTACAACGCCTGCAGGAATTTTAATGGCTACGGTTTCTTCAACTATTTTTAACCCTTGTGCATCTGCATCAGCTGGTTTTTTGTCAATAACTTGTCCTGCGCCACCACAAACATTACACGGAGATGCTGTTTGCATTCTACCTAAAATAGTGTTCGCAATACGTGTAACTTGCCCTGTACCGTTACATGTTGAACATGTTTTGTATGTGGTACCAGGTGCTTGTATTTTACGTTTTACTTTAATTTTCTTTTCAACACCGTTGGCAATTTCTTCTAAAGTAAGTTTTACTCTAATTCTAAGGTTACTACCCTTAACTCTACGCTGGCCACCGCCACCGCCAAAACCAGAGAACCCGCCACCAAAGGCACCGCCAAAAATATCACCAAATTGACTAAAGATGTCGTCCATATTCATGCCGCCACCGCCAAAGCCGCTACCGTTTTCAAACGCTTGGTGGCCAAATTGGTCATAACGTGCTTTTTTATCGGCATCACTTAAAACCTCATATGCTTCGGCTGCTTCTTTAAACTTAGCTTCAGCATCTTTATCATCTGGATTTTTATCAGGATGAAATTCAATTGCTTTTTTGCGGTAAGCTTTTTTAATTTCGGCAGCACTTGCGCCTTTACTTATGCCTAATACTTCGTAATAATCTCTTTTTGCCATGTTTATATTTTATTGCCCAATAACTACTTTTGGGAATCTAATTACCTTTTCGCCTAACTTGTATCCTTTTTCAATTACGTCAATAATTTTTCCTTTTAAATCATCGGTTGGCGCAGGTATTTGTGTTACAGCTTCATGTGCATCTGCATTAAAAACATCACCTTTTTCAACAGTAATTGCTTTTAAGCCTTTTTGCTCTAGGGTAGATAGCATTTTTTGGTAAATTAACACAACACCTTTACGTAATTCTTCGGCTTCTTTATCTTCTTCAATGTGTGTTAAGGCACGCTCAAAATCATCAACAATTGGTAAAAGCGCTACCATAACTTCTTCATTGGCTGTTTTAAATAAATCTAAACGCTCTTTTGATGTGCGCTTTTTATAATTTTCAAACTCTGCAAAAAGACGTAAAAACTTGTCTTTTTCTTGTTTTACTTCTTGCTGCAGTTTTTCTTCAACCGTTAATTCTTCTTTTGGTTGTTCTTTGTTTTCTTCTTTTTCTACAGTCTCAGTTTGTGTAGCCTCCACTTGGTCTTGCTCTATATCTGTATTTTTTTCTTTGTTGCTCATTGTTACATGTTATTTATGTAAGTACACATTTGGTTGGCAAAAGTACTGCCATTATTATAAAAATGTCAAAATGTCACTAAAATATTTTAATTTTTTTTTATGATTTGGTTTCGCTTCATTTACCTAACTTTACACTACTTAACAAAAATCACTAAAAATGAAAAAACACATTTTATCTATTTGCGCATTAGCTATTTTAACATTAACGGCTTTTAGTTGTAAAGACAAAGCTAAAGAGGCAGAAACAAAGGCCGCTGAAGAGGCAGCCGTTGCAGAAGTAGCAGCAGAGACATATACAGTTAACACTGCTGAATCTTCTATTGCTTGGAAGGGCTACAAACCAACAGGCTCACATGATGGCACAATTAAAATAAGTAATGGTTCTTTTGAAATTACTGATGGTAAAATTGCAAGTGGTACTTTTACTATTGATATGAACTCTATTGTTGTTTTAGATATTCCTGCTGAAGATGAAGGTAATGGAAAATTAACTGGACACCTTAAAAATGCCGATTTTTTTGATGTTGAAAAATACCCAAATGCCACTTTTGAAATTACTGGCATGAGTGAAGCCGAAGGCAAAACAATGCTTTCTGGAAATTTAACTTTAAAAGAAAAAACTAATAACATTACAATTCCTGTTACTGTTAATACTGCTAATAACGGTTTAACATTAACTAGTGAAACTTTTACTATAGACCGCTCTAAATGGGATGTAAAATATGGTTCAAAATCATTTTTTGACAACCTTGGAGATAAGTTTATTAACGATGATATTGAATTACAAGTTACTGTAAAAGCTACTAAATAACATAGCTTTTAACAAAACACCAAGCCACCTAAAATTATTTAATTATTTTTAGGTGGCTTTTTTATTTAACCAACTAAACCTCTATGAAACATACTATTTTACTTTTTTGTATTACTGCTCTATTTTTTTCATGCAAAACCAATACCGAAACCACCAATAACACTGATACTGAAAACTGGATATCACTTTTTAACGGTAAAGATTTAAGTAATTGGGAAATTAAATTTGCAGGACACCAGTTAAACGACAATTACAAAAACACCTTTTTAGTACAAGATAGTATGATACGTGTGCGCTATGATAATTACACTAATTTTAATAACAAATTTGGGCATATGTATTACAAAACACCGTTTTCATACTACAAATTGAGTTTTGATTATAGGTTTGTAGGCGAACAGATTGAAGGCGGATCGCACTGGAATGTTAGAAACAGTGGTGTTATGTTACACTCACAATCGGCTGCAAGTAATGAAATTGGACAAACATTTCCAGTATCAGTTGAGTTACAATTACTTGGTGGTTTAGGTAACGCAAACAGAACTACTGGCAATGTTTGCACACCCGGAACTGCTGTAGTTATGAATGATACCATTAATTTTGATCATTGTATTAAATCATCATCAAAAACATATCACGGAGACCAATGGGTGCATGTTGATGCTACAGTTATGGGTGGTGAATACATGGAATTTATTATAAACAACTCTAGTGTTTTACGTTTTGAAAAACCACAAATAAACGGAGGTTTTATTACTGAAAAACAAGCTGGTAAAGATTGGGATAAAGCACAAATTGTTGAAACAAAAAATAACTGGATTGCAAAAAAAGGCCATATTTTAACCGAAGGCTACATTGCTTTACAAGCCGAAAGCAGTCCTATTGATTTTAAAAACTTAAAACTACTAAACCTTTGTGGTTGCATGGATAAAAAAGCTAAAAACTATAAAAGTTACTATGTGAAAAATAAGCCCGAAAGTTGTGAGTATTAGAGCTAATTAAAATTTTAAAGCCTGTAATTTTAAAAGTATTTTTTAAAAGAACATCATGAATATTTCTAAAAAACTTAAAATACTTAACTTAACATTACCAAACGTATCAACTCCCGGAGGCAGCTACGTTTCAGTAAATATTAGAAACCAAATAGCCTATATTGCCATTCAGTTTCCTATTTTAAATGATGTATTTAAATACCAAGGGCGCTTAGGTAATGATATTTCTACTGAAGAAGGTTATAATGCTATGCAACTTTGCGCATTAAATGTATTGGCTCAAGTTGATAAAAATATTGGTTTTGAAAACATTATTGGTTTAAACCATATTGATGCTTATTACCAATCTGCAGACCATTGGGATGACGCTCCTGAAGTTGTTAATGGCGCTTCAGATTTGTTTTTAAATGTTTTAGAAGAAAAAGGAAAACATGCTAGAGCTATTTTTGGCGTGCATAAACCTCCTAGAAACTTTAGTGTAGGGCTTACGGCTTCTTTTACTATAAAAACATTAGAGTAGTTTGTATTAATAGTTAATAAGGGTATTTATGTATAATAACATTATTAATTTAGGCTGAATACACACAAATACCCTTCTTAAAAATTTTGTTTTAATATTACATATATAATGCCGTTACTTACTCACCAAAACCTCTAGCTCTAGGCGTTTGTGTTTTTGTTTGGTATGTATCATTTGTAAAATCATCAAAAAAGCGATAGTAATTTGGATACCCATACTCAGACTCTAATTTATGACGTTTCACTCCCCAAGCATTAAACTTTTTAGTTGCTTCGTTTTGATTTCCTATTAAGAAAAAATAGTCATTTTTTGAAACCACAATACCTTTAGCATTTGTTAGCTCTAAAGTTACTAAAAACTGTTTTTCAACTTTATTTAAAATACTGGCGGATATACTTTCAAACTTCACAGCACTATTAGCTTTTACTGTACCTATATTAAAGGTTTCATTTTGTATAGTTTTTCCTTTTTCATCTTTAAAAACTACAGATGCTTTACAATTTTTATAATCTTCAAACAAATCATTTACTACCCATAACTCGCCTTTAAAAGTTTCGTTTTTAGACCACCTACGCTTAGTAAAAGCCAAATTAATTAATAATGGTTGATATGCTTTTTTAACAAAATTGTAAGAACGTTTTGGTTTTTGATAACTATCAACAATACCCCATTTCATATCTGGCCAATAGGTAATAAAATGGCAAAGTGCAATACCGCTTAAGTTTGGTTTTTGTCTTCTAAAATATTCTATTCCATTTTGAAAAATAACACCTTGGGCATCTTGTGTTGCGTTTACAAATTCTTCTAAAGAACCTGTCATTTCATCATTAAAAACATCCCAGTTTTGCATTCGCAAACGCACCAAATCTGCCCAATGATGCCCCCAACTTAAACCGGGTGTCCATAATTCATCTTCAGGAATAAACTTTTTTAAACTCTCAACCGAAGGTACCGATGTTATTGCAAACTCAGGAATTATTGGATACTCTAAAGTTTGTAACCAATCTTCATGCAAGAATTTACCCATACCGTAAAAATAGCGTAATGCATGGTGTGCTTCTTTTGGTTTAAAACCTGCTTCTTTTGAAACTTCGCAAGTTAGTGGTGAATCTGGTACATAAGGCAAGTTGGCATAAGCTTGCAATGAATCGCCTAAGCGCTCTAAAAAGGCTCTTCCAAAGTGAGCGTCTCTGGTTCTTAATAACATTTCTTCACCACCTTCCATCATTATTAGTGAGGGGTGATTTCTGCGTTCTTTTATAACACGAACTCCTTCATTAAAAATTTCGCCTAATAATTTTTCATCATTTGGAATATTTCCTGTGCCTAATGGAATAATATCTTGCCAAACGGTAATACCCATTTCATTACAATACTCATAAAACTCTGGAATTTCAGGTGGATGCCAACCAAAAATTCTAATATTATTCATATTGGCATCTTTTGCTAATTGAATAAGTT
Organism: Seonamhaeicola sp. ABD4_340; assembly: GCF_056312135.1. Classification (NCBI taxonomy): domain Bacteria; kingdom Pseudomonadati; phylum Bacteroidota; class Flavobacteriia; order Flavobacteriales; family Flavobacteriaceae; genus Seonamhaeicola; species Seonamhaeicola sp. ABD4_340. The sequence continues at coordinate 2,241,651 of NZ_CM149981.1, read as the reverse complement.
TTTTGTATTCGTTTAAATTTGTTCTTCCAACAAAAATATCTGGTGGCCCACCCCAACATGCTGAACGAATAAAATGGAATTTACCATTTATGTATGTTGAACGCGGAAAACTAACATCTACTCCTTTTTTAAAACCGGGATTCCATTTAGAGGTTACTTCTCTAATGCCAAAGGTAGTTTCATTAAAATCATGGTTTACATTTCCTTCTTTTAATGATATTCTAGCTTTGTATAAATTTGGTTTTCCCATATCCCATGGCCACCAAAGTTTTGGATTTTCAATTAAAACAGTATGTTTAATTTTATGAATTCCTGGATTTATTACAGCCGAAAATTTTACTGTATTAATTTTTGACGAAAAGTTTTTACCTTGAATTGTAGCTATAAAATTCATGGTTTTAGATACAGGCTCTGTATTTTCAACAGTTAATTCTAATGCTACATTAGCTGATCCATTTTTATTAATTTTTGTATTTGCATACACATCATCAAAACGCACTGTGCCGGTTGATACCATTTTTACATTTCTATGTATACCAAAAGGGGCAATATCGCGCCAATAATCACCAAACCAAGGTGTTTTTTTTCCTGCTACTAAAGCATTTACTTGTGGTGGCGGATCTAACTTAACCATAAGCATATTTGTGCTTTCTAAACGTTTTTTTGAAACTCTTAAATACTTTGTAACATCAAATGAAAAACCTGAAAAAGCGCCTTCGTGCCTACCTAAATAGTGCCCGTTCAACCAAACATCACAAGCATAATCAACCCCTTCAAAAATTATTTTAACCACTTTATTATCTATAGGTTCACTTACATGAAATTGGTGTGAATACCACCATTCATACTGCTGTACCCATTGTGCTTTTGTACTGTTTCTTCCAAAATACGGGTCTTCAATTATACCAGCTTTCCACAAATCTGTGTAAACATCTCCGGGTACTTTGGCATGATTCCAAACAAGTGATTCAATATCTTCTGGTGCTATTTGATGTAATCCTTTTTTAACACCTTCACCTGGCAACATCATTTTCATTTTCCATTTAACACCACTCAAATTTCTAATTAATTGACTGTTTTCTGTGTGAGAAACCATGGTATTAGGCTGTGCAACTGTTGCCGTTACTAAAAATATTAGTAATAGAAATAGTTTGTGTTTAGTTAATACTTTCATATTATTTAGAGTTTATCATTGATTACCAAAACTAAAATTATAATACCCAAATTTATATGATTATAATCATATATAAACTAATGTTTTATATACAAATACTAAACAAAAAACTTTTTTCCTAACATAAACTGTACAAGCATAAAAAAACCACCAATTAGTTGGTGGTTTTCAATATTTTAGATAGCGAACGTTTATCTTATAAAAACTAAATCATTTTTTGAAGACATTTCTTCACTGTAACCATAACCTTCGTAATTAAAACCTTTTAAATCATCAATTGTTTTTGCATTAGTATCTACTATGTAACGCGCCATCATACCGCGTGCTGCTTTGGCGTAAAATGAAATAACTTTGTATTGCCCGTTTTTAAAATCTTTAAAATTAGCAGTAACAACAGGAACTTTTAATGCCTTATTGTCTACAGCTTTAAAATATTCGTTACTAGCTAAATTTAAGAACAATTCATCATCTGTTAATTCATTATTTAAAGCTTCAGTTATTTTATTTTTCCAAAATTCATACAAATTCTTTTTAGTTCCAATAGGCATTTTTGTACCCATTTCTAAACGGTAAGGTTGTATTAAATCTGTTGGTTTTAGCAAACCATATAAACCCGAAAGAATTCTTACAGTATTTTGTAATGTATTTAATTTTTCTTGCGGAATAGTATATGCATCTAAACCTTTATAAACATCGCCACTAAAAGCATAAATTGCAGGTCTTGCATTTTCTTCTGAAAACGGTAAACGCCATGATTGATTTCTCTCATAATTCAATTGCCCCAAAGCATCAGAAATACTCATAAGCTTTGACAAACTTTTAGCCGATTTTTTTTTAAGTTCTTTATTTAAGCGTTCTGCTTCTTTTAAAAAAACAGCATCAGTGCGTGTATTTGTTGGCAATTTGGTTTCAAAATCTAACGATTTTGCTGGAGATATAACTAATTTCATAGAGGTTTTATTTATTACTCAAAATTACAATTACTTATTAAGTATTTAAGGTGGTATTTAAAAGTATTTGTAATGTAATTATAAAATAAATTTATGCGAATTATTTATTTTCTTTTTTGGGGTTGTATAAAATTATAATTTGAACAACCAATGCTAAAAACACCAATAAATATATTTCCATTTGGGTAAAAAGTTCAACAGTATCAATAGCTTTTTGGCTTATTGCCATTTGCCTACTACCTTCTTGTAACTGGATTTTTGACAAACTTTGCAGATTAGTTTTTATTTTAGAAATTGAAGCCAACACGTTATTATTAGTTTGAAAATTTGAATTAACATACGCTTTTTCAGCTGCTTGTAATTTTGTGAAATTTGACTTTAAATTTGTAAACTCATTATTTTCTTTGGGTGTTAGCTTAGTAATTTCATAAGCTTGAATATGCTCTTTAAGTGCAGAATTTAATGTTGAATTTTTAATTTTAAAAAACGAAGAGTCTATTAAAACCGCAGCCATTTCTTTTTGATGAATAGCTGCTTGCATTTCAAAAATAAGTCCTTTTACAACAAGTCTATCTTCATAAATTGTTTCTACAGAATCTCTTACCCTTACAAAGTTATTTCTGTCTACCAAATTGGTAATTACAATTAAAACAAAGATTATTAAAATGCCTAAAACCCATTTTATTTTGTTGTATACAGTCATTATTTTTTTTAGTTTAGTTACTGTATAAAAATAATTATTTAAAAAAAGAAAACCATAAAAAAAGCCCACCTTTAACATTATAGGTAGGCTTTCTTCTGTTAAACAAAAACAATCACTAATTAATTATTAAAACTTTAAGCTTTTTGATAGTTTACAGCTTGTAATCTGTTTTTTACTACAGCTTTTATTTTTGGCAATACTTCATTCATTATAAATGGCGGATAAGCTGCATCACCGGCTTTTAAAATTTCTTTTAAGGCATATTTCATATATGTTGTATGCACAATGGTACCAATATTTATTTTACTCATGCCCATTTTTATAGACTTTTGTATATCTGCATCAGGTATACCAGTACCACCATGTAAGACTAAAGGAACAGGCACTGCATTGGCTATTTCCTGTAACCTATTAAAATGAATTTTAGGCTCTGTAGGTGTAAAACCGTGTGCTGTACCAATACCAACAGCAATGATATCTACATCTGTTTCTTTATATAATTGTTTTACGTGGTCTACACTAGCTAAAAAATCATCATCACACTGCACTTTTACGCCACGGCCCATAATTTTTCCTATTTCGGCTTCAACAACAACACCCGCAGATTTTGCATAATTAACTACTTGTTTGGTCATGGCTATGTTTTCTTGTAATGATACTTGAGAACCATCAATCATTACAGAATCATATCCGGCATCAATAGCGCGTTTACATAAATCTACCGATGTACTATGGTCTAAATGCAGGTAAACGTTATTGTTTGCGTGTTTTTTAAATCCATCAACTAGCGAACGAAATACTTCTGGCGTGTTAAGTTCTGCTACCGGCGGATACGTCATTACCATGACATGTGTATCCATTTCATTAGCCGATTCTACTACCGCTTTCAAATCATAATTATCGTTTACATTAAACGCTGGTAAACAACGTTGTGTATTTCGGTAATCAATAAATAAGTCTTTTAAACTATTAAAATGCTGATTGTAAACAATTTTTGGCGGTTGTTTAATTACTGTGTCCATATAACTGATTTTTGCTTTGTTCAATATTAATATTTGTAATGTTTAGCCAATGGTTAAGCTCATTTAAATCTTTTTGCAAATAGCCTCTACCAATAATCCAATGATGATCTAAACCATTATTTAATACAGTGCTCAAAATATTACCTGCAGAATTTTTAAGAGGTGCTACTTCGGCATAACTTCCTCTAAATGCCATTTCAGATGTTTTTATTTCACCTTCCCAAACCAACACCTTTGAAGCATCTGGATATTGATATTTAGCTATGGTTACAGGGCCTTCTTTGTGTAAAAACTCTAACAACATCCCTACGCTACTAGCTTCATCAAAATTCTCTAAAATGCTATGATTTCTAACTTCATAACCTGTTTCTTCTTTTATTAATTTTGTTGGTGCGCCACCACAATGCCAAAAACCAATGTGATTTTTTTCTTTATTTACTAACGATAAATCTACTAATGTTGGAATACCTTCGCCAAAACTTAATTGATTAATAAGCACCATAGTTAAGAGGGCTCCCATATCAGATTCATCTGCAACAGGAATTCCTAAATCTTGAATTAATGCACCGGCACCATCGCCAGCAATTCCGTAGTGATCAAACAATTCTGGCCAGTTTTTTAAACCAATGCCTAAATAATCATTAATTCTTGCATAATCTGCTACAGCTAGTGATAAACGAATAGATTTTTCAATTTGCTCATCTGTTACATTATTAAATTTACATAACGGATGATGGAGCAACTCTTCTTTTATTTCAAAAATTATGGCGTTTGAAAATTTTTGACCATGTTGCCAAATGGTTTGAAAATCAATTCTATCTACCTTTATTCCAAAACGATTTAACAGTGCTAATTCATTTAATTCACAATCATAAAAACCAGGTACTCTAAACCCTCCAATCATACCAACTGCTTTTTGATTTATTGAGGCCACGGTGTATACAGATTTTGCAAATTTTAGAATATTGTCTTCAAAATCAACATCGTTTGGAGATTCAAACAACCACGAATACTTGACTCCGCATGAATTAAAAATATTTAACAAGAAATTTTGGCCACATAAACGATTGTTTGATAAACGCCCGCCAGTAACCTCATCATGCGACCAACTTAGTACCGGTATAACATTTTGGTTTAACCAACGTGCTAGAGTTGCCGCCAAATCTCCCGCAATAAATGATGCTTGGTATATTATTAATCCATCAATATTTTGAGCATGCATACTCTGTAACCACTCATGTATTTCTTCTTTAGTTTGCAGTGGCTGGTTTGCTGCTGTAAGCTCAAATTTATCTACTGGCAATACCTGCTTTAAACTGTTTTTTGCTTTATTGTAGTTTGAAAGTATAGATTGCCAATTAAAATGCTCTTCTAAACCAATACCAACCAAAGCAATTTTTGATACGTAGGCTGGTTTTGCAGGTGTTATAACCTTTTCAAATAAATGGCTAACAATGCCATTTTTAACTGATATATTGTTTAATAATTCCATGTTAGAATAGTTTAGTTTGTTACTAATATTGGTGCATTTTGTTGCATAAATTCTGCTGTAGGCAAATAAGTACGTCCGCCAAAATATTTTGCAACTTCTGATGCATAAAAGCTTGCATATAAAAGTCTATTTTCTAAAGAAAACCCTTGTAATAATGCAGCTGCATAAGCCGCATGAAAGGCATCACCACAGCCTGTTGTATCAACAACTTTTACTTTAAATGACGGCTGATGAATTACTAATTTATCTTGTATTGCAAAAGCACCATTTGCTCCATCAGTTATAACAACTTGCCCTGTTGTGAGGTTTTGTAATGATTTTAAACAGGCCTCGGCTGTTTTTTTACCCGTAATATTTTGAGCACATTCAAGAGGCAAAATAGGGTGCGTACTTAATTTTAACATTTGTAGCATAACTTCTAAATTGCCAGATTCCATATCTAAAACAGTAGGTATTCCAAAGCGTTTGGCTAAGCGTAAAAGGTGTAGATTAATTTCGGTATCATAACCATCAACTAATATTAAATCAAATTTTGCTATTTGATTTTCGCTTACATCTAAAAATGAAAATGGTATATAATTTTCCATAGAATATAAAACTGTACGCTCGCCTTTATCGTCTACTTGAACAATAGCCACAGCTGGAGATGCTTCTTTTCTAAAAAATAAAAAATCATCTTTTACCCCAAACCTTTTCAATTCATTTTGCGCTACAATGCTTAATGCATCATCTCCTAAATAACCTAAAAAATAGGTTTCAAAACCCAAGGAAGATAATGCACATGCTGCATTACCTGCAGGAGCGCCACCTTGCATTTTTATGCCTTCTGTTTCGTTTTTATAACCCACTTTAATTTCTGAAGGAACAGACACCAAAAGGTCAACAACATTTAAACCACTACACAATACTTTCATAACGTATATTTTAATACTTCAAAGGTATTAGTGAAATAGAATTATTTTAAATGTAAAATTCATCAAAACATGTACTATTTTAATTAAATTTGAAGTAACTTATAAAAGCCAAACACATGAAACCACAATTAGAACATATTACACATGATGTTAACAGTTCGGTATTAGCTTTTATATTTGAAGAAACAAAGTTTACCGCACCTTGGCACTACCATGCAGATTTTGAGCTTACATATATTTTAAAAGGCAGCGGCATTAGGCATGTTGGCAATAGTATTGATAATTTTTTTGCAGGAGATTTAGTGCTTATTGGCAGTAACACACCCCATTGCTGGATAAATGAAAAAGACTACAGCGGCGGTGTAAAATCTATTTGTTTACAATGGGAACCCTACATTTTAAACGGTTTTTTAAATACGAACAAAGAGTTAAAAGCATTAAAAAAAATGCTTAAAATTGCCAGTGCTGGTATTAAATTTACAAATGCAAGTTTCACCAAAACCATTGGCAAAAAAATGCTGGATTTATTAACGTTACCTGCCGATAAAAAGCTTATACATTTTCTAGATATTTTAACAGATTTATCGCATTGTGAAGCTACTAAACTATTATCTGTTGAAGGAGACGCTTTTCAATTTTCTGAAAAAACAGATTATAGAACCAAGGTTGTTTTAGATTATTTAGAGCAAAACTATCATAAAAAAATTATACTTAATGATGTAGCTAACATTACCCATTTATCAGTTGGTGCTTTTTGTAAATTTTTCAAAACACAATTTAACCGAAGTTTTACAAATTACTTAAATGAATTTAGAATTAGAAAAACTTGTATACTTTTACAAGAAACTAACGATAAGCTAATTGATATAAGTTTTAAATGTGGTTATGAAAACATGGCTTTTTTTCATAGACAGTTTAAAAAATACATGCAAATAACACCACACGAATACCGTAAAACTATTTTTAAATCTGTTCACCCTTTTATAGCGTAAAAACCACTATAATTCTTGATGTTTTGAGTAGTTACGCCATTTTTCAACACATTGCTGAATATCATTAGGAACTACTGAAGTAAAACGCATAAATTCACCCGTTTTTGGATGTTGAAAACCTAATGTTTTTGCGTGTAATGCTTGCCTTGGCAATACCTTAAAGCAATTATCTACAAATTGTTTGTACTTTGTAAATGTTGTGCCTTTAAGTATTTTTTCGCCACCGTAACGCTCATCATTAAACAGTGTATGCCCAATATGTTTCATATGTACACGTATTTGATGTGTACGCCCTGTTTCTAATTTACAAGATATTAGTGTTACATAGCCTAAACGCTCTAAAACTTTATAATGTGTTACGGCTGGTTTACCTTTTTCGGCTTCATCACCTAAAAAAACGGTGTTTTGTAGCCTGTTCTTAGGGTGTCTTCCTATGTTGCCTTCTACTGTTCCTTCATCAGCTTCAACATTACCCCAAACAAGTGCTACGTATTCACGCTCGCTTGTTTTTTGGGCAAACTGGTTTGATAAATGATTCATTGCGTGTTCGGTTTTAGCAACCACCAAAAGTCCGCTTGTATCTTTATCTATTCTATGTACTAAACCAGGCCTATCACTAGAGTTATTGGGTAAATTATCAAACCTATAAATAAGCGCATTTATTAATGTACCAGCATAATTACCGTGCCCAGGGTGCACCACCATGCCTGCCGGCTTGTTTACCACCAAAAGCTCTTCATCTTCATAAACAACATCTAAAGGTATGTTTTCACCAACTAGCAAACCTTCGTAGGTTGGGTGCTCAAACATTACTTTTATAACATCATCGGGCTTTACTTTATAATTTGACTTTACAGCTACACCATTCACAAAAATATTACCGTTTTTTGCGGCCGCTTGAATTTTATTTCGGGTGGCATTTTCAATAAAATTCATTAAATATTTATCTACACGCAAAGGGGTTTGCCCTTTTCCTACGGTAAATGAATAATGTTCGTGCAAACTATCGTCTTCGGGTAACTGTGGTGTGTAATCTTCCATTAAATACTAGTTACTTGGCCTATTACCGTTACCTAAAACCAAATCTATAACTGATGTTTTTGGTAATTTATCTCCAGGTTTTAATAAATTGCCTTTATGATACATTTTCAAAACTAAATCTTTACCAATATTGTCTTCATAAGTAATTTTTCCAACAACAAATTCTAAAGCTTCTAAATTTGGTTTTGCTTGCCTAAAAGTACGCTCTCTTAAATCTGGCACTTCAATTTTTCTGTAACCCGAAGGGTTTAGAGTAATATATATTTTTCTGTTTTCTTTTACTTGAGCACCAGCAACAGGATCTTGTTCTATTACTGAAAACTTTGGAAAATCTGGATTATAATTAGACGAATCTTGTATTTGCATTACCAAGTTATTATCCTTAAGTGCCATTTGAGCCACACTAATAGATTTTCCTTTTAAATCTGGTACCGTTTCAAAATCGCCATGGTTTGTGTAGCCTTTTAACCACATTAACATAATATAGCACAATACAACTACAGCCACTACAGCTAATAATACTTGCTTAAAAAAAGCTTTGCTTACTAAAAATTTAATAATACTCATGGGCAGAATTTTGAATACGCAAATATATAAAAACAGAACTGCTTTTTCTTTTGCAATTTATATGATATTTTAGCTTATAAATTAAAATACGAAATATCACTGGTTTTAGACGTACACTTAACTTACTTAAATGAAAAAAAATATTGCCATTATTATGGGCGGATATTCTAGTGAATATCAAATCTCATTAAAAAGCGGAAACGTTGTTTACAACACTTTAAACAAAGAAAAATATAACGCCTACCGCATTCACATTTTTAAAGATAAATGGGTGTATGTTGATGCTAATGATAATGAATTTACCATTGATAAAAATAATTTTACCACCAACGTTAATAACACAACATTAAAGTTTGATTGTGTTTTTAATGCCATCCATGGTGCCCCTGGCGAAAACGGTTATATGCAAGCCTATTTTGAGCTTTTGGGCATTCCGCATACAAGTTGTGGCATGTACCAAGCATCAATTACCTTTAATAAGCGCGATTGTTTGAGTATTTTAAAACCCTATGGTATTAAAACAGCCCAATCATATTACTTAAATTTAGGTGATATTATTAATGAAGATGCTATTATAAAAAAAGTAGGCTTACCCTGTTTTGTAAAAGCTAATAAAGCTGGTAGTAGTTTTGGCGTTTCAAAAGTGCATAAAAAAGAAGATTTACAAAACGCTATTAATGTTGCTTTTAAAGAAGATGACGAAATTATAATTGAACAATTTTTAGATGGTACCGAAGTATCTGTTGGGGTCATTAATTTTAAAGGTGAAACTAAAGTTTTACCTATAACCGAAATTGTTAGTGAAAATGATTTTTTTGATTATGAAGCAAAATACTTAGGAAAATCTCAAGAAATAACACCAGCAAGACTTACCAAAAACCAAGAAAACAAAGTAAACATTTTAGCCGCCAAAGTATATGATGTTTTAAAAATGACTGGTTTTTCTAGAAGTGAATTTATTTTTAAAGATAATGAGCCACATTTACTAGAAATAAACACCGTACCAGGCTTAACCAAAGAAAGCATACTACCGCAACAAGCCGCCATAGCGGGCATTACGCTTGCCGATTTATTTGACAATGCCATTGAAGAAGCCTTAAAATAATTGACATAATCTTTATTTTTTATTTACTTATATTTGAGTACTAACCACAACTAATTAAAATGATTTTTTACGGTACAAAAGCTTCCCGGTTAAAAGATGGTCAAATAAACCACGTAACTTGCCCTAATTGCAACAACCAAACATCCATGAATTATGGCATATTTGGTAAATATTTTTACATTTATTGGATTCCTATTTTTCCTATTGGAAAAACAAATATTTTAGAATGTAATCACTGTAAAAAAACATTCAAACTAAAAGAATTACCGCAACAAATAAAGCATAAATTTGAACTTGTTAAACATAAGGGCACACCTCTTTGGCACTTTACGGGCTTAGCCATTATACTGCTTGCTATTGGTTACTTTACATATTCAAATGCTAAACACAAAGAAGACGAAGTGGTATTTATAAAAGAACCTGTAATAGGTGATATTTATTCATACAAAGACCCCGATTCTGGCAATTTTTCAACCATGAAAGTTATTAATGTATCTAGAGACAGCATACGCGTAGTTTATAACGACTATTTAGTTGATAAACGCACAGGTATTTCAAAAATAGATAAAGTCAGTAATTACAACGATACTACCGAAAATTTATCTAGAATAGAAATTGTTGTTTTATATAATGATAACGTTATTTACAACATAGAAAGGCACTAAACTTAAATTATTAGCTGTAAAAACAAGTAAAAATGAAACGCGCAATATTCCCAGGATCTTTTGATCCGCTAACTTTAGGTCATTATGATATTATTACAAGAGGCGTTACGCTTTTTGATGAACTTGTTGTAGCTATTGGTATTAATGCCGACAAAAAATACATGTTTACTTTAGATGAACGTAAAGCTTTTATTGAAAACGCTTTTGCTAATGAGCCAAAAGTTAAAGTTGTCACCTACAAAGGTTTAACGGTTGATTTTTGCAAAGAAATTAATGCCGATTTTATTTTAAGAGGACTAAGAAATCCGGCCGATTTTGAGTTTGAAAAAGCCATTGCACATACCAACAGAAATTTAGCAACTATTGAAACCGTATTTTTATTAACTGCTGCAAATACATCATACATTTCATCTTCAATTGTGCGTGATGTCATTAGAAACAAAGGTGATTACACCAAACTTGTACCCAGTAGCGTTAGAGCTAAATAACATAAAACATGTAACATTTTAAATGTATTTAGTACTTATATAGTAAGAATACTTACAAAATGCTACACCACATTACATATTATTTTTTTAAGTTGAATATTATGCAGCCTTCACAAAAAACCATCCATATTTGGCAACATAGTGGCTACATTAACAGGTTAGAATATTGCCTAAAAAAAGGTAATTACAACACTAGAAAATTTGCAGCTATTGCCCTTGGCCGTTTAGGTTTAAAATCTTCTGTTCCTGTTTTACTACATGCTATTAATGATAAAGTGCAAAACGTATCTGTAGCTGCATTAAATGCTTTAGAAAACATTAATTATAATGATAATTTAATGTCTTTAATTATTAAAAAACGATTTTATTGGGTTAAAACGCAACAAGAAAAGAAAGCAAAACAAGAGGCTAATAAAGGCAAAAAATATACTATTTACCGTTGGGAGCGCGCCAGTAAAAAATCATTTGACCGTGTAAAAGAACAATTAAAGAAACCTATTAGATAAACTAAAAAAAATGCCTTTTGAAAAAACAAAAGGCATTTTTTTTACAATTTATATTCTGAAAGTGATTTTGTAAACTTTTCAGGGTTTGCAGCCAAATGATATCTGGGGTCATCAACAGCTTCAACAATAACTTCTCTAAATTTAGGACTAGATTTATAAAGAAGCTCTTTACTATCTTCACACAAATGCCTTAATTTAATTGATTTTCCTTCGGCTTCGTATTTATTCACCAAATTATAAATAGCTTCTATTGCAGAATGATCAGTTACTCTAGATTCAACAAAATCTATTTCAATAGTATCAGGATCATTTTTTGCATCAAATTTTTCATTAAACGCTTTTATTGACCCAAAAAATAATGGTCCCCAAATTTCATATACTTTGGTACCATCTTCCTTTAAGCGTTTACGGGCTCTAATACGTTTAGCGTTTTCCCAAGAAAACACTAATGCACTAATAATAACACCTGCAATAACTGCTACCGCTAAATCTTTCCAAACGGTAATTAATGACACTGCTATTAATACAATAGCATCACTTACGGGTATTTTTCTTAATATTCTAAAACTACTCCACGCAAAAGTACCAACTACCACCATAAACATTACACCAACTAAAGCTGCAATTGGTATTTGCTCAATATATGATGAAGCAAATAATATAAATACCAACAACAATACTGCTGCTACAATACCCGATAGCCTACCACGGCCACCGCCTTTTATATTAATAATAGATTGCCCAATCATAGCGCAACCACCCATACCACCAAATAAACCAGTAATTATGTTTGCTCCACCTTGTGCCATACATTCTTTATTGGCGTTACCACGGGTTTCAGTTAATTCATCAACTAAATTTAAAGTCATTAAAGATTCTATTAAACCAATAGCCGCCAAAATAAATGCGTAAGGACCAATAAACGTTAATGTTTGCATGTTAAAAGGTATTTTATTAAAAATATCAAACTGAAACTGAGGCAAGCCACCTTTTAAGCCTTCGCCACCACCATCTCTAATAAAACTACCAACTGTAGCAACATCTAAATTTCCAAAAATTACAATGGCAGATACTACTAAAATACCAATAAGTGCTTCGGGTAATTTTTTTGTTGGTTTAAATTTGGGTAATGCAAACATAATAAGCATGGTTAAACCAACTAAAGCTATCATGGTATACATTTGTGAACCAGTAAAAAAGTTACCATCAACATCTTTAAACATTTTTAACTGTGCTAAAAATATAACAATAGCCAAACCATTTACAAAGCCCATCATTACCGGGTGCGGAATAAGTCTAACAAACTTACCAAGTTTAAAAACACCTGCAAATATTTGAATTATTCCCATTAAAATAACGGTGGCAAACAAATAGTAAAGTCCTAGATTTTCACTTTCTGCCCCCATAGCGTTACCTTCAGCAACTAAGCTTACCATTACAACTGCTAAAGCTCCTGTGGCACCACTAATCATACCCGGACGTCCTCCAAAAATTGATGTTATTAAACCAATCATAAAGGCTGCGTACAACCCAACTAACGGATCTACACCTGCTACAAATGCAAATGCTACGGCTTCTGGCACTAGAGCTAATGCTACTGTTGCGCCACTTAAAATATCGTTTTTAGCATTTTTTGTACGCTTTCTTATAAAATCTGTCATACCTTAAATTTTGTGCAAATTTAAGTTTAAAAGCGCAAGCAACAAGTTATTTATCATTTATTACTAAATGACAAACACTAAAACGTTTTAGTAAATAATATTAAAATTTTACTGGGTAATAATTACATTTTAAGTAAGTGTAGTTTCGTAATGGCTTTCAATCCACTTTAAAGCCTCAGGTCTGGTTCTAAATAATTTTATATTCCAATCACTAGCTTCATTAATTTTTATCAATGTTTCGGTAGACATTAAAGCGCCACTATTACCAACTAAAACAGCCATGGAGTGTATTTGCGGTAAGCTAGCTATTATTTTTTGAGCTTTAAAAGTATATGTATAGGAATTCTTTTTGTTTATTATTAATGAAAACGGTGCTTCTAAATGGCTTAGTAAAAAATCGTGGTATAAATCTACCATTATTTCGTTCATCACAACACCTTCATTAATAATAACTTCGGCTAAGTTAGGTTTTAAAATTAAAATTGTACCAAAAGAAAGCTTGTGCTCTTTCATTATTTATTATTTTTTTTAAGAAAAATCGGTTTCAAGCATTTACATACAAAAACCGTAATATTGCTATTAATTTCACTAAAGTTAACATTTTTTTTAAAAGGTTTACAATGTTTTTGATTTATCACTGATAATTAATCAACAACTAAAACTTTAATATTGGCGTAAGAATTTAATAACGCTTGGTCAGATTCGGTTTTATTTAACCAAGCTACCTTTGTAATTCCTTCTTTTTCTTGCGGATACAAAACACCTTTAAAACTAGTTTTCATTTCAAACCAATATGTAACTTTTATTTTATGTTTTCCGTTACGCTTAAAAATATGGTAGGTTGTTTGTAGCGGTTTTGTAATTTGTAAACCTGTTACACCAGTTTCTTCTTCTACTTCACGTATAGATGTTTCTTCTATAGATTCATTAGATTCTGCTTTTCCTTTAGGCAAATCCCATTTATCATTTCTGTAAATAAATAAAACCTTTCCTTCTTCGTTGTATACTTTTCCGCCGCCAGCAACTACGTTTGGTAATTTTTTTAAAAATTTACTTAGTAATTTTTCATGGTTTTCATGAATAAGTCTTACTTCTTTTAAATCTGTTTTAGTAAGCTCTTTAATTACTTTACCAATGTTTACAGTATCTAACAAGTAATTTTTAAAATTAGTTTCTTGCGCTACTTCGGTGGTTAAAATTATAGGCTTATCTCCAACAAAAATTTTATACATAAATAATATTTGGTGTTTAACTAATGGTAAAAATATCATTTTTAGTAACAAACCAATAATTGTTGAAAAAAATATTTGGCTTAACAATAATACTCTTACATAAAAACGAAATTAATCTGTATTTTTGGCTCATGATTTTTAATAAAGATACTGCCAAAAAAACTGCTGAAGTTTTATTACAAGTAAACGCTATAAAACTTAGCCCAAAAGACCCCTTTACATGGGCCTCTGGATGGAAATCACCTATTTATTGTGATAACCGTATTATTTTATCGTTCCCTGCCATTAGAAATTACATTAGAGAAACTATGGCAAAACAAATTGAAAAACAATACGGAAAACCCGATGCCATTGCTGGTGTAGCTACTGGCGCCATTGGTATAGGTATGCTAGTTGCCGAGTATTTAGGCTTACCTTTTATTTATGTAAGACCAGATGCTAAAGGCCACGGACGTAAAAACCAAATTGAAGGCTTTATTGAAAAAGGCCAAAATGTTGTAGTAGTTGAAGATTTAATAAGCACAGGCAAAAGCAGTTTAAATGCTGTTACCGCATTAAAAAATGCAGGTATAAATGTTAAAGGCATGATAGCTATTTTTACCTATGGTTTTGAAGTGGCTACCAAAAACTTTGAAAACGAAAACCTAATGCTTCAAACCTTAAGTAATTACGAAAGTTTACTTGAGCAAGCACTAGACACCAACTACATTACCGAAAAACAACTAAAAACATTAGCTGAATGGAATAGTAACCCAAGTGAATGGAACGCTATTTGATACACTAGTTGTAATTAAAATTAAATATAAATGAATTTAGAATCTCCAAAAATAAACGTAGAAAAATCTCCCGAAGATGTTTTCAACTTTTTATCTGATGTTAAAAACTTTGAATCGTTAATGCCCGAAAACATTAGCAAGTTTGAGGTTTTAGAAGACGATAAGTTTTTATTTGCACTTAAAGGCATGCCCGAAATAATACTTAAAAAGAAAGAAGTTGTGCCACCAAACAAAATTGTATTAGGCGCTGCTGGCGGAAAAATAGATTTTTCGTTAACAGGCCATATTGTTCAAACGGCTGATAGTGCTAGTGAAGTACAATTACAGTTTGCAGGTAACTTTAACCCCATGATGGCAATGATGATAAAAGGGCCAATAAGCAAATTTATTGAAACCCTTGCTACAAGCATACCAAAGGCAATTTAATACAACAATTGAATTTCTTTTAAATCAAAGGTTTTTACAATACCATCTTCAACCAAAACTTTTAAGTTGCCGGTATTGGTAACACCTTTAATAAAACCAGAAAACATACAACCTTCAGCATCTAAAAATGTTGAAGGTTTATTTTTTCTGAATAAATAATTAACATATTCATTTTTTATAATTGTAATGTTGCCTGCCTGCAAAAATTCAAAATAAAACTTCAAATTATTAATTATTGTAATAGCAACCTCATCAATATTAAAAACACGTCCGGTAATTATTTTTAATGATGATGCTTTGGGCAAATTTTCAAACTCAGTTTGGTTTACATTTAAACCCATACCTAAAATTGAAGCCGTCATTTTATTATTTTTTATGACATTTTCTATTAAAACACCACATATTTTTTTGTTTTCTGACAAAATGTCGTTTGGCCATTTTACACTAATTTTGGGTATTCCAAAAAAGTTTAAGGTTTTAATTAAAGCCAAAGCAGTTACCATGCTTATGTAAAAAGGATGCTCTAAATAAAAACCACTAACATCTTTAAACACACTAAACGTAAGGTTTTTTCCAGCCTTAGCATTCCAAACTGTACCCATTTGCCCGCGTCCGCTAGTTTGCTTTTGGGTAATAACAGCCGTAAAATCGTTTAAATTTTCATCTGCAATTAGGCTACGTAAATAGCTATTTGTAGAATTGGTGGCACTAAGTTTGATTATATGCATAAAAATGTAATAAATATACTAGCAAATCTTATGATTTTTTTAGAGCTTTAAAAACTAAAAAATAATAACTTTGTACAAATTAAATAAATTTAATGGCGAAAGAAAAAATAAGCGCAGACCAATTAATATCTGTAATTTTAAGCGGAATTGAAGATGTTAAAGGTAAAGAAATAAATATTTTAGACTTAAGAGAAATTGAAAACACTGTTTGTGATTACTTTATAATTTGTGAAGGTACTTCTAACACACAAGTAAACGCCATAGTAAACGCCGTTCAAAAAAAGGTAAGCAAAGAACTTAAAGACAAACCCTGGCATGTTGAAGGTGAAGACAATGCCGAATGGGTTTTAATAGACTATGTTAATGTTGTTGTGCATGTTTTCCAAAAACATGTTAGAGAATATTATGACATTGAGAGCCTTTGGGGAGACGCAAAAACAACAGTAATAGAAACAAGTTATTAAAAAACACATGGCAAACGATAAAAAGAACAACAAAGATAAAAAGCCAAAGTTTAGCCCGTATTGGATTTACGGTATTTTACTAGCCCTATTTTTAGGGTTTCAATTTTTTGGAAACACCTCAAGCAGTGGCGGATCTAAAACCACAACTTCAGATTTTTTTAAATATTTAGCCAATGGCGATGTTGAAAAAATAGACATTGTTAAAAATACCCGAGTGGCTCGCGTATATTTAACCAAAGATGCCGAAGCTAAAGACATACACAAAAATTCTAAACAACAGCCGTTTATTCCATCGGTTACCAGAATACCTAATTATAAATTTGAGTTTGGCGATCTTCAAAACTTTGAAAACAAACTTAACAACACCATTAAAGAACTAGACACCAAACCTATTATTGAGTTTGATACTGAAACTGACACTATAGGCAACTTGTTAATTGGTTTATTACCATTTTTATTACTTATTGGTGTTTGGATTTTTATAATGCGAAGAATGTCTGGCGGCGCTGGTGGTGGCGCTGGCGGTCAAATTTTCAATATAGGAAAATCTAGAGCAAAACTTTTTGACCAAAACACCGAGGTTAAAACAACCTTTAAAGATGTAGCTGGTTTAGAAGGTGCAAAAGAAGAAGTTCAAGAAATTGTAGATTTCTTAAAATACCCTGAAAAATACACCACTTTAGGTGGTAAAATACCAAAAGGCGCATTACTAGTTGGCCCTCCAGGTACAGGTAAAACATTATTAGCAAAAGCTGTAGCTGGTGAAGCTAAAGTACCTTTCTTCTCACTTTCAGGTTCAGATTTTGTTGAAATGTTTGTTGGTGTAGGTGCATCGCGCGTACGTGATTTGTTTAAACAAGCCAAAGAAAAATCGCCTTCAATTATATTTATTGATGAAATTGATGCCATTGGTCGAGCTAGAGGCAAAAACGCCATGTCTGGAAGTAATGATGAACGCGAAAACACCCTAAACCAGTTATTAACTGAAATGGATGGTTTTGGCACAAACACCAATGTAATTGTACTTGCTGCAACCAATAGAGCCGATATTTTAGATAAAGCATTAATGCGTGCCGGAAGGTTTGACAGACAAATTTTTGTTGATTTACCAGATGTACGTGAGCGTAAAGAAATTTTTGAAGTGCATTTGCGCCCGCTAAAAAAATCAAAAGATTTAGATACTGACTTTTTATCTAAACAAACACCTGGTTTTTCGGGTGCCGATATTGCAAACGTTTGTAACGAAGCTGCTTTAATTGCTGCCAGAAATGGTAAAAAAGAAGTTGATAAACAAGATTTTCTTGATGCTGTAGATAGAATTATTGGCGGTTTAGAAAAGAAAAACAAAATAATTACACCTAGTGAAAAACGCGCCGTTGCGTTCCATGAAGCTGGTCATGCCGTTGTAAGCTGGATGCTCGAACACGCGGCTCCATTAATAAAAGTAACTATTGTACCAAGAGGACGCTCATTAGGTGCCGCATGGTATTTACCTGAAGAACGTTTAATTGTTCGCCCAGAACAAATGTTAGATGAAATGTGTGCTGCACTAGGTGGTAGAGCTGCCGAAAAAGTTATTTTTAACAAAATATCTACAGGAGCATTAAGTGATTTAGAAAAAGTAACCAAACAAGCCCGTGCCATGGTTACCATTTATGGCTTAAGTGATAAAATTGGTAACTTAACATATTATGATTCTAGCGGTCAAAGTGAATACGGCTTTTCTAAGCCTTATAGTGAGCAAACAGCCGAATTAATTGATAAAGAAATATCAGATATTATTGAAAAACAATATGAACGCGCTGTTAAATTACTTGAAGAAAATAAAGATAAACTTACTGAACTTGCCGAAGAACTTTTAACTAAAGAAGTTATTTTTAAAGATAACCTAGAACGCATTTTTGGCAAGCGTGCTTTTGAAAAAGAAGAGGCTATTGTAAAAGAAGAAAAACAGAACACCGAAACACCTGAAAATACCCAAAACAGTTCTGAAACAAAAGAAAATTCGTAAAAAGCAGCTAAATTTTAGTATTTTTGTTATGCTTTTACTAAAAAACTTAAAATAACCTTAAGGTTATTTTAAGTTTTTTTATATTTGATATTCAACAATAAGATTAGGTTAATAGCTACTACTAAATGAGTCTTTTTAGAAAACTTTTTGGTTCTAAATCTGAAAAACAATCAGAAGAACTAAAATCTGATGAAAGAGGCAAATACATGCCAGAAGTAAAGCTACCAATAGACGAAAGGTTTACAATAAATTTTAAAGCTAATGGTGGCAAGTTCTTGTATTGTGAAGATTTAAATGAAGTTTATGAAAATTTAGATCTTATTATTGAAGAAAATAAATGGCAAGAAAAAAAGGTTTTATTGTTAGACGAACAATTAACTGATAAATTTAAAAGTACAAACATTAAAGCTTCAAGGCTTGTTAGTGAATCTGATTTTTTTCTAACCACTTGTGAAAACCTAATTGCTAATGATGGTTCTTTGCTTATATCATCAAAACAAATATTTGAAAAAAAACTACCCGAGCTACCTTTTAACTTTGTAGTTTTTGCTACAACAAGCCAAATTGTTGAAAACATAGGCGAAGGCTTACGAGGTATAAAATCAAAAAACCGTCAAAAAATTCCAACAAACATTACAACCATCAAACATTTTAAATCTAGCGAAGAAAAAGACTTTTTAAGTTACGGCAGTAGCGCAAAAAATTTATACCTACTACTTTTAGAAGATTTATAAATGAAAGAAATGCTTACTAGAGGGCTATCAGGCCTTGTATACATTGGTTTACTTATTGGCTGCATGCAAAATAAGCACGCATTAATAATTCTATTTTTTGCATTTGGTCTTGTAACACTTGCCGAGTTTAAAAAGTTAATTCAGCTAAAAAACATTATACCTTATTTTATTTTTATAATTATGTATTTTGTTTTTGTTTACTGGAAACTAATACTAAATACACGTTTTGGTTTAGAAGAAGCCACACAAATACTTACCGTTTTAACTATTTTTGTTCAGTTATTTTTAATTAAAGATTTGTTTTCAGAAAAAACCATTCCGTTATTTTCAACAAAACGTTTTATATTAACCACTTTTTATATAACAAGTGCGTTTATATTCTTAAACTTAATAGCTAATTACCAAAAAAACTATAATGCCAACATACTTTTGGGAGCTTTTATACTCATTTGGGTAAACGATTCTTTTGCATATTTAGTTGGTAAAAACTTTGGAAAACAAAAACTTTTTTCAAAAATTTCACCCAAAAAAACAGTTGAAGGTTTTTTAGGCGGTTTATTTTTTGCTTGTATTGCTAGCTATTTTATTGCTAACTTTACACAAACATTAAATTTTACTAATTGGCTAATTTTAAGTGTTATAGTTAGTGTTTTTGGCACTTTAGGAGATTTAATAGAGTCTAAATTTAAAAGACAAGCTGGTGTTAAAGATAGTGGCTCTATTATGCCAGGTCACGGTGGCTTGTTTGATAGGTTAGATAGTATCATATTTGCAGCACCATTTATTTATTCATTTCTAAGTATTTTAAACTATGTTTCATAAAGAAGGTCATAAAATTATAATAATAACTTTGGTTATTGTTGTTGCGTTATTTTTATTAGTTGATAGTTTTATTTCAATAACATGGCTGCGCACCTTAATACTTGTTGCTTTACTTGTGTTTTTAATACTTATTTTACAATTTTTTAGAAACCCTAAACGTAACACAATTCAAAATGAAGCGCAGGTAATATCACCTGTTGATGGAAAAGTGGTAGTTATAGAAGAAGTATTTGAAAAAGAATATTTTAAAGAAAAACGCCTACAAGTAAGTGTATTTATGTCACCCATAAACGTACACGTAACGCGCTACCCTATTGGCGGTAAGGTACTTTTTAGTAAATATCACCCAGGCAAATATTTAGTTGCATGGCACCCTAAAGCCAGTGAAGAAAATGAACGTACCACTATTGTTGTTGAAAACCCTGGCTACGGTAAAGTTTTATACAGGCAAATTGCTGGTGCACTAGCTAAGCGCATTGTAAATTATGCAAAAGTTGAAGATCAAGCTGTGCAAGGTGCAGATGCTGGTTTTATAAAATTTGGCTCTAGAGTAGATTTGTTTTTACCATTAAACACCAACATAAAAGTACAATTAAACCAAAAAGTTAAAGGCGGCGAAACAGTTATAGCAGAAGCATAAATGACGAACGAAGAATTAGATAAAGCATTTGAAGAAGCAGTAGCCAGAGTTAATGCCCATAAAGACCCTTTTCCGGCAGATACGCTGTTAAAATTATATGCCTATTACAAAAAAGCCACTAACGATTATGGTAAACCACGAAGTAGAGAAGCCTTAATTAATGCCTTTAAAACCAATGCTTTATTTCAAGCCAAAAGCATTTCAGAAAACGAAGCCAAAGAAGCTTACGTAGAATTGGTAAATAAGTATTTTTTATATAGAGAATAACATAATAAAGCCATTATGAAACAGCTATACTTTTTTCTATTATTAAGTATTATTATTGTTAGCTGTAGCAAAAAAATTCCCGTAAAAAATTACCAATATTACCAAAATCTTTTTGATAATAAAACAGCTTTTGAACTAACCAATAACAATGGAAATTCTAGAATTTTAATATCACCTTTTTACCAAGGCAGAATTTTAACCAGTACTTATAATAATACCCAAGGCTTAAGTAACGGCTGGATAAACGAAACAGCACTAACAGATGCAAATAAAAGTATTGGTGGTGAAGAACGCCTTTGGATAGCGCCACTTGGGTCTCAGTTTTCTTTTTATTTCCAGCAAATACAACCACTACATGATGATAATTGGAAAGTACCTGCAACCATAGATGCTGAACCATACAGCGTTATTAGCAAAAGTAATAGTAAGGTTAAATTATTTAAAACCATGCAACTTACTAATAATATTGGCACACAATTTAAGATTGAAATTAACAGAGAAATAAGTATTCTTTCAAAAGAAAACATTAATAATAATTTAAATATTGAAGTTGATAAAAACACCAAATTTGTAGCTTTTGAAACTTATCACAAACTAAAAAACATTGATACTGTTACATGGAAAAAGCACACAGGTTTAGCTGGTTTATGGAGTGCAGGCATGTATCCTGGTGATGATTCTGTAGTTATTATTCCGCTAAAAAACCAAGGTACAAAACACGATGTTTTAACCTACTTAGCCACAATTGATAGTACACGTTTAACTATAAAAAACAATACTATTTTATTTAAAACAGATGGACAATACAGAAGTAAAATTGGTATACCACCACAATTTGCACCAACTGTTTATGGTTGTTATTCAAAACTAAAAAACAAGCTAACTATTATTCAATATAAAAAAGAAGCTGATAGCTTATATTCTAACTCACTTGTAAGCATTCAAGACACTCCTTATAACGGTGAAGCTATACCCATTTACAATAATAGCACTGATTTTTTTGAGCTAGAAAGTAATGCGCCTTTAAAAGTTTTAAAACCTAATGAAACAACAACACATTGGCAACGTGTTTATCATTTTCATGCTCCAAAAAACACATTACATGAACTTAGTAAAAAATTACTAGGTTTTGATTTGAATGACGCCAAGTTTTAACGTCTTTGTGAAAAACACAAAATACTTGTTCTTTTTAATGAAAGAAAAAGAACAAGTATTTACGTTTTACTTTAAACTAGCTAAACTTGCTTTAAGTGTTTCAATTTTTGCTAAAGCATCTGCTTCTTTTTTCTTTTCTGAAGCTACAACTTGTTCTGGTGCGTTATTTACAAAACGTTCGTTAGATAGTTTTTTCTGTACCGATTTTAAGAAACCTTCGGTGTAATTTAACTCTTCAGTTAACTTTTTAATTTCAGCTTCAACGTCTATAGCGCCAACCATTGGCACAAAATACTCGTTAGATTTTACTCTAAAGGTTAAAGCACCTTCAACCGCTTCATCTACATACTGAATAGTTTCAAGATTACCCATTTTTTGTATAATCGCATCAAAGGTAGTTGATGATTTTTCGTTGTTAATTACCGAAAATCCAATCGCATCTTTAAACGCAATGTTCTTTTCCTTTCTAATGGTACGAATACCTGAAATCACTTCCGAAGCAAAATCAAATTCTGAAATCAAGGTTTCGTTAATTGGTTTTGTTGTAGGCCAACTCGCTACAATTAAAGCGTCTTCTGGCGTGCGATCTTTTATGTAATGCCATAAATCTTCAGTTAAAAATGGCATAAACGGATGTACAATTTTTAAGTTATCTTCAAAAATTGAGATAATTGCATTATAAGTTTTAGCATCTATTGGTTGTTGGTATGCTGGTTTTACCATTTCTAGTAACCAACCGCAAAAATCGTCGTAAATTAACTTATAAATAGCCATTAACGCATCGCTTAAACGGTATTTACTAAAGTGATCTTCAATCTCTATTAATGCGTTTTGAAATTTAGATTCGTACCATTCAATTGCAATCTTACTTGCTTCTGGTTGCTCAATGCTTTCTGAAACTTCCCAACCATCAACCAAACGGTAGGCATTCCAGATTTTGTTACCAAAACCTTTTCCTTGTTGGCATAACGATTCGTCAAACAATAAATCGTTTCCTGCTGCGCTACTTAATAGTAACCCAACACGAACACCATCGGCGCTGTATTCTTCAATAAGTTTTAAGGCGTCTGGTGAGTTCCCTAAAGATTTACTCATTTTACGACGTTGCTTATCGCGTACTAATCCTGTTAAATATACATTCTGGAAAGGCTTTTCATCTTTATACTCGTAACCTGCAATAATCATACGTGCTACCCAAAAGAATAAAATATCTGGACCAGTTACTAAGTCGTTTGTTGGGTAATAGTATTTAATTTCTTCATTTTCTGGATTGCGAATACCATCAAACACCGACATTGGCCACAACCATGATGAGAACCATGTGTCTAATGCATCGGTTTCTTGACGTAAATCTTCAGCTTTAAGTGCAGAATTTCCTGTTTTATCTTGAGCAAGTTTTACTGCATCATTGATGTTTTCTGCTACTACAAAATCTTCTTTTCCGTCGCCATAATAGAACGCGGGAATTTGTTGTCCCCAAAGTAATTGGCGCGAAATATTCCAATCGCGAATGTTTTCCATCCAGTGACGATAGGTATTTTCAAACTTTTTTGGAAATAATTTTATATCGGCATTTTCACCTAAAACTGCTTCTATTGCTGGTTTTACCAATTCTTCCATTTTTAAGAACCATTGGTCGCTTAATCGTGGTTCGATAATGGCTTTTGTACGCTCTGAAATTCCAACACGGTTATTATGGTCTTCAATTTTTTCAATTAGACCTAAACTTTCAAGCTCTTTTACAATTTCTTTTCTAACTTCAAATCGATCTTTTCCCTGGTAATGTAAACCATAACTGTTTAACGTAGCATCTTCGTTAAATATATCGATTACTTCAAGGTTGTGCTTATCGCCTAAAACCTTATCATTTTCATCATGTGCAGGCGTTACTTTTAAACAACCTGTTCCAAATTCAACATCTACATAATCGTCTTCTATAATAGGAATTACACGATTACAAATTGGCACAATGGCTTTTTTTCCTTTTAGGTTAAAATGACGCTCGTCTTCAGGATTAATACAAATTGCCGAATCACCCAAAATAGTTTCAGGACGCGTTGTAGCAATGGTTAGTGTCTCGTTGCTACCTTCAATTTGATATTTTATATGGTATAATTTTCCTTGCTTGTCTACGTATTCAACTTCTTCATCCGACAGTGTTGTTTTTGCTTCTGGATCCCAATTTACCATACGGTAACCGCGATAGATAAGTCCTTTGTTATATAAATCAACAAACACTTTTATTACGGCTTCGCTCATATCGTCATCCATAGTAAACTTGGTACGATCCCAATCACAAGAACACCCTAATTTTTTAAGCTGCTCAAGGATTACACCACCATATTCGTGTGTCCAATCCCAAGCGTGTTTTAAAAATTCATCGCGTGTTAAATCGTTTTTATCTATGCCTTGTTCCTTTAATTTGGCAACAACTTTGGCTTCTGTAGCAATAGATGCGTGATCTGTACCTGGTACCCAACACGCATTTTTACCTTGTAAACGGGCACGACGAATTAACACATCTTGAATAGTATTATTCAACATATGCCCCATGTGCAGTACTCCTGTGACGTTTGGTGGTGGAATTACAATAGTGTACGGCTCTCTTTGGTCTGGTGTAGAATGAAAATAATTATGTTTCATCCAGTAGCTGTACCACTTATTTTCTACCTGTTTTGCATCGTATTTTGATGGAATACTCATGTTTGGAATAGTTTTTGAATAATAATTGGCAAAAGTACTTATATTTCTTTTTCTGTGAAAACTATTATGTTCTATTTGAAAGAACTTATATTTTTAACATTGTAATAACCAAAACCAGAAAAGTAATACGTACATTCAATGAAGTTAAATATGTTAATATAGTTGTATTTCGTCTAATAATTTTGCTTGTTATGGAGAAAGTAACTATGTTTACCAAAGAATTAAAAACGTAACGTAATGAAACAATTAATTACAATTTTATTTATCGGGTTAATCAGTTTTTCTGTTAATGCCCAAGACAAAGTAGCTAAAATTAAGTTTAAAACTGATACTATTGATTATGGCACTATAGAAAAAGGATCTGATGGTGTGCGTATATTTGAATTTACAAATACAGGTGATGCACCTTTAATTATTACCGATGTTAAATCATCTTGCGGATGTACCATTCCATCTAAACCAAAAGACCCTATTATGCCGGGTAAAACAGGAGAAATTAAAGTAAAGTATGATACTAACAGAGTAAACCCTATTAGAAAAACTATTACTGTAATTTCTAATGCTGATACACCAACTGTTGCTTTAAAAATTAAAGGTTTAGTTGTAGACTCTAAGACTAATAAGGCTAGCGTATTACAGAAAACAAATAAAAGTATTGTTCAAAATTAATTGTACAATACATTATAAGTTAAAGGCTTAAACTTATGGTTTAGGCCTTTTTTATTAATAAGGCTTTTCTAACCTAAAATTAAAACTTAAAACTGTATTACCTCTTTCAACTTTTAATTTTATGAGTTTCCCTGTATTGCCATAAAACAAATGCATTATTTGTTGTAGTTTTAATTGATGCGTAGTTTTACCATTTATTGCTAAAATAACATCGCCTTTTTGTAATCCTACTTTTTTTGCTGGTGAATTTTCCCGAAGCTCAACAATAGCATAAGCTGGTTTTAGCGCCATACGGTAAGTTTTATTTAAAACAACATTAACGCCATCGCTAGCTTTACTTAATCCTCTATTTTCTTTGTATTTAAAAGAGGTATTATCATATTCTTTAACAAACCTAACACCGCTGTGTGCCAACTCTATACCGCTTTTATTATATCTAAACTCATCTTTAAAATTGGCATTTTTTTTAAGCGTTAGCAATGAGTTTTTATAATCTACAATAACATTAAAACGCTTTAAAATATTTCCAGCAATACTACCATTTCTTTCTTTTACGCGTTTAGCAAAAGCTATTGAAGTAGCATCAGGATAGGCTACATTAGCATTTTTCAATTTAAAATTTTTTAAATAAAAAGTATCAACCTTAGTACGTTTTCCATAAACACTACCACTTAACCCATGCCCTAAAAAATCTCTAAAAAATGCGTTACCAGATTGTATTCCCATAGTATCATCTTCAAACAACCATAAACTATCACTTCCACCAGAATCTATTAAAAGTTTAACGGGTATTTTTTTATTTTGAATATTTACATGGGCATTTATGTATGGCTTATCATTATAAAATTCTAAATTAAAACGTTCGCATTTTTTGCATGTTTTATAGTTATAAGTATTAGGCTCAAATAACCTAATGTGTTTAGCTCTGTAATTAATTTCAACAATAAAATCTTTAAACAGATCTAACCCAATAATACCATGAATTGGTATGCCCAATCTTGATGCAAAATTTATTTCTAATCCAAAAATGGCAAACAAATTCTGGTCTATATTAATGGCTTCACCAATTTTGAAAATATTATTTGAAGATTTTAAGGCCTCAACCGGAGCTCCATCACCTAAACCACGTAAAAAAAGTGTTTCGGTATTTTTAACTTTTAAAGTATCGGCTCCGTTTAAAAAATTAAAAATTATAGGTTTACTAACACCGGTATCTAAAATAAACGATAATTCTACACCGTTAACTTCAACAGGTACAACAATTAAATTGTGTATTAATTTGAAACGTATTTTATCAGATTGCTTTTTATTTTGAATAATAAATTTACTTTGTGCAAACAAACCAACAGCAAAAACATTAATTAAACAGAAAAAAAGCAAGCATTTTTTATTTAAAAAGTACCTAACAATCATACTATCAATTTACAAATCTTTTAAATAGTCTAGTACTTTCACTCTTCTTTTTAATAAAAATTTCTCAAATTTGCACACTAAATTTAAAATTAGATGCCAAAAATATCTAAAAAAGGGCAGTTAATGCCAGAATCACCAATTAGAAAACTTGTACCGTTTGCTGAAAAAGCTATAAAAAACGGTAAACATATATATCACCTAAATATTGGGCAACCAGATATTAAAACACCTGAAGTTGCCTTAAAGGCTGTAAAAGAAAACGATGTTGAAATTTTATCATATTCACGTTCTGAAGGCTCAGAAACTTATAGAAATAAACTAGCCAATTATTACAGCCAACACAATATAAAGGTTACCAACCAAGACATTGTTGTTACCACAGGAGCCAGTGAAGCCATTGCTTTTATTTTTGGCAGTATTATGGATGTTGATGACGAAGTCATTATCTGCGAACCTTTTTATGCAAACTACATTGCCTTTGCAACTTCGGCAAGTGTAAAAGTTGTGCCAATTGTTTCTAATATTGATGATAATTTTGCGCTTCCTGCTATTGAAGAATTTGAAAAATTAATTACGCCTAAAACAAAGGCTATAATGATTTGCAACCCAGGAAACCCTACAGGTTGTTTATATTCTGAAAAAGAAATTAAGCAATTAGCCGATATTGTTAAGCGCCATGATTTATTTTTAATTTCAGATGAAGTATATCGTGAATTTACTTATGATGGAAATTCACACTACTCTATTTTAGAATTAGAAGGTTTAAATGAACATACTATAATGATAGATTCAGTATCTAAACGTTACAGTATGTGTGGTGCCAGAGTTGGTTGTTTAGTTACACGCAATGAAACCGTTAGGCATACCGTTTTAAAATTTGCCCAAGCAAGGTTGAGCCCACCAACTTACGCACAAATAGCAAGTGAAGCCGCATTAGGCACACCACAAAGTTATTTTGAAGATGTAAAAAATAAATATATTAAAAGGCGCAACACACTTATTGAAGAATTGCATAAAATTGAAGGCATAAGAGTATCTACACCAAAAGGTGCTTTTTATTGTATTGCAGAATTACCTGTAAAAGATTCAGATCATTTTGCCCAATGGCTTTTAGAACATTTTGATGTAGATAACGAAACGGTTATGGTAGCTCCTGCAAGTGGTTTTTACTCATCAGCAGGTCTTGGAAAAAACCAAATAAGAATTGCTTACGTACTTAACAGAAGAAGTTTAGTAAAAGCTGTAAATATTATAAAAGAAGCTTTAAAAGTTTACAACAACTAGTGCACATACAACAAAACATATCTTTAAAACATTACAACACATTTGGTATAGATGTAAATGCAAAATACTTTACATCTGTTACAAGTACTAAAGCGCTTATTGATGTTTTAAAACTAGAAAACTACCCAAACAAATTATTACTTGGTGGCGGTAGTAATATGCTACTAACCAAAAATTTTGATGGTTTAGTAATTCATGTAAATATTAAAGGTATTGAAGTTGTTACTGAAGACGACAATTTTGTAACCATAAAAGCAAATGCTGGTACTAACTGGCATACGTTTGTGCTTTGGTGCTTAAACAATAATTATGGCGGTATTGAAAACCTATCATTAATACCAGGTAATGTTGGCACAGCACCTATACAAAATATTGGCGCTTACGGTGTTGAATTAAAAGATGTTTTTGTTTCATGCGAAGCTATTTCAATTAAAAACCAAACCACTAAAACTTTTAGTAAAGAGGCTTGTAATTTTGGTTACCGCAATTCGGTTTTTAAACAAGAAGAAAAAGGCAACTATGTAATTACTAATGTTACCTTTAAACTCACAAAAAAACACCACACTTTACACATAAATTATGGTGCAATAACTTCAGAACTTGAAAATATGGGTATTAAAAACCCAACCATACAAGATGTTTCAAAAGCAGTAATTTCTATTCGCGAAAGTAAATTACCAAACCCTAAAATAATTGGTAATAGCGGTAGTTTTTTTAAAAACCCCGTTATTTCAGCAACACATTTTAACACACTAAAAAGCAATTTTGAAAACATACCAAGTTACCCAATTTCTAGTACACAAGTAAAAGTACCTGCGGGTTGGTTAATTGAGCAAGCAGGCTTTAAAGGCAAACGCTTTGGCAATTATGGTGTACACAATAAGCAAGCCTTAGTACTTGTTAATTATGGCAATGCTAAGGGTAGTGATATTTTAAAGTTATCAAAAACAATACAAGAAACAGTAAAACGATTATTTAATATTTCAATTGAAGCCGAAGTAAACATATTATAATTTAAAAAGTAAATGTTACCTTTGGAATATTAATTTTAACAAACATTATATACATTGACATCTCCTATTGAAAAAGAAATAGTGTCTCTACTAAAAGCAGGCAATAAAAAAGCTATTTCTTTGCTTTATGAAAACTATGCCGATGCGCTGTTTGGTGTTATTAAAAAGATAATATCAGATGATGAAACAGCACAAGATGTGCTTCAGGAAAGTTTTGTTAAAATTTGGCGTTATGCCAAGAAATATGACGCCAGTAAAGCCAAACTTTTTACTTGGTTATATAGAATTGCTTACAATACCGCAATTGATAAAGTAAGATCGCAAAAAAACAAAAGCGGTAATGAAGTCCAAATTGATACATCTGTCGTATATACATATACAGCCGATAGCATAAATCAAGATGTTTTAGATTTAAAAAAACACCTAGGCACTCTTGAAGAAAAATATCAAATTGTAATAAACGCCCTGTTTTTTGAGGGTATGACGCAGCAAGAAGCCAGTGAAGAATTAAATATTCCGCTGGGTACTATAAAATCCAGATTAAAAATAGGATTACGAGAACTAAAAAAAATTTATAACCCTTAACTAAAGAAAGTCATGAATGAAAAGATTTCAACATTCTTAAATTCTGGCCTTTTAGAAAAATATCTAATAGGTGAAACCACTTCAGCTAACACTGAAATGGTTGAAACTTATATTGAAAAATATCCAGAAGTACAGAATGCTTACAACACCTTACAGCAAAACTTAGAAATAATTGCTAAAACCAATGCTGTAGAGGCTCCTAAACATATTTTAAATAATATTTTAGATGAATTAGATGATGCTCCTGTTGTTAAATTAAACAGCACTAGCAAATATAAAAAATGGTATAAATTTAGTGTAGCCGCTAGTATAGCTGCCTTTATTTTTGCTGGTACATCTATTTACTTTTATGATCAGACACAAAAATTACGACAAGATACCGTTGTTGTAGATGAAGAAATTTTTGATTTAAGAGGCGATATTGAAAAAAACCGCAAAGCTTTAGATGATGTAATGCGCCAATTGTTAAAACTTAACAATCCTGAAACTGCAAAATACATTATTAATGGTAATGATCGTGCTAAAGATTTAAAAACAGTTGCTTACATAAACCCAAAAGAAAAAACATCAATGATTGATGTGGTATCTTTACCAGAATTACCAGAAGAGCAATGTTACCAAATTTGGGCCGAAGTACAAGATAAAATGGTAAGCCTAGGTATTTTAAATGAAGCCGATAGAAAATTAATGTCTATACCTTACGCCGAAGATGCTTTAGCACTAAAAATAACTATTGAACATAAAGGTGGTAATAAAATAGCATCGTTAGAAAACAAAGTTGCCGAAATTAGTTTGCAATAGAGTTTTAAAAATTTCAGTAAATAAAAAAAGGTTGTTTTATTAAAAAACAACCTTTTTTTATGCTTAATAATTATTATTTATTTGTTAACCATTGTAACAACGCGTTGTGGCAATGGTGCTTCATAATTAGCTTTACCTAAAGCTTCAACTATATTTTGGCGCGTATCCCAATAAACATCCCAATAGTTTTCACAGTTAACATAAGGCAATGCTAAAAGCTCTACACTATTTTCGCCTAAGTTATTTACGGCAACTCTAGCTTTTAATTTTTCATCTTTTAGCACATTTTCATCATTATTTAGTACATCTAAAACTATTTGTTTAGCTTTATTAATATCGGCCCCGTATCTAATAGCAAAAGGCATATCTACACGTAAATTACCTACCTTAGTTAAATTAGTAATTTTGTTAGCTGTAATTGAAGAGTTTGGTATAATTTCAGTTTCATTTTGAAATGTTTCAATAACCGTAACAAATACTGATATTTCTTTAACAAAACCAAACGCACCATTGGTTTTTATTAAATCGCCCACTCTAAAAGGTCTAAAAATTAATAACATAATACCAGAAGCTATATGGCCCAATGAGCCATTAAATGCAGCTCCAATGGCAACACCAACACCAGCTAAAATAGCAGCAAATGATGCAATTGGCACACCAACAATACCTGCTATAGATATTATTAGTAATAATTTTAAAATAAACCCAATGGTGGTTAGTAAAAAAGGTTGTAATGTTCCATCAATCTTTTTTACATCAAACAATTTTGATAGCGCCTTCATTGCTATTCTAATAACGTAAAGCCCTATTATTAATGCTGCTATAGCACCTATTAATTTTAAACCCCAATCACCTAAACCTGAAGATATAGATGAGAAAAAACTTTGTAAAGATTCTGAAATTTGTTCCATGATAATTTTATTTATTGGTTAGTAATATTTATACATATTATCTGACACTTTTTTTTAATAAAGTCACAAAATCAAAACAAAAAAAAGTTAGAATAGTTTGTTTTCTATATGTATCTTTGTACAAAATTTAAGCATGAAACTTTTTTTAATTACAACTGGTATTTTGGCTTTAGCTGTAGCAGGTATAGCCATAAAAATATGGGCCAAAAAAGATGGCAAATTTGCTGGAACTTGTGCAAGCCAAAACCCTATGCTAAATAAAGACGGTGAAGCTTGTGGTTTTTGCGGAAAAACACCAGATCAATTCGCAGACTGTAGCGAACCTCAACACTCATAATTTATATGATAATACTTGATGTTATTTACTATGCATTTATTGCTATAGTTTCTATTCAAGTTATTTTTTATACGCTAATTTTTAGCCGCTTTTCATATTTAAAAACTCAAAACAATACGCATAAAACCTTTCCGGTTTCAGTAATAATTTGTGCAAAAAACGAAGCTGAAAATTTAAAGCAATTTCTTCCTTCTGTAATACATCAAAATTATCCAGATTTTGAAATAGTACTCATAAATGATGCTTCAAAAGATGATACTTTAGATGTTATTGAGCATTTTGCAAGCCAACATAACAACATAAAAATTGTAAACGTAAAAAATGTTGAAGCCTTTTGGGGCAACAAAAAATATGCGCTTACATTAGGCATAAAAGCATCAAAACATGATTATTTATTGTTTACTGATGCCGATTGCAAACCAGTTACAAACAACTGGATACAAGAAATGACAGCTCATTTTAATGAAAGCACACAAATAGTTTTGGGTTACGGTGCTTACAAAAGGATAAAAAAATCATTTTTAAATAAGCTCATTAGGTTTGAAACTTTAGTAACAGCTATTCAATACTTTTCATTTGCAAAAATAGGCTTGCCATACATGGGTGTTGGCCGTAATTTAGCATATACCAAAGCTGCTTTTTTTAAAGCCAATGGTTTTATAAACCACATAAAAGTGCGCTCTGGTGATGATGACTTGTTTGTTAACCAAGTAGCTACAAAAAAAAACACAGCCATTTGTTTTACCAAAGAAAGTTTCACCAAATCTGTACCTAAAACTAGCTTTAAAACTTGGTTTAAACAGAAAAGGAGACACATATCAACCGCTAAGCATTATAAAACAATTCATAAAATACTACTTGCTTTAATATACTCTACTACCCTACTATTTTGGGTTTTATCCACAATTTTATTAGCAATTACTTATAATTGGCAAATAGTTTTAACGCTCTTTTTAATTAGATTTATAATTATGTATTTTGTTTATGGCGCTTCAGCAAAAAAATTACTAGAAAAAGATCTTATCATTTTACTTCCGGTTTTAGAAGTTTTTTTAGTTACAATGCAATTAACTATATTTATAAACAATATTATTTCAAAACCTAACCATTGGAAATAAACGAAGCTATTAAACGCGCTAAAGCTAACGACCAAAAAGCGTTTAATTTTCTACTTGATACCTTCTGGGATGATGTTTATGGATTTCAGCTAAAACGCATTCAAAATGAAAATGATGCCGAAGATATTGCTATTAGAACATTTTCTAGAGCATTTGATAGAATTGAAACTTTTGATGAAAATTACACGTTTAAAACTTGGCTAATTACCATTTCAAAAAACATTCATATTGATTTAATTAGAAAGAAAAAAACATCAATTTCGCAAGTTATTTCAAATGATGATAAATCTGTTTATCAAATTTTAGATGAATCTCCTTCTGCTGAAGATAAACTCATTACAGAACAAAACTTATCAAAACTTCTAAAGGATATAAAAAAACTAAAACCGCATTACCAAAAGGTTATTAACCTGCGTTATTTTCAAGAGCTTAGTTACAAAGAAATTTCCGAAGAGCTTAAAGAACCTATTAACAACGTAAAAGTAAAATTGTTACGTGCAAAAAAGTTACTTGCCGAGGTTATTAAAAAAACACCATGATTTTTAAACTTAAAAACTTAGGTCCGGGAATTTTATTTGCCGGTGCCGCTATAGGTGTTTCTCATTTGGTACAATCAACCAGAGCTGGTGCAAATTTTGGATTGGGCTTACTTTGGGCTTTGGCGCTTGTAAATATTTTTAAGTATCCGTTTTTTCAATTTGGCCCTCGTTATGTAGCTGCAACTGGCAAAAGTTTACTTGATGGTTATAAACAATTAGGCAAAGGCGTTTTAATAACTTACTACACATTAAATATGGCTACTATGTTTACCATTCAAACAGCCGTAACCATTGTAACTGCTGGTTTAGCTTCAAATTTGTTTGGAAATTTTAGCGCTTTTAGCATTGGAAATAAAACTGTTAGTAGTATTGAAACTTGGACCATTATAGTTTTAATAGTTTGTTTCTTTTTACTCATTGTAGGTAAATACAAATTATTAGACCGACTAATGAAAATAATTATAATTACCCTAACAATAAGTACTATTGCTGCTGTTAGTATTGCTTTAAACACAACAAACGCACCAATATCTTTCAATCAGGTTTTACCAAAAAACACTATTGAAATTACGTTTTTAATTGCTTTTATGGGGTGGATGCCTGCCCCCTTAGATGTATCTGTATGGCAATCTCTTTGGGCTGTAGAAAAACAACGAGAAGTTGGTAAGGTTAACGTAAAATTGGCATTATTCGATTTTAATATTGGCTACATATGTACACTAATTTTAGGCTTTGGTTTTTTACTTTTAGGCGCGTTAGTTATGTTTAATAGTGGCGAAACTTTTAGTAATTCTGCTAGTAAATTTGCTAACCAATTAATAAATATGTATGCAAATACTTTAGGTAATTGGGCATATATTATAATTGCCATTGCTGCATTTACAACCATGTTTAGCACCACCCTAACTACTTTAGATGCATCACCCAGAACCATGGCTAAAACCAGTCAACTTCTTTTCACAAACAAAACCTTAAAAAACTATAATTTCTGGATTATACTACTTTTTATTGGCACTATTTTCATTTTTTTATTCTTAGCTTCAGAAATGGGTTTGCTTATAAAAATAGCCACCGTATTATCATTTATAACCGCTCCTTTTTATGCCATAATTAATTATAAATTAATAACTAGCAAGCACACACCAAAACAATGGCACCCAAATAAAAGCTTACGTATTTTAAGCTGGTGTGGTATTATATTTTTAATAGGTTTTAGCATTTGGTATCTCACCACATTATAGCTTTTTGTAAAGAATACTTCGTATCTTTGTTTTTTCATTTTTTTACTATGCAAAAAGAAACATTATCTAATATATTACCCGAAAGACAACCTAAACCAAAATGGTTACGTGTTAAACTTCCAACTGGAAAAAAATACACAGAGTTAAGAGGCCTTGTAGATAAATATAAACTTAATACCATTTGCACATCAGGCAGT
The DNA here is from genome assembly GCF_056312135.1 of Seonamhaeicola sp. ABD4_340. Lineage (NCBI taxonomy): Bacteria > Pseudomonadati > Bacteroidota > Flavobacteriia > Flavobacteriales > Flavobacteriaceae > Seonamhaeicola > Seonamhaeicola sp. ABD4_340. Next base: position 2,206,305 of record NZ_CM149981.1, on the reverse strand, counting down.
TGCCCTAATATGGGCGAGTGTTGGGGTGAAGGTACCGCTACCTTCATGATTTTAGGCAACATTTGTACACGCTCTTGCGGTTTTTGTGGTGTTAAAACAGGCAGACCAGAAACCGTTGATTGGGATGAACCCGAAAAAGTGGCACGCTCTATTAAATTAATGAAAATTAAACACGCAGTTTTAACAAGTGTTGATAGAGATGATTTAAAAGATATGGGAAGCATTATGTGGGCCGAAACTGTTAAAGCTGTAAGACGCATGAACCCTGAAACAACAATGGAAACTTTAATCCCAGATTTTCAAGGTATTGAACAACATATTGATAGAATTGTTGATGTAGCTCCTGAAGTAGTTTCGCATAATATTGAAACAGTAAGACGTTTAACACGCGAAGTACGTATACAAGCGCAATATGACCGAAGTATGGGTGTGCTTAAATACCTAAAAAAAGCCGGACAAAGACGTACAAAATCTGGTATTATGCTTGGTTTGGGTGAAACTAGAGAAGAAGTTATTGAAACACTACACGATTTAAAAGAAAATGATGTTGATGTTGTTACAATTGGCCAATACCTACAACCAAGTAAAAAACATTTACCTGTTAAACAGTTTATAAACCCAGATCAATTTAAAGAATACGAAGAAATTGGATTGAGCTTAGGGTTTCGCCATGTTGAAAGTAGTGCACTTGTGCGTTCTTCTTATAGAGCACAAAAACATATTAATTAAAATAGAATGATTACTGTTGCAATTAATGGTTTTGGTAGAATTGGCAGGCGTGTTTTTAGACTTCTTCAAAACCATAACACTATAAAAGTTGTTGCTATAAATGATTTGGCCGATGCTAAAACGCTTAGTCATTTATTAAAATACGATAGTATTCATGGTATTTTTAATGGCACAATTACTTATGATGAAAATGGAATAATTGTAAATAACACGCATATTCCGCTTTTATCTGAAAAACATCCAAAAAACATAAATTGGCTACCGTACAATGTAGATTTTGTAATTGAATCTACTGGTAAATTTAAAACAAAATTAGATTTACAACATCATATCTCTAACGGTGCAAAAAAAGTTATATTAAGTGTTCCGCCGCTAGAAGACGATATTAAAACCATTGTTTTAGGCGTAAATGATCAATCAATTGATGGTAGCGAAACCATAGTATCAAACGCATCATGCACCACAAACAATGCTGCACCTATGATTGATATTGTAAATAATTTATGTGGCATTGACCAAGCCTACATAACTACAGTACATTCATACACAACAGACCAAAGTTTGCATGACCAACCACACCGTGATTTAAGGCGCTCACGTGCTGCTGCTCAATCAATAGTGCCTACAACAACGGGTGCAGCCAAAGCTTTAACAAAAATTTTCCCAACGCTATCTAGCGTTATTGGCGGTTGTGGCATACGCGTACCTGTTATTAATGGCTCATTAACAGATATTACGTTTAATGTAAAAAGAACCGTTACTATAAACGACATAAATAATGCCTTTAAAGAAGCCGCTAACACAAACTATAAAGAAATTTTAGAATATACCGAAGACCCAATAGTTTCCATAGATATTATTGGCAATACCCATTCTTGTATTTTTGATGCTCAAATGACATCAGTAATAGGTAATATGGTAAAAATAATAGGTTGGTATGACAATGAAAGTGGCTATTCTAAAAGAATTATAGATTTAATTTGCAATTTATCGGAAAAAATGTGTTCTTTATCGATAAAATAATTATATTTGTCATTATATAATGAAATGAAATGTCCCAACTTAAGCATTATACTCTCGTATTATTAATGTTAACAAGTGTTTTCGGGTGGTCTCAAATAAGTATTGATGAAGACCCAGAACTTGCACAAAATAGCATTAATCACCATATTGAACAAGCTAATAACCATTTAGAAACGTTCAATTATCGCGAGGCACAAAAAAATTTAGATGAAGCCCTTAATCTTGCTGAAAAACACAAGAACAAAAAAAGTATTGGGGTTATTTATACCATAATTGGCAAACTACAATTAATTATAGAAGAACAAGATAATGCCATAAAATCTTTAACAGAAGCTATAAGAGTACATAGAGAAAATAAAGATGATGCCAATTTAGCTGAAGCCTACCAAGCACTTGCCGAAGTTTACATTAGTAAAAATGATTATAACCAAGCTACAGATTATTTCAAATCTGCTAAAAATTTATTTGAACAAGAAGATGATGAAATTGGCGTTGCCCAAACTTTACTCTTAGAAGGCAAAACCTATATTACTTTAAAAAATTACAGTAAAGCCCGTGCTTTAATTGAGCAGTCTACAGCTATTGCAAAAAAAACAAATACACCTAAAATCTTAAGTGAAGGTCTTGTAAATCACGCTATTGTTTACAGTAAATTAGGCGATAACCAAAAAGCATTACAGTTAGCAAACGAAGGTTTGCAAATTGCAAAACACTACAATTACACTTCAATTTTAAATGATGCATATTTAACATTAAGTAATTTACACAATACTGTTGGTAATTATAAATTAAGTAGAAACTATTTAAATAACCACCTTGTACTTTCAGATTCTATTAGAAATTTAACACGCTTAAGCTCAACAAAAGTACAAGAAGCCCAGTTTCTTTTGAATGAAAAAAATGATAGAATTAAAGAACTAGAGGCGCAAGCAATTGAAGAAGAAGAAGATGATGGTGTTAGAACTCTAATATCTATTTTAAGTGTTGCATTAATTACTATTTTATCACTTTTAACCTTGTCTTTATACAAAAACAATAACATAAGGTTAAAAACAAATAATATGCTTCATAAAAAAAATGGAGAACTTATTATTGCTAAAGAAAGAGCTGAATTAGCATCAAGAACCAAAGCTAATTTCCTATCAACAGTTACACATGAGTTACGTACACCACTCTATGCTGTAACTGGTTTAAGTAACATGCTTTTAGAAGAAAACCCAAAGCCAGAGCAAATTCAGCATTTAAAATCGTTAAAATTTTCAGGAGATTATCTGTTAACTTTCATTAATGATATTCTTCAAATTAATAAAATTGAAGCCAATAAAGTAGAGCTTGAAACAGAGCCTTTCAACCTAAAGAAAAAAATAAACAATATTATTTTAGCACTTAACAATTCGGCCGAGGATAATAACGTACAAGTGCACTTTGAGTTTGATAAAAACTTACCTGAAAACTTTATTGCAGACCAAATTAAAATATCGCAAATACTTATTAACCTTATTGGTAACTCAATAAAATTCACTAAAGATGGTGATATTTGGATAAGGGTTTACCAAATGGAAGTAAAAGACAAAATGTACACTCTTAGGTTTGAAGTTGAAGATAATGGTATTGGTATTAGCCAAGAAAAACAAGACAATATGTTTGAAAGCTTTAACCAAGGCTCTATTCAAATAAACCGTAAATATGGTGGTACAGGCTTAGGCTTATCTATTGTTAAAGGTTTAATTGATATTTTAAAAGGTGAAATTCATGTGAAAAGTGAGTTAGGTGAAGGCACAACATTTTTCTTTGATATTCCTTTAGAATACACTGAAGTTAAAGAAGAAGAGGAAGAAAAACAATCATTCTTTGAAAAGAAAAAAGAAAAATTAGACCTTACAAAGGTTAAAATTTTAGTGGTTGAAGACAACAAAATAAACCAAATGATCACTAAAAAAATACTTACCAAAATGTCTTTAAATTGTGATATTGTTGATAATGGCGAAGATGCTGTAGACATGATTAAAGCCAACAATTACAACATAATTTTAATGGATATACACATGCCAGGAATTAGCGGTATTGAGGCTACAAAAATAGTACGCACATTTGATAAAGAACTTACCATATTTGCCCTTACAGCGGTTACTATTGAAGATAAAATGCAAGAATTTGAAGATGCAGGCTTTACAGATATAATTCCTAAACCATTTAAGCAAGAAGAGTTTGAGAAAAAACTATTTAATGCTTTAGCTGCTAAACAAGAAAACACCTCGGCTACTGCTTCTTAATATAATTTTCAACTAAATTATTAAACGTATTAGCATCATTTAAAGTTATTGTAATTGGTAAATAAAACAATTTATCTTTTAAAATTTCATATTGTTTTAAACGCATAAAATCTTTTTCTGTAGTAATAATTACGGTTTCTTTATTTAAATTTTCAACATCACTTTTTGTAAAATCATAATGATCTTTAAAGTTTAAGTGCTTAAATTTCAATCCCTTCTTATTTAAAAAACTCACTAAAGGTGTAGCGTTTGCTATACCTGTAACCAAAGTAAACTGCTCAAAACTGTCAAGATATTTACTAGTTTTCGCAGTGTATACTGAATTGGCATAGTCAATACTACTAAAAAATACGCTTTGGTAAGGTTTGGGCTTTATTTTATTTAAATACTGCCTTTTATTTGCTTCTGTTAAATTTTCTGGGCTTTTAGTTACAATAATAATATTTGCCCTTTTAGCACCACTTTTAGGCTCGCGTAAATTACCCGTTGGTAAAACAATGTCATTAAAATACGGATTAGCATAGGTGGTTAACAAAATATTAAAACCCGCTTTAACTTTTCTATGCTGAAAAGCATCATCTAGCAAAATAACTTCAGGCTTATTTTTATGAAGTAATAAATTTTTAATACCATTATTTCGGTTAGCATCAACCGCCACCAAAACATCGTCTTTGTATTTATGGTAAAACTGAAAAGGTTCATCTCCAATAGTTTCGGCATTACTTGTACAGTCTGCCAAAACAAAACCTTTTGTTTTTCGTTTGTAACCTCTGCTCAATGTGGCTACTGTATAATGGTTTTTCAAAATAGAAATTAAATACTCTATCATTGGGGTTTTACCAGTGCCACCAACACTTAAATTTCCAACGCAAATAATAGGATTAGTATATGCAGTTGATGTTTTTACACCAAAATCATAAAGCTTATTTCTAAGCCAAGTAATTACATAGTAAACAGGCACAATGGGTAATAAAATGTATCTCACTATTTTCATGTAACGGTATTCAATATTAAAATAATTGTGCTTTGCAACATAACAAGGCTGTTAACTTTGGCGAATTGCTTTATAAAGGCAAAGTAAATATTTTATATTTGTTTAAAAATGAAATCATGCAAATATTATGATTATTCAAGATGTAATTAACCATTTAGAAGCACTTGCTCCACTAACTTACGCTGAAGATTTTGATAACGTAGGCCTGTTAGTTGGCAATAAAAATGAAAAACTAACAGGAGTTTTAGTAACGTTAGATACTTTAGAAACCGTTGTTGATGAAGCCATTGCAAAAAATTGCAACTTAATAGTTAGCTTTCACCCAATTATTTTTAAAGGACTAAAAAAAATAACCGGTAAAACATACGTAGAACGTGTTGTTTTAAAAGCCATACAAAGTAATATAGCCATTTACGCAATACACACTGCTCTTGATAATGCCTTGCATGGCGTTAATGATGCAATATGTAACAAAATTGGTTTAATTAATAAAAAAATACTTATTCCACAACCTCAAACCATAAAAAAACTAACTACTTATGTGCCTAAAAATGAAGCCAACACTTTAAGAAATGCCTTATTTAGTGCTGGTGCTGGTAGTATTGGTAATTACAGCAATTGTAGTTTTAATACAGAAGGTTATGGCACTTACAAAGCCAATGAAAACGCAAACCCAACCATTGGTACAATTGGTAAAACACATACTGAAAACGAAACTAAAATATCTGTAATTTTTGCTAAACACCAAGAAAATCAAGTTGTAAAAGCTCTTAAAAGCGCACATAGCTATGAAGAAATAGCCTATGAAATTATAACAATTGAAAACAAAAACCAACATATAGGTATGGGTATGATTGGAGAGTTTAAAACACCAATGCCTGAAGAAGCATTTTTTAAGCACCTAAAAAAAACCATGAACACCGGCTTTATAAGGCATTCACAATTTTTAAATAAACCTATAAAAAAAGTTGCGGTTTTAGGTGGTTCGGGTAGTTTTGCAATTAACGCTGCAAAAGCTCAGGGTGCAGATGTTTTTGTAACTGCAGATTTAAAGTATCACGACTTTTTTACTGCCGAAAATAGCATTTTATTAGCCGATATTGGACATTATGAAAGCGAACAGTTCACAAAAAACCTTTTAGTAACGTATCTTACAAAAAAAATTACTAATTTTGCAGTCGTTTTATCAAACACCAATACCAATCCTGTTAAGTATTTTTAAAGTATGGCTAAAAAGAAAGAAGTAACTGTAGAAGAGCGTTTAAGAGCTTTATACGATTTACAATTAATTGATTCTCGTATTGACGAAATTAGAAATGTACGAGGTGAACTTCCGTTAGAAGTTCGTGATTTGGAAGATGAAGTAGCTGGCCTAAACATAAGATTAGAGAAACTTGTTGCTAGTTTAGAAGTAATAGATAATGATATTACCTCAAAAAAGAATTTAATTGAAGAATCTAAAGCTTTAATTAAAAAGTACTCAGAGCAACAAAAAAATGTTAGAAATAACAGAGAATACAACTCTTTAACCAAAGAAGTTGAATTTCAAGAATTAGAAATTCAGTTAGCTGAAAAACACATAAAAGAATTTAAAGCGCAAATTGAGCAGAAAAAAGAAGTTATTTCTGAAACTAAAGAGCGTTTAAAAGAACGTGAATCTCATTTAAAACACAAAAAAGGTGAATTAAATGATATTTTAGCTGAAACTGAAAAAGAAGAGCAAGCTTTAATTGAAAAATCTGCTAATTACAAAGAGCAAATTGATGAGCGTTTAGTAGCTGCTTATGATAGAATTAGAGGCAGTGTAAAAAACGGGTTAGCTGTTGTACCAATTGAAAGAGGTGCCTCTGGCGGGTCTTTCTTTACAATTCCACCACAAGTACAGGTTGAAATTGCTTCAAGAAAAAAAGTAATTACAGATGAACACAGTGGTAGAATTTTAGTGGATGCTGTTTTAGCCGAAGAGCAAAAAGAAAAAATGGAAAAGTTATTTGCTAAACTATAATCCATTTTAAAAATATAATTAAAAAGGCCTTCACTTACAGTGGAGGCTTTTTATTTTTACCAAAATTAATATTAAGGTTTTGTATTTTTATACGTCTTAATAAATAAAATTTCTATGAAAAATATAATAACACTTTTAATTTTATCGCTACTATTTAGTTGTCAAAATACTGCACAAACAAAAAAGCAACAAGAAAACATCACTAATGCAAAACCCATTGAAGTACCTTTAAAAAATGGTTTGGCTAAAGCCTATTTTGCAAGTGGCTGTTTTTGGTGCGTAGAGGTCGTTTATGAAAGTGTAAAGGGCGTTGAAGAATCTATTTCTGGGTATTCTGGCGGACACACAAAAAACCCAACCTATGAAGCAAGTAATACAGGACGTACAGGACACGCCGAAGCTGTTGAAATAATTTACAACCCAAATATAGTAAGCTTTGAAACCTTAGTTGATGTATATTTTGCTTCACAAAACGTAACGCAAGTAAACGGACAAGGCCCTGATAAAGGTTCGCAATACCGTTCTATTATTTTTTATCAAAATGAGGAACAAAAACAAATTATTTTAAAGAAAAAGGAAGCTTTAGCCAAAAAGTTAAATACCAAAATTGCAGCCGAAGTGTATCCGTTTCAAAAATTTTGGATTGCTGAAGATTATCATCAAAACTATGAACGCTTACACCCTAACCATCCTTATATCAAAAACGTTTCAATTCCAAGATTGAATAAGTTTAAGGCTAAATTTCCGAAAGAATTATTAAAAGAAGAAGCTCATTAAAATTTTGTTGCAAAATAAGAAGTATCTTCAAACTAGTTTTTGATTAAATCTGCCAACTCTTTTTCTGTGTAAACACCATCTTTTGGTATTAGCTTACGTAAACTTTTTAAATCATCTATTGTTATTTTTTCATATGCACCCGCAAAGGCACTTTTTAAATATTTAATGAGATTTAAAATATCTGCATCAGAAAAATCAGGATTATTTGCCAAACCTGGCATGGTAATATTTAAATCATATAGCTTACCATTTACATGTACAGGTCCTGTTAAACCATGAAGTAACACCAAAGCCAATCGTTTTTCTGAAGCTTCGGTTATATAATCTGAATTCATTAATGGCGGTGCTAAACTTTCAATGCCATCACCATCAATACCATGACAAGTTGCGCATATGTTTTTGTAAATGGTATAACCCTCTGTTCTAGAATCTGTAAAGGTTTTTCTTCTGGTATAAATAGCATTTTGTTTTTTCTTTGCCCTATTTCCAACCACTTTATTTAACATATCGTTTAAAACTGGCGCAGTTTCTTTATTACGTTTATAGGCTAAATATTCTACTTCAGCACCACTTAACCCGTTTATTAAAGCTTCGTGGTATACTGTATTGCTTTTATATTTTGAAGCTAAACTATTAACTAAAGGAAAGAATATCTCGGGTTTTAGTTGCATCCAATTTTTTAAAGAACTTAACACATATAAATCAATTTCAGGATTATTTTTTGATATTAAATTTTGAAGTGTTTCTATATACTCTGACATATATTCTTCAGAATAAAATTCTTTTAGTAAAACCAATGCATGACAAGTGGTTTGTACACCACTAGTTTTCAAAATACTATTTAAATAATTAAAATTCAAGGCGTTTAAACCATTTAAAGTATGCAATATATGAATGTTTGTTGTTTCATTTTTACTGTTTTTTAATAAGGTTTTTAACAACGGTATTGCGGTTTTATCGTGCTTATAAATTAAAATATGTTGCGCTCTGTCTCTTAACCAACCATTATTACTGCTTAATAAATCAACCAATGCTTTAGTATTTAAATCATTTAAATTAACAGCTAGTTTATTGCTTGTATTTTCTGTTGACACCTTTAAAATACGCCCCATTCCAATAATAGTATCTAATTGCTTTTTTGCAAGTAATTGTTTTAAATAAGGCGTCATAAAAGCTTTATCTTGTATAATACCACGGTGCATATCTACAATATACAAATTGCCATCGGGCCCATTATTGAGATTTACTGGCCTAAAACCTTCATCGGTAGATGCTAAAAAATCTTCACCTTCTATAGCTTGTTTTGCTATAACTTTATCTGCTTCAAAAGTTAAAATATTGCGCTTAACAATATTAGCTTCGGGAGCGCATACAAAGGCATTTTGTTGATATTCATTAGAAAATTGATTGCCTCTATAAATTAATGGGCCACAGGCAGATGTTACGTTTAACAATAAACTATCTGCATTTAAAACACCTTTAACATAGCCACGGTTTACAGCAGTAGGATGCAGCGGATAAACTCTTTGTGTTGGTGTTAACGTATTGTTTAAACCTGCTTGAGGTTTGTAATATATATTTTCTGTTAATGTGTTTGGCAACACATAATCACCTAAAAGTTGAACAGAATTTGTGTTATAATACAGCCTACCAAAATTATCTTTTGAAATACCCCATTGCCCTCTAAAGGCTGTTGGTTTTTTTATCCATTTGTTATTTTTGCGTTGGTATTTAAAATGTGATTTTGCGTTGTAAATCCAATTATCAACATGCAATAATAAACCGTTGGGTTGGTGCTCTACATTTCCGCCATCAGAATACAGAGAATCTACTAAAACTCTATTTTTAGGGGTATCATTTTCAATATCAACAAACCATAAGTTTGGTGGTTCAGCATATAAAAGTCCGCCATAAACATGCGCAATAGCTCTTGGTAAAACTAAGCTATCTAAAAAAACTTTAGCGTGGTCTGTAACACCATCATTATCTAAATCTTCTAAAATAGAAATGGTTCCGTTTGGCAGCTCATCACCTGTGCCGTTAAGGTTTTGCATGTAGCCTTTCATTTCTACAACCCACATACGGCCTTTATTATCAAAATCCATAGCTACGGGCGCTTCAATAAATGGTTCTGTGGCTACTGCTTGTAATTTAAATCCGTTTTCAATTTTATAATTATCAAGAGATATTTTGGGTTCATCAAACGTTTTTGGTTTGCATGAATATGCCAATAAAACTATTGCTACACTGTAAAACGCTATTTTTAAAACGCTATTTAATAAATCAATCAATTTCATAAAAAAACATTGTCACTCTTAAACTCAAGTAACATTTAACTTTAAATTTTAATGCAATTTCTTATTTTTTTTAAGGTATTAAGGATACTAATAAACACTATTGTAGCATAAATGTTTTTTGAAATATTAAATACATATACTAATGCTATACTTTTGTTGCTTTTAGTTCAAAAATAAGCGGATAAAGTTTGTGTTCAGCCTCAAACATACCAGAGTTGGTTTCTTTTAAATTTGGTAATATGTTATACGGGCTTTCATAATGTTCATTTAAATAGTTAATATGTAAACCTACATTGGTTAATGCTGTAATTACCTGGCCTAAACCATGATTCCAACAATATTCTTTGCTAATCATTTTTGAATTTTCATTAGCATAAGTGCCTTGGTATTCTTCATAAATAACCTCATTTTGCATATAACCGTATTTCATAATTGGCTTATCTTTTAAATAATCAAACATCCAAACTATGGGATGAAATTCAACCATATAAAACACACCGCCTTTATTTAATTTTTCGGCAATCATTTGCGCCCAAGGATTTAAATTTGGTAACCACCCAATAACACCATAGCTTGTAAAAACAACATCAAAAGTATCTTTTACAAATGCCGAAGTTTCTAAAACATTACAGCACACAAATTTTGCGTTAAGCTGTAATTCATCATTTAATTTTTTAGCAAGTTTTATGCCTTCATCACTTAAATCAATGCCTGTACATTTGGCTCCTAACCTGCTCCAACTTAAAGTATCTTGCCCAAAATGACATTGTAAATGAAGTAGTGTTTTTCCTTTTACATTTCCTAAAGCTTTCAATTCATAAGGCATTAATGAAGATTTTCCGTTTATAAAAGCTTCCAAATTATACATATCACTTTTAGAATGCACTTTAACCTTTTCATTCCATGTGTTTTTGTTTGTATTAAAATAATCTTGATTTATACTCATAACTAAACCTTATCTTTGCCAAAACTTTAAAAATATGAAAAAAAGTATATTCATTTTAAGCATAATCACTCTTTTTGTTGCCTGCAAACAAAAGGAAAACAAAACTGTTGAAACAAACACATTATCTACTGCTGAAAAAATTGCTCACGCTCATGGTTTTGAAAAATGGGATGCTGTAAAAGAAATTCAATTTAAATTTGGTAAAAATCGTCTTTGGAATTGGAACCCTAAAACTGATGATGTTAAACTAACCACAAATACTGATACCATTAATTACAACCGAAAATCTATGGACAGTATTGCTAAAAAAGCAGACCGCGCTTTTATAAATGACAAATTTTGGTTGTTAATACCGTTTCAATTAGTTTGGGATACATCTGCTACCATTTCAAAACCTATTGAAACTACTGCTCCAATTAGTAAGGTTGCCATGAATAAAATAACAATTACATATTCAAATGAAGGTGGCTACACACCTGGTGATGCCTATGATATTTTTTATGACAAAAATTTTATTATTAAAGAATGGGTTTTTAGAAAAGGAAATGCGCCTGAACCGTCACTAACCAATACATTTGAAAACCTTCAAGATTTTAACGGCATAAAAATAGCTACAGATCACACAAAAATTGATGGAACACCTATTGTAAAACTTTCAGAAATAAATATTACTTACAACTAAAAAAAAAATAACATTTACTTGTAAGGAAAACATCTAAACACAGACTAAATACGTAATTTAAGTATAAATAATTTTCCGCATTTGCGTCTATATATATTAAAAGCGCTTCAATCAATGGTTGAAGCGCTTTTCCTTTTTTATAATTTCTTTTTACTTAAAATTAGTAATTAAAATGATTAAAATAATTGTTTCTAAAAACCTCATTTAATTCTTATTTTTGTTAGAAACCCATAAAATTCTTCAAATTGTCTGCATTCAAACTAAGATTAAATTTTGCTTTAGAATTAGATAAAAACGATGCCTTAGCGCCTTATAGAAATAAGTTTCATATTCCTGAAGATACCAACGGAAACCCACTTATTTACATGACAGGAAACTCATTAGGTTTGCAACCTAAAACCACGCAAGCATACATAAACCAGGAGCTAAAAGATTGGGCCACATTAGGTGTTGAAGGCCATTTTGAAGCAAAAAACCCATGGCTGCCATACCATGAGTTTTTAACAAAAAGTATGGCTAATATAGTTGGTGCTAAACCTATTGAAGTAGTAGTAATGAATACTTTAACCACCAACCTACATTTAATGATGGTATCATTTTACCAACCTACAAAAAAACGTTATAAAATTTTAATTGAAAGTGATGCTTTCCCATCTGATAAATATGCTGTAGAATCGCAATTACGTCATCATGGTTTTAATCACAAAGAAGGCCTTATACTTTGGAAACCCAGACAAAATGAAGAATTACTACGTTACGAAGATTTAGAGGCCATTTTAGCAGAACAAGGTGATGAAATTGCCCTAATAATGATTGGTAGCGTTAACTATTACACCGGCCAATACTTTGATTTAAAACGCATTACAAAACTTGGTCACAAATATGGCTGTAATGTAGGTTTTGATTGCGCTCACGGCGCCGGAAATGTTGCTTTAAACTTGCACGATTCTGGTGCAGATTTTGCCGTTTGGTGCACCTACAAATACTTAAATTCTGGCCCCGGAAGTTTAGCTGGTTGTTTTGTTCATGAAAGGCATGCACACAATAAAAACTTAAACCGATTTACAGGTTGGTGGAGCCATAATAAACAAACCCGTTTTACCATGCGCGATGAGTTTGACCAACTACCAGGTGCCGAGGGTTGGCAACTTAGTAATCCGCCAATTTTATCAATGGCAGCTATAAAAGCATCATTAGATATGTTTCAAAATGTTGGTTTTGATAAGCTATTAGAAAAATCACAAAAACTAACCGCTTATTTTGAGTTTTTACTTAAAAATTTAGGTGAAGATGTTATACGCATTATAACCCCTAAAAACCCAAATGAACGGGGTTGTCAACTTTCAATTCAAGTAAAAAATGCTGATAAATCATTACATAAAAAACTAACACAAGCAGGTGTAATTAGTGATTGGAGAGAACCTGATGTTATACGCTGTGCACCAGTACCTCTGTATAATTCATTTCAAGATGTTTACAAATTAGTAGAAAAACTAAAAGCCATTTTAAGTTAATTCAGCGTAAAAAACATGAAAGAAAAGCAACAAAATATACTTATAATTGGCGCAGGCCTTTGCGGTTCTTTACTAGCACTTCGTCTTGCTCAAAGAGGTTATAATGTAACCGTTTTTGAAAAAAGACCCGATTTACGCAAAGTAGATATCAGTGCAGGTCGTTCCATAAACTTAGCCTTTTCTAACCGTGGTAACAAAGCCATGAAATTAGTAGGCTTAGAAGAAAAAGTAAAACAACTTTGCATACCCATGCATGGTAGAATGATACATGATAATAAGGGCAACACTTTCCAGTCTAACTACAGTGGTAGAACCCATGAATACATCAATTCTATTTCACGCGGAGATTTAAATGCTTTATTATTAAATGAAGCCGAAAAACATAAAAACGTTACTATACATTTCAATAAAAAATGTCTTTCGGTAAATTTTGAAAAAACCACTGCCCTATTTAAAGATTACAAAACTAAAGCTGAATTTATTGAAGATGCCGATGTTATAATTGGTACAGATGGCGCTGGTTCTTCATTACGAAAAAGCTACTATTTAGGTAAAAAGTTTCTTTTTAGTTTCTCACAAGAATATTTAACTCATGGTTATAAAGAATTGAGCATTTTACCAGAAGCCAATGGCAAATATAAACTAAATAAAAACGCATTACATATTTGGCCTCGTGGTAGTTTTATGCTTATTGCATTGCCTAATTTAGATGGCAGTTTTACAGTAACACTGTTTTTAAGTTATGCTGAAGGCACATATAATTTCAACAACTTAAATACTGATGAAAAAGTATTAGAATTTTTTAAAAAAGAATTCCCAGATGCACTCAAACATATGCCTAATTTGTTAAATGATTTTAATAACAACCCAACCGCAGCCCTTGGCACCATAAAATGCTCACCTTGGCATTACAAAGGCAACACCCTATTAATGGGAGATGCTGCACATGCTATTGTACCTTTTTACGGGCAAGGCATGAATGCTAGTTTTGAAGATGTTGTTGTTTTTGATAGTATTTTAGATAAGAATTTAGGCAATTGGGAAGCCACGTTTAAAGCCTATGAAAAAGCGCGAAAAAAAGATACCGATGCCATAGCAGATTTAGCTATTGATAATTTTTATGAAATGCGAGACCACGTAGCTAATCCTATTTTTAAAGATAAACGTAAAATAGAAATGGCTTTAGAAAAAACATTTCCACAAGCTTATGCTTCAAAATATAGCTTGGTAACATTTAATGAAACCATTGGTTACAATGAAGCAATGCAAAAAGGGCGCGCGCAAGACAAAGCTATTTTAAATTTACTCTCAAACAAATCTATTTCACCTCAAGACAATTTAAAATCTGTTTTAGAAAAAGTAGAACACGAAACTCAAAATATTTTAAACGAAGATAAAATTGCAGGCTTAACATAAAACCACAATGAACTTAAATATAAATAACAAACACGCTCTTGTTTGCGGCAGCACACAAGGTATAGGTAAAGCAACTGCTATAGCGCTTGCTAATGAAGGTGTACGCATAACATTAATTGCACGAAATGAAGAAAAACTTAAAGCTGTTTTAAAAGAATTACCGCAACAACGAAGCCATGATTACATTGTTGCAGATTTTGAAAATCCGGAAATTTTACAACACAAAATAACTAGTTATATAAACAACAACCAAGGGTTTCATATATTAGTAAATAACACAGGCGGCCCAAAAAGTGGTGATATTTTAAGCGCTAGTTTAACTGAATTTGAAAAAGCCTTCAACATGCACGTTAAATGCAACCAAGTGTTAGCGCAAGCTATTATTCCTTTTATGAAAACTGAAGGTTTTGGCAGAATTGTAAATATTATTTCAACCTCTGTTAAAGAACCCATTCCCATGTTAGGTGTTAGTAACACCATTAGAGGTGCTGTTGGTAATTGGAGCAAAACACTGTCTATTGAAGTGGCTGCTTTTGGTATTACAGTTAATAACGTTTTACCTGGTTTTACTGAAACTGAAAGACTTTACGACATTATAAAAACCAAAGCTAACATTGAAAATAAATCACCCGAAGCAATGGCAGAAATAATGAAAAACTACACACCTGCAAAACACTTTGCAAAGCCCTAAGAAGTTGCTAGCGCCGTAGTATTTTTAGCTAGTGAAAATGCTGCTTACATTAACGGAATTAACATTCCTGTTGATGGTGGAAGAACAAAAAGTTTGTAACTTTAAAAAGACATAATAAGCGTGTTAATATATTAAAATAACGCTTTTAAAACTTACAATATGAGCAAAAGTAAATTAGTAAAACCCATAAATTTTAAAGCTTGGATTGATGAAAACAGACACCTTTTAAAACCACCAGTTGGTAATAAATGTGTTTGGAAAGATGGCGAATACATAGTTATGGTTGTGGGCGGCCCAAACAACCGTAAAGATTATCATTACAATGAAACACCCGAGTTTTTCTATCAAGTTGAAGGCAATATGGTGCTCAAAATTATTAATAATGATGGTAAACCCGAAGATGTACACATAAACGAAGGCGATATTTATTTACTACCTGCAAAAGTACCACACTCACCCCAACGTAAGGCCAATACTGTTGGTTTGGTTATTGAATATCCGCGTTCAAAAAAAATGAAAGATGCTTTAGAGTGGTATTGTGAAAACTGCGGAAACTTATTATACCGTAAAAAGTTTAAATTAGATGATATTGAAGTTGATATGCCTGTAATTTTTGATAAATTTTATAGCAGCGAAAACAAACGCACTTGTAATAATTGCGGAACAGTCATGGAGCCTCCTAAAAAAATAGTTTCTGAATAAAACAGATTCTATTAGCTTAATTTTTGTAAACACAAGCCACAATGACACAGCGTAAACTTAGAATTAACGGACATTCACACTTACTTCCTTACCCCGAAGAAATACCAGATTACATGCGCGAAAAAGGTATTTTTTGGGTTGATAAAGACAAAAAATTCATGTTGCAAAAGGGCTGGAAAAGGCCGGTAACAGATTCTAGTTTTTTTCTGCATGAAAAGTTAGATTGGATGGCACGCAATAAAATAGACCATGCCGTTGTACTTAACTTATCTCAACTATACGGCAATGGTTTACGCGTTGAAGAAATGAAAAAAGCTTTACGCTTTCAAAATGATTTTAATGCTAGAATTCAGCATGATCACCCTAGTAAATTCACCTGTGGCTTTGTAGTTCATCCAGGTTTTTTGCGTAGTGCCTGTTGGGAAATTGAGCGTTGTGTTGAACAATTAGGTTTACGTTTACTATGTTTACCAACCCATTACATGGATACCATTGGTACATGGCGTTGTATTTATGATGAAGAAAACGAACCTATTTTTGAACTTGCCAACAAATACAATTTAGCAGTAGAAATTCACCCATATGACGGTGAAAAGTTTATAAATTTAGAAAATACCGCATGGCGTTTTCACCTTATTTGGATGCTGGCCCAATGCGCCGATGCTTATCACTTTTTAACCCTTAACGGCTACCAAGAAAAATACCCAAATATGCGTACTTGTTTTGCTCACGGCAGCCAATTATCACAAATAAATTTAGGCAGGCGCATTCAAGGTTTTGATGGCAGACCAGATTTGTTTGAAGGCAAACAACACCCAAGAAAAGCCGTTGGCCATAAAAACATATTTTTTGATACACTTGTGCACGATACAGGTGGTTTAGAATTACTTATACGTAACCACGGCAGTAAACAGGTTGTAATGGGGCTAGATGACCCATATCCGCTTGGTGAAATGGAAAGCCACAAACAATCATCATATCCTGGTAAAATATTAGATTTAGCTATGGAACGTAATATTTTAAATCAAAATGAATATGATGCCATCTGGCAAGACAATGTTTTACAATGGTTATTTGGAAATGATGAAACAGAAAAAGAAAAACTTATTAATAGAATATTAAACTAATGCACTTTTTACCAGAAGCCTTAGACAATTATGTAGTTGCACACTCTGAAAATGAGCCAGAATTACTACAACAATTACATAGAGAAACATATCAAAAAATATTGCAACCACGTATGCTTAGTGGGCATTACCAAGGGCGGGTGTTAAGTATGATTTCTAAACTTATAAACCCTGTAAATATTTTGGAAATTGGCACCTATACTGGTTATTCTGCGTTATGTTTAGCTGAAGGCATGCAAAAAAATGGTGTTTTACATACTATTGATGTTAATGAAGAACTTGTTGATTTTCAGCGTAAATACTTTGACAAATCGGGTTATGGAAACCAAATTATACAACATTTAGGTAATGCTTTAAACATTATTCCTGAGTTGGATGTTATGTTTGATTTAGTTTTTATTGATGCTGATAAGGATAACTACCCTAATTATTACAATATTATTGTTGACAAATTGAATAGTGGCGGTGTTATTTTATCTGATAATGTGCTTTGGAGCGGAAAGGTAATTGAAACCTTAGATGCTAAAGATACATCAACAAAAGCGTTATTAGAGTATAACAAATTATTAAAAGAAGATACTAGATTAGAAACTGTTATTTTACCTATTAGAGATGGCCTAACTATAAGTAGATTACTAAAATCATAACTAGTACTCACAAGACAAAAAACAAACAATATCTATTAACTGTGTAAAGTAATCTTTATTTATTTATTACTTTTTCTTTAAACCATTAGGGTTGTGATAATAAGTTTTATGTTTTAAATTAAATTTGCAAAGCCTAAAACTATTATGATGGGTTATTTATTAATAGCAATACTCACTCAAATCATTATTATATTCCTCCTTTTTAATAAGGACATTTTAAAAAAAAGTAACGAACGGTACATTTGGTTTATACTTGCCATTACCTTTACTGTTATTACTTTAAAATTTGTATTTTTATCATTAAACAAAAATACGCTTTACCAAATGTACTCTCCAGCAATAAGCATTGCAATTGCTCCTTTGCTATATTTTTACGTTAAAAATGAACTAACTAACACTACGAGTTTTAACTTTAAACATATTTTACATTTCACACCAACAATTTTTCTTACTATAGCTTTTATTATAGTTGGTATTTTTATGTATTTTTTCAACAATTATAGTTATGTACAACCCTATAAAAAAAGCTATAATATTGTTTTTTTCACTTCATTTTTAATATATCACCCTCTATGTTTTTATTTAATTTATACATCGGTTAAAAACAATAACAAAACATTAAAATGGTTAATTGTTCCATTATTTTTTTGGGTTACAGGTAATATTTGTGGTTTTTTAAACAAAGCTTTCAAGTTAATAGACATTAACTTTTTCATGATTTTTAACTTAATTGGATTCATTTATTTTCTAATTATTTTTCTTAAAATAAAATATCAAGCTAAGATTAGTGAAGCTGTTAAAACTAATACAAAAAAACCAAAAATAGCTAAATATGAAAAATCATCTTTAAAAACACAAGACTCCAGTAACATTTTAAATGTTTTGCAAACTCATATGAAAACTAAAAAACCATTTTTAGACAGTGAGTTTTCTCTTAGCAAGCTTTCTAAACAAGTTAATATTTCTAAACATCATATAACCGAAATTTTAAATACTTCACTTCAAAAAAACTTCTTTTTGTTTGTTAATGAATATAAAATTGAAGAAGCAAAAAAAATTATGAAAGAAAACAGTAAAGAGAAACTCCAAAATATAGCATACTTTTCTGGGTTCAATTCAAAAACAACTTTCATAAAATATTTTAAACAAATAGAAGGAATTACACCTTCTGAATATCGTAAACAGATAAAATAACTTCTTTAAAAAAGGTTTTTTTTAGCATTTACACACTAATAACCTTAACTTAACAAAGATCAAACACCTGTTATTTAGATACTTATGGGTTCATCCCACTTATACACTACTTTTCATGGTTCGAATTACTTAGGCTGAACTCCCAAACTTTTTTTCTATGCTTTATTTGCATAAAAATTAAATTAATTCAATTATAAAATGAAAACAAAATTACTTAACAAGTTATCATTACTATTTTTTATTTTGGTAACAGGTCAATTTGCTTTTGCTCAAAATAGTACTGTTACAGGAACTATTGTTGACAACATTGGCGGACTTCCAGGAGCTTCAGTTTATATTAAAAACACGCAACTTGGAACAACTACAGATTTTGATGGAAATTTCACATTAAATAATATCTCTTCAGGAGATGTTATTATGATTATTTCCTATGTAGGTTATGAAACATTAGAGAAACCTTTAACAATTGAAAGTGGTACAACACTAAATTTAGGTACAATCTCTCTTACAGAATCTTTAAACACGCTTGATCAAGTAGTAGTAAAAGGTACTTACTACCCATCACAGGTAAGAGCGCTTAATATCAAGAAAAACGGTTTAGCTATTACCGAAGTTTTAGCTGCCGATGCCATTGGTAAATTACCAGACCGTAATGCTGCCGAAGCTGTACAACGTATGCAAGGCGTATCTATTGAAAGAGATATGGGAGAAGGACGCAGAGTGGTAGTTAGAGGTGCGCCAACACACTGGACATCTACACTTCTTAACGGCAATCGCTTACCTAGTGCCGGTGGAGCAAGTGATGAACGTTACACGCAATTAGATGTATTTCCTTCAGAATTAATTCAATATGTGCAACTTAATAAAGCATTAACACCAGACACCGATGGTGATGCTATTGGTGGAGCTTTAAACTTCATTACCAAATCTGCGCCTTTAAAACGTACAATTAGCGCTACTGTTGCTGGCGGTTATAATACCAGAGCAGACGATCCTTCGTACAACGCATCTTTGGTTTATGGAGACAGAATTGGAGAGAAGTTTGGCTTTATTGCTTCTGGTGTTATTTGGGACAGACAAGCAGGTATAGACCGTTACCAAGTGGATTATGATTTTACAAACGAAGACGAAACGCAAGCATTTGCCATTAACACCTTACAATTAAGAGATTATTTAGCTAGACGTAGAACGGCTGGTTTTAATCTTGGTATGGATTATGAAATTAATGATAATAGCAAAATCTTTTTTAAAGGTTTATACTCTCAATATTTAGACCAACAAGACGTAAGAGAAACGTATTTTAATTTTTACAACAATAACATACAATATCAGGCAAGACATGCCGATTATGTTACCGATTTAGCGTCTATACAATTAGGTGGAGAATTTAAATTAAGTGACAAATTAAATTTAGATGTTTTAGGGCAATATTCTAACTCAAAATTTAAATTAGACTCACCAGATAACTTACCAGAAAGTGAAAGAGGTTACCCAATTGTAAACTTTGTACAGCAAATGAATTACGAAGGGTTGTCATCTGATGGTTTAAAATACTTAGCCATGGATTCACCAAATGGCGTGGGAGGTTCTATCGATAATATTACACCTAATTTAACTTCAGATATTGATCCAAATCAAACCATTTTAAATCAAGTTATTCTTTCAAGCCTTAAAAAAGATGAAACTCAATACGTCGGTAAATTCGATTTTAATTACAATGCAAACAATAAATTAGATGTAAAATTTGGTAGTAAATTTGCTTTATTAGATAGAGATTATAATAGTTACAACCTTGTAAAAATGCAGGCTGCCTTATTAGGCGTACCAAACTCTCCAGACATTGTAACTTTAAGTCAGTTAGATACACAAAAAGCACCATTCGATGGTTCGTTTATAAACGAAATTGGAGATGTTTATGATGTTGTAAACTACAAAACCGTAACAAACAATCAAATTGATGCAATGTTTTCTGATGAATTTGCAGAAGAACACGGTTTAATGACTTTGGTAGATAAAGATAGCCCATCAAACGCAGCCTTATCATATACAGCTAAAGAAACCGTCTATTCTGGTTATGCTATGGCTACTTACAAACTAAGTGACAAAGTAGAATTAATTGGAGGTATTAGAAACGAAGCTAACCATATTGAATTTACAGGTAAAAGAGTAACTACCAGTGACGACGGAACTACTATTGAAGATGTTACAGTAAGTAAAGACTACAATGCCTTTTTACCAATGGTACATTTAAAAACTAAATTTTCTGATAAAACAATATTAAGAACCGCAGTAACCAGAACCTATGCAAGACCAACTTTTAATCGCTTAAATCCTGGTACTCAAATTAACACCTTTAATCGTACCATTACAGAAGGTAATACGCAGCTAGACCCTACATTTTCAACAAACTTTGATGCCATGTTCGAGTTTTATCCAGCCGGTGTTGGTTTAATTTCTGCAGGTGCCTATTACAAAAATCTTTCAAATTATATTTATGACGACCAAAGTATTGTTCAATATAACAACGAAAACTATGTACTTTCTAGACCAGATAACTTAGATAGCGCTTGGTTATGGGGAATTGAATTAGGTATTGTAAAGCGTTTTGAAAATGCAGAAAACTTTCTTAAAAATATTGGTATAGAATTAAACTACTCGTATATCGATTCTGAAGTTGAAATTCCAACTTTTACAGCAGGCGAACAAACAGGAAGCTACAAAACGTCTTTACCTGAACAAGCTAGCCATATTGGAAATGCCATTCTAGTTTTTGAAAACGATAAGTTAATGCTTAGAGCAGCAGGTAATTTAAAAGGTAAATACTTAAACCAAATTCGTACCATAGCTGGTCCTGAGCACTACCGTTGGTTCGACGATAACTTTACTGTAGACTTTTCTGGAGCTTACAACATCAACAATAATTTAAGAGCCTTTATTGAAGTAAACAATATTACTAATGCACCAAACCGCTATTATCATGGTGATTCAAATAGACCAGAACAAGCAGGTTGGTCTGGAATTAGAGGACAAATAGGATTAAGTTACACATTAAGATAAAACACAATGAAAAAATCGAAAAAAATAAACAATATTTATATGCTTACAAGCCTTATTACACTCTTTTGTGTAATAAGCTGTAAGCAAGAACAAAAAGAAATTTCTTTAGAAAATAACACTGTAAGTCTACCTGCCGAAACTAAAATTAATCAAATACAAGTTTTAGGTACGCACAACAGTTATGCTAAACCTGTTGATCCTAGAGTTTTAGATATGACAGATCCTATTATTAGAAAATTAGGAGCTAAATTTTTAAAGGGGTTAACTCCAGAACAACAAAAGCAAATGGATGAGAATCATCCAAATGGTATTAACTTTAAAGAAGGTTTAGCCTACGAGCATCCAGATTTTGATGCACAGTTAGATGCAGGATTAAGAAGTTTAGAAATAGATGTGTATCACGATCCTACAGGAAATCGATTTAACAATCCACCATCTTATCAAATTCTTAAAGAACAAGGCGAAACCAATTTAGCTTCGTTTGATAGTTTAGGTTTAGCAAAACCAGGATTTAAGGTAATGCACTTTCCAGATGTTGATTTTCGTTCGCACTACACTTCTTTTAAAGATGCTTTAACGGCATTAAAAAATTGGTCTAATACCAACCCAACACATACACCTATTTTTATTATGGTAGAAGCAAAAGATAAAGGGATGGCTATTTTTCCAAACCCATCAGAAATCTTACCATATACAGCAGAAGTATATGATGCATTAGATGCAGAGGTTGTAAATATTTTGGGGCGTGATAAATTAATTACTCCAAGCGACGTAAAAGGGGATTATGACACATTAGAAGAAGCTGTTTTAGCCAACAACTGGCCAACGGTTGAAGCTTCACTTGGAAAATTTGTGTTTATGCTTTTACCAGGTTCTGGAGGTGTTTTTGATGAAGATGTGTATGTAGAAAATCATCCAAACTTAGACGGTAGAGTGATGTTTGTTCGCTCTAAAATTGGTCGACCGCATGCAGCTTTTTTACTTTTAGACAATTCCATTGTAAGAAAGTCAGATATACAAGAAGCAGTTAAAAAAGGTTACTTGGTTCGTACACGATCAGACATTGAAACTTACGAAGCAAAAGTAAACGACTACTCTAGAGCAAAAGCTGCTTTTGAAAGTGGAGCTCAAGTAATTTCAACCGACTTTTTTAGACCAGGCAATTCTTACGGAACGAATTATTACGTAAAAATGCCAAACGGAAAACCTGTACAATTAAATCCAATCAACTCAAAAAAATAACATGAAAACTATTCAATCAACATTAGTTGTATTACTAGTATTTATTACAACTTGCAACGCTCAAAAAACAACCATTACTATTGAAAACGGTACAGTTGAAATACCAAAAGATTTAAAAATCAATCAAATACAAGTTTTAGGTACGCACAATAGTTATGCAAAAAAACGAGATTCTGTTATGATGGATTTTGTAGATCCTATACTAACCAATTTATTTCAGAATTTTACCAAAAATATGGATGCTGAAGGACAAAAGCAATGGAAAGAATTTCATCCTAACTTAAAAGAGCTTACATTTAAAGAAATGATTTCTTATAGCTTTCCAGACTTTAAAGCACAGTTAAATGCTGGATTACGTTCTTTAGCTATTGACATTGTTTATGATCCTGTAGGTGGCACCTTTTCTAAACCTGCAGTTTACGAGGCTATGGAAGCGAAAGGAATTACGAACTACCAACCGTTTGACGCTACTGGACTTGAAACACCAGGGTTTAAAGTAATGCATATGGCAGATGTAGATTTTTTATCACATTACAACACTTTTGAAGCGGCTTTAACCGATTTAAAAACATGGTCGGATAAAAACCCAACACACGCTCCTGTTTATATTATGATTGAAGCTAAAGACAAAGGCTTCCCTATTTTTCCAAACTCGGCTAAAGTAACGCCATTTAGCAGTGAAATTTACGATGAGTTAGACCAAACTTTACTAAGTATTTTAGGAAGAGAAAAAATCATTACTCCAGATGATGTACGTGGTGATTATAAAACTCTAAACGAAGCTGTTTTAGCCAAAAACTGGCCAACGGTTGAAGCGTCACAAGGTAAGTTTATCTTTTTATTATTACCTGGAGGAGCAGGATTAACCAGTGAAAGTGCTTATGTAGAAAACCATGAATCTTTAAAAAACAGAATCATGTTTGTAAAAGCCAATGCAGGAGAAGCACATTCTGGATTTTTATTGTTAGATAATTCTATAATAAGGCAAGAAGACATAAAAAGTTATGTAAAACAAGGGTATATGGTGCGTACACGTTCGGATATAGAAACTTATGAAGCCAAAGTAAATGATTACTCAAGAGCAAAAGCTGCTTTTTCTAGTGGCGCTCAAGTTATTTCTACCGATTATTATCAAGAAACTAATAATTACGGCACAACTTACAAGGTAGAAATGCCAAATAAAAAAGCGGTAATGGTAAACCCAATTAATATCGAAAAATAACTAATTTTATAATGATTAAAAAAATCCAAGTTAACTTTTTGTTAGCTTGGATTTTTCATATTTCATATAATCAAAAATTATATTATAAATTAAAGTTTACGTTTTATAGAACCGGTAAAATCTTCTAATTCGTCTTTTACTTTGTTTAATTCTTTTTTTACATCGTTGGTTACGCTGGTATCTAAGCCATGATTTTCTGCACTTTTTGTTATTTCGTGCTTAATATCATTGGTGGCATCTTTAAGTGTGCGCATGCCTTTGCCTAAACCTCGTGCTATTTCTGGCAGCTTATCTGCGCCAAAAACCATTACTACCACAAATAGAATGAGTACTATTTCTGGGCCACTTATAAATAAAAATGTTGTTTGATACATCACGATGCAAATATAGAGAATAAAAAAAACCGACTTTAAAAAAGTCGGTTAAAATTTTTAGTTCTTTGTTTTATTTTTAAATGCATCAAACTCGCTAACGGTTGCTTTTTGCGGCCATGAATTGTTGCTTGTATCAACATCGGCGGTTTCAAGGTTAGGGTCTATTGTTATACTTACAATTTCTTTATTTGATGCTATGGCTTTTGATATTTCATTATCATTTAAACGCCATATTTGTGCCGGATATGTTTCTGTTTTCTTTGTACCATCAGCATAAGTATATTCAACAATTATTGGCATTACTAAACCTCCTGGTTTGTTAAATGTAATGTTGTAAAAAAACTTGGGTTCTTTAATTTGTTTTTGCTCTTGTGGTGTGAAGTTATCCATGATATACTCTTTTAAAGACTTTGAATTTTCTAAAAGTGATTTTGCTTTTAATTCTGGTGTATAATCATCACTATCTTCTTCAACTAAATATACTAAAGGTGGTAAATCTTCAACTCTCATACCTCTTTGGGCTGCTAAATCTCTAACAAATTTATTTGGTTTAGATGATACGTATAGTTTTTTAACATCTTTTATACCTATATCTACCCAGTCTGTGGTGTAAAACCAACCGCGCCAGTACCAATCTAAATCCATTGCAGAGGCATCTTCCATGGTTCTGAAGAAATCTTCGGGTGTTGGGTGTTTAAACATCCAACGTTTAGAATATTCTTTAAAGGCATAATCAAAAAGCTCACGCCCCATAATGGTTTCTCTTAAAATATTTAATGCTGTAGCTGGTTTTCCGTAGGCATTATTACCAAATTGATAGGTGTTTAAACCTTTGGTCATAATTGGTGCTATATAATCTTGATTACCGCTCATGTAAGGTACTATTAGCTTAGCAGGTCCTCTGTCTGATGGGAAATGCGTATGTTCGGCTGATAGAGCTTCAGGATATTTTTCGCCAAAATCTTGCTCTGCTACGTATTGTACAAAGGTATTTAAGCCTTCATCCATCCACGTCCATTGGCGCTCATCACTGTTTACAATCATTGGGAAGAAA
This sequence comes from Seonamhaeicola sp. ABD4_340, assembly GCF_056312135.1. Lineage (NCBI taxonomy): Bacteria > Pseudomonadati > Bacteroidota > Flavobacteriia > Flavobacteriales > Flavobacteriaceae > Seonamhaeicola > Seonamhaeicola sp. ABD4_340. The sequence continues at coordinate 2,180,339 of NZ_CM149981.1, read as the reverse complement.
TTGTGCCCAACTTCATGTATTATAACTCCCATCATGCCGTATTTAACACGGTCACTGTAAACACCATCTTCTCTTGGTCTTCCGTAGTTCCAGCATATCATTGGGTATTCCATACCTTGTCTTTTAGCGTGAACGGAAATGGCTTTATGGTAAGGATAATCAAACGTCATTCTAGAATAAGATTCTAAAGTACTTGCTACGGCTTTGGTTGACCATTCTTCCCATAACGGATTTCCTTCTTTAGGGTATAATGATACAGCCATAACATCTTTACTGCCTATTTTTACGGCCATCATGTCTAAAATAAACTTACGTGATGTTGCAAAACCAAAATCTCGTACATTTTTTGCTCGTAGTTTCCAAGTTTTGGTGTCTTTTGAGAATCCTTTTTCAGCAGCTTCAGCTTCTTCTTCTGTTACAATTACAACAGGTGTTTTATATGATTTTTTTGCAGACTCGTAACGTTTAAGCATGTCTTTAGTGTAAACGTCTTTACGGTTTATAAGCTCACCTGTACCATCTAAAATATGATCTGCAGGTACTGTAATATCTACATCAAAATCTCCAAATGGTAATGCAAACTCATCGCGCCCCCAAAATTGCGAATTTTGCCAACCTTCAACATCATTATAAACAGCCATTCTTGGGTAAAATTGTGCTATTACATAAGCTCTGTTTCCGTCTTTTGCAAAATATTCGTAGCCTGAGCGCCCGCCTTCGTTAACATGATCATTAATATTGTACCACCATTTTATTGAAAATGAAAACTTATCACCAGTTGCCATTGGTTTAGGTAACTCAATACGCATCATGGTTCTGTTAATCATGTAGGTTAAATCTTTACCATTAACATCAGTAACTTCTAGAATATTAAAACCTCGTTCTAAAGATTCTTTCATAAATTTTGAAGCAAACTCATTTGGCCTCATTACAGGCTGTAAACCGCTGGTTTCTATTAAAGGCGATTTAGAGTCTTTGGCTCTTTGGTTTTGATCTAACTGCACCCATAAATATTTTAAAACATCTGGAGAATTGTTAGTATATGTAATGGTTTCATAACCCGATATTTTAGCTTTTTTATCATCTAAAACAATATCCATTTTATAATCTGCTTGCTGCTGATAGTATGCACTACCGGGAGCACCAGAGGCTGCTCTGTACATATTTGGTGTAGAAAACTCATCATACAATTGTTTAAATTTGTTTGTATTTGTATGACCTTTTTTAACCGTTTGCTCGGTTTTTTCTTGTGCAATTGCGGCAGCGGAAATAAAAATTATAGATAGAACGCAGTACTTTAGTTTATTCATTTTCAAATTTTAGATTTTATCAAATATTAGCTTACTGATTATAACAAACCATTAGCTTTTTATTAAAAACTGAACGAAAATAATGATTTTAATGTAGCTTTAACTTAATTTTCATTAAAATTTAACAATGACTTAGCATTTTGCACTGTTTGGATAAAGCTTTTTTGTTTAGAATTTATTTTTGTTTTGATGATATTTTGCTGATCTGGAAACATATCAAACAGAATTTTATTGCTAATCTCAATACTTTCAATGTTTTGAATGCCTTTTATTTCAAGGTAGCATTTCATTACATCTAAATCGTATTTTTTACCTATAAATTGAAACGTTGCTGGCTTACCATTTATGTTAATTTGCAGTTTATCAGTAAGATATTTGGTTATATAACTGTTTGTACTAGGTATTTCAAAAGCTTCATCTAGTGTAATTTTTTCGTTATAACGTTGTTTTAAAACATTTTCAAAATCATCTAAAAAAAGTCTTGAAATTATTTGAACAGATTGTTGTTCTGGTACATACTCAATTTGTGTTACACTAATATAATATTTATGTAAACTTGTAAAAGCAAGTGTTGGCAGAATTAAAAAAAACAGTACTAGTTTTGTATACTTCATGTAATTTTTTTGCTAAAGTAAATGTTATTTCAAAAAGTATTCCAAAAAAAGCTTAATTATCTGTAGTTTGTTTATTGGCTTGGTATTGTTTGTATTTCATTCGTAAAAAGATTAAAATTTTAAAATCTGATTGATTTTTACAATGTTTTAAAAAATTCTCATCTTCTGAACAGAAATAAAAAAAATCGTTAACCTCATCATTTTCTAATGGGTTAGACATTAAAAAATCTTTTGCTAATTTACTTTTTATACTATGCATTAAACGGTCTTTTTCTTCTAACTTAACACGTTGCTTTAGCATTTTTGTTCTGCCTGTAATAGCATTAATTAAAGGTGTAAAACTTACTGAACCACCAATACCTATTGATGGGCTTAAACTAGATGCTTCACTTAAACGGCGTTCACTTTGTGTGGCTATTTTTCCGGTGTAACCGGGTATGCCAACATCATAAAAATTAATTGGGCGGTCTTTTTTTGCGTTTTCAATATCTGACATTAAATTACCTGTAAGCACTTTTCCAACAATTACTTTTTCTAATTGGTTTACTTGCGCATCTAAATTAACAAGGATGGTTTTTGAAATAATGGTGCCTTGTGACACTTTTACATCTTTTACACCATGTAAAATAGATGAAAACTGAAGTGTATCGTTAACCTTAGCCGTAATTGTAAAATTCCCTTTAGCATTTGTAATAGTAAATACTTTTGCGGTTTTGTTAATTACATGAATGTTTTCAACATCGGTTTTACTTATAACGCGCCCCGAAATTTCAACAGTTTGTGATACGGTTTTAATGGTAAAAAAAGTAACTATTATAATAAAATAGTTGTTAATTTTTGGCATTTTGTATGTTTAAAAACTGCTCACTTTTTTCATATAAAAATTGTAAACATTTAATTTCATTACCCTTTTCAAGTAACTCTGCATCTAAATTTTGGGTATCAACATAGGCTATAAACGCATCTACTTTGGTTAAAGGAATATTAAACATTTCGCTTATGTATTGCGGCGAGTATAAATCAACCAATTCAAAAGGTTTTTCTACAGTTATGTATTCTGGTTTTTTATATTTTTTGTTCTTTTTACCAAAAATTAATTGCGATATTTTACCTAAATCAAAACCATTATAAAGTTCGCCTTTACTAATTCTAGATTTTAAATCGTATGCAACAGATTTTTCATCAAAAGGCTTTTCATCATTATATTCATAATCTACATTCATGCTTCCCATATCTAAAATTATGGGTTTTATATAGGCTACATTTTCTACATCTGTATTAATATTTCCTGTTAAACCAGATGATAGTAAAACCGCATCTAGCTTATGTATTTGTTCTACTAAATGAATTTTTAGTTGTCTGGATTTTATAACATCTTTTGTTACAGTTACTGAAAGCGGTTGAAACTGTAATGCCGAAATTTGAATAATATCATTTTCAGCTACATCAAGTGTAAATGTTCCGTTCTCATCTGTAATAGTGCCTTGGTTTGATGACGCATTAAAAATAGTAACACCTTCAACATCATTTGCAAGCGCGTAAATGGTTCCTTTTACTGAAATTCTGTCTACAAACTGCGCTTGTACAGCCGTAATAACAAATAAAAATTGAAATAAAAGCACATGAGTTTTCATAAGGTTGGTTTTAAAATTTAAAGTTCGGTTTTATAATCTTAATTAAAATGAAATAACATTTTAAACTTTTGTTAAAACATCAATTTATATACTTTTACCAACCATTAATTATTTTGTTTATTATGAAAAACATTATTATTGCAAGCACTTCAACAATACATGGCAGTGGTTATTTAGAATATATTCTAGATGAATTAACTCATTTATATAAAGATACTGAAGAAATTTTATTTATACCCTATGCAAGACCAAGTGGTATTACTCATGATGCTTACACCGAAATTGCTAAAAAAGCTTTTTCAAAAATTAATAAACGTGTTGTAGGATTACATAGTTATAAAAACCCTGTTGAAGCAGTACAAAACGCACAAGGTATTTTTGTGGGTGGTGGTAATACTTTTGTATTAACTAACATGCTTTATAAAAACAAACTTACTAATGTTTTAAACCAAGTGGTTACTAATGGCACACCTTATTTAGGCACAAGTGCTGGCAGTAATATTTGCGGACTTACCATACGCACTACAAATGATATGCCTATTGTGTATCCGCCTAGTTTTGATGCTTTAAAGTTGGTGCCTTTTAATATAAATCCGCATTATTTAGATCCTGATACCAAAAGTAAACACATGGGTGAAACCCGAGAAACCAGAATAAAAGAATTTCATAAATTTAACACACAACCTGTTGTTGGTTTAAGAGAAGGGAGTTGGTTACAAGTAAAAAACAATACCATTACTTTAAAAGGGAATTTATCTGCTAGAATATTTGAAGCTAGCAAAACCCCATACGAAGTAAAAACTGGCACTGAGCTTAATGCTTTAAAATAAAAAAGCCCCACAATATATGTGAGGCTTTTTGAGCGGGAGACCGGGTTCGAACCGGCGACATTCAGCTTGGAAGGCTGACGCTCTACCAACTGAGCTACTCCCGCATTAGCGGATGCAAATATAAAACCTATTTTTATTTGTGCAACACTTTTTACAGCTTTTTTAAAAAATGAAAGCCTAAAATTTTAAAATCTTCGTTAAAATAGAATTTATGTGATGCCGCATTTGCCACATAAGTATTCAACTCTACGGCTTCAAAACCTTTTGCTTTTGCGTAACTATAAATCCAATTAAAAAATTGTTTACCTAAGCCTTTTCCTCTGTAACTTTCATCAATAAAAACATGATCGGGCTCTACACTTTTACCAGAGTAATGCCTTGTACAAAACCATAAACCGCTTACCCCTACAATTTTATCATTATCATAAATTACAGCACATTCATAATTTTTATAAGTTACCATTTCATTAAAGCGCAATTTTAAAAGCGCCTTATCAATGTTTTTATTATTTAACTTGTAAACCAATGGTATAATTAAATCTATATCTTTCTTTTCTAATATTTTAAATGTAAAACTCATTACTTTTTGCTTTGTAATTACACTGTAAAAATAAGTGACTTTACTTAAAAAATGTGTCATAATTATAAATTGTAACACTTTTGAACAACATTATTTTGTAAATTAAAACCCTAATTTATAACCAAATGAGAGGAAAGAATTTAAAATTCAGACTATTAATTGGTGTAGCTATTGCACTATTTTTTGTTTTTAAACGCTGCAGCCAACAAGAAGTTAACCCATATACTGGCAGAACGCAAACTATTTCAATGACACCCGATAAAGAAATAGCCATTGGTTTACAAAGCGCTCCGCAAATGGCCCAACAGCATGGTGGTTTACACCCAAACAATCAATACCAAGCATTGATTGACAATGTAGGCAACAAACTAATTAACAACAGTATAGCTAATGAAACACCTTACAAATATGAATTTCATTTACTAAACGACCCTAATACTATTAACGCTTTTGCTTTACCTGGCGGACAAATATTTATAACCTTTGCCCTATTTTCAAAATTGGAAAATGAAGATCAGCTTGCTGGTGTTTTAGGTCATGAAATTGGACATGTATTAGGAAGACATAGTGCAGAACGTATTGCCGAAAGTGAATATTGGCAAGGGCTTGCAACTGCTGGTTCTGTTGGTGCAGATATGGGTGGTGTGGTTAGTGGTATTGGCCAGCAAAAGTTATTGACTAACGGACGTGATGATGAACTTGAAAGTGATGATTTAGGTGTTAAATTTATGATTAAAGCGGGTTACAATCCCGAAGAAATGATTGGTGTAATGCAAATTTTAAAAGCGGCTGCTGGCCCTAATAGAGTGCCTGAATTTCAAAGTACACACCCAGACCCTGACAACCGTATTGAAAAAATAAAAGAAGCCATTAATAAATATAGAAACCTATAGAAAAAGCCTCGCAATGCGAGGCTTTTTCAGACTAACTCAAAATAATTATTTTTAAAAATTATTATAATTATTTTTTTTTCTTTTTCTTTAAAGCATCTTTAATAATAGCAGCTGCTTCATTGGCACCATGTAATTGTGCATATTTAGCGGCTGTGTAACTTTTGTTTGAACATCTTAATTTTAAATTTGCACCTTCAGCAATTAAAAGTTCTAAAATTTCAGTTCTGTTAAATTTAGCAGCATACATAGCTGGTGTCATACCATTTGAGCGCGCATTAACATCGGCACCTCTTTCAATTAATTTTTTTACAGTATCAAAATCGCCTTTGGCAATAGATACACAAAATGAATTTACTTTAAAATAATACTCTGATGCAGCAGTATTACTAGTTGAAGTAGCTGGTAAAGCATTAATTGATACTACAGATACACATAATGCAATTGCGGTTGTAATGATTGTTTTTTTCATGATGAAAGAATTTAAGTTTGATTTATTTGATTAATTGATAATTATGTTACGTTTTTTGATATACTAAAGAGACGACAATATTTTTAAATTGTTACATCAAAAAATTTATATAACACACTTTTAACATTTATTTCACAAACCATTAACGAAAACGTTTTCTCAAAAAAACGACGCAAAACACCTTAAAAAACAAGGTATTTCGGCGGTTTTTATTGCTCATATTTTAGTAAACTTACCTATATTTGCTTAGTACAAAAAATTAAAAAAAATGAACAAAAAAGTCATCTTAATGATACTTGATGGTTGGGGAAACTCTCCAGACCCAAAAGTTTCGGCTATAGACCATGCAAACACACCTTTCATAGATTCACTATACAAAAAATACCCTTTTGCAACCCTTAGAACCGATGGTTTACACGTAGGTTTGCCCGAAGGCCAAATGGGAAATAGTGAAGTTGGCCACATGAATTTAGGTGCAGGTAGAATTGTATACCAAGATTTAGCAAAAATTAATTTAGCTATTGAAAAAGATACTTTAAAAGATGAAAAAGTATTAGTTGATGCATTAAAATATGCTGCCGATAGCAATAAAAATGTTCATTTTTTAGGTCTTTTAAGTAATGGCGGTGTTCATGCACACACTAGCCACCTAAAAGGTTTTATTGATGCTGCCAATAATGCGGGCGTTAATTCATATGTACACGCATTTACTGATGGTAGAGATGTAGATCCAAAATCTGGCAAAGGTTATATTGAAGATTTAGAAAAACACATTGCTGGCACTAATACCAAACTAGCTACTGTTACTGGCCGCTATTACGCCATGGACAGAGATAAACGTTGGGAACGCGTACAACTAGCCTACAATGCCATTGTAAACGGCGAAGGTACAAAAACCACAAATCCTACAGCGGCTGTACAAACTAATTATGATAATGATGTTACTGATGAGTTTATAAAACCACTTATTGTAACTAATGATAACGGAGAACCTATTGCCAAAGTACAAAAAGATGATGTTGTTATTTTTTACAACTTTAGAACCGATAGAGGCCGTGAGTTAACAGAAATGTTAAATCAAAAAGATTTTGCTGAGTACAACACTAAAAAACTAGACTTATACTACGTTACTATTACAAATTACAGCGATGATTTTGAAGGTGTTAAAGTTATATTTAATAAAGATAACATCTCTGAAACTTTAGGTGAAGTTTTAGCAAAAAACGGAAAAAAACAAATTAGAATTGCCGAAACTGAAAAATACCCACACGTTACATTTTTCTTTTCTGGCGGACAAGAAACTCCGTTTGAAGGTGAGTCTAGAATTTTGAAAAATTCGCCCAAAGTTGCTACTTACGATTTAAAACCTGAAATGAGCGCCTACGAGTTGCGCGATGCTTTAGTGCCTGAATTACAAAAAGGTGAAGCAGATTTTGTTTGCTTAAACTTTGCAAACGGTGATATGGTTGGGCATACAGGCGTTATGGAAGCTGCTATTAAAGCTTGTGAAGCTGTTGATGCCTGCGCCAAAGATGTTATTACAACTGGTTTAGAAAACGGTTACACCACCCTTTTAATTGCAGACCACGGTAACTGTGAAACCATGATAAACCCAGATGGTTCACCCCATACAGCACACACCACAAACCCCGTGCCTGTTATTTTAATTGATAACGAATTAAAAAATATTGAAAGTGGTGTTCTTGGTGATGTTGCACCAACAATACTTAAATTAATTGGTGTTGAACAGCCAAAAGCTATGACGCAACACTCTTTAGTATAAAATAAATAGTCTTTAAAAAAAGCCTGCCCAAAGCAGGCTTTTTTGCGTTAGGGATTGTAGTGACATCCTTTTTTGAGGCACGAGAAAAAGATATAACGTAAAGCCCGACCCTTTAGGGTAACGCCCTAATTGTTTACCTAAAAAAATAGTGTATTTTTGTACAAACTCAAGTCTGTAAAAACATATGAATTTTAATGATACTTTAGTAATTGCTGTTGATTTTGATGGTACCATTGTTGAAGATGCTTATCCAAAAATTGGCAAACCTCAAATGTTTGCTTTTGATACCTTAAAAATGTTACAAGACAAAGGGCATAGACTTATTTTATGGACCTACAGATTTGGCAACAAATTAGATGAAGCCGTAAATTTTTGTAAAGAAAATGGTGTTGTTTTTTATGCAGTTAATAACAGTTTTCCGGAAGAAGAATTTAATAATGATGCCAGTAGAAAAATTAATGCCGATATTTTTATTGATGATAGAAACTTTGGCGGCTTTCCTGGTTGGGGAGAAATTTACCAAGAGCTAACCAATAGCCAACCACCTAAAATTGAAAAGAAAAAAGGCCTTTTCGGACTTTTTAAATAACCACCATCAACACTTTTGGCTTTTTAAAGTATTCTTGTTTTCTATTTAGTATCTTTGCCAATATTTTTTAGGTATGATAGTAGTAAAAACAAAAGAAGAAATTGAATTAATGCGCCAAAGTGCGCTTATAGTATCTAAAACTTTAGGTATGCTAGCCACCGAAGTTAAAGAAGGTGTTACCACAAATTATTTAGATACCATTGCTGAAGAATTTATCAGAGACCATGGTGCTTTGCCTGGTTTTAAAGGGCTTTATGACTGCCCATCTACATTACTTTGTAGTGTAAATGATGCCGTTGTACATGGCTTACCTACTGATATACCTTTAAAAGATGGCGATATTGTATCTATTGACTGTGGCGCTTTAATGAACGAGTTTTACGGTGACCACGCCTATACTTTTGAAATAGGAAACGTTGCTGAAGACACTAAAAAACTTATACAAACTACCAAAGAATCTTTATACGTTGGTATAGCTCAATTTAAACATGGCAACCGTGTGGGCGATGTTGGTTATGCCATACAACAATATTGCGAAAACCAAGGCTACGGTGTTGTTAGAGAGCTTGTTGGACATGGTTTAGGAAAAAAAATGCACGAAGACCCTGAAATGCCAAACTACGGTAAGCGTGGCAGAGGCAAAAAATTTATTGAAGGTATGGTTGTGGCTATTGAACCTATGATAAATATGGGTACACACAGAATTAAACAGCTTAAAGATGGTTGGACTATTGTTACGCGCGATGGTAAACCAAGTGTACATTTTGAACATGATGTAGCTTTAGTTGACGGAAAACCTGAAATTCTTTCAACCTTTGCTTATGTTCATGAAGCTTTAGGTATTACAAGTGATGAAGAAAACGCTTTTAGACAAAATGCTTTAGTTCTTTAAACACACATGACACAAATACAAACTATAGAAAACCAGTTAAGCCAACTGCGTAATCAACTCAACAATCATAAATTATACAGCCATTTAAAAACTATTGATGATATAAAAACTTTTATGGAGGCACATGTGTTTGCCGTTTGGGATTTTATGTCGTTATTAAAAGCACTTCAAAATAGTTTAACATGCACTAATTTGCCTTGGATGCCTGCAAAAAACCCAGCTACTGCACGTTTTATTAATGAAATTGTATTAGGTGAAGAAAGCGATGTTAATGAATTGGGGCAGCCTAAAAGTCATTATGAAATGTATATTGATGCTATGCAACAAGTTGGTGCTAGCACTAGTGGCATTGGTAATTTTTTAGAATTTTTATCTCATGGTTATTCTATAGAAGCAAGTTTGCACAAAAGCCAAACACCAGCGTACATTACCAAATTTGTAAATTTCACATTTAATACTATAGCTACAAACCAACCCCACAAAATTGCAGCCGCCTTTACTTTTGGAAGAGAAGATATTATACCTGATATGTTTTTTGAAATTATAAATAAAGCTGAAACAAACGGTAAAAACTACAGTAAATTAAGCTATTATTTACAAAGACATATAGAGCTAGATGGCGATGAGCACGGGCCTTTATCTTTAAAAATGATTGAAGATTTATGTGGTAATGATTCTCAAAAATGGGAGGAAACTTTAGAAGTTTCTAAATTAGCTTTGCAGCATAGAATAGCACTTTGGGATGGTATTTATAATTTAATAGAGTGTCACAAAACAGCTGACGTTTGATTAACTTGAAACAACTTTTTAAATTCATATTAAACTTAGTTCCAAGACCGCTTTTAATTAGGTTAAGTTACATCGTAAGACCAATTTTAGCTTTTTTTTTAAAAGGAAACACATACACAGACCCAATTGATGGTAAAAGCTTTAAATCGTTTTTATCGTATGGCTATGTAACACAACGCGACAATATTTTATCGCCTTCTACCTTAAGTTTAGAACGCCACAGGCTGCTTTGGTTATATTTAAAAAATGAAACCGATTTTTTTTCAAACAATTTTAAAGTCCTTCATTTTGCACCAGAGCAATGTTTTTTAAAACGTTTTAGAGAACTTAAAAATTTAGATTATACTACTACAGATTTATTATCGCCCATTGCAGATGTAAAGGCTGATATTTGTAATCTTCCTTTTGAAGAAAATAGTTACGACGTTATTTTTTGCAATCATGTGTTAGAACATATACCAGATGATACAAAGGCTATGCAAGAACTATATCGTGTTATGAAACCTGGAGGATTTGGAATATTTCAAATACCTCAAGATTTAAATCGAGAATTTACGTTTGAAGATGATACAATAACAGATAAGGCTGAGCGTGCTAAAATATTTGGGCAATATGATCACGTTCGTGTTTATGGTAGAGATTATTTTAACAAACTGAGACGTATTGGTTTTACAGTTGAAGAGATAGATTATACCGCTAAATTATCAGATTCTGAAATTGATAAATATCGATTAGCTAAAGGCGAAATTATTCCTTTAGTTAGAAAAAAATAAACCAACATGACACAACAAGTTTTTATTATTACAGGTGCTTTATTCGGAATGTTAGCCATAATTTTTGGTGCGTTTGGTGCACATGCATTAAAGAAAATACTTTCTGAAGATCAATTAAAAAGTTTTGAAACTGGTGTGAAATATCAAATGTATCATGCTATTGTTTTATTAGTTTTAGGCTTTAACTTTCAGTTTTCAACCTCTGCAATGTATTGGTGCTTCACTTTAGGTATAATTCTTTTTTCGTTTAGTATTTACGGTTTGGTTTTAAGTGATGCAAAAGGCAAAAAACTAAAATTTCTTGGGCCTATTACTCCTATTGGTGGGCTTCTATTTGTTGCGGGTTGGTTATTAATTATTATTCAAGTGTTATAAATTATTTCTAAAATGCTAGTATAAGTTTATAAAGCACAAAAAAAGCCGTACCATAAACGAACAAAGGCACGACTTTTTTTAATCAAATGTGATTAATAGCACTTATAAGACACAATTTTTTTTGATAGGTCACATACTATAATATTTTATTCAGGAAAACCGTTCAAAGCAAGTGTTTCAAAAGTGCTTTCATCATTTTCAAAAATTAAAAACACTTTTAATTCAGGGTGTTTTTTTAAAAACGCTTTAACTTTTTCTATTCCCATAGCTTTAAAAGCTGTTGCATAAGCATCGGCTGTCATACAATCTTTAGCTATAACAGAAATACTTAATAAGTTGGTTTTGCTAGAATAGCCTGTTTTGGTATCAATTATATGCGAAAATCTATTGCCGTTTTCATCACGTTTAAATTTTCTATAAGTGCCTGAAGTTGCCATTGCTCCTTCGTTTAAAACAATAGCTTTTAAAATTGATTGTTTACCATCAAAATGTGGCTCTTCTACCCCTACTTTCCATGGCGCTTGCTTTTCAATATTCATTCCCTTAACTCGAATTTCTCCACCAATTTCAACTAAATAGTTATGAATACCTTTTTGCTCTAAAAATTGGGATATAACATCAACACCATATCCTTTAGCAAGCGCATTAAATTCTAAATAAACATTAGGGTTATCTTTTTTAATAATGTTACCATTTAATTGGGTTTTATTAAAACCTACATACTGCATTAAACTATCTATTTTAACACTATCAATGTTTTTTATAGCCCTTTCTGCCCCAAAACTCCATGCATTTACAATATTGCCTATTGTAGGATCAAAAGCGCCTTCTGTTTCATTAAAAATAGTTTTTGCTGTTTTATAAACGTTAATGAAATGATTATCTACTTTAACAGGTTCGTTTCTATTTATTTTAGAAATATCAGAATCTCGTTGGTATGTTGATAATGATGTGTTTAATACCTTAAAAACACTATCGAACTCTTTTTTATAATTTTTATTAGAATCATAAATAAACGTGTACGACGTACCAAAAACCGTACCTGTTAGCTTGGTATTTACACTATTTTTTTTGCAACTGTAAATAGTTATTACGAAACATAAAATAAGTAGTTTTTTCATAAGTTAATTTAAATTGGTTTCTACTACTTGTATGCCGTTATACTCAATTAAATATTCCTGATTTAAATAGACAGGTAAACTTTCGTCGTTAGGGTTTCCTAAACCAACACCTGCATACAATACTTTGGCATTTTTATCGCGTGCATGTTTTTTGAAGGTTTCCATCCAAACTACATCATAGTTATTAGGGTTGTCTGGTAATAAAACAGCTTTAACAATTACAAAATAGTATTGGCTATTTTTATCAATACAAACAAACTGCGGATGTTTTTTTAACTGGCTATTTATGGCTACAAACTCAAAACCTCTATTTTCTAAATCTTTGCCAACATGGTTCATGGCTAAGTTATGTAATTCTTGTTGTGAAAGTGGTTTACTCATACTGCAAATTTACAGTTTTATGACGTTGCATAAAATTTGTTTAACTTTATAATGCTTAAAAAAATAATTTGAATTATGAAAACTACACCTCGATTTGATGCTGCTATTAAAAAATTATACATTGCTTTTTATAACAAAACATTAAACCCTGAATGTTGTAAGCAGTGTGCGGTTGGAAATATTTTGGATAATACGGATAGTTGGAAACATTTAACCGATAACCACGGTGCTTTAAATTTAAATTATGTTGGAAAGGTACACCAAAAATTGGGAAGAAAATTTAATGGCTATACACCAAATGAACTACTAAAAATAGAACGTGTGTTTTTAAAAGCATGTGGTTATGAATTACCGTTACATTATAAAAATAAAAGACCTGAAAACCCAACAGATAATTATGTGCTTTTTAATGGTTTAAGTGATGTTATTGAGCTATTATGTAAGCTAGATAATATTAATAATGTTATGGATTATAAAGTACTGTTCATGCAAAAAAAAGAAAACATATTACAACAACAATATGTATAAAACAAAAACCAACGCAATGCGTTGGTTTTGTTTTTATAATACTAAAAGATATAGTATAAAATAATATTTAGTTTTTATCCACCAAAGTCATCAAATCTGATGTTTTCATCTGGAATACCAAAATCTTCGCCCATTTTTTGAACAGCTTGGTTCATTAATGGTGGTCCGCAGAAATATAATTCAATATCTTCTGGAGATTCATGATGGTTTAAGTAATTATCAATTACACAGTTGTGAATAAACCCAACAAAACCATCACCTTCTTCATCATGAATATCTTTTTTAACTTTCCAGTTATCTTCTGGTAAAGGCTCAGATAATGCTAAGAAAAATTTAAAGTTAGGAAATTTACGTTCTAATTCATAGAAATGCTCTAGGTAAAATAACTCACGTTTTGAACGTCCGCCGTACCAATAGGTAACAGTTCTTCCTGTTTCTAATGTTTTAAATAAGTGGTATAAATGTGAACGCATTGGCGCCATACCTGCACCACCACCAACGTATAACATTTCAGCATCACTTTCATTAATAAAAAATTCTCCGTAAGGACCAGAAATGGTTACTTTATCTCCTTGTTTTCTAGAAAAAATGTATGATGACGCAACACCTGGGTTTACATCCATCCAACCATTTTTATTTCTATCCCATGGTGGAGTTGCAATACGTACGTTAAGCATAATATCTCTTCCCTCTGCTGGATAAGAAGCCATAGAATAAGCACGCTCTACAATCTCATCATTTTTCATTACTAAAGGCCATAAACCAAACTTATCCCATTCTGCTTGAAATTTATCTGGTGTTTCGTGCTCTTCAGGGTGAGCTGTTATATCAATATCAGCATATTTAATTTCGCATTTAGGAATTTCAATTTGAATATATCCACCAGCTTTGTAATTCATATCTTCAGGAATGCGAACAACGAATTCTTTAATAAACGATGCTACGTTGTAGTTACGTACAACTTCAGCTTCCCACTTTTTAATACCAAAAACTTCTTCAGGAATGGTAATATTCATGTCTTGTTTAACTTTTACTTGACAAGCTAAACGTGCACCGTGTTGTAATTCTTTACGTGTAAAATGAGGTGTTTCAGTTGGAAGTGCTTCGCCTCCTCCTTCTAATACATGACACTCACATTGAATACATGTACCACCACCACCACAAGCTGATGGTAAAAATATTTTTTGATTTCCTAAAGTAGATAGTAAGCTACCTCCTGATGGTACTTCAATTTCTTTTTCACCGTTTATCTTAATTTTTACAGGACCAGACGGTGCTAATTTTTGCTTTACAAATAATAGTAAGCCAACTAAAGCAAGTGTTAAAACTAAAAACGCTGCTACAGTTGCTATAATTGTTCCTGTTGTACTAGCTGCTAAAAATACCATGTTATTTTACTGCTTTTATTGTGTTATCAGCTATTTCTTTGCTTGCTTTATCTTCTTCTACCTTAGCTGTTTTTTCTTCTTTTTTCTCATCATCACCACCTGTTAGCATACCACCAAAACTCATAAAACCAATGGCCATTAAACCTGTAATAATGAAAGTAATACCTAAACCTCTTAAAGGTGCTGGCACATTTGAATAGCGGATTTTTTCGCGTATTGCTGCGATAGCTAAAATTGCTAAAAACCACCCAATACCAGAAGAAATACCATAGTTAAAGGCTAAACCAATAGTTTGAATTTCGCGAGATTGCATAAATAGTGAGCCTCCTAAAATTGCACAGTTTACGGCAATTAGTGGTAAAAATATACCTAGTGAATTATATAATGCAGGTGCAAATTTTTCAACAATAATTTCTACTAATTGTACCATGGTTGCAATGGTTGCAATAAACATGATGAATGATAAGAAACTTAAATCATAATCTGCATATTCTTCACCTAGCCATTGTAATGCTCCTGGTTGAAGAATGTATTGATCTAACAACCAGTTAACTGGTACTGTTACTGCTAGTACAAAAACTACTGCAGCACCTAAACCTACGGCTGTACTTACTTTTTTAGATACTGCTAGGTAAGAACACATTCCTAAGAATGTAGCAAATACCATGTTATCTATAAATATTGATTTGAAAAATAATTCTAAATGTTCCATTTTTCTTAGTCTTCTATTAAGTCTTTATTTCTACTACGTTGCACCCAAATAATGATACCTACAACAATTAATGCCATTGGTGATAATAGCATAAAACCATTGTTTTCATACCCTATGGCGTACAAACCTGTTTTTTCAATAGGATCTCCTAAAACTTTAAATCCTAATAAAGTACCAGAACCTAATAATTCTCTAAAGAAACCTACTATTATAAGTATAACACCGTAACCTAAAGCGTTACCAATACCATCTAAAAACGATTTCCATGGGCCATTACCTAAGGCAAAAGCTTCAAAACGTCCCATAATGATACAGTTTGTAATGATTAAACCTACAAAAACTGATAATGTTTTACTTAGCTCATAAGCGAATGCTTTTAGTACTTGATCTACAATAATTACTAAAGCAGCAACTACTGTAAGCTGAACGATAATCCTGATTTTTGATGGAATAATATTTCGCATTAAAGAAATCACAACGTTACCAACACCTAATACAAATAATACCGATATAGCCATTACAATAGATGCTTTAAGCTCTGCAGTAATTGCTAGTGCAGAACAAATACCTAATACTTGAATAGTAATTGGGTTGTTATCTGCTAACGGGTCTGTTATTAACTTGGCATCTTTTTTTGATAAAAGTCCCATATGTTTAATTGTTTTTAAGATTATCGAAATAAGGCTTGTACAATTTAAGATCGCTCTTAATCATTGCAGTTACACCATTACCTGTAATAGTTGCTCCTGCAATAGCATCAACCTCGTTATCGGTTTTATTTTCATTTTTTGGGTCTGCATTACCCTTGGCAACATCAATACCTTTAAAATATCCACTTTCATCTAGTAAATGCTCACCAATAAAATCGTCCATAAAAAAACGTTCTTTAATGTTAGCACCTAAACCTGGTGTTTCACCTTTATGGTCAAAATAAGCACCTTGAACTACCATATCTTTATTTAAAGACACGTACCCCCAAATGGCATCCCATAAACCTTTACCGTAAATTGGCACTACGTAAAATGTTTTACCATTTTTTTCACCAACAAATAAAGGTAACTTACGCTCGCTTGGGTTATCATTACCAATTACTTTTTGCTTTTTAATGTCTATAAGGTAAGCTTCGTTATTTTCAGAAACATCACCACCTTTAATTACTAATTGTTTAGTAATGTATTTTTTAAACAATTCTGGAGCTTCGGCTTTATCAACAAAAACGGCTGAACTTTCATCGTTTTCATTAACACCCATAGCATATAAAATGTTTTGTTGCTTTTCTAAACGTACATTTTCTGCAATATTTGGCTTTAAAGACGCTGCTGTAAAAGCTAATAAGGCGCCTACTACTACTACCATTCCTATGGCAAATAATATAGTGTATACGTTACTATCTGTTTTATTACTCATCTTTTTAAGCTGTTTTTACTTTTAAACGTTTCATTCTTTTCTTAACGTTTCCTTGTACCACGTAATGATCTATTGTTGGTGCAAATACGTTCATTAATAGAATAGCTAAAAATACACCTTCAGGGTAGGCCGGGTTAAATACACGAATCATTATTGAAATGAAACCAATTAAAAACCCGTAAATCCATTTTCCTTTATTGGTTTGTGCAGCAGTAACAGGATCTGTTGCCATATAAACCGCACCAAATAAAATACTACCTATAATTAAATGTTGCCAGAAAGGTACACTCATTAAGCCATAAAACTTACTAGATTCACCAATCCAACCTGCATCTACAACGCCATTAAAAATTAAGCCCATTACTAAAGCCCCAACCACGGTGCTTAACATAATTCTCCAACTACCTATTTTGGTGAAAATTAAAAACAAAGCGCCTATGATAATTAGAAATTTTGAAGTCTCACCTACCGAGCCGGGTATTAGGCCCCAAAACATATCCCAATAATCAATACCAGCTAAAGAGCTATTTTGTGCATATGCGCCTAATAAAGTCTCACCAGAAATGGCATCTAAATTAGCTCCGCCAGCAATTTCTTCTGCACGCTCTACCGCACCGTGTACCCATACTTTATCTCCAGACATCCATGTTGGGTATGCAAAGAATAAAAATGCACGTATTGTTAGTGCTGGGTTAAGTATGTTCATACCTGTACCACCAAACACCTCTTTACCAATTACTACACCAAAAATTACTGCTACAGCTAACATCCAAAGTGGAATATCAACAGGAACAATTAATGGCACTAACATACCTGTTACTAGGTAACCTTCTTCAACCTCATGCCCTTTAATAATTGCAAAAATAAATTCTACAGCAAGACCAACTCCATAAGACACTACAACAAGTGGTAACACTTGCCACAGACCAATAACTAGGTTATCCCAAGTCCAGAAAGAGGCTCCTAAAAATCCGTTTGCAGATTCTATTAAACCTTGCGCTAAGTAGTGTTGGTAACCTGCATTAAACATACCAAATATTAAACACGGTATTAATGCAATAATTACTGTGTTCATGGTACGTTTTAAATCATCTGCCGCTTTTATATGTGTACCATTGTGCGTGGTTTCATTTGGCATGTATAAGAAGGTAAAAAGGGCATTAAATCCTGGAAGCCACTTTTTATCTTTATTCTTCTCTTTAAAATTATGTAAATTTTGTTTTAAACCCATTATCCTATCTCTTTAAGCATTAAGTCTAATCCTTCTCTAATTATTTTTTGATGTGGTTGTTTAGAAACACAAACAAATTCTGTTAGCGCAAAATCTTCAGGAGCTACTTCGTACATACCTAAAGCTTCCATTTCATCTAAATCTTTATACATACAAGCTTTTAAGGTTTGTAGCGGATAAATATCTAAAGGAAATACTTCTTCATAACCACCAGTAACCACAAATGCTCTGTGCTCACCGTTAGTATTTGTATCTAAATAGTATTCTTTTTTAGGGTTTAACCAAGAAAATGTTAAAGCTCTTGAAGTTGACACTTTATTGAAAACTGGCTTATTCCAACCAAAAAATTCATAATCATCACCTTCTGGAATCACTGTAATTACGTTATTGTAATAACCAAGTTCGCCGTCTGGTTTCACTTCTTTACCAGAAAGTACATTTCCAGAAATAATACGCACATTAGCATTTTTAGCAATGCCTTTATCATAAACCATTGTAGATATTTCGCTTCCTATTTTAGTTTTAAAATATCTTGGTGATTCAACTGATGAACCTGCCATGGCTACAATGCGTTCTGCATTAAATTTACCTGTTAATAATAATTCACCTATAATAACAAGGTCTTGTGCACTTACCGTCCACACTACTTCACCTTTGTTTATGGGATCTATTTTATTTATTTGCGTACCAACATTCCCTGATGGATGCGGCCCTGAAACCTTGTGAATTGTTGCTCCAGAAACAGAAGCTAGCGGAGAGTTAGAATTTTTACCTACGGAAATATGAACCTTTCCATCGGTAAGTTTTCCAAGTGCAGTAATTGCAGCTTGTAACTCAGCTTCTTTTCCTTGCAATGTAAAATCTAAATCTGCAGCCAAAGGAGCACTTGCATAGGCAGAAATAAAAATAGCTTTTGGTGTTTTTTCTGGTTTTGCAATAACGTCATAAGGACGTTGCTTTACAAATGGCCAGCAACCTGCAGCTAATAAATGTGTTTTCACATCTTCTGCTTTTGCAGCATCAACATCAAACTTACCAAAATCTTGGTATTCTTGCGTTTTGTCTGCCTGAATTTTAATTGCTAAAATTTT
Source organism: Seonamhaeicola sp. ABD4_340 (assembly GCF_056312135.1). Taxonomy (NCBI): domain Bacteria; kingdom Pseudomonadati; phylum Bacteroidota; class Flavobacteriia; order Flavobacteriales; family Flavobacteriaceae; genus Seonamhaeicola; species Seonamhaeicola sp. ABD4_340. Next base: position 2,160,949 of record NZ_CM149981.1, on the reverse strand, counting down.
TCTCTTTTCACCACGAACAATCTCAACTATTTCACCAGAAACAGGAGAAGCAAATTTTACATTTTCGTTAGATTTATCATAAAAAACAGCTTCACCTGCCTTTACTTTAGATCCAACTTTTAATATCAATTTTGGTATAACGCCGTGGAAGTCCTCAGGTCTAATAGTGCTAAAATTGCTTACAATTGCTGTATCTAGAGTTTTTACAGCAGCACCTTTTAGTTTTATGTCTAGACCTTTTTTAATACGAATGTCGTTTGACATATTTTTTTTATTGAAATTAGTTGTCTAAAAATCGAGGCAAAAGTACAAATTAATAACACATTTCTTAATTTAATTTAGTTAACGTTATATTATTTATACTAATTCTAAATAGCTAAAATCACTTAGGCATTAATTTTGTTTATATTTACCCAAAACAACGCTATATGTTAACAAAGTTTAGTTTCTTATTTATTTTTTTAACCTTTACATTATCGGTCTCTGGTCAAATTACTGAAGTAAATCCACCCGAATACATTAAAACCATAAATTTTAAAAGCAGCACACCCGAAACACAGCTACCTATTATAAAATTAGGAACGCCGCTTATACTTGAGTTTGATGTTTTAAATGGCAATGAAGATGATTACTACTACAAAATACAACACTGTAATTTTGATTGGACACCTTCAGTTTTAGCAAAATCTGAATATTTAAACGGTTTTGATAACCAACGCATACGTAATTACGAAAACTCATACAACACCCTTCAAATATTTTCCAACTACAAACTAACAATACCCAATCAATTTACAAGAGGCTTAAAAAAATCTGGTAATTATATAATGGGTATTTACAACAGTTATGATGAACTTGTGTTTTCAAGAAAATTTATGATTTATGAAAACAAAGCCAACGTTGGCCTTAGCATAAAACGCTCAAGAGATATTAAATTTATAAACCAAAAGCAACGTGTTGAAATTATAATTGACTCCAAAAGTTTACAACTAAACAACCCAACACAAACCGTAAAAACACTAATAGTACAAAACAACAACTTAAATACTGCCATTAACAACCTAAAACCACAGTACACAGTTGGCAATCAATTAATTTACAAATATGACATCGAAGCTAGTTTTTGGGGCGGTAATGAGTATTTTTATTTTGAAAACAAAGATGCTAGAGCCGCTAGCACGGGTGTACAAAGCATAGATTTACAAACATTATATCACAATTATTTATACACAAATATTCAACGTAGTAAAACACCCTATACTTACAACCCAGATATTAACGGCACATACCTTATAACCAATGTAAATAATGGAGATGTTAGTATAGAATCAGATTACGTTTGGGTACATTTCTCATTAAAACCAAACCCATCATTCAATACCAATACAACCGTTTTTGTATACGGTAATTATAACAACTACGCATTAAACCAAACCAACAAAATGGTTTTTAATGAAAGCAAAGGCATTTACACCGCTAGTATACTTTTAAAACAAGGTTTTTACAACTATAAATTTGTAACATTACAAAATGATATGGTAAACGAAGGCGCCATAAGTGGCAACTTCTACCAAACAGAAAACAACTATAAAGTGTTAGTTTACTACAGAGATTTAGGTGCTCGTTACGATAAAATAATAGGTTTAGGCGAAACAAGCTCAATAAACATTAGTAACTAAAACACGCATTTTAACCACTTTTTTTAAACATCATTTAAAAAATCACTATTTTTGCAGTATAAACACATTGTTTACAAGCACTTAATATGGTACAACAAGTAACAAAAGGCATAAAAATTTCGGTTGAAACTACTTTTGAAGGCTCTTATTTCAGAAACTACAAAATACAGTATGCTTTTGGTTATAAAATTACCATTGAAAACCAAAGCAAAGACTCTGTACAACTACAATGGCGCCACTGGCAAATACTAGACGCCTTAAACAACACCGAAGTAGTTGATGGCGAAGGCGTTATAGGCCAAAAACCCGTTTTAAAACCAGGTGAATCTCACACCTACACATCAGGATGCCTTTTAACATCGCCATTTGGTGCCATGTATGGCCATTACACCATGGTAAACTTCACAACTACACAAAAATTTACAGTAGAAATCCCCACATTTAAATTAAGCGCACCGTTTGCCATAAATTAATTTTTTTTTGGGCGTTTCCCTATCGGGTCGGGCTTTCAGCTATATCTTTTCTCGTGCCTCAAAAAGGATGCCGCCTCAATCCCTAACGCAAACGCAGCAAACATTTAAATTCTATCAAACCTGTAAACAACACCACGTTGTTCAACATGAAAAAATTTACAATTAGAATAATGCACAAACTTATAACCTTCACTAAAATTAAAAGCACTATTTTCAACCTTAAAAATAGCATCACAATCAATATTTCCGTAAGGAGAAATTCGTCTGAATTTAAATTCTGAAAAATTTTCAGTTTCATGCAATTCAAACCATGCCCCAGCAGCAATACCAGATAACCATTGTGCATTTTCATAGGTAACATCAACTGGTTTGGGCTGTAAAGTTCCTACTAAATTCACCTCATGATTTTTAAGTTTATCTAAAAAACAACGTAAATTTTCACTTTTTTGCGAACCTGTAAACTTTGAAATTACACCATTTTCAGACACTTCATAAGGGTAATTCTCTGTATCTGCCAATAACACATTTCCAACAGTGCTTGGTGTAAACCATTTAGATTTTTGTAGCGTTTTTTTAATTCGCAAATTGGTAACGCCAGCAATTAAACTATCGGTAACAAAACGTGCGCAATTACAAGCATTTTTAATAAATGCGGCATACCTTATAAATTGTTTGTTTTGCATTTGGCTAATATGTGCTCTAGCCTTTTCATAATTAACAGCATTACAAACCGAGGCTACTAATTTGCCATCGCCATGCGTTAACTTTGGGTGAGTTGCTAAAAATTTTAAAATTTCATTAAGGTTTTTTATTTCGTCATTTTTAATAATGGCATTTACAGGAAAGTGAAGTTCATTATCGGTATCTGCACCTCTAACTCTTCCGTTAGGTTCAGAAGTAATGTATCGTCCAAAATCATGGTATTCTAAAACACCTGTTTCTTTATTAATTAAAACCAACGCAGCGTGTCCTGCTCGTAAATAATTTTTTTTACCAATTCCCAAATATTTTAAAAATGGCGAATACCACTCATCTGCCACCATTACAATAGTTTCCGGGTAAGCCAATGTTAAAATTATACCTGTGTTACTCATTTAAGGTAAATTAAATATTTGGTTTGCTACTGTTTTATCTTGAAGGTTTTCATAAGCCATATGCAACATAGAGTCCTGCTTTTCTATTTGAGTAATACTGGTGGTTTTAACAAACCCTCTATCCATTACAACACCATAATTTGGCTTGTTTTTACCTGCTTCATTATGAAACTCCAACAAATTATCGGCAGTTAAAGCATGTGTTTTTGTAAAATTATCAAACCACGTATGGCGTTCTTGTTTCATAACATCATTATATAATGTAGATGAAGACCATATTTTAGGCACTAATGGTAATTTATTAAAATGCTTTTGGTTACCGTCCCAAATTAATTCAAAAAATGTCAAACCTGTATTCCAATCGGCTATAACAATTGTAAATGGTTCAATGTCTATTAAATTATAATTTTCAATGGTGTTTACTATATCATCAGCAATCATAAAATCTTTAGCCACTAAACCTCTACTCTTTCGGTATTGCGGTTTTCTTTGGTGGGGTTTCAATGCCCCATTCAAAACACAAACTACTCTGTTCTTTTGGCTTGCACCAACCCATGTTCCGCCAGATTGTTCATCTTTTGGAAATAATGTTTTCACACCATCAAAACTGTAAAACTCTGGAGCTAAAGATGTTCTGTTAGGAGCTTCGTCTCTATTAGAGGTTAAAATAAAATTAGTATTACTAGTAGGAATAAGGGTAACTGTACACATGCAAATTGTAGTCTAAATACAAAGGGGCAACTTACAAAAAATAAATAAAAATTAACGTTATTTTATAAAGCTATATTCAACTAAATCATTTAATAATTCTTAAATTTGCGACCAATTCAATGAAATATTTTTAATAAAAACTAAAAAATCATGGGAAAAGGCTTTTTTAATGTGCCAATTGCGGTAAACGAGCCCGTAAAAAGTTACGCTCCAGGATCACCGGAGCGCGAAGCAGTTTTAAAAACTTATAAAGACATGTTTAACAGTAAAGTTGATGTGCCTCTATATATTAACGGTGAAGATGTAACAACAGGAAATACTAGACAAATATCACCTCCTCATGATCATAAACATATTGTTGGAACATATCATTTAGCTGAACAAAATAATGTTGAAGACGCTATAGAAATAGCTTTACAGGCAAGAAATAATTGGGCAAATACACCTTGGGAACAACGTGCTGCTATATTTTTAAAAGCTGCCGAACTTATTGCTGGCCCATACAGAGCTAAAATTAACGCTGCCACAATGATTGCGCAGTCTAAAAATATTCACCAAGCAGAAATTGATTCGGCTTGTGAATTAATAGACTTTTTACGTTTTAACGTTCAATTTATGAGCGATATTTACATGGAGCAGCCCGAAAGCACAAGTGATGCTTGGAACCGTGTAGAATACCGCCCATTAGAAGGTTTCACCTATGCTGTAACGCCATTTAACTTTACTGCTATTGCTGGTAACTTACCTGCTTGTATGGCTTTAATGGGTAACGTTGTTATTTGGAAACCAAGCGATAGCCAAATTTACTCTGCCAAAGTAATTATGGATGTGTTTAAAGAAGCTGGCGTTCCTGCCGGTGTTATTAATGTTGTGTTTGGAGATCCGGTAATGATTACAAATACCGTTTTAGCAAGTCCAGATTTTTCAGGGTTACACTTTACAGGTTCAACATTTGTATTTAAAGAACTTTGGAAACAAATTGGAGAAAACATTCACAACTATAAAACATACCCACGAATTGTTGGCGAAACTGGTGGAAAAGATTTTATTGTTGCCCACAAAACAGCTAATGCTAAACAAGTTGCTACCGCTATTACTCGTGGTGCCTTTGAATTCCAAGGTCAAAAATGTAGCGCCGCTTCTAGAGTTTACGTAGCAAAAGGTATTTGGGAAGACGTTAAAAACCATTTATTAGCAGATTTAAAATCGTTTAAAATGGGGTCACCTGAAGACATGAGCAACTTTATCACTGCTGTTATTCACGAAGGTTCTTTTGATAAATTAGCAAAATACATAGACCAAGCTAAGGCCGATGATGATGCCGAAATTATTGCTGGCGGAAATTACGATAAAAGTAAAGGCTATTTTATTGAACCAACGGTTATTGTAACCAAAAACCCTAAATATACAACCATGTGTACAGAGCTTTTTGGCCCTGTAGTAACTATTTATGTATATGAAGATGATGATTACACCGAAACCTTAAAACTTGTTGATAATACAAGTGAATACGCCTTAACTGGTGCTATTCTTGCTGCCGACAGATACGCAATTGTTGAAGCCACTAAACTATTACAAAACAGTGCTGGTAACTTTTATATTAATGATAAACCAACAGGTGCCGTAGTTGGCCAACAACCATTTGGTGGAGCAAGAGCCTCTGGAACAAATGACAAAGCAGGAAGCGCACAAAACTTATTACGTTGGGTATCTCCAAGGCTAATAAAAGAAACGTTTGTTACACCTACAGATTACAGATATCCGTTTTTAGGCTAACAACTCTTTTTATATAAAACTGAAAAGCGAGCTTTTAACAAGCTCGCTTTTTTGTTTCAATATTTTTTTTGAAAAACGACATCATTTATGTTTTCAAAATTAATTATCTTTCGGTTAAAAATTACGGCATATTATTTGCTGTTTCAAGCATATGAAAAAATTTCTATTAATCTTTTGCGCCATAGTTCCATTGCTTTCTTTTAGTCAAGCAAACAAGCTATACAGGCAAGCGGCAAGAGCCACAGACTTAAATGAAAAGCTAAATTTATTAGACCAAGTTATTAAACTAGACCCCAATCATTTAGATGCTTATTTTTTAAGAGCCATTACTAAAAATGATATTGGCGATTATAGCGGTGCTATTGTAGATTATTCAAAAATAATTTTAAACAAACCTGATGCCGATAGTTATTTTAATCGAGGTAACTCAAGGTTTAGCCTGAAAGATCTTGTTGGAGCCAAAAGTGACTATGAAAAAGCTTATGAACTAGACCCTAGTTTTATTGACGCCCTTTACAGTTTAGCTTGTGTAAAATATGATTTAGAAGATTACAAAAACGCCATAGCAGATTTTGATAAAATTTTAAAAGCAGCCCCAAATTTTCCTAACGTATATATGCTTAGAGCTGCTTGCTACAAAGCGCTAGACAAACCTAAAAAAGCATTAGAAGATTACTCTTTAGCCATTTATATTTCACCAGATGCCAATACATTTTACAACCGTGGTGTATTTTACATGGATATAAACTATTACGCAAAAGCAAATAGAGATTTAACTAAATCTATAAGACTAAATAGTAATAATACCTTTGCTCATTTTTATAGAGGCGCTTCGTTTTTATTACTTGGTAAATACGAAAATGCCGTTGATGATTTTAATAATGCTCTAGCCTTAGATTCTTTAGATTTTGACGCACTTTTAGGTTTGGCTTTAACCTATTTTAAAATGAACAATTTTGAAAAAGCTACCGAAAGCCTTAACAAAGCTAAAGGCATACTAAACCCTAATAAAGATTTACTACCTTCTGAAGTTTTTGAAAACACGTACTGGCAGCAAAACCAATATTATTTTTTTATAAATAACATTACCGCTTTAGAAAAAGCAACAAAAAATTAACCCTTAAACTTTTGAGGTAAATGCACTAATTTCTTGGTTTCAAAAAAATCTTCAGTGTAATAATCTGTTAGGTTATAAATTTTAGCCGTTGTATATTCTTTTAGCTCATCGGTTAAATCGCCACCTTTCAAATAAATAATGCCATTTTTTAAACTGTTATTTTGCTTTTTATCAATTTTACCTTTAGTCCAATGTACAAAAGTTGGCATTGCTGCTACGGCTCTACTCACAATAAAATCATAAGTATCATTAATTTCTTCAACGCGTGTATGTGTAGTTTTCACATTTGTAATACCTAAACCATCAACAACCTCATTAACTACTTTTAATTTTTTAGCTATACTATCTACTAAATGAAACGAACAATTTGGAAACATAATTGCTAATGGCACACCAGGAAAACCGCCACCAGTACCAACATCCATAATTTTTGTACCATCTTTAAAATTTATAAGTTTTGCTATGGCCAATGAGTGTAAAACATGGCGCAAATACAATTCATCAATATCTTTTCTAGAAACCACGTTTATTTTCAAATTCCAATCTTGGTATAAAGCCTCTAATTTCTCAAATTTAGTTATTTGATCTTCAGTTAAATTTGGGAAATACTTTAAAATTAGTTCCATTAATTTTTACATTTTCAAAAAAATAAATACAATAAGAAGGTTAATGAATTCATTTAAAATTCAATTTTTTATCACACTTATTTAAATCTGTTAAATTTTCAACAAAAATATACTTTTTATGTACATATTTTTACATTAAATCGTTATTAGTTCATAAGGTTTATGCCTATCTTTGCCCGTTGAAAAGCAAAGACTAAACTAATTTTTAGTAAGAAAAATACAGTTATGACTAAACAAACGCTATCATTTTCACGAACAGACTCTGCAAAATTTTTCAGAACATTAAACAAACGTGTAAACAGCTATTTTAAAGACAATAACATAAAACGTACCGGTAATTGGAAACTTTGGGTAAAAACCATTGTAATGTTTTCAATATTTTTGGCGCCATACTTTTTAATTTTAACACTTAATTTCCCTAATTGGGTTAACTTTTTACTTACCATTGTTATGGGTGTTGGTATGGCTGGTGTTGGTATGAATGTTATGCATGATGGTAACCATGGTTCATTTTCTAACAAAGAATGGATAAACCGTTTAATGGGAAGCAGTATTTACATATTGGCTGGTAACGTTTATAACTGGCAAGTGCAACATAATGTTTTACACCACACGTATACAAATATTCATGGGCACGATGAAGATTTAGATGCTGGTAGAATTTTACGTTTTACAAAACACTCTAAATGGAAATGGTACCACAAATTTCAGCACTACTACTCTATTTTATTATACGGTTTACTAACTATAAATTGGGCCATTACTACAGATTGGCAACAAATGAGACGTTACATGAAGCGTAAATTATCTTACGGCAAATACCCAAATCCTGTTTGGAACTGGAGTAAACTTGTTATTTCAAAAATAATATACGTATCTGTTTGGATAGTTTTACCAATGCTTATTTTAGATATTGCTTGGTGGAAAATTTTAATTGGTTTCTTTGTAATGCACTATACAGCTGGCCTAATTTTAAGTGTTGTTTTTCAATTAGCACATGTAATGGAAGATGCCGAAATGCCTTTACCCGAAAAAGATGGCACCATGAAAAACACTTGGGCAGTACATCAACTTAAAACCACAATTAATTTTAGTACAAAAAACAGTATTGTAAACTGGTTTACAGGTGGCTTAAACCATCAAGTTGAACACCATATTTTTCCGCATATTAGCCACATTCATTACACTAATATTTCAAAAATAGTTAAAGAAACTGCTAAAGAATTTAATTTACCATACAACGAATACAAAACTACACGTAAAGCCATAATAGCGCATTTTAAACATTTAAAAGAAATGGGCGTAAAACCAGCTTTACAAGTCTAACAACCACTATTAACTTAAAGAATGAACTTACTATCTGATAGAATTTTAAACATGGCTACTTCTGCAACTTTAGCCATGGCTGCAAAAGCAAGAGAATTAAGAGGCGAAGGCAAAGACATTATTGGCTTAAGCCTTGGAGAGCCTGATTTTAAAGTGCCAGATTTTGTTAAAGATGCAGCAATTGACGCCATTAACGAAGGCTACAACTCATACACACCTGTTGATGGTTATGCCGATTTAAAAGATGCCATCATAACAAAATTTAAACGCGATAACAATTTAACGTACACACCTTCTCAAGTTGTAGTTTCAACAGGTGCTAAACAAGCGTTATTTAATGTAGCTGGCGTTATGTTAAATGATGGCGATGAAGTTATTTTACCATGCCCATACTGGGTAAGTTATGCCGATATTGTAAAACTTTTTGGTGGTGTTCCTGTTGAAGTAAAAACTTCTATTGATACTGATTTTAAAATGACTGCTGAACAACTAGAGGCAGCCATTACACCTAATACCAAAATGATGTGGTTTAGCTCACCATGTAACCCAAGTGGCTCTGTTTACAGTAAAGAAGAGCTGCAAGCTTTGGTTGATGTTTTAGCTAAACACCCAAATATTTACGTGGTTTCAGATGAAATTTACGAACATATTAACTACGGAAAAGGCCACACAAGTATTGCGGAGTTTGATGAAATGTACGATAGAACAATTACCGTAAACGGCGTTTCTAAAGCTTATGCTATGACAGGATGGCGTATTGGGTTTATTGGTGCTCCTGAAAAAATCGCAAGAGCATGTAATAAATTACAAGGGCAAACAACTAGTGGCGCTAACTGTATTGCACAACGCGCAGTAATTACTGCTTTAAATGAATCGCCTTCACGCATAAAATACATGATTGATGAATTTAATGTACGTAGAGATATGATTTTAAATTTATTAAATGATATTGAAGGCTTTAAAACCAATACACCTGATGGTGCTTTTTATGTGTTCCCAGATGTTTCTTATTTCTTTGGAAAAACACTAAAAGGTAAAACTATTAACAATGCTACAGATTTTTCACTATACCTATTAGAAGAAGCCTTAGTTGCAACTGTTACTGGTGATGCTTTTGGAAACCCTAATTGTATTAGAATTTCTTATGCTGCATCACAAGAACAAATAAAAGAAGCTATTAAAAGAATAAAGGAAGCTGTTAGCTAAAATTATACTAACATTAGCACAAACACATCAAAAAAGCCACTGTAATTACAGTGGCTTTTTTTATATAAACATTTCCCTACACAACTATTAAAAAAAGCCTTTAAAACCACAAAACAGTAACCTATAGTTAATTAATTAGTAACATTTGAAAAAAAAATTACAGCTAATATTGCTAGTTATTTTTATTAAAATGTTACAAAAAGTATTCACGCTCTCATTACTTATTTTTAGTTTATCTCATTGGTCTCAAAATCTAAAATTTGAAACTTTTGAAACAAGCTCGGGTTTATCAAATAACTCCATAACCGATATTGAAAATGATGCCAACGGCGGGTTATGGATTGCTACATGGGACGGACTTAATTATTACAATGGTGAAAACTTTACTGTTTTTAAACATAAAAAAAATGATGCCAATTCACTACCAGGTAACGACATCATTAAACTAATTAAAGATAATAACAATAGTTTATGGCTGCTTACCAAAGACTATAAAATAGGTAGATATAAAGGTAATGGCATCTTTCAAAATTTCACCTTTACCAATCCTGTACTTAACATATATACAGATGCTAAAAAAAATATAATTGTTAAAACAGCCAATTCTAAATATATTTTTGAAAAGGATACATTTAAAACAACTCAGCAACAACCACACAATAACACTAATTTATCTTCTTTTAGAGAAATTCTATTAAAAAAACATCCTGATGTTATTATAAATGATATTCTAAAAGATAACAACGGTAATATTTGGTATGCCACAAGAAGAAACGGCTTATTTATTCTACCTAATACTCCAGAAAATATTAATAATACTAAAATTGACCATTACGTAAGTGATATTTATTCAACCTATAGTTTTAAAAGTAATGAAATAAATACTTTACATAAAGATGTTTTTGGAAATGTTTGGTTGGGGCATAAAGATGGTGGCTTAAGTATGGCTTTTTCAAATTCAGAAAACATTAAAACCGTAGCTTTTCATCCTAAAAAGTTCCCTCACTTACCCAATGAAACCATTAGAGCTGTTACCAAAGATGATAACGGTAATATTTGGTTAGGCTACTACACCAAAGGACTATATAAGTTTAGCAAAAAAACAAATTGTTACCTAGAATATGAAATAAAAGAAGCCACAAAAAACCCTAATTGGCACAGAATAAGAGCTTTATTTACAGCATCAGATGGTTCTATTTGGGTTGGCACATATGCAGGTATCATAAAAATTACAAACAATAATTATACACTATATACAGCAGAAAACATTCCTGAAATTCCTAACAATAGACATTATAATTTTTGTGAAAACAATAACCATATTTGGATTGCTTGTTGGGGCGGTTTAGCAAATTTCAACCTTAAAACAAAACAATTTGAAACCTTTAAAAGCCAAAAATCACTATCTGGTTATAATATTAGAAACGTTGTAATAAGTAACAACAATTTAGTTATTGCAACAGAAAATAATGGCGTTATTATTTTTAATACTATAAGTGGCACTTACAAAACCATTACTACAAAAGATGGCATACTTGGCAATAGTATATTTTCAATTTACTTTGATGAAAAAACTAATAATTTCTGGTTTGCCTCTTTGGGTGGCGTAAGTGTTTACAACCAAAAAAAAGGAATAATTACCAACATTACAGAGTTAAATGGCCTACCAAGCCACATGGTTTACAGTTTGGTAAATAACCTTAATTACATATGGGTTAGTACCTCCAAAGGTGTTGCTGCTATTAATAAAAACACGTTTAAAGTACATGCCACCAACCCTAAGGAAGGCTGGCAAGCTGCAGAGTTTTCTGAAGGTGCTTATTACCAAGATAACAAAGGCTTAATTTATTTTGGTGGTATTAGAGGTTTAAACTTTTTTCATCCAAATACCATTAAATTCAATAAAAATGAGCCAAATATTAATATACTAGTTGATAACTCACCTGTAAACAGTGACACCCTTGTAAAACCCTATTACAACAATAATTTAAATGTTTCTGTTAATTCCATAATATTTCCTAGTAATTCTAACTTTCCAATTTACTATAAATTAAACAACCTAGATAGTACATGGCATAAACTTAAAAACAGCACTATTAAATACCAAAACTTGCCGTTTGGCTACTATCAATTTCTAATAAAAAAAGGCAATTTAAACGCTAAAGCAACTAAAGTTTTAACTTTAAAAATAAATAAACCGTTTTATAATACTTTTACTTTTTACATATTAATTGCTTTTTTATGCTTAGGTATTATTGGCTACACCTCATTTAATCGTCATAGAAATATTAAACGTCGTAACAAAAAACTAGAAAAACAAATAGCATTAAGAACACATGAAATTGAACAGCAAAAAAAGCATTTAGTTTTAGCAAACAATAAATTAGACGAAAAAAACAAAGAAATATCCTTACAAAAAGAAAAGCTTTTAAAGCTTCACAATAACTTAAAAAGTGAAGCTTTTGAAATTGAAAAATTTAAAAGTTTTGCATTATCAGAGTTCAAAGAGCCGGTTTCTGAAATAATAAAAAACACACAAAACTTAACAGCCTTACCTCAAATAAAAGAAAACATTTTAAAACAAAGTAGTAAACTTATAAACTTGATTTCTGAGTGGCATTATCTAGACCACGTAAAAGATTTAGGGCCAACCAAAAGAACATCAATAAACATTCAGCCGTTAATTGAAAGTTTTATAGAAAAGCAAAAGCTTCTACTTCAAAAAAACAACATTAATTTTAATTGTGAAATAAACTCAAAAATTCCTTGGGTAGAATTAGATGTTTTACGTTTTAAACTACTATTAAAGTATATATTTCATGATATTATTAAATACTCTGATGCTGAAACGCAATTAAATACAGTTATTGGTTATAAAAATAATGCCATAACAATAATTACAGAATCTAACAGTGAAACGCTAAGAAATAACTGGTACAATATTGAGCATTACAGCCCATACTTTAAAGCTTCAAAAAACTTAATAAAAAATTTAAACGCCACCATAACACATAACACAGAGCATTTATTTAAAAACTATATTAACATACCTGTTACTGAGGTAGATACTAATGCACAAGTAATACAAACAGTATCATGGAAACACTTAAATGCAGCCTCTAAAACTATTTTAGAAAAAGATAACAACATACTTATTTTTACCAATAAAAATAATTTTGATGTTGCAAACCAGTTACTTTCAAACAATTCTTATAATTTAATTTTTGAAAACGAAGTAACTAACGCATTAGCTGTTACAAAAAATATTATTGTTAGCACCATAATACTTTACCAAACCCCAATTAACAGCAAATTAGTTTCTTTTTTAAATACCTTGAAACAGGATTTAGCTTCGCAAAACATTCCTAAGTTATATATTTCTGAAACTATAGATTATAATTTACAAGAACAATCTATTGAATTAGGTATAGATACTGTTATTCAATTACCTGCTACTAAAACCTACATTAACAAAAAAATATCTGCTTTTATAAATCAAAAAAGCAATAAAAATAACAATAAGCTACAACAACAAATTTTTAGAATTTTAACCGATAAAAATGATCTGGATACACCTAATGAGAAATTAATTAAAAAAAGTTTACAGATTATAAAAAACAATCTTCACGACACCAGTTTTAACGTTGAAAAACTAATAAACATTTTAGAAATTTCTAGAATAAAATGTTACCGAGTGTTTAAAGAAAATTTAAATCAGTCTCCATCAGATATCATAATTAAACTTCGCTTAGAAAAAGCCTGTTATTTATTAAAAAATAAAAACCTCAACATATCTGAAGTTAGTTTTGAGTGTGGCTATAATGATCCAAAATATTTTAGTCGTTTATTTAAAAAAACATACAACGTTAGCCCTAAAGCATTCAAAAAACAAAATAATTAAACAAGCTGTTAATGCCAGATTACTCTAGTGTTACCCTATTGTTACTGTAACAAAAGTGGTGTTTTTTTCAAAATTAAAACACAAAAATTGAAACATTTTCACACCCTACCGAAACATTTTTACACCCTAAAATAACACCTTTAAAATAGTTTTGAAACACAAACAAAAAATTAAAAACATGATTAATAAAATTTACTTTTTGTTGTTGTTTAGTATAGGTTTTGTAACCTTTACTAATGCTCAAACAACTATTAAAGGAACTGTAAAATCTGCTTCAGATGGCATACCAATTCCTGGTGTAACCATTGTTGCTAACAACCAATCAAACACTGGTACAAGTACAGATTTTGATGGCAACTTCACCTTATCTTTAAAACAAGAAAAAGGTATTTTAAAATTTTCTTATTTAGGCTACGCCACTAAAGAAATTAATTATAATGGTAGCCAAACAATTCAAATTACTTTAGAAGAAGAAGCTAGCACTCTAGATGAAGTTGTTTTAATTGGTTATGGTTCTTCTAAAAAAGGCGATTTAACTTCGGCAATTTCTAAAGTTGAAAACATTAAAAGTATTGCTAGCCGCCCTGTAAACAATTTAACCGATTTTTTACAAGGTAATGTACCTGGTGTTACTGTTTTACAAAATGGCGGAGACCCAACAAGTGGCGGTAAGGTAGTTATTAGAGGTATTGGTTCTGTTAATCCAAATTCTGAAAATGTATTAACTGTAGTTGATGGCGTACCATACTATGGGCCCGCTATAAACCCAAATGATATTGAATCTGTTTCTGTATTAAAAGATGGTGCTGCAGCCTCTATTTATGGTGCACTTGCTAGCTCTGGTGTTATTGTAATTCAAACTAAAAAAGGAAAAAAAGGAAAACCTAGAATTAACATAGACACCTACACCGGATTTAAAAAAGCTACCAATTTACCAACAGCTTTAAATGCACAGCAACAAGCGTTTGTTTATAACCAAGCCACAGATAATGCTGGTGACCCAAGACAATCTGCCCATGATGCAGACCAAAACCCATGGGGCCAAACAACAAGAACCAATTGGGTAGATGCTATTTTTAGGTCTGCAGCTACAACAAATGTTAACGCAAACATTAGTGGTGCAGGTAATAACTATAACTATTTAACATCGTTTAGCTACAATACTACTGAAGGTGTTTTACAAGGAACAAGTTCTGAACGTTATTCATTTAGAGTGAAATCTGATTTTGATTTGTCTGATAAAATAACCATTGGCGAAAATGTGTATTTCTCTCAAACCGAAGCATTAGGAACAAACACTTCTAGCGGATATTCTGGAGCTATAATAAACGCCATTTACATGCCTTCTGCTGCCCCTGTAAAGGATGAAAACGGTCTTTTTCATGGAGTTGTACCTTTTAACTTAGCTCAATTTGCTGGAGCTTACGGTGATGTTTATAACCCAATGGCTTTATTATTAGCCCCAACAAGAACTAGACCTTCAACTTACATTAATGCAAATGCTTATTTAAATTATGAAATTATTGAAGGTTTAAACTTTAAAACTAATTTTTCTTATGCAACTACGCATAATAAATCTAAAACATTTACACCCACAAGACCAGAATTAGGAAGAACAAACCTAACAAACGCATTAGACCAAAGTAACTCTAATAATAGAACTTGGATTTGGGATAATCAATTAACCTACGTTAAGTCTTTTGGCAACCATAATGTAAACTTAACGGCCATACACTCTGCACAAAATCAAAAGTATGAATCTCTATCTCAAAGAGGTGAAATATTTAGTAGCGAAGCTCCATTCAATCAGTTTTTAGAAAATGCATCTGTTATTAGAAATCCATTTTCAAACGCCTTTGAGCGTGCTTTAAAATCTGTTATTGGTAGAGCTATGTATAATTTCAATAGTAAATACTATGCAAGCTTTAGTTATAGGCAAGATGAATCTTCAAGACTCTTTAAAACAAACCAAAAAGATGAGTTTTTCTCTGGTTCTTTAGCTTGGAGAATTTCAAATGAAAACTTTTTTAATAGCGAAGTAATAAACGACTTAAAATTAAGGGCTTCCTTTGGGCAATTAGGAAACATTAATTCTGTAGAGTCTTACTCTTTTGATATTCCTTTAAGTAGCGGTTTAGAAATTATTGGTAGTAACGGAGACCGAACAAACAGATCTGTTTTTGAGAGAATTAAATCTAACCCAAACTTAACATGGGAAACATCAGAGTCTACAAACATTGGTATTGATCTTGCTTTATTTAATAGCTCTTTAACTGTTATTGCAGACTATTTTGAAAAACGCACAAAAGACATGCTTTTACCTGATGATGGTGATACACACATTGGCTTAAGCTCTGGTGTAATCAATGGTGGCGAAGTTTTAAATACAGGTTTTGAAATTGCCCTAAACTACAAAAACAACATAGGAGATCTTAACTTTAATATTAATGCTAACGTTTTCTCTTTATTTAAAAATGAATTAGTAAGCTTAAATGGCAACACACAAGTTTATAATATTCCTCAAACTGATGAAACCACAGCAAGACAAGTAATTAGGCCTTTTAGAACCCAGGTTGGCCAAGAACCATTTTCATATTACTTGGTACCTTATGAAGGTATTTTCCAAAACCAAGACGAAATTAATGCTCATAACTTAAATGGTAATTTAATTCAACCTAATGCAGTACCTGGTGATTTAAAATTTACAGATACCAATAATGATGGTAAAATAACACCAGATGATAGAGTTTTAATGGGTAGCTATCAGCCAGATTTCACTTACAACATTGGTTTAAATCTAGATTATAAAGGGTTTGATTTAAACATGATTTTTCAAGGCGTAAGTGGCTCTGAAGTGTTTAACGCATATAAATACTCTACTTACAATGCTTCACTTCAAGGTTACAACCTAGACAATAGAGTGTTAAACGCATGGACAAGTACTAACACAAACACCAACATTCCTAGAGTATCTACCAAAGACAACAATAGCAATTTTGGCACAAACTCTAGTTGGTATTTAGAAGATGCGTCATACCTAAGACTTAAAAACATAACATTAGGCTATAATGTACCTGCAAACGCTATGAACAAGCTTATTAAAAATTCACAATTAAGAATTTATGTTTCTGCTGAAAACGTATTTACAATTACAGACTATAGCGGTATAGACCCAGAAGTAGGTGGCTATGGTTTAGATGTTGCCAGATACCCATTATCTAGAACCTTTACAACAGGTTTATCTTTAAAATTATAGTATAAACTATAAAACAAAAATTAAAAAAATGATAAAATCAATTATAAAATTAACCAAAAGCACTTTGCTAGCAACTAGTATAATGCTAACCGTAAACTCATGTTCAGATGAATTTACTAATTTAGAACCAATTGGAGGTGTATCTACAGGTAACTTCTGGAAATCTGAAGCAGACGCTGTACAAGCCTCAAATAGTTTATATCATGAAATGCAAGCTCAAAACCTATTTGGCCGTGGCTTCTTTTGGTACTTAAACGTATCTGATGACATGGTTACTGGTAGAATTAGAGCCGATGTTGATAATGCTAAAAACTTTATAATGAACGGTGATGAAGGTTCATACAAAAACATGTATGGAGATTGCTATAAAGTTATTAGAAGAGCCAACTTTATTTTAGCTAATGTACCTAGCATGAATATAAACGAAGACTTAAAAAATAGAATTCTAGGAGAAGCCTACTTTATGCGTGGTTTTAGTGCTTTTTGGGTAGCTCATATGTATGGAGATAATGGCACTAACGGTGGTGTACCTATTGTAACTGTTGAAAACATGAATGCTCCAGCTGGTAGCTTTGAAAGACCTACAAGTGTTACAGAAAACTATGCTCAAATAGTTGAAGATTTAAAAGCTGCTGCCGATTTATTACCTCTATTCTCAACCTATGGTGATGCAGATAAAGGTAGAGCACATAAAGATGCCGCTTTAGCATATATTGCTAAAACCTACCTATACTGGGCACAATATGACAGCACTAAATACGCTGATGCCGTAACGTACTGTGATGCTGTAACAAACTCTGGCTCTGGTAGAGCTTTAATTGACACAGATAATCCGGCAGAAGACTACAGACTATTACACAGTGCCGTAAAAGAATGGGACAGTGAATATATATGGTCTGTTAACTCTAGTGCAGATGGCGGTAGTATTTTAACTGGTGTTATGTTAGAAAACAAAGGTTGGGGTTCTTACAACGGTTGGGGCTATTTCCAACCAACTGAAGAATTATATAACGAATTTGAAGATGGCGATGCCAGAAGAGCTGTAACTATTTTAAAATTTGGTGATGAGTTTCAATATTTTGGTGAAACAAGAAGGTACCAATCTGAAAACTCATTATCTGGTTTTCAATTTAATAAATACATGTATGAATTTAGAGAAGCAGGCGCCATTGGTACAACGGTAAACACAAACGGAGATAACCCAACAACAGCATACAATGTTCCGTTACTAAGATACGCCGAAATATTATTAATAAAAGCCGAAGCCTTAATTATGCAAGGACAAAACGGTGATGCTCCACTAAACTTAGTAAGAAACAGAGCTGGTTTAGCGCCAATATCTAATGCTACTATTGATGATTTAAAACACGAAAGGCGCGTAGAATTAGCAGGCGAATTTGCTAACAGACATTTTGATTTAGTGCGTTGGGGTGATGCTCAAACCGTTTATGCCCAACCGTTACATGGTAGAATTCATACTGATAGAGCCAACCCAGACTCTCCGTATAATTCTGAAGTTATTTGGCCCGCTAGAAATTTTGATCCAAACGTAAACCACGTATGGCCAATACCTAATACAGCCTTAGAATCATCAGGAATTTCACAAAACAAAGGCTGGTAAAAACATCATTTTTGAGTTTGATTGATAGTTAGTTTTTTCAATTAGTTATAAGGGAGTTAAGTTTAACTCCCTTATTTATCTACTTACATTAACCATCAATTACATTAAAACATAATATTATAAACATGTTTAATAATATAAAATCAATTATAACTATACTATTAATTGTATTAGCAATTAACAAGATAGCTTCACAAAACAATAACCAACAACTAATACATTCGCATAACGATTATTTACAAAATTTTCCTTTTTGGAATGCCTTTTCAAACGGTGCTAATTCAATTGAAGTAGATGTTTTTTTAAAAAACAAAAAACTTTTTGTAGCTCATACGGAAAAAGAAATAGAATTAAAAAACACAATAGATGTACTATATCTTAATCCATTACAAAATGTTATTAATTTAAAGAAAGCTAATTTTCAAGATATTATACTGCTAGTTGATGTAAAAACAGAAGCTTACTCTACTTTAAAAAAACTTATAAAAGTTCTAAAAAAGTATCCAAAAATCATTCAACATCCTAAAATAAAAATAGTAATATCGGGCAATAGACCTTTGCCGGAAGACTACACTAAATATCCAAAATTCATCTACTTTGATCATCAAGAATTAGACATTTCATTATCTAAAGAAAGCCTAAACAAAGTGGCTATGGTTAGCACTGGTTTTAAAAAATTATCTCAATGGAATGGCAAAGGCAGATTAACGCATGAGGACTTTAAACGCGTAAAATCTGTTATAAACAAAGCCAAAACCTTTAAAAAACCATTTCGTTTTTGGGCTACACCAGATTCTAAAACAGCTTGGAAAGCATTTATTGATATGGGTGTTAATATTATAAACACAGATGTTCCTTCAAAATGTGTTCAGTATACAAAATCATTAAAAAACAGAGTGTTTACTAACAAAATATTTTCTGAAGTTTATAAACCTACATTTGCTTCAGATCAAAAAAATACAAAGGTTAAAAACATTATTCTACTAATTGGTGATGGTAATGGATTAACTCAAATTTCTTCAGCAGTTCTTGCAAATAATGGTGCATTATCTTTAACGCAACTTAAAAGTATTGGTTTAATAAAAACACAATCGGCTGATGATTTCACAACAGACTCAGCCGCAGCTGCTACTGCTTTAGCAACAGGCGAAAAAACTAATAATAGAGCAATTGGCACTAATGTAAATGGACAACCTATTAAAAATATAACCGAAATTTTACACGATAAAGGATACCTTACAGGGTGTATTACAACCGATTTAATTACAGGTGCTACTCCTGCGTCTTTTTACGCTCACCAAGTAGATAGATCAAATATCAATGGTATTTCAACAAATTTACTTTCAAGTAAACTTAACCTATTTGCCGGCGGCGGCGGCGTGTTTTTTAAAAACTCTGGCTTAAAAAATAATTTTAAAATTCTAAAATCTATAAAAGCCATTAATTCAGCCAACAGTAATCACATAGGGTTGTTTTTTACAGGTGGTAGCGTTCCCTCTATTACTGATGGAAGAGGCACCTTACTATCTGAAACCACAAAAAATAGTTTGAACTTTTTTAATAAAAAACAACAGCCATTTTTTTTAATGGTAGAAGCTGCTAAGATAGATTCATTTGGTCATGCCAACAACACTGCCGGCATTGTTACTGAAACTATAGATTTTGATAGAGCTATAACTGAAGCTTTAAAATATGCTGATAATCATCATGATACACTTGTAATAATAACGGCAGACCATGAAACATCAGGATTTAGTATTCCGCAAGGTAATTTAAAAAACCATTCCATTGAAGGCGATTTCACAACGCATGATCATACGGGTACCATGGTTCCTATTTTTGCTTACGGGCCAAAATCTCACCTATTTACTGGTGTGTATGAAAACAATGAAGTGTTTCATAAAATTTTAAAATGTATTCATGATAATTAACTGTAAACTTTATAGTATACCTTTCTTAAAAAGTTTTATAAAAAAAAAGCCGCTAAAAGCGGCTTTCTCTCTCTCTTATTTGCTGTTAAAACAGCAGTTTAATGTAATTATTGATAAATAAAAACAACCATTTGCAAAGAAATAATTAAAAAGCGTACATACTATGTGGTTTTACCACATATTTTTCTTACGATAATGCAAAACCGTAAAACAATCTATATTTTTGCTTATCTTTTATTCAAATAGAGCTGAGAAAATTAATAGTTAATGAGGGAACAAAGTATTAAGCTTTTAATTATTGAAGACCATCAAATTATAGCCCAAGCATACAAAAATATTTTAACTGAAATACCCAAAATTAATTTCAGTTTTACTTTTGCGGCAAATTGTGATGATGCCGTTTCAAAAATTTCAAAAGAGCAAAATGATCTTTTTATTTTAGACTTACAATTACCAATATCAACAAACGAACGTTTTTTATCTGGTGAAGATTTAAGTTTGTTAATTAGAGAAAAACTACCAAATGCTAAAATAATTATACTCACATCTCTAACAGATCAAAACAGGATATCTAGCATTATAAAAGAAATACATCCTGAAGGCTTTATGATAAAATCTGATATTGAATCTAAAGAATTAAAAGAAGCTGTTATTAATGTTGTAAACAATAAAACATATTACAGTAAAACCATTGAAAACTATGTGAGTAAAGCTGTATTTAATGATTCAATTATTGATGATTTTGATAGGCAAATACTCTACCATTTATCAATGGGAGAAAAAACGAAAGACTTAACAAAATTTATCCCACTTTCAACGCGTGCTATTGAGGTTAGAAAAAATAAACTAAAAACATTGTTAGACACCAAAGACTCTAACAATGGTTTCAACCTTGTAAAAAGCGCTAAAAAATTAGGTTTAATTTAATATAAATTATCTATTCCTCCAGAAAAACGGTGTGAATAAAATAAGTACTGTAAATAGTTCTAAACGGCCTATAAGCATTAAAAAAGAAGCCCACCATTTAGCTAAAGGTGGTAATGCTGCGTAGTTATTAACCGGCCCAAATTCACCTAAAGCAGGACCAACATTTCCTAAAGTAGATGCTGCTAAACCTATAGCCGATTTAAAATCTATATCAAACATTGAAAACACTAAGCCTCCAATTATAAATGATAGCATATAAAGAATAAAAAATGCTAATACATTAAATACAATAAACCTGTTAATAGCTTTATTATTATAACGCACAGGCACTATTGCATTAGGGTGCAATGTACGCTTAAACTCTAAAAACCCATTTCTAATTAAAATTAAATGACGCACTACTTTTACACCACCCGATGTACTACCTGCTGAACCACCTAAAAACATTAACCCGAAGAAAAACACCACCAAAAAGGGTGTCCATAGTGTATAGTCTGCGGTTACAAAACCTGTAGTTGTTACTATGGCTAATACCTGAAATAGAGAATGCCTAAAAGCACTTTCGGCTTTACCCCAAACCATTGGGTGTGCTATAGAAGATTTACTAACATCGGCTTTAAAATAAATTAAAAGTGCAGCAACTATTGTAAAAGTAGCTATAAATTTAAAATAAAGTTTAAACTCTTCGTCTTGAATTATTTTTTGAACCTTTCCTTTAAAAGCAAAGTAACTTAAAACAAAATTGGTTCCTGCTAAAAACATAAAAACAATAATAATGTATTGAATTATTGGTTTATCATTCCAATAGGCAACACTGGCATTTTTAGTTGAAAAACCTCCTGTAGATAGTGTACAAAGTGCGTGGTTTATAGCATCAAAAAAAGACATACCTGCAACTTGCAACAAAATAGTTTCGGCGGCAGTATAACCAAAATAAATAAGCCACAAACGTTTGGCTGTATCTGTAATTCTAGGGTGCAATTTATCTCCACTAGGCCCAGGTGCTTCGGCTGCAAAAAGCTGCATACCACCAATACCTAACAATGGTAAAATAGCTATTGCTAAAACAATTATGCCCATACCTCCAATCCAGTGTGTTAAACTTCGCCAAAATAACACGCCTTTTGGCACTGCTTCAATGTCATTTAAAATAGAAGCACCCGTGGTTGTATAACCACTCATGGTTTCAAAAAAAGCATTAGTAAAATCTGGAATACTTTGGGTAAAAACATAAGGCATTGCGCCTGTAAAAGACATCACTAACCAACCAAAAGTTACAACTACATAACCATCTCTTTTATTAATTTCTTTTTTATGCTTTCTAGTAGCAAGCATTGCAATACCACCTAAAACAGAAGTTAATAGACCTGCTAAAAGTATTTGATTGGTTACACCATCATTATAAATAAAACTTACCAAGGCAGATAATAGCATAAAAGCACCATTAAACACCATTGATAAACCTAAAAATTGAAATATAATTTTGTAGTTAAGTTTCATGAAGTTATGTTATAAAAATAATTTTTCAACACGCTTAATAGATTTTAGTAAACTACAAACTACTACGCGGTCTCCTTCTTTTATAACAAAATCTCCTAATGCAATAATACCTTCGCCATTTCTTACCACACCACCAATAATGGCTGTTCTTGGAAAGTCTATAGATTTAATTGATTTATTACACACCGCCGAGCATGATTTCACTTCAAACTCAAGTAATTCAGCATTTAAATTGCTAAGCTTGGTCATTGCTACAACTTCGCCACGCCTAATGTATCTAAAAATATTGTTGGCGGCTAGTAGCTTTTTATTTATTAGTGTATCAATACCTATGGAATGTGATAAATCAAAATAATCCATATTTTCAACAAGCGCTATGGTTTTTTTAACCTCTTTAGTTTTGGCTAATAAACAAGACATAATGTTGGTTTCAGAGTTTGGACCAACAGCTATAAAAGCATCCATTTCGCTTATGTTTTCTTCTTCTAAAACATCAACATTTCTACCATCGCTATTTATAACCAACACTCTATCTAGTTCTTCGGCTATTTCAAAAGCACGATCTCTATTACCTTCAAAAAGCTTAACATTTATACCGTTTTCACTTAAGTTTCGGGCTGTTTTGTAGGCTATTTTTGTACCTCCTAAAACCATTACATTTTTAATATCGGCTTTTGCTTTTCCTGTTAGTCTGCAAAGTTCATCGGCACCACCTTCAGATGTTACAAAAACAACGGTATCACCTCTTCTAAACTGCGTATCGCCTCTTGGAATTATGGTGTTTTGTGTGCCAAAACGTTGCATGGCTATGGGCACAAAATGAATTTCTGGAAATATTTGAGCGGCTTCTTTTACGGTTTTACCAACAAAAGATGCTGTACTTGAAAGCGTTAAACCTCGCATGGTTAAAGCACCGTTTTCAAACTCATAATTTTCTTTAAATGATGATTGTTTTAGTGATAATTCAATCTCTGAAGCAGCTAATGCTTCGGGTGAAATTAACTCATCAATGCCAAATTTGGTAAATCCAACATCATCTTTATACCTAATAAATTCTGTATTTGAAATTCTGGCAATGGTTTTTTTTGCTCCTAGTTGTTTTGATAATACGCTAATGGTAATATTTGTAGTTTCGCTTGATGTTACCGCAATAAGTAAATCTGCAGTGTCTATTCTTGCGTCTCTTAATACTGAAATAGACGTGGCATCTCCTTTAACAACTCTAATATCTAATTGAGAATCAGCGTATGCTAAACTTTTTTTGTTGGGGTCTATTAAGGTAATTTCTTGAGATTCGTAAGACAATAATTTGGCCAAATGAAACCCTACTTCACCAGCTCCTGCAATAATTATTTTCATTTCTTAATAATCATAAAAAGTGATGCAAATATACATTAATTTATACACAGATGCATTAATATTACATTATTATAATATTTAGTTACTTCTACATTGCTAGTGTTTTATAGTAAGAATAAATTATGTAGGTTTGCTAAAAAATATTGATTTGTCAAAAATAAAACCATACAAAGACAGCGATTTAGGTAAAAAAGAACAGGTTACCAAAATGTTTGACACTATTTCTGGCGATTATGATGGCTTAAACCGTGTTATATCTTTTGGAATTGATGTTAAATGGCGAAAAAAAGTTGTTAACATTATAAAAAGTACCAATCCAGACTCTATTTTAGATATTGCCACTGGCACTGGCGATTTGGCTATAAATTTAGCACAAACCAATGCTTCAAAAATTACTGGTTTAGATATTAGTAGCGGCATGCTAGAAATTGGTAAGCAAAAGATAAAAACTAAAGGTTTAGATGCCAAAATTGAAATGGTTTTAGGCGATAGTGAAAATATGCCTTTTAATGATAATACTTTTGATGCCATTACGGTAGCGTTTGGTGTAAGGAATTTTGAAAATTTAGAAAACGGCTTAAAAGAAATTCACAGAGTGCTTAAACCTAATGGCACATTTGTTATTTTAGAAACATCTGTACCTACCAAAACACCTTTTAAACAAGGCTATAAGCTGTACACCAAAAATATTTTACCACTAATTGGCAAAATGTTTTCAAAAGACAGAAGTGCTTACAAATACCTAAGCGAATCTGCCTCTGTTTTTCCTTATGGTGAAGCTTTAAACAATATTTTACGTAAAACGGGGTTTATTAATGTTGAAGATTTTCCGCAAACATTTGGCGTGGCAACAATTTATAAATCATCTAAGTAATAATATGAAGCAGTTTTTTGCATTAATATCATTTTTACTAGTTATACAAACCACTAACGCACAACTTTTTAAAAAAGAAAAAGTAACCTATGATGCCAACCAAGGCCGAGGCTCTACAGATAATAATTTATTGCGTTGGGGGTATTTTTTAGGTTTTAGTCAGTATGATTTTAATTTTGATTACAACCAAGATTTGCGTGATATTTATGTAAAACGTAATGCAGGTTTTAACGTTGGACTTATTGGTAATTTACGTATTAACAGCTTTTTAGACTTACGTTTAGAACCCGGTTTGTTTATTACAAGTAGAGAATTGCATTACAGCCAAACCTACTTTACAGGTATGACAATAAACCAAAACGATTTGGTTAGAGAAATAAAATCTACATACATACATGTGCCTTTACTTTTAAAAGTTTCAACTAAACGTATTAACAATTTTAAGCCTTTTATTGTTGGCGGGGTTTCTACTGCATTAAATTTATCTAGTAACGAAGACAACCCAGAAGATAATAGTAACGGCCAATTTAGAACCAAAAAAAATGCTTTGTTTTATGAACTTGGTTTTGGTATTGATTTGTATTTGTACAACTTTAAATTTACACCTTCAATACGCGGTGTATTTGGTTTAAATGACGAATTGGTTAGAGACGAAGACCCTAACAGCCCTTGGACAAGTAATATAAACAGCATGAAAACAAGAGGCGTTTTTGTAAACTTTACGTTTCAATAAACATAACAATGCTTTATGTATTATTGTTGTTTTGTTAGAAATTTAACCTCTTTTAAATTCACTTAATAAAATAGCGGTTGCGGTTGCTACATTTAAACTTTCAGTAGCTTGTAATTTACCAAACCTTGGTATTGAAATTTTATTGGTTACTAAATTTTCAATGGTTTTACTTACACCATTAGCTTCGTTACCCATTATTAAAACACCCTTATTTGGCAAAGTAGCTTTGTAAACATCATCACCTTCCATAAAAGCGCCATATTTTGGCAATTCAACGTTATTTAAAAAGGCTTCTAAATCTACATAATTTATATTTACACGGGTAATTGAACCCATTGTTGCCTGAATTACCTTTGGGTTAAAACAGTCTACAGTTTGGTTACTACACACTAAATCTGTAATACCAAACCAATCACAAAGTCTTATAATAGTTCCTAAATTCCCAGGGTCTCTAATATCATCTAAAGCCACAATTAATTGCGTGGTATCAATAGCTTTTGCTTTAGGCATTTTAAAAATGGCTAATGCCGTATTAGGTGTTTTTAAAAAACTAATTTTTTTTAATTCAGTTTCTGTTATCAACACTTCTTTTTTGGCATTAAAGTTGAAGCTTTGTTTGGTATATAACATGTATAGCTCTAGGTTAGAATGCAGGAGCTCTTTTATTGTTTTAACACCTTCAACAACAAAAAAACCTAATTCTAATCTATATTTTTTTTGCTTTAAACGCGTTATTAATTTTATTTGGTTTTTTGATAACATGTAACCTAGTTGTTTTTTTAAAGAAACAAAAATAGATGCTTACTTTTATTATAAGCCATTTTTTATAACATTATTGGTAGAAACACCTAAAATAGCTTGTAAAATAGCCTTGATGTTTATTTTTTTGAGAAAATTAAGAAATCAAGAAAAATTAAACGCATTAAATAGTGTATTTTTGAGCTGTTTTTAGGCAACCTCCAGTAAACATAAATTATAGTTTCATTTGAAAAAACAGTTTTTAAAAATATTAGCTTTTTTTGTATGCATAATACTTTTTTTTGCTTGTGAAGCCACAAAAAGAGTGCCTAACAACACGTTTTTACTAACCAATAACACTGTAAATGTTAATGGTAAAAAAAACAATACCGAAGCTGTAAACAACCTTATTATACAAAAACCTAACCGCAAAATTTTAGGCACACCGTTAAGACTTCATATTTATAATTTAGCCAGAAAAAATAGAGATTCGCTTTTTGAGGCATGGTTAGATGAGAAACCAAAGCGTAGAGAACGCTTAACTAAAACACTCTCAAAAAAACAGGTTAACAACCTTAAACAATCATCTATTGGGTTTAATAATTGGCTAAAAAAAACGGGAGAAGCACCTGTTATTTTAGACGAAAACAAAACCAAAAAATCTCAAAACAGACTAGAGCTTTACTACAAAGCCAATGGTTGGTTTAACAACCAAGTAACTTATAATATTGATAAAACAAACAACAAACGTGCAAATGTTACTTACAACGTTACAACCGGCAATCCCAAAATTATAGACTCTATTTACACTACCATAAGCTCTAAAGTGGTAGATTCTATTTATAAATTTTCAACAGAAAAAAGCTTTATTAATAGTAATGAGCAGTATAGAGATGTGCACCTTGTTAATGAAAGAGATCGTTTAACTAATTTATTTAGAAATTCTGGTGTATATCATTTTACTCAAGAAAACATAAACTTTGATGTTATACATAACAAAGAAAATGACAATGTTGATATTGATGTTTTAATTAGCAATAGAGCCATAAGAACACCAGATTCTATTAAAAGAACACCTTTTAACATTTACGATATTAGAGAGGTAAATATTATTACAGATTATTCATTTAATAAAAGAAATCAACCTTTTAAAGACTCTATAAAGTTTGGTGGTTACAACCTTTACAGTTATGGTAAAATGCGTTATAAACCTAGAGCTTTAACAGATGCTATTTTTATTACCCCTGGTAATATTTACAAAGACGCAGACCGCACACTAACCTACCGCCATTTAAACCAATTACGCACATTTAAATATCCAAATATTGAGTATGTTGAAAATTTAGACCACTCATTATCTAGCACCATAAAACTAGCGCCATTAAAAAAGTTTAGCTTAAGTTTAGGAGCCGATGTTTCTACAAGTAATATTCAAAAAGTAGGCTTTTCTGTAAACCCTAGTTTACAAATACGAAACATTTTTAGAGGTGCCGAAACGCTTCAAATATCAACAATTGGTGCTATTGGCGCTTCTATTGATGCAAACAAAGACGCTGCAGATCCGTTTTTTGATATTATTGAATATGGTTTAGATTTTAAACTAACCATACCAAGGCTGCTATCGCCATTTTATACAGAGCGCCTTATTCCAAAATACATGTCGCCAAACACCCGTATTGGCTTAGCGCTATCTAGCCAAACCAATATTGGTTTAGATAAGCAATCATTAAGTGGCACACTAAATTATAACTGGTTTCCTAACAGTAAAATAACAAACAGGTTAGATTTATTCAATGTTCAATACGTTAGAAATTTAAATACAGACAATTATTTTGATGTGTACCAAAATTCATATGCACTTTTAAATTCCATTGCAAAAGATGTTAATTACACTGATGATGACTTGAATTTACCCAATAATGAAAATCCTGTAAACGAAGCCGATGAATTTATAAATTACGCACTTTCAAGCCCTACACCTTCTGAAATTTCAAATACGCAAAGGCAAAATGTAAACAGTATTAATGAACGTAAAGAGCGTTTAACCGAAGACAACTTAATACTGTCAACGGCCTTTAGTTTCACTAAAGATGAAAGAACCAATCTGTTTGATGATGATTTTTCAATTTTCAGATTCAAAATAGAATTTGCAGGTAATTTATTAGCAAACGCCTCTAGCCTTTTAGGACTTAAAAAAGATGAAAACAACCGGTATAATTTACTAGATGTAGCTTTTTCACAATATGCTAAAACCGAATTAGAATACACAAAACACTGGGATTTAGGCTCTAAAAACGTATTAGCATTACGCAGTTTTTTTGGTATTGCTATACCTTATGGCAACTCTTCAAACATACCTTTTTCTAAAAGTTTCTTTGCTGGCGGCCCCAATGATAATAGAGCGTGGTCTGCCTACCGTTTAGGTCCTGGTAGTACAGAATCTGCCAACGAGTTTAATGAAGCTAACTTAAAAATTGCTTTAAACATTGAACAACGTTTTAACATTTTTGAGAACCTAAATGGCGCACTTTTTATTGATGCCGGAAATATTTGGAATGTACTTGATGATGTTGATGATACCAACGCAACTTTTAACAATTTAAGTGCATTAAAGGATATTGCTGTTGGCTCTGGCTTTGGGTTAAGGTATGACTTTAGCTTTTTTGTATTTAGGTTTGATGTAGGTTTTAAATCCTATGACCCAACATATCCAAACAATAATCGTTGGTTTAATGATTATAACTTTGCCAATGCCGTTTATAACATAGGTATTAACTACCCATTTTAATACAAAAAACTATAACGTTTTAGTTTTAAATTATCTTCAACATACTAAAAACCATATAATTTTATATAAAATTTAATTACTTTTGAAAACATTAAATACAAATTAAATTTAAACACAAAATGGCACATAATATAAAACCAGGAGTTGCTACAGGTTATGAGGTACAAGAAATCTTTAAACTAGCAAAAGAAAAAGGATTTGCTTTACCAGCAGTAAACGTAATAGGCTCTAACGCAATTAATGGTGTTTTAGAAACTGCAGCAGCATTAAACGCACCTGTAATTATTCAATTTTCAAATGGTGGCGCACAGTTTAACGCAGGTAAAGGCTTAAGTAATGATGGGCAAAAAGCCGCAATTCAAGGCGCTATTGCTGGTGCTAAACACGTACATACTATGGCCGAGGCTTACGGTGTTCCTGTGATTTTACATACAGACCACTGTGCTAAAAAATTATTACCTTGGATTGATGGTTTATTAGACACTAGTGAAAAACACTATGCCGAAACCGGTAAATCATTATTCAGTTCACATATGATTGACTTATCTGAAGAGCCAATTGAAGAAAATATTGAACTTTGTAAAACATACCTAGAGCGCATGAGCAAAATGAACATGACGCTAGAAATTGAATTAGGTATTACTGGTGGTGAAGAAGATGGTGTTGATAATACTGATGTTGATGATTCTAAACTATACACACAACCAGAAGAAGTTGCTTATGCCTATGAAGAATTAAGCAAAGTAAGTGACCAATTTACAATTGCTGCCGCTTTTGGTAATGTACACGGTGTTTACAAACCAGGTAACGTTAAACTTACACCAAAAATCTTAAAAAATTCTCAAGAATATATTTCTGAAAAATACAACGTAGGTCACAACCATATAGACTTTGTATTCCATGGTGGTTCTGGTTCAACAGTTGAAGAAATTAGAGAAAGTATTAGTTATGGTGCCATTAAAATGAATATTGATACAGATTTACAATATGCATTTATGACAGGTATTAGAGACTACATGGGTGCAAAAGCAGATTATTTAAAAGCTCAAATTGGAAACCCTGATGGTGAAGATGTACCAAACAAAAAATACTACGATCCTCGTGTTTGGTTACGCGAAGGTGAAAAAACGTTTGTTGAACGTTTAAAGAAAGCTTTTGAAGACTTAAACAACGTAAACACGTTATAATAAGCACAGTATAAATATTATTAAAGCTCTGTATTAACAGAGCTTTTTTTATACAACCTATTTAGTATGCGTGCATTACAATAAAAACCGTACGGTGTTACCACAAAATTAAAAAAAGCCTTAATTTTGCCAACAGGCTTTTTTAGTATTGTACTCTAAAACCTAAAAAATAAACGGCTAACTACCGTAAACCTAAAATTATAAATCATATGTCTTGGTTTAAAAGAAAAACAAAAGGAATAACCACAACCACCGAAGAAAAAAAGGACACCCCTAAAGGACTTTGGTACAAAACACCAACAGGTAAAATTGTTGATACTGAAGAATTAGCTAAAAACTTTTACGTAAGTCCAGAAGATGGATACCACGTACGTATTGGTAGCAAAGAATATTTTGAAATACTTTTTGATGATAACAAGTTTAAAGAATTAGATGCTAGTTTAGAATCTAAAGACCCTTTAAAATTTGAAGACACAAAAAAATACCCTGAACGCTTAAAAGCAGCTCAAGAAAAAACAAAACTTAAAGATGCCGTAAGAACCGCCGTAGGAAAATCAAAAGGGCGCAATTTGGTAGTTGCTTGTATGGATTTTAGCTTTATTGGCGGCTCAATGGGAAGTGTTGTAGGAGAAAAAATTGCTCGTGCTGCAGATTACTCCTTAAAAAACAACGTACCATTAATGATTATTTCAAAATCTGGTGGCGCAAGAATGATGGAAGCCGCATTATCATTAATGCAATTAGCTAAAACATCAGTAAAACTAGCGCAATTAGCTGATGCTAAAATACCATATATTTCATTGTGTACAGACCCTACAACAGGTGGTACAACTGCATCATTTGCTATGTTAGGAGACATCAATATTAGTGAACCTGGTGCTTTAATTGGTTTTGCCGGCCCACGTGTTGTAAAAGACACTACCGGACAAGATTTACCTGAAGGTTTCCAAACTTCTGAGTTTTTGTTAGAACATGGCTTTTTAGATTTTATTACTTTAAGAAAAGAATTAAAAAATAAAGTAAACCAATATTTAGATTTAATATTAAATATGCCTTTAAGAGCATAGTTAAAAATAAAAAATCACTAAAAAACGTCTTTAAAATTTAGTTTAAAGACGTTTTTTTATGCGCTCTTTTTTAGGTATGTTAAAAATTTTGTACCAACCCCTACTTCACTTTCAACCTCAACATATCCGCCCATTGACTCTATTTGGTTTCTTGTAATAAACAACCCTAAGCCCATGGCATCTTTATTTCTATGAAAGGTTTTGTACATTTCAAACATGTGCTCGCCATGTTTTTTTAAATCTATACCAACACCATTATCTCTTACACAAAACACCACATAATCATCTTCTAAAAAACTAGATAGCACAACCACTCCTGGTCTTTCTGTACTTCTATATTTTATGGCATTGGTTAAAAAATTAAGAATTATACTATCTAAATACGCTGGTATAACTTTTAAATAATGGTCTGGCTTTATGTTGTTTTCTATAGTAAAGTTTAAATTTTTAATTAACGCACTTACATTGTAAATAGCATTTTTAACGTATAACCTTAAATTAACACGCTCCATTTTATCATCAGAAACTGCTCTAATTTTTGCAATTTCAGCTAAATGACTAACGGTTTCATTTAAGTTTAAAATAGATTCTTTTAAAAAACTAAAATTTTCGCTTTTGTTAATTACGTGTGCCTCTTCATCTTCAATAAAACTATACAAGGTTTTTAAATTGGTGGCGTGTGTTCTTAAATTGTGCGTAATTATATTTGCAAAATTTGATAGTCTGGTATTTTGCTCTTTAGCTACATCTAGCATATTTTGCAAACCAACCGATGCTTTTTTTTGTTGTGAAATATCACTAACTTGAGATATGAAGTGTAACGGCCTATGGTAATCATCTCTTACCAAAGACACTGAAAGTAAAGCCCAAATAATATGGCCACGTTTATGAAAATACCGTTTTTCTATTTGATAACTTTCTATTTCACCTCTTATGAGAGATTGCATAAGGCTAACATCTAAATCTAGATCGTCTTTATGCGTAATTTCTTGAAATGTTAGGTTATAGAGTTCTTCTTTAGTATACCCTAAAGTTTTCTCAATACTGTTGTTTACCTTTATCCAATCGCCTTTTAAACTAACTATTGCAATTCCTCCACTTGCATAATTAAAAATGTTTTCAAAAATTCTATCAGCATCAAGGCTTAAATTTTTCCTCATACGGTCATTATGTAATAGCTTATATATAAAATTAGGAAATATATTTGATTATCAGCACTTTTAACAAGGAAAATATTACTTTTTAAAAAGTTTGTAATTTTTGTAAATAAAAATTTAATTATAATTATATTTGCCGCTTGAAAGATGGTCTTTCATATACATAAAAATCATTTACAATAATATTAGCATGTATTTAACAAAAGAAAAGAAAGAAGAAATTTTCGCTAAACACGGAAAAGGTAAAAACGATTCTGGTACAGCGGAAGCGCAAATTGCATTATTTACGCATAGAATTAACCACTTAACTGAGCACTTAAAAAATAACAGAAAAGATTATAACACAGAGCGCTCATTAGTGAAATTAGTAGGTAAACGTAGAGCGTTATTAGATTACTTAACTAAGAAAGATATTTTAAGATATCGTGCAATAGTTAAAGAATTAGGATTAAGAAAATAATCGTAATAAAAAAAAGACCACGCACTTAGCGTGGTTTTTTGTTTTAGCCTTACACTTAGCTGGTGGGCGCGTTAGGGATTGAAGCGGCATCCTTTTTTGAGGTACGAAGAAAAAGATATAGCGTAAAGCCCGACCCCTTGCGGGTAACGCCAAAAATATATAAAACTCTAAATCAGGAAGAGTTTAAAAAAATCCTGATAAATAAGAAGCTAATTATAGTTTTTCATTGGTCTAGGCATTTTTTGCCACACACAACAACCGCAACAACACAACGACCATTGTTTAATTAGAATTAAAAAAATTTATGATTCCACAAACTTTTAGAGAGGTTATAGACCTTGGTGACGGTAGAGAAATTTCTATTGAAACCGGAAAATTAGCAAAACAAGCTCATGGTAGTGTTGTTGTGCAATCGGGAGAGACCATGTTACTTTGTACTGTAGTTTCAAATTACAATGCTGCCGATGTAGATTTTTTACCTTTAACGGTAGATTATAGAGAAAAATTTGCCGCGGCAGGACGTTACCCTGGCGGATTTTTTAAACGTGAAGCACGCCCAAGTACCGAAGAAATTTTGGTAATGCGTATTGTAGACCGCGTTTTACGCCCATTATTCCCTAAAGATTACCATGCCGAAACGCAGGTAATGATTCAATTAATGTCTTTAGATAAAGATGTTATGCCAGATGCACTTGCAGGTTTAGCGGCCTCTGCGGCTATTCAATTAAGTGATATTCCTTTTGAAACGGCAATTTCTGAAGTTAGAGTTGCTCGTTTAAATGGCGAATTTATTATTAATCCAAGTCAATCACAATTAGAACAATCTGACATTGATATGGTTATTGGTGCCTCAGAAGATTCTGTAATGATGGTTGAAGGTGAAATGAGCGAGATTTCTGAAGAAGAAATGGTTGAAGCTATTAAAGTAGCTCACGAAGCCATTAAACTTCAAATTGAAGCTCAAAAACGATTAGTTGAAAAAGTAGGCAAAAAAGAAACACGCGAATACGAACTTGAAAATGAAGACGAAGCGGTTTTAGAAAAAGTAAAAGCCTTTGCTTATGATAAATGTTACGAAATTGCCAAAGCCGCATCATCTAAACACGATAGAGGTTTAGCGTTTTCTGAAGTAAAAGAAGCCTTAAAAGCTGAATATACTGAAGAAGAACTTGAGGTAGTTGGCGATTTAGTATCTAAATACTTTAGTAAAGTACAAAAAGAAGCTGTTAGAAATTTAGTTTTAGAAGAAGGTATTCGTTTAGACGGACGTAAAACTACCGAAGTGCGCCCAATTTGGTGTGAGGTAGATTATTTACCATCTACACACGGTTCATCTATATTTACGCGTGGCGAAACGCAAGCGTTAGCAACAGTTACTTTAGGAACATCGCGTGAAGCAAATATGATTGATAACCCATCATTAGAAGGCGAAGAACGTTTCTATTTACATTATAACTTCCCGCCATTTTCAACTGGTGAAGCAAGACCTTTAAGAGGTACTTCACGTCGTGAAATTGGACACGGAAACTTAGCGCAACGTGCTTTAAAACGTATGGTACCAGAAGATTGTCCATATACAGTAAGAGTTGTATCTGAAGTACTAGAATCTAACGGTTCTTCTTCTATGGCAACTGTTTGTGCTGGTACTATGGCTATGATGGACGCTGGAGTACAGCTTAAAAAACCAGTGTCTGGTATTGCTATGGGATTAATTTCTGATGGTGAACGTTACGCTGTTTTATCTGATATTTTAGGTGATGAAGATCACTTAGGTGATATGGACTTTAAAGTTACTGGTACTGAAGACGGTATCACGGCTTGTCAAATGGATATTAAAATTAAAGGATTAAGCTATGAAATATTAGTAAATGCTTTAAATCAAGCTAAAGAAGGCAGAATGCACATTCTTGGTAAATTAACTGATACTATTGCCACACCAAATGCAGATGTTAAAGGTCATGCTCCTAAAATGGTTACAAGACGTATACCTAATGAATTTATAGGAGCGCTTATTGGTCCTGGTGGTAAAAACATTCAAGAATTACAAAAAGAGACTGAAACTACTATTGTTATTAATGAAGACCCTGTTACTGAAGAGGGTATTGTTGAAATATTAGGTGTGGGCTCTGAAGGTATTGATGCTGTATTAGCGCGTATTGATGCTATGCTATTTAAACCAGAAGTTGGTAGCATTTACGAAGTTAAAGTTATTAAAATGTTAGACTTTGGCGCTGTTGTAGAATATGTTGAAGCTCCAGGAAACGAAGTATTATTACACGTAAGTGAATTAGCTTGGGAACGCACCGAAAACGTAAGCGATGTTGTAAACATGGGTGATGTTTTTGATGTTAAGTATTTTGGCATAGACCAAAGAACACGCAAAGAAAAGGTATCAAGAAAAGCTATTTTACCTAAACCTGAAGGTTGGGAAGATAGACAAAAACGTGATAACAACAATCGTAATAGAGATAATAATCGTGGACGTGATAACCGCAATAAAGGTAACCGTAGAGACGATAGAAAACCTAGAGAAGATAGAAAAGACGATTAATTTTCTCTAAGAAATAAAAACAAAAGCCGGAAGATTTAACTCTTCCGGTTTTTTTATTTTTCTCAATTTTTAATAAAACGCTTTTAACATTTTTATGGTTGAAATGCCGTTTATTTCTTAAAATAATCACAAATAGAAAAAACAAAAAGTCTAAAAAAAGTATTTGTTCGTAAAAGCAGTGAAAACAAAATTAATTGTTAAACCATGAACACAATACTTATGTTATTAAAAGCCTCAAAAGAAAACAAACCCTCAACTAATCAAATTTCTGAAGCATCAAAAAACAAACTTTTTAACAAGCTTATTTTAACAGGTACATTTTTAGTTTTACTTGTAGCTGCCTACTTTTTTGTAATACTTCAAAACGATTTTTTAAAATTTAATACAGAACGTACTAGCAACTTTTTTGGTGCTACTTTTATGGTAATTGCCACTGTATTACTAGCTTTTAAAGCGCTATTTTTCCTATTTATGTTATTCCGTTATTTCAAATACAAACCAATTGCCTCGGTTACTAATGATGAATTACCAACAATAACCGTTATTGTACCTGCCTACAATGAAGGCAAACAGGTTTATGACACCCTTGTTAGCTTAAATAATAGCGATTTCCCTAAAGAAAAACTACAACTTATTTCTATTGATGATGGCAGTGTAGATAATACTTGGCAATGGATGCAAAAAGCAAAATTAGATCTTGGTTCTACTTTAGAAATTTATCAGCAACCAAAAAACAAAGGAAAAAGACACGCATTATATCGTGGTTTTAACTTAGGTACCGGTGATGTTTTTGTTACTGTAGATAGTGATTCTATTGTTACACCCGAAACGCTAAGAAATTTAGTAAGCCCATTTGTTACTAATAAAAAAGTTGGAGCCGTTGCAGGAAACATTAGAGTTTTAAACAAACACAAAGCTATAATACCTAAAATGTTAGACGTTAGTTTTGTTTTAAGTTTTGAATTTGTACGTTCTGCCGAAAGTACACTAAATAGTGTATTATGTACACCTGGTGCTCTTGCTGCTTACCGTAGTAGTGCTGTTTTTAAAATTTTACCAAATTGGATTAACCAAACTTTTATGGGGCAAGCATCAGATATTGGAGAAGACCGCGCTATGACAAATATGATTTTAAAAGAAGGTAATCATGTGCTATTTCAAAGCAATGCTTACGCTTACACAAACGTACCCGAAAAATATAAAAACTTATACAAAATGTTTATTAGGTGGGCACGCAGTAATGTTAGAGAAAATATTGAAATGGCTAAATACGTATTTACCAACTTTAAACAAGGCACAAAAGCAGGTGCAAGATTACTATTTTTTAACCAAGCTTATAAAATAATTATGAGTTATCCGTTTCTATTATTTATGCTTTATTTTGTTGCCACACACCCGTTATTATTTATAAGTTCAACGCTAGTTAGTATTTTAGTTTTATCAACATTTCCGGTACTATTCTATTCTAAAAAATATAATTTAAAGGAATCTTTATGGATTTATTCATATAGTCTACTCCATACATTTGGTTTATTTTGGATAACGCCATATGCCATTGCAACTGCCAACAAAAGTGGTTGGTTAACACGTGGTATTTCAAAAGAAAAAAAGGATTCAAAAATTATTACCCTACAGCCAAAATTAACCAGTTAATTACATTTTAAAAGTACACGCTGTGTTATTTTATTGTGACTTTTTATAGCGTTTAGTGTCTAAAATACAGATGGTTAAAAATAATTTGAAACTTTTTGTAACAAAAACCGACTTATTTACGTATAACCACTGAATGCCCTATATATTCACAATTAAATTACAGGAGACTTTTAAATGAGACAACTTAAAATTACGAAACAGGTTACCAACAGAGAAACCGCTTCGTTAGATAAATATTTACAGGAAATTGGTAAGGTAGACCTTATTACTGCCGACGAAGAAGTTGAGTTAGCACAACGTATTAAAGCTGGAGATCAAATAGCTTTAGAAAAATTAACAAAAGCTAACTTACGTTTCGTAGTATCGGTAGCAAAGCAATACCAAAACCAAGGTTTAACATTACCAGATTTAATTAATGAAGGTAACTTAGGCCTAATTAAAGCAGCACAACGTTTTGATGAAACTCGTGGTTTCAAATTCATTTCGTACGCTGTATGGTGGATTCGTCAATCTATTCTTCAAGCACTAGCTGAACAGTCTAGAATTGTACGTTTACCATTAAACAAAATTGGTTCTATTAATAAAATTAATAAAACATTTGCCTTTTTAGAGCAAAGTCATGAGCGTCCGCCTTCTGCTGAAGAAATAGCAAAAGAGCTAGACATGACTATTAATGACGTTAAAGAATCTATGAAAAACTCTGGGCGCCATGTAAGTATGGATGCTCCTTTAGTTGAAGGTGAAGATTCTAACCTATATGATGTATTAAATAGTGGAGAATCTCCAAACCCAGATAAAGAGTTATTACACGAGTCTTTACGTACCGAAATTGAGCGTGCTTTAGAAACATTAACGCCTCGTGAAGCAGACGTTATCCGTTTATATTTTGGCTTAGGAAACCAACACCCAATGACGCTTGAAGAAATTGGTGAAACATTTGATTTAACTCGTGAACGTGTAAGACAAATTAAAGAAAAAGCAATTAGAAGGTTAAAACACACCTCTAGAAGCAAAATATTAAAAACTTATTTAGGATAGTTTATTTTTAACACCTAAATTACAAGCACAACAGTTACACATAACTGTTCGTTTTTTGATTGATGAAAG
The DNA here is from genome assembly GCF_056312135.1 of Seonamhaeicola sp. ABD4_340. NCBI lineage: Bacteria > Pseudomonadati > Bacteroidota > Flavobacteriia > Flavobacteriales > Flavobacteriaceae > Seonamhaeicola > Seonamhaeicola sp. ABD4_340. Next base: position 2,122,131 of record NZ_CM149981.1, on the reverse strand, counting down.
AACCCGCGGCTGATTACCGCGGGTTTATTTTTTTTATAACTTTAACTAATGAAATGTTTTTATTAAATTTAAATAAATTTAACCCAACTTACAATGCTTAAAACTATTTGCTATATAAGTGATTCTAGACTTGAAGAGTTTCAAGATTCACTTGATGATTTCTACCAACATGTTAAGGGTAATAATAATGCAAATAATATAACCGGATTTCTTATTCATAAAGACCACAACTTTTTACAAGTAATGGAAGGTGAGCCAGAAAAAGTAGACCTTCTTTTTGAAAAAATAAAGAAAGATAGAAGGCACAAAAATATATTTATGGTTATAAATACAAATACAGAGCATAGAATTTTTGAAGACTATAATTTTGGTTTTACAATTGCTAATTCTAACATAGCATTAAAAGATTTAAAGCAATATTTAAATTGGCTAAAAACTGCCAACAGTAAAAATGTTAATAGGGTAATTTTAATAGCAAATCAATTTATGTCATCTTAAACTAAACTATTTATCATGTAAACTGTTAAAGTTGTCAGAATATATTTCGAAAAACATATTTAAATTTACTAACTTTATAATATGTTAAAAACCATATCTTACAAAAGCAGTGTAAAACCTAGTATAAATATACTTTCTACTGAAATGATATTTAAGGAAACCATTAGCAATAATATTTCTAACAATATTACTGGGGTATTGGTTAAAGACAAAAACATTTTCTTCCAAATTTTAGAAGGAGACGCTTCTATAATTGATGAATTATATCTTAAAATAAAAAAAGATTCTAGGCACAATAATATAATAGAGTTAGTTAATGGCTCTATTTCAAAACGTAGTTTCAGTAATTTCAACGCTGGTTACACTGTTATTGAAAATTCAGAATCTATATATCAACTACACGATTATCTTTTAAAACTAAATTCATCATACGCTGAAAATAGTGGTCTTTTTTTAGAAATTGTTGAAGAGCTTTTAGAAGCGATTCAATAAAAATCTTAGATTTGCAAAAAGATTCAAACACTTAAAATGTCAAATAAATTAATAGCTCCTTCGGTTTTAGCAGCAGATTTTGCAAACCTTCAACGTGATATAGAAATGGTTAATACTAGTGATGCCGATTGGTTTCACATTGATATAATGGATGGTGTTTTTGTACCAAACATTTCGTTTGGCATGCCGGTTTTAGAGGCTATTACCAAACACGCTAAAAAAACTATTGATGTACATTTAATGATAGTAGACCCAGACCGTTATATAAAAACATTTGCTAAACTTGGAAGCGATATTTTAACGGTACACTATGAAGCTTGCACGCACTTACACCGCACTTTACAAGCTATAAAAGCTGAAGGCATGAAAGTGGGTATAGCTTTAAACCCACATACAAATGTAAATGTACTTGAAGATGTTATAAATGATATTGACTTAGTTTGCATTATGAGTGTAAACCCAGGTTTTGGCGGCCAAAGTTTCATTGAAAACACCTATAATAAAGTTTCAAAACTTAAAGAAATTATTGATACAAAAGGCGCTAAAACATTAATTGAAATTGATGGTGGCGTTACAAATAAAAACGCAAAACAGCTTATTGATGCTGGCGCTGATGTTTTGGTTGCTGGTAGTTACGTTTTTAAAAGTGCTAACCAATTAGAAACTGTAAAAGGGTTAAAGGCGCTTGCTAATTCTTAGTTTTGGTTTAAAACGTGTTTTATTATATCTGTTGTGGTAACAATGCCAACTAGTTGGTTATTATCAACCACAGGTAGGGCATGAAACTCTTTTTCGGTAAAAATTTTTGCAACATCTTTTATTGAATTTGATGCTGATACTACTATTACATTTTTGGTCATTATTTGGTTTATTGTAAACATGTTATAAACCAAAGCATCTGTATCAGCCTCAGCTACTTCATCTTCAGAAATGTTTGCAAAACTTAAACGCTGCAAATCTGTATAACTTAGCATACCAACAATTTTTTTATTATCTACAACTGGTATGTGCCTAATATGGTTATGCTTAAATAAATATTCGGCTTTTTCTAATGAGTCTGTTTTTTTCAACGTAATAACGGGAGCTGTCATAATCATTGAAACGGGTGCTTTACGTATCATAACATTTTAAATTTACTTTGTCCCTTAAAATTACAGAACCAAGCATAAAAAAAGTATGACAAAAGTCATTTGAAAAATACCATTAAAAGCCCTATGATGTTACTTTTTTCTTAATATAATTTGAAGGAGAATCTCCGAAAAACTTCCTAAAACATTTACCAAAATACCCAGGATCTGAAAAACCAACCATGTAGCTAACTTGCCCAATAGTTAACTCATTTTGCTCTAAAAGTTGTGCTGCACGTTTTAAACGTACCATTCTAATAAAATCATTAGGCGATTGGCCTGTTAGCTTTTTTAATTTTCTAAAAAACGTTGAGCGACTTGTATTCATATCTTCAACTAAACTATCAACCCAATAACTATCATTACCCATATTGGCTTCCATTAAATCCATAATTTTTTTTAAGAAAGCTTCATCTAATGAATTTAAGGTTACTTTTTCTGGTGTTAACTCTTTTTCGGTTTGAAAACGCTTACGCATTAACGCTCTGGTTTCAATAAGGTTTTCTGCTTTTACTTGAAGTAATTTCATTTTAAATGGTTTTGGAATGTAAGCATCTGCTCCAGACTCTAAACCTTCAATTCTATGTTCTACAGAATACAATGCAGTAAGTAAAACTATTGGTATATGGCTTGTTCTAATATTTGTTTTTAAGGCTTTACAAAGTTCAATTCCATCCATTTCGGGCATTAAAATATCACTTATAATAATATCTGGCATTTCTTTTAAGGCTATGTTTAAACCTTCTTTACCGTTTTCGGCTTCAAATACATTATAATTTTTAGAAAAACCTTCTTTTACCAATAAACGAATATCTGGATTATCATCAACAACCAAAATAGTGTTATCAAATTTTTCGTTTTCTAAATCTTCATCATTATCAAAATCTTGATTAATTTCTTGTGTTTCTTCAAAAGCTTCTTGTTCTGAAAAGGTAGCTGTTTCAATCATTTCTTCTGGTAATAAATGATCATTTCCAACGGGTAGTTTTATAGTAAATTTAGTACCAACACCTAGTTGAGATGCTACTTCAATTTTACCATGATGTAACTCTACTAAATCTTTAGTTATGGCTAAACCAATACCTGTACCTTTACGCATACGCTCACGTGTTTGATTTACTTGGTAAAACCTATGAAATACAAATGGTAGCTCATCGGGCTTAATGCCAACACCGTTATCTTCAACCTCAATAATTAAGTATTTTACACTAAAGTCTGTATCATTAATTGTAATATCATTAACACCTTTTGCTTTTTTAATTTTAACTGTAATAGTACCTTGTTGATTGGTAAATTTTATGGCATTAAATATTAAATTGTTTAATATTTTTTCTAGTTTATCCCAATCAAACCAAATATCAAAAGTTTTTAGTTTAGACTCAAAAATTAAATTGATGTTGTTTTTTTTTGCTGAAGAACGAAATGAATTTGTTATTTCTCTAACAAAACTAATAATGTTAGATTTTGTGGCGCCTAATTTGGTTTCACCAACTTCAATTTTTCTAAATTCCATTAATTGATGCACCAGTCTTAACAGTGAATTAGCGTTTCGCTGAATAATTTTTAATTTTGGTTTTATTGATTGATTGTTACTCTTGAGATTTTCTAAAAGTTCTTCAATAGGATTTAAAATTAATGTTATTGGTGTTTTAAACTCATGTGATATGTTGGTGAAAAACTGTAATTTTAACCTGTTAACTTCTTCAATTTCTTTTTGAATCTTAACGGCCGCTTTTTCTTTTTCTTTTAAACTATTATATGATATTATACTATAAATTACACCTGATAATAGCACTATATACAACGCATAAGCCCACCAAGTGTACCAAAACGGTGGCGAAATTCTAAATTTAAATTCGGCTGGGGTTTCATTCCAAATACCATCATTATTTGAAGCTTTTACTTTAAACGTGTAATTACCCGGTGATAGGTTTGTATAATGAGCAAATGGTAACTTTTTTGCTGGCTGCCAAGTATTATCAAAACCTACTAATTGGTATTGAAATTTATTTTTTTCGGGGGCAGCATAATGTAAAGCTGCAAACTCAAAAGTTAAGGTGTTTTCATGGTGTTTTAGTTTAACAACTTCATTATTTTTATTAGAATTAATTAAAACACGCCCGTTATATGTTTGGCCAACATCAATTAACTGATTTTTTATTTTAAAACCTGTAAGTTTAGGTTGTGCAATTAAATTGTTTTGTTGTAAGTTTTTGGGATGAAAAATATTTAACCCCCGTAAACCGCCAAAAAACATATAATCATGTTTGTTTTTAAAGTAGGCGTTTTTTCTGAAGTTATTACTTTGCAAACCATCATCTTTACTATAATTTTTAAAGCTTTTGGTTTTGGGGTTAAAGCATGAAATACCATTATCTGTACTAATCCAAAGGTTGCTACTTTCATCTTCTAAAATACCATAAATAGCATTATTTGCTAAACCGTGCTCTTCTGTAAAATGCTCAAAAACAGGCGTTCCATTATCTGTAAAGGTCATTTTGTTTAGCCCGCCACCAAAAGTACCAATCCAGAAAACACCATTTCTATCTTCATGAATAGCAAATACTGAATTATGGCTTAAACTGGTAATATCATCAGGGTTATGATAATAGGTTTTAAAAATATCTGGGTTTCCGTTAGTACCGCGCTTTAGTAGCCCCAAACCACCTTGCACACCGCCAATCCATAAGTTTCCGTTGCTATCTTCAAACAAACAACTTATAAAATCACTACCTATGCTGTGTTCGTTATTTAAATCTGATTTAAAATGAACTGCATTTGAAAAATTAAAGGCTTCATTTTTTTCCAACTTTACCAAGCCTTGACCAAAGGACCCAAACCACATTGTGCCGTATTTATCTTGTACAATTGAAAAAACATCAGGAATATTTAGGGGTGTTTTATTAAAAGTTACGGCTTTTGAAACTGCATTAACCTGCATGGTATAAATAGCCTCTTTACCCAACCAATAATGGCCTTCTTTATCTTTAAAAATAGACTTTACAGATTGTAATTTGTTAAACTTTTGGCTTGTTTGCTCATCGTTATAAAAATAATGTGTAATTAATGGCGATTGAAAATTTTCTTGAAATTCTATTTTATTCAACCCTTGCTCTGTACCAACCCAAACGTAGTTATCGTCTTGAAAAATAGTATTTACTGAAGCATTACTTAATGTGTTTTTAGTTAATTTATTTCTTGTAAAATGTAGTATGTCTTTTTTTTGTAAATCGGCTTTATTTAATCCGCCAACTTCTGTACCAACCCACAATACATTGGTTTTATCTACTAGTATAGATTTAACCCTTGTGTTACTCAAATTTGTTGAAAAAACATCACTAGGTGCATGTAATGTATAGGCTCCTGTTTCTGTATTTAAATTATAAATACCATAGCCATAAACACCTACCCAAATTTTATTATTAAAATCTTCGGTTATTGCATTAATTTCTCCATAAAGATTTTCATTTTCATTTAAATTTAAATGGAACCTTTTAAAATCACTTTTAGTTGTTGCATATATACTAGTTGGTTTGTTTAAACTCCAAACACCTGTACCTTTTTCACCTATTAAAAATGCTTTTTTTGATGATAAATACATGGCATTAATAGGCTTATTAAAACCTTTAACTTTTGAAAAACTTTTATTGCTAGATTTTGATGCATACACTCTATTTAAACCTGTTATTGTACCTACCCACAGGTTGTTATAACCATCTTTTGCAATAGATAAAATAGTATTACTATTTATTACATTTTGCTCATTTGGTTGATAGTAATAGTGCTTTATGTGCTCATTTAATTCATTAGGATGTATTATTTGAAATAGGCCTGATTTTTTTGTACCAACCCAAATGGTTCCATCAGCCTCATCAGGAAAAATAGCGGTTATTTCTTTATTTTTTAATTGTGAATTTACGGCATAAAAATGCTGTTTGTTTATGTTGTAAGCGCATAAACCACCAACAGTACCCACCCAAAGTGTATTGGTTTTATCTACAGCTAGTTTACTTATCATGTTATTAATAAGGCTATTAGCATTATTGTTTATGGCACTTCTTAAAACAGTAAACCTTTGCCCATCATACTTATACAAACCGTTTGATGTACCTAGCCATAATAGTCCATCATTGTCTTGCACTACAGATTCAATGGTGTTTTGGGTTAAGCCTTTATCATCAATAAAATGTTCAAACTGAATTTTTGGAGACTGCGCATTTGTGCCTTTAACAATACCAATTATTATAATTAAAACTAGTATTATTTTTTTGAACATCATTTTATGGAAACTTAAACTCATTAATGCAAAAATTGACCTTAGATTTAAAAATAACTTAAAACTTTTGATTTATAAAATTAAAACGACCCAAAACCAAATATGCTTTTGAGCCGTTTAAAAAAACTAAAACAATTCTAAAAATTTAAATATGACTAACTATAATTAATATCCTTCGTTTTGTTCTAAATTAGGGTTTCTATCAACATCATTTTGAGGAATAGCAATGTACTCTCTACCTGGTTTATAGGCTGATGTTCCTGCACTTTCAGATTTTAAATCTGGGTTATCTACAATTCTAGATTTTACTCTACCCCAACGTAATAAATCAAAATATCTTGAGCGCTCAAAAGTTAACTCTTTAACACGTTCGTCTTCAATATCTTGCATTGTAACACTTGTAAACTCAGGCATATCTGCTCTTCTTCTCACTTTATTAATAGCCTCTAAACCTTCAGCTGATAAATTATTATCATCCATTAAATCAGCTTCAGCAAACATTAATAAAACATCAGCATAACGCATTAATCTTAAGTTATTTCCTGAACCATGCCAACCACCATCTTGCGATCCACTATGATTATTAAATTCCCAATCTAAAAACTTATTTGCATAAACTTCAGTTGCTGTAGCACTATATGCACTAGTATATGGCGTATTTAAATAAGTTCTAGACCTAAGTGTTTTACCTTCGTACTGAGTTGTTTCTTCTGTATTCCAAAAAAGCGTAGTAAATGTTCTTGGGTCTATTTCTCCATTAATAGTTTGTTCATCTAAAAACAAATCTAGCGCCCATTGGTTTACTCGCATACCATCTTGACCGGTGTACCCTGCAGGTGCTAAATCTGGTTGATATGCTGCTCCTTTACCTCTATTTGGAGCATCGGCTCCCCATCCGCCTAAACCGTCTGCAACCAATTGAATTTCAAATACAGACTCAGCATTGTTTTCAAATTCTTCTGTAAAGTTGTGTGCATAATCATCCATTAACTGGTATCTACCATCCATTATTTTAGCAAATTCTACTTTTGCTTCAGCATATTTATTTTGGTATAAATAAGCTTTACCTAAGTAACCTGTTGCAGCACCTGAAGTAGCTCTACCAACTTGGTTTACAGACCAAGAATCTGGCAACATACTTTGAGCCATTTGTAAATCAGCTTCTATTTGTGCCCATACATCAGCAGGATCTGCTTGTGTTACCGTGAATAAGTCTACTTCGGAAGTTGGTTTTGTTATTAATGGAATATTCCTCCAGCTATTTAGTAGATTGAAATAATTAAAGGCTCTAATAAAGTAAGCTTCACCTAGAATATTATCTTTTTCTTGTTGTGAAAATTCAGGGTCTACAATGTCTGGCACATGCTTAAGTACTTCGTTTGCTCTGGCTATTCCTTGGTACATTGCTTGCCAACACCAGCGTGTTGCATTACTATCTGAAGTCCCGCTAAAGTAGCCAACTGCTGTACGCTCTGAGGTATTAAATCCGTTTACTACATCATCTCTATAATCTGAAATAAATATTTCAAATCTGGTATAATACCAAATATGTGTGAATGGACTGTAAGCTCCTATTATTCCTTTTTCGGCGTCACCTTGCGATTGCCAAAATGTATCTGGTGATAGTTTATTTGGGTTTACCTGATCTAAAACATCGTCTGAGCAATTAATGTTTACTACCCCTACAACTCCCATTAAAAATAGAGCTGTGATTGATAATTTTATATTTATTTTTTTCATAATTCTATTTTTTTTCATTAAAACGACACTTGTAAACCTAACTGAAATGTTCTTGGTGTTGGGTAAGATCCTTCATCAATACCTGTGTTGATAATTGCTCTACCGTTAGAGCCTCTATTGTTTCTACCAACTTCTGGGTAATACCCTGTATAATCTGTTATTGTAAACAAATTGGTTGCAGAAGCATATAATCTTACTTTTTGAATTTTAATTCTTTCTGTAATATCGGTTGGTAACGTGTAGCCTATTTGTGCATTCCTTAAACGGAAGTATGCACCATTTTCTAAATAGAAATCAGACATTCTTCTATTAAAACCATTATCTGTTCTTGTATTTCTTGGAATGTTTGTATTTGTGTTGGTAGTAGTCCAAGAATTTAATCTATTAGTAAAATAATTACCTTCAGTATCAAAATATCCTCTATACTTAGTTCCGTTTAATATTGTATTACCAGATACGCCATTGAAGAATAAGTTTAAATCCCAATTTTTATAATCTGCAGATAGGTTAATACCATATTCAAAATCTGGTATACCTGAACCTAAAGCGGTTTGGTCATTCTGATCTATTATACCATCTGGCCCGCTTCCATCAGGTCCTGCAATATCTTTAAATTTTAAATCTCCAGCTACAGGATTTCCTACCTGATCATTAGCAGCTGTGGCTTCAGCATCAGTTTGATAAATACCATCAACCACATAGCCATAGAATGAACTTATTGGACGTCCAGGTACAATTTCCATACTATTTAAAGTATTAGAGGTAAAAGAACCTTGCACTAAACGACCAGCAGAACCTAATGAGGTTACTTCATTATTTATTTTAGAAAAATTTACTGTTGCTGAAAAGTTTAAATCTCCAAAATTGTCTCTATAGGTTGCTAAAAACTCAAAACCTTTGTTTTCCATGGTTGCTATATTTTGAGGAAACTCATTACCAAAACCGGAATAAAATACAGGTGATGAATTTAGCAGGATATCTTCTGTCTCAGCCTTAAAATAGTCCATTGTAACACTTAACTTTCTATCTAAAGCTTCAAATTCTAAACCAATATTAGTTGTTTTTGTTGTCTCCCAACTTATAAATGGATTAACCATTTGAGTAATTGCGTAACCTGTTTGTCTTTCTTGATTTTCACCTAAAATATATTCACTAAAGAAATCTATAACAAAATCTGTTTGGTATGCACTAACATTGTTTGAACCTACCTCACCATAACCTGCTCTAAATTTAATATTTGTTAAAGCATCAAAATCTTTCATAAATGGTTCATTACTTACATTCCAACCTAAAGCTGCCGATGGGAAGGTAGCGTCTCTAAGTCCTTCTTTAAATAAAGATGATCTATCTTGACGTATAGATGCCGTAATTAAATATCTATCATCAAAATTATAATTTAACCTACCTAAATAAGAGTGAATTGCCGATGTGATATCATTAGATGGTACTTCTACATACGTTTGAGCTGCAGAAGCTACTCTTATATCGTTATTTGGAAAATCTCTTGCATCTACCCCTAAAGATCTAGAATTATTTTTTTGCTCTGTAAAACCAATAACCGCATCAATAGTATGTTTATCTGCAAATGTTTTGTTGTAGCTTAATGTATGCTCAAGTAATGTTGAAGTAAATGTAGTATTGGTTTCTTGTAATCTAGATTGTACATCATTACCTCCATTATCTGCAAATACAGATACTAATGGTGTAAATGTATAATTGTTGTTATTGTAATGTTCTAATCCTAAGTTAATTTTATAGGTTAAACCATTTAATATTTCATAAGACGCAGCTATATTACCTAAAAGCGTATTACGAGTAACAGTTCTATCTTGGGTAGCTGCCAAACCTAATTCATTTATTGTATTGTTTGCTCCATAAAATTTACCTTGTTGAAATAAGTCTCCTGTTGCAGGATCTATTACGCCTCTGTCTGCAATATCAGACAAACTCCAATCACCAGCATCATTTTTCAATCTAATTACTGGAATTATGTTCCTTTCTTTGTTAAAGTAGTTATTGGGATTATTAACAGTTCTTGTTAAACCAATGGTATTTTCAATTTTAAATTTACCTTTAGTTAACCCAACGTTAGTGCGTAATGTTTGTCTTTTAAAATCTGAATACTTAACAATACCTTCTTGCTCAAATTGCGTAAAAGAGGCACTGTATGTTGTATTTTCTCCGCCACCTGTAACTCTTACGTTTGTATTTTTAACACCAGCTGTTCTAAGTGATTCATCGTATAGGTTATTGCTGTAGTTTGGATCAAAATATTCATCTAAAGCAGGGTATCTATCTTGGCCATCATTATCTCTAGCATTATTAACTATTTGAGCATATTGGCTTGCGTTTGCCCAATCATAAGTATTAATAACCTTTTGCACACCATAGCTTGTATCTAAAGAGATATTAACCTTACCACCTTTACCTTTTTTAGTAGTAATTATAATTACACCATTTGCAGCACGCGAACCATAAATTGCTAATGCTGATGCATCTTTTAATACTGAAATAGATTCAATATCTTGGGGTGCTACAGAACTCATACTACCCGTTATCATTCCATCAATAACAAACAAAGGTTCATTATTCGAAAAAGATGTAGCTCCTCTAATTAAAAAATTTGAGCCCGCACCTGGTGCACCACCTGCGGCCTGAACACTTACACCGGCAACACGACCTTGTAACGCTTGTGAAGCATCGTTATAAGTGTATTTTTCAATATCTTTTGACCCTACAACAGCCACAGCACCTGTTAAATCAGATTTTTTTGTTGTTCCATAGCCTACAATTACCACTTCGTCTAATTGACTAGCATCTTCAACTAAAGTAATGTTAATTTGGCTTTTGCCATTTACGGGCACCTCTTTGGTTATAAAACCTAGGTAACTAACAACAAGCGTTGCACTACTAGAAGCTGTTAATGAGTAATTACCATCAAAATCTGTTTGTGCTCCTGTTGTTGTTCCTTTTACAACAATGTTGGCTCCCGTTAGCGGTTGCCCATTTTCATCACTTACAACACCATTAATTTTTATGTCTTGCGCAAAACTAACCAATGTACCGGCTAGCAAAAAAGTTGCAATCATAAAAACGCGATGCTGAAATGTCTTCTTAAGTAATTTTAATACTTTCATAAGCGTTTTGAAGTTTTAGTTATTTAATTTAGTTTGATTGTTATTTAAGGGTAATGAGCTAGAATTTTAATTATGAATATTTTCAACTAAAATGAAAAGCGCATGATTATGTCTTAAATACCAATTTCAAAGTAACAGAATTGACTTTTTTTAGCTTGGTAAAATATGTTCATTATTACGGATTATTAAATCAAACCCTTATAGAATCAGCTATTTGGTAATTATTTGAAAGAATTTTTGCAGGCTTATTATTTAGTTAAACTTACTTGTTTAACAATACCCCAAAAAAAAACACCTCATAATTAATTAAAATTATGAAGCGTTTGTGTAAGTGTGTTTTACTTTTTTATTTTGAAATCTGCAGTAACTTAACAGTATTATTATTACGCGCAAATATTACTCCTTGTTTCCCGTTTTTTCCGAGTAAAATGGTTTCCATATTTCTAACTTCACCATTCACAAACAATCCTGTTTCTTTAGTTGAAAGCACTTCTACTTTTTCATTTTTATTAAACTGTAGTACCAAGCCTAAACTTGCATCATTTCTTGGTGTTTCAACCTCAGCATTGTACAAATTACCTGCTGCCAAAACAATATTTTTGTTATTTACTTTTAAACTTTTAAAAGTATTTATAGAAGATAGCTGCGCAGTGTTTGGTAATTTATGAAGCTTAAAAGTGCCATTACCTAGGTTTTCTACCCATGTATTTTCAAACATGTTTGCTTGATAGTGTAACGATTTATCTAACATTGCTTGCCCATAGATATCAGCTAATGATGCCTCTGCAAACAACTCAAAAGTTTGAAAACGTTGTGCAATGGCCGGCACCTGTTGAGATGAACACTCTCTACCTCTTAGTGGTAACATTTTACCATTTTTTTGATAACTAAGTACAATATCCATACTGCCGTTTTCATCAAAATCATTGGCATAAACCTCAAAAGGTTTTTCTTTTTTGGCTTTGTATTTGTAGTTTAAACCTAAATTTCCGGCAAGAAAATCTATATCTCCATCGTCATCAACATCAGCTTTTTCTAAACTGTACCACCAACCGGTGTAATCATTAAAACCTAATTTATTGGTAACTTCATTAAACTTATTGCCTTTATTTTCAAAAAACCGAATAGGCATCCATTCACCCGTAATTATTAAATCTGGTTTTCCATCATTATTAAAATCTTCCCAAAGTGCCGATGTTACTAAACCTGCGTCTTGTAGCTCTGGTAAAACTTGATTTGTTACGTTTGTATATTTTAGTGTTTCGTTTTTACCGCCTTCATTTTTTAAAATATAACTTTTTGCTGCAAATGGATATTTACCTGGTACAATTCTTCCGCCTACAAACAAATCTAAATCACCATCTCCATCATAATCAGAGGCAATCACTTTACTTCCGCTAGCGGTAATTTTTGGTAATGCCGTATTGCTTTTTATAAAACCGTTTTTAGTGTTTACATATAGCCTATCTTGATAAAAACTTGCGGGTTTAGTTGGGTCATTTCCGCCGTTAACAACGTATAAATCTAAATCGCCATCGTTATCAGCATCAAATAAAAGTGCAGATATGTCTTCAAAAGTAGCATCATCTTCCCAAGGACCGTTTAGTATTTGAAATGTTTCATCTGCTTTTTGAATATACATTGATGCCTTACTTCCTGTTGCGTTACCAATAAAAAAATCTTCTAAACCATCATTATTAACATCGCCTACTGCCAAGGCTGGTCCATAAGCCGAATTTTTATGTGGCAATAACGGCTCTCTTAAAAAATCATTGTAAGCATCTTCTTTATGACTAAAATTAACTCCCCATTTTTCAGTAATATCAGTAAACATTGGTAAACTAGTATTAACTTTGGTATTTATTTCACTTGAGTTTTCAAATGAAATTTCATGTTGCTTATTAGCTTCAAGTATGTTAAAAACTTGCTCATTTCCGTTTGGCCAAATTACTTTTAACTGCTCTATACTTGCATCCCCTAAACCAAAATGTAAAACTGGTGATACGCTAGATTGAAAACCGCGACTTAAAGTCAACTCTTGATATTGCGTGCCTTTGCTAGTTTTTAAAGTAACTTTTGCCCCTAAACCATTAGGATTATTTTTAGGTCCCTTTAGTTTTACTTTTATAAATTTTTGATTTTTTGAAGTATTAGTTTCATTTTTAAAAATTGATGCGGCATCACCTAAATTGTTCATTACCACATCTAAATCGCCATCATTATCTAAATCTGCATAAGACACACCGTTTGAAAAACCTTCATATTTTAAATTCCATAAATTATTGGCTTTTGTAAATTTTAAATCCCCTTCATTTTTAAACACATAATTATCAATTGGGTTACTTGGGTATTGACGATAATCAATGGCTTTGTTTAGCTCTGTAAAGCTTTTTATTTTTGTTTTTTGGTTTACATCATTGTTGTTAACATCACGTTTCATACCATTGGTTACAATAACATCTTTTAAGCCATCGTTATCAAAATCTGCAAACAAAACGCCCCAACTCCAATCTGTTGTGGCCATACCTGCAAACCTTGAAATATTACTAAAAAGCGGCATACCGTTTTTGTTTATACCATTATTTACCTGTAATACATTTTGCATGTATTGATAGTGCATACCTAAATCTATGGCTTCATAAAACGTTTCAGGACTCATACTTGCCATATTGGTTTTGGCGCGTTTATAATCATCGGGTGTCATATCTAACTGTACAAAATCTAGAAGATTATCATTATTAAAATCGGCTGCATCAATGCCCATTCCAAACATGGCGGTTTGGTTGGTTGCTTCTTTTACAACTTCTTTAAAAGTACCATCTCCGTTGTTTAAATAGAAATAATCTGGCACATTAAAATCATTAGACAAGTATAAATCTTTGAAACCATCATTATTAAAATCTGAGGCTAGTACACCCAAAGTCATTCCAAAATTTTGTACACCAGAGTTTGCTGTTACATCAGTAAATGTATTATTTCCATTGTTTTTATAGAGATGACCAGAATCTTCAAACGCATTATTTTGCATTTTGTTAAAGTAATACTGATTTCCCTGACTTACAGGTACTAAAGGATAGTTACCCACAAAAACATCTAAAAGGCCATCATTATCATAATCAAAAAAAGTTGCTTGTATGGAGTAAGAAGCATCTGCAAGACCGTATTTATCAGCTAATTCAGTAAAAGTACCGTTTTTATTATTTATAAAAAGTTGATTTCTAGTTTCACCGTACAACCCTGAAACAGATGTATAAATATCTAACCAACCATCGGCATTTACATCGGCCATGGTTGCTCCTGTATACCATCTTTCATCACCTGAAACACCTGCTTTTTCAGAAACATCTTCAAACTGCATATTGCCCTTATTAAGGTACAGTTTATTTGGCGTCATGTTTCCTGTAAAATAGATATCATCTAACCCATCATTATTAACATCTCCAATAGCAACGCCTCCACCCATATACATGTACGGAAATGTGAAATAGTTAAGTGAATCATTTTCAATTATATTGTTAGAAAAAACTATTCCGGTTTCTTCTTTTGATAATGATTTAAACGATGTTGACAGCTCATTTTTTGTTTCAACTTCTTTTTTACAAGAAATTAAACAAGTTGCTACTAGTATAAAGAAAAAAAGGTTTTTCATATATATTTTAAAATCTTTAAATACAACCAATTTTACTTAGAAAATGGTTTTAAATTAACTCTTAACAAATAATTATCGGCGGTTATAAACAAGTATCTATAATCATCATTAAAAACGCAATTACCTGTTGTTCTTCCGGTATTAATTGTTCCTAAATGTTTCCCTTCTGGAGAAATTATTAAAATACCATTGCCTGCTGCTACAAAAATATTACCATGCTGGTCTAGTTTTATACCGTCTGGATTTTGCTTTGCGGTACTTTTATCTATTATTTCTTTAGGATTGAAAAATACGCGTTTATTTTTAACAACTCCTGGTTTTACAATATCATAAGCCCAAATTATTGGTTTTGGTATATTAGATTCTGCAACATAAAGTATTTTTCCGTTGTTTGCAACTGCTATACCATTTGGTCTTGCTAATGTTTTATCAAGTAAAGTTAATTGACCTGCTTTACTTAAAAAATAAACACCGTTAAAACCTAACTCACTAACACCTTTTTTACCTAAACCATAAGGCGGATCTGTAAAATATAAATTTCCTTTTTTATCGTAGAATAAATCGTTTGGCGAGTTAAACTTTTTACCTTTATAATGAGAAACCAAAGGTTTAAAAACCGGATTTAAAGTATCTTTTAAACTTACCAGTTTACTAACCGATCTTGTACCGTGCTGACATAAAATTAAGTTTCCTTCGGCATCTATTGCTAAACCATTTGAGTTTTTTGATGTTGACAAATACACGCTTAAACCATCTAAATCATTCCATTTGTAAACCTTATTTTCTGGTACATCAGAAAAATATAGATTCTGCCCTTTTGGTTGCCACACAGGACCTTCAGACCAGCTAAAACCTTGAGCTACTACATCAATTCTAGCATGTTTTGATATTATACTATCTAATTCTGGCGCAATTCTTTCAATACTTCCTGTGGTTGGGTATTTTTTTAATGAATCTAAAATATTTTGAAATTTAGCTTTTAATTGAATTTCTGAATCTGTTTTTGCATCAATTCGTTTAGTTTCTAAAACATCATTTTTAAAATTATAAAACCTGCCATCGGCATACAACTTATAAGTGCTGTTCATTACAAATTCTGCAGGACTTAAATGTTCTTTATGCGCTCCTGGTTTTGGGTTATAACTCATATAAACCCAGTCTCGCCTATTGGTATTTTCACCCTTTAAAACAGGTAAAAAACTTTGTCCGTCTGTTTTAAAGCTTTCTGGTACTGGCTCACCAGCAACATCTAAAAGTGTAGGAAGAAAATCTATAGCATCAACAAATTCATCAGACTGTTGCCCTTTTTCTATTTTACCTTTCCAGCTTGCAATAAAGGGCACTTTAATTCCGGCTTGTGTTGTTAAACCTTTACCACCTTGCACCACTTTACCACCCATTTTTGAGTAAATTTTTTGATGTGTTCCATTATCTGAATAAAATAAAACGAGGGTTTCTTCGGCTAAACCTTGTGCTTCAAGATTGCTCATAATTTTACCAATAATTTTATCGGCATATGCCACCATATCACCAAAATATTGAGGTTCATTATCTAACCTACGAGCTTCATCACTCCAAATACTACTATCTGGTGTAGGCGAAAAAGGGTCGTGTGTTAACGCCATTGGATAGTACACAAAAAAAGGCTTCTCATTATCTTTTTGTTGGTTTACAAAATTATTCAGATAATTAACAAACACATCAGGCCCATATTTACCTTTTGTAGCTTCTAAAAAAGCACCATCTTGATAAATAGTTGGGTTTGCAAAACGCGACCCTTTGTTTTCTGTATGCCCAACATGCCATCCGCAGTATTTATCAAAACCTGCATTGCTAATTTTCATTCCTGTGTCTCGCCTGTGCTCAGATCCGGGATACCCAAGCGGATCATAACTTTGTAACTGCCATTTACCAACAATACATGTTTTATAACCTGCATCTTGCATTAAATGCCCAAAGGTTTTTTCTTCAGGATCTAAAATGCCAAAAGCAGTCCAGTTTCTAAAATTATATTTACCTGTCATTAACTTTACTCTGGTGTTGGTACAAAGTGGTTGTGCATAAGCCTGATTAAACTGCAAACCATTAGCTGCTAACTTATCAATATTAGGTGTTTTGTAAGATGTGCCACCGTAACTACCAATACATTCAAACCCTAAATCATCGGCCATTATTAAAATAATATTAGGCTGTTTTTTTGATTTTTTTGAAGAACAATTAAGTGCTAAAAACACTAATAATAGGGTTAAAAATCTCATATTATTGATATTGATTATTTAAACTTTTTTATTTCTGAAATAAACTGAGCAGCTCTTGTTTTAACAGCATTTAATTCTGATGTATTAGTAACTGTTTTTGTTAGTGCTCCACCAATACCAATACCAGCTGCACCTGCTTCCATCCACGCTTTTACATTTTCTAAATTTATACCACCAACAGCCAATAATTTGATATGATTTAACGGTGCTTTTATAGATTTGAAATAATCTACACCCATAATATCTGCTGGAAATAACTTTACAAAATCTGCACCGGCTTCATGCGCATTACAAACTTCGGTTGGCGTTAAAGCGCCCATTAAAACTGGTATGTTATTTTTATGAGCTATTTTAATTACCGCTGCATTTGTATTTGGGGTTACTAAAAATTGAGCACCGGCTGCTACTGCTTTTTCTGCTATTTCAGTATTTATAACCGTTCCTGCTCCAATTAAAACGTTTGGATATTGTTGTCTTGCTTTATTAATTTCTTCTGAAAAACCAGGTGTATTTGATGTTACCTCTAAAACTTTAATACCAGCTTCAACCAAGTTTTTTATAACACCTGCTACTTCATTTTGGTGTTGCAAACGAATAACTACTACTAATTTTTCAGCTCCAATACCATTTACAATCTCATTTCTTGTCATTTTTAAATTAAAATTTACCAATTAGTAAAAGAACCATCATTACGTTTTAATCGTGGTATTTCAACGGGTGTAAATCCTTCTTTTAAAGCTAATGCTTCGTTAAATTCAACACCTAACCCTGGTGTTGTTGGCAAAGGATATCTTGAGCCTTCTAATTTTGGCTGTACAGGATAATATTTAGGATCATTAGTAGATACGTGTGCACCTGTGTTAACTTCTTCTAACCAACTAAAGTTAGGGCTTGCAGCTGCAACATGAATGGTTGCTGCTGTACAAATAGGGCCTAACGGATTATGAGGCATTAAATCAATATAATGCGCTTCGGCCATGGCAGCAACTTTCATAGATTCTGTAATACCACCAACATTACACACATCAATTCTAGCATACTGCGTAATATTGCGCTCTATGTATGGTAAAAATTGCCATTTGCTTGAAAACTCTTCGCCAATAGCAAAAGGAATATCAATCATTTTCCTTAGGCTTTCGTATGCTTCAGGGTTTTCATCTCTAATTGGTTCTTCAATAAAATCTAAAGTGCCTTTTGGCATTCTATTCATAAAAGAATATGTTTCGGCTGCTGTTAATCGGGTATGGTAATCAATACCAATTGTAACGTTATGGCCCACTTCTTTTCTAAGTTTCACCATCCAATCGGCTAGTAAAGCAATAGATTTTCTTGGTTCAAAAAGACTAATATCTTCTTGCGCTTCAAACTCTGCTGGTGCTAAACGCAACATATCCCAACCTTCATTAACCAAGCGTTTAGACTGCTTTAAAAGGGCTTCTAACGTTGAAAAACGCACCGATGCAAAACAAGGCACATAATCGCGTTGTTTACCTCCTAAAAGTTCGTAAACTGGCACACCAAGTGCTTTCCCTTTTATATCATAAAGTGCAATATCTATAGCTGAAATAGCAGCTGTTAATACACGGCCACCTTCAAAATATTGCCCTCTATATAAATCTTGCCAAATGGCACCAATTTGCATAGGGTTTTTACCAATTAATAACGGGCGGTAATGATTAATAGCGCCTATAACTGCTAACTCACGACCAGATAAACCTGATGCTCCCCAACCGTGTAAACCATTATCTGTTTCTATTTTTATAACCAATTGGCTACCTGAACCAATGTTTACCGGAAATGTTTTTATTGCTGAAATTTTCACTGTAATTCTTTTTATTTTTTTGGAACAATACGTTCTACTTTACCTACTATAAAAGTGTATGAAAGCACTCCTATTAATGATACAACAGCTATGAATACAAGTGCAGGACTAAAATCGCCGTCGGCAACTAAATAACCAATAATTGCAGGAACAAATACCGAAAAACCACCTATAAAATTGAAAGCACCACCAACTAAACCTAAGTTATCTTTTGGAGCAATTAATGATACAAACACCCAAGCTATACTTGCCAACCCCATACCAAAACCTGCCAGAGCTAAAAATAAAATGATAAATACAATATTATCTGTATAATTAGCGCCAATAATAAAAATGGTCATTAACATACCTATTATAATTGGTGCTTTTCGTGATATTTCAACTGAAAATCCTTTTTTGGTTAAAAAATCTGATGTAAAGCCCGATAGCAAAATACCCAAAAAGGCTGCTAAATATGGTACTGATGCATAAAATCCTGATTTCACAAAATCTAAACCTCTAAACTCTACCAAATATGTTGGAAACCATGTTAAAAAGAACCATGTTATGGCCCCCAAACAAAGTTGACCAATATATATACCCCAAAGTTTTCTATATATGAATGCTTGCTTAAAATCGTGCCACGTAAACTTCTTTTTGGGAGCTTCTTCTTTATTTTTTGAGCCTACTAAACCACCTCCTTTTTCAATATAATCTAACTCTGAATCACTTACACTTTTATGATTTCTTGGGTCTCTGTAAAAGAAATACCAAATTAGCGCCCAAATTATACCTATAATACCAGATACTATAAACAAACCACGCCAACCTAAAGCATCTTGAATTAATGTTAACACAGGCATTAAAAAGGCTAAACCTAAAAATTGACCAGACGTGTAAACGGCTATAGCCGAAGCCCTTTCTTTTTCGGGAAACCAACGGCTTACCACCAAATTATTTATAGGGTAAGATGGCGCTTCAAAAACACCTATACTGGCTCTTAAACCAATTAATGCTGCTAATGAATTTACAAAGCCCTGCACCAACGTTGCTACAGACCAAAGCACTAAAATTATTGAATATAAAACTCTAGACTTTATCCTATCTGCTAATACGCCTCCTGGAATTTGCAATGCTGCATAAAACACACCAAATGCTGAAAATACCCAACCCATTTGCTCTGTATTTATTCCTAAATCTGTTCTTAAAGCAAAGGCAGCTACAGATATGTTTGTTCTATCTAAATAATTTATAACAACGGTAATAAATATCATTGCTAAAATATTATACCGTTTTTTGGTTGTTGGTTTTTCTATCATTTTTTGGTTTGTATGTGTATAATTTTTCCTAGCTAAATCTAGTATAGTGTTTTAAACCAAATATATATATTACACATAAAATTAAATAACTTGTAGACGTATTTGACCTGTTTTTACCTTTAAATTCTCATATTTTACAAACCTTCAGCCATGTTTAACTATAATTTTAAAAACTTTAAAGGCTATAACACTTTAAATTATAAAAACATTTGTTTTACTATTATACCCATTTGTTAAGGCTTTTAAGTGTTTTATTTATGAATTTTATTCCCAAACTAAACAATACACATTATGCAACGCCATTTAACCCTAACTATTTTAACATTAATAGTATTAGTTTTAAATACTAATGCACAAAATTTACCAAACGGATTTCCCGATACAGACAGAACAAAAGTTAGTATTAATCAAGGGTGGAAATTTCAATTAGGCAACCCTGAAGCTAAAAATCACACCACCAATTTAGATGATACTTCATGGGAAACAGTAAATATTCCGCACACCTTAAAACTCACCTCTTTAACTCTTGATGGGTTACAAGATGAAAAAACGCAGTTAATTTTCCATAGAGATGTTGGCTGGTACAGAAAAACAATTCCGGTTTCAAATTCAAACAAAAAAGTATTTTTAGAGTTTGAAGGCGCTCACCAAATTACAGACCTTTGGATTAACGGCAAACACGTAGGCAAACACGCCGTTGGTGGTTATACTCCTTTTCATTTTGATATTACAGATTTTGTTACCAAAGGAGAAAACAACCAAGTTACTGTTTTGGTTGATAACAGACGCAACGAAATGGTTCCACCAGACCCAGGACCTTTTGATTATGTGAAATTTAGCGGACTTTACCGTGATGTTTACCTTGTTGAAACCAACCCTATACATGTAACGTTTAATTGGGAAACTTTAAACTCTGGTGTAAATATTACTACACCAACTATTGATGTGGTAAACAAAAATGCCGTTATTTCAATAAAAACAGCTGTAAAAAACGAAACAGCTCAATCTGCCAAATGCCAATTATTAACGCGCGTAATTGACAAAAATGGTTTGGTTGTTTTGCGCCTCACGCAAGATGCTGATATTTGGCCAGGACAAGAACACCAATTTAATCAAATAGGTAGCTTAGAAGACAATGTTCATTTTTGGAACATAGACACTCCTTACCTATACCGTGTTAACAGTATGGTAATAATTAATGGTAAAGAAGTTGACTTTGTTGAAAACCGTATTGGTCTTAGAAAGTTTGAATTAGATCCTGTTAGAGGTTTTATTTTAAACGGAAAACCCATTGAACTTATTGGTGCAAACCGCCACCAACAATACCCGTATTTAGGCGATGCCGTACCTAATGCGCTTCATTATAAAGACATGGTGCAATTTAAAGAATATGGTTGGAATATTATGCGAACCGCCCACTACCCACAAGACGACGCTTTAATTGATGCTTGCGATGAATTAGGTATTCTTGTATACGAAGAAGCTCCTACTTGGATTTCAATTTCAGATAAAGCCCTATGGTGGGATAACCTTGAACAATCTGCAAGAACTATGGTGCGCAATCACAGAAATCACCCATCTATTGTTATGTGGGGCGCCGGTGTAAACCATCGTGGATACGTACCCAGAGTTCACAATACTATAAAACAAGAAGACCCAACGCGCTTAACAGCATCACAAGGTGCTAGGTGGACTGGTTGGCAAACCTCTGGTTTAACTGATATTAACGCAAACATGCTATACGGCCCATTTTTGTGGGACCGCAGCGAACCTATTTTTGCCATGGAAGGTGGTAGAGGTGCTGCTGCTGTTGCGCCTTATAAAAAAGACGTATTAATGACAGGTTTAATATCATGGACGGCGCATGCCTACTACACCTTTCACCCAACACACAGTAGAGCTAATGATAAAAGAGATCGTACTAGAAGCGGTATGATGACAATTTTTAGAGACCCAAGACCTTATTTAGAGTGGTATAAGGCAGAATTACTTGATGAACCTTTTATAAACATACAAGAAGAATGGGTGCCAAACACCAAAGAAATTACAGTATTCAGTAATGCTAATGAAGTAGAATTATCTTTAAACGGACAATTAATTGAACGCCTAAAACCAAGCAATGACACCATTTACGATGGTTTAGACCACGCACCATTCCATTTTAAAAATATTAACTATGGCTCAGGAAAACTTGTTGCCAAAGGTTTCTTTAATGATGGAAAAACCATTGAAACCACTAAACAAACACCCGGTAAACCTCATGCTATAACGCTTGAATTAGACAATAATAACAGAATCTTTACTGCCGATGGAAATGATATTTTGGTTGCGTATGCTACTGTGATTGATAAAAACGGAACACCAGTTTTTAACACAGACCATTTAATTCAATTCTCTGTAAAAGGTGATGCTTCTATTATTGGAGATAATGCTAACATTAATGCAAACCCAATGTTTACAGAATATGCTGTAGCACCCGCATTAATTAGAGCTGGAAATACAGAAGGAAACATTACTATTACTGCTAAATGCAAGGGGTTAAAATCTGCCAGCAGCACCGTGAATTTAGTTGCTAACAACACCAATATTATTCAAAAAAATGCCAAAGCTATTTATGATTTTAAAAGTGAACGTGTAGATCTTGGTTCTGCCGATCAATTACTTCAATTTGGGTGGCAACCTTGGTACGGATCTGATAACACTGAAAGCACCTACAATTTTAAAAATTTTGATGGTGTTAATGCTAAAATATCGGCAGCCTCAAACGATGGCGTTTTACGTTGGTTAGGAGAAATGAATGTTATTGGAAAATATGGCTATGCTTATGGCGAAGGTGCTATAGCTATAGATGATAAAGGTGTTAACTTGGTTTTTGAAAACCTTCCCAAAGGAAATTACAAATTAACAACATGGCATCACGCACCTAGTAGCAATTCAGATTCAATGGATCCCAATAAAGAAAAATTGAAATCTATAACAATTCACAAATTACCTTATGAAAAAGAAATTATTATTTCTTCGGAAGCTTTAATTGGTGAAAAACACAAAAAAGCAAAAGTTACCGAAGGCAAAGAAATGCAATGGCAATTACCAGGGTTAAGTGTTATTGAATTTGTTTCTAATGGAAATGCACCAGTTACCATAAACTTCAACGGAGAAGAAAACAAAGGAATTTGGATAAATGCTTTTGAATTAAGTGAATGGAAATAAACAAAAAAAACCTGTTTCTCAATTTTATATTTTGAAACAGGTTTTTGTTTTTTTAATTACTTTTTTTGTATATAAACCACCCAATCTTTTGTTTTATCTTTTGGAGGTAAACCTAAAGACTGCTTACCATTTCCTTTTATAGTTTTTACTTTTCCTTTTTGAAGCTTTCCACCTATTCTGGGGTTGTACCACAGTACAGAATATTCTCCTGTATTATCTTTAAAATCTAACATAGCTTCTCCGCCATTTTTTAAAAACACTACATATGTTTTACCTTCGTTAGCCAAAACGAAATCATTTTTTGTTGAAATTAAAGCATCATTTGAAATCATTTCCCAAACAGGCACTTTATTATCATTAAAAAAATCTAAGCATATTTTACCTTGATCCCAGAATAAATCTCTAGAGCGGTAATCTTGACACGTTAAATCTGAATGCGCATGTTTATAGCCAAAGTACCACTCTGTACCCCAAGCACCTGCCATCATAGCACCCCAAAGGCCGTTTTTTCTAGCATCATTATGCTCAGGATCTTCGTTGTCTGGTAATAAAGAATGTTGGGCATCACCAGGTTCATCGCAAGCTACAGCCCACGTTTTACCTTCAGCTTCAGCTTCTTTTAAAATACGTAAAACACTATTATGAACGTTTCTAAAATCAGCTTTATTGGTTTGTAAAGATGCTCCTGTAAACTTGCTGTTTTTACCGTAAACACCCGTAAACCAATTACCGTTATGAATTACAATATGATGTTTGTAAGGATCAATTTCACTTACATAATTTGCCAATGTTAAACGCCCTTGCACATCAACAGGAAAGGTACGTGGCGGGTTTTGCCAATCGCCAGTTTCTTCGCATAAATTCCAATTTAGAGCCAAATGATGACCAAAACGCGCTATTAATTCACGGTAATATAGTTTTGTGTATAAACCAACGCCACCATTATCTAAAAGACCTTGGTTTTCGGCTTCTAAGGTTTTAAAATGTAAAAACATCCCCAAAGCATCGGCGTGTTCAAAAATAATTTCCCACTGGTCTAATTTAGAAATGTCAAATCTATCTTTTGTGTTATAATCTGTGTACGGAAATACATTTTTATCATCACCTTCAATATTCATAGTAATAAATGAAAATACATTCATACCTTTTGATGCTAAGTAGTTTACGGCACCAATAATGTCTTTTCCTTTGCCATTTTGCCATGTTGGATTACCGTTTTTCCAATCTTTTTCATGAGCTTCCCAAGATTTTACTAAATCATCTTTAAACCCGTCATTATGAAATGTGCCATCAAACTCTTCATAAGCTAAAAAATTTTCTGGGGCATCTGCACCACATTTTAAAAAGTATTCACCAGTTTCGGCAAACTTCAAATAGCGTTCTCCAACATATTGCAACCTTCCTTTGGCGCGCATATCTCTACCTGTTTTATCTGTGTTTTTAACTACAAAAGAGCCTTCTTTATCATCCATAAATCCGGCAGATTTCAACTTTTTTGAAACACGTACCGCAGCCCATTTATCTTTTACAAAACGCACTTTATATTGCCACTCTCCAACCTCATCGGCGGCAAAATGCACACGCCAAACATTACCTTTAGTTGCACTGGTGTTTGCAGCATTACCATCGGCAGCAAAATATCCTGGAATTGTATATTTTTTACCTGAATTTTTATGTGTGAAAGTGACATCTAACTTGTAGTTTAAAAACGGATTATATTCAGCATCCTCTGATGTTTCGGGGCCTTCAAACTCTAAAGTTATTTTATGCCATTTTTTTAATTCGCCTTTTATATTTTGTGCTTCAGAAAATTGAAACATAAATGAAAGCATTGCTAAAAAAATAAATGTGGTGGTGTTTTTACGCATGTTTACTTGGTTTTATATAGTTCTTGTATTGTAAAATAATCTTCTTTATCTTTAATTCTATTTCTAATTTGTTGTACTTGCCAACCTCCAACGGCCGATGCGTTGTTAAACTCTTTTCTTACGTATGTTAAAACACTTGCCAACCAATCATTATCTTGGTGTTTAAAACCAACCATAACACCCGAGTATGTTTTACCATCAATTGGCCCTGTTAAACCGTTAAGTATAATTTTGGTAGTAATATCTTTATTGCCTTTAACTCTTGGCGAACCTACTAGTGCTGGCGCTAAACCATCAATACCTTCGCCATTTTTACCATGGCAGGCTGCACAAATATTATTGTAGTTTTTGTAACCCTCAATAATATTTTTTCTAACATGTGAGTTTTCTAAAACGTATTTCTTTTTTAATTGTTCAATTACTGGCGGTACTTCTTTAATACTTTCTTCGCCTGTAACTTTTATAACTTCATTATTTGGATGCGCTGCCATAATTTCTTTAATTAAGCTTTTAACTTCGGGTGTTTTATTAGCTCTTAATGATAATAATAACTGTAATACAACATCAATATTTGTATCGTTTTTTATATTTGATAGTGCTTCAAAAACTGCAGAGTTACCCTTAGCATGAAAAGGTTCGCTTAATCTTAAAGCTGCCTGTTTTACGCGCGCATCATCATCTTTTAAAGCTTTAATTACTATACTTTCATTTATAGCATCTAACCCTTCTAAAGTCCACAATGCATGTAATCTTTCTAACGGTTCACCTTTAGAAGTCAAACTTTCAAGATTTGAAATTACAGATGCATCTTTCTTTAAAATAATAAGCTTTTGCGCATTAAGCCTGTACCAACCATTAGCATGCCCTAAATATGAAAGTAATTCTTTTGCAGATTTTTCTAGGAGATTTTCAACTTTTGAAGGCTTTATTTCATCATGAACAATTCTATAAATTCTGCCTTTACCAATGTTTTTATCAAGTCCTTTTTTCTCAATAACAGGTCTTAAAAAACTACCTTTACGTGTCCAGTTACCTTCTTGAATAATACCGCGGTACATATCTACTACATACAGGCAACCATCTGGTCCTGTTTTCATATCAACAGGTCTAAAATTCATATCTGTTGATGCTAAAAATTCGGTTTGTTCGTAAGGGTTTTTAAGTACTTTTTTGCCGTTTACGTTTACTACTTTTGCTCGCCTAATTAATCTTCCTACTGGTTCAGGAATAAACAAATCGCCATAAAGGTTGGGTGGTAATTTATCACCCAAATAAATGGCTTGCCCGCAACTTGCTGTAAAATGGTTAAGGGTGCCATCTTCTCGTAATCTTTTTAAGCCGCCTTGTACATCGGGTGTTCCGGTTATGGGCCATACTTGTTCAAAACCTTCTTCCCATTTTCCTTTTAACTCTAAAGTACCGTAGTATGGGTGTTGTTGGTACCCAAGGGCAGGTACTTCGCCACCGGCGCTAGAGTAGTACAATTGTCCAATTTCGTCTTGTGCTAAACCCCATTGCCCATTTGGTGCATCTTGTAAGGTGTCTGTTTCAATTTTTCCTCTGGTAAATCTGTAACGAATAGAATTTTTTGATAAATACAACCAATTATCTATACCCCAGAGCATGCTGGCCGATTGGTGTTCTAAATTAGCATTGTCTCGTTTTGGAGCATCTAAAAGTTTAATTTTTTCATCAGCAATATTATCTCCATCTGTATCTCTGTAACTCCAAATATGTCTGTTATACGTTTCGCCAACAATAAGTCTATCATCTAACGGCATAATAATTCTGGGTAAAATAATGCTATCAATAAAAACGGTACTTTTATCCATTTTACCATCGTTATCTAAATCTTCTAAAACAGAAATTCTACTCCAAGGTTCTTGTTGGTTTGTACCATCAACATCTTGCATATAGGTTAGCATTTCTGCCACATACATTTTTCCGTTTCCGTCCCACTCAATAGCTACGGGTTCATTTATCATGGGTTCACTAGCAACCAATTCTAACCTATAACCCTGAGGTAAATGCATAGTTTTTATACTTTCTTCGGGTGATAAAAAATCTATTGGTGGATCTTTAACTATTGCTGGTTTTGTGTAAATAACATCAGCATATACTTTTTTCTCTTCTTTACAGCTAGAAAGTATTAATGCTACCAAACAAAAGGTAGCTAAACGGTACATGTTTAATTTCATTTAATGTGAATTTAGTTTAAGCTGCAAAATACGATTTTCAACCTTGCTTAACCACTATATTTGTTTCAATAACGGTAACAAATGATTCATTTTTCAAACTTAATAAAAGCCATTATAAATTTTATTAAACTGATTACTTACCCCTTAATTTTGACCAAAAATTACTACTTAACTTTATATATACAAAAAGGCGCATTGCTAATTACAATGCGCCTTTAAAATATTTTTTTTTAAAATTATTAAGCAGCCAAACTGTTAGAATAAGCTACAATAATAATACCTACTACCATACATGTTAAACCTATATATAAAAAGTTTTTTGCCTTTGTTGAAGCTTTTACCCATTCTTTGGTTATTAACCCACTTACAATAGCAGTTACAACACAAGCTGTATTAAAAATTGCGTACCCAATACTACCTCCTAATTCGCCTAATTTGAAGGCTGCATAAGCAAATACTACCGATGCTGCAAAATTAAAAATACCCATAATGGTTGTTAATATTACGTTTTTACCTAAATGAGGCGTTTTAAACTTACCCCATAATTTTTTAGCTGTTAATTGCTGCGCAAAGTAAATAGCAATAGCAACACCGCCCGCCATATAAATAACATACATTACAGCAATAGCACTTTTCCAAGAAGGGTTACCTTGTGCTTGAGAAGCCTTGTCTATAATTTCGGCTCCGTAAGAATTTGCAAAACTAAAGCCTGTTGCCAATAAACCACCAACTACAGCAATTAAAATACCTGTAATAATAGAACCGCTTTTCTTTTCTTCATTGGCAGAGTTTCCTTCTTCATCTTTTTGACGAATAATACCTGCTCTACCATTTGCCATTACACCAACAAGTACAACCAATAAACCTGCTAAAATTGTTAAAAATATATTAGTTGCAGGTACGCCATTTACAAAGAATGGTATTAGAGAACCAACCAATATAATAGTGCCAATAAATATTGAAAACCCAAGAGATAATCCAATATAATTAATGGCTTTGCCCCACATCATAGCTCCAATACCCCATGCAACACTTGATACAATCATACCAATTAACACATCCGATGGAATAGCTCCTAAAATATCTGTAAAGCCATCTATTAATAAAAAGGCAGCTACATTAGGAACAACAAAAGTATTGATAGCAAAGAACATACTCCATGTGTTCTCAAACTCATAATCTTTGGTAAATTTTTCAGGTAATGCGTATAAACCTAATAATAAGCCTGCTAAAATGGCAAATAAAACACCTGTAATCATAATAATTAGTTTTAGTTAGTAATTAGTTTTTAAACTTAAAAATTGTTGTGCTTGTGAAGGTTTCACCAGCCTTGGTTATTGAACGTGGTGAATTTTCAATATTTGGACCATTTGGATAGCGGTGTGTTTCACAACAGAAACCTCTGTATTTACCAAATTGGGTACCGTCTTCACGCTTTAAATCGTTTGAAGTATATTTTCCTGTGTACAATAACATACTAGGTTCTGTGGTAAAAACATCTAAAGTTAAATCTTTTGATGGATTTGTAATTGAAGCTGTTTGGATTAAATCTGAATTTGGATTGTCAAATACATAAAAGTGCTCAAAACCATCACCCATTGCTTGGTGTACATCTGCAATTCGCTTTGGTTGACGCAAATCGTCTGCTTTACCTTCAAGGTTTAAAATCACACCTGTTGCGGCCCCTGTATCATCAGTTTCTAAACGCTTATCTGTATTAACTTGAGCAGTATGATTTTCTATACTTTCAGAAAATCCGCTTAAATTAAAATATGTGTGATTTGTTAACGATAAAGGCGTATCTGCATCTGGCAAAGCTTCATAATTTATATGAAGTTCATTATCATTATTAATACTAAAAACTACAAATACATTTACATTTCCAGGAAATCCTTCTTCTAAATCTTTGCTTTTAAGACTCATTTTGAGAGCAGCAGTTGCACCTTCAACAGTTATAGCCTCTGCATTCCATATTTTTTTATCAAAACCAACCGCACCTCCATGCAAATTATTTGGTCCGCAATTATCTGATAAAGAGTATGTTTTACCATTTAAGGTGAATTTTGAATCTTTAATTTGAGAACAATAACGACCAACTGTACAGCCAAAATAAGGTGCGTTGTTTTTGTAATCTTCAGAAAAATAACTATTTAAAGTATCAAAACCACAGGCAACTTCTCTTAATTCTCCATTAACAGGTATTTTTAATGACGTTATTGTAGCTCCGTAATTAGTAATTTTCACTACCATTCCGTTATCATTTGATAAGGTAAACTGCTGTATATCTACATCGTTGTAGTTTCCAAAAAGAGATTTAGTTACACTCATAAGTCTTATTTAATTTTGTTTTTATTTTTTTTCGAAAGGTGCTAATTTTTCCCAATTAAAAATCACACCAACACCTGGATAATCTGGCGCTACAGCCCTATGATTTTCTACCACCAATGGTCTTGTTGTATATTCATCAATAGGGAAACTATGTACTTCTAACCAACCAGAATTTGGTTGTGCAGACACCAAACTTACATGCAATTCTTGCATACCATGTGAGCACGCAGGAATACCATGTTTATCGGCTAATCTTGCAGCAGCTAACCACCCTGTTACGCCACCACAATTGGAAGCATCTGGCTGAACAAATGATAGTTTTGCTTGCTCCATTGCATATTCAAACTCGTGAATAGTATGTAGGTTCTCTCCCATTGCTAAAGGAAAACCAGTTCTATCAACTATTTCTCCAAAACCTTTATAATTATCAGGGATGATAGGTTCTTCAAACCATGTGATATCATATTGCTTAAATCCTTCAATTGCTTTAATAGCTTTTTCTACATCCATGGAATAATTAGCATCTACCATAAACGTAACATCTGGACCAACAAATTCTCTTACCGCTTTAATGCGCTCTAAATCTTCATCTAAATTATCTCGCCCTATTTTAATTTTTACAGCTTTGTAACCTCTATCTAGATAGTTTTGCATGTTGCCCAACAACTTTTCTATAGGATACATTAAATCTATACCTCCGCAATATGCTTTACAAGTATTATTTACGCCACCTGCCATTTTCCAAAGAGGTTGACCCGCTTTTTTACATTTAATATCCCAAAGCGCTATATCTACTGCTGAAATAGCGAAAGATGCTATACCACCTCTACCAACATAATGAATGTGCCATTCTAGAAAATCATAAATACCATCAATATCGGTTCCATCCTTTCCAACTAAAACACCAAAGTCATAATCTACCATAGCTTTTATGGCTCTTCCTCCTTTTCCTCCTGTATATGTGTAACCAGTACCCTCGCTTCCGTCTTCAAGGGTAATGGTTACAGTGACTAACTCAAAATGATAGTGATCTCCGTGTTTTGCATCAGACATCACTTCTGGTAATGGCACTTCAAATAAACGTGCATCTACTTTTGAAATTTTTGTACTCATTTTTATCTTAATATTATTGGAAGCTCTACAGCTGTAGCAGCTCCTAAATCTTTACTTCTTTTACTTGGTAAGGCATTACTAATTACAATTTTGTAATTCCCTTTTATCCATTCTTTTTTGCCTTCTAAATTAGTTTGAAAAAAGCTTTTGTTAGGAATTACAAAATTTACACTTTGCTTTTCTCCTGGCTTTAATGCTATTCTTTTGAATGCCTTCAAAGCATAAAAAGGCAAGTACCCTTTAGTATCTTCTGGAACTAAA
This sequence comes from Seonamhaeicola sp. ABD4_340, assembly GCF_056312135.1. Taxonomy (NCBI): domain Bacteria; kingdom Pseudomonadati; phylum Bacteroidota; class Flavobacteriia; order Flavobacteriales; family Flavobacteriaceae; genus Seonamhaeicola; species Seonamhaeicola sp. ABD4_340. Next base: position 2,090,856 of record NZ_CM149981.1, on the reverse strand, counting down.
TAAGCTTGTACAACATCTTCTAAATTCAAATCACTTTTATTACTAATGTCTACAGAGACCTCAAAATCTCCTTTGTTCTTCTTTAGTTTGTTTGAATTAGCAATAGCATTTTCTAAAGTTATTTTTCCGTAACTTAAACCAAAACCAAATGGATACATAGGTTCTTTATCCATGTATTTATAGGTTCTTCCTTTCATACTATAATCTTCAAAAGGCGGTAATTGTTCTACATTTTTTGGAAATGTTACGGGCAAATGTCCTGATGGAGCAACATCTCCAAACAATACATCGGCTACAGCATTACCACCTTGCTCCCCAGGATACCACATTAAAACAATAGCATCTACCAAAGGTTCTACCTCTTCAAGAGAAACTGCACTACCTGTTCCAATTACTAAAATTAATGGTCCTTTTTTCTTTTCGCTTATTTCTTTTATATAGTCTATCTGACTTTGAGGTAAACGTAAATGTTTTCTATCGCCTTTAGATTCTGAAGCTATAGCATCTACTTCTTCACCTTCAATTTCATTAGAAATACCAGCAACTAAAATTGTAGCTTCAACTTCTTTAGCCACGTTTGGCGCCCAATTTTTAGGATTTAAGTTTGAAGTAAAAGGCAACACGCCTTGTCTGTAGTTTAGAGAAGTTCCTAATGATACTTTTTCTGTGACACCCTCTAAAACTGTAACTAAATCTGAAGACATGCCGTAATAATTAGCCATTAAAATATTAGTTGAAGACGAAAATGCGCCAGTAACGTATAATGACTTAATATCTTTTTTAAGAGGCAGCACATTGTTTTTGTTTTTGAGCAAAACGATGGATTGCTGCGCCACTTTTCTAGCTAAATCTTTATGCTTTTGAGAATTAATAACCTCTGTTCCTAAACTGTTGTATGGATTGCTTTCAGTTTTATCAAAAAAGCCAAGTTTAAAACGCGTTAAATACAATTGTTTTAAACGTTGGTCTATTAATTCTTCTTTAATTAACCCTTTATCTACAGCTTTTTTTAGTCCACTTTTATAAACCCAACCACAATTTAAATTCACTCCTGCTAACATTGCTAAAGCAGAAGCTTCTTCGGCAGATTTTGCTTTGTTATGTCCTTTTATAATATCACCTAGCGCGCCACAATCTGAAACAATGTACCCATTAAAACCCCATTTTTTCTTAAGGATTTCATCCATTAAAAACATACTAGAAGTTGCAGGCTCACCAAAAACTGCATTATAAGCCCCCATAACACCTTCAACTTTACCTTCTTTTACTAAAGCTTCAAAAGCTGGGAAATAGGTTTCATATAAATCTAACTTAGACGGAATTGCATTAAAACTATGACGTAGTTCTTCAGGACCAGAGTGCACCCCAAAATGTTTGGCACAAGCAGCAGCTTTTAAGTATTTGGGATGATCTCCTTGAATTCCTTGAACATAGGCCACTCCTATTTTAGACATTAAATAAGGATCTTCTCCATATGTTTCTTGTCCGCGCCCCCATCTAGGATCTCTAAATAGGTTTACGTTTGGTGACCAAAAGGTTAAACCTGCATATTTTCCTCTATTATTTATAGATAAGGATACTTGAAATTTAGCACGTGCTTCATCAGTTATAGCAGATGCTACTTCTTTAATTAAATCAGGATTAAAAGTAGCGCCCATTGCTATACCTTGCGGAAAAATAGTAGCTTTTCCGTTTCTAGCAACACCATGTAGCGATTCGTTCCACCAGTCGTATTCTGGTACGCCCAATCGTTCAATAGCAGGTGAACTTGATGTAAATTGACTACACTTTTCTTCAAGAGTCATGGCTTGAATTAATAAATCTGCACGCGTATCAAAAGGCAGAGATTCATCAAACCATTTAAATTCACCTTGGGCATTCAAGCCCAAAAGTGAATTCAAAAAAAGTATAAATAAGATATTATATTTTCTCATTTATAAGTAAAGCAAACTAAATTAAACTGTATGTTTTATGTAAAATGTTTTCTTTTCTAAATATTGCTCAAAACCATATTTTCCATCTTCACCACCAGAACCTGATAATTTATAACCATTATGGAACCCTTGGTGTTGTTCTCCATGGCCTCTATTTACATAGATTTCACCATATTCTAACTCATCATTACACTTCATAATGGTATTCATATCATTAGTAAACACCATAGCAGCTAATCCGTACTCACAATCATTAGCATACCCAATAACTTCATCAAAAGTTTTAAACTTTAGTACCGGTAATATTGGCCCGAATGATTCTTCATGAACAATAGTCATATCTTGGGTAACATTGGTTAAAACCGTTGGTTCAAACCAGTAACCTTTTTCAAATTCCTTGCCTTCTGGTTTTTTACCTCCAGCAGCAATAGTAGCACCTTCTTTTACTGAGACCTCTACTAAATGTTCCATATGCTTTAATTCTGAAGCATTCACTTTTGGCCCCATATCTGTTTCTTCTAACATTGGGTCACCAACTTTTATCTGAGCTACTTTAGCTAAGAATTTTTCCATAAATACATCATAAATATCTTCATGAATGTACATACGCTCATTACATGTACAAACTTGCCCGCAGTTATCAAAACGAGAGTGTAATGCTGCATCTACGGCCGCATCAATATTAGCATCGGCAAATGCAATAAATGGTGCTTTACCTCCTAATTCTAACTGCACATGTGTTAAATTATTAGCTGCTGCACGGGCAATTGATTGACCAACAGGAGTAGACCCCGTCATGGTTATCATTTTAGTAATTGGACTTTCAACCAATGCATTTCCCATAGCTCTTCCTGGTCCTGTAAGGATGTTAATTACACCTTTTGGAATACCTACTTTGTTAGCTAAATCTCCTAATTCTAGAGTAGCGATTGGTGTTTCAGAAGTAGGTTTTATTACTATTGAATTACCTGCCACTAATGCTGGCCCTAATTTACGTCCTGCTAGTGCTAATGGGAAGTTCCAAGCTGTAATTGCTACTACAACACCTTTTGGAATTTTTTGAATCCAGATTTGTTCATTAGGATTATCAGAAGGAATAATATCACCTTCAATTCTACGAGCACCTTCAGCAGCGTATCTAATGAAAGACGCTGTAACTTGTACTTCAAAACGTGCAACTTTTAAAAGTTTACCTTGTTCTTTTGTTAACAATACCGCTAAACGCTCATTGTTGGCATCAATTTCATCAGCTAAAGCAAACATGTAATCTGCTCTTGTACGTGCTGGTAATTTTTTCCATTCTTTTTGAGCTGCTTCGGCTGCTCTTAAAGCTTCAATAGCTTCTTCTGCTGTACCATTTTGTACTTTAGCCACAACTTCTTCTGTAGAAGGACTTACAATATCAATAGTTTCTCCAGATGCAGAGGTTTTCCATTCTCCGTTTATAAATAACTGGTATTCTTTAACTTGCCCCATAATATTTAGTAATTTATTTTTTAATTTTTGGTTTTCTGTGCTTATCCATTCTTTCGGCTGCTTTACCTTCGTAAAGGCGTTTTAGTTGCCATAGTGGTCTATCTAAAGTAAGCTCCCACTCAAATAGTTTTTTATATAACTCTCGGACTAATTCTGGTTTTTCTGAAGCTAAATCATTCACTTCAGAAATATCTTCTTCTATATTATAAAGTTCTGCAGGTCTATCTGGAAAACGAATTAACTTCCATTCATTATGACGAATGGCTGCTCTGTTTTCTTTTTTCCAAAAGAGTGTTTTGTGTGGTTTCTCTTTTATTTCTCCTTTTACAAATGGCAGTAAATCAACACCATCTAACCCATCAATTTGTGAAGCATTGCCACCTGCTACATTTACAAATGTTGGCAATAAATCTAGTGTAGAAACTGGGTTATTATATATTGAATTTGGTGCTAACACTCCTTCCCAAGACATTAAGAAAGGTACACGAATACCGCCTTCTAAATGATTTGCTTTTGTGCCACTTAACGGGTGATTAGATGAATGATTAGTATCTGAAGGTCCGCCATTATCATTTGAAAAAACTATTAACGTGTTTTTGCTTAACCCAAGTTCTTTTATTTTATTGAGCACACGCCCAATAGCTCTATCCATACCTATAGTCATGGCTGCTAAAGTTCTGCGTCTGCCAGTTAAATGCGAAGGAACTTTTTCTAAATCATCCTTACGAGCTTCCATAGGGGTATGCACAGCATTGAAAGATAAATAAGCAAAAAATGGGCGCTCTTTATTGCGTTCAATAAACGCAACTGTTTCATCTGCTAAAATATCTGTCATGTACTTTTCTGGTTGTTCATTGTATTTACCAAATCCGTACTCTAGGTGTTTTTCTATTTCATCTGATGGGTTTTCGTTATTGTAAGCCCAGTAGCTTCTGGCACCACTTCTAAAACCTACAAACTCATCAAATCCTCTTTTTAAAGGATGAAATTCATCGGCATGCCCCATATGCCATTTACCAAAAACAGCTGTTTTATAGCCTAACTTTTTAAGGTAATCTGCAACTGTAACTTGGTCTAAAGGCAACCCCATTTCATCACTTAAATAGCGAGATGAATTACTCATATACCCCTTTACATTGTTTTCTTCAAACCCAAATTTCTGCTGATATTTACCCGTTAACAATCCTGCTCGAGATGGTCCACAAACTGCAGCAGACACATAGGCTTGTGTAAACTTAACACCCTTTTTAGCAAGTGCATCTAAATTAGGTGTGCTAAAATCTTTGCTTCCTTGAAATCCGAAATCGGCATATCCTGCATCATCAGAAAAAATGAACAGAATATTAGGCTTTTGTGCCACTACTTTTTGGTGACTACAAGATGTAATCACCAAAAGTAATAAGCATAGTTTAGTAAAGTTTAGTTTTGAAATAGTCATTAATAAAATAATGAATGTTTTAGTTTTATCTACCCATCCAACCACCGTCTACAAGAACGATAGCACCGTTCATGTATGAAGCAGCTTCAGATGCTAGGAATACTGTTGGTCCTGCAAAGTCTTCTGGATTACCCCAACGACCTGCTGGAATTCTTGATAAAATTGATTCTGATCTTACAGGATCATTACGTAAAGCTTCAGTATTGTCTGTTGAAATATAACCAGGTGCAATAGCATTTACATTTACGCCTTTACCAGCCCACTCATTAGCAAATGCCATGGTTAACTGGCCAATAGCACCTTTACTAGCTGCGTATCCTGGCACTGTAATACCTCCTTGAAAAGTTAATAATGATGCTGTGAAAATTATTTTTCCGCTACCTCTATTAACCATTTCTTTTCCAATTTCTCTAGTTAAAATAAATTGAGCGTTTTGGTTAACCTCAATTACTTTATCCCACATATCATCAGGATGGTCTGCCGCTGGTGTTCTTAAAATTGTACCCGCATTATTTACTAGAATATCAATTTGAGGATGATCGGCTTTTACTGCTTTTATAAACGCATATAATGATTCTCTGTTTGAAAAATCGCACTGATAAGCACTGAATGATTTTCCTCTTGCTTCCACTTCTTTAGACACTTCACTGCCTTCTAACTCTAAAGATGCTGAAACACCAATAATGTTGGCACCAGCCTCAGCTAAACCTATAGCCATTGCCATACCAATACCGCGTTTACAACCAGTTACTAATGCCGTTTTTCCTTCTACACTGAATTTATTTAAAATACTCATTTTTATAATTTTTTGATTTATTGATGTTAACTATCAATCTGTTTTACATTATGAAACACAGACTAACTGCCTATTTTTTTTAAAGTTGACAATCCATTAAAACTTTCATGCCATCAGGGTTGTTATCAATATTTTCAAACACTTTTTGAATGTTTGATAACGGTTGCACATCTGTAATCATATCTTCAAAAGGCAACTCATTTGCAGTGATTAATGCAATTGATTTTTCATAATCTTCTTTTTCATAAACACGCGCACCAATTAACTTTAATTCTTTCCAGAAAAACTTAAATAAGTTTACAGGTTTAGGTTGCCCATGTATTGCAACCATTACAATTCTACCTCTTATTCCTGCAACTTCTGTCATTATGTCTAATGCTGGCTGAACGCCTGCTACTTCAAAAACAACATCGGCTAATCCGCCTTCGGTTTTTCCTTTTACGTAGTCAACTAAATCAACATCTAACGGACTTACAGCTTCTAAGCCCATAGATTTGGCCTTAGCTATTCTTGTTGGGTTAACTTCAGAAATAATAACCTGAGCACCAACCTCTTTAGCAACCATAGCCACTAAAAGCCCTATAGGCCCACCACCTAAAACAACTGCGGTTTCGCCTGCTTTTAAGCCACTTAAACGTACATCATGCGTAGCTACAGATAAAGGCTCTATTAAAGCCGCTAATTTTAAATCTGTATTCTCTTTTAATTTATGTAATGTAAACGCAGGCACATTCCAGTATTGCTGCATTGAACCAGGACTATCAATACCTATAAAATTTAACTCCTCACAAATGTGATTGAAACCTTTGTCTGACGCCTTAACTTTACGATCATCTAAAGGGCGAACCACCACTTTATCTCCTTCAGTAAAGCCATTAACCCCTTGGCCTACAGCATCAATTACACCAGACATTTCATGCCCAATAGTTTGTGGCATTGCCACACGTTTATCCATCATACCGTGGTAGATGTGTACATCTGTACCACAAACTCCTGAATAGGCTACTTTAATTCTCACTTCGCCTGCTGCTGGAGTTTCAATTTGCTTTTCTACAACTGAAAAGGTTTTGTTTCCTTCGTACTGTGTTGCTATCATTTTAATTTAATTTAACTAATTATTGAAACTTTTAATTTCTACTATTTATCAATATTACTTATTGTTTTTCATTACTAGTATGACAAATGATTTTTAATACAAAACATTTATCTTTTTCAAATATTAAAATAAGATTTATATACGAAAAACAAATCCAATCCAACAGCATTAAAAAAACTCAATTGTTTCAAATAAGGAATTAGTTTATTATTTGAAACAAATATAAGAAATTTTACTGATGCTTATTATAAAATTTTTAAAATTTATACACTTCTGTATTTTTGGTTATATTAAGGAAATTAGCACAACCATTTTTTTAAAAAAATATATGACATCTAACCTTTAAGGAAGACCTATTAACACCTGCTGTTAGGGTGCTAAATACCCTAATTTTTCAGAAATATCTAAGGCGTATTTTGAAACAATTTTACCTTTTTTATGAAACTCATCATGCGGCAACCTACCGTGAGGCGCTGTTATCCATAATGAAGCTACCGGATAACCGTACTCATCAAAAATTGGAGCACCAATACAATGAATACCTTGAATATCTTCGCCATTATCTATAGCGTATCCTTTCTTTTTAACCTCTTTAAGTTGTTCTCTAAAAACAACTTTTGATGTAATAGTATTTTTGGTAAACTTATTTAATGTCATTTGTTTGATAATACTATCAGACTCTTCATCGGGCAAAAAAGCTAATATAGATTTACCTCCAACCGAACTATGCAAGTTAAATTGGGTGCCACGCTCAACAAATAATTTTACAGGGTACGATGATGAAACCTGCTCTAAAATAGTACCTTTTTTAGACCCTAATATAACACCTAGCATTACAGATTCTTTAAGCTCATCTCTTAAAGCTCGCATAACATCAATAGACATTTCAACAATACTTTGCTCATTCATTGATGAAATACCAAGTGTGAGCATTTTTCTTGAAAGCGTTATTTTTTTGGTTGTTTCGTTTTTTTGAAGATAGTTTTTAAAAATTAAGGTATTTATTATTCTAAAAGCACTTGTTTTTGAAATATCTAGAACATCAATAATTTCAGTTAATGTAAGACCTTTTGAGTGGTTGGCCAATAACTCTATTATTAATAAACCACGTTCTAAATTAGGAACATTATAATTTGGTTTAGCATCATTACTATCTTTACTCATATCATATTTGTGTAGAAAACAAAAATAAGATTACTTGGGTAATAAAAAAATTGGCTGCGAAAAATCGCAGCCAATTTTTAATTACTTATTTAAAATATTTTTTTACTTCTTACTTTCTTTCACCTCGCCTTTTGCTGTATGAGCTGTTCTTCTTTTAGATGAAAAACGCATAATGCTTTGGTAGTTCCAGTTATTGTAAACATGTGTTAAACCCCAACGTAAAATTTCGGTTGGCTCTTTTTCTACATCTGCAGTTCTGTTTAAACCTATAGCATGGGCATCTACGCTTTTTAACACAGACATTATTTCAAAATTTATACCATCTGGCGCCCACTGAATAGTATTTTTTTCAGGACCATCGGTAGTTATTAATGACGCTATACCACCATTGTATGGCCATACACAAATTTCATGACCACTATTACTAATTGGGTTGTAAGGAGATTTTACGTATGGCCCTAAAGGATTATCAGCAATAGCAACACCGTGACGTATTTGGCGGCCACCAAAGGTAATTTCTTCACCCATTTGTTCGCCTTTGTAGTATAAGTAAAATTTACCTTTATATGGAATTATACACGGATCATGCACTTTATGGCTATCAAAATCGCCTTTCTTTACAACCATACTTCTATCTTGTAAATTATCACCTTTCCAGATTCCATTATCTGCAGGACTTAAAATTGGCTCATCAAGTTTAGTCCAAGGGCCATCAGGTGAATCTGCCCAAGATAATCCTACTTGGTTTTTAACTCTTACATTATAAGGTGATTTTACTGTTTGGTAACATAAATAATATTTACCCTCATGCTCCATAATTTCAACAGTAAACACAGATCTATCATCATAAGCACCTTTTTCACCTCGTTTAACTGCTACACCTTCTTCTTTCCACGTCCAACCATCTTCAGATGTTGCATACCAAATATCACATCTATCCCAAGGAAATACTTTTTCATTTTCAATATCACCACCAAAACCTTGCGTTTCTCCAGTACTTTTTGAATACCAAACATAATATTTCCCATCATGCTTAATCATAGCACTAGGATCTCTTCTTACAACACCTTCTTCATAAGCTAAATCACCTTTTAATGGTTTTAATGGACCAAATTCTATAAACCATTCGTTACCTAAATCTGTTGGCCATTTTAATGCTCTTTTTGATGCCGCACTTAAATGATTTACATCTGTAATTCCTAAGTGATCTAATTGTTCTTTTGTTATATTCATATATTCTTCATTAGAGGCTCTAGACTCTTTAGCCTTTTGCTGCGATTGCTGTGAGTTACACCCTACCATAATTAATGTTAATAAAATTGCAGTTATTAAATTTACTGTTTTCTTCATTTAGTTGGAAGTTAAGCTGATTAGTATATTTTTTTGAATGCCAAATGTAAAACACAATACATAAAGTACTTAATTTAAGACTTGACAAAAACTATACTAGCAAAAATAAACGCAACAAACATTATTAATATATAACAAATTTCCAAAATAAGAATAGATATTACCAAAACACTAATTACCTACTATAAATTTTAGAGATGTTAAATCTATTTGACTATTTTCTAAATCTTTTTTAGAAATTGATGTGTTCCAGATATATACTTTACTTAAACTTTTATTTTTGGCCAAAATAGGCAAACTTGCTTTGGTAATTTTTGTTCCAAAAAGGTTTAAAACTTCTAATTGTGGTAAATTAATTTTTGAAACACCAGCATCAGTTATATTATTTTTATTCAGTTTTAATTTTTGAACATTTTTAAACTGATTTATAACTGCCACATGATCATCTACTAATTGATTATTTTCTAAATACAGCCATAAAATATTATCTTTTATTTTTGAAAGTATTTCTAATTTTGATTTTAATTCTGCAGAATTATTAGCCGTTATGGTATTTGCAGGCAACTCTACGGCGTAAATATTTGAATTAAACACTAATTCAGACACACGAAAACCTTGTGCTACTATTTCTTTTAATACATCATCAGATACTTTAGGTAGCGCTTTTAAACTTGCCTGTTTTGCAGCACCGGCACTTAAGCCTAACATATTTGATGCTATTTTTGAAATACTTTCAGGTGTTTCAACCGCGCCTACTGTATTTGAAAATCCTGCAAAGGCATTATTAATCCAGTATTTAATAACAGCCACTTCCTCTTCAGTTAATGGTGTCTTTCCTTCTGGCGGCATAAAATCTTCATGATGCGGATTCAACAGAACGCGTTTTACAATTTCAGATTTATTGGCATTACCAACAACTACAGCTTCACCACCTTTACCTCCTTTCATTATTGAAAGCGAATCTATTAATGACAAACCTCCTTTTTTCTTACTTTCATTATGGCAACTGGTACATTTTTCATCTAAAATTGGCGCAACTAAGTAATCAAAAACCACAGCATCTTCAACTTTTTCAATCGGCACTAATACTTTTTCTTCTTTTTTATTAAAAGGCATATACTTTGTTAAATAATCACTACCGTGAGTTAAATTACCACCGTAATGCCCTGTAACACTTAATAAAATTACAATGATTGTTAATGCTGAAATATTTGCTTTTACTTTGCTTTTGTTTGGCAACTTAATTCTATCAACCCTAATTAACCAAGCTACCAAGGCTAAAGCTGTTGTAAATACACCAAACCAAAAGTGGCTATCGAGCATATTTTCATCATAATCTCCACTAAGCGATAACATGTAACCTAAAATACAAGCAACTAATGCAGAAAGAAAGCCCAACATTAAAGCCAAAGGAATGGCTACTGTTATATTTTCATATTTTTTCTTTCTTCCGAAGATTTCTAAAACAAATGCGAAAAATAAAAATCCTATAGGAAGATGCACTACCAATGGGTGAAACCTTCCTAAAAACAAGACAAAGTCTGATGTTTCATTCATAAAACAAAAAGTAAATTCTTTAAATACGTGTTAATTTATACGGTGCAGAATGGTTGGCATTCCATTGGCAGATGTAAATATTTTTATCTTCATCAATACACACATCATGACCATGTAAAATTGGTTTTTCATCAATTTGATATGTTTTTTGAAGTTCGCCATTTTCATAAACTGGTGATGTACCACCTGGGTTAGACACCACTTTATCGCCCTCCATAATGGTAACAAACCCAGTATGATCTCTCCAATTGGTTTTACCTACTTTTGGTTGAGACCAACATACGCCTGCATATAAATTATCATCATCAAAAACAGCTCTACAAACCGACATATTTGGCATTTTAACTGTTTTTACATATTTACCATCTAAGGTAAAATACTTAAAACACTGCTCTGAACGCGATGTACAAACCACCATAGGGTTTCCTTTTTCTCTGTAATCTATAGCAACACCATGAGCACTTTTTAACCTGTAGTTTGGATCTGAGTTATCACTACCTCCCCAATGGCGGATATATCTTCCGTGTAAATCGTATTGAATAATTCTACTTTGGCCATAACCATCGGCTACATAAATATCGCCATTAGGCCCAATGGCAGTTTCGGTAGGGCAAAAATCTTCACCTGGTTTATAAACTCCAATAGTCATTGGGTGTCCAATATCAAAAATCACCTTACCATCAACGGTAGTTTTAGCAACACGACCATTGTGTTTTACCATTTTGTTGTTTTTACCTAATGCCCAACCAGAATCTGTTATATATAACATATCTTCACCACCTTCATCATGCAATGTTAAACCGTGACCGCCTTGGTAGGCTGTTCCCCAATAATCTAACAATTTACCAGATTTATCAAAAATTAAGATGTTATTTTGAGGATGATCACCCACCATAATTAAGCGCCCTTTACTGTCCATTACCATTTCATGACAATTAAGCAATGGAATTCTTGTAGAACTCATTTGCGCCCAATTTTTGGTTAACTTGTACTTATAATCACCATGCCCTAGAATAGTATCGGTTTCATTAAGTAAATGTGTTGAAGTTTCCTTTTTTGTTATTATTGAAGCTCCAAAAACGGACGAAGACGAAGCTAAAGCAGCACTGGCTGCCAATCCTGTTTTTTTTATAAAATTTCTTCTAGAAGACATAGTTTAGTTTAATTAGTTTAGTTGTTTTTTAAGTTAAAATATCTTTTACCACATGACCATGCACATCTGTTAGCCTATAACGTCTTCCTTGGTGTTTAAACGTAAGTCTTTCGTGGTCTACGCCAAATAAATGGAGTAATGTTGCATGAAAATCATGCACATGAACAGGATCTTTAGTAACGTTATAACTAAAATCATCAGTTTCACCATAGGTAAAACCTGGTTTTACACCGGCACCTGCCATCCACATTGTAAATGCTTTTGGGTGATGATCTCTACCATAATTTTTTTCAGTTAATTGCCCCTGTGAATACACTGTTCTACCAAACTCACCTCCCCAAACAACAAGCGTATCATCTAGCATACCGCGTTGTTTCAAATCTTTTATAAGGGCCGCTGTTGCTTGATCTGTTTGTTTCGCTTTATTTTTAACTCCACCAGGACAACCAATATGTTGATCCCAACCTTGGTGATATAATTGTACAAACTTCACGCCTTTTTCTAACAATTTTCTAGCCATTAAGCAATTTGCGGCATAGGTTCCGGCATCTCTACTATCTTTTCCATACATTTCAAAAACATGATCTGGCTCATCAGAAGTATCTGTTACTTCAGGAATAGAGGTTTGCATTCTAAAAGCCATTTCATATTGCGCCATTCTAGATTGAATCTCAGGATCACCGTAAGCATCATGCTGTATAGAATTCAGCTCACTTAAATAATCAAGCATTTTCTTTCGGTCTGTACCATCATAATTATCAGGATTATTCAAATACAAAACAGGATCTTTACCTGAACGGAATTGCACTCCTTGATGTTCTGTTGGTAAAAATCCATTACCCCACAAACCAGCTTTTAATGGTTGGCCTTTACCATTTTTAGAAATTAACGTAATAAAGGTTGGTAAGTTATCATTATCTGACCCCAAACCATAACTCAACCAAGAACCAATTGATGGACGCCCTGGTAGTTGATGACCAGTTTGCATAAATGTAACTGCTGGTGTATGGTTTATTTGATCTGTTTGCATTGATTTCACAAAACATAAATCATCTACCACTTCAGATAAATGCGGCATTATTTCGCTTACCCATGCTCTAGATTCTCCGTATTGTTTAAATTTAAACAATGAAGGCGCTACGGGCAATGTGCTTTGGCTACCACTCATACCTGTTAAACGTTGACCACCAATAACAGATTCTGGTAAATCTTTACCAAACATATCTACTAATTTTGGCTTATAGTCAAACAAATCTAACTGCGATGGCCCACCGCTTTGAAACAAATAAATAATACGTTTTGCTTTTGGCAAATGGTGCGGAAGCCCTAATTTATTTCTTGTAAAGCTATCAACAGCTTCATTTTTACCAATAGAACTCCAAGCTTTTTCTGTATTAAGTAAACTACCTAAAGCTAAGGCTCCAATTCCTAAAGATGTTTTCTTTAAAAAGTGTCTTCTGTCAATTTGTTTTTCTACACTTTGAAGATCTTTATTGTTAGATCTTAATATATCATGATGATCACACATATTATGAAATGATTTATCGTTTTGTTATAAAAGCATCAGAGTTAATAATTGTTGATGCTACTACCGCATTTGCAGCAACTAAAGCTATATCGTCTTTGGGGTCTAATTTATGCTCGCCAATACTTATCCAGCCTTTTGCTTTTGCGTTATTATTTTGAAATTTTTCAAATTCAGATTTTTGTAAATCTGTAAGAATTGCTAATTCTTCTTTCTTAATAGATCGTCCGGTTAATTTCTTGTATGTTTTTGAAATACCTTCGGCTACACTATCATATTCTACCATTTTTTTTCCTAGTACTCTAGCAGCTTCAACAAATGTTGGGTCATTGAGTAAAACTAAAGCCTGTAATGGTGTGTTTGTTTCTTGTCTTCGGGTGGTACATAAGTCTCTTGAAGGTACATCAAAAGTTGAAATAGTTGGGTGTGGTACTGCACGCTTCCAAATAGTGTACATGCTTCTTCTGTATAAAGCTTCACCTTCACCTTGCGGATACGTATCTCCAGTTACACGCCATAACCCTGGCGGCTGATACGGATGCACACTTTTGCCTCCAACAGTTTCATTTAATAAGCCTGAAGCATAAAGTGCGTTATCTCTTAACATTTCACCAGATAAACGTTTTGAAGGTCCTCTAGCCAGCAACCTGTTTTCTCCATCAATTTCCATTAATTCTTTACTTGCCAAACTACTTTGCTGATAGGTATTAGACATCATAATTAGCTTATGAAGTGCTTTAACATCCCACCCAGACTCAACAAACTTAATGGCCAACCAATCTAATAATTTTGGGTGTGAAGGTAGCTCACCTTGGTTTCCAAAATCTTCGGCTGTTTTAACAATACCAATTCCAAAAAGGTTTTGCCAATAACGATTTACAGTTACTCTGGATGTTAACGGATTATCTGGATGTGTTATCCATTTAGCTAAACCAATTCTATTTTTTTCAAAAGCATCAGTAAATGGGAAAATTTCTTCGGGTGTGTTGGGAAAAACAGAATCTGTTGGTTGGTCATACTGCCCTCTATCTAAAACATAAGCTTGCCTTACTTTCGGGCTTTCTTTCATAACCATAATTTGTTTCACATTATCTACACTATCAGCTAAAACCAAACGTTCTTTTTCTAGTTTTTCTAGTACTGAATTATATGGTTTTGAATTTACAGATAAATAGTATTTTGAAAGTATATTTTTTTCATCAGCAGTTAAATTTCCAACAGCTTTTTGCTTTATTGCATTCAACTTATCTGCCTTTGAAATTTGCATAACCTCAACCTGGGTTAATTCTTTTTCAAAAACCATTAAATTATCTACCACCGCGCCCCTAATGCCTTTTCCTCTCCATACAGCTCCAATACGTAAACCAGGTTCTATGATAGGACTATTTTCATATAATTGTAATCCATGGAAAATGATGTCTTTATACAAGTTATCAAACGTTGTTTTAGTTTGAAGTTTTTCACCATTCATATAAATAGATACACCACTTGCTTTACTAGAACCATCATAAGTCATGGTTAATTGCACCCACTGTTCTTTTGGCACATCATTTAAAGATTCAACCACTAAAGCGTTATCTGGCCATACGTGTGCTAATAGCGCCTCAAGTTTATTATCTTTTATCTTAAGATGATACCCTCTAAAACTATGTAACTCTGGGCTATTCATTTTATGAAAAATAACACCAGTTTCTAAATTTTCAGGAATAAAAACATCAATGGCAATTGAGAACGTTTCTGCTCTTTGGTAAATACCTATCTTATCAAGATCTAGCCAAGTATCACCATCCATATACAATCCTTTGCCTTGAGCCCCTTTTTTGAAAACAGCGGGTTCGTTTTTAGCAAATTGTTGACGCATTCGAATATTATTTTTCCCATTACCGCCTACAGTATTAACAAGTTTACCACTATCAAAATTAAATGCAGCTACTAATTCTTTTGGTTTTGTTTGAGATGGAATTTTTTTATAACCTTCACTAACAATCCAATCTTGAGCTTTTTTGTGCTCTTCACTTACAATAGTTTCAAGAGATTTTTCTGTATCATCAACCAGTGTTTCTAAATATGCTAATACTTTTTCTTGTTCATCGGTTGGCAACATCATTGCTGGTACTGGCGTAGCATTATCCCATGAAATAAGGCCAGTTTCATCTACATTATTGAAAAAACTAAACATTTCGAAATAGTTTTTTTGCGAAATTGGATCATATTTATGGTCATGACATTTGGCACATTCTAAAGTTAAACCTAAAAACCCTTGCCCTGTAACAGCAGTTCTATCTGCCACATATTCTACACGAAACTCTTCATCAATAATACCGCCCTCCATATTTTGCGGATGCAATCTATTAAAGGTAGTTGCCAGCCTTTGTTCTCTAGTTGCATTTGGCAACATATCACCTGCCATTTGCCAAAGTATAAACTTGTCATAAGGCATATTTTCATTAAAGCTTTTTATCACCCAATCTCGCCATGGCGATGTGTCTCTAAATCTATCAACACTATAACCATGCGTATCTGCGTAACGCGCTAAATCCATCCAATCTAAAGTACGTTGCTCACCGTATTTTTCAGTAGCTAAAAGCCTATCTATTTGTTTCTCAAAAGCATTTGGAGCATCATCGTTAACAAACGCTTCAATTTCTTCTAATGTAGGTGGCAAACCCGTTAAATCTAACGATGCTCTTCTTAATAGCGTTTCTTTATCTGCTTTTTCCGAGAGTTTTAAATCGTTTAACTCTAGTTGTTCTAAAACAAAATTATCTATAGGATTAGCAACTTGCTCTTTATTTTTAACATTAGGAATAGCATGATTTTCGGGTTTTATAAATGCCCAATGATCTTTATATTCAGCACCATCTTCAATCCATTTTACTAACACCGCCTTTTCGTAATCAGACAAGGTTAAATGCGAACTTGGTTCTGGCATTATTAACTTTGGGTCTTCAGTAATTATTCTATGAAAGAACTCACTTTTAGATAAATTACCAGGTTTAATGGCAACTTTCCCCGGGTTTTCAGGCAACTCTGCATAGGCCACCTCTGCTGTATGCAACTGCAAGCCACCTTTAATATTTCCTGCATCTGGCCCATGACATAAATAACATTTATCTGATAGTATGGGTTTTACATGCTGATTAAAATCTAATTTCTTAGGCAATTTATCATACTCTACAGCAACGGTTTCAGGTATATCTGGTCCGCCACATGAAAACAAAAAAGACACCAATAAAGAAAAGGTGATAAATCTCATATTTTTTAACATAAAAAATTACTATTGAATTTTTTTTTCAAATATAAATGAAAAGTTTACAACGGCAAACATCAAAATCAGACTATAAATTGTACATTTCCGATATTTAACTATTTTTAAATTTTAATTTTAAATACTTTTGAAGTATAAAAATTGCTATTTTCAAAACATTATAACAGCAAAAAACGCTAATAAAATGCAACAAATCCTTCATAATATAAATTTAGATTTGCTACATATAGGCTACGCCAAACTAGACAAAAACTGGAACTACAATAATGTTATTAGTCCTTTTTCACGCTTATTTTACGTAACCACAGGAAACGCAAAAGCATACCATAATAATGTTGAATTTAATTTGCGCCCTGGCTTCATGTATTTAATACCTAGCTACACATTTAATAGATACAAATGCGATAAATACCACGAACAGTATTATATTGGTTTTTTTGAAGAAACAAGCAACGGCCTATCTATTTACAACCTAAAAAACTTTAAGTATGAGGTTAAAGCATCAATATCTGATGTGCAATATTTTAAAAGACTTATAGAACTAAACCCAGATATGGCCGTTACAAATAGCGACCCTAAAGCCTATGTAAATAAACCTTTAAAAGAAGTTTTTTTAAAAAAAGAAAACACTAAAAGCTATAGCAAATTATTAGAAACACATGGTATTTTATCTATTTTATTATCTAGATTTATTGATGAAAGCACGTTAAAACACACCACCAATACAAAAACAAATTTTGAAAAAGTTTTAATTTACATTACAGAACATTTGCATGAAGAACTTACCGTGAAAAGTTTAGCAAATTTTTGTCATTTAAGTACAGATCATTTTTCAAGAGTATTTCTAGAAAATTTTGGTATGCGGCCTTTAAAATATATTCAATCTAAACGTGTAGAAAGGGCACAACTTTTGCTTTTAACAACCAACAACTCTTTACAACAAATTGCAAGTAAAGTAGGCTTTGAAAACACTTCATACTTTTCTAGAATTTTTAAAAAAATAACAAACAAAACACCTAATAAATTTAGAAAAGAACAACTAAGCCATTAACAAAACCTCATATAAACTAAAATAAAACCATTTGTTGCACAATATAATTTATAACTAACTTTTTTTAACTCAAGGTATAACTACATTTGCTTAGCAACTTAAATTACAACTAAACAAAAAACCCATGAAATCACTATTAAAAAAGCTGTTTTTCTGTAGTATTACACTTTGCTTTTTAAACTGTAACAATTCTTCAAAAGAAACCGCTTTAGCTACATCTCAAATTGAAACACCATCAAAAACCAATAAAAAACCAAATATCATTATTGTTTTAACAGATGATCAAGGTTGGGCAGATGTTGGCTTTAACGGCGCAACAGATATTCCTACACAAAACTTAGATAGACTAGCTTCCGAAGGTGTCATATTTTCAAACGGCTATGTATCGCATCCTTATTGTAGCCCTTCTAGAGCAGGTATTTTAACAGGCAGATACCAAGCAAGATTTGGGCACGATTGTAACATGCCATATCAGGGTGAAAATGATAATACTGTAGGCACTCCTTTATCTGAAAAAATGATTTCTGAAGCTTTAAAAGAACGAGGTTACAAAACAGCTGCTATTGGTAAATGGCACGTAGGAGACCACCCAGACCTACACCCTAACGCACAGGGCTTTGACCACTGGTTTGGTTTTGCTGGTGGCGGCATGAATTTTTGGGGTATACCTCAAAGTCCAACAAATAAAATTGTACGCAATGGCAACGATGTTTCACAAGATGAGTTAAGTTATTTAACTGATGATTTTACTGAAGAAGCCATTAATTTCATTACCAAAGAAAAAGACAATCCATTCTTTATATATCTTGCCTACAATGCACCACATGCACCAGACCACGCAACAGAACAATATTTAGAAAACACAAAACATATAGAATATGGCGGAAGAAGTGTGTATGCCGCCATGGTTAACGGTGTAGATGTTGGTGTTGGCAAAATAGATTCAACCCTAGTTGCTAACGGATTAAAAGAAAACACAATTATTGCATTTTTAAGTGATAACGGCGGAAGAAAAGAACATGCTGATAACAGACCAAACCGTGGCCATAAAGGAATGATTTTTGAAGGCGGTATTAAAGTTCCGTTTTTTATCTCTTGGCCTGCCGGTATTAAAGCTAATCAAACTTACAATAAGCCTGTAATTTCATTAGATTTATTTCCTACTTTTTTAAATGCTGCTGGCGGAAACATTAATAACGAACCACAACTAGAAGGCGTTAATTTATTACCATATATTGAGGGTAAAAACACTAATAGACCTCACGAAAAACTTTTCTGGCGCTCTGTGGGTGGCTTTGAATATGCCGCTAGAATTGATGATTATAAATTATACAAAAGTGCCTACAAAGAAAAAACCTTGTTATTCGATTTAAAAAAAGACCCTTTTGAAAGAAACGATATTGCTCAAAACAATCCTGAAATAGTTTCTAAACTAGAAAAAGCATATGCAGAATGGAATTCTAAAAACCTGGAACCTGGTTGGGTAGATCCGCACCCTGAGAATGTAATTAAAGAAGAGAAAAAATTTCAAGCCATTAGAAATAAATCATTAAAGCATAAAAAATAATGAACCTTAAAAACACTTTTTTAGCAACAGTTTTTTGCTTAAGTTTTTTTATAAGTTTCGCACAAGAACGCCCTAACTTCATTTTCATATTAACTGATGATCAATCTTATGGCATGATGGGATGCACTGGTAACGAAATTGTAAAAACACCCAACTTAGACAAACTTGCAAAAGATGGCACTTTATTTAAAAACGCACATATAACTAGCGCTATTTGTACACCAAGCAGAATTTCAATTTTATTAAGTCAGTTTGAAAGAAAACATGCCGTTAATTTTAATTCTGGCACCAGTGTTTCAAATGAAGCTTGGGCTAAATCTTACCCAGTGGTAATGAGAAATGCGGGTTATTACACAGGCTGGATTGGTAAAAATCACGCGCCAATTGGTAAAGGCGGTTATGGCAGCGGCCTCATGGAAAAGAGTTTTGATTATTGGTATGCAGGACACGGCCATATTAGATTTTACCCAAAAGAAGTCCACAATATTTTTAATGACGCCATTGCAGACACACAGGTTGAAATTATTAACGAAGGTATTAATGATTTTTTAGACCCAAACGAACGCAAACTTAAAGGCGCCATAAAATTTTTAGAAAGCAGACCAAGCAACAAACCCTTTATGCTATCGGTAAATTTCAACCTACCTCACAGTGCTGGTACTGGCTCTATGAAATTACGAAAAACTGATGATGACATTTACAAAACCATGTATCGTGATTTAGATATTCCGCTTCCTAAAAATTACATTGCAAAAAAAGATATTATAACACCCAAATTACCTGCTAATCTTTTGAAAGTTGAAAACAGACAAACAGGTTACAACTACGTAGACAAACCCGAAGATAATATAGAACGCTACACTCGCCAATTACAAGCCATGACTGGTATTGACAGGTTAGTTGGTAACTTAAGAGAAAAGTTAAAAGATTTAAAACTTGACAAAAACACCGTTATAATTTTCACATCAGACCACGGGTTATTTATGGGTGAACAAGGCTTAGGAGGAAAAGCTCTGTGCTATGAAAAAACCACACATGTACCTATGATTGTTTACAACCCTTCTTTAAAAAAGAGGCAAAGAGGTTTAGAAAGTGATGCCTTAGTACAAAGTATAGACGTTGCACCAACTATGTTAAGCTTAGCTAGTGTGAGTATTCCTGAAGAATTTCAAGGTAAAGACATTTCAAACTTAGTTAAAGGTGATAAAACCGAAGTTAGAGATTATATTTTTACTGAAAACTTATGGGCAACACAATTTGGTAATCCTAAAATTGAAGCCGTACAAAACAAAGAGTGGAAATACATACGCTACTACAAAAACACCAGTTTTCCTGCTTTAAAGAAAATTGCTGCTGCCAAAGAGCTTGGTTTAAACATAAATGATATGCTTTATAAAGTACATGATACTGATATTGCAATATATCGTGCACTTTCTAACGGATCTCTTGAAGGTGAACAACCAGTTTATGAAGAACTTTACAACTTAAAAAATGACCCTTCAGAACTTAAAAACCTAATTAACAACCCTAAACACGCTTCGGTTTTAAACCAATTAAAATCAGTTTGGAAAAAAGAATTAATTAAAGCTCGTGGTAAAGGAACACCAAAGGTTTATAGATACACTTATGAAAGTGAATCAACATCTAATTATAAAAGTAAATAATATGAACAGTATTGTTTACTGGTGGTCCTGCTACATTTCATGAAAAACACCCTTTTAAAGAAGTAAAAGCTCAAAAATTCAGACTACGTGTTTTAGAACAAAATGGCATTCCTGAAATTGTAGAACTCACTTTTGTAAAGAATTAATAAAATGAATTTTACAAATTCAAGAAAGCTTGATTTGACACTTGATTTTTGAATTTATTAGTGACCGCGAAGGGATTCGAACCCCCAACCCTCAGAGCCGAAATCTGATATTCTATCCAGTTGAACTACGCAGCCTTTTTTTATTTTTTTAAGCTAATTTAGCTTTTACTATATTTGAAATGGTTTTACCATCGGCTTGTCCTGCTAATTGTTTGCTAACAATTCCCATTACTTTGCCCATATCTTTCATGCCTTCAGCCCCTGTTTGCTCAATAGTAGCTACTACTACTTTTTCAATTTCCTCATTTGTTAAAGCTTCGGGTAAAAACTGACTAATAACTTCTGCTTCAGCTAATTCTGGCGCCGCTAAATCTTCTCTACCTTGTTCTAAATAAACAGCTGCACTATCTTTACGTTGTTTTACTTGCTTTTGTAAAAGTTTAAGCTCTTGCTCTTCAGTTAACTCATCGCCTGCACCACTTTCGGTTTTGGCTAAAAGTATGGCCGATTTTACGGCTCTTAAAGCTGTTAAAGCTGTTTGGTCTTTGGCTTTCATTGCTTCTTTTAAAGCCGTCATTACGTCTTGCTGTAAACTCATTTTTTATTTTTTTTAGAATGCGAATATAAGAAATTGTAGTGTTATTTTATTAGTAAAACCGTTAGTTTAAACCTATGCATAAAATACAAAAACCCGAAAAGGTGAGAGTTGCTTTTCGGGTTCATAACTATTTAAGTAGGAAAAAATCAATCGACATTGTCATGTAAAAAAGAATTATTACTTCTTAATTGTATGTCGTCATTATCATCTAAACCTACACTGGTTCGAGACATATCAGTATCAGATGATGATTTGGTTTGGCTAATATCTAATCCTTGACGTTTGTATGCTGGCACTTTTTCAATATCATCAATTTTTGAAGTATTGAATTTATAATTGAAGTCTTTCATTTTTCGTCTGCGTTCTTCGGCACGTTCTTTTAAAAGTTCTGAAATAGGCGTATTCATTGGGTCTATTTCTTGCTCTTCTTCTGCTTCTACAGCTGGCTCATTAACCACTTTTCTTTCAAAAACCACATCATTATCTACCTCTTCAACAACCTCTTCTTTGGTTTGCTTCTTGGGGTTTACGGCATCAGCTTCGGCATAATCATCTAAAGTATATCTAATATCACCTTCTTCATTTGTTTCGGTAATAGTAATTAGCTCTGTGTAATCATTTACTGTGATATCTTTTATTTCTTCATTTAAATCGTGCGAAATAATATCTTCATCTCTAACAGGTTCTTTTGTTGCTTCAACATTATTGGTTGTTAAAGGCAAATCAAAAGTTAGGGTTATTTGTTGTTCTTCTTCTTCAATGGTTTCGGCTACTACATCAATATTTTTAATATCATTTTCCATTTTTGTTACTGGCTTAATGATAAAATCGTCTTCATCTGCAACGGTTGCCTTCACTTCATCATACACAACATTGATGTTTTTTATAATTTCAGAAGTTGGAATGATATCTAAATTTACATTTTTTTCAACGTTATTTTCTGGTTTTGAAGGCTTTGGTTTTATGTGCGTTTCTTCGGCATCTAAATGCAAAGTGTGACGAACAATTTTTGGTGTTTCTTTCTTTTCTAACTCTATAGATGGCGCTATTATAGCTGGTTCTTTTTCTTCGGTACTTAAATCTTGTTCTTCGGTTGTTAAAGAATGAATAACTCTTTTGGTTTCAGTGTTTGAAATTTCGTCTTGTTGTTCAATATTAAAACCTGTTGCTATAATGGTTACTGCAATTGATTCTTCTAAGGTACTGTCTTCACCAACACCCATAATTATGTTAGCACCATGGCCAGCCTCTGTTTGAATGTGGTCATTAATTTCACCTATTTCATCAATAGTGATTTCATGTGTACCTGATACAATAAGTAGTAATACGTTTTTGGCACCTGTTATTTTGTTATCGTTTAATAACGGTGAATCTAGCGCATTTCTAATGGCATCTTGCGCACGGTTTTGACCAGCAGCTACTGCAGACCCCATAATTGCAGTGCCGCTATTACTTAATACCGTTTTAGCATCGCGTAAATCTATATTTTGTGTGTAATGGTGTGTTATAACTTCGGCAATACCACGAGCAGCAGTTGATAATACCTCATCGGCTTTAGAGAAACCTGCTTTAAAACCAAGATTACCATAAACTTCTCTTAGCTTATTGTTGTTTATTACTATTAAAGAATCTACAACACTTCTAATTTTTTCAATTCCTTTTTGTGATTGCTCAATACGCATTCTTCCTTCAAACTGAAATGGCATGGTAACAATACCTACTGTTAAAATATCTAAATCTTTAGCCATTTTAGCAATTATAGGCGCAGCTCCTGTACCTGTACCACCACCCATACCAGCTGTAATGAATACCATTTTAGTGTTAGAGTCTAGCATTCTAGAAATTTCTTCAAAGCTCTCTACTGCTGCTTGCTCTCCAATATCAGGATTTGCACCGGCACCTAACCCTTCGGTTAAGTTAACGCCTAATTGTATTTTGTTTGGAACACCACTGTTTTGAAGTGCTTGAGCATCGGTATTACAGATGTAAAAATCTACACCTTTTATGCCTTGTTGGAACATGTGGTTTATGGCATTGCTACCACCGCCACCAACACCGATAACTTTGATTACGTTTGATTGGTTTTTGGGTAAATCAAACTTAATGCTTTCGAATTCTTTGTTGCTGCTCATAAATTCTGTTTTTCTGGGGTTTTGTACTTATATTTTAAATTCAATGGTTTTTTTAATGTGCCGCTTTGGCTACTCTGCGTTATCTAGAAAATCTTTAACACGTTCGGTTAATTTATCTAAAAACGACTTACGTTCTTTTTTGGGTTCTTCAACAACTTCATTTACGTTTTCATTTGTAGTTTCAGTTGCTTCTTCAACCTCTGTTTCTGTTGTAATTTCTGTTTCAACTTTTTTACGTTGCTGGCGTTTTAGGCCATCTAACACTAAACCTACAGCTGTTGCAAACAATGGGCTGGTAATATCTTCATCACTATCGCCTGCTAAATGTTCATTAGGATAACCTATTCTGGTATCCATACCTGTAATATATTCTACTAATTGTTTTAAGTGCTTTAATTGGCTACCTCCGCCAGTTAAAACAATACCTGCAATAAGTTTTTTCTTTTGCTCTTCGTGTCCGTAATTTTTTATTTCAACATATACTTGCTCAATAATTTCAACCACACGTGCGTGAATTATTTTAGACAAGTTTTTGAGGGTTATTTCTTTTGGTTCTCTACCACGAAGCCCAGGTATTGATACAATTTCATTGTCTTTGTTTTCACCTGGCCATGCTGAACCAAATTTTATTTTTAATAATTCTGCTTGTTTTTCTATAATTGAACAGCCTTCTTTTATGTCTTCAGTAATTACATTGCCTCCAAACGGAATAACTGCTGTATGACGAATGATGCCATCTCTAAAAATGGCTAAATCTGTTGTACCACCACCTATATCTATTAAGGCTACACCGGCTTCTTTTTCTTCTTGACTTAGTACGGCATTTGCTGATGCTAAAGGCTCTAAAGTTATACCTTCAAGACTTAAACCTGAGCTTTTAACACATCTACCAATATTTCTGATAGATGATACTTGGCCCACAACTACATGAAAATTAGCTTCTAGCCTACCTCCATACATACCTATTGGCTCTTTAATCTCAGCTTGCCCATCAACTTTATATTCTTGTGGTAATACGTGAATAATTTCTTCACCGGGTAACATAACCAACTTATGCACTTGATTTATTAGCCTATCTATATCATCGTCATCAATTACCGTTTCAGAATCTGGTCTGGTAATATAATCACTGTGTTGTAAACTACGTATGTGTTGCCCCGCAATACCAACTGTAACATCGGCAATTTTTATATTTGCAGCTGCTTCTGCCTCTTGAACCGCTTGTTGTATAGACTGTATTGTTTGTGTGATATTATTTACCACACCACGGTGTACGCCTAAACTTTTAGACCTCCCAATGCCTAAAATTTCAAGTTTACCATAATCGTTTTTACGACCAATCATGGCCACAATTTTTGTGGTTCCTATGTCTAATCCTACTGCTAAATTATGTTCCATAGTTTACGTTTTACTCAAAAAAATTGAGATTTTATACTTTAATGCTAAACGCGCACTTAAATGATTATTGTAACCAACCTACCTACTACAAACTACTTGGTTATCAAATTGTAAATTCACTTTTGTATAATCATTTAGCGTGTTTTCTTTTAAACTTTTTTTATAAAACGCTTTTAGATTATTAATTTTTTTATCTAATAATTTCACGTCTCCTAACTGTACTATAAAATTACACTGCCTAAGTTTTAAATTGATTGTTTTATTTAAACCTTGGTGTATTTCTATAACGTGCTTTTTTAAAAACACATCGTTTTTTATTTTTTGAGCTACAGTAAAGAGATTTTTTAAATTATTTTTCTCTACATACCCTGTAACCAACGGCACTCTTGCTGAATAACTTGCAGACAAAGGCATAAACGAACCTTCGTCATCAATGTAATACGATACATTTGTATTTACTCTTGCAATAGGCGTTTTTTGTTCAACTTTAGCGTTAAGTGTGCCATTTACAGCAACATACACCTCTGCAGACTTGACCATTGGATTAGATTTTAGGGCAGTTTCTAACGCATTCAAATCTAAAGTTTCTTTTGACACGTTTTTCACGTCTTGGTAATTTTGTATTAACAATTTACTAACATTGTTAGTGGTAATAAACGGCCTGTTTTCACCCACAAATTCAATGTTAGGCTTAGACACGTTTCGTACTCCATTTTTCTTCAATGAAAACGCATACAGAAACACTGTAAACACTAACAGCACAAACATTTTTATGTAGTTCCAGTTAACTTTCAACGCTTAAACCTTTTTTAATAAGTTTTACTTGCTCTCCAATATCACCTGCACCAATGGTTAAAATTACATGCGCATTACTTTCGTTTATTTTTTGCAACAGCGCCTGTTTACTTACCAATTGCTTATTTTTATTAGTAATTTTACTTAATAACCAACTTGATGTTACACCTTCAATAGGCAACTCTCTGGCCGGATAAATATCTAGCAACAATAGTTCATCAAATTTTGATAGGCTTAAAGCAAAATCATCTATAAAATCTCTTGTTCTACTGTACAAATGCGGTTGAAATACAGCCAATACTTTTTTGTTTGGATACATTTCTCTAACAGCCTGATGCACTGCTTTAATTTCTTCAGGATGATGTGCATAATCATCTATAAAAACTAAATCATCAGTTTTTATATGATACGAAAATCGTCTTTTCACTCCTTTAAAAGACGCCAAAGCTTTGGCGAGCTGCTCATGAGAACAACCATAATCTATAGCCATAGCAAAAGCCACAAGTGCATTAGACAAATTGTGCCTACCCGGAAGATTAAACACTAAATTTTTAATGATAGTTTTTGGTGTTTTCACATCAAAAACATAAGATCCATTTTCTATTTTTATATTTTGAACACTGTAATCTGCGTCATCCTCAATTCCGTAGGTTATACCTTCAAGTGGCAAACCGTTTTTAACAAACAGCTTCCCATTTGGTTTTATACGTTTTGTGAATTGCACGAACGACTCTTGCAATGCTTCAGCTTCACCATAAATATCTAAATGATCAGCATCCATAGAAGTTATACATGCTAAATCTGGAGACAATGTTAAAAACGACCTATCAAATTCATCTGCTTCAACCACCGAAACTTCAGTTCCCTTCAATATTAAATTTGAATTATAGTTTTCTGTAACACCACCCAAAAACGCAGTAACCTCTGCATTACACTCATGCAATAAATGCCCTAAAATACTTGATGTTGTTGTTTTACCATGTGTGCCAGCCACCGCCAAACAAAATGTGTTTTCTGTAATTAAACCTAACACTTGCGAGCGTTTTAATACCTTAAAATTATTGTTAATAAAATAATTAAGTTCTGCATGATTTTTAGGTATTGCCGGCGTATAAACAACCAAAGTGTTTGCTGGGTTTAAAAATGGCTTTGGCACAACCTGTACAGCATCATTAAAATGTACATGAACACCCAAGCTTGATAGAGCTTCGGTTATTTCAGTTGGTGTTTTATCATAACCAGCAACACACTTATTATTAGCTAAAAAATATCTAGCTAAAGCACTCATACCAATACCGCCAATGCCTACAAAATATATGTTATGTACGCTTTTTAAATTCATGCTTTGTTTAATAATTTTTCAACCTCATCTGCAATATCTTTTGTTGCGTTTACCAAGGCTAATTTTTTAATATTTTCAGACAACGTTTGTTGTTTTTCTTTTGATGCTATTAATTGTGAAAATTTATTTTCAAAATCGGCATTTAAATCTTCTTCTTTTATAAGTAAAGCTGCATTTTGATTTACTATAGCCATAGCATTTTTAGTTTGATGATCTTCAGCAACATTTGGCGATGGTATAAAAATTACCGGTTTACCAACAATACACAGCTCTGAAACCGAGCTAGCACCTGCTCTTGAAACTATAACATTGGCCGCTGCATAAGCACTGGCCATGTCATTTAAAAACTGATGCACTTGTACATGCTTTGTATTACCATAAATTTTATATTGCTGATAATACAACTTACCGCATTGCCAAATTATTTGTACGTTTTGAGTATTAAAAAAGTCTAATTTTTTTTCAATTAATTCGTTTATACGTTTTGCCCCTAAACTACCGCCCAAAACCAACAAGGTTGTCATATTTTCTTTTAAACCGAAATGCTTTTTGGCTTCGTTTGTTTTTGATGTAATATTTAACAAACCTTGACGCACCGGATTACCCGTTTTTATAATTTTATCCTTCGGAAAAAAACGCTCTAAACCATCATAAGCCACACATATTTTTGCTGCTTTTTTTGATAAAAACTTATTGGTAATTCCTGGATACGAATTTTGCTCTTGTATTACACTAGGAATACCTTTAGATGCTGCCGCATATAATAACGGACCACTAGCAAAACCACCCGTACCAATAGCCACATCTGGCTTAAATTGTTTTAATATTTTTTTAGATTTTAAAACACTACTAATTAATTTAAAAGGGAACAACAAGTTTTTTACTGTTAACTTGCGTTGTATGCCCGAAATCCATAAACCTTCAATATTATAGCCCGCTTGTGGTACTTTTTCCATTTCCATTCTATCTTTTGCGCCAACAAACAAAAATTCGGCATTTGGATAACGCCTTTTTAACTCGTTAGCAATTGCAATAGCCGGATAAATATGACCGCCAGTACCACCACCTGATAATATGATTTTGTAGTTACTCATTAAATAGTTTCAGATAAAATTTCTAATGGGTTTTCTTCTATATTTTCTTCTTTTTCTTTTATTTCTTCGCGTTTAGCACTAACACTTAAAATTATTCCTAGCGCTAAACAAGTCATCCAGATAGAGGTTCCTCCACTACTAATTAACGGTAGTGTTTGCCCTGTTACTGGAAACAACTCTACAGCCACAGCCATGTTTATTAATGCCTGAAATACTATTGGCAAGCCAACACCCAGCACTAATAATTTACCAAAAACGGTATCTGCTTTTTGGGCAGCTATTACTATTCTAAACAACAACCACATATACAAAACCATAACAAACAAGCCTCCTAACAAACCATATTCTTCTATAATAATGGCGAAAATAAAATCTGATGATGATTGTGGTAAAAAGTTTTTTTGTCTACTTTTTCCTGGACCAACACCATTAATACCTCCAGAGGCTATAGCTATTTTAGCTTTTTCAATTTGATAATCGGCTTCAGTATCTTCAGCATTAGAAAAACTTTCAATTCTGCTCATCCAAGTATCTACCCTGTTTGGCATAGCATCAGGAAATGCTTTTGCAATTAGAATAAACAATGTGAGCATTAGCAAACCACTGCCAATAATTACTGCTAAATATCGTAATGGATATCCGCCCAAAAACACCAATACAATAACCATTAAAAATATAATAGCTGTTGTTGAAAAGTTTGAAGGCAATATTAAAGCCAACACTAAAAATGCGGGTACCCAAAGTGGTAAAATAGACTCTTTGAATGTTATTTTTTTATCTTTTATTTTAGACATGTACCTTGCCACATACACCATTAAAACTACCGACGCTAACGTTGATGTTTGAAATGACATGCCTACTATTGGTATTTGTATCCAACGGCTAGCATTGGCACCATCAATAACCGTTCCTTGCATCATGGTTATAGCCAACAACACTAATACCACAGGAATCATAATTAAGGACAAGCCTTTAAAATACCTATACGGAATTTTATGAACCCCATACATTATTGCAAACCCCAAAAACAAATGCATAAAATGTTTTACAAAAAAAGCAAACGTATTACTACCACCACCTTTATAAGCTAAATTACTAGCAGCACTGTATACAGGCAAAAATGAAACTATAGCCAACAACGCCACAATTGCCCAAATTAAACGATCTCCTTTTATGTTTTTAAATATGCTACTCATTTTGCGGACATTTTCCCCTAAGGAAAAACTCTTAAATTTGTATTTAACATCTTATTGCCTCCCTTTAGGAAGATTAAGATGGTATTGTTATAAGTTACGTACAGCATCTTTAAACTGACGCCCTCTATCTTCATAATTTTCAAACAAATCAAAACTTGCACATGCTGGTGACAGCAATACATTATCTCCAACCTCGGCAATTTTGTAAGCTATTTTTACAGCTTCGCTCATGTATTGTGTTTCAACAATAACATCAACCATGCTACCAAACGTTTTAAGTAGCTTTTCATTATCTACCCCCAAACAAATAATGGCCTTTACTTTTTCATTCACAAAAGGAAACAACTCTTCATAGTTATTACCTTTATCTACACCGCCAACTATCCAAACGGTTGGCGCATCCATACTTTCTAAAGCAAAATATGTTGCATTGACATTGGTAGCTTTAGAATCGTTTATATACTGCACTTTATTTATTTTAAGTACGTTTTCTAAACGATGCTCTACGCCTTGAAAATTCTCTAAACTTTCTCTTATTGTTTGCTTTCTAATTTTTAACAAATGAGCAACTGTTGAAGCTGCCATTGCATTTTTTACGTTATGTTTACCCTCTAATGTTAAACCTGTTGTTGGCATAATAAATTCGCTATTATTTACTGTTATTTTTATATTATTGTTTTCTAAATAGGCTCCATTTTCAATACGTTTTGTTAATGAAAACGGCAATAATGTTGATTTTACAGGGTTGTTTTCTAAGTACTTTACAATAACCTCATCATCAGCATCATATATTAAAAAATCGTTTTCAGTTTGATTTTCTACTATTCTGAATTTTGAAGCAATGTAATTTTCAAACTTATAATCATACCTATCTAAATGATCCGGAGTTATATTGGTTATTACTGCTATGTGCGGCTTAAATTTGATGATATCATCTAATTGAAAACTGCTAATCTCTAAAACATAATTCTGATAGTTTTTTTGCAACACTTGTTTAGCAAAACTATCACCAATATTACCCGCTAAACCTATATTTAATTCTTGTTTTAAAATATGATGCGTTAAACTTGCCGTTGTTGTTTTTCCGTTACTACCTGTAATACCCACAATTGTAGCTTTGGTAAACATAGCCGCAAATTCAATTTCTGAAACCACTGGAATACCTTTGCTATGTATTAATTTTACCAACGGCACTTTGTCTGGTATTCCTGGACTTTTCATCACCACATTTGCATTAAGAATTTTTGCTTCAGTATGCATTTCATCTTCCCATGCAATCTCATTATTTATAAGAACCTCTTTATATTTTTCTTTTATTTTTCCTTTATCAGACATAAACACGCTGTATCCTTTTTCTTTTGCCAGTAAAGCAGTACCAACACCACTTTCGCCACCTCCAAGAACTACAAGCTTTTTCATTTATCTAATCTTCAATGTTACTATTGAAAGAATAGCTAGTAGAATTCCAATAATCCAAAAGCGTGTTGAAATTTTACTTTCGTGATATCCTAGTTTTTGATAGTGGTGATGCAGTGGCGACATTTTGAAAATTCGGCGACCTTCACCATATTTTTTCTTGGTATATTTAAACCAACTAACCTGCATTACTACTGATAAATTTTCAGCTAAAAAGATACCGCACAACACAGGAATTAGCCATTCTTTTCGTACCGCAATTGCTATTACAGCTATAATTCCACCAATAGTTAAACTTCCGGTATCTCCCATAAACACCTGTGCCGGATACGTATTGTACCATAAAAAACCAATAAGCGCACCAACAAATGCTGCTATGTAAATAGTAATTTCTTCAACCCTTGGTATGTACATGATGTGTAAATAATCTGAAAAAATTATATTACCAGACACCCAAGCGAAAATCCCTAATGTGAGCACAATAATTGCTGATGTTCCGGCAGCTAAACCATCAATCCCATCGGTTAAATTAGCGCCATTAGAAACAGCTGTTATTATAAAAATGGCCGCTATTATAAAAATTAACCATGTGTATTTTTCTAAATCTGGGTGAATCCAAGTTATTAAATCTGAATAATCAAATTCATTATGCTTAAAAAACGGAATGGTTGTTTTAGTTGATTTTTCTTCAGCCTTAAAAAATGCAGACTCTTTAGCTGCAGGGTTTTCTTTTCGTATTTGTTGTTGTGTTTCTATTGGTAATTTTTCTTTTATAACCACATCATTATGAAAATAAAGCGTTGCACCCACAATAACACCCAAACCAACTTGACCAATTACTTTAAACCTACCTTTTAGCCCTTCTTTATTATTTTTAAATTTTTTTATGAAATCATCTATAAAACCAATAGCTCCCATCCATAAGGTTGTTATTAGCAATAAAATGATGTAAATGTTTTCTAATTTTGCTAAAAGAATTACCGGTATTAGAGTTGCCAGAATAATAATAATACCACCCATTGTTGGGGTGCCTGCTTTTTCGGCTTGCCCATCTAAACCTAAATCTCGTATAGTTTCACCCATTTGTTTCTTTTGAAGAAAACGGATGATTCTTTTACCATATATAGTTGAAATTAACAACGACAATATCATTGCCAAAGCAGCCCTAAAAGTTATAAACCCAAAAAGCGTAGCTCCTGGAAATTGGAATTGTTGTTCTAAATATTTAAATAAATAATATAACATGCTTTTTTTCTTGCTATTTGCTCACTTAAACTTTGTTTAGCAACCAAATGGCATTTTATTTTTGTAACTGTTTTAAAAATTCTTTTACTGTTTTTAAATCATCAAAATCAAAACGTTCACCTTTAATTTCTTGATATGTTTCATGCCCTTTGCCAGCTATTAATATTATATCATTAGGCGACGCTAATTGACAAGCTGTTTTTATAGCCTGCGCCCTATTTGAAATTGTTAATGATTTTTTGAAATTTTGAGGCTCAACACCCGCTTCAATGTCTTTTAATATTGTTTCAGGGTCTTCACTTCTTGGGTTATCATTAGTAAAAATAACCTTTGTACTAAGTGCAGTTGCAATATGCCCCATTTTTGGGCGCTTAGTTTTATCTCTATCACCACCACAACCAACAACCGTTATAAGCTCTTCGTTTTTTGTACGGATGCTATTAATGGTTTCTAATACATTTTTAAGCGCATCGGGTGTGTGCGCATAATCAACAATTGCAGTTATTTTTTCATCTGAAATTACATACTGAAAACGCCCGCTAACACTCTCTAATTCAGAAACAAGCCTTAAAACTTCAAATTTTTCAAGCCCTAAAAGCTCTGCAGTAGCGTAAATTGCCAAAACATTGTAGGCATTAAAATTACCTATAAGCTTTGTCCAAACCTCATTATCATTAACTTTAAGCAACAAGCCACTTAACTGATTTTCTAAAATTTGAGCTTTATAATCGGCATAACTCTTTAAAGCATACGTATATTTTTTTGCTTTTGTGTTTTGCAGCATTACAGCACCATTTTTATCATCAGCATTAGTTAAAGCGAATGCTTCTTTTGGCAAGCCATCAAAAAACTGTTTTTTTACATCTCTATATTCTGCAAATGTGTTGTGATAATCTAAATGATCATGCGAGAGGTTTGTGAAAATTCCGCCCGCAAATACCAAACCTTCGGTTCTGCTTTGATGAATACCATGCGAACTCACTTCCATAAAACAAAACTCAACACCTTCATCATTCATTTCCTTTAAATATTTATTAATAGTTAAAGAATCTGGTGTTGTGTGTGTTGCTTTATACACTTTATTATCAACTAATATTTTTACTGTTGAAAGTAGCCCTACTTTATAACCTGCATTTTTAAACAACTGATACAATAAGCTAGCAACTGTTGTTTTACCATTGGTACCTGTTACCCCAACTAGCTTTAAATTTTCTGAAGGCGCACCGTAATAATTTGACGCCAAAATTGCCAATGCTTTATTAGAATTACCTACCTCAACATACGTTATACCATCAACTAAAACTTCTGGCATTAGCTGACAAACAATAGCTTTAGCTCCGTTTTTAATAGCTTTTTCAATAAAATCATGTCCATTTACTGCTGTACCAACAATGGCTACAAACACATCATTTTCACCTACATGTCTAGAGTCAAAACGAATAGCGTTTACCGCAACGTTTGTATTACCTACAACGGCATTTATTGAAACTTTATATAATATGTCTTTTAACACGTTCATGATGCTATTAAAACAATTGTTTGATTATCTTTTAATTTGATATTTTTATTAATGGATTGCTCTTTTATAATACCGCTTCCTTGTAATTTCACTTTTACATTTACATTCATATTTTCTAAAAGCGCAACAGCATCCATTGCAGGTAAACCAACCACGTTTGGCATAATTGTTTTATAGGTTTGCGCTAATTGATAGTAATTTTCAAACTCTTTTTCAACTGAACTTTTTTTAACATCTAGCGTTTCTACTTCATCAACAATTGGCGTATCGGTAAATATTTTTTGTGCAATTCTTTTAAAAACAGGCCCAGAAACATCAGCCCCGTAATACCCAACGCTTTTATCGGGCTCATGTATAACAACTATACAGGAATATTTAGGGTTTTCAGCAGGGAAATACCCAGCGAATGATGATATATAATTAAGCTTTTCTTTATTGATATAATCTTTTTGACATGTACCTGTTTTACCTGCCATTGAAAAGTTTTCAGAATACAAACGATGACCTGTGCCATGTTCTTTTTCAACCACATTTTTTAACAACGCTTGTAATTTACCAACCGTTTCTTTTGAACATATTTCACTGTTAATAACCTCTTCTTTAAAGGGTTCAATAACCCTATCAAACTCTCTAACCTCTCTTAAAAACCTAGGCTTTACCATTACACCATTATTAGCAACCGCATTATAAAAAGTGAGGGTTTGCAATGGCGTAAATGACACGCCGTAACCGTAAGCCATCCACTGCAAAGCAATACCACTCCAACGGCCATTTTTTACACGCGGATCTGGAATAATAGGCTTTGGCTCACCAATTATTGGCAGGTTTAAATCTGAATTCAAATTCATATCATATAACCTATCAACAAATTTTTCAGGTTGTTTTCTGTAAGCTTTATCTATTGCCTTAACAATTCCGGTGTTTGAAGACACTTCAAAAGCGCGAGAAATTGAAATTTTTCCGTAACCACCCCATTTAGAATCTCTCACCTTTTTTCCGTAATAAGTAATAACACCTTTTTCTGTATCAACTACATCACTTGTATCTACCAACTTATCTTCAAAAGCAGCTGCTAAAGCCATTAATTTAAAGGTAGAACCAGACTCGTGACGTTCACCAACCGCATAATTTAAGCGCTCATAGTAATGTCCGTTTTTATTTCTACCTAAATTTGAAATAGCCCTAATTTCACCCGTTTTTGTTTCCATTACTACCACACAACCGTGGTCTGCCTTATATTTTTCTAACTGCTCTAACAATGCATGATGCGCAATATCCTGTATATTTACATCAATAGTTGTGTATACATCATAACCATCTTTAGGTTCAATTTCATTAGCATCACGTAAAGGCTTCCATTGCCCTTTACCTATACGTTGTTTTTTTCGTTGCCCATCAACCCCACGTAAATATTTAACACCAAAAGCACCATCAATACCTGGGCGTGTAATGTTACCCTTATCATCAACCCGCTCATAACCTATGGTTCTTTGCGCAATACCACCCATTGGATGCTCGCGTTTTGTTGTTTGTTCAACAATTAATCCGCCTTTAAAAGCACCTAAGCTTAGTAGCGGAAAGTTTCTAATTCTTGTATAATCTGTATACCCAACATTTCTCACTAACAAATAATACCTGTTTTTATTAGCGCGTGCTTTTCTTAATTCTTTTTGGTAAAAAGCCGATGATTTACCTGTGAATTTTGACAGTGAATCTGCTAAAGGTTTCAAATATTTTGTGAAGTTTTTTGCAGATGGGGTTAGCGCATCAATTCTAATATCATATTTAGGAATTGACGTTGCCAACAAATTGCCATTTACCGAATACACATTACCCCTGTTTGCAGGAATAACAACATCTTTTACAATACGTTTCTCTGCTAGCGCTTTGTATTTTTCGCCTTGCAGAAACTGTATACTAAATAGTTTAAACACTACTGCAAGCCCGAAGACAAACATACACCCTGCTATAAAGTACAAACGGTTTAATATGTTTTTCTCGTTAATTGCCAATGTTGTTTAATTTTTAGATTTTACTTTTATTTTTTTTGGCGGAATTACTGATGGCGCAATTCCTTTTTCTTTCATTATATTTATTACATGCGACTCCATTTTTAGCCGCATTAATTTTGTACGGCCTTCTAAAAACGTGGACCGGGTTTCTTTTACTTCATTTTTTAACCGTGCTATTTCATACACTTTTTTATCTGCACTGTGCGAACTTGCTATCATAACCAAAGCCAACACTGATATAAAAATGATAAACCTCCAGTTTTTAAAAGAATCATCACTTACTAAAAACGTTCCTTTTAATATGTTATAAATGTTCTTTTTCATTGCTTAACCAACAGCTTACATACAGTTATTAAAACACTTTTATAACTTTTCAGCTATTCGCAATTTTGCACTTCTAGCTCTATTATTAATTTCAATTTCTTCTTTTGATGGCACTATAAGCCCGTTAACTTTTTTAAGCGGTACCTCAAAATTTCCAAACATATCCCTTTCAGGCTCTCCTTCAAACAAACCATTTCTTATAAAACGTTTTACCAGCCTATCTTCTAAAGAATGATAGGATATAAAACTTAGTCTACCACCTTTTACCAACACTTCTGGTGTTTGCAACAAAAACTCTTTTAAAACTTCAATTTCTTGGTTTACTTCAATTCTTATTGCCTGATATATTTGCGCCAACACTTTATTTTCATGCCTAGGCGGTAAAAACTTTTTTAAAACCGCTTTTAACTGTTCACTTGTTACAATTGGCTCATTTTGCCTATGCGCTACAATTAACCTTGCCATTGCTGGCGCCGGCCTTAGCTCACCATATTGCGCAAACACTTGCCTAAGTTGCTCCTCTTCATATTCATTTACCACATGAAATGCAGATAGTGCACTACGCTGATTCATACGCATATCTAAATCTGCCTCAAAGCGTGTTGAAAATCCGCGTTCAGCAACATCAAATTGATGCGAAGACACACCAAAATCTGCCAAAACACCATCAACTTGCTTTACACCATGCAACCTTAAAAAACGCTTTAAGTACCTAAAGTTTTCATTAATTAGCGTAAATCTTGAATCGTCAATTTTATTTCTAAGAGCATCTTCATCTTGATCAAAAGCAAACAACTTCCCGTTTTCATCAAGCCTACTTAAAATTTCTTTACTATGTCCGCCACCACCAAAAGTAACATCAACATACACGCCATTTGGCTTTATGTTTAAACCATCAACGGTTTCTTTTAACAATACTGGATTATGATATTCCATACTCATCATCATCTTGCCCCATTACTTCCTCGGCTAAATCTGCAAAATCTAAGGCCGCATCATCAATGGCTTGTTCATATAAATCTTTATCCCATATTTCAATAATATTTACAGCCGAAGCCACAACAATATCTTTTGAAATGTTTGCAAAAACAGTTAAATCTTTGGGTATTAGCAAACGCCCGTTACCATCAACTTCAACCATTTTTACACCTGCAGTAAACCTTCTAATAAAATCGTTGTTCTTTTTTTTAAACCTGTTTAGCTTGTTCATTTTTTGCATTAGCACTTGCCACTCTGCCATTGGATACAACTCTAAACATTTTTGAAACACCGATCTGCGCAACACAAAACCCTCTGCTAAAACAGCGGACATTTGCTTTTTTAAAGGCGCAGGCATCATTAACCTACCCTTTGCATCTACTTTGCATTCGTATGTTCCTGTTAAAAAATTCAAGCTTGTTTGTTAGGTTCCCTATTCAAAATTCAAAGATATTGAAAAATTTACCACATTTTACCACAATATACCACTTTGTTAATAAATTTTACCACATACACTCCACTTATCAGCAAGCAGTTCCCCAAAACCCCTATAAACCCTAGCAATCAACTATTTACAACACACAAAACTTTAACAACCATATTATTAACAATACTTTAAATAAGTTTTGCTTTACTGAATTAATTATGATAGTTATATTATGAATGAAATAACTATATTTGTTTTTTGTGAAAGACTAACTATTTAATGACGCACAGTTTAAAAAAAGAAGGTAATTACAGCTATATTGAAGTTGGTGAAGGCACTCCTATAATAGTGCTACACGGATTAATGGGCGGATTGAGTAATTTTGATGCTGTAACCAAACATTTTAGCTCTAAAGGCTATAAGGTTATAATTCCAGAATTACCTATTTACACCATGTCTTTACTTAAAACCAATGTTAAAAATTTTGCAAATTACTTACACAGTTTTATAGAGTTTAAAGGATTTAATGAAGTAATTTTATTAGGTAATTCACTTGGTGGCCATATAGGCTTATACCATACTAAATTGTTTCCTAAAAAAGTAAAAGCTTTAATAATTACAGGTAGTTCTGGCTTATACGAAAGTGCCATGGGCGGTGGTTACACAAAGCGTAGTGATTATGAGGTTATAAAAAAGAAAGCCCAAGAGGTTTTTTATGATCCTGAAGTTGCTACAAAAGAAATTGTAGATGAAGTATACGCTACTGTTAACGACAGAAATAAACTTATAAAAACATTAGCAATTGCTAAAAGTGCCATTAGGCACAACATGGCTAAAGATTTGCCTAACATGAAAACTCCAACATGTATTATTTGGGGTAAAAATGACAGTGTTACGCCTCCTGAAGTTGCTGAAGAATTCCATAGCCTTTTACCAGATTCTGATTTATATTGGATTGATAAATGTGGGCATGCCGCTATGATGGAACACCCTGACACATTTAACAGCCTTATGGAAAACTGGTTAAACAAACGTGATTTTTAAAATATAAAAAGCATAGATTAGTTAATGGATATTAAATCTGCCAGCTTTGTAGTAAGCAATTCTGATGTTGAAAAATGCCCCAAAGGGCACTTGCCAGAGTATGCTTTTATAGGCCGAAGCAATGTTGGCAAATCATCATTAATTAACATGCTTACCAACCGAAAAAGTTTAGCAAAAACATCGGGTAAACCAGGAAAAACGCAGTTAATAAACCATTTTTTAATTAATAATAATTGGCATTTGGTAGATTTGCCTGGTTACGGTTATGCACGTGTTTCAAAATCTTCAAAAAAGGTATTTCAAAAGTTTATTACACAATATTTTAGCAACCGCATGCAATTGGTTTGTGCTTTTGTTTTAGTTGATATTAGACACACACCACAAACTATAGATTTAGAATTTATGCAATGGTTGGGTGAAAACGGTATTCCGTTTTGTATCATTTTTACAAAAGCCGATAAACTAAAACCTATGGCTATTGAAAAACATGTAGAAGCCTACCAAAATATTATGTTAGAAACTTGGGTAGAAATGCCTGAATACTTTATTACATCATCAGCAAAAAGTATTGGTAAAGATGATTTGCTAAATTATATTGATTATCTAAACAGCAATTTAGAAAACCGTTAGAAACTTTTCTCAACGCTTACTAAAGCAATATTTTAAGTTTTTTCATAACAAAAAAGCACTAAAAAAAGCTAAGTCTTCACATCTAGAGCATCGCGCAGAGCGTTACCAATTAACATAAACGCCATAACTAAACTCATAATACACAGCCCTGGAATAACAGCTAAATAAGGTTTACCTAAAATTATATAATTGTAATGGTCTTTTATCATAGCACCCCAACTTGCCATTGGAGGTTGTGCGCCAATACCCAAAAAGCTTAGCCCACTTTCAATTAAAATGGCCGCTGCAAAATTAGCTGCCGAAATTACAATAACTGGCGCCATTATATTAGGCAAAATATGCTTGGTTATAATTCTAAAATTACCATAACCCAACGCTTTTGCAGCCGTTACATATTGCATTTCTTTAGCACTAATTATTTGTCCGCGTACAACTCTAGCAACCTCAACCCACATTGTTAAGCCTACCGCAATAAACACTTGCCAAAAGCCTTTACCTAAAGCCAACGTTATAGCAATAACCAGTAATAACGTAGGTATAGACCAAGTTACGTTTATAATCCACATAATTACAGTATCAACTTTTCCTCCATAATATCCTGCAACACTACCCATAAAAAGACCAATTATTAACGATATAAATACTGCTATAAAGCCAATAAAAAATGAAATTCTGGCACCTACAAGCACTCTACTTAATAAATCACGCCCATACTTATCGGTACCAAAAAGGAAACGTTTTTCTTTAATAAATTTTGAAGCATTGTTATTTGGAAACACTTCAAGCCTTAATGTTTTTTCAACACCTTCTAAACCATCAGAAGCATATTCAGTGTATTGTAATACGTTATTTTCTATTTTATATTTTGAAATAGGCACTTCGGTATTTATACTTTTTTTTCCGAAGAACACATTATTTAATACATTTTCTTTTTCTTTAAACTCTGATGGAATTGTAAGCATTAAAACTTTAAAACCCGGCTTTTTGGAATGAATTGACAAGTGCATTTGGTTGGCATACCTTGTATTATCTGGTGCAATGACATAAGCAAAAATGGCTATTACACCTACAAACATTAAAAAAAAGCAACTAAAAACGCCCCAAAAGTTTTTTTTAAACTTTTGGAGCGCCAATTGTTTTAATGAATTTGGCTTATGTTGCATAAACCAACTACTTTTTTATTTCTGGTTTATTTGTTGATGCCACTTTTTTTATTGGATATGCTGTTTTTAAATCTTCTAAAACATTTATAGCCTCTTCTACATAAACATCTTTTGTTAAACTGTTATGCCAACGTTCTCTTTTTTCTTTTAAATCTGTGGTATCTTGTTCAAATAATGATTTCTCGTACGCATGAGATCTAAACGTTAAATTGGTTTTATACTTTGAAATAGCATCAAACTTTTTACCTTCTTCATCATTTAACTCTGCATCTTTTTTGTATTGATTGTAGTTTAAAGACACTACTGTTTCATCAATTTTACTTTTTACCCATTTAGCATTTTCATCAATAAGTTTTAACTGTTCATTATTGCTCATACGGGCTTTACTTTTGCTTATGGTAGCTTCATAATCAAAATAATTTTCCCAAGGCGTATAATTTGCAGGTGTTATTTCGTCATACGGTAACGGATTTTCTTTTTCCTTTTCACCTACTTCAATATAACTAAAACGTCCGGGAACAGTTACATCACTTTGCACACCTTCTAACTGCACAGAACCACCGTTAATTCTGTAGTATTTTTGAGTTGTAAAAGCTAAAGCTCCTAAATCTCCGCTTGTACTGCTTCTAACTAAATCATTTAAATTATATACGTTTTGAACAGTACCTTTTCCGTAGGTTTGTTTACTACCAATAACTATGGCTCTTTTGTAATCTTGCATAGCGGCAGCCATAATTTCGGAAGCCGAAGCAGATAATTCGTTTACTAAAATTACTAAAGGACCATCCCAAGAAATGGATTTATCTCTGTCTTTTAAAACCTCTTTATTATCGCCTGTTGAACGTACTTGCACAATAGGACCATCTTTTATAAATAAGCCTGCCATATCAACAACAGTTGGTAATGAACCACCGCCATTATTTCTTAAATCTAAAATTAAACCTTCAATGCCTTCTTGCTTTAAACGTTCAATTTCTTTTTTAACATCTTGTGCCGCATTTACGTTTTTATAATCATTAAAATCTACATAAAATTTTGGTAAATTAATGATTCCGAAGTTTTTACCTTCTTTTTCAACTACTGATGATTTTGCATAGGTTTCACCCAACTCAACAACATCTCTAACAATGGTTACCTCTTTAATGGTACCATCTACTTTTTTAATAGTTAAAATTACTTTAGTGCCTTTAGGGCCTTTTATGTATTTTATGGCATCATTAATACGCATGCCTACAATATCTATAGGAAACTCTTCATCTTCTTGTCTTACTTTTAAAATAACATCTTCAACATCAAGCTCATTACTTCTCCATGCAGGACCGCCAGATATTAGCTCAACAATTTTAATGTAATCCATTCTTTTTTGTAATCTGGCGCCAATACCTTCTAATTTACCAGACATATCCATATCAAAAGCTTCTTTGTTTCGTGGTGCTAGGTAATATGTATGCGGATCAAACTCTTCTACAATAGTGTTTACGTAAATTGAGAACCAATCTTCGCGTTGCAAATCATCAATATTGTCATTGAAATATATTTCTAATGATTTTTTTGTGGCTTCGCGCGCTTCTTTTTCAATTTGTGCTTCGGTTTTTGAAACGTATGAGGCATCATTTTTTCTAGCTTGCTCTTCTTGAATATGAATATCATCATAGTTTGAAAGTGTTGAAAACTTTAATTGTTTCCTCCAACGTTCTTTCATTTGCTTTTTTGATTTTACGTAACCATCTTTATCATAATCTGTATTAAATGTTTCGTTAATTGTATAATCAAAAGGTGTGCTTAAAACATCGTTATATATTTCTTTAGCTTCGCGTATTCTCATTATTAAACGCTCGTGTGTTTCATTAAAAAATGTAACATCTGTAGATTTTAATTGGTCATCTAATTGCAATCTATATTTTTCAAAATCTTTAATGTCTGATTCGTAAAAATAGCGTTTAAACGGGTCTAAGGTTTCAATATAATCATCAAAAAGTTCTTGCGAGAAGTTATCATCCATTGCAATAGGATCATAATGCCCACGCTCTAAAACAAACGTTATAATTTGTACCAGTAATTTATCTTTGTCTGGGTTATCAAATGTTTTGGTTGTAAAACTGCATGAAGCAAAGGCTAACAACAGCAACAACGATAGAACTTTATAATTCCTTTTCATAATTTTTTTCATCAGTTAATATTTAAATAGTTCTATTAAATAATAGTAATATTTCACTAAAATAAAGAAAAAACTATGCCAATAACTGCAAATAGGCCTAATTTTTTGTTAAACCAAAGAAAATGCCTGTTTCCTAATGAAATTATGTATTTTAGCATATGTTATTTATGTACTTTTTATGACAAAAAAACCACTTATACTTGTAACAAATGATGATGGCATAAACGCTCCAGGAATTAGAACCTTAATAAGTGTTATGAATACCATTGGCGATGTTGTAGTAGTTGCACCCGACAGCCCACAAAGCGGTATGGGGCATGCCATTACTGTTGATGCCACACTTTATGTTAACAAAGTTACTTTTGATAACGGACCACAAAAAGAATACAGCTGCTCTGGCACACCTGCAGATTGCGTAAAACTTGCCAACAGAGAGTTACTTACCCAAAAACCAGACCTATGTGTTTCTGGTATTAATCATGGGTCTAACGCCTCAATAAATGTTATTTATTCTGGCACCATGAGTGCTGCTGTTGAAGCTGGTGTTGAAGGTATACCTGCTATTGGTTTTTCACTTTTAGACTATTCTTGGAATGCTAATTTTGAAGATGCAAAACCTTTTATAAAACAAATTGTTCTTGAAGTTTTAAAAAACAAACTACCAAATGATGTTGTTTTAAATGTAAACATACCCAACCTACCTAAAGATAAAATTAAAGGTGTAAAAATATGCAGACAAGCAAAAGGTAATTGGGTTGAAACTTTTGATAAACGCCAAAACCCAATGGGTAAAGATTATTACTGGCTTAGTGGTAAGTTTGTAAATTTAGATGGCGGTGAAGATACTGATGAATACGCACTTAAAAATGGTTACATTTCTGTAGTACCAGTTCAATTTGACTTAACCGCTTATCAAGCTTTAAAAACTTTAAATTCTTGGAATTTTAATAAAACTGAATAATTTTCAAATGAAAAAAGACATAATTATTGGCATGCTTGTTGGCCTTATTGCAAATGGCATTGGTTTATTAGCTGCCGCTACTCTATTAGGCAATGGTGATGATTTTACAAACGTAATTAAAGCCGCTGCCAACGAAGGTTTTTTAGGAAAACTAATAAGCCTTGGTGCTGTATTAAATTTAGTTGCTTTTTTTATTTTTATTAAAAAAAGACAAGACTACAAGGCCCGTGGCGTATTACTAATTACTGTTTTTATTGCTGTTTTTACATTTATTTTTAAACTATATTAAATTTAAAAATGAAGTATTATATACTTGCAGGAGAAGCATCGGGTGATTTGCATGGTGCCAACCTTATGAAAGCGTTACAAAAAATTGATACCAATGCCAATATTAGGTTTTGGGGTGGCGATTTAATGCAAAACGTTGGTGGCACATTAGTTAAGCACTACAAAGAACGTGCTTTTATGGGCTTTACTGAAGTTATAATGAACCTCACAAAAATTTTTAAACTCATTTCTTTTTGTAAAGATGATATTAAAAATTTTAAGCCCGATGTGGTCATTTTCATTGATAACTCTGGGTTTAATTTACGCATTGCTAAATGGGCAAAAGCCGAAGGTTTTAAAACTAATTATTACATTTCTCCGCAAGTTTGGGCATCTAGGGCAAGTCGTGTTAAAGCTATTAAACGCGATATTGATGCCATGTATGTTATTCTGCCGTTTGTAAAACCATTTTATAAAAAATACAATTATGATGTTGCATTTGTTGGGCACCCGTTAATTGATGCCATTGCAGACAGAACACAGGTTAATCCTATTGATTTTAGAAAAAAACACCAGCTAAACAAAAAACCAATAATTGCTCTTTTACCAGGAAGCCGAAAACAAGAAATAACAAAAATGTTATCTGTTATGCTTAGTTTGGTTGATGATTTTAAAAATTATCAATTTGTAATTGCAGGTGCGCCAAGTCAAGAATTTAGCTTTTATCAGCAATTTATTAAAACAAATAATGTAAAATTCATCACCAATAAAACATATGATTTGCTTAGTGTAGCACATGCTGCTTTGGTAACATCGGGCACAGCTACTTTAGAAACCGCTTTATTTAAAGTACCTCAAGTTGTTTGTTATAAAGGTAGCGCTATTTCTTATCATATTGCTAAACGTATTATTACACTCAAATTCATATCACTG
Source organism: Seonamhaeicola sp. ABD4_340 (assembly GCF_056312135.1). Classification (NCBI taxonomy): domain Bacteria; kingdom Pseudomonadati; phylum Bacteroidota; class Flavobacteriia; order Flavobacteriales; family Flavobacteriaceae; genus Seonamhaeicola; species Seonamhaeicola sp. ABD4_340. The sequence continues at coordinate 2,046,039 of NZ_CM149981.1, read as the reverse complement.
GTAAATTTAATCATGGATAAAGAGGTGGTTACTGAATTAATTCAAAACGATTTTAATAAAAAACAATTAAAACACGAACTAGAAAATATTTTAAACACCAACACACGCCAAAGAATTTTTGAAGATTATTATGAGCTTGAAAAAGCCTTAGGCGGTAAAGGCGCAAGTGAAAACACCGCAAAACTTATTTACGCTTCATTAACATCTTAAAACATTTTAAAAGTGAAAAAAGCCCTTTTTATCATAGTATTACTTGTTAGTTTTTGTAATTGTAAATCTTCAAAAAAAGCTAAAACTTCAAAAAGCAGTACTTCAAAAGTAATTTCAAAAAATGATAATAAAAGTATTTCACAATCTGAAAGCATTATTCGCTTTGCAAAACAATTTCAAGGTGTTAAATACAAATGGGGCGGCACTACTAAAGCCGGAATGGATTGCTCTGGTTTAGTTTTTGAATCTTTTAGAACACATAATATTTATTTACCTAGAATTTCTAGAGACATGGCTAAAAAAGGAAAAGCCATTAGCTTGAAGCAGGTACAAAAAGGCGATTTACTTTTTTTTAAAACCAGCAAAAATCGCCGAAACGCAATAAACCACGTAGGCTTAATTGTTGATATTAAAAATAACGATATAAAATTTATACACGCTACTACAAGCCGCGGTGTTATCATTTCTGGTTTAAATGAAACCTATTGGTTAAAAGCTTTTACCGAAGCACGCCGTGTTTTATAAGAATTTATTTATCTTACAGCTTAATGCGGCTGTTAAATTTCACCATAATAAAACTTACCTTTTTCTTAATTATAGGCATTATAATTGGGTATGTAACACCTATTAGCATAAATACATCTTCAACTATTTTTGCTATTACATTTGTAGCTTTAGGTATTTGTTATTTCACAGCTAAAAACCAACTAAAAAAAACTGTTTGGTTTGGTATGTTTAGTTTTATAACAACACTTTTTTTGGGTGTTTTAGTTACTAATTTTCACAATCATAAAAACAAAAGCAATAACTACACGCATACAATTACTACAGATGAAACAACACAAAGCACCATAACATTTAGAGTGCGCGAAGTGTTAAAACCTGGTAATTATTATGATAAATATATTATTGATTTACTTAATATTGACAGCACTCATGTTACAGGAAAAACACTTTTAAACATTGAAAAAGACAGTGTTTCTACTAAACTAAAAGTAGATGATATTTTAATTACAAAAGCTACTTTTAAAAATTTAATTAGCCCATTAAACCCTAATCAATTCAACTACAAAACGTATTTACAAAAACAATATATTTATCATCAAATTTTTATTGATAATAGAGCGCTTTTAAAACTTTCATCAAAACCACATACGCTTTTGGGTTATGCCAATAATTTACGCAGTTTTATTAACAGTAAACTTAAAACTTACAATTTCTCAACAAACGAACTAGCTATTATTAACGCTTTATTTTTAGGGCAACGCCAAAACATTAACAAAACCGTGTATACTAACTACACCAATGCTGGTGCCATTCATATATTAGCGGTTTCGGGTTTGCATGTTGGTATTATTTTAATGATATTAAACGTATTATTAAAACCTGTGGAACGCTTTAAAAAAGGCGCTTTAATTAAAACTATTTTGCTGCTTTTAATATTATGGAGCTTTGCTGTAATTGCAGGTTTATCGGCATCGGTTACCAGAGCTGTAACCATGTTTAGCATAGTAGCAATTGCCTTAAATTTAAAAAGGCCTACTAATGTTTATAATACATTGGCCATATCAATGTTTGTTATTTTACTATTTAAACCACTTTTTATTTTTGATGTTGGTTTTCAATTAAGCTATTTAGCCGTATTTGCCATTGTAGCTATAGAGCCCATGCTAAATAAACTTTGGAAACCAAAAAATAAGCTACTAAAAATATATTGGCAAACTTTAACGGTTACAATATCGGCACAGTTTGGTATTATACCAATTAGCTTGTTTTATTTCCATCAATTTCCGGGGTTATTTTTCATTTCAAACTTAGTTATAATTCCGTTACTTGGCTTTGTTTTAGGCTTTGGTATTATTGTTATTTTATTAGCATCTTTAAGCTTACTTCCTCAATTTTTAGCTGATGCTTTTGGGTTTGTAATTTATTTAATGAATAGTTTTGTTGCTTGGGTAGCACAACAAGAGGCGTTTCTTTTTAAAAACATTCCGTTTAATTTATTGTATGTTTTGACAAGCTATATTTTAATTATTTGTATTGTGAAAATGGCCGCAAAAACACATTTCAAAACCATCGTTTGGACTTTAATTTCTGTAATATTGTTACAACTTTCAGTTATTTACACACAGTTTACTTCTGTTAAAAATGAATTTATAGTATTCCATAAAAGCAGATATAGTTTACTAGGAAATATTACTGAAAACAAACTTCTTGTTTCAAATGATTTTGATAGTACAACCACAGCAAACACTAAAATAATTAAAGATTTTACTGTTGGAAACCACATTAAAACCATAAAATATACACCAATAAAAAACATATATTTTTTAAACAAAAAGAAACTTTTAGTTGTTGATAGTTTGGGTATTTACAATGTAAAGAGTATTAAACCCGATTATGTATTGCTTAGGCAATCGCCAAAAATTAATTTAAGCAGACTTATTGATTCTATTAAACCCAAACAAATTATTGCCGATGGCAGTAATTATAAATCTTATATTGAACATTGGGCACTTGTTTGTAAAAAAAGAAAACTCCCTTTTCACCAAACTAGCAAAAAGGGAGCTTTTATAATAAAATATTAATATTTATCCTTGAAATTGAGGTTTAAACGCTTCGTAATAGGCGTTAAATTTTTCTTGTGTATCAAGTTGCTTATGCTCATCAGTTTTAAACATTTTTAAGTACAACTCTAACTGTGGTGGTGTTTTATAACCTTTTAGCGGAAATATAAGTTTCCCTTCTTCATCTAAAAACACAATAGTTGGGTATGCTTGTATTTGAAAATATCTTGATAGTTCGTGGGGTGAATTTCTTCGGTTTGCGTTTGCCGGATTATAATTTGGGTTGCTAAATGTTTTACCATCAAAAGTAATTTGATCGTTTCCTTCGGCATTAAATTTTACGGCATAATAATGTTCGTTTACATAATTTGCCACCTGCTGATTTTGAAATGTGTTTCTATCTAACATTTTACATGGCCCGCACCAATTGGTATAAACATCCATCATAATTTTTTTTGGTGTCTTTTTTTGAAGTTCAACAGCCTCTTCTAAAGTAAGCCAATTTATTTCTTGAGCTGTAACATTTAGTGTAGTTAAAACCACTAAAACTAGTATAAGTTGTATTTTTTTCATAGTAAATTTGTTGCAAATTGTGTGCCCAACTTACAAAAAAAGCTCCTAATTAGGAGCTTTTTCTATATTTTTTTTCGTTTATAATTAGCGTACACCGTGCATAAGTTTCTTTAAAACAGGGTTTAATGCAAAAACAAGTAAACCTGCAACTAAGGGCACAATAGTAAATATTAAAAAGAATGTTGACAAACTGTACTCTTTGGTAATATTTTCTATTTGGCCACCAACAACTGCTGCTAATTTATTACCAATAGCTATGGCTAAATACCACATACCAAACATTAAAGCAATCATTCTGGCAGGCACTAATTTACTAACGTAAGATAAACCTACAGGTGATAAACATAACTCACCTAAAGTATGAAATAAGTAAGCTAATACTAACCAAAGCATACTAACTTTTACGCCGGCTTCAATACCATATGACCCAAATGCTAATAACCCAAAACCAATAGCCATAATTATTAAACCTAAAGCATATTTTGTTGCTGCCGATGGATTATATTTACTTTCCCACCATTTAGAAAAGAAAGATGCAAATACAATAATAAAAAAGGAGTTTAATATACTAAACCAAGATACGGTAATTTCAGAAATATCTGCAGAAAATTCTCTATTCAACATCCAACCAACTAATCCCCACATACCTAAAAAACACACCACTAATACAATATTTGACCCTGGTATTTTTTTAAACGTTTTTTTCCAAAGAAGAAATAATACGTATGTTATAATAATTAAAGGCACCACTGTTAGCAATGCGTTTATTATATTGAATATTACAGCGGCATTGCCTGTTAAAACCCTATCTACGTTATCTCTTGCAAAAAGAATTAATGATGAAGCTCCTTGCTCGAAACTCATCCAAAAGAATACGGTGAAGAAAGCAAAAATAATGAAAGCTATCATTCTATCTCTAACCACTTTTGTATATCTGGCAATTCTTCCTATTGATAATACTAAGAACAATAATAAACCTATTAGCACTACTACATATTGCCCTTCAATAGATGTTGTTTTGGCCCATGAAAACATATCTATTCCGGCAATTTTAGACATGGGATCATTAATAGCATACCCAAGACCAATAATAGCTGTTATAACAATTAAAATTTTATCTAACATTGTAAACGGATTTTGTTTTTCAACATCATCAGTTTTAACAGTTTTATTACCTTTTTCATTGATGTTTTGAGGTAATTCTACTTCGTGAACTTTACTAGGTTTAGCGCCTATGCTACCAAATAAATTACCAGACAACCAAAATTGAAGTGTTCCTAATATCATAAAAATACCTGCTAAACCAAAACCATAACTCCACCCTACTTTTTCAGCTAAGTAACCACAAAGCATCATACCAAAGAAAGCTCCTGCATTTACACCCATGTAAAAAATAGTATAAGCACCATCTTTTTTCTCTGGATTTTCTTTATACATTTCAGATATTATAGATGTGATATTTGGTTTAAAAAAACCAGTACCAATAACTAAAAGTCCCAACCCTAAGTACAATGAAAACTCGGTTTCTAAAGCCATTGAAGCGTGCCCTAAGGCCATTATTACAGAACCTATTACAACAGCCCAACGGTACCCTGTAATTTTATCGGCTATAACACCACCCACAATAGGCGTTATGTATAAAAGCATTGCATAGGTGCCAAAAAGAGCTCCAGCATTTTCAGCCGTCCAGCCCCAGCCTGGGTTTGAACTTGTTATAGCCATTGTTAAAAAGTTAACCAATAGCACACGCATACCATAAAATGAGAAACGTTCCCACATTTCTGTAAAAAACAATACTATTAAACCAGCGGGATGCCCTAAAACTTTATCTTTAAAAAGGTTTTGTATATCTGTATTCATAATGAAATATTAATTATCTGCTAATTCAAAGCCTTCGGCTTCTTCATGTGTTGTTCCGTTTAAATTTTCAGCACCATGTGTTAATCGTTTTAAAGGCTTTAAAATTAAGAGAATTAACACGCCGAATAAAGCACAAAAAACAGCAATACCAGTAAAAACCTGAAATTCTCCAGCGCCTTCTGAAAGTTCTCCAACAAAACCAGCAACTTTATTACCTAAACCTGTGGCAGCAAAATAAGCGCCCATCATAAATGAAGCATATTTGAGTGGCGCTAATTTTGTGATAAAAGACAGTGCTACAGGTGATGCACATAACTCTCCTAGCGTATGAAATAAATATGCTAACACTAACCAAATCATAGCAGATTTTTGCACAATTTCATCACCATTCATAACTACCTCTGTAGAAGCTTTGCTCATAAAAACAAAACCAAAGCCCATTACTATTACACCAATAGCCATTTTAAATAAAGATGAAGATTCTTTTCCTTTTTTACCCCATTTATACCAAAAATTAGCTACTAAAGTTCCTAAGGCTATTATAAAAAATGCATTGATAGATTGAAACACTGCTGCAGGAACTTCATTTCCAATTAAAGGAATTGAAAATGAAAGAACTCTATTTGTTTTTTGCTCTGTATACAAACTCATTAAGCCTCCTGCTTGTTCAAAAGCACCCCAAAAAACAATAATGATTAAAAAAGATAGAAACATAACAAGCATTCTATCTTTTTCTATTTTGGTTAAAGGCTTTTTCATTAACTCTTTATCAGGCGAATCTTTTTTTCCTAAAAAATCTCCAACACCTGTTAAATATTTTAACCCAAGCATATACACTAACTGCCCTAAAGCCATACCAATACCGGCAAGACCAAAGCCATAGTGCCAACCCCATTTAGCTGCAACAGCACCAACCAAAAGTGCCCCAAAAAAAGCACCTAAATTAATACCTATGTAAAAAAGGTAAAATCCTTTATCTCTTCTATCATCTCCTTTTTTGTAAAGCCCTCCTACCATAGTTGATATATTTGGCTTTAAAAAACCAACACCAATTACTATTAAAATTAAGCCTGTAAAAAATGCCCATTGTGCATCAACGGCTAAAATACCATGACCCAAACATAAAAGTAATCCTCCTAGCATTACAGCTTTTTTCTGACCAATAAATTTATCAGCTATCCAACCTCCAGGAATCGATGTTAAATATACAAACATAGTGTACGTTCCATAAAATGAAAGTGTCTCAGCATTGGACCAACCATAACCTGATTGCGGATCACCAAGTATTATTGGTGCCGCTAAAAATAAAGTTAAAATTGCACGCATTCCATAATACGAAAAGCGCTCCCACATTTCAACAAAAAACAATACATAGAGTCCTACTGGATGCCCCCATAATTCTTTTTGGTGTGGTGCTTTTGTAATTTCTGCCATAATCTTTTTTTGAGTTAGTTATTTTAATATTTTTTAATCTGAAAATTATTTATCTCCTAGTGATTTTTGAATAAAATCAGTCATTTTTCTATACAAATGAAGTCTTGTATTACCACCATAAATACCATGGTTTTTATCTGGATAAATAGCCCAATCAAACTGCTTGTTTGCTTGTACCAATGCCTCTACTAAACGCATGGTGTTTTGCACATGTACATTATCATCGGCAGTGCCGTGTACTAATAAGAAATCTCCTTTTAATTTATCTACATGGTTAATAGGAGAATTATCATCGTATCCTGATGGGTTTTCTTGTGGTGTTGTCATGTAGCGTTCTGTGTAAACAGTATCATAAAAACGCCAACTAGTTACCGGGGCAACGGCTATGGCCATTTTAAAGGTATCATTACCTTTAAACAAGCAATTACTGCTCATAAAGCCACCATAGCTCCAACCCCAAATACCAATTTTATCTGCATTAATGTATGGTAATGCTCCAAGTTTTTTTGCAGCAGCAATTTGGTCTTCAACTTCATATTTACCAAGTTGGTTTTGTGTTATCTTTTTAAATGCAGCACCTTTAAACCCTGTACCTCTGCCGTCAACACAAACAACAATAAAGCCTTGTTGTGCTAACATTTGAAACCAATAATCGTTATAACTATTCCAACTATTTGAAACCGATTGTGAACCCGGACCAGAATATTGTGTCATGAATAATGGATATTGCTTTGACTCATCAAAATTAGCTGGTTTAAGCATCCACATATTCAAATCATTTCCATTAATATTTATAGTACTAAACTCTTTTTTAGAAAGCGTATAGTTTTCTATTTTTTTAGCCAAAGCAGCATTATCTACTATTTTAGAAATTACACTATCGTTTACGGCGTTATTTAAAGTGTATTGCGTTGGTGTGTTGGCATTTGAAAATGTGTTTATAAAGTATGAAAAATCGGCGCTAAAAGAGGCGCTATTTGTGCCATCATTGTTAGATAAACGCTTTTTATCACGGCCATTAATTTTTACAGAATATACGTCTCTGTTTATTGAACCATTTTCAACAGATTGATAAAAAATACGTTTTGCTTTTGGGTTATAACCATAATAATTTGTTACCTCCCAGTTTCCTTTGGTTATTTGATTTATTAATTTACCGTTATTATCATAATGATAAATGTGGTTGTATCCATCTTTTTCGCTTGTCCAGATAAAGCTATTATCATCTAAAAAGGTTAAATTATCGGTTACATCAACATACGCTTTATCCATTTCATTTAAAAGCACAGTAGTTTCTTTAGTTTCGGTATTAAAACGCATTACATATAAGTTGTTTTGCTTTCTGTTTAAAATTTGAAAACTTAGCAAATTTGCGTTGTTTGTCCATTGTAATCTAGGAATGTAATATGCTTTTTCATCTAAATTAACATTAGTTGTTGTGCTGGACACTAAATTGTGAACATGTAAAGATACCTTAGAATTTGGCTCACCTGCTTTTGGGTATTTAAATACTTGTTGGGTTTGGTAAAGCGCTTCACCATAAACATCCATTGAAAATTCAGGTACATTGGTTTCATCAAACTTAATAAAAGCTATTTTTTGGCTATCGGCACTCCACTCAAAAGCACGAACAAAAGCAAACTCTTCTTCATAAACCCAATCTGTAATACCGTTTATAATGCTATTTTTTTTACCATCGGAAGTTATTTGGGTAGTTTTGCCAGAAATAAAATCTTTCACAAATAGATTATTTTCAAAAACGTAAGCAACTTTGGTTCCGTTAGGTGAAAATGTTGGTTCTTGTATTAATTCTTTTGAGATAAGCTCTAAAGTTTCATCTTCAACATTATAAACAAAATAATTACCAACTGCAGAATGGCGGTAAATTGGTGTTTCATTGGTTGCTAAAATCACCTTTTTTTCATTGGCGCTAAAGGTATAATTGCTAAAATATTGCATAGCGCTAAGGTTGGCACTACTTACTAACGTTTTTACTTTTTGCTGTGTTTTATAGTCATAAATATCAATAGTTGTTGCCATTGCAGCTCTATCAAAATTTAAAACCGAATATTGCTTACCGTTTGCCATAGAGTGCAATACGTCCATACTTTCGGGTCTAAAACTACCACTCCAAATGTCTTCTAAAGTAATTTGTTTGTTTTGTGCGTTTAAAACTGAAGTTAAAATAAATAAAACGCAAACTGAAAATTTAAGATATCTCATTAATAACGTTACAAGATTTTAGGTTTTTAAAATACAACATAGGTTTTCAATTATTACAATTTATAATTGAAAATAATAGATGTTTTTTCAAAAACTTTGATTTTTACATAAAATGATGTCAATTTTACTAAAAATAATTCAAAATTCAGCATTTATTAACACTTAATTAAGTTACAATAAAAAGCAATTCATTATAAACAGCAAGTTAGTATCTTTGCCTAATTAAAAAATGTTTTATGAGTAAATCTATTACTGGTTTTTCTAAACTTTCAAAAGCAGAAAAAATTGATTGGATTGTAGATACGTATTTTACCAACCCTAATAGTGCCAAAAACACTATAAAACAATACTGGAATAGTGATGAAAAACTACAACAACTACACGATGAGTTTATTGAAAACACTATAACAAACTACTATTTACCGCTTGGTGTAGCACCTAATTTTTTAATAAATAACAAGCTTTACACCATACCCATGGCTATTGAAGAAAGCTCTGTAGTTGCCGCTGCCAGTAAAGCAGCTAAATTTTGGCTACAACGTGGTGGTTTTAAAACATCTGTAATTTCTACCACTAAAATTGGTCAGGTACATTTTATGTTCCATGGTAATTTTGAAACTTTACAAACGTTTTTTAATACCATAAAACCACAATTAATTGAAGATACTAATACCATTACCCAAAATATGCAAAAACGTGGTGGCGGTATTTTAGATATTGAATTACGTAATAAAACCGATAGTATTGCAGGCTATTATCAGCTTCACGCCTCTTTTGAAACTTTAGATGCTATGGGTGCAAACTTTATAAATTCTTGTTTAGAACAGTTTGCTGAAACGTTGAAAACCGAAGCTTTAAATTTTGAATTATTTTCTGAAAGCGACAAGCATATTGAGGTTATAATGAGTATTCTATCTAATTATGTCCCTGATTGTTTGGTTAGAGCTGAAGTAAGCTGCCCTGTTAATGATTTAGTTGAAAATAACCCCGAAGCAAGTAAAGCATATGCCGAAAAATTTGTGCAAGCTGTTACCATTGCTGAAAACGAACCTTACCGAGCTGTAACACACAATAAAGGTATTATGAATGGTATTGATGCAGTTGTTTTAGCTACCGGAAACGATTTTAGAGCCATTGAAGCTTGTGCACATGCATACGCATCAAAAAACGGACAATACGGCAGTTTAACCCATGCTAAAATTGAAAATAATACGTTTACTTTTTATATTGAAATTCCTTTAGCGCTTGGTACTGTGGGAGGATTAACAAATTTACATCCGTTAGTAAAATTATCATTAGAAATATTGGGTTCACCATCGGCCAAAGAACTTATGCAAATTGTAGCAGTTGCTGGTTTAGCACAAAATTTTGCAGCCTTAAATTCTTTAACAACCACAGGTATTCAGCAAGGACATATGAAAATGCATTTAATGAATATTTTAAACCAGTTTGAAGCCACAAATGCAGAAAAATTAACACTTACTAATCATTTTAAAAACAATACAGTTTCGCATAGTGCAGTTGTTGAGGCTTTAAATAATTTAAGAGTTAATAATGATTAAATATAACAGCAATGGCAAATTATTATTAACTGCTGAATATGTGGTTTTAGATGGTGCAAAAGCACTTGCTATACCCACAAAATATGGTCAAAACCTAATTATTAAACCTAATGATACACCCTTAATTAATTGGTCTAGTTTTAATGAACAAAATAACATTTGGTTTAAAGGCTCTTTTGAAATTCACAATAATAAATTAAAACCTTTACAACAAAACCCAATTTCTGACAGAATTGTACAAATATTTGAAGCTATCCATCAATTAAACCCAAACTTATTAAATACTAAAAGCGGTTATACTATTGAAACGCATTTAGAATTTCCAAAAAATTGGGGTTTAGGTACATCTTCAACGTTAATAAACAACTTATCAAAATGGGCTAATATTAATCCTTACAAGCTCTTAAAACTAACTTTTGGTGGTAGTGGTTATGATATTGCATGCGCTGATAACAATACCCCAATAACCTATAAAATAGCTGCTGAATTACCCGTAGTTGAACCTATAGACTTTAACCCTAATTTTAAAGAGCATTTATATTTTGTTTACCTTAATAAAAAACAGAATAGTAGAGAAGGTATTGCGCATTACAAAGCACAAAACAAAAATGATTTAAAGGGTGCTATTTCAGAAATTAATATGATAACTGCTGAAATGATTACTTGTAATACTTTAAATGCTTTTGAAAATTTAATAGATACACATGAAGGTATTATTGCAAACATAACCAACCAAACACCTGTAAAAACTTTACAGTTTAATGATTTTAAAGGCAGTATTAAAAGCCTTGGTGCTTGGGGTGGCGATTTTGTTTTAGCTACATCAGCAACAAACCCGGAATTGTATTTTAAAAATAAAGGTTTAACAACCGTTATACCTTATTCCAAAATGATATTATAAAAAAAGCCCTCGCATTGCGAGGGCTTTTTTTTATTTATATTTATTTTTTTACTGCACTTGTGATGCTGCTCTATTATCTTCAATTTCGGCAGCTGCTTTTAAAGCATTGTAAAGTTTACTATTTACCGTGGCCGCTTTTTGTTGCTCTAACCTATTTGCTGCTGCTTGATAGTTATCTAATTTTACAGCTGGAGTAACTTTAGTAACTTGTACCATATATACGCCATTTACACCTTCAATTAAACCAGACGTTTCACCTTCACCTAAGCCAAACGCAGTTCCTACAACTAAAGGTTCTCTACCAGCTCCTTGAATTGTTGGACTCTTCATTGTAATGGCAGATGCTGTTTTTACTGATGTGTTTTCAGCAGTTGCTAAATCTTCTAAAGTACTTACAGAAACTCTGTCTTTTATTAATTCTGCTTTTTTTTCTTTTCTTAAAATTGGTAATACTGTAGCTGAAGCATCTTCAACAGACATTAAACCTGCTTTATGTTTTGCTACTAATTGAGCAACCACATAACCGCCAGTTGCCAAACTAAAACGTTTAACATCACCAACGCTAGCTTCATCTTCAAAAGCCCAACGTACAATTGGTCTTTGGTTACCAATACCAGGAATACTTTCATCTAAAGCTTTCATGCCATTTACTGGTCTAACCGTATAATTGTTTTCTTTAGCTAAAGCTTCAAAATCACCTTTGGCGCCATCAATTTCAAATTTTGATGCGTCTCTAAATATTTTAGCTGTTGTAGTTTCAGATGGTTCAATTTTTCTTGCAATAGTACCAACTTTAACAGCTCTCTTTTTACTTGTTAATCCTTCAATTTCTATAATATGAAAACCGAATACTGTTTTAACAACACCTAAATCTCCTGTTTTACCATTAAATTCAAAATCATTAAACTCTGGAACCATTGTGTTGTATGCGTGCCAGTCATAACGCCCGCCATTAGCAACGCTTCCTTGGTCTGAAGAGAATTCAGTAACCAAATCAGGGAATTTAGAACGGTTATTTTTCACTACTGCTAAAATACTATCTGCTCTTTCTTTTGCTTGGTCTTCAGTTAAAGTAACATCGGCACCAGCGCTTTGAGAACCTATAAACGGAATTAAAATGTGTCTTACTTTTGCAGAATCTGGAAGTTGTTTTTCAGCAATTAATTTTGATATTTTAAAATAGCCAGCTTCTTTGTAAGGCCCATAAGTTTCTCCAATTTCTAAATTTATTAAGCTATCAGCTATTTTTGATGGTAATGAAGATTTGAACACAAAACGATCATCAAATTTTATATCAGATTTTGAATTGATATACTCTTGGTTATCTTTTACTTTTGAAAAAGCTACAATAGTATCTTTTCTTCCTGTTTCATCAACTAACTGCCCATTTAAATAGGTTGACAATTCGTTTATAATTGCAGACTCATCAGCAACTGATGCTACTTCTTTAAATTCAACAAATCTTATATCTCTAGATTCTTCAACTTCAAATGATTTCTTATTGTTGTTTATGTAGCTAGAAACATCAGATTTTGATACTTTTACTAGGCTATCGGCAATTGAAGTATATGGTACTTGTACGTATTTAATATCAACTTTATTACCATCTAATTTATGCTCTAACTCGCCTTCAGCTAAAGTACCTGTTAAACCTGCTTTTACTAAATTATAATAGTTTTGCTGTAATGCATTTGTAGCTAAAGATTGCTCATAATTTACCCAACCGGCATAACCTTCTGGTGAGTTTTCTTTTAAATTAGCAATGTATTCGTTTAGTTTATTTTCATCAAAAACACCTGCTTCATTTAAAAACTGAGGGTTTGTGGCTAAGGCTGTTTTAAGTAAATCTCTAATTTGATCTTTTTCAACAGTAATACCTAAAGCATCAAACTGCGTTTCTAAAACGGCTTGTCTTACTTCTTGTTCCCAAACGCGGTTCATAACCTGTGTATTAGTTGCAGAACCACCAAGTTGCTGCTGTGCAACTTCTACTTTTTGTAAAAATGCTTCTCTTGAAATATCTTTACCATTTATTGTACCTACATTTTGACCTTTGTTTGAAAAGCTTGCGCTACCATCAAAAAGACCAGATAAAACAAAAGCAAATAATGCCATTGCAATTACCAATATTAATACTAAGGTTTTTTGTCTAATCTTACTTAAAATTGCCATCTTCTATACTTAATTTTATCCGTTTTTCGGATTTTTTCTTTTTATTGAAATGTTAGTTAAAACACTAAATTTGACGAAAATATCGTGCGCGAAAATACCATTTTCTATTTAATAATAAAAAAAGAAATAGGCTTTAATTATTTTTATTGCTAGTAAAGTGTAATTTGCTATGTTGCTATATTTTAATTTTACCAAAAAAAAGGTGTAACAACTAATTATCTTCTAACATTTTAAGTTTTACTAAATCTATTTTAGTGTTTGAAACTTCAGAAATAATAAACTTAAAATTATCTATTTTTATAACATCGCCTTGGTTTGGTATTTCTTCGGTGTGGTTTACAATTAAACCGCCAAGGGTTTCATAATTTTCGCTTTCGGGTAAGTTTACTTTATAGGTTTCGTTTAAATAATCTACCTCTAAACGTGCCGAAAACATAAAGGTTTCATTGTCTACCTTTTCTTCAATTAAATCTAAAGTATCATGTTCATCTTCAATTTCGCCAAATAATTCTTCAACAATATCTTCAACCGTCATAATTCCTGATGTTCCACCGTATTCATCAATAACAACTGCAACGCTTCGGCGTTTTTTTGTAAGTACATTTAGCACATCTTTTATCAACACCGTTTCGGGCACAAACTCAACGGGCATAATCATAGATTTTATGTTTTTATGCTTTTTAAAGAGTTCAAAAGAGTGTACGTAGCCTAAAATATCATCAATAGTTTCTTTGTAAACTAAAATTTTTGTTCTTCCCGTTTCGGTAAACAACGCGCTTAATGTTTTTATAGATTCGTTTATTTCAACGGCAATAATTTCGGTACGTGGCACCATAACTTCGCGTGCTTTTACTTCTGAAAATTCTAAAGCGTTTTGAAATATTTGAATTTCAGAATCTACTTCGTCATGTTCTTCTACAGATTCCATTTGCTCGCTTATATAGTTACCCAATTCAACTTTTGTAAAGGCCATTTGTATTTGGTCTCCTTCGGTTTTAAAGAAGGTTTTTAGAATAAAATCTGAAATCCAGATTACAAATTCTGATATTAAACTAAAGAGTAAATAGAAAATATACGCGGGTACTGCTAATACTTTTAAAAGTGTGTTAGCGTAAATTTGAAAGAATACTTTTGGTAAAAATTCGGCAGTTATTAAAATAATAAATGTTGAAATAATAGTTTGTGTTAGCAGGCTTAAATCTGTTAACATATAGTCTACAAAATTACTTTGTGTTGGTAAAAAAGACTGGAACCAATTTACTAAAACATCGCCCATAAAAAACCCATAAACAACAAGCGCAATGTTATTACCTATAAGCATTGTTGTTATAAATTTTGATGGTTTAGCAGTAAGTTTGCTTAGTATTTTAGCTAATATGCCGTCTTGTTTTTTTTCAATTTCAATATGTATTTTGTTTGAAGAAACATACGCTATCTCCATACCTGAAAAAAATGCCGAAAGCACCAGTGAAACAACTATTATAACAATATATAGTGTCATTTAGTTTTGTTTGTTTCTGTCTTGAAACTTTTTACTAAACCTCCTACGGAAGAAAAACATAAAAATGGCCAATGCGCCTAAAACTATGTATGAATAGTTTACTACACCTGTTTTTTGATACGTTTCAAAAACAGAATAAAAAAATACAGCTGCAAATGCTAAATATGCATATTGAAAAATGCTTAAATATTTCATTTTAAAAATTTAGGATAAAGATAATTAATTTTAAGATGTATGGCTTATTAATCTTCAACAGCAAAAATACCTGTAACTTCTAACACTTCGGCATTGGTAAAATCACCGTTTGAATCAAAACCGTTACCGTGTATTATATCTTGTTCAGACTCAAAAGTAACAGGGACGTTTGTAAAAATCCATTCCTTTTTTCTGTCAAAATATAACTGTTCAGATTTTAAAACGCGTTTATCATGTGTTGTAATAACAACATTACCTTGCAGATCTATAATACTTGTGGCATCATAAACCACGGCATAATCTGATACTATAGTGCTTTTTTTGGCACCATCATAAATATGAAGTGTAGCACCTTCAGGAAATTCATAATACGGAAAGTCTCTGTTTGAAAAGTTAAGCATTTTAGCACCTACCAAATGCCTTGTTACTTTACCAGAATCTGTAACTTTTAAATTGATATTTTCGGCTTCGCCAACAGGTTCATTTTCTGAAATACCAATTTTTTGCACTTCTTTATAGTTGTCTGTGCATGAAAAAAACAAAGCCACAGTAAAAACTGTGACTATGTTTAGTAAATATTTAATGTTTTGTTTCATGTGTTGTTTTGAGTTTTACCTCAAACCATATTTTTAAATACTTGGTACAGTAACCGAAGCCCCTATCCAACAACCAATTCTAATAGATTGCCCAGAATTACCTGCACTAAAAATATCAGATTTACTTGGTGCTTTTGCTGTATAGTTTGCCACAGATTTTGCAGCATTTTTCTTTTGTGTTGGGTCTACTCTTCCTGCTTTTCTGGCTTCATCAGCAGCTAGCCAATATACAGCTCTTTTATTAAAAGTGGTATCACCACAACTATTAGCACTTGCAGCATACATGGCTGCTATTGATAAGTGCGGACGTCCATTTGATGGGTTTAACGCTAAAGCATTTCTAAAGTATGTTCTAGCTTGCCCGTAACGTCCTTTTTTCTTTAATATTAAACCAATTCTGTTTGCTAATTTTGCTTTCTTGAAGGTATCAGACTCTAAATCATATGATTCTGTAAAGTAACCAATAGCCTCATTTTCTTTTCCATTTTTTAATAAAACAGTACCCACAAAGTATTTAGTATCTGCAGATGGTGCAGTTTCATCATAAGCTTTTACTAATTGCTCGTATAATGGTGTATCTGTACATTCTTTGTAATACATTCTGCTTACTGCACGTTTTAACCATGTAGCATTAGTTTTGTTAGCTTCAAAATCTTTTTGATATAATGGTACTAAGTTATCACAGTTAGCTCTATCACCTAATTTACTGTCTATACTTCCAGAAATTTGGTCATAAGCTTTTAAATAACTTTCGTAGTATTTTTTGTAGCTATTTTCTCTTTTTGTTAATGCTGTTCCAGCATCTTCTTTAGCTACAAGTTTGTTTAACTTTTCAGAATATTGGTTTACTTCGTCTTCAACTTTTTCAACAATATCATCATATTTATTAAATAAATCTTGTGCAGGTTTTTTACCAGCATCATATAAATCTACCATTAAAGAGAAGTAAGTATATAAACTTTTTGGGTTTTGAAATGTTGCTTTATCTGCATTGTAGGCAGCATCAAAGCTTTCATAAAGCTCTTCAGTAGTTTTATTTAATTCTTTTCTGTTATCATAAAGTAACTGACTTTTTAAGGCACCATATTTACCTACAGGAGTTTTTGATGCAAAATACTCTGCTCTTTGGTCATACAGTTTAAGTAAATCATTTATAAATGCTAATTTTTCTGCACCTGTTGCTTTGTCTATTTTATGATCTAAAATTTTCTCGCCATCAACATATATTGCATTATTGAATTTTGGACATGTTTCTCTTACAAACATCCAAGGTTCATATGCTGCATCGTAATTTTTTGCTTTAACATATTCATGAAAAATAGACAGTTTAGTTATACACTCTTCATTTTGTTGTGCAAAACCAAAATTTAAGCCTATTAATAATGTTAGTAATAAAGTAATTTTCGCCTTCATGATAATTTTATTCTATTGTTAGTTATACTTCCTTTTCTGGAACCATCTGTCGCCCAAAGATAAACTTAATTGCAGATTAACAAAATTCTCCTGAATTAAATTATTGTTAGTTGTACCGCGCTTTCCTATTTCAAAACCTAGGTTAGCGTTTGAGATGCCTCCGCTTAGTGGTAAACCTACACCAAAAGATATGCCAAACTCTTTTACCGACTCTGAATTTAATACTAATCCTGTTTTTTCAAACCTAACGCCAGCTCTATAAACGGTTCTTTTAAAATAGCTATCTAAAGCATTATAATCTGGTATAAAAAACCCTCCTAATGATATGGTTGCAGCATCTTCATAAGTAGTTGTATTGGTATTTGATGGCAATGCGGTTCTTAGGTTGCTTGTATTTTGAAATAAATAATCGGCCCCAACAAACCATTTTCTAGGGGCACCAATACCTAAACCAGCTGAAAATCTTGATGGTAATATTAAATCTGTTTCTTGTAACCCTGATGCTTCTAAATCTACATCAACTGTGTTTACAACAAACTCATCTTGAGAATTTGAACTTGTTGTTATTGTTGAAAAAGATTGTTGATTTTTTGAAGTTATTAAACTTTCGGGCGCATAGGTTACACCTGAAATCATTTCTAACTTATCTGTAACCATTGTTTTGTATGATAGGCCTAAATTAAAGTTTAGTCCGCTTAAATCAGATCTATTATTTTCTCTAGATTGGTATTGTGTTAACGTACCATCATCATCATAAAGAAATTCTACAACACTTGTTTCAGTATTACCAAAATTATATTGGGCATCAACCCCAATGGTTAAACCTTCGGCTATTTGATAGCCTAAACCTAAGAAAGCTTTGTTTACACCACCTTCACCTCTAAATCTATTTTTTATATCGCCTGCGTTATTTTGCGATTCTAGTTTGTAACCAACCGCTGTGTATGGTAATAAGCCAAAACCAAAACCAAATTTTCCTAACGGAATATTTATAGCTATATAATCAAAAGTGGTTGATTTTGCTTTATCTGAACCATTGTTAGATTTTAAGTTGATGTTTGAATAACCACCACCAACGGCAAATTTAACGGGTCTATTTTCGCCATCCCAAGCATCAATATTTTTTGTTACATAAGACGCAGGATTACGTAAATTTACATGAATACTATCAATAAAAATACCAATACCACCCATACTTCGGTTTTCAACTGTGCCTCTAAACTTTTGGTTTCCTAAACCATAAAATGAGTATGGTGAAGCTGTTCCTTCTTGCCCGTAACTTTGTATAGCAACTAAAGCAATAAAAACTAATACAAGTTTTTTAATCATTCGTTTGAATTAAATTGTAAAATATAGTTCAAACCTTCTAAAAGAAAATTTGAATTGGCAAATATGCTACTTTTTAACTTTTTAGACAAAAAATTAGCATCGCCACCTGTTAAAATAACTGTTAAATCTAAATATTTATGTTTGTAATCACTTATAACGCCGTCTATTTCGTTTAAAATACCATATACTACACCGGCATGTATACATTCGTTTGTAGATTGCCCCGTAATACTTTCAGGCATTTCTGTTTCTAATAACGGTAAATTAGCTGTTAAATTATTTAATGCTTTGTAACGGGTACGCAACCCAGGTGAAATAGCGCCGCCTATGTATTGATTTTGTTTATTTATAAAATCATAAGTTATACAAGTTCCTGCATCAATAATTAAAACATTTTCCTTAGGGTACTGTTTTACAGATGCGCTTACTAAAGCTAATCTATCTACACCTAATGTTTTTGGGGTTTTATATGTATTTGAAAAAGGTAACTTAACATTTGGAGTTAAAATTAATAAGTCAATTAAATTTTGAAGCGTTTGTAAATCTTCAGCTTTAATATTACCAACTGATGAAATTATACCTTTTTTCAAAGTAGGATATACACCTAAAATTTCATGCACATTACTAATAAGCGCTTTGTGTTGAACCACGCGCCTAAGCTTTAATTGAGCTTTTAAACTATAAACCGCTAGTTTAACATTGGTATTTCCTACGTCTATTATTAAATTCATTTTTAAAAAGAATGTGCTAAAAGTACAAAACAACTACAATTTTAATCTTAATTATATTATAATATTGAAACTTGTGGTGCTTATTTTTTTATTAAAAAAAGTTAAAGTAATTTTTTTTTAAATTTATTTTGGTAGATAATAAAATTGAATATATATTTGCAACCGCTTTGGCGAGGTACCTTAGCTCAGTTGGTAGAGCAAAGGACTGAAAATCCTTGTGTCCCTGGTTCGATTCCTGGAGGTACCACAAAAAAATCCCGAAACATTTGTTTACGGGATTTTTTGTTTTTGTAGCTTTTTACAAAAAAATCATGTTTAAATACATTTACTTAAACATGATTTTATTCTTTTTAAATCTAGCTAACTACCTTTTTTTAGGCACATCTCTATTTATTTCTGTGATATCTACATTAGTAGCTTCATCTCCTAATAGGTATTTACTAAAATAATCGGCTTTTTTCCAGAAGAAATACTCTGTCATGTTACCAAAAGCATGACGTTGCCCAGGAAACATAATAAAATCAAATCTTTTATTAGCCTTTATAAAAGCATTAACCATTCTTATGGTACCTCCTGGGTGTACATTATTATCAACATCGCCAGTAGCTAATAATATATTTCCTTTTAAATTTTTGGCTAAACTTTGGTTGGTATCTATTAAGTATTTGTATTTGATACTGCCATCGGCTTGCTCATCTTCACTTATACCATGGTGTGTTTCACTCCACCAGCTGTTATAAATATTATTATCGTGGTTTCCTGCTGATGAAACGGCTACTTTAAAAAAATCTGGATACACTAACATAGCTGCTGTAGACATGAATCCGCCCCCAGAGTGACCTGTAATTCCTACTTTATTTATATCAATAAAATCATGTTTATCAGCTAATTGCTCTGCAACATACTTTTTATCTGCCAAACCATAATCTCTTAAATTTCCGTAGCCATATGTATGGTACCATTTTGATCGCCTAGGATCTCCACCTCTATTGCCCAAAGTAACAACAATAAACCCAACTTGTGCCAACCTATCAACATTATCCATTCTTACAGAGAACGATGCATTAACTGCTTCTGTTTGTGGCCCCGGGTATACGTATTCTATAATGGGATACTTTTTATTTTCATCAAAATCAAAAGGTTTATACATAACACCATAAATGTTAGTAATACCATCATTGGCCTTAGCGGTAAATGGTTCAGGAAACTTATAGCCCGAAGCAAAAAGCTCAGACAAATCGGCTTCTTCTAAATCCATTATTAAAGTGCCATTTGATGTTCTTAGCGTTGTTTTTGGCGCTGTATTAACCCTAGAATAATTACTAACAAAGTATTTATTAGAGTCTGATAAGTTTACTTTAGAATTAAAATTACCCGGATTTAATGATTTTAAACCAGTACCATTCAAATTAATTTTATACAAATGTGCATAATATGGGTTTTCATCTTTATTAACACCGTTAGCCGTAAAATATACAATACGTTCATTTTCATCAATACCATGAACATTATCAACATGATACTCACCTTTGGTAATTTGTTTCTTAACATTACCTTGTGAGTCATATAGATACAAATGCCCCCAACCATCACGTTCAGACCAGTGAACTATTTCTTTTTCATCATTAAATAAATAAAAAGGCTTATTTCTTGCTTCAACATAAACATTTGAATGTTCATTTATAATGGTTTTAACCTCGCCTGTTTCAATATTAGCCACATGAATATCTAAACGCTTCCTATCTCTGCTAATAGTACTAAAATACAAATTACCTTTTTTAGATAAAACTAATGTAGGTTTATGCTTTGTTGTGTCAGATTTCTTGTATGAATACCTATAAATACTTAAACTTTGTTGTACGGTGGTATCTAATTGTACCTTTGTTATATGCTTTGTGGCAGTATCAAAAATTTCAATATAACTTTTAGGAAATTCTTGCTCACCAGCCATATGATATTTATAACGCTCCAAAGTAGGTCTTCCTTTAGTAACTGAATTTATAACCCATAAATCTTTAATGTGCCTAACGTCTGTACGCTGAAAAACAAACTTTTTAGAATCATGTGTCCAATAACCGTAAACAGGTTTTCTGTCTTCAATTTTCTTTTTTACATCATCTTCACTAACCCCCATATTATTTCTGCTATAGCCAAAGTTCTCAACACCATCTTTAGTCCATTGGTGCTCTACAATAGTAGTATCTTTATCATTTTTCAAAGCCTTTAAAAAATTAGCTTTATCCATCCAATACAAGTTATGTTTTTTTGTAAAAACTACTAAAGAACTATCTGGCGCAACATTAGCCCATTTATTTAAAGTTTTTTCTTCTTTACTATTATCAATAACAGTTAAACCGTTTGAACCTAAAGTATACTCTAAATAATAAGTCTTTCTCTCTTTTTTAGGTTTTTGCTTTTTAAGCTTTTTAACTGAAATAGAATCTTTAATAGAGCTTGTGTCTTTTTTAGTTTCAGCTTTTTCCGTTTTGTTTACAACATCAATCATTTCTTTTGATGTAATTCTAAAACGAATAGTCTTTTCCCCTTTTACAAATTCAAAGTTAAAACGTGGTAAATGCTTTGCATCATAAGGGTCTTTTGTTATTTCTGAAAGCCATTTAGCCATTTTAGCATTGTCAAACAACTTAGTTTTTGTTTTTCTATCGCAATCAACTAAATAATAATTAGAACCATCTGTAGTTTTATACTGGTACCAGAACTTATTCCCTGTAGCCAACCACCTCGGATACACTTCAGTTGAATGTACTTTTTTTGAAATATTTGAAGGTGAAAATTTAGCAGCTAATCTATAATTAGCCTTTGGAGTAATGCTTTCAATAGCTTCTTGACCAATACTTACAAAGCAAACAAAAAGAAAAGAAAACGATAAGATAAATTTATTCATTATAAATATACAATTGATTAATATATTTAATAGATGAAATTAAAAACAAAAACCCTTATCAATAAAATGTTAAAGTTTCCTTATAAATCTTATCCAAAATAAATATAGCATTATTTTAAAAGTATTTAAAAATCGCGCTATGCGTTACTAGTTTTGTAAAACCATATATAAGAGTTTTACAAAAGCTAACCACTACTATCACTATTGCAACCACCAGCCAAGGTAATTTTATAAACTACAATAAGTATCATTTGTTAAGTAAAATTACCTTAAGTATAAAGCAAAAAAAATCCCGATTCGTTAGAATCGGGATTCAAAAAAGGCAACGACCTACTCTCCCACAAATGTAGTACCATCGGCGCTAATGGGCTTAACTTCTCTGTTCGGAATGGTAAGAGGTGAGCCCCATCGCTATAACCACCTTAAATTTTAAGTTTCAAAGATTTAAGTTTTAAAGTTCTTAAAGTTATACACTTTATCACTTTTATACTTTTTACTTTCAAACTGCTACTTCGTAGCAAATATTTTAACATATTGAAAAAATTACATGAACTTTAATTACTAAACTCTTCTAAAAAAACAGGCGTACAATAAGCCTATAGGTTATTAGTACTACTCGGCTATGACATTACTGCCTTTACACCTGTAGCCTATCAACGTGGTCATCTCCCACGACCCTTTAAAGAAATCTCATCTTGTGGTGGGTTTCGCGCTTATATGCTTTCAGCGCTTATCCCTTCCCAACGTAGCTACTCTGCAATGCCACTGGCGTGACAACAGATACACCAGAGGTTAGTCCAACTCGGTCCTCTCGTACTAGAGTCAGATCCACTCAAATTTCTAACGCCCACTGTAGATAGAGACCGAACTGTCTCACGACGTTCTGAACCCAGCTCGCGTGCCACTTTAATGGGCGAACAGCCCAACCCTTGGGACCTTCTCCAGCCCCAGGATGTGACGAGCCGACATCGAGGTGCCAAACCCCCCCGTCGATGTGAGCTCTTGGGGGAGATCAGCCTGTTATCCCCGGCGTACCTTTTATCCTTTGAGCGATGGCCCTTCCACACGGAACCACCGGATCACTATGCTCTTGTTTCCAACCTGATCGACTTGTAGGTCTCTCAGTCAAGCACCCTTATGCCATTGCACTCTACGCACGGTTACCAAGCGTGCTGAGGGTACCTTTAGAAGCCTCCGTTACTCTTTTGGAGGCGACCACCCCAGTCAAACTACCCACCAAGCACTGTCCTCATTTCTGAGTTAGACTCTAGATAAGCAAAGGGTGGTATTTCAACAATGACTCCACAACGCCTAGCGACGCCGCTTCAAAGTCTCCCACCTATCCTACACATTACTTATCCAAAACCAATACTAAGCTATAGTAAAGGTGCACGGGGTCTTTTCGTCCCACAGCGGGTAAACGGCATCTTCACCGTTACTACAATTTCACCGAGCTCATGGCTGAGACAGTATCCAGATCGTTGCACCATTCGTGCAGGTCGGAACTTACCCGACAAGGAATTTCGCTACCTTAGGACCGTTATAGTTACGGCCGCCGTTTACTGGGGCTTCATTTCAGATCTTCGCCGAAGCTAAACCCTCCACTTAACCTTCCAGCACCGGGCAGGTGTCAGGCCATATACGTCATCTTTCAATTTAGCATAGCCCTGTGTTTTTGATAAACAGTCGCCTGGATCTTTTCACTGCGGCCCACATAAGTGGGCGACTCTTCTCCCGAAGTTACGAGTCTATTTTGCCTAGTTCCTTAGCCATGAATCTCTCGAGCTCCTTAGAATTCTCATCCCAACTACCTGTGTCGGTTTAGGGTACGGGCTGCTTCTCTCGCTTTTCTTGGAACCTCTTTCGCTACATTATCACCGCAACCGAAGTCTTAGTGTACTATTGCCGAAGCTTCAACGTACTATTCCGTCAGTACGCAGTAACTCCAGAGATCCGTCACTTTTGTTGAGAGCAGGTACAGGAATATTAACCTGTTGTCCATCCACTACCCCTTTCGGGTTCGCGTTAGGTCCCGACTAACCCTCAGCTGATTAGCATAGCTGAGGAAACCTTAGTCTTTCGGAGTGCGGGTTTCTCGCCCGCATTATCGTTACTTATGCCTACATTTTCTTTTCTAACCGTTCCAGCATACCTCACAGTACACCTTCAACACAATTAGAATGCTCCCCTACCACTTTCGTCCATAGCTTCGGTAGTATGTTTATGCCCGATTATTATCCATGCAAAATCGCTCGACTAGTGAGCTGTTACGCACTCTTTAAATGAATGGCTGCTTCCAAGCCAACATCCTAGCTGTCTAAGCAATTTCACCTCGTTTATTCAACTTAACATACATTTGGGGACCTTAGCTGATGGTCTGGGTTCTTTCCCTCTCGGACATGGACCTTAGCACCCATGCCCTCACTGCAGTAAAACATTTTATAGCATTCGGAGTTTGTCAGGAATTGGTAGGCGGTGAAGCCCCCGCATCCAATCAGTAGCTCTACCTCTATAAAACTATTACTACGCTGCACCTAAATGCATTTCGGGGAGTACGAGCTATTTCCGAGTTTGATTGGCCTTTCACCCCTACCCACAGGTCATCCGAAGACTTTTCAACGTCAACCGGTTCGGTCCTCCACTGTATGTTACTACAGCTTCAACCTGCCCATGGGTAGATCACACGGTTTCGCGTCTACCACTACTAACTAAACGCCCTATTCAGACTCGCTTTCGCTACGGATCCGCACCTGAAGTGCTTAACCTTGCTAGCAACGGTAACTCGTAGGCTCATTATGCAAAAGGCACGCCGTCACCCTAATGGGCTCCGACCGCTTGTAAGCGTATGGTTTCAGGTTCTATTTCACTCCCTTATTCAGGGTTCTTTTCACCTTTCCCTCACGGTACTAGTTCACTATCGGTCTCTCAGGAGTATTTAGCCTTAACGGATGGTCCCGCCAAATTCACACAGGGTTACACGTGCCCCGCACTACTCAGGATACTACTATCACCACTTCGCTTACCTTTACGAGACTATCACTCTCTATGGTTTGTCTTTCCAAACAATTCTAGTTAACTTAGTTTCAAATATTGTAGTCCTACAACCCCAACATTGCCGTAACAATACTGGTTTGGGCTAATCCGCGTTCGCTCGCCACTACTAACGGAATCACTTTTGTTTTCTTCTCCTCCGGGTACTTAGATGTTTCAGTTCTCCGGGTTCACCTCCTTTCGGATACTATATCTTCAATATAGTGGGTTGCCCCATTCGGATATCTGCGGATCAATTTGTATGTGCCAATCCCCGCAGCTTTTCGCAGCTTATCACGTCCTTCATCGCCTCTGAGAGCCTAGGCATTCCCCATACGCCCTTATTTAGCTTATTGTACTTTTTGCTTTTTTAATGAGTTTACATAATTGCTCGTTACAATTATTATAATTTTATATTAAATATTTCTATCTAATTATCATGTATCTTTTTCAATATGTCAATGAACTTTTATTCTGAAATTAACTCAGAATTTAGTGGAGAATACCGGAGTCGAACCGGTGACCTCTTGCGTGCAAGGCAAGCGCTCTAGCCAGCTGAGCTAATTCCCCGTAATGAATTCAAATTGTAGAATTCAGAATTACGAATTTAGAATTCTCAACCTCTAGAATTTCCTTTTCAATATTTAATGAACTTGTAGTCTCAGGCAGACTCGAACTGCCGACCTCTACATTATCAGTGTAGCGCTCTAACCAGCTGAGCTATGAGACTGTACTTAGTCGCTCGCCCTTAGTCTTTAGCTTTAATCACTAATGCCTAATGACTTACTTTATATTTTAAATTAACAGCAAGAAGAATAAACTATCTCTTTCTTAAAAACTTACACTACTAGTCGTCTTTCTCTAGAAAGGAGGTGTTCCAGCCGCACCTTCCGGTACGGCTACCTTGTTACGACTTAGCCCTAGTTACCGATTTTACCCTAGGCCGCTCCTTACGGTGACGGACTTCAGGCACTCCCAGCTTCCATGGCTTGACGGGCGGTGTGTACAAGGCCCGGGAACGTATTCACCGGATCATGGCTGATATCCGATTACTAGCGATTCCAGCTTCACGGAGTCGAGTTGCAGACTCCGATCCGAACTGAGATAGGGTTTATAGATTCGCTCCACCTCGCGGTGTGGCTGCTCTCTGTCCCTACCATTGTAGCACGTGTGTAGCCCAGGACGTAAGGGCCGTGATGATTTGACGTCATCCCCACCTTCCTCACAGTTTGCACTGGCAGTCTTGCTAGAGTTCCCATCTTTACATGCTGGCAACTAACAACAGGGGTTGCGCTCGTTATAGGACTTAACCTGACACCTCACGGCACGAGCTGACGACAACCATGCAGCACCTTGTAAGTAGTCCGAAGAAAGATCTATCTCTAAATCATGCAACTTACATTTAAGCCCTGGTAAGGTTCCTCGCGTATCATCGAATTAAACCACATGCTCCACCGCTTGTGCGGGCCCCCGTCAATTCCTTTGAGTTTCATTCTTGCGAACGTACTCCCCAGGTGGGATACTTATCACTTTCGCTTAGCCACTCAACCGAAGTCGAACAGCTAGTATCCATCGTTTACGGCGTGGACTACCGGGGTATCTAATCCCGTTCGCTCCCCACGCTTTCGTCCATCAGTGTCAGTATATTATTAGTAATCTGCCTTCGCAATTGGTATTCTATGTAATATCTATGCATTTCACCGCTACACTACATATTCTAACTACTTCATAATAACTCAAGACTAGCAGTATCAAAGGCAGTTCTACAGTTAAGCTGCAGGATTTCACCTCTGACTGACCAGTCCACCTACGGACCCTTTAAACCCAATGATTCCGGATAACGCTTGCATCCTCCGTATTACCGCGGCTGCTGGCACGGAGTTAGCCGATGCTTATTCTTACGGTACCGTCAAGCTCCTACACGTAGGAGTGTTTCTTCCCGTACAAAAGCAGTTTACAACCCATAGGGCAGTCTTCCTGCACGCGGCATGGCTGGATCAGGCTTCCGCCCATTGTCCAATATTCCTCACTGCTGCCTCCCGTAGGAGTCTGGTCCGTGTCTCAGTACCAGTGTGGGGGATCCCCCTCTCAGGGCCCCTACCTATCGTTGCCTTGGTGTGCCGTTACCACACCAACTAGCTAATAGGACGCATACTCATCTTGTACCGTAACCTTTAATTATTTCATCATGCGAATCTATAATACTATGGGGTGTTAATCTTCATTTCTAAAGGCTATCCCCCAGTACAAGGCAGATTGTATACGCGTTACGCACCCGTGCGCCGGTCGTCAGCAAGAGCAAGCTCTCCTGTTACCCCTCGACTTGCATGTGTTAGGCCTGCCGCTAGCGTTCATCCTGAGCCAGGATCAAACTCTTCATCGTTAAATTTTTAAGTCTTACGACTATGTCTTTAACAACCAATAGAATCTTCAGTACTCAAAATGGTTTATTCTCTTGTTTATATTAACCGTTTCCAGTTAATATTTACGCTGTCAATTTCAATATGTTTATGAACTTTATTTCTTCTCTAAATGTCGTCTCCTCGTTTAGCGGGTGCAAATATAAAACCCTTTTTTAAACTCACAAAACTTTTTTAAGTTTTTTTTGAAAATATTTTTTCAAAATTTTAACCCAATATTTTAGTGAACTTACCGCTCGATTTCTAACTGTTTTGTTAGCCATTTTTGCGGGGTGCAAACATAGCACCTTTTTTTGAACTCACAATAACTTTTTTGATTTTTTTTGAAAGTTTTTTAACCCTCGTTTAAATCTCGTTTTTCTATGAACTTCTGCTTAACTTCTGAACTGTGTCATCCGTTTTGCGGGTGCAAATATACAACCCTTTTTCTTTCTCGCAAGCCTTTTTTTATCTTTATTTATGTTTTATTTTTAACCGTATTTTAACCCTTTATTAATCACTACTTTACATGCGAATATTTTTTTGAAAAAATTCAATGTTTTCTTCTTTATTAGTGTTTGTTGGTGACTTTGGCTATTTGTTACTGTATTATTAATACTAATATATATGTGTTATTGTTTGGGTTTTATGCTGTTTGTTTTATTATGAATGCGCTCTGTTTACTGTTTACTGCCAATAAATACGGTACTTACTTATTTAAAATGACCGCTGCTAACACGCGCGTTAGGGATTGAACGGCTTGTTTGAAATCCTTTTTAAAGTGTTTTATGTTTTTACCTCTGCAAAAAATACTTTAACTCTAACAATTTATATACCTATAATGGTACTACAACATTACTTTAAAAAGATTGAGTAGTGAAAGCCCGACCCCGAAGTATGTAGGGGAACGCTATAATTTTATAAAAAGAAATTCCATACAACACCGAAGCGTACGGTAAAATCTCTGTACGGATTGTTGGGTGCTGAGAAATAATTGTAACCTGTAAAGGCTGAGTTGAAGTGTTCTGCTTTTAAAAAGAGACGTGTTTGACGGATTTTTGCGTTTAGGAAGAAATCTAACCTTGGGAAATCTCCTATTTCATCATTATTTTGTACATAAAACTCTGCCAACAATGGGTTGTAAGCATTCATGTAATATTTTGTGAAATAGTTTAGCGTAACACCCGTTTGTAAATACATGGCTTTTTTAAAGAGGTGGCTTGAAAAATAGAATGTGTTACGCGTGTTTATTTCGGGTACGTTTAATGTATTGTTATTGTCTTGCACGTTTTGATACATTATTGTATTGTTTAGTGCAAATTTACCTAGTTTGATTTCGTTTTGAAATTTTGCCCTAAAGTAGGTTATTGTACTATTGTTTTGGTAAGGCCTTATGGATTGTGCTATTTCATTAACTGGTATATTTTCATCTTGCTTAAAATAGACATAGTCTGTTATTGTATTGAAATCTACCGTTAGGTTTGCCCAATTTTTATATTTTAGGTTGAATGCTATTTGCTGAGTTTCGGTGTTGTTAAAGCTATTTTGCCAGTTGTAATTTTTATAATCGCTTTGATAAAGTAACGCATTATAATTTGGTGTTTTTGAGCTGTGGTTTAATGCGGCTGATGCTGCAATATCTTCATTTAAATTGAAGGTTGCTTTGGCTTTTATGTAATTACCGGTAAAATCTCCTGAGAGGTTTAAACCAAACTGCCCATTGAGTTCAAAACCCTTGTATTGTTTTATATAACTACCACCTGCGGCGTATACATTGCCTTTTAGCCTATTTGTAATTGTGTTATTGTTTAGCACTACTACTTTATTATAACCGTAATTGTAATTGTTATTGCTTAGGTTAAATTGTACGTTACCTATTAAATTATTGCTATAGTTTACGTATACCTTATTATAGAAGTTTTCTAGGGTTGCTCTGTCTCTTAAACTTGATGTTACAAAGGCATCACCAAAAAAGTTGGTTACTGCTGATGATTGTTCGTATTCAAAATACTTATCTTCAAAAGCCATTACATGCCCAAGTTTTATTTCGTTTGAAGACAGTGAGTCTTTTTTTACTAGCGTATAATCATGTTCTAAATATATGCGTTTGCCTACTAATATACTTTCGGCATTTTCAAAGTTTACTTCTAAAATGGAACGGTCTTGAAACTCTTCATCACCTTCAATAAAATTTTGGGTACTAACGTTATCTAATCCGCCATTTTCTTGGTTCATCAAATCTTGTGTAATTATGTGCCCGCGTAAATTATATCTTTTGTTTTTAGTTTGATAGTTTGATGTAAACCTAAAATTTCCTGTGCTGGTTAGCGCATTTTGGTATTTACCTAAAGAGCGTAACCCTTTATATGCTATTGAAAAATTGAATTGTGGCGAGGTATTTATTGTAATAAAAGAGTCTACTAGCTGCCCCTGCTCAAAAGCTGTTTTAAAAAACAACTCTGTTAATGGTGTTGGTACACGGTAGTAGAAAACATCTTCAATTTCCCAATAATTAAAATGTCTTGCTGTTGCGCCAAAACCAGGCATTAAACTTGTGTTTTGAAAATTATGGGTTAAACTATTATATGTTTGCCCTAAATTACCAAAAGGTAATAAGCCAAAATTATCTTTTCGCAAATAATTAAATTTATAGTCTTTTTTTATGGTTAACGTAGTATCTACGTATGTTGTATCATTTTCAATTGAAATTATTGAATATTCTTCAATATTTGGTTTTTCGTCTTTATCTGTTTTTGATGATTTTGAAACAGGCCTTTTTTTAAGTTTTGGTTCTTGAATTGTATCTTGAGCAGTTGTTTGCTGTTTTATTTTAGCATCTGTTGAATTAGCCTGCGCTTTTGCACTAAACGATATCCCCAAATATAAACACACTAATAATGCTTTAATTGTATTTTGTTTGATTTTAGTTGTAAATATATTTGGCATGTTTATTTTCTAAATGTTATTAAAAATAAATTGTGCTTTGTTTTAGCTTATTTTTTAAAACAGCAAAAGTAATTATTTGAACGGAAAGTGACTTAAATTATTTTAAATAAAGAAAAACCACACTGAAATTATCAGTGTGGTTAAGTAAATTATAATTTATTTATACCTTTTCTTATTAGAAGAACAAACCGTAAACTCTTAAGTTTGGACTATCTAAACTTGCAAATGACACTGATTGGTTACTAAATCTAGCAGAATCTGTTTCAAAACCACCATGCAGTTCACCTACCATACCATTAGCACTGTTGAAGAAGTCTATTAAATCTTGTGCTAAGAATTGGAAATCTAGACTATCTTGATTTAAAGGCCCTTGAAATGTTACATTAAAAGTTCTGTCTTCATTAATTGTTGCTGCAGAGAAGCAATAATTTAAATCTGGAAAGCCATTAAACCTAAGGCGGAATTGCCCTTCGCATATTTGGCCATTATCATCAAAATCAAAAAAGAAAATATAATCAAAAACAGAAATTCCAAATCCTCCTAAAAAGTCATTTAACCCATCAATTATAGCATCGTGCCCAACAGACGTTAAAGCGTTTGCTCCTAAAGATGGCCTGTAAAGAAAAATAGGTGCTCCGCCATCTAATTCTGCAATACTAAAAATATTTGGTGAAATATACGCAGGCCAATCTGCAAATAATATTGTTGCTGTAGTACCATTTACAGTTGAAATGTAACTATTTGAAGCTTCATCATAGGTGAAATCTTCATAAGTTTCACCTTCAAACTCAAGCGCTGGACTTAATTTTAAACCTGTTTCAGTAAATAACATGCCAAAAGCCAACTCGCTTACCTCACCACTATCAAAAGTAAGTGTTGGTTTTGCATAATGCCTTAGTGAGTCATAATTAAGGTTAAAATTTGAAGTACCACTCCCATTTTCAATTCTTAGAATTTGGAATACAGAAGATGTTGGTTTTGGTAATATATTTTGCCTTTGAGCTAAAGACGCTTCAGCTTTTTGAACACTTTCGGTTGTGAAATCAGTAAAACCTGTTGGCTCTAATATTAAGCTTGAAGTATTTCTATTTCTAACATCTTTAAAGATTATTTTACCGTCTTCAAAATTAAAATATTGAAATACCGATGTTCCTTTATAGCCTGTAGCTATTAAACCATCAAATAAAGGATCACTAACTTTTTGAATGTGATTTCGTGTTGTAAATACAAGCTCATTAGTGGTTCCAAACCTAACATCAAAAGATGATGTTTGAATTTCGGTTTCACTATTAAAATCTGAAGTCATATCAACTGTACCATCCTCATTAAACTTCATGTAAAATGTAAACCCTCCAAATTCATCATTTTTAGTAAAATATGATGCTTTATACCCTTGGCTTTCCGAAGTAAGCAGGTTTAACAACTCTGAGTTTCTTTGCGCTAACCTTTCGGCAGGTGGAGTATCAAACAATTCGGTTGTATCATCATTACTACATGAAAACAATGCTACTATTAGCACCATTAACACCCCATACTTTTTTATATTAATTTTTTTCATATTTCTTAATTTATCAATTCTAAAGTTGCTGCTTCGGTTAAAGCTTGTAACTCATACAGGTCTATATCAAAGTTTTCTTTGTAATATTCAACTACTAAAGACTCTTTAAACCTAATTATAGCTCTGGCTTGCTCACTTGCTATACCATCAACAATGGCATCATAATCTTCTTTTGAGTTTGTTAAAATTTCTGAAACCATTTCAACAAAATCTTCACTTTCTTGACTTGAGGCATAAGCTGTGATGTAACCTAACTCTCTTGCTTCTGCATCAGATCTATTAAACCAATTTGAATTGTAATTTTCTGGGTTTATTTGACCATAAATAGGATCTACCGGTACTGTTTGGTTTAATATGTGCGCATATTCATGTTGTACTGTTTTTAATGGTTGCTTGATTATATCAACATCAGAGAAATCTAAATAATCTACATTAAAAAGTGTAATTTTGCTTCCTGCTTCAGCCACACCTAATGTAATTGTTGGGCTATTAGGATTAAAATTAAACCCACCAGATAATGTAAATTGCCTTGGAGCTATATTTTTTATAAAGTTTTCTCCTCCTAATGCCGTGTATGGCTCTATCCAAGCTTTTAATAAAGCTTCGGCTACTGGTTTTACATTTTGCTCAAATGGCGGATGTAAAAATCTATCAATATCTGTTTCGTTTATATTCCATTTATATTGTACTTCAATATTATATGGCTCAACAAAATTATCTCTTAACCAAAGATCTAAATTGTTTAGTATTGGCGCATCGGTGTCAATTTGACTATCACCAACAGCATCTGAATTACCACAAGATACTAGTGCTAAGAAAAAAACTTGTAGGTAAATTATTTTTATAATGTTTTTCATACTTCTTCTTTTATTTATTATCTAGGGTTAGCCTCTATACCAAATGATTGTGCTGCTTCTGGTATTTGTACAGCTCTTCGGTTATCTCCTTTTGGCAATTCATAACTATTTCCAAAGAAATCTAAATGCTCTATAGCTATGTTGTGCCTTTTAATATCAAACCATCTTAAACCTTCGTTATAAAATACGGTTTGTTTAATATCTAAAACAGCGCTTACAAACGGTAAGGCTTCACTTGAAATGGTGTAAAATGGTGTATACAAATCTGCAGAAACTCCTTGATATATTGCCGCTATATCTTCTGGCGTTAATGTATCTGTACTTGGATCATACCCATCAGTTTTTAGCGCTAAAGACATATTAATATCATTTGTAGCATTTTCATACTGGCCTAACATAGCATATGCTTCAGCTCTATTTAGTAAAGCTTCATCTGTTGAGAATAATACAAAAGTAACAAATGGAATACCTATACCGGCCGCTTGATTTGTTACCCTAAAATATTCCTGATACTTAGGAATAAAGTTATTATCGCTTCCGCCTCTAAAAAACAAACTATATGCCCAACCTTTTCCTGAAATATTAGCACTATTAAACAAACTGTTTACAATGTTTGGTGCCATTTGGTATCGTGCTCTGGCATCTATTCTATTGTAAAGTGAATTACCTGTTACTAGCAATAAATTTGCAGGTTCAACTGTTGATGATGTATAAAGCGCTACTTGCTCATTAAATGTTAAGTTGCTTGAAGAAGCTATGTTTCTTAAAACAGCTAATGTATTACCATCACCTAAAGCTATATTACTATGCTCAATAACTTTTTCCCAATCTCCTACAGTTAAATAAAACCTTGATGCAAAAGCACTAGCGGCCTTTTTTGTAAAGTGAAAGGTATTTATTTCGTAATTATCTTCAATTAATGGTAAACCCTCTTCTAAATCTTTTTGAATATTAGCATAAACATCAGCTACAGTTCCTCTTTCATAATTTGCTAGTAAAACTGTTTCAGGTTCTAACACGTAAGGAATACCCAAATCTGAACTTGAAGTTGACGGATTAAAAGCTTTAGAGAAAATATTAACCAACATGTAATGTGCGTAAGCTCTACATAATAAAGCTTCACCTTTTAAAGCACTAAGTTCACTACCATCACCAAGTTCTTCAATTGAAGCTAAAGCCTGATTTGCTTGTGCTATGGCTTTGTAAGCCTGGTTCCAGTAATTTGTTGGCGTATCTGTATCAATATCATTTAAATCTCTCCAGAAATACATTTCTTCGTTTACTCTAAACTCTACAGTTGCACTAGAGCCTTTATCTCCAGCATTGTCTGACATTGGTTCTAAAAACGACACATAAGCTGCTTCGGGGTAAGCAGCTACTAATAACTCTGCTATTTTATCTGGCGTATCAATAGTTGTTCTATTGTCTGGTGTTTCATCTAAAATATCACTACATGATGATGTTAGCAACACTAGGCCAAATAGTATTTGTATGTTTCTTATATAAATATTTTTCATAGTATTTTTTATTAAAAGCCAATATTAAGTGAAAACGTATATAACTTAGAAATTGGTAACGCAACACCACCTGACCTAAAAAACTCAGGATCTTGACCACCTAATTTTGAATCTGAATAGATTAAGAATGGGTTTGTACTTTGTAAACTCATTCTAAAAGAAGATAAACCTAGTTTTTGTACTGTTTGCTTATCTAATGAATAACCTAAAGTTATGTTTTTCATACGCACAAAACCACCATCGGCAACTCGCTCTGTAGAATAATTATAAGCGTTATACAATTGCCTTAAATCTGTATCACCGTAAGCTTGTAATAAAGATTGTGATGCAATTACTGGCACATTAGTAATGTTTTCATCGCCTGGTGCAATCCATCTATTTACAAATTCTCTTGGAAACACGTCTAAATCTGTGTATTGTGACTTAAAGCTAGGTGTTAACCTTACTTTATTACCTGCTGAAAAAGACACGAAAAAGCTTAAATCCCAATTTTTAAATTTAAAATTATTAGCAATACCTCCTGTAAGGTTTGGTTCTGTTGGGCCTTCATAAACAAGGTAATCTAACACATCATCAGTATCTTGAAAATCTATTAGAGCAAAAGGATCTGCTGGATCATAATCTGGCTGATCTGTTAAAAACTGAGGCAAACCAAATTCATTTAAACCTTGAAATTCATATGAAAACAATGCTCCTTTAGGAAAACCTATTGCGTTACCTCTTCCGGTTCCGGTAATTAAATCAAAAACATTTGTTTCTTGCTTTAAATCTGTTATTTCTTGATTGAAGTGTGAAATATTGAAGCTTGTTCTCCAAGAGAAATTATCATTATCAATATTTACAGTGTTAAGCTGAAACTCAATACCATTTGTTGTCATTTCAGAATTGTTACCAAGTTTTAACTCTTCACCACCAATACCAGTTGTTCTAATTAAGTCTATTAAATCTTTACCTTTTCTAAAGTAAGCATCAAAATTCATGGTAATGCGGTTATTGAAAAGTCCTAAATCTAACCCCAAGTTTAACTCTAAAGTTTTCTCATAGGTTAATTCACTATTTTGTAAATCTTCAATATTTATAAAGTTTTCTCTATCATCAGGATTAAATCTATCTGTAACTTGGTTTCTAAAAACAGCTAGATTATTGGTAGCATTATCGGCTAATAAACCAACTAAACCATAACTTGGGCGAAATGCCATACTAGAGATAACATTTGAGTTTTGAATAAAATCTTCTTTATCAATATTCCATTTTCCTCCAACTGAGTATGTTGGTAACCATCTTGAATCTGAAGATTTACCTGCTCTATTTGAGCCTTCGTAATTTCCTGAAACATTTAATACGTATTTCTTATCAAAATCATAAGTTACGTTAGCAAATAGTGATACTTCACGTTGTCTTGTTTCTTGCGAAGAAAAATAATCGTTTCCTTCTAAAATTACTTTCTTTAAAATATCAGGATCTGTAAACACCGTTCCACCTCTATCAAATTGATATCCGTAACCTGTGTTTGAACTGCTAGACCTATCGGTGTGCCTGTACTCTTGCCCTGCGTATAAACGTAAACCGTGTAAATCATCTTTAAATCTTGTTGTATAATCTAAAGTGTTTCTAAAAGTATATGTTACCAGTGTATTTTTTGTACTTGTTAAAATACCTCCAACTGGCAATACTACTTTGGGTCTTGAGTTAGGCTCATCTGGATCTGTAAACAAAAATGTATTAGCATCTTGTACAATGGTAGTTTCATCTGCTCTGTAAGCTGCTGCTACGTTAGAGTTTTCAGTTGCTCCTTGCTCACCAACAGAGGTTACATAACGCGCAGAACTTAAATGTGTGTATTTAAGTTTATCATTAATTTGATAATCTGCTTGCAATTGCATTTTTATATCATTCACATTTAGCTCTAAAGAGTTATTATCTAACTCGTTTATAATATTAAATGGCGCCCAATTGTATCTAGAATATTCTAAATTACCATCATTATCCCTTGGGCGTAAGGCTCTACTTGTATTAATTGCGTAACTGAACGGGTTAATATCAAAATCTCTTGTGAACGACCCAAAAAAGGTGTCTTCTTCTCTAGATAGTGTTCCTGGAGCCAATTGATTTCTAACAGAACCTTGTAACTGTGTTGTTAGCTTTAATTTATCATCAAATAAGAAAAATGTATTTCTTAAGTTACCCGTAATTCTTCTAACACGATCAGCAACCGTCCAACCGGCATCAGTGTAATAACCTAATGAGGCGTATGATGTTGCATTTTCACTACCGCTAGAAAAACTTAAAGTATGAGTTTGTGTTGGAGTTGCTCTAAACAATGTTTTAAACCAGTCTGTATTTGCTAATTCATATTGTTGTAAAAATTTAGCTTTAGCTTCTGGTGTATTTTCTAGCTCATATTCACCTGTAGTTTCATTGTAATTATTAATAGCTCTATACATTATATTATATATACCACCATACCTACCTTGAAATGAAGAAGGTAAATTCAAAAACCCTTTAGATTCCATTTCACGGTAAACTGATACTGTTTCTTGCGAGTTTAACAAATCGAAATTTGAATATCGTGGAATATCTCTTACCGCATATTCTGCAGCATAATTAAATGTAGGTTTTTGGTTTTTTCTACCAGATTTTGTGGTTATAACCACCACACCATTTAAAGCTCTTGCTCCATACAATGCGGTTGCTGAGGCGTCTCTTAAAATTTCAAAACTTTCAATATCTGCTGCGTTTAAACCTGCTACGGCAGAACTTAAAAGTGTATTAGGATCACCTGACACAAGATCAGACACTGATAGGTTTACAATTTCTTCTTGTATAACACCATCAATAATCCAAATAGGTTTTGTATCACCTAAAATAGAAGAAGATCCTCTAATTGTAATTCTTGGTGCAGCACCAAAAGTACCAGTAACATTTTGCACACTTACACCTGCGGCTCTACCTTCTAAAGCTCTAGATATATCGGCTACACCATCTAATTTAACATCTTTAGCTTTGATTGTTTGAGAGGCACCTGTAAAAAGCTCGCGTTTTACATTTTGATACCCTGTAATTACAACAGCATCTAAACCCTCTAAATCTTCAATTAGCGTAACGTTTATTACATCACTATCACCAATGGTAACAAGTTTGGTTTTCATACCAATGTAACTAAACTTTAACACTTCTCCTTTTTTAGCTTTAATGGCATAATTCCCATCAAAATCTGAAACAACACCTCGTGAAGTTCCTTGCACAATAACGGTAACTCCATCTAAAGGAATACCGCCCGAGTCAATAATTGATCCATTAATTTGTCCATTTTGCGCACTGGACACATGAAATGACAGCGTTAGTAAAAACGCCATCAAATACGCGTAATTTAATTTCATAAATTAAAAATTTGAGTTAGTCAAATGTAAATATCACTATATTTCATCAGAATGACAAAATATGTAACAAAAAAACAACCAAACAAGACCAATTATTAGTTATTTAGTATTTTTTGCAGTTAAATTATAACAATATCTTAGAATAAAACAAAAAAAAAGAAAGCCAACATAAAGCTGGCTTTCTTTTAAATATTAAACAAGAATATTTATATTGAGTTAGTCGGTTGCAAACATCACAATATTATAATTAATAACCAAGCAAAAACATAAAAAACATAAAAAAACCTGCTAAAAAGCAGGTTTTAAAATTAACACATTCGTTTTTTAATGCTGTTTTTTGTGCTATATTCTGAATATTTATTAGATATACTGATGATTTATCAAAATAATTTAAAAAAAACAAGCGCACCAACAATTACAATGCACGCATAACACTTTAGTTTTTAAAGTTTTATAGCTTTGCTCAAACAAATATTATATGCTATTAAAAAAATATTCTGATTTCTTGTTTGAATGTGGAACAGATGAAGCTGGCCGAGGGTGTCTTGCAGGACCTGTTACTGCAGCTGCCGTAATTTTACCTGAAGATTTTAGCAATAAAATTTTAACAGACTCAAAGCAATTAAGCGAAAAAAAACGCATGCTTTTAAAACCTGTTATTGAAATTGACGCTTTATCTTTTGCCGTTGCTCATGTTTTTGAAACTGAAATAGATAATATTAATATATTAAATGCTTCAATTTTAGGCATGCATAAAGCTATTAGTAATCTTAAAATTACACCAAACTTTATTATTGTTGATGGCAATAAATTTAAACCTTACAAAAACATTTTGCATGAAACCATAATTAAAGGCGACAGTAAATATTTAAGTATTGCAGCCGCATCTGTGTTGGCTAAAACTTATAGAGATTTATATATGGACAAAATTCATGAAGAATTCCCTATGTACAACTGGAAAAAAAACAAAGGCTACCCAACTAAAGAGCATAGAGCTGCTATAAAAAAATACGGCGTAACTAAACATCACCGTAAGTCGTTTAAATTATTGCCAGATCAACTTAGTTTAGATTTATAAATTGCTTTAAAAAATGCCTTTTTGCCACAAGTTTTTATCTTTACATAAAATTAATTTGTTCATGAAACCCTACGCCATAGTTTTTATTGTATTATTTACTTTTTTAAATTGTACTAACCCAAACACAAAACGTACTGAACTTATTGATTTTGCTCCAAAAAACAGCAGCATAATAATTAAAACTTCAAATTTTGAGAGTCTTAAAAATGCTATAAGCAACAATCATTTTTTAAAAAAAATTTCAAATAGCAAAACATATTTAAGTTTAGAAGAAACGTTAAAAAACACATCTATTTTAAAACCTAGTACTGCCGCTTTAATTTGTTTTTCAAAAGACAAAAATGATAGCTTACAATACACGTTTATAACAAAACAAGATGCTGCTTTGTTTAAAACAGATTCTTTAAAAAATTACACCCAAGAAACATTAACTTACAAAAACAAAACCATTGTAAAATCTACTTTAAACAACAAAATATTTTACAGCTCAATTATTGATAGTGTATTTTTTACTTCTTCATCAAAAAATATAATTGATGATGTTTTTAACAAATTTGAAACCAACATTAATTTAAAGAAAATTTACAGCACATTAAATGATAACAAAACCTGCTCTGTTATTATAAAACCAGACACAAGTTTTGTTGATAATAATGTTTTTTTAGAACCAAAACTAAACTTAAAAACATTTACCAA
Organism: Seonamhaeicola sp. ABD4_340; assembly: GCF_056312135.1. NCBI lineage: Bacteria > Pseudomonadati > Bacteroidota > Flavobacteriia > Flavobacteriales > Flavobacteriaceae > Seonamhaeicola > Seonamhaeicola sp. ABD4_340. The sequence goes on along the minus strand of NZ_CM149981.1, from coordinate 2,006,406 downwards.
CTACTTAGCTTTTGATGTTGATGCTAGCCAAAACGAAATTATTATTAACGGCATAGCTAAGGCTACAGATTCTTTAAATAGTACAATTAATATTTTTAAAGGCACCATTGCACAAGAAAACAAAACACACACCATTACACCAGCAAATAGTGATGGTTTTATGAGCGTAACGTTTGATGATTTTAAAAAGTTTGAAACTAATTTAATAACATACAACAAAAAAGATTCTACGCACACTACAACTAATTTACTAAAAGATATTATTGAATTTGGTGTAATTTATGAAGGCGAAAACCAAGCTATTGTTTTAAACTCTATTGATAATATTGCTACAAAAGATGCTTTAAGTAATAATAAAAAAAATGTTGAAACTTACCGAGAAGTTACTATTTATGAATTTGATGATCCGTTACTGTTTTCTAAACATTTACATCCTTTTATATCATTCAACAAAGCCAATTTGTATTGTGTAATTGACACCTTTTTTGTATTTGCCGAAACCACCGAAATGCTTCACAACATTATTGCAAGCTACCAAAACAAAACTACTTTAAATAACAGAGACTACTTTAACAATACTAAAACACATTTAAGTGATGAAGCTTCAGTACTTATGGTTTTTAATCCGTTAGCATTTAATAATATTTTAAAAAGCCATATTAATGTTGATAATTTAAACGTAAACGATTATAAAGCTACAGCGCTTCAATTTGTTTATGATGCTAATTTTGCTCACGTTAATGGTGTTATTAAAAAGAATAAAACCAATGCTGTACAAAATACAGTTTCCGAAGAGCTAAACATTTCATTAAACAAAGCTATTTTAAACACACCTCAATTTGTAGTTAACCATTTAACAAAAGAAAAAGAAATTGTAGTGCAAGATGTTGATAACAACTTGTATTTAATTTCTAATAAAGGAAAAATTATTTGGAAAAAACAATTAAGTGGGCCCGTTTTAGGCACCATAAACCAAATTGATATTTATAAAAACGGGCGATTACAACTATGCTTCGCTACACCAAAAAATGTTTATGTAATCGACAGAAACGGCAATAATGTAGCACCTTTTCCTATGAAATTTAATGATGCAATTACCCAACCACTTTCTGTTTTTGATTATGATAAAAAGAAAAACTACAGGCTATTAGTAACACAAGGTAAAAATATTTTAATGTACAACGTAAAAGCACAAATTGTAAATGGTTTTACTTTTAAATCAGCTAATGGTTCTATTATAAATCAACCTAAACACTTTAGAATTGGTAGTAAAGATTACATAAGTTTTAAAACACAAAACAAACTTTATATTTTAGACAGAACAGGTAAACACAGAGTTACACCTAAAACAAACACTTCCTATTCAAATCAATCAATATATCTATATAAAAACACGTTTACTACTACAACAAACACGGGTAATTTACTTAGCGTAAAAACCAATGGTAATGTTAATATGCAAAACATTAATTTAAATGAAAATCACTATTTAACAACTACCAGTAAAACACTAGTAACACTAACTGAAAATAAACTACATATTAAAAATAAAACTACCGAACTAGATTTTGGTAACTACACAGCGCCTAATATTTTTTATATAAACGATAAAATTTACGTTACTGTAACCGATACGCAATCACATAAAGTATATATTTTTGATAGCCAATCTAAACTTCTACCAAACTTCCCCGTTTACGGCAACTCAAAAATTATTCTAGATAATATTGACAAAGACAGCGCTTTAGAGTTTGTAACAAAAGGTGATGCTAATGCCATAATTGTATATCAAATTAATTAAACTAAAACATTATACATTTTATTGTAAGAAAGTATTGCCCATACAAAACTAATCTTTATCTTTAGCCTGCTATTATAACTAATTAACAATTGACATAAAACAAAATAACTTTTATTACGTAGTTTTAAAAGCACACAAACAATGTAACTCTCATTACATTCAAGCAAATAAAAATATAGCGCAAATAATGTATAGTACTTTATAGCACTTACTTAAAGATAAAACACGGGTACGATTTGGTAGATTTACCCGAAGTCCTCAAATCTTGAGCGCCAAAACTTCATGTTTTGGCGCTCTATTTTTTGCTAAATACTAATTAAAAAACAAACTTTGTAATTAACTTTTAATACTATTGCAAAAACAAATTGGTAATATGATTTCTAGAAAAAACGCCGAAATAACTAAATTAATAATACACAAGGTTGGTAATAAATTTAACGACACCAAAAACGCCTTTTCAGAAAAAACAGTTGTGTTTGATGAAGCCAGCTACGACCTAATGTTACCATTTTTACTAAAACCCTTTGGCAGTGCCGTACAAAGTTATAGGTTTAACCACCACTCTAACATAAGCCTAAACGAAATTAATAATTACAGCGCTCAAATGTTTAAAGACGAAGATGCTTTTATTGACACATCAAAGCATATAGTTACACACTTGTACGAGCAATCAACATCTGCAAACATTAAAACTGGCGATGTTATTGTAGCCCTTTTTGAAGGTATTGAATACAACGAAATTACCACAAACGCCATTGGTATTTTTAAAATTGAAAGTAAAATAAACTTTTTTCAAACCTATTTAGAAAACAACAGTTACGATGTTTTAGTACAAAAAGGAATCAGCTCTAAAAAAGTTGATAAAGGCTGCTTAATTTTAAACCAAACTGATGCTCAAGGCAATATTATTTTTAGTGTAGACAATAATAATTACGATGCACAATATTGGATTAATCAGTTTTTAAACATAAAATATGCCGACGATTCTAACAGCCATACGCAACAATACCTTGAGCTATGTAAAGATTTTTCAACCGAAATAATAAAAACAAACTACGGCGCTAAAGAACAAAACACCTTTTTAGCTAAAACAATAGACTTTTTTAAAGAAAACGAAATAGTAAACATTGAACGCTTTAAAGACGAAATTTTTGAAGAAGACACATACAAAACTGAATTTGACCAATACAAAAAAACCTTTGAAGACGAACAAAATTTATTAATTAGAAACCAATTTGATGTAGTTGAACGTGTTGTTAATAAAGAAAAGAAGAAAATAAAAACCGACATTAAATTAGACACCAACATACAAATTAAACTAGATATTGATGCCCCCGATGCCTCAACCGAATATTTAGAACGCGGTTATGACAATGAGAAAAAAATGCATTACTACAAAGTATTTTTTAATGCCGAAAGTTAGAAAACAACAATGCTGTGTTTTAAAAAATTTTAAGTACATTTAGTTAGCCATCTCACACAAAAAAACTGGTATTATGAAAATCATATTCGCACTTATATTTACAGCACTTTTAGTTTACAGCTGCGAAGAAAAAAAACAAATAAGCTCTGTAAACCCAGACAATTGGGCAAAACGCCATATTGCAAACTTAAGCACTACAGATTCTTTAGAATACGGTAAATCATACCTATCTATTTATTCTCAAATTTATAGTTTAACCGAAAACAAAACGCACAACTTAACCGCCATGGTTAGCTTAAGAAACACCAGTGATACAGATACCATTTATATTTTAAAAGCTCAGTATTATGACACACACGGAAAAGCAATTAGGGCCTACTTTAACAAACCTATTTTTTTAGCACCTATGGAAACTGCCGATATTGTTATTGATGAAACTGATACATCTGGCGGTACAGGTTCAAACTTTATTTTTGAATGGAAAATTCCTAAAAACTGCCCTGAACCTTTATTTGAAGGTATTATGAATTCTACAATGGGGCAACAAGGTTTATCATTTACAACCCAAGCTAAAAGAATTAAATAACTTAGAAAGCAGTTGCTTTACTGTGTACAAGTTTTGCTTCAAAAAGTGTTTTAAAATGTTTTAAAAGTTTGTTTTTAACTTCGGTTTCGTCAACTTTAGTTTTACCCAACTCTACATGCAAGCTTGTAACGGCTTTACCTCTAATGCCGCACGGTATTATATTGTCAAAATAACCTAAATCAGCATTTACGTTTAAAGCAAAACCATGCATGGTTACCCATCGGCTAGCGCGCACACCCATGGCACAAATTTTTCTTGCAAACGGCGTACCTACATCTAACCAAACACCTGTTTCACCCGTGCTTCGCTCAGCTTTTAAACCATATTCTGCTAGGGTTAAAATTATCATTTCTTCTAACAAGCGTAGGTATTTGTGTATGTCTGTAAAAAAATTTTCTAAATCTAAAATAGGGTAACCAACAATTTGTCCTGGGCCATGGTAAGTTATATCACCTCCACGGTTTATTTTATAAAATGTAGCGCCTTTTTCTTGTAATTGTGCTTCATTTAAAAGCAGGTTTGATACATCGCCACTTTTACCTAAAGTATACACATGCGGATGCTCTACAAACAAAAAATAATTGTTGGTTTTTAAACCAGCGTCTTCACGCCTATTTTTAACTTTTGCATTTACAATACCTTTAAAAAGCTGTTCTTGGTAATCCCAAGTGTCTTTATAATCTTTGTGGCCTAAATCGGTTACTTTTATTTCCTTATTCATAGCCTACAAAAATACAACATTTTTTGCGTTTAATGTTTAGGATTATTAAGTATCACTAACGCTGCAATTACACCTGGCACCCAGCCGCATAACCACAATAAAAACACTATTAAAATTGAGCCACAACCTTTATCTATTACGGCTAGTGGCGGACATATAATGGATAATAAAACTCTCCAAAAACTCATTATTATTTATTTTGATTTGATTGATGTATAGATGAGACGTTAACATTTCAATTTTGTTACATAAAATATAACATCTTTATGGGTTTGCCCTCGCGTTAGGGATTGCAGCAAGCTACCGTGTAGCGCGTAAAGCCCGACCGCGCCTAAAGCGCGGTAACGCCAAAAAAAAAATGGTAAACTGTAAATCAAATGATTATCTTTGTGCACTTAAAATTACACACAGTTTTTAGATTATGTCGCAATTATCAGAGCAAGAGCTAGTTAGAAGAGAAAAATTACAAAAATTACGTGCTTTGGGTATTAACCCATACCCTGCAGATTTATATCCTGTAAGCCATACTTCAAAACAAATTAAAGAACAGTTTGAAGAAGGTAAAGATGTTACCATTGCCGGACGTTTAATGATGGTTAAAATACAAGGTAAAGCTAGTTTTGCCCAACTACAAGATGCCCAAGGCAAAATACAAGTATACTTTAACAGAGATGAAATTTGTACTGGTGAAGACAAAACTAAATACAACGAAATTTTTAAAAAACTTTTAGATTTTGGCGATTTCATTGGTATTGAAGGTGATTTGTTTACCACTAAAGTTGGCGAAAAAAGCGTGCGTGTTAAAGATTTTAAATTACTTAGTAAGGCTTTAAAACCATTACCACTACCAAAAGAAAAAGACGGCGTTGTGTTTGATGCCTTTACAGACCCAGAACAACGTTATCGCCAACGCTATGCAGATTTGGTTGTTAACCCACATGTTAAAGATGTTTTTGTAAAGCGCACAAAATTATTTAACGCTATGCGCCAGTTTTTTAATGATGCTGGCTATTTTGAGGTTGAAACTCCTGTTTTGCAACCTATTCCTGGTGGTGCCGCCGCAAGACCTTTTATTACACACCATAACGCGCTTGATGTGCCTTTATACATGCGTATTGCCAATGAGCTTTACTTAAAAAGACTTATTGTTGGTGGTTTTGATGGCGTTTATGAGTTTTCTAAAAACTTTAGAAACGAAGGTATGGACAGAACTCATAACCCAGAGTTTACGGCTATGGAAATTTATGTTTCATACAAAGACTACAACTGGATGATGGACTTTTGTGAACGCCTTTTAGAGCACTGTGCTAAGGCTGTAAACGGTACTACCCAAGCAACTTTTGGCAAACATGAGGTTGATTTTAAAGCTCCTTATGCCCGAGTTACCATGGCCGATTCTATTAAAGAATTTACTGGCTTTGATATTACTGGTAAAACCGAAGATGAGATTAGAAAAGCAGCCATTGATATGGGTATTGAGGTTGATGCAACTATGGGGAAAGGCAAACTAATTGATGAAATTTTTGGTGAAAAATGTGAAGGCAACTACATACAACCAACCTTTATTACAGATTATCCTAAAGAAATGAGCCCATTGTGTAAAGAACACAGAGATAACCCTGAATTAACAGAGCGTTTTGAGCTTATGGTTTGTGGTAAAGAAATAGCAAATGCATACTCTGAATTAAATGATCCAATAGACCAACGTGAACGTTTTGAGCACCAATTGAAACTAGCGGCTAAAGGTGATGATGAAGCAACTGAGTTTATAGATTTTGATTTTTTACGCGCTTTAGAATATGGTATGCCACCAACATCTGGAATGGGTATTGGTATGGATAGGTTAATTATGTTTTTAACCAATAACCAATCTATACAAGAGGTCTTATTCTTCCCGCAAATGCGCCCTGAAAAGAAAAAAGTAGCCATTACTGAAGACGCCAAAGCGGTTTTAGATATTTTGAAAAAAGCCGAGAAATTACCTCTTGCAGATTTAAAAACACAAGCAGGTTTATCTAATAAAAAATGGGATAAATCTATTAAAGAACTTACAAAAAACAGTCTTGCTAAAGTTGAAAAAACTGATGAAAATTTGTTTGTTTCTGTGGTATAAAAAAAACACTTAAATATTTTAAAAAGAGGAATTGCTATTGTAATTCCTCTTTTTTTTCAAACAAGTTTAAACCAAAAGCAAAAACAAAAGTCTAAAATTCTGTGAATGAATTTTAAGAAAATTTTCACACTAAAATATTGTACTTTTAAATCTGTTAAAAAACTAAACTTTACCCTAAACAAAATGCTTAAAAAAATTACGCTTGGTTTTATTGTTTGCTTGTTACTTTCGTTCACAATAACCAATAATTTTTCAGAGTTAATTCAAGAAAAATTAAACAGCTACATTGATAATTACCCTGAAAAAGTATACGTTCAAACAGATAAACCTTACTATTCTTTAGGCGAAGATATTTGGTTTAGTACTTATTTAGTAAACGGCATAAACCACAAAAAAAGTAATAAAAGCAGAGTGGTTTATGTTGAGCTTATAAATGAACAAGATAGTATTGTTTCAAAAAAACAACTATACATGTTCACTCAAAATACGGCAGGCGATTTTAAAATTGAAAAAAACTGGAAATCTGGTAATTATATGCTAAGAGCTTATACAAACTATATGCGTAACCAAGACACCGATTATTTTTTTAAAAAACAAATTCCTATTTGGAATGTTAGCAACACAGACAGCATTACTACCAACATAACAAAAACCGAACTTACGCCTAAACAAAACAATACATTAAAAGAAAAACCCGAAATTAATTTTTATCCCGAAGGCGGATATTTAGTAAATGGTTTATCTTCAAAAATTGGCATAAAAGTAAAAGACAAACTAAACCGCGATATTGCTATTAGCGGTGTAATTAAAGATTCTGACAACAATGTTCTATCTGCTTTTAAAACATTACAGTTTGGCTTAGGCATTGCTAGTTTAACTCCTAAAAGTGGTAAAAGCTACGCCGCTCATGTAACAATAAACAACGTTGAACACACGTATCCGCTTCCTAAAGCATTACCTGTAGGTTACAATCTTAACATTGTAAATAATGGCAACCATTTATTAGTTGGTGTATCAACAAACAACCCTATTGGACTAAAAAACGCTTATTTAGTGGCACACCAAAGAGGTAATTTTGTTTTTGAAAAAACTGAAAACACTGCAATTAAAAATTATGTTATTAAACTTAACACCAACAAACTAAATGATGGTGTTACACATTTTACACTTTTTAACAACGAAGGAAAACCCGTTGCCGAACGATTAGTGTATATTGATAACCCCGAAAATGATGTACAGGTAAACTTAACCACAAATAATAAAAACCCCGGAACAAGACAACAGGTAAATTTTAATATAAATGTAAAAGATAAGCAAGGTAATGCTGCTACTGGTAATTTATCTATGGCTATTACTGATATTGATGCTATTGAACATAGCACACTACAAGAAAATATTAAAACCTATTTGCTATTAAATTCAGATATAAGAGGTCACATAGAAAACCCTGGATACTTTTTTGAAAACAACAATACCAAACGCAAATATTTATTAGACCTTGTTATGCTAACACATGGTTGGAGACGCTTTACATGGAACAACCTTTTATATAAAACAAAAAAAGAAACCATTTATAAACCAGAAAGAGGTTTATATATTTCTGGTCGTATAACTTCTCAAAAAAACAAAAGCATAAAAACAGGTACTACAAGGTTAACTTTTATGGGTACATTTCCGCATCAAGAAAAAAAGCCTGTAAATGCTAATGGTAGTTTTGAATATGGCCCGTTTGTTTTTATGGATACCATGCCTACCATTATTGAAGCTAGAGTAAACAATTTTCAAAAAGAAGAAACCAAGGCCAACAGGATGGTAGATATTCATTTAACACCAAACTACAGTCCAAGCCCAATTATTAATAGGCAATCTGTTTTAAAACCTAATTTAAACGACTCAACAAAAATTAACAACTTCATAAAACAATCTAAAAACATAAATGATATTAATTTAGATTTCATTGAAGATGCCCGCTTACTAGACGAAGTTGTTGTTACAGCTACCCGAAAAACACAAGAAGAAAAAAGAACCGAAGAGCTTAATGAAAAAGCAATTTACGGCTTTCCAACGAACAGAATTGACATGAAAGATTATGAAAACTTAGAAACCATGAGTTTTTTAGAGTTGGTTAGCATGGTGCCGGGTGTTAATGTTGTTAATGACAGCATTACAATAAGAGGTGGCGGCACACCAAGTATTTACCTTAATAATATTCCTGTACAAATTGAAGATGTTTATACAATGACAGGGGCCGAAATAGAATTTATTGATGTTTTAAAAGGACCCGATGCTGTATTTTTCCCAAATAGTGGCAATGGTGTTATTGTTATTCACCAAAAAGAAGGTGCCGATTTTTTAGCAAAAAACATAAAGCGTAAACCTGGTATTATAGATTTTACATCAACAGGTTTTTATACCGCTAGAGAATTTTATGCCCCAAACCATATTGATCCTTTTGATAGTAGTAACAAGCAAGATATTAGAACAACTCTGCATTGGGAACCCAAAATTCAATTAACCCAAGAGAAAAACAATCAGAACATTTCATTTTTCACCAGTGATGTTAGAAGTAATTATGCCATAAAAATTGAAGGCGTAACTGATGATGGTGTGCCTGTTTACCATTTTTCTACATTTCAAGTTGATTAAAAATTAAAACCCGATGACTCTCAATCATCGGGTTTTAAAACTAACTAACAACTTAACTAAATTTAATACTAAAAGTTAAAACTCTAAAAGTGTAAATCACTTATTAGATGTATTTCTCTTATTGAAAACTAAATTATAACACAAATAACCAATAAAAAAACCACGTAGCAATGCTTATTTAGAAAGGTTTAACACAATTAACTTCACTTTATATTTTTTTTAAGAAAAACAATATGCGTTGGTTAAATTTAAGAAACAACAACTCTAAATTACACTATATTTGTGCCCATGATTAAAAAGGGTTTCATTCTATTTTTCATACTGTTTTCAAACGTTTTTTTTGCTCAAAAACAAGACAGTTTACACATTAAAAACGGCATAGAAAATCCGTCATTATTAAGCACACATCACTTTGGAATTTTTAATGCTAGAATTAACACCAACTTTAAACACAAGGCAACAAAAAATAAAGAAATAACGCTTCAATACAGCAGCGGCAATACGTTTCACCCTTACGTTGAAGCTTATTTTCCTAAAGACCCCGAAGTTAGAAAACAATTAAGCAATACCACATGGTTTTACCGGCGTTTTAATTTTATTAACCAAGAAACTACACCCGCAGATTATATGAATATTGTTATTGATGCTGTTTTAAAAGAGTTTAGAATTGGCTATACCATACCAATAAGCAATACACAAGAATTAAACCTTAATTTAAGATCTTACCTAATAACCAAAGGCAAACACCCTTTTTCTGTATTTACAAGTGATGAAACTATTGAATGGTTTCATAGCAATATTGCCGGTGGCGAAGACCCTTTTGGAAGACGCTACTACGGGTTAAACCAAGTTAACTTTGAGTATTTAGATAGAAATGGCAATACTTTGAAATTTGAAAACAACAACTTTTTTATTAGTGGTTTAGAATTTGCGCATTACTACTACCCTGATTTAAAAATTAATAAAACCCGAAATATATTTATAAATTTTGGTTCACATTTAGGCTTAAACACCTCAAAACATAACCCTTCGGCAGATTTTGGTTTATCTGCTAACATTGTAAAACAATATTTTATTAATAAGAAGTTTCCTTTTAACATAGCCTTTGGCACTAATCTTTTAAGAAAAAACTTCATTAAGTTTAGTAATAACGCTATAGACTTGGGTAACAATTTGTTTTTAGCAACTTTTGAAGGTAATATAGAATTTACCACATTTACCAAACAAAAAAACTATCATGCTTTTGGTGTAAATTATCAAATGCAAACGCGCTATAACAAAAAAGAAGAAGAAGGCTATTACAAGCTATCTGGTAAATGGGCCGAAATTAATGGTGGTTGGCACAATGGTGTTAGTACACTTTACAAAACACTATCAACCATAGCGGCTACCTACACATACAAACGTCCAAACTACAAAATATCATGTTACTTTAAACAAGATTTAGAAGTAAATAACGCACCCGATTTTCAAACAGGCATTCAATTAAGCATTCCTATTATTAAGTAACCTATTCTGTTAATTTCACGTTAAATTAAAATTACAATTAAACCTTTTCATTTCGTTTAAGTCAAAAAGGCACATTAAAATTAAAAACTTAAATACAATGAAAAAAATACTAGTAATTGCAATTGCCCTTGTAACTGTACAAGCTTTTGCGCAGCCAAATCAAGACAGAAAACAAAAAAACAACATGCACAAAATGCATGATTTAACACCAGAGGAAGCGGCAACACTACAAACAAAAAAAATGACTTTACATTTAGACTTAAATGAAAAGCAACAAGCCCAAGTAAAAGATATACTTTTAAAAAATGCCGAAGCAAGAAAAGCCAAAAGAGATGCTTTTAAAGCTAAAAAAGAAAGTGGTGAATTTGAAAAACCAACAAAAGAAGCGCGTTTAAAAATGATGAATGAAAGATTAGACCATCAAATTGCTATGAAAGCTAGCATGAAGAAAATTTTAAACGAAACGCAATTTGCTAAATGGGAAAAAATACAAGCAAAAATGGCACACCGCGGTAAAAAAGGCATGCATAAAAAGAGAATGCATGGTGAAAAAGAAACTAAAATTTAGTTTGTTGATTGATTATAGTTTGTTAATGAAAAAGGCAATTCAGAATGTTGAATTGCCTTTTTCTATTTTAAATATATACGCAACTTTATAATGTTTTGGCAACTTCGTTAACCGCGTTTATAGTAAAATCTAAATCTTCATAAGTTAAAGCATCTGTAATAAACCAAGTTTCAAAAGCACTAGGTGCAATATAAACACCTTGATTTAACAGGCCATGAAAGAATTTTTTAAACGTATCATTATTACCCTTAGCAGCCGTATCAAAATTAGTTACTTCACCTTCATCAAAATGTACAGAAATCATAGAGCCAACTCTGTTAATAGTATAAACCACATTGTTTTGCGTTAATACATTTGCTATGCCTTCATGTAAATATTTAGTTTTCTCTTCTAATCTTTTAAAAATTTGGGTATCATTGTTAAGTGTGCTAATCATAGCTAAACCAGCAGCCATAGCTAATGGATTTCCACTTAATGTCCCAGCTTGATATACAGGCCCAAGTGGCGCCAAATAATTCATTATTTCATTTCTAGCAGCAAAAGCACCAACGGGCAAACCGCCGCCAATAACTTTACCAAAACAAACAATATCTGCCTTAATATTAAACAATTCCTGGGCGCCTCCTTTTGCTAGCCTAAATCCCGTCATTACTTCATCAAAAATTAATAAAATATTATGTGTATCACACAAATTTCTTAATGCTTGTAAAAATCCTTCTTTTGGAGGAATACACCCCATATTACCAGCAACAGGTTCAATAATTATGCAAGCTATTTTATTTTTATTAGCATCAATTAATTGCTCTATATTTGTTATATCATTATACGTTGCCAACAAAGTATCTTTAGCAGTACCTTGCGTTACGCCTGGGCTATTTGGCGTACCAAATGTGCTGGCGCCACTGCCTGCCTGAATTAAAAACGAATCGCTATGCCCGTGGTAACAGCCTGCAAATTTTATTACTTTATCTTTGCCAGTAAAACCACGTGCAAGCCTAACGGCACTCATACATGCTTCGGTACCAGAATTTACAAATCTAATTTTATCAATATTAGGCACCATTGAAACGGCTAATTCTGCAATTTTAGTTTCAATTTCAGTAGGCATTCCAAAAGAGGTTCCTTTTTTGGCTTTTTCAACTACAGCATCAACAACGGGTTTATAAGCATGCCCTAAAATCATTGGTCCCCAAGAGTTTATGTAATCTATTAACTTATTACCATCTTCATCAAACAAATAAGCTCCTTTGGCTTCTTTTACAAAAATGGGTGTACCACCAACACCTTTAAAAGCTCTAACGGGTGAATTTACGCCTCCTGGAATTACTTTTTCTGCTTCGGCAAACAAAGCACTACTTCTTTTATAAATCATGAAAAATTAGTTTTGTATTTATGGTTTAACAATTAATTCTTGCCCAATACTTAAACTCGTGTTTGTTAAACCATTTATATTTTGAAGTTGTTGAACTGTTAAATTATATTTTTTTGAAATTGAATATAACGTGTCTCCTTTTTCTACCACATAAATTATAGTTTTATTAAGCGGTTCAACAGGTGCTACGTAACCATAACCTAGTACTTCTTTATCGTATTGATGCAAGTTGTAACGTTCAATTAAAGAAATTAATTTCTGTGGGTATTTTCTATCTGTAGCATAACCTGCAGCTTTTAATCCTTTTGCCCAAGCTTTATAATCGTTTTCTTTTAACTGAAATAAACCTGCATATCGTTTACGTTCTTTTAAAAATAATGAATGATCTCTAAACGAATATTTAGCGTCTTTATATTTTCTAAAACATTCGCCTTTGGCATCATCATCATGATAAATTTTTGCTCCTTTCCAGTCATGGCATTTTATACCAAAATGGTTATTAGCTTTTACAGATAGCCTTCCATTACCTGAAGCCGACTCTAAAATACCTTGAGCCAAGGTAATACTTGCCGGTATGTTGTATAATTTCATTTCGTTTTGGGCAATGGTTTTGTAAGCATCAATATACTTTTCAGTATCATTAGTAAATACTTTAACAGCAGGCACTGTTGTTTGTGCGGGTGTTTCCTTATTTGTTTTACTTACGCGCTCCACTGGTTGCTTTTTAGGTTTAGTTATAACATGTTTTTTTGTTTTACAATTAAACAAAAAGCAGCTAAGACAAATTATAAATAGTGTTTTTTTCATTTATTTAATTAAAGGCAATTGTTTCTTTTTTAAAACGGCATTCATTCCAGTAATACCTTGTAAACCACCTGTATGAATTGCTAAAATTTTAGATCCTTTTTTAAAGTATCCTTTTTTTATTAAATCGAAAATACCAAATAGCATTTTTCCTGTATAAACAGGATCTAAAGGTATATTATTTTCAGTTTTAAAGGTATTTATAAACGTTACCAACTCCTCATTTATTTTGGCATATCCGCCAAAGTGGTAATCTGTAATTAAACGCCAATTATTTTGTGTTGCAAATTTACTAATATCTTCTTTTAAAAAGTCTCCTTTTAAGGCCGGAAATCCTAAAATTTCTTGATTTTCTTGTGCACTATTTATTAAACCAGCTATTGTACCGCCTGTGCCAACAGCTGCACACACGTAATCAAATTGAGCATCGGTTTTGGTTAAAATTTCTTGACACCCCTTAATAGCTAATGCATTGGTTCCGCCTTCGGGCACCAAATAAAACTTGCCAAAAAAAGCTTTTAAATGTTTTGAAAAGGCATCAGATGTTTTTTGCCTGTAAACTTCTCTTGTAACAAACTCAAAATGCATATTATTTTGGGCAGCAAAACGCAATGTTGGGTTTTCTTCAACTTTAGCTTTTAATTCTTCACCTCTAATAATTCCTATGGTTTTAAAACCGTATATTTTTCCGGCATAAGCAACTGCAGCAATGTGATTTGAAAAAGCACCACCAAAGGTAACAAGCGTATCATGTCCTTGATATTTTGCTTCTAATAAATTGAATTTTAATTTTCGGTATTTATTTCCTGAAATAAAAGGATGAATAGTGTCTTCTCTTTTAATATATAATTCTACACCATAATTTTTTGGCAAAACTACGGGCTCATTTATGCTATCTTCAATATTAAAATTCATTATTTGCTAAGGTACTTTAAAAATGCCCAAAATGGTCGGTTTTTTAAATATTCTAACTGTACTTCATTGGTATAGGCTTCTCTTTCAAATGAAATGTTTATGTATGCCAAACGCCACGTTTTGTATTGCACAAGCCTAAATAAAAACTCTAAAACATACCAAATATAAAATGGCAAAACTAACAATTCAATTTGCTGTTTTAAATGAATTGCCTCATGGTTTAAAAGTACTTTATTTGCTTTTAAGTTTGAAGATTTTAAAAACACAAACGGAAACAATGTTATACCCGTATAACCTTTTGGTACAATATATTTTGAAATACGTATCATTGCTTTTTTTGCATCAAAAATCAATCCAAATTACGTTATATTTGTATTAATGAAAAAAATAATTCCTATTGAAGAAGGCGATTACTACTTAACGCCCGAAGGCTACCGATGTTTCACAGAGCAATACCATTTAAAACGTGGTTATTGTTGTGAAAGCGGTTGCAGACATTGCCCTTACGGATTTAACGCTGCTACAGGCAAAAAACGTTAATTAACACTAAGCAACCTACTCTACAACAAAGCATTGGTATGATTATTGATGTTATTAGCGTAACCGAAAAACATTTTAATTAAAAAATGCTCATAACCTAAAACAGTTAATTTTCTTTATTAAATTTACTTTAACCGTTAAAAAAAAATTGCATTATGAAAACATTATTTAGAGCATTACCAATTTTATTAATTGTGCTTATTGCTAGCTCATGCAGCTCTGTACGAGTAGCGGCCGATTACGATAAAAAAGCACCGTTTAACAATTACAAAACCTTTGCTTTTTTTAAAACTGGTATAGACAAAGCTGAAATTAGCGATTTAGATAAACGCCGAATTTTGCGCGCTATTGAAGCTGAACTTTTAGCAAAAGGCTACACAAAATCTGAAAAACCAGATTTACTTGTTAGCTTATTTACAAAATCTCAACAACGTGTTGATGTTTACAACAACGCTTGGGGCAATGGCGCCTGGGGTTGGGGTGGCTGGGGCCCAGGATGGGGACCCGGTTGGGGTTGGGGTTGGAACCAACCAACTGTTAGTACAAGCACGCAAGGTACTTTATACATTGATTTAATTGATGCTACCAAAAAAGAACTTGTTTGGCAAGGTATGGGTACAGGCTATTTAAGCCGTAACATGGAGAAAAAAGAAGAACGTATTAAAGAGTTTGTTTCTAAAATAATGGAAAAATATCCTCCGGGAGTTACACAATAATCACATTTTAAAAAGCCGCAAATAAGCGGCTTTTTATTTTTAAGGAAAATATGGTTTTGCATGCCCGTTATCAACCAACCATTGGTTCAAATCAACACCATTAACAATTATATTTGCTAAATAGCGCCCGTATTTACCCTGCTTATCTTTATAAGAGTGTATTTCAACTTCTTTATTAAGTATCATTTCTCTCACAATATCTCTTACAACTATGCCGGCTTCACGCTCAACACCTCTTAATTCAGGTGTGTCAATGCCGTAAAGGCGTAGTTTCATTTCTTGAAAATGTAAAAACCCTAAATCTACCATGGCTGTAACGGTATCGCCATCGTAAACATCAATTATTCTTGCTTTGTAATGGTACATAATAAGTTATTTAAAGTTAATAAATATACAAAATACCTTACAAAATAAATCAGCTAAGTATTAAAGTATTTTTAAAAATAAGCACTATTTTATTTAATTGTTGAATATTTCGTATTTTTAAACTGAAATTATTAGTAATTATTAAAATGAATACTGCAGTTGAGTCTAATCCTATATTAAATCGTTTACCAAAACATTTAAAACAATTTATTAAGCCGCAAAATTATGAAGATTATTCTGCTATAGATCAAGCAGTATGGCGCTATGTAATGCGTAAAAATGTAAACTTTTTAAGTAAAGTAGCACATAAATCATATTTAAACGGATTGAAACAAACAGGTATTTCAATTGAAAGTATTCCAAATATGTACGGCATGAACCGTATTTTAAAAGATATTGGTTGGGCAGCAGTAGCTGTTGATGGTTTTATTCCGCCAAATGCTTTTATGGAATTTCAGGCCTACAACGTACTTGTTATTGCAAGTGATATTAGGCAATTAGAACATATTGAATACACCCCAGCACCAGATATTATTCATGAAGGCGCAGGACATGCACCTATAATTGCAAACCCTGAATATGCCGAGTATTTAAGACGCTTTGGTGAAATAGGTTGTAAAGCCATTTCTTCTGCAAAAGATTATGAATTGTATGAAGCCGTTAGGCATTTATCTATTATAAAAGAAGCACCCAACACTGGTAATGAGACTATTGCCGAAGCTGAAAAAAAAGTTGAAAATATACAACAAAACATGGGTGAACCTAGTGAAATGGCTCTTATAAGAAACCTACATTGGTGGACGGTTGAATATGGTTTAATTGGCACGGTTGAAAACCCTAAAATTTATGGTGCTGGCTTATTATCATCTATTGGTGAAAGCGCTTGGTGCATGACCGATGCTGTTAAAAAATTACCTTACAGTATTGAGGCTACCTTTAAAGATTTTGACATCACTAAACCACAACCTCAACTTTTTGTTACACCAAATTTTGCCCATTTAAGTTTAATTTTAGAAGAATTTGCAAACACCATGGCTGTTAGAACTGGCGGATTAATGGGTGTTGAAAAACTAATAAACTCGAATGCATTAGGCACTGTAGAGCTTAGTACAGGCATTCAAATTTCGGGTGTTTTCACCAGTGTTATTAATTACAACAACAATGCTATTTATGTACAAACAACAGGCAATACAGCGCTAGCTTACCGAGAAAAAGAACTTGTAAACCATGGTGTAAAAACACACTCTAAAGGTTTTGGTTTTCCGGTTGGAAAATTAAAAGGTATTAATATTGCTATTGAAGATATGAGCCCTAGAGATTTAGCGGCATATAACATTTTTGAAGAAGAAATAACTACTTTAGAATTTGAAGGTGGCATTAAAGTTTCAGGTGAAATTATTACAGGAAAACGTAATTTACAAGGCAAAATAATTTTAATAAGCTTTAAAAATTGTACCGTTACACATAATGACACCGTTTTATATAAACCCGAATGGGGCCAGTACGACATGGCTGTTGGAAAACATATTACCTCTGCTTTTTCCGGACCCGCAGATTTAAATAGTTTTGATTTAATAACCCATCTGCCTTCAGAAAAAACAATTCAAATTAAAAAAACTAATAAACAACTTAAACTTGAAGCCCTTTACCAACAAGTTAGAGATTACCGCTTAGGTAAAAACAAAACCATTTCTAGAACAAAAGTACTTGATGAACTTAGAGAAAACTTCTCCACAGATTGGTTACTTGCTGTTGAACTTTTTGAATTAGCTCATGCCGATAATGAAACTGTTTTATGCAACAACATTTTAAAATATTTAGAAAATGTAAAGCAACAAAAACCTAAGCTTGGTAACTTAATTGATGATGGTTTACATATAATAACCAATAAGAAAAACATCAGTATTTAACTTAAGAAATTAAAAATCAAATATTTAATTGTGACCTAATTAAAAAAATGTGTCTTAAAAATATTCAGTAATGAATAATTTAAAGTTTAAGGCTAATACCTACACTATAAATCCTAAGATACAATTAGTAGTATTAGTTTAGCTCAAGATAAAGCTTTCGCTTTTCTTGAGCTTTTTTTTATCTAAAACGCTTTAAGGTTTTTTTTGTGAATTTACTTAACACTAGTGTACCACTTATTTCGGCTCTTTTACTAAGTAAATCATCCCAATTGCTGGTTCCTTCCCAAAAAATTCTTTTCATTTCTTTTAAGGCTTCGGGGTTGTAACTACTTAACTTATTGGCTAAACTTAATACGGCTTCGTCTAACTCCTGGGTTGTATCAAAAACTTCAGCAAACAACCCTTTTTCTTTTGCCCAATTAGCGGCATAAAACGCTTCGGCATTTATTGTCATTTGAGACATGGCTGTTTTTCCTATACGCCTAGAAACTGCTGGTTCTATTACAAAAGGCCCAATACCAATACTTAATTCGCTTAGTTTAACTGATGCATATTGCGTTGCCAAACAATAATCTGTAGCCGCAGCTAAACCTACACCACCACCCACAGTTTTACCTTGTACTCTGCCAATTATTAACTTGGGGCATTTACGCATGGCATTAATTACATTGGCAAAACCTAAAAAAAATTGCTTACCTGTGTTGGCGTTTTCAATGGCTATTAACTCATTAAAACTTGCACCAGCACAAAATGTTCGGTTACCACCACTTTTTAAAACAATAATTTTTATGGCATCATTTACGCCTGCTTCAATAATAGTTTGTTCTAGTTTTGTTAACACATCACTAGGCATTGAGTTTCGGTTTGGATGAAAAAATTCAATTATTCCAACACTTTCCTCTATTTTCAAACTCACATAAGGCTCTTTAACCTCCATAATTTCTATTTAATTTATAGTACAATTAAAATGGTAAATTGCTAATATCAACATTTCCGCCAGATAAAATCACACCTATTTTTTTTCCTTTTATTTTACTTTTTTGTTTCAAAACTGCAGCAAAAGCTACTGCGCTTGATGGTTCTATTATTAATTTCATACGTTGCCAAATTAAGGCCATAGCATTTGTAATTTCAGCTTCCTTAATCAATTCAATACATTCAACATACTTTTTTATAATAGGGAAATTTTTATCTCCTAATTGGGTTTTTAAACCATCGGCAATGGTGTTGTTAGCCATGTTAGTTTCAATTTTACCCGATTGTAAAGACCTGTAGGCATCATTTACATTTTCTGGCTCACCGGCTATAACTTTGCAATGTTTAGAAAATGCATTTGCTGCTAAAATAGTACCGGCAAGCAAACCACCACCGCCAACTGGCACAAAAATGTTGCTTAAATTAGGTTGTTCTTCTAGCAACTCAATAGCTGCAGTGGC
This sequence comes from Seonamhaeicola sp. ABD4_340, assembly GCF_056312135.1. Lineage (NCBI taxonomy): Bacteria > Pseudomonadati > Bacteroidota > Flavobacteriia > Flavobacteriales > Flavobacteriaceae > Seonamhaeicola > Seonamhaeicola sp. ABD4_340. The sequence goes on along the minus strand of NZ_CM149981.1, from coordinate 1,986,980 downwards.
TTGTCCATTAATAACATCTATATTATTTGATGGGTGTAAAAAAGTTGCTCCAGTTTCTACCTGTATTTTTTTAGCCATTGCTTCTCTAGCTTGATTTGTAGGCTCGCTAAAACTTATAATACCACCATAACCCAAAACCGCCTCTTTTTTTACTTGTGGTGCATTTTTGGGCATTACAATATATGCTTTCACACCAATGCTTTTAGCTGCCAAAGCCAATGCTTGCGCAAAATTACCTGAAGAATGTGTTACTACACCTTTACGCTTTTGTTCTTGCGATAAATTTAAAATAGCATGCGCTGAACCGCGCATTTTAAACGCTCCCATTTTTTGGAAATTTTCGCATTTAAAAAACACCTGAGCCTCACAAATATCATTTAACAATTGCGATGTAAACACCGGTGTTTTATGAATGTAAGGTTTTATACTGTTATGAATGTTTTGCAAACTAGCTTTATTCATTTATCTACATTTCTTGTAAAAACGTGGTTGAATATACTAAAATTACACGGTAACTTTTGTTACATTGTTTTAATAAATTAATAAGGATATTTGTTTAAAATTTAAGGAATAATGGGATTACTAAACTTTTTATTTAATAACAAAAACAAAATTATAGATTATGCCAACAAAGGTGCTGTTATTATTGATGTAAGAACAGAAACGGAATATTTACAAAGCGCTATTCCAAATACCTTAAATTATCCGTTACAAACACTTAACCAGCGTATTAATGACATAAAAAAACTAAACAAACCCATCATTACATGTTGTGCAAGTGGTGTACGCTCTGGTATTGCAAGTAAACTATTAAAACAAAATAACTTAGATTGTATTAATGGTGGCGGTTGGCTAAGTTTAGCAAAAAAATTAGAACTTTAAATTTTGTAAAGACTCGGGTGTGTTAAGTGGTGTTTGTTGGTACATTAAAGTCCAACCAAATGAATTTGTTAAAATATAAAACTTTGAAAGTTCACTTAACAAACGGTTTTTTGCATTTGTTTTAAGTGCAGAAGCTTCAATTTTTTTGGCCAAAGATTGGTTGACTATATTTTTAATGGCGTTATAGTCTTTGGCTTCAAAAGGATTAAAAAAATCGGCTTGAATATCATAATATTCAAAATCTGGACTTATTTTAATTTCCTCTTCAGGAATTCTTAAAATGTGAAGCGTTTTTGTGCTTTCGTCAATTTTATATTCTATTTTACTCAAATCATACGCCACAGTTACATTGGCATTTACAACTACCAGTGCTTTTTTTTGTGATGTTACGTAAGAGCCTAAAAGTTCTTTAGAGTTTTGGTAGTTAAATACCTCACTAAAATGACCTTCGGTAACCACTAGTTTCCCTACGTTTTGTATTTGTTTTTGAATGAGTGCCGAACTTTCTTTAAGCTGAACTACATCTTCTTTTTCATCATTACAATACTTGAAGCTTAAAATAACAACCAGAGTAATTACAACACCAAATAAAATTTTTCGCATACACTAATTTATAATTTTTTAATTTGAATGGGAAAGTTTAAGGCAAAAAAAAACATTAGTTTCCTTCGACATAAGAAGTCTAACCAATGCATTTTTTGGAATGTAAATTAACACTACAAATATATGTTGGTTGATATTTTTTTAGTTTACCGCAAGGTTAAACAACCTTTAAATTAAGTTATTTTTTTTGGCTTTTTGAACAGCTTCTAATTTATTATGTACTTGTAGTTTTTTATAGATATTCTCAATATGTTTTCTAATGGTTCCAACAGACAAAATTAAATTATTTGCTATGGCATTATAACTTAAACCTTTGCTTAAATGCTCTAAAACCTCAACTTCACGGTTGGTAAGTGTTATTTCTTCACAAGTTGTTGTTTTTGATTTTTTTATAGGTGTACGCAACAATTTTAAAGTTTTCATAGCTATTGAAGGTGTCATGGCTGCGCCACCTCCTAAAGTATCAACTATACCGTTGTATAAATCTTTTGGGTTTACTTCTTTTAGCAAATAACCATCGGCACCTGCTTTAATGGCGTTAAAAATGTTTTCATCATCATCAAAAACTGTAAGCATTATAATTTTAATATGCGGGTGCTTTTGTTTTACAATTTCGGTAGCTTCAATACCATTTTTAACGGGCATTTCTATATCCATTAAAATAACATCTAAGTTATGATTAATTTGAAGTTTTTCAATTAAATCTTGTCCGTTGATTGCATTAAAACTCACCTTTAAATCATCAAAAAAAGAGAGTTTTTCTTTAACCGCCTGGAGTAAAAAATTATTATCTTCTGCTATAGCTATTTTAACCATCATACTCATAAAGTTACTGCTATTTTGGTTCCGGAGTTTTTGTTGCTTTGTATGGTTATGTTTGCACCAATATCGGCGGCTCGTTTCTTCATATTGTTTAACCCGTTGCCTGCTTCAACTTCATCTAAATTAAAACCAATTCCGTTATCAAATACTTCAAAAACAAGTTTATTATTTTTTTCAGATATTTCAATATTTATATTATTGGCATTGGCGTATTTTATAGCATTATTTATGGCCTCTTGCATAATTCTGTAAATATTCATGCCTTGAACAGATGTGAAAACAGTATTGTTTTTAATGTTTTCTTGTATGCTGTAATTAAAGCGTGTGTCTTGTGCTGATATATTGGCTTTATCAATGAAATTAGAAATTCTGCTTTGTAAATCTGTTAACAAAATTTCGTTTTTATTCATTGCCCAAATAGTGTCTCTTAACTCATTAATAGTATCTTTTGTGAAACTACTTATGCTTGTAAGCTTTTTGGTTAAATTGGTGTTTGAAATTTTGAAACCGTATTGCAAATTTTCAATAGACGATATTATAAATGTAAGTTGCGCGCCAATATTATCATGTAAATCTCTTGATATTCTTAAACGTTGCTGTTGTAATTTATTTTGAGTTTCAATTTTTGACAGCGCCTCTTTTAACTGACTTTCTTTTTGAAGCTGTTTGTTTTTTAATTTTTGTTGTTTATATACCAAATACCCAAAAGCCGATAGAACAATTGCCAAAACACCAAGCCCAAGTAATTGCGTGTTTTTTCTACTAATATTAAGTTCTTTTTCTACTATTTGAGCACGTTGTGCTAGTATTTCTTTTTCTTTTTTAGCGGTTTTGTATTTGGTTTCTAACTCAAAAACAGTTTTGGTTTTATTTTCTTCAAATAAACTATCTTTTTTTTGGGCATACTTTTCTAAATAGGCAGCATACGCTTTGTAATTTTGTTTTGACTTTTCAATTTTAGATAAAACGTTGTATGCTTTAACCTCCCACTCTTTAAAACCATTATTTCTAGCTATTTGTAATGCACTATTTGCTTGTAAAAATGCTTTTTTAAGTTTTTTTTGTTGTTTTAAATTATTTGCAAAACTTAGCTTGTTATGCACTAATTCATAGTTATTATTTTCTTTTTGAAATAAAGCAATAACTCGCTCAAAATCTTTTTCTGCTTCGTTGTAGCGTTTTAAGCTATCTTTAGCAATGGCTATGTTACTTAACATGTAAGGCACATACCTTTTGTAGCCTAACTTGGTATAAGCTTTTTGGGCTTCAGAACAGTATCTTATTGCCTTTTCAAATTGACTTAATTGAATTAAAATAGCACCAATATTACCTTTTGTAACAACTTCACCAAAACTATAATTATTTGCTTTGTAAATTTCTAAGGCTTTGTTGTAATACTCTAAAGCTTTTTCAAATTCTTTTTGCTTTTTGTAAACAATACCAATATTACCCAATACCATTGGTACTTTATCAAAAGGTACATTTTCAGTTTCAAAAATATTTAATGCTTTAAAGTAATGTTCTAGAGACACATCAAAATCACCCGATAAATCATAAACAATACCTAAGTTATTATATGTATTTGCTGCACCAATTCTATTATTAAGTTTTAGCTTTAAATCTAAACTTTTTTGATGATAATAAATGGCACTATCTAATTTTCCTAAAGCATCAAAACAACTGGCTAAACTATTGTAAGACGCAGCAAAAGCCTCGTCACTTTTTATGTTTTTTGAAATTTTTAATGCCCGTTTTGAATAGAATAATGCACTATCTATACTACGGTTTTCATACTCCCATGCAAGTTCAGTGAGTGTATTTACTAAAGAAATTTCTTTTTGGGTTTTTAATAGTGTTTTTAAACTATCAATTGTTTTTTGAGCATTTTGTGAAAAGCAATAATTACTGAATATTAATACGAGAGCGCACAGTAGTTTTTTCATAAAAATTTATCAACTTTCATCAAATATAAATTTTTGTAATGAAAGTATTTGTTCAATTATACTAAAAAAACGAGGGTATAACTTGGTGTTTAAGGTGTTTAACAACACCGTTTTTTGTTGTAATTGCGCACTTTGCTTTTTTGCTAAATATACTTTAAAAGCAAGTGCTTGATTACTTTTTTTTGCGTTTTCATTAAACACAAGCATACGTTTAACCGTAACAATAATAGCTGTACTTAAAAGTAATAACAGCAACCCAATTATAACCTCAAAAATTATATTAAAACACATAACTATAACGTTTTACATTATTAGTTATGGTTGCCCATAAAAAAAACACCAACTGCTTTCCTGTTTCACAAGAAAATAGCAATTGATGCTTTTGATATGAACTGATTAATAGCATTTTAAATCTACAATATAAGTTTTCTAAAAAGGTAAAATATCGACTAAAAGTTATTAAAAAAGATTAAGCGCAATAAAAGGATTTATCACGCCTAATCAGTACAAATCTCAACAACAAGATTTACTTATTAAGGTTGTAAGAATATATTGTTTTATCATTGGCTTTGTAAAACAAATAACCACCTAGTTCATCTACTTCATATTCTGGTTTTTTATCTTTTAGCATAATTTCCTTATCAATTTTACCTGAATCTTTATTCACTTTTACAAGACCAGCACCACCATCTAAATTTGTTAAAATAAATTGAGCGTTTTCAGTAGCGGCTGTTGCTTTAAATCTGGTTGATAAATAATCAAAAGAGGCACTTGCAATACCTGCAAACATATCGGCAGCTCGTTTTGCTTCTTTTCCTGTTTCATTATAGCTATCTAAATCATTTACACTACCAAAAGCACTACGGTTAGCGCCAGCTTTCATACTCATACCGGCAGCCATTGCCGTAGATGCTACCGCTAAAACACCTCCTGCAATTTTACCAAATGTGCTTCTGCCTGGTGATTTGTAATAGGCATGATAGTTTTCTTTACCATCAAAATTTATTAAAGTCATATTTTGGTCTGATGATAAGAACACGCCACCATCTCTAATTTGCATAGTGTTAGGATCTTCCTTTTCATCAAAATTACATTTAGCAAAATCGCTTACGCTACCAGAATTAGCATCAATAGCCATAATTTTACCATCGGCTGCAATTAAATAACGGTTGTTTTTAGCATCAAAAGTAGAGGCAACCGAAGTAGCTCGTTTATATTTTAAAGGCTTGCTCCAAACCTGTTCACCTGTTTTTAAATCTACTATATTAGCATCTTCACTGGTAATATAAATTAAACCTTGAGGTGTTTGGGCCATTACCATAATGTTTTCACCAGTTTTTAATGGTTTTTTAAACAAGGTATTGCCATCAAATGAAATTTTATTGATACCGCCTTCATATATACCAAACAAAATACCATCATCTTGCACATAAAAATGCTGCACGTAGCCTTTTGTTTTTGGTGCTTTTTCCCATAAATCATCTCCAGTTGCGGCACTAAACATGGTTATTTTAGATTCTGCTTTTGCGCCTAAAGCACCACTACCGCCAGTAACATCACTAACCACAGCTAAACCTTGGGGTAGCATTTCAAAATTGGTAACGTTTCCTTTTACTTTGCGCTCTTCAGTCCAAACCTCATTACCACTTCCATTAAGCTTATAAATTCGTGTGTTTTTTCCGTTTGTTGTAGCTGCAAACGCATAAATATCGGTTTCGGTTTCATTAGCAGTCATCCAATTAACATTTTTTACTTTGTTTTCCCAAAGTGTTTCGCCTGTTTTAGATTTTGCTATAATACCTTGTGATGTTGGCACCAGTAATTTATCTTTTAAAAGCATTGGCGTACCGGTAACAGCAAAGTATTTCATAGATACTTTTCCTGGTTTTATTAAAAAGAATTCATAATCTAAATTACCCGTAGCCAAATCGTAAACACCTACTTTAGGCGTTACATTTTCAGCCTTTCCGCCTCCTTTTTGAAAACCGCTTACCACCAATTTGTTTTGTGGCATAATAACATCGCAAGTAAAAACGTTTTTCCAACCTTTAGATTCTGTAGTAAATAATACTTTACCGGAAATATGGTCTATTACCGCTTTTTTTGCCGATAAGTTTGCAAACCCTGTTTGACCCACCATTACGTACGGAGACATGGGGACATAATTTAATTCTTCAGGTTTTACTCTGCCATAATCTGTAAAATTGAAAAGTAATTTATTGGTATCTGGTTTTATGCCTACCAAACCATCATTAGTTGCAACAACTAAAGTACCTGCAACTGTTAAAGTCATTTGATTAATATTGGCACCTAAATCATAACTATTTTCTGGTGTTTCTGCTTTTTGTGCGTTTAACATTAGCGTACTTGCTAATAGAAAAACTAAAATTTGTAATGTTCTCATTGTTGAATTTGGTTTATGATAATTAGCTTATTACAGTACTTGTTTTTTTAAATCAAAAGAACCTTCTGTAATATTTTTTATAGAGTTATCGCCGTTTACGTTTTTACATGTAAAGCTAAATGTGCCTTTAATTTTGGTATCGGTTTCTTCGGTAATGGTAATAGAACCTACTTTAGTATCGTCATAGGGTGCTTGCCAAATTTCGGTTGTTGAAGCTGAAGGGTTATTTATATTTACATCGGTTTCAGTGTAACTTGCCACATTTGTTATGGCTAAATTAGCACCTGTAAAATCGTATGTGCCCGCGCCTTCATACCCAAAAACAGTCATAGAAAAAGCGTTACCATCACTGTTTGTTGCAATAATTATTAAACTTTTTGCTGTTGAACTTACGTTTGAAATGGTTGCTGAAGAAGAAATTTCGAATGATTTATACGAAGTACCATCTACTTCTGCCACTAAAATACCTGATGATGCTTTTATATCGCCGTCAGAATCATCAGATGATGAGCATGACACAAATAGCATTGATAAAATAATAACTACTGATAAGAATTGATTTTTGAAATGTTTCATTTTGTTGTTTTTTTATGATTAATAGCATCACAAAACTGCAACAAAACACAAGGGGAATCAATACGATGAATTACGTATATTTTGATTTATTACGTACAATTTAAAATTTTGTTTTAAAAAGAAATGTGCGGGAAGGCTTTACTTAAGGCCTGTTTTTTATTTTCCAATTTTTGAAGAAATTTTTTGTGTGCTTCAGAGTTTGGATTAAAGGGGTTATGCCTTAGTCCTTTTTGAATAGTATCAACATCATCCATTGTTTTCAATACGTTTTCTGAAAGCCATACATGCTTAAACTTTTCCCAAATATAATTTACGGCTGTTTGGTTTGGGTGAATCATATCTTCAGCATAAAAACGATAATCACGCAACTCATCCATCATTATTTCATAAGAAGGAAAGTAGTGTAGTTTATGTTTTTCAGTTAATAATTGTGCATTAATAACCTGATGAATGGCCGAAATTAAATGTGCTTTACTACGTGTGTTTTCAACAAAACCATCTTTTATATGCCTAATTGGAGACACCGTAAAAATAACCGACGCCCCAGCATTAACAGTTTTTATAAGCGCTATTATATTTTGTAGTGATGCCACAATATCTTCTACCGGAAGTAATATTTTATTAAAATTTTTCTGCGGAACTTTATGGCAGTTTGCCACAATATTATCATTTTTAATAGCGCTGTAAACCCAAGCAGTTCCTAAGGTTATAATGATGTGTGAAGAATTTGTTATTTGATGTGCTGTTAATTGTAATTGAGCGTTTAAATTTTCTAACAAACTAGCTTTTGAAGTATTGCTTAGTTTTGAATGCGCATCAAAACAATGCCACTGTTCATTATTAAAAAACACATCTTTTTCTGTGTAAAGTAAATTGTTTAATGCGCGTTTAATAAGTGTTTCTATAGCTTTAGGCTGAAATAGAATACCAAACGGATTATACTTATTTTTAAACTTAAAATAAGATAACTTTTCACCAATATTTTCAACAAAACACGAGCCTAATAATAGAATATTAGACTCATAATTTATTAAATTTTCATTTTGTTTAAGTAATGGTATGTTTGTTTGTAAGTTCATTTTTAATCACATCAATGTAACACTTTTTATGTTTTACTGTCTAATAACCACAAAACATTTATTATGAAAACAAATAAAACTTATATCACATTAAAAAATAGATTAATTAAATTTTACAAATGCGAAATAAAAACATTTAACAAAATACTTAGAATAAAATAAAGCCTATTTTATAAAAGCCTCTGCTTCTTTTAAAGCCACTTCAATTCCGTTAGGATTTTTACCGCCTGCGGTTGCAAAAAAAGGTTGCCCGCCGCCGCCGCCTTGAATGTGCTTACCTAATTCTCGTACTACCTGTCCTGCATTTAAATTATGACTTTCAACCAATTCTTTTGATATGTAGCAAGATAACAATGCTTTACCATTTTGTTCGGCAGCTAATAAAAGAAATAAATTATTATGTTCTCCGCCCAAATTAAAGGCTATATCTTTTATACCTGCGGCGTCTAAATCTACTTTTTTAGCTAAAAACTGAATGCCATTTACAACAGCTAGCTCATTTTTTAACTCACCTTTTAAATTTTTAGCTTTGTCTTTAAGTAAAGCTTCAATTTGCTTTTTTAAAGCGCTGTTTTCGTCTTGTAAGTTTTGAAGTGCCTTAACAGGTTCTTTAGCATTGTTAAGTAAATCTTTCATTTCAAAAAACGCACGGTTATTTTCTTGATAGAAATCTTTAACCGCATCATTAGTAATAGCTTCAATTCTTCTAATACCGGCAGCAACTGCGCTTTCTGATGTTATTTTAAAATGCCAAATATCGGCTGTATTTTTTACGTGTGTACCACCACAAAGCTCAATAGATTGCCCAAAACGAATAGCTCTTACGGTATCACCATATTTTTCGCCAAATAATGCCATAGCACCTTCGGCAACAGCTTCATCCATAGGAATATTTCGTTTTTCTTCTAAAGGTAATTTGCCGTCTATTCTAGCGTTTACAAAATTTTCTACATCGCGCAATTCATCGGTAGTTAATTTTGAAAAGTGTGAAAAATCAAAACGTAAGTATTTTGAGTGTACGGCACTACCTTTTTGCTCAACGTGTGTTCCTAAAACTTCGCGTAGCGCTTGGTGTAACAAATGCGTTGCTGTGTGGTTACACTCTGTACGATAACGCTGTTTAGCATCTACAACCGCTTTAAACGATGCTTCTATATTTTTAGGTAAATTTTTGGTAAAATGAATAATTACGTTGTTTTCTTTTTTAGTATCTAAAATATAAACTACATCACCATTTACATCTTCTAAATAACCTTTGTCTCCTACCTGCCCACCACCTTCAGCGTAAAATGGTGTTAAATTGAATACTAATTGATACATATCACCGTCTTTTTTAGAGGTTACTTTTCTGTATCTAGTAATTTTAACGTTTGCTTCTAAGGCATCGTAGCCAATAAATTCTTGGTCGGCATCATTAACTATAACCGTCCAATCATCAGTACTCATTTCGCTAGCTGCACGCGATCTATCTTTTTGTTTTTGAAGTTCTTTATTAAAGCCTGCTTCATCTAAACTATAACCCTTTTCACCTAAAATTAACGATGTTAAATCTATTGGAAAACCATAGGTATCATATAATTCAAAAGCCTTTTCACCAGAAACAGTATTGCCTTTAGTTTCTTCAACAATTCTATTTAACAGAATTAAACCTTGCTCTAAAGTTCTTAAAAACGATTGTTCTTCTTCTTTTATAACATTTTGAATTAATTGTTTTTGTTGTTTTAATTCTGGGAAAGCGCTTCCCATTTTTTCACTTAACACATCAACCAACCTGTAAATAAAAGGTTCTTTTTTATCTAAAAACGTAAAGCCGTAGCGTACTGCTCTTCGTAAAATACGCCTAATTACATAGCCTGCACCATTGTTGCTTGGTAATTGGCCATCGGCAATTGAAAAAGCTACCGCGCGTACGTGATCTGAAATAACACGAATGGCTACATCAACTTTCTCATCTTTACTATAATTTTTACCTGTAATGGTTTCAACCTCTCTAATTAAAGGTGTAAAAACATCGGTATCATAATTACTTTGTACATTTTGCAATACCATGCATAGGCGTTCAAAACCCATACCGGTATCAATGTGTTTATTTGGTAATGGTTCTAATGAGCCGTTTGCTTTACGGTTGTATTGCATAAATACAAGATTCCATATTTCAACCACTTGCGGATGATCCATGTTTACTAAATCTTTACCATCTACTTTGGCTTTTTCTTCTGCCGAACGTATATCTACATGTATTTCGCTACATGGCCCACACGGACCTTGATCTCCCATTTCCCAGAAATTATCTTTTTTATTTCCTTTTAAAATGCGGTTTTCAGGTATGTGCTTTTTCCATAAATTATAAGCCTCAGTATCCATTGGTAGTTTATCACCTTCATCACCTTCAAAAACAGTAACGTATAAAATATCTTTATCTATTTTAAACACTTCGGTTAAAAGTTCCCAAGCCCAAGCTATGGCTTCTTCTTTAAAATAATCGCCAAAACTCCAGTTTCCAAGCATTTCAAAAAGGGTGTGGTGGTAAGTGTCATACCCAACTTCTTCTAAATCATTATGTTTGCCAGAAACACGTAAGCATTTTTGAGAATCTGCAATTCTACTACTTTTTGGTTCAGCATTGCCTAAAAAGAATTCTTTAAAAGGCGCCATACCAGAATTAACAAACATTAGCGTTGGGTCATCTTTTAACACCATAGGTGCAGATGGTACAATGGCATGTTGTTTATCTTTAAAAAAATTTAAAAACGTAGCTCTAATTTCTTGTGACTTCATGAATGCAGATTTGCTCTTTTTTAGTTAAATTATTTAAATTGTAAAACAATTTTTATCTTTACTCGCCAAATTTTATTTTAGTTTGGTGTTAGCGTACCTATTTAGCTTTAAAATTAGTACCAAACATTAAATACAATAATTACAAGTTTGGCACGTTAGCTTTAAAATTTTAAGCTAATTAGGTTTAGATAATCTCATGCAAAAATAGAATAAATAACGTAATGAGTAAGGTAAAATATTACTACGATTCAGAATCACTTTCATACAGAAAAATTGAGCGTAAAAAAAGAACTACATTTAAGTACGTTTTTTTGTTTTTACTAGCTGCTTGCTTATTTGCTTTTGGCTTTGTTTTTATTGCAGGACAATACATTGAATCTCCTAAAGAGAAGGCCTTAAAACGAGAATTACAAAATATGCAATTTCAGTTTGAAATTTTAAATAAAAAAATGGATGAAGCTGAAGCGGTTTTAGCCAATGTTGCCGATAGAGACAACAACCTTTACCGCGTTTATTTTGAAGCAAACCCTATACCCGATGAACAACGAAAAGCAGGCTTTGGTGGTATAAACCGTTATAAAAACTTAGCGGGTTTTGATAACTCTAAACTTATTATGGAAACCACAAAACGTTTAGATATTTTACAAAAACAAATTGTTGTACAATCAAAATCTTTAGACGAAGTTGCGTTACTTGCCGAAGAAAAAGAAAAATTATTAGCTGCAATTCCTGCCATACAACCTGTTAGCAATGAAGATTTAACACGTATGGCTTCTGGTTACGGTATGCGTACAGACCCTTTTACTAAAGTTAGAAAAATGCATAAAGGCATGGATTTTACAGCACCAAGAGGCACCCCAATTTATGCCAGCGGAGATGGTGTTGTAGTGCGTGCAGACTCAGGCTCTAGCGGTTACGGTAAACACATAAGAATAGATCATGGGTTTGGCTACATTAGCCTCTATGCGCATTTATACAAATACAACGTACGCAAAAACCAAAAAGTAAAACGCGGTGATTTAATTGGTTTTGTTGGTAGCACAGGAAGATCTCAGGCACCACATTTACACTATGAGATTAGAAAAGACGGTGTAAATATAAATCCTATTAATTTTTACTACGGAAGTTTAACTGCCGAAGAGTTTAGCGAAATGCTTGAACATGCTTCAATGGAAAACCAATCACTAGACTAATGCATATTAATTTACCCAATAAACGTTATTACGGCATAGGCGAAGTTGCAAAGGCCTTTGGTGTAAACACATCATTAATACGCTTTTGGGAAAAAGAATTTGACATTTTAAAACCAAAAAAAAATGCAAAAGGCAACCGCAAATTCACTCCCGAAGACATAAAAAACCTTAAGTTTATATATCATTTAGTAAAAGAACGTGGGTTTACTTTAGAAGGCGCAAAAATTCATTTAAAAGAAGAAAAAAAAGAAGCCTTAAGCAACTTTGAAATTATAAATAAGCTTGAAGACATTAAAGAGCAACTACTTAAAATAAAAGAACATCTTTGAAATATTTCTGCAAAATTTTCATTCATTTTTTATAATTAAGTAACATTTTAACCAATATTGTGTCATACATTTACAAACATTAACCTATAAATTAATTTTATTATGAAAAAATGGATTTTACCTGTTGTAATTATTGTTTTATTTGGCCTTTTTGCTATGAATAAATACAACACCTTGGTTAGTCTAGATGAAAACATCAATGAAACTTGGGGTAAAGTTGAAAGCGCATACCAAAGACGTGCAGATTTAATTGATAATTTAGTTAATACCGTAAAAGGTGCCGCAGATTACGAAAGAGGCGCTCTAGAAGCCGTTATTAATGCAAGAGCTAAGGCTACTTCTGTAAGCATAGACCCATCAAATATTACACCAGAACAATTAGCTAAATTTAATGAAGTTCAAGGAGGCTTAACAGGCGCATTAAAAAGTTTATTAGTAACCGTTGAGCGATATCCAGAATTAAAAGCAAACCAGAATTTTCTTGAATTACAATCTCAAATAGAAGGTACTGAAAACAGAATAAATGTGGTTAGAGACAGGTTTAATGAAGCTGTAAAACCATACAATAAAACCATACGTTCTTTCCCTAACAACTTAATTGCCGGTATTATGGGGTTTGATAAAAAAGCGTATTTTGAAGCTGAAGCTGGCGCCGAAAAAGCTCCCGAGGTTAAATTTGATTTCCAATAAAACCTAAGAAATCATTGCTTTATTATGTCTAAAATAGAAGATTTTCTTTCTGCAACTGAAGAGCAAGAAATTATTGAAGCCATTAGGTTGGCCGAGTTAAACACTTCTGGAGAAATACGCGTACACATTGAAAAAACTTGCAATGGTAACGCCTCTAAAAGAGCTTTAGAAGTGTTTTACATGCTAAAAATGGAAAACACTAAAGCACAAAACGGTGTTATAATTTATGTAGCTGTAGAAGATAAAACCTTCGCTATTTATGGTGATAAAGGTATTAATAATTTGGTTGAGCCTAATTTTTGGGATAGCACAAAAAACAGTATTCAACAGCAATTCAAAAAAGGTAATTTTAAGCAAGGCTTAGTTGATGGTATCACTAAAGCTGGTAATGCGTTAAAACATTATTTTCCGTACACAAAAGAGGATACCAACGAGCTTTCAAACGACATTTCAAAAGGATAAAATTACGGCATGCAGTATTCAGTTTCTTTCTCTTTAGCTAAAAAAAAAGACACCCAATTATTAACTGTGTTTAAAAATCTATTACCATTATTATTACTTTTTACTACTTCAGTTGGGTTTGCTCAATTTGACATTCCTGAAACACCTAAATTTCAAACAAGTGTTTACGATTATGTAAACTTATTAGAACCTTCACAAAAAAAAATATTAGAAAACAAACTTATTAAATATTCTGATACTACATCTACGCAAATTGTGGTGGCCATTATTAGTTCTACTAAAGGTGAAAACATAAATTATTTAGGAGCCAAATGGGGCCAAAAATGGGGTATTGGTGGCAGTAAAGAAAAAGACAACGGTATTCTTATTTTATTAGCTAAAGATGATAGGCGTATTGGAATAAATACGGGCCATGGTATTGAATATTTGCTAACCGATGCTTTATCAAAACGTATTATTGAGCGCGATATAATACCTTACTTTAAACAAAACAATTACTTTGGCGGTTTAAACCGTGGGGCCGATGCTATTTTTGAAGTTTTAAATGGCGAATATAAAGGCACCAGAAAGCAAAACAATGATTTCCCTGTTGGATTAATTGTTATGCTCCTTTTTATATTTTTTATTATTTTAATTTCTATTTCAAAAAACCGACGTGGTGGTGGCGGTAACAACCGTGGTAACCGAACTGATGGTACCAGTATTTTAGATGCTATTATTTTAAGCAACATGGGGCGCGGTAGTTACCGTGGTTCATCTGGTGGCAGTGGCTGGGGTAGCTCTGGCGGCGGTGGCTGGTCTTCTGGCGGTGGTTTTGGCGGCGGCTTTGGTGGCGGTAGCTTTGGCGGTGGCGGAGCTTCTGGAGGTTGGTAAACCATTTAAAGTTACACCAACCCTAAACTTCAATATTTACAAAACTACTTCTTACGCATGTAAACGCTAATTGGCACACCTGTAAAGCCAAAATTTTCGCGTAGTTTATTTTCAAGAAAACGTTTGTAAGGATCTTTTACATATTGTGGCAAATTACAGAAAAACGCAAACTGTGGTTGTGGTGTTGGCAACTGCATAATGTATTTTATTTTAACAAATTTGCCTTTATATGCTGGCGGTGGGTAATGCTCTATTAAAGGTAAAAACACTTCATTAAGCTCGCTTGTTTTAATACGCTTACTGCGGTTTTCATAAACTTCAACAGCTGTTTCTATTGCTTTATAAATACGTTGTTTTGTAAGTGCAGAAATAAACACAATAGGCACATCTGTAAACGGTTCAATTTGTTTACGAATGGCTTTTTCATATTCCTTAACAGATTTATGATCTTTTTCAACCAAATCCCATTTATTAACTAGAATAACAATACCTTTTCGGTTACGTTCGGCTAACCAGAAAATATTTTGCACTTGCCCGTCAAATCCGCGGTTAGCATCTAAAACCAACAAACACACATCGGCATGTTCAATAGCTCTAACACTTCGCATTACAGAATAAAATTCTAAATCTTCTTTAACTTTAGATTTTCTTCTAATTCCAGCCGTGTCAACTAAATTAAATTCAAAACCAAAACGGTTATATTTAGTGTCTATAGCATCGCGTGTGGTGCCAGCAATATCGGTTACAATATATCTATCTTCACCAATTAACGCATTAATAAATGACGATTTTCCAGCATTAGGGCGACCAACTACAGCAAAACGTGGTAAGTTTTCTTCAACCACTTCTTCTTTTTCTGGTAAAGCTTCAACTAAAGCATCTAAAAGTTCGCCGGTTCCAGAGCCATTAATACTTGCAATGGTGAAATATTCGCCTAAACCAAGTGCATAAAACTCTACGGCATCTTCACTTCGCTTTGAATTATCAACTTTGTTCACTACTAAAAATACAGGTTTTTGTACTTTTCGTAATAACTTAGCAACGTCTTCATCCATACCAGTTATACCTGTTTCAACATCAACCATAAAAATTATGGCATCGGCTTCATCAATAGCTAACTCAACTTGTTTATCTATTTCGGCTTCAAAAACATCATCACTACCAATAACGTAACCTCCTGTATCAATTAAAGAAAACTCGCGCCCGTTCCAATCACATTTACCATAATGGCGATCTCTTGTTACACCACTTACAGAATCTACAATGGCTTCTCGCCTTTGAATTAAACGATTAAAAAACGTTGATTTACCTACATTTGGTCTTCCTACTATTGCTACTATACTACTCATAAAATTAAAAGGTTAGCGTTATTATGCTCCTTAAATATTTTGCAAAAATAGAAAATATACTGCCATTAGTTACTGTTTTTTAAAACTATTAAGGGGTTTGCTTTTAATTAATAAATTTTACTATTTTAAATGGTACAAAACTAATATGATGCCAACTAACAAAAATATAGCCTTAAGACCTAGGTTTAAACTAAAATTACATGTTAATAACCAAGTTATTTTAAAGGCTTTTGAAAACGTTAAAAACAAACAAAACACTTTTATTGTTAACCGTATTGAGAATCATGTTTTTATAAAATTCCCTAAAAAAGAACAGCAGTTTTTTACACCACAGTTACATTTAGAAATTGATGAAATAGATAATAACACAAGTTTATTATATGGCTTATTTGGCCCTAACCCTACTGTGTGGACGCTTTTTATGTTTTTACACTTTATTGTTGCTACGCTATTTATTGGTTTTGGTATTTGGGCTTACAGCAACTGGAAACTAAACACCAATTATAGCATACAAATTAGTGTTATGATTTTAATGACACTAATTTGGTTTACTTTATATTTTGCAGGTAGTATTGGTAAAACATCTAGCAAAAAAGAAATGCATATGCTTAATAATTTCATGAAAGAAATATTAAACCAAAATGTTGGAGCGCCAAATATTAGTGAAGTTTAATATTACTTTATATTTTGAACGTACTTAGTGGCTTCTAAAAATTTAGTTTTTTTTAAGAAGAAAAGCCTTAATTTAGGGCAAAATTAAGGCTTTTTATAACTAAACTAACTAACTCAAAAGTTTAACAAACTTTGATGAGGCAAATATGCCTTTTTCATTTTAACTAATTGTTACGTTAATAACAACTTACCATTAGATTTTAAAAAATACACATTTAACAACTGGTATTTTTATTTAATATACATTCTACAAGATTTATTACACCTATAATTACGAATACTTTAAAATACAAAAAGAGCTACCTAAAATTATATTATCTTTTAAACAGCTCTTTATTTTTAACAAACTAAATGTTTTAGTTTTATTTTGAATAGATGTTTAATGTAGCATCATCTGGAAACTCATTAGAAACTACCAGTAATGTTTTTCCGTTAGGGCTATTTGCAGCATCAATTACTAATAAACCTTCTGGTGATGTGTTACGTAAACGTTGCATGAATTGCGGATTGTAAATATCTGTAATGTTATAAATTAAAACATCACCACTTCTTTCTAAACCAATGGCGGCGTATGTATTTGCGCCCTCAACAAAAGTGGTTACTGCCTCTGGTTCAGAGCCTTTATCATCAGATCTTCCTTCTTGATAATTACCAAAACTGTAAAGTCCTTTTAAAGTAAATTCATTGCCAGAATCAAATAACAAAGCACCTGTTGTGCTCCAAATAGAAAAAGAGCGCGCACCGTATCCGTAAATTTGATCTATATCACCATCGTTATCTGTATCACCGTTAGCTGTTGTAATTTTTAAACGTCCTAAATTTTCTTCTAATTGTAATGTTGCTGCACCTGAAAATGCTGTTGGATCTAAAGTTAAATCTTTTACTCTATCTTCTTCAGAGTATCCATCGTAATCTCTTGAATCGCCTTCATTTGCGGTAATAATATACCCCATGCCATTAATTTCAAAATAATCAATAGCATCTGGTTGGTAAAAGCTTAATACAGGCCAATAGTTTAGGTTTCCTACAATATCGTCTTTATCACTTAAATCGAAAGCAACTTCATTATAATCTTTTGTTCCTAACGGATATATATCTGTAATTGTTTTGGTGTCAATATCTAATTTTGCTATACCGTTGTTTTCTTGTAGTGCTATGAAAGCTGTTTTAGAGTCTGAAGATACGGTAATGTATTCAGGCTCAACATCTGTACTTAAATCCGCACCCGGACCAAATACCCTAAAACCGCTAGCTTCAAGCGTAGCTTCTTCGCTATTAAAAGCATCAAAATTTATTTGGCTTGCTGTTTTTGCTTCAACATCAATTAAAGTAACAGAACCTTTTGGGTCTACAGTATAGTCATCATTTGGTTCACCTTCGTTAGCTGATAATATATATTTACCATCTGGTGTAAAAGTAACCATATCTGGCAATGCACCTGCAGTAATGTTGGCATAAGGTGTTGTTAAATCATCGGTTTTAAAAATAACTACACTACCATCAGCTTGTTTATTTTCTGCCTCAACAGCAATAGCTAAATAGCCATTTTTACTTGCTACAGAATTAACATTTCCTCCGTATAGAGTTACATCAATAGCGGTTTTTATTTCAGGATTATTTACATCAGAAATATCAATAACCTCTACTTCTTTAGCTTCAGAATTTGTAGAAAAAATAGTTTGTGTATTGGCATCGTATGCCGAAATTTCAGTTATACCATCACCTAAAGCCACTTTTGCTGCGGTTGAGAAATAGGTAAAATCCATTCCATCCATTCCATCGGCGCCGTCTTGTCCATCTTGCCCATTAGCACCGTCTTGTCCGTTTACACCATCAACACCATCTTGCCCATCAATACCATCTTCGGCACATGCAGTTAACATAAAGCAAGATACTAGTGCTACACTAAATAATTTTAATACGTTTTTAAGTTTCATTTTTTTAAGTTGATTAATTAATCAACAAATATGAAACTACTTGTTAAAGAGAATGTTATGTAACTTTAAAAGTTGCGTTAGCTTTTAGCGTTGATTGTAACCAAAACGTTTCAGCTGGTTTTGGTTTGAGCGCCAATTTTTGTTCACTTTTACGTAAAGTTCTATATGAATTTGCTTGCCGAAAAATTTTTCTAAATCTTTTCTAGCCTCGGTTCCTACTCGTTTTAACGCGCTTCCTTTGTGGCCTATGATGATGCCTTTTTGAGTGTCTCGCTCAACCATTATAACAGAACGAATTCTGATGATATTTTCTTCTTCGTGAAATTCTTCGGTTTCTACCTCAACGGCGTATGGTATTTCTTTTTTGTAGTGCAACAGAATTTTTTCGCGTATACTTTCATTTATAAAAAAACGTTCTGGCTTATCTGTTAACTGATCTTTGGGGTAAAATGGTGGAGATTCTGGTAAAAGTTCAACTATTCTAAAAAACACTTCTTTTACATTAAAACCTTCAAGTGCTGAAATTGGATAAATCTCAGCGTTTGGCACTTTTTCTGCCCATAATTGCACTTGAGTTTCTAGTTGTGTTTGATCTGAAGTGTCTATTTTATTAAGTAATAATAAAACAGGTATTTTTGAATTGGTAATTTTATTAAAAAATGCTTCGTCTTTTAAGGCTTGTTCACCAATTTCAACCATGTAAATTAAAACATCGGCATCTTCAAAGGCAGATTTTACAAAATCCATCATAGATTCTTGTAACTCATATGCTGGCTTAATAATACCTGGTGTATCACTTAAAACCGCTTGAAAATCTTCGCCATTTACTATACCTAAAATTCTGTGACGCGTGGTTTGCGCTTTAGAGGTTATAATGGAAAGTTTTTCGCCTATAAAAGCATTCATTAGGGTAGATTTACCCACGTTTGGATTACCTATAATATTTACAAAA
Organism: Seonamhaeicola sp. ABD4_340; assembly: GCF_056312135.1. Lineage (NCBI taxonomy): Bacteria > Pseudomonadati > Bacteroidota > Flavobacteriia > Flavobacteriales > Flavobacteriaceae > Seonamhaeicola > Seonamhaeicola sp. ABD4_340. Next base: position 1,967,436 of record NZ_CM149981.1, on the reverse strand, counting down.
CCTGCTTTATGCGCCATATATTCTTTTTAAAATGTTATGCAAAGTTACAACCTTACGGCTGTTTTAAACAATTTATTTAAAACAAAAAGCAGGAAGACTGTGCTTCCTGCTTTTTAATATTGCTAAAAGTAATGTGTTATTACTTAACTATTTCTAATAATTCAACCTCAAATACTAAAGGTGTAAAAGGCTTAATGTGTTGCCCACGTTGTTGGTGACCGTAAGCTAAATCTTGTGGGATAAAGAATTTGTATTTTGAACCTACAGGCATTAATTGTAAACCTTCTGTCCATCCTTTAATTACTTGCCCAACACCAAATGTTGTTGGTTCACCTCTATCAACAGAGCTATCAAACACAGTACCGTCAAATAATGTACCGTGGTAATGTACTTTAACTCTATCTGAAGCTGTTGGTTTTTCACCATCACCTTCTTCTAAAACAATATATTGTAAACCACTCTCAGTAGTTTGTACACCTTCTTTAGATATATTTTCAGCCATTAATTTTTCGCCAGCAGCTTTTAATTCTCCAAATTGCTCTTCAGCTTTTTTAGCTGCTTCAGCTTGTTGCTTTTCAGCCATTTCTTGCTGTTTTTTCTGCATGTAGGTTTGAATGATACCTTGTACTAGATTTTTATCAATTTTAACATCGGCAGAATCAACAACATTTTTGTAGCCTTGGTAAAATAAATCATGATCAAACTCTTCATCAAATGTAGCAGATACATTTCTTGCTACATCCATACCAATGGCATAACTTAAAGAATCTGCAGCTGTGTTTAATGGCTTGTTTTGCGCGCCATTTTGGTTACAAGACACCACTAATAAAGCTACGGCAAAAACGCTAAAAATTTTTCCTATTTTCATTGTATATAATTTGTTTATTGTTTTAATAGATGCGAATTAACGAATTTATGTTCAGAATAAAAAGAAAAGCGCCCCAATAAATTGAGGCGCTCTTTGTTCTAAAAAAACATGGTTATTATTTTCTAACAGCTTTAACTATTGCTAACGCATTTTTTACGTCTTGCTCTAATTTAGCGTAATCTTTGTTTGCTATAATTTCTTTTGAAATTAATTTAGACCCCATACCAACGCATGTTACGCCGGCATCAAACCATCCTTTTAAGTTTTCTTCGGTTGGCGATACACCTCCTGTTGGCATAATGCTTGTCCATGGTTGCGGACCTTTAATACCTTTTACAAACTGCGGACCGTAAATATCACCTGGGAATAATTTTACTATTTCGCAACCTAATTCTTCAGCTCTAGTAATTTCGGTTAGTGTACCGCAACCTGGAGACCAAAGTACTTTTTTACGGTTACAAGCAATAGCTATATCTTCTCTTAAAACTGGTGTTACTACAAAGTTTGCACCTAAAGACATGTAAAGAGATGCTTGTCCTGCATCGGTTACAGAACCAACACCCATAATCATACCCGGTAATTCAGCTACAGCATATTTAGTTAATTCACCAAAAACTTCGTGAGCAAAATCACCACGAGCAGTAAACTCCATTAAACGAGCACCACCATCATAACATGCTTTTAATACTTTTTTACTTAATTCTATATTGTTGTTAAAAAACAAAGGAATCATCCCTGTTTCTTTCATTGCTTGAGCAACTTCTAATCTTGTAAATTGTGCCATATTCCCATCTTAAATCCTTCCCAAAGGGAAGGACTTTATATTTTTAAGTTAAACTTTAGTTATTTTAAATGTAAATTACACTCTACATCTCCCCTTTGGGGAGAATTAAAGAGGGGATTTATCTAGCAACACGCCCTGAAGCGTCTCCTCCCATTAATTTTTCAACTTCAGAAACAGTAACCAAGTTTGCATCACCTTTAATTGTGTGTTTTAAACAAGAAGCAGCTACAGCAAAATCTAGTGCGTTTTGGTCATCTTCTGGGTATTTTAATAATCCGTAGATTAAACCACCCATAAATGAATCTCCACCACCTACTCTATCAACAATATCAGTAATTTGGTATTGGCGTGTTTCAAATAATGTTTTACCATCATATAATACACCTGCCCAAGTATTGTGCGATGCAGAAATAGAACCTCTTAATGTTGTGATAACTTTTTTGGCTCTTGGGAATTTTTCCATCATTTGTTGACAAACTGATAAAAATGCTTCAGCTTTTACATTGTGTCCTTCAGTTTGAACGCTGATACCTTCTGGCTTAATACCAAAGTGCATTTCAGCATCTTCTTCATTACCTAAAACAATATCACAATATGAAGTTAACTCAGTCATGACAGCTTCTCTATGAGCAGCATCACAATATTTCCAAAGTTTAGCACGGTAATTTAAATCTGTTGAAATAGTAATACCTTTAGCGCTAGCTGCTTTAACAGCTTCTAAACAAACATCAGCAGAACCTTGAGAAATTGCAGGTGTAATACCTGTCCAGTGGAACCACTCAACACCTTCAAAAACAGCATCCCAATCTATCATTCCAGATTCAATTTCAGCCATTGCAGAGTGTGCTCTATCGTATACCACTTTACTACCACGAGATACCGCACCAGTTTCTAAAAAGTAAATACCTAAGCGGTCTCCACCCCAAACAATTTTATCTACTCCAACGCCTCTTTTACGCATTTCCATCATGGCACACTCACCAATATCATTTTTTGGTAAACGTGTAACAAAATCAACATCTACACCATAGTTTGCTAATGAAACTGCTACGTTAGACTCACCACCACCGTAAATAACATCAAAATTATTTGCTTGTGAAAATCTTAAAAATCCTTGAGGAGCTAATCTTAACATGATTTCTCCAAACGTGACTACTTTACTCATTGTAAATTCTTATTTAATAAATTAGTTTTTTGCTTAAACGTTTAAGCAGTGTTTTAAAAATAAATCAAAACGTATTAAAAATATTAAGTTGTTTTGATTTTTCTTACTAAAGCAATATATTTGCTTAAACGATTAAGCAAATATATAAAAAATTGGGAAACAAAAAAAAAGCGACTATAAAAGATATTGCCAACGTGCTTAACATCTCACCAGCAGCGGTATCTAAGGCGTTGCACAATGATTCCCGAATAAGTGATAAAACCAAAAAGGCAGTAAGACAAGTTGCTAAAAACTTAAATTACCAACCTAACCATTTGGCCAGTGCCTTACGTAAAGGTAAAAGCAATTTGGTGGGCTTAATTGTACCAAGAACTAATAGTAACTTTTTCTCGTCGGTTATTCAAAATATTGAAGAGGTTTTAAACAAAGAAGGCTATAATGTTATTATTACCCAATCTAACGAATCATATAAAAAAGAATGTGATAATATTGATACTTTGTTATTTACCCAAGTAGATGGTATTATTGCTTCTATGGCGAATGAAACGGTAGATTTAGACTATTACGAGAAAGTAAAATCTAAAGGCATACCACTTATTTTATTTGACCGTGGTGAAAACGATTTGAATGTAGATTACATTGGTATTAATGATTATGAAAGTAGCCACATGATTGTTGAACATTTAGTACAGCAAGGTTGTAAACGTATTGCCCATATTGGTGGTTTTAAACACACCCGAATTTATAATAACCGAATTAAAGGTTACATTGATGCTATAAAAAAGCATAATTTACCTTTAGAAAATGAATTACTCATTGAAAGTAGCTTAACTATTAAAGATGGTAGAGCTAAAATGCAACAAATTCTAAACTTAAAAAATAGACCCGATGCAGTCTATGTTGCTGGAGATTATGCTGCTTTAGGGGCTTTACAGGTGCTAAACGAACAAAGCATAAAAGTTCCTGAAGACATAGCGCTTGTTGGTTTTGGTAACGAACCTTTTACCGCCATGGTTACACCAAGTATTTCAAGTATTAACCAACATAGTGAAGACATAGGAAGGCGTGCTGCTCTAACCTTTTTAGAACACGCTAAAAAAGACACTATTACACAAACTTTAAATAAGCAAATTTTAGATGCTGAATTAGTTGTTAGAGCTTCTTCTAATAAAAAACGCAATTAGTTTTTTTCTGAAACACCAATTTTATAACCCCAGAAAGCGTAAAATAAAATTATAAAATAACACGGTAGTAAAATCCAGTAACCGTTATTAGCGGCTTCTATAGCAGCATTTGCTTCGCCTAAACCACTTGTTACTAATGTTTCTTTTCTACTATCTACAATGGCACCATACAATGGAGGAATGATAGCCCCACCAGAAATTGCCATAATTAATAAAGCCGATGCTGTTTTTGTAAACTTACCCAAACCATTTAAAGCTAAAGGCCATACTGCAGGCCAAACCAATGCATTTGCTATACCCAAAGCCGCTACTAAAAGTACCGATGCAAACCCAGTTGTAAATACAATACAAAGTGATAAAATTACCCCCAAAATAGCACTTGCTCTAAGCGCTAAAGATTGGCTTACATATTTAGGAATTAAAATAACCCCTAAAGCATAGGTTACTACCATGGCCATTAATGTAAATAGCGTAAAGTATTTAGCTTCTTCAGCGGGAATATTTAATGCAATGCCGTATGAAATTATGGTATCACCAGCAATTACTTCAACACCAACATACACAAACAAAGCTAACACCCCAAACCATAGGTTAGGAAACTGAAATACACTTGTTTTGGTGGTTTTTTCAGTACTAGCTTCTCCCGAAGAGGTATTTTCAACATTCGGTAACGGTGCTTTTAAAATTAAACCGCCTAATAGAAATAATACCACTGCCATAATAATATATGGTGTTATAACACTATCGGCCATTGTACTTAGTAAGGTTTCTTTTTCTGAAACGTCAACTATGGCTAATTTTTCTTTTACATCATCAATACCCGACAATAGAATAGCTCCAAATATTACCGACCCCAATGCACCAGCAATTTTGTTTGCAATTCCCATAATGGCAATTCGTTTAGCACCACTTTCAATAGGTCCTAAAATAGTTATATAAGGATTTGAAGCTGTTTGAAGCAAAGTCATACCGGCACCTTGAATAAAAATACCGGTTAAAAACAACCAATACGTTCGGGCATTTGCCGCTGGAATAAACACTAAAGCACCAAGCCCCATAACTATTAAACCCAAAGACATACTTTTTTTGTATCCTAGCTTTGTTATCACAGATGAAGCCGGTAGCGCCATAACAACAAATGAAATATACGATGCAGATGCTACTAAATACGATTGTGCTTCAGTGAGTTCATTGATGGTTTTCATAAAAGGAATTAGCGCTCCGTTAATCCAGGTTACAAATCCGAAAATAAAAAATAAACTAGCTATAATAACAATTGGTAATGTGTAATTAGTTTTAGCGCTTGCCGAAGTATGCATGTTACTCATATATTAAAACTGATATTTTGAAGTAATGCTAAAAATACTGTTTTAGTTTGATAATGTTTTAAATTCTATCAATATTTATAAAAACATGGAATTTGTAAAACAAAAAAAGCCTTCAACATAAGTTGAAGGCTTTACTAGTAGCGGGAACTGGACTCGAACCAGTGACCTTCGGGTTATGAGCCCGACGAGCTACCTACTGCTCTATCCCGCGATATTGGACTGCAAATATACAACCCTTTTTACATTTAACAAGCAATATTTTAAAATTATTTTCGCAATAATTATTAGTTGCTGAATATTAAGCTTTTATTAAACTTTTAAAACCATTTATTATTATAAAACTAAAAAAGCAGCCTATAAAAGACTGCTTTAAACTAACAATATAAAACTTTACTCTAAAAAAATTATTCTTTTTCAATATCTAATACCGCTGTTGCGTTTGTGTCTATTGTCATCATTCCTGGAGGATTTTTACCAGAAATACTTACATATTCTTCGTTTAAGTTATTATCACTAACCATTACTGTATTTAACTTTTTTAAGTTAACTAGCTCAATTGGTAAATCTCCAGTTAGGTTGTTAGAAGATAATAACAATTCTTCTAAATTATTTAATTGACTTAATTGAACTGGTATTTCGCCCACTAATTTGTTATCCATTAAACTTAATTTTTTAAGTTTTGTTAAGGCGTTAATATTAGTTGGTATAGTTCCTGTTAAAAAGTTGCTTCCTATTAAAAGCTCTTCTAGGTTTGTTAATTGCATTAAGCTTGCTGGAATTTCACCAATTAACTTGTTGCTATATAATTTTAACGATTGTAAATTTTTAAGCTTTCCTAGCTCTGATGGAATGTTACCTTCAAAAGCATTCATAAATAATTCTAAAGAGGTTAAATCTTGTAAATGACTTATTGATGCAGGTATGTTTCCTGAAATTTTGTTAAACCCTAAATTTAATACTTTAAGACTTGTTAAGTTTGCAATTTCTTGTGGCAATTCACCTTGTAAATTATTAAATGGTAAATTAATTTCTGTTACTTTATTGTTTTCAACAGTAATACCATGCCATGTGCTAACATCGGCCGATAAGTTCCATTTTGTATTCCAATTACTACCGTTTGTGGCATTATAAAATACTATTAAAGCTTCTTTTTGAAGTAGTGAAACATTATCAGCAAAAGTATATGCTGTTGTGAATAAACAAATGGCTATAAGTTTTAAAGTTTTCATTGTAGAACTAGATTAGGGGTTAATTCTAATACGAAACTAACTTAAAAAAGGATTAAAAACCATTTTAATCGATTAAATGCGCAAAAATTTAACACTTAATCCTTAAAAACATGTATTTCATCCGGATATGACGAATAATCGTACTTTAAAAATTGATATTCAACAGTTCGCCACTAATTTTTAAAAGTTCTAATTCTGCTATCTTTGCAGCATATTTGGCTTGATTTTTTGTTAACTCTGCATTGAGTAAATTTATTTGTGCTTGCCTAAACTCTATAGAATTGAGTTGCCCCAATTTGAACTTTTCGGCAGTTCTATCAAAGTTATTTTGTGTTGTTATTATATTTTTTTCTTGTAATTTGTATATACTAAGTTTGTTTTGATAATCGTCCCAAGCATTATTAAAATCACGCTCTAAGGTTATTAATAATTCTTCTTTTTGAAGGTTTTGATTTTCTAAATTTATTTTAGCATTCTTTACGCGTGTTATAGTGCTGCCGCCATCAAACAAATTCCAACTTAAATTAACACCACCGGAAAAGCCTGTATTTGTTGATACTGCTAAAAATGATGCTGCATTGTTATCATTTTTATTCCAACCGTAACTACCCGTTAAACCAATTGTTGGCAAATAGGCTGCTTTTTCAGATTTTACTATTAAGTTATTTATTTCAATATTTTTATTTATTTGAAGTAAACTAGCGTTGTAGGCTTTTGCTTTATTAAGCAAATCTGTTTTACTTAACAAGTTTGTAAAAACCACATTTGTTTCAACATCAAAAGTATTGGTTATTGCATTTCCTAAAACTAGGTTTAAGTCTCGTTTAGCACTTTGCAGTTGCTGTTGGGCATTCATTACATTAATACTGTCATTATTAATATCAACTTCAGCATTTAAAATTTCTAGTTTAGTAGATTGCCCATAGTCAAATTGATATTTAGCTCTGGTAAGCCTATCGTTTGAAATATTAAGAGTTTGTGCTAATGCTGCCTTATTTTCTTTAAATTCAGCTACATTATAATATACTGTGAAAAGTTGCAGAATAGTATTTTCAATGGTTTCTCTAGCTTGTAAAGCCGTTAATTGCTGAGTTTCTTTTAATTGTTTATAGTTGTATGAACGCCCTAAACCATCAAAAATAGTATACCCCAATTCTACTGAAGCATTGTAACGCGAACTTTCTGCCCCGTTTAAATTAGTAACGTCTCCGTTTGAAAACTCAGCTTCTGTGTTATCTATATTGTAGGTTGCACCAGCAACACCTCGTAATGTTGGCAGGTAGCCATTGTTTAATATGCTGGCATTATTTTTAGCAACTTCAACTTGATTTTTAGCTAATTTTATACCGTAATTATTATCTAGCGCTAATGTTACCGCATCTTTTGGTGTTATTTTTTGTTGTGCAAATAAAACGGTTGTAAAAAATAACAGACTTACAAAACTAATTTTCATGTTCATGTTCTTCATTTTGCTCTATAATAGCACGTTCTACTTCTTCTTTTGTTACTTTATTTCCGGTAATTAACCATTTAAAGCCTTGCTTTATACTGTTACTAAATGATAAAAACAGCGGTAAAACCAATAATGTTAATACGGTTGCATAGCCAATACCATATGAAATTGATATTGCCATAGGTTTTAAAAATTGCGCTTGCCTACTTTTTTCTAAAAGTAATGGTGCTAAACCAGCAATAGTTGTTAGTGATGTTAGGAAAATGGCTCTAAAACGTGATTTTCCTGCTTCAGATAGGGCTTCTTCAAACCTCATTCCGTCTCTTAAATTGGTATTAAACTTTCCTATTAAAACCAAACCGTCATTTACCATAATACCTATTAATGCTATAATACCTAATAGTGACAAAATATTTACCGGAAAACCAGATATCCAATGTCCCCAAGCCACAGCTGTTAAACTAAATGGTATTAAAAGAATTAGTAATAATGGTTGTGAATAACTTCTAAATGTAAAAGCAATTGTAATGTATATTAACAGCAAAATTACAGGACCTGCAAACCCTAAAGAACTTGAAAGTTTGTTGAACTCTCTATTTTGACCTTCAAAAGATGCGCTTAACGACGGATACTTTATTTGCAATTGTGGAATAAAATTTTCTTTAATATCATCTAAAATATCTGTTGGACTATTACTTGGGTCTTTTAAATCTGCATACACTTGTATTTCTCGCTTACCTTCCAAATGGTTTATTGCTACATCACCTCTTACAATACTATAATTTGCAATATCTTTTAAAGTAACGCGTGCTCCTGTTGGGGTAACTATACGCATATTATCTAAATTATTAATAGAGCTACGGTTTGCTCTATCATAACGTACCCAAACTTTAATTTCGTCTTGCCCACGTTGAAACCGTTGCGCTTGGGCGCCAAAAAAACCTGAACGCACTTGAGCCATAACAGTTCTTAAATCTAAGCCCAATAAATAGGCGTTTTCTTTAAGTTGAAGACGAATTTCCTTAATACCTGCAGGATCATTATCACCAATATCTTTTAACAACGGGTTTGTTTGCAAGTATTTTTTTAAGGCATTTTTTGATGCTTTTAACTCTTCAATATTATTACTTAATAGTGAAACCGAAACAGGATTACCGCCAAAATTTCCACCAGAGCCATAAATTAATCGCTCTGTACCAATTACAGGGCCAACAAGCTCCTCTAACCTATTAGTTACTAAAAACGATTGAATTTCATCAGGGCGTTCTTCACCTGGTAAAAGATTAATTTTAAGTGTTGCACTAGATGAACTGTTAATATCTACAATAGTGTTTTCAAACAACTCTTTATCTGTGCCTTTTAAATACTTCTCGGTAAGTTCTTTATTCACTATAAATGATTTTTCTTCAATCATAGAAATAATAGAATCTGTAATTTTAACATTAGTTCCAGCAGGCATTTCTAATTCAATTGTTGCAGCATCACTAGCAACTCTTGGAAAAAAGGCTGTTTTAATTATTCCGCCACCAATCGATCCTACGGTTAAAACTAGTAACATTATAAAAATGCCTAATGCCAAAATTTTATAGGCCAACACAAAGTTAAGCACCGGTGTGTATACCTTATCTCTTAAAAAAGACATGAATCTATCGCCACTTTTGTTTAAACCTCTCATAAAAGCAAAAAAACTGTTTGAAGATTTGGCGTTTTGAAGTGTTTCTTTTTTAACTCTTAATGCTTTTGAATGTGCTAAATGCGCTGGTAAAATTATTAAAGCTTCTACTAATGAAACAACTAGTGTTAATATTACAATTACTGATACTTCACCAAAAAACTCACCTATTCTACTATCTAAAAAAAAGAACAATGAAAAAGCTAGTAGTGTTGTAATAATGGCCGAAACCACTGGCGGAATAACTTCTAAAGTACCATCAATAGCTGCTTGTACTGGTTTTTTTCCTTTTTCGTAGTGTTGGTAAATATTTTCGGCAATTACAATACCATCATCTACCAAAATACCAATAACGATAATCATTCCGAATAATGACAATACGTTTATAGTAACATCAAACTGGCCTGCAAAAATAAACATCCCTAAAAACGAAATTGGTAAACCAAAAGCCACCCAAAGGGCTAATCTTGTATTTAAAAAAATAGATAGAAATACTAAAACTAAAATCATACCTACAATAGCATTTTCTGCTAGTAACTCTGTACGTTGATTTAAGGTTATAGATAAATCTCTTACTACATCTAGCTTTAAATTGGTATATTTTTGGTTGTATGTTTCAATGTATTCTTTAACCCTATCTGCCGATGAAATTAAATCTTCATTATTAGTACTAGTAACCGATACATTTACTGCTAATTCTTTATTAAAATAAGTAGCTTTAGGTGTTTCAGAAAACACATCACGAATTTCTGCAACATCTTTTAACCTTATTATTTTACCGTCATTACTGGCTCTTACAACAATATTTGAAAGCTCGCTACCGTAATATTCTCTGTTATTTGCTCTAATTAAATACTCTTCGGTAACAGTTTTAACGTTACCACCTGTTACTAAAATATTAGCGTTACTAACAGCTTGAGCAACTTCATTAAAAGTTAAATTATAAGCTAATAAGCTGGTTTCATTTACAGCAATTTCAATTTCTTCATCTGGGAAACCGGAAATTTCAATTTGCGAAATACCATCAATAGCACGCAAATCTGTTTCTATTTGGCGCGCAATTTGTTTAAGAGTTACTAACGGAATATCTTTACCGCTAACAGCAAATGATATAGTTTCTCTAACAGCTTCTCGTTTAGAAACCACCAAAGGCTCCATGCCCGAAGGGAATGACGGCACTCTATCAACCGCATTTTTAACTTCTAAAAGCATAAAATCTAAGTTTTCGCCTTTTTCAATTTCAACAGTTATGCTTCCGCTGTTTTCTCTAGAAACTGATGTAACTCTATCTACACCCTTTAAACCCTTTAAATTATCTTCAATTTGAAGCACAATACCTTCTTCAATTTCTTGTGGAGATGCACCAGGATAGGTAATGGCTACTGTAATTATTTTTGATTCTACTAACGGAAAAAAAGACGATTTTAACGATAGCATACCAATAATACCAAACACAAAAAAGGCTAAAATTACCACGTTAACAGCAACATGGTAGCGTATAAAATATTCAATTATCTTTTTCATTATTCTTGTATTGTTGCTAATGCTTCATTTGCTGGTTTTGCCAACATACCTTTGTATGCTCCTGGTACTGGTTGGCTCACATAAATAACATTATCTTTTACGCCTTTTAAAACCACTTTAGTATCTGTAAAATATACTGGTTTTACGGGTACAACATCTAAAACACTATCTTTTAAAATAAAAATGGTGTTATCATCGGTTAACAAAGACCTGTTAATTTCAATAGCATTTTCTTCGTTTTTAGCATCTAATTCAGCCTCTAAATAAATACCTTCTTTTAAATCTGGGTGCGTTACCTCAATAAATGCTGTTATGGTTTGTGTGGTTAAATCTACACTACCATTAACTCGTACTACCGTACCTGTGTAAGTAGCATTACCATCTAATGTTTTTAACACTACTTTTTTACCCGTTTTTAAAAATGGTGCATACGTTTTGCTTATGGCTACTTCAATTTCATAGTCTGAAGTATCAATAAATTCTCCTAACTTTTGGCCATTTCTTACCAAAGTACCTTCGGTTACTAAAGCCTCTGTGAGCACACCAGTAAACGGCGCATTTATTGCATATTTTGCTAAACGTTGCTCTAAATTTTTAACATTATAGTAACTAGATACTATGCCTCTGCCGGTAATAAAAAAGTTTTCTTTTTCTGAAGTCATTTTAGGCAACTTTGGCGTTGTTTTTTCAATATTAAAACCAGATAAATATTGTTGCCATTTGCTGTAAACCTCAGGGAAATCTAATCTTAAATCTGGCATAATTGCTGCAATATCATTATACAAATTGCTTTTGGCAGATTGTACACTTGCGTAATATTCTGAAGCATCAATTCTAATTAAAGGTTGTCCCTTTTTGTAAACTTGCCCAGGTTTAAAAAGCTTTCCTGTTTGTTTAAAAACACCTTGTACTTCGGCATAAAGCTCCACCCTACGTTTGGCTACGGTATTACCGCTTGCTGTAACAACTATAGGAATAGTGGCATTTTTAACCGTATCTACAAAAACTGTTTTAACTACTTTACCTTTTACAGGTTTGGGTTTATTTTTACTAGCAATTAAATTTTTGGCAATAAAAAAAGAAACTACTATTAGCAAAACGCCTATAGCGGATAGTATAATTTTACGCATTTAGTGTAATTTTGATGGTGTATACGCGCAAAATTACCTAAACCCCTAAGTGAATAAAGTTAAAAAAAACATAAAATAGATAATGTGTACCTTAATTTTCTAACATTTCTAACGCTTCATGAAGCAATTCCCATTTTTCCATGAATTCTTGCAAATCTTTTTTCTTTTTCTGGTAGTTATCAAAAAAATTAGGTTGTGAGGTTATCTGCTCATAATTAGCCTCTAAATCTGCATCAATAGCTTTAATTTCTTTTTCTAAATCACTTATTTTAGCTTCAACATTACTAAGCTTATTGTTTAAAGATTTGAGCTTTTTTTGTTCTTCGTAGGTTTGTTGTTTTTTAACTTTTGGTGTTTCTTTTACAACAGTTCTTTTTTCAACCTCTCTTAAATTATCAACTTTACGCTGTTCTAGGTAATAATCTATATCACCTAAATATTCTTTTAGCTTTTGGTCTTTAAATTCATAAACTTTATTAGTTAAACCTTGAAGAAAATCACGATCATGCGACACTAAAATTAAAGTACCTTCAAAACGTGTTAAAGCATCTTTTAATACGTTTTTAGATTTTATATCTAAATGGTTTGTAGGCTCATCCATTACCAACACATTAAACGGCTGAAGCATTAATTTTGCTAAGGCTAAACGGTTTCGCTCACCTCCAGAAAGCACACGCACATATTTTTCAACCTCATCGCCTCTAAATAAAAACGAGCCTAAAATATCGCGTACTTTACTTCTGTTGGTTTCATTAGCGGCATCAATCATGGTATCTAAAACAGTTTTATTACCATCTAGATATTCTGCCTGATTTTGTGCAAAATATCCTATTTGTACATTATGCCCTAATTTTAGGTGGCCGTTATATTTTAAATCGCCTACAATTATTTTAGCTAAGGTAGATTTACCTTGCCCGTTTTGACCAACAAAAGCCGTTTTACTATCGCGTTCAATAAGTAAACTTACTTCACTTAAAACTTGATTGTCACCATAATTTTTTGAAACCTTTTCAGCTTCAACAACAACTTTTCCAGGTGTTATTGATACCGGAAAATTTAATGTCATTACACTATTATCATCTTCATCAACTTCAATTCTATCAATTTTATCAAGCTTTTTAATTAAAGATTGTGCCATGGTTGCTTTTGATGCTTTGGCTCTAAACTTTTCTATAAGCTTTTCGGTTTGTTCAATTTGTTTTTGCTGATTTTTTTGTGATGCTAGTTGTTGTTCTCTTAGCTCTTTTCTTAAAACTAAGTATTTTGAATAGGGTTTTGGATAATCATAAATTCTACCTAAAGAAATTTCAATGGTACGGTTGGTTACATTATCTAAAAACATTTTATCATGCGATACAATAACAACGGCACCAGTATAGCTTTTTAAAAAGCCTTCTAACCAAATAATAGATTCAATATCTAGGTGGTTTGTAGGCTCATCTAACAGTAAAATATCGTTGTTTTGCAACAGTAGTTTTGCCAGTTCAATACGCATGCGCCAACCGCCTGAAAAAGTATCTGTTAGTTTGTTAAAATCTTCGCGTTTAAACCCTAAACCTTGTAAAATCTTCTCTGTATCACCTTGGTAATTATAGCCACCTAAAATTTCGTAGTGGTGTTGTAAATCGTTAATGTCAATCATTAACTGGTTGTAGGCTTCACTTTCATAATCTGTTCGTTCTGCTAATTGCGTATTTACCGCTTCCATTTTTGCCTCTAAAGCTTTAATTTCGGTAAAGGCCTCATAAGCTTCTTCTAACACGGTTCTACCTAAAATAAAATCTATATCTTGTTTTAAAAATCCAATTTTTAAAGCTTTATCTGTGGCAATTTGGCCAGAATCTGGCTCTAAATCTTTTGATAAAATTTTTAGCATGGTAGATTTTCCCGCACCATTTTTACCAATAAGCCCAACACTATCGCCACCACTTAGCTTAAAAGTAATGTCTTCAAAAAGATATTCTCCTTGAAATGAAATAGAAAGATTATGTATATTAAGCATAGATATGTGACTTTTGTTACAATTATTAAAACTAATAAATTTATTTTTGCGTTATAAAAACGCGTACAAAAATACACTAAAATAAATGTTTAAAAAAGGAACCAAACTATATAGTATTTTAACCGGCGCTTGCCCAAAGTGTCAGCAAGAATCAATGTACATAAATAAAAACGCATACAACCTAGCCGAAACTTTAAAAATGCACGAACGCTGCTCTCACTGCCAAACAAAATACCGCATAGAGCCTTCATTTTTTTATGGCGCCATGTATGTTAGCTACGCCGTTGGTGTTGCTTTTGCAGTGGCTGCTTTTGTAATTAGCAATTTAATTTTTAACGCAAATTTAAAAGTTACATTTATATCAATTGTTGGCACATTAGTTGTTTTTATGCCAGTAATAATGCGTTTGTCTAGAAATATTTGGATTAACTTTTTTATGAGTTATGATAAAAATCTAGTAAAAAAATAATTAGGGCGTTACCCTAAAGGGTCAGGCTATACGCTATATCTTTTTAAAACATAACAACACTTTGTTAGCTATAATTATATTTCAAAACATTTAGCATTTTAAAAATATACTCTGGTTAAAACGTTTTAAAAAGGATGCCGCTTCTATCCTTAACGCAGCAGCGTTATGCTTTAAACCTTGTTATATTTATTTCAGTATCTAAAGGCATTTCATTTTCAATAAAATTGTAAAGCTTTTGCGCAACGTATGGCCCAATCATTACACCACGCGTACCCAAGCCATTTAAAACATATAAGTTTTTATATTCTTGGTGTTGCCCAACCAAAGGCCTTCTATCTTTAACCGTTGGCCTAATACCTGCCACCTGATTAACCACTGTAAAGTTACAGTTAAGTAAATTTTTAAGTTTATCTAACAGCTCTAATTTTGCTTTGTTGGTTGTTTTATTGCTTAAATCTTTCCACTCATAAGTAGCGCCAACAATATAATTATCATTACCAATAGGAATTAAAAAAGCTGCCGACTTTAGCACAAAATCTATTTTTAAATTTGGCGCATGTATTACAAGCAGTTCGCCCTTTGCTGGTACTAAAGGTAAGTAATTAAAATAGTGGTTTTTATTAAGCCCATAACCTTCAGCAAAAACAACATGTTTAGCTTCAATATTATTGTAAGTAACATTTAAACTTGTAATTTTTAACTCGTTATAATTAAAACCACTTTCAATAAGCTGCTTATTACTTTTCAAGTCTTTTTTATAAGCTTCAATTAAGGTTTTAACATCAATTCTACCTGTATTTAATACCTTACCAAAACCAAAAGGGGCATTAATAGCCGCGTTTGTATTTTTTATTATTTCCTCTGAAAGATATTGAGTAAGCTTAACATTATCGGAAGCTGTAAACCAATTATTTTGCTCTTCGGTTGATGCAAATTTTCGGTACACTGGTATTTTATAATCTACAGTTATATTTAATTGGTTTTCAATGTTTTTATACATTGGCAGCGCAACATTTAGCTGTTCTTTACTTTGCCAAACAGCTGTAAAACGCTTTAATACTACTGGATTATACAAACCACCTGCCACCATTGATGATTGCTGCGAACCATCATCAAAAACAACAAAACTTTTGTTATTAACCTTTAACTGTTCACAAAAACTAATACCTGCTAAACCGGTGCCAACAATAATATAATCTACTTGCATGCTGCGAAGATATAAAATGGAAGTTTTCCCTTTATTAATAAACACAAAAAAAGCGCTCACTTTATAAAGTGAGCGCTTTAAATATTTTGATTTGATAAATTTAAATTAGTATGTCCACATATCTAATTCAAAATCTCTAATCTTATCTTTAATTCTTTCAGATTCTAGCAACTGCATAAGCGCGTTATCTGACACGTACTCTGTAATTTTTCTATCGCCATATACATTTTCTTCTTTATAAATGTAACCATGAAAGCGTCTAGAATTTAGCACATGATCAAAAGAGAAAGGTTGCGAACTGTTTTCACCGTTAAAAGCTTTAGCCTCATGTAACACCTGTCTGGCATCTGGGAAAAACACCCAAAACAATGGCACTAAATCTGGGTTATCAGAGTCTATAAAATTAACATCTGGGGCTACAGGTGCTATAGCTAACAATCTGTATTTCATTTCAGATTGCCTTTTGTCAAAATACCATAAACCTTTAATACGGTACTCAACAATGTCAGCCGCTGTTATTGCTCTTTTATCAATATACTCAGCAGATAGAGTTTCGCCTGCATTTAACTGCTCAATACCAAGCTCAGTGGTATCAACTTTAGTTAAAGCTGCTTCAATATCTTTTAAAGTACGTTTTGTTGAAAAATATGAATCATCATAGATGTTTTCTATTTTACCGTTTTTAATGTTTTTCATTAAAACATCATATAAACTACGTCTGTCTTTACCAATGTTATTAGTATCAATTGGGTAGTACAACGGAAAGTTAGAGCGCTCATTAAGCACTACGCGTTCCCACGTCATTTTAGCAAATAAGATATCTCTATCATCAACATAACCGTATTCTAAGGGCTTGTCATTATCTACTACTTTTTGTTCATCTGTTCGCACCCCAATATCTTCAGGGCTTTTAGCATTTAAAATATTTGCTTGAGCAAACATGGTAGTTGCTGTACAAACAGTTGCTACGGTTAATAAAAAACTTCTTAAATTCATTGTCTTTTCTTTTTATTTATTAGGTATTACCTATGGTACTAGTTAGTAAGCTCAATAAATACCGGCGATACTTTTTTAAGCCTTACGCTAACACCGCTAGCTCTAGCTTCAATATCAAATATTTGAACGCCCGAACCTCTTTTTGCTTTACGTAAAGCGGCTTTTGCTCTACTATCTAACTTGCTTCCTTTTACAGTTATTGTAGGCTGTCCTGGTACTTTAAATTTAAATCCTGTTACACGTAATGGTAATTCAAAATCAAAATCATCAAACTTAGCACCAACAGTTGAAATTTCTAAAGAGTTTCTTTGCATTTTTAAAGCACCGTCTTCACCTCTAACTGTACCCGTTGGTTTTGGTAAATCTTTAATTCTGAAAGTAGCTCTATCTGAAACTTTACCGCCATCAGGTAATGTACCTGTTACATTAATTGTTACTTCTCTTCCTTTTACAGATGTAGCATCCATGATGTATTTACTTCCGCCTGATCTTGATAAACCTTGGGCGCTTGCAGATACTTTGTTATCTGGCACACCAGCAAATGAAATAGTCATTGGGTTTTTAACACCACGGTAAACTACGTTCATTTTATCTGCTGAAATTGTAGCCGAGTTTGGTTTAGACACTGTAGCAAATGATGAACTTACAGGAACTTCAATTTCTTCACCATCTTGAGCAAAAATTAATTTTCCTTCAATTTTATGTTCACCAACACCACCTGTACCTATTTTTAATTTTACTTTACCATCTTCAATTGCATATTGTTTTTCAGTAAGCTTTCTTCCATCTAAAGTTAATTCAACTCTACTTGGTTTTGTTGAAGCATCTTTTCTACCTAAAACAATTTGTCCGTCAAACTGCTCGCCATTAAAGTAAGCAGATTTTGAAGTTTCCATTAAAGTAGTATAGTTAGTCATAGACACCTCACTAGAAAGTGTACCTTGTAACATTGCTGACAACACTTGAGACTCTGTAGTTTTAATATCGGCTTGTAATTGCGTCATTTTTGTTAATGATGCTACTAAAGGGAAACCTTTATAATGGTAATCTAACCAATCTACAGGCCTGTTATCTCTATTAATTACTTGGTCTGTGCTAAAGTTTTTCTGTACATCTTTAACAATGTCTTGCATTCCTTTTTCATCTTTTAAAATTTCAGAAACGCCATCTCTAAATGTTGCAATTTGATTTAAGAACTCTTTCCCTTCGGGCTTAATTACATCGCCTTTAAAGAAATTTTGATCTAAATAATCGCCTTTATCCATAATTTCATAATCCGTAGGATCATCAATTTTTGCAACCATTTTACCTTTTAAATCTTCAAGATAGTTATTGAAGTTTGTTGCCAATACATCAATTTGATGCGCTTTGGCTTTTAAAGGCTCGTATTTTTCTGGTTGATCTGCAGCTTTTTGGTCTAAACTTGCTACAAACGATTCATTACGTTCACTTGCTGCTTTGTTAGACTGTGTAAGCTTTTCATTCATTAATCCGAAGGCTGAAAGCACTTCTTTAGACATATTTAATGCTAACATTGCAATGAAGATTAAATACATCAGATTAATCATCTTCTGTCTTGGTGATAAATTATTTCCTGCCATTTTTAATTAGGTTTTGGGTTAATACTTTAGGTATTACCTAATTATTTGTTCATTGCAGATAACATTCCACCATATACACCATTTAATGAAGATAAGTTAGATGCTAAAGATTGCATTTGCTCCTTTAATTTTGCTGCATTTTCAACAGACTCTTCGTTGATAGATGTTTGTTTGTTAATGCTTTCTAACTGTACTTTGTATAAGCTGTTTAATGATTCCATTTGCGCTGCTGCTAAAGATAACTCTTCACCATACTTTTTAGTAGCCTCAATAGAATCTACAGTAGAAGACATGTTTTTTGCTGCGCCTTCAAAATTCTTAATGCTTTCGCCTAAGCTTGAAATTAACTCGCCATCAATTTTAGCTTCTTTTAATAAGTTGTCTAACTTTTGAGATAATAATCCCTGAGGATTTTCATCTGTAGCTACTGCTCTGTCTTTTTTAGCACCACCAGCTAATTCTGGGTATACTAAAGACCAATCTAATTCGTTTTCAACAGGTTCGAATGCTGAAATAGCAAATATAATAGCCTCGGTTACAAGACCAATTGTTAACATAACATTACCTGTTAAGGGACCAATTTCAAAGTGAATAATTTTGAATAATGCTCCAACAATTACAATTGCTGCTCCTAATCCATAAGCCATGTTCATGAATCTTTTACTTGCTTTTGACTGTGCCATAATTTTCGGTTTTTAAAATTTAAGTACGCTAGTACTTAAGTAGGTTAATTAATAGTATTTAAATTTGATTTGTTACGTTGTTAATTGCTTCCGTTACTTGTTACTTTAGTGCCCATGTAATCTTGCACAGTTCTAAAGCCAATATAACTTCTTGCAGAGTCTGCATACTCATAGTCTCTTGAGCTTACTTGTAAAAAGTATGCTACGTCTTTCCATGAGCCGCCTCTTATTACTTTTCTTGTGTTGTCTTCATCGTTAACATTAGGGTTAATAGTTGATGTATACTCATATGAGTTAGGATCATAAGATGCATTTACCCATTCTGAAACGTTACCCGCCATGTTGTATAAATTATAGTCATTTGGCTCGTACGATTTTGCTTCAACAGTATATAATGCTTGGTCTGCCGCATAATCACCTCTTACTGGTTTAAAGTTAGCCATAAAACAGCCTCTATCACTTTTTGTGTAAGGACCACCCCAAGGGTATGTTGCTGCTTGCAGGCCTCCTCTTGCTGCATACTCCCATTCTGCTTCAGATGGTAATCTAAATCTGTTAACTAAAGCTGCTCCTTTTTTAGATTTTTGGTAGGTATTTTTATTTATGGTTCTCCATTCACAAAATGCTTTTGCTTGTTTCCAAGTTACACCTACTACAGGGTAATCTCCGTAAGCATCATGCCAAAAGTAATCGTTGTGCATTGGCTCATTATATGAATAGGCAAAATCTCTAATCCATACAGTAGTGTCTGGATAAATTTCTACTTCTTCTTTTTTAATGACGTCTTTACGCGCTATACCTCTGTTTTTGGCAGCTTCTTTAATATCCATATAATTATATTGGAACTTGAATTTTTTCACATCCCAAGTACGTTGCCCATTGTATGACTCTTCTAACGGTAAATACATGGTATCCATTACTTCGGCATAATACTCATCTATATATTCTGATGTATCAAATATTAAATCAATGTCTTTATTTATTTTTCTGCCTTCGTAACCAGTTGGACCTAAGCCTGTATAGTTTTCAAACATATACTTTTCGTAAACAGTCATATTTGTTGTATCTGCATCTTTAAATGCAAATTCACCAATTGTTCCATCATCTTCTTGAGTTAATCCAACCTCATCTGCTAAAACTGCTAAACGCATTCTAACAATGGAGTCTCTAACCCAATGAACAAATTGACGGTACTCACTGTTTGTAATTTCAGTAGCATCCATATAAAATGCTCTTACAGTTACTGTTTTTGCTGGCGCGTCATTAATACCAGCTAAATCATCATCAGCTTTACCCATAATGTATGCACCTCCTGGAATAAGCTCCATCCCATAAGGTTTTTCTGGGTGCCATTTTTTACCTTTAACACCCACTAGTTCTCCTCTATCTTTAGAGCCACAACTAGCTAGTATTGTTATTACTGCGGTTAATAAAATAAACTTCTTCATATCTATAGTAAACTCGAGGTTAATTAATTCAGCTTCTTAATTTGTGGCGTAAACATATTTATATATTTTTAAATAACCAACTTTTTTTAAAAAAAAATTACGTTTCATCGTAAAAATTTGGCATTTCACCGATGAAATTACCTTTTCAACCCTAATAGCGATTTTATACGCAATTTTTCCTAAAGGCTTTATACCAGCGTTCTGGCACTTTATTAGCACATGCATCAAGGTAATCTTCATGGCTGCAAGGTAATAACGTATGTCTCTTTAATTTATTATTTACTTCGGTAATAAACGGAATTTCAATCCACCATCTTCCTGTTTTGGTACTCTTGTAAAAAATAAGTTCATCATCATCAACTAAAGCTATAAATTTCTGGTAGTTATTATCATTAGTAAAATCATCATCGTTCACTCTGTAGTTTACACCTTCAACAAAGTACCATAGCATTTGAGCTACCAACATAGCTGTGATTTCGTCATCTTTTGAAGGTTTATATTCATAAATACCGAATGATGATACTTTGTTGCTTATACCTGCATATCTTGCAATGGCGCAAATTTCTTTACCATTTAATCCGTTAGGGGAGAACTTTTGTTTTGAACTTACCTCTGAACTTTTTACCGAAGTTAAATCTACACTCACAATATTAGCGTCCCTTAAAACAGGTTCTACTAATGAAATATTGTGAGACACCTCACCCAACCTATACGATTCAAAGTAAAGTTGATTCATTAAATCTATTTCTTCTTGTGAGTTGAAATATGTTTGATACCCAACTGTAGCATAGTTAAATAAGTTATAGGGCTGATCTAAAATAATTTTCCCTACAAAACTGTTATTTTTTATGGGTTTTGAAGAATCGCCTAAATCAAACTTACTATCAACATTAACCACATTAACCATGGGTATTAAATTATCATAAGCCCTATAGTTTGCGTATGTTAAATCTTGCGAGCCTCCTAAAATTATAGGAATAATGTTTTTTTTAACAAGTAAGTTTATGGCTGTTTTTACAGCAAAGTAGGTATCTTCAACGCTTTCGCCTTTGTGAATATTGCCTAAATCGGCCACTGTGGTATTCCAAGTACCTGGGAAAAGACTGTAAAATGCTTTTCTAATTTCATCTAAATGAAATGTTTCACCTATATAATTAACATTGTTTCTGTTTTCTAAAACGCCAATTATAGCAATGTTTACATCATCTAAATCTGGAATACCATTTTTTTCAGAATGTATTTTAAGTTTTCTTCCTAATGCTTGAGCAGATAATAGCTCATTGTGAGCCAAAACTAAATCTGATACTGGAGAAAGAAAGTTAAAATTCATTTATATTATTTCTTTTTTGTTGTAGTTTTTTTTCTGGTTGTTTTTTTCTTTGGTGCATTGGCTTCAATAATAGCTTTAGCTTCATCTAGCGTCATTTCAGTAACATCAACTGTTTTAGCCAACTCTACTTTTACTTTGCCTTGTATTACATTATGCCTTCCCCAGCGTGCTTTTTCTACACGAATACCTTCGTCTTCCCAATTATGTATAACTTTATCAATTTCTTTTTGAATTTTAGTTTCAATAAGTTCTACTATATCGTCATCTGAAAGATTATCCCAGTCGTATTTTTTATTCACATTAATAAACATGTTGTTCCATTTTATATATGGCCCAAAACGTCCTTTTCCTTTTTGCACTGGTAAATCTTTATACATGTAAATTGGTGCATCGGCTTTTTGCTTTTCTTTTATTAAAACAATAGCATCATCTAAATCTACACTTAAAGGATCTGTGCCTTTTGGTAATGATACGTATGCTTTACCAAACTTAACATAAGGCCCAAAACGGCCGTTATTAACCTGTACTTCTTCGCCTTCAAAATCGCCCAACGTTTTAGGTAATTGAAACAAATCCATTGCCTCTTCATAGGTTATGGTTGTTAATTGCTGGTCTGGACTTAAGCTTGCAAATTGTGGTTTTTCTTCTTCATCAACGGTTCCTATTTGTACCATTGGTCCAAATTTACCTAAACGCACACTTACTTGTCTGCCCGTTTTGGGGTCTGTTCCTAAAATGCGTTCACCAGATTCTCTATCGGCGTTTTCTTTGACGTCTTCAACTTTAGGGTGAAAATCTTTCCAAAATGATTTCATCATTTTTTGCCAATCTTCTTTTCCTTCAGCAATATCATCAAAATCTTCTTCTACTTTGGCGGTGAAATTATAATCTAATATTTGGTTGAAATGATTAACTAAAAAATCTGTTACAATCATACCAATATCAGTTGGAACAAGTTTGCCTTTGTCTGAGCCTACTTTTTCGGTTAACGTTTTATCTGTAACGCTACCTTCTTGTAATGTAAGTTGTGAATAGTTACGCTCTACGCCGTCAACCATTCCTTTTTCAACATAATTTCTATTTTGAATGGTTGAAATTGTTGGCGCGTATGTTGACGGACGCCCAATACCTAATTCTTCAAGTTTTTTAACCAATGAAGCCTCTGTATATCGTGCTGGCGGGCGTGTATAACGCTCTGTTGCGGTTATGTAATTATATAGAAGTGTTTCACCGGTTTTCATTGCTGGCAGCATACCTTCTTGCTCAACATCTTCATCATCTGTACCTTCTAAATACACTTTTAAAAACCCATCAAACGTAATAACTTCACCGTTAGCTGTAAACGTTTCATTATGTGTAGAAGCTTCAATTTTAACATTGGTACGCTCTAATTGCGCTTCACTCATTTGTGATGCAATGGCGCGTTTCCAAATTAACTCATATAAACGCGCTTGATCTCTATCTATATTAACCGTGTGCCTTGAAAAATCTGTTGGCCTAATAGCCTCATGCGCTTCTTGTGCACCTTTGGTTTTGCCTGTGTAATTACGAGGTTTACTGTAATTATCACCATAAGCTTTTTCTATTTCAGCTTGTGCACCTTGGCGAGCTTCATCAGATAAATTGGTACTATCTGTTCTCATGTATGTAATTAAACCCGCTTCATAAAGGCGTTGTGCCATCGTCATGGTTTTACTTACTGAAAAATACAATTTACGCGATGCTTCTTGCTGTAATGTTGATGTTGTAAACGGTGCTGCAGGCGATTTTTTTGCAGGCTTTTTAGTTAAATTGGCTACCTTAAAGCTGGCCGATGCATTTTTTTGTAAAAACGCTTGCGCTTCCTCTTTATTTGAAAGGTTTTTTGGTAATTTGGCTTTGAAAGATTGCCCATCTTCATTAGAAAATTCGGCGTCTACTCTGTAAGATGCTTCAGGTTTAAAATCTTGAATTTCACGTTCTTTTTCAACAATTAAACGTACTGAAACTGATTGTACTCTTCCTGCAGATAGACCTCCTTTTACTTTTCGCCATAACACTGGCGACAACTCATAACCCACAATTCTATCTAAAACACGGCGCGCTTGTTGTGCATCAACCAAATCGTAATCAATGCCTCGCGGATTTTCAATAGCTTTTTTTATTGCAGCTTTGGTAATTTCATGAAAAACAATACGTTTTGTTTTGTTTTTATCAAGTTTTAAAGCCTCGGCTAAATGCCATGCAATAGCTTCTCCTTCGCGGTCTTCATCACTAGCTAACCAAACAATTTCTGCTTTTTTAGCTAATTCTTTTAGTTTTTTAACTACCGCTTTTTTATCTTTTGATACTTCGTATTTTGGTTTAAAATCACCATCTACATCAACCCCTAATTCTTTTGAAGGAAGGTCTGATATGTGCCCAAAGCTAGATTCTACTTTGAATTCTTTTCCTAAAAATTTCTCTATAGTTTTTGCTTTTGCAGGTGACTCTACAATCACTAAATTCTTCGCCATACTTCCGTTTTTGAAGCTACAAATGTATATGAAAAAAAGTTTATGTGCCGCATTTTATGGATTAACCCTGTAATATTTTTACAAAAAAGCCCGTATTTCAATACATAAATACGGGCTTTTTTAAAATTTATTCTTCTATTAATCCTATTTGATTAATGTCATCATTATCTTTAAAACCAATTACGTTTTTATATACTAAATATGTTGTATGATACGGAAATGCGCCTGTAAAAAGTATACCAATACCACATAAAAGCATTCCTATTATTTGCGATAATATACTGGCTACTATTAATAAACCTAAGGTAATCCCCCATTTTTTTGTTCCTAGCTTAAAACTAACTTTAACAACTTCTCCCACAGATAAATCTGGATTAAAAGCCATTACAATTGCAAAAAAGCTTATTGGTACAATTACATATAATAAAGGTATATAACACAATAACGCCGATGGTATTGCAATTAGCATTGAAATTAACATTAACACCAAGAACTTGGTTAAATATTTCACTTTTACAAAATGGAAAAAATCTGAGGTTGTTACCTGCTCATTATAATCAAACTTCTTAATAATTCTGTAAAAACCGGCATTTAGCGCCACAGATACGGCTCCTAAAACAAACACACCCACAATTACAACAAGTATGTATAATAATGACATACCTGCAAAAAAGTTACCTATAGCTTGGTTATCACTATAACCACTTTCTTGTTGTGCTACAATTAAACCTATAAAAGGCACATAAAATATAATTATAAGCGGCAACATTATTAATATTGTGAAAAGCTGCAGTAAAAAACCGTGCAACCATGTTTTTTTAAATAGCTCTATGGCTTCGCCAAAAATGGTTCCGAAATCTAAAGTTTTTGCATTTTGAATTTTCTCTAATAAATTTGATATGGTATTCATTATGTTTGGGTTAGTTATTTAATACCGAATAAAGGTATATTTTTTTTTCAATTACAAACAAAAACCCATAAAAAAAGTGTTAATAATTGTAAGTTAACGGTGTGTTTAATCCTTCTAAATGTAGCGTTATTTCATTACTGCCTTTTACTCTAACTGGTTTTAAATTAAATGATACCGTACGCTCAAAATAAGCTAAACAAGCCTCATTATTTTTAAAATTTAATTTTATGTACCGCTGTTCTGGTAATGATTCTGCAACTGCTCCAGAATCTACCAACTGAAACTCCCAATTTTTGCCACTACAACCCGATGCCCCAAATGTAACTTGCAAACAATCGGCTTCAATTGTAGCATTTATAATATTTAAACCTTCAAAATTAGCTTTAGCGTATGCTTCTTTATTAACTATGGCTGTAAAATCACATGTATTTGTATCAATGCTGTTATCGTCATTGCATTGGGTATTCATCACACTAAAAATTAATACAATAAAAAACAAAAGCTGCTTCATAAATTTAAACATAACTATTTTTTTCAAAAGATGTATTAAACACCAAATGGTTGCGTTTTCATTAAATAAACTTACTAAGAATTTTAACTAAATTTAGCATCTGACACTTTGTCACAAAACCCAAATTAATTGTATCTTTGCAACTGCCTAAATTAATAGAGGCATAAATATTGACCGTAATTTGGTTGAATTATATTATGGAAAAGATTATAGACGAGAAAAAACAGGGCGAATCTTTAGTTTTAACGCAAAAGGAAGGCAACAAACGCAAACTTTTTATTGAAAGTTATGGTTGCCAAATGAATTTTTCTGATAGTGAAATTGTAGCTTCAATTTTAAATGAGCAAGGTTACAACACCACGCAAATTTTAGAAGAAGCCGATTTAGTTTTGGTTAATACCTGTTCTATTAGAGATAAGGCAGAACAAACCGTACGTAAACGCTTAGAAAAATACAATGCCGTAAAACAAGAAAGCAATCCAAACATGAAAGTTGGAGTTTTAGGCTGTATGGCAGAACGCCTTAAAAGCAAATTTCTTGAAGAAGAAAAAATTGTAGACCTTGTTGTTGGCCCCGATGCTTACAAAGATTTACCAAACCTTTTAGCTGAAGTTGATGAAGGCAGAGACGCCATAAACGTCATTCTATCAAAAGAAGAAACTTACGGAGATGTTGCTCCGGTACGCTTAAACAGCAACGGTGTAACCGCCTTTGTATCAATCACCCGTGGTTGTGACAATATGTGCACGTTTTGCGTAGTACCTTTTACACGCGGTCGTGAGCGTAGTAGAGACCCTCAAAGTATTCTAGAAGAAGTAAATGATTTATGGAATAAAGGTTATAAAGAAGTAACGCTTTTAGGCCAAAACGTAGACAGCTACCTTTGGTATGGCGGCGGCCTTAAAAAAGATTTTGAAAAAGCCACCGATTTACAAAAAGCTACAGCCACTAATTTTTCTAAATTATTAGAATTATGTGCCACAGCGCAACCAAAAATGCGTTTTAGGTTTTCAACATCAAATCCACAAGACATGACTTTAGATGTTATTGAAACCATGGGCAAATACAAAAACATTTGTAAATACATACACTTACCGGTACAAAGTGGTAGTAACCGTATTTTAAAAGAAATGAACCGCCAACACACGCGCGAGGAATATTTTGAGCTTATTGACAATATAAAACGTATTATTCCAGATTGTGCCATTAGTCAAGATATGATTGCCGGTTTCCCAACTGAAACTGAACAAGATCACAAAGACACACTAAGCCTAATGGAATACGTAAAATACGATTTTGGTTTTATGTTTGCCTACTCTGAAAGACCTGGTACTTTAGCTGAGCGTAAAATGGAAGATGATATTCCTTTAGATGTAAAAAAACGACGCCTAAACGAAATTATAGCACTTCAGCAAAAACACGGTTTAATGCGCACACAACAGCATGTTGGAAAAGTTGAAGAGGTTTTAATTGAAAAAACTTCAAAACGATCAAACGAGCATTGGTCTGGAAGAAACAGCCAAAACACTATGGTAGTATTTCCTAAAGAAAACTATAAAATAGGCGATTTTGTAAACGTTAAAATAACCAATTGTACCAGCGCAACCTTAATGGGTGAAGCCGTTGGTTATTCTGAAAACAATTAAAAAAATACAGACAAAAGATGAATAAAAAACGCTTGTTGCTTCTCCTTCATCTAAATCTTAAAAAAAAATGGAATCTGTTCAAGCTATAAAACAACGTTTTGGTATTATTGGCAATACACCAGCACTAAATCGTGCCATTGAAAAAACCATACAAGTAGCACCTACAGATATTTCTGTATTGGTAACCGGCGAAAGTGGTGTTGGTAAAGAAAGTATACCAAAAATAATACATCAATTATCACACAGAAAACATAATAAATATATTGCCGTTAACTGTGGTGCAATACCCGAAGGCACTATTGATAGTGAACTTTTTGGGCATGAAAAAGGAGCATTTACAGGTGCCACCCAAACCCGTAGCGGATATTTTGAAGTAGCCGATGGCGGCACTATTTTTTTAGATGAAGTTGGCGAGTTACCTCTAACCACTCAAGTACGTTTACTTCGCGTTTTAGAAAATGGCGAGTTTATAAAAGTAGGCTCTAGCAAAGTACAAAAAACCAATGTTCGTATTGTAGCTGCCACAAACGTAAAAATGTTTGAAGCTATTGAAAAAGAAAAGTTTAGAGAAGATTTATACTACCGTTTAAGTACAGTTGAAATTCATTTGCCTCCACTACGTGAAAGACAAACTGATATCCATTTGTTATTTAGAAAGTTTGCCAGTGATTTTGCTTTAAAATACAAAATGCCAACCGTAAAATTAACAGATGCCGCAATTGACGTACTTACAAAACACCGCTGGAATGGTAACATTAGGCAGTTACGAAACATTGCCGAACAATTATCTGTTTTAGAGCAAGACAGAAACATATCTGCCGAAACTCTACGCTCATATTTACCAAACGCCAACAATAATTTGCCAGCAGTAATAAAAACATCAAAATCTGAAAGTGATTTTAGTAGCGAACGCGAAATTCTTTATAAAGTTTTATGGGACATGAAGAGTGATTTAAACGATTTAAAAAAACTCACCATGGAACTCATGAAAAGCGGCAATACCAAAGATGTTGAAAAAGACAACGAACATTTAATTCAGAAAATTTACGGCAATGATGCTGATGAAGATGCACTTTACGAAGAACCCGTACAAGAACCCGAATTATTGTCTATACCCGAACATACAGGTAATTCTGAAACCAGTGATAATTCACAAGACAAATATCATTTTGCCGAAGAAATAGAAGAGGAAGAAACCCTTTCATTACAAGACAAAGAGTTAGAATTAATTAAAAAATCACTTGAACGTCACAACGGAAAACGTAAATTAGCCGCCGCAGAACTAGGTATTAGCGAGCGCACATTATATAGAAAAATTAAACAATATGATTTGTAATTTTTAGTTCTTTCTATAAACAAGTTCAAAAAAAATGAAACACACAGCATATTTATTTTTATTAGTTTTTTCGGCAGTACTATTTACCAATTGTAAAGTACAATATGGGTTTTCGCCACCAACATCAATAAAAGCAGACACATATCAGGTTAACAGGTTTGAAAACACGTCTCTTTTATTTGAACCCGGTTTAGACCGCGATTTTAAAATAACTTTAGAAGATTTAATACAAAACCAAACCAATTACAGGTTAGAACCATCAGGTGCAGATTTAATTTATGAAGGCGAAATAACCAATTACACCATTGCACCCACAACATCAACAGCACAAAATACAGCTGCCCAAAACCGATTAACAATTACTGTTAAAGTGCGTTTTTTTAACACCAATAACTCTGAAGACGATTTAGAACAAAGCTTTTCTTTTTTCTATGATTTTCCAGCAAGCTCACAACTTGTAGGCTCAGTAAAAGACACAGCCCACGAAGAAATTTTAGACCGCTTAACACAAGATATTTTTAATGCCACTTTAGCCAGGTGGTAACATAAAAACCTAATAAAACAGCAAATATTATTTTTTACGTAAATTTGGCTAAACCCATGAATTCATCACAATTAACTAACATATTACAAAATCCGCAGCAAGTAACACACCAACAAACCAGTGATTTACAAACTGTAGTTGATGAATTCCCATATTTTCAAGCGGCAAGAGCCATGTATCTAAAAGGGTTAAAAAATCAAAGCAGCCTTAAATACAACCAAGCATTAAAAACCACAGCTGCATATACTACAGACCGCAGTATACTTTTTGATTTTATTACTTCGGAAGCATTTTCACAAAACGAAATATCTCAAATTATAAAAAAAAATAGCGCACATTTAAAAAATATTGATGTTGCTTCAGAAAATATTACTATAGATAGAAGAATTGTTGAAGATGAGATTTTAAAACAACATATTAATGACACTAAAGATGTTTTAGATCCGGCACTTTTTCAACCCAAAGAACCTCAAAAAAAAGTCGCGAATTTTAGTTTAGACACTAAAGAAAGTATTGCAGAAACCACAAAAAACAACGAAGAAACAACACTATCACCTACAGAAATTTTAAACTTAGGTCAACCGCTTCAATTTGATAAAAATGAAAAACATTCTTTTAATCAATGGTTAAAACTAACACGTTTTAAACCTATTAAAAGAGAAAACACCAACAGCGAGACACCTCAAAAACAAGAAGAAATACCTCAAAAAAAACCACAAAGCATAGACCCAAAAAAGGCTAAAAAGTTTGAACTTATAGACAAGTTTATAACAAACACACCTAAAATAACACCAAGCGCAACACCGAATAAAAAGGGTAATTTAGCCAAAGCACAAATGGTAAAACCAGAGGCATTAATGACTGAAACTTTGGCACGAATTTATGTGGAACAAAAAAACTTTAAAAAGGCAATTCAATCTTATAAAATTTTAAGTTTGAAATATCCAGAAAAAAGTAGTTTCTTTGCAAACCAAATTAAGGCAGTAGAACAATTACAAAAACAAAACAATAAAGAATAATGAGTTTTACAATATTTTTAAGTTTAATTGTTGTAGTAGCTTTTTTACTAATAGTTGTTATTATGGTACAAAACCCTAAAGGTGGTGGTTTATCATCTTCTTTTGGCGGTGGCGGTACTCAACAACTAGGAGGCGTAAAAAAAACTACAGACTTTTTAGATAAAAGTACTTGGTATTTAGCAACCTTTTTATTGGTGTTAATTTTAGCATCAAACATAGCTATAAAAGGAGGCAATGAGTCTGTAGACTCAAAAGCATTAGATACTGATACGGTAAATGAAATTGAATTACCAACACAAGCTACAGAACCAACAACTAACGGCGCAGCTGCAGATACTACAGCTACTAACTAAGCCAGTTAAAAAATTACAAAGCCAGCTAAATTAGCTGGCTTTTTTTATGCCTTATAATTTCCAAAACACCGTAATCTGAAAGTTTGTCAGTTATACACCATTGGCACATTTTTAGCTTAACACTAAGGCGTTAAACAATATTAATTTTATAAAAACTATATACAAAATGGGCTTAAACATTAAACCTTTAGCAGACAGAGTTGTTATTGAACCTGCTGCAGCTGAAACCAAAACAGCATCGGGTATTATCATTCCAGATAATGCAAAAGAAAAACCACAAAAAGGAACTGTTGTTGCTGCCGGACCTGGCACCAAAGACGAACCTATTACTGTTAAGGTTGGTGATACCGTTTTATATGGTAAATACGCCGGTACAGAATTGAAATTAGAAGGTACAGATTACCTAATTATGCGAGAAACCGATATACTTGCAATTGTATAAAAACTTTGGCTATTGGCCCTTGGCTTCTAGCTCCTAAAAATTAATCAATAAACTTAAAAGCCAATAGCGAACAGCTAAAGGCAAAAAGCTAAAAATTAAAAAAATGGCAAAAGACATAAAATTTGATATAGACGCACGCGACGGATTAAAACGTGGTGTTGATGCATTAGCAAATGCAGTAAAAGTAACTTTAGGTCCAAAAGGGCGTAACGTAATAATTTCTAAAAGCTTTGGCGCACCTCACATTACTAAAGATGGTGTATCTGTAGCAAAAGAAGTTGAGTTAGAAGATGCTCATGAAAACATGGGTGCACAAATGGTAAAAGAAGTAGCAAGCAAAACCAACGATTTAGCTGGTGATGGTACAACTACTGCTACCGTTTTAGCTCAAGCTATTGTAAAAGAAGGCTTAAAAAACGTAGCTTCTGGGGCAAACCCAATGGATTTAAAACGCGGCATAGACAAAGCGGTTGAAGCTATTACTAAAGATCTTGAGGCACAAGCACAAGAGGTTGGTAATTCTTCAGAAAAAATAAAACAAGTTGCCGCAATTTCTGCAAATAATGATGACACTATTGGAGAATTAATTTCTCAAGCTTTTACCAAAGTAGGAAAAGAAGGTGTTATTACTGTTGAAGAAGCCAAAGGAATGGATACATACGTTGATGTTGTTGAAGGTATGCAATTTGACAGAGGGTATTTATCACCTTATTTTGTAACAGATTCTGATAAAATGATTGCAGATTTAGAAAATCCGTACATTTTATTATTTGATAAAAAGATTTCTAACTTACAAGAAATCCTTCCAATTTTAGAGCCAGTTGCACAATCTGGTCGTCCGTTATTAATCATTGCAGAAGATGTTGATGGGCAAGCTTTAGCTACTTTAGTTGTTAATAAATTACGTGGCGGTTTAAAAATTGCTGCTGTAAAAGCTCCAGGATTTGGAGACAGACGTAAAGCTATGCTTGAAGATATAGCTATTTTAACTGGCGGAACAGTAATTTCTGAAGAAAGAGGATTTACTTTAGAAAACGCTGATTTATCAATGTTAGGAACTGCTGAAACAGTAACTGTTGATAAAGACAATACTACAATTGTAAATGGTAATGGTGATGCAGAAGCTATTAAAGCACGTGTAAATCAAATAAAGGCTCAAATTGAAACCACTACTTCAGATTATGATAAAGAAAAACTTCAAGAACGTTTAGCTAAATTAGCTGGCGGTGTTGCTGTGCTTTATGTTGGTGCTGCTTCTGAAGTTGAAATGAAAGAGAAAAAAGACCGTGTTGATGATGCTTTACATGCAACTCGTGCTGCTGTTGAAGAAGGTATTGTTGCCGGTGGTGGTGTTGCACTAGTAAGAGCTAAAGCAGTATTAGCAAAACTTGAAACTGTTAATTTAGATGAAACTACTGGTGTACAAATTGTAAATAAAGCTATTGAAGCGCCTTTACGTACAATTGTTGAAAATGCTGGTGGTGAAGGCTCTGTGGTAATAAACAAAGTACTTGAAAGTAAAAAAGATTTTGGTTACGATGCAAAATCTGAAGAATATGTAGATATGCTTAAAGCTGGTATTATTGACCCTAAAAAAGTAACACGTATTGCTTTAGAAAATGCTGCCTCTGTTGCCGGTATGATTTTAACTACCGAGTGTGCTTTAATTGATATTAAAGAAGACGCCCCTGCAATGCCTCCAATGGGTGGCGGTGGTATGCCAGGTATGATGTAATAGCAAATTGCTATAGATAATATCTCACTCATATGCTGTGAGAAACATTAATATTTTTAAAAACGCTTTTCTGATTTAGAAAAGCGTTTTTTTTTATTTCATTTCTAAATTTACTTCTTGGGTTTCATTTATGCCAGTATCAATTACAAATGTTCCTGTGTATAGTTTTTTATTAACTTCAGCAATAATTTCATAGTTACCAAAATATCCGCGCAAGTCTATTTCACCAGATGCAGTAGTTTCAATAATCTCTTCAGTATTTAAAAACCCTTCCATAAGTTCTATCCATTTTTCTCCATTTACTTTTGGTGTACCATCAAAGTTAAATAATGGATAATCTAAGTTTTCTTTCCTTCCATCAGCAAATGTCCAATGCCAAAATCCGTTTACCTTAGCGTGACTAAAATACATAATCATCATATATTCTGTAATTAATCGTCTTTCTTCATCGGTATAAACGTATTTTTTCTGAACATCTCTTATCTCGAATTCGGTTGCTTGATATGGAAGATTAAATTTATCAAAATTGCACAGACGGTTATATATAGTATCTGGTGTAATCTTACCATACTTAATACGTGATTGAAATCCGATGCCTTCTATAGGAGCTCCTAAAGCTATTTGTTTTTCTAAGGTTTCTCGATAAACCGCAACTCTACCAACACCTTTATAACCTTTTTTTCTAAAATTCAATACCCAAGGCGCAATACCAGAAATAACTTGGTAATCATTTTGATATAATACAACATTCTTTTTATTATAAACGGTTCTTAAACTGTCTGCTAATTTAAACCACCCCACATGCGTATCAGTATTTGGTAACAGGTTATTAATTGTGTTATTAGCGAGAGACTCATTACTTACATCCCAACAATTTACATTCCATTTAGGTATAGCATGGTAAAAATGCTTACTACAAGACTCTAATAACTGTTCTCCTTTCTCTTTATCTGACAAAGCTGGGTTTTTATATACTGCCTTATCTTCAGGCCTCATAAAATTAAACCCTTCCCAAACTAATGTATGCCCTCTAACGTAAATATCATTATCTAAAAACCATGGCATAATTATGTTTTCTGCAGTTTTTTCTCTAGGTGAATTTCTAAATTTAGGTTTAAGAGCCACTGTAAACCCAGAAGCATTAAAATATTTTAGAAAAATTTCTTTGTACTTTTCTGAATATGGTGAATTTGCAAAACTTTCTTTAACTACGGCACCCCATTTAAATTTATGTTTTTTTAGTATTGCTTTTACTTTTACATTAGAAGCAATCTTATTATTTGGAAGTTTTATCTTTAAATGAATGTTTCCTTTTCTATTTTTTTCTATACGATTAACAGCCTCTTGTTTCACCGTTTCATATGGTCCCCAATCTTGTAGTCCATAACTATCTAAATGTTTTGCAACTTTTGGCACTGCATAAGCTTTTTTTATAGCGCTTTGATGAATTTCTTTCAAATTACGCACATACGGATAAGGTTCTTCTTTAACATTATACAACCCCTGTTTTAATTGAGTTTTCTTAATTTCATCTTTATACTGGCATTTATTATACCCTACAATGTAAGGCTTAGACATTGCTTGATTAACACTTTTACTATAGTATTTGAAGTAATCTTTAACATTTGTAGCCACCTGTCCCATAGTGTTTGAATGCTCTTTTGTGGCATAAGATGTTACATGATCTGCAATAAAAATGGGTTTTTTAAACGTTTTATATATATCATCAAAAAAACTAAAATCAAGAAAATTTTTGGGTTGAATAGCAATACCATCTACAAAAGGTAGTGCCTCTTGAGCAACCTTTTTCGGAAAATGATTCTCATAGTATCTATCTGAAAATATCAGGTGGTTTTTGTCGTATTTCTTAATGAATTCTGTTCCTTTAGAATATATTTGTCTTGCTATTATTGGAATAAAATTGTCTTCTGGTTTATTGGGGTTTTCTTTTTTCCACTTTTCAAAAGCTATTTTTCCAGGCGCATCTTTATTTAGAGACTTAAAAAAATCTATCCAACCTTTATCCTTTTTCTTAATATTCCAAACGGGAACGTCTGTTAAAAAATAGGCAATTAGCATTTTATTATTCACCTGAGGAGTGACAGTGCGATTTATTTTAGCTTCAAGAGTTTTTAAGAATTGAGAATCAAAAACATCTACAAAATGTAGCTTATCTCTTGAAAGCCAAATAGATGTTTCTAATAAATTCACCCCTTTTGTATGAGGAATTTTATGCCACATCCAATGCGGCCCTTGATAATCTCCAGAATTAAACCCTAAAGATTTAATATTTTCTATAATTTTATCATAATTTCCAGAATTCACCATGTGCGTATGGTTAACTCCAATAGCTTTAAAAGCATGCCCTTCTGGTGTTACCAAAAAATCTTTATCTCCTATTTTTCCAAGATTAAAAAAACCTGTTCCTTCTTTAATTGGTAAATCTACTCGTCCTCCGTAAATATCGTATTCAGCTTGGGCTAAAAAATAATTTGAATTTATAAGTACGTAAAAAATTAATAACTGCTGAATGATATTTGCTTTGTTCTTCATAATAAAAAATTAGTTAAGTTAGTATTATCTTTGGTAGAATGCATAAAAAAGTCCAAACCTATGGTTTAGACTTTTATAAATCTATTTGGTTTAAACTAAGCCTTAACTTTTTTACACTACCTCTAAACCAAGCTTATAAGTTTCTAAAGCTCGTTTTCTAGCAAATTTATGTTCCACTATAGGTTCAGGGTAGTCCGCAGTTCCAAATTCTGGAATCCATTGTTTTACATAAGCCAAATCTTTATCAAACTTTTTTAATTGCTCAATAGGATTAAATATTCTAAAATAAGGCGCCGCATCACAACCAGTACCTGCGGCCCATTGCCAGTTACCATTATTGGTTGCCAACTCATAATCTAACAGTTTTTTAGCAAAATAGGCTTCGCCCCATTTCCAATCTATTAACAAATGCTTGCATAAAAAACCTGCAGTTATCATTCTTACACGGTTATGCATATAGCCCGTTTCATTTAATTGGCGCATACCTGCATCAACCATTGGGTAACCCGTTTTTCCTTCACACCATTTTTTAAAATCTGTTTTATCATTACGCCATTGAACACCATCATATTTCGATTTGAAATTTTCAGTAACCACCTTAGGAAAATGATACAATATTTGCATGAAAAATTCACGCCAAATTAATTCACTTAAAAACACGCTATTTTCTTCACTCAACTTACTAATTATTTCTCTTACGCTTACCGTACCAAAACGTAAATGCGGACTTAAATAACTGGTAATATCGGCATCAGGAAAATCACGTTTTTCTTTATAAACATTTAAATTATCAAGATTGTATGCTTTTACTTTTATGGCAGAACCTTTAAAACCAATGGTACTTAACTCTGGAAAATCATGTGTTTTATTTAAAAAATTAGCTGTATTTGATAATGCTTCTGGTTTTTGAGCTTTGTAAACTGATAACCATTTATTTTTGTAAGGTGTATAAACCGTGTATGGCTTGCCATCGTTTTTTAATACATCATTTTCTTCATGTATTACTTGGTCTTTGCTTGTATTAAAAGTAATATTGTTTTCATTTAAAAATTTAGCCACTTCAGTATCTCTATTGCGTGCGTATGGCTCATAATCTTTATTTACAAAAACAGCGTCTACTTTATATTTCTTAGTTAATTCTTTCCATATTTCAAGCGGTTTTCCTTTTAAAACTAAAAGCGAAGATTTATAATTTTTAAGTTCTTCATTTACATGCTTCAATTGATCATGAATAAAACTAACTCTGGCATCATTTTCAGGCAATTCATTTAAAATATGTTCATCAAAAATGAAAAGACAAAGCACCTTCTGCTTACCAGAAAGTGCTTTGTTTAATGCCGTATTATCGTGTAATCTTAAATCTCTTCTAAACCAAAATACCGAAATACTATCCATAAAATTTGTTATCTGTTTTTATTACTAATGTGCGTCTTTCACCTCTGTATCACGATATTTACAACATGGATGTACTGAATTGTATGCTTCATCAGTTGCTTTTTTATCTTTCACATCGTGCCCTACAGCTAATATGTTGGCTTCAATAGTTTCTACATTGGTTTTACGTTCATCAAAAATTAATTTAAGCTCGTGTGTTTTTACATTCCATAATGCAGATTTTACACCTTTTGTATTTAAGCTTGCTTTTTCAATGCGTGATTTACACATCATGCAAACGCCATCAACCTCTAAACTGGCTCTTGCATTTTTGTTTTGTGAAAATGTAATTGTTGCAGTTAGCATTAATGCTAATGTTAGTATTTTTTTCATGATTATTTTCTTTTTTTTATTTCCGCGGAAGCGAAAATCTATTTAAATTATTTCTTTTATTAATTCACTCATTTATTAGGACGATAGCTACTATTTAATTTTAAAACGTAACCCCGCGTAATACATGCTGCCAAAAATTGGGCCGTATACAAATGTGGTATCAAAATTTGCACCAAAAGGGTCATTGGCCCCTAAAACAGGATTTGATTGCCTTACATTTGTAATGTTTTCGCCACCTAAATATACTTCAAATTTAGGAGAAAACACTTTTGTTATTTGCGCATTTAAGGTTGCTAATGTTGGTGTGTATTCTGGCAATTGGTATTGAGATGGATTACTTAATGTTGACGTAAATCTTTGGCTACTTAACCAGTTAAATGTAACATCAAACTTCCAGCGGCTACGCGCGCCTTCTCCTCTATTAGTTACATAGCCTAAATTTGCAAAAAACCTGTGTTTAGGTGTTAGTGGTTTTTCTAATGTTCCAGATTTATAATCTGTTTTAACATCATAATATTTGTAGGCGGTTCTAAAATCAGCACCTTCAAAAAGGTTATAATTTACTTCTATTTGAAAGCTATTAGCGTAACTATTGCCTTCAAGATTATAAAAATTCACTTCTTGCGGGTTTTCAAAATCTACAACAATTTGATTTTTAAAATCGGTTTTATAATAATCAAAAGTAACATCGGCTTTTCTTCCAAAGAGATTAAAACCTTGTAAATACGATATGCCGTAATTCCAAGCAATTTCGGGGTCTAAACCATAAATTTCGCCATTGGTATTTAAAATATTAATATTTCTTGATGTTGAAAATATATTTTGGTTTTCAGCAAAAATATTAGCACTACGTTTACCACGACCAACCGATGCCCTAAAGGCCGATTTGCTCCAAGGTGAATATCTGGCATGTAGCCTTGGTGTAACAAAAGTACCTAGTAAGTTATGATGATCTACACGAACGCCAGCAGTTACGTTTAGTTGCTCTAAGTTATCATAATTATACTCAAAAAATGCTCCTACAGATTGTTCTTTACGCTCATAATTTGTAGTATTAACAAGCTCGTCATAATTATCATACGTATAGCTAACGCCTGTTTTAATTTTATGCCTAGAGTCTGAAATTATAGAGTTATAAATAGCATTAGCATACAAACTATTATGGGTTATATTATAGGTATTCAACCCAAAATACGATTGTTGCTCATGGCTACTAAAAGCGGTTTGCACACCAATACTTTGCCATGGAATTTCTGGGTTTACGTAGCCTAATTTTGCTGAAACTTCGTAACGCCTGGTATCTATTTCGCTTCCCCAATGGTTTGTTGTTAATTTATCGTTATTAGGGTTAAAATCTACTTCACCAGCTTGTTTTTCGTCATTTAAAAACTTCAAATTTATAAAACTCACAAAGCCTTTTTGGGCATTAGTGTATTGCCAACGGTTCATAATGTTTACTTGGTTGTAAAGTGGCATATCTAAAAAACCATCGTCATTTACATCGTGTTTAGCTTGGTGTGTGTTGCCATGTACGTACAAACCTGTATGCCATTTATTAGAAACCTTTGTGTTTATATGCGTATTAAGCTCCATACGTTCACTACTTGCACCGTATAAATTAACAAACAACTTGTTGTCTATAGATGGTTTTACAAGTTCTGTATTTATTTGGCCTGCAATACTTTCAAAACCATTAACAACACTGCCTGCTCCTTTGGTTACCTGAATACTTTCTACCCAAGTACCCGGAACAAAGCTTAACCCAAACGCTTGCGAAGCCCCACGAATAGACGGAATATTTTCAGTAGTTATTAA
The DNA here is from genome assembly GCF_056312135.1 of Seonamhaeicola sp. ABD4_340. Lineage (NCBI taxonomy): Bacteria > Pseudomonadati > Bacteroidota > Flavobacteriia > Flavobacteriales > Flavobacteriaceae > Seonamhaeicola > Seonamhaeicola sp. ABD4_340. Next base: position 1,928,237 of record NZ_CM149981.1, on the reverse strand, counting down.
TATATACGGACTTGTTAACCCTAACATTTTTATTTGGCGGGTGCCTGTAACGGCATCGGCAAAATTTACATCAATTGATGGGTTGGTTTCAAAACTTTCAGATAAATTACAGCAGGCTGCTTTTAGCAACTCGTCACTACTTACCGTAAAAGTATTGGTGGCCTGCATGTATGACTTTGCAGTTGCTTGTTTTCTTGAGGTTACAGTTACGGCCTTTAAATTATCTGTTGGCTGCAAATAATGTTTAATTGTTTTGGGTGCTTTTATAATTAAGGTATCTGTTTTGTAACCTATATAACTTATAATTAGTTTACTGTATTCTTTTTTATATTGAAGGGAGAATTCACCATCAATATTAGTAACAGTACCAACATCTGTACCTAGCCAATATACATTAGTACCTGCTATTCTTATATTTTTATTTTGGGTGTTTGCTTCTAAAATTACACCATTAATTTGCTGTTGTGCGCTAAATATTAATGGTATTAAAAACAACACGTATAATAGTTGTTTCATTTTTTTATTTAATTTAAAATAATTTTTTTGGTTATTTACAGCGTTTGCTGAAATTGAAAAAACACTATTAAATCAAATCAAAAAAACTTGGTCTAAAACTAAAATATTGGATATTAATTTTGGTGGAGAATAATTTTTGTGAGGCACTGTTTGTTTTGGTAAACTTTCACTAAAATTATAAAATGTATAAACAAATGATGCTATGAATAATTGCTGTTGAAAATCTAAATCAGAGAAAGATTTAAAAAGATGATCTTGCCCTTCAACAACATGAATTTCATCTTTACAACATGATTTTTTTGTTATTTCTTCTGAAGTTTGCCCTTGCATTTCCATACCTGCACATTTGTTGGCATCGGTAAATAAAGACACATCAATTAAAACATCGCCACAATAATGTTTTTCAACAGTAAAAGATACTGTAGAAACCAACACTAACAATGCTAAAGTTGCACAAAAACTTTTATATAATAACTGTTTTATCATAACTTAAAACAAAAATACAAAAGTATGCGCACACCCAGGTTGTTTTATTAAATGATTAACATTTTTTAAGTGCGCTTTTTCAACTTATTATAGTAAAATGCTGGTAGTAGTAATATTAAAAATATAGGCTGGATTAAAAAACGGCGCACATTAAAAAACATGTAATAATCTTCTTGTTTTGGGTTAATTACAAAATAACTATATAACAACATGAGCCCCACAAAAGCAACTGCATACAACAGGCTGGAGAATTTCACCACACTTGCATCTTTAAAAACCACATATAAAATGGCTATTGATAATGTTGTGTTAATAGTGTAGCGCAATGTTGTAAATGCTAAAAGTTTTGCAATTTCACGCCTTGGGCTATCAATGTATAAATAATCGTTTTGAAAAAACAGCAAATATGGGTCGTAAAACAACTGCTCTTCAAAAGCTCTTACTAAAACAAGTAAAGTAAAAAGCATAAATAACACCAAATATTTTAGGGTTTTATGCATGCGTGCTTGTTTTTGAAAAACGGTTTACCCAAAACACCCAAAGCAAAAACACCATACCATAAATAATGGCCGGAAATACTACGGTGTGTAATACATGCTCATATTGCGGGTAATGATACAAACCCATACTTAATAATACAATTCTTAATAAATTAACCACATAAATTAAAACACTTCCTGCAAACAAAAACACCAATGTTGTTTTTAACTTGCTAGAAAACGCAATAATAAAACTTACAAATAAAATAATAACACTTACGGCATTACAGCCTTCTATTACTCTAGCTAAATAATTTCCATTTAAAATTACTTTAATTGATGGTTCATTAGGGTGTGGCAACATTTGTACATTATACCCCAAACTAGCTAATAATTGTTCTGTTTGCATTGCCACTAAATGTGTTATATAATCTGGGTAATAATTTAAACTTTCTGAAACACTTAAATACCAGTTGTATAAAAATGAAAGCCCAACATAAACAACCAAAAATGTAAGGATGAATGTTAAAACCGACCTGTATTTTACCAAAAGTGTTTTCACAAAAAATTAGGAATACTAAATACCGAAATTACACCTTTTTAAATACTTTTGCCAAAACTTTTTTATTTATGATTTTTGAAACATTAAAACCACAGGTAGACGCTATAATTTCTAACACCGAAAAAACAACAAACCAACGTTTATTAAACATTTGCGAATTACTTGAAAAACACATTGCATATTACAACTGGGTTGGTTTTTATTTTGCTAAAGCTGATAAAAAAGAACTACATTTAGGCCCTTATGTTGGTGCGCCAACAGACCATACCGTAATTCCGTTTGGTAAAGGTATTTGCGGGCAAGTAGCTGTTAGCAATGAAAATTTTGTAGTACCAGATGTAGCTGCTCAAGATAATTACATTGCCTGTAGTATAACCGTAAAAGCAGAAATTGTAGTGCCTATTTTTGTGAATGGTGAAAATATTGGGCAAATAGACATAGACTCTAATACACCAGACCCATTTACCCAAGCAGACGAACGTTTTTTAGAATACGTTTGCCAACAAGTAGCCACAATACTTGCATAAACCCCAAACACAACTTAAAATTTAACACATCACAACTGTTAACAACTTACCTGTTTAGTTAAAAAATAGGTCTATTTTACACAAGCCATTAGTTTGTTATTTAATGATTTTGAGTACTTTTGCAATTTATTACAAAAACTAACTAAAAACTCTCAATTTTTAAACAACACAACACTAATGAGCAACGAAAAAACAATCAAGTCTGCCTTAATTTCTGTATTTAGTAAAGATGGCTTAGAGCCCATTGTAAAAAAATTAAATGAGCAAGGTGTAACCATTTATTCTACAGGTGGTACCGAAAAATTTATTAATGACTTAGGAATAAATGTTGTTCCTGTTGAAGATGTAACATCTTACCCATCAATACTTGGCGGACGTGTAAAAACACTACACCCAAAGGTTTTTGGTGGTATTTTAAACAGACAAAATAACGACTCTGATGTTGCTGAATTAGTTGAATACGAAATCCCACAAATTGATGTTGTAATTGTAGATTTATACCCTTTTGAAAAAACAGTAGCATCGGGTGCTAGCAACCAAGATATTATTGAAAAAATTGATATAGGTGGTATTTCTTTAATTAGAGCCGCTGCTAAAAATTATGCCGATGTAATTTGCGTATCATCTGTTGATGATTATGCTGAATTTCTAGAATTAATTACAGATAAAAACGGCACACTAACCGAAGCTGATAGAAAGCGTTTTGCAGCCAAAGCTTTTAACGTGTCTTCGCACTATGATTCTGCTATTTTTAACTATTTTAACCAAGACCATGAAATAGCCGCTTTAAAAGTAAGTGAAACTAAAGGCAAAGTATTACGCTACGGTGAAAACCCACACCAAAAAGGTTTTTTCTTTGGAAACTTTGATGAGTTATTCACAAAATTACATGGCAAAGAGTTAAGCTACAATAACCTTTTAGATGTTGATGCAGCCGTTAATTTAATGTTAGAATTTAAAAACGATGCACCAACATTTGCCATTTTAAAACACAATAATGCTTGCGGTTTAGCACAAAGAGACTCACTTCATAAAGCCTACGTTGATGCTTTGGCTGGTGATCCAGTTTCTGCTTTTGGAGGCGTTTTAATTAGTAATACTGAAATTGATTTGGCTACCGCCGAAGAAATTCACAAATTATTCTGTGAGGTAGTTATTGCGCCTTCTTTTAATGCTGAAGCTTTAGAGTTATTAAAAGGAAAGAAAAACAGAATTTTACTTGAAATTCATGATGTTGAAATGCCTAAAATGAACGTAAGAAGTTGTTTAAATGGTGTTTTATTACAAGACAGAAATAACGTTACAGACAAAGCCGAAGATTTAAAAACTGTTACAAATTTAGCACCAACACCAGAGCAGGTTGAAGATTTATTATTTGCATCAAAAATTTGTAAGCACACAAAATCTAACACCATTGTACTGGTAAAGGGAAAACAATTATGCGCTAGCGGAACAGGGCAAACAAGCCGTGTTGATGCATTGCAACAAGCTATACACAAAGCTAATTCTTTTGAGTTTGATTTAAATGGTGCTGCTATGGCTAGTGATGCGTTTTTTCCGTTTCCAGATTGTGTAGAAATTGCTAAAAATGCTGGTATAGCATCGGTTATTCAACCAGGTGGTTCTATTAAAGACCAACTTAGCATTGATTATTGTAATGATAATGATGTGGCTATGGTTATGACGGGTACACGCCATTTTAAACACTAAGCACTAACCACAACAAACAAAGGCGTTAGGGATTGCAACGGCATCCTTTTTAAAACCATTAAAATAAGCTGTTTTACTTGCAAAACGTTGCCAATGCATAGTAAAAACACACTTAGTTAAACTAATATTTTAAAAAGATATAGTGAAAAGCCCGACCTTTAGGTAACGCCCAAATTTTAAATACAAAAAGTCTGAAATGAGATAAAAAACGTATAACTTTAATGTGCCTAAAAATATTATAATTTTTAGGCACTTAACGCATGCAATCTTTTATCAACTTTTAGTACATTTACAAGATTTCATATACTAACGCAATAAAACCACAGGAAATACATGGGATTTTTTGATTTCTTAACCGAAGAAATTGCTATAGACTTAGGTACTGCAAATACGCTTATTATACATAACGACAAGGTTGTTGTTGATGCACCATCTATTGTTGCTAGAGATAGAGTTAATAACAAAATAATTGCAGTTGGCCAAGAGGCTAATTTAATGCAAGGTAAAACCCATGAGAACATTAAAACGATTCGCCCGTTGAAAGATGGTGTGATTGCAGATTTTGATGCTTCAGAACAAATGATTAGTATGTTTATTAAAAACATACCGGCTTTAAAAAAGAAGTTTTTTACACCAGCACTTAGAATGGTTATTTGTATTCCTTCGGGCATTACTGAAGTTGAAATGCGTGCGGTTAAAGAAAGTGCTGAACGTGTTAATGGAAAAGAGGTTTACTTAATACACGAGCCTATGGCTGCCGCTATTGGTATTGGCGTTGATATTATGCAACCTAAAGGAAATATGGTGGTTGATATAGGTGGTGGTACTACCGAAATTGCGGTTATTGCTTTGGGTGGTATTGTGTGCGATAAATCGGTTAAAATTGCAGGAGATGTATTTACCAACGATATTGTTTACTACATGCGTACGCAACACAATTTATATGTTGGTGAGCGTACTGCTGAAAAAATAAAAATTCAAATTGGTGCTGCTACCGAAGATTTAGAGTTACCTCCTGAAGATATGAGCGTACAAGGGCGCGATTTATTAACAGGTAAACCTAAACAGGTTTCAATTTCATTTAGAGAAATTGCTAAAGCTTTAGATAAATCTATTTTAAGAATTGAAGATGCCGTTATGGAAACACTTGGGCAAACTCCACCAGAGTTGGCTGCCGATATTTACAATACTGGTATTTATTTAGCCGGTGGTGGCTCTATGCTACGTGGTTTAGACAAACGTTTATCGCAAAAAACAGATTTACCTGTTTATATTGCCGAAGACCCATTACGTGCTGTTGTTAGAGGTACTGGTATTACACTTAAAAACTTACCTAAATACAAAAGTGTATTGATAAAATAGGAGGTTAACACATGCAACAAATTATAAATTTTATAATACGGAACAAAAACTTTCTGTTGTTCTTGTTGCTATTTTTAGTGTCGTTGGTATTTACCATTCAATCACACTCTTACCATAAAAGCAAGTTTGTAAATTCTGCTAATTTTGTTAGTGGCGGCGTGTATAATTCAGTTAACAACATTAGCCAATATTTACACTTAAAAACGCAAAACGAATTATTAACCCAAGAGAACAACCGCCTCAGAAATTTACTTTTTAATAGCAATTTAAATGTAGATTCTACCTTTATTGATTCTACCAAATTTGGCACAGCGTACAAGTTTTATTCTGCAAGTATTATAAAAAACAGCTACACAACCAAAGACAATATTTTACTTATTAATAAAGGTGCAAACGATAGCATAAAGCCAGATTACGGTGTTATAAGTTCAAAAGGTATTATTGGAATTATTGATAAAACAAGTAATAACTTTGCAACCGTAATTTCAATTTTAAACACCACTAACAAAATAAGTGCTCAGTTAAAAAAATCTAACCACTTTGGTACATTAACCTGGAACGGGCAAAACCCAGCAACCGTTCAATTAATTGATATTCCTGTGAACGCAAGAGTAAACATTGGCGATACCATAATTACATCAGGGCGTTCATCAATATTTCCAAAAAATATTGGTATTGGTATTGTGAAAGATTTTGAAAAAGATGTTGCCGAAAACTTTTATGAAATTAACATTACCTTATTTAATGACATGACTAACCTTGAACATGTTTATATTATTGAAAACGCATACAAACAAGAAATAAACAATCTGTTAAATGAATAGCGCTTTAATACTAAATATAAGCAGGTTTGTTGTGCTAGTGCTAGCCCAAATAATTATTTTTAATAATATAAATTTTTACGGCTACATAAACCCTTACGTTTATATTTTATTTATTGCGTTTTTTCCGGTTAAAGACAATAGGTTAACTCTTATTTTTGTGAGTTTTTTAATTGGTTTAACTATTGATATGTTTTTAGACTCGGGTGGTATGCATGCCGCGGCCAGTGTTTTTATAGCCTATGTAAGGCCGCTGCTTTTAAGGTGGTCTTTTGGTACTTTATATGAACACCAAACCATACGTTTTTCAACAATAGATTTTGGCCCTAAAATTAGTTATGTAATACTTTTAACATTTGCACACCACTTCATTTTGTTTTCTTTAGAATTTTTTAGCATTTCAAAAACAATTTTAATACTTCAAAAAACGTTATTCTGTGGTATATTTACAGTAATTTTAAGCATAATTTTATCTATCATTTTTAGTAGAAAAACTAAATGAGGCAATTTTTACTCTTTGGATCTATAATTCTTGTTGGGTTAGTATTTATTTCAAGGTTATTTTACTTACAAATTTATTCCTTTAATGGTCAAGATTTGTATAGTGATAATGCTATTAGAAAAGTGTACGACTATCCCAAACGTGGCTTTGTGTATGACAGAAACGGAGAGCTTTTAGTATCTAACCAACCATCATACGATGTTATGATTATTCCTAGAGAAGTAAAACCTTTAGATACTACTGAGTTTTGTAAACTGTTAAAAATTGATAAAGAACGCTTTTTAAAAACATTTGCTAAAGCAAGAAACTACTCGCCTAGGCTGCCATCAGTATTTTTATCGCATTTATCAAAAGAAGACTATGCCGTTTTACAAGAAAAAATGCGCAAGTTTGAAGGTTTTTATATTCAAAAACGTTTTTTACGCCACTACCAACGCTCTATTGGCGCTAATGTTTTAGGTGATATTGGCGAAGTTAACCAACGTATTATAGAGCAACAACCTTACTACAAAATGGGTGACCTTATTGGTAAACAAGGTGTTGAAGCATCATACGAAGATATTCTAAGAGGCGTAAAAGGCATCAAGTTTATTCAAAAAGACCGCTTTAACCGTAACATAGGTCCGTACAAAGACGGCAAGTTTGATACACTACCAAAACAAGGTAAAGACATACATATTACCATTGATGCTAAACTGCAAGAGTACGGAGAACTTCTTATGCAAAATAAACGCGGTGGTGTTATTGCTATTGAACCTGCATCGGGTGAAATTCTAGCCATGGTAGCAGCTCCAACCTACAACCCCAACATGTTAGTTGGCAGAAAACGCTCTAAAAATTTCACAAAACTATATAACGATTCTATTGCAAAACCACTTTTTAACAGAAGTTTACAAGGCGTATATGAACCTGGTTCGCCATTTAAACTCATGAATGCTTTAATAGGCTTGCAAGAAGGCGTTATAACACCACACGATAAAGTAACTTGTTATGCCGGTTACCGTTATGGTAATAGGTTTATGAAATGTCACTGTTATATTGGCAGAAGAAATAATTTAATATCGGGTATACAAGAATCTTGCAACGCCTATTTTGCAACTACTTACAGGAAGATTTTAGATAAAAACAATAACGCTTCTGAAGGTATTGACAGATGGAGTAGTCATGCCAAAAGCTTTGGTTTAGGTAATTTTTTAAATAACGATTTGTACGTTGGACAAAAAGGGCGCATTCCAGATAGAGATTATTACAAATACATATATCCAAAAACATTTTATTCAACATATACTATTTCAAATGCCATTGGCCAAGGTGAAGTTGCTACAACACCTATACAATTAGCAAATATGGCTGCTGCTATTGCAAACCGTGGTTATTATTACACACCGCATATAATAAAAGCTATTAAGGGTGAAGATGTGCCAAACCGCTTTACAGAACGCAAATATACCACTATTGATAAACAACATTTTGAGCCTGTTATTGAAGGGATGTATCAAGTTTACAAAAATGGTACTGCAAAGTCTCTGCAAATAAAAGATATTGATATTTGTGGAAAAACGGGTACTGTAGAGAATTTTGCAATAATTGATAGTACAAAAACACAGTTAACAGACCACTCTATTTTTGTGGCATTTGCCCCTAAAGAAAACCCTAAAATTGCTATAGCTGTATTTGTTGAAAACGGCTATTGGGGAAGCCGTTATGCTGGTAAAGTAGCCAGTTTAATGATAGAAAAACACATAAAAGGCTACACTACAAGAAAAGATTTAGAAGAATGGCTTTTAAAACATACTTTAGAAAACGAATACGCAAAACCTTACTCTGGCGAGCCGTTTAAAATTAATGGCCAAACATCATTTCAATTTGTTGATGATAATGAGTATAAGCGCTTAAAACAACATTTAAACCACATAGAAAGCAAAACCCCATAATGCTAAGAGACACAAATAGACATTTTAAATTTGATTGGATAACCATTATTCTATTTTTATTACTCGTTGGTTTTGGTTGGTTAAATATTTTATCGGCTTCTCATACTGGAGACACAATAAACTACTTTGATTTTTCGCAACCCTTTGGTAAACAGCTTGCCTTTATATTTTTAACCCTTGTGTTAATTGTACTATTACTAGCTTTTGATGCTAAATTTTACGAACGATTTTCTAGTGTTATTTACATATTTTCAATGATATCATTAGTTGGTTTATTCATCTTTGGAAAAAATGTAAACGGTGCTACATCATGGTACGCTATTGGAAGCTTCACTATTCAACCTAGTGAATTTGCAAAAACAGCCACTGCTTTAGCTGTTGCAAAATATATTAGCGATTTAAATACTGATATTAAGAAATTTAAAGACCAAATAAGAACGTTTGCCATTATAATTACACCAGCCGTTTTAGTATTATTGCAAAATGATACTGGTAGTACCATAGTTTACGGTGCTTTCTTTTTTGTTTTATATCGTGAAGGCTTACCTAAATTTTATTTAGCCATAGGTATTTCGGTTATTATCCTTGCTATTTTAGCTTTAAAATTTGGCGCTATTGTAACTATAATAATAGCTTCAATTTTAATTTTCACCTATTACTTTTTCAACAAAAAAAAATTAAACCTAATACAAGCACTATTTATACTACTTTTGGCTTCTGGCTTAAGTTTTGGTGTTAATTTTTTCTACAAAAGTGTATTAAAACCTCATCAGCAAGACAGAATTAGCTTATGGCTTAGGTTAGAAAAAGATCCTGCTAAGTTAGAGGCTATGAAAAAAACATTTGCTTACAACTTAAACGAATCTGAAAAAGCCATCCGCTCTGGCGGATTTAAAGGCAAAGGCTTCCTTGAAGGCACCAGAACTACGGGGAAATTTGTACCAGAACAACACACCGATTATATTTTTAGTACTGTTGGTGAAGAATGGGGTTTTTTAGGTACATCATTTGTAGTTATTGTTTTTGTGTTACTTCTACTTAGAATTTTACACCTAGCCGAACTACAAAAATCGCAATTTAGCCGAATTTATGGTTATGGTGTGGCATCTATTATTTTTATTCACTTTTTTATAAATATTGGCATGGTTATGGGCTTAATACCAACTATTGGTATTCCGTTACCCATGTTTAGCTATGGTGGCTCTGGGCTTTGGGCCTTCACAATTCTAATTTTTATATTTATAAAACTAGATTCTAACAGAATTAACGAATGGTAATATTGAATACTGTTTTCAAGAGCTTAATCAAAATGAAAAAATACCTTTTAATACTTTTAACCGTATTTACAATTATTGGATGCTCTGGAGCAAAACATGTTACTAATGGCCGCTTTTCTAAATCTGAAATTGAATTAATTTCTAATTCTAGTGATACAAAACCTATGCGTGTTTTTAAAATTACTAACACAAAAGATTCTTTATTATTAAGAACTAAAAGCACTTATATAAAACCTGATCCTAAAAACGCAATTCAGCAAAAATTTATAAAACGTTTATACGCTACAGTTAGAGACAGCATGAGTTTAGGCGTTGGTATTGCAGCGCCGCAAGTTGGTATTTTAAAAAATATTATTTGGGTGCAACGCTTTGATAAAGAACATATGCCTTTTGAAGTGTATTTAAACCCAAAAATTACTAGCTACTCAAAAAAAACACAAACTGTTAGAGAAGGTTGTTTATCTATACCCAATAGAACAGATACTTTAAATAGCCGTTCTCTTTCTATAAACATTGAATACGACACACCTACTGCCGAACACAAAACTGAAACCGTAACTGGTTTTACATCGGTAATTTTTCAACATGAAATAGATCATTTAAACGGTATTTTGTATTTAGATCATCTTGAAAAAGACCAGGAAAATGATAGTAATTAAGCCTATTGAAGCTTTTGAAACCATTGCTATAAGGCATAAAGTTATGAGGCCAAACAAACCTACAGCTTATGTTGAGTTGCCCAATGATGAAACAGCAATACATTTTGGCTTGTTTATAAACAACACCTTAGTTTCGGTAGTATCATTGTTTACTGAAGCTCATACGCTACAATTTAGAAAGTTTGCAACACTACAAACACACCAAGGTAAAGGTTACGGCTCACAATTATTAGCACATGTTTTTGAATATGCTAAACAAAACCAATTTAAAGAAATATGGTGTAATGCTAGAAAAGATAAAACCTCCTTTTACAAAAAATTCAGGTTAAAAGAAACCGATGAAACTTTTGAAAAAGGAGGCATTACGTATATAATTATGAAGCGAAACTTGTAGCTATTTTTTTAACTCTAATTTTTCTGCAAAATAATCGCAAAAATCTTTCATTGTAGCTGTCATTTTTTCGTCTTGCGTTGCTCTTTTAAACGTATCACTCATTGATACTAATGTTTGATGAAAAAACACTTTCATTTCATCAACAGGCATATCTTTAGTCCACAAATCTATACGTAAAGATTCTTGCGCTTTAGAGTCCCAAACACTAAGCATCATTGCCTTAGCTTCTTCGTTATTTATACCGCCATCTTGTGCAGACCATGATAGTTTTTCGGGTACACGGTTTTCATCTAATTCAACATTTAATTCTATTTTAGAAGTATGTGTTTTTGCCATTATTTTTTGGGTTTAAACTTAGTGTTATTAAAAATTTCTTCGGGGCTTGTAATTAGCATTTTTTTTAGGGTTACATCATTTTGCTCCATGTATGCTTTTACAATTTGCCAACCAATATATTGGCCCAATCTACCGGGTGAATTAGCATCAATACCTTCTAAATAAAATTTGGTAAATGGCGCCGGATTTATAAAACGACTTGGCAATTTAGCATCTGTACTAAAAAGTAATTCACGCTCAACAAAATAACGCCAAACATCACTTTCATTAGCTGTTGCCCAATCTAGCTGAACTTGGGTATAGCCAATACGTTGAGCTTCAGTTTTAAAAGGCAAAACAACATCTTTAAAGTAGAGTTGTTTGCCAAAATAAATCATTTCATCTAGCAATGTTTTGTTTGCTGTTTGAAATATATATTTCTTAGCATATTCTGTAGCTAAATCTACCACCACTTGTTCTTTTTCTAAATTAGCCGTAATAAATCGTGGTATATTGGCGTAAAACTCGTGTTCACTGCCTAAATAATTATCTAAAGCTATAATTGCAATAGTATCTGTTACTATAACTTTGTTTCTGTAATCAACATCACTAGTTGTTGTAATTACACGTGGCGGATTAAACTCAGGGAAATAATATTTTATATGGTTAAAAAGTTTCTCTATTTCAGTTTCAGTAGTATTAAAATTAGAAAACGCCTTATCTACCTCATTATATAACATTTGTTGCAAGGTATCCTGTGCTTTTGCAATCCAAAATGAATCTTTAAATTTTTCTGAAAACATAAACGGATACGCCTGCTTTAAATCAGCTAAATTAGTTTCATTAGTTTTAGCAAAATGCTTATCAAACCTTTCAATTTCAATATTAGTATTAATTTTTGCTATCTCATTTTTAAGTGTATAATCTTGTTTACACGATAAAATGAACATAATGACAAGTGAAAACAATAAAAAACAATTCTTACAAAACTTAGTCAGCATAAATTTTTATTAATAGAGTGTTTGGTTTATTTTTGTTTGCAAAGGTACTATTCTTAGAATTAAATTCATTTAATATGCAAACAGAAAAAGTTGTTAAACATATTGTAAATTGGTTGAAAGATTACGCTACTAATGCTGGTGTAAACGGTTTTGTTGTTGGTGTCTCTGGCGGCATAGATTCTGCCGTAACATCTACATTATGTGCTGAAACTGGCTTACAAGTTTTAGTTGTTGAAATGCCAATACATCAAGCCGAAAGCCATGTAAGTAGAGCGCAAGAACATATTTTACAACTTAAAAAGCGTTATGATAATGTTAGCGATACCAGAGCCGATTTAACACCTGTTTTTGAAGAATTTAAAACCGAAGTATCTTTAGAAGGCAACCAAGCCACTGTAGATATGGCTTTAGCAAATACCCGTGCTCGCTTACGCATGACAACCTTATACTACTATGCTGGTTTATACAAACTTTTGGTTGCTGGCACAGGTAATAAAGTAGAAGATTTTGGGGTTGGCTTTTACACAAAATACGGTGATGGCGGTGTAGATTTAAGCCCTATTGCTGATCTTTTAAAATCTGAAGTATATAACATTGGCGACTTTTTAAAAGTACCCGAATCTATTATGAAAGCAGCCCCAAGTGATGGTTTATTTGGTGATGCAAGAAGTGATGAAGACCAAATTGGTGCCACTTACCCAGAACTAGAATGGGCTATGCAAATGGATGATGAAGGTAAAACAGATAATGATTTTGAAGGTAGAAAACTTGAAGTTTTTAAAATTTATAAACGTTTTAACCGAAGTAATAAACACAAAATGGTACCAATACCAGTTTGTACTATTCCTAGTGATTTGAAGTAAATTTGTACAATTATAAATAAATTACTACTTTTACCGATGCATAATCTCTCAATGTAATCATTATCTCTCAAAAAATTATGCAAAAACAACCACATTATGATAAAATTATTAATAGCAGACAACCATCCAATTACCAGAAAGGGACTTGAAGTTCTCTTTTCTGCGTCACCCAACATAAAAATTGTTGGTAGTGTAGATGACGGCGAAGCCGCATTAGATTTCATTAAGAAGAATTCAGTAGATATTCTTTTAACAGAAACAGATCTTCCTAAGTTAAATGGATTAACCATTTTGCGCCATTTAAAAAATGAGCAATCTGAAGTTAAAACCATACTATTTAGCGGGCAACCAGAAGAAGTTTATGCCATAAATGCCATTAAAGCAGGCGCTTCTGGTTACATTTCAAAAACTGTAAACGTTATTACAATAAGTGAAGCCATTGCCAAAGTGCATGATGGCGGTATTTATTTAAGTAACGAATTAACCCAACAACTTGCTTTTGGCAACCGTGTTGGCAGAAGCAGTGGTACTTTTTACAAAAAATTATCAACTAGAGAAGCTGAAGTTTTAAAACTTTTAACCATTGGTAAAAAGAATAAAGAAATTTCAAAAGAGCTTGATATTAACGAAAAAACGGTTAGTACTTACAAAGCGCGTTTAATGCGTAAATTAAAAGTAACTAATTTAGTTGATTTAGTAAACCAAGCTAAACTAGCAGAACAGTTATAAAACTCTGTTTAGTTTTCTAGATAATAACATTTTTAAGCCTGAGTATTCTTTTACTTCCTCAAGAATATTTCTATTTACATCACCTTTGTTTTGTAACGTTTCTTGTTGAAACTCCTTAACCTTTTGGTCTATTAAAAAGCAACGCAGGCTTAAAATTGTTTCGCTTACTAGTTGAGCAACACTATCTTTTTTTTCTTTTGGATATATTTCTACCCTATTCCAATCTGCAAGGGCATGTTTTTCATCATCCATTAAAATAGTAGTAATAGCGTTTGATGTATCTTGATCTACACTATTAATAAAGGTTCTTAAATCAAAATTTTCATTTTGGTTAAGGTTATCTATTACTGTGTAATAAATATCTTTAAACTGGGTATTTGAAAATTGCATTTCATCATCTTGCAAATCTAAAAACACCTTTTCAAAAACACGTGCTTGTTGTATTACTGGTTCTAAAATTAAATCACCTTTTTCATTTTCTTTTAAAACTAAATCTTCAAAATCTTCGGTTCTATCTCCGTATAGTAATAAAATTTCAATAATTTTTCGTTCCAATAAATATTGAACATCTACCTTTTTTACAGGTTGTTGGTGTTTTATTACTTCAAAAGCTTTTTGTTGTTGCTTTACTTGTTTACCTGTTTCTTGTTGCTCTTTTTTATCAATTTGCGCTAAGGTGCTAAATAAAACCTCTTCACTAATATCCATTATTCTAGCACACTCTTGTATGTATATTTCTTTTTTAATTCTATCAGGAATTTTAGAAATACTATTTACAATATCTCTAACAGTTTCGGCCTTTTTAATGGGGTCTCCTTGGCTGTCTTGGTGTAAAATATTAGCTTTAAACTGTATAAAATCTTTAGCGTTATTTGCTAAATATTCGGTTAATTCTTCCAAGGTATTTTGTCTTGCAAAACTATCGGGGTCTTCGCCTTCAGGAAAGCTGCAAACCTTAACATTCATACCTTGCTCTAAAATTAAATCTATACCACGTAATGATGCTCGCATACCTGCTGCATCACCATCAAATAAAACAGTAATATTTTTTGTAAGCCTGTTTATCAGTCTAATTTGCTCTGAAGTTAATGCGGTACCAGATGATGATACTACGTTTTTAATGCCTGTTTGATGAAATTGAATAACATCAGTATAACCTTCTACTAAAAAACAGTTATCTTCTTTTGAAATACTTTGTTTGGCATTATAAATACCGTAAAGCACTTTACTTTTATGATAAATATCACTCTCGGGTGAATTTAAATATTTTGCGGCTTTTTTATCGTTTGTAAGTATGCGCCCGCCAAAGCCTAAAACACGTCCGCTCATACTTTTTATAGGAAACATAACACGGCCTTTAAACCTATCAAAATGTTTATCTGGCTTTACAATGGTAAGTCCT
Organism: Seonamhaeicola sp. ABD4_340; assembly: GCF_056312135.1. Taxonomy (NCBI): domain Bacteria; kingdom Pseudomonadati; phylum Bacteroidota; class Flavobacteriia; order Flavobacteriales; family Flavobacteriaceae; genus Seonamhaeicola; species Seonamhaeicola sp. ABD4_340. The sequence goes on along the minus strand of NZ_CM149981.1, from coordinate 1,912,698 downwards.
GTTTTTTCTAAATAATTAATATTATAGCCATTTTTTAAAGCCTCATCTGTAAACGCTTGCCACTGATCTAGAGAATAACCAAGATTGAATTTTTTTATGGTTTCATTGGTAAAGCCACGTTCTTTAAAATAGCTTAACCCAATAGATTTACCTTGATCTGTTTTGGTAAGTATACGCTGAAAATAATCATTTGCAAATTCACTTACCAGATACAAACTTTCACGCTCATTTGCAGCTTCTTTTTGCTCATTACTTTGTTGGGTTTCTTCAATTTCAATGTTATACTTTTTAGCTAAATATTTTATAGCTTCAGGATATGTAAAATGTTCATGTTCCATTAAAAAAGCTACAACATTACCGCCTTTACCAGTACTAAAATCTTTCCAAATTTGTTTTACTGGCGATACCATAAAACTTGGGGTACGCTCATCACTAAACGGGCTAAGCCCTTTGAAATTACTACCTGCTTTTTTTAGGTTTACAAAATCACCTATAACCTCCTCTACTCTGGCGGTTTCAAATACTTGATCTATGGAAGCTGCTGAAATCAATACACAAAATTTAAAGTGTTTGTAAAAATACTATTTAAGAATTGATTTGTAAAATGAAAATTATTTCACAAATCGCTCGGTTATTTATAAAATCACAATAGAAATAAAACACTCTTTATCAATTTATTAATTACATTAAGCAAGTTGAAGTTTTTTCACTTAAAAAATAAAAACATATACTTGGCACTTAGATTACTTAAGACTGTCTAGACCTAACGCGCATAAAGTAAATATAGATTTGTTTTATGACTACCAAAATAACATTAAACTATACCCAAAATGGCAACAATATTTACGCGACAACCAACCACCTTTATTAATTGTTTGGGGTAAAAACGATGCTTTTTTTCCTGAAAGTGGTGCAGAAGCCTTTAAAAATGATGTAAAAAATATTGACTATAACATTTTTAATACAGGCCATTTTGCTTTAGAAGAAGATGGTAATGAAATAATTGAAAAAATACGTGCTTTTATGGGACGTGTTTTGTAAACATTCAAAAAATATTTATATACAACACAAAACCCTCAAAATTTGAGGGTTTTTGCTTTGACTAACTCGTGCTTATAACCTAATCCATATCAAAACGCACACCAATTGATATGTTGTTTTGTTCAACTAATTGATCTTTAAAAATAGGAGACAAATCATATTTAACATACAAAGCAGCATCGCCAAAAGCAATATAGCTACTTACACCGTACACTAAATTAGTAGTATTAAAACCACGCTTTTGTTTATCTTTTATACGTTCTCCATCTAATTCATATTTTAATTTTTGGCGGGTTCCTATATTAAAACCAGCGTAACCGCCAACACCTATTTTAAATTGTTTTTTTGTTGAATATCTAAAATAAGTGTCTTTTTCTATTTTTTTTGAAGGACCAAATTCAAAATGCATTGGAAATACCAAATTGGAAATTGACAGTTTAGATTTTTTTAAATTCTGAGGAAACTCTTGTAACACTGTTTGATTGCCTTGCTTAACAAAATACATATTATCATCGGGCTTTAAACCATTAATATGCAGCGAATAACCATATTTAAAACGTAAAAAATTAGATTCTTTAAACACACGTGTTTTCCATGCCCAACCTATTTCAAAAAAGCGCGAACCTCCAAATTTATAAGGTGAATCATTTAAACTTTGTCCTTCAACAATAGCATTATTTAGTCCAAATGCCACTACCAAATCACTGGTAGTTCGTTTATCATACTTTTTTGGCTTGTTTTTACTGTTAATTTTTATACCTGCAAAAGTACCTTCTTCTGTACTAATTGAAATACCTATTTTAGAGTCGTCAACATCATTTTCAGTTTCATAACCTTCATCATTACGTTGTAAAAGCGCTATTTTATTGTTGATTATAGATATTCTGTTTTCAATGTTTAAAGCGCGTTTTTTTGCGGCTTCTTGTTTTAAATTTTCGGCTTGTTCAATGGTTATTTCTTTGTTATCTAGCCTTGTATTAATAGCTTCAACTTCAGCTTTTAAAAAAGCACGTTCTTCTTTTTCTATTTGTGCTTTGGTTTGTTTTAATACTTCAATTTTAAGCGTATTATTGGTGTTAGAAATAGTGTCTTGTGCATTGATTAGTTGCACGCTTAAACATAGTGCCAAAAGCACTGCATAGTGAGTAATAGTTTGCATAACTGTTCGTTTATTTGATTTGATTTGATGATTTATTGATTGATGTATTTTAATTATTTCGGTTGGCAACCGCAGTTTTTACGGTACTGTAACTTGCTTTTAGCGCATCAAAAACCTTGGTTCTAAAAGAGCGTTCAATATCATTTTCAACATCTCTTAATAATGCATTAGCATCAACAACACCTGTACTTTCGTTATAAAGCTTTTTAAATGCAATTTCTTGCTGTGCTTGTTTTAATAATGCCTCAATTTCTGCATCGGTTACTTGTTGTTTTTCAGTTTTAAGTTGGTGTACTTTAGCTACTATTTGTTGTACTTTTTGGTCTTCAAAGGTTAATTTTTCCTGTAGTTTTTTTGTTGGTTTTGTAATGGTTTCAGCTTCTTTTGGCAATATTTCTGCTGTTACAACTACATTAACAATCTGTTTATTAATGTGTTGCTTTTTAATTAACTCTTTTTCTTTGTTTACTGTTTTTGTAACTGCAATAGAAGTTTTAGGTGCACTTATAACTTCTTCTTTTGTTGTATTTGTTTTAGTTTTTAAAATTTCTTCTTTTGAAGTATCAACAATTTTTATAGTTGATTCATTTATACTATCTGCTTTAAAAAACTGAAATGCTACCAACAAAATAGCCGCAACACTAGCCGCTAAACCAACCCAAACATAGGATTTTTTAGTGCTATTGTTTGAAGTAGCATCTAAACGATTTGATAGTTTATTCCATGAATCATTTGATGGTTGTATGCTACGTTTCTCTAAGGTTTCTTTTATATGTTTATCAAAATTATTTGGTGCCATAGCTTGTTATTTTATTTGAATTTAAAATAGCTTCCTGGAGCATTTTACGCGCTTTAAACAATTGCGATTTTGATGTTCCTTCTGTAATATTTAACATGGTTGCAATTTCATGATGTTTATACCCTTCAATGGCATACATTACAAAAACCATTTTATAACCTTGGGGCAAGGCATCAATATGTTGTTGAATATTTGCTACTTCAATGTTTGTATTTATATTATTTTCTGAATTTGTATTGTTTTGAAATGTATCAACAGGAAACTCTACACTATTTTTTTTTCTTATATATGAAATAGCTTCGCGCACCATAATACGCCTAATCCAACCTTCAAAACTTCCTTCTGCCTTAAATTGTTTTAGATTTGAAAACACTTTGAAAAATGCGTTAAGCATAACATCTTCGGCTTGTTGTAAATCTTTTACATAATACCTGCAAACGCTTAACATTTTTGGGGCATGCAACTCAAATAATACGTGTTGTGCTTCACGATTATTTTTTAATGCTTTTTTTATTAAAGCTGTTTCGTTTTTATGGAGTTGTATAACCTTCAAAAGTTTCATTTTGCTTTCTATTTATACAGACGCAAATTTTGTGCAAATGGTTGCCTAAGCAATAAAAAATAATTTATTCTGAAGATAAAAACACCCTAAAACACTGATTTAAATAGTGTTATACATGGTATTTTTTTTAAAAATTAAAGCATTGGCAATAATTCATCCATGCTTTTAATGGTATTGGTTGCAAGTGCTGGTAATTCATTTTTATAATCGTGCTCTGTGTAACCAACAACATCAAATCCACCGGCCAAAGCTGCTTTTACACCAGACACGCTATCTTCTACAACTAAACAGTCTTTGGGTTGAAATCCCATTGTTTTTGCTGCCCAAAGAAACACATCGGGCTCTGGTTTCCATTTTTGAATGGTGTAACAACTAAAAATATTATTTCCAAAAAATGGCAGTAATTCTGTTACTTCTAAATTTAAACGTATTTTATTTTCGGGACCGCTTGAGGCTACACAAAATGGTACTTTAATATTTTGCAGTACGTTTTTTATACCTTTTATTGGCTGAATTTCTTTTTTAAAAGTTTCAAAAGTATTAGCTCTGTATTGCTTTTCAAAATCTTCGGGTAGTGGTTTTTTAATAGTTTCTGAAATGAGCGCCATGCATGAGTTAAGCGATTTACCTTTTAAGGCAATTAATGATTCTTTAAAATTAAAATTAGCGCCTAAATTATTGGCCATATCTACTAGTACACCAATAGCAATAGATTCACTATCTATTAAAACACCATCACAATCAAAAATAACACACTTGTATTTGCTCACTTTATTATCTTTTAAGTGTAAAATGTTTGGTTATTGTTTTTTCGCCATCTAAATTGGCTGTAAACCAATAATCAGACGAAGGTAAAGTTTTTCCATTAAAAGTACCATCCCAACCATCATTTACACGAGGTTTTATTTGCTTTATAAATTTGCCATAACGGTCATAAATTTTAATATCGGCTAACGGATATTTTTCTATGCCTTTAATTTGCCAAACATCATTAAAACCATCACCGTTTGGCGTAAAATATTTTGGGTAATCTAATATTATAACCTTTTGAAAATCTTCGCCACAACCGTCTTTATCTCTAACCATAGCTGTATAAACACCGCCTATAACATTTGAAAATATATTGCTATTTTGAAAGTTTACACCATCAATTGAATATTCAAAATTACCATCGCCCGTAGCTATTATTTCAATATAATTTTCATCAGAAAGTTCTTTAGTTTTAACTTCTTGAATAGATGGTAACACAGACCTAACAAGGGTTAATTCTACAGAATTTTGACATAAAATGTTATTATTTAATGTTCCGAAATGTAGTGTGTAATTACCCTCATTAATTAAATTAGCTTCAAAAGTATTTGAAATTATAGTACCATCTTGATATTCCCACTCGTAATAATCTAAATCTGTTCTTACCGATAAATAACGAAAAGGTTCAAGGTTACATATGTAATATTTTCCTTCTAAATCTATTTTTGGTGTTGTATTAACTTCTAAACTAAATGATGTTTCTACAAAACAATTTGTATTCAAATTATTTTCAACTTTAACTTGTATGGTTTCGCTCCAAGGCACTGTATTATTATAATTTGTTGGTAATGGACTTGGTAATGCATTTCCATTGCTATCAAAATAATAAACCGTAACATTAGTTTGACTTCCAATTAATTCTGTTTGAATATTTGTTGTATTAAAAGTAGCTATTCCATTACCTTCATCGCAAGCAAATATTGTTTGCGGTTGGTTTACAATGGGTCTATCAAACACTTGTAATTTTAATGATGTTTCAGAAAAACAACTAGTACCAGTTCTAGAAACTCTAATTAAAATATCTTCTTCATGCTGAATTGTATTTGTATAAGGATTGGGCAAAGGGCTAGGTAAAGCATTACCGTTACCATCAAAATACGTTATACTTAAACCTGTTTTTGGTAAGTTTCCAAGTACTTCAGACTCTATGTTTGAAGTATCAAAGGCGTAATAACCATCATTATTATCATCACAAACTATTAAAGTTGTTGGCGTGTTTATATCTACTTTTCCAATTTTTATGTCTACAATATTGCTTTGAGCACAATCTGTTGCAGATTCTATAACAACTCTGTAAAACTCGCTAAAAGTAATGCTGCTTGGTATACTACAAGATATTTGCCCATTGGCATTGCTTATTATTGACCCAATTTCGGTTTTATTTTCAAAACTACCTGTGGCATCACTTAAATATGCCACAAATTCTGTGGTTGCATTAAATGTACCCGCTAACTCGTATGGAAGATTAAAAGTATCTCCAGGACAAATTGCTGGTAAATTGTTATTAGTTATTTTAATATTTTTTAAAATGCCATCATACACATTAAGATACACTTGGCCAGCAGCATCAAAAACAACATCAATATCTTCATGAAACGGGTTTCTTGTTACGTTATGGCTAGTTCCATTTGCTACTAAAATAGGCGTACTAAATGTTTGTCCTTGATCATAACTAATGTTTATAAATAATTGGCCTGAAGAGCTTTTGTAGCCATCAACTAAAGTCCCTCTATTATCTGCAAACAGTGTTCTTCCTTCTGTATCTCCGCTATTATTACCAAAAATTATGGGTGTTGTAACACCTGTTTCTACGTCAATTTTAAAACCATCAGTTACAGTAGGGCTTCCGCCTGCAACAAATATAAATGTACCACATGGTCCGTCACTTAACGCATAACTAGAAAAATATACGCTTCTACCTCTGGGCAATACAGGTACACTTGTAAATGTAGCGCCGCCATCGTCACTTCTAGATAAATAGAGTGCAGGATCATCAGAAGGAATATATAAAACGCCGTTTTGGTCTGCCCTAATATCGGCATATACATAATTTGTATTAGTTATGTGTGTAAAAGTGCCTTCACCCCTGTTATTGTTTATGTATATGTTTGCTCCAATTCTATCAATTATATACAAAGCATCATCAAACACAGCCATATGTAAAGCTTCAGAAAAACTTGTACCTATATTTACTGGCACTTCAAATGTAGCACCACCATCTATACTTCTAGATATATAAACACGACCTAAAGACACCCAACTTACAAAAACATCGCCTCTTTTATTTACAATAATTTCAGGCTCATTATTACCTGCAAACACAGGTACACTTGGTTGAAAACTTTGACCTCTGTCTATACTTTTCGCTACTCTTATTCCCATAGATCCGGTGAAAACCACGTATATTTCGCCACTTTCAGAAACCACAACATTTCTACTTGTGTTAGCTCTACCAATATTATTACTTACACCAACATCACTTACTAATACGTTGGCATAAATTGGTGTTTGAGAAAAAGATAAAATTGAAAAAAAGAATAGCGTAAAGCATACAAAAGTTATTTGTATAGCTTTGTTAGGGATAGCTAAATTATTCATTTGCAGTTAATAGCTTAATTTGAAAATATAATCAAATTATTAAAGCCTCTAGTTACTACAATTTACTTACAACCGCAAGAAAAAAATGACTTTCACGTTGAACTTTTAATTATTTTAGATAAAAAACGATGATTTATTTTTATGCTTTACGGTGTAGAATTAGCAACTTGCAACAACTTTCCATTATAAAAATTTTGGCCCGTTAACGCAAAGTTAAAAACATATTCAGCCATTTCTAATGCGTTAATTGGTGCCTGATATCCAGGAAATGCTTCTTGTAACATTTCAGTTTGTACGGCACCTAAAGCCAACACGTTAAAACTAGGCCCGGTTTCTTTATATTCTTCGGCTAATAATTCGGTTAAAGTAATAACAGCTCCTTTACTAGAACTATATGCAGCTAAACCCGGAAATTTCATACTACCTTGTACACCACCCATAGAGCTAATAGTTACTACATGCCCATTTTCACCCATAAAAGGCAAGCATTTTCGGGTCATTTCAGATACTCCAAAAACATTGGTTTTATACACCCTTTCAAAATCGGCTATAGTAGTATCAGCAAAAGGCTTGTTTAGTAACATGCCTGCATTATTTATTAATACATCAACTTTTTTAAATTTTAAATCTAAAAACGTTTCAACGCGTTTATAATCTAACGGATTACTTAAATCAAACGGAAATGTTGTAACGTTTTCATAAGCCAATTGAAACACCGGTTTTTCATTTCTAGATAAAGCTAAAACTCTATGTCCTGCTTTAGCAAATAGTTTTACAAGTTCAAAACCAATACCTCTACTAGTTCCTGTTATAATTATATTTTTACTCATTTTTTATTTTAATTTCTTTTGAAACTGAATTAGTTATGCCCTCAATTACTGGAATAAAACTATTTACAAAATGCGTCATATGTTTAAAATCCATTTTATCTGCTTCATCATCAACATGATGATAATATTCAAAATTTGTAAAATCGAATGTTGAAATAGCATGAGCAGGTACACCAAATACTTTATGAAACGGATAATTATCTGAACGTTTATACAAACCAAATTGTTTTGCCTTTTGAAAATAACCTACAACCTCTTTACCAGCATATTCATTTAATTTTTCTGGCATGTTTGATTTACTGTACCCTGTAATATACGACATGACTTGATTTTTAGCTCTTGGCACACCAATCATTTCAAAATTAATCATGGTGTACAAGTTTAAATTAGCCGCTTTAAGTCTTTCTGCTAAATGCTCTGAGCCTTTTAAGCCCATTTCTTCTGCACTGAATAGTGTAAATAAAATGCTACGCTTATTGTTTTTTGTTGCTGCAAAATATTTTGCCCATTCCATAACTGCAACTGTTCCTGAGGCATCATCATTTGCTCCGTTAGCAATAACATCACCATTAACCTCTTTAGCTTTTCCTATATGATCATAATGCGCCCCAAGAATTATAAATTCATTTTTAAGCGTATCATCATTTCCTTCAACATAACCAACCACATTATAACCAACAATATCTTTAAGGTTAAAACTATCACGATACGTTTCAAAATAAGGCTTTACGTTATGCTTTTTAAAAAAATCTTCTATAAAAACAGCTGCTTTTTCAATACCAAGAGTTCCTGTATTTCTACCTTCTAAAGCATCAGAAGCTAAAAATTCTAAATTTGATTTTATACTAACCTCTTCTATTATAGTGCTTAAATTTACAACATCATTTTGTGCTATTTCATTTTTGTTATTATTGTGAATAACGCCAGTTTTGGTAGTTGTTTCTGTAGTTTTACAAGTTGTAAAAAAAATAGTAACAGCTAAAAAAAATACTTTGTACATATATATTATTGCTTAAAAACTAAAGATAAAAAAACCTGTTTCATTAGAAACAGGTTTAACATTATATTATTATGAGTGTTTTGAAACACACTACATTGTAAAGAAATGCGTTTCAAAACAATATTACACTAACATAGTTACTGGGTTTTCAATATACCCTTTTAATGTTTGAAGGAATTGTGCTCCAGTGGCACCATCAACCGTTCTGTGATCACAAGCTAAGGTTAATTTCATTGTGTTACCAACTACTATTTGCCCTTCTTTCACTACTGGTTTTTGAACAATAGCACCTACAGATAAAATTGCTGAGTTAGGTTGGTTAATAATTGATGTAAAATAATCTATACCAAACATACCTAAGTTAGAAACTGTAAATGTACTACCAGACATTTCATCGGGCGTTAATTTTTTATTTCTTGCTTTACCTGCTAATTCTTTAACCTCAGCACCTATTTGCGGTAAACTTTGTTCATTAGCAAAACGTACTACAGGCACTACTAAACCGTCTGGAACAGCTACAGCTACACCTATGTGTACGTGATTGTTTAAACGCATTTTATCATCAAACCACTGCGAGTTTACTTGCGGATGAGCTTTTAAAGCCAATGCACATGCTTTAACTACCATATCATTAAATGATATTTTTGTATCTGGAATAGAGTTAAACTGCTTACGGAAGGCTATGGCGTTATCCATATCAAACTCAACTGCTAAGTAATAATGTGGTGCAGAGAATTTAGATTTTGTTAAAGATTTAGCAATGGCTTTACGCATTTGTGAGTTTGGCACATCTTCAAAATCTTCTTGACCCGTTGGTATATATTTACCAACAGCACCAGCGCCAGAACCTGGCACGAAGTTTTCTATATCAAATTTTACTATACGACCACCTTCACCAGTACCTGTAACATGTGAAAGATTAATATTTCTTTCTTCAGCCATTTTTTTAGCTAATGGCGAAACAAATATACGCTCATCAGTTTTTGCAGGCTTTTGTGGTTTACTTTCTTTTTTAGGTTGGGTTGCTTTTGGAGCTTCAGTTTTTGCTGGAGTAGCTGTTTTTGGAGCTTCTTCTTTTGGTGCTTCAGTAGTAGCTTTATAGTTTTTAGCTATTTCTGAAACATCAGTTCCTGCAGGCCCAATAATGGCTAAAAGTTCATCTACTTTAGCAGATTCACCTTCTTGTAAGCCTATATGAAGTAATGTACCTGATTGAAAAGATTCAAACTCCATAGTAGCTTTATCTGTTTCAATTTCAGCTAAAATATCACCTTCATCAACGTTATCTCCTACCTTTTTTAACCAAGTTGCAACCGTACCTTCTTCCATGGTATCACTTAAACGTGGCATTGAAACTACTACAACTCCTTCTGGTATTTCAACTTCTGCGGCTTCTTTTTTGGTTTCTGAAGTAGTTTCTTCAGATTCATTTTTAGCAGGCGTTTCTTCTTTAGCTTCAGCTGATGCTTCACCATTTAAAAGACCTGAAATATCTTCACCTTCATCACCAATAATAGCTAAAAGCGAATCTACTTTAGCAGTTTCACCCTCTTGAATTCCAATGTGAAGTAATGTACCTTCGTTAAAAGATTCAAACTCCATAGTGGCTTTATCTGTTTCAATTTCAGCTAATATATCGCCTTCTTCAACTTTATCTCCTACTTTTTTTAACCAACTCGCAACGGTACCTTCTTCCATGGTATCGCTTAAACGAGGCATATTTACTACTATTGCCATTGTTTATATTTTGTGTTGTATAAATGGATAATCTTTTTGCTCATAAACTGCATCGTACATCACGTTCTTTTCGGGGAACGGTGATTCTTCTGCAAATTTCTCGCATTCTGATACTTTAGCTTTTACACGCTTATCTATTTCTTTAATTTCGTCTTCTGAAGCGTATTTCTTTTCAAGAATAATATCTTTAACCTGGGTAATTGGGTCTATTTTCTTGTATTCTTCAACCTCATCTTTAGTACGATAATGCTGAGCATCACTCATTGAATGCCCTCTATAACGATATGTTTTTAATTCTAAAAATGTTGGTCCGCCTCCTTTTCTTGCACGCTGAATAGCTTCATCAAAAGCTTCGGCAACTTTTACAGGATTCATCCCATCAACTGGTCCGCAAGGCATTTCATAACCTAAACCAAGTTTCCAGATATCATCGTGATTTGCAGTACGTTCAACTGATGTTCCCATAGCGTACCCGTTATTTTCACAAACAAATACTACTGGCAAATTCCATAACATAGCAAGGTTGAATGTTTCGTGTAGTGAGCCTTGTCTTGCAGCCCCATCACCAAAACAACAAAGTGTTACCGCATCTTTATCGTGGTATTTATCACCAAATGCAATACCTGCACCTAAAGGAATTTGGCCACCAACAATACCGTGCCCACCATAAAAACGGTGTTCTTTTGAAAAAATATGCATAGAACCACCTAACCCTTGTGAGGTACCAGTAGCTTTACCATATAACTCTGCCATAACGCGCTTTGGGTCTACGCCCATACCAATTGGCTGCACGTGATTACGGTAAGCGGTTATCATTTTATCTTTGGTTAAATCCATTGCGTGTAACGCGCCTGCTAGCACAGCTTCTTGCCCGTTGTACAAATGAAGAAATCCTCTAACTTTTTGTTGTATATAAACTGCTGCTAGTTTGTCTTCAAACTTTCTCCAGAACAGCATATCTTCATACCATTTTAGGTATGTTTCTTTAGTGATTTTTTGCATCGACTAATTTTAGGTTTTACTAAGGTGACTACAAAAGTAACACTTTGTGTTTTATTGCAAAAACCTAATTATGATAAAGTAGAAAAAAATATTAAAAAAACGGTTGCAAACTATCTGCAATGCTTATTTTTTACTTTTTTAAGTATAATAATGTAGTATTTAAAATTATAAGCGTAATTAATACGTATTTAGCACCAATAGTTATAGCACAGCCTTATCAAAAACTAAAGGCAGTAAGTTTTGTAATGAATTTGATTTCACTACTTTACCTTCTTCACCCATAAAATAAATTTCTATTGGTGTTTCTTGCTTAATTTCATATTCTGCAATGGTTTGCCTGCATGCTCCGCAAGGTGGTATTGGCGCTGTGGTAGTTTTGTTTTTTGAACCTGCAATTATTGCCATTTTAAGCACTTTAGCATTGGGATATTGGGCGCCCGCATAGTATATGGCTGTTCGTTCTGCACACAAACCTGAGGGATACGAGGCGTTTTCTTGGTTACTGCCTGTAATTACTTTACCGCTATCTAAAAGTAATGCTGTACCTACCAAAAATTCTGAATATGGGGCGTAGGCTTTTTTTCTTGCCTCGGCGGCTTTTCCCATAAGTTCAACCACATCTTTTGGTAATGCGTTTAAATTTTCAAAAACATATATTTTGGTAGCTATGTTTACTTCTTTCATAATTGTTACAGACAAAAAAACTATTGCTTTATGCAATAGTTTTTTATTTATTGATTGTTAAAAATACTACTAATATTCTTGGTATGCGCCTTCTCCTAAGTTAAATGTTAGTGAAAAACGCAGTGTGTTTTCTAAAGGACTTTGAATTTTTGATGCTGAAAATAAATACGATAAATCTATATTTACAACATTTGCCTTGAAGCCTGCGCCTAATGCTAAAAACTTTCTTGCTCCTTTTTCTTCTGCTTCGTTAAAATAACCTGCTCTAAAAGCAAATGAATCTTGGTATACATACTCTGCACCTAAAGCCCAAGTAAACTCTTTTAGCTCTTCGCTAAAACCGCCTGGTGCATCACCAAATGATTGAAACATACCTGATAAGAAACTTACATCAGGATCTTGACCTTCAACTATAACTACTTCTTCTTCGCCTCTATCAAATTCACCATCGTCATCAGCGTCAACAAAACCATATCTTGGTGGTGTTGGCACTAATAATTTAGTTACTTCGGCAGTTACTGCTACTTTATTATAGTCATCAAAAATAAAATCGAAACCACCTCCTAAACGTAAATTTGTGGGCTGAAAGTTTTCAATTCCACCATCATCATATTTGTATTTTGGACCTATATTTTGAATGGCAAAACCACCTCGCCAACGCCCATTAAAATCGGCATAAGCTTCTTCTTCACTTTGATAATATCCTGAAATATCAACACCAAAAGTACTTGCTGCAGATACATCTTGACCATCAACTTGCAAACGCAAATCTGAACGCAGGTAGCGCATTGCTACAGACATTGCGAATTGATCGCTTAATCTTAAAGCATATGAGGCATCTAATGATAATTCATTTGGTCTTTGAATTCTTGCCGGATCTTCTGGTCTATCAATAAACTCAATATCACCTAATGAAAAATAACGCAAACTAACACCAAAAGCGCTACGCTCATCTAAACGGTTAAAATAGGTTAAATTTCCTAAGAAAATATCATTTACAAGTTTACTTAAATATGGTGTATAACTTACACCAAAACCCGATTTAGTTTCAGAAAAGACATATTTTGAGGCATTCCATTGTTGTGAAAATGCATCAACTGATGTTGCCACACCCATATCTCCCATGGCTGCTGCTCTAGCATCTGGTGCAATTAATAGAAAAGGAACTCCTGTAGTTATAACGCGTGAATCATCTTCAAAAGGAATTACCGTGTTTTGCGCACTTACTTTAAAAACAAATGCTAATGTGGTTAATAGCAATAATGTATTCTTCATGAAATAGTATTTATTTAACAAATATAATTTTTTATTAGAGTATTACAAGTTTCTGTATTTTTTCAACTTTTTTGTTTAGTAGGTTAGATTGTACAGTTAGTTTATAAACGTAAACACCTTTTCCTATTTTATCACCAAAATCATCGCGCCCATCCCAAATTACATCTCTAGATAGTGAGCTTGTTATTTTTATACCGCCTGTTGTTTGCCCGTTTAAAGTTCTTACCAATTTACCAGACACTGTGAATATTTGTATAGAAACGTTTAAAGGAGCCGAACTATTGTGATTGAACCAAAATTCTGTATAATTTACAAACGGATTAGGGTAATTTAGTACGTTTTCTATTACTAATTCTTGATTTTCATTGTGAACAACAAATTGAATTTCGGCAATAGAAGAATTATTATAAACATCCCAAGCTTTTAGTGTTAGGGTGTGCAAACCAGGTTCTAAATCTCTAAACGGGAAACTAACAGTTCCTTTTTGGTAATCATCTACCTCGGTTTGATAATAATCATTTAAAACCACAGGGTTGGTTTCATCGCCATCAATTATAGCTACAATATCGTGCCCAATACCACTTGCTGTATTAATACCGTTGCTGTCTTCTAATTTTGCTAACAAGGTTGGCGACTCATTAGTTATACCGCCCGAAACAAAATTTTCGTCATTCATATATAAGGTAATAACAGGGCCAATATTATCTTCTGCTGCATTTTTATTAATACCTCCAATTTTAATTTGGTTTATGCTTGCCCCTGTTTGATCTTCTAAAAAGGCTTCGTTTTTAGCATAAAAACTTACTTTACCAAACCCAACAGGAATACCAATATCTTTTGGCACTACAAAATTAAACTCAAAATCTCCGTTGGTTACAGAGGCTTGCCCTCTAAAAATTATTTCGCCTAATGTTTCAAAATCTAATTTAACTACTTCGCCATTATTTCTTGTACCATCATTTGCTAATGTTTGCCTATTAATTGGTTTATCATAAATTGTTGTAGATAGTGTACCGTTGTAATTTGTTAATTTATTGCCAGAAATATCGGTAACCTCGCCCGTTAATTTCACTCTACCTAAAGCTTTTAAGGTATCGGTTGCGGTGGTGATATCTATATCGTTTAATTTTGTTAAGCGAATATTTGGCTTTGGTATTGAAAGCTTCATGGCTGGATCACCTATAAAAAAAATGAGTCTGCGTTGTATTTCGCTAGACATTACCTGGTCTGTTTTTGTTAGCCTTAAAGCTTCGGCCATTGACGGGTATTCATAATCTGAATACGCATCATCATCGTTATAAGAAAATAAATATTGCCCCAAAGTATTATTAAACCTAATGGCTGTTGGTACGTAAATTTGCCTTGTGGTAGTTATTAAACTAATAGCGCCAGCTTGTTTGTTCCAATACATTAATTCACCTGCGGTTTCTCTAAACGGATTATCAAATTTTGTAAATTCACAAGTAACAGTTACAAAACAGCTTAACTTGCAGAAATTGCGTAAGTTTTCAATATCTGTTTTTTGAAAAATACGCTCTTCGGCCAACCCATCTTCACCACCATGACCAAAATAATTTACAACTAATGCACCGTTATCTACAGCATTTACAAAAGCCGTATTAACTTGCGGATACCTATCTCCACCAGCCGATGATTCTTGTTGATATGCATCGGTATGAATTTTTACAGAATTTATAAATGTTTTTTCATTAGATACCAAATTACCTATCTCATCTGTGGTTTCTTGCAAAATACCTTCCCAATCTTTATCTACATCATCAGATACTAATACAAAATTATTGCGCCAAGTGCCAAAAGATTCTTTAGTGTAGTATGATGCTATTTTATCTACCATTTCTTTGGCCTGCTGCGGTGTTTTTGCTAAAATTCTTCCAACGGCAACATCAAGCTTATTACTGGTACTCATATTACCTTCGGTGTCATCCATCATGCCATAAAAATCGTCAGACACAAACGAATCTGTTAAACTAAAGCTATTGTATGAATACCATGACGGTACAATGTTAGTGTTGTTGTTGATTCTATCTTTATAATCAAAAGATGCATCACCTAGTAAACACAAATATTTAATTCTGTTTTCTGTTGTGCTTGCATTGTCATAAATATATTTTACTACATTTCTAATGGCGCCAACATCTTGATTTCCTGTGCTAAATTCTGCATAAATTTGCTCTAAGCTTAACACTTTTACATTCAAATTATATTGATTTCTGTTTATTTCAGCCAATCGTTCTGCTTGAGACACCATATTGGTTGGCGCTACAATTAAATAATCAACATCTTTAAAATTACCATTGGCATCATTAAAAATATTGCCTTTTATGTTTTGATTTAAAACGGTAGTATTTCTATCATAATTTGGTATAAAATAGTCTTTTGAAGTTACTGCAACATAGGTTTTAGCTTCGCCTAAATTAGCTTTAAAACTTAAAGTGTTGCTTACTTCTTCAGGAATAAAATTGGTTACATTATAAATATTGGTTACATCCCATATTTCAGAAATATCAGAAGCATTACTAATATTATATTGCCCCACGCCTGAAGCAGTTATAGTATTTTTATTGGCAAATTGAAATTGCTTACCACTAAAATTAAGGTTTCTTTCTGCTTCAACACTAACATAATCTATATATGCAACCGCACTTGGGTTACCTTGGTTGTTATAGGTAAGCGTTACTTCTA
Organism: Seonamhaeicola sp. ABD4_340; assembly: GCF_056312135.1. Classification (NCBI taxonomy): domain Bacteria; kingdom Pseudomonadati; phylum Bacteroidota; class Flavobacteriia; order Flavobacteriales; family Flavobacteriaceae; genus Seonamhaeicola; species Seonamhaeicola sp. ABD4_340. The sequence continues at coordinate 1,896,498 of NZ_CM149981.1, read as the reverse complement.
TATTATCTGTGTTTACATTAACATTTCCTAAGTAGTTGCCTTGGGTAGCTAGCACCCTATTGGAGTTTGCTGGCATGTTTATATTTGCAATACTAGTGCCATTTACGTTCAATTCCATAGTTGAAACTACAGGCGAAACTGCTGCTAGGTATACTTTTAAACTAATAGGTTGTGAAGCAACTAAACCAGGCATATTAAACGTAACCGTTTTTGTGTTTTCAACATCAAACCTATCACCAAACCAACGCCTTCCTAAGAAAGCTAAGTTATACTCATCTTTTTCATAAAATTTATAATCATGATAGGTGCTTATTTGCTGATTTGCAACTGCTGTTGGTTGCGTAAAAGCACCAATACGCTTACCAAAACCTGAGCCTATATTTATATAATAATAGGTTTTGTTGGTATAACAATTAATGTTTGTATTGCTTTCTGCGTTAAACATTTTTGGGCCTTGAGCGTAAAACAAAACGTAATCGTTATTATCAAAAGTGCCATCTTCTTCGCCAACTACTTTAATGGCGTTTTCAACAACATCAAACGGGTAAGGTTCTGCGTTTACAAAAGGTATCATTCGGCCACCATTACCATAAATCTTAATAGTTCTAGGATCAATAGTATTTACGCTAACGCCTAATTTTTGCAAAAAACTTTTTGATAGCTTAAAAACACCTGTGGTATCAACATAAAATTTATACCAACTACCTGTGCTTAAAACTGAATTTGTTATTGCTTTAGATGTTTTAAACTGATTATTCTTTTGTAACACTTTTAACGTTCTTCCTGTGGTGTAACTAATATTGAAACTAGTTACTTTTTTAAAAGTACCATTAGCACCTTTAATAATAGGTGATATTTGAAAAAACGCATAGCGCTTATTTCTACTAACTGAATTTTTTAAACTGAATTTTAAATTAGATGGTATTGTCTCAATATCAACATCAAACAAGTCCTTTTTTGAAAGAGAAACATAAGATACATTTGTTACTTTAACTGATGTTTCATTAACCGGTGTTGTTACAGGCCATTGTGCATTAAACTTTAAACCATCTTGAAAGCTAAACGTTAAATGATCTTTATTAAACGATGGAATTTTAAACGAAAAACTACCTGTTGTAATGGTTTTAGGCGCTTCCCAATTTATTGTAAACTGTTTTTGTTGCGCATGTGAAAATGCTGCAAGAACTAAAAAAATTAATGCTACTTTCTTTTTCATTCGTTTAAATAACGCTTTACAAAGCGCCATAGTATTTAAAAACAACAATTTTAAATAATATAAACAAAAATACAATAATAAATTGGTTAAATAGGCGTTATTACAACACAAAACGATGGTTCAAAACATTAAAAACATCGATAAAAAGCATTAAAAAAAGGGTGAAATACACAATTTTTTGGACAAAATGCAAAAAATAGCTTGCGTTATTAGGTTAAATTCTTATATTGCAGCACCAAAAATATAATTAGCTTACTTAAACTTATGTATATGAAAAAAGTAGTAGCATTCAAGATTTTATTAGTTATAGCCCTTGTAACGGTTACAACTAGTTGTAAAAAATCTTCTAGTTCTAAAAACACTTCTAGAGCTACCGGATGGCAAATTAACTCCAGAGAAGGAGGCTTTCAGTACAACACAGACTTTAAAGAACAAGAAACTGCCCCAGGTTTGGTGTTTATTGAAGGTGGTACTTTTACAAAAGGCCGCGTACAAGACGATGTAATGCATGATTGGAACAATAGCCCAACACAACAACACGTGCAATCATTCTATATGGATGAAACCGAGGTTACCAATGCCATGTATATGGAATATTTAGATTGGATTAAAAGAGTTTACCCACCATCTGAAGATAATTTTAGAGCCATTTACAACGGCGCTTTACCAGACACACTTGTTTGGAGAAACCGTTTAGGTTACAATGAAGTAATGACAGAAAATTATTTACGCCACCCAGGTTATGGAGAGTATCCTGTTGTTGGTGTTAGTTGGATTCAAGCTGTTGAATTTGCTAATTGGAGATCAGACCGTGTTAACGAATACTACCTAGAAAGAGCTGGTTATTTAAAACGTGATGCTAAAATAACAGATGTTGATGCCGAAACTACTTTTAATACAGATACATATATAAACGCACCAACTCAAACTTACGGTGGCAACGAAGAAATTATAAACGGAGACGGCAGAAATAAAAGAAACGCCCAAACCGATGCCGATGGTAACGAAACCAATATTTACGCAACCAGAGAAACCGGTATTATTTCTCCTAAATATAGACTACCAACTGAAACCGAGTGGGAATACGCCGCTTTAGGTTTAAGTGAATTAAGAAATTACAACTTATACCGTGGTAGAAAAAAATACCCATGGGATGGCCAATATACACGTAACGGAAGTAGAAAATACCGTGGTGATCAATTAGCAAACTTTAAACAAGGTAAAGGTGATTACGGCGGAATTGCAGGATGGTCTGACGATGGTGCCGATATTACAAACGCTGTAAAATCATACGCTCCAAATGATTTTGGTTTATATGACATGGCAGGTAACGTTGCTGAATGGGTTGCCGATGTTTACAGACCTATTGTTGATGATGATTTTAACGATTTTAACTATTACCGCGGAAACGTTTATACCAAAAACGCTATAAATGATGATGGTAGTGTAAAAGTTGTAACTGTTGATGACATTAAATACGACACGTTACCTAACGGAAAAGTTATAGCAAGAAACTTACCTGGTGAAATTGTACAAGTTCCTATTGATGAAAACGAAACATACCTACGTACAAACTTTGACAGAAGTAACGAAATAAACTTTAGAGACGGTGATAAACGATCTTCTAGATATTTTGAAAGCTTTAATGATGAAGATGAAGAAGGCGAAGACACCAAAGCTGAAACTAGGTTAATGTACAACTCACCTAAACACTCTGTAACCAGAGATGAAGATGGAAACATTATTAGAGAATACGACAAAGACAACAACAGAACTTCTTTAATTAATGATAATGTTAGAGTTTACAAAGGTGGCTCATGGAAAGACAGAGAATATTGGTTAGACCCTGCTCAAAGACGTTATTTCCCTGAAGATATGGCTACAGATTATATTGGTTTCAGATGCGCTATGTCTCGTGTAGGTTCTAAATCTAAAAGTAAATCTAAAAGTAAAAACTAAATAATAGTTTTTTAAAACATAAATTGAAAAGTCCTAACCAAAAGTTAGGACTTTTTTTAATACTTTTATTTTATTAAAACTTAACAAACCATTGGATACAAAACAGCTTCACGCCCTTTTTTTAGAATGCTCAAAAGCAAATACTGACAGCAGAAACATTGAAAGTAATTCCCTTTTTTTCGCCCTTAAAGGCGATAATTTTAACGGCAACAAATATGCTGAACAAGCCATAGAAAAAGGCGCAAAATATGCCATTGTTGACGAGGTTGAATACGCTACAAAACCCAACATATTTCTGGTAGGTAATGTACTTGAAAGTCTGCAAAAACTAGCATCATTTCACAGGTCATATTTAAACTTACCTATTATTGCCCTTACGGGCAGCAACGGCAAAACAACTACTAAAGAATTAATAAACGCCGTACTATCTCAAAAATACAAAACAATAGCAACCGTGGGCAACCTAAACAATCATATTGGTGTACCACTTACATTACTTTCAATGAACAAAACCACTGAAATTGGCATTGTTGAAATGGGTGCAAACCACCAAAAAGAAATAGCTTTTTTATGTGAAATTGCAAAACCAGACTATGGATACATAACAAATTTTGGAAAAGCACATTTAGAAGGTTTTGGCGGTGTTGAAGGCGTTATAAAAGGTAAAAGTGAAATGTATGATTATCTCATTGCTAATAAGAAAATTATTTTTGTAAATACTGAAGACCCTATTCAAATACAAAAAACACGTAATGCTAACATATTTACCTTTGGTAGCATAACGTCAAATGTAAATACTACATTTATTGATGCCCAACCTTATGTAAAAGTTAAACACAATAACACAACCATACAAAGTAATTTAATTGGTGATTATAATTACAATAATATTGCAGCTGCAATAGCTATAGGCAGCTATTTTAAAGTAGATGAAAGTGCTATAAAAAATGCTATAGAAAGCTACTACCCTACTAATAATCGTTCGCAAATTATACATAAAGAAAATATTAAAATAATTTTAGATGCTTACAATGCCAACCCTACAAGCATGCAGGCTGCTTTAGAAAATTTTGAAAAGCAAGATGGTTATAAAATAGCTATTTTAGGTGACATGTTCGAATTAGGCACTGAAGCCAAAAAAGAACACCAAAACATTGCTAAATTAGCTATTTCTTTACCAATAGACACCGTTATATTTGTTGGTGAAAATTTCTTTAAAACAGAAATTGAAAACCCTAAAGCATCATTCTTTAAAACTTTTCAAGATTTTGAAAGCAAATTTTCAATTAATAATAAACTAAACACAACACTTTTAATAAAAGGTTCTCGAGGTATGGCCTTAGAGCGTACTTTAAATTTAATATAAACAAAAAGTGTTGCTTCTAATTAAAACAATAATTATTACAACACTTTTCTTTTCTTCTCCCTAAGAAACTAATTAATAGCAATGTAAAATTGTAAAAACTAACTAAATAAAGCAATACTCAATTTGAGTATATTTTAGTTAAATTATAATTTTATTAGACTTAACTAGTGCAATTAACTCACCTGTTGAGGATAGTTTTAATTTTTTTAATATGTTTCTTCGGTGCGTATCAACCGTATGAGAACTAATATTTAATTTAGCTGAAATTTCTTTACTGGTTTTACTTAAAACCAACAAACGTATAACATCACGTTCTCTGTTACTAATACTGTCATTTAACAATTTTTGAGAAAAGTTATTAAAATATTTAGTCTCATACTCATTATTACTGTTTAATAACTTTGCCGTAGCTGTTATATCCATTTTAATAGACGAAGTCTCTAAAACAGTATAATGCGCCAAACCTATAATGGGTTTTAAATGAGAATCTAGCTCTAAAGGCGTTGTATTTTGAATTACATTTACATACTGGTTATTCCTATTTTTTAACCTATAGTTCCAGGTGTAATTCATTTTTTTTCTATCAGTTTCATCAATAGAATCTAATGTAAAAACCATTAAATCGTTTAATGCTGCTAGCCAAGGCTCTAAATCATCTGGATGAATTCGGCTCCAAAAATATTTCATTCCGCCTTTGTAAAACTCCTCTTTATCAAAACCTAAACAAGCTTTCATATTTTTACTTATATAACCAAAGGACAGGTCTTGCGTATTAGTCAAACAAAAAAACGTAGAACTGTATGGCCAATATTCATCAAGTTCAATAATTTTATTTATATGTTTTTCTAACGACGGATTATCATAAGAAGAGAAAATATCTTTGTAGGTATGTTTTACATCCTTTATAATCATTTTGAAATAATAGCTTTCTTAAATTTAAGAAAAAAAGATAATTTTAACAAGTTGTTTATTATTTCGAAAAATTATTAGAATAAAAAAAGGCTTCCATTTCTGGAAGCCTTTGTGGGCGCGAAGGGATTCGAACCCCTGACCCCTTGGGTGTAAACCAAGTGCTCTGAACCAACTGAGCTACGCGCCCTTATGTTTTAACAATCATTGTTCCTGATTGCGGATGCAAATATAACCTAGTTTTTCGTTCTGCAAAAACTTTTTTAAAGAAATTTTAAATTATTTCTGCTACAACAAAAGTACTGCCTCCAATAAAAATAAAATCTGAAGATTTAGCTTGAGACAACGCCATTTTATAAGCTTCATTTACAGAAACATAGGATTCACCCAATAAATTATGCTCTTTAAAAACGCTTTGCAAATCTTTTGCTGGTAAGCCCCTAGAAATTTCTGGCTTACAAAAATAATAAGTTGCTTTTTTAGGCAACAATGTTACTATTGATGATAAATCTTTATCATTAACTACTCCAAAAACAATATGCAAGTTATCAAACAATTCATTTTTTAACTGTTGCATTACAAGTTGCAAACCTTCTTTATTATGCCCCGTATCACATACAACCTTTGGTGTTTGGTTTATAACCTGCCACCTTCCTAAAAGCCCTGTGTTTTTCACGACACTTAACAGACCATCTTTTATATGTTTATTAGATATTTTAAAACCACGCACTTTTAACTCATTAATAGCTTGTAATGCTGTTTTAATGTTTTTTGATTGATAAACACCTTTTAAGTCGCTAACCAAATCTGTTTTAATTACAGCATCAGCAAAAGTAATTTTTGCATTATTATTCTTTGCTAAAGCTTTGAAAACTGGAACTGTTTCTTTTTGAGTTTCACCAATAACAACCGGAATATTAGGTTTTATTATACCGCCTTTTTCTGCTGCTATGGCTTCTAAAGTATTGCCTAAAAACTTTGTATGATCTAAACCTATATTTGTAATTACTGATACTTCGGGAGTTATAACGTTTGTAGAATCTAGCCTGCCGCCCAAACCAACTTCAATAACAGCAATATCAACTTTTTGTTTTGCAAAAAATTCAAAAGCCATACCAACTGTCATTTCAAAAAACGACAATTTATTAATTTCAAAAAAAGCCTTATTTCGTTTTATAAAACCAATTACAAATTGTTTACTAACTACTTTGCCGTTTATTTTAATACGCTCTCTAAAATCTTTTAAATGAGGCGATGTGTACAAGCCCACTTTATAACCCGCCTCTTGTAAAACTGATGCCAACATATGGCTTGTAGAACCTTTACCATTAGTACCGGCTACATGAATAGTTTTAATTTTTTTATGCGGATGTTTTAAATGATTTACCAGTAGATGTGTGTTACTTAAATCTGCTTTATAAGCCGAATCTCCTTGTTTTTGGTACATTGGAAGTTGCGCAAACATCCAATTAAGCGTTTCTTGATACGTCATAAATTAATTACCTACATCAAAATTGATACTAACAAAACCTATTTGTTTTGCTGGCGCTTTTGAATCGGCTGGCCATTTATGTGATAATGCTATTTTTTTTGCTGGATCTAGCAAACATTTTGCTGTATTTGTAGTGCCTTTTACACCCGGAACGGCTTCAATAACGTTACCATTACGATTTACAATTATTTTTACTACTACAAGGCCAAACTCATTGCATTCTTGTTTATAAATAGACTTTGTTGGCCTACCTCTACCGCCTAAACCATAACCAACACCACCTTTACCAGGTCCTGCCCCACCAAAATAACTTGGTGCGTACGGGTTACCATCTAACTGGCCTTTATCGCCCGCTTTATCATCATTTCCTTCACTACCAGTTTCTGTACCTTTAGATTTGCTTACACCACCAATTAAGGCATCTAACTTTTTCTTTTTCTCTTCTTGCTCTCTTTTTTCTTTGGCTATACGTTCAGCTTCAGCTTTTGCTTTTGCCTCTGCAATGGCTTTTGCCTTAGCTTCAGCTGCTTTTTGCTTTTTAATAGCTATAGATTCAGCATTCTCTTGGGTAATAACTTCTTCTTTTACTTCGGAAGCTTTTGCTGGTTGTGGTTGAGAAACGTCAGGTTGCGGAGGTTTGTTTACTTCATTGGGCTCTGATTTAACAGGCGCTTTGGGTTGCACATTGCCTTTTCCAAAATTTGTTGTTCCAAAGTTAACAGCAACGCCATACTCTTCTGGTGGGTCTTGATATGGCGGACCTACCACAAACAAAAGCAATAGCACAATTACAGCAATTAATGCTGTAATTTTTGCTGAATCTTTTTCATGCTTTGTTTTAAAGTATTTCATTTAAATATTAATTAGGCCTAACGGCTAATATTACTTTAAATTTATTGCGATTAGCTATATCCATAACTTTAACCACGTTTTCAACAGGTACTGATTTTTCGGCTCTTAAAACAATGGTTGGCTTATCAACTTTTGAAAGTGCCGATAGCAATTCATTCTCTAAAACACTTTCGCCTACACGTTTTTGGTCTATGTAGTAGGTTAAGTCTTTTTTTATACTTACTGCTACAGACTTTTTATTTTCGGTTTTACCACTTGCTTTTGGCAATAAAATATCAATAGCGTTTGTGGTAACTAATGTTGAAGCTAACATGAAAAATATTAGAAGTAAGAACACAATATCTGTCATTGAAGACATATTGAATTCTGGTGTTACTCTATTTCTTCCTCTAAAATTCATATTAAGTTGGCTCGTTTAGGTGATCTAAAAACTCTAATGAATTAGCTTCCATTTGGTAAACCACCTTATCGGTTTTAACTACTAAATGGTTGTAAGCTATATAACCAACAATACCAACAATTAAACCAGCAACAGTGGTTGTCATGGCCGTATATAAACCATCGGCTAATAATTTAATATCTATTTGACCTCCAGAGTTTGCTATTTCAAAAATTGATAAAATCATACCAATTACTGTACCAAGAAACCCAATCATTGGTGCTGCTCCTGATATGGTTGCTAACACACTAACGTTTTTTTCTAGATTATAGATTTCTAATCTTCCTGCATTTTCAATAGCCGTGTTAATATCTGCCAAAGGCTTTCCTATTCTAGTGATTCCTTTAGCAATTAATCTTGAAACTGGAGAGTTTGCTTGTGCACATAACATTTGTGCCGAATCTATTTTACCATTACTAACATGGTCTTTAATTTGATTCATAAAATTAGCATCAATTTTTGAAGCTGCTTTTATGGCAAACAATCTTTCAAAATAAATGTAGGTTGCAACTATTAGCAATACAAAAAGTATGGCTATAATTATTTGTCCTGCTGCACCACCACTACTTATTAATTCAATAATAGAGAGTGTTTTTTCAACAGATTCACCATCAACTAATTCAGGTGTTTCTTGTGGGGTTTGTAACATCATAAAAAATATTTTTCACTTAACTAAAGTAACGAAAGTATTACAATAAAATTATACTAACACAAATTTTACCATTAAATAGCCTAAACCACCTAATACAATTGTATATGGTAATGCCATTTTAACCATTTTACCGTAAGATAAATTAATTAACGGTGCTAATGACGATGTTAAAAGGAATAAAAATGCTGCTTGACCATTGGGTGTTGCCACACTTGGTAAGTTTGTACCTGTGTTAATAGCAATAGCTAATTTTTCAAAATGTTCTCTATCTATTGTTCCACTTTCAAAGGCTGCTTGCACCTCACCAATATATACGGTTGCTACAAAAACGTTATCACTTATAGCAGATAAAAAACCATTTGCTATGTAAAACAACCCTGGTTGTGATGCTGGGTCTTGCTCTAAAGCCCAATGAATTATAGGACTAAATAAATGCTGATCATGAATCATAGCCACAATTACAAAAAACACTACTAGCAACCCTGTAAATGGAAGTGCCTCTTCAAAAGCATGCCCTAAGCTATGCTCATCAATAATACCCATAAAGGCTGTTTGTACAATAATTAAAGCTAAACCAATAAAACCTACTGGCGCAATATGTAATGCTAAACCTGCTATTAATAATATTGCTGAAACTGCTTGTACAATTAAACCATATTTTTCTTTATCTGAACGTTGCGCATCTTGTTCAACTGTATAGTTTTCAATAATATTTGCTACTACGGGTGGTAGTTTTTCACCAAAACCAAACCAGCCTGTGAGTTCTAAAATTACTGTAGTTATTAAGCCGGCAAATAACACAGGTATTGTTATTGGTGCCATTTGCAAAAAGAATTGAATAAAATCCCATCCTAAACGTTCTCCAATTAATAAGTTTTGTGGTTCTCCTACTAACGTACAAACACCTCCTAAAGCAGTACCTACAACACCGTGCATAATTAAACTGCGTAAAAAACTACGGAATTTCTCTAATGTTTCTCCGCTTAATTCTTTTCTATCTACAACGCCAGAATCATCATAATCTGTTGATTCACTTGAATGTATTTTATGATAAACGCCATAAAAACCTACAGCAACACTAATTAACACAGCAGTTACGGTTAAGGCATCTAAAAATGCTGATAATACAGCTGCTAAAAACACAAACAGTAATGACAGTATCATTTTAGATTTAATTTTAGTAAACACCTTACTAAAAATATACATTAATAGTGGTTTCATAAAATAAATACCAGCCACCATAAACACTAATAATAGTACCACCTCAAGGTTCTGATCTACTTCATGATACGCGTTATGAGGTGTAGTTAAGCCTAATGCTAAAGCCTCTATAGCCAATAACCCGCCAGATTGTAACGGATAACATTTTAATGCCATGGCAAGTGTAAAAATAAACTCGCCTATAAAAACCCATGACGTTACTGTTTTGCCTAAAGTGTAATATGAAATAATATTAAATATTAAAAAACTAATCATGGTTAGTTTAAACCACTTGGGGCTATTGCCTAAAAAATACTTTAACATAAATGTTTTATTTTAAATTAATTGGTTTAAAGCAATTTCAAAAGCCGTAGCACTAACACCTGTTTTTTTTGCGTTTTTGCTATGCACTTTTTCTATTGCTTGTTTTATAATGTTTGATGTATCGTTAAAAATTGCGTCGTCTGTCATTTGCACTTTACGCTCCATAAAATATGCAAACACACGTGCCATTCCACAGTTTGAAATAAAATCTGGTATTAAACTAACACGAGAATCGGTATGCTCCATGATAGGGCCAAAAAATATTTCTTTATCTGCAAAAGGCACATTAGCACCACATGAAATGACTTCAAGACCACTATCAATCATTTCATCTATTTGATTTTTTGTTATTAATCTTGAAGCTGCACAAGGTGCAAATATTTCGGTATTAATAGACCAAATACGCTCATTAGCTTCTTTAAAAGGTATTAAATTATCAGCTTCAATTGTATTTCCTTTTTTTGAAAGAAAAAAGTTGCTTATTTCTTCAAATGCAAACCCTTCTTCATTTATAACACCGCCAACAATATCAATAATACCTACTATTTTAGCACCCATTTGCGACAAATAAAATGCGGCAGCTGCACCAACGTTACCAAAACCTTGTACAACAGCACGTTTTCCTTCTACATTGCCACCATAAATACTGTAATAATGCTTAACGGCTTCGGCAACACCAAAGCCAGTAATCATATCTGCAACTGTATATTTTTTTGCAACATCTGGTGAGTAAATTGGGTTTTCTAAAACCTTTATAACACCATGCCTTAATTGGCCTATTCTATTAATTTTATCAGCTTCGGTTGGTTTAAAGTGCCCTGTAAACACACCCTCTTGCGGATGCCAAACACCACTTTCTTCTGTAATTGGGATTACCTCGTGTATTTCATCAACATTTAAATCGCCACCAGTACCATAATAACTTTTTAGCAAAGGTGATACGGCAGCATACCAGCGTTCTAAAACGTCTTTTTTTCTTGGGTCTTTAGGATTGAAATTTATACCAGATTTAGCGCCACCAATTGCAGGACCAGAAACTGTAAATTTAATTTCCATTGTTTTGGCTAATGATAGCACTTCATTCATATCTAACCCTTGTCTCATGCGTGTTCCGCCACCTGCTGCACCGCCTCTAAGTGAGTTAATTACCACCCAGCCTTCGGCGTCAGTTTCGGCATCTTTCCAATTAAAAACTATTTCTGGTTTTTTGTTTTCGTATATTTTTAATAATTCTTTCATTTTTTTTTGTGTGAGAATTCAACTTAAGTTTTTAAATTTTTTTTGAAGTATAATTTAGTGCAGCTAAAGTTGAGTCATCTTAAAATGTTTCTTTAAATTATTAAAGTAACAAATATAAAAAACTTAGCTGCTTAAATATTAATTTTGGGTTATTTTTAAGAAAGGTATATTTTGCCCGAACTATGGTCTTTTTTAGCACCAGTTACGCTTTTTAGGCAGTTGTTTTGGTCTTGTAATTTTAAAACACCTAAAAGCCCAAAAATCAAGGCTTCTTTAAATTCAATGATTTCTTTTGAAGGCACGATAACTTCTGCCTTTGTAAACCCCTGAATTCTAGACAACAAAAAGCTATTATAAGCACCGCCACCAGTTAGCAAAACAGAACTATCACTACTATTTTTAATGACTTTTGAAACTTGAATAGCTATGTGCTCTACAAATGTTCTTAAAATAGTGCTTATATTTTTTTCTGAAGCATCAATTAAAGGTATAACATGTGTATTCACCCACTCTAAACCTAGTGATTTAGGCGCTTTTAAATTGTAAAATTCTAGTGCATTAAGCTGGTTTAATAAATTGTAATTAATTGCTCCTTTTGATGCAATTTGGCCTTTATCATCAAAATCTAAATTCAAAGTTTTAACATAATGATTAAGTACAATATTTACTGGGCAAACATCAAAAGCTACACGCTTATCATCAACTTGCGTTGAAATATTTGCAAAACCACCAAAGTTTAAGCAAAAGGTGTAATTTGAAAATAGCAAAGCATCTCCAATAGGTACTAATGGTGCGCCTTGTCCGCCAAGTTCAACATCTTGTACTCTAAAATCACACACAACATTAAAACCAATTTCTTTAGCTAATTTTGGTAAATTTCCTATTTGGTATGTTAATTTATTTTCTGGCTGATGTAAAGCCGTGTGCCCATGTGAACAAACCGCGTCAACATTTGTTATTTGGTGTTTATTTATAAAATGTCTAATTACAGACGCTAAATAGCTAGTATAATCTTCATCAATCACCCTTAACTCTTCAATATTTTTAGAAACCAAATCTTTTAACACCATTTTCCAAGTACTATTATACGGCATGGTTTCGGCTTGTAAAATATTGAAATGCCACTTTTTATCAAACGTAAAAGTGGTGTATATTAAGTCTATTCCGTCAAGCGATGTTCCAGACATTACCCCTATTACATTGTAGCTGTTTTTTATCATATTGACAAAAATATAATTTATCCTTAAAAATATCACATCAAAAATAGTATATTTGTCAATATTCGTTAATAAAATTTTTCAATAAGTTATGGATTTTACACTTTCCGAAGAACACAAAATGATTAGAGATGCTGCAAGAGAGTTTGCAAAAACCGAATTATTACCAGGTGTTATTGAAAGAGACAATAAGCAAGAATTCCCCGAAGAATTAGTGAAAAAAATGGCCAATTTAGGCTTTATGGGTATTATGGTAGACCCAAAATATGGAGGTAGCGGTATGGATACCATTTCGTATGTTTTAATCATGGAAGAGCTATCAAAAATTGATGCATCGGCATCTGTAATGGTTTCTGTAAACAACTCATTAGTTTGTTATGGCTTAGAGGCTTTCGGAACCGAAGAACAAAAACAAAAATATTTAACCAAACTAGCAAGCGGACAAAGTATTGGGGCTTTTTGCCTTAGTGAGCCCGAAGCTGGTAGTGATGCTACATCACAAAAAACAACTGCCATAGACAAGGGTGACCACTACTTGTTAAATGGAACAAAAAACTGGATTACAAACGGCGGTAGATCTGATATTTATCTGGTAATTGCGCAAACCGATAAAGAAAAAGGCCATAAAGGCATAAACGCTTTTATTGTTGAAAAAGGTATGGAAGGTTTCCACATTGGCCCAAAGGAAGACAAATTAGGCATTCGTGGAAGTGATACGCACACACTACAATTTAACGATGTAAAAGTACCTAAAGAAAATAGAATTGGCGAGGATGGTTTTGGTTTTAAATTTGCCATGAAAACTTTATCTGGCGGTCGTATTGGCATTGCTGCTCAAGCCCTTGGCATTGCCTCTGGCGCTTATGAACTTGCTTTAAAATATAGTAAAGAAAGAAAAGCTTTTGGCACCGAAATTGCCAACCATCAAGCTATTGCTTTTAAACTTGCAGATATGCACACAGATATTGAAGCCGCAAGAATGTTAGTTATGAAAGCCGCTTGGGATAAAGACCAAGGTAATAATTACGATAAATCTTCGGCAATGGCCAAATTAAATGCTTCAGACGTTGCCATGAAACACACCGTTGAAGCTGTACAAATTCACGGTGGCAATGGTTTTGTAAAAGAATATCATGTTGAGCGATTAATGCGAGATGCAAAAATAACACAGATTTATGAGGGTACTTCTGAAATACAAAAAATTGTTATTTCTAGAAGTGTTTTAAGAGATTAAACTAAAAATAGCTAACTAATTTCTAATAACAGTTAGCTGTTTTTATGCGTGCTGTAAGTTGCTTCTGTTTTGGTTTTTTTAATTTTAAAAAAACTAAACCACTACACCATAAGCTTTTAGTAATTCATTTTAATTACTAAAAGCTTTTTCTGTAAATAAAACATAACCTATTTTGTAAGAAGCCCATTATTTATCGACTGAACCAAAACATTTTTATACTTTTAAACGAAAATTAAAAAAATGCAAAAAACATATTACGATCCTGCCGACTTAAGAAAATTTGGAAAAATCACTGAATGGAGTGAAGAGTTAGGTAACAAATTTTTTGAATATTACGGCAAAGTGTTTGAAGAAGGCGCCTTAACAGCCCGTGAAAAAAGCCTTATTGCTCTTGCTGTTGCACATACCGAGCAATGCCCATATTGTATTGATGCCTACACAAAAGACGGGTTACAACGCGGTGTTACCAAAGAAGAAATGATGGAAGCCATACACGTTGGTGCTGCCATAAAAAGCGGCGCAACTTTAGTTCATGGTGTACAAATGATGAATAAAGTTAATAAACTGGAAATGTAAAATTGAATTACGAATTTAGATTTACCAATTTAAATTTAACACACATTTCAACACATCAATTGTATATCCCAAAATAGTAAATAGCAATAAATATGGCTACAAAATCTCTACATAAACGTGAAAGCCAATTAGCAAACAGTAACAAGCAATTAGAAATTCTTTCAAACGGCATTTTTCAAAGTGGTGAATTACCAACTTTTAAAGAAAAAATTGCTGAAACAAACCAATTTCCGCTGAAAGCTAAAAAACTAGAAATTTTACAAATAAATGTTGGTTATATGTGTAACCAAGTTTGTGAACATTGCCATGTTGATGCTGGCCCAGACCGACAAGAAATAATGACGCGTGAAACCATGCTACAATGTTTACACGTTATAAAAAACACTGGTGCACATACTTTAGATTTAACTGGTGGCGCGCCAGAAATGAATCCTAATTTTCGATGGTTTGTTGAAGAAGCCGCAAAAGCCGGTATTAAAGATTTTATTGTTCGCTCCAACCTAACAATTATTAGAGCCAACAAAAAATACCACGATTTACCAGAGTTTTTTAAAAAACATAATGTTCACGTAGTAAGTTCAATGCCACACTGGACCCGTGGAAAAACAGACAAACAGCGTGGTGATGGTGTTTTTGATAAATCTATTCAAGCATTAAAAGATTTAAATGCCATTGGCTACGGCATGCCAAACAGCAACTTAAAATTAGATTTGGTTTACAACCCATCAGGAGCCTTTTTACCCGGAGACCAAGCTGCTATGGAAAAAGATTTTAAAAAAGCCCTTATTGAAGATTTTGGCATTCAGTTTCATAATTTATTTGCAATCACCAACCTGCCAATTAGCCGTTTTTTAGATTATTTAATTGCTTCTGAAAATTATGAAGATTACATGTATCAGTTAGTTGATGCCTACAACCCAACAGCCGTTTCTAACGTTATGTGTACAAACACACTATCTGTAAGTTGGGATGGTTATTTATTTGATTGTGATTTTAATCAAATGCTAGCATTGCCCGTAAATAGTAAAGCTAAACATATTTCAGAATACAATGAGGCTCTTTTAGAAGGTAGAAACATTGTAATTTCGCAGCATTGTTATGGTTGTACCGCCGGTGCTGGCAGTAGCTGCCAAGGCTCAGTTGCTTAATTTTATTTTTATGAAACATCTAACATTTTTGCTTTTTACGCTAATATGCGCTTTTGGTTTTTCACAAAAAAAACTTGCAAAATTACTTAAGCAACATAATACAGAAAGCGTACCTTATACTTATGTTGATAGTTTAAAACCAACGGCAAATGTAATATTTTTAGATGCCCGAGAGTCTATTGAATTCAACACAAGCCATATAAAAAACGCCGTATTTGCTGGCTATAATAATTTTAATTTAGATAGTATTACGGCAAAACTTCCTAACAAAAAATCAAAAATTGTTGTGTATTGTTCACTAGGCATACGATCTGAAGACATTGCTGAAAAACTTCAAAAAATAGGCTATACTAACGTTTATAACCTTTATGGCGGTATTTTTGAATGGACAAACCACGGGAATCCTGTTTTTAATTCCGAAGAAAAAGAAACTGAAAACGTTCATGCATTTTCAAAAGCATGGAGTAAATGGCTAAAAAAAGGCACTAAAATTTATGAGTAAAGAACTAATTATTGTTTTTGTGAAAAACGCCCAACTTGGTAAAGTAAAAACTAGGCTCGCAAAAACCATAGGCAACCAAAACGCTCTTTATATTTACAATGCATTGGTTGACATAACAAAAAATGCCATTAAAAACGTAAATATTAGTAAGCGCATTTATTTTTCTGAAACTATTGAAGACAATAAGTGGCCAAATGCCGAAACCTATGTACAAAAGGGCCTTAATTTAGGGCAACGCATGCAAAATGCCTTTGAGCAGGCATTTGCCGATGGCTTTAAACGCGTTGTTTTAATAGGCTCAGATTTACCCGACATTAACCAGAACCACATAAAAAATGCGTTGGAAAAACTAAAAAACAACACCAGTGTTTTTGGGCCTGCTCATGATGGCGGTTACTACCTAATTGGCTTAAATAAAAACACACCTTTAGTGTTTAAAAACAAACCTTGGAGTGAGCCAAATTTGCTACAAGAAACCATTACAGAATTACAAGAAAATAATATAACATTTAGTACTTTAGAAACTTTAAACGATATTGACACGTTTGAGGATTTAAAAACATCAAACTTTTACAAACTAAATGTAAAATTACAAGAAAAACTTAAAAAACAATCATGTTAAAATATATAGAAGAAACCGCAGAATATCTTGAAGAAAAAGGCTTTAAATCTCCTGAAGTAGGTATTATTTTAGGCACAGGTTTAGGGCAGTTACTTAATGATATTGAAATTTTAAAAGAGGTTAGTTATAATCATATTCCTAATTTTCCAACAGCAACAGTAGAGTTTCACAAAGGCAAATTAATTTATGGTAATTTAGAAGGTAAAAAAGTAATTGTAATGCAAGGGCGTTTTCATTTGTATGAAGGCTACACGTTACAAGATGTTACATTTCCTGTTAGAATTATGGAAAAACTAGGCATTAAAACCCTTTTAGTGTCTAATGCTGCCGGAGCTATCAATTTGAATTTCAAAAAAGGTGAACTCATGTTGATTGATGACCAT
Source organism: Seonamhaeicola sp. ABD4_340 (assembly GCF_056312135.1). Classification (NCBI taxonomy): domain Bacteria; kingdom Pseudomonadati; phylum Bacteroidota; class Flavobacteriia; order Flavobacteriales; family Flavobacteriaceae; genus Seonamhaeicola; species Seonamhaeicola sp. ABD4_340. Next base: position 1,879,168 of record NZ_CM149981.1, on the reverse strand, counting down.
ATAAATCTTCAAGGTAGCTCTCCACTAGCCTTTAAAGGCGTATCGCTTTTAGGCGAACGTTTTACTGATATGAGCGCACCTTATGACAAAAAATTAAACAATACTTTTACAAGCATAGCAAAAACCCACAATATTACACTACATAAGGGTGTTTACGCATCGGTAGTTGGCCCTCAACTAGAAACTAGAGCAGAATACCGTATGCTAAAAATTATAGGCGCAGATGCCGTTGGCATGAGTACTGTGCCAGAAATTATTGTTGCCAACCACTTGAATTTAAAGGTAGCTGCGGTGTCAGTTTTAACCGATGAATGCGATCCAGATAACCTAGAACCTGTAAACATTGATGATATTATAGCCAATGCTGCCAAAGCAGAGCCTAATATGATTACTTTGTTTAAAGAATTAATAAAAACACTATAGAATATTTGCAGTGTATTTTTTTTAGTGTGTAAAAATCACCAAAACGCCTGCAACTGAATACTGAAAACATGAGTTACTTAGAAACCACAAAAGACGTATATAAAGAGGCCGCATTAACACCCGATGTTGGTTTGTGCTGCACCACCAATCCTATTTGGGAATTACCAGGATTAAAAATTCCTAAAATAATGCAAGAAATGAATTACGGTTGTGGGTCAACAGTACACGCCCGAGATTTATCAAACAACCCAAAAATGTTATATGTTGGCGTTGGTGGCGGTATGGAATTATTACAATTTTCCTATTTCAACAGAGAAAAAGGCGGCGTAATTGGTATAGATGTGGTTGATGAAATGTTAGAGGCCTCACGTAAAAATTTCATTGAAGCCGAAACACAAAACCCTTGGTTTAAAAGTGAGTTTGTAGATTTACGAAAAGGCGACGCCCTAAATTTACCTGTTGAAGATAACACTATTGATGTAGCTGCCCAAAATTGCTTGTTTAATATTTTTAAAGAAGATGATTTAAAAAAAGCCATTGCCGAAATGTACCGTGTTTTAAAACCACACGGACGCTTAGTAATGAGCGACCCTACCTGTGAGCAACCCATGAACAACAATTTACGTAATGACGAACGCCTAAGAGCCCTTTGCCTTAGTGGAAGTTTGCCAATAAAAGACTACGTAAAAATGTTAACCGATGCTGGTTTTGGCACTATTGAAATTAGAGCCAGAAAACCTTACAGAATATTAAGCCCCAAAGATTATGATACTAATGAATTAATTTACATTGAATCTATTGAAGTGGCAGCTATTAAAGACCCAATGCCTGCTGATGGCCCATGTATATTTACAGGAAAGGCGGCTATTTATTTTGGCGAAGATGATTTCTTTGATGATAAAGCAGGCCATATTTTACTAAAAAATCAGCCATTGGCTATTTGTGACAAAACTGCTGGCGCTTTAGCGAAACTTAATAGAGATGATATTTTTATAAGCAAATCTACTTACCATTATGATGGCGGTGGTTGCTGCTAAAAACACATTTATGACTCGTATTATCACGTTATTTTTTTGTGTAGCCTGCATGTTTTCTTGTAAAACAAAAAAGCAAGCTATAGCAACAAAAAACACTAACAAATCAATTGTACATACAGTTAAACAGCAAGATACTGTCTCTAAAAATATTAAAAAGCCAACCAATCAAGATACTATTGCTACTACATTTAAGCAGGTTTTAAGAAAAAGAACATATAGTACGCACCAGCTATGGAATGAGCTTTTAGAAAAGCATGTTTCAAAAAATGGAAATGTTAATTACAAAGGATTTAAAGAAGACCAAAAAGATTTTTATGGATATTTATATACTTTAAGTTTAATATATAAGCATGAAAACTTTAAAACAATAACAAAAGAAGAAAAACTTGCCTTTTGGATAAACGCCTACAATGCTTTTACTGTTGATTTAATTTTACGTAATTACCCCATTAAAAGTATTAAAGACATCAAAAACCCTTGGAAACAACGCCATTGGAAACTTGGAAATAAATGGTACAATTTAGACGAAATAGAACATCAAATTTTACGTAAAATGAATGAACCTAGAATTCATTTTGCTATAAATTGTGCTTCAATTTCATGCCCTAAATTGCAAAATAAAGCGTTTACTTCTCAAAATTTAGAAGCACAGTTAACCAATGCTACAAAAGCATTTTTATTAGATACCTCTAAAAACAACATTTCAGAAAACACTATTCAAATTTCAAAAATATTTCAGTGGTTTGCTAAAGATTTTAAGCAAAATGGTTCGTTAATAGATTTTTTAAACACTTACTCAACAGTTCAAATTTCGGCTAATGCCAAAAAAAGTTTTTTAGATTATAACTGGCATTTAAATGAATAACGTTTCAATAATAATACCTACTTTAAACGAAGAAGCTTTTATTGAAAAATTGTTAAATCATCTGCTTCAAAATGCTTCAATAGAAAACATAAAAGACATTTTAATAATTGATGGCGGCAGTACCGACAACACAGAACATCTTGTTAGAAAAGTTATTAAAACACAGGATCTAAGCAACATTAAATTTATTACTTCAAAAAAAGGGCGCGCCAAACAAATGAACACAGGTGCTAAACATGCAACAGCATCTGTTTTATATTTTTTACACGCCGATTCTTTTCCGCCTAAAAACTTTGACAAACTCATAATAAGTGAGGTTGAAAAAGGCAATGAAGCCGGCTGTTTTAAAATGAAGTTTAACAGCCAGCATTGGTGGCTAAAATTTACGGGTTGGCTAACACAATTTTCATGGAAAAGCGCTCGTGGTGGCGACCAAAGTTTGTTTGTAACCACAACACTTTTTAATACTATTGGTGGTTTTAATGAGCGTTTTGTTATTTATGAAGACAATGATTTTATTGCCAAACTTTACCAACAAAAACAATTTGTGGTTATACAAAAATGGCTAACAACATCACCAAGGCGCTATAATAAAAATGGTGTTTGGCGCTTGCAATATCATTTTTTAAACATTCACTTAAAAAAATGGCTTGGTGCTAATGCCGAAACATTAAACAACTACTATTTAAAGCATGTAGCTGTTAAAAAATAGCAAAAAAGCATGTAACAAAATGTTAATTAGGCAGTCGTGTTTTTGTAATGTTTTATTTTCATAACAAAATCAAAAAACATGAAATATTTAACTTTAGGAATTGTGTGCTTAATCACCATAACAAACGCCTTTTCACAACAATCTATTAGCGCTAAACTTATAGATTCAACTACACAAAAACCCATACCTTATGCCAATATAAGCTATAGTAAAAATGCGGGTGTTATTAGTAATGCTAATGGTGTTTTTCAAATTCATTTTAAAAAAGATTTAAACAATAAAGACTCTATTTTTATAAGTTGCATGGGCTACAAAACCAAAGCTATAGCAGCAAAAACTTTTACAGATAGCATTTTAACTTTAGCACCAAAATCTATTGCATTAGATGAAGTTTTGGTTTCAAATAAAAACTACACAGCCGAAGAAATTATTGAAAAAGCTAACCAAAATTTAAACAAAAACTACCAGCAAAACTACACTAAAAGCAGGTTGTTTTTTAGAGAATCGCATTTTAATAATATTACAAAAAACAGCATAAATGTAAAAGAAACTTCTATACCTGAATTTAACCAGAAATTTATGGATAGCATTATGGAGTTGATGCCCAAAAAAGCCTCAGACCACGTTGAGTTTTTAGGTGATTTATATAGAAATTCAAACAGTGAACCCACTGAAAAATTAGACATTATTAAAGCTTCGCATTTATACGATAAAAATTTAGAAGTCTCTTTTGATGGTTTAGAGACTCGTTTTAATGCCATTTTTAGAAAGCATGTTAAACGCGATTCGTATTTTAAAATTAAATCTGGCATTTTTGGCACAAAAGAAGACATAGACTCTTCATTATTTGACAGTGAAGAAAACAAAAAAGAAAAAGAAAAAACAGAAGCTTTTATAGAAGCACAAAAAAAGAAGGAAACAGAACGCAAAAAACACTTTTTAAAACATAGAAAACAAACCATTACTGCCTTAGAAAAAGCAAGTTTTACTTTTGAAGATTCTCACCTCAACTTTTTAGAAAAACCAAAAAAATACAATTTTGAGATACTAGACTATCTTTTCATTGGAGATGCTTTTGCTTACAAAATTAGTTTTGAACCTAAACGAAGTGCAGATTACAAAGGAATTATTTACGTAAACACTGATGATTTTGCCATAATTAGAGTAGATTACCAAAACGTAAAACCACTTAAAAACTTTAGGTTATTAGGCATTTCTTATCAAGAAAAAATACATAAAGGCACTTTAATTTATGCAAAAAACAACACTGGTATTTACACACTTAAATATGCTGAATCTTTTAACAACATGAATTTTGGTATAAAACGACCTTTAAAAATTATTGAAAAAAACAAACATGTAAAAGGGAGAAGAAAGCAAAACGAATTATCTACAGACATACATTTTATAATGTCTAACAGCACTAAAAAAGAATTGGTTGTATTTGAAAATCACACCATTTCCAATACTGATTTTAATTCTTTTGAAGAAAAACCAAATGTAACACCAACCTATTTACCAGATTACGACCCTAAATTTTGGGAAGGCTACAATGTTATTGAGCCAAACCAAGCTATTAAAAACTTTAAGAGCATTGAGTAGTTAACTAATTTTTTTTTAAAAATTTATTGAATAATAAGAAAATATTATTTCTACTTAGGCTTCTGTTTTTCATCTTTTTTAGGCATTGGCCCTCTTAAATGAATTACGAGGCCATTAAGAAAGTTTCTTAAAATTTGATCGCCACATTCCATATACTTGGGGTGATCTTCTCGCCTAAAGAAAGCACTTAACTCACTTTTAGAAACTCTAAAATCTACAAGTGATAAAATTTTAATAATATCATCATCTCGTAATTGTAATGCAACTCGTAATTTCTTTAAAACATCGTTATTGGTCATAGTATTTGTTTTCGCTATTTAAAAATAGTTATCATTGTTTTTTATACAATACTTGGTAAATGTAAACAAAACAACGTTACATTTAAACTACCACGATTAGTTAGTACTAATAAAATAGATGAATTAAAGCTTTATACAGAAAGAATCACTTACTTATTTCTACCCGTTTCATTTGGGTATAAACTTGGTAAATTATCACTTTGCCATACCTTTTTACTATCAATATCCATGGCTGATAATTTCCCTTTAAAAGCTGCACCTGTATCTACATTCCAGATGTTAGCGGCATTCATAGGTTTTTCAATATTAAAATTGGTTGTTGGTGTGTGGCCAATATAAATTTCGTTATAATGTTGTAAGCGTTTAGGGTAGTATTTTGATGATTCTTCTAAATCATCACCCATTGCTAGAGCCATTTCCCAAAGCGATCTGTCTATGTAAAAATTAGATTTATGAGGTTCTTTTTCAACACCGTGCTGTGATGTAAAGCCAGCGTGCAAAAACAACCTGTTATCATCATCTAAATAATATAATGGCATGTTTTTTAAAAACTTTAAATGCTCCTTTTTCTGCTGAGGTGTAAAACTGGTATAACTTTCAATGGTTTCTTTACCACCATGCATATACCACGTTTTGTTTACGCCTTTTGAGTTTAGCCAATTTTCACACCAAACATCATGATTTCCTTTTATAAAAATGCAATTTATTTTTTCAGACAATTCAATTAACAACTGAATTACATGCGCAGATTCACTCCAACCATCAACATAATCGCCCATAAAAATAAGGGTGTCCTCTTCTTTTATTTCTATTTTATTTAATACCTGAATTAAAGCCTGTAAACCTCCGTGAATATCTCCTATTGCAATAGTACGCGCCATTTTATAATACTTTTCTGCAAAACTATAGCAGAATTATAAAAAACAATGCTTTTTTAAAGTTAAGATTTAATTAAAAATATTGACCAATACCAAACACAAGCCCTTGCGAAGCATTTTGGGTAAGCCCAAAACCATAGTCAATTCTAAAAACCGCATTAAATATTTTTTTATGAATAAACCTAAGCCCTAACCCAGAATATACTTTAACATTATCACTGTTTGTAAAATCACTTAATGTACCGCCTGGGTTACGCCATGTACCACTATCTACAAATATATTACTTTGTAGGGCCACATTTTTTTTATCAATTAAAGTATGCCGATATTCAGTATTAAAAACTATAGCGCCTGTACCTCTATCAATGGTGTTACCAACACCTCTAATGTTTATATTATTATCTACTGAAAAAGGTGCAAAAGGTGTATTATCATTTTGTGATAAGCCAACACGCATTCTGTTTGCCCAATTACCTTTTTTGCCTACACGTTTAAAATAGAAAAAATCATTCCAAGTGATAAAAAAATTAGGCAGTTCACTATTGGTTGCTGTAACGTACTGAAAGTTAAACAAACTTCTAAACCCAGAAACATATTGGTAATGGTAGCTTAAATTATTGAATTCATAAATTAACTTTGCCAACCATTTATTTACTTCTAAGCTTTGTGGCACAACATTGCTTGTTGCACCAGCAACGTAATTATAATCTTCACTAAAATAGGTTGCACCAAGCTCAATCCTGTTTTTAAAATTAATTTTATAAAGTCCTAAAACCTCAACAGACTCGTTATTATACCTATAATCTGCAGAACTGTTATTAAAAAATACAGGCTCTAAAGTTGTTAAATCTTGTAAATTTACGGCTAGCCCAAATTTATTTGAAAACAAAAAAGGCGCTCTAAAATTTATGGCATAAGAATCATAAATATCATGCTGATAAAAAGCACCTAAACCAATATTTTGTCCTAATAAATTAAATTCTGTAAGACCAATTCTAAAAGCAAATTCGCCATTATTTGTAGTATAAATACTGGGTGAAGGTATTAAAGTGAAGCTTTCTTCAATATTAAAAACAACGTTATAATTTCCTGTTTCAGTTTTATAAACTTGATAATACGCGTGTGACACTGAAGGTAATCTTTTTAAAAACTCTACATCTTGATTTAGTTGTAAAGAATCTAACACACCACCAGCTTTAACTGTGCTTATTTTTTTAACAAAAGCTGTTTTAAGCCTTTTATTACCTTGTACTATTACATTATTAACATACCCCTGTGCGCTAATTTTAGCACATAAAAATAATACGCATAATACAAGAAAAGGTCTCATTAATTTGCTACAAAAGAAGAACTACTCACCGTGTTTACCCAATTATCTAAACTCACATCCATTACAATAAAATTATAGGTGTTATTAGACACTAAGTTTGGTGGCGTTCCGTTAGTTACATTCAAAACTACATTATTTAATTTATAATATTGAAAATTATTTTCGTTTGTATAAGTTCCAGAAAGGAATTCAGAATTTTGTGTAGTTACAACCTGAAAAAATATAGCGTTTAATGCTTCATCAATAACAGGCCAACTAAACTGCGGCATACCAATTTGCTCTTGGTTTATTGTTACAGTATTATTCCAATTTGTTGGTTGCGAAAACACTTTTGAACGAATAGGTGATGAAATTTTAACAGTATCATCAACCATATAAACCACCACAAACCAATTTACTGTAGAGCGTACTTTAAATTGCTGCAATGTACCATCAATAAAGGATTGCGCTACCGCTTTTATAAATTGGTATTTTGAAAAATCGTTACCATCAGTACCATCCGATTGGTATAATTTAAAATCTTTAGCACCAGCTTCAGGATAAAAATATACATTTATTAATCCTGCGGAAACCTCATCACTAGCGGCACAAGCAATAACATTATCTTTAATAAATTTTTTGTTTGCAATAAATGTTGAAAGTATGGCTTCTTCATCTGCCACTAAAAAAGCGTTATCATCACTATAACAGCTTACCATAAACAACACTAAAATTGTGTATGCTATTTTTTTCATTCGAATTTTTTAAAATATGTACTTATTAATTTTTCAGCAGGTTTGTTTTGTGGTGTAAACATATGGTTTTGCGCTCCGCCAACTTGCTCATGGTTTACAAACCATTTCCAAACAAAACCACCTGCAAACCACTCTTTATGCCAAAAGGTTTCAAAAAGTGCTTTTGTGGTATTTACTTGTGCCTCTAAATTAACGCCTTGTATGCTTCGTTCACTTTTCCATGGTTCTTTACCTGAAAAATCTACACTTCGGTAACCAAACTCTGTAAATAAAACAGGTTTATTAAATGCCTTTTGCTTTGCTATAATTTCGGGCAAATGGTTATTCCAACCTTCCATAGCATCTTCAAAAGTTGGCGTTTTAACATCGCTTACCGGGAAATAAGCATCAATACCAATAAAATCTAATGCGCCCCAAAACGGTGTGCGTTTAAACTCATCCCAATTGGCTGCATAGGTTAATTTTCCTTTGTAAACCGTTTTAATTTTTTTTATAAGTTGAAACCAAAAGTTAGGCCTATTTTTTATAAATGTTTCTAATTCTGTTCCAATACAAAAAATATCGGCATTTACCTCTTCGGCTAAAACGGCGTATTCTAAAATAAATTTTGAATATGATGTTTCAAAAGCCTTCCAATTTTCTTCCGAAGTCATTTTAATAAACCCCGTAAACTCACCATGCCAAACCCAAATTTGAGGTTTTATCATTATTTTTATATGGTGTTTTTGTAGTGTTTCAACATATTGTTTTACACCTTTTGCGGTTTCACCAAACCATTGCCTATTGGCGTTATAGGTTAACGTTGTACTGTTTAAACTTTTTACAAAGCCAAAAGGCATTACAGCCGCATAATTAGCATTTAGTTTTACAACCGGATTTACATGAGTTTTATTCACAGCATTTCTAGACGCCACAAAACTAACACCATTTATTTTTTCAACTTGTGCTGTGCAAGATTGCAGCAACAGCAATAAAATTAGGAGCTTATATGTTTTCATTTTAAAAATATACAGCTCCTAAAGTACTATTAATTAATCCCTAAAACAAGGCTCTTAAACCTATATTAAACGTTTGCCCCAACCCAGAGCTTTTACCTCTTACAAAGTTGGTGTAAAGCGCTTCCACATTTAAAACATTGGTTAATTGGTATTTTGCACCACCACCAACTGCTGTAAAATCTTGAGAGAAATCATTACCTAAATCTAGCAACTGCGAGTGTTGTGCCAATGCTAAAACTGTAAATTTATTACTAGGAAAATAACTTAAAAATACACCCGGTGTTAAACGTAAACTGTTGTTTGCAAAACTACCTTCTAATGAGGTTGAAAAATCTGGAGTGTACACATCTTCTTTTCCAAAGTTAAACTCTGTGTTTAATTCTGAAAAAATTTGCCAATCGCCACTTCCAAAGGTATAATCATAAAAGAATCTATTTTGAAAAATGAATCCTTTTTGGTCAAAAAACACACCATCTTCAGTTTCATTACCTACTAAAGGAATGTGTAATGCTGTTTGAATAGTGAAATTTGACACATTTTTTAACGGATTAAATTTTATTACCGGCGCAATAGATGTTAAACCAGAACGAGCGGTTCCACGTTCACCATCAAACTTAAAAACATCAAGTGCACTTCTATCACCCACTACATTTGAACGAAACTCTAAAATAACACCTACGTTAAGTTTACTGTTTTTTGAAACGCCTGTAAATGCATCTAAAGTTGAAGTAAAATAGGTTTCTCTGCTAAGGTTTTTGGTAACATCACCATTTTCATCGGCGGCTTTGGTTTGGGTGTATAAATTATTAAACCACTTAATATCCCATTGCCCTTTTTTTAAAAGTTTTGATGGTGTGTAAGTTTGTATAACGCTACCCTTATTTTCTTGGTTTTCTTCTTGTGAAAAAGCAGTAAATGCTAAAGCCACAAATACTATGGTTATTAGTTTTTTCATGTGTATGTATAATTATTTTTTTTTGATTATTGTTTATTAAGTTGCCAGTTATACTCAACGTATTTTATTTTAAAATTAGCTGGTATTTCTTCGGTTCTGTACTTATTTATAAAATCTATTTCAGTAGTGCCATTCATGGTAAAATCTTCTTTGTACCACTCCATTATTTGTGATACCTCTACACGTTTCTTTTTAATATTCACCATTAAAAAATTACCATTCAAAGCTTTTTTTGTTTGCGTATCCATTAGTTTATTTAACGTAGAAGGCAAATACGCTTCACTAATTAATGGCGGGCAACCAATGGCACCACAAACTAATACAAAATGAAAACGAGCATCATTAAATTGGGCACGTAATAATTTGTGCTCAATATCATTTAGCGTTATATTTTTTCCGCCAATATTGTGCTTAACTTTATCAAAAAAACCAGCATTTGCTAATGGCGAATTGGTTGGATAATTATCAATTATACCTTTTATTACTGAAAGATTATAAGCGTTAATCCAAAATGCCTGATACGTATTTGCATTGTTTTTTGATACGTTTACTGCCTGTGCTAATGCTATAACTTTATTTAAATCTTCAGGGTTTTTATGTATTTTATTATAAGCAACTTTGCCATTAGTTACATAGATTTTAAAAAATGTATTGGCACTTTCAAAAAAGCTATTGGCTGTTTGTGCTGTTCCTTTTAAACCAAAAGTTAATAGTGCTATAATTAGTATTTTTTTCATGTTTTGAAATTTATTTTTTTGACAAAGTAACAACTGGTAAGTCGAACAAAATGTTAGCTAACTTACAAAACCCGAAAAAAAATTAGCGTCTTAATAAACGTAAACACCTTACAAATAAAGGGTAATTTGAAGCCATTCTAAATTAAAACACTGCATTAAGTTCTTATCTTTAGTTTCGACTCAATTCTCATAATTCAACAAAAATGGAGCACATTGTAATAATTGGTAATGGTATTTCTGGAGTTACAGCTGCCAGACATATTAGAAAACTTTCTGATAAAAAAATAACTATTATCTCTGCCGAAACAGATTATTTTTTCTCAAGAACAGCACTTATGTATGTTTATATGGGGCATATGAAGTTTGAACACACACAACCTTATGAGCCTTGGTTTTGGAAAAAAAACCGCATTGAACTTAAAAAAGGATTTGTAGAAAGGGTTGAAACCGCATCAAAAACACTTCATTTTTTTAACGGAGAGCAAATGAATTATGATAAACTCATAATTGCTACAGGTAGCAAACCCAATAAATTTGGTTGGCCTGGGCAAGATTTAAAAGGCGTTATGGGCATGTACCACAAACAAGATTTAGAACATTTAGAAACCTACGCTCCTAACAACAACATTTGTAAAAGAGCTGTTATTGTTGGTGGCGGACTTATTGGTATTGAACTAGCCGAAATGCTACATTCTAGACATATTCCTGTTACATTTTTGGTACGTGAAGACAGCTTTTGGAATGGCGTTTTACCCAACGGCGAAAGCCAAATGATAAACCAAGAAATTCGTAAAAACGGCATAGATTTGCGCTTAGGTGTTAACTTAAAAGAAATTAAAGCTGATGATAACGGCCATGTAAAATCTGTTATTATTGCTGAAACTGGCGAAGAAATAAATTGTAACGTTGTTGGTTTAACAGCAGGGGTTTCTCCTAACATTAATTTTTTAAAAAATTCTGACATTGAATTAGGCCGCGGTGTAAAAGTAAATCGTTTTTTAGAAACCAATATAACTGATGTTTATGCCATTGGTGATTGTGCCGAACAACACGAAGCCATTGGCAACCGCAGACCTATTGAAGCTGTTTGGTACACTGGCCGTATGATGGGTGAAACACTAGCACAAACCATTTGCGGTAACCGTATAGAATACAAACCAGGACATTGGTTTAACTCGGCTAAATTTATTGATATTGAATACCAAACGTACGGTTGGGTTCACGGTTCAAAAGGTAAACCAGATTATGAGGCTCAATTTCATTGGATGCATAAAAGCGGTAATAAATGTGTAACCATTGCTTACCATAAAAACACAAATGAATTTTTAGGCATAAATACCTTCGGGATACGTATGCGCCATGAAGTTTTTGATAAATGGCTTACAGAAAAACAATCTGTAAACTACGTAATAGACAATTTGAAGCAAGCTAATTTCGATCCTGAATTTTTTAAACATTTTGAAACAGACATTCGTACTGCATTCTACAAAAACAACACTGTAACACAATAATTATGGGCACTATACAAAGAAACATGTCTTTAACAGGCAATGCATCTGATACGTTAAACACGCTACAAAAATTAGGAACCGTAATTGGCTTAGGCGGATTAGCCATTATAGTTTTCTCTCTTTTCAATAATTTTCAAAATACAGCTTTATGGCTATTTATTGCACTTACCGCAATAACTGCCGGTGTTATTTTATATTCAAAAGGTTTATATGCTAATAACCCTGCAGGTATAAAAAATCATGGTGTTTGGTTTAAAAGCATTTCTAGCCGTGGTTTTTGGGGCTGGATTACAGGCATTGTACTAACAGGCTTTTATATTATACTATATTTTTATGAAGAACTTTTAGGTGCCAACCCTAATGGAAACAAGGGCATTGTAGCCTTTTTTGACCCGCTTAGTTATTTTTTAAGCGGCAACCCTGCTAGCCAATGGTTTGTTTACGGTACACTTTACACCATTGCTATTTTTGCTTTTGGCATTAAATTTCTTTGGAAATACAAGCATAACAAATATGAGCAGTTGCGTACTGTAAGTGTCATGTTTTTTCAAACTGCCTTTGCTTTTTTAATCCCAGAATTAATGTCTAGATTAAATAGCGATTCGTTTTCATTGCCTTATAACGATTTAAAAAACATGTGGCCATTAAACTACTACGCATTTGATGGTTGGCGAGTAGATGAATTTATAAACGCCGAAACCATTGGTATTGCCTTTCTACTTTTTGCCATTCTTTCCATTTTTGTTATTTCTCCAATATTAACCTATAAATATGGTAAACGTTGGTATTGCTCGTGGGTTTGTGGTTGTGGCGGTTTAGCCGAAACTGCAGGCGACTCATTCAGGCAATTAAGTGATAAAAGTATGTTTGCTTGGAAAGTGGAACGTTGGGTTATTTATTCGGTATTAGTGTTCTCGGTTGTAATGACAACGGCAGTTATTAGCACCTATTTAGGCTACGACTCTGAAAAATACTGGCTAACAAAAGACATGTTTTTAATTGGTGTTGCTGTTTTTTTAGGGGTTTTATTTGCTGTAATTTGGTATTTCAAAAAAGAAGAACTTGCTAAAGATGCACGCTACGGCGCTATAGGCTACTTAGTTATTGTACTAGCATTAATTGCCATACATTACTTTACAAATACAGCTAACAACAAAATATTTTTGTTTGAAGCCAGTAAACTACGCTCGGTTTACGGATTTTTAATAGGCGCCATTTTCTCAGGTGTTATAGGCACAGGCTTCTATCCTATTTTTGGTAATCGTGTTTGGTGCAGAATGGGTTGCCCAATGGCAGGTATTCTTGGTATACAGCAACGTTTATTTTCAAAATTTAGAATTACAACTAATGGCGGGCAATGTATTTCTTGCGGAAACTGTTCTACATATTGTGAACAAGGTATTGATGTTAGGGCTTACGCTCAAAAAGGCGAAAATATTGTACGGGCAAGTTGTGTAGGTTGTGGCATTTGTTCTGCTGTTTGCCCAAGAGGTGTTTTAAAATTAGAAAACGGCCCATTGGAAAACAGAATTAACCCTACCGATCTTCTTTTAGGTAACGATGTAGATTTAATGGATTTAGTAAACAAAAAATAACCAAAAATTTATTTACAATAATTTAAAAGAAGCTATTGGTTCTTTATTTTGTGAACTAATATGTTATTGTACTTTTGCACAAAATTAGCACATGCCAACAATTAACGTCATTATTCCTGCGTATAACGAAGCAGACTCAATAGAACATGTTATAAGAGACATACCTAAAACAGTAAACGAAGTTATTGTTGTTAGTAATAACTCTACTGATGATACCGAGGTAAATGCTAAAAATGCTGGCGCTACCGTATTAACAGAAAACAGAAAAGGCTATGGTTATGCCTGTTTAAAAGGAATGGATTACATTGCTAACAAAACAGAAAAGCCAGATATTATTGTGTTTCTAGATGGTGATTACTCTGATTACCCAGAACAACTCACCGAAATTGTGGCACCTATAATTACTAACAATATAGATTTTGTAATTGGTGCACGTGTGAAAAAACACAGAGAAACTGGCTCTATGACAGGGCCTCAAATTTTTGGAAATTGGCTTGCAACCACTCTAATGAAACTTATGTTTGGCGCTAAATTTACAGACCTTGGGCCTTTTAGAGCCATTAAATACAACAAACTTCTGGCTTTAAATATGGAAGATAAAACATATGGCTGGACTGTAGAAATGCAACTAAAAGCCTTAAAACAAAAACTAACTTATACAGAAATTCCTGTTAAATACAGAAATAGAATAGGTGTATCAAAAGTTTCAGGTACCGTAAAAGGTGCTATATTTGCAGGCGTTAAGATATTAGGTTGGATATTTAAATACAGTTTTAAATAATGATTATAGAAACCATCATCATTGTTATTTACACCATTGCTATACTACTCATTTTTATGTATGCATTGGCACAATTAAATCTTCTTTTCAACTATATATCAGCCAAAAGAAAAGATAATGCACCTAAATTTAATTTAGAAAATCCTTCCGAAGTACCATTTGTAACCATACAATTACCCGTTTTTAACGAAATGTATGTAATGCAACGCTTGCTTGACAACATTGCAAAAATTGATTATCCAAAAAACAAACTTGAAATTCAGGTTTTAGATGATTCTACTGATGAAACAGTTGAAAGCACCGCAGCACATATAGCCAAACTTCAAAAAACTGGCTTAGATATTCAGCATATTACCAGAACAAACCGTGTTGGTTTTAAAGCCGGCGCCTTAAAAGAAGGTTTAAAAATTGCTAAAGGCGAATTTATTGCCATTTTTGATTCTGATTTTTTACCAAAACCAGATTGGTTAAAGCGTACGGTACCATATTTTAAAAATGAAGAAATTGGTGTAGTGCAAACCCGCTGGGGCCACATAAACCGTAACTATTCATTACTTACTAAAATACAAGCGTTTGCTTTAGATGCTCATTTTACCTTAGAGCAAGTAGGACGAAATAGCAAAGGCCATTTTATTAATTTTAATGGTACAGCAGGCGTTTGGCGTAAAACATGTATTATTGATGCTGGAAATTGGGAAGGTGACACACTTACCGAAGATTTAGACTTAAGCTACAGAGCGCAATTAAAAAACTGGAAGTTTAAATATTTAGAGGATGTTGAAACACCTGCCGAATTACCTGTTGTTATAAGTGCTGCACGCTCACAGCAATTTAGATGGAACAAAGGTGGTGCAGAAAATTTTAGAAAAATGTTATGGCGTGTTTTAAAAAACAAAAACATTTCAGCTAAAACTAAAGTGCATGGGTTATTACATTTGTTAAACAGCACCATGTTTTTAAACATACTTATTGTTGCTATTTTAAGCATACCAATGCTTTATATTAAAAATGAATATGCGCACTTAAAGCATTACTTTTTAGCCATGAGCTTTTTTGTTGTAAGCACCGTTATATTTTTTATTTGTTACTGGATTATGTATCGTAATATTTACGGTAAAGGTATAAAAAACTTCATGGGCTACATAGGCATGTTTTTTGTATTTTTCTCAATAGCCATGGGCTTTTCACTGCATAATTCCATTGCTGTTTTAGAAGGTCATTTTGGTAAAAAATCGGCTTTTATTCGTACACCTAAATTCAATATAAATAATCTAAAAGACTCTTGGAAAAACAATAAATACATTAAAAATAAATTATCAGTTAATGTAATTTTTGAAGGTATTTTAATGCTTTACTTTGGTTTTGGTATGTATAGCGCTTTTATTGTTGGAGACCAAGGTGGGGATTTTGGTTTATTCCCATTTCACACTATGTTGTTTACTGGTTTTGGTTATGTGTTTTTTAAGTCTATTGCTTCAAAAGTTTAAAGCAAAAAACTAAAAGCTTAATAACTTTCAGTTTTTTCATTAACTAAATATATATCAATATTTAGAAAACGCTTTAAGCTTGTAATAACTTCTTACTTAAAAATTTTCTTTGTTTAACAGTAATTGTTTTGTTGGGTAAATAAGCATTAACGCACTTATTATTATAATATTTTTAATCACATATTGGCCGACTAAAGTTAGTGAAAATGGCACTTTGCCAAATATTAAATGAGAAAAGAAAATTAATGGCACAAACGTTAAAACCAAATGTGTTATGGCTACCAAAATAACTAGTTTAGGCTTTACTTTAAATACCAGGCACAAACCTATAACTACCTCTATAATTGCAAGTAGTAAGAAGCCTAGGTTTTTGGGCAACATAGCAAACGTTAAAAATTGTATTGTTTCTTTTGCCAAATCTTCAGCAGGACTTACTTCAGGAAAAAACTTAAGCATTCCAAACCATAAATAAACTACGCCCACACTAATAGCTAAAATTCTTTCTCTATCAAATTTTAACAAAATTCTAGTCATATACTACTTTTTGGTTATAAAACTACTGTGCATTTGCATCATTTCCTATTAACTTTAAATACTTATTATAATTATACCTTGCTACTTTTCTACCCAGCTCTAAACCTTCAATATTATCTGCTTGAATATGATAACCTCCCATTACTCTTGAAATACCAGCCATCTCTCCTGTTTTTGTGAAAGTTGGAAATTTAAGAACTACCGGATCTTCTAAGTTATCAGGTTCTGTTAATGCTCCAGGAACAAGTGTAACTTCTTCTCCAAAAAAATCATCCCCTGTAAATAACTTTAAAGCTTCTGCACACCCACCACTAATGGTACTATGCCCTGATACGTAACTTGGAAATGGCGGGCATAAAAAAACATCAGGCGAATAAGGTCTCCAGAACTGTCCTTTTAATGTTGTCATTCCTACTTCAGGACCGCCCCAAGCTTTAATATCTTCATCTTCAAAATATTTATGAACCAATGCATACGGACGCGCAAAATCATAAAACATTTTAGAATCCCAACATGCTATGAAGGCATCCATAGCAACAGATTCTACTAAAAAATACATTTTCACATCATCATCTAAAGTGTTTTTATCACGTCTTGATACATCTTGTGCAAATTTTAACCAATGGCCAGCTTGTTGAACTGATTTAGGGCCATCTCTCATAAATTCAACTAATGCTTTATTTTCTGGTGTTAAGTTAGCTTGCAGCTCTACTACTTCAGCTATTTCTTCTTTCAATTGTTCAGAACCTACTAATGGTGGCGGACCAGGACGAAACTGATCTGACGATTTTAATAAAAGCGGTTTAACCTTTTGCCAATAAGGAGTTAAACAACCTGGAGCAAACCTACCGCCTTTTCCGTCTGAAAAATATTTTGGTTGCCACTTATTTATATCAATATTAGTATCTGGATCATTAACAGGTTTATAGCCTGTGTAATCAAAATATGGTTTTCCGTTAGAACCTTCAACCGCTCCATATTGATTAGATCCGTCATTTTTCCTAGATTCTATAACCATTTTAGCTGCTAAATTACCTATTCCTTCTGGTGTTTGAGGATCTAAAGATGTATTGTTTGGATCTAGCCCTAACGTCTTCATTTTATTACTAAACATCAAACTATCTGAAAAGTAATATTCTTTTAAAGCGCCATAAGCCGCATAACTAATAGCTATTTCTTTATTTTTTAAAGTTTGTTGGTTGGTTGGGCATCTATCAACATTTTTTAAATATACCGGTATTGCTTTATCGTCGTAACGTGACCAAGCATCAAACATTGATGTGAAAATTAATCCTAAAAACCTTGATGTAATAGTAGGTCTTGGCTTAAAGGTATCGGTATCATTAGCAGTAGCCTCTAAAGCCACATACGCCCATTGGTACGCTACATTGTTTTCGCCTTTAGGTTCATTTTCAACTTCAATATTTACTACTTCTGTTTTCTTTGATGTGTTTTTGCAGTTAGAAAAAAGACATAAAAACACCATTAATACACTTAAGTGCTGTAATTTTAGTTTCATTTAAGTTAGTTTAGTTTACACCAATATTACTATTTAAATTATTCTATAATTTGTTTTTTACACGAAATCACTATATTAATTGACGAAACCTAATAACTAATTGACAAACGTTATATGAATGTTTTAATTATTGATGATGATCCTTTGGTATGCGACCTTTTAGAGCATTTTTGTAGCAAACTAAATATGAACATTGATGCTACAATTACAAACTCTGGCTTTGAGGCTATTAATTTAATTAACCAAAGTAGCTTTGATTTAATTTTATTAGATTATGATTTACCAGATATAACTGGAAAAGAAATTTTATTTGTAATTGATACCAAAACTCCTGTAATTATGGTTACTTCAAACAAAGATTTTGGTTATGAGTCATACAATTTTAATCAGGTTATAGATTATTTGGTAAAGCCCATTGAATTTGCCAGGTTTTATAAAAGCATTCTTAAAGTAAAAAGCACTGAAACAAAACATAACTACCCTAAAGATGAGTCGTTTTTTATTAAAGAAGGCACAAACCTAACTAAAATTCATGTTAACACAATTCTATTTATAAAATCTGCTGGTAATTATTTAGAATTTGTAATGGAAAACAGGAAAGTAATGACACTTATGACTTTAAAAGATATTGCTCCTAAATTAGATAGTAAATTTTTTAAAACGCATAGATCATACATAATTAATTTACACAAAGTAGATAAAGTAACTACTGACGGCATAAAAATAGGCAACCACACTATACCTTTAAGTAAAACTTTTGAAATTACCTTTTTGCAAAAGATTAACTTATTAAACTAAGCCTTATTTCATTACGTAAATAGCATTGTATATATTTTATAGCATTAGTTAAAATTGTGAAATTTTGTGGCGTTAAATCTTCAATAGTGTCAGTAAATAATGTTTTCATTTGAAACAACTCTAAAGAATTTAAGTGTGTTATAATTTTATGTTTTATAGCTAACCATTCTTCATTATTTTTACTTTTATAAACAACTGTAATACGCTTTAAATAAACATCAAACTCTTTATTTAGTATATTTAAATAATTGGTTATTTTGTGTTTATTAAAATCATACTGCTCATAAATATTTTCCAATTTAGGTGTGTTATATTTATGTTTTAACATTAAAACAATAGCACAGTCTATTAACGCGTTTAAATGTATTGGTTTTTGAATATAAGGTACTTTTAGCGTTTCAACATCTTTACTACTTAGTGCTGAAAACACTAAAACAGGTGTAGTTATTTTAGCAGATAATGAGTTGATGTGTGTAATTATATTTTTTGAATCTAACATTAAATCTGATAAAATTAAGTTGAAATTGGCAGTACTTAAAACCTCATTTACAATTTCAAAATCATTAATGGCAACAACCTCAACCGATAAAGCATTGAAAGCATTATTTATAAGAATTTGAGAAGGTACATCATCTTCTATATGAAGTATTTTACACAGCTTAACATCTGTTGGATATAAAAAAGTTTGTGCTTCTTCTTTATTTTTCTTCTCTTTTACCTGTTCTATTGGCATAATAAACTTAAAAGTTGAGCCTTTGCCAAAAACAGACTGTACTTGTAATTCTCCTTTAAACAAATCTATAATTTGTTTTACTATTGAAAGCCCCAAACCAAAACTATCTTCACGTTTAATTTTATTG
Organism: Seonamhaeicola sp. ABD4_340; assembly: GCF_056312135.1. Classification (NCBI taxonomy): domain Bacteria; kingdom Pseudomonadati; phylum Bacteroidota; class Flavobacteriia; order Flavobacteriales; family Flavobacteriaceae; genus Seonamhaeicola; species Seonamhaeicola sp. ABD4_340. The sequence goes on along the minus strand of NZ_CM149981.1, from coordinate 1,859,513 downwards.
GTGTTTTCTCTGTAAAATCGGTTTTTAATTTTGTTTAAATTCTCTGGTTTTATACCCAAACCAGTATCTTTTACCCAAACAATTAAGTTATTATTTTTAATACAACTACCTACTTCAATTTGGCCTTTTAATGTATATTTAATACTGTTAACCAATAAATTTGTTACCACTTGCTCAAAACGCAAAACATCAAGCATATAGCTATTTGTTCTAATTAACTTATCTGTGTTTAAAGTTATTTTCAACCCTTTTTTTACAGCATCAAATGTATAGTTTGAAATTATAGTTTCTAATAGTTCATTAATATTACATTGTGTTGGGTTTAGTTTAATTTTTCCTTCTAATAAACTTTGCTCATCTAGAATATCATGCATAAGCCCTTTTAAATTATTAGCACTTCTGCCTAAAGCATTTATAATAGGTGTAGCTTTTGCCGAAGGTTTATTTTTATCTAGTAGGTAAACTAAGCCCAAAATAGCGTTTAACGGTGTTCTTAATTCATGGCTCATATTTTGCAGAAACACTTTTTTATCTTCAACCGCTTCTTTTTCTCTTCGCAATGCAATTTTTAACTTTTTGAAACTAGCATCAATTTCAGCCTTCATTTGTAAAAAAGCATTGCTTAACAAACCTAATTCATCTGATCTGTTTTTTATTTCAGCTAACTGATTTTCATATACATCAGCCTCAGCATAGTTACTTATGGCTGTTGTTACTTTCTGTAATTTTAAAATAAAATAATAAGTATAAAAACACACCAAAAGCAATAATACAACACAAATAATAACAATGGTTAACAATGAATATGTATTAACGTTATTAACGTTAGCTAAAACGGCCTTTTCATTTGCTAATGTTATTAAATACAAGGTGTTTAAACCCGATGAATACTGAATAAGTTTAACATGATATAAAAAAACTTGATTATTTGTATCAACCAAGGTTTTACCACTATTATTTTGTAATACAGATGGCTTTACCTTATAATTATTAAAGAAATTACTACCTGTATTTCGTTGTTTTCCAAAGGAAATATTAAAATTTTCATGGTATTTATAATCACCCTCAGCATCAATAACTACATTTAAAATATCTTGCTTACTAATTTCTTTAATATCGTTAAAAAATGATGTTACATCTACATTTATAATTATTAAATATTTAAGCGTATTGTTTGTATTGTATAATTTACCAATTGCCCTTAAGGTTGGCCTGTAAGGTTTGCTAATTTCTTGATGTTCTTCATTTAAATTTATTTCAGAAAAATAATATGGTGCCTTAACTTTTAAAGCACTTGTAACGTATTTTTTAGCACCTTTAAACTGTAAATTGGTTTTGGGTATTTTTTCAACCAACTCATCTTGTTTTATAAACTTTACTATTTCTAAACCATTATTATTAACATCAAGCAACCTAATTTGAAAGTAATTAGGCTTTTCACTTAAAATTGAATAAAAGAAAGTATCTAATGTTTTAGGTTGAAAATTGCCTTTTATATGAATGTTTTTTGAAAGAAAAGAAATATCATTTTCAACCTCACTCAACATTGAGTAAAAAGATTTCTCTAAAATATTTGAAATATGAATTAACCTATCTTGATTGTAGGTTTTTATTACGGTAGTGGCTTTTTTATTAATAAGATAACCAGATACAAAAAGCACAAACAACATAATAGTTACAAAAACAATACCCGATTTAAAGACTATTGATTTTTTAAAATTTATTATGCTGCCTTTTTGTGACTGCTTCACCCCGTTTTCACACATGCAATTAAAAATTGCTAAGCAATTTAATTAATTATTAGGCTACTTTAAAAGTTTTATTCATGAATTAAACCTCTGGAAACTTAGCCTTTATTTTATCTAAACTTAAATTACCAATACTACCAACGTGTGTGTGCTGTTTTGATGTATCAGGAACATAACTACCATCTTGCACTTGTCCGCCAATTTTTTGATAAGCTTCTCTAAAGCTTTGCCCTTCTACTACTAACGTATTAATATTATCTACAGTAAAAAGGTATTTGTATTTATCGTCATTCAAATCAATATCTTTTACTATTACCTGTTGTATTGCATAGTTAAAAATATCAAGAATATCTTTAAGCTCTTCAAAAGCTGCAATCATGTTTTCTTTTAATAACTGAAAATCTCTATGGTAACCACTTGGTAAATTATTAGTTATTAATACCATTTCACTTTGTAAAGCTTGAATTTTATTACACTTACCACGAATTAACTCAAAAACATCAGGATTTTTTTTGTGAGGCATAATACTACTTCCTGTTGTTAATTCATCTGGAAAGCTTACAAAACCAAAATTTTGGCTCATGTACAAACACACATCCATTGCAAATCTAGACAGTGTATTAGCCAAACTACCCAAAGCAGCAGCAATAGTACGCTCGTTTTTACCACGCCCCATTTGTGCTGCAACCACATTGTATTTTAAGGTTGAAAACTGCATTTCTTTCGTGGTTAATTCTCTATCAATAGGAAAAGAACTGCCATAACCAGCCGCCGAACCTAACGGGTTTTGATCTACTGTTTTTAAAGCTGCGTTTAGCAAATACACATCATCAATCATCAATTCTGCATAAGCTGAGAACCATAACCCAAATGATGATGGCATTGCCACTTGTAAGTGCGTATAACCCGGAAGTAATTTATCTTTATGTGTTTCAGCTAAACCTAAAAGTGTGTCAAATAGGGCTTTAGTTTTTTTGTGAATTATCTTTAAGTTGTCTTTGTAGTACAAATGACAGGCTACTAAAACTTGATCGTTTCTTGAACGCGCAGTATGGATTTTTTTTCCAACGTCGCCTAAGGACTTTGTTAGTTCATATTCTATTTTAGAATGTACATCTTCAAATTGCTCATCAATAACAAAAGTACCTTCTTCTACTTGCGCTGTTAAAACTTCCAGCCCACCTAATAATTGCTCTAATTCTTCAGTAGTTATAATGCCAATACTTTGCAGCATTTTAGCATGTGCTTTTGATGCGATGACATCGTATTTTGCAATATGAATATCAATTTCTCGATCATTTCCAACCGTAAATTGCTCTATTTTATTGTCTATTGATATGCCTTTGTCCCAGAGTTTCATAAATTTCTGCGAAAGCAGGAATCTCTGCTTTCAGTTTTAGTTAATTATTTTTTTAATCTACAAGGTTTAAAAACCTAGTAGAAGTTATATTGTTTTTTTAATCCCCTACACGGGAATGACAGTTACCATTTTTATTATTACCTTTTCTTCTTAATTGGCTTAAGTAATAGAAACCTAATTTCTGCTATGAGATTCCTTGCCTACGCAGGAATAATTACCCGATTTAACAATTCAATATAAATCTTTATACCTTCTTCAATTTCATTTAAATAAATAAATTCATCTGCGCTGTGTGAACGCGTACTATCTCCCGGACCAAGCTTTAAACTAGGACAACTTAATACCGCTTGATCAGACAAGGTTGGTGATCCATAGGTTGTTCTTCCTAAAGCTATACCTGCTTTAACCAAATCATGATCTACAGGAATAGACGATGAATTTAATCTTAAACTACGCGGTATAATACTTGTTACCGGCGCTTGGTTTTGTAAAATTTCAGCAATTTCTGCATTGCTATACGCATCATTTACTCTAACATCTATAACCAAATCTACGTGTGCAGGCACTACATTATGTTGTTTACCTGCATTTATTTGTGTTACTGTTAACTTTACATCTCCTAAGGCTTCAGAGCCTTTTTCAAATTTAAAATCTTTAAACCACTGCAATGCTTCAATAGTATTGTAAATTGAATTGTTGTTGTTTGGGTGTGCCGCATGACTTGGTGTTCCAGCTACTTCAGCATCAAAAACCACTAATCCTTTTTCGGCCACGGCCAAATTCATCAACGTTGGTTCTCCTACTATTGCAACATCAATTTTTGGAATAATAGATAGCATACTATTCAATCCGTTTGGGCCGCTACTTTCTTCTTCCGCAGAAGCAACAATCACCAAATTATATTTTAAATTTTCATGATTATAATAATAGGTAAACGTAGCAATTAAACTCACTAAACATCCACCAGCATCGTTACTACCTAAACCATATAATTTACCATCTTCTACATGAGCGTTAAAAGGGTCTTTGGTGTATGCTGAATTAGGCTTTACTGTATCATGGTGTGAATTAAGCAACAATATTGGTTTTCCTTCTTTAAAATGCTTGTTAACAGCCCAAACATTATTTTTGGTTCTCTTAAAATCTATATTATATTGTTGAAACCAAGCTTCAATATGAGAAGCTGTTTGGTCTTCTTCTGAAGAAAACGACTGGGTGCTAATTAACGTTTTTAAAAGCTTTATAGCGTTTTGTGTTAATTCTTGAATCATGATTACAATGTTATGGTTGTAAAATTATCATTTTCTTGGGTAAGCATTGATGTGTTTCCCATGTGAATATTGCTGACGCCTCCTTTAAGAGCATCAAAACAATTCTCTAGTTTTGGCAACATCCCATCTGCAATAATACCTTTTTTTAACAACGTTTTATAGGTATGAGAATTAATATGTTTTATCACAGAATTCTTATCATTAATATCTTCTAAAACACCGTTTAACTCAAAACAATAATAGATGGATGTTTCATATAAAGCACTCATACCAATCGCTACTTGACTTGCAATGGTATCTGCATTGGTGTTTAATAATTGTCCGTTACCATCGTGTGTTATGGCACAAAACACTGGTGTAAAATTGGCTTTTATTAATTTATCTATTGCATTATGAGCCACTTCTTTTACATCGCCTACAAAACCAAAATCTATATCTTTTACTGGTCTTTTATCCGATTTAATACTATTCACGTCTGCTCCAGTTAATCCAATAGCATCAATGTTTAATGCTCGTAGTTTGGCTACTATATTCTTATTGACTAATCCGCCGTAAACCATTGTTATAACCTCTAAAGTTTCGGCATCAGTAATACGACGCCCGTTTACCATTTTAGATTCAATACCCAGTTTAGAAGCAACACTTGTAGCTCGTTTGCCGCCTCCATGCACTAATATTTTTTTGCCTTCTAATTTTGAAAACAATTTAAGGAATGCTTTGAGAGCATTGGCATCTTCAATGATGTTTCCTCCTATTTTTACTATGGATAGTTTTTCCATTTTTTATCTTTTGGCTCTTAGCCTTTGGCTGCTATTTGCTAACAGCCAACGGCCAATAGCTAATTATTTATTTTCCAATATTTTTTTCAACACTAATTGCGCTGCATATGTTCTGTTATTAGCTTGTTGAATAACAATTGAATTCTCGGAATCTAAAACCGCATCTTCTACAATTACATTTCTACGTACTGGTAAACAGTGCATAAATTTAGCATCGCCCAATTTTTCTTTGGTAATCATCCAATTTGGGTCTTTATTTACCACTTTTCCGTAGTCCTCGTACGAACTCCAGTTTTTAACATATACAAAATCGGCATCTTTAAATGCTTCTTGTTGATTGTGAATTATAGGCGTATCTTTTGTAATTTCCGGACTTAAATTATAACCTTCTGGATTTGTAATTACAAAATCGACATCCATTTTTTGCATGGCTTGCGTAAAACTATTTGCTACCGCATGTGGTAATGCTTTTATGTGTGGCGCCCAACTTAACACCACTTTTGGTTTCTTCTTTTTAGAAAACTCAGAAATGGTTATCGCATCGGTTAAAGCTTGTAACGGATGTCCTGTAGCGCTTTCCATGTTTACAATAGGCACAGACGCGTATTTTTTAAAAGCCTCTAATACTTGTTCGCTTTCGTCTTTAACTTTATCGGTTAAGGTTGGGAATGCTCTTACGGCAATAATATCGCAGTATTGTGACACAACTGCTGCGGCTTCTTTTATATGTTCGGCGGTGTTGCCGTTCATAACCGTGCCGTCTTCAAACTCTAAACCCCAAGCATCACCTGAAACATTCATTACAATAGGATTCATCCCTAAATTTAAAGCAGCTTTTTGCGTACTCAAGCGCGTGCGTAAACTAGAATTAAAAAACAATAATCCTAAGGTTTTGTTTTTACCTAAATCTATATGTTTTAACGGCAGTAGCTTTAGTGCTTTGGCTTCTTCAATCCAAGAATCGATGTTATCGATATCGTTTATTGATGTGTAATGTTTCATTTTTTTATTTTAAAACTAATTATCATTCGAGAAAAGACTTCTTCTTTTAAATTAAAAAAGATTACTTCGCTATGGCTCGTAATGACGGTATTATTTAAACTCTTCTACTTAACTTTTGTAAACGCCACCTTATTTTCAATAGCATTTTTTATAAAATTATCTTCTAAACCATTAACAATCCAAGTTTCAATTTTGGCGTTTTTGGCAACCGAAGCCGCTTCAATTTTAGATTGCATACCACCGCTACCGTGTGATGATTTAGAATTTACAACTTCGTTTTTTAAAGCTTCAAAATCCTCAACTAACGCAATGGTTTCGGGCGTTCCGTTTTCCATGGAAGCTTTGGTATAAATGCCGTTTGTGTTTGTTGCAATTATGAACAAATCGGCTTCAATTAACGAGGCTGTTAGCGCGCCTAATTTATCGTTGTCGCCAAACTTAATTTCATCGGTTGCAACTGTATCATTTTCATTTATAATAGGAATGTAATTATTGTTTACCAATACGTTTATGGTGTTAACAATATTTACTTTACTTTCTTCTTTTTCGAAATCGGAATACGACAATAAACACTGCGATGTTAGCAAGCCGTATTCCCTAAATATTTCTTGATAAATACGAATTAAATGCGGCTGACCGATAGAAGCCAACGCCTGTTTTACAAAAACGTCTTCTTGTTTACTTTCTAATTTCACAAACTGTTTCGCAACTGCAATAGCGCCCGAACTCACAATTACAAACTCGTAATCGTTTTGAAGTTTCGCGATTTGATTTGCTAAATCTTCAATTTTACCACGCGATAAATTATCGGTTTCTTTAGTAAGTGTATTAGACCCTATTTTTAGTAAAATGCGTTTCTTTTTCATTTATTTTTAAAGTCTGGTAAAGACTTATCTTGTTTGTCCTGTACCGTGTACGTACCATTTATTGGTTACTAAATGCTGTAAACCTATTGGTCCGCGTTGGTGTAATTTATCTGTACTAATAGCTAATTCGCCACCTAAACCTAATTGTCCGCCGTCGGTAAAACGCGTTGACGCATTGTGATAAACAGCTGCTGTATCAACATTTTCCATAAAGGTTTTAGCTTCACTTTCGTTTTTGGTGATTATAGATGAAGAATGTCCGCCAGAATATTTATTTATCATGGCAATGGTTGCTTCGTTATTAGCAATTTCACCAATTAAAATTTTATAATCTAGAAACTCCTCATACCAAATGTCATCTGAAGTTATGCTTTCTAAATTGTGTGTTTTTGCAACTTCAGCATCGCCTAAAACTTCAATTTTTGAATCTTTTAATTTTGAAATTAATTGTGATACAAATTCAGTTTTATTCGGGAGATTTTCATCAATCAGCACTTTATCAACCGCGTTACATGCCGAAATTTTTGATTTTCCGTTAAGTATTACATCAACAGCAATACCTAAATCGGCTTCCTTATGCACATACACAAAATTATTACCACGACCACTAACAATAACTGGGCAACGTGCGTGTTCTTTTGTAAATGCAATTAAGCGCTCGCCACCACGAGGCACAATTAAATCGAGTTGTTGCGTTGGTTTTTCTAAAAACGCTTGAGTTTCGGTTCTGTTAAATTGAAGATACTCTACCCAATCGGTAGACGCGCCATTTTCCTTTAAAGCTTGATGCCAAAGTTCAACAATTTTTAAATTAGAGCGTAACGATTCTTTACCGCCTTTTAGTAAAATTTTGTTACCCGATTTAAAAGCAATTCCTGCAGCTTCAACCGTAACATCTGGACGCGATTCGTAAATAATTAAAACCGTACCAAACGACGCTGTTTTGTTATACACTTGCATGCCGTTATCGTGCTTAAAGCTGAAACGTTCAACCCCAACAGGATCTTCTTGCGATGCTAAATGCGTTGCTGATTTAATCATTTCGTCAACTTTAGCATCGTTTACTTTTAAGCGATCAAACATTGAAATATCGTCGCCTTTATATGCATCACAATCGGTTTTATTAATTTTAATAATTTCTTGCCTTTCTTCTTCTAAAAGTTCTGCCATTCGTAATAAAACGGCGTTTCTTTTTTCAATAGATAGTAAGGTATTCATTTGTTTTTTCTTTTTATAGTTCGCCCTATTGTACAATTTTTAAAACGGAATGACAATTAGGCATTTATAATGTTTTGTTAAACTTTAAAGTACTTCTTTTAACGCTTTAAAAAAGACATTAATTTGTGCCTTAGTTATGTTTAAAGGAGGTAAAATTCTCAATAACTTTTTATTTGAAGCGCCACCAGTAAAAATGTGGTATTCGTAAATTAATTTTTTTCTTAATTCGCCTACTTCAAAATCGAATTCTAACCCCAACATTAAACCGCGACCTTTTATGTTTTTTATATGCGGAATGGTTTTAGCAACCTCAATAAAATATCCTGAAACTTCATTTACATTAGCAATTAACCCTTCTTCTTCAATGGTGTTTAAAACCGATAAACCGGCAGCACACGCCAAGTGATTTCCACCAAAAGTTGTCCCAAGCATGCCATATTTGGCTTCGATATCTGGATGAATTAAAACACCTCCAATAGGAAAACCATTACCCATACCTTTAGCTATCGAGATAATATCTGGAGTAACATTATAATGCTGAAACGCAAAGAATTTACCCGAACGCCCGTAGCCCGACTGCACCTCATCGGCAATAAACATGCTGTTATTAGCTTTACAAAGCGCGAACACTTGTTCGTAAAAATCTGCAGTAGCTTGATCTAAACCACCTACACCTTGAATAAACTCAATAATAACAGCACAAACATCGCCTTTTTCAAGTTCTGCTTTTACACCTAAAATATCATTAAGCTCTAAAATAGTTACTTTTTGCTGCGCATTAATAGGCGCAATAATATTTTTATTATCGGTAGCTGCAACAGCTGCCGATGTACGTCCGTGAAATCCATTTTTAAAAGCTACAACACGCTCTTTTCCTGTTTTAAAAGACGCCAATTTTAAAGCGTTTTCGTTGGCTTCGGCACCAGAATTACATAAAAATAAGTTATAACCCTTGCAGCCAGATAAAGTCTCAATTTTATTAGCCAATTCAACCTGTAACGGATTTTGAACCGCGTTAGAGTAAAAACCAAGTTTACCAACCTGTTCTGTAATAGCTTTTGTATAATTGGGGTGTGCATGACCAATAGAAATTACTGCATGACCACCGTATAAATCTAAATATTCTGTTCCGTTATCGTCGTAAACGTAAGCACCTTTTCCAGACACTGGCGTAACATTGTATAACGGATACACATCAAATAATGGCATTTTTAGCTTTGTTTTAAATGATTAATTTTTTCGAACGAGGCCACAATACCTTGTATTAAAGCCGAACTTAAACCTTGGTGTTCCATAGCGTTTAAACCTTCAATAGTACAACCGCTTGGTGTGGTTACTCTGTCTATTTCTTGTTCTGGGTGTTTACCAGACTCCAGCAACAAACTCGCCGAACCAAAACAGGTTTGCACCGCAAGTTCGTGCGCTTCGTGAGCCTCAAACCCTAATTGAATAGCGCCTTGAGTTGTAGCACGAATAAGACGCATCCAAAATGCAATACCACTCGCACAAATTACCGTTGCTGCCTGTATTTGCTCTTCTGGAATTACCATAGTGGCTCCTAATTGGTTAAAAATAGTTTTTGCTAAATCCATTTTACTTTCACCTTTTTCGTTTGCCGCCAAACAAGTCATAGATTTACCAATAGAAATGGCCGTATTTGGCATTACGCGAATAATGTTTTTATCTGCTCCAATTATATTTTCAATTCTCGTAATTTCTACACCTGCAGCAACCGACATGATTACGTGATGTTTTTGTATTCCTGCTGCAACACTGTTTAATACACCATCAATATGGCGCGGTTGCAATGCAAAAATTACAACATCGGAGTTTTTAATAGCTTCGGCATTATCGTTTGTAATTTTCACATACTCTTCGCTACTAAAATCTTTTACCGCTGCCGTATTTTTATCACTTAAATACAACGATGTAAACGATTTATTTTTAATAAGTCCTTTGGCAATCGAACTTCCTAAATTCCCTGTTCCTATTATGGCAATTTTCATAAAAATCTTCTTTTGTTGTCATTACGAAGGAAGTATGACTGAAGTAATCTTTTTAAACAGATTGCTTCGTTCCTCGCAATGACAATCCTAGTTAAAAATAAGTTCCTTTTAATCCTAGTCCTGTAGTTTCCTCCAAACCAAACATTAAATTCATGTTTTGAATGGCTTGACCTGAAGCACCTTTTAATAAATTATCAATAATACTGGTAATTAATAATTTACCTTCGTGTTTATGCAAATGCACTAAACATTTATTGGTGTTAACCACTTGTTTTAAGTGTAAAAAATCATCACTTATAAAAGTAAACTTAGCGCTATCATAAAAATTTTGATACAAGTTTTTAGCATCATCTACAGTTCCATCAAACTTAGTATAAAGCGTTGCAAAAATGCCTCGTGAAAAATTACCGCGATTTGGCATAAAATTAATTTCTGAAGTAAAACTATTTTGCAATTGCTTCACCGATTGATTAATCTCACCTAAATGTTGATGCGTAAACGGTTTGTAATATGAAAAATTATTATCGCGCCACGTGTAATGCGTAGTTGCAGATAACGAAGTTCCTGCGCCAGTTGCTCCTGTTACCGCATTAATATGCACATCGTTTTGCAATAAATTGGCATCGGCAAGCGGTAATAAACCCAACTGAATTGCTGTAGCAAAACATCCTGGATTTGCAATATAATTAGCCGATTGAATATCGGTTTTATTTAATTCTGGCAACCCATAAACAAAGGTTTTATCTTCAAAAACCTTATCAGCTTCTAATCTAAAATCGTTACCTAAATCGATAATTTTAGTGTTTTCAGAAAAAGTGTGATTCGACAAAAACTTAACCGAATTCCCATGCCCTAAACATAAAAATAACACATCTACTTTCGGGTTAACTGTATCTGTAAACACACGATTTAAACTCCCCACCAAATCTTGATGTACTTTACTTATTTGGTTTCCAGCATTACTGGTGCTGTAAACAAAATCTATTTCGGCTTCTGGGTGGTTTACCAATAATCTTATTAATTCGCCAGCCGTATAACCTGCGCCACCTATAATTCCTACTTGTATTTTTTTCATTTTAATTTTAATGCTATTGTGATGCTAAAAACAAGTTCAGCATGACAAAAAGATTATGAGTTTACCTGTTGGTAAATTTTATTCTGGTTTCCTACTATTTTAATGAATCCTTTAGCTTCATCGGCAGTCCAACCTTTATTTTCTTCGCCGTAGCTACCAAATTTCGCACTCATTAAATCGTGTTGAGATTTTATACCATCTAATGTAAAATGGTAAGGCTTTAATGTTACGGTAACATCACCCGAAACTTTATCCTGACTACTTTGTAAAAAGGCTTCCATATCGCGCATTACAGGATCTAAATATTGGCCTTCGTGCAAATGCATACCGTAAAAATTAGACAAGTAATCTTTATGCTGTAATTGCCATTTTGTTAGTGTGTGCTTTTCCAATAAATGATGTGCTTTTACAGTAATTAAAGCCGCAGCAGCTTCAAAACCAACACGTCCTTTTATACCAACAATAGTGTCGCCCACGTGAATATCTCTACCAATGGCATAGGCCGAAGCGATGTTATTTAACTTTTCAATATTTACTTCAGGGGCATTTGCTTCACCGTTTAAAGCTACAAATTCACCTTTTTTAAAAGTTAATGTTACTTTTTCTTCGCCTTCTTTTTGTAATTGCGACGGGTAAGCTTCACTTGGCAAAGGTTTTTCCGAAGTTAATGTTTCTGCACCACCAACACTTGTTCCCCACAAGCCTTTGTTAACCGAGTATTGCGCTTTTTCCCAAGACATATCAATTCCATTGGCTTTTAAATACTCAATTTCTTCTTGTCTTGATAATTTTTTATCACGAATTGGTGTAATAATTTTAATACCTGGTGCTAGAGTTTGGAAAATCATATCGAAACGCACTTGGTCGTTTCCTGCTCCGGTACTTCCATGTGCAATATATTCTGCATCGATACTTTTGGCATATTCTATAATTTCAATAGCTTGAACAATACGCTCTGCACTTACCGACAACGGATAAGTGTTATTTTTTAACACATTTCCAAATATTAAATACTTTACTACTTTGTTGTAAAAAGTAGGAACAGCATCAATATTTTTATAGGTTGTAACACCCATTTTACAGGCATTTTCTTCTATTTTATTAACCTCTTCTGTTGTAAAACCACCAGTGTTTACACTTACTGCGTGTACTTCGTATTCTTTTGAAAGGCTTACCGCACAATACGATGTATCTAAACCACCACTGTAGGCTATTACTAGTTTTTTCATGTGTTTATTTTATTTTTTATTTGATGTTTTAATTTGAAAGAACTTATTTTTTAAAGTATTTTACTTTTTAGAATTTTGTTAAACTGGCCAATTTTAGATTCAAAATACGCATTAACATAATACTTATACTTAACCTCATCTCTAAGCTTTCCTAATTTTTCTAAAACTTCAATGAGTACTGGCGACAAATCTTTTAAGGTAATGTATTTCATACCTAACAACTCATTATTATGATGAACTGTAGCGCCTTGAGCTATTGAAATAAGAAAGTTTTTATTAAAGTGTTTAGTTAACAAATCCATTAAAAGCAAGCCTAAATTATGACTTCGGTACTGCTCATGTACCCATAGTGAGGCACGTTCATACACCGAAAATTTACCAACAACATGCTTGTGCGCAAAAATATGGCCATAAATTTCACCATCTTTAACAAGAAGATAGCAACCATTATTTAAACGGTCTAGTAGCATACCAACATTGGCATGATACATTGCTGAAAGGTTTTTGGTGCGCTCTGAAATTATTTGCAACTGTGTGTGATCAATTTCATGAGCAAACACCACCTCTAAACCTTGTTCATTACAGTAGGCTTTGGCGTTTTCTACAATGGTATTTTTTTCAATATCCAATACGGTTTCCATTTTAATACTAATTAAACCTTATGCAAAATGCATGTTAGTGGAAATAAAAGCTTTAGGCTTTTAACTTTTTACTCTAAATAATAACGAAAATTGAAAGCAGCGCATGCTTTCTAAAACTGAATAGCCCCTTAGGGGCGAGTTTGAGGAAAACGCACAACAGATGCACTAGTAATTGCTACTAGAACAGAAGAGATAAGAGATATGTTGTTTCCTGTTTTCACTGAATAAACTATCTTAATTATTAACTCTAAATCGTCGGCGTGAGCCCCTTTCGTTAATATGAGTGACAAAACTAAATATATTTTTATTAAAAAAACACACCAAAGTTAGTTTTTAGCAAAAATTATTAAATATGTTATTTTTAAGCCCTTTTACTTTTAAAAATGCAATCAATTCATTTTTTTACACAAAAAAAGCGCAGTAATTACCGCGCTTTCAATTTATTATGTTTAAAAAAGATTATTTTAATCTAGTTTTCTTAGCCAAATATTTCTGTAACTTACCAAATCACCATGGTCTTGAAGAAAAATAGGTGCTTCACCATGTGCTTTATAACTCGGTTTTCCTCTATAAACCGTTGGCCCTTGTATTTCAAAATGATCTTGAACTAAAACGCCATTATGCAATACCGTTACAGTGGCTTTTTTAACAATGTTACCTTTTTTATCAAATTCTGGTTGATGATAAATAATATCATAAGTATTCCACTCTCCAGTTGGTACCGATGCCATTGCCAACGGAATAGACTGCTTGTAAACAGAAGCTACCTGCCCATTAGAATAGGTTTCATTGTCATTATTATCTAACACCTGTATTTCATAGCGCCCTTGTAAAAACACACCACTATTACCACGTTTTTGCCCTTTTTTATCAATGATATCAATGGGCGATTTCCATTCAATATGCAATTGTATACTACCAAACTTTTCTTTTGTAGTAATACCACCGGTTTTTGGATTTACAGTCATAGAACCATCAGGGTTCAATGTCCAGCCAACAGTATTATTTTTACCTGTCCAGCTATCAAAATTAGTACCATTAAACAATACAATAGCATCACTTGGTGCTGAATTGTTATAACCAGGAACTACTTTTGGCACTTTAGGCTGCCATACCTCGGTTAGCTTTGGGTCAATGTCTTTTTGCGAAAAGCTTAAGCAACTTATGCTAAGCGCTAAACTTAATGTTATAATGTTTTTCATTTTTATTGAATTCCTAATACACTTTTTAAATACGCTTCATCAATATCGCCCCCTGCAAAATCATCAAAACTACGTGTTGCAGCTTCAATAATGTGTTTTTGAATAAAAGGCGCACCTTCTCTAGCGCCTTGTTCTGATGATTTTATACAACATTCCCATTCCATAACCGCCCATAAATCTAAACCATAAGTAGTTAGTTTTGAAAATATAGCACTAAAATCTACTTGTCCGTCGCCCAAGCTTCTAAAACGTCCTGCTCTATCTTTCCAATCAGCATAACCTCCATAAACACCCTGTCTTCCCGTTGGGTTAAATTCGGCATCTTTTACATGAAACGCGCGTATTCTTTCATGATAAATATCTATAAACTGTAAATAATCTAATTGCTGAAGCACAAAATGACTTGGGTCATACAGTAAATTTGCACGCGAATGATTTCCAGTAGCTTCTAAAAAGCGCTCATACGAAATACCATCATGTAAATCTTCTCCTGGATGAATTTCATAACACACATCAACCCCATGTTCATCAAAATGATTTAAAATAGGCAACCAACGGTTTGCTAATTCTTTAAAACCCATTTCAACCAATCCATTAGGGCGTTGTGGCCAAGGATACACTGTGTGCCACATTAACGCACCCGAAAATGACGCATGCGATTTTAAGTCTAATTTTCCACTTGCCGTTCCACATTTTTTTACAAAATCTATAGCCCATTCTGTTCGTGCTTTGGGGTTTCCCCTAACGTGCTCTGGCGCAAAACCATCAAACATCGAATCGTAAGCCGGATTTACCGCCACCAATTGCCCTTGTAAGTGCGTAGAAAGCTCCGTAATTTCTAAGCCGTAAGATTGTACTTTGCCTTTCAACTCATCACAATAAGTTTCACTTTCGGCAGCCGTTTCAATATCTATTAAATTACTTTCCCACGTAGGTATTTGTATGCCTTTATACCCTAAATTTGAAGCCCATTGGCACATGCCGTCTAAACTGTTAAACGGTGCTTCGCTGCCCGCAAATTGCGCTAAAAAAACCGCAGGCCCTTTAATTGTTTTCATAATATTTTTGTTGTGTTTAGTTTATGTTTTTTTTGGCGTTACCACAAGGGTCGGGCTTTGCGCTATATCTTTTTTGTCTTTCATTGCTCAGATAATTTCTAATTACCTGTGTCAATCTCATAGCCAACGAGATTACTTCGTCGTTCCTCCTCGTAATAACATTGTTTGCCATTTCAAAAAAGGATGCCGCTGCAATCCCTAACGCAAACCTTGCCAATATTAATTTCACTTAACTTAATTTAGTCCAAGCTGCATTGTTTTTATCACTTTCAACCGATGCGTAAATAAATTGCATACCACGCACCCCATCTTTAGCTGTTGGATAATCTGGTTTTTCAATAATTTCACCATTTAAAACCGCTAATAAATGCGTAGCAAAGTTTTTATAAATAGTAGCAAAAGCTTCTAAATAACCTTCCGGATGACCAGCAGGTATTCTAGAAACCGCCAATGCTTCAGGGTATAAATTATTTCCGTTAGGTGTGTAAATTTTTATAGGCTCTTCCAGCCAATGTGTAATTAACTGGTTAGGGTTCTCTTGGTGCCATTCTAAACTTCCTTTTTCACCATACACTTTAATAGCCAAATTATTTTCTTCGCCCAATGCAATTTGTGAAAAAGACATTGTTCCTTTAGCTCCATTTTCCATTCTAATTAGCACATTTCCATCATCATCTAAAACACGTCCTTTACCAAACCTTCCTAAATCTGCCGCTAATTCTTCTATTTTTAAACCTGTAATATATTCAACTAAATTTTCAGCATGTGTACCAATATCGCCCAAAGCACCACCAATTCCAGAACGCTTTGGGTCTACCCTCCACGCTGCTTGTTTTTGCCCAGTAGCTTCAACCGCTGTACTTAGCCAACCTTGTAAATATTGTACTTGTATTTTTCTAATTTTACCAAGGTCTCCATTTTCTACCATAGCCTTGGCTTGTTTCACTAAAGAATTGCCCGTGTAATTGTGTGTAAGCGCAAACAATTTTCCGCTCTTTTCAACTATATTTTCAAGTTCAATAGCTTCATCTAAAGTTAAAGTCATTGGTTTATCACAAACCACATGAAAACCATTTTCTAAAGCCATTTTAGCAGGCGGAAAGTGCATATGATTTGGTGTTACAATGGCCACAAAGTCCATTCTAACATCTTCTGGCAACTCCTTTTCTTTTGCAATCATTTCTTCATAACTGCCGTAGCACCTATCTTCTGGCAAATACAATGCTTTACCAGATGCTATTGATTTTTCTGCACTACTACTAAAAGCACCACAAACCAAATCTATCATTCCATCAATAGACGCAGCTTTCCTGTGAACATCACCAATGAACGACCCGGTGCCGCCACCAATCATTCCCATTCTTAATTTTCTTGACATATTTTATTTTATGCGTTTTCTGTTTTATTTCGTTTTTTCATGTAAATATTCAATCCTAAAAAGGCCACAATTAAAATTGCTGGTAAAATAGACATGGTACGTAATGCCTCTGAAGCACTAGCGTTATCCATTAAATTACCCATAATTGGTAATACTATTGATACCGAAAACATACCCGCGCCTCCCATAATAGATAAGCCTAAAGCGCCTGTTTCTGGCAAATATTCTGCTACAAAACCTAGCATTGTTGGCCAGAAAAAAGTTACGCCAACTGCAAACACTGCCGCTGCAACAAACGTCATACCGCCAGTTACAATAGTTAACATCCACAAACCAATAAATGTAAAAATTGCAGAGTATAACAGCATACCCGAAGGCTTTAATTTATGCACAACCTGACCCGCAAACATACGCCCCAAAGCCATAATACCGTTAATAAATGCTAGCACTAATAATGGTGCTGATACAGATTCTTTTAAAAGTGATTCTATACGTTGTGTTGTACCCAACTCTGATGCTGCTGTTAAAAACATGCAAAACACCATGAATAAAAACAATGGTTTTAATGCACTTGAAAACATTTTTTTATTACTTATACCTAATTGTACACGCTCTGTAACAGGCATTTTCTGACCAAAAAACAAAACACCATATGCTATTAATGGAATAAACAACGTACCAACCATTACTTGCCAACTTAGGTTTAACACATCCATAACCAACCAGCCCAAAAGCGCCCCAATAACAATACCACCAGGAAACCATACATGAAACCTATTTAACATTTTAGTTTTTTCTTTGGTGTACATTGAGGCAACCATAGGGTTTAGTGCTGCCTCTACAAACCCATTACCTATGCCTATAAATAATGTTGCAATAAATAATGATGTCATTGAACTTGCCAATAGCGTTAACACAATACCTACGGCATGCGTTAAAAAAGCCATCCAAGTTATTTTTTTTATACCTAATAAATCTACTAATGGCCCACCAATAATCATGGCTATGGTAAAGCCAAAAAATGCCGGTGTAAATGCGTACCCTATTTGTTCTAAAGTTAAACCCACGCCTTCAGGCCCAAAAACGGTTTCTAATCTGGCGCGTATTGCAAACGTCATTGCTGTGGTTATTAAAGCAAGACAACTTGCCAAAAACAGTCTGTTTTTATTAATATTCTCCATAAAAATTTAGTTAGTTAGTTAGTTAGTAATATTATGATAATTGCTTGCCAACCTTTATTAGCAAATCTCTTGTTAATTCAATGCCTTTAGCTTCAGAAACTTTATTTCCTTCAAACTCAACACCAACAAAACCTGTGTATCCAACTTGTTTTACCATAGACATCATTTTATAATAATCTATAGTTGTTTCGTTGCCGTTTTCATCAAAATCATAAGACTTAGCACTTACTGCTTTTGCAAAAGGCAGTAGCTGCTGCATACCTTTGTACCTATTGTATTCTTCAAAACATGGGCGTACGCCATTAGCGTCTTTTTCTCCTTTTTTAATACAGAAATTACCAAAATCTGGAAGCGTTCCACAATTATCATTTTTCACTTTTGAAAACACTTGGTGCATCCAATTACCGTTTGAAGATAAACCACCATGGTTTTCAACTAAAACATTAATGTTGGAACCTTTTGCAAATTCTGACAACCTATGCAGTGAATCTACAGCTACAGGCACACCATCATCAAAATTATTAGCCCCAGCAAGGTTTACACGTATTGCATGACATCCTAAAAAATGCGCCGCCTCTACCCATTTATAATGATTTTCAATGGCTTGTAAACGTTTTTCTCTATCGGCAACTGCTAAATCACCTTCTCTATCAACCATAATAAGCACGTTTTGCTGACCTTCGACATTTGCTCTTGCATTCATTTCTTTTAAATACGTCATATTTTTGGCTTTATCTTTAAAAAAACCATTGACGTACTCTAAACCTTCACAACCAAAATTTCTTGATTTTGAAGCAAAATCTAAATGATCCATTTCACCAGCAAATAAAGCTCTATGCAATGACCATTGGGCTAATGAAATTTTAAAAAAAGGAGCTTTTTCTTGTGTTTTGGCGTTATCAACGTTATTCTTCTCTTTTTTTGAAGCATTTTTACATGAAGCCACACCTAGCAGCGTTAAAGCAAGACCAGATTGCCCCGCTTTACCTATAAAATCACGTCGTTTCATACCTTAATGTTTAGTTAGTTGTTGTTGGTAATTACGTGAAAATATATAAATAAAATGTTATTGCTGTTTATTTTTATTCAGTGAAAGAATTTAAACAAAACTACTAAACTTCAGGATACGCTGTTAGCGATTCATTTAAACAATGCAACCGCCTATATTCATTGGGCGAACATTTTTCATGCTTTTTAAATACTGTTGAAAAATACTGACTTGTAGTAAAACCACACATGTAAGCCACTTCACTCACAGTAAATTTTTCATTTTCTTTCAGAATTTTTTTCGACATTTCTAATCTTCGCATTGTTAAATAACGCATTGGTGTTAAATTTGTTAACTGTTTACAATGGTGCGTAAAGCGCGTTAAACCAACACCTGCAGATTGTGCCATTTGCTCAATAGTCCAATTTTCAGACAAATTTTTATCCAACTCTTTTAAAAAATACTGCACACTTCTAGAGCTATCGGTTAATGCTTCATTTAACTCAATTTTTTCGTTATCTAATAAATCTAAAATCAAGATAAGCAAATAATTTACTAGCAAACGTATTCGCGAAGCGTTACTTCCGTTTTCATCTGTATTTACAGCCATATTTATACGTTTGAAACAATCTCTAAATCGCTGATCTGTTTTTAAAATAGACTTTTCATTATGTCTTAGAATGGTTGTTAACCTAGATAAATCACTGTTAGTAAGCGTAATCCAATCTGGCCAAACCCATTCTTGGTGCGGTCTTCGCACACCTAAATCAATAATAACCCAATAAAACTTCCCCATACCTATATAAGGATTTCCAACTTTATGCGCTTCCCAAGGACGGGTTATTGTTAAATGATTTGGCGTTAACAACACCTCTTTATTTTCTTGTGAATAGGGCATAGTACCAGACTCTAAAAAATGAAATTCTATGCCCTCATTTCTATGCCAATCTAAACCCCAATCTTGCGGTTCATTTGCATCCCAATAACCAATACTATTTAACCCCAAGGTATTATCATCTAACCTATCACCAGGATATGTATGTCTTGCCAAAGCCTTAAATTTCAACTTTTTTCTTTGATAAGCATCTATTAATGGCAAACAAGTATCTGCATGATACACCACACCATCTGCTTCATAAGGCTCTATTTGATGTATATTTATTTTCACTGAAAAAATTTAAACATTACAATAGTGCAAAATAAGTATTTTTAAACTTATATTAAAAATTAACCCTATTTTGTAGAATATTATCAATATTCACCACATTAATCTACAAAATTATAATACAAACTAAATGAATAACATTAATAATACTGAAACATACGACGCTATTGTAATTGGCACAGGTATTTCAGGGGGTTGGGCGGCCAAAGAACTCTGTGAAGGCGGTTTAAAAACACTGGTTTTAGAACGCGGCAGAATGGTTAAACATATTGAAGACTACCCAACCATGAACTTAGACCCGTGGGACCAAGAATTAAAAGGAGATATTACTGCCGAAGAACTAAAAAAATACCCCAAACAAAGCAGAACGGGCTACACCGTAAAAAACGAAACAAAACACTGGTTTGTTAACGATTTAGAACACCCTTACAATGAAACTAAACGCTTTGATTGGATGCGTGGCTACCATGTTGGCGGCAGATCTATTATGTGGGGAAAACAAAGCTACCGGCTAAGTGATTTAGATTTTACAGCAAATATACGTGATGGTCATGGTATTGATTGGCCCATTAGATATAAAGACATTGCACCATGGTACAGTTATGTTGAAAAATTTATTGGCGTTAGTGGCGAAGCCTTAGGCCTACCCCAATTACCCGATAGTGTTTTTGAACCACCAATGGAACTTAACTGTGTTGAAGAACACCTAAAAGAAAGTATGGCAACCAAATTTGGGCGCGTACTAACTATTGGCAGAGTTGCCCATATAACAAGCAACACAGCCAGAGAAGGCCGTAGCCGCTGCCAAAGCAGAAACCGCTGTAGTCGTGGCTGTCCTTTTGGTGGTTATTTTAGCAGTAACGCTTCTACATTACCAGCAGCTGAACGTACCGGGAATATGACATTAAGACCGCATTCTATTGCTTATGAAATTATTTACGATGCCGACAAAAAAAAAGCAACAGGCGTTAAAATAATTGATGCTGAAACTAAAGAAAAACTAGAATTTAAAGCAGATATTATTTTTTGTTGCGCATCTGCTATGGCATCAGCTTCTATTTTATTACAATCAAAATCTGACAGATTTCCCAATGGCTTAGGTAATGATTCTGGTGAATTAGGCCATAATATCATGGACCATCACTTAGGAGCTGGAGCTTCTGGAAGAATTGATGGTTTTGAAGATAAATATTACTACGGAAGAAGACCCAACGGCGTTTACATACCAAGATTTGTTAATTTAGGAGATAAAGCTTCAGAAAACAAAAACTTTTTAAGAGGCTACGGCTACCAAGGTAGAGCTACAAGAGGTGATTATACAGAATCTACCGAAGAACTAGCCTATGGTGCTGCTTTTAAAGAAAAAATGCTAGAACCCGGAAATTGGCGTTTAGGTATTGGTGGTTTTGGTGAGTGCTTACCATATCATGATAATAAAATGACTTTAGATTATGATAAACTAGACCAATGGGGTTTACCAACCATAACATTTGATGCCGAATGGAAAGAAAACGAATACGCCATGAGAAAAGACATGATAGCACAAGCAGTTGCCATGTTAGAACAAGCCGGTTTTAAAGACATTCAAACCAGAGACCAACCTAAAGCACCAGGTATAGGCATACATGAAATGGGTACTGCCAGAATGGGGAACAGTTCAAAAACATCCGTTTTAAACAAATACAACCAAATACATACCGTACCAAATGTGTATGTAACAGATGGCGCTTGCATGACATCGGCTGGTTGCCAAAACCCATCACTTACATATATGGCTCTAACAGCACGGGCTGCCAATCATGCTATTAAACAATTTAAAGCTAAAAACTCATGAATCGAAGAAACGCATTAAAAAACATTGGTTTATCTTTGGGTTATGCTGCTGTAGCACCAAGCGCCATAAGCATACTTCAAAGTTGTACTTCTGAAGCTGAAATATGGACACCCAAACTTTTAACTGTAAATCAAGGCCATGTTTTAAAAAATATTGTTGATTTAATTTTGCCTAAAACCGAAGCTTCTCCCGGCGCTTTAGAAGTCAATGTACCTGAATTTATAGATCTGTTAGCTTTTAAAGCTTTCAATAAAGAAAAGCAAACAAAATTCATAAATGAAATAGATGCCATTATACTAGAACTAACACCTAATAAAGCCGAAGATTATTCTATTTCTAACATAAAAACAGAAGCTTATGATACTCTTTTAGCTAAATATTTAAAATCTAGTCCCGAAACACGTAAAACCTTCAGTAAAAACGAAAAAATAGTATTTAATGCTCTAAAAAACATCCGCTCAAAAGCAGTGTGGGCATTTAAAAACAGCGAATTAGTTGGTGAAAAGGTACTTGCTTACAACCCCGTTCCTGGTCCAGACAAAGGCTGCGTAAATTTACAAGAAACAACTAAAGGAAAAGCTTGGTCATTACAAAGATAAACTTATGAAATACCTAAAAACACTTCTAATATTTACATTGTTATTTAATAGTATTGCTTGCAAAAACAAACCTAAACAAGCAACAAAAAACCCAACTCCTGAAAAAGAACAATGGGTGAAATTATTTAATGGCAAAGATTTAAATGATTGGATTATTAAAATAAAAGGACATCCTGCTGGTAATAATTTCAACAATACGTTTGTTGCTGAAAATGACATTTTAAAAGTAAACTACAATAAATATAACGACACTTTCAACAACACTTTTGGGCATATCTACTACAAAAAACCTTTTTCTAATTACCGTTTTAGAATGGATTACAGGTTTACAGGAAAACAATTGAGTGATGGTGCAGCTTGGGCTAACAGAAACAGTGGTATTATGATACACTGTGAAGACCCAAAAAAAATTGGGCTAGATCAAAATTTCCCAGTATCTATTGAAGTACAACTTTTAGGCGGCAATGGAAAAGATGAACGTACAACTGCCAACCTTTGCACACCGGGCACCAACGTTGTAATGGATAATGAATTAAAAACCGAGCACTGTATAACTTCAGCATCGCAAACATACCACGGAGAGCAATGGGTTCATATTGAAATTGAAGTTAGAAATGACTCTATTATTAAGCACTTCATTAATGGCAATGAAGTAATGCGCTACTACAAACCACAATATGGCGGTGGAAATATTGACTATAATGTTGAATATTGGAAATCTTTAGAAGGCAAACCACTAAAAAACGGCTACATTTCCTTACAAAGTGAAAGCCACCCCGTTGAATTTAAAAATATTGAAATTTTAGAATTATAAACACCTACAAAGCCTGTATTATAAAAAATAAAACTTAAAAATAACTGTACATTTACAAGCAAAAAAATTATAATGAGTAAAAAACAAAAAATTACAAATGTAATTTTATGCATTATTTTTATAGCATTTGCGGCAATACAGCTTAATGACCCAGATGGTTTACTCTGGTTTTTAATTTATTTTATGGTAGCCATCGCCTGTTTAACACCCAACTTTAAGGCTATACCCAAACCTTTATTATGGTTAATGCTTTTAGGTTTGTTTGGCTATGCTTCTTTTCATTTTTCGTTATTTTTAGATTATTTAAACACAGACAATAAACAAGAAATTTTTGGTGAAATGGTTTATGAAAAACCATACCTTGAAGGCTCTAGAGAATTTTTAGGCTTATTAATTGCTGCTGCGGCTATTTTCTACCAAATTAAAGCCAATAAAAAATAATACATTTGTTCAATATTTTTCACTGAATAAATACGCACACAAATAGTATTTTTATTTTGCATTTTTGTGTGTTAACTAAACTAAATTCTCTCTTTTTATTAAACAATGATTAACTTTAAAAAAAACACACTTTACCTTACCCTTATTTTATTAAGCAACATTGCATGGTCTCAAGTATCAATAAGCGGTAGTATTTATAACAACAATAATAAAGCCATTGAAGGCGCACATGTTTTAATACAACCAACTAACCAAACAAGTATAACAAATACAGAAGGCTCATTTAATGTTCAAAATATTTCAGAAGGAAATTACACGTTAAAAATTTCTTATTTAGGCTACAAAACTATTAGCAAAAAAATTGACGTTAAAAATACCGATATTACACTAAAATTTAATCTTGAGCCCGATTTATTAAACCTTCAAACTATTGTAGTAACAGGTTCTTTCAACCCTAACAAAACAATTGAAACCAGTACATCTGTTAGCACACTTACACAAAAGGATATACAAAACACATTTCCAAGAGGTACTGCAAATTTACTTCAAAATATAGCAGGAACGTTTACTGATGCGTCTGCAGGCGAAGTATTTACAAGAGTTTATACACGAGGAATTTCGGCTTCTGCCGAAGATGATATGGGCTGGTATTACGTATCATTACAAGAAGATGGCTTACCTGTTAGTTTGGTACAACACTCTTACTATTCGCCAGATTTATTTCACCGAACCGATATTACAACACAAAAAGTTGAAGCTTTAAGAGGCGGAAGCGCATCGGTTACTGCAATGAATGCGCCCGGTGGTATTTATAATTTTATTTCAAAAGGTATAAATGAAAATTTTGGTGGCAACATTATAGCTTCAACAGGCATTCAAGGTGAAGATAATAATCCTATTTACAGAATTGATGCCAATTTAAATGCTCCGTTGGGCAACAATTGGTATTTTAACCTTGGTGGACACTATAGGCATGATGATGGTGCTAGAAACACCAATTTCACATTTAGCAAAGGTGGGCAGGCCAAACTAAACCTTATTAAAACTAACAACAAAGGTTATTTTAAATTCTATGGAAAACTTTTAGATGATTACACCAACCGCTACACTGGTGTTGCCGCTACTAACTGGAACAACCCTAAACCTGCTTTTGGACAAGACTTTAGCTCAACAGCTTTAATGATGCCTTCATTTAATGTTGAAATTCCCGACGGAAGAAATCCTAACAAAACCAATAGTTTCAACCCTTCAAATGGTGTACACGCCCAAGATTTTGCTTTAGGTTTTGATTTTTCTCAAAATATTGGCAATAACTGGACACTTAAAAACAACATTAAATTTTCTACAAAAAAAGCCAATTGGCAAACCTCAATTAGTAACGCCTTTGTATCATTAAGTGATCCAACTGCTTATTTTGTTAGTGGTGCTAGTTTTCCTATTGGGCAAGTAGTTTTTAATGATGCACAATCTGGTACCGAGTTAGCACGCGTTGATAATAGCGCTATTTTATCGGGTGGTTCATTTCAATATTTAACAAATGGCAGCTTGCCAAATGATGCTATTATGGGAACATCGGCTTGGTATAAAGATATTTCTGCAGATGAATGGATGAATAACTTTTTGCTTCAAAAAGAACTTAAAAATCATAATATTTCTACCGGACTATCACTTGGTTTTTCTAAAACAGATCATTTTACCCAAGGTAGTTTTGCATATGTTACTTATGAGCCCAACCCTAGAATGTTACAAGTTACTTTAGAAAACCCTAACCAACCTGTTGTTGCTTTATCTAATGCCACAGGCGCTAGCAATTATGGCGGCTTATTTTATGTAAACACTAATGCTAATGTAAACCAAATTGCCACCTTTATAAATGACGAATGGAATATTAACCAAAATTTACGTTTAGATGTTGGTTTACGCCTTGAAAACATTACCCACAAAGGTAACAAAGATCGTTACGCGCCACTAGGTATAAACGGCGGTGTTGATGGCAATGAAAACACAGCCTATGATAACGGCCTTTTAGGACCAACAGGAGCTACTGACGATTTTAATTTCAACTACAATTACCTTTCATACTCCGCTGGTTTAAATTACAAACTAAACAATAACACAGCTATTTTTGGTCGTTTTTCTAAAGGAAATAAAGCACCAGAATTAAATTACTATTTTAACAATTTTGATAATGTACCAATTAATGGTAAAGGCGAAGTTCAAAAAATTACGCAAATTGAAACAGGGTTAAAACTAAGCTCTAAACTCATTTCTTTTACAAGCACCATTTTTTGGAGCGAACTTAAAAATATTGGTACTAGCAATTTTGAATTTGATAGCGGTTCTAACACCGTATTTTACACACCAATTCAATTTAACACCTCAAGAACTTTAGGTTTTGAATGGGAAAGTGTTGTAATCCCAATTCAAAACATAGCTTTTAAATTTAATGGTGTTTTACAAAACCCAAAAGCTGAAAAGTGGCAAATTTACAACGCTGCTGGTACTGTAGACACAACTGACGATACAATTACAAATTACTCTGGAAACCAATTAGCATTCAACCCTAAATTAATGTTTAACTTGGGTAGCTATTATAATAACAATACGCTTTCCGCATTTTTTAATTGGCAATACATGGGTAAAAGAGAAGGTAATGCCGCAAATGCATTCCAACTAGATGCCTACAGTACTTTTAACACAGGTATTGGCTATAAAATTTCTAAAAACCTATCTGCTAATTTGGTAATTAACAATTTATTTAATTCTGAAGGACTTGCTAACTTTTTTGGTGCTAATAGTTTTGGTGCAAGCGCTAATGGTGTTACAAAAGAGTTTGTACAAGCAAACCCAGATGCCAGTTTTGTGGTTGTACCTATTTTACCAAGAAGCTCATTAATTAACCTTAACTATATATTTTAAGTTAAAAACAAACTAAAAAACTAAACAAATGAAAAAGTACATGCTTTTATGCAGCTTAATATTACTTGTTTGCTCTTGTAAAGAAGACCCTGAAGTAATATTCACCCAAGCTGCTGTAAAAAAAGAGGTAAAAAAGAAACCACTATCTTATTTACCCTTTACACAAATTAAATTAAATGATTTAGAAGGTTTTAAGCCTACCGGAGAAAATTGGATTATTGTTGGAGACGTTATTTCAGATCGAAAAACAAAAAGAACTGTAACTTTTTCTGAAGGCACAGGTATTATTTTAAATAAAAACGACCAAGAAAAAGGAAAAAACAAAAATCTTTATACAACTTTTGAACATGGCGATATAGAATTAGAACTAGATGTTATGGTTCCTGTTGGTTCTAACTCTGGACTTTATTTCCAAGGGCGTTACGAGGTTCAAATTTACGATAGCTGGAAAGTTAAAAAACCAAAGTACGTTGATATGGCAGGAATCTATCAACGTTGGAATAAAGAAGCTCCTAAAGGAAAAGAAGGTTACGAAGGAACCTCCCCAAGAGTTAATGCAGCAAAAGCACCAGGCCTATGGCAACATTTAAAAGTTATTTTCCATGCTGCAAAATTCAATAAAGCGGGCAAAAAAATAAAAAATGCTTGGTTTGAAGAGGTTTGGCTTAATGGTGTGCTTGTTCAAGAAAATGTGGAATTAACAGGGCCAACCAGAGGTGGAGGCAATAATGCTGATGAAAAGCCAAGGGGGCCATTAATGATTCAGGGTGACCATGGTCCTGTAGCCTTTAAAAACATTAAATACAAGCTGTATGAAGACAACAAACTTAAGATTTCTAATTTAGTTAGAACAGAGTATAAACACCCAGGTAAAACAATTGGCAACTTAGATACTGTTGCAAAAGTAAATGAGGAAAAGGCTAAGGTCTTGTCGTTTAACGATGTTACCAGCAAAAGAGAAAGAAAAATGGTTGCGTTTTCTGGTACACTTTTTGTACCCAAATCTGGAAATTACCTTTTTGCAAGTCAAACAACAGGAATTGCCGAACTATATTTAAACAATAAAAAAGCGTTTCGCTTTAAAGGTAGCCGTGATGAATTTGGTTTTAATACTGTGGCTTTAGAAAAAGGCAATATTCCATTCACAGTTGTATACAACCAACATGCGCCCTGGGCTCGTGGTTGCAACTTGTTTGTAGAAGGCCCTGAAATGATAAGCTATTCTTTTTTTGATGACGTTAAGAAAGGCGCTGGAGAATTTGATCCTTTAAAAGGCATTATTGTTGAGCCCAAAGATAAACCAGTAATGCAACGTAGTTTTGTAAACCATAAAGGCGAAAAGCATACACATGCCATATCTATAGGAACTCCTCAAGGTGTTCATTATTCCTACAATCTTGCAACTGGGTCTTTATTAAAAGTATGGCGAGGATCATTTCTAAACACCACACACATGTGGCTTTCAAGAGGATTTAAACAATTAGGTGAACCTGTAGGGTTTGCCATATCCATGCACGGAGATTTGGAATTTGCACCACTTGAAACCGAAAACACCCCATGGCCTATTCCTTTACCTGAAAACAAAGGTCTTAAACAACTTGGTTATGAATTAGATGCCTCAAGAATGCCAACATTTTCCTATCAAATTGGAAAAACTGTAATTACTAACACGTTTACAGTACCCGAAGGTAATCGCCAGTTAAACAAGTCAATAACCATTTCCAAAGGAAAAAATCTATGGCATAAAATTGCCGATGGCGAAAACATAAAGGAACTTCCAGATAATATTTATATAGTTAACAATGAGAGTTATTATATCGATTTATCTGGTAATGAGCTTAAGGCAACCATCAGAAATATTGATGGAAAAGACGAACTTTTAATTAAAGTTCCTAATGGAGACAGTAAGATTAATTATAGCATTATTTGGTAAACTAAAAACAATATTAACATGCAAAAAATAGCAAAAATTTTATCCGTAGCCTTATGTTTTTGTATTGGTCAATGCGTTTTTGGTCAATTAAAAACAGTAAAAGAAAAAGAAGCTGAATATTATAAAATTGTAGATGTTCCAATCCCAGAGGGTATAGAGCTAGAAGTAGGTGGCTTAGCCTTAACTAATGAAGACAAACTAGGTGTTTCAACACGCCGTGGTGAAGTTTGGCTAATTGATAAACCTTATAGTGAAACACCAAAATTCAAATTATTTGCACATGGCTTGCATGAAGCCTTAGGTTTAGGTTTTAGAGATGGTGGATTCTACCTATCACAACGTGGTGAGTTAACTCGACTTTTAGATAAAGATGGTGATGATGAGGCTGATGTTTACAAAACCATTTTTTCATGGCCCTTATCTGGTAATTATCATGGCTACTCCTACGGACCAAAATTCACAGAAAATGGTGATATGATAGTCAACTTAAATTTGGCCTGGATGAACGGAGGCCAAAGCCCTGTAAGATGGCGTGGTTGGATGTTAAAAATTACACCTGAAGGCGAAATGACACCAATTGCAACAGGATTACGTTCTCCAGCTGGAATAGGCATTAACCCTGAAGGCGATTTTTTCTACACTGAAAACCAAGGAGATTGGGTAGGCTCAGGCAGAATGACGCATTTAGAAGTTGGTGATTTTGCTGGCCATCCATCAGGCTTAAAATGGAGTGATGACCCGCTATCTCCTTTAACATTAAAACCTGAAGATATTCAGGACAATTCTGGCATGACATTGTACGAGTATGCCAAAAAAGAAAAAGAGTTGAAAGCACCTGCTATTTGGTTCCCTCATACCATTTTAGGTATTTCAACATCTGATATTTTATATGACACTACAAATGGTAAATTTGGCCCATTTGAAGGCCAACAATTTATTGGAGACCAAGGCCATAGTAAAATTATGCGTGTTTATATGGAAAAAGTAAATGGTGTTTATCAAGGTGCTGCTTTTCCTTTTGTTGATGGTTTTTCATCTGGAGTATTACGTATGATTTGGGGAAGCGACAACAGTATGTTTGTTGGTATGACCAGCAGAGGTTGGGCTTCAACAGGTAAAAAAGAATTTGGATTACAACGCTTGGTATGGACAGGTAAAACACCGTTTGAAATTAAAACCATGAAAGCTAAAGATGATGGTTTTGAATTAGAATTTACTAAACCAGTTAGCAAACAACAGGCTGAAGATATTTCAAACTATAAAATGAAAACTTTTACGTATAAATACCATAAAACTTACGGCAGCCCTATTATTGATCAGCAAAATGCTATGATTCACAAAGCTGAACTTTCAGCTGATGGCTTAACCGTTAAACTTACTGTACACGGCATGCGTTTAGGGTACATTCACCAACTAGAAATTCCTTCTTTAAAAGCAACATCGGGTGAAACATTACTGCATAAAAAAGCATATTATACCTTAAATGAAGTTCCGGGTGGCGAATTGAAATCAATGCAAATGGAAATGAAAAAGTCTGATAAAAAAATAGAACAACCTAAACGTGTTACTACAATGCCGCATGATTGGGGTGAAGCTGGTGCTGATGAAAAAGTATCTATTGGAACAATTCCCGGACTAAAATATGATACTGAAGAAATTACAATAAACCGAAATAGTAAAATTGAATTTACCTTAAATAACAATGATGATATGATTCATAACATAGTTATTACTAAACCAGGTAAAGAAACACCTATTAAAGTTGGAGAAATGGCTCTTGGTTTAGGTTTAGATGGCCCAGATTTAAACTATGTTCCTTTTAGTGATTTAGTATTAGCACACTCTGGTACCGTGGGACCAGAAGACTCTGAAACCATTTACTTTACATCACCAAACGAACCAGGTGAATATTGGATAGTTTGTACATTTCCAGGACATTCATTTACCATGAGAACAAAACTAATTGTAAAATAATTTTCAATTTTAGTCATAAAAAAAGAGGCTCAAATTGAGCCTCTTTTCTTTTCTAAAAAGTGCATTATTTAAACCTAGATACATATCCTGAGGCAGCCCACTCGGTTCCTCGTAGCATAATTTTTTTCCAGCCCTCGTTTTCCAAGGCTTCAACATTATGCCCTAGAACATTATGAAAACAACGCCCTTTCCCCTTGGTATTCCAAAGTATTACAGGCTCCATAATATCACGACCATTGTTAGTTTTTTTTGATAATGATGTAGCTAAAACATTTGGATTATCTATTAATTCAAGGTTTACCCATAGTTCGTCTGTTATCCAAAAATCCTCTACTCCTTTGGTAATGGGGTGTGTACGGTTTGTAAAAACTATTTTATGCTCGGTAATTTTACCATGTCTGGTCTTTTTCCCCCAGGTGCCTCCAATTAACTCATGAAATGCTTTCCAATCGTAAAATGAGGCACTGGCTCCATGAAATAGTACAAATCCTCCACCTTCGTCTATATATTTCATTAAACCTTGTTTTGTATATTGGGGCCAATCTTTTACATTTTCTGGATAAGGGTTCCAATTACTTAAAACCACATCAAACTTCTTAAAATCGTTATATTTAAGAGTGTCTGGAGATTCTGTTACGTAGGTTTCAAAATATCCAGACTCAGAATACATGTCTAGCAATTGGGTAGTGGTAGCTTTCCAGTTATGGTTGTTACTACCAGTAAGTATAATTACTTTAATTTTGTTTTTATATTGGTTTTTATTGCTTGCACAGTTTATTAATAAAAGTGTGCAAACAAGAAAATTTAAAATATATTTCATGCGACATGCCCTTAATGAGCCACATGTTTGGCATATTTTATCCTGTAATTTCTTGGGGAACATTTGAATCGTTTTTTAAAAATGGTTGCAAAATATTGTGTGCTTGAAAACCCACAGTCGTAACAAATATCAGCTATACTTTTATTTTTAGGTTTGTTCAGCATTTTGGCTGCTGCATCTAACCTAAGCTTTATAAGATAATTTACTGGGGTCATATTAGTAAGTTCTTTACAATACTTTGATAAGCTTGTAATGCCAAGACCGCAGTGTTCTGCCATAGATTCTAAAGACCAGTTTCTATGGTAATCTTGTTCTAAATAACTTAAAAATATTTTAACTGTTCTTTTATTAACTGTAAGAGATTCATCCAACACAACTTTGTCTTTCTTAAACAAATCTACCAATTCCAATAATAGCTGATTTACTAAAATGTTTAATTTAGAGTGTTGAATAGCAATTTCTACAGTATCTAAGCATTTACCTAATTCTGCAAAATAACTCTTTATTTTATTATTGGTTTTCCAAACGGGCATCTCATTTTGCCTAAGAACCTTTGTTAAAAAATCAAGATCTTCTTCTGAAAGGATTATCCAATCTGGCCACTTCCATTTTTGATGTGGTTGCCGAACATTCACATCAATTATTAACCAGTACAGCTTACATATACCTATATTAGGATTACCAAGTTTGTGAGGTTGCCAAGGTCTTGTAATAGTAAAATCTCCAGATTTTAATTGGTATTCTTCATTATCTCCTTTGGTAAATGTTAAGCTTCCTGATTCTAAAAAGGTGAATTCAATACCTTCATTTCTATGCCAGTTTAATCCCCAATTCTGATTTATTTTGGCATCCCAATATCCTATGCTATAAACACTGGGTAAAATATGGTCAGGAAGATCAATACCTGGATAATCTGCGCGCCTAAGGCCCCTCATTTTTAGTTGTCCGGAATTAGCAGCCTGCTCTAAAGGCACGCAACGGTCTGGTATATACAACATATGGAAATCTTTCTCTTTCTCGGTTTTCATTGCACTAAAAAGGTCTTAATTAACTTGACCTTTCAAGTTACAAAAAAGTGTGCAAATTTTCTTTTAGTATTTTCAATTCGAAATGCAAATTATGATTCTAGACTATTTAAGTAATGGTAACTTGCTTTAACCGCTTCTTCACCTGCTACTTCAAGGGTTGTATAACCATCAAAGCCAATTTTTTTAAGAGCTTGATGAATTTTCTCTATACCTATAACCCCAGACCCTAATGGAATTAGTGACATACCACAGCCAAATACCTTACCTCTTTGTTCAATATATTCTTCGGGTAAGTCTTTCCAATGAACATGTTCAATTTTATCTCCCAATTTATTAATCATTTCAATTGAGTCTCCACCACCCAACCAAAGGTTACCAGTATCTAAGTTAACGCCTAACGCTTCTGAATTACAAGCATCTATGATACGCTCCATGTGTTTCACTGAATCTGTATATTTTCCGTGAGGCTCTAGCAAAATTTTCACCCCATAATCTTTTGCCATTTGCATAGGTTCATGAAGTTTTTCTCTAATGGTGAAGATAGCTTCATCATCTGTAAGATTATGTCCAAATTCTGTATGCGCATCTCCTTCTGTAGTGATAACATGTTTAATGCCAATTGTAGCAGCCATTCTTATGGCTTTAACAATTTGTGATGTGCCATAACGCCAAGGAGCAGTAGGATCTAACAATGTAGCGTGTGCACAAACACTAGTTAATGTAATGCCGCGAGATTCAAAAAGCCTTTTAATATCAAAAGCATTAGCATCTAAACTAGCTACCGCATTAAAACCATAATGCGACCCTAAACAAGCGCCATCGGCATTATCAGTAACATCGGCATATTTAATACCCCATGCTTGTATTTGATCTGCTTGTTGTTCTAAAGTTTGAAATGGATTGATTAGTGCAAAGCACCCTATTTTAATAGCCATAATCTTGTTTAGTTTAATAAGTGAATATTTATTTTAATTTAGATGTCCATTTTTCCCAAGCTTCATATACACGACTTCATCAATTTACTTTGAAAAATTAAAAGTTGACTACTTAATTTTGAATTATATCTTGTCTTTATCCAGACTATTCTTCATCTAACGTCAGCCCCTGCATATAACCAATCAAATCTCTAATTTCTTCGTCTTTTAGACCAGTTAGCAACCCTGGCGGCATTAAGGATATATCCACAATTTTACTTGATTCAATATCCTCTGTTTTAATGGTTACTTTTTCGTTACCTGCAATTATAATAACAACTTCATCTTTATTACTGGTATACATTCTTCCATTAAACACACTTCCATCTTTTTTTTTGATTTGCATCTGATCAAATCCTGTTTTGATATTTTTATTTGGGTCTTTGATAGATTCAATAATCTGTTCCCTAGAAAGCAAGCGCCCTATTCCTGCTAGATCTGGCCCTAACATCTCCTCGTTACCATCAATAGAATGGCACGTATTACAGGCCCTCATCTTAAATATTTGTCTACCTTTATTAGCATTACCCTTTACAATTGCGGTAATTTTCTTTGGATCGTCAGGCTCCACCCAATCAGCTACAACCATTTTATAAAAAGCACCTTCAGGTGTTTTATGAGGTAAATGCATACGCCCTTCTGTGCCAAATTGGGCTAAATACAAATCTCCATTGGCATCAAAATCTAAATCGGAAAGCTTTTCAATATTATCGGCTACTGGAAATTCTTCAGCTTCATACTCCCCATTTTCATTTTTTACCATACGTACACGAGCAATAGACCCTTCGGTCCATTGACCATCAGGCCCCCAATAAGAAATAAATAAATCGCCTGCTGTTCCATCAAAATCATTGTCTTTGGGGTTAAAAACAATTCCAACAGGTGCAAACCCATACTTTAATTTTACAAGTGGATCAGTAGCCTTGGGTTCATCTGGATATTTATTTGGGTTATTACCATAGAACCCTCCTCTTTTAGCATGATTAAGTTCTTCATATTTATTTTGATTTCCTTTATTATCGGAAAAGAAAACCTCATCTTCGTCATTCAACGTTAATCCATAAGCAAACCTGAGTCCTGTTGCAAATCGCTCATAAGATTTTCCGTTTGGTGCAATTCTCAAAATTGAACCTCTTAATTTATTTGGATCTGGTGCAGCATTTTTGTTGAGCTGATCTGTACAAAGAATAGCGAATAGATAGCCCTCTGAATCAAAATCAAGACCAAAGGTCCAATCCCAATAATGCAGTGTCCAAGGAAAATCATCAAAAAACGTATAACTATTATCCGCTACAAAATCACCATCGGTATCTTCATACACCCTTATCTCTTGGGTTGTAGCTACGTACATCTTATTATCTTTAAAGGCTAAACTTGTGGGGTAGCGTATACTGTCATTCTTTACATCGCAAAATAATTTGGCATGATCTTCTAAACCATCACCATCAGTATCTTGTAAAGAATAAATTTCACCGGTATAATTTGCTGCATAAATTACATTATTAGGGCCTGAAATAATTGCTACCGGATTCCATAAGGTTACACCTGTTTTAATTGGTAATTTAACGGTCGCATAATGCCCGTATACTTTTACTGTGGTATCTGTATACTTTATTACCGTTTTTTCCCAATTTGAAAAAACACGTTGGTTTTCAGATTCTTTTTTACAAGAGCTTATTAGCACAGTAAAGATTAAAAGTAAAATTAACTTATCTAGCTTTTTCATGTTTAGTATTAATAAATAACGGTTAAAGTTAAGCTATAGTTAAAACAAAAATGTTTAATATATCTCGTCACTATATTTTAAACTTTACAGTTTGAAAAATAAGCACAAAAAAAGAGGCTCAATATGAGCCTCTCTATTTATTTTTAGGATTGAAGGGTTTACTCAACAATAAACTTACCTTTCATTATTGCGTAATGCCCCGGAAAGCTACAAATAAAATCATATGTTCCTGCTGCTGGAGCATCAAACTCAATAGATGTTGTTTGCCCGCCTCCAATTAAATCAGTATGTGCAATAATATCATCTTTTGCAGATTCTGGAATATACTTAGTATCTCTGGCTGTAGCTGCTTTTCCTGCAAAGGTTACAATATCAACGCCTTGTTTTAAAATAACCACGTTATGGCCCATTACGTTTAAATCCATTTTTCCTTTATGGCGTAATGTTAATTTAACTTTTTGGCCTGCTTTAGCTTTAATTTCATTTTTATCAAACTTCATCATATCATCACCAACTAACACTATATTGGCTAAGTTATCTTCTTCTTTAACCTCATCAGTTGTTGTTGATTTATTTTCATATGAAAATGATTCTTTTTTCTCTTTCTTTTCTCCGCCACAACTAAATAAAACCGATGCAGCAAAAACTGATGTTAATACATATTTAAATGTTTTCATTTTTAAAACTAAATTTTGTTTGTTAATATTCTAATGTGTTTAATGCACTAAAATACGGCAAGAAAAAACAGTCTCAAATTATAATTAAAAAATATTTAATACTAATTACTAAATTTTTCGTTAGAAGGTGTAAAACAATTATTTAAACTAAAAACTGAAACAAATCTGGTTTGTCATTTAAATAATCGCCATAAAAATTATGAGCCTTCATTTTAGCTATTAAAGGCTCTAAATCTGTTGATGATTTAAGTTGCACACCAACTACTGCCGAACCATTTTCTCTGTTGGTTTTTTTAGCATATTGAAAATAGGTAATATCATCATTTTCACCTAAAATATCAACTACAAATTGTTTTAAAGCACCTGCACGTTGCGGAAATTTCACAATAAAATAATGCTTTAAATTAGCGTAAAGCAATGCGCGTTCTTTAATTTCGGGTGTTCTGGTAATATCATTATTACTTCCGCTAATAACACACACCACATTTTTATTTTTTATAGCTTCAGTATAAAAATCTAAGGCAGCAATACTTAATGCGCCTGCAGGCTCAACTACAATGGCTTCTTTATTATAAAGTTCTAAAATGGTTTCACACACTTTACCTTCGGGTACAGGAATAACGGCATGTAAGTTTTGTTTACAAATAGGAAATGTTAGGTTGCCAACACGTTTTACCGCAGCACCATCAACAAATTTATCTATATTCTTTAAAGTAGTGTTTTTATTATTTTTTATTGAAGTTCCCATAGATTGTGCTCCTTGCGGCTCTACCCCAATAATTTTTGTTTTAGGAGATAAGGTTTTAAAAACCGTTGACAAACCCGCAGCTAAACCACCACCGCCAATGGGTATAAAAACATAATCAATGGTTTTATTGTATTGCCCTATAATTTCTAAACCTACGGTTGCCTGCCCTTCAATTACTTTTTTATCGTCAAATGGATGGATAAAAATTTTCCCTGAGCTATTACATTCTAACATGGCTGCATGATATGCATCATCAAACGTATCACCTTGTAATTTAATATCAATGTAATCTTCACCAAACATTTTTACTTGTTCAACTTTTTGATTGGGCGTTGGTGTTGGCATATAAATTACACCTTTAATTTTTAACAATTTACATGATAGTGCTACACCTTGCGCATGGTTACCTGCACTTGCGCAAACCACACCATTGCTTGCTTTTTTTTGTGATAAAGAACTTATTTTATTGTAAGCTCCTCTAATTTTATATGAGCGTACTTGTTGAAGATCTTCACGCTTAAAATAGATATTAGAATTATATTTTTTTGAACATCTTAAGCTATGGTATAAAGGCGTAACTGCCGATACTTTTTTAATAGTATCGGCAGCTAGCTTTATATTATTTATGTTAGGAAAATATATGTTTTTTTCCTGTGCCATAATATGTTTTTAGTATTAAACTATTGGCTTCATAGCTGTCATTGATGTTCTTAAGAATCTACCAATTTTTTCAACTGGATGATTTCTTAACGCTGCATTAATTTCAATTAATTTAGCGTTATCAACACCTTCGCCATTGTCTTTTGCATATGCTTTTCCAATAATATCAGTATCTACTGTTTTCATAAAATCTGCTAACAAAGGCTTACATGCATGATCAAATAAATAACAACCGTACTCTGCAGTATCTGAAATTACACGGTTCATTTCGTATAATTTTTTTCTAGCAATAGTGTTTGCAATTAATGGTGTTTCGTGTAAAGACTCATAGTACGCAGACTCATCAATAATTCCAGATTCTGTCATGGCTTCAAACGCTAATTCTACACCTGCACGAACTAATGCTACCATTAATACGCCGTTATCATAATATTCTTGCTCGCTTATTTCCATATCACCCGCTGGTGTTTTTTCAAAAGCAGTTTCAGCAGTTGCAGCTCTCCAACCTAATAAGTTTTCATCTCCATTAGCCCAATCTGCCATCATTCCGCTAGAAAAATTACCTTCCATAATATCGTCCATATGTTTTTGGAATAATGGGCGCATGATATCTTTTAATTCTTCAGAAATTTCAAAAGCTTTAATTTTTGCAGGGTTTGAAAGTCTGTCCATCATGTTTGTAATACCACCGTATTTTAAACCTTCGGTAACAGTTTCCCAACCGTATTGAATTAATTTTGAAGCATACCCTGGCTCAATACCTTTTTCAACCATTTTATCAAAACATAAAATAGAACCTGTTTGTAATAAACCACAAAGAATTGTTTGTTCGCCCATTAAATCACTTTTTACCTCAGCAACGAAAGACGACTCTAACACACCTGCTCTATCTCCTCCTGTTGCAACAGCATAGGCTTTTGCTTGTGCTAAACCTTTACCTTCAGGGTCATTTTCCGGGTGTACTGCAATAAGTGTTGGTACACCAAAACCTCTTTTGTATTCTTCGCGCACCTCAGAACCTGGTGATTTTGGTGCACACATAATTACTGTAAGGTCTTCACGAATTTGCATACCTTCTTCAACAATATTAAAACCATGAGAATATGCTAAAGTTGCCCCTTTTTTCATTAATGGCATTACAGCTTTAACAACGTTTGTGTGCTGCTTATCTGGTGTTAGGTTTAAAACTAAATCGGCTGTTGGAATTAACTCTTCATAAGTACCAACTGTAAAACCGTTTTCAGTAGCATTAACGAATGATGCGCGCTTTTCTTTAATAGCTGCTTCACGTAATGTGTAAGAAATATCTAACCCAGAATCTCTCATGTTTAAGCCTTGGTTTAACCCTTGAGCTCCACAACCTACTATTACTATTTTTTTGCCTTTAAGTGCGTTTACACCATCTGTAAATTCAGATGCATCCATGAATCTACATTTAGACAATTGGTTTAATTTACCTGCTAATGTAAGTGTGTTAAAATAATTTTCCATTTGTAATGTTCTTGTTTTAATACTTGTTTTACCTAATAAATTAGGTGTAGTGTTTAATATTTATTGTTTATTATTTTTTGCTTTTAAAAGCTCTGTAATTTTCATTTCATCTTTGGTTACAGCTATTCTTCCAGAGCGTACAAATTGCATAATACCAAAAGCGTTTAAATCTCTGCGTAAGGCTTCAATTTCATGACGTCTTCCAGATTTTTCTAACACAAAAAATTCTTTATTTACTGTAACAATTCTAGTATTGCTTTCTTTAATTATATTTTGAATTTGAGGCTCTTCAAACAATAATTCAGACTTTATTTTGAACATACAAGATTCTGTAAAGATAGTTTCATTATCTGTGTGATAATACGCCTTAATTACCTCAACTTGCTTTTCTATTTGCCCTACTATTTTTTTTGCTTGCGTTTCAGAAATATTTACTACAATTACAAAACGGTTAACGTTTTCAATTTCAGACTGTGACGTTGTTAAACTTTCTATATTTATATGCCTGCGTTGAAAAATGGCTGAAATACGATTTAATAACCCGATATTATTTTCGGTATAAATTGAAATCGTGAATGTTTTTTGTTCTTCGTTCATTTTTTAAAAGATATTAGACAAAAAGTGAAAAGATTTATTTTTTAAATACTTTACTTTTAAATAACCTCACCTTTTATCTTTTGTTCTATACTTTAAAACTGTTTTTAGCTTAATCTTACATCTGATACTGATGCTCCTGTAGGAATCATTGGGAATACATTATCTTCTTTCTCTACACAAACTTCTAAAAAGTATGATGATTTTGAAGCTATCATTTCTTCAACAGCACTGGCTAATTCTTCGCGTTTTGTTACACGTTTAGCTTCAATATGATACCCTTTTGCAATGGTTACAAAATCTGGGTTTGTCATTTCTGTTGATGCATAGCGTTTATCAAAAAACAGCTGTTGCCATTGGCGTACCATGCCTAAAAACTCATTATTAAGCACAACAATTTTTACAGGTACTTTTTGCTGAAAAATGGTGCCTAATTCTTGTATGTTCATTTGGTAACCACCATCACCAATTATAGCTACAACCTCACGCTCTGGTGCTGCCATTTTAGCACCTATTGCCGCTGGTAATGCAAAACCCATGGTACCTAAACCACCCGAAGTTATATTACTTTTAGTTTTGTTAAACTCGGCATATCTGCAAGCAATCATTTGGTGTTGCCCAACATCAGAAACTATAGCCGCATCTCCTTTACTTTGGGTATTAATTTCTTTTAACACCTCGCCCATAGTTAAACCTTCTTTTTCAGGAAGTAAATCGGCTTTAATTACTTTATCAAATTCTATTTTATATAAATCTTTAAACTCTTGGTGCCACGCTTGGTGTTTGTTTTCGTTAAGTTCATTTAGTAACAGTGCTAAACTTTCTTTAGAATTGCCTAAAACTGCAACATCGGTTTTTACATTTTTATCTATTTCTGCCGGATCAATATCAAAATGAATTATTTTGGCTTGTTTGGCATAGGTGGCTAAGTTTCCTGTAACACGATCATCAAAACGCATGCCTATGGCAATTAAAACATCGCATTCATTGGTTAATTTGTTAGGTGCGTAATTACCATGCATACCAACCATACCAACATTTAGCGGGTGTGATGTTGGTATTGCTGAAGCCCCTAAAATTGTCCAAGCCGATGGAATACCAGCTTTTTCAATAACAGCCTTAAGCTCATTTTCAGCTTCACCTAAAATAACACCTTGCCCCCAAACAATTAAAGGTTTTTTGGCATTATTAATTAATTGGGCTGCTGCTTTTACAGACTCTATATTAGTTTTTGGCACAGGCTTGTAACTTCTTACGTTTGTACATTTTTCGTATTTAAAATCGAATTCTTGAAGCTGTGCATCTTTAGTAATATCAATTAACACAGGACCTGGCCTACCACTTTTAGCTATGTAAAACGCTTTAGCTATTACCTCTGGAATATCTTCAGCTTTTGTAATTTGATGATTCCATTTGGTAACAGGTGTTGATATACCAACAATATCTGTTTCTTGAAACGCATCACTACCTAACAAATGTGAAAACACTTGCCCAGTTATGCATACCATTGGTGTAGAATCTATTTGCGCATCGGCAATTCCGGTTATTAAGTTGGTAGCACCCGGACCCGATGTTGCCATGGCAACACCTACTTTACCAGATATTCTGGCATAGCCTTGTGCAGCATGAGCCGCCCCTTGTTCATGACGTGTTAATACGTGATGAATTTGGTCTTGGTATTTAAACAACTCATCATAAACAGGCATAATGGCACCTCCAGGATATCCGTAAAGAATATCAACACCTTCAGCAATTAAACATCTTATAATTGCTTCGCAACCTGTTATGCGTTCGGTTTTTGTGGTTTCCGTTTTTGTTTTTTCTATGGTTTGTGTTTCTTTCATAATCTTCAACTTTATATTGAAAGACTCTTTTTATTTAGTTGGAATTTTAATACTTATCTGTTACGCAACCTTCAGAAGCTGGCGCTACACATTTAGCGTATTTATATAATATTCCCTTTTTATGTTTTAATGCTGGGGCTTGCCAGTTTGCTTTTCTTTGTGCTAATTCTTCTTCAGAAATTAATACATTGATAGTGTTATCTTCGGCACTAATTCTAATTTTATCGCCTGTTTCAACTAACCCAATAGCGCCTCCGGCTTGGGCTTCGGGTGTGATGTGGCCAACTACGAAACCGTGCGTACCGCCCGAGAAACGACCATCTGTAATTAATGCTACAGACTTACCTAAACCTGCACCCATAATTAATGATGTTGGTTTTAGCATTTCTGGCATACCGGGTCCGCCCTTTGGACCTACATACCTTATAACCACAACATCTCCACGTTTTACCTCGCCATTTGAAATTCCGGTATTGGCATCTTGCTCACTGTTGTAAACAACGGCTTTACCTTCAAACACTAAACCTTCTTTTCCTGAAATTTTTGCAACAGCACCATCTGTAGCTAAATTTCCGTGCAGAATTTGTAGGTTTCCTGATGTCTTTAAGGCTTTA
Source organism: Seonamhaeicola sp. ABD4_340 (assembly GCF_056312135.1). Taxonomy (NCBI): domain Bacteria; kingdom Pseudomonadati; phylum Bacteroidota; class Flavobacteriia; order Flavobacteriales; family Flavobacteriaceae; genus Seonamhaeicola; species Seonamhaeicola sp. ABD4_340. The sequence continues at coordinate 1,817,656 of NZ_CM149981.1, read as the reverse complement.
TCTGTAGGATAAACAATATCCTGATCTTCAAACTCCATAGCTTTTACATCGGCTAGGTTTTCGGCTAGTGTTTTACCTGTAACCGTTATGCAATCACCATGCAAATAACCTTCTTCTAAAAGGTATTTCATAATTGCTGGCGTACCACCAACACCATGCACATCTTCCATTAAATATTTACCCGATGGTTTTAAATCTCCAATTAATGGTGTTTTGTCACTTACACGCTGAAAATCTTCTAAAGTAAAATCTATATCAGCCGCATGTGCAATAGCTAAAAAGTGTAAAACGGCATTTGTTGATCCGCCTAAAGCATTAACTAAAGTGATAGCGTTTTCAATAGACTTTTTTGAAATAATATCTAAAGGTTTTAAATCTAACTCTAATAAATTTTTAATGGCTCTGGCGTATCTTTCAGCTTCAGATAATTTATTAGGATTTTCAGCAGGAATTGATGAATTATAAGGCAATGCAAACCCCATACACTCTATTGCCGATGCCATTGTATTTGCTGTATACATACCGCCACATGCACCAGCACCTGGAATAGATCTTTTAATAATTTCTTTATATTCTGCTTCGTCTATTTCGCCTGCTACTTTTTGCCCAAGCGCTTCAAAAGCAGATACAATATTTAATTTTTTACCTTTATAATTACCAGATTTTATGGTACCACCGTACATCATTATTGACGGACGATTTAAGCGCAGCATTGACATAACTGCACCTGGCATATTTTTATCGCAACCTACAATAGCTATTAAGCCATCATAGCTTTGTGCATTCATTATAGTTTCAATAGAATCTGCAATAATATCTCTAGACACTAGTGAGTAATTCATACCCGACGTACCCATTGAAATACCGTCAGACACACCAATAGTATTAAACCCTAAACCAACCATACCAGCAATATTACACTCTACTTTCACTTCATCTTTCAAGCCGTTTAGGTGCATATTACACGGGTTACCATCGTACCCTGTACTTGCTATACCAATTTGAGCTTTGTGCATATCTTCATCAGAAAAACCAACAGCATATAACATGGCTTGTGATGCTGGTTGCGATTCGTCTTGCGTTAATCTGCTACTATGTTTGTTTAGTTTGTTCATTTTTTATGATAAAAATTTAAATCTTAGTTAGTTAAATTATGATATTTATATGTTTTTAAGAGTTTTAACAAAAAATGTTAATTTTCAATAAACGAAAATAATGTTTTAGCTACTTGTACGTGTTTTTTATTGTTTTTATGGGTTAAATTCACTACCCGCAAAAACAACATAAACACATAACAATCAATAAATTAACTCTGTTTTTTTATGATGCCCAATGCATTAAAAAAAATCATAAAAAAACCTTCCTATGTAATTTACAGGAAGGTTTTATTTTATATTAATTTATTAAATAGCACTTCCGTATCATTGTGAAATAATCACGCTGACGCTAATTGAAATGATATTTAATACTTTGTTGTTCATCTTGCTGAAACAAATATTTGTAGAAAAATTTTAGAATGCAACTTTTTTCTTAAAAAAAAGAAAAACAATGTGTCTTTAGTTTAATTTTTTTATTTTTGCACATCAATAATAGAGGAAAGATTTGACTGATTGCAACCTCTTTATATCTGTCACATTTAAGATATAAACAAAAATGCTAAAGGCAGTGTTAACTTCCTGAGACGTTTACGTCAAATCTACCTCATTTAAAATTTTTAATAATGTCATATTTATTCACTTCAGAAAGTGTATCTGAAGGACACCCAGACAAAGTTGCTGACCAAATTAGTGATGCACTTATAGATCATTTTTTAGCTTTTGATATAAACTCTAAAGTAGCTTGCGAAACACTTGTAACAACAGGGCAAGTAGTACTTGCTGGCGAAGTAAAATCTAACACATATTTAGATGTACAACAAATTGCCAGAGACACCATTAACAAAATTGGTTACACTAAAGGCGAATATATGTTTGATGGTAATTCTTGCGGTGTGTTTTCTGCTATTCACGAGCAATCTGATGATATTAACCGCGGGGTAGATAGAGCCACCAAAGAAGAGCAAGGAGCCGGAGACCAAGGTATGATGTTTGGCTATGCCACTAATGAAACCGAAAATTACATGCCTTTGGCTTTAGATTTATCGCATAGAATTTTAAAAGAATTAGCTGAATTACGCAGAGAAAACAAAGATATTACTTATTTAAGGCCAGACTCTAAAAGTCAAGTTACCATTGAATATAGCGATGATAATGTACCTCAACGCATTGATGCTATTGTAGTTTCTACACAACATGATGATTTTGCCGATGATGATACTATGCTTGCCAAAATTAGAGAAGACATTAAAACCATTTTAATACCTAGAGTCATTGCAAAATTACCAAAAGCCACTCAAGCTTTATTTAATGATGATATAAAATACCACATTAACCCAACCGGAAAGTTTGTAATTGGTGGCCCACATGGTGATACGGGCTTAACAGGCAGAAAAATTATTGTTGATACTTATGGTGGTAAAGGTGCACACGGTGGTGGTGCTTTTTCAGGCAAAGACCCAAGTAAAGTAGATAGAAGTGCCGCTTACGCTACACGCCATATTGCTAAAAACTTAGTAGCTGCGGGTATTGCTAATGAAGTATTAGTACAAGTTAGTTACGCCATTGGTGTTGTGGAGCCAATGGGTATTTTTATTGATACTTATAGTACTGCAAAAGTTAATTTAACTGATGGTGAAATAGCTGCAAAAGTTTCTGAAATTTTTGACATGAGACCATTTGCTATTGAAGAACGCCTTAAACTACGCGCACCAATGTATAGCGAAACTGCTGCCTATGGCCATATGGGGCGTACCAATGAAATAGTTACAAAAACATTTAGCCAACCAAATGGCAAAAACGTAACGCTTGATGTTGAATTGTTTACTTGGGAGAACTTAGATTATACAGATAAAATTAAACAAGCCTTTAAAATATAACGCTTGTTAATTAATGATTTCACCACCAAAAAATGACAAATGAAAAAACGAATTAACAGAACTATTCGTATTTCAAAATATGTTATTTACAAGGAAACACTAGTTGATTTTAAAGAGCACTTTTGGTCTTTTGTTGGTGCTTTTATTGGTATTGGCTTAATTGCCATGATTCAATCACTATATTTACCCAAAGTAGAAAACACCTTTTTAATAGGCTCTTTTGGGGCTACTTGCGTATTAATTTACGGTGCTATTCAAAGCCCTTTTTCGCAACCTAGAAATTTAATTGGAGGCCATTTAATATCTGCCTTTGTGGGAGTAACTATTTTAAAGTTACTCCCCGATATTATTTGGCTTACAGCGCCATTAGCCGTAGCTATTTCTATTGTACTTATGCAGTTTACAAAAACACTTCATCCTCCTGGTGGAGCAACTGCTTTAATTGCTGTAATAGGCACTGAAAAAATAAGAGATTTAGGCTATTATTACTTGTTTGCACCCGTACTTTCAGGTGTTATTATTTTGCTTATAGTTGCACTTATTTTTAACAATATGACTTCGAAAAGAAGCTATCCCACAAACAGCAAATACACTCGTTCATTTAGAAAAAAAACTAAAAACTAGTTTATTTTAATAACTCGAAATAAGCATATTTAAATTAACTAAATTTTCACTTGGTTATATTAAAAAATCGGCTAATTTCGTTTAAATTATAATTACAAATTTTCTCAAATTTAAAATATTATTTTGGCTTATTACAATGCTTAAATTTACCCTATAATGAGCTTCAATTTTAGAAAAGCTCAAAACCAAGATTTACCCTTTTTACTACAACTAGAAAAGGAGGTATTTCCAACATACCAACAAAATTCAAAACAAAACATAAAAAAAAGCTTAAGCAGCAATTTTCAAGAAATTTTTATTGTTGAAGATACTATTGCTAACCAAGCTCCTATTGGTGCATTTGTATTATTTAAATATAAACTTTCAATACGCATATACTCTGTTGCTCTTATAAAAACATATCATAATAAAGGTGTTGGCTCAATTATTTTAAATTATATAAAAACTTATGCTGCGGCACATAATTTTAACACTATAATATTAGAAGTTAGCGCTACAAACCAACAATTAATTAATTGGTACAAAAAGCATAATTTTACTGAGACAGCTTTGTTAAACAACTATTACTCCGAAGGTTTACACGCCATAAAAATGAAATACAACCAAGAAAACGCTACTAAAGATTACAAAAATATTATTGTAATAAACCAGCCTTTTAAATGGCAAGAAAATACTATAAACGCCAAAGTAATTGCTGTTAAAGATTATATTAACAACGCACAATACCACAATAACCCCGACTACAGAATTTTTAACCTTTGTAGCTCATACAAATACCAAAGTTATGGCTATTATGTTTCTTTGTTAGCATCGGCACGCGGACAAAGAGTTATACCTAGCATTACGGTTATTAGAGATTTCAGAATAAAAAATGTTATTCAATCTATTGCTTTTGATTTAGATGCGCTTATAAACAAAACATTACTAAAAATTTCAAACACTGCCTTTTCTTTAAACATTTATTTTGGGCAAACACCCAACAAAAGTTACAGAACATTAGCATCAAAACTATATCAAATATTTGAAGCCCCTTTTTTTAAGGTGAACTTTATTAAAAATGAAAAATGGCTTATAAAAGACATTAAAGTTTTTACTTTTCAGGATATTGAAAATGATACTGAAAAAGATTTAATGTACAGTTTTGCAGTAAATTTTTTCAATAAAAAAAGACACAATTACCCAAAATTAGCCAATTACAAATACGATTTAGCCGTACTTGTAAACCCAAAAGAAGAAACACCGCCATCAAACGCTTTAGGCTTAGAAAAACTTAAAATAGCAGCTAATAAAAAAGGCGTGTATTTAGAGCTAATAACAAAGGCAGACGTTGATAAAATTAATGAATTTGACGCACTTTTTATTAGAGAAACCACCAATGTAAACCACTATACCTATGAGTTTTCTAGGTTGGCTTACGCCGAAGGCATGGTGGTTATTGATGACCCTTGGTCTATACTTAGGTGCTCCAACAAAATTTATCAAAATGAATTGTTTAAAAAGCACAAAATAAAAACGCCACAAACTATAGTACTGGCCAACAATATTTCTAACTTAAAACAGTTAGACGCTTTAACCTATCCAGTGGTTTTAAAACAACCAGATAGTGCGTTTTCATTAGGTGTTATTAAAGTGAATAATAAAGAAGAAGCTAAAATTGAATTACTTAAGCTATTTAAAAAATCAGACATGGTTATTTGTCAAGAATTCTTATATTCAGAATTTGACTGGAGGATAGGAATTTTAGATAACAAACCGCTTTTTGCTTGTAAATATTTTATGAAAGAAAACCATTGGCAAATTTATGATTGGAATAGTGAAAGTGATGACCCGTCAGGCGATTACGTAACACTAGCAATAAATGAAGTACCCGAAAAAGTGCTAAAAGTAGCCCAAAAAGCAGCAGCTTTAATTGGAGATGGCTTATATGGTGTAGATTTAAAAATTGTGAACAATGACGTTTATATTGTTGAAGTTAATGATAACCCCAATATTGATGCCGGTGTAGAAGATAGTGTTTTAGGCGACACACTATATGACACAATAATTGACTCTATAATTAACCGTATAAACATTGCAAAAAACGTACAAAAAATAAAATTAACAGAGTAAATATATTTTTTTAACACGACATATTGAAAACAAAAAAGCAAGCTGTTTAGCTTGCTTTTTTATTTTTTGTGGGAAGAGCAGGATTCGAACCTGCGAAGGTAAAAACCAACAGATTTACAGTCTGTCCTCGTTGGCCGCTTGAGTATCTTCCCAAAACCGAGCGCAAATATACCGCACTTACAACAATATACAAAGCAATATTTTCATAAAATTTAGTTGAGTATTAAAATTCATTCTTAAACTATCTTTTTCATAAAAAAACAGCACCTTTAAATTGCTGAAAATCAACATTTAATTTTTAAATGTTAATTTTTTTAACTATTTTTAACTAAAAATTGCTACCAATCTAATTAATCTACTCTCATGGAACTACAAGAAATAAACTTGCTTAAGCAGCAATTAAACACTTCTCACAATAGATATAAGTGTTTATACGAAAACTCTCCAGACATGCTTTTATCGGTTAACCCCGAAAACTCTAAAATAGCCGAATGCAATGAAACGTTTGCAAATAAAATGGGGTATTCTAAAGCCGAAATTATAGGTAAATCTATCTTCTTTATATATCACCCAACATGCATAGAACATGTAGAAACTGCTTATAATACATTTTTAGAAACAGGAAGAATTGATAATACTGAATTAATACTTAAAACAAAAACTGGTTCTAAAATTTATGTTTTATTGAAAGTAAACTCTATTAAAGACAACAATAATAAAATTATTTACAGCAACTCATGTTTGAGGGATATTACAGAATTAAAAGAATTACAAACAAGAAATCTTACTTACCAAAGAGTTGCTAATATTATTACTAATAAATTCTCAAAAGCACTAAACAATATTAATACAGCTGTAAGCCAACTTAACAAAGCGCCTTTTTTAAGTTTTGATGAAAAAGCACAGTATTATGTAAATTCTATTGAACAAGCATCAAAAAACATAAACCATACAGTAAACAAAATAAACAATAAAGCATAGTTTAAAACTATGCTTTATCACTACACAATTTATAATTCATATCGCAACCTAAAAGTTACAAATCTGGGCTGTATATAATAATCAACCACACTAACTGATACGTTACCTGTACTACTTTGGTTTTGCACTCTAGTATCTAATAAATTGGTTGCTTTTATTTCAAACTCCCATTTACTATCCTGATTATTTCTATAAGATAATGATGCATTCCAAAACTCAAAATCATTGATAGTGCGGTCTTCATCACTAAAATTATTATAGGTATAATCTGTTTTAAAAGTAAACTTCTTAAAAATTAAAGCATCAAATTCAACTGATGGCGATTTGGTATAAAACGTTGTTTTTCTATCTCCTTGATTATTATCTTGTGTTGTATGCCGGTACCCAATTTCAAAATTTGGTGCTTCTCTAAAATTTGTACTTAAACTGGTTCTGTAGGTATATGAATAATTTTCGTTAACCGAGGGCAAATTATTAATTACCTGATTAAATTTATTATAACTAACATTACCATTAACACGCGCTTTAAATTTACCAAAGGTTTTCTCTACACGCCCATTAGCGCTAGCACTTTCATCGGCAAAATTAGAATTAAAAGGTGTACTTACTCGTATTACACTACCGGGTTCAAAGGCAGAAGTGGTTCTAATTCTATCAACAGTTTTAGAGTAGTTTAACCTAGCCATTACGTTTGTATAATTAAACATATTGAAACTAAAATATGAAAGATTTAAATTGTGAGACAAGGCACTTTCTAACTCTTGATTACCAGAAAAAAGTGAATTATAATTGTTTAACACCAAGCCTCTTGCAAGTTGGTTTACATCCGTAAAATTAGTTTGCATGCTATAATTAAAAATAATTTGCTCACTATTTTTTAACTGAATGCGGGTGTTAAAATCTGGCAAAAGCCTAAAAAAATTATCTGTGTAACTTACATTAAACTGATTGTTTTTTGCACTGTAAGCATGTGCCGAAACACCTGGTGTAAAAGTAAAAATACCAGATTTTAAACGATAATGCGCCCCTAAATACACATCAGAAAACGTATACGCTATGTCATTAAAATTCAACCCATCATTAATTGTTGTTGTTGGATTAAAAATTGATTTATCATCTAAATATTGGAAAATTTCTGAACTAAAATCTTGTTTACTGTAAATTGTACCAAGTGTGAAATTTATATCACTTTTATTATTTAGTACATTCCAATAATCTAATTTAGCATCTAACTGATTAGATTTTACACGCTTTTCTTGTGCAATATTATAGTTTATTTGGTTGTTATCTAAACCTAAATTATTTGCCGTTTCTTCATAATTTTCTTTATCAGATAAAATGGCGTTATAAAACGGATCTTCGTCTTGTAATAAATGCTGAACTTCAAAAGCAAAAATATTTTTATCGTTTAAGGTGTAGTAATAATTTAAATTTTGATTAATACTGTAGGGCGATGTTTCTTCGGGTTGCTCTATATTACCAATAACTGTGGAAAAGTAATTTTGATCTTGAGTTTCTTTTGAAACTCTTCCTAAAATATCATAATCTAATTGATTGTTAGCATTTGGCTTATATGTAGCGCTTAACTTCAGCATACCTAAATCACTACGCTGGGTGGTATTACTCTCTGTAACTTCATCTGGAATGTTTAAATCAGGATCTGTATAAACCACTGATCTGTTTTCTTCTAATTCATTTTTACTGTTTGAAAAAATGGCAAATCCGCTTAAATCTAGAGTTTTTGATGGCGCGTAACTAAAGTTTGCGGCTCCAAATTTGGTTTCAATACTTTTAGCACGGTTATTTTGCATGGTTAAAAAGCCAATATCATTGCTACCTAAATTTATATTGGTACCACTGCTACGGCTAGGAGACCTAAAACCGCCTGAGAATTTAAAATAGTCGCGTCTTGTAAATGCCACTTCGCCAATATTATTTAAATCGCCAATTAGGTTTATGCTATATTCTGGACTGTAAAAAAACAGTTTAGGCTGTGCCAAATACAGTGTTTCATCAGGCGAATCTCCTAAACCACCTGTTACTGTACCAAACCAAAATTTCTTTTTACCTTCTTTTAGCTTAATGTTTATGGCTATGTTATCTTGGTTATTTGTAACACCACGAAGTTGCCCAATTTCGGCGTAATTTTTTAATACTTCTACCTTATCAATGGCATTTGCTGGAATGTTTTCTACAGCAAGTTTCGAGTCTCCATCAAAAAAATCTTTTCCTTCAACCATCACCTTTCCAACGGTTTTACCTTCAACCTCAATTTCGCCATCATCATTAAGCTCTACACCAGGTAACTTTTTAAGCACATCGCCTAATTTACGCTCGGTTCCAGACCGGAAAGAATCGGCATTGTATGTAATTGTATCGCCTTTAACGGTTACGGGCATTTCATAAACCAACTCTACAGCATCAAGTGTATTATCATTTTGTAGTGTAAAATTTTGAATTACAGCTTCATTAGTTACCTTAACCACAGCCTGAGCTGTTTGCATGCCAACATAACTTACTTGAACGTTATATGTTGCATTTTTTTCTACTGATAATTTGTACTGCCCGTTTTCATTAGTAATACCATAGGCATCTAACTTTTGTGTAGCCTGATTTATAGCTATAATATTTGCCAGCTCTAAAGGCGTACCTATGCTATCTTTTACTACGCCTTCAATTTTCACTTGGCCATGTGTTACCCAAACCGCTAATAAAAGCAGTACTAATATTTTGTATTTCATTGGTTGGTATTTTTTGTTTTGTTGATAATGTTTTACCCTCTTCTGCCTCCTGGTCTGCCGCCACCGCGTCTAAAATTTTGGCGCATTTCGTCCATTTTCTTTTTTGAAATTTCATCAAACTCTGCCCTAGAAACTTCTTTTCCTTTTGAAGGTACTTTTATAACTTCTTTATCATCAGGATTCATTATTATTTTTGAACAAAGTATGGTTGTGCGCCCTTCATTTACTTCTAAAATTAAACCTGGTAATCCCCAATAATCTGATGGCCCTTGGCTTACAGGAATTTGCGGTGTGTACCAAACAACTACTTCTATTTCTTCTTTTTCTGGGGCTGGTGTTTCTTTTTTGTCTTCTTCTCCTGGTTTTGGTCTTCTAAAGTTTACATCTAAACCATATTTTATTTTTTTACCTGTTGCTTTAAAGGCTGTATACTGACCTATTTTTTTGCTTTCGCCTGTCATAGTCCACTCAAATGATGGCACAGAATCCTTAATTAAAAACTTTTTACCAAACACCTCTCGCTCTTGCAAAAAAGCATTTGTTTTAATGTTTTTATATTGGTTGCCTGCAACAAAATTACCCATCATCATACGCCCAAAACCACTACCTCCACTACCTGGAGCATCAAGTTTTTCTTCTTCTTTGTAAACAGACTCTTCTCTATTAAAAGTAAGAATATATGTTTTCTCTAAGGCATTTTTAAGTCTGTCAGCTATTCTTTTTTTCATGTTTTCATCCATGCCTGGTCTTCCAAAATTATCCATATCTATGGTTGTTTTAGACATGTAATAGGCTTTACCTTGAAATTCTTGCCCCTGCATTAAACCCGTAAAAACAAAGGTTAAAGCAAATAAAATTGTAGCTGTTATAGTTTTCATTTTTTATAATTTGAGTGAAATATTTATTTTAAATTATGGTTGTAAGACAACAAGATTACATAAAGGTTTAAATGAAAACTGTTAAATGATTCTTAAAGTTTAATTTTGAAATTTTGTATTACCATAAATACTAAAAGTTTATTTTAACACAGCTATTTTTTGTAATTTCAAACTTTGTATGAAATACCTAGTTTTTATTTTTATATGTTTTCAAAATGCTTCATTTTCACAAAATAGCATTGAAACTACTTTTATTAAAAGCACAAACATTGATGCTGATGTTATCGTTTCGGTTGATAATTTCGGAACTGTTTACTACATAAAAAACAACACCTTTTATAAAAAAACGGATAAGGCTATTACTAGCTATAACAACTTACAATTAGGCCACTTACAAACCGCCAATACATTTAACCCTTTAAAAATAAACCTTTTTTACTCTGATTTTAATACGGCTATAGTTCTTGATAATAGGTTGGCCGAAGTTTTTAAAATAGACTTCAATAATATTGCCCCTTACAAAAATGTTTCTCATATTTCTAGTAGTTTTGATAATGCCCTGTGGCTTTTTAATTTAGATAATTTACAACTAGAACTGTACAACTATAAAAACAACACAACAAAAGCCAGATCATTACCTATAAAAAGTCCTGTTTTAGGTTTAACCAGCAACTACAACAACGCTTGGTTACTTACACAAAATTATATTTACCGGTATAATTATTTTGGAAATCTAATATCTAAAACTGAAAATAATGGCTACCAAGCACTGGCCGAAAGCAATGAAAACATTATTTTAAAAAGAGATAACAATCTATTTTTTTTAAAAGAAAACACTAATACAATAGCACCTATTATACTCCCTAATTTATTAATAAAACAGTTTTTTGTAACCAACGAAACCTTGTATATTTACCACCACCAAACGCTACAACAGTTTCAATTAAAAATTAATTAATACCATGCATATAGCTATTGCCGGAAATATAGGGGCAGGTAAAACAACTCTTACCAAATTACTTGCAAAACATTACAAATGGGAACCACAGCTTGAAGATGTTGTTGACAACCCATATTTAGATGATTTTTACAACCAAATGGAACGTTGGAGTTTTAACTTGCAAGTATATTTTTTAAATAGCAGATTTAGACAAGTATTACAAATTAGAGAAAGCGGTAAAAAAATAATACAAGATAGAACCATTTATGAAGACGCACACATTTTTGCTCCCAACCTTCATGCTATGGGATTAATGACGAACAGAGATTTTGAAAATTATAAATCGTTGTTTGAATTGATGGAATCTTTAGTGCAAGGACCAGATTTATTAATTTATTTACGAAGCTCTATACCCAATTTGGTAAAGCAAATACACAAGCGTGGACGCGATTACGAAAACTCTATTAGTATTGATTATTTAAGTAGATTAAACGAACGCTACGAAGCTTGGATTCATGGCTACAAAAATGGAAAACTAGTTATCATTGATGTTGACAATTTAGATTTTGTTGATAAACCCGAAGATTTAGGCGCTGTAATTAACACAATTGATGCCGAAATACATGGGTTGTTTTAAACTTTAATATAATAAAAAACCACGCCTTACAGCGTGGTTTTTTTGTGGTAAAATTTAGTTTAGTTTGTAAAAGTGGCTATCCGTTATTTTTAAGCGCTTCAACATGCGCTTTTACTTCTTGTTCAGTGCCTTTAAAAGTTTTGTATGTTGTAGACGCTTCTCCATTTTGTGTAGTAACAACTGTAACAATAGCTTTTGCTGTACCATCATCAAAATTAGTCATATCAACCTTTACTTCTTTTGTTACTTCAACCATTTCAACGGTATCATTAGTTGTATCATTATAAGCTTGCACCGCTTCATCAGTAACTAAACTTGGCGCAATTACCAATGCAACAACACTCATAAGCTTTAATAAAATGTTTAATGAAGGGCCTGAGGTATCTTTAAAAGGGTCACCAACAGTATCACCTACAACAGCTGCTTTGTGTGCATCTGTTCCTTTTTTTCCTTGTTCTTCAATTGTTTTTTTAGCATTATCCCAAGCGCCTCCGGCATTAGATTGAAAAATTGCCATAAGCACACCACATGTGGTTACACCTGCTAGTAAACCACCAAGCATTTCGGCGCCACCAATAAAACCAACCGCTACAGGTACTGCTATAGCTAATAAACCTGGTAATACCATTTCTTTAATAGACGCTTTAGTAGAAATATCAACACATTTATCATATTCTGCAACACCATTAGCAGCATCAAAGATCTTTCTATCTGCTTCTGAAGCTTTACTCATATCAGAATCATACTTACGCATAACATCTAGCGCTGCTTTTAACGCTGGTATGTCTCTAAACTGACGACGAACCTCTTCAATCATAGCCATGGCAGCTCTACCAACAGCATTCATTGATAATGCAGAAAACACAAATGGTAACATGCCTCCTATTAATAAACCCGCCATAATATCTGGTCTAGACACATCAATAGACGCTACACCTGCTGTTTTCATAAACGCAGCAAACAAAGCCAATGCTGTTAATGCCGCCGATGCGATTGCGAAACCTTTACCAATAGCGGCTGTTGTATTACCAACCGCATCTAATTTATCGGTACGCTCTCTAACTTCAGGATCTAACTCAGCCATTTCAGCAATACCACCTGCATTATCAGAAATTGGTCCGTAAGCATCAACTGCCAATTGTATACCTGTGTTAGCTAACATACCAACCGCTGCAATTGCAATACCATAAAGACCAGCAAAATGATGTGATACTAAAATAGCCGCTGCAATTAAAAGTATTGGGAACATAGTAGACATCATACCTACACCCAAACCAGAAATAATATTTGTAGCTGCACCTGTTTCAGACTGCCTAACAATATTGTTTACAGGTTTGGTTCCAGTACCTGTATAATACTCGGTTACCTTTCCAACAGCTAAACCTGCTACTAAACCAGCAATTGTTGCGTAAAACACACCCATTGCTCCAAATGGTAAACCATCTACTTCAGCAGGAATAAAATTAGTTATTAAAAAATATGATGCTATAAGCATTAAACCTGCAGAACCAAATTCACCTATATTTAAAGCTGCATGTGGCGAACCGCCTTCTTTTACTTTAACAAAGAATGTTCCTATTATTGACATTACAATACCTACTGCTGCCAAGGCTAATGGTAAATACACAGCTCCTAAACCATCAAAACCTGGTGTAACTATTAAAGCGCCAAGTACCATTGTTCCTATAATAGAACCCACGTAAGATTCAAATAAATCGGCACCCATACCAGCAACATCTCCTACGTTGTCTCCAACATTATCTGCAATAGTTGCAGGGTTTAACGGGTGATCTTCAGGGATACCTGCTTCAACTTTACCTACTAAATCTGCACCAACATCGGCAGCTTTGGTATAAATGCCACCACCCACACGCGCAAACAACGCTATAGATGAAGCTCCAAGAGAAAAACCAGAAAGTACATTTAAAACTTCAGTGATTTCCCAGCCTTGTCCGCTATAAATCATAAACAAACCGCTTAAGCCCAAAACGCCTAAACCTACTACACCCAAGCCCATAACAGCGCCACCTGCAAATGCTACTTCTAAAGCTTTACCTAAAGAAGTTCTAGCGGCGCTTGTAGTACGTACGTTGGCTTTTGTTGCTACTTTCATACCAATAAAACCGGCTAAAGCAGAACAAATAGCTCCAACTATAAATGATACGGCAACCATACCATTTGAGCCAGCTTCATTTGTGCCTTTAAAATATAATAGTACAGCTACTGCTGCTACAAATATTGATAAAATTTTATACTCTGCTTTTAAGAAAGACATAGCGCCATCTGCAATATTTTTGGCTATTTCTTTCATGGTATCTGTTCCTTGATCTTGTTTTGATACCCATGCACTTTTAATAAAAACGAATGCTAACGCTAACACGCCAAAAAGCGGTAAGAAGTCTACTATTAATTCCATATTTTTTATGTTAGTTATTAAGTTAAAAAATTAATGCGAATAAAAGTAGGAAAATAAAAGTGATAAAAAAAGCATGATTTAATTAAAGATTATTCACCTAAACCCTCCCTTAAATTATAATATTATTATTTATATGATATTTGTTAGTAAAACACACTCAAAACAATTGAATTTTTGTATGGCTAACAACTGTTTTATAATTAAAACTAATGCTGAAGTACCTGAAATAAAAAAGCCACCTAATAAAAAGGTGGCTTGAAAATTCTATTTTTTAAATATTATTAAATAGTGTAAGTGCGTTTCTTTTTATGTTCACTTTCATCGTAACGTTTAACACATTCGTGATAAATTTTCACAGCTTCTTCTGCATTACCCCAACCACCTACATCTACTTTTTTCTTTTCTAAATCTTTATAAACTTGAAAAAAGTGTTCAATTTCTTTTAATCTATGCGGATTTAAATCTATTAAATCACTTCTATGGCTCCAAACAGGGTCTGATACTGGCACACAAATTATCTTTTCGTCAGGTCCTTTTTCATCGGTCATATGAAAAACACCAATAGGTCTTACCTCCATTACTACCATTGGGTATGAAGGCTCTGTTGAAAGCACTAATACATCTAGAGGATCTTGATCTAAAGCCAAAGTTTCTGGCACAAACCCGTAATCTCCAGGATACATCATTGACGAAAATAATGTTCTATCAAAACGTATTTTGTTTAATGTAAAATCGTATTCGTACTTATTTCTACTTCCTTTTGGTATTTCTATTAAAACATCAAATGTTAATTCTTTTTTCTTACTCATGTTTGCTTCATAATTTGGTTAACAAAGGTACATAACAACCTTAGCTTTAACAACAATTAATTTATGGTGTTTGAAATTTTTACAAAACCTTAATCTTGTGGTAATTTAAACGTTGATTTGGCAAAATGTACTTTCAATATTTGCTATATTGTGCTAATTTCTTAATTGTGACTAACTCATTTATATATGCGACTATCCTTAACACTATTAAGCGCTTTCTTTTTTAGCCTATTTTTAAGCGCACAAAACAAACCTTGGCAAGGTAAATTTGAAACCATAGATAACTTAATTGCACCACCAAACAGTTATCGTTCTGCAAGTGGCGCACCTGGTAAAGATTATTGGCAACAACGTGCTAATTATAATATTAAAGCCCATTTAAACGAAACCAACAACACCCTTACTGGAGAAGAAACCATTACATATTTCAATAATTCACCAGACAACCTAACGTATGTTTGGGTAATGTTAGAACAAAACGTTAACAAAAAAGGTAATGAAGATTTTGGGGGCATAAATAACAATTTAAAAGACAGCATTACTTCTAGAAAAATGCAGTTTTTAACCAGATCTATTGATTTTCCTGCGGGTTACACTATAAAATATGTTAAAGATGGCGCCGGCAAGGATATAAAAACACTGGTTAATAACACCATGATGAAGGTTAAACTTAATACACCTTTAAAATCTGGCGAATCTACAGTTATAAACATTGGGTGGTCTTACCACATTACAGACCGCAGTATGTTTTTACTCTCTAGAGAAGGTTATGAATATTTCCCAGAAGATAACAACACCGTGTATTTATTAGCACACTGGTTTCCTAGAATGGCTGTGTACAGTGATACCGAAGGCTGGCAAAACCAACAGTTTCAAAAACTTGGTGAGTTTGCTTTAGAATTTGGTGATTATAACGTTGAAATAACTGTACCTGCAGACCATATTGTGGCTGCTACCGGTGCATTGCAAAACAGCGAAAATGTGCTTACTAAAAAACAACGCAAACGCCTAAAAACTGCTTCAAAATCTTTTGAAAAACCTGTAATGATTATTACTAAAGAAGAAGCTATTACTAACGAAAAAACAAAAAGTAAAAAGCAAAAAACATGGAAATTTAAAGCCGAAAACGTTCGTGATTTCGCTTTTGCTTCATCTAGAAAATTTTTATGGGATGCCCAAAACGTTAAACTTCCAACAAACAACGTAATGGCTATGTCTTTTTACCCCAAAGAAGGGCTGCCTGTTTGGAAAGAAGAATCTACAAAAGCCATTATGCATGCGTTAGAAGTATATTCTGAAGCCACTTTTGATTATCCGTACCCTGTTTGTATTTCAGTAAACACATCAAATATTGGAATGGAATTCCCTATGATAAGTTTTAATGGCGGAAGACCAAAAAATGGCGAAATGACTAAAAACGCTAAATCTAGAATGATTGGCACCATTATACACGAAGTTGGCCACAACTGGTTTCCTATGATTGTAAGCTCTGATGAACGCAAATGGATGTGGATGGATGAAGGCTTAAACACCTTTTTACACCAACGCACTGTTGCTGAAAGATATCCAGATTTTAACAGCGTAACACCAGCAACTATTGTACCGTTTATGAGCGGCGATAAAAACATATTACGCCCCATTATGACAAACTCTGATAACGAATTATTTTCGCAATTTGGCATGAATTTTTACGTTAAACCCACCGTTGGTTTGCAAATGCTTAGAAACTCCATTATGGGTAAAGAATTATTTGATGAAGCTTTTAAAGAATACGCCAACCGTTGGAAATACAAACACCCAAATCCGGCCGATTTATTTAGAACTTTAGAAGATGCTAGCGCTGTAGATTTAGATTGGTTTTACCGTGGCTGGTTTTTTACCACAGACCATTTAGACATGGAACTTAGTAACGTAAAATGGTTTAAAGTTTTTGAAGAAAATAAAAATATTGAAGATCAACAAAAAACTAACCAAACAAAAATTGCAAGCAACGGAAACAACAGCAACACTACAGCCAATGATTTTTCAAACGGACCAGAATTTATTAACATGATTGAAACACCTGATAAAGATTATGGTGGTTTTTTATCAAGGTTAAATGAAACAGATATTAGAAAACAACTATCTGGCAAAAATTTATACGAAGTTACCATTAAAAACATTGGTGGTCTTGTAATGCCTGTTACCATTGAATGGGTTTTTACTGATGGCACAAGAGAAATAGATCAATTACCAGCACAAGTTTGGAGGCGTAACGAATACAAAATTCAGCATACTTTTGTTAAAAGTAAAGAAGTTGCTAAAGTTAATTTAGACCCTAATTTTGAATTTGCCGATACCAATACAACAAACAACAGTTTCCCAAAGGTTAAAACAGATTCTGAATTTGATAGTTTTAAAAAAACACAATCTAAAAACTAGTAAACACTATATAAATTGCTTCACACAGCAAAAATATTGCATATTTTAACAGTATTGGTTTTCTTCTTTAGCTGCAAAAATTCTAAAGAAGAAAACCTTATTCCTATACAACAAAACACTGTTAGCGCATTACCTTTAGATGTAAAATGGCCAAAAAACAATCTGTTTTCCAAAGAAAAGGTAAATCTTGGGCGCTTACTTTTTTTTGACCCTATTTTATCGGGCAATAAAGATGTTGCTTGCGCTACATGCCACCATCCGTCTAATGGATATGCTGAGTTTAAAGATATTTCAATAGGTGTAAACGGCAAAGGTTTTGGCATCAAACGCACTTTTAACACACCTAACAATATACCATTTGTAAAACGTAATGCGCACACCATTTTAAACACTGCTTTCAATGGCATTACTATGCAAAACCATTATATACCCGAAAAAGCTCCTATGTTTTGGGATAACAGAGTGCAAAGTCTAGAACATCAAGCTTTAGAGCCAATAAAAGCTTTAGAGGAAATGCGCGGCACTAATTTTTCGGAAAAAGAAATTCTTAGTGAAGTTGTTAAAAGGTTAAAAGAAATACCAGAATACCAAACACTATTCGCCTCTGTCTTTTCAGAAGAAAACCCAATAAATGCTATAAATATTAGTAAAGCTATAGCTGCCTTTGAAAGAACTTTAATTACAAACAACACTCCTTTTGATAAGTATATGCGTGGAGATTCTACAGCCATATCACTAGCCGAAAAAGAAGGCTTCAAACTTTTTAAAAAAGTAGGTTGTATTAATTGCCACAACGGGCCCATGTTTTCAGATTTTAAAATGCATGTTTTAAGTGTTCCTGAAAATGAAAAACTAGATGCAACAGACACTGGTTTTAACAAACAGTTTGCTTTTAGAACACCCACACTCAGAAATTTAAGACATACCGCTCCTTATATGCATAATGGTACTTTATTAACTTTAGAAAAGGTTTTAGAATTTTATGAAGATCTTACTTTTAAAAAATCTAGAAACCCGCACATAGGCGTTAATCAAATTGATACTTTAGCTCAAAAGTTAACTATTAGAATGAAAGATATGCCGCTTATTATATCTTTTTTAAATACTTTAAATGATGAAGAATTTGACAAAACTACACCCAAAAAAGTCCCTAGCAGATTACCGGTTGGTGGGAATATTAATTAGTTGTAACACATTTGAAAAACACTCAAACACTTATGAATGACATTGCTTTCGGAATAATTTTTATTGGATTTGCTTTGAGTTTCTTTTCGTTTGGAATTGCGATTTCTATGAATCTTTGGATTTATTACTCTGCCGACCAAAATAAATACCCATTATTTCCGATTTTAAATCCTTTTTCTTTTTCATCATATGAATTGATGCTTAATTCCATGTTCAAACTGAAATGGAAAGTTGAGGGCGAAAATGAAAAACTAAAACGGAAATCAAATAAGTTGAGGCGATTTTCAGGAATTATGTTACTAATAACAGCTATTATCGGAATATTGAGTGCGATTTTGACTTAATTAAGAACAGAAAATATCGGATTTAAATAATGAAAGTGGAAATAAAAAAACGTGTTACAACAATGTAAAACAGCAATTACGGCGGATTCGACTACGTCCGAATCCACTCAGAATTGCTAACGTCTGTGCTAAACCGAAAAACTTCGTATATTTATCCGTAACTGACGGTTATACGAGACCGTTAACACACATGAAAAAATTACTTCTAATAATATTATATTTAAGTTTTAACCTTTGCTTTACCCAAACAGCAGTTGAACAAATTGATTTATCTAAAAGTGCTCTTGAATTAACAAAACAAAAGGTAAGCTATGACCCAAGTTACTTTTCTATAGATTATCCAAATGGAGATGTTCCAAAAAACAAAGGTGTTTGTACTGATGTTGTGATTCGTGCTTACCGAAAAATTGGAATTGATTTGCAAAAAGAAGTTCATGAAGATATGAAAGCTAACTTTAGTAATTATCCTAAAATTTGGGGACTTCAATCAACTGATAAAAATATTGACCACCGAAGAGTGCCTAATTTAATGACTTTTTTCAAACGTAAAGGTGCTGAAAAATCTATATCTAAACAGGCAGCTGATTATAAGCCTGGAGATATTGTTTGCTGGAATTTAGGTGGTGCCATAACTCATATTGGAATTGTTGTAAACAAAAAATCAAAAGACGGAAAACGGTATTTAATAGTTCACAATATTGGTAGTGGACAAGTTTTAGAAGATTGTTTATTTGACTTTAAAATAATAGGGCACTATAGGTATGGCATTTAAAATACCTGTATAAACAATTCGCTATACATTATATAAAGTACCGTTAAAGCAACACATTACACAAAAACTAAACGTAGTTTAAACACTAAAATTAAAAACACATTTAAAGTGAAACATATAAAATTTTTAGCCTTTTTATTTACAATTACCTTATTTTATTGCTGTAATTCTTCAAACATAAAAAATGGCGACATTGTTTTTAGAAGTGCTAGTAATAGCACTTTATCTGAAGCAATAAATGAGGTTACGCAAACAACAAAAAAAAGCAATTATACCCATATGGGCGTATGTAAAATTGAAAATAACACAGTATATGTTTACCATGCCGATAGTAAAAAAGGTGTAATTAAAGAACCGCTTGTAAACTTTATTAAAACTGAAAATAAAAATTATAACGTTGATGTTTACCGCATTAAAAACTTAACGAAACCGCAAATAAAACGCACTTTAGAATACGCCAAAAAATTAATTGGCAAACCTTATAACACCACATATATTTTAGAAGATGAAGGTTTTTATTGTTCAGAATATATTTATGAAATATTTAAAACCGATAGTGTTTTTAAACTAGAACCAATGACCTTTAAAAACCCAAAAACAAACACATTTCATAACGGTTGGGTAAAACATTATAATGCTTTAGGCATTGAAATTCCTGAAGGTAAATTAGGCTGCAACCCAAACGGAATGGCTAATACAGAAGCGTTGGAGTTTATTAAAAATTTACAATAAATTTAAAAGTAGAACCCAAATGTACCTGTTACCCCAAATTTTCTAGCATCTGGGTTATCAAGATAATTTCCTCTAAAATTAAAATCTACACGGAATACTTTAAATATATTGCCCACCCCAAAGCCATATTCATAATATAACTTATCTGTAGGTGCAACCAGCTGTAAATTTGCAGGATTACTTGGTACATTACTAAGCGCTTTGTTTTCATCAGACAGTTCACCCCAAACGCCACGTACACTTATAATTTCTCGTAAATTTAGCTTACGTAAAAACGGAATTCTAGAGAACAAACGTCCGTTAAAATTATGCTCAACATGAAATGATGAATAGGTATCAGACACAAACTCATAAAAATCTAATTGAGAAAAGGTATTGTAAATTGAAAAATACGATTGGTTACCAGGAATAACACTTAACAAGCCAAGTGGCACTTCGCCAAAAGTTTTTCCTGCTTCAATAGAGGTTGTTAACCTTCCAAAACCTCCTAACTGCCATGGTTGCACATAAGAAAATTGTACTTTAGTATAATCAAAATCACTATCAAAAATAGTTTTATCGCCACGGCTAACTTGAGCAAAAATACGCGAGTAATCATCATTAGCATCACGTCTTTCAACACCAAAACCTGTTGTTTTTCTGCCAGGGAAATAAAATAATGAAGCCGATGTTTCAAATTGTTTAATTTCAGAAGCAATGCCGTTAGGTGTGTTATAATCTAAACTAAATGTTGGTGATGCAGACTCTAACGTTCTGTAGTTAGCGCCAACTCTGAAAATGAGATTACGCAAGGGTTCAGCTTCTATGGCAAAACTTGTTAAATTAATGGATGTTAATTTATCATTTGAGCCTGTGCCAACAACTGCCGATGAGGCTAAACTTCTGCCTAAAACATCGGTACTTGTGGTTAAACTAGCACCTATTTGTTCAACATCACGCCTATTTCCACCAGAAATTATTAATCGGCTTTTTTTATCTAACAACCATTTACCCGAAATACCGTATTTAAATTTATCGTCTTTAAAACCATAAGCCAAAAAGCCTTCTAAACGCCATAAATCATTCCTTCCAAAATATGTTCGCGCACCGGTACGCAGGCGCAAACCTTCAACTTCGTTAAACCCAAAGGTTGAAAAAATAGGACCATAATCTAGCGGTAACGTATTAAATTCTATATAACCAGATGATAAAATACTACCTAAATTGTACAGCTGTTTAAACTTTTTTACAGTTTTTAGAGTATCTAACATTTTATAAACGCCCTTTTCATCTTTGTTTAAATCTTCCAGTCTGTTTTGTTCCCAAAAGGCATCATCGCGGTTGTAAACATCTTCATTATAATTGTAAACTTCGGCTTCATAGAATTTTTTATCCTTCGGTATATCAAATTTATAATTATCATAAAGCGTGGTACGTTTACCGTAAACGCCTCGTGATTTTTCTTTTTTATTGAAGGCGAAATCAGACATCATATAATCGCGCTTCACAAGAAATAGTGAATCGTTTAGTACTTCAAACTCTTGTTCAATATAAATTTCTTTTACCCAGTTTATATTGGCACTTTTTGATGCTTGTAAGTTAATTTCTTTAATGGCATAGGTGGTGTCTGCCACCCAAAAATCACCTTTAAAGGTTAACTCATTTTTTCGGCGCGGATAATAAATTATATTGAAACACATTTTATTATCAATATAAGCGGTATCGGCCAATACATAATTATAGGTGTTAATGCCGGTTTTTGATAGCGGACTTACAAAGCTTTTATCAAAAAACTTTAGGTAGTTGTCATACACGTTAAAATCTGAATACAAATCATCAATAAAATCAATTATTATTTGATTATTGCTGAATCCTGAGTTTTTATTACCTTTTAAAACAGCTTTTTCTTTGTTAATGGTATTATCACCATACACGCGCGATGCTGCCTCGTTTATAAACATTGGCAAATAGGTTTTACCTGTTACATTTGAGGTATCAACCTTATCGAAAACAAACTCCATACCTTTAAACAAGCGACTTTTAATTAAGGCACTGTCTATGGTATTTATATCAAATTCTACTTTTTCGTATTTATCAAATTCGTATTGGTTGAATTGTTTTAGGCCATTTTTACGCTTGTGACTCCAAATTTTTCGAAGTATATCAATAGCCGGATTATTTTTTTTAGATTGTTTTCCGGTGGTTAAAACAACTGCATCTAACTGTGCAGCTTCTTCTTTTAAAACAAATTCTAAATTGTAATTTACTTTTTTAGGAAGCGCTACAACCAATGTTTCATAACCAATAAAAGATATGGTTAATTGCTGCCAAGTTTCATCAGATTCTAAATAAAATTTACCATCTTCGTTAGTAATGGTTCCTTGGGTAGATCCTTGAAATATAACATTGGCAAATGGTACGGGTTCGTTGTTTTCATCAAACACATAACCACTTACTTTTGTTTGAGATAACACAACATTTGTAAGTGCTATAAATAGAAAAAGGGCAAAAGTTCTTATATTCATAATACAAAAAAACTTCATCAACAATCATGCTAATGAAGTTTATATAACGTAAAAAGTTTTATTTTATTTGTAAAGCACCTTTTTTACAGCTTTAATAACATCTTCATGGTTTGGTAACCATTCTGCTAATAAAACTGGTGAATATGGTGCAGGTGTATCGGCTGTGTTTAATTTTACAACTGGCGCATCTAAATAATCAAAAGCTTCAGCTTGTACTGTATATGTAATTTCGGTAGCAACACTTCCAAATGGCCATGCTTCTTCTAAAACTACTAAACGGTTTGTTTTTTTAACCGATTCAATAATGGCTTTTCTATCCATAGGACGCACAGTGCGTAAATCTATAATTTCACAAGAAATACCTTCTTTTTCTAATTCATCGGCTGCTTTGTAAGCTTCTTTTATAATTTTTCCAAAAGACACAATAGTTACATCATCTCCTTTTCTTTTAATATCTGCTACACCAATTGGTATAAGGTATTCACCTTCTGGCACTTCACCTTTATCTCCATACATTTGTTCACTTTCCATGAAAATAACTGGGTCATCATCACGAATTGCCGATTTTAATAAACCTTTAGCATCGGCAGGGTTTGATGGCACCACAACCTTTAAACCTGGTGTATTAGCAAACCAGTTTTCAAAAGCTTGCGAGTGCGTAGCACCTAATTGACCCGCAGAAGCTGTTGGCCCTCTAAATACAATAGGACACTTAAATTGCCCACCAGACATTTGCCTAATTTTAGCGGCATTATTTATAATTTGGTCAATACCAACAAGAGAAAAGTTAAAAGTCATGTACTCAACAATTGGCCTGTTACCTGTCATAGTTGAACCTACTGCAATACCAGCAAAACCAAGCTCTGCAATTGGCGTGTCTATAACACGTTTTGGCCCAAATTCATCTAACATACCTTTTGAAGCTTTGTATGCTCCATTATACTCAGCTACTTCTTCACCCATTAAGTATACGCTTTCGTCTCTGCGCATTTCTTCACTCATGGCTTCACAAACAGCCTCTCTAAATTGAATTGTCTTCATTTAAATTGTTTTATTCAAAAAGCAAAAATAGGAATTATTGCTAACAATTTCCTATAAAAATCAATACTAAAATCACTAGCTTTTAAAAATTAATAATTTTACATTAAAAGGGTAATTATAATTCAAAATCACTATCATTTTTATAGTTTATTTTTTTTATTCATTTTTAAAATAAGGTATAATTATGTTGTAAATTCACAAACAAACAGCTGTTTTTATAAGCTTTTCATCAATTTTTACTAAAATTTATTATGCGTGCATAGTATTTTTGAAAATAAATACCTAAATTCGTAACCGTTAAAAATATCTTTTATAAACTATAATTATATGAATATTTTAGTGTGTATAAGTCATGTTCCAGACACGACTTCAAAAATAAACTTTAGTGATGACAACACAAAATTTGACACCAATGGTGTGCAATTTGTTATAAATCCGAATGATGAATTTGGCCTTACAAGAGCCATGTGGTTTAAAGAAAAACAAGGTGCAAAAGTAACAGTTGTTAATGTAGGTGGTCCCGAAACCGAGCCAACCTTAAGAAAAGCTTTAGCTATTGGCGCCGATGCTGCCATTAGAGTAAACGCTGCCGCTACCGATGGCTTTTCTGTTGCCAAACAACTAACTAAAGTAGCTACCGATGGTGGTTACGACCTAATTATTGCTGGAAGAGAATCTATTGATTATAACGGTGGTATGGTACCTGGTATGTTAGCCGCTTTATTAGGTGCTAACTTTGTAAACAATTGTATTGGTTTAGAGGTTGACGGCACTACCGCAAAAGCTACCAGAGAAATTGATGGTGGTAAAGAAAGCGTTGCAACAACTTTACCTTTAGTAGTTGGCGGCCAAAAAGGTTTGGTTGAAGAAAGTGATTTACGTATACCAAACATGCGAGGTATTATGATGGCGCGCCAAAAACCATTAACCGTTGTTGATGGCATAGACACCACGGGCGAAACAGCTTCTGTGTCCTTTGAAAAACCTGCACCAAAAGGTGCTGTAAAATTGGTAGCAGAAGATAATTTAGACGAACTAATTAGCTTACTTCATAACGAAGCTAAAGTGATTTAAATCTTCCTCTAACCGCATTACGGAGAAAATTTTAATAACTCTTTTTAAGCCCTTTCTTTAAGATAGGCTTTTGAAAGATGAAAAACAAAAAAATATGTCAGTTTTAGTATATACAGAATCAGATCAAGGAAACTTAAAAAAAGGCGCTTTTGAAGTAGCCTCATATGCCAAAGCAGTAGCAAACCAATTAGGCACAACAGTTACAGCTTTAGCCATTAACGCAAGTAATACAGACCAACTTGGTAATTACGGTGTAGATAAAGTTTTAAATGTAAGCAACAGTGATTTAAACAATTTTAGCGCTAAAGTTTACGCTAACGTATTAAAACAAGCTGCCGAAAAAGAAAGCGCACAAGTAATTATTGTTAGTTCTAGTGCTGATAGCAAATACTTAGCACCACTATTAGCAGTAAATTTAAATGCTGGTTACGCATCAAATGTTATTGAAGCTCCAAGTAATACCGCACCATTTACCGTAAAAAGAAATGCATTTACTAATAAAGCGTTTGAAGTAACTCAAATTAACACCAATGTTAAAATTGTAGGAGTGTCAAATAATGCTTTTGGTTTAGTTGAAAATAGCGCAAGCGCTACTACCGAAGATTTTTCGCCAGCAATTGAACCCTCAACAGTAACCGTTGAATCTGTTGATAAAGCTACCGATAAAGTAACCATTGCAGATGCTGATGTTGTTGTTTCTGGCGGACGCGGTTTAAAAGGTCCTGAAAACTGGGGCATGATTGAAGAATTAGCCGATGTATTAGGCGCTGCCACCGCTTGTTCTAAACCAGTATCAGATTTAGGCTGGAGACCTCACAGTGAGCACGTTGGGCAAACAGGTAAACCCGTAGCATCTAACCTTTACATTGCTATTGGTATTTCTGGTGCTATTCAACATTTAGCTGGAGTTAACGCTTCAAAAGTAAAAGTAGTTATTAACACCGATGCCGAAGCTCCTTTCTTTAAAGCAGCAGACTATGGCGTTGTTGGAGATGCCTTTACAGTAGTACCTCAGCTCATTGAAAAATTAAAAGCTTTTAAGGCTCAACAATAAATTATTTTTTTATAAATTGTAGCTTAAAAGAACTGTTTAAATTCGGCATTATTTCCAATAATCTGCCTTGGCAGTTGGTAAATTCCAAATTTAAACAGTTCTTTGCGTTTTTATAAATTATGAGCCTAGTAAGATTAAACATTAAGGGAATTTCTTATAGTCAAACCCAAAATGGTGCTTATGCACTTATATTGAATGAAGTTGATGGTGAACGAAAACTGCCTATAGTTATTGGTGCCTTTGAAGCCCAATCTATTGCCATTGCTCTAGAAAAAGAAATTAGGCCTCCAAGACCTTTAACCCACGATTTATTTAAAAATTTTGCCGACAGGTTTGACATTGTAGTTAAGCAAGTTATTATACACAAACTAGTTGATGGCGTTTTTTATTCAAGTTTAATTTGTGAACGCGATAAAATTGAAGAAATTATTGATGCCAGAACTAGTGATGCTATTGCTTTAGCGTTACGTTTTGAGGCTCCTATTTTTACCTATAAAAACATTTTAGATAAAGCTGGTATTTATTTAAAAGTAAACCCTGAAAAAGAAACTGAAGAAGACAACAATAATGTTGAAGATATTTTAGGTGATGATTTTGTTGCTGAAGAGTTAGAAACTACCAACGCGCCATCAAAACAAAACTACGCAAACAAAACAATACAAGAACTTCAAAACCTTTTAGATGAAGCTGTTTCAAATGAAGATTATGAAAAAGCCGCACATATTAGAGACGAAATTTCAAAACGAAAATAATTAATTATGAAACAACTTTTTCTGTTTTTCACAGCCGTTTTGTTGGCTTTTTCTACTACAACTTTTGCCCAAAACACAGAAAAAGAAATACTTTCAGAAAGTAACACCGAAACATTACAATTAAATGCTAATAATGATACTTCAATTAGTACAACATTAGTAAACAATGCCATTGAACCAGAAAACACAATAATAGCAAGCCAAGGCTTTTCGTTAAACAGCCTTTGGCGTGGTGCTTTAGGTATGGTTTCACTTGTTTTTATAGCATTTCTTTTTAGCAGTAACCGTAAAGCTATAGATTGGAAAATTGTAGGTATTGGTTTAGCTTTTCAACTAATTATTGCCATAGGTGTTTTAAAAATAACGTTTGTAAAAGCCATTTTTGAATTTATTGGAAGCCTCTTTGTTAGTGTACTAGATTTTACACGTGCTGGCAGTAAGTTTTTGTTTGAAGGTTTGGTGGTAGACATGGATACGTTTGGTTTTATTTTCGCATTTCAAGTATTGCCAACCATCATTTTCTTTTCAGCATTAACATCTGTACTATTTTATTTGGGTATCATCCAAAAAGTTGTTAAAGGTATGGCTTGGTTACTTTCAAAAGCATTAAAAATTTCTGGAGCAGAAAGTTTAAGTGTTGCAGGTAACATATTTTTGGGTCAAACCGAAGCTCCACTTTTAATAAAAGCATATTTAGAAAAAATGAACAAATCTGAAATGCTTTTAGTTATGATTGGTGGTATGGCAACCGTTGCAGGCGCTGTATTAGCGGCTTACATTGGTTTTTTGGGTGGTGATGACCCTGAACTTCGATTATTTTATGCAAAACACTTATTAGCAGCATCAGTAATGGCGGCACCCGGCGCTATTGTTATTTCAAAAATACTTTTTCCGCAAACCGAAGATATTAACACCGATGTAAAAGTTTCTCAAGAAAAAATAGGTGCTAATTTTTTAGATGCCATTGCAAATGGTACTACCGAAGGCTTAAAACTAGCCGTAAACGTTGGTGCAATGCTTTTGGTTTTTGTTGCTTTTATTGCCATGTTTAATGGTATTTTAGGATGGGTTGGCGATGTTTCTAACATTAATACTTGGATTGCTAAAAACACAGCTTATCAAAGTCTTTCGCTTGAATTAATTCTTGGTTATGCCTTTGCGCCCTTAATGTGGTTAATTGGTGTAGCTAGCGAAGACATGGCACTTATGGGGCAATTATTAGGCATAAAATTAGCCGCCAGCGAATTTATTGGCTATATTCAATTATCCGACTTAAAAAATGCATCAAACGCCATTCACCTTAATTACGAGAAATCAATAATTATGGCTACTTACATGCTTTGTGGTTTTGCAAATTTTGCATCTATTGGCATCCAAATTGGCGGCATTGGTTCATTGGCACCTGGACAACGCAAAGTATTATCGCAATTTGGCATAAAAGCCTTAATTGGCGGTACTCTAGCCTCTTTAGTTTCGGCTACAATTGCTGGTATGATTATTGGTTAATAAATTCTTGCGAAAGCAGGAATCTCAGAATGACAAAGCAAAGAACAATTAATTCCCTCTAGCTGCTTTAATCTCACTCTTTTAGGTAAGTTAATAACTTTTAATATAAAATTGCTCTGGAATCTTAAAGATTCATTACATATCTTTATTTTTATTTTCAAAAAAATAATTCACTAACAAAAATAGTTTCTTCCCTTGGGGAAGACGGAAGAAGGGATGAAGCAATATCACGACTTAGTTAAGCACGTTTTAGAACACGGAAATGAAAAAGGAGATCGCACAGGCACTGGCACTAAAAGTGTTTTTGGCTATCAAATGCGGTTTGATTTAAGTGAAGGTTTCCCTATGGTTACTACTAAAAAACTACATTTAAAATCTATAATTTATGAATTACTTTGGTTTTTAAAAGGTGATACTAACATTAAATATTTAACAGATAACGGTGTTAGAATTTGGAATGAATGGGCTGATGAAAATGGCGATTTAGGACCTGTATACGGCCACCAATGGCGCAATTGGAATAATGATGAAATAGACCAAATTAAAGACGTTATTGAAACACTAAAAAATAACCCTAACAGCAGAAGAATGTTAGTTTCTGCTTGGAATCCATCGGTGTTACCTGATACTTCAAAATCTTTTTCTGATAATGTGGCCAACGGCAAAGCAGCCTTACCACCATGCCATGCTTTTTTTCAGTTTTATGTAGCCAATGGCAAATTATCATGTCAACTTTACCAACGAAGTGCCGATATTTTCTTGGGAGTTCCGTTCAACATAGCATCTTACGCTTTATTTACTATGATGATGGCACAGGTTTGCGGCTACCAACCGGGTGATTTTATACACACTTTTGGCGATGCGCATATTTACAGCAACCACATGGAGCAATTAGAACTTCAATTATCAAGAGACCCAAAACCACTGCCTAAAATGGTTTTAAATCCAGATATTAAAGATATATTCAATTTTAAATTTGAAGATTTTACGCTATTAAATTATGATCCGCATCCGCATATAAAAGGTACCGTGGCTGTGTAAACCAAAACCCTGTTTTTATTATGAAAAAAAAATTATTTTTAGCTTCTTTAGCGCTTTTTGCAATTATTGCTTTTTGTATTGTTAGCATTCCTAAAAATGATTCTAACAAAACGGCAAAAGTTGAAAGAAAGAATATCAATCCCACTAAAAAAGGAAAGAAAAAAACACCCGAAGAGCGTGCCTTATATAATGAAGCCAGAAGTTTATACGAATACTACAGACAGGTAAACCCTAATACAGGCGTAATATCAAAAAATGATAAAAAGCGTGAATTTAAACAAGCTAAAAGTGCTAAACTTAGAGTAAAAACTAATTTAACAGCTAAAGTTCCGCAAGCAGCATATATAAGTCGTGGCCCTAGCAATATGGGTGGCCGAACAAGAGCTTTGGTGGTTGACAGAAGTGATAACACTGGCAATACCATAATTGCTGGTGGTGTTAGCGGTGGTGTTTTTAGAACCACAGATGGTGGTACCAACTGGACTAAAGTTTCATCAAATGATGAAATACATAACGTAACGGCTATTGTGCAAGACCCTAGAGCTGGTTTTGAAAACACATGGTATTACGCTACTGGTGAAGGCATAGGTAATTCTGCAAGCTCAAGCTCGCAAAAAACATCTGGAGCCTATTTTTTTGGCCAAGGTATTTGGCAATCTACCAATGGTGGTATCTCTTGGACGCAATTACCTTCAACCAATAGTGATTTTGAAAGTTTCGACTCTGTTTTTGATGTTACTTACAATTTGGCTGTCCACCCATTAACAGGCGATTTATACGCTGCAACTATTGGAAGGATTAATAGATTTGACGGAATTAACTGGAATACTGAAATTAATGGAAGCCCAAGCATTCCAGTACAAGCCACTGATATTGTTATAACCTCATCCGGAAGATGCTACGCAGCATTTTCGGGTGTACATGATTCCGCTACTGCAGGTATTTGGACGTCAACTACAGGTATTGGCTCATGGGGAAGAATTAATGATGATGGTATTGTTAATAACTTTACACCAGCAGGAAGAGTTGTTTTAGCCTTAGCGCCTTCAAACGAAAATAAATTATATGCTTTGTTTGTAAACGGGAATAGTATTGATTGTGATGATGCTACACCATTACAAGAAGCCGATTTATGGATGTGGAACCAAAGTACTACAAGTTGGACTGATTATTCTGATAAATTACCTGATGAAGCAGGATGTTCTGAAGGAAATGACCCTTTTGCTGCTCAAGGCGGGTATGATTTAGTTGTAAACGTTAAGCCTGATGATGAAAATTTTGTGGTTATTGGCGGTACTAATGCATATAAAATTGAAAACATAACTACAGATGCCATGTTTTCTAGAATTGGAGGTTATGCTAGCTCTGGTGGCTACGGAACGTACCTAAATCATCACCCAGATATTCACGCTTTAGTTTTTAATCCGTTTAACAATAACGTGTTATTTTCTGGAACCGATGGTGGTGTTCATGTTACAAATGATATTACTGCAAGCACCATTGCTTGGATAAGTTTAAACAACAATTACCAAACATTTCAGTTTTATCATGTAAATATTGACCCTGAAAATGGTTCTGATTTCGTAATTGGTGGCGCTCAAGATAATGGTTGTGTACTTGGTGGTGAATCTATAGGGCTTCCAAGTTTAACTGAGCAGTTTAATGTTGCCAGTGGTGATGGTGCATCTACAGCCATAACAAGAGACGTAAATTGTAATGGTGGTCTAGGTTTCTTTATTAGTCTTCAAAACGGTACAACATATCGTAATTGTGGCTCATACATTGAGATAACACCGGAGTCTGCCCCTGGAACACCTTATGACAGCCAATTTATTACTTATTTCTATTTAGATCCTGACAATACTAATGCCTTATATTTTGCATCATTAGATAAATTATTAAGAACTACTGATGCCACAAATGTAACCCAAGATGGTTGGACAGATTTAGGTAATACAACTGCAGCTTTTGGACACGATGACCAGTTTGAAATTTTCTCAACCACACGTGGTACTTACAACCCAGCCTCAAGTTATTTACTAATGGGTGGCGATAGTGGGCATATTTACAGATTGAATGATCCGCAAAATGCTACAAATATATCTTCAGCAGTAAATATTACGCCACCAACAGCTAGCACTACATTTCCATCAATAGTTTCTGGTTTAGCCATTCACCCAACTAATAATGATATTGTGTTAGCAACCTACTCTAATTACGGAATTAACAGTATTTATTTAACAACAAATGCTACAGCTGCTACACCAACCTGGACACTAGTAGAACGTAATCTTTCATCACATTCAATACGTTCTGCTGCCATTACTGAAGTTGCAGGACAAACACTATATTTTGTTGGTACTGCCAGAGGTTTATATTCTAGCACAGACCCTACTAGTATTGATTGGGTTAGAGAATCTCAAAATCAAATTGGGTTTGCCGTTGTAAGTTCGTTATCTTATAGGCCTTCAGATAACCACTTATTAATAGGTACACACGGTAACGGTATGTATGAAGCTACAGTTAGCGATGTTCTTGGTATTGAAGATGTAAACGATGTAAGTACTGAAATTAAACTTTACCCAAACCCAGTAGTTAATCAAATTAATTTAGATTTACCCGTACTAAATGATAAATACAATTATAGTATTATTGATGTTTCTGGAAAAACCATTACAAACGGCACTACTAGCAGTAAACAAATTAATGTTTCAACACTAAGTAGCGGTATGTATTTTATCAAATTAAATTTTGATGGAAAAACAGGCGTAAAAAGATTCATTAAAAAATAAACAGAAACAGTTTAAATATATATTTTAAAAAAAGAATAGGTGCTTCAAAACGTATTGAAGCACCTATTCTTTTTAATACTTTTTATTATTAGTGTACTAAACTTTTACTACACTGTTTTCAGCATTAGCAAAATCGTTCCAAGCATAAGCATCGGCAGCAGCGTCATTTACATATTCGCCATCAATTAAATACTTAAACTCATACGAGTTATCTTTATCTAAATCTACAGTACCTTTAAACGTACCATTTTTTAATTTTTTTAAAGGCGCTTTTTTAGCGTTCCACTCATTAAAACTTCCTACTACAGAAACATTTTTTGCCTCTTCAGCTTCAATAGAAAAAGTAACTTTACATATTGGTTTACTTTTTAAATATTGTTTTTTAATAGCCATAATTTAAAATTTTTGCGTGTTGTATATTGAGCAAATTTATAAAACTAATTCCTACGCATCAGTAATTAAACCTTTAAACACTAAAGAATTATCAATTTATTAATATAGCTTAACAATATTTTAAACTAGTAAAAAATATAGTTAAAAAAATACAGTTTTTGCAACCTAAAAACGCATCTTTTCACCCTGATTTTCAGAATGTTCATTCACACAAAACTTTAAAACACTGAGTCAAATTATCTAAAATCCATAAAATAATCATTTAAAATAGTAACTTTACATTTCATTTTTTTAAATATATGTTCGGAAAAAAGAAAAACGTTCCTCAAATAGATAAAGAACAACTAGAATTAATACAAAATGCACAAAAACGCATCAAACAAAAAAAGCGTTTATATGCTCATTTTGTTGTGTTTTTAATAGGCGCCTTATTTTTAATATTAGCAAACACCGTTTTAGGTATTGGTAAGAATTTTAAAATTGCTGAAATTGAGTGGTTTGTTTTTGCCATTTTGTTGTGGCTATTTATACTATTATATCACGTTTTTAATGTTTTTGTAACTCATAAATTTATGGGTAAAGTTTGGGAACAAAAACAATTAGATAAGCTTGTTGCGCTTCAAAAAAATAGAATTGAAAAAATAAAATCTGAATTAAAAAAAGAAGCACCTCACATTGCCGAAAGTGAAGTTTACAATGAACAAATTAGCGGCAATAAAACACAAGAATTAACTATTATTGTTGCCGCTGCCCAAAATAATGCAATTGGCAAAGACAATAAACTTATTTGGCATTTAAGCGACGATTTAAAACGCTTTAAAACGTTAACCAATGGCCATCATATTATTATGGGGCGTAAAACTTTTGAAAGTTTCCCCAAACCATTACCAAACAGGACACACGTTGTAATTACTAGGCAACAAAACTACAAAGCACCCGCCGGTGTTATTACTGTAAATAGTTTAGATTCTGCTATTGAAGCGTGTAAAAATGATGCGCAACCTTTTATTATTGGCGGCGGACAAATTTATGAGCAAGCCATGAATATAGCTGATAAAATTGAACTTACAAGAGTTCATGAAACTTTTGAGGCCGATGCTTTTTTTCCTGAAATTGACACAAGTATTTGGAAAGAAACAAGTAACACGTTTCATAAGAAAGACAACAATCACAAACACGAATTTTCATTCATTACTTACATAAGAAAATAAATTATGAAACACGCCTTGTTTTGCAGCTTAACTGTTTTAATATTGTCTTGCTCTACTAATGCGCAAATAAAAGACCAATGGATTGATAAAAACGAAGCTGAAAATTACACAGCACGTCATGAATGTTCTTTTGTACAAGCAGGCGACCGATTTTATATGTTTGGCGGCAGGGAATCTGCACAAAAATTAGACATTTATAATTTTAAAAACAACACTTGGCAGGTAGCAAAAAACAAAGCACCCAAACAATTTAATCATTTTCAAGCTACTTTTCACAAAGGATTCATTTGGGTTATTGGAGCTTTTAAAACCAATAAATTTCCGCGTGAAATTCCTGAAGATAATGTTTGGCTATACCATCCACCAACAGACACCTGGATTCAAGGTCCTGAAATTCCTGAAAACAGAAGGCGTGGTGGTGCTGGCTTAGTCGTTTATAATAATAAGTTTTATCTGGTTGGCGGCAATACCATTGGGCATGATGGCGGTTTTGTTAATTGGTTTGATGAATATGATCCTGTAAAAAACACATGGACTGTTCTTGAAAATGCCTCACAAGCCAGAGACCATTTTAGTGCGGCCATTATACATAATAAGCTTTATGCTGTAGCAGGAAGACAATCTGGTGGAAAAGGTGGTGTTTTTGCGCCTTTAGTTTCCGTTGTTGATGTTTATGATTTTTCAACAAAAAAATGGTCGGTTTTAAAAAATAATATTCCTACGCCACGTGCTGCTCCAGGCGTTACTGTTTTAAATAACGAACTTTTTGTTATGGGCGGTGAAGGCGAAAAACATGGGCCAGCATATAACATAGTTGAAGCATACAACCCTAAAACTGAGCAATGGATAAATAAAGCTAACATGCATTATCCCAGACATGGCACACAAGCTATTTTATCTGGTAAAGGCATTTATATTGCAGCTGGATCACCAACAAGAGGCGGCGGAAGACAACATAATATGGAAGTGTATAACCAAGATGCTCCAGAAGGTTTCACATTAAAAACATCATATTTAAAAGCACCTAAAAAAGTACTTATTTCTAAAGGGGCAACTTCTTCTATTAAAATTAAAAATGAAGGTGGCAATACTGGCAGTTTTATTACAAACGTAAAATTAACCGATGCAAATAATGCTTTCAGTATTACTAATAATTTAAATTTCACGCTTGTTGATGCTAATTCTAGTTTTGAAATAAAGGTTAAAAATACTTCAAAATATAAAGGAGAAAAGGCTACTATTACTATTACATATAATGGTAATATAGAAGAAACCATAACCATTATTAGTAAGTAAAAATCAATACAAGGCTTATAGTTGCCTAAAAACTAATAATATTGCTATTTTTGCAGCACTAAAAAAAGAAACAAATGAACGCTTATATATTTCCGGGGCAAGGTGCCCAATTTACAGGTATGGGTTTAGATCTTTATGAAAACTCTGCCATTGCACAAGAATTATTTGAAAAAGCTAACGATATTTTAGGTTTTAACATTACAGATGTAATGTTTGAAGGCGCTGCTGATGATTTAAAACAAACAAAAGTTACGCAACCTGCAATATTTTTACACTCAGTTATTTTAGCTAAAACCCTAGGCAACAGCTTTAAACCTGATATGGTTGCGGGTCATTCGTTAGGTGAATTTTCAGCATTAGTTGCCAACGGTACATTAAATTTTGAAGACGGTTTAAAACTGGTTTCACAACGTGCTATGGCTATGCAAAAAGCCTGTGAAATTACACCAAGTACCATGGCTGCTGTTTTAGGTTTAGATGATGATATTGTTGAAAAAGTGTGTGCTACAACCAATGGTGTTGTGGTTGCTGCTAACTACAACTGCCCAGGTCAATTAGTTATTTCTGGTGAAGTTGAAGCTATAAACAAAGCGTGTGAAACTTTAAAAGAAGAAGGCGCTAGAAGAGCTTTAGTTCTGCCTGTAGGTGGTGCATTTCATTCACCTTTAATGGAACCTGCACGCGAAGAATTAGCAGCTGCTATAGAAAACACAACCTTTAGCAAACCTAATTGCCCTATATATCAAAATGTAACGGCTAATGCAGTTATTAATGCTTCAGAAATAAAAACAAACTTAATTTCTCAACTTACAGCACCAGTACGCTGGACACAATCTGTACAACAAATGATTGCTGATGGCGCTACACTTTTTACTGAAGTTGGCCCTGGTAAAGTTTTACAAGGTTTAGTTAAGAAAATTAACAGAACATCAGAAACTGTTTCTGCAACTTTTGAAGGCTCTTTGTAAATGAAAATTTCGCGTCGTTCTCTTTTCATAATAATAACCATTGTAGCCACTATTGCGCTTGATCAAATATCAAAAATTTGGGTGAGAGCTAATGTAGA
Organism: Seonamhaeicola sp. ABD4_340; assembly: GCF_056312135.1. Classification (NCBI taxonomy): domain Bacteria; kingdom Pseudomonadati; phylum Bacteroidota; class Flavobacteriia; order Flavobacteriales; family Flavobacteriaceae; genus Seonamhaeicola; species Seonamhaeicola sp. ABD4_340. The sequence goes on along the minus strand of NZ_CM149981.1, from coordinate 1,781,363 downwards.
ACCCGGCAGTCAATCTTCAATAATTGGCAACTTTTTTTCATTACATAATGTAGAAAACACAGGTGCTTTTTTAGGCATGGGAAGCGATTTAAATGAACCAATGCGTATTATTTTACTTTTAGTTTTACCTGTTCTAGTTTTAGGTTTTGTATTACGCTATATTTTTAAAGATAAAAGTCTAGACAACTGGTCTTTATTTGCTTTTTCTAGTATTATTGGTGGCGGTATTGCTAATGTTTATGATAGATTTATGTATGGCAGCGTAACCGATTTTTGGTACATGAAACTTACTGACACTTTACGGACTGGTATTTTTAATCTTGCCGATGTTTCAGTAACCACAGGCATGATTATACTGGTGTTTGTAACACTTTTTAAAAAGAAACCTCAAAACATAAAAAAAACCGATTAATAATTTTAATCGGTTTTTTTGTTTAAATATTTGTGAGTTTTAATTTCCTCTTACTTTTTGTTCCCATTTCCAAGCTGAAAGCATTGCATCATCTAATGATAACTTAGTTTCCCAGCCCAATTCATCTTTAGCTTTATTGGTATCAGCATACGCCGAAATAATATCGCCTTCTCTTCTACCAACAATTTTATAATTTAATTTTTCTCCAGAAACACGTTCAAAAGCATTAACAACTTCTAAAACAGAGCTGCCTTTTCCTGTTCCTAAATTAAACGTTTCGTATGGTTCTTTGTTATTATTTTTAAGCAATCTTTCAAGTGCTACTACGTGCGCTTTAGCTAAATCTACCACATGAATATAGTCTCTTATGCAGGTGCCATCAGGAGTTGGGTAATCATCGCCAAAAACAGATAATTGTTCTCTAATACCAATAGCTGTTTGCGTAATAAAAGGCACTAAATTTTGTGGCACACCAATTGGCAACTCTCCAATTTCAGTAGATGCATGCGCCCCAACAGGATTAAAGTAACGTAAAGCAATGGCTTTTAAAGTTGGCACTACTTTACAGGTGTCTCTAATAATTTCTTCGCCTATTTGTTTTGTGTTTCCGTAAGGAGATTCTGCTTGTTTTACTGGTGCACTTTCAGTAATTGGCAACTCGTCTGCTTGCCCGTAAACGGTACATGATGAGCTAAAAATAAAGCTAGCTTCAGGTAATTTTTTTAATTCTTTTAGTAGGTAAACAAGTGTTCCAATATTATTTTCATAATATAACAACGGCTCGTTTACACTTTCGCCCACAGCTTTACTTGCCGCAAAATGAATAACGCCTTTAACGTCATTATGTTTTTTGAAAAACGCCTCAACATCGGTTTTTTCTTTTAAATCAATCTTTTCAAAAATTGGTGTTTTTCCAGTAATGGCAGTTATACCATCTAATACTTTTTCTGAAGAGTTTGATAAGTCATCAATAATAACAACTTCATAACCTGCTTCTTGTAATTCTACTACGGTGTGTGAGCCTATAAAGCCTAAACCTCCTGTAACTAGTATTTTATCCATTGACAAATTTTATAACGGTTGATGTAATATGTTCTATTTGCTCATCATCTAGCTCTGTATGCATTGGCAATGAAATAACCTCTTTAACTAGTTGATTTGTTACTGTAAAATTGGCCTCATTATATCGTGCATCTGCATAGGCCTTTTGCTTGTGTAATGGTATTGGGTAATAAACACCACATGGTATGCCATTTTCATTTAAATGCTCCACTAAAGCATCTCTTTTTCCGCCTTTAATTTTAAGTGTGTATTGGTGAAACACGTGGCAATCACAAGTATCGCATATATTTTCTCCACAACCACCTGTTATAGATGGTGTAATAATAGTGTCCACTCCTTTAAAAGCCTCATTATATTTTTTTGCAGCAGTTTGTCGTGCTTTATTATAGCCATCAAGCTTTGGTAATTTTGCATCTAAAACAGCTGCTTGAATGCTATCTAATCTTGAGTTTACGCCAACAACATCATGATGGTAACGCTCGTACATACCGTGATTAACTATGCCTCTAATGGTATGTGCTAAATCATCATCATTTGTAAAAATAGCACCGCCATCACCATAACATCCTAAGTTTTTTGAAGGAAAAAATGATGTTGCCCCAACATGACCAATGGTTCCTGCTTTTACCTTTGTACCGTTTTCATACGTGTAATTTGCACCAATAGCTTGTGCATTATCTTCAATAACAAACAAGTTATGTGCTTTTGCTATTTGCATAACAGCTTCCATATTAGCACATTGACCAAACAAATGTACTGGCACAATGGCTTTGGTTTTGGGTGTAATGGCTTTTTTTAGAGCTTCAATATTTATATTAAAATCATCTTCATTTACATCTACTAGAACGGGTGTTAAGTTTAAAAGCGCAATAACCTCTACGGTAGCAGCAAAAGTAAAATTAACCGTTATAACCTCATCACCTGGTTTTAAACCAAGCCCCATCATAGCAATTTGTAAAGCATCTGTACCATTTGCACATGGTATTACATGTTTTACACCAAGATAGTTTTCTAAATTTTTTTGAAATTCATGAACTTTTGGTCCGTTTATAAATGATGTGGTTTCAATAACTTGTTGTATAGAAGGGGTTACAACGTCTTTTATAGCGTTGTACTGACCTTTGAGGTCTACCATTTGAATCTTCTTCATCTGAAAAAATTAGAACTCTTTTATTGAGTTTTTACACTACGAAATTACAAAAAATCGTGTAGGTAAACCAATGAAATTACGTAAAGAAATGTATTTTAGCAACAAACAAATAATATTGAGTTTTCTTTACAACATTGGTATCAATTTAGCTGGTTTTGGGTTAAAATGTTTAGCGCCTTTTAATGATAAAATTAAGCGTGGTGTATATGGCCGAAAACAAACCTTTAATTTGCTTAAAACACATTTAAGACCTGGAGATAAAACACTTTGGTTTCACTGCGCCTCTTTAGGCGAATATGAACAAGGACTTCCTGTTTTTAAAGAACTTAGAAAACATTATAATAACCATAAAATTGTACTAAGTTTTTTTTCTCCTTCAGGTTACGATATTAGAAAAAACACCCCAATTGCAGATATTGTTGTGTATTTACCTTTAGATACGCTTAAAAATGCAACTAAATTTATTAATGTTGTAAAACCTGAATTAACCATTTTTGTAAAGTATGATATTTGGCCTAATATTTTAAACACCTTAAAAGAAAAGCAATTAAAGGCCATTTTAATATCGGCTAATTTTAGGGCTAATCAATCTTATTTTAAATTTTATGGCAAAAAATTAAAAAATGCGCTTTTTGCTTTTGACCATATATTTACACAAAACGAAACTTCAAAAAAACTATTAAACTCTATAAACTACAAAAATGCTACTGTTACCGGCGATACGCGTTTTGATAGGGTTTACAGCCAATTACAGCAAAACAATACACTCAATTTTATTGAAACTTTTAAAAACAATCAATTATGTGTGGTTGCCGGTAGTACTTGGCCTGAAGACGAAACCCTATTAATTGATTTTATAAACAACACCAAGTATAAAAACGTTAAATTTATAATTGCACCACACAATATAAAACTCAACCAAATAAACAACCTAAAGACGCAATTACAAACCAAAACTGTTTTATTTACTGAAAAAGATAATAGTAATTTACAAAATGCCCAAGTGTTTATTGTAAACACCATAGGTATACTAAGCAAAATTTACAATTATGCAAATATTGCCTATGTTGGTGGTGCAATGGGTAATACAGGCTTACACAATACATTAGAACCCGCCGTTTTTGGTGTACCCATTATTATTGGGAAAAATTATGATAAATTTCCTGAAGCAAAGGCAATGATTACCTTTGGTGGTATGTTCTCTGTAGCTAATAAGCAAGAATTATTTTCTAATTTAAACAAGCTAATCACTAATAGTGACTTTTGTGAAAAAGCAGGGTCTAAAAATTTAGATTATATAAAAAATAATAAAGGAGCGGTAATCCAAATTCTTAATTATTTACGTATATAGTTAAATAAATTTTTATATTTATCACAAATCTTAATTAACACTAAAACGAAAAATCATGAAAAAACTAATTTTAAGCACAGCTTTAGTATTGGCTTTAGGTGTAACTTTTACTTCTTGTAGAGAGACAAAAAAAGCAGGTAATGCAATTGAAGAAGCTGCTGGTAATGCTGCTGATGCTGCTAAAGAAACTGCAAATGATGCTGCAAACGCTGCCGGTGAAGCTGCAGATTCTGTAAAAGAAGCTGCTGAAGACGCTGTTGATGCTGCAGGTGATGCTGCTAATGCCGCTGGAGAAGCTGTAAACGATGCTGCTGATGCTGCTGGTGAAGCTGTAGATAATGCTGCAAATGCAACTAAAGATAAAATTAAAGAAGTTACAGGTCACTAATTACAATTAACCTTTAACTAAAACATAAAGCAGCCAAAAGGCTGCTTTTTTTTTGTTATTACAAAACAATATAATTTCACCAATTCGATTTACAACTAAATTATCATTCAAAAATTTGATTATAAGGTTTTATAAAAAACTTAAACTTTATTTATTGGTTGTATTTTTTAAAATTGTAATGGCTCCTCCCGTTTCAATCCATTGCTTATTTATTTCAGACTTCACATTATTTGAGAATATACTAGAATTACTTCCTAATAGAATATCTAAGTCACCATCAGCATCAACATCTTTTGCTTTAATTAACATAAAACAATTATTTTTTGTTTTTAATGGAGCATATACCTTAAACTTCCATGGATTAGCGGCATTACTTATATTTTCAAAATATAAAAAAGCTTCGTTATCTTTATTTTCCAGTGAAGCATAATAACTTATGGACGCTATATCAATATCACCATCATTATCAAAATCGGCACAGGTAGTGCCATAAGCTCCTTTTTGTTTAAAAAACCAAACTTGTTCAAAATTATTATTTCCTTTGTTTTTAAAAATTCGAATTCCTTGAAATGGTTTTAATGGACTTGTAAAATCGTCATTATCGCCACTTGAACAAACAACATCGTCATCACCATCGTTATCAAAATCTAATAATTCAAAATGTGTAGTTCCGTAGTATGGTGGTAAACTTATAATTTGTTGCTTTTCAAACTTTAAATTGCCTTTGTTAACGAAAAGATATATGCCTTCATTTTCTTGAGCTATTAGTACGTAAAAATCTTTCAACCCATCATTATTAACATCTCTTAAAATAATATTAATCGCCCCGGGTTTATTATAAATATTAGTTTTAACAAATTTACCCTTGTTTGAATATATATTAATACCGCCTAAATATTTGCCAAATTCGGTTATTAATATATCCATAGATTTATCGTTATCAAAATCCTCTATTTTAAAATCTACAGGCCGTTGTAGTTTGTTTAAAAAAGGTTTTATTGTATTATTGAGTGCAGATAGGCTACCAGTTGGTTCATCTACATTATACATGCGCCCCATGCTTAACAATAGTTCTGTGCCAGCGTTTTTTTCAACATCAACTAACGGAAAATTTAATTTATAATTTTTTAAAATTTTTCCGGTTAGATCTATATTAGTGTAATAAGACTGCTCATTTTGCGAGTTATAACCAAGCTTAAAAGTATTACTTTCAAAATCAAGAAAGGTAAGACCTTCACCTGGAGTTTTCCATGGTAACACCTCTTTTTTGAAGAGTTTTAGTTGCTTATTAAATTTTGGCTGTAAAGTATCTGATAGGTGTATGGGTGCGTTTTGTTTATAATAGTTTAATATAGCTTGCCATTCATCTTGTGTTATTAATGGTTTTTCTGGAAAAAGGCCTGATTTTGATAGTCTTTGATATGCTACTTCATTATTAAAATCACTTAATACTTTTCCTTTAGGCCTTATTCCTAAATGAAACCCCATTATAGGAAGAACTTCATCCCAATATGTTTTTGGCATTACCTGAGGTTGGGGAAACTCATGGCATCTAGAACAATGTATCTTTGAAATTTGTTTCCCTATTACTAACTGTTCTTGTTTTAAAGTCTCAACTTGTTTTTGATTATTTTCAGACTTACAGCTAAACAATAAAAACAAACAAACAACTAATAATGTGAAATAATTTTTCAAAGAAAAAATGATTAAAAAAAGCACTTATTAAAAATAAATGCTTTTCAGATTATAAATTATATTTTAAACTAATTGAAATACTTTTTCAAGTTCAATCCATTTTTCGCCTGGTTTAGCCCAAGGTAATTCTTGTTGGTAATTCCACATAAGTTTTTCCCATTCTTGCACTTTTGGGTTATTGGAATCCATTTCGGCCTTTTTTACGGGGTCAAACGTTTCATTAACCTCCATAATCATAAACATGCGGTTACCTGTTAAGTATATTTGCATATCAACAATACCAGCATCTTTAATACTTTTAGTTATTTCGGGCCACGCATTACCTGCTGCATGGTATTCTTTATACTCTTCAATTAGTTTTGGGTTATCTTTTAAATCGCAAGAATAACAATATCTTTTTGTGCTCATTTTTTAGTTTTTTAAATTTCTTTTGTAACTAGCGTAACCGTATAATGCAACTACAGCTAAACATATTAGAGGTAAAATAAACGAAAAGTTAACCTCTGGTATAAAACCTAATACTTGTACATCGGCAAAACCATCGCCACCCCAATCTAAAATAGCACCTTGCGCCACTGGCATTAAAGCGCCACCAACAATGGCCATAACTAATCCTGCTGAACCAATTTTAGCTTCGTCACCCATATCTTTTAAGGCAATACCATAAATAGTTGGGAACATAATAGACATAAATACTGAAATACCAACTAACGATAATAAACCTGCTATACCTGGTAATAAAATGGCACCTGCACACATTACAACACCACCAATACCAAATAACATTAATAATCTTGATGGGTTTATTTTTTTCATTAAAGCTGTACCAATCCAACGGCCACATAAAAATGAAATCATTGCAGCAATGTTAAAGTATGTTGCCGTATACTCAGTACCGTTGGTAATATTTAAATTATCTACATACTGAAAAATATAGGTCCAACACATAATTTGAGCACCCACGTAAAATGCCTGACTTAAAACACCTTGTATGTAATTTTTGTTAGCAAATAATTTTTTGAAAGATTCTGATAATGACATTTTATCATCATCAGCTGTTTTAGGCATTTTTGTAGCAATAATAATTCCCATAATAACCAATACTAAAACACCTAAAGCAATATATGGCACACTAATAACGCCCAAATCATTTTCTCTAATAACAGCTATTTCTTCCGAAGATAAAGCGTTATAAGCCTCTGCTGTATAATCATCTGAACGTAAAGCGCCAATTACAAAAACTTGAGCAATTATCATTCCTGTTAACGAACCTATAGGGTTAAAAGCTTGTGCTAAATTTAAACGTTGTGTAGCTGTTTCTTTATCGCCTAATGCTAAAATTAATGGATTTGATGTGGTTTCTAAAAAAGCTAAACCACATGTAATAACCCATAATGAAATTAAAAAGTAATTAAACTCTTCATTTGCTGCTGCCGGATAAAATAAAAATGCACCAATGGCATATAAACATAACCCTAAAATGATTCCAGATTTGTAACTGTATTTTCTAATAAAAAGTGCTGCAGGCAATGCCATAAAAAAGTACCCAAAATAAAATGCAAATTGCACCAATGATGCTTGTACGTTTGATAATTCTGGCATTACTTTTTTAAATGCCGAAACCATTGGGTTTGTTAAATCGTTGGCAATTCCCCAAAGGGCAAATAATGATGTTATAATTATAAAAGGAAATAACAACTCCTTTTTAACAACTGGTATTTTTTTTAGTTTATCCATTTTTAGTTTAATTAGTTAGAATTACTTATTGCAAAATAAAGAAGCCAAAAGATATATTTTGGCTTCTTTGTCTTTTAATTGACAACAAATGTTTTATTCGGTTAATAAAGATCTGTCTAAATGCACATAGCCACCATCTACAGTAATGAACTGCCCTGTGGTGTGAGATGACTTTTCTGAAATGGCAAACAAACATTGGTCTGCTATTTCTTGTGGTGTTGTCATCCTGTTTTCTAAAGGAATTTTTTTAACAATAGATTTTAGTTTTTCTTCACCATTTTCTAAAGTTTTAATCCAATTATCATAAGCTGGCGTCCAGCTTTCGGCAATAATTATGGCGTTAGAACGTATGCCTTCTTTAATTAAATCTACCGCCCATTCTCTTGTTAAACCTAATACACCACCTTTTGATGCTGCATAACCCGATGTACCGCCTTGGCCAGTTAACGCTACTTTTGAGCCTACGTTTAAAATATTCCCTTTTACCTTTTTAATCATTGGTAAACAGAATTTAGTCATGGCAAAAAAGCTAACCATATTTAGCTTTAACGAATACATAAAATCATCCATTGAAGCATCTAAGCCTGCACCATCATTAACACCAACATTATTAATTAGTGCATCTACTCTACCGTATTTTTCTTCAATTTTTTTAGCTGCCGCTTCAATTTGTGTATAATCAGATAAATCTGTTTTTATAAAAATACTATCAATGCCTTTAGTTTGTAATGCTTCGGCGTAGCCAAAACCTCTATCGTTTCTATCAACAATAACAGGTGTTGCGCCTTCATTAGCTAATGCTTGAACAATAGTTTCGCCAATGCTCCCTTTAATACCAGCTGCTCCTGTTACAACAACAACTTTATCTTTTAATCCTAAATCCATATTCTATAAGTTATAAAATTTTATAGCGTTTTGCCCCATGATTTTTGCTTGCTCATTGGCTGTTAAGTTTTCTATAAAATTTGTAATTAATGCTTTTACTTGTTTATAATTTCCGGCTACTAAACACACTGGCCAATCTGAACCAAACATAATTCTGTCTGCCCCAAAGGCTTCAAAAACCAGATTTAAATAGGGTTTAATTTGCTGTGGAGTCCAAGAGTTAAAATCGGCTTCAGTAATAATACCAGATACTTTACAGTATACGTTATCATGCTTTCCTATTTCTTTCATTAAAGTTGCCCAACCGTTGTAAAACCCATCTTTTATGTACGGTTTTGCTATATGATCTATTACAAAACGCATGTTTGGGAAACGTTTAACAAACTCTAAAGCTGCACCTAATTGGTGTGGAAATATTAAAATATCGTACGTATAATTATGTTTTTCTAACGCCGAAATTCCTCTTAAAAAATTTGGGCGTAATAGAAAATTATGGTCTGCTTCACCTTGCACAACATGCCTAAAACCTTTTAAAACATTAGTGTTAGCGTAGGTTTCCAAAGTACTTTCAACAGTATCACTTCTTAAATCTACCCAACCAACAACCCCTTTAATAAAACTATTTTCTTTTGAAAGTTGTATTAAAAAATCGGTTTCCGCTAAAGTTTGATCTGCTTGAACAGCTACGCAACCATCAATACCGTTTTCAGTGTAAACTTGTTTTAAATCTGATGGTAAAAAATCACGACGAATCACTTTCATAGACTCATCAATCCATTCGTGCTTTTTAGGTTCGTAGTGCCAGAAATGTTGGTGCGAATCTATTACCATTGCTTACTTTACAAAATTTTCTAAAGTTATTTTCATTCCATTATTCACAATATTTTCAAGGTTTTTAGTTACGTTTTCTAAAAGCCCGTTGTACTGTGTTAAATCTTCTCCCCAGAAATTTGCATTTTCAAGTGTTGCCTTCGCAACAGCAGCTATATCTCCAGTTGCCCATTGATCTTTAAAGAAATCTAATGCTGATTGGTCATCTTTTAACGGAATATCTTCACCATTTCTATCGCCTTTATAAAATGCTATTAACGCCGCTAAAGAGAACAGTAAACGTTGTGGTAATGCATCTTTTCTTTTTATATATTCTAAAACAGATGGTAAAACTCTTGTTTTATATTTTGACGTAGAATTTAATGAAATACTTATTAAAGCATGCTCTAAATATGGGTTTCTAAACCTGTCAATAACATCATTAGCAAACTGATTTAGTTCTGCTTCAGGCAAATCTAAAGTCGGACAAATTTCTTCAAAAATGGCATCTTTTAAGAAACCACCAACAACGGTATCTTCTAAAGATTCGCGCACTTTATCAATACCATACAAATAACCAACAGGCACCAAACTGGTGTGCGCACCATTAAGAATACGCACTTTACGTGTTCTGTAAGGCTCCATATTATCTGTAAAAACAATATTTAAACCGCAGGCTTCAGCAGGAATTTCTTCTTTTACAGCTTCTGGTCCTTCAATTACCCATAAATGGAACTGTTCACCTTCAACTACTAAATTATCTTTATAGCCTAATTCTTCGGTAATTTTATCCATTTTATCACGCGGATACCCTGGCACAATTCTATCTACTAAAGTGTTGCAGAAAATATTGTCTTCGTTAATCCACTCTGTAAATTCAGCACCTAAATTCCAGTCATTTGCATATTGAAGTATGATGCGTTTTAGGTTATCGCCGTTTCTATCTATTAATTCACAAGGAATAATAATCATTCCTTTATCTGAAGCGCCGCCAAAGGTTTGAAAACGCTTGTATAAAAGTGCTGTTAATTTACCTGGAAAGCTTGATTGTGGCGCATCATCTAATTTATCATCAGCATTGTAAGCAATACCCGCTTCGGTAGTGTTTGAAATTACAAAGCGAAGTTCTGGATTTTCAGCTATTGCTAAATAATCGGCTGGATTTTCATACGGATTAATACCTCTTTGAATACAATCTACAATTTGATGTTCGCTAATAGCTTCACCGTTTTTAATACCGTTAAGGTAAAGTGTGTACAAACCATCTTGATCGTTTAGCATTTTAATCAATCCTTGGTCTATTGGTTGTACTGCCACAACGCCAGCATCAAAACTAGCATTTTTGTTCATTTCATGTATCATCCAATTGGCAAAAGCTCTTAAAAAGTTACCTTCTCCAAATTGAACTATTCTTTCTGTATATGTGTTTACAGATGCTGTATTTCTATTTAATGAATTCATTACTGTTAGCTTTTTGCTATTAGCCTTTAGCTTCTAGCTTTAAAAATTATTTTGTTGTTTATTATAATGAAACGCCTCTTTTCCAAGGAATAAAATCGTTATTTCCATGCAGTACCGCTTTTGATGGTACCTCGCCACTAGCTACTTTAATAACGTGATCTAGAATTTTTTCGCCCATAGATTCTATAGTATCTTCACCGGTAATTACGGTACCTGCGTTAATATCAATAATATCATTCATACGTTCATATAAATTAGTATTACTAGACATTTTTAAAACAGGTGCAACCGGGTTGCCTGTTGGTGTACCCAAACCTGTGGTAAACACCACCACGTTACAACCAGAACCAACTAAACCTGTGGTTGACTCTACATCATTACCTGGTGTGCACAATAAATTTAAACCTGGTTTTGTTACTTGTTCGGCATAATCTAAAACCTCAACCACGGGCGATGTACCGCCTTTTTTTGCTGCGCCTGCAGATTTCATAGCGTCTGTAATTAAGCCATCTTTTATGTTTCCTGGTGAAGGGTTGTTTTCAAAACCAGACCCTACAGCAACTGCTGCTGCTGAATAAGCTCTCATTAAACCTGAAAACTTTTTAGCATCTTCTTCAGTTTCGCATCTATTAATTAACTCTTGCTCTACACCATTTAGTTCGGGGAACTCTGCTAAAACAGGCGAACCACCTAAACCAACCAATAAATCTGAGGCATAACCAAGTGCAGGGTTTGCAGAAATGCCTGAGAAACCATCTGATCCGCCACACTCTAAACCTAAAACTAATTTACTTAACGGTGCTGGTTTTCGTTCTAATTTATTAGCTTCAACTAAACCTAAAAAGGTATGTTTTACAGCTTCTTCAATTAAAGCTCGCTCACTTGAGCTTTGTTGTTGCTCTAAATAATGAACTGGTTTTGTATTGTTTGGTGCAATAGCATCAATGGCATTTTGCAACATGCTTATTTGTGCATTTTGGCAACCTAAACTAAAAATAGTTGCACCTGCTACGTTAGGGTTTGAAATATATCCTGCTAATAATTGGCATAAAACCTCAGAATCTTGACGAATACCACCACAACCACCATCGTGTTTTAAAAACTTTATACCATCTACATTTGGAAACAATCTGTTTTTAGTCATTTCCTCTTTTGTAGTAATAATTGGTGTATTTAAAATGGCGTCGTTTGATGCTCCTGCTTTGTACTGCTCAATTAAAGCATCGGTATTTACGGCAAAATCTTTTTTTGTTTGATAGCCTAATTTTTCAGAAAGTGCACCTTCCAAAACGTCAACATTTCTGTTTTCACAGAACGTTAAAGGAATTACCAACCAATAATTGGCAGTGCCTACTTTACCGTCTTCTCTATGAAAGCCGTTAAAAGTTCTACCTTCAAATTTTGAAATATCTGGCGCAGACCAACTGTAAGCTTCTTTGGTGTCTTGAAACGCTGCCGAAGCATGCTTAACATTATCAATAGTTATAGCACAACCTGCTTTAATTGGCTGTGTTGCTTTACCAATTAAAACACCGTACATGTAAATTTGATCGCCTACTTCAAAATCGTTTAAAGTATATTTATGTTTTTGTTTAATATCTTCTTTTAAAACAACTGTTTTACCTGCTACTTGTGTTTTTAATCCTTTTTCTAAAGGTGTAATAGCTACAACAACGTTGTCTTTTGGATCTATTTGAACGTAACTTGCTGACATTTTTTCTTTTTCGCTTTCTTAATTAAAATTTACTGTGGCTTTCATAACGCCTGTTTCTGGTTTTAACCAGCTATCAAAATTCTCAATCATTTCAGTGAATGGTACATTATGTGTAATGAATGATTCTGTTGGGAATTGGTTTAACACACTAATTACATGTTCAAAATCTTCGGTAGTAGCATTTCTACTGCACATTAAAGTCATTTCTTTGGCATGTACTTTTGGGTGTGTATATGTTAATTCACCTTTTGATAAACCAACTAATACGAAACGACCACCGTGCGACATATAATCAGGACAAGCCTCTAGAGCGTATTTATTTCCCGATGCATCAAAAACCGCTGTACATAAATCTCCGTTTGTAATTTCTTCAACCTCTTTTACGGCATTTTCTCCTGCTTTCACAATATAATCTACACCAATTTTATCTTTAGCGTATTGCAAACGTTGTTCATTCATATCAATTGCAATTACTTTAGCACCTGCTATTTGGGCTAACTTCATAATACCAATACCTATTGGCCCGCAACCCACAACAGCAACCGTTTCGCCTGGTTGAATATTGGCTCTTCTTATTGCATGTGCACCAATAGCTAAAGGCTCAACAATAGCCATTTCATCATCACTTAAATTGTTTGCCGGTAATAAAATATTTGCCGGCACTGTAATTTGTTCTTGCATACCACCATCACCATGCACACCCAAAACTGTAATATTTGTACAACAGTTAGTTTTTCCGTTGCGGCAAGCAATACATTTTCCGCAGCTAACATAAGGCATAACTACTACTTTATCGCCTGCCTTAATACCACGGTCGTTTTCACCAATTTCAAGTACTTCAGAAGCTAACTCATGCCCTAAAATTCTTGGGTATGTAAAAAAGGCCTGATTTCCTGCATAAGCATGCAAATCTGTACCACAAATACCAACTTTTTTAATTTTTAATAAAGCTTCACCTTCTTTTCTTACCGGCGCTTCTTTTTCTTTTAAAAGAAACTCACCTGGCTTTTCGCAAACAATGTATTTCATTAGTTTATGTTTATAATATTAGCCCGAATGGAGCACGCTCTTTTTCGGTTCAAATTCTCATTAAGTTCAAACGATTGAACAATATAAACTTAAAAACAACCAAAAACACAAAAAACCTATAACACACAAGGCCTAAGGTTACATTATTAGTTTTGTTTATTTTAAAAAAACCACTATTTTTGTTCAAACGTTTGAACAAAAATATAAAAATATTTTACAATCAAGAAAAAAACAACCATAAAAGATATTGCCGAAGCTTTGGGTTTAACACCTTCAGGCGTTTCAAAAGCACTTAATAACCATCCAAGAATTAGTGATAAAACTAAAGACGATGTGCGTAAAATGGCAAAAAAATTAAACTACCAACCTAACCGTTTAGCTACAGCTTTACGTAAAGGTAAAAGTAACTTGGTTGGGGTTATTATTCCTAGAAATAATAGTAACTTTTTTTCATCGGTGGTTGAAAATATTGAAGGTGTTTTAAACGAAAAAGGCTATAATGTTATCATTTCACAATCTAACGAATCTCACGAAAAAGAATGTGATTGTATTGATGCGCTTTTAAGTGCGCAAGTTGATGGTATTATTGCTTCTATGGCTAACGAAACCACCAATTTAAAATACTACGAAAAAATTAAAGAAAAAGGTACACCATTAGTGCTTTTTGATAGAGGTGAAAACGATTTAAACGTAGATTATATTTGTATTGACGATTATAATAGTAGCCACAAAGTAGTTGAACATTTAGTTAACCAAGGCTGCAAACGTATAGCACACATTGCTGGTTTAAAACACATTAGAATTTATAAAGAACGTGAAATTGGTTATAGAGATGCCTTAAAAAAACACAATTTACCTATTGAAGACGAGCTTATAATTGAAAGCAGTTTGAGGCTGGAAGATGGCAGACGCATTATGCAGCAGCTTTTAGAGTTAAAAGACAGACCCGATGCGGTGTATGCTTCTGGAGATTATGCTGCTTTAGGCGCATTGCAAGTAATGCAAGAAAACAATATAAATGTACCCGACGATATTGCTTTAATTGGCTTTAGTAATGAACCTTTTACGTCATTTGTATCACCAGCCATATCAACAGTAAATCAGCATAGTGAAGCCATGGGAAAATTGGCTGCCGAAACATTTTTAAAACGTATTGATACACCAAATAAAAAGGTAACTTTAAATAAAATTACCTTAAATACTGAATTGATTATTAGAATGTCTTCAAATAAAACTAATTGTTAACTAGCGTTACTTTTAATGGATTTTCTATTTTTTTTGAAAAATTTCTTAAATACTGCTCCCAAGCTTGTTGGTTTTTAAATTGTTTGCTTTCACTCCATGTAAAACCAGCATAATACACCACACTATTATTAACTGTTTTTAAGTGCATGAAAGCATTGCTTAAATCTTTTTTATCTGTTTCATATTTTTCACTGCCAATAAAATATATTGATGGCGCTACAATAGCTGTTCCTAACTCTGCATTAGCATGTGGTTGCCAGTAGTTAAGCCATGTTTCGCCTTGTTTTGATGTAACAACACCATCATTTTCATGTAGAGTTAAACCTGCCGAAATTGTATTAACACCCTGAATATTTACTTCAAACTTTGATAAATTGCTTCCATAATCTAAACTTATAATTCTAGATTCTTTAATTGGCGTGCCTTCTGGCCCCCAAATATCATATTCCACAGAAAAACTGGTTCTTATAGGTCCTGTTGCGATAGTTTTATGCTTTGTGAAATTTTTTGAAATATAAAACACGCTATCTTTTTTGTAGGCTAAACCACCAACACCTCTACTTTTACCAACATGAAAATTATCTAAACCCTCACCAGTATCTTCATGATAGCTACCTGTTTTTTCAGTATATTTTTTGTACCATTTGTTTATAATTGGGTATTCAACTTTTTTTAACCAAGCATCAACACCGCTAGATAAAGTGGGTTCCGGTAAATTATTTTCAAATCTGTATTGCGCGTTTGGGCCAAAAATTCTGAAAGCTACTTTATTATTTTCCCAAGCATAATCATCGGTTCTTTCGGGCACAAATCTTGAATAGCAAACAGCAGTAACACTATCATTTTTAACAGTTTCAACTATTTTATATGTGTTTGTTGCATTGGCTTTTATGTTAGGCTGAAAAAGCAACAAATCGTGCTCACCATCTGCATCTGTGTCAACTAATTGCGATGTTAAAACTTCATTTGTTTCAACATTTTGTATTGCTAAACCTTCTAAATTTTGAAGATTTAAAACAGCTTTTGAAATCTCTATGGTTTCAAAACTTCGGTCTAAATCAAGTGTATTTTCAACTTGAAATGTTATACTATTTTCTTTTTCACAAGAAAAAAACATGCATAAAATAGATGCAACGGTTAATACCTTTAGAGCTTTCATATCTGTTTATTATAGTTATTATCTTAATTCTGAAATATTAGCCATATCCATATCTGAATAATCTAAATTTTCGCCTGCCATACCCCAAATAAAGGTGTAATTACTGGTGCCGGCTCCTGAATGAATAGACCATGGAGGTGATATAACTGCTTGTTCGTTTTGCATCCAAATATGCCTAGTTTCATTAGGTTGCCCCATAAAATGACAAACCGATTGCCCTTCTGGAACTTCAATGTAAAAATACACCTCCATACGACGATCATGCACGTGTGCTGGCATGGTATTCCATACATTTCCTGTTTTTAATGATGTCATACCCATTTGTAATTGGCACACATCTACAACACTATTTACAATGTATTTTCTAAGCGTTCTGGCATTTGCTGTTTCATTGGCACCTAATTCTACTACTTCAACATCATTAACACCTATTTTTTTATTTGGAAATGCTTTATGTGCCGGTGTTGAATTTAAGTAAAATTTTGCAGGGTTATTAGCATCGGCGCTAGAAAACACAACAGCTTTATTACCCTGCCCTAAGTAAAGTGCTTCTTTATTTTCAATTTCAAAAACGTTACCATCAACAGTAACAGAGCCTTTACCGCCTATGTTTATAATACCTATTTCTCTTCGTTCTAAAAAGAATTCAGACTTTAACTCATCAACTGTTTCAAGTGTAACATCATTTTGCGGTACAACGCCAGCTACCATAAACCTATCATAATGAGAATACACCCAGTTAATTTCATTTATAGTCATAACATTTTCTACCAAAAACTCGTCTCTTAGAGCATTAGTGTCCATTTGTTTTACTTCTCTTGGAGAAGCCGCATATCTTACTTGGCTATTCTTTATCATTTTTAGTTTTGTTTGATTATGATTGTAAAATTAGTGATTTATTTTAAAAATACAATCGATTGTATTTTTAAAATTTACTATATTGAACATCTATTTACATATATTAGCCCACTAATTAAAAAAGGCTCTTTTTATTTAACCTAAAACTTTAGGCTTTTAAATATGAAAAAAGGTGAACAAGTAACTATACACGACATAGCTAAAGCTTTAGGCATTGATAGTTCTACGGTTTCTAGAGCCTTAAATGATAGTTCGCGCGTTTCAAAAAAAACCAAGCAAAAAATACTTAACAAAGCTACAGAACTTGGTTACCAACGCAACACTTTAGCATCTAACTTAAGAACCAATAAAACCAATACCATTGGGGTTATTGTGCCTAGAATTTCGCGTAATTTCTTTTCTAGTGTTATTTCTGGCATTGAAGAAACCGCACAAGAGGCTGGTTATAATGTAATTATTTGCCAATCGTTTGAAGATTTTGAAAGAGAGCAAAAACTTATGGAAACATTATTAGCCAATAGAGTTGATGGTGTTTTAATTTCCATATCAATGCAAACCGAAACGTTTGATCATTTAATGCCGTACTTAAAACATGGCGGACCCATTGTTTTTTATGATAGGCCCTGTAAACTTGAAAATTGCTCTAGTATAAGTGTTGACGATTACAAAGCTAGCTTTATGGCTACAGAACATTTAATTGAAAACGGTTGCAGAAATATTGTTCATTTTTCGGGACCACAAATAAATCCGTTATACAAAAACCGAAAACAAGGCTACGTTGATGCTTTAAAAAAACATGGTTTAAATTTTAATGAAGATTATTGTTTAGAGTCTAAATTATCTGAAAATGATGGTGTTGCTTTTGCTAAACAAATAATAAAAATGGGAAATGTTGATGGCATTTACTCATCAAACGATACGGCCGCTATTGCTGCAATTCAGTATTTAAAAAATTCTGGCATAAATATACCAAAAGATATTGCTGTTGTTGGGTTTAATAATGATCCTATTTCATCGGTTATAGAACCTTCTTTAACTACTATTAATCAGCCAGATTTTGAAATGGGTAAAACAGCTGCTTCTTTACTAATAAAGCAAATACAAGATAAATTGTTTAAAAAAACATCAAAAGTTTTAGATGTTGAATTAATTGTTAGGCAATCTTCAAAAAAATACTAGCTTATTTTTTAACTATTTTTAATATTCTGGGTTGTTTAGTAACAATTTTAGCAAAATAAATTCCAGGTTCATTATTCTCAATAGTCATATTAACTGTTCCAGATTCAATAACATATACTTTTGAAGATAATAATTGCGAATGTATATTATAAACTTCAATTAATATGTTTCCTTCATCAACAGGTAATACAAATTGAAAATCTCCAGTTGTTGGATTAGGGTAAGCCGTTATGTTCTTATAAAAGTCTATAGACTCTATTAATTTACCTTCACAATCTTTATCTGATATTACCTCAACAACATCCCCTTGACTCACAGGAATGGAAAACGAATAATCTGAAGTTTGAAGCACAATCTCATTATTTACAACTACGTTAAAAGGTGGTGTTCCTTGAGTAATGTTTACTGTATAATTATCTTTATTTAAAACTGTTTTGCCACTAAGACCTTCAGTCTCCTTAATTTCAACTTCATAGCACTGACTTTCATTAGGTTCACTCTTCAGAGCAATACATAAGCTGTAGTTTCCTGGAGCCAAATTTTCTATAGTTGTCTCTTTAGTAAATTCAGTATCATTACTATTAAAAGTAACAACATATTCTAATTCTACATCAGCAAGGATATTTACTTTTCCATTATCTGCATCTGGACACGTCTCGGTATTTACTTTAATTCTAAACTGGGTATCGTAAATAGACCAATCTAATGGTTCACCTGTGTCCTCAATTGCATTAACGCCAGCAGTCCATCTTGTACCTCCTCTCTCATAAGCCCCAATATCTGGTGCAGTTCCTTTAAAAGATTTATTAAAGCCAGTAATAACTTGTCCTTGATCTACTAAAGAACTGGTTGATTTTGGCATAAAATTTTGGGTATTAGCATCTTCAAAAGGCGATTCTGAAAAAATAGGACTGTTTTGAATATCAAAATCAGTAGCTGTTTTTGTAAACCAATCTCCTGTATTTGCAAAGTTGTTATAAATCTTGTTATTCTCTTGTGGACCATTTATGTCCCAAGAATCCATAGCGCGTTCTGCATTCCAAATGGTATTATGATAAAAATCTAAATGCGTATTATTCCAATTTACCTGATATCCGCTCCAAGATACATTCCAAACTACATTGTGGTGCACTGTGTAACCTTTACTATCATTATCTAAATAAATACCTGCTGCTTTTGCTGGATCACTTGGATTATGAGAGTATGCTGGTGCAGTAGCGTCATGAAACCAATTATGGTGAATTTCGTTATTTTTCAAATTATCATTTCCTACGGTGTAAAACACCCCAGAATCACTGTTTATTTTTTGAGAAGCAGACACATCATTATAAGCAATTTCACAGTTTTGACCTGCCACATACATACCATCTCTACCAGTATTAAAAATGGTGTTTTTAAGTATTTTCATATTATCACCACTAGTTCTAATTGGCGATGCATGAATACCTACATAATCTGTGTTACTAATTGTATTTCCTTCTAACACGCAATCATCAGCAGCCCAACCAGATATTACTATTCCACTAACAGAACTATGATTTACGGTACAACCTTTTATAAGGGTGTTATCTCCTAAAACTTCTATTGAAGCCTCACCTACTTGAGCTGATGTATTTGTTAAAGAATCATGCCCTTCACTACCATGGATTACTTTGCAGTTTAAAATTTGATTATTATCGGCATTATTATGAATTTTCACACTGCCACCAAAAAAGTTTATACCTTCAATTTTTATATAGTCGCCTTTAATTTCTAAAGCATATTTTCTAATAGCATATTCTACGGTATCATTTGCTGGAATTGCACCATCAGCAGGTTGGAAATAAAGTATTTTAGCAACCTCATCATAATACCACTCGCGTGCATAATCTAAAGCCTCCAATTTATTAAATAAGAACAATTGCCCTCTGTTATTACCTGGGTAATTTCTCCATGTTTGAGGGTTGTGTGTACTAAACGGCCATTTGTTTGTATCAACTGTGGTAAAGTCTATTCGTGTTGATGTACTTGATGTTATTTCTCTTGTCCAACTAGCACCAGAATGTGCTCCTAAATAATACACTAAACCACCTGTCCAGTCTATATTTTGAATACCACTAACAATAAAATGACTTCCGTCGCCATTTTCAACAGGATGACAATCTACAGTCCAACGGTTATTATCAGTATTATTTGGCCATCTAGCTAAATCCATATAAGCACTATTGTGGTACACAGCTCTAAAACGGCTTTCAATACTCATATCAACATTTGCCTTATAAATATTACCGTTGTGTGCTTGCCAACCACTTACGTACTTGGTAGCTCTTATTTGAACATTTTCACCATCGGCTGCCTTAAAAGTTAAATAATTACTTGCTGTTCCATTTTTAGTAATTACAAATTCTTCGTCATACACACCTCCTTTTATAATACATGTGTCACCAGCTGACATTTCAGATATAGCTTTGTTGAAGGTCTTGAAAGGACTTGCTGTAGTTCCTGTATTAGTATCATCACCATCTGTAGCAACATAATATGTGTTTTGAGCAGAAAGAAATGAGGTTATTAAGCAAAATATTAATAATGAGTTTAATGATTTTAGCATAGTTTAAGTTTTATAAACCAAAGTTAAAATATCGAAATACTAACCTAAAACTATTCTATATAACATATTAACCTATATATGCAACAAATGTTTAATTGATTATAAACTTACTGTTTGGGTTTTAAATTCTTGATTAATAAAATAGCATCAGCCTCATGCCTCCAAGGGCGGTAGTCCCAAAAGTCATATTTATGTGGGAAGATCATTTTTTCTTCTTTTGAAAATTCGCCTTGTAAGTGAATAAACCATTATTTGGTAGCCTTTGAATAATCGAATTCTTGGTCTAAATAGCGTTTAATATCATCTGAATGAATTTCTTTAGGTAAATATTGAAGTACTATACCTTCGGTTTTATTGGTAAGGTAATTAGGATCTTTTTTTATACTTGGTTACTGCTCAAAGTTTTCATACTATAGTTTATAAAGGAGTCTACTTTTGTTCGTCTTTTTCTGAATAAACCATATCAAAACCTACTTTCTAAAAGAGATTAGTTGGTTCCTAAATATTTAACGTAGGTGTAGTATACACCATATTTCTTTTTTCCTTCAATAAAATCTGTGATTAAAAACGTTTTTCCTTCTTTAAGATTTACTTCAAAGGTTACTGCTTCTTGGTTGGGCTGGATTTCTTTTTCAATCATTTGGTTAGCAATACTAATTCTAACCTCATTGGGCCTAATCGTTTTATAATCGTATAAATCTTTAGGGTTTTCTTTTGGAACACCTAAAATGGGGCCCGAACATTCCTTAGGCCATCGCATACAGGAGATAAGATACTTTCCTGTTCTTTCGATTCTTAGCGCATGCGTATTATTTGGATTCTTCATTCCTGCAGATACCTGTTCTGGTTTCCAAATTCCACCACCTTCACCTATGGCGTGCTGAATGGTTAGTTTAATCTCATTTTGCGACTCATTGCCAACCACTTGCATTGGTAATTCATGGTATACTTTATTCTTTTTAGTTGCTGATATAAATTTTGAATTTTCTAATAACAGTTCTTTAACCAACTCGGGATATGCACTGGACAAATCATGCTTTTGTTTAGGGTCATCTACAATATCATAGAGTTGTTTTCCATTAATTAAGCGCCACTGGTTTTTCATTATACAAGTACCCAAAACTGGTTTTGGTTGCCTCCAGTCTTGTCGGTGATGCACAAAAACGCTCCGGTTTGGTAATTCTGCACTTACCTTTTTTAATACAGGCGAAAAATCAATACCATCTAACTGTTTTTCTTCTGGCATATCTAAGTTACACATGGCGGCCAAAGTTGGCAACAGGTCTACATGAGCCACGAGATCATTAATATCTTTTCCTCCTTTAATTTTTCCGTTAGGCCAACGTATAAAAAATGGTACTACATGACCTCCTTCTAACTTAGAACCTTTAATACCTTCGAAACCTTTGTTATATCCTAATTCCGCATCAGGGCTGTAACCAAATCGGGTTCCGTTATCACTCATGTAAATAAGAATGGTATTATCTAACAGGTCTTTTTTCTTTAAGAACTTATAGAATCTTCCAAAGTTTTCATCAATATTAGCAATCATACCATAGAGGTTGGCATCAATAATTTTATCACCTTCTAAATGTTTATAGGGTGCTGCATATTTTTCATCTACTATTAGAGGATCGTGTGGCGCATTGGTAGGTAAGTACACAAAAAAGGGTTCTTCTTTATTCTTGTCTATAAACTTCATGGTTTCATTAAACCAAACATCTGTGCAATACCCTTCAAATTGTTTGGGTTCATTATTCACATAATACACATCATCAAAGTAACTGTTACCCCAATAATCTGAGAGTTCTCCAACACCACCAGCCAAATGATGGATAGCTTCGTCAAAACCACAGTCTGTTGGCCTTGTCGGGTAATTATCTCCTAGATGCCATTTACCAAAAAGCCCTGTTTTGTAACCATTTTGTTTAAATACATCAGCCATTGTAGTTACTCCTTCAGATAAGGCATCTCTTCCCTTAAACGTAGCCCAAGCACCATTGTTTATTGGATACTGACCTGTCATAATTGCTGCCCGAGTAGGTGTACATAGAGGGCTAACGTGAAAATCGGTCATTCTTACTGACTTTCTATAAAAAGCGTCTAAATTAGGCGTTTTCAACCAAGGGTTTCCATGGCAGGACAAATCTCCTATACCTTGATCATCGGTTAAAATTAGAATAACATTAGGTTTCTCACCAGATTGAGAAAAAACAATTGTAGATAAAAAGCAAAAAAAAGTAATAATTTTCTCTTCATTAAAAGTCATTTAAAAAATCTAAAATTACAATTAGATATTTTAATACCGCAATTGTATGGTTTGGAAATTACAACTAAACGGTAAAAGACGTTAAAAATATTGTATATAAACCTTATACAAAAAGGTTAATTACTCTGAATCTCTTTAATTAGCGATATTTAATTTCTTTCAACTTTAAGCACATAAGCAAAATCACAAGGTTTCTTTTTTGGAAATTGTACTGTTAGGTTTTGCGCATTTTGTTGCCATTTTAGTTTAGCGTTGCTTCCCAAAAGACTTATGGCTTTTATTTCTCCTGGGTATAATTTACCATCATACCCAAAGGCATTAATATCTAAATTATCCTCTGGCCAATCTAAAACAATAGCATAAAGCATCCCGTCTTTTTGAGTAAATCGAATATCTTCCGAAGTGTATTTTGGGATATCTTCTCCTTTATTCTTGCCTTGTCCGTGATGTCCAACATTTTTAATAAATGCAGGTCCTTCTCCATAAATAGTCCAAGGTATTGTTCCATAAATGGCTTCGCCGTTTAACTTTAACCAGTCGCCTATTTTATATAATTCTTCTTTAATATTTTCTGCAAAAGAACCATCGGCCTTTGGAGGAACGTTTAATAAAATGCGGCCGTTTTTCGAAGTAATATCGGCAAGCATGTCTACTATTATATTAGCGTCTTTAATGTAGTTTTTCGGGTTATAAAACCAAACTGTTGGCCAAGTAATATGCTGTTGCATGTTAATATCTGCCATCCAAGGATCAAATTGTAAACCATCTAGGTTTCCGTTTTCTATATCCCTCATGGCTACTCCTGGTGGTATATCAAAACTTTTATACACAAACTCAACCTCTTTACCCCATTTTTTAGCTGCATTAAAATATCCGCTTATGTAGTCTTTTTGAATACTTTCGGGTATACCGTCTATATAAAGCTCTTTCTCCGATGCCGCAATTTTTCCTTCTTTTAATTGTTTTCTAAGTTCTGGCCCTACTGTACCGCCAAAACCAACATCTACCCAGACCATATCTGGTTCATATAACTCATAGCCTTCTTTCATCCTGTCTAACCAACCCTTAAGATATTCAGATGTGTACCGTCCTTCTTTACCATGAACTCCGGAAACATTACCACCTCTTCTTTTATAACTCCCTTTGGGATCTAAATACGTAGTGTTCGTTTTGCTCATTGGCCCCCACAATGTTGAACTATGGAAAGATGCCATGAGTTTCATATCCGTCTTTCTGATTTCTTTAGCCAGTTCTCCATAAATATCAATTTTTGGCCCTTTTTGTACCGTGTTCCAATCGGTAATCTTACTATCCCAGTTCAAGCAACCGTTTACATGCCATGCCACAGGGCCTGCAAATTGGGCTCCTGCCTTTTCAAACAGATCTACCCATTCTTTAGCATTAAATTTTTCTCCCTTCCAGTTTAGAATAGCTTCATCATCTGGCATATCATTCTGCCCCATTTCTAGTTTTACCGATTGCGCTCCCCAATGAGAATAAATACCAAATTTGGCATCTAGCATCCATTGTGGCGTATCGTGTTTTTGAAGTGAATTCCAATTTGCAGTGTAGGGCTCCTTTTCTTGTTTTTCTTCAGTAGCTACTTGTTTTGTCTCTTGTTTACAGCTGGAGAGTATAAGCAAGAGAATACCGATTAACAATACATTTTGTTTCATTTTATTTAGTTTGGTTTACATCAATAAAAACAGTTTCTTCTCGTTTATCTTCTGCTTTTAAATTGAAGGTTATATTTTTTGTTTCTAAGGTTTCAATATGGCGGGCATAAATACCATAAGCTGGAACTGCACCTAATTTTGTAAATTCAGGATATTGTGTCTTATTCTCTGGAACAACAATTTTAGCATCTTCTTCTGTTCCGCCACCTGGTAGTGTAACATGAATATTTTCAAACTTTATTTTCCCTATTTTATGATTTGGTGTTCCTGTAAAAAAGAACCCCGCTGTTGGTTTAATTCTGCAATCTTCTAGATTTCTAACAGTTGCTTTAATATTGCTTATGGTTACATTATTTATAGAACCAACGGGCTTTTTAGGTGCGCCTCTATAGGTAAGACCACGTTCGCCTAAACGAATAAATATTGGCATTTCTACATTTTCCATTTCAATATTATCAATCACTATATTATTTATGTTTGCGCCATCAACACTTAGCACTTTAATGCCTCCTCCTTTGGTATCATGAATAAAGCAATCTTTAATCGTGATATCTTTAAAGTCTCCCATAGATTCTGTACCAAATTTAATGGCTCCCCAATGACTTTTTAGCTTACAATTTTCTACTAAAACATTAGCCGAAGGTTTAGGACTTGTGGCTTTAAAACAAATGGCATCGTCACCAGAATCTATTGTACAATTCTTAATAAACCCTTCAACACTAGAGTCTATATCTATAGCATCGTTATTTTTATTAGCGTGACTATGAATATCAATACCATCTACCTCAAACCCTTTGCATTGATAAAAGTGAAGTGTCCAAGCGGCTGGTTGACGTAAATGAATGTCTTTTAGTTTTACATTTTTAGCTCTAACCATTCTAATTAAAAATGGACGGTTTGAATACCTTATGTTGTTGTTTACATATTTATTCCCTTCTGAAATTATTTTTTTGAAATCAGGAATTTTAATTTCAATTCCGAGCTCCTTAATGGTTTTTTTGACGTTTTTAGGTGTAAACATTTCACCTTGCCCATTAATGGTTCCCTTACCTGTTATGGCTACGTTTTCAACATCAATAGCTCCAATAAAACACTGCCCTCTAAATTGCCCAGTAGCATCAATAAATGGATCTACCACCGGATAATCATTTGGGTTAATACTTCCTAACAGCACTGTATTTTCGGTGACTTTTAAAGTCACATTATCTTTTAGTAACAACGTTCCTGAAATAAAAGTTTGTCCGTTAACAAGCACTGTACCTCCTCCTGCTTCGTTACAGGCGTCAATCGCTTTTTGAATTGCCTTGGTATTTATGGTTTTATTGTCATCAATTGCCCCATAATCTTTAATATTCCATTCTGTTTGTTTTTTACAGGATACAGTTATCAATAAAACTGTTAAGCCTAAAACTTTAAGTATACTCTTCACTATTTTTATTCGTTTTATATTTTTATTTTGAAGTATTATAATATTCCCAAAAATCAACATTTACTAACTCATCAAGTGATTTATCTTCAAGCTCAATAGCTTTTTGCTTCATTTCATTTCTCATTTGTGTAACTTTTTCAGAATACTCAGGGAAATCGGCTAAATTGAAGGTTTCCCAAGAGTCTTTTGTAACATTAAAAAGCTGTGTTACTCTAGAACCTGAAACAAAATCACCTCGTTTTCTATCTTTGTCTGGAGCTCTTACATATTCTATAAGTTTATAATCTCCTTTACGATATGCTCTTTGATGCTGACGATAGGCATGGTAAGTATAATTTCTAACACTTTCCTTTTCATTATTAATAACGGGCAACAAGCTTTTACCCGATGCAGACTCTGGAGTTTTAATTCCAATCATGTCGCAAAGTGTTGGTAAAATATCGTAGTTATAGCAAAAGGCATCTTCTCTTCTACCTTTGTTTGCTTCATCAACTAAACCACCCGAAAGAATAAAGGGTATATGGATACCGTCTTCGTCATAGATATTTTGCTTTCCCATTAAACCATGGTTTCCAACGGCTAAACCGCTATCGCCTGCCATAACAATAATTGTATTTTCATATTGCCCACTATCCTTTAAAGCTTTAATTACGCGTCCAATTTGTGCATCTAAATGACTAATTATTGCATAATAATCAGATAGATGTTGTTTTGAAATTTGTTCGGTACGTGGCCATTCAGCTAGTTTTTCATCTCGTAAAACTATATGTCCGTTATCAAAAGGATGTTGCGTCATGTATGAAGGTGGTAAATTAATATCGGCCTCAGGGTACATGTCTTTGTATTTTTTAGGAGCCTGACGTGGATCATGAGGTGTTGGGAATGCCAAATAATGGAAAAAAGGTTTCTTCTGCTTATACTCAGAAATAAACTTAACGCTGGCGTCTGCTAATACTTCAGACACATGTGGCCCTATTTTTTCTGTTCCTGTGGGCCCTCGTTTATCATCTTTTGTTAGTGGACGGCTTACAACTTCGCCTTTATCATTATATTCTAATAAATAACAGTTCTCTCTTTTATAATTACCATTTGGTTCCCAATCGTGATAAGGCATTCTAAACTGATCTGTTAAATATGCTGGTTTTCCTGAAACTTTTGCGCCATCATTAAATGAACGTGCTAAAGATTTCATGTCTTGATGCCATTTACCAACATGGTAAGCATAATAACCTTCTTTCATGAACATTTCACCCATAGTTGTATGGGTATCTGGAATATCAAAACCTCTTCCTTTTAATTGAAATAAGTTTCTACCAGTAAGTAACATGGCTCTACTAGGCACACAAGTTGCACCAGAAAAAGCCCCCATTAAATAGGCTTTGGTGAATGTGATGCCATTATGTGCCAAATCATCTAGATTTGGAGTTAATACAGCTTGACCTCCAAGGGCATGAACACCTGTATACCTATGGTCATCTGTGTAAATTACTAAAACATTTGGCTTCTTTTTTCTTTGAGCTTGCAACTGGAACGTTATTAATCCTAACAAGCAAAAAGCTATTACATTTTTCATCTTATTTATCTTGATAATTAGCTCTAAAATTCGTGTCAAAACCAAACATATGGATATCTACCAGACATTAAAGTTGCTCTACTTGGGCCACAAAACGCATGATTTACATAACCTTGCTTAAAAATAACACCATTAGTAACTAAAGCATCTAAATTAGGTGTTAATATATCTTTTGACCCTGTAAAACCGGTATCTGCAAACCCCATATCATCGGCCATAAAAATTATAATATTTGGACGATTTTTAGTTTTTTTTTGAGCAAACATTGCCTTTGCACAAAACAATACTATTAGTAAAACCGATATTTTTTTCATTAGCTTATGTTATATTTAAATAGTTTATTCCCATGATAATTTAGCTACACTAACACCTCTATTTGGCCATTCGGCACTAGAAATATACCATTGCCCCTCTTCATCTTTAAAAACTTCTGGAGCATGCGCCTTTAATGTGGTTATTTCTTTTTCTGAATCTACACCAAAATTTATAGTAGCTTTAGAATAGTATACATGTGTTTTATTTTGATAAGCGCCTTTAATATCATTTCCGTTCCATTTACCATCCCAAGAACACACAAAAAGATAAAATGAATTATTATGATGAATGAGCGAAGGCGACTCTGGAGCGAACTTATTTGTTTTCAAAATTATTTCGGCATCACTCCATGTTAACAAATCTTTAGAGCTACGCATTTTTACTGATTTTTCTGAACAGTAAACCATGTAATACATACCTTCAAAATAAAGTAAACTAGGGTCTCTTGCGCCTGTTTTCTCTGAAAACAAAGTGCCTTTTGGTTCCCATTTATATAAATCTGTAGAGGTAGCTAAACGTATTGGGCTATGGCCATAAACCATATAATAAACGTTATTTTTTTTTATAATATACGGGGCATGATTTGCCAATACCTCTCCGGGGCGTTCTTTTGGCGTTAGCACTTTGGGCAAGTCATTGTAATGAAACTTTGTATTTGTTTCATTAAAATTTTCACCTGAAGACACTGCATGAAATAAAGCGTATTCACCAGCGTGTATATTGCCTTTTAATGGTTTAATATTTTTCAATGGGTGCGTTATTCCAAAAATATGCCATTTACCACTTTTATGTTTAATGAATGCATGATCATTTGGCACCCAATCATTATACCACATACCCTCTTTTAAATGTTTTGTGTCGGGTCCAAAAAAATAATCTCCAATAGGTTTATAAACCCAAGTAAAATTGCTGGTTTTCTTTGGTATTAAAACAGTCTCTTTGTTAGGTTTTTCGCAATTATAAAAAAGTAAAGTGAAAACTAAACCAAATGATACTATTCTATACTTTATATTTCTATTTTGAAATTTCAAAAAAATGGATTGTATTTGATTGTTTTTTATTTGTTGGAAAAAGTATATTACCCTAACACAATCAAAACTAATCCATTATTTAGCATAATAAGAGCATAAATAATTTAAAAAAGGTAGCATATGGTTAAAAAACAACCCCAAGAAAAATTAATCTTGAGGTTTTTTATTATTAGTTTTTTAATTACTCTTGAGCTTTTCGTTTTGTTTTTCAATTCTTTGGCGTTGCTCTTTACTTAAACCATGATTGTATAATGTTTGAATTTTTGGTTTATTATGATGCCTTTTCATTTTTGGATCATGAACATCTAAACTTAAATCACAATCAAAACGCAAAAGAACCGCGTGATTTTTTTTCCAGTTACCATGAGGCACTGTAAAATGCGAAATACCCCAAGTAATACCTCTTCCGTTTTTAGTATTTGTAAAAACATCTGGAATAAAAGGTCCTGCAGCATCAGGCATCATTTCTACATTAGCAGCTACATCAAAGTTTACCCAATCTTTAGCATATTGTATAGTATTCATTTCATTACCATCTCTAATTGCAAATGCAGCAACTCCTTCTTTAAATGGGAACAATGTGGTTTCATGACCAGAATTCATAATTGGATTTAGCGGATGCTTTTCAAAAGGGCCTAACGGATTATCTGCTATTGCTAAACCATGCATACGCACTGTGTTTATTCCATCACTACCCTTAAAATCTGACTTATAATACAAGTATATTTTTCCGTTGTGAACAATTGGGTATGGGTCATGAATTGAATACTGATCCCATTCACCGGGTGCTCCATTAGGTATTACTTCTTTGTTATATGGTTTCCATGGGCCATCAGGAGAATCTGCATATGATACTGCTACTGGGCAATTATCGCCACCGTTTTTACCGGGCGCTACTGAGAATGCTTGGTAGTACAAGTAATACTTACCTTCCCAAACCAAAATATCGGTAGTTGTAACAGACCTGTGCCCTAAATTAGGTTTTTCAGCTCTTGGTACAGCAACACCTTGTTCTTCCCATGTAAATCCGTCTTCAGAAGTTGCATAGAAAATATCGGCTAAATCCCAATCTGCCGAAGGAATAGTATCATTACTAAAACGCGCGTTAGATACGCCTAATGGTGCAGATGAAGTTTCACGGTGCGTATACCACATATAATATTTACCATTTGCAAAAATTATTTTTGAGGGGTCTCTACGAGATATTGTTCCATCGCCATCATTATAATCAAAACCTTTGAGTTTGGTGTACTTAAACTGTGTAAACAACTCATTGGTTTCTTGTCTTGGCCCCATGTAGGCATCATAATTCCTTTCTAAGGCTGCACTCAATGGACGATTAGGTTTTGTTTCTGGCAACTTATAAGGAAAGCCTTCTTGGTTTTTTTCAGCTTCGTTACTTATTTCTTTTTTAGTTTGTGAACAGGCCACTAATGAAGCAAAAGCTAAAAATAAATATGCTATTTTGTTTAGTTTGAAATAAAATTTCATGGTTTTTTTTAGTGATTATGATGTTATTTTTTAATTATTTTAAAGTTTATTGGCTTATCAAGAATTAACTTAACAAAGTACACCCCAGCGTTATGGGAACTTAAATTAAATTGAATTTGACCTAATTGGACGTCATAAACTTTTGAGGTTATCAATTGCCCTGTAATATTATAAATTTCAACAGGTATTCTTCCTTCATTTATTGGTAAAGCCACATTAAACACGCCTGATGTTGGATTTGGAAACGGATTTACTTCGGTATAAAAATCAATAGATTTTATTAACTCTCCCTCACAATCTTTATTAGTTTGAATTTTTACAGTATCTCCATGGTTTACATTTAATACAAAAGATGAAGACATGGTTTCTAAAACTTTAGCATTATTTAGCAAAACTTTATATGGAGCTGTGCCCGATGTAATATTAACATTAAGCTGCTTGCCTTTTATATTAGATTTAAGTGATATAGCGTTTGCTTGCTTTACTTTAACAACAAAACATTGCTTTTCTTCGGGTTTTCCTTTTACATTAATACACACATCATAATCTCCAGGCGCTAAGTTTTCAAAAGTTGTACTGTTAGAAAAATCAACTATAGTGTTATTAAAGTTAACCTCATAGTTTGAGTTTAAATTTGCACTTATTTTTAATTTTCCATTGTTTTTATTTGGGCATGTTTCTGAAGTTACAGCCAGTTTAAATTTTACATTATACACATAAACAACTTGCTCTAAAAACTCTGGCATAGTTATATTTGCACCAGCATTTAAAACTCTATTTCCGCCTTCAAAAGCACCAGAATCTGGGTTTGAAGAGTTTGTTATGCCTGGTATTTCTACACCTGCATTTTTTGCTAAAGATGCGTTAAGCAAATTGAAATCTCCTGCAGAGGCATTTACAAAATTACTATCTTGGTTTGAAAAACTTATTTCTATATTATTTTCAGGATTAAATTGAAAACCATAATTAGCACAATGTGTGAAATACTCGTTAAGATTTGATGTTGTTAATGATGGACTAGGGTTTAAACTAACCCAACCCAAATTACCTCCTGTTGCTGATAGTTTTTGCCTTCCGTAGCTTAAAACATTGATTGAATTGGCTTCAAAAACATTATTAGCAAAATGACCATCTTCCATAGTACCCTTATTTTCTTCTTCTACCAAACCTAAGTCTTGCCAATTATCAATTTCTAAACCCCAAATGGTAAAAAGCTTATCATAATTCCAAATGGTATTGTTGTAATAATTTACAGGTTGACTCATACGGTTATACCTTGGCCCTAAATATAAAAACTCACCTGCTTGTTCATTTTCAACAGGCCCATTATAATTATCGGCTTTTATATTATAAATTAAATTATGGTGCGCTGTATAGTTTTGGGTATCTTCCATATAAAAAGCTACTACTTTTTGCCTGCTGTAATTACCGTCCCAAACAGGTAATCCTTTCACGTCATGTACTTTATTGTAAGCCAATGTACTTCCTTTTAGGCTTAAAGCCCCTATTTTACCTGTACTTGTGGCTTCAAAAGGCCCCGCATCTTCGCCCATTTTCATAGAACCATAAAAATCAGAATCTAGAATATCTACTTTAGCATCACCACCATCAATTCTAATTTGAAATCGGCATGCATCACCAAAAGTACATTTGCTTATAAGTGTATTATCTGCCCTGTTAACATGCACACCCGATGTAAAAACACCTACGGTTCCAAAATCTTCTAAAACACAATTTTCTACTGTATTATTTTCACCAAAATGAAACGCAATCATATTGGCCCAAGTATGACCAAAATATGAATTTTTAAATGTATTGTTAGAGCTATTTCTTAAGAAAATGCCTTGCCTATCTGTATTTCCTTGCCCGTAACCATTAGGAATCCAAAAAGGGTATAAGTACCTAAAGGTACAACCATCTATTGTGGCATTGTTAGTTGATTGCGCATCTACATTACCTGCCACAAAATTTATTCCTGAAATACTCACATTACTTGAGTTGTTTAACACTAAAACTCGCTCTCTTGTTTGAATTTCAATACGGGTTTCTTCTAAATTTTGACCCTCTTGCGGATAATAGTACAAGTTATCATTATCTATAAACCATTCTCCGGGAGTATCTACCAAATTTTTATGCAACACAAAACCCCATCCCATTTTAAATCTTGTGCTGGCTATGGCTGCATCTTTTTTCCAATCAGAATTATCGTTTATAGCTTTAAACGAAATAGTGTTACCTGAATTAGCAACAATATTACCATAGGCATAATTTCGCATTTTACCCGTCATTGCTCTAATTATTCCACCAGTTAAATCTACACTTGGCATAGTTGTTTCTTCAAAAGTAATTTGTGCTGTAGCATTTGCTCCTGCAGGTTTTGAGCCGTTAACAATAGGCGCATAACCTCCCGCATTGTTGGCATAGATAACTTCCATAGTTTGCTCTATGGTTCTATTAGGGTGCCGACCTAATTTTTGAATAACTCCATTAGAAAATAATTGACTATAGTCAGTTTCTATATTTATTCCAGCAATATTTACTACTTTAACACCTGCTGCCATACCTGATGCATCAGCCCAATTACCCGTAATAACATCAGCTCCCGTTACTAACACGTATTCATTTTGAAAATTCTTTATAGTTATATTATTTTTATTTACAACTACTTTCTCTCTATAAATACCTTCATGAACAAAAATAACATCACCATTGTTTGCTTGTGAAATGGCTGTGTTTATTGAGTAAATTTTATCTGAATCTTCTGTTACCACTCCTAATTGCCAAGGAATTTCTTTTGAATACACATGTATTTCATTTTGAGCTTTTAATGCTAAAACAAAAAAACATACTGCCACAAATAGTAGTTTTATTTTCATAATCTTTTTTATTTATATTTCACCATTAGTTGGTTATATTAATAATTAATGTATTAATATCTAAAGTTTGTTTTTCATCAGACTTATTGGATATTAAGTTTGAAGTTAATTTGTACACACCTACTTTAGGTTTTGTATTTAAAACAAAATTATAGTTAAAATTACCGTATCCTGCCAATGCATTAATTTTTGCCTCTGCAACTTTTTCATTGTTGGCATTAACCAGTTTTAATACAATTTGTTTGTTTGTGTTTGTTTTATAACTAAGAGGAATTTCGATTGTTCTAGATGCTTTTACTAGTATTTCGGCTGTTTCAAAAAAAACAGCTTCGTTATATAGTTGAATTTCGGCTTCTAAATTTGAGCTATTTTCTTTGTTTACATCAACCAATTGATAGCCTCGAACCCAATCATAATAAACCGTGTTCTTGGTATCATCAGCTAATTCCTCGTCTGTTGGCAAAGAAATCCAAGGAAAGGGATATGTTTCGTGTACCAAACGCATAAACATGGGTTTATCCATGGGTTTATTAGTTATTTTATCATAAAATTTTTGATGTTTAGGCGCTTGGTTATCATAGTAATAACTAGCTTGGGTTTCATCTTTCCACCAACCGCCATAAACATGAAAATCTTTTGATGCTACTTCATCATCTTCATATCTTACTTGAGCAGCTCTGTAGTCATGTCTTTCGCCTTCACAATCACTATACCAATAATGCGCGTTAGAGTGCATGCCTTTTGCAAAATATTGACCTTTAAAATCGCCTGTTCTCCCAATACATTCTTGTATATCCCACTCTTGGTGATAGTTATCACATCCTTTAGGACCTTTACCGCCGCCACCAGAAAACCAAAATGTTGTTGACATAGTTGTTGCAGCCGCTTTAACCCTGCATTCGTAATACCCAAAAAGCGCGGTTTTTTTTGAAACTACTGCGGCTCCTTTTATATTGAACATTACTTCTTTTGAACCTATTTTAACCAAAGTATCTTGTTTCATTTTTTCGCCCTTAAGCTGAAGATAACCATCTTTTACTGATACTTGTGAGGGCATAAAAAGCCCTGGAGCTCTTCCTTTCCATGTTGGGTGATGATCTAACCATTTTGTTTTATCTAACGTAGTACCATTAAATTCATCTGAAAAATCTGGATTTAAAACCCAACGTTTACCAATTGGTGGTTTAGGCGGTCCCGTTTTAACTACTTGTGCTTCAATCTTAAAAAAAGACAAAAGGATTAATACTAAAATACAGGTTGTTAGTTGCTTTAATTTCATTTTTTAAAATGCTACATTAATAATTTCTTTATTATTTTTCTTTGATGAAATATCAAAAAAATGTTTTTTATAAGCACCTTCACCAACTTCAATTACATAATCACCTTCATACTTCACTTTTGGTTGATAACTATCACCTTTAACTCTTAATGATGTTATCACTTCTTTTGTATAGGCATTTTTTACAGTTACAACTTGATTTTCTTTTGAAATTTTAAGCATGGGCAATTCATAACCATTTTTTATAATATAATTATCGGTTTGCTTAAAAGTTATTGGCCAGCCTTTGTACTGTTTACTTGTAGGGTTTGTAATATCTACATTACGTTGCCAACATTCAAAGGTTGTGGTGCGCTTGGTTTTATTAAATTTAATGACACCGTAACCAGCGGCTCTACCATTTAACAAATCGGTTTTAGGGGTATTATCTTTATGTGTTGGGTTAGCTACGGCGTGTACTGTTATTTTATTGTGAAATGCATCTTTATACTCACCGGTGTATTTTGGGGTGTTTGGTTTTCTATTGTTTCCTGGTTTATCAGGATTCCACCAACGCATCCAAAAATTAGCAGCAGCAGGTACTGCAAATGAATAACCTGCGTTATTCCAATCTTCAACACCATGTTGAACCACAGAGCCCAAATGCTGATCGCCGGCAATCATGCATGAAAAACTTTTTCTTATAACACTTAATGCTTTATTTCTTCCTGCTTGCGGCCAACCATTAGCATCTACACTGTAATTCATTTTTTTATTAATAGTTGGTGTGTGTGTTGCTAAATTTGTAAAAATGGTTTGAGATAAAACGGCTTTCATTTCGGCATCTTTCCAATTGGTGGTCCAATGTTCTAAAAAATCTAATTGTCTTTTACCCAAAAGTGTGGCACTATCAACATCCATTTCTCGGGTATCTTTATAGCGCTTATTTTGCAATACACGTTTGGGGCCCGATTTAAATTTTCTGTCTTCAATAATAGCGAAACTCATACCGCCCCAAGTTAAATTAGTATAATACACACCTATGTTTTGTTGTATTGGTGTGGGGTCATAAGGATCAGGCAAATGGCTAGTTTGCGCGCGTTGCACTTCTTCAATGTAAGATACAGGCATATAGAAACCACCTAAATTACCGTCTCTGTTTTTTGATTTTCGGCCACCATCTCCCCAAATGTTGCCTTGCCCAACATCATGATCATCTGGTATTGTAATAGTTGGTGTGTTTTTAATAATATCACCAAACGTTTCTCCAAATTTTATCCAATTACCGAAATGATCACTGTGATCATAAACTTGATCGCCAGCAAAAAATAACACATCTGGGTTTAATTTTTTCAAATTATTAGTAATATCGCTTGCACCTGCACCTCCATGTTTTTGGTAAGTAGACCAACATGAAAAAGCGGCCATTACAAGCTCATCTTTATCTTTTGGGTTTTTACGAATTGTACCTTCGTAAAACATGTTCTTTTTGTAAACTATTCGGTATTGCTTTTCAACGGTATCATTCCAATTTTCAATTCTAAAATGAGCGGTATAACCAGGATATTCAATATTAGATTCTTGTAGCGTTTCCCAAGTATTATTGTTTTTAATTTGCAGTTTGGCTTCAAACGGATCATAATTTTTTACCGTATAAAATTGTGCCGTAAGCTTTAGCGTATTATCATGCACTGTATACAAGGCAAAACAGACACCTGTTTTGGGTTTTGATTTTTGTGCGTAACTAAATTGTATACACAAAACAATAATAACATATCTATAAAAATACATGTTGAATGGTTTTTACTCAAATTTAAAACTACAGCAACCACATAAATTTTAACAGATTATATGTTCTTATATATAGAATGAATGTCTTTTTTAGGCCTAATGTATAACTTTTTTATAGACATTATAATGGCTTACAACAATAACAAATACGTCTCTTTACATATGTTCCTTTAGCCAACTTTTTAATTTCAATGCTATATTTAACTACCCAGGAAGCCTAAACACTTATAAATTAAAACATCTTTTCAATTTTATTTTAGTTCCCATTCAACGGTTAACATAAAAGACTGCTAGCTTTCAAATGAAACGAGTAATTATTTACGTTTTATGTAAACTTTATTGGCATTTACAGGTGAAACTGACATTAAAGCCTACCCTTGGTGACGCTCATACAATTAAATAATATGCTTCAAAAACTACAGCTTTAATTTATAATCATGAGACCCAGGAGCAAAATTGCTCCTGTATACTTGTGTACCAGTAACACGACTTCCTTTACCCCAACCAACCTCAACTCTATTGTCTCCTAAAACTATATTAATGAGTTTTTCTTTCATTTTCTGTGCTATCTTTTGGTATTTTTGGTTGAAAGCTAAGTTGTTTACTTCGTGCGGATCTGCTTTCATATCATACAAGGCAGGATCTAAATCTTCGTAAGACGCGTTAAGCGCCCAATGCATGTCTTTTCCTCTTGTTTTGTGCGGACGGGTTTGTATAGAAAACATATAATCTTTAGTACGAATAAATGCTCTTGGGCCAGTTACTGCATGGGCTTCACCAACCACATAATCTCTTTTGGGCGCTTTTTTAGCAGCTACTTGTGCTAAATCTATTCCATCTAAATATTCAAACTTTTCAGATTTAATATCTGCACCACTAGCTGAAAGGATTGTTGGTGCTATATCAACAAATTCTGTAAATTCTCTAACTACTTTTCCTGCTGGAAATTTCTTTTCATCTGAAGAAATAACAACTATAGGATTATGCGAATCGATATCCCAAGGCGTGAATTTAGAAACGGCTCCGTGATCATTCAGTTTCCAACCATGATCTCCATTTACGTATACTATTAAATAAGGTTTATTTTTCTTTTTATTATAGGCAATAAAATCATCTACTGCTTGCCCCACTAAATCATCGCCATAGGCACAAAATGCAAAGTAATCTTGAATCATTTTTTGTTTTTCTTCATCTGTAAAATGATTGGTATAACTATTTTTAACCTGTTTTAAGAATTGCTTTGGCATTGTTTTTAATTCCTTTTCATTAAAATTAGGCACTTTGTATGTGTGCTTTTTAAAGCGCTCTCTGTAAGATGCTGGTGGCAATACTGGAGTATGCGGAAAATCAAACCCGATATAGAAAAATTGAGGCTTCTCTTCGTTAATTCCGTTAACGGTTTGTGAGCCAAACGAAAATTTATCTTCTTCATTTTTTAAATATTCTTTGAATATTTGAGCGTAATATCCGTCTCTAGTTTCTCCTGCTTTTCTTGAACTAACTCCTGCTAATATACCTGATGAAAATGGGGTTTGAGGCCCTTTCTTTTTGTTGTAATGTCTTAACAAATCATATTTTTTATGAGCCTTTTCTGCCGTACCTTTGTGTTTTGGAAATTCTTTTTCTAATCGTTCAGATATATATTCAAACTCACCTTCTTGAGTTACAAAATACTCCATACTTTTAAATGGCTTGTCTAGTTTTTTTCCATCCATTTCATAGAACCAATCTTTTCCCCAACCTGTAAAACCATCTTTTCGTAATTGTTTAAAATCGAAGTTATTTTGATAGATATTATAATTTTTAGATTTACCGTTTTCAACCGTTTTTAACCGAACCCCTAATTTTCCAATACGCAAGGTTTGATATCCTAAACTTGCTAGTTGTTCTGGAAAAGTAGGTTCGCAATGTTCTGCCTTATTATGATGGTATTCAAACTCATAAACTCCAGAACGAAACGGATATCTTCCTAAATGCATAGATGCTCTTGATGGGGCGCACCCAGAGGCTTGACAATAGGTATTAATAAACGTAGTACCCATTTTTGTTAAACGATCTATGTTTGGTGATTCTACATAACCCAATTCACTCATTTCATTTCCAGTAAGCATTTTATTAAATGAACGAATGGCATCATAACGGTGATCATCTGTAACTATCCAAAGAATATTTGGTTGTTCTTGGGCAAAAGCAAATTTAATTACACCTGTAAAGAACAATACTATTAGTAACCTTGTTTTCATATGTTTAGTTTTTATGTTTTAGTGGTGATACCTTACCATAGCCTCCTTTTGGAGCATCATGAGCTGTAGCATGTAAATCAAATTTTGGTACTATTTTTTTAAGTTCATCGCACTCTTTTCTATGAGCTTCAGACACTTTACTCCAATCTTTAATCTTTTGAAAAGAGATTAAATCTTTTGGGTATTTACTAACATCATACCACACATTATTACCATCTTTCATTACTAAATCGCCACGAATTATAGTAGTTTCTTTGTGATAACCATACACCCAATCTCTATGTTTTGGTTTATTTGTGGTTAAGAAAGGAATTAAACTTTCTCCATTCATCTCATAAGAACCTGGAATTGTAACACCTCCTAAATCTGCTATAGTTGGAATTAAATCCGACATGTTTGCCAAAACATCTTGCGCACCTTTTTTGGTTAAATTCATTCCTGGTGCATAAATAATTAACGGCACATGTGTTCCTTTTTGCGAAATTGGGCTAGACTTACCATAACCACTCGTGCCATTGTCTGCACAAAAAATGAATATTGTATTGTTTTCAATACCCAATTCTTTGAATTTGTTTAGGTACTGCCACACTTGATAATCTAAATAATTAATATGTGTATGAATTCCATTTTCAGTAATAGTTCCATAATCATTATAAACACCATTATCTCCAGTTACTTTAGGTGTTGTACGTCTATATTTTTTACCATCCCAACTAATTTTTGGTGTCCCTGGCCATTTCCCTTCATTACTTGGGTGAAGAAAATCCCAAGCATCATGCCCCAAATGGCTGGTGTGATACACAAAAAATGGCTTGTCTTCTTTTACTTTTCTTTCAATAAAGTCGAAGGTAAATTCCAATTCTACATCTGGACCAAAAGTGTTAAGTCCAAATTCCTTTTCTGATTTTTTATCATTTGGCCACCAAACAAATTTTTCTTTGGCATCAGGGTGATTCATTAACTGTACATGAGGTTTCCAGTACCAACCAGATTGCACATAACTTTTTTTATGAATTGGCTTATTTGTGTCTGCATTATAAATTTCTTTTTTACCATTCACTTTTCTTGTTTCTAACCTAAAATCTGTGGTGTGAATAGCTTTATTATAAGAGCCTTCACCTGGTGTAAAACAACCTTCATCAAAAGGAAACCCTTCTATATTCATTTGAGTTTTACCTGCCCAAAACGTGGCATATCCTCCGGCTTTTGCAACATGAGCTATACTATGTGGAGAACTATCATATAAATTCCAACTTCCTTTTCCGTTTGGTGCTTTTCCTTTGTCTTTATTATGCCACCATTTGTGCAAATGTGCATAACGCCCTGTCATCATCATTGCTCTACTTGGCCCACAAACTGTTGATGCCCAAGCAGTTTTTACATAACAGCCTTCTTCTGCTATTTTATCTAAAACTGGTGTTTTTGCTTTGTATTTCACATCTGAAGTTGTTCCCCCTTTAGGCGGACTCCAAACTGTTGAACCATAAATTGGTAATTCTCTTGCGCTAATATCATCAGCAAAAAGCAATACAATATTTGGCTGTTTTTGGGCTACCCCAACCAATGTTGAAAACACCAGTACTACTGCTAAAAAATATGTTTTATTTGTTTTCATTTTTGTATTCATGTAGTGTATTATTCAATAACCAATGGTTTTTCTTTTTTTGCCTCTTTATCTAGTTTCTCCCTAAGTTCTTTGTAAAACTTTAATCTTGCTTTTTGATAATTACCTGCTTGTAAGTATTTATTAGGTTGATTTTTAGCATTCCACTCATTCCATAGTTTTGCCAGTTTCTTTCTCAACTTAGGATTCTCATTAATAATGTTGGTACTTTCATAAGGATCTTTAACCATGTCTACCAGGAAACCTCCATTCAAACCTGTTTCATTACGTGGCAAAAAATACTTTGCGTTTGGTGTTCTTACGGCCCATTTTTTGCCACTATCCATTCGCCAGAATAATGCTTCGTGAGGCACGCCTTTATTTTCGCCTTCAACGTATGGAATAAGATTAACTCCTTCTAATGGTTTTCCTGAGGCATCACCTTGACCTAAATCAACTAAAGTTGCAGCAATATCAAGCGCTGAAATTGGTAACTCATAAGTATTTCCTGCCGTAATTCCTTTTGGCCAATGTGCTATAAATGGCACATTATGACCTCCTTCAAACATGCTACCTTTACCTCCTCTATACGGCGTATTGTCTCCCCAATCTTTAGTTTTTCTTCTAGGTTCAGTTTCTTTTCTTGTTTTATCTACTATTCCACCATTATCAGAAATGAAGAAAATTAAAGTATTATCTAATTTACCTGAATCTTCAAGAGCTTTTACTACCATACCAATTCCTTGATCCATTGCATCAATCATTGCAGCATAAATACGTCTTTGCTTATTCTCTATATGAGCATATTTGTTAATTAATTCTTTAGGAGCCTCTAGAGGTGCATGTGGCGCGTTATAAGCTAAGTATAAACAGAAAGGATTATCACTTTCCTTTACAAATTTAGCGGCATCTCTACTTAATGCCGTAGTGAGATACTCGTTGAATTCAGCTGCATTATTATTTCGTAATAAAGGCCAATACCCGCCTTCATTAGCAGAATAATGTGGCGCTCCATTTTTTAAGTATAATGGATGAGTTGTAGTTACATTTTTAGGCCAATACGTATGGCCACCAGAAAGGAAACCATAAAAATAGTCAAAACCTCTATTATTAGGATGAAATACATATGATGCGCCTAAATGCCACTTTCCAATCATTCCTGTGCGATATCCAGAAGCTTTTAACCGTTTAGCAAAGGTGGTTTCTGTGGTTGGCAGTCCATTATGAGCATCGAAATGCGAATTCGTCAAATTAATTTCCAAACCAAATCTTGCTTGATACCTTCCCGTTATTAATCCCGCACGAGATGGCCCGCAATAGGGGTGTGTAACATAACCATTTGTGAATATTACACCTCCTTTTGCCAGTTTATCTAAGACTGGAGTTTCAATTTCTTTAGACCCAGTAAAACCAACATCATTATAGCCTAAATCATCAGCTACAATTACTATGAAGTTAGGTTTTTCCTGACCTACCATAAACGAACTAGCCATTAAGACTAGCGTAACAACCAATAAGTTAAATTTATATTTCATATTTATTTTTTTTGAAAAAAAGAACACTACAAATCTAGTTTAATAACAGCCTTAACTATGTTACAAATGATTTTGATTTGTAATGAAATGGTTTAGCATAATAGTTGTAAACCCTTCTTTGATATACTATTATTATACAAATCTCACATTACACCTTAACACAAACACCTATTAACAATGACAGCTGTTTGCCGCGGTATTTTATTAATAAAGCATATTCACTCAATAACTTAAACAAACGTTAAATACTATTCTATTTCTAAATATATATTTAGTTTTGTATTGAATTAAGTTTTACATGCCTAGAAAAAAACAATACATAGAAGCAGAAGTAATAGACAAAGCCATGCTTTTATTTTTACGTAATGGTTATACTAACACATCAATCCAAGCTTTAGAAAAAGCTATGGGTATAAATATGTTTTCAATTTACGCAAGGTTTGGTAATAAAAAAGGCGTTTTTTTAGAATGCATAAAAGCATACAAAGAAAAATCTAAAAAACTACTTGAAGATTTTAAAAATGCTAACAATGGTGTTGAAGACATTAAACAATTGTTTTACAATTTAGCAAGTATCAACTTTAATGAATCTGATCAAAACGGGTGTTTAATAGTTAATACCCATTATGAGTTTGCTAAAACTAACGATGAAATAATAAACAAAGCTATTGAGCCACATTTAAAAACATTTAAAACAATTTTTATTGAAAAATTAAAAACAAATTCTTCAAAAGATGAAGCAACAATACAAAGAGAAGCCAATTTTTTAATGCTTGCTAAAAGCGCATTGCTAACATCGTGCAGGGTAAGTTGCAAAAATGAAATTGAAGATTTTATAGAAACCACATTCAAAAACATATAAAAAAATTTTACTTTATATCTAAATATATATTTAGATATAAGCTTAATTATAGTTTAACTATAAAGTAACCAAAACAGAATTTTAAAATTTTAGATTGATAATCAATCTGTTAAATAAAAAATTATGAAAAACTCAAAATTACTATCACCCTTTAAATTACATCACTTAAAGCTAAACAACCATGTGGTTATGGCTCCAATGACGCGCTCTAGAGCCATTAACAACTTACCCAATGATATCATGGCAACGTATTATGCACAACGCGCTACAAGTGGTTTAATAATATCTGAAGCCACATCGCCATCACAAAGCGGATTGGGCTACCCTAACATTCCGGCCATTTATTCTAACGAACAAACTATTGGCTGGCGCAAAACAACAGAAGCTGTGCATAAAAAAGGAGGTAAAATATTTTTACAAATTATGCATACAGGCAGAATTGCACACCAATTAAACTTACCTAAAGGTGCTGAGGTTATAGCCCCATCTGCCATTCAAGCTGCTGGCGAAATTTTCACTTCTGAAGGTTTGAAACCACACAGCAAACCTCGTGAAATGACTGTGGAAGATATTGAAATCATTCAAAATGATTATCTAGTAGCTGCTAAAAATGCTATTGTAGCAGGTTTTGATGGTGTTGAAATTCATGCTGCTAATGGTTACCTTCCAAATCAATTTATAAATAGAGGTTCTAATAACCGTACCGATAATTACGGTGGTTCTATTGAAAACAGAACGCGCTTTGTATTAGAATTAGCCGAAAAAATTTCAACTGTAATAGGTGCTGAAAAAACTGGTATTCGTATTTCTCCTTTTGGAGTGTTTAATGACATGGCACTTTATGATGACATACCCGAAACTTACAACTATCTAGTTAAGCAATTAAACAGTTTAAACTTAGCTTATTTACATATGGCTGCACTATCTAATAAAATTCCTGAAGGCTTTTTAGAGGCCTTAGGCACTAAATTTAATGGTAACGTTATTTTTAACGGTGGCTACGGCAACAACCTAAAAGAAGCTGAAAAAATAGTATCTGAAAACAACCGGTATTTAATATCTATTGGGTTTCCTTTTATTGCAAATCCTGATTTAATTGAACGTATTAAACAAGGCGCTAGCTTTAATGAAGCTAACGAAGAAACCCTTTATACACCCGGTGAAGAGGGTTATACAACCTACCCTACACTTAATTAAAAATTTTAACTTTAATAATAAATTATGCTACAAGAAGAATTAAATAAAATAAAACAAAACTTTGAAGCAAATGCTGATACTGCAGTAATAGAATTGTATAATAATGGCGTTAACAAAGTAGCACAAAGCAACATACTTACTAATGCCAAAAAAATTGGTGATATTGCACCAAATTTCAAACTAAAAAATGCTACAGGAAATAGTGTAGAACTAAAAGATTATTTAAAAGAAGGTCCCGTAGTGTTAACTTGGTACAGAGGTGGTTGGTGCCCTTATTGTAATTTAACTTTACGCACATTACAAAGTGAATTACCAAATTTTAAAGCAAATAACGCTACATTATTGGCTTTAACACCAGAGTTACCAGACAAGTCTTTAAACACTTCTGAAAAACACAATTTAGAATTTGAAGTATTAAGTGATATAGGCAACAAAGTAGCTAAAAATTTTGGCATTATGTTTAAACTACCTGATGATGTGGCCAATAACTACAAAAATCATTTTAGCTTAGAAGAATTTAATGGTGATGATTCAAATGAATTACCGCTTGCTGCCACTTATATAATTGATAAAAATGGTAAAATTACTTATGCATTTTTAGATGCTGATTATAGAAATAGAGCTGAACCTACCGAAATAACAAAGGCCTTACAAAGGCTTTAAGCACAAAAACATAAAAAACAAAAAAGCCTTATCTAAAAAAAGATAAGGCTTTTGTACTGAAGGCGGTTGTACTTTTATTCAAAATCACTTTTCATGAAACCGCTTTATTTTTATAACACACCTACCTAAAACTCAATAAAGCCCATAAATAAAGGCTTTTCAGGACATTGAATTAATTTGAAGTAGTTTGTATTAAATTTTACTTTACCGTACATTTGTCGTACAAAAATTATATTATTGTACGATAAAACAATTGTATGGCTTCAATAAACTTTCTATATAGGTCTAAAAAAGACAAATCA
This sequence comes from Seonamhaeicola sp. ABD4_340, assembly GCF_056312135.1. Classification (NCBI taxonomy): domain Bacteria; kingdom Pseudomonadati; phylum Bacteroidota; class Flavobacteriia; order Flavobacteriales; family Flavobacteriaceae; genus Seonamhaeicola; species Seonamhaeicola sp. ABD4_340. Next base: position 1,736,527 of record NZ_CM149981.1, on the reverse strand, counting down.
AATTTAGTTCTAAGACTCTTATATCGACATGATGGAAAAGATTATGTCTATGGAGCTAAAACCCAGTATGAAGTATCAAAGCATTATTGGCAAAAGCAACACAAGCAAAAGAGACCTAAAGACATTGATATTATTAACGAACAAACAAAAGTTAATAATGAACTTAATAAAATAGAGAACCATATTTTAAATGCTTTCAAAGTATCAACCCCTACCGATATTAATAAAGTTTGGCTGGAAAACCAAATAAAGTTATACTACAACCCTCCCGAAAAGACCAAACCCTTACCTAAGGAATTACTCAAATATTTTGATAGATTTTTGGAATATAAAAAGACTGAAATCACAAAGAGTAGCATTAAAAAATATTCAGTAGTGAGGAACCTTTTAGAAAAGTATGAAAAAAGCTTATCCAAAACATTATACCTCATCGATGTAAACGCAACTTTTAAGAAAGACTTTGAAGAATACTGCCTTAATAATAAATATGCTCCCAATACCATAGCTTGGGCTATTCGCTCGATTAAAACTGTTTGTAATCATGCAAAGTATAATGGACTTGAGACGAATATTCAACTAGATAGAATCAAACTAAAGTCATCCAAAGTTGATAATATCTATTTAAGTTTTGAAGAATTAAACAAAATTCAAAAAGTAAAACCCGCCAAGCTAACAGAGAGCCTTCAGAATGCTAGAGATTGGCTTATTATAAGCTGCTACACAGGTCAAAGAATTTCAGATTTTATGAGATTTACCCAAAAGCAAATTCGAAATGAAAAAGGCAAACATTTATTAGAGTTCACTCAGGTCAAGACTGGCAAAACAATGACAATACCGCTACACAAAAAAGTTCTAGAAATATTAAATAAACGTAATGGAGAATTCCCAAGACCAATTTCAAGTCAAAAGTATAATACATACATAAAGAAAGTCTGTGAAATAGCGGAAATTAATGAAGAGGTCAAAGGCAGCAAACGTGTTGAATCTGAGATTGACAGTAAATTTCCTTATCGCAACGAAGTTGGCATGTATAAAAAATGGGAACTAGTAACCTCTCATATAGGACGCAGATCTTTTGCTTCGAATTTTTATGGAGAAATACCAACTTCCTTTTTAATTTATGTAACTGGACATAGTACAGAACAAATGTTCTTAAATTATATTGGCAAAAGCAATAAGGACATTGCTTTGGAGTTAACAAATTACTTCTAATTAAGATGAATAAAGAAAGAATTGAAGACGGTAAAGGTTTATCTCTAAAAGACAAAGAAGATTATCAAGCCTATATTAATTACAAAAGACTCATCGACAACCCTTATAGCTACAGAAGCGAAATATACCAATACCTAAAGAGTGAATTATCTGATATTCCTTTTTTAAAATTACAATTAGGGATTTTTTATAGCACATATATAGAGGACATCTACAATAAAAGAAATGAGTTTGAAAAAGCAACGCTAAAATATTTAGAAGAAAAAGATATTTCAGGAATTCCTCGAAAAGCTATTTTAAAATTAAAATCTGAAGTTGAACTTATGATACAAGAAATAGCTCAAATCGAAAATATAAGTAAAACTGAATTAAAAGATTCGTTTCCTTTCTATTGTGAAATTGGCGCTCTATTTGCTCAAGGTTTTATTTCAAAAAAAGTAAAAAAAGGTTCTGGATATATTTTTTATTACAAAGACATACCTTTTAAAAAAATTGTAGATATCTCAAATTATATACAAAATCAAATTTTAAATACGGACAAAAGTGTGAGACAATACTTAAGTGCAACTTTTAATGAAAGGGGACAAAAAAACTTCTTTAAGTCTAAAAAGGAAATGAAAAAAATAATTGATTATTGCGAACAAAATGATTACGTGGTAACCCAAGAGTTTAATACTGCATATAAAAAATTGCACTAAGAACGCACTAGTGCAATAGTTTAATGCATTTGCATTTATACAATTTTGTATTGGAAGAAATCAAAAATCACTTTCAATATGAAAACATTACAATTTATTCAAACAACACCCGAACAACTCGCAGAGCTAATCCAACAGGGAGTAAAAAAAGAGTTAGAAGTTCTAAAAAAAGAATTACTACACGAGAACGCCAATGATGAAATTCTTACGAGAGAACAAGTATGCAAAATCTTATCTATAGACCCAAGCACTCTTTGGCATTGGCAAAAGAAAAATAAGATTAAAGCTTATGGCATTTCTGGAGCAAGAAGGTATTACAAACGCTCTGAAATAATGGAAGCCTTAAAACTTTTGAAGCAGTAATATTATGGGCAAAGTTCACAGTGGAAAAAGCACAAAACAGCTCAAAAAAACCCTTAAAAAACACCAAATAAACCCATCAGAAAAATTAGAACCTCCTGAGGTAGTTTTAGAAATTTTCAGCAATCTTAAAAACAAATTTATCCCATTAGGAACATTAGGTAATTTCGGTCTAGTTATCGGAAAAGGGAAAAGTAAAAAATCATTTTTAATAGGTTTATTCATAGCCATTATACTATCAAGGAATAGAATACTATCCTCTCAATTTCGAAATAGACTCCCATCAGAGAAAACAAGAATTCTATACTTTGATACTGAGCAAGGAAAGTACCATGTGCTTTTAGCATTAAGGCGCATATGTAAATTGAGTCTGATTAAGAACCCAAAACACCTGAAAGTATATGGATTAAGAAGTTTAAGTCCTAAACAGAGACTTGAATTAATTAAATACGCTATTTATAAAAATGATGATATAGGATTCGTTGTCATAGATGGCATAAAGGATTTGATAACCTCAATCAATAGTGAGGAAGAAGCGACCGAAATAGCAAGTAATTTGCTCAAATGGACAGAAGAACGAAATATACATATTATTTGTGTTCTCCATCAGAATAAAGGAGACCAAAATGCTAGAGGACATTTAGGTAGTGAGTTAACCCATAAAGCTGAAACAGTTTTATCAGTAACTAAAGATTCTGATAACAATGAAGTTTCTATTGTAGAACCTGTAATGTGCAGAAATGAAGAGCCTGATATTTTTGCGTTTGAAATTACTGAAGGTCTCCCTGTATTAATCGAAGATTATGAAATGCGTCCAAAAAAACGAAAAGCACATTCAATTTTAGACATACCCGATTATGAAATGTTTCAATTCTTGAACGAGGTCTTTTCAAAAAAAGAAACGTACCTATTAACAGAATTAACCAATACTTTACAGGAGGTAATAAAATTACGAAAGCCCGGTATTGCTGCAGGTGACAATAACATGAGAAAAGTTTTAGAATACATGAAAGAGAAAAAATGGTTACTTCAAGAAGCTCCTAGAAAGCCCTACACATTAGGCATTTATAAAGAAGAAGATATTAGTTAACAAATGTTATTAACACGTACTAGTTTATTAGTTACGTGTTAAGTGCCTATATATAGGCACTAACGTAACACTTAAATAGAGATAAAATGAAAATAAAAAATATAACAAAAAACGGTTTTGAACTTCCAAACGAAGAATCTCAAGCAGTAAAAATTGAAGAACTTGATGATATCATTGATTTCATAAACACTCATTTTAATATGATTAAAAACATTAATACCAAACACTCTTCATACGGGCTTAAACATATTTTAGAACGACTGATGAATAAATATATTAGTAATGGGGAGTTAATAACAGCAATGATTATTTGTGGCTATAAATACAAAAGGTATAGACCGAATGGATTGAATTGTCATTTCAATGTTGGGAATGTAAATGAAAAACAATTGAGAAAGAGACTAAAAAAGCTTTATATTCAATAACAAATAACAAAACATATAACAAGATTCAAATCTGTGCAAAGTGGATATTAAATGGTGTGCGTAACATATTGCAACACATACCACTCCCCGCGAAGTAACTAAAAGTTGTATTAACTTATAACACTTTAGCCACTGTAGATTTAAGTGTTTTTACTTCTTTCCACTTTTCTAGTTTATCTTTTGATAACTGACTTAATTCTACTTTAGGTGAACTCAACTTTAATTCCACGAATATCTCTAGTAATTTCTTAACTCCTCGGATAGGCTCATCACTTATGTTTCCGATAATGTTATCTAAAAGACTTAACAATGCGTCATTATGCTTCTTAGATATATTGAATAAGTTTGCCGTCAATAAGTCTGTAAATCGCTTAAGAGGAGCATATTCGCCTAGTTCTAATTTACCTAAAATTTGACCTAGCAATAAATTGTTAATCTTGTTTTCTGAATTTGCTTTAATCCATATCTCAGCAGCAAGTTCTCTCGCCACTTTATGGCTGCACAAAAGTCCAGTCGCCAAAAACAGATACGTTGATTCTTTAAAATCTTCCCTATACCATATTTCATATAGCCCTTTTAGCAAATTGACCATGTTCTTTTTACTGGTTTCATCAAAAAAAGTTGATTCCTCTAAGTTGTTATGAATAACATGGCTTAAGAACATACTCGGATTATTCGGTGAAAGAAATAAAAATTTCACATCATCATGGGGATGAATTATCGTGTAATATTTTTGCTTTTTGAAGTACATATATTCATAAATACTACTGACTTTTTTCCTTTTATTGAATACACCTATAATACTTGAAACAATTGATTCTGATTCATTCTTTTGATTATCAAAATCTTTAAACTTTAACTCTTTGCTAGTTCTAAGGAATTCTTTTGGCCCTTGTTTACCCTTAACGTAGTCATATCTATTGTGATAAATATCCCTAGGTTTACACTCCCAATTATAAAACCCCATTTCTTTGTTTAAAGGATTAGCTAAATATTTTTGAAAGTATTTAATTTCCTCAGCATCATTTCTGCTAAGAACACTCTGAATCCATAATTCTGGTCTTGAGATATCCACATTTTGAATTTTTAATTGGTTAAAATGATACTTCAAAACCTTCTTAATATCATTATCTTTTACCTTATCGATATTCTCTATAATATCAGATGAATATTCATTAATAGGTAATCTCCCAATAGCAATTTGAAAATCGTAAAGATTAATCTCTTCACTTCTTTTTTCATATGAAATGATTCTGTCGATTAAAGTATTAGGGGCAATCCAGCATGGCGCATGTGTAGGCGTAGACAAGAGGTCTAGAGTCAAGCCTTTTTTAATTAGAGATTTAGACTTTATAAATAAAAAATGGTGTATTTGATATATGTAATCTGGAATAGGTTGATTTTCTATTTGTTTTAATCTTTCCTTATAATGAGAACTATAGTATCTATCTTCCTTAAACTTTTTGATTTTTTGGGTCTTATATTTTTTAAAACTTGCGAGTTCAGAAGGATACTCTTTCATTAAAATTTCAGCAAAATCATTTATGTAGTAGGCTGCTTCCGATTCCAAATTTCCAATCCGACTGTTCCAATCAAAATTCATGGAAAGGTCAAAAGAACGTTTAAATATAGGTTCTAGTTTAGCAACATTATCTTTATTTAAAAGTGGATAAAGTTTTGGCAAATAGCTTAAAAGCAAATCTATATGATACACTTCATTATTATCAATAGACTGACTTGCAAAAAAGATTAAATCATCTAATGATTCAAGTATAGGTAATTCTGTTTCTTTTGATAAAATTTCCGTTTCTTCTGCATCATAGATTTCTTCTTCAACTTCTTCTGAAGTTTCAATGTATTCCTTTAAAATCCCCCTTGACGTATGGAATAGACTATCTGCATATAGATTTACTTCATCAAAAAGTTCTTGCTTTTTAGAGTCTCCATATTTCTCTATTATTTTCGCTGCTCTTAATTGTATTTTTTCATCAACATTTATCAAAGCCTCTGCTGCTTTTTCACATACAGAAATATTGAAAGCTTTATGAGTTTTAGCAATTTTATCTAAAATCATAAGTGTTGAATTAACTACGGATTTCGTTTCAGAGTTTAAAAGAATTGATGCATTTTCAACAAAGACTTTATGCTTAAACTTTTTATGATTAGCAACTAATTTAAAATATTTGAGAACCGTATTTAATACCTTGGAATGAGGTGAATTTAAAGCTGCAAAAAATTCATCTTGTAAATTCAATATTTCATCTTGAGAAGGATTCAATTTTATTAGCAAATCAAAAAACCAACCGCTGAGTGTTTTATTAAACCCTTTAGTAGATGAATAGATTGTAGCAATTAAAACCCTTTTTCTATCCAATTTATTTTCATTTGTTAGATTGGTAATTGTATCAATCCATATATCATTCCCTCCTTTATAATTCTCTAGATGTAAATAGTTATAGTAGTTATTAATTGTAGATTCTTCTTCAAACAAAAACCATATATGTTCATCTAATGTCTCTTTATACTTATGAAGAACTTCAGGCTTATAAAAATTTCTGTTATTATTTTTCTCTCGTTTATTTTCAACAATGGCATTTGGAAGTTTTGCCACAATTAAAGGTTGAGATGGTTGCAAAAGACCTTTTTTGAACAACACCATTAATTTATCATAATTCACATGCCATGGTAGTTCTTCATTAATGAGGTCGCTGTACCATTTGGGAAGATACCAAGGTATGATATTCTCCAAATAATAATCATCCGTACAGGAATGAGCTAGCCCTGCTTTCTTAGCATCACTTTTATTATAACAAACAAAACAGGCTTTATTTGTGAGTTCTCTTTGAGTTTCAGAATAAACAGGTTTATATGAATCTACAATACCAAACCTATTTCTTTCTTTTACAAATTTATACTCAAAAATTTTCTTCCTGAAAGTTTTAAGGAAGGGTACAAGGTCTCTTTTATCTTTAGGAGTAAGTTCTTTTAAAAATGGAATAATGTCTCTTTCCTTGAGGACAATAGATTCTAATTCTTTTTCAAGCATATTCTAAATGGCTTTTGCTTTTTTCTTAACTGCTAAAATATGTTTACAAGCTCCTCGCTCACCTTGGTTTTTACTAAACCAAGTACAAGTACATCTTTGTTCATCTCCATTTATAACAACATAATGTTGAACACCACTACCCTCTACTTTAGCTTCTATTCTATTATCTTTCTTTAATGTAATGTGAACCTTATTTTCTTCTAAAAGCTTCTCTGCACCTTTCAGCCTTGGGTTCAATGACAAAATTCTTTCTAACTTAAAAGGCAACCTTCTATAAAAGAACCCATTTTTAGCTAAATCGTATCCCAATAATCCCATAGCCGATAATTTGGTGGACAGCTTTTCTATTTTGGAAATATCTATCCCTTCCTCAAAAGACATTAATGCAGGATTAAACTCTTGATTAGTATAAGAGTAATTATCAAATGCTTGTACTAATGAATCTGGCAAGTCTTCTATTAAAGATTCTAAAGCTGCACCCTCACCTGAAAAGCCTCTCCAAAAATCTCTTGAAACAGAAAAAACAAAATTCAATTCGTCAAAACATAAAATGAAAGTAACAGATTGCATGTCCTGATGAGGAAACACTTTTAGCTGATTTATCAATGGAATAAGTGGCTGAAGCAATTTTAATCTATGGATACCACCGACACAAACAGCATTTGAAGCCTTAAGAGGGCTAAATAAATATTTGCTCCCTCTCTTTATGAGATAGTAGTCCGTCTTTACTTTTCCAGCAGGAATGGTTTTAAATAATTGAATGGCTTGAATTCGATTTAGAGTTTGCGCATAATCCGACTCTGAAAAGTAATGTTGTACCGTTGTTAAACCCTTAATCCATTTACTAGGTAACGGTACTTTACGTTCAATAAAACTTTCTCCTCCTTTATGAAAACCTACTTCTTTTTGACCAACAGATAAAATAAGGTCATCATTTTTCTTGATTTTACCCAGTTCTGAAATTAGGGGTGTATTAAAATCAACATTAGTAGTACCATTTTCTATAAACTCTCCATCTTGTCCATTTTCCAATACATCTACCCTTGCATAAACCCCTGCACAATGAGAAAATCCTTCAAATCTTATTTGGTTATTCCCTGCTGTAACTATTGGGTCTTTCAATAACGCTAATTGAAATGGAGATAAATTAAAACTTGATTGAACAATATTAGATAAGGTTATCAAACATCTTGACAACTCATAAGGGTGATTCAATTTTCCCCAGAAAAAACAAGGAGAACTCCTTTTATCAACCTCATTAAATTTTGAAAGCAGAAGGTTCTCCTTACCCTGTTTTTTTTCTAAACTAGAAAGTGAGTTGTATTTATAACTTAACGTGTCTACAGACATACTTTTCGTTTCTTATGTAGTTAAAGTATGTCAATTTAAATAATTGTTTTTACATAAATAATCCAAAAACTAAATTATTCTGAACTTAAAGTAATATTTATTTTTTTAAGAATATTTAATCTATAAATTGGTCTGTATTTGGTCGTATACCTCTTCTAACTTTTCAAACATAAGCTTATTAAAGTTTGAGTTAGGAAGCCAGATTCCTTCACTTTCGGAATATAGGATAGAAAAACTATCGCTATTCAAACTTTTTTTCAGTATTGAAGTGGCATGATTTCGACTAACTGTAACAGTTTTTTTATACGCTTCAACATAATTGCCGTCATTGTGATAGTCTAAGGGGAGTGAAGTTATTTTAATTTTATTCAAATCCGTTTGAGCAAATGTTTGAAAAGCAACGTAAACTATATCCCTTTTAACAATATCCCACTTCACTTTTTCCAAATCATTTTCAAGAATGGGTTTGGATACTTGAACATGTAAATTAGCCTTATCTTCTGAAATAAACTTTAAAGAACCATTCTCCTCATAATAATCGCTTGCATCAGCAAACATCTCTCTAACAGTTTCGTATTTAGGTAAAATATTTTGAACATTAACTTTTTTAGTTTCTGATTTACAACTAGTCAATATTGCTAGCATCACAATGCTTAAAATTAGTTTATTCATAAGTAAAAGATTATCATTTGGCATAACAAACTTATAAAAAAATAATGACATTAATGTCATTGCTGAAATCAATTTCAGTCATGACCTTGGTGTCATGGAAAACATCTCTAAAGAAGAGGCATTATTAAAACTTGCGAAAAGGATTAAGGGGCTGCGTAAAATGAAAGGTGTAAGTCAACAAAATGCTTACAATGATACAGGAATACATTTTGCAAGAATTGAACAAGGCAAAAGAGATGTTAGTTATACTACTTTAATAAGAATTAGTATATATTTTGAAATTTCGTTGAAGGATTTCTTTGGCGAATATTTTAATGGTTAAATACCACTTTATTTAACTTTTCTTACCGCACCCAGCTGCTACGTCTAAAATATACAATGTATTTAAACGAGGGTTATTTCTTTCAAAATATTCCTACTATTACACACCTTAATTCCTATATTGCGTTACACTTATAACCTAAAATCAATATGCTATCATCAGATAAAGACAAGTTAATATCTCAACTGACCGTTAGGTTAAGAAATCCAGAAACTGATACTGTCATTTGAACAGGCGTTATATATTATGAAAAAAAACTAAAAGACATAGTATATATAATTACTGCTGCTCATTGTTTATTTGAAGATGGAGACAATTTTGGACAAAAATTTAAAACCATAAAAATTGATTTATACAATACATCTAAGGACAAATACGTGCCAATTATAATAGATGATATTGATAATGAACTAATATTTAAAGATAGAGATAATGACCTAGCTGTTATAGTTATTAAGAAAAATATAATCCTACAAATCATAGAAACAATACCTACAGTCGAGGTTTCTATAGAAAGGCAAGACCACTCTAACTTTGTTGTAAAAGGATTTCCTAGAGCAACACAGGGAAAAGAACTTGATGTTATTTTTCCTCTTTGGAAACAGAAAATGACAGAGGTAAATAAATTCCAATTGGAATTAACTGAAAACTATTCTGATTATAACACTCAGGGGTTCTCTGGTAGTGGTGCCTTTTTAAATGCTAATGGAACAATATACTTATATGGGATTTTCACGAGATTTAGAAGTGAAGATAGAGGTAAAGTAATTTATTGCCAGTTTATTGCATTGATTAACCAAATATTATCGAACAAATATTTGCCTGAAATTACTATATCATACATTGGGAATAATGGATTATCTGTAAACTTCTTCCGAAATCATATAAAAAAGTCAGTTACTAATCTAGGCCCAAGATTTAGTGAAGAATTAAATTTTAAATTACCTATTGCTAGACTTTTTAATGATTTATCTTTTGACAACAAATTTAAATCTCGTTTTTTCAAAGTTTTAGATAAATGGTTGTTAGAAAGAATATACGATGAATTCAAAGAAGAGAGTAATTTAAAGTATATAGATAATGAGTTTTTTAACTTAAAGGAGAAAGTTAAGCAATGGGGTGCTAATATGCCTATAACTATTGAAAAACCAATAAACATTGACTGGTTAAAAAAAGCAATTGAGGATTTAAACACCAAAATTGATAAAGAAGAAGAAGCTCTAAGAAACTTACAGTATGAAGAAGAAAAAAGAATAAGAAAAGAAAATAAGGATAAAAAAAAGGAACATTATGGCTATGAACCAAGGCCTTACGAAAAGGAACTAAATAGATTAAGAAAAATTAGTAGGGCTAATAATGAACTATTGATAGATTTAAATGAAAAAGTTAATATTAATCTTTCTAATAACCCCACCTTAATAATAGATGGAGAGGCAGGTTCTGGTAAATCTCATCTTTTAGGTGATATAGCAAATGAAAGATTAAAAAATAATGTACCTACTATATTAGTGCTAGGTCAGCATTTTACCACATCTAGGAGTATAGAAAATAACATTCTGCATTTATTAGATTTAAATTGTTCATTTGAAGAATTATTAAATGATTTAAATGATATTGGAAAGCAGATTGGGTCAAGAGTATTATTGCTTGTCGATGCTATAAATGAAGGGGCTGGCTCCAGATTGTGGAGAGACCAAATAAAGGGATTTATATCACAGGTTGTAGAAAAGAAATATGTTGGCACTGCAATAACAATTAGAACAACATATTTAAAATCAATTATTTCTGATGAATTAAAGAAAAATGAAATTGTTTCATTTAAAACTCATCTTGGTTTTAAGGGAAATGAATATGCAGCTCTTAAGATGTTTTGTGATTTTCATAAACTAAGACAACCTAGTTTCCCTATTCTATCTCCAGAATTTACAAACCCCTTATTTCTTAAGATTATATGCGAGGGAGTTAAGAACTCCGAAACAAAAGAGTTCCCCCAAGGATTTCATGGAGTAAGAAAAGTTTTTGACTTATTTATTAAAGTAATTGATGAAAAACTAGAAGAAAAAAGAGAGGAATATCTTAATAGGAGCATGGCAAGCAAGGTAATTCACGAATTAGCCTTTAAAATTTTTGAAAGTGAGTATAAACGACTTTCATTAGATGAGGCTTTTTTAATAATGGATGAAAAATTCCCAAAGTTCAATCACCTTTTAAATGACTTAATAGAGGAAGGTGTCTTTATTAAGAACCTTTTTAATCACTATAGTAAAAAAGAAGATATTGAAGTTATCTATTTTGCTTATGAAAGGTTTGGTGATTTTTATATAGCAAATGAACTATTGAATGGATTTGATAAAAGTGAAGACGTAATTCAGTCTTTTAAGCAAGGTACAGAACTTGGAAAATTATTGGAAGATGAATATTATATGCACGATGGTGTTCTTGAATCTATCTCGACATTGCTTCCCGAAATGTTTGATTTAGAAATTTTTGAAGTTTATTCCTGGGTACATGAAGAAATGGATAAATTCAAAAATAGTAATCCTAGAGAATTAATTTCAAATAGAGATTATTCTCATTATAGTCACCTTTCTTCATGGCTAAGTCAATTTTTCTTGAGCAGCTTAAATTGGAGAACTATAGAAAGTATTAATGATGAAAAAATCACAGAATGGCTAAAAAATGAAAACCATAGAATTAATGAAGAAGAGTGGTTTTTGAAGTTGATCGAATTGACAGCAATTAAAGACCATCCAATGAATAGTGACAGGCTTTTTAAAATTCTTTCCAGATACTCCATGGCTGAAAGAGATAGTTTTTGGCTATCTCATTTGTGGTACTTTCATGGCTATGATGATAATGATAATGGCTTTCCAATAAGAAGACTAATAGACTGGGCTTGGAGTGATGGCATTACTCAACTAATAGATGAAGAAACAGCAAGACTATGCGGTCAAACATTAACATGGATACTCTCTTCTCCAATTAGAACTTTAAGAGACCAAACTACAAAAGCTCTAGTCAATCTTTTGGAAGAACAACCTGATGCTTTAATAAGCATAATGAAAGCATTTCAAGAAAACGATGATTTATATATTAGGGAGAGGCTGTGTGCGGTAGCATATGGCTGCGTTTTAAGAACGAGTAAAATTAAATCAATAGAAAAAATTTCATTATTTATTTATGAGACTATCTTTAAATCTGGAAACCCTCCAAGACATATTCTGTTAAGAGATTATTCAAGAAATATCATTGAATATGCAATCTATAAGAATCCAGATATGGATTTTGATTTAAAATTGGTTAGACCACCCTATAATAGTGAAATCCCTGTACTACCAAGTAAAAATGACATTTCAAAATACCACATAGACCACAAAGATCCAAATTTTGATAAAAAATATGGAAACACTTATAACGGGATTTATTTTAATGTAATAGATTGGGATTTTGGAAGAAAAACTATTGAGCCAGAATTAAATCATTTTTTCCCTATTAGCTTTAACACCAAGAAAAAGTATAAATTATTTTATAAGAGGCTTAAGAAAAAACAAAAATCGCTTATTAAGAGTTTCAAAATACATTATCGTGTTAAGGAACAGTTTATTAAAGATAAAGATTACACCACTAGGACCATTGGCGGTATAGAAAGTTATGATAGCTACATGAAGACAATGAATCTATTTGAAGAAAAAGCAATAGAAATTGTTAATAGCACATTCGAAGGTGAAGATATAGATTTTGTTAGAAACACAGTTATTCCATATCTAAAAGAAAAAGCAAAGGTAAATTCAAATAGTTACTGGACTCAACTTGATGGCAAACCATTTAAAAGGTGGATTGTTCAAAGAGTTTTTGAACTAGGTTACGATATGGAACTTCATGGACGTTATGATAAAGATTTTTCTAGGTATGGTAATAGTCGTTATGATGATTCCGAAAAAATTGGAGTAAAATATCAATGGATTGCTTTGCATGAAGTTTTAGCATTTGTGTCTGACAATTATAAGATTGAGCATAGAGATGGAGATGGAAAGCAGTATAGTTACTATAATGGTGCTTGGCAATTATATTCAAGAGATATAGATCCAATATCTACCACAAAAACCAATGATAAAAATGCTACAGAAGATGAATTTGAAGATATTACGGATGAACCATTATGGTGGTCTAAAGTGGATTATAATTACTGGAATAAATCTAATTTAGAATGGTCAGAAAGTTTAGCTGATTTACCAAACATTGAAGATGTTATAATTAAAAAAGACGATGAAAATAATGAGTGGATGTATTTAGAATACTATCCTAACTGGGAAGAACCAAAAAAGTTTGGAGAAGAAAAATATCGTTCAAGAAGAAAAAATTTGCACTATTTGATTCAAGGATATTTAGTAAAAAAAGAAGATGAAAGTGAAATATTTAATTATTTAAAAAGTAAAAATTTCTTTGGAAGGTGGATGCCGGAGAATGGTGATAGCTATACAAATATATTTAACAGGGAAAAATTTTGGTCTCCGGCTTATTTTGACCAAGAAGAAGAATCTGAATGGGTAGACGTATACGATAACAAAACTCATGCTAGTATAGGTTACAAGGTAATAGTTGCAACCACAAATGCTAAAGGAAGTATTAGCAATGATAAATCTGGTGCTAATTTTAATTATAATATCCCGTGTAAAGGTTTGTTTGAAGGTTTGAAATTAGAGTATTCTAGTACAGATGGTGATTTTGTTAATGAAAATGGCGAAAAAATAGTCACTAACATAAGTACTAAAGGGACACTAATAAGGAAGAAGGAATTAATGGAATACCTTGAAAAAAACAGCTTATCAATTATTTGGACTTTATTGGGTGAGAAAATTGCTGAAAGTGAAGGTGGGTATTATCATTTTGGAGTTCCTTGTGGGGCTTTTCATTTAGAAAAGGGCATCTTAAAAGGAGAGTTAAAAATGTATAATAGAGATTCATAATGGAAATTTTTTTTTACCAAGCAGAATGTGGTGACGCAGCAAGGATAAGGTTTTATGATAGTGATGACAACCCTAAAAATATTTTAATAGATTCAGGTTATGAAAGAACATTTAATCACGTTCTTAAAGACGAAATAAAGAAACTCATAAAAAATAAAGAAAGATTTGACATATGTATAGTCTCTCATATACACGATGACCATATTGGAGGTGCAATTAAGTATATTAAAACTATAAAAAGTGGAGAATTAGAGGATATAGTAGATACGTGGTTTTACAATCCTCCAAGAAATTATAAAATCCTTAAAACAGTAAAACAAGAAAAATTAATTAGTTTACCGGCTAGCATAAGCCAAGGTGACGATTTATATTATTACATCAATTCAAAAGGAAAATCTTTAGATTATGATATATCAAATGAACTTAAACAAATTTCTTTAGGTGATTTAAAGATTACTGTTTTATCTCCTACAAAAGAAAAATTAAAGTCATTAAGAAAAAAGTATAAATCAAAACATACTTTTCTAGAATCAATTGAAGGTGAATCAATCAGCGAAGCTGTTTCTATCAGAGATTTTGATTACATGACTAAAATCGAAGACTTTAACTTGGAAGAATGGAAAGAGGATAGGTCTATTGAAAATGGAAGTAGCATCACTATCCTTACAGAATATAATAACAAAAAGGTATTGTGGTTGGCTGATTCTCACCCTACAGATATAGTTAAATCTTTGAAAGAATTAGGGTATTCTAAAGAGAATAAAGTTGTTTGTGATTGGGTTAAGGTTTCTCATCACGGAAGTGCAGGCAATAATAGTAATGATTTATATGATTTAATTGATTGCACAAATTATCTAATAAGTACAAATGGCGAAAACAGACATTTCTTACCAACTAAAGAATCGATAGTTAGAATACTTTTAAATCAAAATAGAGATTTCGAAAATAAATATGTATTTCACTTCACCTATGACAATTCAACTTTGAGAAACATCTTTAAAATAGATGGAAAAAAAGTATTTGATAAGTGGAATTTTGAGGTAAAATACTTAAGTGAAGGTAAATATTTTAAGGTAAAATTATAACAATTTGCTAAACCCATTCCCTTTATCTGAAAAGTGTCGTTGAATTATAAAACCCGTAATTCAATTAAAAAATCAATCGTATTACGGATTTATATAATAGCCAAACTATCTACTAGTCAACAAGCAACTGAGTTACTTTAGCAGCATTTGTTGCCCACTTCAAATCATAACTTTCATCTGCATTTTCAGCATCAGAAACAATTTCTAACCCTTGGGCTTCAGCTTTAAGTGTTAAGAGGTTACCAATATTCAATTTGCTGTTTAATTTATTTAGTAAAGCCTCAACAGCTTTAGTATCTAAATTTTGTACAACCTGACCACCAAAAGCCATCTCTAACCAAACAATTTCTCTGTTCTTAACATCAAGTACACCAAAAACTAACCCCTTAGTCATTTTTTGAGTTATTCTAACTTGATGCTGAACACTAGATGGATCGTAAGCCACACCAGTTTTTCGAGAGATTCTCATAGGATATTTACTATCCATCCAACCAACAACTAAATTTGGCGAAAGGCTTCCATTAGTGTAGGCATTACATGTAAAGCTAACATACTTTGCCCCTCGTTCATCTAACTCATCAAGATTAACATCAATATATTCTGCCGTACCAATCATATGCGGAATTCTTTGAATATCTCCACTATGCTTACAACCTGCGACTACTAATTGCGAGTATGAACAAAAATCTGTTTTATGCTCATAGGCTACTTTACAGCTTAAATCCATATCTAAATGTTGAGCAGGTAAACCTTGACCCCACTGCAAGAATAGCCTAACTGAATTCCCTTCAACAGGAAATCGAGTCCCCATTAATGCAGAAGGTAAATCTTGAACGGATTCACTTCTATCTCCTATTGCTACAGGAATGTTAAATAAACCTTCATCAATGTAAATGGTCTTGTTTCGATTCTCCATGTTAGCAAACCTTTTCCTCATAACCTCAAGACACAAATCTTCAATTTTAGATTGCATCTGCTTTAAATGGCTATCTTCGTAAAGCTTCAAAAACTTGTTTGCAGCTACCCTTTTATTAGTTCCACCTAAAGGCTTTACATTTCTAGTAGCATTTTTATCAAAATAGGTTTGCGCATACATGCTTAATGTAAAAACTAATCTAGCAGGAATTTTATCTGTAATCTCAGAAAAATGCTTTAACGTTTCATCTTCTCCAAACCATAGCATATTTGAAAATAACGAACGGGCAAACAAACCTGGTCTTTGCTTTAATAGCTTAAACGTATTTTGCGCATCACTCTTTAATCTAAAGTGATTAACCTTACTTTGCCATACTTCATAACCTTCATTATAAAATACATCTAAAAGTTTAGATACCTTTTCAAACCCTTTTCTTTTACTGTATTCTGCTAAACGTAAAGCTCTTATAAAACGCACCCACATTCCTCTTTTTGGGTGCATGATTTCACAACATTTTTCTGCTGATAAATCTAAATTATTTAACCAAGCGGCGACTCTTTTACAATCCTGTCTAGAGTACTTTAGCTTTAAGTTTGCTTTAGATTGCAACCTAGCTACACCATTTTTATCTAAAGGACTAATTATATTTCTATGGTTTTTAGAAACCCTATTAATTATAGTTTTTGGCTCTATAATTTGCAAGAAACCAGTATGCTTATACCATAAATATCTTAAAACATCATTTGGATTATTAAAAAGGATTTGTGCTTCATCACTTCTATTATTTTCAACCAAAATATCTATAACAAGCATTAATGTTTCTTTGATGCCAATTTCTAAGCCATGTGGTAAATCAAACTCAGTTAAAAGCATTTTTAAACTATCTACTTGAGTAGCATCTAATGCAGTTTTTGATTTCAATAAATCCTCATAAAACTGTTTCACATCATCATCTTTCCAAAGTTCTAAAACCTTTAGTTTGCTCCCTTGATTTTCATATTCAATCTTTCCAAATTCAAAAGGTGTCCCACAGAAAGGGCATCCGTTATATCTCTCAAGAGGAAAAGTACCATGAGGAATGATGTGTCCACATTTTAACCTTGTTCCTTTCTTGGTCTGAAAAATATTTCCAAAAAGTGTAATGATATGGTCTAAAACTGTTTCTCCAGTTGGAATATTCCATTCTTTTACTAATGGTGTCCAGTTCTTATTAACTCCTGTAATTTCCTTTAAAGTATCAAGTAATTCCAATTTATACTTTGGATTTACATTGTTTAAAACATGTAACAATTCCTCTGAAAACGTAAAACCTAATTTAGAAGCATTTGCTACTAAAACAGAGGTAGTTCCGTTAATAGATTTATTGTTTCCAGTAATAAACTCTACTGGAACATATACTGCATTTTGTCTTATACTTACTTTAAGTAAATCTTGTTTCATTTTATTCATTTTTAAAGTTAATAAATTAGGTAATCTTGCTTCTGATTTCAAACCGTAATTGAGTGGGCAATGCCCAAGAAGTAAGAAACAATTGACCTTAATTTTTAAATGGTAATTAATAAACTATTTTCAACCATAGCCTCTCTTTCGAGAAGTCAGGACTCGAACCTGATTAGAAGTAAGTTTACTTTGACCTTTTTGTTTGTGGGGCAGGTGGGACTCGAACCCACGACACGGGCGTTATGAGCGCAGAAGTAAGCCTATATTGACCAAATTTCTTTATATATTTTTCACCAAATAACTCTGAATTGACAAGGTAATTTATAAACTAACCTGCTCTACCATCTGAGCTACTGCCCCTTTTGTGTATTAGGTAATTATAAAAGTATGACTTAAAGGTTGCTTGAAGTAACTTTTATTTGACCTAATATATATTTTAAAGAACGTTTTTATCTATTAACAGTTCAAAGATTCAACAGTACTACGCATTCATTTTGCGTAGTAAAATTTATTTTAAAAATTAGTAGGAATAGCAAGATTCGAACTCGCATCTTCGGGGTCGTAACCCAATGTTTTATCCATTAAACTATACTCCTAATTTGTGGAACAAACAGGAATCGAACCTGTATCTTCGGATTTTCAGTCCGTCGCATTGACCAACTTTGCTATTGTTCCTTTTGGGGTGACTTCGGGATTCGAACCCTGTTCTTCTCATTCACAGTGAGATGTTTTACCAAATAAACTAAAGACACCATATGTTGTAAACTCGATAGGACTCGAACCTATACCTCAGGAGTCAAATTCCTGTATGCTCACCATTTACATCACGAGTCTATATACTCCACCTTGGATTCGAACCAAGACTACACGGGGCTTAAACCCGATGCCTCTTCCAGTTGGGCTAGTGGAGCATAGTATGGGGAGAGAGACTCGAACTCTCAGATTCCTGATTCTAAGTCAGGCGTGTTTACCAATTTCACCATCCCCACATTATTAATCGTATTCCGTAGGGGAATCGAACCCCTAATTCCACATAGAAAGTGTGGCGTCTTAACCATTTGACCAACGGAACATATTAGTCTGAGAAGCAGGATTAACTTCGTTTTTCCTGCTAGGTCTCAGTGCTAATCAAATTCAAGTAAACTTGATTTGATTGTTTCGTCTGAGAAGCAGGATTCGAACCTGCGACCTCTCGCTTCCAAAGCGAACAAACAACCACCGTTATCTTCCCAGATAAAGTACCACGCAGTTACAGATTATAACTTACAGCTATTCGAGAGACAGTCGAGTATCTGTTGTGGTACAAGTGGAAGCGGTAGGACTCGAACCTACAAGCTCCGAAGAGACCAGATTTACAGTCTGGCGAGCCAACCAATTGCTCAACACTTCCTATTGAGACAAGGATGAGATTCGAACTCATAAATGACGGATTTGCAATCCGTAGCCTTAACCATTCAGCCACCTTGTCTTTTTTTATTGCGGAGAGCAAAGGAATCGAACCTTCATCACGCCAAGGCGTGAACTTGATTAGCAGTCAAGCGTAACAAACCAATATTTACCTACTCTCCATTATTTTGTCTGAGAGACAGGATTCGAACCTGCAACCTCTCGCTTCCAAAGCGAGTAAACCAACCATCGTTATCCTCTCAGTCTTGCGGAAGGAGTGGGAATCGAACCCACACGAGTCGTTAACTCCTAACTGTTTTCAAGACAGCGACCACCACCTATTGGCTTGTCCTTCCAAATTATATCCATAAAAAAAGCACCTCGTTTTGGGAGGTGCTTTACTTTTTATTGTGTTATATTAAATCAATTCATAACATAAGTATTCTCCCTAAATCGCAACATATTTTGCTCATAACTATAAAACAGCTCTAAGTGCTTCGGCGAGCGAAGACATAAACTAAATGATAAACTATGTTGTAAATGAGATGTCATTATTCTTTTATTATTTGTTGTTTTTTGACATTGCAAATATGAAACCAATTTTTGAAACACACAAGAAAAATTTTAATTTAATTTATTGATTATCAGTTATTTATGATAATATCAGACAATAGAATTCCTGTCCGTATATCTACGGATATTGAACATTTTATACAACAGTCTGTCTCCCAATTGTTTTCAGTTTCAATTTTCTATGTTACCTTTTTCTAGCTTCTAAACATTATTTTAAAAATTTCCATAAAAAAAGCGCCCAGTTTTACTTGGACGCCTAAAATTTATAATGATTTATGGTCAATAATTGCTGCTAATTACTTCTAAAAACCACATAGCGTCCTAATCGCTCACTATATTCTGAACGAAAAATATAGAGACACGGCTCTATTTGTTGGCTTATATGTAATCTTTGTAATATCATTTGCTTTGCAAATATGAGACTTTTTTTCAAATTCAATGCTGCACTTTATAAAAACGCTCTCTAGTATAAATTAATAAATCGTTTATTTTATCTAAATCAGGTCTTTCAGGCAAATTAGAAGCAGCATATAACGCTTCTAATTCTAATTTTCGCTGTTCTGCCCAACTCACCAACTCGTCATATTCATACTTACCATGCTTTACATCTAATAGGAACTCCCTATCCGAACGTCTTACATTAATTGTGCTTTCGGAAGCTATCTCCTTTGCCATGTGCAATAACCTAAACGTATGCATCATGTTTTTGGAATCGTAATTTTTACCATGAGACACGGTTGTTTTATAGCGTTCTTCATTGCGTTTTTCAACCCAATCCCAATATTCTTTATACTTTTTGCAATATGTTGAATAACCATCTTTGTTAAAGAATAGCATTCCTATAGCTTCTTCACCCTTCGGTATAGAACTTAAAGCTACATCATTGGCTCTATCATTCTTTATAATGCCTTTATAAGGAACCTCTAAACTATGATATAGATTATTACAATCTTTAAGATTTGAAATATTAGCTATCCCGCAATTTTCTTGTTTTATCTTTTTAATATCCAAGAAAGTCCGCAAAGGCATTGTTTTTCCGCTTTCATACACCAAACAAAAATCTAAAACTGACTTCCGTTCTTTTTCAACAGGGTTTACAATTTTCTTTTCTAAACCTCTTGCTTTTTTGATTTGTGCATAAGCATAATTAGCGAATGACTTTTCACATTGTTTAGACAAAAAATCATCTAACTTTATGCCATCGAATATCGGGTGCTTATAAAGTACACATTCTTCAGGCACATTTAATAATTCTAAGATATTAGGATTATTTTTAGAACAAAGCTCTATGAACTTTCGCAGCTCGTAATAAACAATATCGTTAGATTCATTATTGATTTGACCTATATAATCCAACCCATAAAATTGTGCTTTAGGAAGAATGAACACACCTCTTATATCTGTATCTGATGTAGGTGTGTCCAATCCATAAGCTCTGCTTCCGCTTATACATTCAAAAATAATATGCCCTGATGCTTTTAATGCTTCTAGTGTCATTATTTTAATGTTTTTAAAAACAACGCATTAAAATCAGCTGGATTAGATTTTCTATTAGCTAATTTATCCTTGATGCTGTTATTTTCATTAACTATATGTTTTACTAAATGTATTAAATCTGTTTCAACAGGGTCATTGCTTTTTTCAACACGCTCACTTTTTAAGGCGATAAGTGCATCCAGTTTTGAATGATAGTTATCATCGATTAATGAATACATTTCTCTGAACAATACAGGAGGAATAGTTTCGTTTTTATAAATCCAATTAGCACAAAGCGCAGTTCGGATAGCATAAAAAAAACTCTTCAATGTCATTTTTTCTGAGCCTAATGTTTCCTCAAAATTTTTGTTCATGCTATGAAAATGATAAAACCCAGAAACAGGGTTAAAGTTAGCATTTGCAACTTTTTTTATCTCATTTAAGAAATCATTATCTGCCCGATATACTATTGGCGAAAATAACCATCCTGTGAAAGATGCGTTTGACTTTGCTAAAAGTCGCAACGCTTTGCGGATATCCCAACCTGAACCATCCAAATCATCTTCAGTCATAAATTGTATAGTATCGGTTTGCTCCCAAAGATTTAAATACCAATCCTTAGAATGTTTGTAAACAAATCGTATATCATAATCTGAATCTGGGGAAGCAAAGCCCCAAGCCCTACTTCCTGATTCAACAGCGAATAAGATTTCTATACTCTTATCTCGCTCTATTTGTTTTAATTTATTTAGTATTTCTTTTCTCATTATTTCTATTTCTTCTTTTTTTCCAAGGTGCATTTTTCTTCCAATCACCTGCCATAATACAACCGTAAGGCATAACTTCATCAATCACTATCCCTAAACCAAACTCTTCCATTTGATGCCGCACAGTTTCTGCATTTTTATAGGCACTTGGTAATTCTGTAATATCAATCTCTTCAGAGAAAAACCTAACATCCAAACCTTGTGTTTCTTCATTAAATATCTCTTGAAACGTTCCTGTTTTACTTTTTCTATGTTGTGTTCTACTCACATTTCTACCTGCCCCATGTGGTGCAAAACCTAAATTAGAATTTGTTGTTTTTCCTTCAACAATTAAAACTGGTTCAGACATATTTAAAGGAATCAATCTTGGTCCTGTAATATCTGGCATAAACTTTTTATCTAAAGGTGTAGCTCCTTTTGCATGGTAAAACAAATCACCTTCTTTGAACACAAAATTATGCTCATTCCAAAATCTGTTTTCTTTATCAATTCCTAATTTTTCTAAAGTAGCATCATGCAATACTTCATGGTTTTTCTTTGTCCATTTTCTAATAATCTGCAAAGCTTCCCAGTATTGTTTCCCTTCTTCTGTTTCAAAAGGAATCCATGCATTTTGTTTTAATGTTTCAGGTGATAATTCTCTTCTGAATTTCTCTGCAACTTTCATTCCTTTAGAATATAAGTTAGCTCCAAACCCTCTACTTCCATGATGTGTAACCATCATAGTGTTACCTGTGTTTTTAGATTTACCAACAAACAAAAAGTGATTTCCATCGCCTTGTGTTCCCAAATGAGACCTTGCAGATGAAATGCATTTTTGGTCATTTAAAAAATAGTTCGCTTCAATCTCAGCTAACAAATCCATAGGAAATCTAAACTGACTTTCTCTAGAACGTCCACCTGCTCCAAAATGCGTTATACTATGAGCTGCATCTAAAACAGCTTTTGGGTCTGCTTTTCCAAAATCGGTCAACATCACCGAACAACAAATATCTGCGCTATGCATCCCTGGGTGAATTGCGTTTCTAGCGACTACGACACCTCCAACTGGAATTGTTCCTTTTGAACCTGTTGGGCAAGCATCTGGCATAATTGCTCCATCAACTAGAGTAGGTGTCTTCATAAGCTCTTCCATAGTTTCAATAACAGAATTCACATTAGTTACTTCCAATTCATTTTCAGCTTTAATGTTAATTGAAAACGGAATGCTTTCTACATTCAATGCAATAGGATCAGGAGATTTAAATTGCTCTAGGTAGTTGCTTAAAGCATCACCTTCTAATTTATTTTCGTTAATATGGTCTAAAGCTTCTTTAAACCATTTTCCAGACCTAAATCCTAAGTTAATTAAATCGTGTCCTGTTATCTTGTTTGTATTTTTCATCTTAAATTAATTTTAAGCTCCGTTAGCTTCCCCGTCTAACGGAGCACTACTTTTAAAGTCTTTCAAAAGACTTATTCATGATTCCGATACAAATATTTCACCTATATGCGCAATCTTTTTGCGTAGATAAATTTATTCCTTATTTTTCATTAAAATTTCATCTATGGCTTTAAATAAAAATGCACTTATACGCTATAAGACCATTGACAAATGTCTTCAAAACAATTACAGACAATGGACACTAGATGATTTAATAGAAGCTTGCTCTGATGCTTTATATGAATATGAAGGTAGAGCTGTTAATGTTAGTAAGCGAACAGTTCAGTTAGACATTCAAATGATGCGTAGCGATAAATTAGGTTACAATGCCCCTATAGTTGTCTACAACAAGAAGTTTTACAAATACGAAGACGAAGATTACTCCATCACTGATATTCCTTTGAATGAGAATGACATGAATGTGCTTTCGGAAACTGTAGAAATGCTAAAACAGTTTAAAGATTTCTCTTTATTTTCTGAACTAGGGGGTATCATTCAACGCTTAGAAGATAAAGTATACACAGAAAAGACAGACCAATCAGCTATCATTCATTTGGATAAAAATGAAAAGCTAAAGGGGTTAGAACATTTGGATGTTTTATATCAGGCAATCATCAAGAAAATGGTCTTAAAAATAAAGTATCAGTCTTTTAAAGCTAGAGAGGCTTCTGAAATCATTTTTCATCCCTACATATTAAAAGAGTTTAATAACCGCTGGTTTTTAATAGGAAGACCCGGAGTTGAAGCTAAAAAACCTATAGTTACTTTTGCTTTAGATAGAATAGTTACTATCGACTATGACACTTCGATTACTTATAAAAACAATAATTTTAATGGAGATGAATATTATAGAGATGTTATTGGCGTAACGGTTTCTAATACCAGAGCAGAACGTATTCAGTTTTGGATTGATAAAAAAAATGCGCCTTATGTAATTACTAAACCTTTCCATCGCTCCCAAAGAATAATAAAGAAAACTGAGGATGGTATCATTTTTAATATTTTTGTTCAGATTAACTTTGAGCTTGAACGCTTAATTTTAGGATTTGGCGATTCTATTGAAGTTATTAAACCCAAACGTCTTAGGGATAGAATGAAACAGAAGTTGGAAAAAGCAGCAGGTTTTTACAAAGAATAACCCAAAACATCATTTTACCGTACAATAATCGTACAATTATAAAAACAAGAAATCCGCAACTTATTAATTAATAATTAGTTACGGATTTTCTTTGTACTGAAGGCGGGACTTGAACCCGCACGGACTAATGTCCATTGGATTTTAAGTCCAACGTGTCTACCAATTCCACCACTTCAGCAACTTGGTATATTTTCAAGAAATTCTCAGAGCGAAAGACGGGATTTGAACCCGCGACCCTCACCTTGGCAAGGTGATGCTCTACCCCTGAGCTACTTTCGCAGTTTGTTTTTGAACGTACAATCTTCCTGATTGCGGATGCAAATTTAAAACTTTTATATAAACTACAAAGCCTTTTTGTAAAAATAAATGAAAAATATTTTAAGCTTGCTTTTTCTTTACTAGCATACGCTTAATTTCATTTAGTTTCATTAGCGCTTCTACGGGCGTAAGTGTATCAATATCAGTGTGCAAAATTTCATCTTTAATATTTTCCAAAAGTGGGTCATCTAAATTAAAAAAACTTAGCTGCATATCGTTTTCTACTGTTTTAACTTTATCTGTAAGTTCTTCACTAGAATGTGATTGTTCTAATTTCTTTAAAATTTTATTGGCTTTATGTAGTACTTGTTGTGGCATACCTGCCATTTTAGCTACATGAATACCAAAACTATGCGCGCTACCACCCTTAACTAACTTTCTTAAAAACAACACATTGTCTTCCAACTCTTTTACTGATACATTGAAGTTTTTTATACGCTCAAAAGTATCTGTCATTTCATTAAGCTCATGGTAATGGGTTGCAAATAATGTTTTTGCTTTTGCCGGGTGCTCATGCAAATATTCGCTAATTGCCCATGCTATTGATATACCGTCATACGTACTTGTACCACGCCCAATTTCATCTAAAAGCACTAAACTCCTTTCAGACATGTTATTTAAAATAGAGGCAGTTTCATTCATTTCAACCATAAAGGTAGATTCTCCCATAGAAATATTATCACTAGCACCAACACGGGTAAATATTTTATCAATAACACCAATTCTTGCGGCATCGGCAGGTACAAAACTTCCTATTTGGGCTAGCAATACTATTAGTGCTGTTTGCCTTAAAATAGCCGATTTACCAGACATATTTGGTCCTGTAATCATGATAATTTGTTGCCCGGTTCTATCTAAAAAAACATCGTTAGCTATATATGTTTCACCTAAAGGCAATTGTTTTTCAATAACAGGATGACGCCCATTTTTTATTTCTAAATCAAATGATTCATCAATTGTTGGGTATATGTAATTATTATCATTTGCTAATTGTGCAAACCCACAAAGGCAATCTAACTGGCCAATTAAATGGGCGTTTTGTTGAACTGCTTTTATGTATTGCCCCATCCAAACCACTAAATCGGCAAATAACTGCTGTTCTATGGCTTGTATTTTATCTTCGGCGCCTAAAATTTTGGCTTCATATTCTTTAAGCTCTTCTGTAATGTAGCGCTCTGCATTTACTAAGGTTTGTTTTCTAATCCACTCTTCAGGCACTTTATCTTTGTGAGTATTACGCACTTCAATATAATACCCAAAAACGTTGTTTGATGCTATTTTAAGTGATGGTATGCCTGTACGTTCACTTTCGCGTTGTAGCATATCATCTAAATATTTTTTTCCTGATTGAGACAAACCTCTTAACTCATCTAATTCTGAAGAAAAACCAGCAGCAATGGCATTGCCTTTAAGCACATTTACGGGTGCATCTTCGTTTAAGGTTTCTTTAATTTTATTTCTAAGAATATCGCAACTTTGAAGATTTTCGCCTATAATTTTTAAAGACTCGTTACTGCTATTTGATGCCAACGCCTTAATGGGAACAATAGCTTCTAGTGAATTTTTAAGTTGAATAACCTCACGCGGATTAACCTTTGCCGTTGCTATTTTTGATATTAAGCGCTCTAAATCGCCTATATGCTTTATATGATGTTGTATTTTTTGATGTATCTGCACATTTTTGGCTAAAAAACTAACAACCTCATGGCGCTGTTTTATTTTGTCAATTTTTTTTAATGGCAATGCCAACCAACGTTTTAGCATACGCCCGCCCATGGCAGAAATAGTTTTATCAATTACCTGAAGTAATGTTACCGCATTATTGTTTGTTGAATGGTATAGCTCTAAATTTCTAATAGTGAATTTATCCATCCACACGTAATCATCTTCGGCAATTCTTGAAATAGATGTTATATGCTGTAATTTATGGTGTTGGGTTTCACCTAAATAATGTAAAATAGATCCTGCTGCAATGATTCCTTCATGTAAATCTTCAACACCGTAGCCTTTTAGTGTTTTAGTATTAAAATGTTTTATTAAAGTTTCATAAGCATAATCGGTTTGGTATACCCAATCTTCAAGATAAAATGTATGAAAATCTGTTCCAAAAGTTTCATTAAACAAACTACGTTTTTGTTTAGAAACCAACACTTCGCTTGGGCTAAAGTTTTGCAGTAATTTATCAATATATTCTGCATTGCCTTGCGAGGTTAAAAATTCGCCCGTAGAAATATCTAAAAATGATATGCCAATATATTTTTTATCAAAATACACTGAACATAAAAAATTGTTTGATTTTGATACTAAAACCTCATCATTTAGAGCAACACCTGGTGTAACCAACTCAGTAACACCGCGCTTTACAATGGTTTTTGTTTGTTTTGGATCTTCTAACTGGTCACAAATAGCAACACGCTCGCCCGCTTTTACCAATTTAGGCAAATAGGTGTTTAATGAGTGGTGCGGAAACCCTGCCAACTCAGTCTCGCTTTCACTACCAGCGCCTCGTTTGGTTAAAATAATACCCAAAATACCTGCGGTTTTCACAGCATCTTCACCAAAGGTTTCATAAAAATCGCCCACACGAAACAACAATAACGCATCAGGATACTTTGCTTTTATAGCATTGTACTGTTTCATTAACGGGGTTTCTTTTTTTGCTTTTTTCGCCATAACTAATCTATCGCCTTTTTAGGCGTGCTTCTACCAATGGTAAAGTAATTTTTTAATATTATTTTTGTGAAAATTGTAGCATGCAATGTACTATTAATTTCAGGGTTATTGAAGTTGATATAACACAAGTTATTTACAATTGCTTACAGATTTTCAACAATATAACAACGCCATGTTTAAAGAAGATATTTAAATGCGAAAATTAAAAAATAACGAACTAGATAGATTAAGTGTAGATGCTTTTAAAAACGCAAAAAAAACACCAATTATAATTGTTTTAGATAATATACGAAGCTTAAACAATATAGGATCTGTTTTTAGAACCAGTGATGCTTTTTTAGTTGAAAAAATTTACTTGTGTGGCATTACAGCTACACCGCCCAATAAAGACATACATAAAACTGCCTTAGGAAGCACAGAAACAGTTACTTGGGAATATGCTGAAAACACCATTGATGTAATTAACAAATTAAAAACCGAAAACACAAAAGTTTGCGCCATTGAGCAGGCTGAAAACGCCACCATGTTAAATAATTTTAACATTGAAGCTAACACAAAATATGCACTTGTTTTTGGCAACGAGGTTAAAGGTGTACAACAAAGTATTGTAAACCAAAGTGATGTTGTTATTGAAATACCTCAATTTGGCACAAAACACTCTTTAAATATATCTGTAAGTTGTGGCGTTGTTGTTTGGGATATTTTTACAAAGCTAAAACTAGCTAATGCTTAGTTTTTTCGCATTGCAATTATTTTTTCTATGCGCAATCTGTAATCTGGTTTATTGCCAGCAATTTTAATAAACGTTTCGGAATGCACGCCTTTAGAGTATAAGTTTTGGTATATTGGGTTGCCATACCAGTTTTCTAAATCTTCATTGTTTTCATTGTAACCTTGGTAAATATTACCCATACATTTATTAAAATATGAGTTTACAAATTGTATTTTTTCTAGATTAGATGTGTTCAATTTGATATTTTCATCTAAAATGGCAGCTTTACTAAAACCCGACACAACACTATTTTCAATTTTAAAGCGGGTGTTTACGCCAACGTAAATAGCTTCTCGTATTAAACCAGATTTCAAATCAGAATCAAGATCCTTAGTATCTGTTAACACCGTCATGTTTTTAGCCACAACTTGTGTTTCAACATCACTTAAAATGGCTTCTTTATTTTTATCAAAAGAAAGCACGTTTATACATCGTGCCACATTGTATCCCGAAATATATGGCGATCTTACAGCTAAAGAATTACTAATATTAACTTGTGCTCCTGTATTAAAATTAAAATCACTTCCTTTTGATTTATACGATACCATTTGAGCCATATTAATGTTACCACCAACCATATTAATTGCATTAGCTCCAGAAAAACTTACCATAACGTTTTCAACCTGCGTATTACCACCTACAGCAGCAAGAGTTAAAGCGTTTGATGATTTAGCTTGTTTTGTTTTTTTACCAGCATACTCAATTCTAACATACTTTAAAACTCCAGAATTACTACTGTTGTTTTCACCACCAAAAAGTGTTTTAGCATAATTAGCAGCATTAATACTTGGGTAATAACCAACTGCAGAACCTTTACCTAATCTATTTGTTAAAGCATTGCCAAGTATAATTATGCCGCCCCAATCTCCAGCTTTTTTAAAACTTCTACTAGATGTAAAAACTATAGGGTCTGTTACTTCACCTTCTGCCATAATTTTAGCACCCTGCGTAATTGTTAGTGTAGCTTTAGAATCTGCGTCTCCTAAAATTACAGTGCCAGGTTCAATAGTTAATGTTGCATTGTTTGTTACAAACACGTTACCGCTTAATAAGTACACATTTCTTTTTGTTAAAGTCATGTCTTCGGCAATATCTCCTGTAAGTATAAAATTTGGCTCGCTGTAGTTAATATTTTTTGGGTTGAACTCTGCCCAATAATCTAGCCAATTATCATCGCCAATAATACCGCGCTCTTGCTGAGCAAACATTAAGACATAAAAAAGTAATAGAAAGTAGGTTAATTTAGTTTTCATTTTATATTGTATTTTGATTTGGTTTTATACGTAGCTGATAAACAACCACATGAAGATACAATCAATTTTTATGCCATTTTTAAAAACATCATTAAAAACCACCTTACAAAAACAGCCAAAACCCCTGTTAAATAAATACTTTCACTTTTTTTATTGAAATACTATATTTGCACTATTACAATATATTTTGAAGCGCAAAAACAAAAAACCATGGCCTACAAAAGCGGCTATGACTCAAATTTACAACCAACATCTTTGGGGTGGTAATAATTTTGATTTTTATTCTGGTGAAGGCTCACACTTGCCTGAAATTATAATGCCTTATTTAGAAAGTGTATCGTCCTTTTTAAAAAGTTTTAAAATACCTTTAACTGTGTGCGATTTAGGATGTGGCGATTTTAACATTGGTAAAAATTTAGTAAAATACACTAAAACATATGTTGCTATAGACATTGTTGAAGCACTTATTAAGCGCAACAAACAAATTTTTAATACTGAAAATTTAGAGTTTTATTGTTTAGATATTTCAAAGGAAACGCTCCCAGAAGTAGATTGTGTTATTTTAAGACAGGTTTTACAACATCTAACAAATGATGAAATTTCAAATATTTGCAAACAGTTAAAAAACTATAAATACATTATACTTACTGAACATTTACCTATTGGCAACTTCTGCCCCAACATTAATATTATTTCTGGCCAAGGCATAAGAATTAAGCATAATAGTGGCGTAGATATTTTACAACATCCTTTTAATTTTAAGGCAAAAAAACAAACAATTTTAAATAACTATTTTTTAAAAGAAAACAAAGGAAAAATAACAACGTTTCTTTTAGAAACATAAACACTTAGGCGCCACAAATTTCCTGTAATAGCCATAAATAATCGGCTCTGTTTTTCACAAAATCAATATTTGAAATATCAATAACTTTAGTATTAAAATCTGTTTGCGTTTTTAAAAACTCTAAATAACCCTCGTTTATTTTTTCTAAATAATTATTTTCAATACTTTGCTCATAACTTCTCCCCCTTTTTTTAATGTTTTGTTGCAAGCGCTCGGTATTTTGGTATAAATACACATACAACTCGGGTTTTGCAATGTCTTTGTACATTAAATAGAAAAGTTTTCGGTATAGTTTAAACTCATCATTTTGAAGTGTTATTTTTGAAAATATTAACGATTTAAACACATCATAATCACTTACAATAAAATCTTTAAACAAATCTAACTGCGATAAATCATCACTTATTTGCTGGTATCTATCTGCAAGAAAAGACATTTCTAACGGAAATGCATACCGCACCGCATCTTTATAAAATTTGGGCAGAAAGGGATTATCGGCAAACCGTTCTAAAATTAATTTAGCATTAAAATCTTGCGCTATCATAGTAGCTAAACTTGTTTTACCTGCACCAATATTACCTTCAATAGCAATGTAATTAAGTTTTGAAAAATTATAGTTTTTACGTGGGTTTTTTAACCAAATTTGAATAGGCTCTAACACTGATTCATCTTTACAAACCTGCAGCAAATGCGCTATATCTTTACCAAAAACAGGATGCTTTACTTGTGATGCCACATCATGTAAAGGTTGCAATACAAATTTTCGTTTTTGCATTTCGGGGTGAGGCACTTGTAGCGTTTTGGTATCAATAACCTGATTTTCAGCTAAAACAATATCTAAATCTATAACGCGTGCCTCATAACCTGTTGTTTTTTTACGCAAGCGCCCCATTGTTGTTTCAATGGCTAACAATTTTTTTAGCACTTTGTTAGGGGTAAAATAACTTTGCAACACCAAACAAGCGTTTAAAAAATCGTCACTTTCAAAACCAAATGCTGCCGATTTATACACCTTTGAAATAATTTTAATTGTACCAACTTGCTCATGTATGCTATTAACCGCAGTTTGTAAATTCTTAAGTTTGTCTCCTTTGTTGCTTCCTAAGGCTATATAAAATGTAGTGGGTTGCTTCATAGAAAAAGCAAAATAAAAAAAAGTAAATGGTTTATTTTACATTTGCAAAAGGTATTTATTCACAATGCACATGAAACTTGAAAACAAACTAGCCGCCCAACGTATATACATGCTTTTGGGGGCGCTTTTTATCACATCATTAGTAGTATCAAACTTAATATTTCAAAAATTTTTTTACTGGTATCCGGTTGACATTGAGGTTTTTGGTAGCAAACTTTTTGAAATTTCAGTAGGCATTTTACCCTACCCAATAACCTTTTTAATAACCGATTTAATAAGCGAAATTTACGGCAAAAAACGAGCCAACCAAGTAGTTATTACTGGTATTTTCGCCTCTTTTTTCTCGTTGTTAATAGTGTACGCCTCTAGTTTAGTACCTGCCACACCGTGGTCTCCGGTAAATGATGATATGTTTAACACTGTTTTTGGCAATACCATTTTAGCCGTTTTTGCTAGTATGATGGCTTATTTATTTGCGCAGTTTGTTGATATTCAAATTTACCATTTTTGGAAACAACTCACTAAAGGCAAACACTTATGGTTACGCAATAATTTTTCAACATGGTTATCACAATTTGTAGACACCTTTACAGTTGTTGGCCTACTTTGTATTTTTAATATAATTGCTTGGGATAAATTTTTAGGCCTTTTATTTAGCGGCTTTTTATTTAAAGTAGTGGTTGCTGCTTTTGATACGCCTTTTATGTATTTAGGCGTGTATTTATTTAGAAAACGCTTTAATTTAAAGGTAAACGAAGAAATAGATTTCATGTAAAAAAACATTAAATTTATATTAAACTTTCTTAAAAATTCAACCAAACAGCAACGTCTTCCGTATATTTAATAAAAAGAATTTTCTGTATGAAGAAAGCCTTAAAAATTGCCGGCATAATTACACTTATTATTATTGCGTTGCTAATTGCATTGCCTTTTGCTTTTCAATCGCAAATAGCAGAAATAGTTAAACGCTACATTAACCAAAACCTAAATGCTAATGTAGAATTTAGCAGTGTTAACCTTAGTTTTATTAAAGATTTTCCGCAGGCACACGTATCTGTAAACGACTTGGTTATTACAAATTTTGAACCTTTTAAAGACGAAACTCTAGCCACCGTTAAAAGCATTGCGTTTTCAATGCCTATTAATGAAGTGTTTAAAAAAACTGCAGACGCACCAATTACGGTAAACGCATTTAATATTGATGAGGCCCTTTTAACACTAAAAACCGATAAATTTGGAAATACAAATTATGATATTGTAAAAGAAAGCGAAAATATTCCGGCGCAAGACGAAGAATCAGATAGTTTCTCATTCAGCATTGAAAACTATAGCATTAACAATAGTGCGTTAACGTATATTGATGAAGCTTCAAATATGCACATTCACTTATCTGAATTAAGCCATAAAGGTAATGGCGTTTTTTCTGCTGAAACTTCAGAATTAAATACCACCAGCGAAGCCAATATTAGTTTTAAAATGGATAGCACCAACTACCTAGAAAATAATTCACTAAAACTAGATGCTATTATTGGTTTAGATTTAAACAATAGCATTTACACTTTTAAAAACAACAAAGGCTACATTAACAAACTACCTTTAGAATTTCATGGGTCTGTGCAACAAAAAGAAACTGGGCAGCTTATTAATATTACCTTTGAAAACCCAGAGTCTTCTTTCAAAAACTTTTTAGCCGTTATGCCCAAAGCATACACGCAAAACTTAGACAATATTACAACCACTGGCGATTTTAAAATTAAAGGAAAAATACAAGGCTTAAGCACCGATGAAACCATACCTAATTTAGATATTAACATATCATCAAACAACGCTTCATTTAAATACCCTAATTTACCCAAAAGTGTTGAGCAAATTGCCATTAACACAAGTATTAAAAATACAACAGGCAATGTTGATGACACCTATATTGATATTGATAAATTAAACTTTAAAATAGATGAAGATGTTTTTAAAGCATCGGCAAGCCTAAAAAACATTACCAAAAACATGTTGGTTAATGCAAATGTTAATGGTAAACTAAATTTAGGCAATATAACCAAAGTTTACCCTGTTGAATTTGATAAAACACTTAGCGGAATTTTAGAAGCTAAACTTAACACCGTTTTTGATATGAATGCCATTGAAACCAATGCCTATGAGCGCATTAAAAACAATGGTTCGGCAAGTATAAAAGATTTTGTGTTTTCTTCAGAAGATATTGTAAACCCAATTCATATTTCAACAGCCAACATAACATTTAATCCGGGCACCGTTTTATTAAACAATTTTGATGCAAAAACTGGCGATAGTGATTTAAGCGCTACAGGTAAAATTGAAAACTTATTAGGTTTTTTACTTAGTAATAATACTTTAAAAGGAAACTTTAATGTAAACGCAAACCTTTTTAAAGTGAGTGATTTTATGACTGAAGATACCACGACTGAAACCAACAACAAAACAACAAGCAGTGAAGAATCATTAAAAATTCCTGCGTTTTTAGATTGTACCATAAATGCCAATGCCAAAACCGTAGTGTATGATAATTTAAATTTAAAAAATGTTACCGGTTCATTAGTTATTAAAGATCAGCAAGCCACTTTAAAAGATGTTACATCTAGCTTATTTAATGGCTCTATTGCGTTAATTGGTAATGTTTCAACAAAAGAAAAAACACCTACATTCGATTTAAATTTAGGTATTGACGGTTTTGATATTGCTCAATCTTTCACCAACATGGAGCTACTTCAAAACCTTGCTCCTATTGCCAAATTACTTCAAGGTAAATTAAATTCTACCTTACATTTTAAAGGTAATTTAAATGAAGAATTTACGCCCGAATTATCTAGTATTTCAGGATCTGCATTGGCAGAACTATTAAGCACAAAAGTTAACGCCAATAAAGGCCAATTGTTTAATGCTTTAGAAAGCCACTTAAATTTTATCGATTTTGAAAAATTAAATTTAAAAGACATTAAAACAAAACTAGAATTTGCCAATGGTGGCGTTAGTGTAAAACCATTTAATTTAAATTATGAAGATATTTCAATAACTGTTTCTGGCGATCATAAATTTGATAAAACCCTAAACTACAATGCTGTTTTTAACATTCCTGCCAAATATTTAGGTAGCGAAGTAAACCAATTAATTGGCAAAATAAATACTGATGATGTTAAAAACATAACCATACCTGTAACTGCCAATATTGGCGGTAGTTACACATCTCCAACAGTAAAAACCGATTTAAAATCGGCCATTACCAACCTTACCAAACAATTAGTAGAAATTGAAAAACAAAAACTATTAAACAAAGGCAAAGACAAAGTAACCGATTTATTAGGCGGACTTTTGGGTAGCAAAACCAAAACAGACACAACAAAAACTACTAAAGCACAAGACTCTAGCGCCACAACAACACCCAAACCAACTATTGAAGAAAGCGTTAAAAATGTTTTAGGTGGTTTACTTAAAAGAAAGAAAAAAGACACTGTAAATTAAAAGATATTAAATAATATTAGGTTATTACATTAAAAAGTTTACATTGTACCCTGCGCAAAAGGAAAAACCTATACTGCGGTAACAACTCAAAAACATATTAATGTTAAAAATTATTATTAAAGAAGGTGAAAATATAGAGCGTGCATTAAAACGCTACAAAAGAAAACACCGTAACGTTAAAGTAATGCAGAATTTAAGAGACGGTCAATTTTTCACAAAACCATCTGTAAAAAGACGTCGTGAAATACAAAAGGCCGCTTATATTCAAAATTTAAGAGACCAAGAAGAAGTTTAAAATGCTTCGTGAAGACAATTAAAAGTTCGTGATAAAAAACACGAACTTTTTTTATACCGTAATTTTAACTACCAAGCCTTCATTGGCCCTAACATTAAAAACGGTTTCATCTTCAAAAATTAAATATTGTCCTTTTACACCAACAAGTTTACCTGTGTAAGTTTGTGCTTTTATAATGTTTAAACTTTTGGGTTTTTCTGGGTATTTAAACACCGGAAATTCTATGTTTGTCTCGGTATTTGTTTCTATAAAATAATCTTTAGCCTCATCAGGAATTAAGTCTTTTAACTTTTCGCGCCATTCAACCAAATTTTCATCTTCAATATCATTTTTAAGCATTTTTCGCCAATTGGTTTTATCTGCAACATGCTCTTTTAAAGCCACCTCTGTAATTCCTGCTAAATAACGGTTTGGTACTTCAACAATTTCAATAGCTTCGTGCGCACCTTGGTCTATCCAACGTGTTGGCACTTGGTTTTTTCGGGTTACACCCACTTTTACATTACTTGAATTTGCTAAATACACAATATGTGGTTGTAGTTGCGCCTTTTTTTCATAGGCTAAATCACGATCTTCAATACCTAAATGCGCTTTACTTAACTCGGGCCTCATAATCCAATCTGCTGCTTGTGGCACTTCAAAAAAGCATTGTTTATCAAAACCCTGGCGGTAAATTGGCTTATCTAAACCACAGTTTAAGCACTGATACTTAACAAACTGCATAGTAATTGTTTTGTTAAGCAGTTGGTTTATGTTTATAAAATCGTTTTCAAAAACTAAATAGTATTGAATTGGATTTGAAAACTCTGTTGCCATTTTTGTTAAAACACCTTGGTAGAACATGAAAAAAAATATTATTTTTAAAAAAATAAAGATAGAATAAATATGCCAATTCCTTTAGTTAATTCTATTGCTTCGTGGTTTCTTAAGAAACGTTTTCATCAAATTGAATTGTTCTTAAAATACCCAAATGAAGTACAAAACGAGTTACTTTTAAACCTTTTAAATATTGCAAAAGATACCGAAATTGGCAAACAATACGATTTTGCTTCAATTAAAAACTACAAAACCTTTGCAGAACGTATTCCTATAAAAAATTATGATGGTTGGCAAGATGTTATTGAACGATCTAGACGCGGTGAAAACAACTTATTTTGGCCTACACCTATTAAATGGTTTGCAAAATCTAGTGGAACAACCAGAGCTAAAAGCAAATTTATTCCTGTAAGCACAGAGTCTTTAGAAGACTGCCACTATGCAGCCAGTAAAGATTTATTGTGTATGTATTTAAACAATAACGAAGGCTCTCAACTATTTACAGGTAAAAGTTTACGCCTTGGTGGCAGCAAAGAATTATATAAAGAAAACGGCACAGCGTTTGGAGATTTATCGGCCATTTTAATTGACAATATGCCATTTTGGGCTGAATTTAGTAGTACTCCAAGCAATAAAGTTTCGTTAATGAGCAATTGGGAACACAAAATGCAGGCTATTGTTGATGAAACCATTAATGAAAATGTTACTAGTTTAGCTGGCGTGCCTTCATGGATGCTTGTGCTACTCAACAATGTTTTAGAAACCACAGGCAAACATAGCTTATTTGATGTATGGCCTAATTTAGAAGTATATTTTCATGGTGGTGTTAGTTTTACTCCTTACAAAGACCAGTACAAAAAACTACTTCCTAAAAAAGATTTTAAATATTATGAAATTTATAATGCTTCGGAAGGTTTTTTTGCTATTCAAGACCAGAATAACTCAAGTGAATTATTACTAATGTTAGATTACGGTATTTTTTACGAGTTTGTACCCATGGATATTTATGCTACTTCTGAAGAAAAAGCCATACCACTTAGCCAAGTTGAGCTAAATAAAAACTACGCAGTTATTATAACAACCAACGCTGGTTTATGGCGTTATAAAATTGGTGATACCGTAAGGTTTACATCACTAAACCCTTACCGGGTTAAAATATCTGGACGTACAAAACACCATATAAATGTTTTTGGCGAAGAACTTATTATTGAAAATGCAGAACAGGCTCTTAAAAAAGTTTGTAAACGCACAAAAGCTGAAATAGTAGATTTTACGGCAGCTCCTATTTTTATGGAAGGTAAAGAAAAAGGGGCTCATGAATGGCTTATTGAATTTAAAACACCACCAACTGATTTTGATTATTTTAGTGAGCTTTTTGACAATGCTTTAAAAGCCTTAAACTCTGATTATGAAGCAAAACGCTACAACAACATTACACTTAACAAGCCTAAAATAAATATTGCGCGTAAGCAACTTTTTCATGATTGGCTTAAGGTAAATAACAAATTAGGCGGACAACATAAAGTACCACGACTTTCTAACACTAGAGATTACATGGATGAACTTTTAAAATTGAACGTTTAAAGTTTCATCGTTTAAATACCTGTTAAAATACTACCATTTAAGTTTTTAAACGAGTATTTGGTCTAATCATCTAAAAGGAGTAATCATAGTTTTGTACGCAAAGCACTTAAACATATATTTACAATAAATAAGCAAAAAACTAGGATTTAGTTCCATAATGTTTCTTATTAATTAAAACATCCATATAATAAAAAAACCACGCAATTTGCGTGGTTTTTTTTCGTTTAAAAACTACTTTTTTTAAGAAACAGCTTTAAGCTTTTTTAATGTAGTTTTTGTTAATTTATCTTCGGCATAAGCTTTTGTTACATTAAGTTTCTTTTCATTTAAACTTGGTAACTCAAACATAGCATCGGTTAATATTTCTTCACAAAGTGAGCGTAAACCTCTAGCGCCTAATTTATATTCTATGGCTTTATTTACAATGAATTCTAAAGCTCCATCAGTAATAGAAAAATCTATTTCATCCATTTCAAACAGTTTTTTATACTGTTTTATAATAGCGTTTTTAGGCTCTGTTAGAATGGCTCTTAGTGTTTTAGCATCTAAAGGATCCATGTGTGTAAGTACTGGTAAACGCCCAATAATTTCGGGTATTAAGCCAAAATCTTTTAAATCTTTTGGAATAATATATTGCAACAAGTTGTTGTTATCAATTACATCATCAGATTTTGATGCGCTATAACCAACAGCTTGCATGTTTAGGCGTTTTGTAATAACACGCTCTATACCATCAAAAGCGCCACCTGCAATAAATAAAATATTTTCAGTGTTAACTTCAATAAACTTTTGATCGGGGTGTTTGCGACCTCCTTTTGGTGGTACGTTAACTACGGTTCCTTCTAAAAGTTTTAATAAAGCTTGTTGTACACCTTCACCTGAAACATCACGTGTTATGGATGGGTTATCGCTTTTACGAGCAATTTTATCAATTTCATCAATAAAAACAATACCTTTTTGTGCTTTTTCTAGGTTATAATCTGCCGCTTGTAATAAGCGTGTTAAAATGCTTTCAACATCTTCACCTACATAACCAGCTTCAGTTAAAACAGTAGCATCAACAATAGCTAGAGGCACATTTAACATTCTTGCAATGGTTTTGGCCATTAATGTTTTACCTGTACCTGTTTGACCAACCATAATGATATTTGATTTTTGAATATCAATATCGTCTTGTGTTGGTGTTTGCAACAAACGCTTGTAATGATTATAAACTGCCACAGCCATTACTTTTTTAGTAGTGTCTTGCCCAATTATATACTCATCTAAAAACGATTTTATTTGTTGAGGCTTACGTAGTTTTAATTCTGCTGATAAATCGTTGCTTTCATTTTGTTTAGATTCTTCTAACACAATACCATGTGCTTGCTCTATACATCTGTCACAAATATGAGCATCTAAACCAGCTATTAATAAGTTGGTTTCAGATTTTTTTCTACCACAAAATGAACATTCTAACTCTTCTTTTGCCATTAATCAATCTTGGTTTTGATAAAATTCAATTGTAAACATTTAACTTACAATAAATTAAAGTTACTAATTTTATTTTAATCTCTTGTTAAAATTTCGTCAATCATACCGTATTCTTTAGCTTTATCAGCTTTCATCCAGTAATCTCTATCACTATCTTGGTATACTTTGTCGTAATCTTGCCCTGAATGCTTACTAATAATTTTATAAAGCTCTTCTTTTAGTATTAAAATTTCTCTAGCTGTTATTTCAATATCACTAGCTTGCCCTTGCGCACCGCCAAGTGGTTGGTGAATCATTACTCTAGAGTGCGGTAAACCACTACGTTTACCCTTTTCACCTGCGCATAATAATACAGCGCCCATTGATGCTGCCATACCAGTACATATGGTTGCTACATCTGGCTTAATAAACTGCATAGTATCATAAATACCTAAGCCCGCATAAACACTACCTCCTGGAGAGTTTATGTAAATTTGAATATCTTTATTAGGGTCTGTACTTTCTAAAAATAATAATTGTGCTTGAATGATGTTTGCTACTTGATCATTTATAGCGGTTCCCATAAAGATAATTCTATCCATCATTAAACGCGAAAACACATCAAAAATAGCGATGTTCATTTGGCGTTCTTCAATTATATTGGGTGTTAAATTGGTTGGGTACATACTACTCATTATTTTATTGTAATACGTACTGCTAATACCTTGATCTTTTATTGCGAATTTTTCAAATTCTTTTGCGTAATCCATAGTTGTTTTTTATTTAAATACCTGATTTACATTAAGGTACAATTAAACTGTATTAAACAGGAGTGCTTTTTTTAACAAAAAAGCGCTTAAACAATACCGTTTAAGCGCCTAAATATAAGGAATATTCTCTTACTTATTTATCGCCATACACTTCTTTAACAAAGTTTTCATAACTTAATTCTTTAACTTTTAAGTTTGCTTTTTCTTTGTAAACTTCTAATAGTTTTTGGCTTATTAATTGCTCTGAAATTCTTCTAGCTTCATCTTGGTTTGATAATACGCGCGCTGCAATACCATCTAATTCTTCATCAGAAGGGTTCATTTGACCAAATTGAGCCATTTGACCTTTGATCATTTCTTTTGCATGGTTTTTTATATCATCCATGGTTACTTTAACATCGTTCTCTTCAATTAGTTTACCTTCGATTAATTGATAGCGTAAGCTTTTTTCAGATTTTTCATATTCTTCTTTAGCTTGCTCGTCATCTAATTGTTTTTCGCCTGCTGTTTGCAACCATTTTGTTAAAAACTCAGCTGGCAAATCAAATTTTGTACTTTCAACTAAGTATTCAGTTACATCATTTAAAAGCTTTTGGTCTGCTTGTTGCACAAACTGTTTTTCAGCATCTTCTTTTATTTTGTCTTTTAATTCTGTAACGGTTTTTACAACACCTTCACCAAAAAGTTTATCAAATAAATCTTGGTCTAAATCTGCTAATTCACGTTTGTTAATTTCGGTAATTGTAAATGTTACTTCAATATCTAAATC
Source organism: Seonamhaeicola sp. ABD4_340 (assembly GCF_056312135.1). Lineage (NCBI taxonomy): Bacteria > Pseudomonadati > Bacteroidota > Flavobacteriia > Flavobacteriales > Flavobacteriaceae > Seonamhaeicola > Seonamhaeicola sp. ABD4_340. The sequence continues at coordinate 1,696,008 of NZ_CM149981.1, read as the reverse complement.
GTGTACTTCATCATGACCTAATTTTAAAGCGTGCATTAGCTCATGCTCATCATTATATAACCCTTTGGTTTTTAAGGTAATTACATCTCCATCTTTTGCGCCTATAAATTGTTTTTCGGTAGTTTTACCTTTAAACTTATCTAAAGTTATTGTAACAGTGTTATCAATTTCTTTTTCTTCGTTTTTGTAAGTTCCGGTAATTTCGCTGTCTTTTTCAACAGTGTCTTGAGATACTAATTTACCGTATTGTTTTTGTATGCGCTCAATTTGCTCATCAATCATTTTGTCATCGGCAACTATATTATAGTGTGTGATGGCTTTTTTTCCTTTGATGTTAACATCAAATTCTGGTGCTAAGCCTAATTCAAATTCAAATGAAAAAGCTTCAGCATCCCAGTTTATATCATCTTGTGGTTTTGGTAGTGGTTGCCCTAAAACATCTAACTTTTCTTCGGTTAAATATTTGTTTAAAGCGTCTTGTAAAAGTTTGTTTACCTCATCAACCAATACAGCTTTACCGTATTGTTTTTTTACCATACCCATTGGCACATGCCCTTTTCTAAAACCAGGAATGTTAGCTGTTTTACGGTAATCTGATAATATTTTTTCAACCTTATCGCTATAATCTTCTTTAGCAATATCTACTTTTACTACCGCATTTAATGCATCAACGTTTTCTCTTGTAATGTTCATTTTTAAATGATATATAGCCTTTTGGCAATTATTATTAATTAATTTCCTTTGTCTCTTAAAATTATTGTAGTGACAAACTAGGGAAACTCAATTTTAAATAAAACAGTTTTAAGCAAATTGCTTTTTTATGTTTTAGTGCTTAAAATTGGGATGCAAAAGTAATATATTTTTACAAGCTTACAAAGTTTTTAACCTACTGATTATAAGGCTATTTTTTATCTTCTTTTAGTAATGAATGTAATATAGATTGTAATATTGAAAGTAGGATACTAAAAAGTATAGCTGTCCAGATGCTACTTACTGAAAAACCATCAATTAAATTATCGGCAAGCAAAATAATAAATGCGTTAATTACTAATAAAAATAGGCCTAACGTAACAATGGTTATTGGTAATGTTAGAATAACTAAAATTGGCTTTACTAATAAATTTAATATTGAAAGTACTAGAGCTACTATTAGTGCGGTAGTGTAATTATTAACCACAACACCTGAAAATACGTGCGCTAACGCAAATACAGCTAAGGCGTTTAGCAAAAGTTTGATTATGAGTTTCATTTTCTACAATTTTTGTTTTTTTACAATTTACAAAATATCAAGAAACTGTAAAACTGCGTTGTAGAAGTCTTTCGGATTTTCGGCATGTAACCAATGGCCTGCATTTGCAATGGTTACTATATTGGCATTTGGAAACTGGTTTAATATTAAGCGTTCATCTTCGGCCCCAATGTATTCAGATCTATCTCCTTTTAAAAACAGAGCACTGCCATTAAATTGTAAATGTGGTGCTAATGATTCTCCAACCTCGGCCACTTCAGCTTTCAAAACTTCTAAATTAATACGTAACCCTAATTGGCCTTTTTCAACCCAATATAAATTTTTGAGTAGAAATTGGCGTGTTCCAAAATCGGTTACATAACCAGATAATGCTTCGTCGGCTTCAGTTCTATTTTTTATTTCTGAAAAATTTAAGGCACTTAAACCCTCTAATATATCTTGATGATGTACCGGGTAAAACCTTGGTGAAATGTCGGCTACCATTAATTTTGATACAAACTCTGGATACATACAAGCAAACAACATAGCCGTTTTACCACCCATAGAATGCCCTAATAATGTAATATTAGTTAAATTATGGGCTTCACAATAGTTTTTTAAATCTTCGGCAAGCAATTCATAACTAAAATTAGCATCCCAAAAACTGCGCCCGTGATTACGCTGGTCTACTAAATGTACTTGAAAACCTTGCTCACTAAACTGCCTGCCTAGTGTTTTCCAGTTATCACTCATACCCAAAAAACCGTGAAGAATTATAAATGGTTTTCCTTCGCCTAAAATATTAGAATGTAATATCATTTTACTTTAGTTTTCTTAAATACATTTGTATTACGTTTTCAACGCCTAAATATAAACTTTCGGCTACCAATGCATGACCAATAGAAACCTCTAATAAACCTGGAATATTTTCTTTAAAAAATTGAATATTATCTAAAGACAGATCATGGCCGGCATTTACACCCATTCCTAACTCATTAGCCAATTCTGCACAAGCGGTATATGGCTTTATGCCTTCTTTATTGCCTTGGGCATAATCATGGGCAAATGCTTCGGTATACAACTCAATTCTATCTGTACCTGTTTCTTTTGCAGCTTCAACTAAGTTTAAAACCGGATCGACAAAAATAGATGTTCTAATGCCATTTTGCTTAAATTCTTTTATAACATCAACTAAAAAATTTTTGTGCTTTATGGTATTCCAGCCAGCGTTACTTGTTATAGCATCTTCGGCATCAGGCACTAAGGTAACCTGCGTTGGTTTTACTTGCAGCACCAAATCTATAAATTTAGGTATTGGGTTACCTTCAATATTATACTCTGTGTAAACGGCTTCTTTTAAATCATAAGCATCTTGGTAGCGTATATGCCTTTCATCTGGTCTTGGGTGTATGGTAATACCTTGCGCTCCAAAATTTTGTGCATCTTTTGCAAATTGCACTACGTTTGGCACATTGCCACCTCTAGAATTTCTTAAAGTTGCTATTTTGTTAATGTTTACACTTAACTTTGTCATAAATTGAATTTTAAAGTACAAAAATACAAAGTTGAGGAGGCTTAAGTACTTTTTTTTTAATTATTTTGCAGGGTATATTTAAGTATTATGAAACTACAAGAATTCATTATAAACGACATTAAACCAATAGAAAGCACGAGTAAAGTTGCAGATTTACAACTATTATTTAACCAGCTCACCTACTCACACATTCCTGTAAATGACGCTAACGGTGTTTTTATGGGCGTTTTATTTGAAACTGATGTACATTGCTTTGATAACAACAAAAGTATTAGCGAATATTTATATGCTACCGAAGATTTTTATGTAAGAGACACCACCTTATGGTTGGATGTTTTAGAAGCCTTTGCTCAAAACTCATCTAACATAATGCCTGTTTTAGACGAAAAGAATAATTATTTAGGGTATTATGAATTAAACGATATTATTGGCCTTTTTAATGAAGCACCTTTTTTTAATTACGCCGGCGGTGTTTTAGTGGTTGAAAAAGGTATTAATGATTATTCTTTTAGTGAAATTAGCCAAATAGTAGAATCTAACAACGGAAAACTTTTAGGCGCTTTTATTTCTAAAATGACCAATGATATTGCACAAATAACTTTAAAAATAGGCAACACAGGCTTAAACGATATTATACAAACTTTTAGAAGATACAGCTATAAAATTGCTGCTGGCCATGAAGAAGATAGCTATATTAAAAACTTAAAAGAACGCTCAGATTATTTAAACAAATACCTAAACATTTAAACACAAAACGCACCCACATGAAAGTTGCAATTTTTGGACGTTACTACAACAAAACAACACCTGCATCAGTTGAAACACTTGTTAACTTTTTAGTTAAAAAAGGTATTGACGCCTACATTGAAACACATTTTCATGAGCTTATTGCGGTTGAAAATCACAATATAAAAGACTTTAACAACTATAAAACCTTTACTGAGTTAGATACTTCGTTTGATTTTTTAGTAAGTATTGGTGGTGATGGCACTATTTTAAGGTCAACCATGTTTATTAAAGATTTAGGCATACCCGTAATTGGCATAAACACAGGGCGTTTAGGTTTTTTAGCCACCATACATGTTGATGAAATTGAAACTGCTATTCAAAATATAATTGACGGAAAGTATAAAATATCTGAAAGAAGCTTACTTTCTGTTGAAACTAGCCCTGAAAACACAGATATAACATCATTAAACTTTGCTTTAAATGAAGTATCAGTAAGCAGAAAAAACTCAACATCAATGATTACTGTTGAAACTTATTTAGATGGCGCTTTCCTTAACTCTTACTGGAGTGATGGCCTAATTGTTGCCACACCAACAGGCTCAACAGGTTATTCATTAAGTTGTGGCGGCCCTGTAATAACACCAGGTGCAAGTAATTTTGTTTTAACACCCATTGCACCACATAATTTAGGAGCAAGACCACTTGTAATTCCAGACGATACTGAAGTGCAACTAAAAGTAGATAGCAGAGAAGAACATCATTTAATTTCTTTAGATTCTAGAATTGCCACTTTAAGCAATGGTACTATTATAAAAATTAAAAAAGCCAACTTCAAAATAAAAATGATAGATTTACTAAATGAAAGTTTTTTAAATACCTTACGAAAAAAATTACTTTGGGGAGAAGATAAACGTAATTAACCCTATATTTCACAATAAATTACAAGAATTACTGTTTAACACTAATACAATTTAGCTCAAATTACAATTGGCTAATCTTATTTATTATATTTGCAAACTTTTAAACACCTATGAAGCATTTAATAGTATTAGTAATTAGTGTTTTAGCCACACATGTAAGTCATGCTCAAATTAATGAAATTGGCGTATACGTTGGTGGCAGTAATTTTATTGGAGATTTAGGCTCAACCAAATACATTAACCCTAATGCACCTGCTTTAGGTTTTTTGTATAAATGGAATGCTAGCTCAAGACACTCGTGGAGAGCCAGTGTTATATATTCTGATTTAAAAGCAGAAGATATTGATGCTGATGACCCAAGACGCATACAAAGAGGTTATGAATTTGATTCTAATTTATTAGAAGTATCACTTGGTATGGAGTTTACCTTTACCGAGTTTAATTTACATAACGAACGAAAAATAGGCGCACCTTACCTGCACACAGGCTTGGTTGCCACTAAATTTGATAATTATTACTATCCGGCTAACGGCTTTCAAACATCTGAAAATGTTTCTAGCTGGACATTAGGCATACCCATGACACTTGGGTACAAAGCCACCTTTATTGATAATATTGTAATTGGTATTGAAATTGGTGCACGCTACACCTTTACTGATGAAATTGAAGGCAGCACACCAAGTGAAGCCAATAACCAACCTTTTAGGTTTGGTAACATAAATAATAACGACTGGTACATGTTTTCTGGTATAACCCTAACCTATACCTTTGGAGAAAACCCATGCTACTGCGTAAATTAAAAAATGAATTTAAAAGAAAGCATACAAAGCAAAACACTTCCTAAGCACATAGCCATAATTATGGATGGTAATGGGCGTTGGGCAAAAAAACAAGGAATGATGCGTGCTTTTGGGCATGAAAACGGCACCAAATCAGTAAGAACAACTGTAGAAAATTGTGCCGAACTTGGCATACAAAATTTAACACTTTATGCTTTTTCTACTGAAAACTGGAACCGCCCAAAATTAGAGGTTCAAGCCCTAATGAAACTATTAATTTCTTCATTAAAAAAAGAAATTAACACACTACAAGACAACAACATAAAACTTTCTGCTATTGGAAATTTAAACGCATTACCAACAAAAGTTCATAATGAACTTTTAGAAGTAATAGATAAAACTAAAGCCAATACTAGAATGACTTTAACCTTAGCTTTAAGCTATGGCTCTAGGGAAGAATTATTAAATACTGTTAAAGAGATTAGTAATAAAGTTAAAAATAATATAATTTCGCCGGCAGCTATTGACGAATCAATTATAAATAAGCATCTTTACACGCATGATTTACCAGATGTAGACCTGCTTATTAGAACCAGTGGCGAGCAGCGCATTAGTAATTTTTTGCTTTGGCAAATTGCATATGCAGAATTATATTTTACAAATGTACTTTGGCCAGATTTCACAAAAGAACATTTGTATGAAGCTATTATTGAATTTCAAAAAAGAGAGAGAAGATTTGGGAAAACAAGTGAACAACTTAATTAATTATATACCTTTTAAAACATACTTAAAGCTCTTATTAATACTACTAACCGTTTCAATAAGTAGCGTTAAATTACAAGCTCAAAATCTAGACACCAGTAAAAAATATACTATTGGTGGCATTTCTGTTTTAGGTAATACAAGTTTTAGTGAGCAAACCATTGTAAATTTTTCGGGCTTACGCGAAGGAAAAGAAATAAACATTCCTGGTGAAGAAATAGGGGCTGCCATAAAAAAACTTTGGGGAACAAAACTTTTTAACAACATTGAAGTTTACGTTAAAAATATTGAAAAAGACATAGCTTATCTTGAAATTAGACTATCTGATTTACCTCAGCTTAACGAACTAAAAATTAACGGTGTTAAAAAAGGTAAAATAGAAGGCATTGTTAAAGACAATAACCTAAAAAAAGGCACAAAAGTTACTGAAAACCTCATAACAAACACTAAAAACTTTTTAACCAAAAAATATAAAAAAGAAGGCTATTTAAACACCAAAATACACATTAACACTATTGATGTTGCAGATTCTACACAAACAGCACGTGTTAACATGGTTTTAAATATAGATAAGGGCGAAAAAGTAAAAATTAAAGATATAGCTTTTAATGGCAACAATGCAGTGAGTGATAAACAACTTAGAAAAGCCATGAAAAGCACCAAAAAAATTAATAGACTACGCATTTTTAAGCGTTCAAAGTTTATAGATTCAGCTTATCAAGCCGATTTATCTAGTGCTGTAGATAAAATGAAAGAAAACGGGTATAGAGATGCTCGTATCATATCAGATAGTATTATTTATAATAACGACGGTACAATTTCCTTAAATATTGATGTAAATGAAGGCGAACTTTACACCTTTGGCGATATCAAATTTATTGGTAACACGGTTTATACAGATAGGCAATTAAGTAACATTCTTCGTATAAAAAAAGGAGACACATACAATGGTGTTTTATTACAAAAACGAATTGCAGACAACTCAAAACCTGATGGTAACGATTTAACAAACCTATACCAAAACAACGGTTATTTATTTTCAAACATTCGTCAAGTAGAAACCAGCGCCGATAACAATGTTATTGACATGGAAATTAGAATTACCGAAGGTAAACCAGCATATTTCAATAGCGTATCTGTAGTTGGTAATGACAAAACTAATGACCACGTAATTTATAGAACGCTTAGAACACGCCCTGGCATGCTTTACAGCAAACAAAATGTTGTTAGAACAGTACGAGAGCTTGGGCAATTAGGCTTTTTTGATGCCCAAGAAATAGCTCCAAATTTTAACAACCCAAACCCTGTTGAAGGTACTATTGATATGGAATATTCTGTTAAAGAAACAGGATCTAGCCAAATAGAGCTACAAGGTGGTTACGGTGGCGGTGGTTTTATTGGTACCTTAGGGTTATCATTCAATAACTTCTCACTAAAAAACATTTTTAACAAAGAAGCTTACAAACCAATACCAATGGGTGATGGCCAACGTTTAGCATTACGTTTACAGGCTAGTAGATTTTACCAAACCTACAGTTTTCAATTTTCTGAACCTTGGTTAGGTGGCAAAAAACCTGTACAGTTTTCAACATCTATATCACATACAAAACAATTTTTATTTAATAGCTTTACAGGAAATGCCGATAAAAGTAGAAGTTTTAATATTACAGGTATTACTTTTGGCTTAGCTAAACGCTTAACAGTGCCAGATGATTTCTTTACACTATCTAACGCTATTAGCTACCAACGTTATGATTTAAATAATTACAATACTGGTTTATTTACATTTGGAGATGGGTACTCTAACAACCTAGCATATACCGTTGGTTTAAGTAGAGATAACACCTCAGTAGACCCTATTTTCCCTACAGGTGGTTCTAAATTTTCTGTTACTGCAAAATTAACCTTTCCTTACTCTTTAGTTAATGGTGTAGATTATGAAGCTTTAGATAATGAACGTAATGAAAAACAAGACATTATTAACAATTTTGGCGCCATTGCATCACCAACTGTAGAGCAAACAGCCGAATATAATAACGCTTTAAGCAGACGCTCTGAAATTGACCAAGAAAAATACAAATGGCTAGAGTTTTATAAAATTAACTTTAAAGGCGAGTGGTACAATCAACTGGCAAAAAATTTAGTATTAAGACCTCTTGTAGAATTTGGATTCTTAGGAGCTTACAACAATGACAGAGGTGTTATTCCTTTTGAAAGATACTTTTTAGGTGGTGATGGTTTAGGAACTTATAGTTTAGATGGTAGAGAAGCCATTCAATTACGTGGTTACCCAAACCAATCATTATCAAGTCAAGATGGTGGTACTATTTACAACAAGTTTTCGTTAGAACTACGTTACCCAATAACCTTAAAAGCATCAGCTAAAATTTATGGTTTAGCTTTTATAGAAGGTGGTAATTCATTTAATAGTTTTAGAGACTTTAGTCCGTTTGACTTAAAACGTTCTGCAGGTTTAGGTGTTAGAATTTTTATGCCAGCCTTTGGTTTATTAGGTATAGATTTTGGCCATGGATTTGATGCTGTGCCTGGGCTAACAGAGAAAAACGGTTGGGAAACACACTTCATAATTGGTCAGCAATTTTAACCCAAAAATAATTTTGGCACGATATTTTCTAATAACAGTTTTGTGTTTTGCAAAAGAATTAAAATTTTTACAATTAAAATTCGTTAATTTTGAAGATGTTATTCAATTTTAAAAAAACAAACAGGATGCAAAACAAAGTTCTTTATTTACTGATATTGGTTTTACTAAGCTTATCTTTAAACGCACAACGTGGTGTAAGAGTTGCCTATGTAGACACTGAGTATATTTTAGAAAATGTTCCTGAATACCAAGAAGCTTTGGCTCAATTAAACCAAAAAGCCGATAGTTGGAAAAACGAAATTCAAGAAAAACTTAGTGCTATTGAGCAAAAACGCAAAAACTTAAGTAATGAAAAAGCACTTTTAACAAAAGAGCTTATTGATGAGCGTGAAGAAGATATATATTTTGAAGAAAAAGAAATTTTAGACTATCAGCAAAAACGTTTTGGGCCAAATGGCGATTTGTTTATACAGCAAAAGCAGCTCATGCAACCCATACAAGACCAAATTTTTGCAGCAGTACAAGATATAGCTTCAAGCAGAAAATATGATTTCATTTTTGATAAATCATCAAACGGTACCATGCTATTTTCAAACAAAGTATTAGATGTTAGCGAAACCGTAATACGAAGCATTACAAGAACTGCCAAAAGAACCCAAGCACAATCTAAAGCTGAAAGAAAAGCAGCCCAAGATGAAGAATTAGTGCCTGAAATAAATTTAGAACAAGAAGCTAGAGCTAAAGCCTTAGAAGAAAAGAAAAAAGAGCGTGAAAGCGCCATTGAAAAAGCAAGACAAGAAAAACTTGCTGCAAGAGAAGCTAAAGTGAAAGCCGCCGAAGAAAGAAGACAAAAAATATTAGCCGAACGTGAAAAAGCTAAACAAGCTAAATTAAACGGTAAAAATAACACCACCGATAATAAAAAAGCTGAAGAAACAAGCACCAATAAAACTGAAACCAAAACAAGAGAACAGTTAATTGAAGAAAACAGGCAAAAAAAATTAGCCGAAAGAGAAGCTAGAAAAAAAGCATTAGAAGAAAAGAAAAAACAAATATTAGAAGAACGTAAAAAAGCGTTAGAAGAACGCCAAAAACAAAACGATAGTATAAACCAAAACAATTAATTTTATAACACATTAATACAATTTAGAAAATGATGAAACACTTAAAAACTATTTTATTAGCAACGGCAGTATGTATAGGGAGTATTAGTTTTTCGCAAGCACAAAGTAAAGTTGCCCACATAAATACTCAAGAATTAATTGCTGCAATGCCTGCAATGAAGAATGCACAAAAAGAACTTGAAGCTTTACAAAAAACTTATCAAACAGATTACCAAGCATCTGTTACAGAGTTTCAAAATAAAGTAAAGCAATACGAGGCTGAAGCAGCTACAAAAACCGATGAAGAAAATGCAAAAAGAGGGCAAGAAATTCAAGCAATGCAACAAAACATTCAACAATTTCAAGCAGATGCCGCTCAAAACATTGATAAAAAACGTGTAGATTTATTACAACCTATTACTGAAAAAGCTAAAGATGCTATTTTAAAAGTAGCAAGAGCTCAAGGGTTTGATTACGTTTTAGACTCATCTGTTGGAGTTACTATTTTAGCCGATGGTAAAAACTTAATTGACGATGTAAAGAAAGAATTAGGTCTTTAATAAAACCTTATTTAAATAAACTAAAAAGCAGCTTTAAAAAAGCTGCTTTTTTTTGTGAATATAAACACCTTTTTTCTGTTTATTTTATAAATTTATTTTACATTGAATTTTATGAACAAGCAACCTATTGGCATTTTTGATTCGGGTGTTGGAGGCACATCTATTTGGAAAGAAATACATAAACTTTTACCAAATGAAAATACTATTTATTTAGCTGATAGTATTAATGCACCTTACGGGCCAAAAGGAGAAGAAGCCATTACTAAACTTTCTATTAAAAACACAGAGTTATTACTAGAAAAAGGTTGTAAAATAATTGTAGTTGCATGCAACACGGCAACTACTAATGCTATAAATTATTTAAGAAACACCTATAATTTGCCCTTTATTGGCATTGAACCTGCTATTAAACCGGCTGCATTACAAACTAAAACTAATGCTGTAGGTATTTTAGCAACTGCAGGAACTTTAAGTAGTGAATTGTTTTCAAAAACTGCAGGCAAATTTGCTAGCCACATTAAGGTAGTAGAGCAGGTTGGCGAAGGTTTGGTTGATTTAATTGAAGCTGGCAAATTACACTCAAATGAAATGATAGCGCTTTTAAAAATGTTTTTGAAACCAATGATACAGGCTAATATTGATTATTTGGTTTTGGGCTGTACACATTACCCTTACTTAATGCCACAACTTATAAAGCTACTACCAAAACATGTTAAAATTATAGATTCTGGAGAAGCGGTAGCTAAACAAACTAAAGCTGTATTAGAGCGTTTAGAATTATTAAATGACCAAAAAAATACTGCTAAACTTGAGTTTTATACTAATGGTAACTTAGAGGTTTTAAAATTGCTTTTAGAAAAAGATTACAACCTTAGTTATTTAGATTTTTAGTGGCTTTTGCGTTAGCGATTGAACGGTTTGTTTGAAATCCTTTTTTGCTTTTTCGCAAAAAGATTGAGTAGTGAAAGCGCGACCCTTGGGTAACGCCCAATTACTCTTTAAACCAGCTAGAATATTTTATGTAAGCATCGGCAATTCGGTTAATCTCTCCCGAAATTAATTCTTTACTGATATCTTTTATTTTTTTTGCGGGTACGCCTGCGTAAATACTACCGGCTTCTACTTTTGTATTTTGTGTTATAACTGCACCTGCTGCTATTATGGTGTTACTTTCTACCACGCAACCATCCATAATAATGGCACCCATGCCTACTAAAACATTGTCCTGTATGGTACAACCATGCACTAATGCATTGTGGCCAATAGATACATTGTTGCCTATGGTGGTTGGTGCTTTTTCAAAAGTGCCATGAATAACGGCGCCGTCTTGCACGTTTACTTTATTTCCCATTTTTATAAAGTTTACATCGCCACGTATAACGGCGCTAAACCATACACTACACTGGGCTCCCATGGTAACATCTCCAACAATAGTGGCGTTTGGTGCTACAAAACAATCTTGGGGTATTTGAGGTGATTTTCCTCTTACTGGTAATATTACTGGCATAACTTTTTATTTTTTTGAAAACGAAAATCTTATTATTTTATATTTTAAGATATAGTTTTAAATGAAAGTATTACTTAAAATATGATAACAATGCTGCTTTTTTTGATGCTGAAACCATGATTTCTTGTCCGTTGCTTAAAATAACACTTCCGCCCTTTCCTTTTACATATTTTACTACTTCTTTTACGTTTACTAAGTAGCTTTTATGCACTCTTACAAAGCTAGAATTGTTTAGGGCTTCTTCAAAATATTTAAGTGTTTTACTTACTATTTTCTTTTTGTTGTTGTTTAAGTGAATTTCGGTGTAATTATCATCGGCTTTACAAAACAAAATGTCTTGGGTGTTTAAAACCTCAAAACCATCTAACTGCGGTATGGTTATTTTACCATTAACACTATTTGTTTTAGGCACCAAAACTTGATCTTGTAACGCATGCTCTTTAGTTTTAATTTCGGTTACATAATCTACTGCTTTAATAAGTTCATCAATAGAAATAGGTTTCATTAAATAATAGGATGCGTGGGCATTTAAAGCATCAATTGCATAATGGTTATAGGCGGTTACAAAAACGGTTTCAAAATTAACATTGCCTAGTTTATCTAATAAATCAAAGGCGTTGCCATAGGGCATTTCAACATCTAAAAATACTACATCTAAATGGTTGTTTCTAATTAAAACTAAAGCTTCATCAATATTTTCGGCTTCGCCTAAAACGGCAACGTTTGGGCAATATTTACTTAAATAGTTTTTTAAAATATCTCTACTAGTTTGTTCGTCTTCAACTATAATAGCGTTTAGTTTCATATATGTTTTGTTTGAAGCTTTAATCTTTTTTTAGGGTTACAACAACTTTGGTACCGGTGTCTCCAGTTTCTTGAAGATTTAATACTACTACATCTACTTTATCTTTATACATTTTGTTTAAAATAGATACACGCTTTTTAATATTACCCATACCTGTAGAGGTTTGCTTTTTTTGGTTTTGCGTTTTTAAGGCTTTACTTTGAGCCCTACCAATACCGTTATCTGTAATTGTAATTGTTATTTCATTTGATGCTTTTTTAGCAATATTAATATTTAAGTTGCCTTTAGTTTTCTTGTAACGCAACCCGTGCCAAACGGCATTTTCAATGTAAGGTTGCAACAGCATTGGTGGAATTAAAAAATCTTTTACAGCTACATTTTCATTAACATTTATGGTGTAATCAAATTTATCTTTAAACCTGAAATGTTCTAGTTTTGTGTAAAGCTGAAGCAGTTCAATTTCTTTTTCTAACGGAATAAAATCTTTTTCGCTATTTTCTAAAACAGCACGCATAAGCATTGAAAAATCAGATAGATATTTATTTGCCGTCCGTTCATCATTTAAAGCTATAAAGCTATTTACCGAATTTAACGCATTGAAAATAAAATGCGGATTCATTTGACTGCGTAAGGATTTTAATGCCAGTAAATTATTTGCAAAACGCTGCTGCCTGTTGTTTTTATACATTAAAAATGCAGCAATAAGTAGCAATAACAAACCGCCAATTAATGAATAAATTATGAGTTTTTGACGTTTAGTTTGCTCTGTATTTAATTGATATTTAGTGTCTGCAAGTGTTTTTTGGCTTTCAAGGTTGTTAATACGGTTTTGTTTGGCAACCAAATCTTTACTGAATTTTGTGGCTTGCGAAATTTCTTGCTCTTTTTTCATGTAAAGCTTATCAACCAAATCTACATAACTTTGGTAAGCAATTAATGCTTTATCAAATTGTCCGGCATCACGATAAATTTCAGATAATTTTCTGGTGGCATCTTTTTGCACAACTAAATCTTCTTTATCATCAGCTTCTTCAATACTTTTTTCAAGGTATTTTATGGCGTTTCCAATATCATTTTGGTAAGCGTAGGCACTTCCTATTTTGTAGTTTTGGCGTTGGGGTGTTAAAGCGCTTTGGTTGTTTAAAACGGTGTCTTGCTCAATAGATTCAATTTCTTTTAAAGCTTGTTTTCTTAGGTTTATTTCACTTGAAAAATTATTGTTTTTGTTTTTAAAATCGGCCACTTTAATTTTTTCTTCAACTGCGCGTTTTGGATTTTCATTTTCAGCGAGTTTTAGTGATTTATTAAAGAATCCTTCAGCTTCATTTAAAGCACCTTTATCTGTGTAAACTTCAGCAATTTTAGAATTTATATTGGTTATTTTAGGTGTAATTATATGCTTTTTAGCTATGTTTAAGGCTTGATTATAAACACGTATGGCTTTATCAAATTGTTTGGTTGCTTTGTAAACATCACCCAAACCTTCATACAAAATAACTAATTGATAATTTGAGAGTTCTAATTTATTAATATTGTTATAAAGCTGAATACTTTCTTGATAATTTTTGTTTTCTTTATAAGCCTTTGCCAATTTAAGCTCTACAGTACTTGTTTTGCTATTTTGTATACTTATGGTATAGTTTGAAATAGCTAAATCATACTGTTTCCAAAACATGTTAACATCGGCTAAAACTTCATAAGCTTGAGCATTTTCTTTTTTAGAATTACTAATTTTTAAAGCTTGAGTAATAAAGTTAATACTTTTTTTAGCATCTTTTTTTAAATACACTTCAGCAGAGTCTATAAACCAATTAAACTGTGGTTGTATTTTTTTAGAGCGTTTGCTTAAATATTCGTTATCTGCCAATGCATCAACTTCGGGTTCTACCTCAACCAAAATACGCTCACTACTTTTAATGGTGTAATAAATGGTTTCAAAATCTTTATGCCTTATTGTGAGCTGGTCTCCAATACTAGCTTCAATTCTAAATTCACCAAACATATCGGTAGTAGTATAGGCGCCGCCATTAACTTCAATATTAACATTGGTTATTGGGTTGCGGGTATCACTTTCAAGCACTTTACCTCTAACCGTAAATTTGGTTTGGTTTTGTAATACTTGCCCATGTATTATAGCTACGCTTAACATTATGAGCAAAAAACCTATATTTTTTAAAACTTGGCGCATGTGCAAATTTATATTAGCTAAACTTACGTACTTAAATTGGTTTTATAAAATAGCATATCTACATTTTGTGAGCTTTTTAGCCTTAAAAAGGCATGCTTACAAATTGTATAACGGTTTTAACTCACCCAAAAAGCCTGTTCACGCATTGTCGATTTTTTTTAAGAAAGTTTGATGATAGTTTTACTGTAGTATTAAAAATGCTTTCAGAAAAAAATCAAAAAACAAAATCTTATGAAAACACGTATTCAATTTGTATTACTATGCATTGCTTTATTTAGCTTTTTAGCTTGTAATGGCCACAACAAAAAAACACAAAAACTTTTAGTTAACGCTAAAAAAACAAAACACACTGAACCTAATAAACAATACATAAAAGTAGCGTTACTGTTAGATACTAGTAATAGTATGGATGGTTTAATAGACCAAGCAAAAGCACAACTTTGGGATATTGTTAATGACCTATCATACGCTAAATGCGGCACCAAAAAACCCAATTTAAAAATTGCTTTATACGAATATGGTAACGACCGCCTTAACGGTAACGAAGGCTTTATTAGGCAAGTACTTCCGTTTAGTGATGATTTAGATGATATTTCAAAAGAGTTATTTTCATTAACAACAAACGGCGGCAATGAGTATTGTGGTGCGGTTATTCAAACATCAATAAATCAGCTTAATTGGGGTAATAATCCAGATGATTTAAAACTTATTTTTATAGCAGGTAATGAACCCTTTACCCAAGGCAACGTAAATTATAAAGATGCTGCCACAAATGCTAACGAAAAAGATATAACGGTTAATACTATTTTCTGCGGAAATTACAACCAAGGTGTAACATCACACTGGAAAAAAGGTGCGCAATTAACACAAGGCGATTACATGGCCATAGACCAAAATAAAGCTACTGTGCATATAGCATCGCCATATGATGATGATATATTAATTTTAAACCAACAATTAAACAAAACATATATTGCCTACGGAAAACAAGGTGTTTCAAAAATGGCATTACAAGCAGAACAAGATGCTAACGCACAAGGTTACAGTAAGGCCAACGCTGTAAAACGAACCATTAGTAAAAGTTCGCATTTATACAAAAACAAATCTTGGGATTTGGTAGATGCTGTTGAAGATGAAGAAATAGTTGTTGAAACTATAAAAGAAGAAGCACTTCCTGAGGCTTTAAAAGGCAAAAACAACGCAGAAATTAAGGCTTACATTGCCCAAAAGAAAGCCGAAAGAACCGAAATTCAGAAAAAAATTCAAGCATTACAAGCTAAACGCAGCAAATACATTTCTGAACAAAAGAAAACCAACAACACCAATGGTTTAGAAAACGCCATGACAAAGGCTATAAAAACACAAGCCAAAAAGAAGAATTATACCTGGGATTAAACACAAAAAAGGCGCGTTTAAAAACGCGCCTTTTTTATATTATATTATTTAATTATTAATTGCAGGACATTTACAATCATAACGTTCTCTACGGCAACCAAAATTAATACCTAAAGTAAACTGGTGAAATCCGCCATTGGTATAAACCACAGAATTTGCCTGATGTGTATACGTGTAAGCAAACATAAAGTTTTTATAATTTACACCCACAAGTGGTGTTATTTGCTGCAACCTTTGGCTATTTACAGTATTAGTACTTATATATTCGGCACCATCAAAACTGTTTCGGTATGATAAACCTGCCCAAAGTGAACCAAAATCCATTTGCCTATAAACTTTAGCATTTATATCAATTGAAGCTTCTTCGGTAGCATCTCTATATTGTAACATTACCGAAGGCTCATAACTCCAAGGACTTCCGTATTTTCCTAAAACACCGCCAACAGAAATTAAATAACGTCTTAAATTACTAGTTATATTAGGGTCTTTATTTATCCCTTCGTTATTAAGAATATTTTTAACAGTGGCGTGGGCGTAGTAATCTAAATACTGATATGAAAACCCAAAATCTATATTAAAATTTGTAGCATTTTGCACAATACCATCAATTAAAGGGTCTGGGCCATCAAACAAAAATGACGTTTCATCTAATTGATACTGAATAAAACCAGCACTTAAACCAAAAGAAAGCATGTTTAAATCTACTTCGCTTCTAGAAAACATAATGTGGTGTGCATACGTAGCGTAAGCACCTTTTTGAGAGTGAAATCCGTTTTTATCAGCATACACAATACCACCAATACCCGATGGCGAATCTCCAATTCTACCATTAACACTCATAGTTAAAAGTTTAGGAGCATCATCATGACCAAACCATTGTTGTCGTGCCGTAAGCCTTACTTTTGCACAATTAGCGGCTCCGGCCATTGAGGGGTGTATTAAATAGTAATTATCTGTTAAATAATCAGTATAAATAGGCAAGCCCTCTTGTGAAATGGCAATATTGGTTAACACAACCGCTATTACCATTGTTAAAATATTTTTTAATTTCATAAACTTTTCACCTAGTAGGTTTGGTATACATCAAACGTGTTGATTATTAAAAAATTACACAAAAAACATATAAAGTTTTACTCTATTATGCTATGTTTAAAATCTATAGCATAGCAATCAAATATATGGATATCTAAAGTTTTCTTTTAGTATTTTTGTGAAAAATTAGCTAAAATGAATACTTTCAAGGTTTCTGTGCAAGAAACATCCAATAAAGCCATTGTAAAATTTGAAGTAAATCAATTTATAACAAAGCATCAAAGCTTTGAATTTAAAAATATTGATGATGCTAAACCTTCGCCTTTGGCACAACAATTATTTTATCTTCCGTTTGTAAAAAAGGTTTACATTTCGGGTAATTTTGTTGCTGTTGAACGTTTTGATATTGTTGAATGGAACGATGTACAAGACGAAGTAGCGCAACAAATTGAAGCCTATTTAAATAATGGCGGTGTAGTTATAACTGAAACGGAAGCTCCTAAAAAGGTGCCTGTAACCGTTTATGCCGAAGCAACACCAAACCCTGCTGTTATGAAGTTTGTTGCTAATAAAAAAATTGTAACAGCTTTATTTGAGTTTACCTCCATAGACGAAGCAAAACTATCGCCTTTAGCTACTGAACTTTTTCATTTACCCTTTGTAAAAAGTGTTTTTATTGAAGAAAACTACGTTTCTATAACAAAATATGATGTAGCAGAGTGGCAAGATGTTACAGTTGAAGTACGAGAATTTATAAAGCATTTTATTGAAAGTGGTAAAGATGTTGTATTGCCCGAAGCTGCCGAAACTTTACAAAAAACATCTGCTCAAAAAGATTCAAATTTTGAAGCTTTAGATGATGTTTCAAAAGAAATTGTAAATATTCTTGAAGAATATGTAAAACCAGCCGTAGCTAGTGATGGTGGAAACATTCAGTTTTTATCATATGACGAAACTTCAAAAAACGTTAGCGTATTGCTACAAGGCGCTTGTAGTGGTTGCCCATCATCAACATTTACATTAAAAAATGGTATTGAAAATATGCTAAAACAAATGTTACCTGGTAAAGTAGAAATGGTAGAGGCTATAAATGGCTAAACTTTTTATGTGACTTTTTTATTCTTTTTGTTTCTAAATAATAAATACAAAAAGTATAATTCAAATAAAAATGTCATGGCAGTATTAAAAGTTATAGAAGTCTTATCTAACTCTGAAAAAAGTTGGGAAGATGCCACAAAAAAAGCAGTAAAAAAAGCTTCAAAAAGTTTAACTAATATTCGTTCTGTTTACGTGCAAGATCAAAGTGCAAGTGTAAAAGACGGTGAAGTAACAGATTTTAGAGTAAATCTAAAAATAACATTTGAACTAGAATAACTGCCCCCAATCTACTCAAATCATATATATATTTAAAGCACTCTACGGAGTGCTTTTTTCATTTATTTATGTTTACTTTTGAAACTATGCGAAACCTAATATTAATAACCTCTCTACTTTGTATGGCCTTTTGGGGTTGCAAAAACAAAACGTCTGATGCAATGACACATAAATTCACAAATAGCCTTATTAACGAAACAAGCCCTTATTTACTACAACACGCACATAATCCAGTAAATTGGGAAGCCTGGAATGAGACAACTTTAGAAAAAGCTAAAACCGAAGAAAAACTTATGCTAATTAGCGTAGGATATTCAGCTTGCCATTGGTGCCACGTTATGGAACACGAAAGTTTTGAAGATAGTTTGGTTGCTGCTGTAATGAATAAAAATTTTGTAAACATAAAGGTTGATAGAGAAGAAAGACCCGATGTAGACCAAGCATACATGAATGCTGTACAACTTATGACTGGTAGTGGCGGTTGGCCTTTAAACGTTGTGGCTTTACCCGATGGAAGACCTGTTTGGGGTGGCACATATTTCCCCAAAGAACAATGGATAAGTATTTTAGAACAAATTACTAAATTATACCAAAACAACCCTGAAAAACTACAGCAACAAGCCGATAATGTTACCAAAGGCATAAAAAGTCTTGACATGGTTGCTCTTAATACAGATGCTCCAACTTTTGAAACTGCTTTTATTGAAAATGCTGTAAATACTTGGTCTCAACAATTTGACCATGAACTTGGAGGCCTTAACAGAGCACCTAAATTCATGATGCCTAATAACTATCATTTTTTATTGCGTTATGCCCACCAAACCAATAATACTAAGCTTTTAAACTACGTAAATCTTACGCTTACTAAAATGGCGCATGGTGGTGTTTTTGATCAAGTTGGCGGTGGTTTTTCTCGCTATTCTGTAGATACCAAATGGCACGTGCCACATTTTGAAAAAATGCTTTATGATAATGGCCAGCTTGTAAGCTTGTATGCCGATGCTTATTTACTCACAAAAAACAACCTATACAAACAAACAGTTGAAGAAACGCTTACTTTTATAGAGCGTGAAATGACAACCAATGAGGGTGCTTTTTATTCTTCTTTAGATGCCGATAGCAACAACACTGATGGCAAACTTGAAGAAGGTGCTTTTTATGTATGGAATAAAGCCGAACTACAACAAATTTTGGCTGATGATTTTGAATTGTTTTCAGATTACTTCAATATTAATGATTACGGACTTTGGGAACATGGAAATTATGTATTAATTAGAAAAGATGATGATGTTGACATTATTAAAAAGCATAACATTTCAAAAGAAAACCTCAACACAAAAGTTAATTCGTGGAAATCTATTCTTTTAAAAACCCGTAACAAACGCCCAAAACCGAGGTTAGACGATAAAACTTTAACCTCATGGAACGGACTTATGCTAAAAGGTTATATTGATGCCTACCGCGTTTTTCAAAACCCCAAATATTTAGAAACAGCCTTGAAAAACGCTAATTTTATTAGTAATAACATGATGAAGCCTGATGGTGGTTTATTTCATACTTACAAAGAAGGTAAAAGCAAAATAAATGGCTATTTAGAAGATTACGTAACTGTTATTGATGCTTTTATTGCGCTTTATGAAAACACCTTAGACGCAAAATGGCTTAATACTGCAAGAAATTTAACCAATTATACGTTTGATCACTTTTTTGATGAAACTAGCAATATGTTCTTTTTTACATCAAATGAAGATGCCTCACTTGTTTCAAGAAGTATTGAGTACAGAGACAATGTTATACCCGGAAGCAACTCTATAATGGCAAAAAACTTATTCAAACTTGGCCATTATTTTGATAATGAACATTTTAACAAAACAGCAATTACTATGCTTAACAATGTTAAACCCGAAATACAAGATTATGCTTCAGGGTATTCAAATTGGTTAGACCTAATGCTAAATTACACCAATCCATACTACGAAGTTGCTATTGTAGGCACAAATGCACAACAAAAAATTGCTGCATTAAACCAAACATATTTGCCCAATAAATTAATTGCAGGTAGTACTACCGAAAGTAATATGCCACTACTTTTAAACCGTTACAACCCAAACGAAACACTCATTTATGTATGTGTTAACAAAGCTTGTAAATTACCAGTAAGCGCTGTTGAAAAAGCTATTGAGTTTATTAAAGAATGACCTTTTAAGCGTGACAATTTAAAATATTGCGTGTCTTAATTTACAATGAAGCTGAACACTTCATTTAACAATATTTTCACGTTGTAAAATGAAAAAAACGTACAATAGTTATTAATTTTAAACACTAACAAAAACATCAAATTATGAATTTTGAAAACATTGACACCGAAAAATGGATAAATCTAGCTGCCGAATATGGCCTTAAAGTAATTGCTGCCATTGTTATCTGGATTGTGGGTTCGTGGGTAATTAAAAAACTCTTAAACACCACAAAAAAAGTAATGGCCAAAAGCAATTACGAAGAAAGCCTTCAAAAGTTTTTATTAAACTTACTTGGTTGGGTTTTAAAAATATTACTAATTCTAGCAATACTTGCAAAACTTGGTGTTGAAACCACATCATTTGCTGCCATTTTAGCTGCTGCAGGTTTAGCTGTTGGTATGGCTTTACAAGGTTCATTAGGAAATTTTGCTGGTGGCGTTTTAATCATGATATTTAAACCTATACGCATTGGAGATTTAATTGAAGCCCAAGGTGAAATTGGTGTTGTTAAAGAAATTGAAATTTTTACAACTAAATTAACAGGCTTATCAAACCGTGAAATAATTATACCTAACGGTTCGTTATCAAATGGAAATATTATTAACTATTCTACTGAAGGTACACGACGTGTAGATTTAGTTTTTGGTGTAAGTTATGATGCCGACATTAAGCAAACTAAAGAGGTTTTAATGAATGTGTTAACATCACACCCAAAAGTATTAAAAGATCCGGCACCTGCTGTAACTGTTTTGGAATTAGCCGATAGCTCAGTTAATTTTGCAGTAAGACCTTGGTGTAAAACAGAACATTATTGGGATGTTTATTTTGATGTAACCGAACAAACTAAAGAAGCGCTTGATGCTGCTGGTATTGAAATTCCTTACCCACATTCAGTTGAAATACACAAAGAGTAATTTTTATAATATACTCCAAACAAAAAAAAGACCTGAAAAATTCAGGTCTTTTTTTGTTACTGTTTAGGCTTAATAGCTACAAAATCTTTTAAATAATATGGTTCAAAATAAGCGACATCTTCAGTGTTGCTTATTTTATATTTATTATAAGCTAATACACCCATTTCATTTGCCGATGGTAATTTACCCTCAATAAAAATGGCATTTGGGTGGTTTATCAGTTCTTTAGTTTTTGCAACACCATCTCCAATAAAATGTACTTTTCCTTCATTTAAATAATCAAAAAAAGAAGTTTCATCTAAAACTTGAGCTTGTGTATCTCTAATTTGTTTGTAATTAGCATTAAAAATTGCCGAATAAACCTCTAACCTTCTAGCATCTAACATAGCAACAATTACGCCCTTTTCAATATTAACTTGTTGTGCTAAAGCAGATAATGTTGGCACTGAAATTAACGGTTTATCTAAGGCAAATGCTAAACCTTTAGCTGCAGAAACCCCTATTCTTAAACCCGTATAAGAACCTGGTCCTTTGCTAACGGCTATGGCATCTAAATCTGTTTTTTTAATATTAGCTTCTTTTAAAGCTTCATCAATAAATACATGTAATTTTTCGGCGTGAGAATACCCGTTTCTACTATCTTCTTTTAACGCAATGGTTTTGCCTTCTTTTGAAACAGATACCGAACAATTGGTTGTTGCTGTTTCTATATTAAGTATTAATGCCAATTTTCTTCTTAATTTATTAATGTTTTACCCATGTAAAAATCTAAAATTTTTGTTTTAAAAACAAAATCGTATTTCGCATTTATTAAAGAAGATTGTGCGTTAATATAACGTACTCTAGATTGTTCTAACTCAAAAACATTCATAACCCCAATATTATAGCGCTCTTGAGCATTATTAAAGGCTAATTTTTGCGATTCTAATGATTTTTTACTGGCTTGGTACGTTTTAAAAGCTGCTTGGGCATCTGTAAAAGCACGTTGTATATTAGCTTCTAAATCTATTTTAGCTTGCTGTAAATTTAATTTTGAATTTTCTTCTTGAATTTCAGATTTAGCAACCGATGTTTTGTTTTGATATCTTGAAAAAATAGGCACATTTAAGCTTAAAGAGAACCGATGGGATTTCTGATCATTTAATTGTCTGAAAAACGACGCTTCATTTTCTAATAGGTTTGAAAAAAAAGCATTTGAACCAAAGCCATAATTAAAACTTAATGTTGGATAATAACCAGATTTTGAAATTTCTGTACCTAAAGTGGCATTTTCAACGCGCTTTTCGGCTGCTTTTATTTCATTTCTATTCTCTAGTGCGTATGCTAAAATTGGTTTAATATCACTATACAACAAGGCTTCAGACGGTGTATCAATTTCTAATAATTCAACATTAAAACCATCAAAAGGTAACTGTAGTAATTGTGATAATGTTAGTAATGCTAGGGTGTAATTATTTTCGGCTACCGTAACATTCTGCGCATCATTGGCTAAAGTAGCCTCGGAATCATAAATGTTAACTCTTGGTTGTACGCCGGCATCAACCAATTCTTTTACTTGCTCTAATTGTTTTTTTGAAAATTCATACTGTGCCTTAGCGGCTTCTAAATTTTCAATATTAAATAATACATTTAAATACGAATTAACAACGTTTAATGATATGTCGTCTTTAATTCTATCTAATTCAATTTTACTAGTTTCTAAGTTTAATTTAGATTGTTTGTAAAGATTTGTTAATCTAAAACCATTAAATATTGTTTGGTTAGCACCTAAACCTATGCTTGTACTATTATCTGTTCTATCAACAAATTGCCCAGGAAATAATTCTCTATTACCTAAACTTAAATTCTGATTTATGTTTGCACTAACCGATGGTAAAAACTGCCCTTTTGCAGCAATTACATCTTGCTCACCAGTCAACAAACTGTTTTCGCTTTGTTTTATGGTAATGTTATTTTCTAAAGCATGATTTACACATTCTTGTAATGTCCATTTTTTTTGCTGCGCGAATGTTTGCGTTACAAACACACAAAATAACGCTATGAAAAGTTGTTTTTTCATTGATGTGTTAGTCTTTGTCTTCATCTTCACCTTCCTTTTTATTGTCTTCTTCAGATGCTTTGTTCCAAACCTTTATTTTATCTCCTTCTTCAACACCTTCAATAATTTCAATATTTATACCATCAGAAATACCAGTTTTTACGGTTTTCTTTTTAAAAGCTCCATCTTCTTGCTGAATTTCAACAAATGGTTTATCGGTAATTCTGTTGTACTGTAATAAAGCTTCCTTAATTGCCAAAACACTATCTTTTCCTTCAATATCAATTTCAGCATTGGCACTGTAACCTGCCCTTACATTAGTTGTTTCATCTATTTTAACATTGGCTTTAATTGTAAACTGTACGGCACCGTTTTCTTCTTTTCCTTTTGGAGCTACAAAGGTTAAGGTTGCCGGAAATTCTTTATCATCAATAGCGCCAAGTACCACACTAATTTGTTTACCTTCTTCTAGTTTACCAACTTCAGACTCATCTACTTTTCCTTCAAAAATCATATTGCTCATATCTGCAATGGTTGCAATGGTTGTACCTGCGTTAAAATTGTTACTTTGTATAACTTGATCACCTTCTCGTACAGGAATTTCTAAAATTGTACCCGATATTTGGGCTATAATGTTTGTATTAGCAGAACCGCCACCAGATATTGACCCGCGTTTTATAATTTGATAATCATTTTGTGCTTGAGCTAAGGCTTCTTTTGCTTGGTTGTATGACAGCTCACTATCTTCAAAATTTTGTACTGAAATTACGCCTTTATCAAATAGTTTTTTATCTCTTGAATATCTTGTTGAAGTATTTTCAAATGATAATTTTGCTGTTGCAATTCTACTTTTTGCGTTTGCTAAACTTTGCTCATTTGGCACCACTCTAATTTTTGCAATTAGCTCTCCTTTTTTTACAACATCACCTTCTTCAACAATTATCTGGTCTACAATACCCGAAATTTGTGGTTTTAATTCAATTTCTTCCTCTGGGTTTAATTTACCTGTTGCAACCGCTTTTGTATTAATTGCTGTGTGAAATGGCTCTTGCACTTTAAACTCTTCAATAGATTTAGAGTTGGCGCTTACAAAATACTTTAACACAAATGCCAGTAGCACAATGGCTACTAAAACTAAAATAAGTTTTACTGTTTTATTCATTTTTTTGATTGTTTATTCTTCTCTTAATGCTTCTATTGGTTTAACACTTGTAGCTTTAAATGCTGGTATTAACCCTATTAATGTACCTAATATTACTAATATAAATAATGCTATAAAAACTACTAAAATAGATACTGATGCGTTTACTAATGTGGCATCATCACCTTGACCAAAAAGGGAATCTAAAAGTATTAATATCCACCCGCCGGTTATAATACCCAAAATACCCGCAACTAATGTTAAAAAAACGGCTTCAACAACAATTTGCCTTTTAATTTCAAAAGGTGTTGCTCCTAAAGCGCGCCTAATACCAATTTCTTTGGTACGCTCTCTAACTGTTATTAGTAGTATATTTCCTATAGCAAAAACACCCGCTATTAATGTTGCAATGCCTACAAACCATGTTAAAAACTGCATGCCAGTTAAAAACCCGGTAACTTTACCAAACTCTTTACCTGCGTTTGCACTACCAAAGGCACGTTTATCATCTGGGTGAATGTTGTTTAAGTTTTTTAACAACAGTTTACTGTCTTGTTCAATTTGAACAATATCATAGTTTGGTTTTCCAGTAATCATTACCCAACCTATTTTATCACCTTGATTGAATATTTGCTGAAATGTGGTAAACGGTATGTGCATATCTATTGGTGGCCCCATATTTACATTTGATAGTTTATGCACACCAATAACTTTAAAATTTATGTTGTTTACTAAAATGTATTGCCCAACAGCTTGTTCTTTCTTTTCAAAAAGTTGTTTGTAAATATCTTCGGAAATAACGGTTACTTTACGTTTATTATCTATATCATTTTGATTGATAAAACGCCCGTTTAACAAGCGTTTTTTTTCAACCACATCAAGCAACGGATAATCGCCTGCAACCCTGAAGTTACCCGATTGAAATTTACGTGTTACACTGGTTTGCCTTAAGTTTCGTGGTACTACAAACTCAATACCTTCAATGTTTTCTTCAACCTTTTTAGTATCTGTTAATGACAGTTGAACGCGTCTTCCTTCTTGAAAACCTTTAAACGGTATGCCAGTACTTTGCCCCCAAATAAACACACTGTTTGTTGCAAAATCTCCAAAGAGCCTATTAAACTTATTCTCTAAACCTCTGGCAGAGCCTAGTAGCCCAATAAGTAACAAAATACCCCACCAAACACCAACCATGGTGAGTATAGAGCGTAGTTTGTTTTTGCTAAAACTATCAAAAACTTCTTGCCAAGTATCTCTATCAAATAAAAACTTAAACATATTAATCGTTTCTTAAGGCAACTATGGGTTTAATTTTTGATGCTTTTTTTGCCGGAAAATACCCTGCCAAGGCACCTGCAAAAATTAAGGTTAGTGTTGCGCCAATTACTAAGCCACTGCTAACACTAGGGTTTTTAATAAAGTAAGTTTCTAAGTAAGGCGCTGCTAACTCTAAAACTCCCATACCAATTAACAACCCAAAATAGCCTGCAATGGCGGTAATTAAAATAGATTCTATTAAAATAATAGATATTATAGATTTTGGCGAAGCACCCAACGCTTTTCTAATACCTATTTCTTTTGTGCGCTCTTTAACAATAAATATCATAATATTACTAACACCTACAACACCCGCTATTAAAGTACCAAAACCAATTACTAATATTATAAAACCTAGGCCTACCATCATTTGGTTTACGGCTTTGGTACCTTCGGCTAGATTGAAAAGCCTTATGGCACGCTGATCGTTTTCGGCAACACTAAATTTTTCTTTTAAAGATTTTGTAATGGAGTTTCCAAAATTAATGGCAGCATCATAGCTTAGCTTTGGGTTATAGGTAAGGTGCATCATATCAACAAAATCATTATTACCATACACAAATTGTGCTGTGGTTAAAGGCATATAAATTACGCTTTCTTCGTTATCACCTTCATCATCTGTAAAAACACCAACTATTTTATAGGGTATTCCGCTTAAATCTATATATTTTCCAATGGGGTCTTCTTTTATAAAAAGCTCTTCTTCAACTACTTTTCCTATTACAACTACTTTTGTTTTTTCATCTAAATCATGCTGGTTGATGTAACGCCCAGACTTAATTTTATTGTTTTCAATAAACATATATTCTGGATGAATGGCTCTAAGCTCATAATTGTTTCTTTCGCCTTTGTATGAAGCGCTTGCATTTCTATTTACTTTTGATGTGATGTACTGTACTTTATCTCCATATTCTTCTAAAAGCAAATTATAATCTTCATCTTTAAACTGAATGCGCCTACCTGCTTGTAAGCCTTTGTGTGCTTTGGTTGTTCTGCCAGGAAAAATCATAATAGCGTTTCTGGCATCAGAGCCAAACGCTTCTTTAAAGGTGTTTTGCAAACCGTTGGCAATACCAAATAATATGGCAAAAAGTAAAATAGCAAAAGCTATTGTAAACCCTGAAAGTAAACTACGGGTTCTGTTTTTGTTAATACTTTGAAATATTTCTCTCCAAAGGTCTAAATCAAACATATTGGCTAGCTCTAACTTGGGTTACTGGTTTATCTTCCATAATTACACCATCTTTAAGCCTAACAATACGTTTACACATGCTTGCAATATCTTCTTCATGTGTTACCATTAAAATGGTTTTTCCTTCGTCATTTAACTGTTGGATAAACTCCATAATTTCATGCGATGTTTTAGTATCTAAAGCACCTGTAGGCTCATCGGCCAATAATAATTTAGGGTTTGCCGCTAAAGCTCGTGCTATGGCTACACGTTGTTTCTGGCCTCCAGAGAGTTCTTTTGGCAAATGGTGCGCCCAATCTGCAAGTCCTACTTTTTCTAAATGAAATAGTGCTTTTTCTTGGCGCTGTTTACGTTTCATACCTTGGTAATAAAGTGGTAAAGCCACATTTTCTAAGGCATTTTTATAATTTATAAGGTTGAATGATTGAAAAATAAAACCTAAAAACTTATTACGATAAACGGCTGCTTTTTTTTCGGTAAGATTTTTAATAGGAAGCTCATCTAGAATATATTCTCCTGAATCTGCTTCGTCTAGCATACCAATAATGTTTAAAAGTGTAGATTTACCAGAACCCGAAGACCCCATAATTGCTACCATTTCGCCTTCATTTACTGAAAGATTTATACCTTTTAGAACATGTAAACTAGAGTCTCCTATAGGATAGGATTTATGCAAGTTTTTAATTTCTAACATTTCTTGATTGGTTACAGTGTTATTTTGCACTTATAAATTAGACTACTAACGCAAAGAAATGTTACAAAAATCGTGCTAAAAAGTTTTTATTATTTTTTTAACGTTCTGAATTTCTTATAAATAATAAAAATAATACCACCAACTAACAAATATGGTATTGCCATTAGGTATACAATACCATCATTTATACCTTCGGCTACGGTTTTGGTTTCTTCACTCTCTAAAACCGCTCTACACATAGCACATTGTGCATTGCTCTTTATAAAAAAGAGTAAGAATGTTATATATAAAATAGTAGTGCGCTTCATTTACTTAATTATTAATAGTAAGGCGAAATCATAATGTAAACAACCACACCTGTTATGGCAACATATAACCACAGTGGAAAGGTTATTTTAGCTATTTTTTTATGTTTTTCAATATTGTTTGTAATGGCTCTAACATAGGTAATTAAAACAAAAGGAATTACAGCAACAGACATTATTATATGCGTTATTAAAATAAAATAATACATATATTTAATTACACCTTGGCCTCCAAATTTGGTAGAATCACTGGTTATGTGATACACTATATACATTAATAAAAAAAGCACAGAAAGCCCAAGAGCTACTTTTATTAAGCGTTCATGCAGTTTAACTTTTTTATTTTGAATAGCAATAAATGCCAACACTAATATTAATGCTGTAGCTGCATTTATACAAGCATAAATTGGTGGTAAAAATATTGGTAATTCTGTTGGGATTTTTATACCAAAAAGTGCTGCAACAGCTAACGGAATTACAATTGATAGAATTACTATTAATTTGTTGTATTTTTTTTCGTTTAACACCTCTTTATTGCTCATACTCATCTGGTTTTCAATTAAAATACAAAACTTATTCGTTTAGTAGTTTTTTTATGTCTTCTTTTAATATACTTATTTGCTCTTTTTGGCCATCATCATTTACCTGTTCTTTTTCAGTAACTATACCATTGTAGTAAATAATAGGATTTCCAAACGCATCTTTTCTAGAGCGTATAAATCCGTTTTTATCAATTAATGCAAAGTTTCCTGAGTGCTCAAAACCTCCTTCAACTGCAGCGTTTTCGGCAGCATAAATATAAAAACCGTCATTAGCCAACTTATAAATGGCTTCTTTCTCTCCTGTTAGCAAATGCCAATTAGGGTTTGTTATGCCATAAGTTGTAGCGTAATTTTTTAACACAGAAACGGTATCGTGCTCTGGATTTATTGTGAATGATGCTACGCCAAAGTTTTCAAAATTTTCAAACTCGTTTTGAACTTCAACTAAATTGGTATTCATAATAGGGCAAATTGTTGGGCATGTGGTAAAGAAAAACTCAATAACATATACTTTTCCTAAATAATCTTTATTGGTAATGGTTTTACCATTGTGGTTAGTAAAACTAAAATCTGGCACACGCCTGTTACCGTTTTCACCTTGAATAAAAACCAAATCTGTGGCTTGTTTTCCTTTTTCATCAGCATAATCGCTGCGGCTTTCATGCCTTGTAATATCACCTTGGTTAATTCTATCAACAATTCTTGGTACGAATATGATACCAAAAACTAAAATAATAAATGCTATACCTATGTATGAATAATTCGTTTTTTTACTCATGTTTTAATTGTTAGCCGCTTTTAAATCGTTTGCTCTTCTAATGGTAGAATTAAATTCTCCTTTTCGTTTTTGCCTGTATTCAGTAAATAAAATACGAACGTCTTCGCTCATTTTATTTTTTATGGTTGCTACTTCAATACAGTTATAACTGTATAATCCGAAAATGGGTGTGTTTTTATTTTTTTGGTTGTCTTCTCTATCATCAATTCTACCGCGTTGGTTTAATTCTTTATCAATAATAAATACATTTTCGGTAGATAAATCATTTGCTAAAGATTCTTCGCTTTTTAAACTTGAATAAAGTTTATTTATGTTTTTGGTTGTACCGAATATAAAATGCCAAAATTTTAAATCTTCATATTGGCTTATTTCGTTTTTAAGTTGTTTTGCTTGTTGTTCAGTTCCGTTTGGTAACACTATTACTATTTGGAATTTTTTGAAGCCTTTAAACTTATCATACACTAATTCTTTTAAGTTTGAAGCTGTGGTGGTTTTAAGCATTGGGTTGTTACCTAAAAAACCTAACACCGTAATATTATCTTTAAGTGTTATTGGCTCTTGAGTAGCTGATGAAAAATTACTTATTTCAATAACATCTTCGTTTATAATATCTAGCGGATTATAATTATGCGTTGCCGGATACAGTAATAATAAAAAGGTTACTGGAAGAAAAAATAAAACACCCAAAATTGTGTATCTACCTACTTTTTTTAAATTCATTGCCTATTTTTTTGGGTTGAATATTTAATTATGCAAAAATAAAAAAGGTGGTTATTATAACCACCTTTTATTATATATTTTAACATTTAGCATTCAAAACTTTGCTATTTAGCTATTGTTTGAATGCTAAAAATTCACTTTTAAAAATCTCTTTTTATAAAACCTTCGTCATATACTTTAAATACATAACCACCTTCTTGTAATAAAATGAAGGTTAAGTAAAGTATTAAGAATACACCTGTCCATACTATAACGCGTCTTAAACCTTTGGTTTCATCGCGTAAGTGCATAAAATCCCAAGCAATGTAATAGGCTTTTACTATGGTTAAAATAATGAAAATCCAGTTAAGGCCTTTCATTCCTAAAACGCTACCCATTAATACATCAGGTTTATAAATACCTAATACAACCTCAATTGCTGTTACTAAAGATAAGAATGCTAATACACCCCAAATTTTTTGTGTGTTAGACTTAAATTTCCAAAGTCCTCTAAAAATTTCTAATTTATGTTCGTGTGCCATGTTTATGTTCTTTTTGCCTTTAGCATATTGCTTTTGGCGCCATATTTATTTATTAAACTAGGTAGAAGAATGTAAATACAAATACCCAAACTAAATCTACAAAGTGCCAGTAAAGACCAACCTTTTCAACCATTTCGTAGCTTTTACGTCTTTCATAAGTTCCTAATACTACATTAAAGAAAATGATGATATTAAGTACAACCCCTGAGAATACGTGAAAACCGTGAAAACCTGTAATAAAGAAGAAGAAATCTGCAAATAATGGCGAGCCGTATTCATTTACATGAAGGTTTGCACCTTCAACAACTGCTTTACCGTTTTCTTTAATTTGTTTTATAGATTCTGCTCTTGTTAAAACTGTTTTGTGTCCTTCTTCTGTTAAGGCCTGTGTTCTAACTAAAATATTATCGTGTGACTCTAAACCATGTAATACTTCTTGAACTGTGTATGTTGGCAATGTACCTTCAGAAACAAACCAAAGTCCGTTATCGTTCTTATGTTGTGTTCTTTCAGCATCAGCACTAGCAACTACAAAATCTTTTAAAGCTACTCTGTGCCCTTCAGTATCAACAAACTGTAAAATGTTACCTCCTTTTGTTTGAATAGCACCGTAGTCTCCTTTAATAAATGTAGCCCATTCCCATGCTTGTGATCCTACGAATATTAAACCACCAATAATGGTTAAAAACATGTAAATTGTAACTTTTGCTTTATTTAAATGGTGACCAGCATCAACAGCTAAAACCATTGTTACTGATGACATGATAAGGATAAACGTCATGAAAGCTACATAAATCATGGGGAGCTCTTGCCCGTGCAAAAATGGTACGTGTGTAAACACCTCATCGGCTATTGGCCAAGAATCGATAAATTTAAATCTTGAAAATCCGTAGGCTGCTAAAAAGCCTGAAAAAGTTAATGCATCTGAAACGATGAAAAACCACATCATCATTTTACCGTAACTTGCTTTTAACGGTTCATTACCGCCTCCCCAAGTTTTCCCTTCGGTTTCAACATTTACAACTGTAGTACTCATATGTAATGGTTGTTATTTTATAAAGTTGCACAAAAATAATCAATTATTCTTTTTAATAAAATTAAAGCTTCAAATTTTAAACTATGATAATTATCAGTTTAGTAATTTTTAAGTATCGGTCATTTTTTTTTAAGATTGTACTGCTTTTTTATCCAACAAAATACAGGAACAATAACAGGTAAACCCATAGTATATCAACGAAATGCCAAAATGTTGCTGATAGTTCAAACCCTAACATATTTTCTGGCGTATACTTTTGTTTAAAATGATTATAAATTACAACAATTATACTTATTAAGCCGGCTGCTACGTGTAATATGTGCATTACAGCTATTAAATAAATGTAACTCATGGTTACATTACTTGTTGGCCCAGTAAAGTTGTAACCTAAATTTATAATTTGTTGAAATGCTTTAAATTGAAAAACTACAAATGCTATACCTAAAATAAAGGTTGATAGCAATAAAACAGTTGTTAATGTTTTGTTGTTTTGCTTTAATGCTCTTTTAGCTAACAAAAACGTTATACTGCTAATTATGATTAGTACCGTACTAATTATGAAAGCATTAGGTAACTGAAAATCTTTTAACCAATCTGGCCTAGAGCTGCTTACAATAAAAGCACTTGTCCAGCCCATAAAAGACATTATTAGTGAAATAATACCAAACCAAAGCATCATTTTTTTGGCTCTTTCATTTTTTTGCTTTGCTGTTCCTTGCGTTAAATCCATAAGTTATTATATAAATTTATCAATTACATATATTATTTGAACCAGAGTAATGTACAAAACACTAACCAGCATTAATTGTCTGGCCGCTTTTGAGGTCATTTCTTTAAACAACTTTATGGCAAAATTTAACAGAACTAAACCTGCTAAAAAAACTAAAATAGCGGCTACAATAGAGAGTTGTAACTTGCCAGTAAAGCCAAATACAGGAATAATAGACACAATAATAGTCCAGATTGTGTACATTATTGTTTGTACAGCAGTACCTTTATCTTGCTTACCGGTTGGAAGCATTTTGAATCCTGCCTTTTCATAATCTTCATATAAAAACCAACCTATAGCCCAAAAGTGCGGAAATTGCCAAAAAAACTGTAGCGCAAATAAGGTTCCTGGTTCTATACCAAAATCATTTGTAGCAGCTACCCAACCTAACATAAAAGGTATTGCTCCTGGTATGGCTCCTATAAAAACCGCTATTGGCGTCATGGTTTTTAAAGGCGTATATGCACATGTATATAAAAATATTGAAATAGCACCAAACATGGCTGTTTGCTTATTTATGGTGTACAATATTATTATGCCTAAAAGTGTAAAGATTGATGAAATAACAAATGCTGAAGTAACAGACATTCTACCTGAAGGTATTGGCCTATTTTTGGTACGATTCATTAAAGCATCTAAATCTTTTTCTATAATTTGATTAAAGCCATTTGAGGCTCCCACCATAAAATACCCACCTAAAGCTAATAAAACAAGTGTTTTTATATCAATAGTTTCAACCCCTAACAAATAACCTGCAAGTGATGAAAACACAACGCTTAATGACAAACGCATTTTTGTAATTTCTTTAAAATCTGAAATTACCGAAGGAGTTACAGTTGATGATTTAGACCTTGCCAATGCTTAATTGTTTTGCGAGTGCAAAGATACTCTATAAAAGTGTTTTGGCAATGAGTTTATTACAAAATAAGAAACATATTGGGCAGAACTATGTTAAAAATCGAAATACCAATTAAACAAATCTGTTCTTAAACCCAAATTAAACCAAACGGTATTGTTCTTAAATGTGGTGGTTGTGGTGGCATTAGGGTCAAAATTTCTAATTGTAATGTCTGTAAATAATTTTAAGTTTGAAGCCGGATTAAGTACATAACCTGCTTGTAAATTTCCATAGAAAATATTGGTTTTGATTCCTTGAGTTACTTCAACACCTGTATCAAAAGGCCTATCATTATAATCTCTATAAATATCGGCACCGTAACTAAAATTATCTGTTTCGTTGTTATAATCTAACCCTTGTGAGCCAAAAATAAATTTAGCATCAGCAAACCATCGGTTTAAACGATATCTTCCTATAAGTATTAATTCTGAAAAATTAGCTCCCCATAAATGTGCTATTGGCTGATTATTATGCCCGTAATTTAAAACTATAGTGTTATGCGAATAGGTATAAGGCCTAATGCGGTTATATTCTAATTGTAACATTAAATTATCTACTTTAAAAGCATTGTAATATTTCAAACCAATTTGATAGCCGTACTTATTTTTCCAGCTTTTTTCGCCACCTTTTATATCACTTAGAGAAAATTCATCTAGAATAAACTGACTATATGCATTTATATTATCTGTAAATTTATATTTGGCGGTAGCGCCTAAAAGCGCATTTCCTGCACCTTGACCTGTTTCAAACTCAATAGCTCTGTAAAAAATTATTGGATTTAGGTAGTTTACATCAAAACCTCTATCATTACTATTGGTCCAGAGCACAGATTCAAACAATCCTAAATTGAAACGTTTTGATACATTCCAGCTTAAATAATGATTTGCTACATATTTAGTTAAAAAGGCTTTGTCTTCAACTACTTCATCGCGCACATCTTTCATCCACATAAAAGTATTTGTGTATTTAAGTTTCCAAAACTTAGTATTTAATTTTAAAAATGTGTGTGGGCTAGACACATCACTTTGTAATAAAGAACGGTAACCATCGCCTATAAAGTTTTTACCGTGACCAAACTGAACATTTAGAAAATTTGTAGGCGAATATGATAAGTACGCCTCGGCAACCGGATAATCATAACTGTCCATTTTAAAACGCTTAGCAATACCGCGCCCAGGAATAATGGCAGGATCTGGCCCAAAGGCTTTTAAGCTTTCGGAATATCTATTAACATAATCGGCAAAACGCCCTTGACTTTCAAATACTGACGAATAAAAATTTAACTTTTTACCCAAGCCTCCTTGTACTACAAAACCACGGGTATTGTTATATGTGTTGCCGCCTTCACTATCATTACCAACTTGTAAATCAAAAACAGGATCTATAGTAAACCAATAATTTTTGCCTTGTAATTGCACTAAATGCTCATTCCAAAGTTTTTTACCTACCCATGTTTTAGTATTCTTTTTTAATTTATTTTCTGCTTCTTCAAAATTGTAATATGCCGAAACATCACTATACAAAAATGGTTTAGATGCTGTATGGCTATTTGTTCCAACAACATTCATTGCGCGGTCAAACTTAGCGTAATCACTATGCACAAATTGTACATTTAAAGCACTTTTATAGCGGTTGTTTGTGTATGGTTTTATGGTTTTATTTAACTTATCATACTCTTGCTTTGCCGCTTTTTCTAAAGTAGATATCTCATTAGCATTATCTCTTAAACTTTGAGTACTTTTGGTTTGCTTTACTAACGGAATTTGAATTGGTACTGAATATTGTTTAAATGTTTTACGGCCATTATATGTACCTGGTGTAATTTTTGGTAAACTATTAAAAACACGCTTAGCTTCAGCCTTTAATTCATTATAAGCAGCATCGGTATACATAACCTTAAAAGCACCAGTTGTGTCAACCTCAAAAAGCACTACCACCTTGCCTTTATAATTATCATTTAAAACATTTTGTGGCACTTTAAAATTGTTATAAATGAAGTTTGCAACTTGCGCATCAAAACACTGTTGCAAACTATTAACGCTTACCGTTTCACAATCTGGAAAAATGGGTGGTTTTTCGTTTGAAAAATTATCTTGAGCTAAGCTTTTTAATTGAACTAAAAGCAGGCACAGTACAATGTATTTTGGCATGAAAGCGTAATTTTGTTTTTAGGGTTGAAAGATAGTCATTTTTAAAAACACGGTTTTACATTGAAAATAATAAAAAACCGTTACCACATAACATGATAACGGTTTAATAGTTTTAAAATTATAACTTTTAATTATGTACCTGAAATACAATTGGCAACGTGTACATTACACTTACATTTTTATTTTGTTGTTTCCCCGGTACCATTTCTGGTAAAATACCAATAACACGTTGGGCTTCTTTTTCTAAATCTGGGTGTGTGCCTCGTGTTTTAACATCAATAATACGGCCTGATTTGTCAATTTTAAATTGCGTTTGAATAACTTGTTTTCCGTTTAAGCCCAAACTACTTCCCAGGTCTGTGTTGAATTTTCGTTGAATGAGTTTGTTAATTTTATCAGACATACATTTTTTTCGTTCTAGGTTGTTTTTAGATTTTTCACAACCTGGATATATTGGCACAACCTCAACAAAATCAAAAGGCATTGTAACCTCCTCATCAATTTTATCAACTACCACATCATCAGGGTTTATTGGTGGGTTTTTGTCTTCAATAGGAGCTTCAGGTAAATCCAGAATATCCTTCGCAATTTCAGTATCATCAGGCACTTCTTTAATAATAGAAGCTTTCTTTTTTACTGATTTTTGAATAACAGGCGCTTCAACCTTTGGTTTTACAGGTGTGATTAAGGGAATTTCAATACTGTAAGGGTCATCATTAATGAAATTATCGGCCAACGCAGGTATTTTGGTTTCAAATTTCATTTCAAAGAGGCCATAAGCCATAAGTAAACACACTATCAACCCTACCTGAAAGTATAAGGTTGAGTTTTTTTGTAAATTTGCATCATGCTTGTGCGGTTTTTTCACAGCGTGAGCATTTTGCCGAATGCTGCTGTGAGATTCTTTACGATTTCTCATAATTATAGTTTAAATGTTAATATTATGATAAAATCACAATAAGCATACCAAAAAAGAAAACCCGCTACAATTTGTAGCGGGTTTTTATTTTTAAGCCCAATACGTAATTAAAAACTGTTTAATTACAAATTTGAACTGTATTTTTAATCCTGAACTTGGAAAATAATTGGTAACGAATATGGAACGTTAACCGGCTTACCACGTTGCTTACCTGGTTTCATTTTTGGTAACATACCTATTACACGTTTAGCTTCTTTTTCTAAACCTGGGTGTGGTGCTCTTGCACGAATACCTGTTACAGTACCTGTTTTGTCTATTTTAAATATTACGTTAATACGCTGTCTTCCTGATAAACCAAGATCACTTGCTAACTCTGTATTAAACTTTTTATTTACAAATTGTGATATTTTTTTAGACATGCATGCTCTTTTTTGGTTGTTGCTTCCTTTTTCACAACCTGGAAAAACTGGTACATTTTCAATTACGGCAAATGGTACATCAATATCTTCTTCTACTTCTTCAACCACTACTTCTTCTACTTCAACAATTTCGGTTTCTTGATCAACCTCAGTAGACTCAATTACAGTTTCTTCTACTTCAACTTCGTCTTCAACAATTTCAATTACCTCTGGCGCTGCTGGTGGTGGCGGTGGTGGCGGTGGCGTTTGAATTTGCTCTGTTAATGGAATTTCTTCATCATCTTCAGCTTCCATTTCTACCATTCCAATGTCTATGGCTTCTTTATCATATGTTTTGTAATTAATAGCAAAATTTGTTAAAAACAACATTAATGCTAAACCAATTGCAAAGTATAAAGAGCTGTTGCGTCCTACGTTTGCTTTTGCGTTTTTCTTTTGTTCCATAATTTATTCGTTTATCAAGGTTGCTAAAATAACTATTTATTTACCAAAAAAGCAAGTGTTTATAAATTTTTAATGTGTAAACTTTTAGTAAACCAAATTGCTGTTGTTGCTAATAGTGCCCCAAGTGTATTTGCTAGGGCATCATAAACATCTAATGCTCTGTACGCTGTTAATGTTTTTTGTAATACTTCAATAATTATACCAAATATTACAGCAAATATTGCGGCATACGTAATTGATGTTTTAAACTTTAGTTTGAAATTTAAAAACAAGCTGTAAAACCATAATGTTGTTAAAACGGCATAAGCCCCAAAATGAAATATTTTATCGGCAAATGATATGTTTACTTCTGGTAAATTATTTAGCCGCATTAAGCTTACCGCTATTAAAAAAGCGGTGTAACAAATGGTTACTGCTAGTATTGCTTTTTTAAGCACCAATTAATGCTTTGTAATCATTGGCAGACATAAGGTTTTCTGCTTCTGAAAGGTTTGAGCATTTTACTTTTATCATCCAACCATCTCCGTAAGGATCTGAATTTACTTTTTCGGGTTCATCTTCTAAAGATTCATTGAATTCTGTAATTTCACCTGATAGTGGTAAAAATAAATCAGATACTGTTTTTACGGCTTCAACAGTTCCAAAAACTTCATCGGCCTCTAATGTTTCATCAAGTGTTTCAACTTCAACATATACAATATCACCCAATTCGCTTTGTGCAAAATCTGTTATTCCTATGGTTGCTACATCGCCTTCAAGCTTAACCCACTCGTGGTCTTTGGTGTATTTTAATTCTGATGGTATATTCATGGTATGACTTAATTATTTGTTCTTCACAAATGTATTTAATTAAGCATATAATTCAAACACTTAATTACTAATTTCCAAAATTGTAACGTATGGTTAAACCAGACCTGATGGTTGTTTGCGGAAATGCGGTTGATATTGCATATTCAGAGAACGCATAATCAAAATAAAATATACCTGTTAGGTTTTTACTAAACGCGTAATCTGCGGTGTATTTTAATGCCCAAATAGTTTGGCCTGAGGTTACTTGATTGTTTTCTAAATCTAAATACCTAATAATGGTTTTATTATCGCGCACAGATATGTCTGCTTTCATATTTAAATCGCTTACCACACGTTTTTTAGGGCCTGCTAGGTTTGATTTTATGCGTAAATCTTTTATTCTGTAACCCAAACCTAACGTGTATTCATTGCCTTGCACCTCAGTTAACAAATTATTATCAAAACTTAATGACAACATGCGGTCTTTGGCTATTTCTAATAATACTTTTACCGAGTTTTTCATTTCAAAATCTATACGCGCCAACGGACTAAAAGATTCTGTTAAGTTAACACCACCAAACAAACGCTGGTTTTTGTAATTACCAGATTGATCTAAAGCTTGTTGTGGCTGGCTTGCATAAGCTACTCCGGGTATTGGTGCTTCGTTATCATTTGGGTTTGTGTTTAAATTTAAGTTGGTATTAAATTGGTTTATTGTATATGCTGAACGATACCCGTGTGTTAATGAAAAACGTTTAAAATGTTTTTTAAACCATTTAAATTTCATGAAACCAGAATATTTTAAATCCCAGTTTGGTATTGGCATATCTCTAAAAGCACTGGTTTTAACTTTACTTGCATCTTGCCCCGTATAAGCGGCTAAAAATGCTGGCAATAATACTTTTTGATTGTTTTTACCAAAACCTAGTGGGTAACCATCGGTATCTCTACCATATGCAACACCAGGGCCGTAAAACTTTTCGGCTAAACGCTCTGCAATTTCAAGTCTATTAGCTCTAAATGTATTAAAGGTTTCTGATGTTATTTCATCACTGGTATTAAATGCTGTTTTAATTAAAACTGTAGAAATATTATAATTACCAAATGTGTTTGGTGTTAATGATTGGTATTGTAAATTACCTAGAACGTTATTTACTCTAAAATTTTCAGTGTAATTTTCATAGTATGTTCTGTTTCCAACTAAATCTATTTTTAAATCTTTTACAGGCTCTAAACTTGCCGAAATATCTAATTGTTTGGTATGTGTTGCGGTGTATTGTTGGTTAAACTCATCAAATAAGGTTAGCCATCCTTTTCTGGCTGCTAAATGCCTAACATCACTTTGGCTTCCAAATGTAAACCCTAATGTTGGCCTTAATGTACCAATAAAACCTGGTGTTTGTGTATAACCTGGTAAAAAAGTACCGTTGTTTTCAGAGTACCTTATTTGCATACGCTTTATGCTGGTTAAAATATCTACGCCAGCATTTAAAAGTTTAGTTACCGACTGGTTTTTGGCTTTTGGTTTTGGCTTTTTCTTAGCGTTTGTAGGGCTTGGAGGTGTACCACCTGGAGTTGTTCTGCTGCGTACGCGCCTAATTGGTTTTTTTACTAAACCAATATAACGGTAAAATTTATTCATATCTAACGATGCATTAATATCATGCACATTAGAATTTTGAATAGTATGTACATCTTCACCAATAACTTCGCCATATAAATCAGATCCTTTTTGCCATTGAAAGTTACCTGTGTATTGGTATGTAGCATCAATAAAACTAAGTGTTGGTATTTTATTTATTGGTAATTGATAAGTTATACCTAAGTTTTGACTTTGCCTGTTTGGATCACCCACATCAAATAAACCGTCCCAAACATCAAGCGTTTCATCTTGTTCGCCTCTTATTAAATTGTCATCCTTAAAATAGTTTCTAACTATATTATTGTTGGCTGCGGTGAAGTTTAACTGTAAAGCATCAGTTAAATTATAGTTTAATGTATATTGAAAATCGAAGGTATAGTTTCTTCGGAATAATTCTTCAACACCAATATTACCTCCGGTTAAGTCTACCTCCCTAAATTTTTGTCTGTTAAATTGCCTGTTTATATCTGTATTAACAGAAAAACTTGATGGTAATAAGTTAAAATTGAAATCTTTTAACAACTTCCAGTATTTACCGGTAAATAGAGAATCATTCTTTTTAAATGGTTCAATTTTTATTGGGTTGAAATTGAATGCGTAATTAGCACCAACTCTTACCGTTTTATTTACAGAGTTTTCTATTTCAAAATCCCTATGTTCAACCTTGTTGTATGAATAATTAAGCGTTAAGTTTTCAACGTCATAAAAACGTGGGGTTTTATCGGTTGTTCGGGTTTTTCTAACACCAATAAAGTTGATACTTTGCCGTTTTGTATAATCTTCAGATTGTTGTTTTATAGTTTCTTTTTCTTCTTCAGAATTTGCTGCATCTAATCTAGACTCTAAAGTTAAATCTTTATAAAACTGATCGTACTTAGGTGTTATTAACTCTTCGCTTTGCGCATAATTAAATGGTACTTGAATACCCCACTTTTTTGGTAACAATTGCCCAAGCTGTACATTAGTTACCACATCATATTGTTTTACATCTTCTAAAGCACGCTGGCTTGGTCCTTGCTCTATAGACCCAAAACCAGAAGTACTTTGCCTACCGGTGGCACTAACATTTGCAAAGTCTGCAATGTTTGAATCCATGCTTACTACAGCAGCCCAACCACCTTCGTTATCCATATCAGATAAACGTAACTCATTAAACCAAACCTCGGCACAAACATCATTTCGTGGAGTAGCATTTTTTACACCAACCATAAGTGTTCTTACATCACCAAAATTTGGGTTTCCTTTTATACCAATTCTGTGTTGGCCAGCCACATAACCTGTAAATGGGTTTGACACCTCAACTAAACCACCATTAACTACATCATAAAACGTAGGGTCTTCATTGCTTAGCGTAGCATTTGAAATACCTAGTGCTTTTGCTTGCCCCAATAAATCTATGGGTAAATTTATTTCATTTGCCTCTGGCCACAACCCTTCTCTGGTGGTAGAGGTTGACACTTCTAAAGGAATTTCTATTTGGTAGTAGTTATCATTTAAATCGTTACCAATTCTAATAAAACCAACTACTTCATTACTACTTAAGCTTTGGCCTTCTTGCGCTTCGGCATGTAAAAACATACGCAAACGTTTAAATTGGCGCATATCTACATTTATGTTTTTAAAAACACCTCTGGCATCTTGAGTTTCTAAATTACAAACATTTACAACTAACGATTGTTCATTTTGCTCAACTACTGTATTATTATTAAAAAGCTCTTCAGGCTCTATACCTGGTGGCCTTTCATAACTTCCTTCGTTTTCTAAAGTACCAATAACGCCCACAGAAAAATCGGTTTGAGGGTCATCAGGCGACGGGTCATTTTTATCAAGTGCCAATGTGTAACGCCTCCAATCACTTCTTACCAAATCTAAAGTACCAAAACGAAACACTGTTGGCTGTTCAAACTCTTTTAAATACATACGCACAAAGCGTACCGACCTTAAATCACTAATACCGCCTACAGATTTAACGTGACTACCTTCTACAGGTACGCGTAATAAATACCATCTTACATTTTCTGTATTTCCGTTTGGTAAATTACGTGGTGTAACTTTAAAATCTCTAATAAACTCCCTAATTGGGTTTGTTATAGGTAAATTATCAAATTCTGATTGATTTTCGGGTAAATTTTCGGGTGTAATATCTAACTCATACTCAAAATAACTATCAATGGTATTCATTGTGTTATCGCGGTTAATATCCTCAACATCTGGTTGTGTATTGGCGGCTCTTTGCGTATCAGAAAACGTATCGGGCGTATTGCCTTCAACACCATTATAGCGTTTGTATCTATCAAAAATATTACCTGTTGTATCTAGAAAATAGTTGTAATTATCATTTGCAGGATCATCTAAAGCTGCATAATTAGGGTTTAAATTTTCTCTAGTTACAAAGTCTCTTTCGGCATTATCACTATAACCATCATAACCAACATCTTGGTTTGTACGTTGTTCTCCGGTAGTATCAAATGCATAAATTAACGATTGATTTTGAGGCGTTACCGTTCCCCAATCTGTGGTTGGTAGAAGGCTAATATCGCCATCTTTTGGTAAGCCGTTTTCGTATAATTTCTTACCATCTTTTATTATATCTTCAGAAATATTACCTAAGTTAAAAACTAATTTTCCTCCTGAGTTTGCGGGGTTTTCTTGAAATGGATCTTGTAACCAAAACTCTATATACTCAACATTTTGTTGCTCAAAATCTGTTGATGTTAATTGGCGCGTAATACCTGCCCAACTTTGGTTTGGGTTATCAATAATTCCATCGGCTGCCGATGGTTCAAAATTATAAGGCCCACGCTCTTGCGGGTAATATGCTAAATCTAGTGTGAAAAGCACCGAGTTTTGCCCCTGTACTAAATCTCTATCTGGAAACAACTCATTTATAAAAACTCTACTGGTGTAAAGTGATGATAAATCGTTATCATTTATACCATCAGGACGTCTTGTACTGTAAAAAATAGGGTCTATGGTGTACCAGTTTAACATGGCTCTACCAAAACCGTTTTCAACGCCTGGGTTGTCATTACCTGGAGAATTAGTTAAATCTAAAGGCCTACTTGATAAAAACCAAGACTGTTGCGATCTTAAATCTATGGCATTTTGGGTGCCTTCAAAATCATCAATATACGATGTAGCTTCGCCATTTAAATTAGTTCCTTTGGGTGAACCTGGTGCTAAATATGCAAATTCACCTCTTAATGACAGGTTAGATTCTGCATCGGTATCAATATTAGGTAATTTATTTACTAAACGTGTTAAAAGCGGCACTTTTGTGGCATAGTTACCGTTAATACCAAAAATGGTATTGTTAATAGGCTCTGTACCGTAATTTGCTTTTTGAGTTATTGGGCGTTCATTTAGGTTTAAAAGTGTAGCACCTAAAAGAAAATCTTCATTAAATTTATGTTCAATATTTAAACCTGTAAAACGGCGTGTTTGCTGCCCAAATACGGCATTGTTTTCTGTTGAAACTTCAATAGGCGTGTTTGATGCTTTTAAAGCTTCATCTAAAATTTGAACGCGCCCTAATTGATAATTCACCGTATAATCTACGCCTTCAACCAACAATCTTCCTCCTGCAGTTACCCTAACCGAACCTCTTGGTACGTTAAATGCACCCAAGGGAATACCATCACTTCCGGCAGATTTATAGCGCCCTTTTAGTTTGAATTTATTTTTTTCAATTTCATCTAAGGCAGCTGTTTTGGTTTGTTTATAA
This sequence comes from Seonamhaeicola sp. ABD4_340, assembly GCF_056312135.1. Lineage (NCBI taxonomy): Bacteria > Pseudomonadati > Bacteroidota > Flavobacteriia > Flavobacteriales > Flavobacteriaceae > Seonamhaeicola > Seonamhaeicola sp. ABD4_340. The sequence goes on along the minus strand of NZ_CM149981.1, from coordinate 1,652,295 downwards.
AGAATATCATAAACATATTTTTGCTGATCTGCGTTATAATCTGCATCATTGTTATAATCACCACCACCTAACACATTAAATAAGTATTCACCAAATGGTTCGGCACTGGTAAAAATAATTTTTCCACCTTCGGGAATTACGGTTATGCCTGGATAGAAATCAAAGAACCCATCACCTTTTGCCTGTGGGTCATTATTAAAATTCAACTTATCTAAATTAAAAACTCTAAGTAATGGTACGTTTTGAAGTTTATTGTCTTCGGGCGTTGAACCATTAACAGTATTACCGTTAATATCTAACTCAAAGTCTCCGCCAACTGGTGTAATAAAGTTTAATGGCGATGCTTCGTTATAAAAAATATTTAATGTAAAATCATCTTGACTTAAGTTATAAGCACCTGTATCATAAATGTTTTTCATCATTAAATTCCAAACAGGTTCATTTACATTTGTTATACTACTTTTTAAAAGTTTTAATACCAAACTTGTATTTACAACATTGGTTACCTGCCCATTATTGTTTGTTTCAACATTAGTAGCATCAACACCATCATTAGCAAATTCACCCACTTGGTATACTTGCCCACCAACAGTATATTGAAATGCTACGGCTAAAACCTCATCATTATTTAAACGCTGATTTAATGAAATGTAACCCAATTGTGAGTTTAATGTGTACTCTTGTTGTGTTAACTTACGGGCGTTTTCAAGCTTAGCATAATCAAAACCTTCTCTAACATTTGAAACCGTAATACCAGATTGTACAGTGGCAATATCTCTAACTGCTTGTGTTAATTGAGAACCTGTACCACCTATATTTTCTGGATTGAATGCATTATTAGCATTATCTGGAAAAGCGTCTGGTGAAGCAAATATATTTACTGCCGAACCTATTTTTCTTGGGTCATTACTAGCTTCACCTAAATCTTGAAGCGCTACAATGTTTCTAACATTTTCTGTTCTATTACTGCGGTTTGTTATCCAAACTTCAATTCTTGTAATTTGAAGTCCTTTATTATTTATAAACGGATAACTTTTTAATGAGGTATCATACGTATCCTTAAAATACTGTGCTAAATAAAAGTGTCGGTTTTCATCATAATCTCTAATAAAAAGTTCAAACTCCTCAACAGTTCCGCCACCTTGAGCTACAACGGTATTTGCTTGAGATTTTTGTTCAGAAAACACACCAGTTACTGTTGTTTTTCCAAACTGTAATTGTGTTTTTACACCAAATAAACTTTGTGCGCCCGTTATTAATGAACTGTTTAAGGGCATACTTACGTTACCAACTTCTATTTTTTGAATGATATCATCTTCGGTTGGTGTGTATTCTAATTTTATTAGGTTTTGAAAATCAAACGATGCCTGCGTATCATAATTAGCATTTACTTGTAACCTAGTACCAACTTTTCCTTGTAGACTTAAATTGATACGTTGATCAAAATCAAAGGTGAAATTGCTTCGGTTTCTTGGTGAAAATGCAGGATTGTCTTGTCTTGAAAACAGAATTCCTAAATCCATTTCAACAGAACCTTGGGGAATAATTTCAATTGAATTACCACCAAAAATACTTTCAAACAAACCAGATTTTACATAAAACTCTGGTAATAAGTTTTTTTGGCCTTCTTCGTCATCTTTATTTCCGCTAAAGGCATCAATTTTTTCTTGGTAGTATGATTTTATGCTTTGTTTAGCAACTAAATCATAATACTCTTTTGTTGTTAGTATTACTGGGTATTTAACATTGAAGCCACCTATTTTTTCAGTATAAATATACCTGTTTGTAACAGGGTCATAGGTGTATTTAGACTCAATGCTATTAGGGTTTGGTGATTTTATTGTACCTAAACTAAAGCCTGTTTTTACAGAGTCTTGTGGTATTTGTTGAGACCAAACAACTACACTGCAAAGCAGCATAAAAGCTAATAGTGTAGATTGTTTTACAGATTTATAAAATTTGAGGTTGGTTGTGTTCAAAATACTTTTATAAATTTTTTAAGGCCTGTTTTATAATGGTTTCAACATTGGCATCTGGCTCAGACGCTACAATTTTATCAACCACACGTTCTGCCTGTTTTTTGGCAAACCCAAGCACTTCTAAAGCAGATAACGCTTCATCTTTGTTGGTATTGCCTTGGGCAACAGAAACTTCATCAATATCGTAAATCTTTAATATTTTATCTTTTAAATCTATAATTACCCGTTGTGCTGTTTTAGCGCCAATACCTTTTATAGACTGAATTAAAGCCACATCATTACCTGCAATACCTTCGCGTACCTGTTTTGGTGTTAATGATGATAGCATGGTACGCGCCGTACTAGCCCCAATACCACTAACCGATATTAAAAGCCTAAAAATTTCGCGTTCAGCTAGAGATGAAAACCCAAAAAGTGTGTGCGCATCTTCTCTAACTTGAAGATGCGTATAAAGCTTAAGCTGTTCGTTATCTGGAATTTGAGAGTAGGTGTGTAAAGAAATATTTATCATGTAACCTACTCCGTTACAATCTATAACAACATGGGTTGGATTTTTTTCAGTAAGTTTTCCTTGAATGTGCGTTATCATGTATGTACCCTTAACTCACCAAATGTAATAAAATTATTGGCATTAAATTATTTCTTAAGTGCATTTTCCTTTTCGTACTTTTCTTTTTGTTGTGCATCAATAACAGCAATAGCCGTCATGTTTACAATTTCATCTACATTGGCACCCAATTGTAAAATATGTACTGGTTTGCGCATACCCATCATTATTGGCCCAATAGAATCTGCTTCATTTAACTGCTTTAATAACTTATAGGTGATATTTGCCGAATCTAAATTTGGAAAAATTAAAGCGTTTACTTTTTTACCTACTAATTTTGAAAACGGGAATTTTTCTTTTAGCATTTCATCATTTAGAGCAAAATCGGTTTGTAATTCACCATCAACCACCATATCTGGATAATAACGATGTAAATATGATACAGCTTCTCTAACTTTTGATGCTTTATCGTTATCTGAAGACCCAAAGTTTGAATAACTAACCATGGCCATTACCGGATTTAAACCAAACAACGAAATAACTTTTGATGTCATTTGAGCAATTTTAGCTAAATCTTTTGATGATGGGTCAATATTGATAGAGGTGTCACTTAAAAACAGAGGCCCTCTTTTAGTCATCATTAAATTGGTAGTAGCTATTTTTGAAACTCCAGGCGCCATACCAATAAGCTCTAGCATAGGTTTTACAACTGTTGGATAACTACGTGAATACCCTGATATTAAACCATCGGCGTCACCTTCATTTACCATCATAGCTGCAAAGTAGTTGCGCTCTCGCATTAAACGTTGTGCTGAGTAATAGGTTACACCTCTACGTTTACGCTGCTCCCAATATACTTTTGCGTATTTGTTTTTTCGGGGATTTTCTTCTTCGGTTTTAGGGTCTATAATTTCAATGTCAGCATCAAATTCAATAGATTCCATTAACTCTTCAATAGCTTCTTTTCTTCCTAATAAAATAGGAATTGCAATACCTTCTTCATGAGCAATTTGTGCTGCTTTTAAAACATCTAATTGGTCTGCTTCTGCAAAAATAATACGTTTGGGGTTTAATTTAGCGCGGTTTAAAAGGAGTCTTACTAGCTTATTATCTGAGCCTAATCTTTCGTATAATGTATCTTGATATTTTACCCAATCTTTTATTGGTTTTTTAGCCACACCAGACTCTATAGCAGCTTTAGCTACTGCTGGAGGTACTTCGGCAATTAAGCGCGGATCAAAAGGTTTTGGAATTATATAATCTCTACCAAAGGTTAGTTTGGTTTCGCCATAAGCAATGTTTACTTGCTCTGGCACTGGTTCTTTGGCTAATCTTGCTAGCGCCTTAACTGCAGCCATTTTCATTTCTTCGTTTATGGCAGTTGCTCTAACATCTAGAGCGCCTCTAAAAATAAACGGAAACCCTAAAACGTTATTTACTTGGTTAGGATGATCACTACGGCCAGTAGCCATAATTATATCATCACGCGTGTCTATGGCTAAATCGTATTTAATTTCAGGATCTGGATTTGCCATGGCAAAAACTATAGGATCTTTTGCCATTGAAAGTAACATATTTGGTGTTACAATATTTGCCATTGAAAGCCCAATAAACACATCGGCATCTTGCATAGCTTCATCAAGCGTATCAATTTTTCTATGGGTAGCAAATTCTGCTTTTTCTGGAGTTAAATTATCTCTATCATTTCTAATAACACCTTTACTATCAAGCATTACCATATTTTCCTTTTTAGCACCACAGGCTTGGTATAATCTTGAACATGAAATGGCTGCTGCACCCGCTCCACTAATAACTATTTTGGCGTCTTCAATATTTTTTTCAGTAAGTTCAATAGCGTTTAATAATGCTGCCGCAGATATTATGGCTGTACCATGTTGATCGTCATGCATTACAGGTATATCTAGTTCTTCTTTTAAGCGACGCTCAATTTCAAACGCTTCAGGTGCCTTAATATCTTCTAAATTTATACCTCCAAATGTTGGTGCTATATTTTTTACTGTTTTAATAAACTCATCAACATTTTCAGTATCAACTTCAATATCAAAAACATCAATATCTGCAAAAATTTTAAATAACAAACCTTTACCTTCCATTACTGGTTTAGAGGCTTCAGGACCTATATTACCTAACCCTAATACAGCTGTTCCATTTGAAATTACAGCTACTAAATTACCTTTTGATGTGTAACGGTAAACATTATCAACATCTTTATCAATTTCTAAACAAGGCTCTGCAACTCCTGGTGAATATGCTAAAGATAAATCTCTTTGGCTTGCATATTTTTTTGTTGGTACTACCTTAATTTTACCAGGTGTTGGTTTTGCGTGATATATAAGTGCTTCTCTACGTTTACTTTCTTCGCTCATGGTGTGTATGTTTTTCTTCTCTTTTTAATGAGAATAGTATGTTTTAACTAAAAGTTTAATTTGATACTAAAGTATGTTTTTAGAACTTCAAATATAAGAATACTAAAAACGTAACCATGCAATGTTTAAATATTATTAATAGCTTTTTAAACAAACAACATAATTACTTAAAAATAACGGCAAGTATTGATTTAACAGTGGTTTTTTAATTGTTTTTTAAAGAATTTAACAAGCTTTGAAAGTTGCCTTAATGTAAATTTAATGTTAACAAATTGTAAATTAAAAGTAAATTTAGTAATTTTACTAAAAATTAATAGCCCCATGAAATTAAAGAACAACATAAACAGACTGAAAAAAAAGATATCATACGAGTATTGGATTTTAACTATTAAATTAAAATTATACGCTATAAAATATAGGCGAGCATTAGAAATGCCCTATGCTTGAAAGAGGTGTTTTTAAACTATATTTTATTTTAGAAAATTAATATTTAGAGTAAAAAAACAATTTTGACAAAGCATTAATTTGCAATTCAATTATATTTTAAAAGGTTTACTAGTAACCTAATTAATTATTCGATTACTAGTAAACCTTTTATGATAGTATTTATTGTTTAAAAATGAAGTGTACGTTTGTCTACTCCTTTTTTAATGATTATATGGAATGAAAGACTTTTAATGTTTGCTTTTAATTGTGCAAATTCATCATTATTAGTCCAAATTATATCAATAATATGAGCTTCAGATTTATTAATTTTAATATCTCCAGAAAAAGCTTTACTAGTATTACGTAAACGCATTAATTCTAATTGTTTCAAAACCACATTTTGTTTTAAGCCAGACTCAATTTCTGTTAGAGACAATGTAGTACGGTTAATTTCTTTATGACCACCGCTTCCTGCGTTATCGGCAGCTTCATAATCGTTTTTCCCTGCAAATAAATCGAGATACCATACTTGAGGAATTCCAGGAACAAACATTTGAATAGCTCTTGCTAGCAACAGCTTTTTTTCATCTTCACCTAACGCACTAAAAAATGTGGCATTAACCTGATAATATGATATTTTTTTACCATCTGGCCCGTAAAGATTTTTTACACGACCACCGCGGCCTATTACCGTTTCCATAATAGCATCAATCTCGCTATCATTTAAAAGGCCTTGATTGTAAACACCATCAATTTCCTTACCTTTTAAATCGAGTACAGGAATACCATCGTGACACCCAAGCATGTTTACAGTTTTATAACCTTTTGCAACAATCTCGTTAATCCATTTATACAAGGCTTTATTGCTTGCGGTTTCTAATGTATGAATCATTAATCCCGGCAAGAAAAAATCGTAAATTTGATAGCCTTCATTAGCCACCTCATCATGAAGATTCACACCATATTCGGCATGAATTTCTGGCAACAACTTTAAATTATTTTTATCGGCAATTTGTTTTATGCGCTCCAAATATTGCCAAGTTCCTGGTTTATTAAAAAAGTTAGTTTCTCCTACTTCTTTATGCAAATAAGCAAAAGCATCTAACCTTAATATTTTACAACCGTATTGTTTTAACTTAGCTAAAGTTTCTTCATAAAATTCCCAAACCAATTCCGATTTGGCATTTACATCCATTTGCCCTAAATAACTTCGTTCTTTAGTTTCTGAATCTTCTATTATTTGCTGATAAAAAGTGTTCCAATAAGGTTGTTCGCTACCATCAGAGAACGGCACTTTTAAAATTGGAAGACCCGATTTTCTCATAAAAAGTTTATCGAGATATTCGGGATTTGGTTTTATAACGCCATCGCTATTTAATTCGCCATAACCCTCCCAAAAGGTATTCCAGTTTATAAAAAAATCTTTGTATTTAGAAGCATTACCATGTGCTAACAAATCTTTGAATTGCGGCGAAGCTACAGATAAATGATTTAGAACAATATCGAATTTTAGCATGATATTGAGCGCATCTAAATCTTTTAAATCGGCTTCTGAAACCAAGTCTTTATTAATATTATAATCGATTATTGAAAACCCTCGATCTAAATCGCTATTAAAAAAAGTTGGCAACACATAAAACAGCGAAAAAACATCTTTAAATTCAGGTTTTTTAAGCATTGAAATGATATCGCTTAAATTTTCGCCAATACTATCTGGATAAGCGTTAAGCATAACGCCATTAGGAATAGAATTTTTAGTTGAGCTCATAATAATTATATGTTGAGACTATTTTATAAAAGTTTTGAAACTATGTTAATATTATCGGGCAACCTTCCTACATTTTGAAGCTTTAGCGCTGCCAATTTTAAAGCAACTTCTAAGCATTCAGTTACAGGTTTTTCATTAATATACGCAAACAAAAATCCAGACCAAAAAGCATCACCAGCACCTGTTGCATCCATCACTTTTTCAATTTTTATAGCAGGCATTTTTATGAGTTCTTTTCCTTTTTGCGACAAAACAACACCTTTACTGCCTAAGGTTAAACACACCGTATCAACACCTTGATTATGAAAAAATTCGAAAATTTCTTCGTGAGGCAACTCTTTTTCAAAAAGTCGCAACATATCATCTTCGCTAACTTTTACCAAAGGATTAAATTTGCAATATGCTTTTATTACCGACAAAGCTTCATCTCTACTTTCCCAGAGTTTTCTGGCATAGTTTACATCAATACTAAGTTTACACCCTAAATTATAAGCCTCTTCGGCTTTTTTAATTATGGTGTCTTGGGCTGGTTTTTTACTTAACGCAAAACAGGTTGTGTGATATATTTTTGTTTTTTTAAGGGTTTCAGAAGTTATTTGATCTTCTGTTATTTTATAATCGGTATCACGAAATGGCAAGAAATCTGGCGTACCTTCCGATCGGGACACAAAAATGACACTTGTTGCATTTCTTTCCAATTGTTTAATAAAATTAACATTAACACCAACACCTTTTAAGCGCTTAAAAACATACTCACCAAATCCATCTTGCCCAACAGTAGCTACTAAAGCAGCGTTTAAACCCAATCGAGCCATATTCATGGCTACATTAGTTGGCGATCCGCCAAGGTATCGATGATAGTCTCTAGTTTCGTTTATTAAAACACCAGGTTGATGCCCAATAAAATCGACCAAAACTTCGCCAACACACAAAATATCTATATTATTATTTTCCATTGAAAATTATATCTGTAAAATTCTGTTTATCTAATTTTAACCTACCTTTTTACTTTTTATAAAAAGCGTACACAACGCACTTATTACAAGTAATACTCCTGCAAAAGTTATAGCGTTTCTAGGGTCGTTATTTAGGAAGTTTTTAAGAATAAAGCCGAAAGAAAGCGTTTGAAGAATCATTGGTATTACAATCATCATATTTATAATACCCATGTAAACACCGTAACGTTCTTTTGGAATATCAGACACAACCATTAAGTAAGGAATCCCCATCATACTTGCCCAACCAATACCAAACCCTGTAATGGCAAAAAATAGTAGGTTTTTGTTTTCTATATGCGGAAAGGCTAAAAACCCAATAGCTGCAATAATTAAACAAAATGCATGTACTTTTTTAGCACTAAACTTTTTTGCAAAACCAACCAATGCAAATGCCACTAAAAATGTTACAACATTATACCAACCATTTACTAAACCTGTCCATCCTACGGCTTCACTATAAGCCTCAGTATTTTCTGGTGTAGCATTCCACACTGAAAGCGCCACACTTTTTGAAGAATTTTGCCAATAACAAAATAACGCATACCACTGAAACAAATATACCAAAGCCAACTGCCACATTACTTTAGGCATATCTTTTATGGCAGAAAATATTTCTAGAATGGGTTCAAAAACACCTTGTTTTTCTTTTATTTTAGCTAGTTCTTCATCAGTGGGCGGAATTTCTTTTGTTTTACTTATACTCCATAATATAGAAGCTATTGAACAAAAAGCTCCTAAAAAAAATGACGCATAGACCCATGTTGGTAAAGCACCCGTTTTACCTATAAATATTAAGGGAAAAATAAACAATGAAAGATTTGCTAATACCTGCCCAAAACCTGTAAAAAAGCTTTGCATTTGAAAGCCTAAAGGTTGTTGTTCTTCATCTAAATTATCTGCAATGAGTGCTCTATATGGCTCCATAGCAGTGTTATTTCCGGCATCTAAAATCCATAATAATCCAGCAGCCATCCATAAAGAACTACTGTAAGGAAATGCAAATAGAGTTAAACTACATAAAATAGCACCAATTAAAAAAAAGGGTTTGCGTCTTCCAAACTTTGGGCTCCATGTTTTATCACTTAAAGCGCCTATAATTGGCTGTACCAACAAACCTGTTACAGGACCCGCTAAATGTAGTATAGGTATTTGATCTGGGCTAGCTCCTAAAAAATCATAAATAGGTGTTACAGCACTTTGTTGTAAACCAAAGCTATATTGAATGCCAAAAAACCCAACATTCATATTTAGTATTTGCCAAAAAGACAATTTTGGTTTAGCCATTTTCATTTTTCTTTGGTTTTAGAAATTAGTTGGTTTAAAAAGCCTTTAAAATTTGCTACATCATCATTCATTATTATTTCTCTATCAATTACAACAACTGGTAATGACACCGTATTTAAAGATATATTTGCTTGTTGTAATTTTAATATCATTTCTTTTTCTTTAGTTAAATTTTTATCAACATCAAAATAAGTAAAAGCTACTTTGTGTTCTTTTAAGAAAGCTTTAGTATCAGTACAATAATGGCAAGTATCAGCTCCATAAATTACTACTTCATTCTTTGTGGTTTGATTATTACTTATTTTTTTAACTGCAACAAAACTTAAGGAAACATATCCTAATATTGCTAAAAACAAAACAAAACGCTTTTTCATGACACTTATTTTTTTGTAAAAAAGGGGTGGAACAACAAATAAACCCACCCCTTTTTATTCAAACTTAAATCAAACTAAACTTTAAATAATCTTAAAATTTATATTGTAAAGATATTGTTGATGAACGTCCACTAATAGAACGAGCTCTTACTAAACGAGCATCTCCAAAAGCACCATCGCCATTTCCTTCTACTTCTGTTATACCAACAGTGTCAAATAAGTTATTTACACTTAACACTAGAGATAAACCTTTTGTTAAACCTGCTCTACCAATTAAGTTAAAGTATGCATAACCTGGCATTACTAAATCATTGTCATCTTGCGCATAAGACTTTGTTGTACCTAAAACACTTAAACCAATACCATGTTGCTGGTTATCACCAAAGTTGTATGCTGGAGATAGATTGTACACTAAATCGGCTTGTCTTCTTGGAGTATTTCCTTTGTTATCTCCTCCATCAATTTCAGCTTTTGTCCAAGTAAAAGATCCATTAAAGGTAACATTTTCTCCAAAGGCTAAAGCGGTTTCAGCCTCTAAACCTAATGCTTTAAATGGGTTACCTACTGATCGATTTAACTCATTACTTAATCCTTCATCTGTGTTACTCATAAATCCAGTAACATTAACCACACCGTTGTTTAATCTTTTCTTGAAACCTACTTCTAATTGAGATACTTCATCATATTGTACATCGGCTTTTCCGTTTGTTCCATAATTGTTTCTATCCGCCGCTCTACCTGAAGCACCAGAACTATATCTTGCAAATACTGCTGCACCTTTGTTTAATTTGTAGTTAAGACCTGCAGAATATGATACGAAGTTATATTTATCATCAATATTTTGACCTGCATTTCCAATAATTACGGGCACACTCTGCTCAATACCTTCAATAGATCCATTTCCATCATAATCATAAGCACCTTGACTTGTTGGTCCTGCTTGAATATTTCCATTTACACGTACATTTTCAAAACGTACACTTCCATCAAAATTTAATTTATCTGTAATATTAGCATCAATACCTACATAAGGTGAGTTTACATTATGTACAGTATTGTATTTACGTTGACAACAGTTGCCCCAAACAGGCGTACCATAAGAGTACTGTCCGTTTCGTGAAAACCCATCAAAATCAGCTAATCTTGCTTGTCCACCTCCTTTTACTTCAGATATAAAAGAACTCCATTGCCATCCTATTTTTGTGTTTTGTGTGGCTGTAAATAAACCTGCTGTAAAACCTACATTGTCACTTATTTTCTTGGTTACTTTAACATCTCCAAAAAAGTTACTCAAATCGTCAACAGTTACATCAAACATGTGAATAATTTGTGCTAATCCGTTTGAGGGTGCAAAAGTTTCTCTATCTCCATCAGAATACACTAAAGCACCTGTAGCGCTAACGGCATCTCTTGCTGTTGTTTCAATTTCTGCAACTGTTCCTACGGCAGCTGTAAATGGCGACACCCACTCACCGCTATTTCTTGAATACCTTGCCTTACCTGTAACTTTCCAATCATTTTCTAAGTTAAAAGAAAACTCTGCTCCTAATGCTTTTGAAATAGGATTGTTTCCATTTCGAACATCATTTACATGGTTTTCTCCACTAAATGGTGATGTTCCAGCACTTTGCTGTAAATTTACAGAGTGTACAGCATCAGAAGTTATATCAAAACCTGGTAAATTTGAAAATGTAGGGTCGTCGTTACTACCTTCTAACAACATTGGCATTGGTAAATACATTACAGACTTATCGTTTAATAATTTAACATATGCACGTACGTAACCATTATCAAAACGCTTAGTTAAGTTTGCTTTAAATTGCCCTCCTTTGTTACCTTGATATCCTATTTCTCTTGGGCCTTCGCCTGCTCTCATAAAACCTCCAATATGGTATGATAAGCCATTACCAAGCGGAGTACCGTATTCAAAATCTAAACGATTAGTTTGGTAGTCTAACCCAAAAGTAGTTCCCAAAGAACCTCCCTCTGTAGCACCAGTTTTACTAATCATATTAATAATACCTGCTGGACCATTTGAGGTTTGAGTTGATGCTGAACCACCTCTAATTGCCTCAACACGCCCTACATTACTATCTATTCTTAAGAAGTTATCGGCATTACCAAATGACGTATCACCAAATAAGTTTAATGGCAAACCATCTTCTTGAATTTGAAAATATCTTGAACCACCTGATGAAATAGGCACACCACGTACATTAAAGTTAGCATTACCCTCACCACCTGAAGACTCTGCACGAATACCAGGGATATTTCTAAAAAGCTCACCGGCACTTCTTGGGGCTGCTTTTTCTATTAACTCAACATCCATTGTAGATACAGACACACTAGATTCTATTTTAGATTTTGGATTTACAACACCCGTTACAACAATTTCATCAAGAGATTGTGCATCTTCAGCCATAACAATATTAACTGTTAAATTTTCTCCAGTAAAGGTTATGCTTTTTGAAAACTTTGCATACCCTATAAAAGAAGCTGAAATTGTGTACGCACCACTTTCAACTCCTGAAATTGTGTAATTTCCATCAAAATCAGTAACAGCACCTTTAGTAGTTCCTTCTAAAATAATGTTTACCCCAGGAAGTGGTACTCCTGCATTGTCTTTTACGTTTCCTGAAATTGATTGAGCTATAGCACTACCTGCTGTTAACAGAACCAAGATCAGAAAAAAACCGTGTTTTTTTAATAGTTTCATTGCTTATGTATTTAGTTTATAGTAAAAAATTAAAATTATTTTTACCAAATGTATAATTTGACAAGTGTTACTTTACGATTTTAACAATCGAAAACGTTTTCGAAATAACCGAAAACGTTTTCGATAACTTTATTTTTATTATTATCTTTAGCGGAATAACTAATACCGTATGAAGCCTGCCACATTAAAAGATATTGCCGAACAATTAAATATTTCTGTAACAACTGTTTCAAAAGCACTAAAAAATTACCCAGACGTAAGCCCTAAAACAAAAAAACTTGTTAAAGAGTTGGCAGAAACTTTAAATTATAAACCTAACAAATTTGCAGTAAATTTAAGAACCAAAGAATCTAAAACTATTGGGCTTATTATACCAGAAATTGTTCATCACTTTTTCTCAAATGTTATTAAAGGTATTATTTCTCAAGCCGAAAAAAAAGGTTACCTAGTAATTATACTTCAATCAAATGAATCATATAAATTAGAAAAAAAACAATTAGATCATTTAATGAATCAAGGTGTTGATGGCATTATAATATCTTTAGCTAACGGAACAGCAGACTTTAACCATTTAAACGATATTATTAATAAAAATAAACCATTAGTAATGTTTGATAAAATTGCCAAGGTTGTTAAATGCTCAAAAGTTATTATTGATGATAGACTTGCAGCCTATAATGCCACTCAGCATTTAATTAATACTGGATGCAAAAAAATAGCACATTTTAGAGGTGCACTATTACCACAAAACTCTATAGACAGGTTTTTAGGCTATAAAAAAGCGCTTACTGATAACGGTTTTACATACGACCCCTCTTTGGTATACATTTGTGAATGTGGAGATAAAAGTTTTGATGAAGGCAGAAACAATGTTAAAAAGCTACTTGAAGATCATGATGATGTTGATGGTATTTTTATTAACACTGATTTGGTGGCTATTGGTGCCATGACAGAATTTAATAATCAAGGAGTTAAAATACCCGAAGATATAAGTATTGTTGGTTTTAGCAACTGGTTTATGTCATCAGTAATTTCACCAAGTTTAACTACCATTGACCAACCAGGTTACTTGATGGGAAAAACTGCATTTAAACAACTTTATAAAGAAATAAAAGCTTACAAGAAGGAAAAGCCGTTTACCCCTGAAACAATCACCCTAAACACGGCTTTAATTAAACGCGATTCAACTAAAAAAGAATTGAATTAATCTTTTAAAAAATTAATATTGCGTGTTAATCCTGAAAACTTGGTGCGTTTAACTGCCGATTTTTTAAACACCTTCCGGAAGGTTTCTTCGGTTATTTCTTGCCAATCTTTTTTACTCATTGACAATAGTTCTGGATGTGGATTGAACAGTTGCTCATTGTGTGCTTTTGAAAAACGATTCCAAGGGCATACATCTTGACACACATCACACCCAAACATCCAATCGTCAAATTTACCTTTAAACTCTAAAGGAATATTGTCTTTAAGTTCAATAGTGAAATACGAAATACATTTGCTGCCATCAACCACATAAGGCTCTGTAATGGCTTGTGTTGGGCATGCATCAATACAGGCTGTACAGGAGCCACAATGATTTGTTGTTGGCGCATCATACTCCAAATCTAAATCAATAATTAATTCGGCAATAAAATAGAAAGAACCTACTTTTTGGCTTAGTAAATTACTGTGTTTACCAATCCAGCCTAAACCACTTTTGGCTGCCCAAGCTTTATCTAATACGGGCGCTGAATCTACAAATGCTCTCCCACTTACCTCTCCAATTTCATCTTGAATAAAGTGTAAAAGTGCTTTTAGTTTATCTTTTATAACAAAATGATAATCTGTTCCGTAAGCGTATTTTGAAAGTTTAAATGTGTTATTGGTTTGTGTTTCTTCAGGAAAATAGTTTAGTAAAAGTGAAACTACACTTTTTGAATCTTCAACCAGCTTAGTTGGGTCTAAACGCTTATCAAAATGGTTTTCCATGTATTGCATTTGGCCATGCATATTGTTGTTTAACCATTTTTCTAACCTAGGTGCTTCTTCTTCTAAAAAAGTAGCTTTACTAATACCACAAGACAAAAAACCGAGGCGTTTTGCTTCAGTTTTAATAAGTTTTGTATATTTTTCTTTGTTGTTTATCATTTTTAGAAATTCTGAAACAAATTCAGAATAACAATTGGCATCAAAACAAACCGCCTTGTATATTTCCTTTAATTTTACCTAAATGTTTATAGGCCAACTCTGTAACCTCACGCCCGCGAGGTGTGCGCACAATAAAACCTTGTTGTATTAAAAAGGGTTCATAAACTTCTTCAATAGTTTCAGGGCTTTCGCTTACAGCAGTTGCTATGGTTGTTATACCAACGGGGCCGCCTTTAAACTTATCAATTATTGTGGTTAGTATTTTATTATCCATTTCATCTAAGCCGTGTGCATCAACATTTAAAGCTTCTAAAGCATATTTGGCTATTTTAATATCAATGGTGCCGTTGCCTTTTATTTGTGCAAAATCTCTAACCCTACGTAATAAAGCATTGGCTATACGTGGTGTTCCTCGGCTTCGGCCTGCAATTTCAATAGCTGCTTCCATAGAAATAGGCATACTTAAAATAGAAGCGCTACGTTGCAAAATTGTGGTTAATAAATCGGTTTTATAATATTGTAATCTACTTTGAATACCGAAACGGGCACGCATGGGCGATGTTAACAAGCCTGAGCGTGTAGTGGCACCAACTAATGTAAACGGATTTAAATTAATTTGAACCGTTCGGGCATTAGGCCCAGACTCTATCATGATGTCTATTTTATAATCTTCCATGGCAGAATACAAATATTCTTCTACAATGGGGCTTAACCTATGAATCTCGTCTATAAACAATACATCGCGTTCATCTAAATTAGTTAGTAAACCTGCTAAATCTCCTGGTTTATCTAAAACTGGGCCCGAGGTTACTTTAATGCCTACATTTAACTCATTGGCTAAAATATGTGCTAATGTTGTTTTACCTAAACCTGGTGGACCGTGAAATAAGGTGTGATCTAGTGCTTCACTTCGTAAGTTAGCCGCTTGTACAAATACTTGAAGATTATCTAAAACCTGATCTTGACCTGTAAAATCATTAAAGGCTAATGGCCTTAATTTTTTTTCTACATCTAACTCTTCAGGAGAAAAATTTTCGTTTGAAGGATTTAGGTTTTCGTTCATTCAAATAGATATAATTGGAATAGTTTAAATACGCTAACGGTAAACAAATATACATAAAAAGCCTTTCTAAATTAAGAAAGGCTTTATCAAATAAATTGGTTAATTAGGGTTGGTTACAAGGGTTTATTGTATAATTTTAAATTCGCATCTTCGGTTTATATCGTACTCTTCATCACTACAAATGCCCTCTTCAGTACAACGGTTAAGTGGTTGTGTTTCGCCATAACCAACACTTGTTAATCTGCTTTTATTAACTCCTTGATTTACTAAGTAGTTTAGTACCAATTTTGCTCTTTGCTCAGATAGTTTTTGGTTATATGACTGAGCCCCACGAGCATCTGTATGTGCAGATATTTCAACACTTATGCTAGTATGCTTTTTCATTAAATTTACTAAAACATTTAATGTTTTGGCGGCTTCACTTGATATTTCAGACGTATCATAATCAAAATAAATTTTATCTAATTTTATGAGTAATTCACCTTTTTCGTTTTGCTGAATGCGCTCTTCAGCAACAGTAAGTGATTCTAAAGTAATATCTATTTTATGTTGTGGTTTGCCATATTTTCCGGTTAAAAACTCTAATTCTTGCTCAATGTAAGCTTCTCTACTTGCTCTAATTTTATACACTTTATTTGGTTGAAGCTTAAAATTATAGTAACCATTTTCACCCACAATTGTGTCTTTAACTGATTTTGATGACTGATCAATAACTTCAACTAAAGCATTAGGTAATGGTTTATTGCTGTTTTTATCTTTTACAACACCTTCAACTTGATATTTTGATAAAGGATTTTCGTTTCTAACAAAACCATACATTCTATCATATCCTGAACGGTTAGACGATACATAACCTATGTTATTTGCTTCTTTAACTACATAGGCAAAATCATCTAAATTGCTGTTTATTGAGCTACCTAAATTTTCAGGTTTTTTGTATGCCCCGTTTTCAAATGTACTTTTAAAAACATCTAATCCGCCATAACCTTCATGACCAATTGAAGAAAAATACAACACATTGTTTTCACTTATAAACGGAAACTGTTCGCGGTGTTTTGTGTTTATTGTATTGCCCAAATTTTCAGGTTCTCCGTAAGTGCCATCATCATTTATAGCTACTTTATAAATATCAAAACCACCAACAGTTCCGGGCATATCACTAGCAAAATATAGTGTTTTCTCATCAATGCTTAAAGCAGGGTGTTCTGTACTATAGCTGTTTGATGTAAATGGTAAAGCGGTAATATTAGTCCAGATACTATCAACTAATTCTGCTTTATAAATTTTAATATGAGCAATACGCTCTGCATCTGTTTTTTTGCGTGTTGTATTGGTTCTATTAAAATACATAGTTTTGCCATCTTTTGTAAATATAGCATTACTTTCATGCGATGTTGTGTTTATAGTTTCAGGAAACGGTTGCACATTTGCAATGGTGTTATCACTTTTTAACGTGGCGCTATATAAATTTAAATATGGTAAATTATTCCATGCATATGACGGATTATCTGTACTGCGAGCCGATGCAAATGCAACTTTATCATTTCCGTAGAACGACAAACCAAAATCACTACTAGAACCTTCATTTACAATTTGCTTAAGTTTGAATACATGTGGCGCTTTTTTATCTGTTGCTTCAATAAACGCTTTTGTATTTATGGGTTTATTGTAATATAGGCTTAAATGCTCATCGGCTTCATTGTATTGTTTAACGCCTTTTAATGCTTGGGCAAACCTAAAATGGTATTCAATATCAATAGAATCTCCGTAGGTTACAAATAGCTCTCGGTATGTTTTTATAGCATTTTGCAAATTGGCGTTGTAGTAATAACTATCGGCCAAATTTTGCAACACTTCTTGGTTTTTTTCTTTGGTTTCATAAATTTGAGCAGCTTGAGCGTAAGCACGCATTTCAAAAAGTTTATTTACACGCTTTAAATTTTTCTTTTGGGCAAAACCTAATCCGCTAACTAATAATAGGCTTGCAAGTATGTATGTGTTTTTTTTCATGTTTACAATTATTAAATGTTAGAAGAATCTTGGTGAACGATCATAACCGCCTTTGAAACCAAATAAGTCAACATCAAAAAGAATGAATATTTCATGAGAACCTGAATTGTAATCACCTAAGTTATTTGTGGTAAAATCATAGGCATAACCAATTCTTAGTTCTGGTGTAATTCTAAAATTTACTAAACCGCTAATAGCATCACCTAAACGATACCCTAAACCTGCTTCTAGTTTTTCGTTTATTAAAACGTTAGCTGTAACATCAACGGCCATAGGTGCCCCTTTAACTGCTCTGGCCATAAAAGCAGGTTTCAATTTCAAGTCTTGGTTAATATTAAACACGTAACCACCAGTAAAGAAATAATGAACATTTTCTACACCAGTTGCAGTTATGCCATTTTCATTTTCAATATGTTTAGTTGATAGCATGTTTGGGGCCGATATTCCTAAGTAATAATTATTAGCAAAAAAGAATGCTCCTATTCCTAAATTTGGAAATGCTTTATTGATGTTTTCATCAAAAGCTTGATCTGAACTTGAGCCACCAGATTGTAACATTAAATCACTAAAATTAGTATCAAAAAGTGTTACACCAGCTTTTAAACCAAAGGATATTTTACTTTCAATTCCTACAGGAAGCACATAAGCAAAATCTGCATAAATATTATTTTCGCTAACAATATCACCAATATCATCATTGGTGAATGAAATACCCATTTCAATTTTATCGTTAATAGGTGTATGGGCAAAAAAGGTTCCTGTTTTTGGGGCGCCTTCTAAACCAACCCATTGTGTACGGTATAATCCGCCAAGGTTTAAAATACCTTCATTGGCTGTTGCATAAGCCGGATTAATTACGCTCATATTATACATATATTGCGTAAACTGCGGATCTTGTTGTGCTACGCTTTGTAATGACATTAGTGCCAGAACTAATAAAGCAGCTATTTTATGATATATATTTAAATGTTTCATTTTCTGTAAATTTTATGTATCTAAAAATTATCTGCTTAAGTATAAGCGTCCTTGTTCTGGTTTATGTTCCCCATCATTAAACTTAAAAATGTAGAAGTAAACGCCTACTGGTAAATCACCTTTTATTAAAGTTCTAGATTGGTTTGAAGTTCCATCAAACCTTGGGCTATTAGCATTGCCTTTATAAACTACATTACCGTTACGGTTAAAAATTTCAATTTCGAAGTTTGGATATAATATTGATAAATTATCTACATTATAGGTGTCATTTACACCATCGCCGTTTGGCGAAAATCCATCAGGCAACTCAACTTTACCACATCCTGTAATATCTGGTGTTACTGCTAAACGCACACTGCTTTCACAACCTGTAGATAAATCTATTAAAGCTGCATAATACACTGTTGTTGTTTTACTTAAAACATCTGAACCTGATAACACTGTGCCTTCAAGCGCTTCATCATACCAAATAATATTATAAGCCGAAGCATCATAACTCACATTGTTTGCAAGCTCATTTATTGTTGGGTTATCATTTATACAATAAGTTTCATCTGTATTAGTTAAAATTGGTGTTGGCGCATCATTAATGGTTACACTTATTTGAACTGGTTCAGACTCACAACCCGATGTGTTGGTTTGCGTTACATAATAATCGTCGCCATTAATTAATAATTCCGTGCCTGTTAATGGCGTTGTTAAAGCCACATCTTCATACCAATTTATAGTTCCTGATGATGTAATATTAGTATCTAAATCTGATACTATTGGTTGATTTATTGCACAAAACTCAGGGTTAATAGTTGTTACAGTTGGCATTGGCGTGTTGTTAACAGAAACTACTACACTTGCCATGGCATCTGGTGAACAAGGTGATGTTGCTGTAACCGTATAAGTATAGGTATTGGCCACATCAACTGCCGGGTCAAATACACCTGTACCGCTAGTTAAGGCAGGCGACCATGTACCACCACTTTGAGCAGCTGTACCTAAATATGTAAATAAATCTACCGGCGCATCAGTCTCACATAAGTTTACACTGTTATCTTCACCTGCATTTGGCGCTAGAGAAACCGAAACCTCAATACTACTTGAAAATGTACCACAGGCATTTGATAAGGTATAAGTATATGTTCCTGGAGCATCTACTAACGGGTTAAAAACGCCTGTTGAACTATCCATTGCTGGAGACCACGTTCCGCCCGCATCAGGATTTCCGCCTAATTCAGAAAATAAATCTACAGTACCATTATTGCTGCATAAATTTAAAGGAGCTCCATCTGTACCTGCGTTTAAAGGCGTTTCAATAGTTACAGAAATTGTAATACTATCATCAACACAAGGCGCCGATGCTGTTACAGTATACGTAAAGCTGTAAGTACCTGCTGCTACACCTGTAGCATTAAAAGTATTACCAACTAATACACCAACACTATCATCATTTGTCCATGTACCGCCGTTATCTTGTGTGCCATCTAAACCTGTAAATAAGTTGATGTTAGCACTATCATTACAGGCAATAATTGTTGTAGCATTTAAAGCACCTGCTGTTGGTGTTTGGTTAATGGCTACGGTTACTGCTGTTCTAGTTGAAGATTCACAACCTGTAGTTGCGTTTGTTTGCGATACGTAATATGTTTGACCATCTACTAAAGCTGTTGAAACATCAATAGGTGCACCAGCAGTTGAAGTGTTGTACCATTGTACTGAATTTCCAACAACAACCAAATCTGCTACGGTAGCACTATCACAAAATGCTTGTGGAGAAGCGGCTGAAGGCGCAGTTGTATCATTTATTATGATACTAACTGTTACATCTACATCATCACAACTTCCTATAGCATCAACATCAAATGTGAAATTATAAGTTCCTTGAGTTAATCCATCTAAAGTAACTGTATTACCCGATAAAGCACCTGAAGCATCATCATCTAACCATGTTCCAGTTTGATCTTCACCTTCTATTAAATCGAATAAATTATAGGTTTGCCCTGTAGTAATTTCAAAAACACAAAACTCAACTGGTGCATTGGCTGTACCGGATTCTGGTGCATCATCAATGGTAATTACAACTGTACTGCTGTTTGAACATCCGTTAGCATCAGTAATTGCATATGTATAACTGTATGAACCAATGGCTAACAACGTTAAATCTACATTACTACCGGTTAATGCTCTTGATGTATCATCATCTGTCCATATGCCGCCCGCATCTTCTCCGGTTAATTGACCGAATAAATCTAATGGTGAATTTGATGTTACATCATTTTCACAAAATGCAACTGGTGATGGTATACCTGTATTTGGTAATGGGTTTATTACAACGCTTACCGTGACGTTTGCATCATCACAACTTCCTATGGCATCAACATCAAAAGTAAAATTATAGGTTGCTGGTGTTAAACCTGATAAGTCTGCAATGTTTCCTGTTAAAACACCTGTAGCATTGTCATCTAACCATGTTCCGGTTTGATCTTCACCTGCTATTAAATCGAATAAATTATAATTTGATGGCGCTGATCCTTCACAAAACTCAACTGGTGCATTGGCTATTCCAGATTCTGGTGCATCATCAATGGTTATGGTAATTTGTTCCGTATCTGAGCATGCTCCATTGTCAATGGTGTATGTGAAAATATACGGACTCCCAGCAACTGTAAAGCTTGTAATATCTATGCTATTTGAAACGGTTGTATTGCTAGCATCTCGCCATGTTCCTGCATTATTGTCTTGTGAATTATCTAAAGCATCAAATAAATTGAATGGTGAATTGGTTGATAAATCATTTTCGCAAAACGATTGGTTAATCGCATTACCTGCATTAGGATCTTGTAATACGGTAACTTGAACTGTTGTTGATTCTTCAGGACACGGATTAGGCGCTAAATTTTGTGTATATGTAAAATTATAACTTCCAACGGTGTATGAAGACAAATCTATTGTTGATGTAGTTACGGGGTCTGTACTATTGGTTCCTATGGTCCATTGCCCATTTAAATCTTCGTTTTCTAATAATGTAAATAAATCAAAATCTGTTGGTAATGCTGACACACAAAAAGATGTTGGATTTAGTGTTGAAACAGCACCCGAAGAAAATGTTTCATATACTTGAATGGCCACTGTAGAAGATGATTGCGGACACCCTGTTGTAGCTGGTACTGTGTATGAGAAAATATATAAACCTCCTGTTGTTAAACCAGCAATGTTAACTGTACCTCTAAAACCGTTTGAAGTAGCTACTGGCCCAGACCAAGTTCCGTTTGTATCTTTAATGCCACCTAATTCATCAAACAAATCAAAATTTGAAGTAGGTAAACTATCATTACAATACTCTAAACTTGCTGATGTGCCTGAATTTGGTGGTGTTTCAATATTTACCGTTACAGAGGCAACATTACTTTCACAAAAAATATCATCAACCTGTACATAATAAATACCTCCATTAGTTAATGCTGTTGTTGAAGAAAGCGCCGGCGGAACTGGGTTGCCAAAACCATCAATGTTTTCATACCAATTAAAATTTGTTGAGGCCGTTCCTGGATCTAAATTACCAACTAAAGGATTTGTATTAGAACAAAATACCTGCAAAGGTTGTGGTGTTGGATCTTGTGGCGCTGAAAACACACCAACTTGACCAATTTCTATTTGACCTTTACAATTACTATTATCAACAAAAATAATAAAGTAATTTTGAGCGCCTACAGGAATAACATCAGCAGGTACAGCTTGATTAGTTAGTGAAAAATCTCGATAAACTTCAACTGAACCTCCTGAAGGTATGCTGGCTGCCAATACATCATCAATATAAGTTTGTATGGTTGCATTTTCATTACTACAATAAATTTTATCTAAATTTTCGCCAGACGCGTCAACTTCAAAATCTACAATAATAGGTAATCTTGTTCCACAGGAACCTGAATTGTCACCTGCGTAATAAGTGCCTTCATAAACTAATTGATTAGCATTGTAGGCTGTACCTCCTGTTGGAGCATCGTACCATACAATGCCATTCCCCATATCTGTGGCATATGTGTTTAAATCTGAAAATGTAAAACTTGCGGAATCGCAAATGGGCGCTGGTGTAGGGTTAGGTATTAAAGGGCATTGCGCATAAGAAACCAACGTAAACCCTAAAAACCACAAAAGGAACATATATTTATATACATTACCTAGAAGTAATTTTGTTTTCATACTTTATAGTTAAATTACATTATTGATGCTTCCAACTAAAAACATTCCTCAAGAATAATTTAGATATAACATCATATATTTAGTGCAATTTAACTTATTTTTTTGTTTTTTGTCGATGTTTGTTAATTTTTTTTACTTTTTAACGATTATTTTATGCTTTTAAACGATTTTTAATGTTTCTATACTCCTGTAAGTTAATTACAACAAAAAAGCCTTTCCAAATATTTGGAAAGGCTTTTTGTGATTTATTTATATATATGTTAGTGTTGTAACTCTTCTTCACCGTCTTTTAACGGTATGTTTTGCGGTACAAAATCTACATCATGTCCTGGTTTACTATAATCATATGACCAACGATATACATGTGGTATTTCACCTGGCCAGTTACCATGAATGTGCTCTACAGGTGTAGTCCATTCTAAAGTAGTAGCACGCCATGGGTTTTGTGTTGCTTTTTTTCCATAGTACATACTAGAAAAGAAATTGTATAAATATACTATTTGAACAACACCTCCAATTAATGCAAATATTGTAATAATTACATTTACGTTTGATACATCATCAAACAAAGGGAAATTACTATTAGTGTAATATCTACGAGGTAAACCTGCCATACCTATAAAATGCATTGGAAAAAATACACCATAAGCACAAACAGCTGTAATCCAGAAATGGATATAACCTAAGTTTTTGTTTAACATTCTACCATACATTTTTGGATACCAATGGTAAATACCTGCAAACATTCCATATAAAGCAGATATACCCATTACTAAATGGAAGTGTGCAACTACAAAATATGTATCGTGAACGTTAATATCTAAAGCACTATCACCTAAAATAATACCGGTTAAACCACCAGTTATGAAAGTAGAAACAAAACCTATTGAGAATAACATTGCTGGATTCATTTGAAGATTACCCTTCCAAATTGTAGTAATCCAGTTAAATGCTTTTACTGCTGAAGGTATTGCAATTAATAATGTTGTGAATGTGAATACTGAACCTAAGAACGGATTCATACCAGATACGAACATATGGTGACCCCATACAATTGTTGATAAGAATGCGATAGCTAAAATAGAAGCAATCATTGCACGGTAACCAAAAATAGGTTTGCGTGAATTGGTTGCCATAATTTCAGATACTAA
Source organism: Seonamhaeicola sp. ABD4_340 (assembly GCF_056312135.1). Taxonomy (NCBI): domain Bacteria; kingdom Pseudomonadati; phylum Bacteroidota; class Flavobacteriia; order Flavobacteriales; family Flavobacteriaceae; genus Seonamhaeicola; species Seonamhaeicola sp. ABD4_340. The sequence goes on along the minus strand of NZ_CM149981.1, from coordinate 1,628,296 downwards.
TCCCATTGCTGGTAATATTACTATATATACTTCTGGATGCCCTAAAAACCAAAATAAGTGCTCAAATAATACAGGAGAACCACCTTGATAATGTAAAACTTCACCTTGAATGAAAATATCTGATAAGAAGAATGATGTACCAAAACTTCTATCCATAATTAATAATAAAGCGGCAGATAATAAAACAGGAAACGAAATAATACCTATAATAGCAGTAACAAAAAATGCCCAAATGGTTAAAGGTAATCTTGTCATAGACATTCCTTTGGTTCTTAAATTAAGTACTGTTACTACATAGTTTAATGAACCCAATAATGATGAAGCAATAAAAATTGCCATAGATACCAACCATAAAGTCATACCCGCACCTGATCCTCCTTGAGCCATTGGTAATGCTGATAGCGGAGGATAAATAGTCCAACCTGCAGCTGCTGGTCCTGCTTCAACAAATAATGAAATAACCATTATTATACTTGACACAAAAAATAACCAGTAAGATACCATATTTAGAAAACCTGAAGCCATATCACGTGCTCCAATTTGTAATGGTATTAATAAGTTACTAAAAGTACCACTTAAACCTGCTGTTAGTACAAAAAACACCATTATTGTACCATGTATTGTAACTAAGGCTAAATATATATCGGCATCCATAACACCGTCTGGAGCCCATTTACCTAATAATGCTTCAAACAAAACATTTGGTTGTTCTGGCCATGCTATTTGCATACGGAACAATAATGACATCATTACCCCAATAACACCCATAATAGTACCTGTAACCAAATATTGTTTAGCAATCATTTTATGATCCATGCTAAATATATACTTTGTTACAAAAGTTTCTTTATGATGATGTCCGTGATCGTCGTGAGCGTGAGTATCTGCGTGTGCTGACATAATCTTATATCGTTTTTTCTTTTTTTATTTTAGTTAATTAGAGAGTTTTTGAATTCTTTTTGCTCTTTTAACCAAGCATTAAATTCTTCTTCAGTTTCAACAACAATTTTCATTTGCATGTTATAGTGAGATTTTCCACAAATTTTATTACAAATAAGTAAGTAATCAAACTCATAGCGATCTAATGGATCTTCACCTTTAGCAACTAAATCTTTGCTCTTTTCAACTCTAATTTCATTTATGTTTTTAACCTTATCTTGAATATCTAGCGTTGCACGCATTTCTTCAGTAGTTTTTGAAGGTGTGAAACCAAACTGTGTAATCATACCTGGCACACAGTTCATTTGAGCTCTAAAGTGTGGCATGTATGCCGAATGTAATACATCTTGAGAACGCATTTTAAACAAAACAGGACGACCTTTAGGTAAATGTAATTCAGTTGTTATGATATCATCTTGAGCGTTTGGATCTGCTTCATCTAAACCTAAAATGTTAGCTCTATCTAAATCAATTAAACGTACATTAGCTTTTCCTAATGTATTATCGGCACCAGCATAACGTGCTTTCCAGTTAAACTGTTGTGCATATAACTCAACAACTATTGGATCATCACTTTCATCAACACCCATAATGTTAATCCAAGTATTTAAACCGTAAATTATTAAACCTGCTAACACAATAACAGGAATAATTGTCCAGATAGCTTCCAATTTATTATTGTCTGCAAAAAACAAAGCTTGTTTTCCTTTTTCGCCTTTATATTTAAAAGCAAAGTAGTGTAATAAGAACTGTGTTATTGTTTGAACAAAAAAGATAATTACCAATGATATAACCATTAAGTTGTCAATGGTTGGACCATGCTCTGAAGCTGAATTAGATAGCAAGGGTAAATCTCCCCATTTTATACAGCTAATAATGGTTATTAAATAGATGAATCCTAAGAAACCCATCATTAAATATCCGTTTAAGGTATTATCCTTATCTGTGGCAACCTGTGTATTTTCACTTTTAGCTTGCGCCAAATCGAATATTTTAACCATTTGCCAAATGGCAATTAAAATAAATACTAAAACTATAATTGTTAATAAAGCAGTCATTGGTATTGTTCGTCTTTATTTAATCTTTAATTAATAATGAAATTCTTCGCTTTCTTTTCTAAAAGGGTATCTTTTTACTAGTAAAGGTGCTTTGGTTAAAGCAGTAAATACTACAAAAATGAATAAGCCAGCGAAAAGTAATATTGAGCTTATTTCAGGAATTCCTACAGACCATCTGTCACCAACTGTTGCTGGCATAATCATATTGAAAACATCAATATAATGCCCTAAAAGAATTACTAAACCTGTTAAAACTACAAACCATGGTACACGTTTGTAATCTGCGCTCATTAGCATTAATATAGGGAATACAAAATTTAAAACAACCATACCTAAGAATGGTAATTTATAATCATTAAATCTGGCAATAAAATATGTTACCTCTTCTGGTATGTTAGAATACCAAATAAGCATAAACTGAGAGAACCACAAATATGTCCAGAAAATACTTATTGCAAACATAAATTTAGCAACATCATGTAAATGGTTTTCATTTACAAATTCTAAGTATCCTTTAGTTTTTAAGTATAGCGTTATTAATGCAATAGTAGTAATACCACTTACAAACATACTAGCAAACACATACCAACCAAATAAAGTTGAGAACCAGTGCGGATCTACACTCATAATCCAATCCCAAGACATCATAGATTCTGTGTAAATGAAGAACACTAAGAAACCAGCTGCTATTCGGAAAGATTTTTTATAGTTACTATTATCATCAGCAGTATCTTGAGCTATTGAGAACTTACGTGCAAAATGACGGTAAGCTGCCCAACCAGCAATAAATATAATACCCCTAATAGTAAAACCTGTAAGGTTTAAGAAACCTGTTTTACCTTGAATTAATTTATCATGTGCCACAACTTCAGGATCCATCCAAATGAATAAGTTGTAATGACCAATGGTACCTGATGCTATAGCAATTAATAATACTATTATAGCCCCTGGTAATACATAAGCTGTAATAGCTTCCATTATTCTAAAAAGCACTGGAGACCATCCTGCTTGCGATGCTATTTGTATTGCATAAAATGCCAATGTTCCTAAAGCTATCATCATAAAGAAAAAAGCAGCTACGTATAAAGCAGCCCATGGCCTGTTAGCTATTTGATGCATTACATGCTCAACGTGTTTTTTGTGTTCATCAACATGTGTATCTGCAGCATTGTGTGAATCATGTCCAGAGCTTGCGTGTGTATTATGAGCGTCTGTTGTGTGATGAGCAGCCTCTTCGGCATGACCACCACCGTGGTGCGCTTCAGCTTCTAATAAATGCTCAACGTCTTCAAAAGATTTATGAGATGACATAAAACCAATTCCTACGCCAACGGCTCCTAAAACCATTAGTATTATAGAAAATGTCTTTAATTTATTTGAAAATGTGTACATATCTGTATAATCTTATCTTCTTACTTTTCTAAATCTGCTTTTAACTTTAAAACGTATGATACTACTTGCCAACGCTCTTCAGGGTTTAACTGATTAGCGTATGAACCCATACTGTTTTTTCCGTAGTAAATGGTATGGTAAATACTGCCTTCTGTAATTGCTCTACCAACATCATCATAACTTGGTATACCTAATATTTTTTCACGTTTTACCAAGTTACCTTGTCCATTACCTTTTCCTCCGTGACAAATAGCACAATATATGTCATAAAGTTCTTTACCTTTATTTAAATCTACTTGTGTAGAATCTAATGGGCTTTTTAAAGTTGCCTTAGCTAATTCATAACCTTCGGTAGTGTTATCTATATCAAAAGGAATATAACCGCGCGCAATTGTACCTTCAATTGGCAATTGTGCTTCAACACCATTACGAAATGCTGCTTCGCCATAAGTTTCATATCCTTCAGATTCATACATATTTGGCATGAACTGATAGTTAGGAGCTGTATCTTTTTTACATGATACTGCTACTAAAACGATTGCTATTGCTAATATTTTAAATACGCTTTTCATCATAGTACTATATTAATGCGCTTCTTTATCAATTAAATTAATTTCTACAGCTCCAGTTTGCTTAAGTAAGTTTTCTAACTCACTTTCGTTTCCATGTACTGCAATTTCCATTAAAAAATGATCATCTGTAGTTCTAGGATCTGGATTTTCAGCATCTTTAAAAGGCCACATTCTACTTCTTAAATAAAATGTTATTACCATTAAATGCGCTGCAAAAAACACCGTAAGTTCAAACATAATAGGCACAAAAGCTGGCATATTTTCAATGTAGCTAAAGCTAGGTTTACCTCCTATGTTTTGAGGCCAATCTTCAATCATGATAAAATTCATCATGGTTATAGCCACTGTTAAACCAACTAAGCCATACATAAAAGCTGTTATAGCTATACGTGTTGGAGCTAACCCCATAGCTTTGTCTAAACCGTGTACAGGGAATGGTGTATAAATTTCTTCTATATGATGTTTTTCTGCTTTTACTTTTTTAACAGCAGACATTAATACATCGTCGTCGTTATAAATAGCGTGAATTACTTTTGAAGCTTCCATATGCTACTTTTAGTTTATTAAATTTTTAGCTTGACCAGACCAATCATCACGCTCTGCTCTTCCTGGGAAAGAACCTGTAATAGAATCTAGTAAATCGTATTCTTTTTTTGTCATTTTACTTACTTGTAAGAATGTGTAAATACCAATGCTATTTAACACTTCTTCCATTTTTGGTCCAATTCCACTAATTTTCTTTAAATCATCAGCAGTTTGTGTATTAGCATCAAAAGCACCAATAGAGCCTAGTAAGTTATTAACTCTTTCGTTTTTTTCTTCCTCTGAAATTTCTTTAACATCTTCAATATCAGCCTTTACTTCAGCTACATTACTTGTAACTAATCCAGCTTTTGATGTTCTCTCATCTGCACCAGTACCGCTTAAAGTTTCACCAGATTCTCTTATAGTTTTATACTTGTCACCTGATGATTTTAGTATTGTTTTAACCTCCGCTTGCGCTATAACTGGGAATGTTCTTGAGTATAATAAAAACAACACAAAGAAGAAACCAATTGTACCTATAAAGATACCTATATCAACAAATGTAGGTGAGAACATAGTCCATGATGATGGTAAATAATCACGGTGTAATGATGTTACAATAATTACAAATCGTTCAAACCACATACCTATATTTACAACTATAGAAATAATGAAAGAGAACATGATACTTGTTCTTAATTTTTTGAACCACATAAACTGCGGAGAAAATACGTTACAAGTCATCATAGCCCAATATGCCCACCAGTAAGGACCTGTTGCTCTGTTTAAGAAAGCATATTGCTCATACTCCACACCAGAATACCATGCTATAAACAGCTCAGTAATATATGCCACACCAACAATAGAACCGGTAATCATAATTACTAAGTTCATTAACTCTATGTGTTGTACAGTAATATAATCTTCTAAATTACATACTTTACGCATTATAATTAAAAGTGTGTTTACCATTGCGAAACCAGAAAATACTGCTCCAGCAACAAAGTAAGGTGGAAATATAGTGGTATGCCAACCCGGAATTACCGATGTTGCGAAGTCAAACGATACAATAGTATGTACAGAAAGCACTAAAGGTGTTGCTAAACCAGCAAGTACTAAAGATACTTCTTCAAAACGTTGCCAATCTTTAGCACGACCAGACCAACCAAAACTTAATAATGCATATATTTTCTTTTGGAATGGTTTTATAGCTCTATCACGTAACATAGCAAAATCTGGTAATAAACCAGTCCACCAGAATACTAATGACACTGATAAGTATGTTGAAATTGCGAATACGTCCCAAAGTAATGGCGAGTTAAAATTCACCCATAATGAACCGAATTGATTTGGAATTGGTAATACCCAATACCCTAACCAAGGACGACCCATGTGAATAATTGGGAATAAACCTGCCTGAACTACCGAGAAAATTGTCATTGCCTCTGCAGAACGGTTAATAGCCATTCTCCATTTTTGACGGAATAATAAAAGTACGGCAGAAATAAGAGTTCCTGCGTGACCAATACCTACCCACCAAACAAAGTTTGTAATATCCCAGGCCCAACCTACGGTTTTATTTAAACCCCAAGTTCCAATACCTGTAGATACGGTATACAAAATACATCCAATTCCCCAAAGAAAAGCTGTTAATGATATTCCAAAAACAATCCACCATTGTTTATTTGCTTTTCCTTCAACAGGCTTAGCTACATCCACAGTAACATCGTGGTATGATTTATTGCCTGTAACTAAGGGTCTTCTAATAGGTGCTTCGTAATGAGACGCCATATTTTATTGTTTAATTGTTTATTTTTATTAGAAGTTTATTTGTTTATGAGTTTAGAGGTTTTTGTACTTTAAACGTAGTAAACTTTGTAAACTTTTTTCTTAATTATGCTTCAGTTGTATTTCTCACTTTTGTTTGATAAATAACATTTGGTTTGGTACCAATGTGCTCTAATAAGTGATACATACGGTTATCTTCTTTAAGTTTTGCAACTTTACTTTGCTTATCATTAATATCACCAAAAACCATAGCTCCACTACTACAAGCTGCAGAACATGCTGTTTTAAGTTCACCGTCTTTAATTTTACGTCCGTCACGTTTAGCATCAAGAATTGTTTTTTGTGTCATTTGAATACACATAGAACATTTTTCCATAACACCACGAGAACGTACAACAACATCAGGGTTTAGTACCATACGTCCTAAATCATCATTCATATGATAATCAAACTCATCATTACTGTTGTATAAGAACCAGTTGAAACGACGTACTTTGTAAGGACAGTTGTTTGCACAATATCTTGTACCTACACAACGGTTATACGCCATATGGTTTTGACCTTGACGACCGTGTGATGTTGCTGCTACAGGACAAACTGTTTCACAAGGAGCGTGATTACAATGTTGACACATTACTGGTTGGAAAGCTACTTGTGGATTATCTGCTGGAGATTCCATTTCACCAAATTGGCTTAATGATTCTCCTAAACCAGAAATATTATCTTTCTTTTCGTTATCACCTTCAAAAGAATCTTCTGAAGAATAATATCTATCAATACGTAACCAATGCATATCTCGTGATCTACGCACTTCTTCTTTACCTACAACTGGCACGTTATTTTCTGCATGACATGCAATAACACAAGCACCACAACCCGTACAGGCATTTAAATCTATAGACAAGTTAAAATGATGACCTATTGAACGATCAAATTCTTCCCATAAATCTACATCTGGTGATGTAACAGGTGTTTCTTCGTGATTTAAAGATACTTTTGGTACTTTATTCCAACCATGTTCATGGTCTTCTTTATCGTAAGTATTGAAAATTTCTAATGTTGTTTCTTTAACAATGTCACCACGTCCCATTAACGTGTTATGTAACTGTACACATGCAAATTCATGTTCGCCAGAAGCAGCTTCAACAGTTACGTTTTGTACATTATTAAAGTTTGTGTATAATGCATAAGCATTAACACCTGTCATCATTTCTTCTTTTAAACCTGCAGATCTACCATAACCAAATGATAATCCAACAGATCCTTTTGCTTGACCAGGCTGTATTAAAACAGGTACTTTTACAGTTACACCACTTACAGTTACATTAGCATAACTACCATTTAAAGCTCCAGTAGCAACATGCCTGTTACTTAAACCTAAAGCTTCGGCATCAGCTTTTGATACTGTTAAATAGTTATCCCAAGATGTTCTTGTAATAGGGTCTGGAAACTCTTGTAACCATGGGTTGTTGGCTTGTTGACCATCACCCATTCCAGTTTTAGTGTATAATGTTAACTCTAAACCTGCAGAGGCTTTTACTGATCTTGCTAAAGCAGACGCCGCATTGCTAGCAGGCGTTTCTGTTTCCTCAGTAGTTTCAGCAGTATTTTCAGTTTCAGTTGTAATAGTTCCAACATAAACACCATCATGTAATGCTTTGTTGAAAGAACCTCCGCCTAAAATACTTGTTCCCCAAGTTTCTTTTATATAATCTACATAAGACAATGTGTTACCTGTCCACTTTAATAAAGCTTCTTGAAACTGTCTTGTACTAAATAAAGGACGAATAGTTGGTTGTGTTAAGGCATAATATCCTTTTTTCAACTCTATATCTCCCCAAGATTCTAAGTAATGAGGTGCTGCTGCTATGTATGTTGATAAACTAGAAGTTTCATCGGCTTTCATTGAAAAGGCTACAGAAAATGTTTTTTTCAAACCTTCTGCAAATTCAGCGGCATTAGGTAGTGTGTAAACAGGATTTACACCACTCATAATTAACACACCAACCTTACCAGATTTTAAATCTGAAATCAAAGCAGCTACATCTTTAGCATTACCTTGTCTAGTTTTAATAGGTGTATTTGGTTTAAAAGCTTTACTTGATAAAGCTTCATTTATTTCTAAAACAACAGTTTGAGCATTTACATCTTGAATACCCGAAACTACAACAGCTTTACTTCCTGCTTTTTTAAGTTGAGAAGCTGCTTTTTGAATAGCGTTTTCAACAGATTCTGGTAATTTACTACCAGCATAAGCACTACCAACTACTAAACTGTGTAATTTAGATAACACTAATTTTTGTTGACTTGGTGTTACCGGCACACGTTTATCTGCATTAGCGCCAGACAATGACATATTGGATTCAAATTGAATATGGCGAGACATTTTGCCATGATCTGGAATTCTATTTTTAGAATAACCAGCATCAAAACCGCCTCCTTGCCAATCTCCTAAGAAATCTGCACCAACAGACACTATTGTCATTGCTTTAGAAAAATCGTAATCTGCTAGACCACGTTCTCCATATTTAGCTTGGTAAGCGTCAATAGCTGCCGATTCTGAAACAGCATCATAAACCACATGACGAACATTACCATATTTTTCTTTAAATTCTGAAATTAATTTACTTGTAGAAGGGCTCGCATAAGTTTGCGTTAACAACACAACATCTTTACCTGTTTGAGCTGCTTTGTTTAGTTGACTAGCAACTTCAGCATCTAACTCCTCCCAAGTAACATTAGACTCTCCTTTTTTTGGCCCTTGTACTCTTAAGCTATCATATAAACCTAAAACCGATGCATTAACCCTAGCGTTTGCACTACCATTGGTAGCTGCCATGTTATTGTTTTCAATTTTAATAGGACGACCTTCGCGCGTTTTCACTAAAACACTAGCATAATCAAATCCGTCTGCAATTGTAGTTGCATAATAATTAGCAACACCAGGAATAATTTCTTGTGGTTGCACTACGTAAGGAATTGATTTCTTTACTGGCCCTTCACATGCAGCTAATGAAGCTGCTGCAGTACTAAAACCAACGTATTTTAGAAAATCACGACGAGTAGTTGAACTTGTTTCAAGAGTTTCTTTATCTCCTAAAAACTCATCTACAGGAATTTCTTGTACAAATTCGTTTTGTTTTAGCGTCTCAACAATAGAACTATTCTCGTTTAGCTCTTCAACACTTTTCCAGTATTTCTTGTTTGATGACATATGATATAATTGAATTACTTCTTTTTAATTATTTATAATTTTCCGTTTGAAAGGAAAAGAAAATCACATTTTTAATAGTGACATTTACCACATTCCAGTCCGCCCATTTGAGCAACTGTTAATTTCTCAACACCGTACTTTTTAGATAATTCAGAATGAATTTTCTCATAGTACTCATTATCTTCTACCTTCACATTAGTTTTTCTGTGACAATCTATACACCAACCCATAGTTAATGGCGCGTGTTGATATAACACTTCCATTTCCTGAACAGGACCGTGACATGTTTGACACTCTTGCCCGCCAACAGTTACGTGTTGTGAGTGATTAAAGTACACGAAATCTGGTAAATTATGTATTCTAACCCATTTCACAGGCTTAGATTCTCCAGTATATTTTTGATCAGCATCACTCCAACCAACAGCCTCATAAAGCTTTTGGATTTCACCATCATAAAACTCTTTTGAATGCTCTGGAGTTGTTTCTCCATTGTATTCAGAAACATTTTTATGACAATTCATACAAATATTTAACGAAGGAATACCTGAATGCTTACTAACTCTAGCAGAAGAGTGGCAATATTTACAATCTATACCGTTATCACCAGCATGTATTTTATGCGAAAAGTGAATTGGCTGAACAGGCTGATAGCCTTGATCTATACCTACCTGCATTAAATACCCATAAGCAAAATAAGCACTTGCAAGCAAAAAGAATATTGCTGTAACTAACATTAAAAACTGATTCTCAACAAAAGCTTTCCAAAGCGGCTTTCTTTTAGTTGCTTCAGGTAAATCTATGTTTTGTGCCGCTGCAAATCTGCGTAATGTTTTATTCACTAAAAACAAGCCTGCTGCTAACAACACAAACAAGATTGCTAAGGCACCTAGAATAATTTCGTTAGAAATACCACCAGATTGAGCCGCTGTTTGCGCACCCGCAACTGCACCAGTAGCAACTGCCGCTGGAGGCGCCGCTTTTTCTTGAGCCGTATATGCTAAAATATTATTTAAATCGTCATCAGATAATTGTGGAAAAGCCGTCATTGCTGCACCACCAAAATCATTATACACTTTGTTCGCGTAGGCATCGCCAGACTTAATAACACTTGAACTGTTTCTTACCCATGCATAAATCCAATCCCTATCTAAACCTTGCTCATCAGCTAAACGCTGTTCTACATGGCGCAGTGCCGGACCCGTCATTTTCTTATCTAAATGATGACAAGCCGCACAGTTGGTATTAAACAATGATTTTCCTTTTGCTGGATCTCCTTCTTGAGCAGAGAGCGAGGTTGTAAACGCTAATAAAATAATTAAGCCTATACGAAGTAAGTTGCTGCCTAATTTACGGTGAATCACCTGTTTCATATTATTGGTTAAATTAACTTCTAATCTTTGGTATGATTTTTTCATTGAAACATGACAAATATCATACTTATAAAATCTCAGGCAAAAGTAACATATAAAGTCGATTTTAGAAATGTTACAGAGTTGTTAATTGTTAATTTAGAGAGATTCTAAATAAATAAAACAGCTATTTTTTGATTTTATAACGTATACATTTGTATAAATAATTAAATATGAAAAAATTGAGCTTGAAATTTAAAATTTTGGTTGGTGTGTGTATTTTAACTTTTTCTGTTAAAAATTATGCCCAACAAGGTAATGTAAGTATTAATCAAGATAAAAATATAGATGTTTTATTGAACACAAAGAAAGAACTTAACAAGAATGAAGATAGTTCTGATAGGTATAAAATTCAAATATATAACGGTAACAGACCCGGTGCTTATGCTGCGCAAAAAGAATTTCGTGAGACATTTGCCAATTGGAGCTCTAGAATAGTTTACGAATCGCCTAACTTTAAAATTTGGGCTGGTAATTTTAGAACTCGTTTAGAAGCTGATAAAGCCTTAAAACGCATTAAAAACAAGTTTGCAAATGCTTTTATTTTTAAGCCTAAAAAAGATTAAAAATTAAATTATTTAAAACCATATAAAAAAAGCGAACCGATTGGTTCGCTTTTTTTATATGCTGATTCTTAATTTCTTAAGAAAAATATTTTAAATAATTATTTCAAGGTTTTCTTAACGGCTACTTCTTGGAATGCTTCAATTATATCACCTTCTTTAATATCATTATAGTTTTTAATTTGCATACCACAATCATATCCTTTAGAAACCTCTTTAACATCGTCTTTAAAACGTTTTAGTGTGGCTAATTCTCCGGTGAATATTACAACACCTTCTCTAATTAATCTAACACCCGAGCTACGATAAATTTTACCATTTGTTACCATACAACCTGCAATGGTTCCAATTTTAGAAATTTTAAACGTTTGTCTAATTTCAGCAGTACCAGTAATTTCTTCTTTAAATTCTGGAGATAACATACCTTCCATAGCATCTTTAAGATCATTAATAGCATCATAGATGATTGAATACGTTCTGATATCAATTTCTTCTTTATCGGCTACCTGACGTGCATTACCCATTGGCCTAACGTTGAAACCAATAATAATTGCATCTGATGCTGAAGCTAATAACACATCACTTTCGGTAATGGCACCTACACCTTTATGTAAGATATTAACTTGAATTTCTTCAGTTGATAATTTTTGGAACGAATCTGTTAACGCTTCAACTGAACCGTCTACATCACCTTTTAATATAATGTTAAGCTCTTTGAAGTCTCCAAGTGCAATACGTCTTCCTATTTCGTCAAGGGTAATATGACGTTGTGTTCTAACAGACTGCTCACGCTGTAACTGTGATCTTTTTGTTGCTATTTGTTTAGCTTCACGTTCATCTTCAAATACGTTAAACTTATCACCTGCTTGTGGCGCTCCATCTAAACCTAAAATTGATACTGGTGTAGAAGGACCTGCTTCAACAACATCATGCCCACGTTCATCATGCATAGCTTTAACTTTTCCACTATGTTGACCCGCCAATACATAATCTCCAACTCTAAGTGTTCCGGCTTGTACTAATATGGTAGACACATAACCGCGACCTTTATCTAAAAATGCTTCAACCACGGTACCTAATGCAGGTTTTTCTGGGTTGGCTTTAAGTTCTAATAACTCAGCTTCTAGAAGTACTTTTTCTAAAAGTTCATTAACACCTGTACCTTGTTTTGCTGAAATATCGTGTGATTGTACTTTACCACCCCAATCTTCAACTAATAAATTCATGTTAGCTAAACCTTCTTTAATTTTATCTGGGTTAGCTTCTGGTCTATCAATTTTATTAATAGCAAAAACAATTGGTACGCCCGCTGCTTGCGCATGCGAAATAGCTTCTTTTGTTTGCGGCATGATATCATCATCTGCTGCAATTACAATAATTGCAATATCTGTAACTTGTGCACCACGCGCACGCATTGCTGTAAATGCCTCGTGACCTGGTGTATCTAAAAACGCCATTTTTTGTCCGTCTTCTAACTCTACACCGTAAGCACCAATATGCTGGGTGATACCACCAGATTCACCTGCAATTACATTTTCTTTTCTTATGTAATCTAATAACGATGTTTTACCATGATCTACGTGACCCATAACGGTTACAATAGGTGCTCTTGGTAATAAATCTTCAGGTTTATCTTCTACTTCTTCAATTGATTCTTCAATATCGGCAGTTACAAACTCTACTTGATAACCAAACTCTTCAGCAACAATAGACAGTGTTTCAGCATCTAAACGCTGATTCATGGTTACCATCATACCTAAAGACATACATGCTGAAATAATTTGAGTAACACTCACATCCATCATGGTTGCTACTTCACTTGCAGTTACAAACTCAGTAACTTTAAGTATTTTACTTTCTGCTGCTTCAGCTTGTAATTCTTTTTCGGTTTGATCTCTATGTTGCTCTCTTTTTTCTCTACGATATTTAGCACCTTTACCTTTAGTGCTTTTACCTTGAAGTTTTTCTAGCGTTTCTCTTACCTGACGTTTTACATCTTCTTCACTAGGCTCCTCTTTGACAACATTGCGTCTTCCTGCGCCTTGTTTTCCTTTGAAACGATCGTTTCTATTTTGGCCGCCACGGTTATTACCACCTTGGTTAGGGCCGCCACCAACTTTACTTATTCTGCGACGTTTTCTTTTTGAAGCATCGCCTGTTTTATTTTTATCGTCGGTTTTTTTATCTTCTTTCTTCTTTTTAGGTCTATTAAATTGCGATAAATCTATTTTGTCTCCCGCAATTTTTGGACCTGAAAGTTTTTGGTATTTTGTTTCAACCTTTTGCTCTCCTAACACTGGAGTTTCCTGCTCTTTTTTTGCTTCAGGTTTATTTTTAGGTGCTTCTTTTTTTACCGTTGGTTGTGGATTAACATCTATTTTTCTAGGTGCCTGTGGTTGTTTAGGCGCTTCTTTTTTAGGTGTTTCCTTTTTAGGTGTTTCAGCTACTGGCTTTGGCGCTGGAGGCGGCGTTGGTTTTGGCTTTTCTTCAACCGGCTTTGATGCTTTTGGTTGCTTAGGCGCTTCTTCTTTTACAGGCTCCTCTTTTTTAGGCTCTGCTTTTTTAGGAGATAAATCTATTTTACCAACTGTTTTTGGACCAGTAATTGAACCTGTGGCTTTAACAACTTCGTCTTTTTTAGCAACTTCTTTTTGTTTTGCTTCAAGTTCACGCTCACGTTGTTCTCTCAATTGATCTTTCTCTTTTTGTTTAGCTTCACTAACTTCTTTTGATGCTACTTTTTTACTAGCATCTGTTTGAAATTCGTTTGAAAGAATTGTGTAAACTTCTTGTGAAATTTTTGTAGTTGGTCGCTTATCAATCTCTATGCCTTTAGAATCTAAAAATTCCACAGCACGATCAAGAGAGATATTAAGCTCGCGTAATACTTTATTTAATCTAATTGTTTCAGCCATAAATTGCCTTTAAAATACTCAAATATATGTCATATCCACTTTCAACCCTAATTTTAAGCTAATTGCTTTGAAATTGTTGCTTAAAATAATAATTGAAATGATATTATTCTTCAAATTCTTCTCTTAGAATTTTAATAACTTCTGTTATTGTTTCTTCTTCTAAATCGGTTCTTCTTACTAATTCGCTTACTTGTAATTCAAGTACACTTTTAGCTGTATCTAAACCTGCTTTGTTAAATTCTTCAATAATCCAGCCTTCAATTTCATCTGAGAATTCGCTTAATTCAACATCTTCCTCAGCGCCTTCTCTAAACACATCAATTTCATAACCAGTTAATTGCCCTGCTAAACGGATGTTATGCCCACCTCTACCAATGGCTTTACTTACTTCTTCTGGTTTTAAAATTACTTCAGCGCGTTTAGTTTCTTCATCAATTTTTATTGATGTTACTCTTGCTGGACTTAATGCTCTTGTAATGAATAATTGTGTGTTATTTGTAAAGTTAATAACATCAATATTTTCATTACCCAATTCACGTACTATGCCGTGAATTCTTGATCCTTTCATACCTACACAGGCTCCTACAGGATCTATTCTATCATCATAAGAATCTACGGCTACTTTTGCTTTTTCACCTGGTATTCTTACTACGTTTTTTATGGTTATTAAGCCATCAAAAACTTCTGGTATTTCTTGTTCAAATAATTTCTCTAAAAACACCGGAGAGCTTCTAGACATTAATATTGTTGGTTTTGAGCCTTTTAGCTCTACACTATCAATTACACCTCTTACATTATCGCCTTTTCTAAAGAAATCTGAAGGTATTTGTTTGTCTTTTGGCAATACAATTTCATTACCTTCATCATCTAATAATATAACTGCTCTGTGGCGTATGTGATGTACTTCGGCAGTGTAAATTTCTCCAACTAAATCTTTAAATTGTTTGTAGATTATAGTATTGTCATGCTCATGGATTTTAGAAATTAAGTTTTGGCGTAATGCTAAAATGGCTCTTCTTCCTAAATCTATAAGTTTTACTTCTTCAGAAACATCTTCACCTACTTCAAAATCTGGCTCAATTTTTCTTGCTTCAGATAGTGATATTTCTTGGTTTTCATCTTCTACTTCACCATCGGCAACCACTATACGGTTTCTCCAAATTTCTAAATCTCCTTTATCTGGGTTTACAATTATATCGAAGTTATCATCATCACCATACTTCTTTTTTAAAGCACTTCTAAATACTTCTTCTAAAATGGCCATTAACGTTACTCTGTCAATTAGCTTATCGTCTTTGAATTCTGAAAAAGATTCAATTAAAGCGACATTTTCCATAACTCTCTACTGAATTAAAATTTAATCATAACTTTTGCTTCTACAATATCTTTGTAAGCGACATTCGCTTGTTTTGTTACAGTTACTTTGCCTTTACCTATAGGTTTTGGCTCTCTAACTTTCCATTGTAAAGTAATAGTTTCATCTGTAACTTCAGAAAGTACACCTTCAAAAGTTTCAGCTGCTGTTTTTACTTTTAGGGTTCTATTTTTATTTTTTTTATACTGACGCTGTTTTACTAATGGTGCTGTTGCACCAGCAGACATAACATCTAGCGAAAAATCTTCTTCTTCTCTATCTAAATTATGTTCAATGGCTCTGCTTATGTAAATACAATCATCTACCACAACACCGTTATCACCATCAATAATAACTTTTATTTGGTTGTCTCCTTGTATTGAAAAATCTATTAAAAACAGGTCTTCTCGTTCTTCAAGGGCTTTTTCAAGTAAATTTTCAACTGTACTTTTAAACATTTTTAGTATAAAAAGAGGGGACTTTCCGTCCCCTCATTGTTAATTTTGCCTTACAACGCTGCAAATATATAATTTTTAATTAAGAATGCCTAATAAATGGCTTTTCAATGTGTTTTTGTGTCAATTGTAAGATTTATAACCATTCTTTTTTAGCAACAACAACGCTGCTAGACATTATTAATAAAAAAGTCCTTACTTAAAAAAGCAAGGACTTAATCAATTTTTGTTGGCCTACTAGGGCTCGAACCTAGACTCTTCTGGACCAAAACCAGACGTGTTGCCAGTTACACCATAGGCCAATTGTGTAATTGAGGGTGCAAATTTAGTACAAAGTTTTATTTGCACAAATATTTTTTGAAAAAAATATTATTTTATACTTAAGGTTTACTTAAAAAAGTTTGAAGTACGGCATTTATTACTAAATTCGCCAAAGCAATCAAACATTGAATTTTATGACCATTCAGACCTTTAAAAAATGGAATACGCTTTTGGGCTGGTTCTCTTTTTTTGTTGCCCTTGTTACTTATAGCTTAACTGTTGAGCCTACTGTTAGTTTTTGGGATGCAGGTGAATATATTTTAACTTCTTCTAAACTACAGGTTGGGCATCCACCTGGAGCACCACTATTTCAAATGTTTGGGGCATTTTTCTCAATATTTGCTCTTGAACCATCACAAATTGGTTGGATGATGAATATGATGAGCGCTGTTTCTAGTGCTTTTACCATTTTGTTTATGTTCTGGACTATTACCTTACTATTAAAAAAATTAGTTGGTACTACTGAAGATAATCAACCAAAAGCACTTGCTATTTTAGGCAGCGCACTTGTTGGTAGTTTAGCCTTTAGTTTTACAGATTCTTTTTGGTTTAACGCTGTTGAAACCGAAGTTTACGCCATGGCAACTTTAATAATGTCGGTTTTATTCTGGTTAGGTTTACGTTGGGAACAAGACATGAACACACCACGTGGTAACCGTTGGCTTATTTTAATTGCTTTTATTATTGGTTTATCTTTTGGTGTTCACTTTATGGGGCTTTTAACCGTTCCAGCCATTGGTCTAGTATACTTTTTTAAAAACTACAAAACAGTTACTATTAAAAATTTTATTATAGCAAACATAGCATCGGTTGCTGTGTTATTATTTGTTTTTAAATTTTTAGCACCTAACATTTTAAAGGTATTTAGTGCTTCAGAAATATTTTTTGTAAACACCGTTGGTTTACCCTTTAATTCTGGTTCTATTATAGCTGGTATTGCTTTAATAGCTATTATTTTTTATGCCATAAAATATACACGCCAAAAAAACTATGTGCACCTAAACACAGCTATTCTTTGCTTAACTTTTGTTATTATTGGCTTTTCAACATGGCTAATGCTACCAATTAGAGCCAATGCCAATGTGGTAATTAATGAAAACAACCCTTCTAGTGCTCGCGAGCTTTTAGCATATTACAACTTAGAGCAATACCCTGAAACACACTTGTTTTACGGCCCTCAGTTTACCGATATGTATGCCGCTTTAGATGAAAACAATCCTTACAAAGACGATAAGCCTAAATATGAAAAAGACGAACAAAAAGGCAAATATGTAGTTGTAAACGATTATAAAAATGCACGCCAAAACTACAACTCTAAACATGCCTCATTTTTACCAAGAATGTGGAGTAGCGAGCATGCCGAAAACTACATGATGTTTTCTGGATTTTTAGATTTTAAACTAAAACCAGAATACCAAATGGATAACGATTTACGAAACCTTGTAAATAATTTCAAAAAAGAAGTAGCTCAAGGTAATGTAGATTATGAAGATTATAACAACTTTTTAAAACGCTATGCCGTTAATTATTTTGATGTTGAAAAACCATCATTAGGCGATAACTTAAGATATTTGCTTGAATACCAATTAGGCTACATGTATTGGCGCTATTTTATGTGGAATTTCACAGGAAGACAAGATGATATTCAAGGTCGTTATGACAATCATGGTAATTGGCTTAGTGGCATAAAACCTCTTGATAATTGGCATATTGGTTATCCGCAAGAAAATTTACCTTCTGATGTAAAAAATAACAAAGCCCGAAACACTTATTATTTACTACCCTTAATTTTAGGTATTATTGGGTTCTTTTTTCTGTTTAATAAAGACAAGAAATTATTTTGGGTTATGTTAGTGTTTTTCTTGTTTACCGGTATTGCCATACAAGTTTACACCAATGTGCGCCCTTTTGAACCTAGAGAGCGCGACTATTCTGTAGTTGGCTCATTTTACGTATTTGCCCTTTGGATAGGTTTTGGAGTTTACGCCATTTATGATGTACTTAAAACATACATTCCTAAAAAACTTGCTGCGCCAATTATAACCGTAATTTGCTTAATTCTTGTACCAGGTATTTTAGCTGCCAACAACTGGGATGATCATGACAGATCTGATAAATACACAGCACAAGCCATGGCTAGAAAATATTTAGATTCATGTGCTGAAAACGCCATTTTATTCACCATTGGAGATAATGATACATTCGCGCTTTGGTACGCCCAAGAAATTGAAGGCTACAGAACCGATGTACGCATTGTTAACACCAGTTTGTTTCAAACAGATTGGTACATAGACCAAATGAAACGTAAAGCTTACGAAAGTGATCCTGTACCATCACAACTAACGCATAAAGATTACAGACATGGCACTAATGATTATGTTAGAATTGCACCAATTTCTAACGACACCATTCAAATAAAAGAAGCTTTAAACTTTATTACTAGCGATAACCCTAAAACCAGATTTAAGTTTTATTTAGAACAATTTACTGAAACTGATGTTAGAGCGTATCCATCGCAAGAATTAAATGCCAGATACATTCCTACCAAATTTTTGAGATTACCAGTTAATAAAGAAAACGCTATTAAACACGGTATTGTAAAACCTAAAGATGCCGATAAGATTGTACCACACATTGATATTGAAATTGGTAGCGGCGCTCTTTACAAAAACCGGTTATTAATGCTTGATATTGTTGCTAATAACGACTGGAAACGCCCAATTTATTTTACCGGTGGAAGTTTTGGTGACGATGATTATATTTGGATGAAAGACTACCTGCAGTTAGATGGCATGTGCTACAAATTAGTACCTATTAAAACAGAAGTAGATAGAGCAAACCCTTTTGACATGGGACGTGTGGATGCCGATTTAATGTATGAAAAGGTAAAAAAATGGGATTGGGGCAATAGCGGTAGCCCAGATATTTATCACGATACTGAAACCAGAAAAAACTCCATTACTTACAGAGGTAATTTAGCCCGATTAATTGAGCAACTTATTAACGAAGGAAAACTAGAAAAAGCCGAAGAAATAGCAGACATTGCCATGACAAACATGCCTGTTAATTACTTTGGGTATTACACCCTTTTAGAGCCTTATATTGGCGCTTATTATGAAGTTGGCAACAAAGAAAAAGCACAACAACTTTTTAAAGATGTTGCTGTTAAATACCAAGAAAACTTAAAATATTACAGTAGCTTGTCATTGCAAAATCAAGAGCGTTTGTTTGAAGATATTTATACTGATATACAACGTTACAAAGCCTTAATTGATGTTTTGATTAGGCATGATATTGAGTTTGCAAATACCGAAGGTGATGTATTTAATGATTATTTAAGATTATTTAAATATTTTACTGGTGAAGAAGAAGTTGCTCCAGCAACTAATAATGATTTAGCTCCTACAACAGATAGTATTGAAGCCACAGAAAATTAAGGTAATATGCCTTTTATTCCTGTAAAAACTCCAAAATTTTTAAAGCGAATGTTCCCAAAGTACATTTGGGACATTCCTTCTAAAAAAAAGGTATTATACTTAACTTTTGATGATGGCCCAACACCTATAGTTACACCATGGGTTTTAAACACATTGAAGCAATACCAAGCTAAAGCCACGTTTTTTTGTATTGGTAATAATATTGATAAACACCCTGAAATTTTTAAATCTGTTATTAGTGATGGCCACAGTATTGGCAACCATACCTATAACCATTTAAAAGGCTGGAAAACAAAAACAAGTTTATACATTGCAAATACTATAAAAGCACAAAAAAGCATAGATTTAAACAATACTACCAAAATTTTAAAACCCCAAAACAACCATTTATTTAGGCCACCCTACGGAAAAATTAAACGTTCGCAAGGTAAACAGCTGCAAAAATTAGGCTATAATATTGTTATGTGGGATATTTTATCTTTTGACTGGGATAAGAATACAACCAAAGAAAACTGCTTACAAAACATTATTAAAAAAGCTAAAACCAGTAGCATTATTGTGTTTCATGATAGTGAAAAAGCTAAAGACAACATGATGTTTGCTTTACCTAAAGTTTTAGAACATTTTAGCAAAAAAGGCTATAATTTTAAATCAATAAATTAAGTCGTTCTTTTTATAAATTTTTATCTGAATTTACTGGATTAGCCCGCGTTAGGGATTGCAGCAAACTACCGTGTAGTGCGAAAAGCCCGACCACGCCAAAAAGCGTGGTAACGCCCAAATAAAAAATATTGGTTAAATATAGGTTTGTATAATGCCTATTAGTGTGTTGGCATCTAACTCGCCACTTTGGCGCCATTTCATTTCGCCGTCTTTGTAAATTATTAATGTTGGAAGTGCTTTTACGCGGAGAGCTTCGGCTAGTTCTTCGTTTTTTTCAATATCAATTTTAATAACTTTAGCTTTATCTCCTAGGGCAGCGGCTACATCTCTTAACACCAATTGCATTGATGTTGATTGGTCGTTCCAGTTTGTGTAAAATTCTAGTAACACCGGAATTTCTACATCTATAAGTTCCCCAAATTTTGACATACTATTTAGTATTAATTGGTAAAGTACTGTTTATACAGTAGCCTAATTTATTAAAAAAGTGCGAGATAGCACAATTTTAAACGTTTTTAGGCTGTTTTAACGCCTTTTTTTAATTCTATTACGGTTATTTCTGGCCAAATACCAACGCGTCCTGGAAATGCTAAGTAACCAAAACCACGGTTTACGTTAATATATTGCCCAAGTTCTTGGTAAATGCCTGCCCAATATTTGTAGCGCCATTTAACGGGACTCCATTTAAACCACCCTGGTATTTCTATACCAAATTGCATACCGTGGGTGTGCCCACTTAAGGTTAGGTGGTAGTGATAATGGTCATTAATTACTTGTTGTTCCCAGTGTGATGGATCATGACTTAGTAGAATTTTAAAATCATTTTTATCAACCCCTGACGATGCCTTTTTTAAATCGCCCGCTTTTTTAAATCCGCCAGCGCCCCAGTTTTCAACACCTATTAAAGCTATTCGTTGTCCGTTTTTTTCAATAAATTTATGCTCATTAAGCAATAAGTTAAAGCCAATTTCTTTTTGCATATCTTTTAAATCTTGCAAGTTTTGTTTTTTGGCTTCTTTTGATGGCCATGTTACATAATCGCCATAATCATGATTTCCTAAAACCGAGTACAAACCATCTTTTGCTTTTAATTTACTAAAAGTATTTACGTATGGTTTCATTTCACTAGCTGTATTATTTACCATATCGCCAGTAAACAATACAACATCGCTTTGCTGTTGGTTTATTAAATCTATTGCGTAGTTAACTTTTTCTGGATTATCAAAACTTCCGGAATGCACATCGCTAATTTGGGTAAGTTTAAAACCATCAAACGCCTCTGGTAAATCTTCAAAATGCAGGGTATATTTTAGTACTTTAAAGTTGTACTTACCCTTATAAATTCCATAAAGAATAGATGCAAAGGGAATAGCTGCAATACCTAAAGCTACTTTTGAAATAAATGCTCTGCGCGATGGCAAATAGTTGCCTTTAGCCTCGGCTCCTTGTGTAAAAAATCGGTAAATAGCTTGTGGTACTCTAAAAATATCTTCAGAAAACATAACCAAAACCATTACCATTTTTGGCACTAAAAAAGCTATTAAAAAACCAAAGGCATAGGCTTGGGCATTACCATAATCGGCTCTGTTTAAACCCCAAAATCTTATTATAAAATTACCCACTACCAATACCGTTAAAAGCCAATAAGCAGTTTGTAGCCATACATTTTTTGATATGGTTTTAAAAGCCTGAAATGCGTAAATATCAATTACAACAAACAATACAAAAAAAATACCCCAACGTAACATATTCTCAATTTTTACCAAAGATAATGGTAATATAAGCTAGAATATAAAAAGCTAGTTGTATTTAACGTATAGTTAAGATTTTTATAATAACACTTACTAAAACTAACTATGTTACATGATGGTTTACATGTAAGTTTTTGCTATTTTTGATTTTCTATCAAATTTCAAAAAATGTCAGACCAAAAACGTCTTTTTCTAGTAGATGCTTACGCCTTAATTTTCCGTGGGTATTATGCTTTTATAAAAAATCCAAGAATTAACTCAAAAGGCATCGATACGTCGGCCATTATGGGTTTTATGAACTCACTTTTAGATGTAATTAAACGCGAGCGACCAGACCATTTAGCCGTATGTTTTGATAAAGGCGGAAGTGCCGACAGAGTTGAAATGTTTGAAGCTTACAAAGCGAATAGAGACGAAACGCCAGAAGCCATAAAAGTGGCCGTACCCTATATTCAAAACATTTTAAAAGCCATGCATATTCCTATTATGGTTAAGGAAGGCTACGAGGCCGACGACGTTATAGGAACCTTATCAAAACAAGCCGAAAAACAAGGGTATCAAACCTTTATGGTAACGCCTGATAAGGATTTTGCACAGTTAGTGTCTGAAAACATTTTTATGTATCGTCCAAAATCGTTTGGCGGCGGTTACGAAACTTGGGGCATTCCAGAAGTGCAAAAAAAGTTTGAAGTTGAAGATCCGTTACAGGTAATTGATTTCTTAGGAATGATGGGAGATGCCAGTGATAACATTCCTGGTTTACCAGGTGTTGGCGAAAAAACCGCAAAAAAATTCTTGAAAGCCTACGGAAGTATGGAAGGTTTGTTTGAAAACATCCACGAGCTGAAAGGTAAAATGAAGGAAAAAGTTGAAGCTAACCAAGAATTAGGTTTACTATCAAAAAAACTGGCTACCATAATGCTTGATGTTCCGGTGGAATTTGATGAAAAAGATTTTGAAATGTGCGACCCGGATATTGAAGCGGTTAAAACTATTTTTCAAGATTTAGAGTTTAGACGACTTACTGAAAATTTCTTAAAAACTTTTGCTTCTGAAGCTGAAGTCAAGGAAAGTATTTCAAAAACCTCAGATACAACTGTTTCCCCTTCGGGGAAAATGTCCGCAGGACAAAAGGGGACTGCTGGCGCAGGACAATTTTCATTATTTGGTGGTGATGTTAATGAGCCTAATAACGAAACAAGTTCAGCATCACATACCCGAAAAACCACTGAAACCACAAGCCATTTTTACCAAAGCGTCGCTTCTGGTATGGCAACAAAACTGTTCATTAAAAACTTAATGAACCAAACTTCGGTATGTTTTGATACTGAAACCACAGGTTTAAACCCATTAACTGCCCAATTGGTTGGTATTGCATTTTCATGGGAAGTTGGCAAAGGCTTTTATTTGCCCTTTCCAGAAGATAAAACCGAAGCGCAAGCTTTAATCGAGGAATTGCGTCCGTTTTTTGAAAGTGAAACCATTGAAAAAATTGGTCAGAATTTAAAATATGATATTAAAGTTTTAGCCAAATACAACATCGAGGTAAAAGGCAAATTATTCGATACCATGTTAGCGCATTACCTCATCAATCCAGACATGCGCCACAATATGGATGTTTTGGCAGAAACCTATTTGAATTATACACCCATTTCTATTGAAACATTAATTGGGAAGAAAGGAAAAAATCAGCTGTCAATGCGTGATGTTCCTTTAGAAAAACAAACCGAATACGCGGTTGAAGATGCCGACATCACGCTGCAATTAAAAGAACATTTTCAAAACGAATTAGGCGAAGCCAATACCCAAACGTTGTTTGATGATATTGAAATTCCGTTACTGCGTGTTTTAGCGGTCATGGAATTGGAAGGCATTAATCTTGATAAAGACTTTTTAGCATCATTAGCCGAACAACTTAACAACGATATAGCTTCACTTGAAAAAAGTATTTACGAAGCTGCTGGCGAAGAATTCAACATTGCATCACCTAAACAATTGGGTATTATTTTATTTGAAAAAATGAAGCTGGTTGATAAACCTAAAAAGACTAAAACTGGGCAATATTCTACCGCAGAAGATGTATTGAGTTATTTGGCAAAAGACCACGAAATCATCCAAAATATTTTGGATTTTAGAGGCTTAAGTAAACTTAAAAGCACGTATGTTGATGCGTTACCGCTTCAAGTAGAAGAAGCTACAGGTCGGGTACATACCGATTATATGCAAACCGTTGCAGCTACTGGTCGTTTAAGTAGTAACAACCCTAACTTACAAAACATTCCTATTCGTACCGAACGTGGAAGACAAGTTCGAAAAGCATTTATTCCGCGTAGCGAAGAATACACCCTTTTAGCTGCCGATTATTCTCAAATTGAATTACGCATTATCGCTGCGTTAAGTGAAGAAGAAACCATGATTGAAGCCTTTAATAACGGTGAAGATATTCACGCTTCAACTGCTGCAAAAGTGTTTAATGTGGCTATTGATGACGTTACGCGCGAACAACGTAGCAACGCAAAAACCGTTAACTTCGGTATTATTTATGGCGTTTCAGCTTTTGGTTTAAGCAATCAAACCGATTTATCGCGTAGTGAAGCGAAGGAATTAATTGACACCTATTACGAAACCTATCCGAAGTTAAAAAATTACATCAGCAAGCAAGTCGATTTTGCGCGCGATCATGGTTATGTGCAAACCGTTTTAGGCCGTCGCAGGTATTTAAAAGACATCAATTCTAGAAATGCCGTAGTGCGTGGTGCTGCCGAACGTAATGCTGTAAATGCGCCAATTCAAGGTAGTGCTGCAGACATCATTAAAATTGCAATGATTAATATTTACAAAAAATTAGAGGCCGGTAATTACAAAACTAAAATGTTACTGCAAGTGCACGATGAATTGGTATTTGACGTTTACAAACCAGAATTGGATGAGATTTCAAAACTAATTAAAACTGAAATGGAAAATGCTTATAAACTATCAGTTCCTTTAGATGTTGAAATTGGTATTGGCAATAATTGGCTGGAAGCGCATTAAAATTTGAATGTTTGCTAAATGAAACTTGACAAATTTGTAATTGCTATTATTATAGCGGTAGCAGTAGCGTATTTTTACCCTGAAGCTGTTAAGGTTTTACCTTTAAATACTATTTCTAGTATTGGGGTTTCTTTAATTTTCTTTTTCTACGGACTTAAGTTAAATCTAACACAAATAAAAGACGGATTAAAAAACTGGAAATTACATTTACTTATTCAAGTGAGTACTTTTTTAGTGTTTCCGTTAGTTGTGCTTTGTGCTTTACCCGTAATACCTGAATCATCAAAAAACTTATGGTTAGCTTTTTTATTTTTAGCTGCTTTACCTTCAACAGTGTCATCATCTGTAGTAATGGTTTCTATTGCAAAAGGCAATATACCTGCCGCTATTTTTAACGCTAGCATTTCTGGTTTAATAGGTATTGTAATTACCCCTATTTGGATGGGATTATTTTTAAACAACGCCAGTACAGATTATAACCTCACAGAGGTTTACCAAAAACTACTTTTAGAAATTTTGGCTCCTGTTTTTTTGGGTCTCATTTTTAACAAATACTTAGGCGCATTTGCCCAAAAACATAAAAATTACCTTACGCTGTTTGATAAGAGTATCATTTTAATAATAATTTACAAAAGTTTCTCTAAATCATTCTTAGATGGTATTTTTAACAATCTTACAATTATAGAATTACTGCTTATTTTATGTGTCTCAATTGTGTTATTTTTTATTGTTTTCCAAGTCATTAAATTCATTTCAAAAACACTAAACTTTTCAATTGAAGACCAAATTACAGCACAATTTTGTGGCACCAAAAAATCGTTGGTACACGGTACGGTGTTTTCTAAAATACTATTTCAAAATACCTCATTTTTAGGCATTATTTTACTTCCTATTATGCTATTTCATGCATTTCAAATTTTAGCTACTAGCGTTATGGCTTCCAAATATGCCAAACGTTAAATTAAGTAAGTTTTTGCATTTTTTACCGACATTTTATAAGGTTTCCTAAAAAATTGCATAAACAACTATGAAACACTTTTTCATAAAAACAACAGCTATTATCATTTTATTTTCTAGCTGTCAGCCCAATGAGTTAAACCTATTTAACCCAAATGCTTCAAGAATCCCTCAAGAGGTAAACACAAATGTTGTTTTTGCAGATCCAAATTTGGCGCAAGAGGCAAAAGATTTGCATTTAAGGTTGCAGCTTATAACCCAAAAAGGCATTACATTTGGCCAACAGGGCGCCATTGGAGGCGGTGTTAATTTCTTTGATTTTGAATCTCTTGAAAGTGACTTTAGCCGTGTTGCTGGAGATTGGCCTGCCGTAATAGGTTTTGATCTTGAAGAATTAGAACTATGGGATCCCTTAAACCCTAATCCTGATGTTAATGACTTTAGGAAAGACCTTATTACCAAAGCACATAATAACGGCAGCATTATAACTTTAAGCTGGCATACAGCTAACCCTGTAACGAAAAAAAATTCTTTTGACACCACAAAAGCAGTTATTCACATGCTTGAAGGCGGTAGCCTAAGAGCCGAATTTTTACTTTATTTGGAGCGTATTGCATTTTTTTTAAATAGTTTGAAAGATGAAAAGGGCAAGCCAATACCGGTTTTATTTAGGCCATGGCATGAAATGAATGGTAATTTCTTTTTTTGGGGAGAAGCTTTTAGATCTACTGAAGCATACAAACAACTATTTAGAGATACTGTTAACATTCTTTCAAATACGTATAATGTTCACAATGTACTTTATATATATTCGCCTAATACTGTTAGAAACTCTTCAGAATATTTAAAAAATTATCCTGGTGATAGTTATGTAGATATACTAGGCATTGATGTTTACCACCATAAAAACACTAATTTTATTAATAACACCATTAGAAACCTAGATATTGTTGAAAATATTGCCAAAGAAAAACATATGCTTTTTGCACTAACCGAAACGGGCTTAGAGAATGTAACTCAGCCTGATTGGTGGACACAGCAACTATACAAAGGCATAAAAAGTAGCAGCATTACATATGCTTTAATTTGGCGTAATGCTACAAAAAATCATTTTTATGTACCATACCAAGGACATTTTTCTGAAGATGATTTTAAAGCGTTTGTATCAAAAGATATTATTTTACTCCATAACGATATTCAAATAGATTAAATAAATTATAGCATAAAAAAAGCAGGATTTAATCCTGCTTTTTCATTTATATATTGCATCTATTATGCCGTTTGCATTTCGTGCTTGCCTTCATAGATTTCTTCTACTAACTTAGCGTTAAATGCTGGTAAATCTTTAGGTGAACGACTTGTTACTAAACCTTCGTCTACAACAACTTCTTCATCTAACCAATGCGCTCCTGCATTTTCAATATCGGTTTTAATTGAATTGTATGATGTTACTTTTCGTCCTTTTATAACATCTGCTTCAGCTAACAACCATGGTGCATGACAAATTGCTGCTACTGGTTTCTTGTTTTCAAAAAACGACTTTACAAAATCTACAGCCTTATCATTTCGTCTTAAAATATCAGGATTAATGACGCCACCTGGCAACATTAAAGCATTATAATTACTCTGTGATACTTCGTCTAGACTTTTGTCTACCTTGTAAGCATTACTCCAATTTCCGTTATCCCAACCTTTAATTTCGCCAGTTTTTAAAGATACAATGTGCACATCTGCTCCTGCCTCTTCTAACGCTTTTTTAGGTTCTCTTAATTCACTTTCTTCAAAGCCATCGGTTGCTAAAATTGCAACGGTCTTTTTTTCTAAATTTTCCATTTTCATTTGTGATTTTTGGGTTAATAATTCTCCATTCAAACTAACAGATATATTAACCAAAACCAAAATTTGACTGCGGATTAACCTAGACTTAACAGCAATTGTTAAGGAATCTTAAAATGAAAAAAATTAAAACATTAAGGCATTTAACCCTATTCTCTCTTATTTTTGATATTAAAAAAGACCCACCAAAGCTAAAGTGAATTTTATAAAGACTAAGGCGTATTAAGCTGTTTTTTTCTTTTTCCTTTGGTAATACTGATATGCTAAACCGGCAAATGCAATACCACCAAAAATAAAAATGAGATAAGATTTACTTGGATGTGTTACTGGTGCATCATCACCATAAAGTACAAAACCTGCCCAGTAATAAGGGTGACGTAATTTTGGATTATCAGTTTCTCTTAAATAGTTGATTTTTGCTTGTTGCAATGCTTCCGATTTGGTTTTTCCTTTTTTAAGATTTTTATAAAAATCTACCATAATCGTTTTAGTACTCATATCCGGTACTTCCCAGAGGCTAGCTATAGTTGCTTCTGCTCCTGCAAAACTAAAAGCTCTATGTAAAGAATTAATATTTAAAGCACTGTCTTCTGCTCCTACCGCCGTGTTACATGCTCCCAAAACAGCTAGACTAACAGGAATATTTAAGGCATATAATTCCTCCAAATGTAGTTTTTCTTTCTTTGGAAAATTAAAATGACTAAAATTGGGATTTACCTCATCCATTGTTGCATGCATTGCAAGATGTAATATCGTTCCATCGGATTTATGATTTATAAATTCTTCTTTTGTAGCATCTTCTCCAATAAAAGCATTGGTCTCAAATATTTTTTTAATTTCTTCAGCTTCTTTTTGCGCTCCCTCCAAATAATAAGGAACACTTCTAGTAGCAATTGTAAGATCTCTTTTCGGGTAAGCTGGAGCAAAAAGACTTACTAGTGGTGTATTCTCTTTAATGTTATTTACCTCATCCTCTACATATAATAGCCTTAAGTGAGAAGAATATCTAATACTTTTATTCTTAACAAGAAACTCATTATTATACGCCAATGTTTCAAATGGCAACTGATAAATTGGATTGTCTCCAATAATTATGATTTTATCATAACTCAAAGCACTTTGTGGAATTAGCTTAGTAGTTAAGTTTTTGCTTAATTCAAATCCTAAATTTGAATTCTTTATTTGATTAATATAGTTATTAAGTAGTTTTTTTTCTTTTGTACCCCAAGGTTTCAAATAAAGCTCAATACTTTCCTTTGTAATCTCAAAGACTACAAACGTATTTTTAAAAAAGAGATATTTTAGCAAAACCTCTTCTTCAGGAATTTTCTTCTGGAAAGAAGAAACATCAAAGCTATTTGTTTTTAAAACTGAAAATTTTGGGTAATTTTTTTCAACATATAACTCATTGTATTTCAGCGCATCTTCTATCGAATCTACTCTTTTAGATGAATTCTCTCTTTTAGCAGTAACAAGTTTATTTCTTAACTGATATTCCACTTTTTCTAACGAATCAATAAAAGGTAAATTAACCAAGCGTCGACTTTTACTGAACTGTTTCCAAGCTAAACGATTCTCAATATTTTCTATATCATTAACAAGCTGCCTTATTTCACCTTTACTGAGATTTTTAGACGTCATTTGCAAAACACCATCAAAAGCTTCATTAAAATAATTTTTCAACCTAAAATTAAAAGAAGAAAAACGATAACTTTTTTTGAACTGTTGAACCGCTAAATTATATAATTGCTTCTTTGTGTTTATAAATAGTGAATCTTTTGAATCAAGTTCAACTGATGCAGCTAATTGTAAAATATCACTGATTTGATTTATCGAGGAACTCGGTAAAAAATTGGAAAAATCTGAACGTAATGGCTCTGAAGAATCATGAATATTTTCTAATGTTTCAAATACTAGTTTTTCCCAGTTTTCATATTGCTTAAGTTTTAACATTAAACTAGCCTTCAAACTGCTGTAGGTAGAGGAATTTGGATTATTTTCATCTGCTATTAGTTCATTGATTGTTTTTAATGCCTCAATATAATTGCCTTTAACATTATATGCTCTAGCTATGTTATATCTTATCAAATTATGATGATACTTATGGTCGCTAATATTAAACTCCTGTTTTGCTTTACTGTAATAAAATAATGCGCTATCAGCTTCTTTTTCTTGGTTAGAATCAGCAATAAATGTATTGCCATAATAACCATAAATTGCACCAAGTTTAATCTTGTGCTCTATTGGCCAGTAGTTAGGATGCTGTTCCTTAAAATTAGTGTAAGCTGTAATTACATTTTTTATTTTTTTTTGACCCTCATAGTTAAATTCTAAATCTAATTTTTTATTTACTACCTGAGCGTAACGATATTTTAACCAAAGTTCAAGGTCTTCCTCAATGCTATATGTATCCTTTTGCAACGCCTCATTATTCTTAATTAAATTGGTCTCTAATGCTTTTTCAATATAATAATACGCTTTTTCTAAATAGCCCATAAATGCCATATCCAAGGAAAGCTCCGCATATACACCAGTTAAAAATTCAAGGTCTGGATCTTTTACCGTTTTTAAGATGTTTAAAGCTTCTTTTTTTGAATCATATGAAACATAAGGTTTATTTAAAAAGTACTCTGGAAATGATTTCCAATACAATATTTTAGCTTTAACGTTATTACCTTCTTGACTGTTCAAACAATAACTTAATCCTTTATTGCCCGCCTCAATACTTTTTTCATTCTCTCGGGTGCGGTAGTAGGACCCTGTTAAATAAATATAAAGTTTTGATACTTCTAAGCTATCCAAATCCTTTTCAGGTAGTAATTCTGCTAAACTATTATTACAAAATAGAATTGTCTCCTTATAGTTGGAGGCGTCATAAAGTCTTTTTGCTTTCTCAGAAGCCATAGTATCTTGAATCTGAGCATTAAGACCTTGCACATAAATTAAAAGAACACAAATAATTGTTTTGGAAAGCGACTTTAAAATCATTGATTCAATTTTTTTTCAAAATACAAAAAACGGCAGTTTTTTTAGCTGCCGTAAATTATTTTTTATTATGACTTTAAAGTACCATCATTTAGCTATATCAGGACGCGTTCTTAATTTAAAATAAAATTCTACAGATTTAATTTCTATTATCTAAAAAATCCTTAAAAACAGTATCAATTTTTATACTGATATTTTCCGTTCTTAAAACTTTGTGATCCGGATATAAGCCAGTTTCCTCCTTTTCGCAAAGTTTAGAAACATCGTTTGCTCTGGCAACATCTGTACATTCTACATAATGTACACCATCAAAATATGCGACAAGTCGTTTTGAATTAAACGCTACAATATGCAGCGTGCCTTCATAAAGTGTGCTTTCAGAATTATTAGGCGAATCTCCAAACAACATACTATAAGTAGGTTTACTATTACTGTATTCAGAAGTTTCTTGGTTCATAATGGCACTACTATCCAATTTATCAATCATTGGTTTTGTAAGTGCTTCAATTTGTTTCATCGCCTCATCAGGAGAAAATTTTCCTTCTTGCATTAATTTTGAAATTCTTTGTGCCTCTTGTTCAATAGATGCCTTTTGGTTTTTTAATCCACTTACGTCTGTACCTGATGCAGATGCATTCATTTTATGCATCTCAGCGGTATTGAAATTATTTTCTTCAATACCTTCTTTTACAAGTGAAAAACTTACATAAACACTATCTTCTGGCGTAATAGGGAACTTAAATGCTCTTTTAAAATCTACTGAAAGACTTAACGACAATGGTCTTGGTATTTCATCAGGATGCGGTTCTTTCCCTTGGCGCCTCAATGCATCTAACCGTTTTGCCCAATCTCCATTTGGGCTCATATCAACTTCTGAGATATAGAAGCTAAACGTTTCTCCACTATTTCCAATCTGAACATCTATAACCTCTGCAGGTTGAAATGTTTTTCCGTTTTATATAACATCTTGTTGTGCTTGTATCGTTATGTGTATGCAAAAGGTAAAAAGAACTACTTTTAATATAATAGTTTTCATGATTTTAAAATTTAGCTCTTCCAGGACGTTTACGAAGTGTAAACCCAAATTCAACAGGCTTAATTTCACCTTTAAATCCAACTGGTTTTACTAATAATTGTACTTCATAACTACCTTCTGGCATTGTTCCAATCATTTGATCAGCAGGATCTTCGTCTTCCATTGGATTTGAGGCTAATAACCCAACAAAATCGAAAGCCTCCGCTGGAATAAACATATCTCCAGGGAAATACGGTATTGGCTGTTTACGAATTACATTTTTCACCAATTTTCCATCTTTTTTAACCGATGTAATAAATTCAAAAAATACAATGTCTTCTTTGTAAATATTGGTGGGTAATTTATCTCCATCAAAACTAAATTTCAACTTGTATTTACCGGTTTTAAAGTCTTTAAAAAGTTGAACTGCCGAATTCGTTTCCAATTTAAGTTCAGTTTTAGACTTTCCGTTTAGAGTTAATGCGCCTTTAACTTTTTGGGCGTGCGTTAAGGATAGTGTGAAAATTAATATTAGGGTTATAAACGTTGTTTTCATGTTATTGGATTTAATTTATAATTGATAATGTTGTGCAATTTCTAAAGCAATTTCTTTGGTTAACTTACCTGAAGATGTTGTATAACCATTGTTTGGTGGTGTAATACCGTATAAAACGCCTTCTTTAAGTATTTGTAGTTGGTACACGTTAGAAATAAAAACAGCTTTGTCTCCCATATTTACTTTATGACAGAGCGTTGGGTTTCTTTCTGGGTTACACTGCCAAAACGGGTCTTCTTGCTGATTGATATGTGCATATACTATCCCTTTCCAAAACTCATATTCCTTTTCGCCATAAAAAAGTTTTACATTACAATGTAATATTCCTCCCGAACCGTTGTCTACAGGTTCAATTTCAATACGATTAGCATCTGGATGATAACCAAGCACCAAATCTTTTGGGAAATTAGAACATAATTGTTCTTTAATAGCATCAATATTAATGGTTGCTTTAGTACTTTGGTTAGTTGCGTTGTTATCTTCTTTAGCTATATTATTTTTCTTTTCTCCTAAACAAGACACACATACTAAGGTAAGCAAGATGAGAACAAGATTAATTTTTTTCATTTTTAGTTGTTTTTAATTTGTATATCCTGAAGCTTTAGCCATGGCTAAAGCTATTTTTTTATAGTCTCTATTTTTAGCTACTTCTTCCTTATTAAGGCCATTTTTTGGTGGGTAAACCATAAGCGTGTAACCATCAAATTTTATCTTTAATTCATGTTTACTTTCATTCCAAAGCGCAGCCATCCCTAGGTTATCAACCCATTCAGCAGATTTAGATATTGATTTTTGAAGCGCCCAAGCCTCTTCCCATTTTTCGCCACCACCAGCAGCTTCAGCAACTTCACCCATCATTTCATCTTTTTTAATCTCTCTAAATAATGATATGGAACCGCGTAACCATTCATAATCGTTTTTACTTGTTTCTATATAAAAACCGCATTGTGGCTCTACATTTTTACTAAACCGATTTGAGTTTTTATTATCTAATACACGTATTTTATCTTCAGATACATTGTACAATGCGGCTAAAACACTCAAGGGCATCTGCTCGCAGGCACTCTTGTTTTTATTATAATTAATAAGATTTCCTTTAAAGTTTTTATTCACAAAACTGGTATCTCCAAGTTCAGATACATTAATCGTTTTTTTATCGCCCAAACAAGAGGAGATTAAAGTCGTTAATGCGAGTATTACTATACTGTGTTTTAATTTCATAATTGAATTATTTAATGATTAGTCTTTCCGTTTGAATACCATTAAGCGCCTTAACTCTCACGATATACATACCTTTACTCAAATGATTTATATTAATTTTTGAAGATGTGCTGTTGGAGTTATCCTCAAGGTACACCTGCTCCCCAAGAACATTGTAAACACTTATGTTTTTTATCTCTGAAGGTGAGGTGATTGTAACTTCATTAGATGCAGGATTTGGGTATAATTTCATTTTTGAAATTTCAACTTCAGATGTAGATAATAATGAAGCATCTTGAACATTAATTGTGAAATTACCAGGTTGTTGTTTAAGCGTTTTTACTGGTTTTGTTTGAGATATTTTACCACCCGCTAAATCGGCTTCAATC
This sequence comes from Seonamhaeicola sp. ABD4_340, assembly GCF_056312135.1. Classification (NCBI taxonomy): domain Bacteria; kingdom Pseudomonadati; phylum Bacteroidota; class Flavobacteriia; order Flavobacteriales; family Flavobacteriaceae; genus Seonamhaeicola; species Seonamhaeicola sp. ABD4_340. The sequence goes on along the minus strand of NZ_CM149981.1, from coordinate 1,593,969 downwards.
CAAACCTGTAAATAGTACTTTTGCCCAACGGTTAAATTATTTTGAAGCAAATCGTTTGCTGAACATGCAATTGGTGTAATGCTGTTACAGTTTTCATAAATAGCAAACTTTACTGTACCTTCTAGAGAAGACGCTGCAATAAACACACTTGCTGAATCTGGTGCATCAAACTCAAACCAAACATCAATAATCACCAAATCTCCTTGTTGGCAACCAGGAGTTACATTACTAGACGTAGCACTTATATTGCTACCATTAAATATTGCGCCCAAGGTTAACGGTGTTGCATCGGCACAACCATCATTACTTGGTGCACAATCTAACCCGAAGAAAGACTGAGTGTCTATATTATTCCAAGTAGTAGTAGTGCTAAAATTAACATCATCTACCTGAATACAAAATAGATTTTCGTTTGAAGTAGCATTAAAATTGGTATTAGTTACATTAGCGTTATTCCCGTTTTGTAAATTAAGGTTTGCTAAATTATTGTTTTGACAAAATATTATATTTAGTAAAGGGTTATTTTCTAGATTTAACTCTACTAAATTATTTACCGCAACATCAAGTTCTTTTAGGTTTAAAAGCATACTCACATCAATTGAGGTAAGCTGGTTATTATTAATGTAGACTTGCTCTAAAAGTAAATTATTAGACAAATTAATGCCGCTTAAATTATTAAAATTAGCACTAAGTGAAATTAAATTTACATTAGCAGAAAGATCTAGACTTGAAAGATTATTTAAGGCAATTAATAATCCTGATAATGCTGTATTTGCACTTAAATCTACCGTTGTTAAATTGTTATTCTGAGCGAAAAGGGTTTCTAAGTTTTTAAATCCTTCAATACCCGTTAAATCTGAAATTGATTTGGAAGAAACATCCAAAGTTTCGATGTTAATAATATCAGATTCTAAAACCTGCCCGTTAACCACGCCATCAGAATCTATACCTTTATCAATCAAAGCTTGTTCAAAATTAGTATCAGGTATATTAATTGTTGCTCCTGATGAACATTGAGTACTAAATGAAACTTGAGAATCTACACCCCATTCATTTGCACTCTCAGTAGGATCTGTTACCGAAATACATGTTAAATTCGGGTTACTTGTTGCGTTGAAAGAAAAATTCCATGCTGATGATTTAACATTTTTCACTGTTAATGAGCTAAGATTATTGAACTCTAGAACTATATATCTTAATTCTGGTTTGTCCTCAATTATCAAGTTAGTAAGCTCATTGCTTCTAAAGTTAATTTCCTCTAATACGTTACAATTATCTAAATTAACCGATGATAATTTATTGCTTCTAGCATCAATATCTTTAAGGAGCGTATTGGCGCTAAAATCAAGTGATACAAGATTATTATTATTAATTTTAATATTCTCTAAAACTAGAGAACTAGATAAGTCCAAAGTAGATAGATTACCAATTGGGCACTCTAATTGATTTAAGGATGAGTTTGTTGTAGGTAAAATTAATGACGTTATAGGGTTAGATCCACAACCTAATCTTTCTAGGTTACTTAGCATGCTTAAGTCTAAGGATGTTAATGAATTTCCCGTTATAAATAATCTTATTAAAGCCAAATTATTAGATAAATCCACTTCTGTCAAATTATTACCATTAAGAAAAAGCCATTCAACACTTGTGAAATTTGATATACCAGTTAAATCAGATATGTTTTTATTAGATAAATCTAGGTTAGTAATACTTGACGCAAATGAAGCATCCATAACCCCGTCTATTTCGTTTGTAGGTGATGTACGATCTAAATTAAGATCTATGAGTGCCTGTTCAAAATTTGAATCAGGAATACTAAAAGTTTGAGCGAAGGAAACTAAAGAAATACTTATAGTTAAAAAGAATAATATTTTTTTCATATTTAAAAATTTGTAGTGGAACCTAGATTAAAACATCTTTCGATATTCCTTTGGGTTAATAGTTTTGCTAATATTATCGTTAATGGCTATGGTTTCGCTTTTCATACTTCCGTCTTTTGAAGAAACTGTATACTCCATAATATGACCATCTAGAAGCGTTGTGTTTTGTATAAACCAATTTGGTAGATTTACACTTGGTGCTACCCATAAATTTATTTTTACATCTTTATCTGCCATCACATATTCATAGCATTTGGCTCCTAATACAGTTTTTGTTTTTCCTGTTTTTTTCAAATTGGTATAATCGTAATTTGCCATTTCTTCCGACGGGTTTTGCATTTGCTTACCTCCAACCATACCCTGAGACATGCGTATTTTCATACCTTGTGTTTCTGCAAAAATGTGAACATCGTTTCCATCCATAACAATTAAAGATTCTCCATCCATTTCAGCATCTGAATATTCAGCCATATTTGCTTTCATAGCAAAATATTCTGTATTTGGGTTAAACAAATAAGACATATTGTATGTCTCATTTTCTTTAAGATTTGTAAGTTTCACTTTTGTTTCAAATGTAAAATTGTATACTCCCGGACTTGGATTATTACCTGAAATGTTTGGCAAATTTTCATAATTGGTATTAGCTTTTTTAGATTTATCTACTGTTCGTGAATCTATAAATGCAACTGGGCCTACATCTATTGCACCACTAACATTACTTGATGTGTAAGACTCTAAATATTTGTTTTCACTATTTTGGTCTGGATTTTTAGTTCGTGTAATTAATTGAGCGATACCAGAAAATGACAATTGCATATTTGTTTCGCTTAAAACATCAATTACAACCTCGCCAGATTCTATGTTATAAGATTGATAATCTTCTGTAACCGCTTTGTAGAGACCTTGCCCATTTCCAGATTCTGGTGTCCAAATAGGATCATAGGATAATTCTAATTTAGCATCATTAGGTATATTTAATTTTATTTGTTTCTTCTTAGGTTCGTTTTTATCAAACAATAGTTCATTTCCTCTTGGTACTACCAAAACATACCCATCTTGAATATCGGCTGCATGGGTTACCCAAGACCCATAAATTCTCACCTCATTATTACTTCTATTTAATTTAGCTTTACCAAACTCATCAATTGAATAAGTACCATATTTGGCGTTATGTTTTATTACTGCAGAACCAGAAATAGTAGAAGTGCTGGAAGTCTTTTCCTTTTCTTCAATGTCTTTCCCGGGAGTCTCTTTTGGTTTTTCAGAAGATATGTCGTCTATAGTTTTATCCACTTTTTCCTCAACTTTCTGCTCTATTTTTCTGTTGACTTTATCCTTAAGTTTCTTTAAAAATTGTGCTTCTACATTAGAAGAAATTACTAGCATAATAATTAACATCATGCTTCGAAATACTTGTGTTTTCATTTTAGCTTTCATATTAAGTTACACCCCTTTGTTCTCTAATGTTTTAAAATGTTAACAGTAGTTAAAAAAAAATTATATTTGTTTGTAGCTGTTAACCTTATAATACTTATACTAACTAATGCATAAAGCAACCACTGATGTAGAAATACAAAAGCGTTTAAGGCAGGATGATAAATGCGCTCTAGAAACCATTTACAAAGCGTATAAATATAATTTTACAAACTATGCCAAAACATATAATATAAGTGAAGATGATGCTTTAGATATTTATCAAGATGCAATTATTGCACTATATCAAAACTTTGTTGTTAAGCAGGTGGTTTTAACTAAAAGCTCCATAAAAACTTATTTATTTGGTATTGGAAAAAATAAGATTTTTAAGCTTTTAAAAGCCAAAGACAGACCTTTGCTTAAGGCTGAAGCAATAAATGATGGTATAGAAGAAATAGATTTTGATAATGATAAACCAACAGAATTACAATTACTACTAGCTAAAAACTTAAAACAAATGTCTGTTAGTTGTAATGAGTTACTTAGGTTGTTTTATTATAGAGGTTTAACCATTAATGAGATTATAGAACAGACAAATTATAAAGATTCAAATACCGTGCGAAGTCACAAATCTAGGTGTTTAAAACACCTAAAAACACTTTTTAATAAAACATAATGAATAAAGAGATATTAATAGCAAAATATTTTAAAGAACAATTAAGCCCAAAAGAACAACTAGAGTTTGATAACCTTTTAATTAACAATGCCAATTTTAAAGCAGAAGTTGAAGAGTTTAATAATATACATAACGCATACAAACTAAAGGAAAGAGAAAACTTAAAGAGTTTTTTAAAGAGTATAGAAGCAAACCAAACATCTAAAAAGTCTTTTAATAGATTTAAGCTTATTAGTTTAATAACAGCGGCTTGTATAATTATTGGTGCTTTTTTCTTTTTGAAAAAATCAAAAAAACCTAATGATATTTACGCTTCTTATTTTGAAGCATATCCAAACGTTATTGAACCCATTGTGAGAGGAAAAGATAACACAAATACTGAAGCTTTTAGAGCATACGAAAATGGCGACTACAAAAAAGCTGAAGTTACGCTTAATAAATTACTGAAAGTAGAAACCAATGCTAATTTAGAATTTTATTATGCCATGGCATTACTTAATCAAAATAAATTTGATGAAGCTAAAATTATACTGAATAATTTAAAATCTAAACCACAAAATTTTCTAGCTGAAACCTATTGGTACTCTGCTTTAATTTATCTTAAGAAAAAAGATATTACTTCTGCTAAATCAGAACTTAAAAAATTAAAAGATATTAACTCAAACTTTAAAAACAAGGAAACTGAAGATATTCTTGATTTATTAGAGTAGTTAATTAATTATTTTCGCTTTTTCCTTCTAAATTTAGCTTTATTTTTTCGCTGATTAAACGGTACAGCATCGTTAAAGGTGTTTTTAGTTTTACCAGGTTTGTTTTTACGCCATTTTTCTTCTTTTTTAGGCAATAAAACGTCAAGTAAATCTTGTCTTCCTAGTTTATTTAAGGTGTTTTTAATCCAAGCTTTGTTTTCATCTTTATACCAAAAGAAAAAACGGTGTTGTTCGTCTTTTTCCTTTCTGGTTTTTGGCGTATTCACTTTTTTAAGTGTATACGGATGGTAACCACTGTAGTAAATCACTGTGGCAACCGTCATTGGTGTTGGTGTAAACCCTTGTACTTGTTCAAGCTGAAAGCCCATATCTTTGGTTTCAGCAGCAAGATTTGCCATATCTTCAACTTCGCAAGCTGGATGATTTGATATGAAATATGGAATTAACTGTAAGTTCAGTTTATTTTTAATATTGATTTTATCGAAGCGTTCTTTAAACTTATGGAAGTAACTAAAGGACGGTTTTCGCATTAATTTTAATACCGGATCACTAGTATGTTCTGGTGCTACTTTAAGTCTACCAGAAACGTGCTTTGTCATCACTTCTTCGGTATAATCATCTAACTCTTTTGGGTCGGCGTTTTTATTAAATTCTGGCACTAACATATCGTGACGAATACCAGAACCAATAAAGGATTTTTTAACCTTTGGATGACTATCAACCGCTTGATATAATTCGGTTAACGGTTTATGAGACGTATCTAAATTGCTACAAATTACTGGCGAAATACAACTTGGTGCCACACATTTATCGCAAATAGATTGTACTTTACCTTTCATTTGGTACATGTTCGCGCTTGGTCCTCCAATATCAGATAAATACCCTTTAAAATCGGGCATATTCGCCACTTTATCAACTTCCTTTAAAATAGATTCTTTACTGCGACTTGCTATAAATTTTCCTTGATGAGCCGAAATGGTACAAAAACTACAACCACCAAAACAACCGCGATGAATGTTTATAGACGTTTTTATCATCTCGTAAGCAGGAATTGGCCCGCGCTTATTGTATTTTGGATGCGGTAACCGCGTGTAAGGTAAATCGAAAGAGGCATCAATCTCGGCTTCCGTCATGGTAGGATACGGCGGATTTATCATCAGCATCTTACTTCCTACTTTTTGAAAAATACGTCTTGCAGCCAATTTATTCGACTCTTGCTCTATCACTTTAAAGTTAGATGCGTAAGCCTTTTTATCTTTTAAACAGGTTTCATGTGAAGCGATTTCAACATCTTCCCAATTTTTATTTTTTGGGATATCGTTTTCATCATTAATAAGAATAGCGGTTTGGTTTACCGTATTAATACTATTAAAAGGTACACCACGTTCTAACAAACGTACAATTTCACGTAATGGTTGCTCACCCATGCCGTACACCAACATATCTGCGTTAGAGGTTTCTAAAATAGTTGGCATTAATTGGTCGCTCCAATAATCATAATGCGTCACACGACGTAATGAGCCTTCAATTCCACCAATTAAAACTGGTGTATCAGGCCATTTTTCTTTTAAAATTTTACTGTAAACGGTTGATGCATAATCTGGTCTAAAACCTATTTCGCCATTTGGTGTATATGCATCTTTATCGCGACGCTTTTTATTGGCGTTGTAGTTGCTAATCATAGGATCCATACAACCACCTGTTACACCAAAAAATAAACGTGGTTTACCCAACTTAACAAAATCCTGAAGATTATCGTTTACATTGGGTTGTGGCACGATAGCCACTTTAAGCCCGAAACTTTCTAGCAATCGCCCAATTACTGCTGGACCGAAGGTTGGATGATCTACATAAGCATCTCCGCTAAATAGGATAACATCGAGTTCTTCCCACCCGCGAATTTTTACCTCTTTATTTGTGGTAGGCAACCAACTAGAAAGTCTTAATTCTTCTTGCATAACGCTGCAAAAATACTCAAAAATTGATTGCTTAAATACTTTCCAACAAATTATCTTGTAAGTTAAAAAGAGTCTTTCATGTTAAAACCCAAAGAAAATCAATAATTTATAGCTTATTCTAGTATACCAAAATAACTTCACATACTATTTGGTAATCAAATAATTAATCGTAAATTTGCAAACTCTTTTTGAGAGAGGAATGTTTAATAAATAAAATTAATTAGTGTGGACACATTAAGCTACAAAACTATTTCAGCAAACAAAGCAACTGTAGATAAGCAGTGGGTTTTAGTTGATGCTGAAGGTCAGACGCTTGGTCGTTTAGCTTCTAAAGTTGCAAAACTTTTAAGAGGTAAACACAAGCCAAACTTCACACCACACGTTGATTGCGGTGACAACGTAATTGTTGTTAATGCTGAAAAAATCAACTTAACAGGAAACAAGTGGACAGATAAATCTTATATCCGTCACACAGGTTACCCAGGTGGACAAAGAAGTTTAACTGCTACTGAAATGTTTGGTAAAAACCCAACAAGATTAGTAGAAAAATCAGTAAAAGGAATGCTTCCTAAAAACAAATTAGGTGCAGCAATTTTCCGTAATCTTACAGTTGTTGTAGGTACAGAGCACAAACACGAAGCTCAAAAACCTAAAGCAATTAACTTAAACGAATTTAAATAATGGACGTAATTCACAAAATTGGCCGTAGAAAGACGGCTGTTGCTCGTGTGTATGTTGCCCAAGGACAAGGGAACATAACCGTAAACAAAAAAGACTTAGCGGATTACTTTACTACTGCTACTTTACAGTACAAAGTAAAGCAACCATTAGCTTTGACTAACAATGATGGCAACTTTGATATTACAGTTAATGTATATGGAGGTGGCATTACTGGTCAAGCTGAAGCTGTTCGTTTAGCCGTTTCTCGTGCTTTATGCGAGGTGGACGCTGAAAACAGAGCTATCTTAAAACCAGAAGGTTTATTAACTAGAGATCCAAGAATGGTAGAGCGTAAAAAATTCGGTCAGAAGAAAGCGCGTAAGAAATTCCAGTTCTCTAAACGTTAATATCCAGAACTTGATTCAGAATATATGTTTCACAAAATTCTGCATCAATTTCAAAATCAATTATTATTTAATTTCTGATATATTTTCAGAAAAAACAAAAAAACAGTTATTGTTGTTCCTAGCCTAAAAAGCAGGAATTAGTTTAGCATCTAAATGAAGCCAACAGCCAATAGCAACAAGCTAAAAGCCCAATGGAACATTGCTAATTCAACAGAACGTAAACTATTACAAAAATGGCAGTAGAAGTAAAAGAATTACTTGAAGCAGGTGTACATTTTGGGCACCTTACACGTAAGTGGGATCCAAATATGGCCCCTTACGTATACATGGAGCGTAACGGCATCCATATTATAAACCTTTACAAAACCGCAGCTAAAATTGAAGAAGCAAACGCTGCATTAGCAAAAATTGCTGCTTCAGGAAGAAAAATATTATTTGTTGCAACTAAAAAGCAAGCAAAAGATATTGTTGCTGAAAAAGCTAGCGCCGTAAACATGCCTTACATCACTGAAAGATGGCCAGGTGGTATGTTAACAAACTTTGTTACTATTAGAAAAGCAGTTAAAAAAATGGCTGCTATTGATAGAATGAAGAAAGACGGTACTTTTAACACACTTTCTAAAAAAGAACGTTTACAAGTAGATCGTTTAAGAGCTAAGTTAGAAAAAAACTTAGGTTCAATTAGTGACATGACACGTTTACCAGGTGCACTTTTTGTTATAGACATAAAACGTGAGCATATTGCAATTAAAGAAGCTCAAAAATTAAACATTCCAATTTTTGCAATGGTTGATACCAACTCAGACCCACGTCAAGTTGATTATGTAATACCAGCAAATGATGATGCTTCTAAATCAATTGACAAAGTTTTATCGCATGTAACAGCAGCTGTTGCCGGTGGTTTAGCAGAGCGTAAAGCAGAAAAAGAAGCTGCAGCAGAAGGTGCTTCAAAAGCAAAAGCTGCTCCTACTAAAAAAGTAGCCGCAGAGGAAGAAGAATAATAACATTTACACAACACAAATAAGTCGTTTAGTTCTTTTCTTTGCAGAAATAAATTGAACGACTTTTTTAAATTATAATAATTACTATGAGTACTACAGTAAAAGTAACAGCCGCTGAAGTTAACAAACTAAGAAAGGCTACAGGTGCAGGAATGATGGACTGCAAAAAAGCTTTAGTTGAAGCCGAAGGTGATTTTGATAAAGCTATTGAAGTTTTACGTAAAAAAGGACAAAAAGTTGCTGCTAAAAGAGCAGACCGTGAATCTAGTGAAGGTGCTGCTGTAGCAAAAGTAAACGCAGATAACACTGTTGGCGTTGCCATTGTTTTAGGTTGTGAAACTGACTTTGTTGGTAAAAACGAAAACTTTTTAGCACTTGCTAACCAATTAGGAGAACTTGCTTTAAACTGTGCAACTAAAGAAGAATTTTTAGCCGCAGATTTTGAAGGTATGACTGTTGCTGATAAATTAGTTGAACAAACTGGTGTAATTGGTGAAAAATTAGACATCAATGCTTTTGAAAAAGTTGAAGCCGCTTACGTTGGTTCATACGTACACATTAATAAAATTGCTGCTGTTGTTGGTTTTTCTAAAGTAGTTGATAATATTGAAACTTTAGCTAAAGACGTAGCAATGCAAATTGCATCAATGGGTGCTACTACACTATCTTACAAAGATTTTGATCCTGCATATGTTGCTTCTGAAACTGAAGCTAGAATTGCAGCTATTGAAAAAGATAACGAAGAGCTAGAGCGTTTAGGTAAAACACTTAAAAACGTACCAAAATACATTTCTCAATTACAATTAACTCCTGAAGCATTAGCACAAGCTGAAGAAGATGCTAAAGCTGAATTAAAAGCTGAAGGTAAGCCAGAACAAATTTGGGACAAAATTTTACCAGGTAAAATGCAACGTTTTATCTCTGATAACACTACTCTAGACCAAGAACAATGTTTATTAAACCAAAACTTTATTAAAGATGAAAAAGTATCGGTTGAAAAATACGTTGCTTCTTACGGTGAAGTTGAAATTTCAGGATTTAAACGTGTTACTTTAGGGTAATTAACATAAATAAATTTTAAAAAAGCGGAATCATTACACTTTGATTCCGCTTTTTTTTATGCTTTAAAATATGTTTCAATAAATCTGTGTAAAATCTATTTGTATATTTGCACAACCTCATAAACAATGTAATGAAATACAAAAGAATACTTCTAAAACTATCTGGCGAAGCTTTAATGGGAAACCGCCAATACGGAATTGATCCTGAACGCTTAGCAGAATACGCACAAGACATTAAAAAAATTACAGATAAAGGTGTTGAAGTAGCCATAGTAATTGGTGGTGGTAATATTTTTAGAGGTGTTGCTGGTGCTAGTAATGGTATGGACAGAGTACAAGGAGACCACATGGGCATGCTTGCTACAGTTATTAACGGCTTAGCACTACAAAGCGCTTTAGAAGATGCTGGCCTACCTACCAGATTACAAACAGCTATTAAAATTAACGAAGTTGCAGAACCTTTTATAAGAAGAAAGGCAATGAGACACCTTGAAAAAAAGCGCGTCGTTATTTTTGGTGGTGGCACAGGAAACCCATACTTTACCACAGATTCTGCTGCTGTTTTAAGAGCTATTGAAATTGAAGCTGATGTTATTTTAAAAGGAACACGTGTTGATGGTATTTACACTGCAGACCCAGAAAAAGATAAGGAGGCTATTAAATTCAACTCTATTTCTTTTGATGAAGTTCTAAGCAAAGGCTTAAAAGTTATGGATACAACAGCATTCACACTAAGTCAAGAAAATCAACTACCAATTATTGTTTTTGATATGAATAAAAAAGGAAATTTATTAAAAGTAGTATCAGGTGAAGCAATAGGCACCGTAGTTAACGTATAAATTTGGCGCAATTTTTGAACTATTTCGCTTTAAAAAATTAATACTAATGAACGAAGACATACAATTTATATTAGACAGCACTAAAGAATCTATGGATAGTGCTATTAAACACTTAGAAAAACAACTAGTAAACATTAGAGCTGGTAAAGCAAGTCCTGCCATGTTAGGTAGCGTAATGGTAGATTATTACGGCTCTCAAACACCACTAAACCAGGTAGCAAACGTAAACACACCTGATGGTAGAACCATTACTGTGCAACCATGGGAGAAAGCCATGTTACAAGAAATTGAAAGAGGCATTATGTTGGCTAATTTAGGTTTTAACCCTATGAATAACGGCGAAACCATTATAATTAATGTTCCGCCATTAACCGAAGAGCGCAGAAAAGACCTTGCTAAACAAGCCAAAGCTGAAGCAGAAGATGCTAAAATTGGTATTAGAAATGCTAGAAAAGAGGCTAATAATGATATTAAAAAATTAGAAGAAGCCTCTGAAGACCAAAAAGCAAATGCTGAAATTGATATACAAGAAATGACAGATTCTTACGTTAAAAAGGTTGATAGTATTTTCAATAACAAAGAAAAAGAAATAATGACCGTTTAAAAACAACAAAAAAAAGCGGTTTTAAAAACCGCTTTTTTTCTTCTTAATTTTAATCACTCTAATTAATATATGTTAAAACATTGTTTATTATGCATTGCAATAGTTTGTTTTAACATAATTAATGCACAAACTTCTCTGGGTGAAAATACAACTGTTGAACAAGACAGCACAAAAAAAGCCTTTTTTTTAAAAAACTTAGGAAACGGCTACTTACCAACAAAATATTTTAATTTCGATTTAAGATATCTTATAAAATTTAATCAATACGAAGGTATAAGAACTGGTATTGGAGGTGTTACAAACAAGGCTTTTTCAAAAAATTTTAGAGTTAATGGTTATACCGTTTACGGGTTTAATGACCACCGGTTTAAGTTTAGCATTGGCGGCGGCTATAAAATTGCGCCAAAAACCAATACTTGGCTAAACATTTCTTACACTGATGATGTACAAGAAACAGGAAGCACCAAATTTTTAACTGACGGACGTTTTTTTCAGTTTTTTGAACCTAGATTATTAAATATAGATTTGTTTCATAAACACATTACAAAAGCAGTAAATTTAGAACATCAGTTATTTAATAAATTAACATCTGAGGTTGAATTTTCGGTTAGTAAAATTGAACCAACCTACAGCTATAGCTATAATTTAAATAATACAAGCTTAACAAATTTTAGGCTAACAATGGCTAAAGCATCCTTTCAATGGAGCCCTTTTAGTAGTTTTAATAGTGAAAATGATTATGCCGAAACCGTTGTTGGATACCCAAAGTTTTCTCTTCAATATTCAAAAAGTTTAAAAAACACCTTTGATAGTGATTTTAGCTTTTCAAAAATAGATTTTAGAGCATTACACAAGCTATTTGTTACAGATTATGATAGTTTTTCTGAAATTACGCTGGTTGCTGGTTTAGCCAATGGCAATGTGCCAATAACACATATGTACCACGCTTACCCAAATAATATTACAAAACAAACTATTATGCAACGCTTCTCGGTAGCCGGTTTAAATAGTTTTGAAACTATGTATTTTAATGAGTTTTTTTCTGATAAATTTACAACCCTACAGTTTAAACATTTTTTAAAACCTTTTGAGGTTTATAAGCGTAACAACCCACAACTAGTTTTAATTACTAGGTTTGCTCTTGGTAATATGGAGCAACCTGAAAAACATGAAAACATACGTTTTAATACTTTAGATAAAGGGTATTTAGAATCTGGTTTTGAAATAAACAAACTCTTGTTTGGTTTTGGTCTCAGTTTTACCTATCGCTATGGATATTATCACTTACCATCTTTTACAGATAATGTAGCCTTTAAATTCACTTTCAATATTACCATGTAAGTATTTTACATAAGCTTCTGTTTTTAAAAAAAGCGCAATTACATTTAGGTTAAATTTTAATAACATTTAGTAAACAGTAAATATATTTTTGAAAAATATATTTGTTATCCCCTCAAATCTATTTATAACCTAACCTGTAATTATGATTAAAAATTTACTATTTCTTTTATTGTGTTTAAGCCTCTTCACAGCAAATTCTTTTGGTGTTACCAGTAACACAGACCCTGAACACAAGCTACGTGTAAAAGTTGCTATGCTTTTAAATGAACCTAACTTTTTTTTAGAAAAAGATGTAAAAGTTGTTATTAGGTTTGAAATTAACAATAAAGAGAGAATTAATGTACTTAACATACAGCCGCAACAACCGAAAATAATAAACTACGTTAAAGCTAGACTTAATAACAAGAAAGTAAAACTTGAAACTAACCGAAGAATATTTACTGCTGCGGTTGTGCTTAAAAAAACTAATGATTCTTGGTAAGGTTGAAACTATTAGAAGAAATCTTCATAACTGTGTATAGATTTCATAATGCTTTCATAAAACAAAACAGCTGCAACAAGCTTGCTTGTATCGGCATATGGTAACAATACTTTTTCAAATTCTACTGTGCCTTTTAAGTAGTTTTTGGTGTTTTCATGTTGCTCTTCTAATTGTTTTTTATTGTCGTTACTTGTAGGTATTCCTAGAGTTTCCATGGTTACACCTGGTTTTGTTGCAAATGCTACATAAGGAATTATTTGGGTTAAGGCTTCAACACGCTCCATGTACAAGTTTAAAATTTCGCCTTTAGGCATATTTTTTAAATCTTCGGCATTATGGTATTTCTCAATTGTAACCTTATTTTTAATAAAACTTAGAGGTCCGTGTTTTTTTTGAGCAAAAGAGGTTAAAGTAAATAACAAGCAAAATGTGCTTAATAAAGTAATTTTAGTTTTCATGATTGGGGTATTTTAGTTTGTGCCTACTCTTAAGCTTTTCGGCTATCGCTGCATTATATCATTACCAAATTGTGTGCCAAAAATTTAATCTACTTGTTTTCAAATAGTTAAACACACCTTCAACATTCATTTTAATTGAAAATTTATGTTTAGTTGTATACACTTTATAATTTTCTTCAGAAAAAAAACAATCTGAAACATTTAACCTAACATTATAGTAATTTGGGTTAGCTTAATGTTTTGTTTTTTCTACCTTTGCGCTGCTTTCATAATAAGGTATGTTTAAACTATTTAGCAAAGACTTTTGGGATATTATTGCAAGACTAATTTTGCGTAACAAAATTGGTATTCTTGTGGCCATAATTGGGGCAACTATTTTTTTTAGCACCCAATGGGACAACATGCGTTTTAGTAATACCGAAGCTAATTTACTACCAGATGACCATGAAGTTAACGTTACATACAATAACTTTTTAAAAATATTTGGCGAAGAAGGTAACTTAATAATTCTTGGTGTAAAAGACACTACCCTTTTCACAATTGAAAAACTTAATGCCTGGAATAAACTATCTGAAAGTTTTAAAAAATACAACGAGGTTGAAACCGTAGTATCTATAAAAGATTTACAAAAACTTGTAAAAGATACTGAAAACGAGAAATTTAGTTTAGAGCCTTTTATTAAAGATTCAATTGCTTCTTTACAACAAATTGAAAAACTACAAAACCAATTATTTAACCAATATCCGTTTTACGATAATTTTTTATTTAATAAAGAAACCAAAACAGTAAGAACTGCTATTTATTTAAAAAAAGATATTGTAAATACGCCTGCTAGAAAAAACTTTGTTTTAAATGTTTTAGAAAGTGAAATTGAAACCTTTGAAAACACTTACAATCTAAACGTAAGAGTTTCGGGTATGCCATACATTCGCACCTTAAATTCTCAAGTAATAATTAATGAAATTAACTGGTTTGTTATTGCAGCTTTATTGGTAACATCGGTTATTTTCTTTTTCTTTTTCAGGTCGTTTAGAGCTACTTTCATTTCACTTATTGTAGTGTGTATTGGTGTTATGTGGACTCTAGGTATTATTGGGCTTTTTAATTATGAAATTACAGTTTTAACAGCTTTAATACCACCTTTAATTATAGTTATTGGTATACCTAATTGTATATTTTTAATAAATAAATATCAACACGAAGTAAAATTACACGGTAACAAAGTAAAAAGTTTACAGCGGGTTATTACTAAAATTGGTAATGCTACTTTAATGACCAATGTTACAACTGCTTCTGGCTTTGCAACATTTATTTTAACCGAGAGTACATTGCTAAAAGAATTTGGTATTGTAGCCTCATTAAGTATTTTGGCCATATTTATACTTTGTTTATTAATTATACCTATAATTTACACCTTTTTACCACACCCAAAAGACAGACATTTAGAGCATTTAAATAAACGCTGGATTGGTGGTTTTGTAAACTGGATGGAATGGATGGTAAAACAAAGACGCATTGCTATTTACGCTACTTCGGTATTACTTTTAACTATTAGTTTTATTGGTATTTATCAAATACGTATTTCAGGGAGTTTAGTTGAAGACATGCCCAAAGAAGCTGAGTTTTTTAAAGATATTCGTTTTTTTGAAGAAGAATTTAACGGTATTATGCCGTTAGAGTTTGTGGTTGATACCAAACGTAAAAAAGGCGTTATGAAACTTTCAACGCTTAAACGCATGAATGAGTTAGAAGATTTAATTATTGAAACGCCCGAGTTATCTAAACCCATATCTGTAGTTAGTTTAGTTAAATACTCAAAGCAAGCTTATTATAATGGTAACCCTAAGTTTTACCAATTACCTACTTCACAAGAAAATAGCTTTATTTTATCTTACGCAAAAAACTCATCTTCAAACGTAGATTTGCTTAATAATTTTGTTGACAGCACAGGGCAATATGCCAGAATTACAACATTTATGAAAGATGTTGGCACAGATAAAATGGAACGTATTGAAGAAAATCTTCAAAATAAAATAAACAAAGTATTCCCAAAAGAGCGTTACAATGTAACCATGACGGGTAAAGCCTTGGTGTTTCAAAAAGGCACCAAATATTTGGTTAAAAATTTGGCCATATCATTATCACTAGCCATTTTATTAATATCATTATTTATGGCTTACATGTTTAGGTCTGCAAGAATGATTATTGTATCATTAATTCCAAACTTACTACCTTTACTTGTAACCGCTGGGTTAATGGGCTATTTAGGTGTACCCATAAAACCTTCAACTATATTAGTTTTTAGTATTGCTTTTGGTATTTCGGTTGATGACACTATTCACTTTTTAGCAAAATACAGGCAAGAATTACAAGCTAACAACTGGAAAATTAAAACATCGGTTTACGGTGCTTTACGTGAAACCGGTGTAAGTATGTTTTACACATCAATTGTACTGTTTTTTGGCTTTTCGGTATTTACAATTTCAAGTTTTGGCGGCACTGTAGCATTGGGCGCATTAGTATCGGCCACATTACTTTTTGCTATGCTTTCAAACTTACTATTACTACCATCATTATTATTATCATTAGAACGCAGTATTGCTAACAAAGAAGTTTTAAGAAAACCGCCAATTAACATCATTCCAGAGGAAGATGATACCGATGACGATTTCAAAAATTAACTTTTTCTTAATTTTTACTTATAGAATTTTAATTTTTACTTATTTAAAACTTGGAAGCCGAAAGGCTTTTTTTATATTTACATTCAAAATTTTGATATAAATGCAGCAGTTTAACGTTTTAGAATTATTATCTCAAGATATTGTACATACAGAAGTTGAAATTAAAGGTTGGGTTAAAACCTTTAGAGCCAACAGATTTATTGCTTTAAACGACGGGTCTACTTTAAAAAACATACAATGTGTAGTAGATTTTGAAAATTTTGATGAAACGCTTTTAAAGCGCATAACAACCGGTGCCGCCATTCATGTTACCGGTAATTTAGTAGAAAGTCAAGGCAAAGGTCAAACCGTTGAAATTCAAGTAAAAAAACTTGAAGTTTTAGGAGACTCAGATCCTGAAACATACCCTATTCAACCTAAAAAACATTCTTTTGAATTTTTAAGAGAAAATGCACATTTACGCACCAGAACCAACACGTTTAGTGCTGTAATGCGTTTGCGTTCTACGCTTTCATTTGCTATTCATAAATATTTTAATGAAAACGGTTTTTATTACATGCACGCACCCATTATTACTGGAAGTGATGCCGAAGGTGCTGGCGAAATGTTTAAAGTAACTAGCTTAAACCAAAATAATATACCAAAAACCGATGATGGCAAGGTAGATTACACCCAAGATTTTTTTGGTAAAGAAACCAACCTAACCGTATCTGGCCAATTAGAAGCCGAAACATACGCTATGTCTTTAGGTAAAGTGTACACTTTTGGGCCAACTTTTAGGGCCGAAAACTCAAATACATCGCGCCATTTAGCCGAATTTTGGATGATTGAACCCGAAGTTGCTTTCATGGATTTGGCAGGAAACATGGATTTAGCTGAAGATTTTTTAAAATACGTTATTAAATATATTTTAGAAAATAATGCCGAAGATTTAGAATTTCTAGACAAACGCTTGCAAGATGAAGACAAAAGAAAGCCGCAAGCCGAAAGAAATGACATGTCTCTTATTGAAAAATTAAAATTTGTAACAGATAATAACTTTAAACGCGTAAGCTACACCGAAGCTATTGATATTTTACGCAACAGCAAACCCAACAAGAAAAAGAAATTTAAGTATATTATTGATGAATGGGGTGCCGATTTACAAAGTGAGCACGAACGCTTTTTAGTAGAAAAACACTTTAAATGCCCCGTAATTTTATTTGATTACCCTGCAAATATCAAAGCCTTTTACATGCGTTTAAATGACGATGGAAAAACCGTAAGAGCCATGGATATTTTATTCCCAGGCATAGGTGAAATTGTTGGAGGCGCACAACGCGAAGAGCGTTTAGAAGTATTAAAACAAAGAATGGCAGCTATAAATATTCCTGAAGAAGAACTTTGGTGGTATTTAGATTTGCGTAAATACGGTACCGCTGTACACGCTGGTTTTGGCCTAGGTTTTGAGCGTTTAGTAATGTTTGCTACAGGCATGAGTAATATTAGAGACGTAATACCATACCCAAGAACACCACATAACGCAGAATTTTAATATTAGTTTTGATTATGGTATAAGTATTGCAGTTAAAAGAATTTTTATACTTTTAACTACGCTAAATTAGGTTGAAATAACTATTTTTAATTTAGAAGAATAACCAAATCAAAATATGCTCAAGCAACATTTACAATTTAAATTATCGCAAAAGCTTTCACCGCAGCAAATTCAATTAATGAAATTGATACAGTTGCCTACGCAAGCTTTTGAGCAGCGCTTAAAACAAGAATTAGAAGAAAATCCAGCACTTGAAGGCGGTAAAGAATCTAAAGATGATTTTGATGCTGAATTTGATAATAGTGATGATTTTAATGACAACGAATCTATAAACGCCGAAGATATAAATGTTGACGAATATTTAAGCGACGACGAAATACCCGATTACCGTACACATGCCAACAATTACAGTAGTGATGATGACGATAAAACCATGCCTTATGCTGCAGGCACATCATTCACACAACACTTAATAAACCAATTAAACACCTATAGGTTAAGTGACGAAGAGCGCGATATTGCAGTTTTTTTAGTAGGAAG
Organism: Seonamhaeicola sp. ABD4_340; assembly: GCF_056312135.1. NCBI lineage: Bacteria > Pseudomonadati > Bacteroidota > Flavobacteriia > Flavobacteriales > Flavobacteriaceae > Seonamhaeicola > Seonamhaeicola sp. ABD4_340. The sequence goes on along the minus strand of NZ_CM149981.1, from coordinate 1,575,722 downwards.
TGTTGATGAAAGCGGATATATTAGAAGATCTATTTCAGATATCATGGACGATTTAGCATTTACACAAAACGTATATACCACTGAAGACAAAATAGAATCGGTGTTAAAAACAGTCCATCAATTAGATCCTGCTGGTGTTGGCGCTAGAAATCTTCAAGAATGTTTAAGCATTCAATTACACCGCAAAGAAAAATCTGCTCATGTAGAATTGGCCATAAATATTATAGAAAAAGCCTTTGAGCAATTCACAAAAAAACACTACAAAAAATTACTTCAAAAATTTGATATTTCTGAAGAACAATTAAAAGGTGCTATTTCTGAAATTGAGCATTTAAACCCCAAACCAGGTGGTTCATATGCTGGTAACAACCGTATTGTAGAACACATTGTGCCTGATTTTGCCATTAAAATTGTTGATGGTGAATTAGAGTTAACTTTAAACGGACGTAACGCCCCAGAATTACATGTATCTAGAGAATATAATAACATGTTGAAGGGATATAAAGATTCTAAAGACAAATCTAAATCTCAAAAAGATGCGGTTATTTTTATAAAGCAAAAATTAGATGCCGCCAAATGGTTTATTGAAGCCATAAAACAGCGCCAGCAAACATTATTTGTTACCATGAGTGCTATTATGCATTACCAAAAAGATTATTTTTTAACTGGTGATGAACGCACGCTACGCCCTATGATTTTAAAAGATATTGCCGATGAAATTGATATGGATGTATCAACCGTTTCTAGGGTTGCAAATAGTAAATATGTTGATACGCCTTATGGCACAAAATTAATTAAAGAATTCTTTTCTGAATCTATGAAAAATGATCAAGGAGAAGATGTTTCAACAAGAGAAATTAAAAAAATACTAGAAACAGTTATTGAAGAAGAAAACAAAAGAAAACCTTTAACTGATGAAACTTTGGCTGGTATTTTAAAAGAAAAAGGTTACCCAATTGCCCGTAGAACCGTTGCAAAATATAGAGAGCAATTAGATATCCCAGTGGCTAGACTTCGTAAAAAAATATAATGAATTTTGTTTTAAGAAGTATTTCGTACGTTTTTCATCCGTTGTTAATGCCCTTGTTTGGAGTAATCTACTATTTTTTAATAACCCCAAGAGATTATCCTAAAGAAATAGTATGGGCTAAGTTGGTATCGCTTTCTATTTTAACCGTTATTTTACCAATTCTGTTGTACTTTTTACTAAAAACTTTGGGTTTGGTAAAGTCTATATACCTAAAAACAACAAGAGAACGCGTATACCCTTTAATGCTAAACTCTGCAGTAATTATAATTGTTTTGCAACGTATAATTCCGCCAACACAAGTGTTAGAGTTATACTATTTCTTTGTTGGTGTTTTAATATCTACTATGGCCTGTTTAACACTTGCTTTATTTAAGTTTAAAGTTAGTATTCATATAATTGCGGTAAGTGGTGTATTTATGTTTTTTATTGCTTTGAGTATTCATTTTAGTTTAAATTTAAACAACACTTTAGCTTTTATGAGTATTTTAATTGGAGCTGTGGCTACTTCTAGGCTTCATCTTAAAGCACATAGCCCTAAAGAGCTTTTAATGGGGTTATTTATTGGTTTATTGCCACAGCTAATACTTATACCTCATTGGCTATAAAAAGTAAAACATGAGGCCTATTTTAACGGCATTCATATTTATATCATTATTATTTAATGCGGTACTATTAGTTAACATAGTATTTAATGCATAATACACATGTAAATTCCAGGTATTATAACCAACACTAAGTGTTAAACCGTACTGAAATTTATTGAAATCATCAGTATTTTTAAGTTTAAAATCACCCAAATCTCCTTTATATTTTACTACATTACTAAAAATATAACCAACTTTAAAGCCTGTATAAATTCTCCAGAAATTATAATCAGTTGGTGTTGATGTTCGCCATCTAAATTCAAAAGGCATTTCAATTAAATGATTAGTAAACTTATTTTTTGAGAATGAATTATCATTTAAAATTGAATAATTTATATTACCGTTTTCATCACTAATTAGCAAATTATGATTGTATGAATTAGATGAATAACCCAAACCTAATGCCAATGCCTTATTTCGGTTTTTATTTATTGGCATATCTTTAATAAAGCCAATATGAAAACCAAGGGAAAAGCCATTTTGGTTCATGCCTTTAGGCTTATTAGCAAGTAAATTATAAGTAACACCGGCGTAAAACTGATCTTCTTTATAAAGGGAATCTACAACTTGCTCTTGCAAATTGTTATTTTGTGCTATAATTTGTACTGCACACCCTAAAATAAAAATAATGGCGGTAAAATATTTCATTAGCTAAGTAATTATTATAAAAAACTGTTTAAATATAAAAAGGCGTTTTGAAAACCAAAACGCCTTTTTATATAAAATTAAGAGTGTAAACTAGTTGTTACCTAACACACTACCCTTTTTGGTAGTATAATTAATTTTAAGTGCATTCACTTTACGTAACTCTTGCTTAATATCACCTATTAACCCCATGTTTGCATCACTATCAACTTTTAAAGCTGTAGTTAAAAACGGAATTAATTCTTCTCTTTTTGATGCTCTTTCAGCGGCTATAAAAGCTGCTATTTCATTAACATCAGCAAATTTATCATTTAACTGAATTTTTGCTTCTGTACCGTATTGCTTGTAGTTGTCACTTGGTTTTCCTGCATAAATATACATAACCAAATCTTTTTTATCTAGTTTTTCAACTTGATCTGCAAATGGTAAGTTATTTTCAATCATCAAGGTATTTTGCCTCATTACTGTTGCTACCATGAAAAAGAATAATAACATAAAAACAATATCAGGTAAAGATGCTGTTGATATAGCCGGTAAAGCACCGCTTTTTTTCTTTTTAAATTTAGACATATTAGTAAATTTAAATTATTGTACTTCTGAAAGCTTTTGCGGATATTCAGTTTTTATTCTGTCTATCTTTTCTTTCAGTTTATCTTTATTCCCTGGCCAATTAACATCTTTATAGTTAGCTTCCATTTCTGAAAAAGAAGTTCCGTAAAGCTTTTTAGCTCTTTGGTCTCTTAAAACATTATATGCTGCTACTAATTCATTTTGTACAGCAATGTATGTTTTGTAAGTTGTTTCTCTTTCGTTTTTTAATGATATGATTGCTTTATCAGGATTATCAGATGAAGCTGGATCTTTTTTACCGCTACAGTAATCACAAGATCCGTCGCCTCCGTTATCTAAAAATTCAATAGCTGCTGCTCTTAAATCTTTTAACTCCATTAATTCATCCTCAACAAGCAATTGGTCTTTACCATTAAGTAACACTGTAAAGATATTTTTTTGCTTAATTATTACATTGTCCTCAGACTCTTCCATTGGAGGTAATTTTCGGTTAATACCAGAATCTACCTCAATGGTTGTTGTTACTAAGAAAAATATTAATAATAAGAACGCAATGTCGGCCATGGAGCCCGCATTAACTTCTGGTGCTGCTCTTTTTGCCATAATTATTATTTATTAAATATTTTTTTAACTCCTGAGTACGCCATAGATGCAATTGCTAAAACAGCTAACACATAAAATGCATATAAACCTGCGCCTACGTTTTTAGATGTAGCCTCAGTTACATCTTGTCCTTTTTCAATAAAAGGTTTTAAATCTAAATCTGTACCTGATGATATCGCATAAGAGATAACAACTATTGCTAAGAAAGCTCCAACAGATAATAATGTTTTTTTAATGTTACCAGCAAATAAGCCTCTTATAACAAAAATTAAAACTATTACTGCAATAAGCGCTAAAATAGCATAAGCAATGTACATAAATGAGTTTACTGCTCCACTTGCTTCTCCAGCTTTGATGGCTTCATCGCCTGTGCTGATGATCATAAATAGGAATACAGCAGAGAGCGCCCCTACAATACCCATTATGATACTAATTATTTTTTGTGAATTCATAATTCAAATATTTTTTAATTATACTATTACTTTTTGTTTCTAATCAATAGATCCATTAATGTTATAGAAGCATCTTCCATATCATTAACTATACTATCAATTTTAGCAATAATATAATTGTAAAAAATTTGAAGAATAATAGCCACAATAAGACCAAATACTGTTGTTAAAAGTGCTACTTTAATACCACCAGCAACTAATGATGGTTGCATATCTCCAGCAGCTTCAATTTTATCAAATGCCTGAATCATACCAATTACCGTACCCATGAAACCTAACATTGGTGCAAGAGCGATAAATAATGAAATCCAAGACACGTTTTTCTCTAATTGACCCATTTGTACGCCACCGTAAGCAACAACAGCTTTTTCAGCAGCTTCAATACCTTCATCAGTTCTATCTAAACCTTGATAGAAAATAGAAGCGATAGGCCCTTTTGTGTTTCTACAAACTTCTTTAGCAGCTTCTACACCACCAGAAGCTAAAGCATCTTCTACATTTTGAGTTAATTTTTTTGTATTAGTTGTAGAAAGATTTAAAAAGATAATTCTCTCAATAGCAATTGCTAAACCTAGAATTAAACATAACAATACAATACCCATAAAACCTGGGCCTCCTTCAATAAATCTCTTTTTTAATTCTTGGTGAAATCCAAGCTCTTCTCCAGCATCCGCAGCTGCATCTTCTTGAATTGTTGTAGCCACAGTTGTTGTAGCTGTAGTTGTAGTTGCAATTGTAGTTGCATTAGCAGTTCCAAATACCATCATTCCTGTAATGGCTAGGATAGAAAATAATCTTTTCATGTCTCGATCTTAATTTTATTAGTTAAAGTGTTAAAGATATAAAAAAAGCAATTAATGTGAAAGAAATAACAGCAGAGAGGAAGGGATTCGAACCCTCGATACCCTTTTGAGGTATACACACTTTCCAGGCGTGCGCCTTAGACCACTCGGCCACCTCTCTTTAAATATTTCAATCGTATTAATTACGGGGGATGAAATAACAAAAAATTCTTTAAACCTTAAAATTTTATAACGTTAATTTTAGGTCATTTCTCCTCTTAAGGACATTTCATAGGCAGATTTGAACATTTCTTTGGAAATATTCTGACCAATTAAGTACATTAACTTGCAAATAGCCGCTTCGGTGGTTAAATCTTTTCCAGAAATTACACCTATTTTTTTTAGCATATTACTTGTTTCATAGTGCCCCATTATAACACTACCACCAGTACATTGTGTAATATTTACTACATGAATACCTTTTTTTATGTTTTCTTCAAGTAATTTTATAAACCAGGTCTCGGTGGTACAATTACCGGCGCCGTATGTTTCTAAAATAATACCTTTTAAATGTGGTGTGTTAAAAATGCTTTCAATTATTTGCTTTGTTATTCCTGGAAACATTTTTATTAAACCAATGTTGTTGTTTAAATTTTTATAAACTTTGAAAGCTTTATTTTTTTTGGGCTTAAATAAATATTCGTCATTTATTTTTAAATGCACACCAGATTCGGCCAATTCAGCATAATTAGGTGATGCAAATGCTTGAAAATGTTCTGCGTTTATTTTGGTGGTACGGTTGCCTCTGTACAATTTATATTCAAAATACAAACACACTTCTTGTATTATGGGCTTACCTTCTTTTTGTAAAGATGCTACTTGTATAGATGTTATTAGGTTTTCTTTGGCATCAGTACGTAAATGGCCAATAGGTAATTGAGAGCCTGTAAAAATAACTGGTTTTGATAAGTTTTCTAACATAAAGCTTAATGCCGAAGCGGTGTAGCTCATAGTATCACTACCATGCAATATTACAAAACCATCAAAGCTATTATAATTGCTTTCTATTAATTCTGCAATTTGCACCCAATAAGCCGGATTCATATTACTAGAATCTATAGGTTTATTTGATACGGTTTCAATATTACAATCTAACAACTGCAATTCGGGTATTTTTTCTAAAAGGGTTTTAAAATCGAATGCTTTTAATGCACCTGTTTTAAAATCTTTAACCATACCAATGGTACCACCAGTATAAATAAGTAATATGTTGGGTTTTGCCTGCTTCATTTTTAATTAAATACCAAATATAGCTTTAGAGTTATGGGTTGTAATATGCGCTATTTCTTCTTTTGAAACACCATATATTTCTGATAGTTTTTCTAAAACACGTATTATATATAATGACTCGTTTCTTTTTCCTCTATAAGGTGTTGGTGCTAAATACGGCGCATCGGTTTCTAAAACAATATGTTTAAGATCTATTTGCTTTAAAAATTTATCAATTTTACCGTTTTTAAATGTTGAAACGCCTCCAATACCCAATTTCATATTATAACTTATTGCTTTTTGTGCTTGTTCTAAAGTGCCGGTAAAACAATGGAAAATGCCAAATAAGTTTTCATCATTAACAGTTTCTAAAACTTCAAAAATTTCATTGAAAGCTTCACGACAATGAATTACAATAGGCAATTTATATTTTTTTGCCAACGCTATTTGGTATTTAAACGCTTCAATTTGAATATTTAAAGTGCTTTTATCCCAATACAAATCTATTCCAATTTCGCCAACGGCATAAAAATGTCTTTTAGCAAGCATATCTTCAACATGCTTTAATTCTTCTTTAAAATTTTCTTTTACATGTGTTGGGTGTAGACCCATCATTAAAAAAACGTTTTCTGGAAAGTCTTTTTCTAATTGCAGCATTGATGCTGTGTAAGTTGAATCTATGGCTGGTATAAAAAATCTTGAAACGTTTGCGGCCAAAGCTCTATTAATCATTTCATGCCTATCTTCATCAAAGGCTTCGCTATATAAATGTGTGTGAGTATCTGTAATTATCAAAAGTATACTATTTATAATTTTTTGTAAAAATAATCGTTTTTATTATAGTATTTTTACGCTGTAAATTTAAGGTTTAATGGATTATTCTCTTCGTGATTTTTTACTAAATCAAGGCTATACAAAAGTAAAGCTTCACCTTACCAAAACTAATCATTTTGAAATAAAAGCTACAATAAACGGGCAAAAAGGGCTGTTTATTTTAGACACTGGAGCATCTAGCTCTTGTGTTGGTTTTGAAGCTATTGAAACCTTTAATCTTGATGCTGAAGATTCTGTTATTAAGGCGGCTGGTGCAGGTTCTACCAACATGGAAACCAAAATATCAAAAAAAAATAAAGTTAAAATTGGCAAATGGCGCCACAACAAAGTAATTTTAGTGCTTTTTAATTTAACACATGTAAATACGGCCTTAATGAACCATAATGCAAAACCTGTTGATGGTATTATAGGTGCCGATATTTTAAAAAAAGGTAAAGCCATAATAGATTATCAAAAGAAATACTTATATTTAAAGGTTTAGTCCTTATTGTTTAAGGATTTAACCATCTATCTCTCTAAACTAAAAAATGAATACATCAATTGTCATAGCTGATGATCATCCGCTTTTATTACGAGGTTTAACCGATTTTTTAACCTCAAAAGGATTTAATATTGTTGGAAGCGCTAATGACGGCAAAGCAGCCTACAACTTAATAGTTAAATTAAAACCTGAAATTGCCATTTTAGATATTAGAATGCCCTACAAAACAGGTTTAGAAATAGCCGAAGAGTGTTTAAAAAACAACCTTAAAACCAAAGTAATTTTAATAACTTTTGATAAAGAAGAAGAACTTTTTGAACAAGCAAGAAGTTTTAATGTTTACGGTTATATTTTAAAAGAATTTGCAATTGAAGAAATTGAAACCTGTATTAAACATGTTGCTGAAAGCAAACCCTATTTTAGCAAAGAAATAGCCTCTTTTTTAAACGCAAGCCCAATAAATAGCCATTTAAAAGACTTAGACAAGCTTACAAAAGCAGAATTAAGAATTGTAAAACTTATTTCTGAAAACAAAACAAGCCAAAACATAGCCGAAGAACTATCAATATCTGTTAGAACAGTAGATAAGCACCGTAGTAACATAGTTGCCAAACTTGGGTTAGATAATAAACCAACATCATTATCTATTTGGGCCAACCTAAATAAGGCACATTTATAAAAATACGTAGAACTGCGTATTTTTTTTTAGTCTTATATAACATACTTTTACAGTGCTATTAATTAGTTCTTAGGGAGAATAAGAAAGCTCTAGTGTTATTAAAACCTAGGGCTTTCGCTATTTAAAAAACTACCTTATTATAAAAAAATACGTATAACTGCTTATTTTTTTTCATTACTACAAAGTATAATTTTACAGTGCTATTAAGCTATACATAATTCTTTTTTGAGAGATAGAATTATTTTAAACTCTACGCTGTAATGGCGTAGAGTTTTACATCAAACCTAAAATGCTATTATCTAATGGAAGTGATGAACAAACAAAATAACGTGTTACAAAAATGCTGTATAGTTGGTTTAACTATACTAATACTTATAATTATCTCCATAAACATTTATCTACTTTTTATTTGAGTTAGTCTCAAAAACAAAAAAAGAGAATGCTTCCAACCTAGCATTCTCTTTTTATTTTGTAAACAAATGTTATTAAAAACTACAGTTCTAAAGCCTTTTTAACATCGTTATTCATTAATATTTCTATTGGATTTTCTAAAGCTTCTTTAACAGCCACTAAAAACCCTACACTTTCTTTACCATCAATAATTCTATGGTCATAAGATAATGCTACGTACATAATTGGTCTAATTTCTACTTTACCATCAACAGCTACGGGGCGCTCAACAATATTGTGCATTCCTAAAATACCACTTTGTGGTGGGTTAATTATTGGTGTAGATAACATACTACCAAACACACCACCATTGGTAATTGTAAAAGTACCACCTGTCATTTCATCAACCGTAATTTGGCCATCTCTGGCGCGTAAAGCTAAACGCTTAACTTCAGACTCTACACCTCTAAAACTTAAGTTTTCAGCATTTCTAATTACTGGCACCATTAATCCTTTAGGGCCAGAAACTGCAATACTAATATCACAAAAATCATATGATAACATTTCTTTACCATCTATCATAGAATTTACTGCCGGATACATTTTTAATGCACGCACAACAGCTAAAGTAAAGAAACTCATAAACCCTAAACTAACACCATGTTTAGCTTTAAAGGTTTCTTTATATTCACTTCTTAAAGCAAATATTGGAGACATATCAACTTCGTTAAACGTTGTTAACATGGCCGTTGTGTTTTTAGCTTCAACTAAACGTTCAGCTACTTTACGGCGCAACATAGACATTTTACTTCTAGAGGTGCCACGGCTACCACCGGTTGGTGTACCCATTGATGGTACTGCTTTAATTGCATCGTCTTTTGTTACTCTTCCATCTTTACCTGTGCCTTTTATAGAACCTGCTTCCATTCCTTTTTCGGCTAAAATCTTTTTAGCAGCAGGACTTGCTGTTCCGGTAGCATAAGTTTCTGTTTTTACTGGCTCAGTTTTTTTAACTTCAGCTTTAGGTGCTTCTTCTTTAGTTTCTGCTTTTGGCGCTTCGCCTCCTTTAGGCTTTTCTGCACTTGTATCTATTAAGCAAACAACGGCTCCAACCTCAACAGCATCACCTTCTTCTGCTTTCAGTGTTATAGTACCACTAACCTCTGCAGGAAGTTCTAGTGTTGCTTTATCACTATCTACTTCTGCAATAGCTTGGTCTTTTTCAACATAATCTCCATCTTCTACTAACCAAGTTGCTATTTCTACCTCTGTAATAGATTCTCCTGGTGATGGTACTTTCATTTCTAAAATCATCTTGTAATAATTTTAATTGTAAATTTTTTCTTTTTTAATTTTTATATACTGAAAACGTCTTCTATAACTTTACGTTGTCTTGCTTTGTCTCTAGCGCTTGAACCGGGCGCTGGTACCGAATTGTATGGTCTTGAACACACCTCTAATTTTACTAAATCTAAACGCTGTGCTATGTGCCCCCAAGCCCCCATGTTTTTAGGTTCTTCTTGTGCCCAAATATACGTTTCTACATTTGAGTAACGGTTTATTATTGACTGAATTTTATCAGTATGAAGCGGGAATAATTGCTCTATTCTAACAATAGCAACATCGTTTCTGTTTTGTGTTTCTCTTTCTTCTAATAATTCATAATAGAATTTACCTGTACAGAAAACTAGTTTTTTTACTGTTTCTGGATTTATCGTATCATCAATTACTTCTTGGAATGTTCCGTTAGCTAAATCTTTTATAGATGAAACTGCTTTTGGGTGCCTTAATAAACTTTTAGGCGTGAATACAATTAATGGTTTACGGTAATCTCGCTTCATTTGCCTGCGTAACAAATGGAAGAAGTTTGCTGGTGTTGTACAATCGGCCACAATCATATTATCATTGGCACATAATTGCAAGTAGCGCTCCATTCTTGCTGATGAGTGCTCTGACCCTTGCCCTTCATAACCGTGTGGTAGCAACACCACAACACCGTTTTGTGCTTTCCATTTATCTTCGGCAGCACTTAAATACTGATCAAAAATAATTTGTGCACCATTACTAAAATCTCCAAACTGTGCTTCCCAAATGGTTAATGTGTTTGGGTTTGCCATGGCGTAACCATAATCAAAACCTAACACACCATATTCTGATAAAAACGAATTGTAAATGTACATTTCGCCTTTATTATTTGGGTTTGTATTTAATAAATTGATGCGTTCTTCGGAAATTTCATCACGTAAAATAGCGTGACGGTGACTAAAGGTACCTCGCTCAACATCTTGCCCTGAAATTCTAACATTAAAACCTTCTTCAAGTAAGCTTCCGTAGGCTAAAGTTTCAGCCATTCCCCAATCTAAAGTATCAGTTTCAAAAACCATTTTTTCTCTACCTTGAAGAATACGTTCTGCTTTACGTAAAAACTTAACACCTTCGGGCACTGTTGAAACGACTTTTGAAATGTGTTTTAAACTATCTTCGGCATATGCTGTGTTTGTTTCTTGCAACATAGCATCTAAACCACGACGTGTAAAGTCTGTCCAGCGTTCTTGCATGAACTCACGTACTTTTGAAGCATCAGCTTCTTTGGCTTTTGTGTATTCGCTTTCTAAACGCTCTTTAAATTCAGCTACAATACCTTCAGAATACGCTTTATCAATAGTTCCTTCAGCTATTAACTTATCAACATAAATTTTAAGCGGATTAGGGTGTTTTGCTATGTTTTTATATAATTTTGGTTGAGTAAATCTTGGCTCATCACCTTCATTGTGGCCGTATTTTCTATAACCCAATAAATCTATATATACATCTTTTTTGAAACGCATTCTGTAATCTAACGCCATTTCAATTGCATGCGCTACAGCTTCGGCATCATCAGCATTTACGTGCATTACTGGTGATAGTGTAACTTTTGCAACATCAGTACAATATGTGCTTGAGCGGGCATCTAGATAGTTTGTTGTAAATCCTATTTGGTTATTAACAACAATATGTATAGTACCGCCGGTTTTGTACCCGTTTAGTTTACTCATTTGTGCTACCTCATACACAATACCTTGGCCTGCAATGGCGGCATCACCGTGTACTAAAATTGGCAGAATTTTAGAGTCATCGCCGTTATAATCGTTATCTATTTTAGCGCGCGTAATACCTTCGGCAACAGGACCAACAGTTTCTAAGTGCGAAGGATTAGGCACTAAATTCATTTTTATGTTTTTACCGTTTTGGTAGGTTTTATTTAAAGTTAAACCTAGGTGGTATTTTACATCGCCATCAATATTTTGATCTTCAAAATCTTTACCTTCAAACTCACTAAAAAGTTCGTGTAATGGTTTTCTAAAAATATTAACCAATGTGCTTAACCTACCGCGGTGCGCCATACCTAGTACACACTCTTTGACACCGTATTTTTCAACAGCGTTGTAAAGTGCATTACTAATTGCTGGTATTAACGATTCGCCTCCTTCTAAAGAAAAACGTTTTTGCCCAACATATTTTGTTTGTAAAAAGTTTTCAAAATTTACAGCTTGGTTTAGTTTTGAAAGAATATACTTTTTAGTATCGGCTGAGTATTGTGGGTGATTATCGTTAACATTTAACTTGTCTTGCCACCATTTAATAACCTCAGGGTTACGCAAATACATGTATTCAACACCAATAGAATCACAATAAATTAACTCAAGGTGTTTTAATATTTCACGAAGTGTTTGTGCTTTTAAACCTAAAACTTCACCGGCATTAAAAACGGTATCTAAATCGTTTTCGGAAAGTCCGAAATTGTGAAGCTCTAAAGTTGGTTTGTAAGTACGTCTTTCTCTAACAGGGTTTGTTTTAGTAAACAAGTGCCCGCGCATTCTGTAACCATCAATAAGTTTAACAACTTGAAACTCTTTTTGAAGTTGCTCTGGCATTTGGGTAGAAACACCTTCAAGTATTTCGCCGTTTAAACCATAGCTTTCGCTACCAAAATCATACCCTTGAAAGAAAGCTCTCCAACTAGGTTCTACACTATCTGGGTTTTGTAAATATTGCTCATACAAATCGGCAAAATAAGCCGTGTGAGCTGCATTTAAAAAGGAATATCTGTCCATTATTTTTTTATCCTAACTCGTCTTAAAAAACATTCATCAAAAATACAACTTTTATAAAAATTAAGTCTTTCTTTTAAAATATTTAAAAGCTATACAGCTACTTTTAACAATTACATTCTATAAATTGTTAATTATTCAATCTTTTTCAATGGTTTTTAGTAAAAATTACATATTTACCAAGAGAATTGACAAATTACGCAATAATAATTTTAAATTTTAACAAATAGAACAAACTATCCTTTAACAGTCTTCTAACATTTGAAATTGACATTTATCATAATTTTTAGTTTTTTATGTTTTTAAATTTGCTAGAAAACCAGCAAGCAGCTTATGAAATCTTCACTTAAAATACTTTTTTTTATTTGCTTAACCTTTTTAGCTTGTAAAGAGAACCAACAAGAAAAAAATGGTTTTAGCTATCAAGAAAAAAAAACTGAAACTACAAATACTAATATTAAGAAAGAAGATGTTGGTTTACCACCATCAAAACAAGTACATTTAAACAACAAAGGTATTGGGCCTGTTAGCAATGTTACACTTCAAAATAATATAGACCAAACCATGGCTGCACATGGCAAAGAACGTTTTAAAAAGCTTTGTGCCGCTTGCCATAGAACTGACAAAAAGTTTATTGGTCCGGCACCAAAAGATATTTTAAAAAGACGCTCACCAGAATGGGTTATGAATTTTTTGCTTAATCCTATTGAAATGATTGAAAAAGACACACTTGCTAAAGCGTTATTTAATGAGTTTGAAGGCACCATTATGCCAAAGCAAGATGTAACCGAAGCTGATGCCAGAGCCATTTTAGAATATTTTAGAACGATGTAATTTTAATACTTATTACGAAACCACACTTTTTGCCATTCGCGTTTTAGAATGAGAAACGCTACATCTTCGGCTAGTTTAACAACATCATCACCTTGTAAAGCTTTCACGGCTTTTTCAGATACATCAACTATATAAAGTAGATTTAGGTAATCGGCAAATTTTTCTTGTATTAGTTTGTAAACAGTTTCATGTAGTACAATTTTTAAACTTGAAGGCAAGATATCTTCATGAAAATCTAAATCTATATTAGCATACAAAAAATCTTTATTAAGCTGATTTATAAGATTTTTGTACAAATTTAAGCTGTGAGCTTCTTCTATTAAATTATCAAATGATGTTGGCAGTTGCATTACACGTTACGGCGCATTAGGTTGTTACCAAAAGTTTTTAGTAGTTGTTTTTTTTCTTCTGAAATGTTTAACGTTTCTAAAACTTCAAAAGCTTTATTGGTGTAATTTTCTACTGCTTGAAGCGTTGCTTTGGCTGCTCCAGTAGATTTAAACAACTCTTTAACAACAAATATTTTTTCTTCGGTTTTTGTGGTTTCGGTGTTAAATAATTGAATGAGCCTTTGTTTTTCATTGGCATCAGCAAACTCTAAAGCTTTTAAATACAAATAGGTTTTTTTGTTTTCAATAATATCACCTCCAACTTGTTTGCCAAAGGTTTCTGGGTTTCCAAAGGCATCTAAATAATCATCTTGTAACTGAAACGCAATACCCAAATTTTGGCCAAACTTATAAATACTTTGTTGGTTACCCGCATTAGCTTCAGCAATAATTGCTCCCATTTGCATTGCAGCTGCCACTAAAACCGCCGTTTTATATTCAATCATTGTTAAATATTCTGCAATGGTTACATCGTTTCTTGTTTCAAAATCTACATCATATTGCTGGCCTTCGCAAACTTGCAATGCGGTTTTGCTAAATAATTTTGTAAGTGCTTTAAACGTACTATCATCATAATCTTCAAAAAGCTGGTAAGCTAAAATTAGCATAGCATCACCAGACAAAATACCAGTATTTATATTCCATTTTTCATGTACGGTTACTTTACCTCTTCGTAAAGGCGCATCATCCATAATATCATCATGTACTAGTGTGAAATTATGAAACACCTCAACAGCCATGGCGGCTTTTAAAGCTTTTTGGTAATTGCCATTAAAAATATCGGCACACATAAGCGTTAAAACGGGTCTTAAGCGTTTACCGCCCAACCCTAGAATATAGTTTACCGGATTGTATAAACCTGCAGGTTGCTTTTCAAAACTATTCGATTTTAAATAATTTAAAAAAGCTTCTTGGTATTTTTCTATTGATAACATGCAACAAAAATAAATTAATTAGCCGTATTAAATACACTTAAGGTAAAGTTAGTGTTAAAAAAAAGTAAAACTTAGGAAACTTTTTTTGTTTTTTAAGTTTCCTAAAGTATTTTTGCGCCACTTATGAGAGAAAAAATTATAGATAAAGCCACAAATTTGTTTTTAACACTTGGTTTTAAAAGCGTTACAATGGATGATATTGCTAATGAAATGGGCATATCAAAAAAAACCATTTACGTACATTTTGCCAATAAAACCAAATTGGTTGAAGCCGTAACGTTTTCGGTGTTTGAAAATATTTGCCAAGGTATTGATGGTATTTATAACACATCGGCCAACCCAATTGAAGAACTGTACGATATTAAATTGTTTGTTTTACAGCATTTAAAAAACGAAAAAACTTCACCACAATACCAATTAAAAAAATACTATGTTAATATTTTTAATCAATTAAAAGTTAAACAGTTTAATAAAATGTTTGGCTCTGTAAAAAATAGCCTTGAAAAAGGTGTAAAAACAGGTTTGTTCAGAGATAGCATTAACATAGATTTTATTGCAAGAATGTACTACAACGGTATGATGGGTATAAAAGACGAAACGCTTTTTCCTTCAACAGAATATGACATGGAGTACCTTATTGAAAGTTATTTAGAGTACCACTTAAGAGCCATTGTTACCAGCAAAGGTTTTGAAATATTAAACAAATACATAAAGTCAAATCAATCATAAAAACATGAAAAACCAGTTCGTAATATTTTTTAGTTTTCTATGTGCATATGGCGTTTTTGCCCAAGAAAATAAACATAGTTTTTCTTTGCAAGAAGCCATAAATTATGCTTTAGAAAACAACCGAACCATTAAAAATGCTGAACTTGATGTTTTAGCAGCTAAACAACAAGTTTGGGAAACTACCGCACGCGGTTTACCTCAAATTAATGGTAAAGTAGATTATTCTATTAACATAAAAACTCCTTTTGATATTAATAGCTTACCTGAAGATGATCCTTTTAGGTTTCTATTTCCAAAGCATAATGTAACACCAAGCATCACTTTAAACCAGTTACTTTTTGATGGCGGCTATATTGTTGGTTTACAGTCTAACAAAGTATTTTTAGAAATATCAAAAAATGCTAAAAACAAAACCATAAACACTATAGAAAACAATGTAGTTAGTGCTTATAACAACGCTTTACTAACTAAAGAGAGTATTGTTATTACAAAAAACAACATCAATGTTTTAACTAAAAACTTAAACGAAACTCAAAAAATATTTGAAAATGGTTTAACCGAAGAAGAAGATGTTGAACAACTACAACTAACCCTATCTAGCTTAGAAAACAACTTACGAAGTTTAGAAACTCTGTTTGATATTTCAAAAGGTTATTTAAAAATATTATTAGGTATTAACCAAAACGAAACAATATCACTTACTGATACTTTAGACAATTTAGTAATAGAAAACATAGCATTAAACTTAATTAGTGATACGCACCAAGTAAGCAATAACATTGATTATAAAATAGCTTTAAATGATGTAGAAAGCAAACGATTAGAGTATAAACTAGAAAAATCTGAACAACTACCAAAGCTCAACGCCTTTGTTACTTCCAATTATTTAGGTTACAGCAATTCATTTTCAAACTACTTTAAACCAGAGCAAGAATGGTTATTTACAACCGCCGGTGGTATAACGCTAACAGTGCCAATTTTCACATCGTTTGGAGGTAAAGCCCGAAGAGAACGCGCAAAAATTCAATGGGATATAGCCAAAAACAATTTAATTGATACTGAAAACCAATTGGCTATTGAATTTAAAAATGCAAAAAACGACTACCAATTAGCTATAGACACCTATAATAACAAACAAAAAAACCTAAAGCTTGCCGAAAAAATAGAACGCAAAAACACCATAAAATACAAAGAAGGTATTGCTAGTAGCTTTGATTTAAGACAAGCACAAACGCAACTTTACGCTAGCCAACAAGAGTACTTACAAGCTATTATTGATGTAATTAACAAAAAAGCAACACTAAAAAACTTATTAAACCTAAAACAATAACCCATCATGAAATATATTTATTTAACTGTATTTAGCGCCATAATATTAACATCTTGTGGTGGAGATAAAAAACAATCTGTTGAAGATGTTATTGCTTCAAAAGACTTAGATCTTATAAGAAAAAAGAAAAACGAACTTGATGTTGCTGCTCAAGAAATTTCGGCGCAATTAAAACAACTTGAAAAAGAAATTAAAGTTTTAGATCCGTTAGAAAAATTACCGTTAATAACAACCTTTACAGCAAAAGAAACCGTTTTTAACCACTTTGTTGAATTACAAGGCAACGTTAGCACAAAACAAAACGTGGTTATTTACCCTGAATATTCTGGATTACTTACCAAAGTATACGTAAAAGACGGACAAAAAGTTAGCAAAGGGCAAATATTAGCTAAAATTGATGATGGCGGCTTAAGCCAACAATTAGCGCAGTTAAAAATTCAAACAGATTTAGCCAAAACAACCTTTGAGCGACAAGAAAGACTTTGGAATCAAAAAATAGGTAGTGAAATTCAATATTTACAAGCAAAATCGGCTTTCGAAGCGCAAGAACAAGCCGTTAGCCAACTACAACAACAAGTAGGTAAAACACTAGTTAGAGCACCTTTTACAGGCACAATTGATGATGTAATTACTGAAGAAGGTACCGTTGTAGCCCCAGGGCAATCAATGCTTTTCAGAATTGTAAACCTACAAGATATGTATATTGAAACTGATGTGCCAGAACGCTACATTTCAAACGTTGTGCCTGGTAAAAATGTAGAAGTAGAGTTTCCTATTTTAGGCACAACCATTGATGCTAAAATTCGTCAAGCAGGAAATTTTATCAATCCCGCTAACCGAACTTTTAAAGCTGAAGTTGCCATAAAAAACAAAGACAACAACATAAAACCCAACCTTACTGCAAAATTAAAGGTGAATGATTATACCAGCGAAAACGCCATTTTAATTAAACAAAGTATTATTTCTGAAAACGCTGAAGGCGAACAATACGTTTACATTATTTCAGATAAAAAAGATGCTATGGCAAAAGCAAAACGTGTAATAATTAAAACCGGCAAAACACAAGGTGATAATATTGAAGTGCTTTCTGGCTTAAAAAGCGGCGATGAAATTATTGATGAAGGCGCAAGAAGTGTAAAAGACGGACAGGATGTAAAAATTCTATCTATTCAAGCCTAAATTCAAAAAACGTCTAAAAATCATAGACCAATGACAAAAAAGAAAAACAATAAACAAGTAGATAAAGAATTTGGGTTATCATCTTGGGCTATAAACAACAAAACAACCATGTATGTTTTAATTGCACTCATTCTATTTTTAGGTGCAAGCGCATACTTTAGCATGCCTAGAGAAAATTTCCCTGAAATTAAAGAAACTAAAATATACATTAGTTCAATATATCCTGGAAATACTGCCGAAGATATTGAAAAACTAATAACAGACCCTATTGAAGATAAGCTAAAAACTGTTAGTAATGTTATTGAAATAACCTCAACATCACAAGAAGATTACTCAATAGTTGTAGTTGAATTTGATGAAAAAATAAGTGTTGAAGCAGCAAAACAAAAGGTAAAAGACGAGGTAGATTCTGAAACTGCTGGCGAAGATTGGCCAACATTTAACGGCGCTAAGGTAGAACCCAATGTGTTCGATTTAAGTATGTCTGAAGAAATACCCATTTTAAACATTAACATTTCTGGAGATTACCCTGTTGGTAAACTAAAAGAATTTGGCGAGTATTTAGAAGACGAAATTGAAAGTTTACTAGAAATTAAACAAGTTGATATTCGTGGGGCACAAGAAAAAGAAGTTGAAGTAGCTGTTGATATTTACAAAATGATGGCAGCACAAGTAAGCTTTGATGATATAATAAACACCATTAACAGAGAAAACGTAACCATGTCTGCCGGTAATTTAATTAGCAGTGGCCAACGCAGAACCATTAGAATTATTGGTGAAATTGAAAACCCAAGCGAATTAGAAAACTTTGTTGTAAAATCTGAAAACAACAACGCTATTTACCTAAAAGATGTAGCTAAAGTAAGTTTTAAGGACGAAGACAAAACCACTTACGCCCGCGAGTTTGGTCATGAAGTTGTAATGCTAGATGTTAAAAAACGTGCCGGTGAAAACATGGTAGATGCCGCCGAAAAAATTCGTGTTATAGTTGATGATGCCATTGAAAACGTATTCCCACCAGATTTAACCGTAACCATTGCTAACGATCAATCATCAAAAACCATTGGTCAAGTTGATGATTTAGTAAACAACATCATATTTGGTATTATACTGGTTGTAACTGTTTTAATGTTCTTTTTAGGCTTTAAAAACGCACTTTTTGTTGGTTTTGCCATACCAATGTCTATGTTCATGTCTTTAATGATTTTGAATATGTTTGGCTACACCATGAATACCATGATATTATTTGGTTTAATTATGGGCTTAGGTATGTTGGTAGATAATGGTATTGTAGTTGTTGAAAACGTATACCGTTTAATGGATGAAGAAGGTATGAGCAGAGTTGAAGCCGCCAAAAAAGGTATAGGCGAAATAGCATTTCCTATCATTATTTCAACAGCCACAACAGTGGCAGCTTTTATTCCGTTAGGCTTATGGCCGGGTGTTATGGGACAATTCATGATATATTTCCCCATAACATTATCTGTTGTTTTAGGCTCGTCATTATTTGTTGCCATCTTTTTCAACTCGGTTATGGTATCTGAATTCATGACAACAGAAGATAAAGATATGCCGCTAAAAAATATCATAAAAATATCAGCCATTGTTGGCGGCATTGGCTTACTCATATTAATTTTTGGCGGTGCATACCGTGGCCTTGGTACTTTAATGATTGTTACCGTAATTATGCTATGGTTTTACCGTTTGTTATTAAGAAATTGGGCAAATGCATTTCAAAATAAAATACTACCGGTTTGGGAACGTTGGTATGAAAAATCATTACGTTTTGCCTTAAGCGGAAAAAAACCTGTAATTATAGCTGTTGGCACATTTGTATTGTTAATTATTGCCTTTATGGGTTTTGGAGCTTCTGTAGGAAGTCAACGTACAAAAGTTGAGTTTTTCCCTGATAATACACCAAACCAAATTATAGTTTATATTGAATACCCTGAAGGTACAGATATTAAAAAAACTAACGCTATTACTAAAGAAATAGAGCAACGTGTTTATGCAATTATAAACCAAGATGCTTATATGAATGGCGATTTTAATTTTTTAACTGAAAGTGCTGTATCACAAGTTGGCGAAGGTGCCGGAAACCCACAAACCGATGGTGGTTCGCAAGCCGAAATGCCTCACCGTGGTAAAATTACAGCTACCATGCGCGAGTACAAATTTAGAGATGGCGCAGATAGTAACGTGCTGCTTAAAAAAGTACAAGAAAACTTAAAAGATATTTATCCGGGTGTTGCTATTTCTGTTGAAAAAGATGCTGTTGGTCCGCCTGCTGGTTACCCCATAAACGTTGAGCTTGAAGGCGAAGATTATGCAGAATTAATTACAACTGCCGAAAAAATGCGCGATTTCATCAACACTAAAAATATTCAAGGTATTGATGAACTTAAAATTGATGTAAACAAATCTAAACCATCAATGCAAGTAACCATTGACAGAAAAAAAGCAGGTGAATTAGGTGTAAATGCCGGACAAGTAGGCCAACAATTACGTAATTCTATCTTTGGTGCCAAAGCAGGCATTTACAAAAAAGACGGTGAAGATTATGATATTTACGTGCGTTTTAATGAAGAAAACCGCTATAACACCAGCGCACTTTTTAATCAGAAAATAACGTTTAGAGACATGGCTTCTGGCCAGATTAAAGAAATACCCGTTTCAACCGTAGCTAAACAAAGCAATAGCTCTGGTTTTAGTGCCATTAAGCATAAAGATGTAAAGCGTGTTGTAACGCTTTATTCGGCATTAGCTCCTGGTTATACTGATGCTGCTGCCATTGTTTCAAAAATACAAGATGAAATGGATGGTTTTACTGAAAAACCTGATGGCGTTAAAATAGATTACACCGGGCAAATTGAAGAACAAAATAAACAAATGGCCTTTTTAATGGGTGCATTTTTCACAGGGCTTGGTTTAATATTCTTCATATTAATATTTCAGTTTAACTCCATCTCAAAACCGGGTATTATTATGCTAGCCATATTTTTAAGTTTAATTGGTGTATTTGGTGGTATTGTTGCTACAGGAAGCTCATTTGTAATTATGATGACCATGATGGGTATTATATCATTAGCCGGTATTGTTGTAAATAACGGTGTTGTTTTACTAGATTATACACAACTTTTAATTGATAGAAAAAAGGTAGCGCATGATTTAGAAGAAAACGCATACATACCTAACAACGAACTTTTAGAAGCTATTGTTAAAGGCGGTAAAGCGCGTTTACGCCCTGTATTATTAACGGCTATTACCACTATTTTGGGGCTAATACCATTAGCTACTGGTTTAAACATAAACTTCTTTACATTGTTTAGTGAATTTAATCCGCATATTTACATGGGTGGTGATAATGTTATTTTCTGGGGACCATTAGCTTGGACCGTTATTTACGGATTATTTGTAGCAACATTTTTAACCCTTATTGTTGTGCCAATTTTATTTTACTTAGTAACTAAATTTAAAATGTGGTTATACAAAGACAGAGTATTTGAAGATTTAAACACAGAAAAACACGTGTTTAATATGGATAAAAGACTTGAAGAAGCTTAATTAGCTCATACTTAAAAACAAAAAAAGCGGTGTATTTTACACCGCTTTTTTTTTAAATATTATTAACTAAAACTTAAAAGTTAAACCAGCATTAATTGTTGTTCCATTAAAGCCAAATTGGTTTACTTCCCATGGGTATCTAAAACGTCCACCCAAATCTGTAACAACATCACCTTTTGTATCAATTTCATCAGGGTAAACATCTAATAAATTATTTGCAGTAATATTTGCCGATAACTTTTCACTAAAGGTATAATTAACACCTAAATCTGTAATTACCTTTCCTGCAAATGTTTGATCTTTATCTATATCTGTAGCATGTTGCCACGTTACCTCTCCAAAATAAGTGTTATTCAACATAAAGTTCCATTTATTTAACTCATAATTAAAACCTAATAAAATTTTAGATTTTGGTCTTGCTGAAATTATTCTAGATTGTTCCTTTCTGTTAAATATTTCATAGCCATTTGCTGCTAATAAAGCAGGCGTTTCTATATCTCCCTCAATTTTTGTTTCGTTAAAGTTTGCAGAAAGTGTAGCTTCTAAAAAACCATTTCCTAGTTCAATATTATTATAGTTAAGTACTACATCTACACCGGTAGTAGATGTATTTACTGCATTTACAAAGAATTTTAAACTGGTAATAGAATTATCTAGCAACACTTGTTCTACAGGGTTTGTGGTTCCTGTATTGGCATCAAATCCAATTTCACCAGTAAATAAAACACGATCATCAACCTTTACGTTATAAAAATCTACTGATGCTGAAAAATTACTATCAAACTTATACGTTATACCTGCAGAAATATTTTTAGATGTTTCAGCTGTTAATTGTGGTACTCCTAAACCTTCTCTAATAACAGGATCTACATTATTAAAGGTTCCTTGATTAGAAATTGTTCCGCCAGAAACTAAGGTTTGAATATTACTTAAATAAATTTGATGAAGTGAAGGTGCTCTAAAACCAGTACTGTATGAACCTCTAACAGCACCTTTATCTCCTAATAAATATCTAGCATTTACTTTCCAAGAAGTGTTTTCACCAAAATCACTAAAATCTTCATACCTTAAAGCAGCTCCAATTAAAAATGCATCAGACACATCCCACTCTACATCACCATAAACACCAAAATTATCTCTTGTAGCTCTTACCTCATTTGATGGTTGTAGCCCTGGAAACGATTGTGCGCCTCCGCCAAAATAAGATTCAGATTGACCTGCTTTAGCCGTAAAACGTTCCCCTCTAACTTCTGCACCAAATGCTAAATTAACTGTACCAAAACTTCTAGAAAAATCTAAATTAGCTAAAGTAGTGCTAAACGTATAAGCTCCTACATCAAAAGAAGTTGGGCTATTAGCTCCTAAATCTGGGTTTAAACTATTATTAACTTCATAATCTACAGCGTTTCTTCCAAACGTTCCACTTATATCCATATTAAAACCAAACAACTCACTTCTTATACCTGCAGTCATATTATTATCTCTAATATCTGTTTCAAAAGTTGGTTGAAATCCTTGATATTCTGTTCCTGCCTCATGAAGCAAATTATGAGGGTCTTGTATCCAATACGGGGTTCTGTATAATGCAAAACTTTTTCCTTTTCTATAGGTTAAGCCTCCAAAAGTATAAAACTCACCTTTTCCATTGTTAAAAGGCAATTCACTATTTAAAAACACGTCAAATTTTTTCAGTTCAGGCTGCCCTACTGTCATACCTAAATCTGGATTTTCAGATAACCATTGCCCCCAAGTAGGATCGTTAGCAGGCACTCCAAACAAACTATCTTCACCAGGCGTTCCTGCTCTGTTAGTTTCTTCTTGCTCATAGTAGCCCACAGTAATATTAAAAAACTCTCCATTATCACCGTTTATAGCGGTATTTAAATCTACACCAAAATTAAAACCGTCGCCTTCAGTGGTAATGCCAGATTTAGCGTTTACAGTTGTGTAGTCTACTCCTTTCTTTAACACCATATTAATAACACCCGCGATGGCATCTGAACCATATTGGGCAGAAGCTCCATCTCTTAAAACCTCAATTCTTTCAATGGCTGCTGCAGGAATACTTTTTAAATCTACACCTACTTCTCCTTTTCCTGGCGTATCATTTATGTAAACTAAAGCACTTTGGTTTTTTCTTTTACCATTAACCAAAACTAATGTTCTACTTGGCCCTAAACCTCTTAAATCTGCAGGATCAAAATGTGCCGTTGCATCTGAAACTGTTTGGTTTGTTGAGTTAAATGAAGGTACTTTATAAGTTAACATTTTATCTATAGTAGGTTGCCCTGTATTTGTAAGCTCATCAGCTCCAATATTATCTATTGGTACTGGAGAATCTAGTATTGTTCTTGGCTTAGCTCTATTACCTACCAGAACAACAGCATCTAACGCTACACCAGACTGTAGTGTAACATTTACAGTACTGCCTGAAACAGTAACTTCTTGAGTTTCATAACCCACATAAGAAAATACCAAAACGTCTCCTATGTTACATTTAATAATATAATTACCATCAAAATCTGATGTTGTTCCTGTGTTAGTACCTTTAACAATAACAGACACTCCCGGTACAGGACCAGTATCATCACTAACTTTTCCTTTTATTTCAGATTGAGCTAACGCAACTTGTGTTGCTATTAAGAAAAAAATAAAAGCATTAATTTTTTTAATCATAATATTTCATTTTTGGTTAATTAATACAAACTTAATAGCAAAATAGTTATTTTTTTTTATTACTATCAATGTTTAGTTGTTTTTTTTAAACATACATCAATACGCTTTCTTTTAAGAATTATAAGCATTTAGTTAAAAAGCAATCTGTTATATAGAAATTTTAATATTAAATTTGCATTTCAATTTTTTAGCAATGTATAGAAGTCATAACTGCGGCCAATTAAGAGCTGAACACATAAATAAAGAAGTAACCCTAGCTGGTTGGGTACAAAAATCTAGAGACAAAGGTTTTATTGTATGGGTAGATTTAAGAGACCGTTACGGTATTACCCAATTAGTTTTTGATGAAGAACGCACCTCAAAAGAATTAATAGAAAAAGCACAAAACTTAGGCAGAGAATTTGTAATTCAAGCCAAAGGAATTGTTGTTGAGCGCGCATCAAAAAACGCCAATATACCTACTGGTGATATTGAAATTTTAGTTTCAGAATTAAACATTCTAAACACAGCTATTTTACCGCCTTTTACTATTGAAGATGACACTGATGGTGGTGAAGAATTACGCATGAAATACCGCTACCTAGACATTAGAAGAAATCCTGTAAAAAACAGTTTAATATTTAGGCACAAAGTAACCCAAGAAGTTAGAAACTACTTATCTAACCAAGGGTTTATTGAGGTTGAAACACCTTATTTAATAAAATCTACACCTGAAGGTGCACGCGATTTTGTGGTACCATCACGCATGAATGAAGGTGAATTTTACGCCTTACCACAATCTCCTCAAACCTTTAAGCAATTGCTTATGGTTGGCGGCATGGATAAATATTTTCAAATTGTAAAATGTTTTAGAGACGAAGATTTACGCGCAGACAGACAACCAGAATTCACACAAATAGATTGTGAAATGGCCTTTATTGAGCAAGAAGATATTTTAAATGCTTTTGAAGGTTTAACACGCCACTTACTTAAACAAATTAACGGTGTTGAAGTTGATAAATTCCCAAGAATACAATACGATGACGCCATGCGTTTATACGGAAACGACAAACCAGATATTAGGTTTGGAATGGAATTTGGAGAATTAAACGACGTTGCTAAACATAAAGATTTTAATGTATTTAACAATGCTGAATTAGTTGTTGGTATTGCAGTACCTAGAGGAAACAGTTATACCCGTAAAGAAATTGATAAATTAATAGATTGGGTAAAGCGTCCGCAAATAGATGCTTTAGGTATGGTGTATTGTAGATGTAATGATGATGGCACGTTCAAATCATCTGTTGATAAATTCTACAACCAAGACGATTTAGCCAAATGGGCTGAAGCCACTGGAGCCAAAGCTGGTGATTTAATTTGTGTACTTTCAGGAAACACTAATAAAGTACGTGCGCAACTAAGCGCATTACGCATGGAATTAGCTGAGCGTTTAGGATTACGTAAACCAAACGAATTTGCACCACTATGGGTAATGGATTTTCCGTTATTAGAATGGGATGAAGAAACAGAACGCTACCACGCTATGCACCACCCATTTACATCACCAAAACCAGAACAAATTGAATTATTAAAAACAGATCCAGGAGCAGTAAAAGCCAATGCTTACGATTTAGTTTTAAACGGTAACGAAATTGGAGGCGGTTCTATAAGAATTCATGATAAAGCAACCCAAGCATTAATGTTTGATTATTTAGGATTTACCGAAGAAGAAGCTAAAGCACAATTTGGCTTTTTAATGGATGCCTTTCAATACGGAGCACCTCCACACGGTGGTTTAGCCTTTGGTTTAGATAGATTGGTTGCTATTTTAGGCGGACAAGAAACTATTAGAGATTTTATTGCATTCCCTAAAAACAACTCTGGTCGAGATGTAATGATAGATGCTCCTGCACCAATTGATGATGAACAACTAGAAGAATTAAGCTTAAAACTTAATATAAAATCATAACAAAAAAATCCTGCTTTGCGCAGGATTTTTTAGTAATTTTAAAAATGCCTTTAAACGCTAAAAGCCTTTTACGAAAATTTTTAATTTGGAGATACAAACATGTTTCTGAACGCCAGTTTATTTACATGCTTAGTATTTTAGTTGGCTTTTTGGCAGGTATGGGTACCGTGGTTTTAAAAAACCTAACGCATTATATTAGGTATTTTTTCAACTTATATATTTTTAAAGATTACCAAAGTTCACTGTATTTTATACTGCCAATAATTGGACTTTTATTGGTTTATATTATAAAACAAACATGGTTAAAAAAGCATATTGGCCACGGCATCTCAACAACACTACATGCTATTTCTAAACTTAATGGAATTATTCCAAGATATAATATTTATGCAGGTTTAATTACCGCGCCGCTTACGGTTGGTTTTGGTGGCTCAGTAGGTTTGCAAGGTCCTGCTGTAAGCGTTGGTGCTGCTTTAGGATCAAATGCAGCGCGTTTATTTCATATGAATGCAAAAATACGCATGTTACTTATTGGTTGTGCCGCTACAGGCGCTATGGCTTCTATGTTTAAAGCACCCATTGCGGCTATAGTTTTTGCTATTGAAATTTTTACTTTAGATATTGCTTTCACATCATTAATTCCGCTATTATTAGCTTCTGTTTCAGCAGTGGTTACATCATATTTCTTTTTAGGTACCGATGTTTTATTACGATTTGAACTTATAGACAAATTTCAAATTAATGATATTCTGTTTTACATTGTGCTTGGTTTAGTTACAGGCCTTATGTCTGTTTATTTTTCAAAAGTATTTTTTTCAATCACTAATTTTTTCAAACAATTTGAAAGTAGAGCAAAACGGTTACTAATTGGCGGTTTAGCCATTGGTACTATGCTTTATATTATTCCGCCACTTTATGGTGAAGGTTACGGAATTATGAATAACCTTTTAAAAGGCGACCACTTAGCAGCTATTGGCGAAACGCCCTTTAATTTAGATTTAAACAATATCTGGATTATTATTGCACTACTTTTTGGCATTACCCTTTTTAAAGCCATTGCCATGACAACTACCTTTGGTGCTGGTGGTGTTGGTGGTGTTTTTATTCCAACATTGGTAATGGGTAGCGCACTTGGTAACGCATTTGCCAAAGTAATTAACAACATTGGTTTTGGGTTTCATGTATCAGAATCTAACTTTACATTACTTGGCATGACGGGTTTAATGGCTGGCGTACTGCATGCTCCACTAACAGCTATTTTCTTAATTGCCGAAATTACCGGTGGTTATGAATTATTTGTACCCCTAATGTTGGTATCTACCATTTCATTTGCCATTACAAAATATTATGTTTCACATTCAATTTACACATTGAAATTAGCAAATCGTGGTGAATTAATAACACACAATAAAGACCAAAATGTTTTAATGATGTTAGAAATTGACAAAGTAATTGAAAACAACTTTGTTATTTTAACACCTGAAATGACGCTGGAACACATTCTTAAAAATGCGGTAGCAAAATCATCTAGAAATCATTTTCCTGTAGTAAGTGAACACAATGAATTTTTAGGTGTTATTAGACTTGATGATATTAGACACATGATGTTTAATACAGATTTATATAATAAAGTAAACGCCGAAAGCCTTATGCATGCCGATGCTGGTATTATTAATTATGATGAAGATTCTATGAATGATATTATGATGAAATTTAAAACCTCTGGCGCTTGGAATTTACCCGTTATAAAAGGTGGTAAATACTATGGCTACATATCAAAATCTAAATTATTAAGTGCTTATCGTCGTCAACTATTAAACGTAACACATTAAAATGAAACAACTTACACTTGTGCTTTTTTTAATTTCTGTGGCTTTAATAGCTACAGGTTTTTTAACTAATTTAGATTATTCGCAAAAGCTTGTTGGCTTTGGGGTGGTAGTTCTTTTTTTAGGTGTTTTTCCGCTGTTTTCTTATTACCGTTGGAAAGATAAAGACGTTAAAGACTATATGCTAACAAAGGAAAACTTAGATAAAATGCGTGAATCTCAAGAGGATAATAAACATTAATCTTTTAAATCTTGTGAGACCCTTAAATAAGTTCAGGCTAACTAAATCAATTCAAATTACGTTTTGTTACAAAAAAACGTTTTAATAATTCGCTAGCTTCTTCAGCTAAAACACCGCCTTCAATTTTAGTTTTAGGATGCAATTTGGTATTCATATTAATACAACCGCGCTCTAAATCTCTAGCACCATAAACTACTCTAGAAATTTGGCTCCAATACAAGGCACCGGCACACATTTGGCATGGCTCTAAAGTGACATACATGGTGCAGTTTTGCAAATACTTACCACCTAAAAAATTAGCAGCAGCTGTAATGGCTTGCATTTCGGCATGAGCCGTAACATCGTTTAACATTTCGGTTAAATTATGTCCGCGTGCAATTACCTTATCATCAATTACAATAACAGCGCCCACGGGTATTTCTCCTTTTTCAAAAGCTATTTCAGCTTCTTGTAAGGCCTTCTTCATAAAATAAGTATCATCAAAAGGTTGTATCATAATGTCAAAAATACAATTTCAATCTTTACTTTTGCTGTGTGCAAAAACAATTATTAGAAAATATAAACTCACCTAAAGACTTACGCGCTTTAACGTTGGCAGATTTACCAAACCTTGCCAAAGAGTTGCGCCAGTTTATAATAAACATTGTGGCAACAAAAGAAGGCCATTTAGGTGCTAGTTTAGGCGTGGTTGAACTTACTATTGCGCTACATTATGTTTTTAACACACCCAAAGATTTATTAATTTGGGATGTTGGCCACCAAGCTTATGGCCATAAAATTTTAACAGGTAGAAAAGCGGTTTTTGAAACCAATAGACAATTGGGTGGCATTAGCGGTTTTCCAAAGCGTGATGAAAGTGTTTATGACACGTTTGGCGTTGGGCACTCATCAACCTCAATTTCTGCGGCATTGGGTATGGCTATTGCTTCAAAATTAAAAGGCGAAAACAAACATCATATTGCTGTAATTGGCGATGCCTCTATTGCTAGCGGTATGGCTTTTGAAGGCTTAAATCATGCCGGTGTTACGAATGCCAATTTATTAGTGATTTTAAATGATAATGCCATTGGTATAGACCCTAGCGTTGGGGCTTTAAAACAATATTTAACCAATGTTAAAAAAGGCACTAATAAACGTAACAATATTATTGAAGCCTTAAATTTTGACTATTCAGGACCTATTGACGGGCATGACATAAACAAAATTGTATCTGAACTAGAACGATTAAAACACGTTGAAGGCCCAAAATTACTTCATATAATTACCACCAAAGGCAAAGGTTTAAAACAAGCTGAAAAAGACCAAGTTAAATACCACGCACCAGGAAAATTTAATGCAAAAACGGGTGATTTAATTATAAAATCTAACATTAAAGAACCGCCAAAATACCAAGATGTTTTTGGACATACTATTGTTGAATTAGCCAGAGAAAACAAAAAGATTATTGGTATAACGCCCGCAATGCCAACTGGAAGTTCCTTAAAATATATGATGGAACAAATTCCAGACAGAGCCTTTGATGTTGGTATTGCCGAACAACACGCCGTAACTCTTGCTGCTGGTATGGCAACCCAAGGTTTAATTCCGTTTTGCAACATTTACTCTACGTTTTTACAGCGGGCTTATGACCAAGTAATTCACGATGTTGCTTTACAAAAATTACCAGTTATTTTTTGTTTAGACCGTGCTGGTTTGGTTGGTGAAGATGGCGCTACACACCACGGCGTTTTTGATTTGGCGTATTTAAGATGCATACCAAACCTTATTATTTTTGCCCCTAGAAATGAAGTTGAATTACGCAACATTATGTACACGGCGCAATTGGGTTTAGAATTTCCTATTGCTATAAGATATCCGCGTGGTAGAGGTAATACGTTAAATTGGAAACAACCATTTTCTAAAATTGAAATTGGTAAAGGCATTACTTTAAAACAAGGTAAAGATTTAGCAATTTTAAGTATTGGAACTATAGCTAAAAATGTTGCTGATGCCACAGAAAGCTTAAATGTTTCTCATTATGATATGCGTTTTTTAAAACCTTTAGATGAAAATTTACTGCATAACATTTTAAAAGAACACCACACAATTATAACTGTTGAAGATGGCACAATTAAAGGTGGCTTAGGCAGTGCTATTTTAGAATTTTCTGCTGAACACAATTACCAAAACACCATTAAAACTTTAGGTGTTCCTGATAATTTTATAGAGCATGGTAAGGTTGAAACTTTACAAAAACTAATTGGTTTAGATGTTGATAGTTTGAAAACTGAATTTAGCAAACACACACCGCGTTAGGGATTGAGGCATTTGTTGAAGCTCACCGACGTAGGAGGTAGCGACTGCCGAAAGCCCGCCCTGATAAGGGAACGCCCAACCTATTGTTACTATTTACTTAAAAAAATGACTAACTTTTTGTGGCAATTAAAAAGTGACGCCCTCTATGGTTTTAAAATTTAAGATTGCTTTACTATCGGATAGTAATGACACGTAATGACACACTGCCAGCAGCCTATTGTAAAGAGATTCATTGGTAAAATCTATAGTTTTTGGCAGTCCTTTTAAAATAAGCTTATCGTAGTTTGATGCTTTACCAGCAAAACTGTTGTTTACCGCATTGGTGTAAACGCCTAATAGTTTGTTTATTATTTGGTAGCCGGCTATTTCTTTATTTATAACCTCTTCAGATTGGTAAATTTTATCTACACTTATTTTTATAATATCGTTTATTTGTGCTTGGTAACTGCTTTTATCTAACAAAGCGCAATCAAAATTTCCTTTTAAAATGGCGTCTTCGTGTTGCATAAAAATATGGGCCGCTTCATCAATTAAAGTACCAATTGCTAGAGCTCTTAAATAACCTATGCGCTCTTGTTTACTAGATAGTTTATAATAATTTTCGGGTTTTATGTTGTTTCTTATAATTTTAGACATGTACTCTAAGGCGTATTCTTCTTCAATTAAACCTAGGTTTATACCGTCTTCAAAATCTATTATAGTGTAGCAAATATCATCGGCAGCTTCTACTAAAAATGCTAATGGATGGCGTGCGTAACTCATGCTGGTTTCGCTTCGTTTAAGCAAACCTAAATCTTCTGCAACATTTTGAAAAAGGGCTGTTTCAGATTGAAAAAACCCATATTTTTTATCGGCTATATGTTTTGTTGGTTTTTTAGGTAACGATGTTTTAGGGTATTTCATAAAAGCACCTAAAGTTGCATAACTAAGCCTTAAATTATTTTGGGTTATTATTTTGAAACCGTTGGCGTTTCCTTCAAAATCACATAAATCTTGGTATTCTTCACTTGTTAAATGTGCTTTATATTGTTGCCCATTACCGGTTTTAAAAAACTCGCCAATAGCCTTTTCACCTGAGTGCCCAAAGGGCGGATTACCAATATCATGAGCTAAAGCTGCTGCGGCAACAATAGCACCAAAATCGTTTATTGTATAACCGTGTACTTCTTTTAAGTGCGGGTATTTTTCTAAAAGCTTTTGCCCTACTTTACGCCCTAATGAACGGCCAACAACGCTAACCTCTAAACTATGTGTTAAGCGTGTGTGCACAAAATCTGTTTGAGATAGTGGTATTACTTGTGTTTTATCTTGCAGGCTTCTAAACTCTTGCGAAAATATAATACGGTCATAATCAACCTCAAAACCTACACGTGTTTGGTCTTGTTCTTTCCGTAAGCGTTTGTTAGTATCGCCAAAGCGTTTTAAAGAGAGTAATTGTTCCCAGTTCATAGTTATTTGGTTAAAGCTTTGGCAAGATAAAGAAATTAACTAAAAATAAAACCTTAAACTTCTTAACATTAGCGTAACATAAAAATGAAATAGCATTAACAATTTGGTAACATTGAAATGTAAGAAATATAGGTTATTTGCATTTCGAAGTTTAAGCAGTTAAAAATGAAACATTTAGTAGCTTTATTATTTATATTTTCATCGGCAGTTATGTGTGCTCAAAACACAGGATTAATTGTTGGTAAAGTTTTAGATAAAGAACTGAATAACACACCATTAGCTTTTGCTAATGTTTCAATTAAAGGTACCAACTTAAATGTTAGTTCTGATATTTCTGGTGCTTTTCTTTTTGAAAACTTAAAAAGCGGTAAATACACACTAATTTGCAACTTTGCTGGTTATGAAACTGAAGAAATTATAATTGAGGTGAACGAGCAATTTCCTGCAGAAGTTAAATTATCATTAGGCGCCTTTACTTTACCTGCTATTGAAACCGCATCAAACAAAGGTTAACTCTTTTTGTTTACTCTTTTTTCAACCCTCAACAAGTCTTTTTTTTAAAAACCCTCAAGTAAGTTAACCCTAACTTTTCTTGTTGTCGTTTGTATGTTTTACCTACACACTACAACCAAAAAGTTGCGTTAATTAATGTTAACAAATTGTTTCGATTTAAACCAAAACATGCTGTTTTTAGTAACATTTGCATAACATTTTTATTACTGTTCTTTAATGCCGGCATAACACCGTATTTACATTATGTAGCTTTCTTTGCGGCATTAATTGAATAAAAAAATTATCTAAAATTTAAAACTCATGAAAAAAATAATTTTAACACTTTTAATTGCATCTACTTTAGTATTTACTGGATGTTTTAAAGATGATGACACCCCAATTGTTATTGAAGAAACTACAATAATAAACCAAGGTGGCGGTAACTCTAGCGGCGCTGAAGTTGTTGTTAAAGCAGGTGGTATTGTACTTGATGAAACTTGGACTAACGATAAAATATATGTATTAGACAGAAAAGTTGTAGTTGAATCTGGTGCAACTTTAACAATTGAAGCTGGTACTATTGTAAAAGGTAGAGCTGGTACAGGATCTTTAGCTTCTGCTTTAATTGTTGCTAGAGGTGGTAAAATTAACGCTGTTGGTACTGCAAGCGCTCCTATTATCTTTACTTCTGAAAGTGATAACATTCAGCCAGGTGAAACTGCTGGTACAAACTTATCTGCTTCAAACAGAGGTTTATGGGGTGGTTTATTAATTCTTGGTTATGCACCTTGTTCTTTAAAAGGTGATTTAGAAGAAACTCAAATTGAAGGTATTCCTGCTGATGATACTTTTGGTCTTTACGGTGGTGATGATCTTAATGATGATTCTGGTACCTTAAAATATGTATCTATCCGTCACGGTGGTGCTTTAATTGGTGAAGGAAACGAAATTAATGGTTTAACTTTAGGTGGTGTTGGTGCTGGTACTACTTTAGACCATATTGAAGTTATTGCTAACGTTGATGACGGTATTGAATTTTTTGGTGGAAATGTAGATGCTTCTAACTTATTAGTTTGGGCTCAAGGTGATGACGCTTTAGATATTGACCAAGGTTACTCTGGTACTATTACTAACGCTGTTGTTGTTTTAGGTGAAGTTTCTGACCACGGTTTAGAAATTGATGGTAGAGAAGGTTCTGAAGCTACTTTAAGTGCAGATTTTGATGGTAAATTCACAATAAACAATTTAACTTTAATTGGTAACGAAACTACATCTGGTGGTGAGTACGCAGATTACAGAAGTAAAGCTACAGGTGCTACTAACAACGTATTTGCTAAAGGATTCCCTTCTGGTAAAGATGTTGAGTTAGATAACAACGCCGTTGCTCAAAACTTTTTAGATGGTGATTTAACATTCTCTAACTGGGAAGTTGTTGGGTTTGATAACAATATTTTTGTTGAAAAAGGTGGTTGTATAAATTTTTGTGATGATGATAACGATGGTAATGATGAATTTGAACCTACTATTATAGCTAGCCCTACTTTTACTGAAAGAGCTGCAGATTGGACTACACAAGTTACTGATGGTGCTCAAACTGTTGGTGCTGATACAGCTGTATTAAGCTGGACTTACGCTGTTTCTACTGGCGGTGTAGCACTATAATCACAATTCTTTATTAAAAAAATAATTACAACTGCTCACCAGGTGAGCAGTTGTATATAAATCACATTTATGAAAAATATTATAATAGTTCTTATTCTATTTGTAATAGGATCATTAAACGTTGCCAATGCACAGTCTGGTATTTTAGCCGGTAATGTAATTGATGGTGACTACAACAATGAGCCTCTTGCATTTGCTAACATACTTGTTAAAGGAACTACTACAGGTACTACTTCAGATTTTGATGGCAAATATCAATTAGATTTAGAAGCCGGTACTTACTCTATTCTTTTCTCTTTTGTGGGTTACGAAACTAAAGAAATTAGTGGTGTTGTTATTAAAGCTGGACAAGTAACAGATTTAGATGTAACCTTAGCATCAAACGCTTTAGATGAAATTGTAATTACCACAAGTGTTAAAAGAAATACTGAAAGTGCTGCTTTAGCACTTCAAAAAAAATCAGCTACACTTTTAGATGCCATGTCTGCCCAAACCATTAAAGCTAGTGGTGCAGGTAACTTAGCAAGTGCAGTAAAAAGTGTTCCTGGTGTATCTGTAGAAGGCGGAAAATACGTGTATGTTAGAGGTCTTGGAGACCGCTATACAAAATCTACTTTAAACGGTGTTGATATTCCTGGTTTAGACCCTGATAGAAATACCATTCAAATGGATATATTCCCAACAAATATTTTAGATAATATTGTTGTTGTTAAATCTGCAGCAGCAGAATACCCAGCAGACTTTACTGGTGGTGTTGTAGACATTATTACTAAAGATTTCCCTACCAAATTTGAAGCATCAATATCTGTTGGCGCTGGTTTTAACCCAGACATGCATGGTAAAGATGATTTTTTAATTGGTTCTGGTAGTGATACAGATTTTTGGGGTTATGATGATGGTACAAGAGCTGTACCAATTCACAGATACCAAAACATTCCTGGTACTTTTGATAATAAACTTTTACTTAACTCTTTAACAAGCCGTTTTGATAATGAATTAAGAGCTCAAGAAGAAACAAGTAAGCCTAATTTTGATTTTGGCTTTACTATTGGTGATCAATTTACTGTTGGAGACAACAAACTTGGTTACATGGCCTTATTTTCATACAAAAACAGCACAACGTTTTATGAAAACAGAGTAGACGGTGCTTATCAATTCGACTTCTTAGATAAGTCTAATAACGAGTTACAAGCCTCTAGACTATCAACTGGTAAAGAAGGTATTAACAACATTCTTGTTAATGGTTTGGTTGGTTTAACGTTTAAAACACAACGTTCAAAATACAAAGTAAACGTATTACACATTCAAAATGGCGAGTCTGCAGGTGGTTTCTTTAACCAATCTGTTGCTGGTGCTGTTGCTGGTTCAGGTTTTGAGCCAATTACAAAAGATGCTATTACGTATACAGAGCGTTCTGTTACAAACTTATTAGTTAATGGAGACCATACTTTTGGTGCTACTAACGATTGGAATTTTGAATGGAAATTATCACCTACTTTTTCTAAAGTACACGATAAAGACCACAAAGTAACACCTTTACAAAGGTTTGATGATGGAAGATTTCAAATTACACCATCATTTGCTACGTTCCCAATTCGTATTTGGCGTTTCTTACAAGAAGAAAACTGGGCTTCAAAATTTGATTTTAATAAAAAATACGATTTAGGCGGAAGACCTGCTAAACTTAAATTTGGTGGTGGTTACACGTTTAAATTTAGAGATTTTAGTATTGATGATTGGACTTTCCAAAACAATGAACCCATTGCAGATGGAAACCCAAACAACTTCTTAGCACCAGAAAACTTATGGAATCGTGATAATGAAAACGGTACTAATTTAATTTCAACAGATATTTTTAACCCTGGTGATGCTTATGAAGGTGAGCAAAATATAGCAGCAACTTACATATCTAATGAGTTTAATATTTCAGAAAAAATTAAAACTATATTAGGTTTAAGAGCTGAAGTTTTCACATCATACTACACAGGAAGAAACAACAGTACTGGTGAAGATTTCTTACGTACTAAAATTATTGACGAGCACGATTTATTCCCATCTGCTAACGTAATTTATGCCGTTACAGAACAGGCTAATATTAGAGGTTCTTATTACAGAACTACTGCGCGTCCATCGTTTAAAGAATCTTCATACTCTCAAATTTATGACCCAATTACTGATAGATTATTTATTGGTAATATTGATGTTGTGCCAACGTATGTTAACAACTTTGATTTAAGGTTTGAGCGTTTTGGTGAAGCTGGTCAAATGTTTGCAGTAAGTGGTTTTTTCAAAAAGTTTAAAGACCCTATTGAAAAATCATTCTTTGCTAGTGCTCCTACACAGTTAACAGTTGGTAACTTAGGTAACGCCGATGTTTACGGTGCAGAGGTTGAGTTTAGACAAAATTTAGGTTTCATTACTGAAGGTTTATCTAATTTAAAATTTAGCTTAAACGCTTCGTACACAAAATCTGAGTTAACCATGTCTCAAGGTGAGTTTGATTCTCGTGTTGCAAATGCTAGAACAGGACAAACTATTGATAGAGAAAGAGACATGCAAGGTCAAGCTCCTTTCTTAATTAATACAAGCTTAAATTACACTAATAGCGACTTAGGTTTACAGTCTGGTTTATTCTTTAATATGCAAGGTGAAACTTTAGAAGTTGTAGGTTTAGGTGGTGTACCAGATGTATACACACAACCTTTTGAAAGTTTAAACTTTACATTAAATAAATCTTTTGGAGAGAAGAAAAACTCTTCAATTGATCTTAAGGTAACAAATATTTTAGGTGCTGAAAAAGAAAGTACTTTTGATGCTTATAATGCAAATGACGAAATATTTTCTTTAAGACAACCAGGAACAGAATTTTCCCTAGGTTACACATTAAAATTTTAATAGCCTTAAATTTTAGGTATAAAAAAGCTCCCAAATTGGGAGCTTTTTTTTTGAATAAAAATTATCTAAATTATAGGCTATTGTTACTGCTTACTTCAGTAATTTTAGCAATTTTAGAATTCTTGTAATTAACTTCTTTAGCTACACCATTGGCCCAAAACGTCCATTTTCCAACTTTTTTTCCATTCTCATAATTTCCAACGGCTATTTTGTTTCCTTTAGTATCAAAGCTAGTCCATGTGCCATGTAACTTTCCTTCTTTGTTAAACGTACCTTTTTGTTGTACAGTTCCATCTGCATAAAAATAGGTTGATTCAACTAAATCATTTTTTTGTTCATGCTTTACCGTAACATTCTTATCTTGAGCGTATACTGAAATTCCCATGAACACAACTGCTAATAATAAAATATATTTTTTCATAATATGTGGGGTTTTAATTAATTATTACGTTACAAATATATAAAATAATTTACATTTACACAACATTTACATAACATTAATTTAACATTAAACTTGTATTGTATTGATTTACAGGCTTTTGTTATTATTTAAAATAATGACATTGGCACATAAGCTAAGGTAACTAGCAAAACTTTAATTTAATTAAATAAGTACAGAAAGAACATAACATTAGCATAACATTAGGTTTAATTAAAATATTGACATTTGCTCACAATATATTTTACTTCTTTTTAATGGATAGTTTGTATACTTTTATGATAATTGCGCTTGCTGTTTTGGCAATTGCAGATTTGGTTGTGGGTGTAAGTAATGATGCTGTAAACTTCTTAAACTCAGCCATTGGCTCAAAAGCTGTGTCTTTTAAAACTTTAATGATTGTTGCTAGTATTGGTGTTGCTTTTGGAGCACTTTCATCTAGTGGTATGATGGAAATTGCGCGTAAAGGTATTTTTGTACCCGGGCAATTTGTATTTGATGAAATCATGATCATTTTTATGGCGGTTATGATTACTGACATTTTACTGCTAGACTTTTTTAACACTCTAGGTTTACCAACATCAACAACAGTGTCTATTGTTTTTGAGCTTTTAGGCGCATCAGTTTGTGTTGCTATTATTAAAATTACTGCCGATAAAAGTCTTACGCTTTTAGATTTAGGTAACTTTATAAACAATGAAAAAGCTATTGAAATTATTCTGGGCATACTACTATCGGTTGTTGTAGCCTTTTCTGTTGGTGCTATAGTACAATATGTAGCTCGTATATTACTATCATTTAATTTTGCTAAAAAACCTAAATATTATGGTGCTATTTTTAGTGGTCTTGCAGTAACATCTATTATGTATTTCATTCTTATAAAAGGTATTAAAAACGCCTCTTTTATGAATGATACTATTGTTAGTTTTATAAATAACAATACAAGTTTAGTTTTACTTATTGGTTTTGCATTATTCACTTTAATTTCATTATTGCTTATACAATTTTTAAAAGTAAATATTTACAAAATAATTATTGTAATAGGCACATTTGCACTTGCAGTTGCTTTTGCTGGCAATGATTTAGTAAATTTTATTGGGCCTACAACAGGTGCATATCAAGCTTACATGGATTTTGGTAATCCTGAAATAAATACATTAGGTCTATCTGCAACAGAGTTCACCATGGAAAGCCTTGGTCAAAAAATATTCACACCAACATACATTTTGCTAATTGCAGGCTTGGTTATGGTATTAACCTTATGGTTTTCTAGTAAAGCCAAAGCGGTTGTAAAAACATCGGTTGATTTATCGCGTCAAGATAATGTTAAAGAACGTTTTGAACCTAACTTTTTATCTAGAAGCATAGTTAGAATGACTATCGCAACTGCAGAAAGTGTTAATAATTTACTACCGCAATCGGCAAAAAATAAAATAGAAAAACAATTTGAAAAAGCAACAATATCTGCGGCCATAAAAAAAGAAGATTTACCAGCTTTTGATATGGTTAGAGCTGCCGTAAACCTAATGGTTGCTAGTGTATTAATATCTTTAGCAACATCATTAAAATTGCCGCTTTCTACAACATACGTTACTTTTATGGTTGCCATGGGTACATCATTAGCAGACAGGGCTTGGGGAAGCGAAAGTGCTGTTTATAGAGTTGCAGGTGTACTAAACGTTGTTGGAGGTTGGTTTTTAACAGCCTTAAGTGCCTTTGTTGCTGCAGCTATAATGGCTTTAATTTTATACTACGGAAGAGGTTATGCATTAGTTGCTTTAATTGCATTTGCCATTTTTGTATTAGTAAGAAACTATCTAAGTCATAGAAAACAAGCTAAAATTCTTAAAGCCGAAGATAGCCTTCAAAAAGCTGAAAGCAGTTCTATACAAGGTGTAATAACTGAAAGTGCAAGCAACATAGCTACGGTTGTTAAACGTGGTAATAAAATTTACACCAATGCTGTAAATGGACTTGCAACTCATAATTTAAAATCTTTAAAAAAGAATAAAAACCAGGTTGAAGCTTTAAGTGATGAAATTGATGAACTAAAAGATCATATTTTCTACTTTATCAAAAATCTAGATGAGCCAAGTGTAAGTGCCAGTAACTTTTACCTAAACATTTTAAGATATTTACAAGATATGGCGCAATCTTTAACATACATATCTAACACCAGTTACAAACACGTAAACAACAACCATAAAAAGTTAAAGTTTAGTCAAATTAAAGAGCTGAAAGAAATTGATGCTATTTTTGAAAAACTATTTGAAAACACAAAAGAAGCTTTTAGCTCAGGTTCATTTGATAAAATAGGTGCTGTGTTAGCTAAAAAAGAAAGTATGTTCAATTTGTTAACCAATAAAATTCAAAAGCAAGTTGAACGTACTAGAACCGAAGAATCTAGCCCAAAAAACACGACGTTATACTTTGGTATTTTATTAGAAACAAAAGATTTACTTACTGCAACCATGAGCCTTCTTGAAGAGTATTACAATGCGCATGACGACTCTGTTGCACCAGCAACAGTAGCCAAAAAAGACGAGGAAGAATAAACCATTTTTTTTAATATATTTTTCAAAAGCACCTAACTAGGTGCTTTTGTTTTTTGTACATTTAACTATATTATATTAATAATTACACCATGAAAATTTATCTCTTACTTTTCAGCTGTTTATGTGCTTTTAACAACGCTTTTTCACAACAATTAACAGCCACTGAATTGCTTGAAAAAAGCATATCCTTTCATGATCCACAAAACAAATGGTCCACCTTTAAAGGAAATTTTGTTATCACCATGGAAACACCTAATAATTCACCCAGAGTTAGCGCTGTTTTAATAGATTTACCCAATGAATATTTTCAAGTTACCGCTACCAAAGATACCATTACAACACGCTTTACCATTGATAAAAACAAATGTTCATTTGCTTTGAATAATTCTGAAAACATTTCAGAAGAAAATATAAAAAAACACAACTTAAATTGTGATCGTGCTGCACTTTATAAAAACTATTACACATACCTTTATGGTTTACCTATGAAACTAAAAGACCCTGGCACCAACATTAACCCAACTGTTGAAAAAAAGCAATTTAAAGGAAAAACTTATTTAGTACTCAAAGCAAATTATGATGAAGCCGTTGGTAATGATGTATGGTACATTTATTTCAACCCTAAAACTTACGCCATGGAGGCCTATCAATTTTACAAAACCAATGAGAATGGCACCGTTAAAAAAGACTCTGGAGAGTACATACTACTATCAGACATAAAAACGATAAACGGCGTTAAAATGCCTAAAAACAGAGCTTGGTATTACAACAAAAACAACAAACATTTAGGCACAGACATTTTATACTAAAACACTGTATACCAACAAAAACACAACGTTTTCATACTTTTTTTAACAAAAATTTAAAAGCATCTATTTTATATAAAACATCTATATAAAGCTAAGCTTCGTACATAATAGTAAACCTAAAATTATTATTATGAATAAATTTTTTGCATTGCTACTTGCAGCTACAGTTACTTTTTCATGTGTATCAAAGAAAAAATATGTTGCTTTACAGCAAGAAAATGGAAATATAAAAAGCGAACTACTTAAAACTAGAGTTGCAAAAGAAGATTTAGAAGCCAAGTTTAGCAAAATTCAAGCACGTGTTGATGAATACAACGCTAAAATTTCAACTTTAAAACAAGAAAACGATACCAAATTAGATGCCGTTAGTAATGTTGCCGTTATTTCTAATAGTACAAAAGAAAAAATGCGCGAAACATTAAAAAACGTTGATGCTGCAAAACTTGCTCAAGCAAAAACGCTTAAAGATTCAATGAATTTAGCCGTTGCTTATAATTTAGAAAAAACTATAAGCGAAAGCAATATGAATAATGACGAAGATTTTGCCGTAAATATTAATGAAACCGTTGTTATGATTTCTATAGCAGATAATATGTTATTTAACACCGGAAGTTACAGATTAAGCAATAAAGCCGATAATGTTTTAAAAAAATTAGCCGATGTTATTAACTCTGAACCTAGTTTAGATGTTATGGTTGAAGGACACACTGATGCAAGAACAATTAGCACAGAATTTTTAGCAGACAACTGGGATTTGAGTGTTATGAGAGCCACATCGGTTGTTAGAAAACTTCAAGAAAAATATAATGTAGCACCAGAAAAACTTATTGCTGCAGGCAGAAGTAGCTACCAACCTATTGCCGATAACAACACAAAAGATAATAGAGCAAAAAACCGACGTACAAAAATTATTATTTTACCCAATATTGATAAGTTTTTTGCGTTAATGAGTGAAAACAATACAACTGTTGCAAACAATAATATAGAAGATTAATTAATCCATTATTTTCTAAAATCAAAAAGAGCATCTCAAAATGAGATGCTCTTTTTAAATTTGGGGTTCCCCCTTTCGAGGGAACAACCCAGTTCTTAAGAACCGCACATTAAGCAATCATCGCCTTCGGCTTCTTTTGCTTGTGCAATAAGCGCTTTCATTTCTTCGGCAGTCATTGGTTCAACATCAACTTCTGCAGTATTTTGTTTAGCAAACTTAGCGGCATTTTGGGCTGCTAATTTTTCTTTTTTAGCTTTATGTTGCTCTACAGCTACGTTATCAACTTCAACAGCTTCAGCTTTAGGCTGTTCTTTTTTAGTAGTTTGTAATGTAAACTTAATGGCATCAACAGCACTTTTTGTACGTAAATAGTACATACCTGTTTTTAAGCCGCTTTTCCAAGCGTAAAAATGCATTGATGTTAGTTTTGCCATAGTAGCGCCTTCCATAAATAAGTTTAAAGATTGTGATTGATCAATGAAATACCCGCGTTGGCGAGACATATCAATAATATCTTTCATACTTAATTCCCAAACTGTTTTGTAAAGATCTTTTATATCTTGCGGAATAATATCAATACCTTGAATTGAACCATTAGCCCTCATGATGTCTTGTTTAAGCGCTTCGTTCCAAAGGCCTAATTCTACTAAATCTTCTAATAAATGTTTGTTTACAACAATAAACTCACCCGATAATACACGACGTGTGTAAATGTTTGATGTGTAAGGCTCAAAACACTCATTATTTCCTAAAATTTGCGATGTTGATGCTGTTGGCATTGGCGCTACTAACAATGAGTTACGTACGCCATTTTTAACAACATCTTTACGTAGTTTATCCCAATCCCAACGGCCACTTAAATCTTCATCTTTTAAGCCCCAAAGGTTATGCTGAAACTCACCTTTACTAATTGGAGAACCTTCATAAGTTTGATAAGCCCCATCGGCTTTTGCTTCTTCCATACTTGCTGTAACTGCAGCAAAATAAAGGGTTTCAAAAATTTCTTGGTTTAATTTTTTAGCTTCATCACTAGTAAATGGCATGCGTAATTTTATAAACGTATCGGCCAAACCTTGTACACCTAAACCAATTGGACGGTGACG
The DNA here is from genome assembly GCF_056312135.1 of Seonamhaeicola sp. ABD4_340. Taxonomy (NCBI): domain Bacteria; kingdom Pseudomonadati; phylum Bacteroidota; class Flavobacteriia; order Flavobacteriales; family Flavobacteriaceae; genus Seonamhaeicola; species Seonamhaeicola sp. ABD4_340. The sequence goes on along the minus strand of NZ_CM149981.1, from coordinate 1,532,905 downwards.
CATGTTTGAATTTTCGGCCTCTTTTACAGGATAGTAATTTCTATCAATTACCTTGTTTAAGTTTTTAGTAACACGTTTAGTAATTCTATATAGTTCTTTATGATCAAACGCGCCATTTTTAATAAACATTGGTAAGGCAATAGATGCCAAATTACATACTGCAACCTCATCTGGCGATGTGTATTCTAAAATTTCAGTACATAGGTTTGATGAGCGAATGGTACCTAAATTTTGCTGATTTGATTTTCGGTTAGCAGAATCTTTATACAGCATATATGGTGTACCTGTTTCAATTTGAGATTCTAATATTTTTTCCCAAAGCTCACGTGCTTTAATTTTCTTTCGTCCTTTTCCTTCAGCTTCATATTTTGCGTATAAAGCTTCAAACTCTTCACTGTGCGTATCGGGTAATCCTGGGCATTCATTTGGGCACATAAGCGTCCATTCAGCATCTTGTTCAACACGTTTCATGAATAAATCTGGAATCCACATAGCGTAAAATAAATCGCGTGCACGCATTTCTTCTTTACCATGATTCTTCTTCAAATCTAAAAAGTCAAAAATATCAGCATGCCAAGGCTCTAAGTACACGGCAAAACTTCCTTTACGTTTACCACCACCTTGGTCTACATAACGTGCAGTATCATTAAACACGCGTAGCATTGGCACTATACCATTACTTGTGCCATTTGTACCGGCAATATAACTTCCTGTTGCTCGTATGTTATGCATAGCTAAACCAATACCACCAGCAGATTGCGATATTTTAGCTGTTTGTTTTAAGGTGTCATAAATGCCATCAATACTATCTTCTTTCATTGTTAATAAAAAGCAAGAAGACATTTGTGGTTTTGGTGTACCAGAGTTAAATAATGTTGGTGTGGCGTGTGTAAAGTATTTTTTAGACATTAACTCGTAAGTTTCAATTGCCGATTCAATATCATTTAAATGAATACCTACAGATACACGCATTAACATATGCTGTGGGCGCTCTGCAATTTTACCATTTAGTTTTAAAAGGTATGAACGCTCTAATGTTTTAAATCCAAAGTAATCATAACCAAAATCGCGGTTGTAAATTATGGTAGAGTCTAATCGCTCTTTGTTTTCCATAATAACATTGTAAACCTCATCAGACAGCAGTGGTGCTTCTTTTCCTGTTCTTGGGTTTACATATGCATATAAATCTTGCATAACTTCACTAAATGTTTTTTTAGTGTTTTTGTGTAAGTTTGATACTGAAATTCTAGCTGCTAAACGCGCATAATCTGGGTGTGCGGTTGTCATTGTAGCAGCTATTTCACTTGCTAAATTATCAAGTTCACTGGTGGTTACACCATCATACAACCCTTCAATAACGCGCATGGTTACCTTTAAAGGATCTACCAACTCGTTTAAACCATAACATAGTTTTCTCACCCTTGCGGTGATTTTGTCGAACATTACTTGTTCTTTTCTGCCGTCTCTTTTAATTACATACATACTGCTGTTTACTTTTAAGTTTTTTTACCTGAATTACTTCAGATTATGGATTAGTTAGTTATACTAAAAATGCCTCTAGTGGTTAATTAGAGTAGTTTAGTTGGATAAAAAATATAATAATTAGCTTATTTTCTTTTAGTGGAAAATAATAGGGTTCTTAAGAAAATTTTGAACTAGCTTTTACAGATTAAAAATCGGCATCAAAGCTAAATTTGTCTTTTTCTTCTTCTTTATTTAAAACACCTGCTTTTTGATATTCAGACACACGTTTTTCAAAGAAATTAGTTTTTCCTTGTAACGAAATCATATCCATAAAATCAAATGGGTTAGACGTGTTATATACTTTTTCACAACCCAATTCATTTAAAAGTCTGTCTGTTACAAACTCTAAATATTGGGTCATTAAATTGGCATTCATTCCAATTAAGCTCACAGGTAAAGATTCTGTGATAAACTCGCGCTCAATATCTAAAGCATCAACTAAAATTTCTTTAATTCTAGATTTTGGTACTTTATTTACTAAGTGGTTTTGGTGTAGATGCACAGCAAAATCACAATGCACACCTTCATCTCTTGAAATTAATTCGTTTGAAAAGGTTAAACCTGGCATTAAACCACGTTTTTTTAACCAGAAAATAGAACAAAATGCTCCTGAAAAGAAAATACCCTCAACGGCTGCAAAGGCAATTAATCGTTCTGCAAAACTTGGGGATTCTATCCATTTTAAAGCCCAATCTGCTTTCTTTTTAATTGCAGGAAAGTTTTCTAACGCTTTAAATAATATATCTTTTTCTTTTTCGTCTTTTACATAAGTATCAATTAACAATGAGTAGGTTTCACTGTGAATGTTTTCCATCATAATTTGGAAACCGTAGAAAAATTTAGCTTCGCTATATTGTACTTCATTCACAAAGTTTTCGGCTAAATTTTCGTTTACAATACCATCACTAGCAGCAAAAAACGCTAAAATATGTTTAATAAAATAGCGCTCATCATCATTTAATTTTGATGACCAATCCGTTAAATCTTGGTGTAAATCTATTTCTTCTGCAGTCCAAAAACTGGCTTCCGATTTTTTATACCATTCCCAAATATCATGGTGTTGAATAGGAAAAATTACAAAACGATCTTTATTTTCTTGAAGAATAGGTTCTACTGCCTGGGACATAACTTTAAATGGATTATTATATTAAATTAATTGCTTTTTTACTCAGAATTAGAGTGTAACAAAGATGGTAAAATCATCAATATAATTTCACATTTTTTTAGAAAGCTTTTCAACAAGTTTTTAACAAACTAAAAAAGTACTAGTACTGAGAAGTTTACAAGAAAAAACACCTACAGTATTGTTTTTCAGTTATTTAACTTTTTTTGAAATTAAAAAAGTTTACAAGAAAAAATAGTTTTTAAACACTAAAAACCTTAAAAACAAAGGGTTTTATAAGGAATTTTACAAGTTGTTTATTACTTGTTAATTTCAACAATAAATATACAATTACACATTAAGCAATGCATTATTTAAACATTAAATAATTACACCAAATTAACTGCAAAAATTAACGTCAAGTTAAAAAAACCAACACAAAAGCTTAATAACATAAAACTACCTTACAAGCTTTAAAAACTAGAAACAACAACATGAAAACACACATTTTAAAAGTAGTTTTTACAGCTGCTTTAGCTACAACTTTTACGGCCTGTAATGATGATGACACGCCAGCACCTTACCAACTTCCAGAAATTTCAAACAAAGGCATTAAATTACCTTACTCTGTTTTAAAAACAACTAGTAATAATGTAGAAGTAAGAAATGGTGGTTTTGGTTCTGCCGCTACCGCTCACCCAACTAACGAAGGTGAATTTTATGCATTAACCGATAGGGGTGCTAACATTAAATTTGGTAGTGATAAAATTTTCCCTACACCAAATTACACACCTCGTATTGGCCACTTTAAGTTAAATACTGATGGCAGCATTGAAATGATTAGAGAAATTTTATTTAAAAATCCTGCCGGAGTTAACATAAGCGGAAGACCAAACCCTGAAGGTTATGGAGCTACAGGTGAAACCGCGTACGCCGAAGACCAAACCACCACACTTGATGATGATAAATATGGTTTAGATAGCGAAGGTTTAGTAGCCATGAAAGATGGTAGTTTTTGGGTATCTGATGAATATGGACCACACATTGTGCATTTTGATGCAAACGGAAAACAATTAGAAAGACTTAGCCCCAAAGGAATTACAGGTGAAACTGGAGACAGAAAACTACCTGCTGTTTTTGAAACGCGTTGGGCCAATAGAGGTATGGAAGGTTTAGCTATTACTCCAGATGAAAAAACTTTGGTAGGCATTATGCAATCTACACTTTACAACCCTAGTAAAGCTGAAGTTGCCGATTTTACAATAACAAGAATTGTTACTTTTGATATTGAAACGGGCGCCACAAAACAGTATTTACACAAACAAGAAAAAGCTAAAAACTCAAACTCTGAAATTGTTGCATTAAGCAATACCGAATTTTTAATTGTTGAAAGAGATGGCGCTTTTACTAAAGACAAAGATAAGAGCCAAGTACAAAAACACATTTACAAAATAGACATTTCTAATGCTACCGATGTATCTGATGCAGATGATACTTTAAACGGAAAACTAATAAACGGAAAAACTATTGAACAATGTACTTGGACTGAGTTAGCAAATGCCGGCATTACACCTGTTACCAAAACATTAGCCGTAGATTTAATTGCTGAATTAGGTGACTATCCACATGACAAACTTGAAGGTATTTGGTTAATAAACCCTACTACAATTGGCGTTATTAATGATGATGATTTTGCTGTTTGGACGGGTGACAACAGTGCTACTATACAAAAATACATTTCAAACACCGAAACTAGTGAAAATATAGACGGCAATACACTATACATTGTAAACTTCTAATACAATTAATTGAATTGCGCAATAAAAAAAAAGCGGCATCTAAAAAAGCCGCTTTTTTTTATTTAAACTTTTCAGATTCCTTCTCTAGCTCCATATACCAATCTTCACCAAACTTTCTAATGAGTGCTTCTTTAACAAATTTATAAACTGGCACGCCTAATTCTTCACCCAACTCACAGGCATCATCACATATTTGCCATTTATGGTAATTAACCGCAGAAAACTCGGTATAATCTGTAACTCTAATAGGGTATAAATGGCAAGACACTGGTTTTTTCCAGCTAACTTCACCTTGGTTATAAGCTTCTTCAATAGCACAAAGTGCCGTGTTATTTTCATCAAAAATCACGTAAGCACAATCTGCATTACCAATTAAAGGTGTTTCCAGCTCACCATCTTCTGTAGTTATAAAAGTACCTTGGTGCTCAATAGCCTCAATACCTTCTTTACGTAAAAAAGGCTTTACTTTTGGGTAAATATCTTCAAGTATTTTAGTTTCGGCTTCATCAAGTGGTGCTCCTGCATCACCATCAATACAACATGCGCCTTTGCATGCACTTAAATTGCATACAAATTCTTTTTTAAGCACATCTTCTGATATTATAGTTTTTCCTAATTGAAACATGCTTGCAAAAATAGAAAACTTTAAATTTAATTTAACACCTAAATGTTGTATTAAATACCGACATTTGCAGAAAATTTAAAAAAATAAGCATGCAGTTAATATTTAAAGAAATTTTTACCGCATTTATGGTTTTATTTGCAGTAATTGATATTATTGGCAACATACCTATTATAATAGATTTACGCAAAAAGGTAGGTCATATTCAAAGCGAGAAAGCCTCAATTATTGCAGGTGCCATTATGATTGTTTTTCTGTTTTTGGGTAAAAGCATTTTAAACCTTATTGGTATTGATGTTAACTCTTTTGCCATTGCTGGTGCTTTTATTTTATTTTTTATTGCTTTAGAAATGATTTTAGGCATTACACTTTACAAAGAAGAAGAAAACAATGTAATGACGGCTTCAATTTTTCCGTTAGCATTCCCTTTAATTGCAGGCCCAGGTAGTTTAACCACCTTGTTATCATTACGTGCAGAGTTTAGAGTTGAAAACATTATAATTGCCATTATACTTAACGTTATTGTTATTTTTGTAGTTTTAAAAACCTCAAAAAAAATTGAACGTTTTTTAGGCCAAAACGGTATTAATATAATTAGAAAAGTTTTTGGTGTAATTTTATTAGCTATTGCCGTTAAACTTTTTGCTGTAAATATTAAAATTCTACTAAATATATAATGAAAATAGCAACCTTAATTATTATAGTTTTAGCCAGTGCTATGACTATTTTCAACTTCACAAAAATAAATTTTAATGCGCCTTTTACTGGAGAAAGTATGGTGGCTATAATTACTATAGTTGCTGGTTTATGCGCTATAGCATTAATGCTTATTTTAAGAATTTCAAAAAAAATTGAACAAAAGGCAAAAGAACGTAAATAGAATTTATGTTTAACACACTAATTATAGGAGGCGGAGCCGCAGGTTTATCTTGCGCATTGGTTTTAGGCTCTGCAAAAAACAAATCTTTTGCACAAAATAAACGCGTTGGTATTTTAGTGCACCAAAAAACATCGCATTTACAAACTGCTTTATTTAATAATGTTTTGGGGCTAGCTCCTGGAACTACTGGCGCTTCTATTTTAGAAAGCGGGAAACAACAACTCAAAGATTTATATCCTCACGTTAATCAAATTGAAAAAGAAAAGGTTATAGAAATCTGTAAAACTGAAGATGGATTTAAAGTTATAACCAACAAAAACACATATAAAACTGAAATTGTAGTAGTTGCTGTTGGATACACTAATTTAATGCGTATTAAGGGTTTAGAAAGTTATATTGCACCACACCCTCGCTCACCAATTGAGAAAGAGCGTATTTGGCTAAAAAACAATGATCATTTAATTGAAGAAAACCTATACGTTGCAGGTTCACTTGCCGGATGGCGTAGCCAATTTGCCATGGCTACTGGTAGTGGAGCACATGTAGCTACAGATATTTTAACACTTTGGAATGACGGTAAACACACCAAAGTACATGATAAGGTTAGTGAATAATTAAGGTGCTGTTTCACTTAACTTAATAACCTCTTCAATCATTATATCTGTTTTATTAATAACTTCTTCAAAAGCCCCATTACCGTACAATTGTTCGGCTAATGATGCTTTTAAATATTGCTTTACCTCATCATGATACGCTACAAAGGTTATTTTTGACCGTGTTTGGGTATTTACATAATCTTGAAATTTTATAACCATATCGTCATCTACTTCAAAACTTTCAATAAAATCTTTTCTTGAAATACCGTCATACGCATGACGATCTAAATCTAACTGCCTAAAAATAAAGTTATCAAAAAACTGATATTGTTCTATATATTGTAATGTTTCATTATGCAAGGTATTATCTATAGGTACAAAAACATCAGGAATTATACCGCCACCGCCATACACTATTTTGCCTTTTGGTGTTTTAAACTTTAAAGAATCGGCTACTTCAATTTTAGTAGGATCTAAGAGTTCGCCACTATCTAATCTTTCAGAATATTCATCATAATAATCTTTATGACCAATGGTTTTATAAGGCCTTTGAATAGATCTGCCTGTTGGTGTATAGTAACGAGACACCGTTAAACGTACAGCGCTACCATCACCCAAATCCATTTCGCGTTGCACTAAGCCTTTGCCGTAACTTCTCCTCCCTACAATAACACCTTTATCGTTATCTTGAAGCGCACCAGCCACAATTTCGCTAGCCGATGCTGAGTTTTCATCTATGAGCACATATACCTTTCCGTTTTCAAAACTACCACGTTTGGTAGCATAACTTTCTTCTATATGGCCTCTTTTATCTTTTGTGAATAAAATGAGTTTATTTTTACCTAAAAACTCATCAACCATTTGTTCTGCTATGGTTAAAAATCCGCCTGGGTTTCCTCGTAAATCTAGGGCTATTTCTGCAGCGCCACTATCTATAAGTTTTTCAAGTGCTTTTTTAAATTCTTTATATGTTGACTCTGCAAACCTGTTAACTTTTATGTAGCCCAACTTATTAGTAAGCATGTATGATGCATCAACACTTTTTATGGGTATTACACCACGTTTTACAGTAAAATTTAAAAGTTTTGGTGCACCTTTTCTGTATATTGTTAAATCTACCTTTGAATTTATAGGGCCTTTAAGTGTTTTTATAATTTCGGTATCTAAAATTTTATCACCAAAAAGTGAATCGCCATTAGCTATCAAAATTCTATCGCCGCCTCTAATACCCGCTTTTTCACTTGGGCCACCTTCAATAGCTCTAATAACTGTAATAGTGTCTCGGTAGGTGTAAAAACTAACGCCAATACCTACAAAATCACCTTTCATGTTTTCAGTAACGCGCTCTAAATCTTCTTTTGGAATGTAAACAGAGTGCGGGTCTAAATTATCTAAAATGCCATTAACGGTAACATCAACAATACTATCTGTGTTAATATCATCTACATAATCGTATTCAATATAATCTATTAGCCTGTTTAACTTTTCTTTTTTACTGTTGGTTGAAAATAACTTATCTGGCGAATCACTAAAATTTAGTTTACCGCCAATAAAAATACCTGCGGCTGTGGCTACACCTAGTAAAAGTGGCAAATATTTTTTTTTGTAAGGCATTAGGCTGTTATATCTTCAATTAATTTAAGTTCTACACCTGCTTTTTTAAGAAACTTTAGGCCTGAATCATCTTTATATTTTGTGTGATAAACCACCCTAACAATACCGGCCTGATGAATGAGCTTACTACACTCTTTGCATGGCGATAGTGTTATGTACAATGTAGCACCTTTACAAGATTGTGTTGATGCTGCTACTTTTAAAATAGCATTGGCTTCGGCATGTAAAACGTACCATTTTGTATAATTTTCTTCATCTTCGCAACAATTTTCAAAACCAGATGGTGTTCCGTTATAGCCGTCAGAAATTATCATTCTGTCTTTAACTATTAGGGCGCCTACTTGTTTGCGTTTGCAATAAGATAACTTCCCCCACTCTTTAGCAATTCTTAAATATGCCTTATCGTACTTTAATTGTTTTTGTTCTGGCATTAATATGTTTATTAAAGTATGTGTTTATTACGTTTTTGTTTTTATAACGTAAACACAATATGTATAACGAATATACTTGCTATGTATTTTAAATACAATGCTTGTTAGTTAAAGTTTTATAAAATACTACAGGTTTTGTGGTATTTACGTTAAAAGTACTTTAAAAAGTTGTGTTATTAGGCTAAAAAATCACTTTCTAAAATCATTGGTATAACCAAACCAACTACAATAGCCGAAATTACCATAACCCAATCTCTTTTTGAAAAGCGAAAGATTGTTTGCACAATGTAGCCCAAAAATAACACTATAAAAACTATAATTAACTGCGCAATTTCTATACCTAAAGCAAACTCTAGCAACATTATTAATTTATTATCTGAATCGCCTAACAAAATTTGAAACTCTCTAGCAAAACCTAAACCATGAATTAAACCAAAAAATAGTGTAGATATAAACAAAACACCAATTTTTTCTTTTTGCGCATTTTTACCTGCTGTAAACACATTAAATAATGCTACAACAAAAATGGTTACCGGTATTAAAAATTCAACTATTTCTGCATTAATTCTAACAACACCGTATGATGCCAATACTAATGATAATGTATGCCCTAAAGTAAATGTAGATACTAAAAGCAAAACGCGCTTCCAGTTTTTAAAAAGATACGGTACAGTTAATGCAATTAAAAATAAAACATGGTCATAGGCATTAATATCTAATACATGATTTATTCCGTATTCAACATTAAACCAAAAATTTTCCATCATAATAATTAAGCTTTTAGGGTAGCGCCCAAAGATACAATTAACTTATAATTTTTATTAATTAAATTAAAAAATAAACTATTAGTATATATTTGCGTTATACTAATAAAACAAGCTTTATGAACAAATTAGTAATTAGTGCTTTATGCATATTTTTCACAATGTTTTCATGCAAAAAAAACGCTGAAGACACTACCAAAAACACTGAAAACCAAAACCATAAAGTAACAGAAAAAGATATTACTAAAATTAAATACGCCGATTATTTACTTGATGAAAAAGCCCAAGTTTTTGTGGCAGAATGGACAGAGTATACACAATTAAAAGAAGTAATTGTTAATTTAAAAAAAGCCGATTTATCGTTTTTCTTAGAAAACAAAGAAGTTGTAAACAACACCTTAACAGATTTAAAGAAAAACATACCTAAACCATTAAACGCCGCCTCAATTACGGCAAGAATTAATGCTTTTGAAACCAAGTTTTTAAAACTAGAAAGTTTATATAATTTACAATCTACCTCTAAAACAGAACTTTTAGCTGTTATTAAAGATGTTTTTATTGCTTTTTCAAACTTAAACCTTCAAATAAATAAAAAAATAGAGTTTGATAATCAAGACATTATAAAACCATAATAATTGGTAAATCCATTTTAAAAATAGGCGTATGTGTAGTACGCCTATTTTTTTGCTCTCATTTTATTAAAAAAATGTTAATATATTTATTGTTTAAGCCAAAAAAACAAGTATTAGCATTAAATTGTAAGCTTAAAACTTTTTTAACAAAAAATATGAAACAATCTTGCAATAAGTGCGTCTCATAAAAAAACTTAAAACATAGTTCTTTAAAAATGAAAACTAACTCAAAACTAATACCCGTTTATGGTTTGGCCATATTGTTGGGTGTAGCATCTTGTAAAAATGATGCAAAAAAAGAAACTGCACAGGCAGAAACCACACCAGGAATTAATGTAGAATTCATGGATACATCTGTTAAACCAAGTGACGATTTTTTTAGATACGTAAACGGAAAATGGCTTGACAACAATGAAATTCCTGACGATCGTACCCGCTGGGGAAGCTTTGATGAATTAAGAAAAAACACCAATGACGATGCTCTTGCTATTTTAAGAGCTGCCATGGCCGATGATAAAGATCTTAATAAAATAAATGTCGTTCCTGGTTCAGACCAAGAAAAAGCCGTTATGCTTTTTCAAACCATTATGGATACTATTAACAGAAACAAACAAGGTTTAGAGCCTATTAAACCTTATTTAGCAAAAGTTAACGCCATTAAAAACATTCAAGATTTACAAAATTATTTGGTTGAAATGGAACCTCTTGGTGGTGGTGGCTTTTTTGGTTTTGGTGTATCACCTCACACTAAAAATAGTAATATTAATGCAGGCTACCTTGGCACTGGCGGTTTAGGTTTACCAGATAGAGATTACTATGTAAAGGATGATGAAGACTCTAAAGAAAAAAGAGCGCAATATGTAGCTTACATAACAAAAATGCTTCAGTTTTTAGGTAATGACGAAGCTACTGCAAATACTGAAGCTGAAAAAATTCTAGCTTTTGAAACGCGTTTGGCTGAACCTAGAATGGATAAGGTAGACCGAAGAGATGCTCGCAAACGCTTCAACCCAAGATCTATTGCAGATTTACAAAAAATGGTACCCGCAATAAACTGGAAAAACTACTTCACTGGTATTGGCGTTACCCAAATTGATACCGTTATTGTTAGCGAAGTTAAATACATGAATGCTTTACAAAACATTTTTGCCGAAAATAATGTAGACGATTGGAAATCATACCTACGCTGGAATTTATTTAACGATGCTGCCGGTTCTTTAAGTACAGATTTAGAAACGGCATCTTGGGAATTTTACAGTAAAACCTTAAGAGGTGCAAAAAAGCAACAGCCACGTGATGAAGATGCATTACAAACCCTTAACGGTACTATTGGCGAGGCTTTAGGAAAACTTTATGTTGATGAAAAATTTCCGCCAGAAGCTAAAGTAAAAGCAGAAAAAATGATTGCCAACGTTATTAAAGCCTATGAAAATAGAATTAATAACCTAGATTGGATGAGCCCTGAAACTAAAGAAAAAGCTGTTGAAAAACTATTGGCTTTAAAAGTAAAAATAGCATATCCTGATACTTGGAGAGACTACTCTGAGCTAGAAATAAGTGGTGTAGAAGAAGGCGGATCATTCTTCCAAAACATGCTTAATGCAAGTAAATGGTCGCACAATTCAAACCTAAAAGATTTAGGACAACCTGTTGATAAAAGCCGCTGGTTTATGGCACCACAAGTGGTAAACGCATATTTTAATCCGGCGTTTAATGAAATTGTGTTCCCTGCAGCTATTTTACAACCGCCTTTTTACAACTACCAAGCTGATGATGCAGTAAATTATGGTGGAATTGGTGCTGTTATTGGTCATGAAATTTCACATTGTTTTGATGATTCTGGAGCACGTTATGATAAAGATGGTAACTTAAACAACTGGTGGACAGACGAAGATTTAAAACAATTTGAAACTTTAGGCAAAAACCTTGCAGACCAATATAGCGCGATTGAAGTTTTACCTGAAACTAACATAAACGGTCCGTTTACTTTAGGCGAAAACATTGGTGATTTAGGTGGTGTAGTTGCTGCTTATGATGCTTTACAGTTAAGTATTGAAGAAAAGGGAAGACCTGAAAACATTGATGGTTTTACACCAGAACAACGTTTCTTTATGTCTTGGGGAACCATTTGGAGAACCAAAATGAGAGATGATGCGCTTAAAAATCAAATTAAAACCGATCCGCATTCACCAGGTATGACAAGAGCGGTTCAACCACTTTTAAACGTTGATGCTTTTTATACTGCTTTTGATATTAAAGAAGGCGACAAATTATACATAAAGCCAGAAAACCGTGTTAAAATTTGGTAACAACCAATGGCTTATAAATCAAAAAAAATCGGCATTAAATAATGCCGATTTTTTTTTTTAGTTTTTATCTTCTGATGTTTGTGTTTGATTGTTTAACACCTGCTTTTGCCTTAGCAGTTCATTTTTAGTAATATTAATCATATTGAAGTTTGGCGCTTCTTTTAAAGCTTCATCTAAAACATCAACAGCTGCGTCTATATTACTTTTTGGGTCTTTTGAAAAAATGTTCAAAGCATTTAAATATTTAAAGGCCGATTTTAAAGGTACTTCATAAGGTGTTTGCCTTTCAAAAAACGCCTTTTTTAAATCTTTTGAATTTGCTAAACCATAAATAATATGTTTTTCAGCTTCAGCATTATTTCTAACCTGAATATTTAATTCAGCTAATTCATAAGCTATTAAAGGATTTTCGTTTCTATTAAACATTTCTTCAAAAAAAGTAATAGCTAATTTGGGTTGTTTAAGTGCTTTAAGCGCCAAAGCTTTTACTTGAATAGCAATATCAGAATCGTTAGCATTTTTTTCAAACCCTATGGTGTTTAAGGCTTGTGTATTCATACCTTGGTCCATATAAATATAAGCCAACGTATCTTTTCTTGCCTGCGATGGTGCTAATACATTTAAATGCGTCATGGCATTAATTACACCTTGTATATCACCTTGTTTTTTCATTGCCTTGTAATAAGCCTCATAATGTGCTAACATAGCTTCATTATTTTGCGCTTGCATTACAAAACCACTTATTGCTACTAGCAATACTAAAATTTGCTTCATCTTTTTAAAATTTTAAGGCCTAAAGCTAAAAAAATAAACATTTATTAGCTTAAAAAGTATCTTATTTATTTTAGTTAATTTTTATTAAACAAAACCAAAAACCCTAATACAAAGCGTTTTATAAGTTGTTAGTATTAGGAAAACTAAAAAATAATTTCTACATTTAGTAAGACTAAATTTAAATATTATGGGTATAAAAAGTTTTCAAGGAGCCAGAAGGCAACAAGGTAATGCAACAGAAAATAAACCTTTAAAGGTGAGTGATTACATGACACGCAATTTGATTACGTTTACCCCAAACCAAACCATTGAAAGTGTTATGGAAGCCTTAATTAAGAATCGTATTTCGGGTGGACCAGTGGTTAATGAAAATAATGAATTAATTGGTGTTATTTCTGAAGGTGATTGTATTAAGCAAATTAGCGAAAGCCGTTATTACAACTTGCCAATGCAAGATAAAACCATTGAAAAACATATGGCTAAAAATATTGAAACTATTGATGGTAATATGAATATTTTTGACGCCGCTAATAAATTTTTAAATGCCAAACGCAGACGCTTTCCTATTATTGAAAATGGTAAATTAGTTGGGCAAATTAGCCAAAAAGATGTTTTAAAAGCTGCCATGGAATTAAAGGGGCAAAACTGGTGGAAATAAGCATTAAGTATGCTTATTTTTTTGGGCTTCGGGCAAATCTGTAATTATTAATTTTTGTGTATTGGTACTTTCTAAAGCTGCAATTTTAGAGTAGCTATAACCCTCAATGGGTTGTGGTAATGTTTTCCATTTTGCAACGCCTGCTACTACAATAGTTTCGCCAACTTCTAAAATCCTTTCAGAATAACGTAGTGTTTTATTTAAACCGAAAAAGTTTTGGCTATCAATATCAAAATCTGACAAAAGTTTTTTAAACTCTGGCGTTGGTTCTTTAAAAAACCCTGAAGACACTCGTTTATCTTTCACCAAATAACTAATATAGTTTTTTGGTTGGTTTGTAGGTTTTACCATAACAACTTCACCGCGTTCTTCAATAAAAAAATCTTGAATATCTTGTTTTTCAACAAGTGTTTTCCATCTAGAATGTTTGCCTGTGCTAATTTTCTGTTCTATTTTAAACTCAAAAGCTACACATTTTCGTTTACTGAAAGGCATAACATAAGGCTCATGACTTTGTAAAACTTTACCCATTATTTTTATGGGTGTATTGGTTTTAAACTGTGCTATACTTTTAAATTGAAACTTAGCTAATTGCCGTAATAACACCTTTTTTTTACTGTAGTAAATAAATAAAAAAACTATTGTAATAAAAACGGCAATAAATAAAACAGGTATAAATAGTTGCATAATTAAACTTACATTATTGCCTTATTAGTATGTATTTATTACGGTGTGTTACATTTTATTTTTCTCTGGTAACTAGAGCATAGTAGTCTCCATCTATAGGTAAATACCCTTGATTGTATACAAAATAATAAACAGTTCCGGCTTTTGTGGTATAAATACTTGTAAAAAAATTAAAATCGAAACCATTTTCTATAAGCTTAGATCTAGACACTTTTGTTTTTCCGTTAGGGTTTAGCATTTCTAAAACTCTGTAGTTTTTTCTAAGCCTATTATTGGTGTTTCGAATAAGGTTTTTATTGTCTTTATTTATTTTATTATTGTAAGCATTACGGCAACCATCACTACAAAATTTCTTATCTATTCTGCCAACAATTTTGCTTCCACACTCTAAGCATTGTCTTTCCATAAAGTTTATATTTAAGAAACATTTACTACGGCATTAAGCCCAAATGCTTTCTAGTGTGTATGAACTTCCTTCATAAACCCAATGCTCGCCAGTTAAAAATCTGTAATTTTTATCTAAAGCCGCTATTTTATCCATATCGCTTTGCGATAATTCAACAGCTTGGGCCTCAAAATTTTCTACAATTCTTTTTGGGTTTACAGATTTTGGTATAACCGAAGTACCCCTATGTAACGCCCAACTTATTAATATTTGACCTGCCGATGCGTTTTTAGCCTTAGCAATGTTTAAAATTACTGGGTCTTTTAAAAGAACAGGCTCATCTTCAGCTTTAAATTTAGCAGCTCTATCACCCGAACCTAATGGCGCATAAGCCGTAACATGAATACCGTGTTTTTTACAAAACGCTAGCATATCATTTTGTTGATAATAAGGGTGACATTCAATTTGGTTCATTGCTGGTTTAATTTTAGCACTTTCTATTAACTGCTTTAATGCTTTTGGACCAAAATTTGAAACACCAATATGCTGTGTTAATCCTTTAGATACAGCTTCTTCCATACCTTGCCAAGTAAGTTCGTTAGGTAATTCTTCTAACGGAATAAAATCTTCAACTTTACTCACAAAAGGCACCTCTTTTTTTTGTGCTATGGGCCAATGTATTAGGTATAAATCTAAATACTCTAACTGTAAATCATTTAATGTTTTATTAATAGCTTCAATAACATCATCTTTTGCATGCATGTTGCTCCATAGTTTTGATGTTACCCAAAGCTCATTTCTAGTAACAATGCCTTCGTTTATAACTTCTTTTAAGGCTTTACCAACTTCTGCTTCGTTTCCATAAGCAGCAGCACAATCTATGTGTCTGTAACCATTTTTTATAGCGGTTTTTACAGCATTATATACTTCGCCTTCGGCAGATTTCCATGTTCCTAATCCAAAAGCTGGCATTTCGTGGTTGTTACTAAATTGTAGTGTTTTCATAGGGTGTTTAGTGGTTTTTACTTTGAAAAATGCATAATAATTTAATACATTACTTATAGTAATTGGTTTAAATTACTTTCAAAATAAAGAAAATGATTTGATGTTTTATATTTATTTTTTGTTAAAAATCTGTAACATGCCCCCAATTTTCGCCTGTTTTAATACGGTATAGTTGCATTTCAGAAATACCAAATTGTTTTGCAATTAACCGTAATCTTGTTTTCCTGTTAGGATCAAAAATTTTACGTTTAATCATTTTTACTTTGCCTTCTGACAGTTTTGAATATGGCGGGTTGTGTTTCTTTTTTTCTTTAGAAGCAATTACATTAGGGTTTTTTAAGTTATGCTGCACCAGTTCACTTCGTGTAACCCAAGCTAAATTATCAACATGGTTATTAGTTTTATCATAATCCTTATGAATTACAAAAGGTTTATTTTCTGGGTTTTCAATAAAAAGTTCGGCCACAACACGGTGCACGTATTGCAAATCATTTTTTTTATTTTTTTTAACGGCAGTAAAAGCTTCATAGCCATTAGCAACTGTTGAAAACTTAAAAAATTCACCTTTAGATTTCATTTTAAATCTAATAACTCTACCAAAGTTTGATACTTGGTACATTTCGTTTTCTTTCCAAATAGGGCGCTTAAGTGTTTCCCACGCTTCTTTTTTTACGTTTAACATATGGTTGTTTTTGAGAGAGATTGCTATTATGTTGTAAATATAACAAATTAAATATTAATCATTTTTAAACGACTACAAACGTTTACAAACGATTTTAAACAAGTAAATACCGAATAATGTTTGCTTTCTGTGTGATATTTGCCATGTCTAAACATTAGAACTCGATAGTATTAACTGTTTAACATTTAAAAATAAAATTATGAACGCACTTAGAAACAAAGTACAGTTGATTGGTAGATTAGGGCAAGACCCAGAAATTATTAACTTTAATGATGGTAACAAAATGGCAAAATTTACCCTTGCCACAGATGATAGTTACAAAGACAAAAACGGTAACAAAGTAGAACGCGCCCAATGGCACAACATTGTTGTAAAAGGCGGCTTAGTTAGTGTAGTTGAAAGCTACATAACTAAAGGAAAAGAAATAGCCGTAGAAGGTAAACTTACCAATAGAACTTATGAAACTAAAGATGGCGAAAAACGCTATATAACCGAAATACTTTGCAATGAATTACTCATGCTTAGTAAATAACCTTTTTTTGCTCACAAATAATTGGCCACTATTTTAGTGGCCTTTTTTAATTAAAAAAACACGATGAAATGCGTAAATAATCTTTAAAATGCATTTTTTAACATTATTTTATTACTTTTAAGCCCATAGTTAAGTATGTTTGATTTCTAATAGCCCCTTAGTAATGAAATATACACTCTCAATTTTAATTTGCTTTATAAGCATTACATTATTCTCTCAGGCACCTATTTACAACGTACAAGAAAACGAAAATACCAACCTTTTTGAATATGCTGAATATGTTAATGTTGGACAAACAAACTATAATATTCATACTATTTTAAACACTACTAATTTAAAATACCAAAGGCTAGAAACTGCAAACCATAGCGTAGGTTTTACAAACGATAATTATTGGGTGAATTTCAAACTAAAGAATACAAATAACCAAGCAAAAACATTTTATTTAGAAACCGCAAGACCTATAACAGATGTTGTTAATCTTTATAAAATTGATAAAAACAATATAGAATTATTTAAAAACGGTGATAAAATTCCGTTTACTCAAAAAGATGTAAAACATCACGCTACAGTTTTTAAACTAGTATTACCACCAAACCAAGTTCAAAATATTTATATCCATTTAAAAAGTGATGGTGAAACTATAAACTTACCTTTAAACCTATACTCCGAAACAGAATTTTTATTAGTTAACTACAAACAACAACTATTTTTTGGTCTGTTTTACGGACTCCTTTTTTTAGCCGGAATCATCTACTTGTTTTTTTACACTAGTTTAAAAGAAAAATCATTTTTATATTATGGTATTTATGTATTTTCAATTGGTTTAATGCAAGCCGCTTTAGATGGCTTTATACATGAATACTTTTTAGTAAATGGCGGTTACTTTAATAGCAGAACTGTTTTAATAACGGCATTATCATCTAACTTTTTTTTACTAAAATATTGTGAGCACTTTTTAAACATTCACACAAAACTACATTCGTTTAAAAAAGCTTTTAATATTATTTATGGTATTATAGGTATATCATTTTTAATGTTATTTATAAATGCTGAAACGCTTAAAATTGCCTACCCTTTAAGCAACATAAATGGTTTGTTTAGTTTACTACTTATTCTTACAACCATATTTACCATGCAATTTAAGCGTATTAAAATAGACCCGTTTTTCTCAGTTGGTATTTTATTTTTAGTTATTGGCTTACTTGGTTTTGTAATGAATAATTTAAGTTTATTACCTAACAATTTTATTACGCTAAACAGTGCAAAATTTGGGTCTGGTTTTGAGGTTATATTTCTATCGTTATCAATGACAAATCTTATAAAAAAATTAAGGCTAGAAAAAGAAAAATCGCAAGAAGAAGCCTTAAAAAAATCTGAAGAAATAAGCCAGTTAAAAACCTATTTCATGTCTAACATGAGTCATGAGTTACGCACACCAATAAATGCCATTATGGGCATTGCCGAAAGCGAACTAGAAACCCAACAAAATAACAACAACCGCAAACCTTTTGAAATTATAAAAAATGCATCACTTAGCTTGCTTAGTAATGTAAATGATATTATTGATTTTGAAAAAATTGAAACCAATAAGCTAGAGTTAAATTCAACTAGTTTTAACCCTACAATTAAACTCAATCAAATTAGTAATAATTGGAAAGCTGAAGCCTTAAAAAAAGGGTTAAATTATACGTTTGAAATGGATTCTGAAATACCTTCAAGTGTTTACGCAGACCCTGATAGGTTTATTCAAATAATAAACAACGTGCTTAGTAATGCTGTTAAATTTACAAAAGAAGGCAATATTTACTTCAAAGTAAAATGCTTAAAGCAACCTAATGATATGTGCCGTTTTTCATTTCAAATATCTGATACAGGTATAGGAATAGACCCTAAAGATAAAGACCGCGTTTTTGATAGCTTTAACCAAATGAAACTTAACCATAAAAGAGCTTTTGGCGGTATTGGTTTAGGCTTAACCATAGCAAAACATATTATTGAACTTTTTAACGGCTCTCTTAAAATTGACAGCGAGCCCAACAAAGGTACAACCGTTTTTATAGATTTGAATTTGAAAAGTTTTAACCAAATTGAAACTACTGTAACTAATAATACTAATAACGATAATCCTGTACATATTTTAGTAGTTGAAGACAATAAAATGAACCAAATGGTTATGCGAAAAATTTTAAGCGGTTTTTCAAATACAACCTTTGCTATTGTAAACAACGGGCAAGAAGCATTAGACACACTTAAGCAACATGTTTATGACCTTGTTTTAATGGATTTACAAATGCCCGTTATGGATGGCTATGAAGCCACTGAAATTATTAGAAACGGAAGTGAAAACGGCATTAAAAATAACATACCAATAATTGCTGTTACTGCCGATGCTATGCAAGAAACCAAAACCAAAGTTTTAAATTTAGGTATGAATGACTACCTTACAAAACCAGTAAACAAGCAACTTTTGTTAGAAAAAATAAATCAGCATAAGCACATTAACTCTGAGATAGACACTAACAACCCCGATATAAAAATTGCTTAAAAAAAACGTGTTTTAAACATTATCTTTATTAAAATAACCACCCTTATTTTCTTTACGCTCTAAAGATTGCGTAATAATAAGGTGCGCTACATTAACCATGTTTCTTAACTCACAAAGTGAAGGCGTAATTTTAGACTCTCGATACAAATCTTCAACTTCATTGTAAATTACATCTAAATGTTTAATAGCTCTTTTTAAACGTTTATTGCTTCTAACAATACCAACATAATTACGCATTAAAGCTTGTAAACTTTTTAAATTGTGTTTAATTAAAACGTGCTCTTCGGGTATTACGGTGCCTTTATCATTCCATGCAGGAATTATAACATTATGTGCTGGGTATTCTTTTTTTGTATGATGTTTGTAAATATTATGCGCATACACTAAAGCCTCTAACAGTGAATTTGACGCTAACCTATTGGCCCCATGCAAACCTGTTCTAGAACATTCGCCGCAGGCAAATAAATTATCAATTGTAGTTTTGCCTTTTTTATTAACTTTTATGCCACCACATAAGTAGTGTGAAGCTGGCACTACCGGAATCCAATCTTTTTCAACATCAATATGAAGTGATAAACATTTGTTATATATGGTTGGAAAATGTTTTTTAAAACCATCAATATCAAGATGCGTACAATCTAAATACACATGGTTATCACCAGATTTTTTTAATTCGGCATCAATACTTTGTGAAACAATATCACGCGATGCCAATTCTGCACGCTCATCATAATCTGGCATAAAACGGTAGCCTTTTCCATTGCGCAAATACGCCCCAAAGCCTCTAACTGCTTCAGAAATTAAAAAAGCCGATTCGCCTTTTTCCTGATACAATGCTGTTGGGTGAAACTGCACAAACTCCATATCTTTAATACGAGC
Organism: Seonamhaeicola sp. ABD4_340; assembly: GCF_056312135.1. NCBI lineage: Bacteria > Pseudomonadati > Bacteroidota > Flavobacteriia > Flavobacteriales > Flavobacteriaceae > Seonamhaeicola > Seonamhaeicola sp. ABD4_340. The sequence continues at coordinate 1,512,482 of NZ_CM149981.1, read as the reverse complement.
TTTGGCTCTGTAAGCCATGGCAATACCATCTCCGGTGGCTATAACTGGGTTTGTAGTGTGGCCGTAAACACAACCCATACCGCCCGAAGCCAACAATGTTGCATTAGCTTTTATGGTGAAAATTTCGCCCGTTTTTTGGTTAAAAATATAAGCGCCGTAACAAGTTAACTCATCTGTATTACCTGCTTTTACATGATGATTTGTAACCAAATCTAAAGCAAAATGATGTGGCAATAACGTAATATTCGGTAGTTGATGTACCCTTTTTATAAGTGTACGTTCAATTTCGGCACCGGTTAAGTCTTTATGATGTACAATTCTATATTCAGAGTGGCCACCTTCTTTTCCTAAATCTAAATTTCCAGAGGCATCTTCATCAAAATTAGCGCCCCACTCAATAAGTTCTTTTAGGCGTTTTGGTCCTTCTTTAACAACTAACTCAACTACCTCTTTTTTACATAAACCATCACCCGCAATAAGCGTATCTTTTATGTGTTTTTTAAACGAATCTTCTTCTTTATTAAGCACCACAGCCATACCACCTTGGGCATATTTTGTGTTAGATTCGTCTTCACTATCTTTAGTTATTATAACAACATTTCTATCAGGAAATGTTTCGGCTATTTTAACTGAAAATGTTAAACCCGCAATGCCCGAACCAATAACTAAATAATGCGTTTCTAGCATGGTTTATTTTGAAAGTTCTAACATACGTTCAATAGGTAATAATGCGCGAGACCTTAATGGCTCTGGCACTTCAATGGCTGGTGTTTCGTGTAATAAACACTTGTAAAGTTTTTCCATGGTATTCATTTTCATGAAATGGCACTCACTACACGCACAGGTATTATCTTCAACAGCTGGTGCCGGAATTAACTCTGTGTTTGGCATTTCTAACTGCATTTTGTGTAAAATACCAGCCTCTGTAGCTACAATAAACTTATCATTTTGGTTTTCTTTTACATAATTTATCATGCCTGAAGTTGAGCCAATATAGGTAGCTGTATTTAGAATATGTTCTTCAGATTCTGGGTGGGCTATAATTTTATAATCTGGGTGTTTTTTATGCAATTCAATTAACTTATCCATTGAAAAGGCTTCGTGTACCACACAGCTACCATCCCAAAGCAACATATCTCTGCCTGTTTCTTTCATAATATAACGCCCTAAATTTTTATCGGGTGCAAAAATTATGGGTGTTTCTTTAGGCACGGAATTTACAATTTTAAGCGCGTTTGATGATGTACAAACAATATCACTTAGTGCTTTTATTTCTGCTGAACAGTTTATGTAAGTTATTACAATATGATCTGGATGTTTTTCTTTAAACGCTTTAAATGACTCTGGCGGACAAGAATCTGCCAATGAACAACCTGCGTTTAAATCTGGCAACACTACTTTTTTTGTTGGGTTTATAATTTTTGCAGTTTCGGCCATAAAATGCACACCTGCAAAAACAATAATATCGGCATTTGTTTGTGCTGCTTGTTGTGATAAACCTAAACTATCACCCACATAATCTGCAATATCTTGTATAGCACCTTCTTGGTAATAATGTGCTAAAATAACAGCATTCTTTTCTTTTCTTAACTGGTTTATCTCTTTTACAAAATCCATTTCTTGAATAAATAAGTGTTGTTAAAATTAGCGTTTTTACACGTTAATTTGAAACTAAACTACAAATATCCTAATTATAATTTTTATTGAATTACATTTTTACTAAAAAATAACAATCAATTAAATACAAACGGTGTTTTAATTAAAAAATTAAATATTTGCCAAACAAATACTTGTATTATTTTTAAAATGGTGTTTTTTGTTGCAGTTGCTGTTGCAGTTTATTTAGTAAACATTCGTTTTTATCAAGCTCATTTAAGGCTTGTTGTTTTATATCTTCAAATACGGTTTTTGCGCTATTAAACAACCTTTTGTAGTATGTAATACCATTATTTAAATTGTTTGTAAATGCCATAATGTAGTTAACTTCTTTTTTATTCGTATTGCTTTTTAAAGCATCTATTTTTTTCAAAATAAAATCTATGTAAATATTAAGTTCTTTAATAAACATATTTGGCCTATTTGCATCTGTTACCATATTGTCTCTGCCATAAATATGATCTGTAATATTTTTTAAACTCATTATTTTTGAATAGTAAGCCATATTTGGTCCTGGGCAAACAGAAACACCTTCTCCTTCTACTTTCGTGCTTAAATTATAGGTTAACAAAGCCGATGTGCCTAAACCAACACAGGTGCACGATTTTTGAGTTATACTATTGAATGCTTTCTCATAGGCATCAGCAGATAAATTTTGGGCATCAAGTTCCTTAAGTTTTAAATACTGATACTCTCTTGATGCTGTACAGATACCTTTTTTAGTAAACTCTTTATTGAGAGCCACAAACTTTTTTGGACAAGAACTGCCGGGTCTTTGTTTTAAAATTAGCTTATTTTTTTCAATGTCTTTTGTATTATTTTTTAAACTATTGAATGGCACACCAAGTGGCGAAATATCACTTAAATACAAATCGTTTTCTTGGGCATTTGCCAATTTATTTAGCGTATCATTATCTACAGTGGTAGCTTCTGGCACCAATAAAAATGGGCTACCCCAACCTACAGAATCTAATTTATATTCGTTTAGTAAAAACGAATGTTCCCAATGTGTGCCAACACCACCTTGCGCAGAAATTGCTGTTTCCAATTGAGTTTTTGGCAGCGTTTTACCAGCTGTTTTTAACGCGCCAATTAATATCTCATGTATAGTGTTTGTTAGTATTTCGCGTTTATCTTTAAATTCTTGTAAAACGGGCCCAAGCAAATACCCATCAGTTGCAAAGGCATGCCCTCCACAGTTTAAACCAGATTCTATTCTGTACTCAGAAACCCACAAGCCTTTTTTTGCTAAAAATTTCCCCTGCACTAAAGCCGACCGATAATCACTTACTTTTAAAATTATTTTCTTTTTTATTTGGCCATTTTCATTAGGAAAAAAATCATCAAATTGCGCCATATATGCATACAACCTTGGGTTTAAACCTGCCGATAATACAACTGAAGATTCTAGTTTACTATTTGCAAAACCTCTTAAAGCAGCATGCGCATCATTATATTCTGTTGGTAATTGTTGCTTGTTAAACGTGTTTTCTTTATCAACCTTTGTCATTATGTTAACATCAATACTTCCTTGTTTTAAATGTTTTGACAACCATTTTTTAATTTCAGAAACAGCAATACCACTTTTAAGTAATTTTGTAAATTCTTGTTTTAAAACCGCACCACTTGGCAACATGCTTAAATGGGTTTTTATATCTTCAACTTTATCTAAAGAATCATTTTTTAAAGCTGTGAGTTTTTCATCAACTAAATAATTCATCAAATTCAGGTATGAGGTAATACGTTTTGCTCTAAAATCTTTTACTTTATTGGTTATTTCAGTGTATTGCATTTCAAATTTTTCGCAGTACATTTTTCGTAGTTTTTCTAGCAAAATATCATCTACCAAAGAAATTACAGAGTTTATACCATAGTGTGCAACTTTTAATGGAGTATCAATAGTAAATGCTATACCCATAACTGGGATGTGAAATGAATGAGGTTGTCTCATAGCTATAAAAATTGAATGATTTTTTAGATTATTTGAACTAAGAAAAAACGAAGATAAATTCAGTAATTACTACATAATATGATATTTATCATGCGTAATAACGCACACAGCTAAATACAACCACTAAAATTGCTTACAAAAAGTAAAAAGATATAAAGCGTTTCTTTAATTATTGATAATTTGTTCAACATTATGCCAAATTATTAATAAAACTTAATGCGGGTTAAGGGGCTTTCATAATCCTTTAGTATTTTTACTAACAAATAATTATTAATTATTCATAAAACTAAAGAATGTCTATTGAACCAAAATTAAAGCGATTTAATCATAACGTAATGTCAAAATACCAAATATACAACAGTATATTTATGACTTTACCTTTTGATTCTGTTACAAAAACAGGTGTATTACTTCCTCTTTTTCATGAAACTTGCGAAAAAGGTTTTGCTAAAGGTGATGACCCAACAACTATTGTTGAAACATTCTTTAAAAAATACCAAGCAAGACGCACCGAGGAAAGTCAAATAAACCTACTATTCCGTTTTATTCAGTACATTGAAAGGCAAGTAGTATTATTTGACGCCATTGAAGATGCCGCATTTCCTATTGTAAACAATATGGATGGTGTTGGTACTTTAAGAAACCTTAAAGGCAATGCCAGATCTGAAGGTAAACTTGAAGAATTAAAACAATTTCTTGAAGAATTTAAAGTACGTATAGTGCTAACAGCACACCCAACGCAGTTTTATCCAGGCTCTGTTTTAGGTATTATTACAAACCTTACCGAGGCTATTAAAAACAACGACTTAACTGAAATTAACAACCTGTTTGGGCAGTTAGGTAAAACGCCATTTTTTAAACATAAAAAACCAACCCCTTACCAAGAAGCTAAAAGCCTAATTTGGTATTTAGAAAACGTTTTTTATAAAACATTTGGCGATATATATAACTACATACAATCTAATATTTATGATGATGGTAAAAAACATAACGACATTATAAATATTGGTTTCTGGCCAGGTGGTGACCGCGATGGAAACCCTTTTGTAAAACCAGAAACAACACTTAAAGTTGCCAAAAAGCTTAAAAAAGCAATTCTTAAAAAATACTATCAAGATTTAAGAGATTTACGTAAAAAACTAACTTTTAGAGGTGTTGAAGACAGAATTATACGTTTAGAAACTATAATGTATGATTACAGCATAAACTTAAAATCTAAAAAAGCCATTAGCGTTAAAGAACTAAAGGCAGAACTTTTAAGCATTAGAGATGTAATTGTAAACGAACACCAATCATTATACGTTACCGAAATTAACAACCTTATAAACCGTGTTCATTTATTTGAATACAGGTTTGCATCATTAGATATTAGGCAAGATAGTAGAATACACCACAGTGTATTTACTACCGTTATTGATAGTTTAATTGCTACGGGAACATCATCATTTCCAGAAAATTATCACACTTTATCTGAAGCTGAGCAAATTGAAATACTATCAAAAGCTACCGATGATGTTGGCGATTTAGATGCTTTTGAAGATGAAATGGTTAGAAATACATTAAAAACCATTGCCATTATTAAAGACATTCAAAAAGCAAACGGCGAACGTGGAGCCAACCGTTACATTATAAGCAACAACCAAACAGCCCTTAACGTAATGCAACTTTTTGCTATGTTAAGAATGGTATCTTTTAAAGATGATTTAACGGTTGATGTAGCGCCATTATTTGAAACTATTCCAGATTTAGAAAATGCACCAAGCGTAATGGAGCAACTTTATACAAACCCGGAATATAGAGCGCATTTAAAAGCCAGAGGCAACAAACAACATATTATGTTAGGTTTCTCTGATGGTACTAAAGATGGTGGTTACCTTATGGCCAACTGGGGTATTTATAAAGCCAAAGAATTACTGACTGAAATGTCTAGAAAATACGATGTTACTGTTATTTTCTTTGACGGACGTGGTGGACCACCAGCTCGTGGCGGCGGAAAAACACATAATTTCTACTCATCATTAGGACCTACAATTGAAGATAAAGAAGTACAAATAACTATTCAAGGGCAAACAGTAAGCTCTAACTTTGGTACAAACCATTCTTCACAATACAACTTAGAACAATTAATAAGTTCTGGTATTAAAAATAGAATTGATGGTGAAAAGAATCGCTTATCTGATGAAGATAGAGCTGTTATGACAGACTTAGCTGAAACAAGCTATCAAACCTATAAAGATTTCAAAAGCCACCCAATGTTTATACCATATTTAGAGCGCATGAGTACTTTAAAATACTATGCTAAAACTAATATTGGTAGTAGACCATCAAAACGTGGTACATCTGATAAATTAGTATTCTCAGATCTTAGAGCTATACCTTTTGTTGGTTCTTGGAGCCAATTAAAACAAAATGTACCAGGTTTTTATGGCGTTGGTACTGCACTAAAAGCTTATGAAGACAATGGCGAGTGGCAAAAAGTTGAACAACTTTATAACAATTCAAAATTCTTTAAAACACTTTTAGAAAATAGTATGATGTCTTTAACCAAATCATTCTTTGATTTAACCAAGTATATGGCTAAAGACGAAGAGTTTGGTGCATTTTGGAATATTATTTTTGAAGAATATCAAATTACCAAAAGACTGTTATTAAAGCTTACAGGTTACAGTGAACTTATGGAGAATGAACCATCAGGTAAAGCTTCTATTGAAGTTAGAGAATCTATTGTTTTACCTCTTTTAACTATACAACAGTACGCACTTAAAAAAGTACAAGAGTTAGAAAAAGCTGGGGTAGCAAATGATAATCCTGAGAAGTTAATTTTTGAAAAAATAGTTACACGCTCTCTATTTGGTAATATTAATGCTAGTAGAAATTCAGCTTAATAAAACAACGTAATATTTTAAATAACAAAAAAGCCTTCAAGAAATTGAAGGCTTTTTTTATGTTCTAAATTAAGGAAAAAACTAAAAGTTATAACAACTTTAAACCGGTTACAATTTATAACAAAAAACACATTAAACTTATATTTTAAAATGATTTTTTAGCTTGAAAAGTTAAAATATTGAACCAAAAGGAAATTAGCTTACAATTAAATCAAAAAGAGGTGATTATAGTTTCAATTTAACACAATATCATTACAAAAAACAAGCCCCAAACTTTCGCTTGGGGCTATAAACACCTCTAAGTTAGGGTTAATTTAAAAGTATTAATACCTTAAATAAAAAAAGAGGCTCTTAAAAATACAAAAATAAGAACCTCTTTTTACTAACTATATAATAATCTAAATTTTATTAGTGTTCATTCATTCTAAAATCGGCATAAGCATCCATACCATGCTCATGAGCATCTAAGCCTTCAAGCTCTTCTTTTTCAGAAACTCTAATACCAACTGTTTTCTTCATAATAAAGAAAATTAAGAATGCAGACGGTATACAAATAGCTGCGTATGACAACACACCAACTAATTGACTAATAAACTGATCTACACCAGCTAACGCACCAAACAAACCAACGGCTAAAGTACCCCAAATACCACACACTAAATGTACAGCAATAGCACCTACAGGGTCATCTAATTTAATTTTATCTACAAAACTAACGGCAAATACAATTAAAGCACCAGCAATAGCACCTATAATTATAGCATCTTCAGGTGTCATTTGGTCTGCGCCAGCAGTAATACCAACTAAACCACCTAAAATACCATTTAAAAACATGGTTAAATCTAAGTTTTTATAACGTAAGAATGATACAAAAGCAGACACTACACCACCTGCAGCCGCAGCTAAACATGTAGTTACTAAAGTTAATGATGTTAACTCAGGATCTGCAGATAACACAGAACCACCGTTAAAACCAAACCAACCTAACCATAGTATTAATACACCTGCTGTAGCTAAAGGTATATTGTGGCCAGGAATGGCTTGTGGTTTTCCTTGTTTATCAAACTTACCAATTCTAGCACCAAGTAACCAAACGGCTACTAAAGCAGCCCAACCACCTACAGAGTGCACTAAAGTAGAACCTGCAAAATCATAAAAAGGTGTTTCTCTCATATCTAAGAAACCACCACCCCATTTCCATGAACCAGCTATTGGATAAATTAAACCTACATATATTACTGTAAACATCATAAATGGACCAATTTTAATACGCTCTGCAACAGCACCAGATACTATTGTTGCTGCTGTAGCTGCAAACATACCTTGAAATAAAAAGTCTGTCCACCATGTGTAACCGCCATCGGCATATTCTGGAGTCATTCCGTTTTCTGGCGGCGCTATACCAAAACCAGGAAAGTCAAAAATTCCAGCAGAACCCTCGGCAAAACCAGGGTACATTAAGTTAAAACCTGCTATGTAGTATAACAGCAGCCCAACTGTAATGATAAAAATATTTTTAAATAAAATGTTAATAGTATTTTTTTGTCTTGTAAGTCCTATTTCTAAAAAAGCAAATCCTGTGTGCATAAAAAACACAAGTGCCGTACAAATCATCATCCATACGTTATTTGCTGTAAATAATCCTTCCATAATTCGTTTTCTTTAAGAGTTTTTAATTTAGTTGTTGTTATTTTAATGTGTCTCCACCTTTTTCGCCAGTTCGTATTCTGTAGCATTCTGAAACGTCAGACACGAAAATTTTTCCGTCTCCAACCTCACCAGTTGCAGCTGAATTTAAAATGGCTTTAATTGTAGTTTCTTCGAAATCATTATTTACAACTATAGATAAATATCTACGTTGAATATCACTAGTACTGTAAGACACACCGCGGTAAACGTGCCCTTCTTTTTCATTTCCCAGACCGGTTACGTCCCAGTAAGAAAAAAAGTTAACTCCAACATCGTGCAAAGCTTCTTTTACAGCACTGTACTTGGATTTTCTAATGATTGCTTCAATTTTTTTCATAATATTTAATTTTAATAATTTGTTTAATTAGTAACAAATTGCGTGTTAGTTGGTACAATATAAGTTATTGGTTGCGTTTATTGAAAATTGAAATATTTTTTTTCATCAAAAATGGATGCCTTAAGGAAATTCTCAGGCATCCATTTTATCAAGCTTAAAAGCTTATTTTATAAAGAAATACTAATCTTCTATTTCTCTCTGTCTTTTACCAGGGTAAGCTAATGCACCGTGTTCTGATAAATCAAGACCTTCAATTTCTTCTTTTTCAGTAACTCTAAGTCCCATTGTTTTCTTAAGCACAAAGAAGAAAATAAATGATGTTACAACTGCCCAAGCAGCGTATGCAAGTGTACCTATTAATTGCGTTACAAACTGACTTGAACCACCGCCATTGAATAAACCAATACCAGCATCGCCATCAATTCCCCATAAACCAATTACAAGTGTTCCCCAAGCACCGGCTAAACCGTGTACTGAAAACGCACCAACAGCATCATCAATTTTTAATTTTTGCTCAACAAACTCCATTGAGAATACTACAATAATACCACCAATTAAACCAGCTATTATTGCACCACCTTCGCCCATGTTACCACATCCTGCAGTAATACTTACTAAACCAGCTAAGGCTCCGTTTAATGTCATATCTAAATTTGGTTTTTTGTATTTAACCCAAGAGATTATCAATGCACCTAAAGCACCACCAGAAGCAGCTAAGTTAGTAACCAATACTACCATAGAAGCACCTACAGCATCATCTCCACCCCAAGCTAATTGAGAACCACCGTTAAAACCAAACCATCCGAACCATAGGATAAATACACCTAAAGCACCTAATAATTTGTTATGACCTGGAATTTCAACAGCTTTACCATCTTCGGTATATTTTCCTAATCTTGGACCAACTAATGCAGCACCAATTAATGCAGCCCAACCACCTACAGCGTGTACAATTGAAGAACCAGCAAAGTCAATAAAGCCCATTTGAGCTAACCAACCATCGCCATTCCATTGCCATCCACCTGCTATTGGGTAAATTAAAGCAGTCATTACAATAGAGAAAATGATATACGTGTTATATTTTGTTCTACCAGCAATAGCACCTGATACAATAGTTGCAGCAGTAGCACAAAATACAGTTTGAAAGAATAAATCTGCAGGTCCTTGGTTAAAAGCAAAACCACTCCAACCAATCCAACCATTAGTATCTCCATACATTAATGAGTAACCTACACCCCAATAAACAAGTGATCCTACGGCTATATCTAGTACGTTTTTCATGGCTATATTAACCACGTTTTTAGAACGTGTCATTCCAGACTCCACTAACGTGAATCCTGCTTGCATTAAAAATACTAAGATACCAGATATAAGCATCCATAGCATTCCCATATCGCCTTCAATAGCGGCGGTGTCTTGAAAAAAAAGAGGTATGTTGTATAAAGACATAATAATTGTTTTACGGTTAGTAATTTATTTTTTTTGAAATGTTTAGGTGCTCTGCTACAGAACACCTAAACTGTATTATATATATTAGAAAGAGTAGATTGCGGCTAAAGTAAATGCAGCTAAGTTATCTGCCGCAGCACCATCACTATCAATGTATGGCATATCATTACTCCAAGAATCTAATCTGATTTCTGGCTTAATAATTAAGTTATCAACAGTATAGCTACCAGTTAAAGTTGTAGCAAATACACTTTCTTCTGCTGGGTTAGCATCACCGTGTAAAGCATAGTACTCACCTCTTAAACCAATTGAAAAGCTATCAGAAGTTGCAACTTGAGGATATAGTGCAGCACCGTAGAAACCAGAACCGTCGTTGTCATTATAAGCAGCATTGATACCTAAAAAGAATGAATCAGATAAATCAAAACCACCAGTATAATCAACTTCAAAACCTAAACCACCATTGTTTCCACTGTCATAATATAGGTTTAAGAATTGCCCTTTATACCCTAATTGAGCACCTAAAGCATACTCGCCTGTCATAGAAACATCATTAGTATCCCATGGGTTAGTAATTGCTAACATTAAGCTAAAGTCATCAGATAAAGCAAAATCTGCTTTTAAACCCATATGAGAAAAAGGTCCACTAGAGAATAAGTAAGACGTACTGTAGTTAAAGTTTGCTGCTGGCGCAATAACTTCATACCCTAAAAATGTATTCCATCTACCAAATGTTAATGTAGTGCTTTCAGATACATTCCAGTAAACATAAGCTTGATTTACAATACCATCAACAATATCGCTATTAAAAGTTGCACCGGCACCTCTTGGTCCAGTTACTAAATCTAAAACTACTCCAGCTTTTTCACCTTCGTAACTAGCAATAATATTTGCCATACCTAAAGCAAAACCAGATTTTCCTGCAAAAGCAGTTCCAAAAGAAACGCCTGCATCATCAGGAGCAGTTAAATATGTTTGATAATAAGCATCAACACTACCTGAAATTGTTAAAGGTGATTTTTTCTCTTCTTCTTGTGCAAATAAAAAAGTTGCTACAAAAAGGAATGAAAGCGTAAATAATTTTTTCATAATTGTTTTCATTTAAGATTAATTTTTATTAGTTATTTTCCTTAAGAACGAGGCTAAACTATGTCAAAAACTTTTAACCCCCATAAAAAATAGGGGTAAATGAATAACTTTTGATGATATTTTAATTTTACCCCCATTTTTTTAGGGGTATTATGTTTATTTTTTAATTTTTTAATTTTTTAACAACTCGTTAAATTGAATTATTGTCAGTATTTTCAAAGTTTTAATTGTGTTATTTTCAATAACCTCAAGTTTTGTTATGATTAATTCACATATCCGCATTTATCATTGCATTTTAGCAATTGAATATTTATTAAAATTATAGACTAATATTAACATATAATTATTTTTAGCTCTACTTCACCATTAAAATCGAAATAATGAATTCACCATTATTATATATTTAAAATGTATGCCTATCTTAGCTTACTTAGTCACGCTTTAAACCAATATAATTAGTTGATTATGCTTAAGAAACAAGGATTGTATTCGCCGGAATTTGAACACGAAAACTGTGGTGCCGGCTTTATTTGTAATCTTAAAGGAGAAAAAACAAATCAAATCATTCATGATGCTTTAGAAATTTTAGTGAAACTAGAGCATCGTGGTGGTGTTAGTGCCGATGGAAAAACAGGTGATGGTGCTGGTTTATTAATTGATATCCCTCATGATTATTTTAACCGCGTATGTAATTTTAATTTACCTGCGCCCAGAGAGTATGCCGTTGGTATGGTGTTTTTACCAAAAATTAAAAACCAATACCAATTTTGCAAAAACATTTTTGAACGAGAAATAAAAGCACAAGGGCTTTCTATTTTAGGATGGAGAACTGTACCTGTAGATTCATCGCAATTAGGAGCCATTGCTAAAGCATCTGAACCAGAAATTGAACAAATTTTTATTGGTAAAACTGATGCCATAGAAGAAGCTACTTTTAAAGCCAAATTATACGCTGCCAGAAAAATAGCTGAGCATGAAATTAGGTTATCTAAAATTTCACAAAGTGATTATTTTTACATTCCAAGTTTATCAACAACAACCTTAATATATAAAGGTATTATAATGCCTGAAGATATTGGGCCTTATTATACAGATTTACAGCAACAAGACCTTGTTACTAGGTTAGCGCTGGTACACCAACGTTTCTCTACTAACACCATGCCCGCTTGGGAGTTAGCACAACCATTCCGCTTTATGTGTCAAAATGGTGAAATTAACACCCTAAGAGGTAACGTAAGTAGAATGCGCGTGCGCGAAGAAATCATGAAAAGTGATGTTTTTGGCCCACAAATAGATAAACTTTTTCCTATTGTATTGCCAGGAAAATCAGATTCTGCATCAATGGATATGGTGGTAGAACTTTTAACACACACTAATCGTTCTTTACCAGAAATCATGATGATGATGATTCCTGAAGCATGGGAAAAACACAACACCATGAGCCCAGAAAAAAAGGCATTTTATGAATACAATTGCTGTATCATGGAGCCTTGGGATGGGCCTGCATCTATACCATTTACTGATGGTGATTATATTGGTGCTCTTTTAGATAGAAATGGCCTTAGACCATCACGCTACACCCTTACCAAAAGCGGTAAACTAATTATGTCTTCAGAAGTTGGTGTTGTTGATATTGACCCAACAGATATTGAAAAACACGGACGCCTAGAACCAGGTAAAATGTTCTTAGTTGATATGAACGAAGGACGTATTATTGGTGATGACGAAATAAAAAATAAAATAGTTTCTGAAAGACCATATAAAGAATGGTTAGATAAAACAAGGCTACACTTAAGAGATGTACCTTACACCAATGAAACTTGCCCAATAGAAACTATTGATACTAAAACACGCCAACGCCTATTTAACTATACCATTGAAGACATACAAGATGTTATAACACCAATGGCGCAAAAAGGCAAAGAAGCTCTTGGCTCAATGGGTATTGATACGCCTTTGGCTGTGTTATCAGACAGACCTCAACTAATTTCAAACTACTTTAAACAATTATTTGCGCAAGTAACAAACCCACCATTAGATGGTATACGCGAAGAAATTGTAACCGATATTAGTTTAAATCTTGGTAAAGACCGCAATATTTTCAGCATTACTGAAAGACAGTGTAGAAAATTAAGAATTCAAAACCCTGTTATTTCTAATGCCGATTTAGAAAAAATTAGAACCATTAATATTGAAAGCTTTAAAGCAGAAACCATCCACATGTTATATCCTAAAGAACAAGGATTAAACGGATTGGAAAATGCTTTAGAAGATATTATAAAACAAGTTGAAAAAGCACTTGATAGAAAAACAAATATTATCATTCTATCAGACAGAGGTGTAAATAAAGATTTCGCACCTATTCCTGCCTTATTAGCGTGTTCATATGTAAACCACCAATTAAACCGTTTACGTAAGCGTTCATATTTTGATATTATTATTGAATCTGCCGAACCTCGTGAACCACACCACTTTGCCACATTATTTGGCTATGGTGCATCTGCAATTAACCCGTACATGGTTAATGAAATTATTAGAATGCAGGTAAAAGAAGGTTTTATTACAGATTACAATGAAGATGAAGCTGTAGAAAACTTCAACAAAGCCATTGGTAAAGGCTTATTAAAAATTATGAATAAAATTGGAATCTCTACATTACACTCATACAGAGGTTCTCAAATTTTTGAAATTGTTGGTTTCAACTCTGCATTTGTTGAAAAATATTTCCCATATACAGCCTCAAGAATTGAAGGTATTGGTTTATATGAAATTGAAAAAGAAATTAGCGAACGCTATAAATACGCTTATCCAGATACACAAATTAAAAACCGCTTAGGTTTAAATATTGGAGGCGATTACCGTTGGAGACGTAATGGCGAGCGCCACATGTTTAACCCAACAACAGTTGCTAAATTACAACAAGCTGTTAGGTTAAGTGATCAAAAAAGTTACGATATTTACTCAAAAACCATCAACGAACAAGCCGAAAGGTTAATGACTATTCGTGGTTTATTTGAGTTTGATAAATTAGACCCAATTCCTATTGAAGAAGTAGAACCTTGGACAGAAATTGTTAAGCGTTTTAAAACAGGCGCTATGTCTTACGGGTCTATTTCTAGAGAAGCTCACGAAAACCTAGCCATTGCCATGAACCGTATTGGCGGTAAATCTAACTCTGGCGAAGGTGGCGAAGACAGACGTCGTTTCCAAAAAGACGTTAATGGCGATAGCCGTAACTCTGCCATTAAACAGGTTGCTTCAGGGCGTTTTGGTGTAACATCACACTATTTATCAAACGCCAAAGAAATTCAAATTAAAATGGCACAAGGTGCTAAACCTGGTGAAGGTGGCCAGCTTCCTGGTGAAAAAGTTTTACCATGGATTGCAGATGCCAGAAACTCTACACCGTTTGTTGGTTTAATTTCACCACCGCCACATCACGATATTTACTCTATTGAAGATTTAGCGCAATTAATTTACGATCTTAAAAATGCTAATCGTGATGCTAGAATTAACGTTAAATTAGTATCTGAAGTTGGTGTTGGTACCATTGCTGCCGGCGTAGCTAAAGCCAAAGCTGATGTTGTACTTATTTCAGGGTTTGATGGTGGTACTGGAGCTTCTCCTTTAACATCATTAAAACACGCTGGTTTACCTTGGGAGCTTGGTTTATCTGAAGCGCAACAAACATTAGTTCTTAATAACTTACGAAGTAGAATTGTTGTTGAATGTGACGGACAATTAAAAACAGGACGTGACGTAGCCATTGCTGCATTACTTGGCGCTGAAGAGTTTGGTTTTGCAACCGCACCATTAGTGGCATCGGGTTGTATCATGATGCGCAAATGCCATTTAAACACATGTCCGGTAGGTGTTGCTACACAAGACAAAGAGTTGCGTAAAAACTTTAAAGGCACGCCAGAACACGTTATTAACTTCTTCTACTATGTTGCCGAAGAATTAAGAGGTATTATGGCACAATTAGGGTTCAGAACAATTTCTGAAATGGTAGGGCAAACCCAAAAAATAAACGCTAATAAAGCTATAAAACACTATAAAGCCAAAGGTTTAGATTTATCTAGTATTTTACACAGACCTGCCGAGTATAATAATCTTACTATTAGAAATACTGAAAAACAAGATCATGATTTAGAGGACGTTTTAGATTTCAAAATATTAAAAGATTCTCACAGAGCTTTATACCGTAAAGAGAAAACAAATTTATCATACAAAATAAGCAACATTAACAGAACAGTTGGTGCTATTGTTAGTAACGAAATTTCTAAAATTTATGGCCATTTAGGCTTACCTGAAGACACGTTGAACATCAATTTCACAGGTTCGGCAGGACAAAGTTTTGGCGCTTTTGGTGCACACGGTTTAACCTTTAAATTAGAAGGAAACACAAACGATTACCTTGGTAAAGGTTTATCTGGTGCAAAACTAATTGTTAAAAAACCAACCCAAGCCGATTTTGTTGCCGAAGAAAACATTATTGTGGGTAATGTATGCTTATTTGGTGCCGTACAAGGTGAAGCCTACATTAACGGTATTGCTGGTGAGCGTTTTGCTGTACGTAACTCTGGTGCAACTGCGGTTGTTGAAGGTGTTGGAGACCACTGTTGTGAGTATATGACTGGTGGTAAAATAGTAGTACTTGGTAAAACAGGCAGAAATTTTGCCGCAGGTATGAGCGGTGGTTATGCCTTTGTTTTAAATGAAGCTGATCAATTTACAAAAGGTTTATGTAATGAAGAAACAATTGATTTTGATCCTATTACCGAAGCTGATGAAGCAGAATTAAAACAACTAATAACAAACCACGTAGCCTACACAAATAGTAATAAAGGTAAAGACGTTTTAGCAAACTGGAATGATTACTTACCTAAGTTTGTAAAAGTAATGCCAAAAGAATATAAAGTAGCTTTAGAAAGAATAGCTAACGAAGAACCAATGGTTGAAGAATTAACAATTGCATAGTCATGGGAAAAGTAACAGGATTTAAAGAATTTGAAAGACAAGACGAAGCTTACAAATCAGTTGATGAACGTGTAAAACATTATAAAGAATTTACTGTTCCGTTATCTGAGGAAGAAATATCAAAACAAGGATCACGTTGTATGGACTGCGGTATTCCGTTTTGCCATAGTGGTTGCCCGCTTGGTAATTTAATTCCAGATTTTAACCACATGGTTCATCAAGGCGAATGGAAAAAAGCTTCTTGGATATTACACTCAACTAACAATTTCCCAGAATTTACAGGTAGATTATGTCCTGCACCATGTGAAAAATCATGTGTGTTAGGTATTATTGAAGACCCTGTATCTATTGAAAATATTGAAAAAAATATCGTTGAACGTGCTTTTAAAGAAGGCTGGATAAAACCTCAACCACCAAAAGTACGTACTGGTAAAACTGTAGCTGTTGTAGGCTCAGGACCTGCTGGTTTAGCTACAGCGCAACAATTAAACAGAGCTGGCCATACAGTAACTGTTTTTGAACGTGACGATGAAATAGGTGGTTTGTTACGCTATGGTATTCCTAA
This sequence comes from Seonamhaeicola sp. ABD4_340, assembly GCF_056312135.1. Classification (NCBI taxonomy): domain Bacteria; kingdom Pseudomonadati; phylum Bacteroidota; class Flavobacteriia; order Flavobacteriales; family Flavobacteriaceae; genus Seonamhaeicola; species Seonamhaeicola sp. ABD4_340. Next base: position 1,495,881 of record NZ_CM149981.1, on the reverse strand, counting down.
CTTTAAAATGGAAAAAGGTATCATAGATAGACGTGTAGCAATATTAGAAGCCGAAGGAATCACCTTTAAAACCAATGTAAATGTTGGGGTTAATTATGATGTGAAAGAATTAAAGGCTTTTGATGCTATTGTACTTTGTGGCGGTGCTACAGAAAGACGTAGCTTACCAACACCTGGCATTGATGCCGATGGTGTTGTACAAGCAATGCACTTTTTAACACAACAAACAAAAGTTGTTTTTGGTAAAGAAGTAAAAGATCAAGTATTAGCTACTGGTAAAGATGTAATTGTAATTGGTGGTGGTGATACTGGTTCAGATTGTATTGGAACATCAAACCGCCAAGGTGCAAAATCTGTTACTAACTTTGAAATTATGCCAAAACCTCCGGGGCACCGTTCGCCATCTACTCCTTGGCCTTATTGGCCATTACAGCTAAAAACATCCTCTTCACACGAAGAAGGCGTTGAACGCAACTGGCTAATTAACACTAAAGAATTTGTTAAAGATAAAAACGGAAAATTAACAGCCTTAAAAACGGTTAATGTTGAATGGGAAATGATTCCTGGTGAAAGACCAAAATTGGTTGAAATTGAAGGTACTGAAAAAACATGGCCTTGTGATTTAGCTTTATTAGCTTTAGGTTTTACAGGTCCTGAAAGTACTTTAGCCGATAAATTAGGTATTGAAAAAGATGCGCGCTCAAATTACAAAGCTGAATATGGTAAATACCAAACAAATGTACCAAACATTTTTGCTGCTGGCGATATGCGCCGTGGGCAATCTTTAATTGTTTGGGCAATTTCTGAAGGTAGAGAAGCTGCAAGACAAGTTGATATATTTTTAATGGGAAAATCAGACCTTCCAACTAAAAATGCTGAAGGTGATTTAGTAGCTCTTTAAAAACTATATATAATCCAGAAAAAAAGCGAACTTAAAAGTTCGCTTTTTTTATGCTTATAAATTGATTAACTGTTTTAAAAAACCTTCTTTAGTACTTAATGATACTTTAACTTTCTCACTATTACTCATAACAGCATATGGTGGTTTTGTTTTTGTATATTTTTTAACGTGACTTAAGTTTACTAAACAGGACTGACTCACTCTGTAAAAACCACTTTCTTGTAACATTTCTTCAAAACGCTTTAGGGTTTTTGAACTTGTTATTTTCTTTCCATTTTCAATATAAATATCAGTATAATTTACTTTAGCTTCACAATAAATAATATTAGAAACATTTAAAACAACACACTCATTGGCTGTATTTACACTTATTCTTTTTTTAGTATTATCTTCTTTTAAGTTATAAAGTAAGGTATCTATTTTTGTACTAACATCTTGTGTAGATTTTTGAGATTTTAACCTATTTACAACCTCATCAAAATCATCAAAATCAATAGGTTTTAACAAATAATGTAGCGCTGCAAACTTAAACGCTTTTACGGCATATTTACTGTAGGCCGTTGTAAAAACAACCATAAAATTTAAATGTGCTACTTGCTTCAAGTACTCAAAACCTGTGGTATTATTTATTTCAACATCTAAAAAAACTAAATTGGGCTTTAAGGTATTTGTGGCTTCTACAGCATCTGCAACATTAGTACATGTTTTTAAAACATTAAAAACATGATTGTATTTGCTTGTTAGTTTAAGTAAAGCATCAATACAATGCTGTTCATCATCTATAATTATTGTATTAATCATCATTTAAATATGCTATTTGAAATGGTAATATAACTTCTACTCTGGTACCAACTGGTTTACTTATAATTTTAACCTGTGCATTTGTTTTTTGGGTTTTGTTTATTACTGCAATTCTATCGTTTGTAATTTTAATTCCTAATGATGTATGCTCAATATTCTTTTTGTTTTTAGAAGCTATACCAACACCATTATCATCTACACTGTAACACAACTGTTGGTTGTTTATTTTTTTTATTTGAATAGTAATAACTCCTTCAACATCTAGTTTAGATATACCATGCCAAATAGCATTTTCAACAAAGGGTTGCATAATCATTGATGGCACTAGCGTATTGTTTATGTCTATATTTTCATCAATATTAATTAGGTAATTAAACCCGTTAGGAAGACGTTTTTTTTCAATATCTAAATAATTTTCTAATAACTTTATATCTTCTTCAACAGTAATGTTTTCATACATACTAACCTCTAAAGTTTGCCGCATTAATTTAGAGAACTTAGTGAGATAATTTGAAGCATCATCAACCTTATTACTAACAATATAATTATTTATAGCGTTTAAGGTGTTGAATATAAAATGCGGATTCATTTGTGCACGTAGCGCTTTTAATTCGGTTGTTGCAACTTTGGCGTTATAATCGGCTTTTTGTTTCTTCTTATAAAAAACCATTAAACCTATTATAAAACATACAACAATACTACCTCCTAATAAATAGGTGGTTTTTATAAATTTTTGTCTTTTTAACTCATTTGTAAAAAGTAACTGTTCTTGTTTATGGTTATTTTCTAATATATTTTTTTCGTTTTGATACTTATATTTTTCTTCAAGTCTTACCAGCTCTTCTTTGTTTTCTATAGAATTAAAACTGTCTTTTAATGTAACAGCCTCGCTTAAATAATTATAAGCGTTTTTATAGTTTTTTAATTGCTTATTTACTTGAGTTAAACCTTCTAAAGCTGAGACTTGTAATGATAAGCTTTGCGCATTTTTTGCTAAACTATAGGCCTTTTTATAGTTTATTTTAGCTTTATTTAAACTGTTTGTGTTTAGGTAATTTTCACCAATGTACTCATAAACTATTGCTAAATTATTAGTGTTGCCTAAAGTTTCATATAACGTTTTTGCTTTATTAAAATAGTTTAGGGCTTGGTTATGTTTTTTTAAACCAACGTTTACAATTCCTATGTTTGTTAATGCATTAGCCATACCTAATTTATTGCCGTTTTTTTGCATTATATCATACGATTTTTGATAATTATTAATGGCTTTTTGTTGTTGCTTTAAATAATCATAAATATTACCAATGTTGTTAAAACTATTGGCTAAACCGTATTCATACTCTAACTTTTGGTAAATTTTTGCAGCTTTTTCATGATACACTAAGGCCTTATTATAAGTTTTTAATTTAGTATATAAAATACCTAAGTTTTGGCTAGCATTTGCAAAATCTAAACTAATAGTATCATTTAAATTTCTATAAATAGTAAGTGCTTCTAAATACTTTGATAAAGATGATGGATAATCAGACAAATACATGTAGTTTATACCCATACTATTAAGCATTTTTGCCATTAAAACACTATCGTTTGCTTTTTTAAATGCCTCAAAAGCTTGAACATTACAATTGTTAGCCTTTACATAATTGCTTTTATTAAAATAAATAAGGCCTTTGTTATAAATAAGGCGTGCTTGTTTATTGTAGTTGTTATTGGTTTTATATATTTCACCAGCTTTATCATACATGGCCAATGCCATAGAATCTTTACCAATTGTTGAGTAATTATGCCCTTTATATTGGTATGCTCTGGCCTCCTTATCGGGATCTTTTAAATTTTTGGCAATAACAATAGCTTCATCCAATACTTTTAAACCTTTATTGGCATTTATGTTATAGTAGTAATAGCCAAGGTCTGTTAGCAAATTCAATCGTGTAGAATCTGCCAATTTTATGTTTTTTAATTGGTTTTCTAAAGAATCAATTTCTTTTTGCTGAGCAACCAAAAATGAACTTAGTAAAAAAAACAAGTAACTTATTTTTTTACACATACAAAAGGGTTAAAATATTGTTGTTAAGCCAAATATATAAACAACAGAAAGAATATACTGTTAATTCACAATAAAAAAACCTACAAATAATAACTGAAACCCGCCAAATAATAAATTTAAGTATTTCATTATACGTTATAGCCTTATTTTTAATTTGCTATTAATTAATCCTAACAAGAATGAAATCTCTACCTCACACACTCACCCTTTTGGGTATGCTATTTATTATTTTTTTTAATGTAGCTACAGGTTACTCTCAACCTAAACGATTAACCGAACCTAAACGGGCATCAAACATTAAAACTGTTGATGTTTTTGTAACACAATCATTTGACTTATATAACAAGGTTTTTGTTTATGATAGTTTAACTACTGCAGGTGTAGATATACCCTCTGAATTAGAATCTGAAGTTGTTACTAAAGCAGAAAAAAACATTGATAGTTTACTACACGTATTACCAGATTTAATTAATGATCTTTCTGATGATGGCGCTTATTTAAAAAAACTAAAAGCTACTGCAAACCTAAACAAATCAAAAAAAGCACTAAAATACTGCCTAAAAACGGTAAAAGGCTATGCAACTGGCACCAATACAAAAGAAGATGAAGAATAAATTACACATAATTGCAACTATTTTTTTGTTAACATTGTTACCGAATACAATGATTGCTCAAGACTACAAAACCCAGTTTAAAAACGATATTTGTAATTGCTTTGAAAACAAAATAAACGAAGTAAGAAATAGTAGAAGTGCCTACGAGTATTGTTTTAACAAAACACTACCAAACCATGCTAGTGCTATTGATGCTAGCATAAACGAAGAAAACCAACAACTTAAATACAAAAAAGGGCAAGAGTTAAGAAAAGAACTTAAATTTAAATTCTTTTATGAGCTTGTTAATAGTTGCGATATGTATTATCAAATTCTTGAAGAAGAAAGGCAACGCAAACTCATGTCTGCTAAAGCACGGGTGTCACGTTCACAATTAGAGCGTTTAGACCAACAAGTAGCCATGACACCTAACTCTACCGCATATTACAGACGTGCAGAAACCTATTTTTATTTAGGCGAATTACAATTAGCCGAAGCCGATGTTAGACAAAGCCTAAAGCTGCATAAAACAGGCTACAATTCTGCATACTTAAAAAAAGAACAAACGCTTTTAGGCTGGATTTTAGAAGAACAAAAACGTTACACCGAAGCTATTGATGTTTATAATAATGTTTACAACAATGGCTATGGTTACGGGTATTATTACCACCAAGACACCAAAATTCTGGTGGCTTTAGTAAAACGTAAAGCAGGAATTAAAGGCAGTACAGCTGAACAACCAACACCAGATAATTCTATTAATACAAACCAACAAAAACAAATTCCTGCTGTTAACACAACAACAACTCAACCTAAAAAACCAACTACATCAAAACCTAAAAAGGACTTAAAAAAGTTATTCAAACTATAAAATTTAGCTATTAATTAATCCTTTAAAACGAACGCACTCAACAATGAAAAAAACAAAAGTTTTAATTCTTACAATACTGTCGTTATGCTATTTACAATGTTCAAGTAGTGATGATACTGATAGCCTAAATTCTAACGTTTCAGGAACCATTCAGCTTTCAGGTGATGATACATCTTTTGTGGGCACATCTTTAACCGTTGGAAACATTAATTTAGATGGTTTAAGCTCTACAGGTACCACAAAATCTGTGACACTTTTAGATGAAAACACTACTATTGATGGTGATGAAATTAACTCAAGCAATGGTGCTACTAGCGGTTTTGTAATTGTTGCCACTCAATTTGATACTGAAGATACTGCTGCTGTTGATAAAGTTATATCTATGGTAATAGTAAAAAACAGCACAGAATACAGGTATGTTTGCTCAACACCAACAACATCCTCAGCTAACAATACCGATTGTGGTAGCGGTTTTAGTGTTAGTAAAAGTGAAAAAGAAGTTGTTTTTAATAATACAACCGTTATAAATACCGTTTCGGGTAAAATTTTAACAATGAATGGCACTATATCGTGGTAAAAACATAAGTAATTTACTATTTTTTACTGGTTGTTAGTTAAAATAGTTAATGGTAAGCGGGCTTTTATTAAGTCCGCTTTTTTAGTTTCAACATGTAATGCATGCTAAAATTATTAAATAGTTAATTTCTTTATTAGCATATAAATAAACTGTTTCATCTTTATAAATTGCACCATTAAACCAAACTTAAAATGGTGTTTTTGCTTCAAAAAAAAGATTATACAATTTTATATAGTCTTTTATTAATAATTTATATAACAGGTTTGTTTATTCCGTTAATGGAAAACGATTCTGCGCAACATGCCACCATGGCAATGCGCATGTATCTTGAAAACGATTTTTTTAATATTTACAGAGGCGAAAACCCTTATTTAGATAAACCACATTTGCACTTTTGGTTAGCCGCTCTATCATTCAAAATATTTGGTGTTTATCATTGGGCATATAGAATTCCTGCTTTACTGTTTACATTTGGTGGTGCTTTTGCTAGTTTTAAACTAGCCAATACGCTTTACCAAAAAGGAAACGGACACCCTGCTGCTTTAATTTTTTTATCAACACAAGCTATTTTTTTAGCTAACCATGACGTGAGAACTGATGCTGTTTTAACTGGCGCAGTAATTTTAAGTTTGTGGCAAATTGTATGCTATGTAAACTCTGAAAAACTTAAACATTTAATTTTTGGAGCTTTTTTTGCGGGTTTAGCATTTTCAACAAAAGGCCTTTTGGGTGTTTTTATTTTAGGAGTTTGTACATTAAGTTATGTTTTATACAAACGGAAACTAATATTGGTTTTTAATTGGAAATCTATAATAGGTCTATTGGTTTTTGCGTTAAGTATTAGTCCTGTTTTATACGCTTATTATTATCAATTTGATTTACATCCTGAAAAAGTATTTAACGGACAAAAAAATGTTTCTGGTATTAAATTTATTTTGTGGGATCAAAGTTTTAATCGTTTAACATCGCGTGGTTTCAAACCAACAAGCCCCGATTATTTATTCTTTTTTCACACCATTCTTTGGGCTTTTTTACCTTGGAGTTTAATTTTTTATGCAGCACTTTTTACAAGAATAAAACAACATGTAACCTCCAAATTTAAAGATATTAAAAACCAAGAAACCTTAACATCAATAGGTGTATTAGCAGCCTTAGTTGTTATGAGTTTTTCAAAATTTAAATTACCTCATTATTTAAATAGCTTATTTCCTATTGCAGCCGTTTTAGTAGCTAGATATACATTCTTTTTAAAAGAAAATGGCAAAACAAAAACTTTAAAAATACTTTTAACAACGCAGTATATAACGCTTAGTTTAGGTAGTGTTTTGGTTCTTTTTTTATGTTACTGGGCTTTTAAAATTTCAATTGTAGTTTTTGTTTTGTGCCTTTTAGTTTTACTTTTTATTATGTTTTATCATTTTAAAAAGCCAAGTGCTACACATATAAAACTAATAACTACATCTGTGTTATTTATGGTGTTTATAAACTTTTGTTTAAATATGATGTTCTACCCAAATTTATTAAAGTATCAAGCGGGTAATAATGCTTCAAAAATTATAGCATCAGAAAATATTAATACTAATGATGTTTATATATTAGAAGGGAAACAAAGCTGGTCTTTAGAATTTTACACACAAAAAAACCTTTCTCGGGTTTCGGTTAACCAATTAAATACACTAAAAAAAGGGTCTTGGTTATTTGCTTACAAACAACAATTAGACACGCTTAAAACTCACGTAAATTTGAGTAAAAAACATGAGTTTAATCATTACCGCGTTACTAAATTGACGCTGGATTTTCTAAATCCTGAAACACGTAATACGGTGCTTCAAAAAGCATATTTATTACAAATAAAATAATACTAGTTTTGGGCTTTACGCATAAATGCTTCGGCTTTGTCAACCATATTTTTACTACCACAAATAAACGGTACACGTTGGTGTAGTTCCGTTGGTTCAACATCCATAATTCTAGTAAAACCGTCGCTTGCTTTTCCATTAGCTTGTTCTGCTAAAAATGCCATAGGATTACATTCATAAAGCAACCTTAATTTTCCGTTTGGATTTTTTGAACTTTGCGGATACAAATAAATACCGCCTTTTATCATGTTTCTATGAAAATCAGACACCAAAGAGCCTATGTATCTTGAGGTGTAAGGTCTATCATCAACCTCTTCCTGACAGTATTTTATGTAGTTTTTTATACCCTGCGGAAAGTGTACATAGTTGCCCTCATTAACCGAATAAATACTACCATCTTCAGGAAACTCCATACAAGGATGGGATAGGTAAAAAGAACCAATTGCAGGGTTTAATGTAAAACCATTTACACCATCGCCGGTGGTGTACACTAACATGGTTGATGTGCCGTAAACAACATAACCAGCGGCAACTTGCTCACTTCCTTTTTGTAAAAAATCTTCTAGTTGCACGGGTGTTCCAATAGGTGTTATACGCCTGTAAATTGAAAAAATAGTCCCTACAGATACGTTTACATCAATGTTTGATGAACCATCTAACGGATCAATTAATACTACATATTTATTTCCGTGGTTTTCATCTTGGCTATTAATTGTTATAAAATCATCTTCTTCTTCACTTGCAATACCACAAACAATATTACGCTTTGTAAGCGTTTGTATAAACTTAGTATTGGCATAAACATCAAGTTTTTGTTGATCTTCACCTTGTATATTGGTATCGCCAACTGCGCCCAAAATATCAACTAAACCAGCTTTATTAACTTCATGATTAACAACTTTTGCGGCAAGCCTAATAGAGTTTAGTAAACTAGACAATTCACCCGAAGAATATTTAAAAGATGCTTGATTCTTAATAATAAATTCACCTAGCGTTTGTTTTTGGTGGGTCATAAATATTTAGTATTAAATTCTTTACAAATATCAATTAAATTTCTATTAACTACAACGTTTTCGTATTAGAATAATGAAAACTTTATTTTTCTTTAACTTATATTTGAAAATATAAAATTTACTATGCAATTTAATATTAGAAAAGCAAAGCAACATGATATGCCAGCAGTTTTATCTTTAATAAATGAACTGGCCGAATTTGAAAAAGAACCCCATGCTGTTGAAGTTACTGTTGAAGATTTAATTAATGATGGCTTTGGCAAACAACCGGCCTTTACCTGCTTTGTTGCAGAAGTTAATAAAAGCGTTGAGGGTATTGCACTTGTATACAACCGATACTCTACTTGGAAAGGAAAAATAATTCATTTAGAAGATTTAATTGTAAGTAACAAATACCGTGGCGCTGGTATTGGCACTAAACTGCTTGATGAAGTTGTTAAATACGGGCATAGCTTAGGCGTAAAGCGTATTAATTGGGAAGTGCTAGACTGGAATGAACCCGCCATAAAATTTTACCAAAGCAAAGGCGCTAACGTTATGCGCGATTGGGATGTGGTGCAAATGAACCAAGAAAGCATAAAAAACTACATAGCAAAACTTTAAAATGCAAATATTTAAGTTTGGTGGTGCATCAGTAAAAGACGCAAAAAGTGTTAAAAACTTAGCAAGTGTTTTAAAAACCGTTGGTTACAAAAACACTTTAGTTGTTGTATCTGCAATGGGTAAAGTTACCAATGCTTTAGAGGTTGTTATTACCAATTATTTTAATAATAAAAGTGAGCTACAAAGCACTGTACAAGATATTATTAAATTTCATAATGATATTTTATTCGATTTATTTGATAACGAAAACCACCCTGTTTTTACACAAGTAAAACTACTATTTAATGAGCTCAATGCTTTTTTAAAAACAAACAAATCACCAAACTATAGTTTTGTTTATGACCAGGTTGTGTGCTACGGCGAGCTTGTTTCAACCACCATTGTAAGCCATTATTTAAACACTATTGGTATAAAAAACAATTGGATTGACGCCCGAAATTTTATAAAAACCGATGATTACTACCGTAGTGCCAATGTTAACTGGCAAGCCACACAAAAAGCCATTTCTGGCAATTTAAATACAAATATTTTAAACGTAACCCAAGGTTTTTTAGGTAGCGATGCCAATAATTTTACAACTACACTTGGGCGCGAAGGCAGTGATTATACAGCAGCCATTTTTGCATACTGCTTAAATGCACAAAGCGTAACTATTTGGAAAGATGTTCCGGGGGTTTTAAATGCAGATCCGCGTTATTTTGAAAACACCCAATTATTACATAAAATATCATATACTGAGGCTATTGAACTTGCTTTTTATGGCGCCTCTGTTATTCATCCAAAAACATTGCAACCTTTACAGAAAAAAGAAATTACCTTACATGTAAAATCATTTTTAAACCCAACACATTTGGGTACAACAGTAAGTAAAGAAACAACTATTGAGCCCTTAATTCCTTGTTTTATTGTGAAAAAAAACCTGGTGTTAATTTCATTATCTACCTTAGATTTTTCGTATGTAGTTGAAGAAAATATTAGCGAAATTTTTGCACTACTACATCAACATAAAATGAAAGTTGATGTAATACAAAACTCTGCTATTAGCTTTTCAGTTTGCATAAATAACATGTATAATAATTTAGATAACTTACTGCAACAACTAAAAGCTAAATTTAGTGTAACTTGCCATAACAACGTATCATTGTACACAATTAGGCATTACAACCAAAAAGCCATTAAACAATTAGAAACAGATAAAACCGTTTTACTTAAACAGTTAACACAAGAAACTATTCAAATAGTTACCAAATAACTAATTTTTTTAAAATATCAGATTGAAAATTTAGTACTTTTACACTTATGACTAAACAAGAAGATCAAGGATTAGTATCTGCCAAAGAAGTTGCAAAAGCCATACAATTAAGCAAATACGGGTTTATTGGTACTTTTATAGGTTGGCTTTTAATGAAAGTGTTAAAAATTTCAACACTTAACCGCATTTATAAACGCAACAAACATTTAAACGACCTTGATTTTTTAAATGGCATTTTATCAGATTTTAGTATAAAATTTGAAATCCCAGAAGAAGACCTTAAACGCCTTCCTAAAGATGGCGCTTACATAACCGTATCAAACCATCCGCTTGGTGGTATAGATGGTATTTTACTTTTAAAACTTATGCTAGAACAGCGTAAAGATTTTAAAATTATAGCCAACTTTTTATTACACAGAATTGCACCTTTAAAACCATACATAATGCCCGTAAACCCTTTTGAAGACAGAAAAGATGCGGCTTCAAGTATTGCAGGTTTTAAAAATGCCATTTTACACCTACGCGAAGGGCATCCACTAGGTATTTTTCCAGCAGGTGAAGTATCAACCTACAGAGATGGCAAATTAGTAGTTGATAAACCATGGGAAGAAGCTGCTATGAAACTAGTAAAAAAAGCCGAAGTGCCTATTGTGCCTATTTATTTTCACGCTAAAAACAGCAAGTTATTTTACAAACTTTCAAAAATTAGTGATACGTTTCGCACTGCTAAATTACCTTCAGAATTACTAACTCAAAAACGCAGAACCATTAAGGTACGCATTGGTAAACCTATTTTAGTAAAAGACCAAAAAGAGCATAAAACACTAGAAGATTTTTCAGAATTTATTAGAAAAAAAACCTACATGCTTTCTAATGCTTTTGAAGATAAACCTAAAATATTAGATAAAATACCAACAACGCTTAAAACCGTTAAACCACCCAAACGTATTGTAACACCCATTGATACTAGCGTTATGGATGCCGAAGTAGAAACCTTACGTAAAGCAAATGCCCGCTTACTAGAAAGTAAAAATTACGAAGTGTTTTTGGCTGCCGCCGATAAAATACCCAACATTTTAAGAGAAATTGGGCGCTTACGCGAAATAACTTTTAGAGAAGTTGGTGAAGGCACCAACGAAGCCATAGATTTAGATACGTTTGACACCTACTACCACCATATGTTTTTATGGGATAATGAAAGTAAACTAATTGCAGGCGCTTACCGCATGGGTTTAGGATCAAAAATATTTGCAAAATATGGAATTGATGGTTTTTACCTGCAAGATTTATTTAGGTTTGAACCCGAACTTTATAAAATGATGAGCGAGTCTATTGAAATGGGGCGCGCCTTTATAATTAAAGCCTATCAACAAAAACCAATGCCTTTATTTTTACTCTGGAAAGGTATTGTACACACCACATTGCGTTATCCAGAACACAACTATTTAATTGGCGGTGTTAGTATTAGTAATCAATTTTCAAACTTCTCAAAATCGTTGATGATTGAGTTTATGAAATCACATTACTACGACCCATATTTGGCACAATACGTGCGCCCTAAAAAAGAATTTAAAGTAAAATTAAAAGACGCCGATAAAGATTTTGTTTTTGATGAAACCGAAGCAGACCTTAATAAATTTGACAAAATTATTGATGAAATTGAACCAGGTGCTTTAAGACTTCCGGTTTTACTTAAAAAATATATTAAACAAAATGCTCGTTTGGTTGCTTTTAACGTAGACCCTTTATTTAATAATGCTGTTGATGGCTTAATGTACATTAAAATAGCCGACTTACCCGAAAGCACCGTGCGCCCTGTTATGGAAGAATTTCAAGCAGAATTAGAACGTAAATTTATTGAAAAATAAACCACTTCTTTTTGATGTAAATTCTTTCAGTTTAAAATCACTACAGCAGTTTATCTGTTAAAAAACACCGTTAATCTTTTCTTAAAATTATCGTAATAATAATTTCCAATAGCTTTTGGTACGAAAATTGCACTATTTTGCAGAAAAAATAATTGCAAATTAAATGCGTTATTTAAATAAAACGCTTTCTTTTTGTTATGAAAAGATTAAAAAAAACACCCTATCAAACTATGAAACTATTTAAAATATTAACCCCCGAAATTATTATATACATTGCTATTGCTTTTGGTATTATTTTATACACATTTATGAGCGATATGAAAGCCGAAAGCTTAACCGATTTTGTTATTGCTATGTTTATTTTTATTGTGATTTGTACATTTACTATCACAAAAATAAATGACAAAATACAGGCACTTAAAAAAAATAATTAGTTTCTATAAACTCTCAAACACATATTTCATTTCTGTAGCAATTTCTAAACTTCGGTTAAAGTAACTTTCAGTTTGTCGTGGAGTACCATCAGATTGTTTTGGGTCTTCATATGTTACTGCTACGCGCTTATCACAACCAGCTACAAAAGGGCATCCGCCATCTGCAGTAGAACATGTCATAATTGCCGCAAACTCTGAAGACGGGTTAAATTCATTGTCATATCTTTTAGAGAATGCAATAACTGATGCTTCGTTTGCTGAAAACTTAATACTATAAATTGGGTTTTCTCCTTCAGATAGTTTGTTAATTTTAAAACCTTGATTAGTTAAAGTTTCACCCACTTTTGGGAACATTGCAGTAGCTTCAGTGCCACCAGAATAACAGGTTAAGTTATTTATATTAAAATAAGCAGCCATAGTTTGTGCCCATATTTGAGATAAATGGCTTCTTCTAGAATTGTGTGTACAAATAAAGTTTAATCTAACAGGAGCCTTGGCTTCTATTTTTTCCTTTATATAATCAATTAACGGTTTAAGTATTGCTTTTCTTTCTTCGGTAACTGTATTTACATCTAAAGATGTTATAGTTTTTGATATGTTTTCAAATAAGGTGTTATTCATAATTTATATTACCCGTTAAAACAGGAATTTATTTTAATTAGTTTTCTTTTTAATAAGATTCTCGCCTTTGCGGGAATAAAAAATATTTATTAATTAACAACAATTACCATCTGGTGTGCAACAAGGTTCGTTATTATTTATACTTACCTCCATTTTAACATCTTCTTCTGGCACACCACAAATACCTTTGGCTTTACAATCGGTTTTTTCAACAGCTAACTTAAAAATTAAGTTGTTGTTTTTAATTTCAAAATCGTTAACAAAAAGTTGTGCTGTATGAAATGCTGCATTACCGTATTCAAACTTAACTTCAGCATTTAGGTTGTAAGGTTTAATTTTACCTACTTTTTTTAGTATGCCTTGTGCTTTTAAAACACTCATATAATTAGGTTTACCTAATTCACTAGGGCTTTCCCAAAGTTGAATGATGGTTTCTTTCCAATCATCAGTTTGTGCGCCACAATCTACAGATTCTACGGTTATGTGTTTTACTTCGGTTATGTGGTAATTAGTGCCCACCAACATATTTGGTGCATATTCAAAAAGTAATGCTTTGTCTTGGTTTTGCTCTAAAATGTTTAATAATTCTTGTGTTTTCATAGTGTATGTTTTAACAACAATTTTGTTTTGTATTATTAAAAAATGAGTTTAAATGATTTTGAATCTCGTTCCAACGGTCAATATTTATACAGTAACACATGCTTTTACCTTCAATTTCACCTTTAAGTAAGCCTATACTTTTTAATTCTTTTAAGTGTTGTGAAATGGTAGCCTGGGCCAAACCAATTTCTTCAACCAAATCATTACAAATACAACTATTTTGCTCACTTATATATTGAAGAATAGCCACACGTGCCGGATGCCCCAGTACTTTAAAAAACTGTGCTAAATCATTTTGTTGCTGTGTGAATATTTGTGATTTTGTGATTCCCATAACTCATATAAATTATATATTGCAATATTACGATAATATAATTAAATAAAAAAGTCAAAACAATAAAAATTTTTGACTTTTTAGGTTTTTATAAAGACTTAAACCAATCTTGAAAAAACTTTCCAATAACCGGTGTTTCTTTCTTTTCTCCGCCTAATGCACCTACTAAACTCATAATCCAGAAAACAATAAGTACAAGATTTAAAATCCAGCCAACTACTGGCACAAACCATAATACAAAAAAGCAAATTATAAGCCCTAACATTTGCCTAATGTAAAATGAAGCAAGTTCAGTTTTATTGCCATTATTCATTACCAAAGCTATAATCCATCCTATTAAAGTAATGTGGGCAATTATTGCTACATTTTTACCATCACTTAATACTTCTTTGGCATCATTTGTAAACTCTTTAGCTGTTTCTTTGGCGTCATCAGCAAAATCTTCAGCTTTATCTGCTGCTTTTTTTACGCCTTCTTTAGCATCGCCTAACATATCGTTTAGGTCGTCGCTTAAATTTTTTTCATCAGACATGATATAAAATTGTTTAAATGGTTAGAGTATAAATTTATAAATTAAAATTTATTTTGTGCTATTGGTGTTTTAATTTTTTCGTATTACTATTTAGTGGGTTATTGTTTATTAACTAAATAGCATAACAAGCCCACCAATAGTGGTTACTATAATTATAAAACGCCTATAGTTTGTGTTTGAAATAAGTTTCACCAATTTAACACCTAAAAAGAAACCAATAATTACCGCTGGAAATAAGCACGCGTTTAAAGTAAGTGATTGCACAGATACAGTTTTCCAAACAAAAAAATGAAACGGTAATTTAAATACATTTATAATAAAAAATAACCAAGCCGCAGTACCAATAAATTCATTTTTTGGTAAACGCATAGCTAAAAAATAAATGTTTGAAATAGGGCCAGCTAAATTGCCTATCATGGTTGTAAAGCCAGCCATAAACCCCATTGAATACGAAAATGCTTTGTTATTTGGTATGGTGTTGCTTTTTTGGCGTTCTAAAAACAACATAATACCTATAGAACTAATAATTATAAGTGCCATTATACGTTTAAAAACAATTTCAGAGATAGTATCGCCCACCCAAACGCCTACTAAAACACCCAAAATCATTGAAGGCAAAAGCATTTTTATAAATTTCCATTGCGTATGGCGGTTGTAATAACTAACTGCCAAAACATCTGCACTTATTAACATTGGTAATAATACGCCTGTTGAAGCTTTTTCGCCAAAAACAAATGCCAACATTATAACTATTACTATGCCAATGCCTTTTATACCAGATTTTGAAGCGCCTAAAACAAAAGCTGCAAAACCAATGGCTATCCATTTATAAACCGATAAATTATACTGCTGAAGAATATCTAGCATGCTAAAATAGGTAGTTAAAATATATTACCATACTTACTATAAACTATAACTAAATTTCATAAATTAATTTTAACTATTAAAGTTATTGCTTTAGCACCTATGATTAATATTTATTTTTTTATTGCAGATTCATAAATTTCAATCCACTCTTTACAAGTTATTTTTTTGACTAATTGGGTAATCAAATCAAACGGAATATCATCCATGTTTTTAAACCGAATGCAACTTTTACCAATATCTAATTTACGCTTACTGTGTTTAGGGTATTCTGCAACAAACCAATCATGCAATTCCTTTTTTGCATAAATACCGCTATGGTATAAATTTACAGAATTCTTCTGTGATGCAAAACTCATAAAAGGTAAAGGTTCTTTTGGGTTACAGTGATAGCCGTCTGGATATACCGTATGCGGTACAAAATAACCTATCATTTTATATTGCATTCCCTCTTTAAAGCCTTTTGGTAAATTATCATTTATAACTTGTCTTAACTTTTTTAAAATAACTTTACGATCTTCGGGCACCTGGTTTATGTAATCTTCTGGAGAATTAGCTTTGTATTGCATAACTTAATTTTTAAACGTGCTGATCTAGCAAAATAGCATTTCCATCAGGGTCTAAAAGCATTGCGCTTGCAGGACCTTTGGTGTTATCATCTGCTTCATTTATAAGTGCTATTTCATTATTTTTTAAATGCTTTTGAATATCTCTAACGTCGGTAAAATTATCAACTTTATTTCCGCTTTCATCCCAACCAGGATTAAACGTTATAATGTTACTTTCAAACATGCCTTGAAATAAACCAATTAGAGCGTTTCCGTTTTTCATAATGAGATATTTTTTTTCAATATCACCTGCAAAAACAGTAAATCCTAAATGCTCATAAAATTCTTTTGATTTATAAATGTCTTTTACACTTAAACTAATAGAAAACGCACCTAATATCATAATTTAAAATTTAGAAAAGCAGAAATTAAGCAAGACGTTGGGTTGATGTTAAAGTTAATAAACTTCTCGTTACGATTCTAATTATAAATTGAAATCACTCAAAGTAACAAACTTTTCTTTAATTTTATCTACAATAGTTTGCGCCAATTTTTCATTGCTTTCAACCGTCCAACCAGCAACATGCGGTGATAACAAAACATTTTCTGCTTTTATTAAATATTGAAAAGCTTCAGGCATTTCAGTAGAAAATAAGCTTTCAAAAGATGCTTTTTCATACTCTAAAACATCTAAACCAGCACCTAAAATTTTGCCTGTTTGTAATGCCGAAACCAAATGTTTAGTAACCACACTTTTACCGCGGGCGGTATTTATTAACCAAAACGGTTTTTTAAATGCATTAATAAAATCTGTATTTACCATATTTAACGTTAAAGGTGTTTGTGGTGTGTGCAAACTTAAAACATCAACGTTTTCTTGAAGTTGCTGTAAACTTACCTGTTTTGCGTTTTCGTCGGCTACATGATTTTTAATATCATAGCATAAAACTTCAACATCAAAACCGCGTAATTTTTTTGCAAATGCTTTACCCATATTACCGTAACCAATAAGGCCAACGGTTTTTCCGTCTAACTCAATGCCTCGATTTTCTTCGCGAAGCCATTTACCAGATTTTACTTCGGTATTGGCTTTATTCAATTTATTAAATAATGATAGCAACATGCCTAATGAATGTTCTCCAACAGCATTTCTATTACCTTCGGGTGCAGAAATTAGGTAAACACCTTTTTTTTCAGCATAATCACAATCTATATTTTCTAAACCGGCACCAACTCTACCAATAAATTTAAGGTTTGTTGCAGCATCTAAAAATTGTTTATCAATTGTAAATCTGCTTCTAATAATAATACCATCATATTCTGAAATTTTGCTTTCAACTTCAGCTTTTGATGTGGTATAATCTTCATAATTAGTAAACCCTAAGCTTTGTAATTGATTTATTAAAAGTGGATGATTAGTATCTAAATGAAGAATTTTCATAACTAAAATGTTATATAAATTTAAGGCGATTTTACATCTAAAAAATTAAAACCCTAAAATAAGTTTTGCAATATAAAAGAACAGGAAAATACCAAAAATATCGTTACTTGTTGTAATAAAAGGCCCCGTTGCAATGGCCGGATCAATACCACGTTTATCTAAAATAATGGGCACAAAAGTACCTATTAAAGCCGCAATAATAATTACAGACATCATTGAAATGGCAATAGTCATGCTGAAATTAAATTGCATGTCCATTACATAACCAAAAAGTATTACCAAAATGCCTAAAACGGCACCATTTATAAGGCTTAAACCTACTTCTTTTAACAGCCTGCTTAAAAGGCTACCTTTAACAATATCATTAGCTAAACCTTGTACTATAATAGCGCTAGATTGTACACCTACATTACCGGCCATGGCTGCTATAAGTGGTGTAAAGAAAAAGAGTTCTTTATAACTGTTTAGGGCTTCTTCATAACCTTCCATAATGAACACACTGCCTAAACCGCCAAATAAACCTAAAATTAACCATGGTAAGCGGGCGCGTGTTAATTGCCAAATACTATCATCGGCCTCAACATCTTTTGATATACCTGCTGCTAATTGGTAATCTTTATCTGCTTCTTCTTTTAAAACATCAACAATATCATCAATGGTAATACGGCCTAAAAGCACTTTGTTTTCATCGCTTTCAACTACTGGTATTGCCTCTAAATCATACTTTGCCATAATTTTGGCAACCTCTTCGGCATCTTCGTTTACATTTACATAATCTACGCTAGAAATGTAAATGTCGGCTATTTTTTGTTCGCTTTTAGCGGTAATTAAATCTTTTAATGATAAACGCCCAATTAAACGCTCTTGTTTATCAACTACGTAAATGGAATGTACGCGTTTTACATCTTTGGCTTGCCCACGAATTCTGCGTAAACAACCTGCAACCGTCCATGTTTCATATACTTTTACAAGCTCTTTTGCCATTAATCCACCGGCAACGTCTTCATCATAGGCTAAAAGCTCTGTAATTTCGGCTCTGTGGTCTTCATCTTCAATTTGATCTATTACTGCTTTTTGGCGCTCTTCTGGTAATTCTGCAATCATATCTGCAGCATCATCAGTATCTAACTCTTCAATTTCTTCAGCAATTTCTTTTGCAGATAAATTTTTAAGTACCTTTTCACGGTTGTCTTCGTCAAGTTCCATTAGAATATCTGAAGTTGTTTCAGAATCTAATAGTTTAATAACGTACATGGCCTGGTCTAAATTAAGTTCATCTAGAATTTCGGCAATGTCAGCATAATGGAAGTCATCCATTAAAGCTTTAAGTTCTTTATCTTTTTTAATTTCGATTAGTAACTCAACCTGCTCTAAAAGTTCATCGGTTAACTGAAATTGTATGTTTTCTTTTTCCTCTTGCATATATTTCTGATGAAAATAGAAATCACTTTGTGTGATGTTTATTCTTGATCTTTTTCAATAAGCAGCGTAAGTTCTATAAACGCTTGAACTGGTAATTGCTCTGGCCGCTGGCCAAAGATAGTATTTGCTTTTAAATTATTAGATAAATTGAATGTTTTTAAACTGTTACGAAGTGTTTTTCGGCGTTGTTGAAATGCTTGTTTTACTACTTTAAAAAAAAGGGCTTCATTACATGGCAAGGTAAATTCTTTTTTTCGGGTAAGCCTTAAAACACCAGAATCTACTTTTGGTGGCGGATTAAAAACCGTTGGTGGTACCGTAAACAAATACTCGGCATTATAAAATGCTTGGGTTAAAACTGAAAGAATACCGTAAACTTTACTACCTTCTTTTGAGCAAATACGTTGAGCAACTTCTTTTTGAAACATGCCCGTAAACTCTGGTATTTGATGACGATTTTCTAACGTTTTAAATACTATTTGTGTTGAAATATTATAGGGAAAATTACCTGTAATGGCGTAAGGTTGATTGTTAAAAACTTCAGTTAAATTATATTTAAGAAAGTCTTTTTCTAAAATTCTTGGTGCTAAATTTAGGTAATTAGCTTGCAGGTATTCTACAGATTCTGTATCAATTTCAATAACATATGTTTCAACATCTTTTTGTAATAAATACTTTGTGAGTACGCCCATGCCCGGACCAATTTCTAACACTTTTTTGTAGCCATTTAAGGTGAGAGTATCGGCAATTTTTTTTGCAATATTCTCGTCTTTTAAAAAGTGCTGACCTAAATGTTTTTTTGCTTTTACCGTCATTGGCGTTTGGTTTTTAATTAGGGTTTATGTTCACAAAATACTCGTCTACCATTTCTAACTCTGTTCTAAAAGCTAACATTTTATCGGCAAAGCGTTTTAAGCCATCGGCTCTCAACCGTGGTGCGTCTTGTTTGTAATAATCATTTAAAGCCTCACGTGAATAGGCTCTGTATTGTATAGAATAGGTTATGCCGCCCATGGCTTCTTCAACCAAAACACGTGTTAGTGTGGCTTTATCAAATTTGCCTGTTGCCAGTACTTGCGGTATATGTTCTTTTATCCATACTAACCATTCATCATGAATAGATGCATCTATATTTGCTGTTACGTTATAAATTATCATAATTATAAAAAATTCAAAATTCTTATAAAAAAGCTTTAAAACAATTAGTTTTAGCAACCTTTATTAAAGCACAAAGGTATGGTATTGATTTTGGAATTTGGTTTTTGCCTTTTGGAATTTAGTTTATAGCATCGCCACGTAAGGTTCTGTAACGTTTTCTGGCTTCAATAAAGTAAATACTATCTGCGTGATTAAATATAATTTGCTCATACAGTGTTTTTGCCTTTTCAGGTTGGTTTAGCTGTTTTTCATAAATTTGAGCTAAGTGAAAATAGGCATCGTCAACCAAAATACCATCACTGTAGTTTTTTATGAGATTTTCAAAATTAGCTACCGCTTTTTCTGTTTGGTTTTTATCTTTAAATAATTGCCCCTGTTTAAACAAAGTTTGTGCAATTATTGGCTCGGTTTTATGGTTGTTTAAAATTGTGTTTAAAACGGTTATTGCTTCATCTTTTTTATTTTGAAAGGCCAACAAATCGGCCTTAGCGTACAATTTTAATGCTGTTTGAAGTGAATCTTCGTATTTATTATCTGAAATTAACAACTTTAAATCTAGTGCATCATTGGCTATTAGCTGCGATGTTGAGGATTTTAGAATTTTTAACTGAGACTCTGCCCATTTAAAATCGCCTTTATAATAACTAGCTTTTGCAACCCTAAAACGTGCCTCTTGAGATATGGTACTGTTTTTTAAATTACGTTGTATTTGCGTGTAATAAATAAGCGCTTGATTAAACTTTTCTTGTAACACTAAAATATCACCTAACTGCAATTTTACTTGTGCTTTTTGCATTTGCGAAATAGGTAACTCTAATGTTTTTTCTAAAAAACTAGTGGCTGCTTTGGTATCATTTTTATAAAACGCTAAAAAATGACCGTAAGCTATTTGTAGGTTTAAGGTTTGCGAAAATTTACCAAACTCATCAAAAAGCTCTAAATACTTATTATTTATATCATTATAATTGTTGGTATTGCCTAATTTAGTTTCTAACTGTAATAAGGTGTAATGCGCATTTAGCTTTGTATCTGCATCTTGGGCAGTGGTTATAATGTAGTTAAGTATTTGGGTGGCTATTTCAATATCATTATCATTTACAGCAATTAAAGCAAGTTCTAAAATTCTATCTAAACTTTCGGGTTTACGGTTAAAAATGGCCTTTTCTTGTATAAACGCTTTATTAAAATCTTTTTGCTGTATGAACAACCAGCTTAATAACTGATTCCAAAGCACGTTTGGTTCTTGTTGAAGTTTTTTTAGTAAGGTTTTTCTAAAAAGTGTGTTATTAACATCATCACCACTTTCACCTAAAAATTCATTTATTCTACGTTTAATATCGGGCAAAGCAGCAGGATTTATTTGTGTGAAATTTAAGTAACTATTAAACATTTTTTCAATATGCCCCTGCTCTCCATATAATTGCGCTAACTGTATACTAAAATTATAGCTGCTGTTAAGTTCCATAGCCTTTTCATAAGCTGTAATAGCCTCGTTTAACAAGGCATGGTTTTGAAATGCTCTTGCTACAGCGTATACATGGCTTGGTCTTTCATTTATAAAATTTAAGGCTTCCTGGTAATATTGGTTGGCTTTGTCTAAATTGTTTTTTAATTGAAAATTGTACCCTAACTCTACTAAAAATGCTGGATAATTTTTTTTTGCAATTAGTTTTAATAAAAAAGTTTCAGCCTCATCAAACTGTTCTAATTGCTGATGCGTTTCAATTATTTTATAAATATAGTTGATGTTTGAAGTACTTTGCGCATATAACTTTTGGTATTCATGCAAAGCTTTTTCATAATGCCCTTTTTTAAAATAATTTAAAGCCAAGGTTTCATCTTGTGCAAACAAGCTGGCCGAAAACATTAAAAATAATACCAAAAACAATCTCATGTTGTAAATATAATAAAATGGCATGCTAGTACTTGTAAATATTATTATAAACCTTAAGGTTTAGTTTAGCATTTAAAAACAAAAATGCCCGAAAAATACATTTCGGGCATCCTAACCAACCAAAAATAAATGTTCCATTAACTACCGTTACGTTTAAAAAACAACAGTTTGTTAAGATTCAGGACATTTTAGTTATAAAAATTTTAAAATCTTGGAAATAATTAGCAACTATTTTTTTGCGTAGGCCGTTACGTTATTTTCTGATTTATCAATTTTAAAATCTGAAAATAACACCTTTCCTGCAAAAAATACTAAGGCTATTAAAATGATTATGCGCTTTAAATTTTTCATGGTTAGTAGGTTGATAGATTTGGTATAGCTAACTTCTAAAATAAATATAGAAAGACAAAAAAACCCACTAAAAAATCGTTAAACAGCATGATTAAAATGCATTTCACCGATAAAAACAAAAAAACCCACTAAAAAAGTGAGTTTTTTAAGTCAAAAAGTTTTGATTTTAATTAATTATTTTGAAACCTGTATAAGGCTGTAAAACTTCTGGCACTACAATACCTTCAGCGGTTTGGTAATTTTCTAAAATACCAGCCAACACTCTTGGTAATGCTAATGAGCTGCCGTTTAAAGTGTGAGCCAATTCATTTTTACCTTCGGTATTTTTAAACCTTAACTTTAAACGGTTAGCCTGAAATGTTTCAAAATTAGATACTGATGAAATTTCTAACCATCTGTCTTGTGCTGTTGAAAACACCTCAAAATCATAGGTTAAGGCTGATGTAAACCCTAAATCGCCACCACAAAGTCTTAAAATTCTGTACGGCAATTTAAGTTCTTGTAAAATGGTTTTAACGTGTGCTACCATTCCTTCTAAGGCTTCGTAAGATTTTGTTGGATGCTCTACACGTATAATTTCAACTTTATCAAATTGGTGCAACCTATTTAAACCTCTAACATGTGCGCCATAGCTACCAGCTTCTCGCCTAAAACAAGGTGTGTAACCTGTAATGGTAACTGGTAATTCTGCTTCGTTTAAAACCACATCTCTAAAAATATTGGTTCCTGGTACCTCGGCAGTTGGTATTAAATATAAATTATCGGCGGTTACGTGGTACATTTGCCCTTCTTTATCGGGCAATTGGCCTGTGCCTAAACCAGATGCTTCGTTTACTAAATGAGGTAATTGAAACTCTGTGTAACCTGCTTGGGTGTTTTTATCTAAAAAATAACTAATTAATGCACGTTGTAACCTAGCTCCTTTACCTTTGTACACCGGAAAACCAGCGCCTGCAATTTTATTACCAAGTTCAAAATCTATAATATCATATTTTTTAGCTAATTCCCAGTGCGGTAATGCGCCTTTGTGTAAAACAGGAATATCGCCTTCTTTAAAAACCTCTTCATTATCTTCATCTGTATTTCCTTTAGGCACAATGCTGTTTGGCACATTAGGAATTTTATACAGTAATTCATTTAAAGCATTGGTGGCATTGTTTAAATCTTCGGCTAATTTTTTTGAAGCTTCTTTTAACTGGCCTGTTTTTGCTTTTATTTCATTGGCTTTTTCAACGTTTCCGGACTTATAAAGCATGCCAATTTCTTTTGATAATGCGTTAGATTCTGCTAAGGTATTATCTAATTCTGTTTGAATGCGTCTTCTGTCTTCGTCAAAAGAGATTATTTGGTTTATATCTTGCGTTGCGTCAATGTTTCGTTTAGTTAAACGCTCAATAACCAAATCTTTGTTTTCTCTAATAAAAGGTACTTGTAACATACGTTGAAAAATTTAAGCGACAAATTTAGGAAATTACTAATTTATTTAGTCTTGTTTTGAAGGTAAAATCCAGCTGTTATGCTTAAAAGTATACCAACTGGTGTTTGCTAAATCTATTTCAGAATTTATTAAAGGTTGTAAAGGTTTGCCATTTATACTTACTTTACTGGTTACAAATACTGAAATATGTTGCCCTTCGTTTTTATATTTCTTTTTTAAATATTGTGAAAACTGCCAAATAAAATCTGGCTTTGTACTAGCACTATGTTTTTGTTTTCTTGTTAAATAATCGTTTAAATTAACAATCATAGAGGCTCCTGTATCATTATTTTTAATGCGATACGTTGCGTATCCGCCGCGGCTACGTAGCATCATTCGCCATGATAAACGGTGGCCTTCTTCGGTCCATAAAACATCATCTTTAATAAAATGATGGCGTAATGGTAGTGCTATTTGAATTATAAAATAAATACTAAAAACCGACAATAGAATATTTTTATATGATGGTACTTTTATGATATTATCAGTATAAAATGGTTTCTTTTTTAAAAATAACTGCTGAATAGTTTTTGGCTCAAAAAAGAACAACGAAAATGCTAATGATAAATACGGAAATATGCCTATTTGAAATATAAATGAGTTAAATAAATGAAAGAAAATAGATATTACAAAAACGTACTTTCTGGTTGGTTTAAATAGTAAAAGTGGTATAATTAATCCGTCAAACAAAATACCACCGTAACTTAACACGTAATGTAACCATTTTTGCTGCAGAAAACTGCCCACAACAGGGTAACTTTCTTTAGATTTCATAAGTAATTCTAAAACGCTAGTATTTAACCAATCTGGATATAATTTAGCCACCGAGGCATAGGTGTAAACTATTAAAAGTTGTACAACAAAAACCCATTTACACCATAATGGCATTGAAACGCTTTTTATACTTGGGTTTTGTTTAACATCAAAAGAAGCATAGGTGTTTGCTGGTAAAAAAAACATGATACAACTTAACAACATTAACAAGTAATAATGATTGTTGTATGATGATTTTTGCATAAAATAAGTACCAGCCCACATAAGTGCAAATGCAAACATGCTAAACCTGTATTTGTAGCCAACCATAACAAGTAGCCCAAAAACACCCATAATAATGTAGTAAAAATACATACCATTTCCGGGGAGCGGTTGCAACCATTCAAACCCAATAAAAGAGAATGTAAACTTGGGGTCTATAAGCGTGGTTTTTACCCAACCTGTAAAAACAGCACCAACCGATTCTAAAAAACATAACAGCCCAAATATTATTCTAAAAACTATAAGTGCACTGTTATCAATATGTTTAAATAACCATGTATTAACCATGTTTAGTTGCTATATAATCTTGTGCTACTTGCTTGTCTTTGTTTAATTGTGCTTTTAAAGCTTCAACAGATTCAAATTTTTGTTCATCTCTTAAACGCTTTAAAATTTCAATTTTTACAGATGTATTATAAATATCTTTACTGAAGTTGAAAAAATGTACTTCAATAGTTTCTTTACTACCATTTACAGTTGGGTTTGTACCAATATTCATCATACCATAAACCATATTATTATCAATAGTAGCTTTTACTATGTAAGCGCCTTGTTTTGGTATAAGTTTGTAAGTTTCTTCAATATGTAAATTGGCTGTAGGATAATTTAATTGCCTACCTAAACCTTTGCCTTTAGTTACTGTGCCACTTAGCATATAATTATAACCTAAATATAGGTTGGCTTTTTCTATTTGGCCTTCTACTAATGCTTTTCTAATTTTTGTGGAGCTTACCGCAACATCATCAATGTCTTGTACTGATATTTCTTCAACATTAAAATTGTACTGTTCTCCAAATTTTTTTAAATCGTTAATATCGGCTCTTCTATTTCTTCCAAAACGGTGGTCATAACCAATAATTATTTTTTTAGCATTTAGTTTACCCAATAATAGCTTTACAACAAAATCTTCGGCACTAAGTCTAGAAAATTCATGTGTAAATTCTTTTACAAGTAAGTGGTCTATACCTGCGGCTTCTAAAATACTACGTCTTTCTTCAATAGTATTTATTAATTTAATGTTGGCATCTTTTTGTAATACCATTCTTGGATGCGGAAAAAACGTTAAAATAACCGATTTTAAACCTTCTATTTTACCTGTATTTACAAGCCTATTTATAATTTTTTTGTGGCCAATATGCACACCATCAAACGTACCAATAGTAACTACGGTTGGTTCACTAGATTTGTATGCTGCTATATTTTTTACTTCACTCATTTATAGAGCTTAATTGTTATATTAATTTAAAAAAGCTAGATTTGTTTAAAAAATTGCCCTGTACAACCTTATGAAAACAAAACTACATTATGTTTTTTCAATAGCAATGGTTTTAACAGCATTTTCAGGATTTGCGCAAACATATTCTTGGGAAAAACTAAAAAACATTGAAAACACTTCAACTCTTTCTAAATTAGAAATAAACCAAGATAATGCCCATTTTTTTAGCTTAAACAGAAATCATTTTAACAAAAGTATAGCTAATGTTGCTTTAAGGTTTTCTTCTAAAAAAACACAAAATACAACCATACGCATTCCAGGAATTAACGGCTCTTTAGAAACGTTTACCATTTTTGAAGCGCCAGTTTTTGCACCAGAACTGGCTGCTAAATTCCCTAATATTAAATCATATATTGGTTTTAGTGCAAATAATTCTGGAGCAAGATTACGCATGAGTGTTTCGCCCAATGGTGTGCAAACCATGATTACTTATGCAGATAAACCCAATGTATTTATGCAACCTGTTACAAAAAACTCAAACCAATATGTGTTGTACAGTAAAAATGATCATAAAGGTTTGTCAAATAATTTAGAATGTAAAACCTTTAGTGCTTTAAATAAATTAACAAAATCTAACAATAAAACTTCAAAAATTAATGAAGGTGGCGCTAATAACCAAACACTTCAAAAATTTAGAATAGCTATTTCTGTAACTGGCGAATATACCGCATACCACGGTGGTACTGTAGCCAATGCTTTGGCGGCAATAAACACAACACTAAACAGAGTAAATGAAGTTTTTGAAACCGACATGGCTGTAAGGTTTGAACTTATTGCTAATAATGATGCCATAATTTATACCAATGCTAACACAGATCCATATTCAGAGTCTAACACAGGGGTTGATGGTGCCTGGACATCAGAAATTCAAAATACACTAACAAGTGTTATTGGTGAAGCTAACTACGATATTGGCCATTTATTTGGAGCTTCGGGCGGCGGCGGAAATGCTGGCTGTATTGGTTGTGTTTGTGTAAACAACCAGAAAGGAAGTGCATTCACATCGCCATCAAACAATGTTCCTGAAGGCGATTTATTTGATATTGATTTTGTAGCACATGAAATTGGGCATCAAATGGGTGCCAACCACACATGGGCTTTTGAAAGCGAAGGTACTGGCGTAAACTCTGAACCCGGAAGTGGCTCAACTATAATGGCATATGCAGGTTTAGAGGGAGCAAATAACGTTGAACTAAGTGGCGATGATTATTTTCATTATCACAGTATAAAACAAATTCTTGATAATATTGCTACCAAAAGTTGCCAAACTACTGAAGGTATTGCTAACAACCCACCAAGTGCCAATGCGGGTAATAATTACAGCATACCCAAAAGCACACCTTATGTTTTAAAAGGAAATGCTACTGATGCGGACGGTACCGATAACTTAACTTTTTGCTGGGAACAAATAGACAATGGTGTTACCAATTTTTTAAATTTTGGGCCCTCATTAACCACTGGTTCTATGAACCGATCTTTACCACCAACTAGTAATCCAGATAGGTATATTCCTAATTTTAATAGTGTTTTAGCTGGAAATATTGAACAAACAGACCCTACACTTGGTAGTGATTGGGAAACAGTTGCTAGTGTTGCACGTACTTTAAATTGGGCTTTAACCGTTAGAGACCGTGCACCTAACAATGCCTCTGGCGGACAATCTAGTTACGATACCATGCAAATAACCGTTGAAGATGTTACACCTTTTAGTGTTGAAAACCCCGTGTCTTGGGCTCAAGGTAGCACACAAAATATACAATGGATTGTTGGTGAAACTAACAACGCTACTATTAATTGCCAGAATGTAAATATTCTTTTATCTACTAACGGAGGCACTACGTTTGATACCGTAATAGCAACAAACACACCAAACGACGGTTCTTTTACCTACAATGTTCCTGCAATTGCAGATACTGATAATGCTAGAATTTTAATTGAAGCTGCAGATAATATTTTTTATGATGTATCTGATTTTAATTTTTCAATATCAACAAATCCAGATTTTTTTATTGTAAATGAAACTTTATCACCTATTGAGTGTAACGCTACAAGTGTAACGTATACTTTTAATTATGAAGCTGTAAACGGTTTTAACGAAACCACTACCTTTAGCGCATCAAACAATCCATCAGGTAGCAGCGTTAGTTTTTCACCGGCTAGCATGACAAACTCAGGCAGTGTTACCATGACCATTAACGGACTAAACAATACACCACAAGGTAATTACTCAATCACTGTTATTGGCACATCAAGTTCAATTACTAAAAACACAAGTTTCAATCTGCCTTTTTATAACGGCTTGTGCGAATCTGTTGCCAATACAGAATATAACACTAGCACCACATTTGTGCAATTCAACACCATAAATCAAACATCAGGTAAACCAAATGGCTATAGTGATTATACTAGTATGTCTACAGATATAAACAGAAATGACACTTACAATTTAACAGTTAGGGTAAATACCGATGGTAATTTTACTACCAACACCCGCGTTTGGATAGATTGGAACCAAAACTGTAGTTTTGATGATGCTGGCGAAACATACAATTTAGGCGATGCTACCAATGTGGCTGATGGGCCCACCCAAAATAGTAGCCTACCTATTTTAGTACCAAGCAATGCTTTAATAGGCAATACTATTATGCGTGTGTCTACTAAATTTAAAGATGATGGTTTGCCAACAGCTTGTGAAAATGGTTTTGATGGTGAAGTTGAAGATTATACTATTAATGTGGTTGGCTCAAGTGATTCCTTTGATACATCAATAACCTTAGTAAACTTCAATACTATAAATCAGGCTTCAGGAAAGACATCAAATTACTCAGATTTTACTGATGTTTCAACTACAGTTAATAGAGATTCTGAATATCAACTAACAGTAAATGTTAGCACCGAAAGAAATTTTACAAGCGCAACAAAAGCTTGGATAGATTGGAACCAAGACGCTGCATTTTCAGAAGACGAAGCCTATAATTTGGGCACCGCTACCAATGCCTCAAATACAGCCACAAGCAATTCGCCTTTCACAATACAAATTCCTATTAATGCTGTTTTAGGTAACACTATAATGCGCGTTGCAACTAGTTATGCTGGTGGTTCTGGCACTATTGAGCCTAGTGCAACTAATAATGATGTTGATGGTGAAACTGAAGATTATACCATAAATGTAATACCTACTATGAGTATTGAAAATGGTGGTTTTGAAAATGTTATATTGTACCCAAACCCTAATGATGGTATATTTACAATAAGATTAAACGGCGCACTTTCTCGCCCTATTACTGTTGAAATATTTGATATTAGAAACCGATTTATTTACAAAAAAACCTACAATACAGGTGGTGATTTTGAAGAAAACACGTTACTAAAATATCCGCAAGCAGGTATGTATTTTGTAAATATATCTGATGGTATAAAAAAGGCTACCAAAAAAATTATTGTTAGGTAAAGTAAAAAAATAATGCTTTTATTACTTTCCGTTGAAGGTATTCATGGTGTTGCTTACGCCCGCTAAAACAAATGATTTTATTAACTCGGTAGATTTTTGTAATCGTTCGTTTAATTTACTCATTTCATCATCATTCCATTCACCTAAAACATAATCTACTTGTCTGCCTTTACTAAAAGCATCACTTATACCAAACCTAAAACGGTTGTAAGCAGTTGTATTTAATTTTGCTTGTATATCTTTTAAACCATTATGGCCACCATCACTTCCTTTAGTTTTTAGCCTTAAGCTACCAAAGGGTAAGTTTAAATCATCTGTAATAATTAGTAAATTTTCTAAAGGCACTTTTTCTTTTGTTAGCCAATACAATACTGCTTTTCCGCTTAAATTCATGTATGTGCTTGGTTTTAAAAATATAATGGTACGCCCTTTTAACCTGTATGAGGTGACGTCACCTAATTTATCGGTTTGAAATGTTAAATCTTCATTTTTCGCAAATGCATCTAACACTTTAAAGCCTATGTTGTGGCGTGTGTTTTCATATTTCTCTCCTATATTTCCTAAGCCTACTACTAAAAATTTTTTCATCTCGTTTTGTTCTTCAACAATAAAAGTGCTTTGTCTTTTTTTAAAAAAATTGAAAATTAATTTACACATTACATGTTACAAATTTGTGTAAAAATAAAAAAGCATTCTAAATAAATTAGAATGCCTTTTCTATTAATTGTAAAGTGTTTTTTACTCTTGTGATGCTTCTGCTGCTGGAGCTGCTGCCTCTTCTCCTTCTTCTTCCTCATCTTCAGCAACCGCATTTCTAGAAGTTCTTACCTGACATACAACTGTATTATCTGGGTGCATGAACTTGTAATTATCGCTTGGTAAATCTCCAACATATACTTTACCACCAATTTTTAAAGGTGTAATATCTACTTCAATAAAATCTGGCAAGTTAGCTGGAAGCGCTTTAACACGTAACTTTCTGTTATTTCTTCTTAAAACACCACCATTTTTAACACCCGCAGAATTACCTACTAAATTAACTGGAATAGTTAATGCTATTTCTTTATCTTCAAATAACTGGTAGAAATCTACATGTAAAATTCTATCTGTTACAGGGTGAAATTGAATATCTTGTAATACTGCATTAAAAGTATCACCATTATCTAAAGTAATTACAACTGTATGCGCATTTGGTGTATACACCAAATTAGAGAAGTCTAACTCTTTTGCTGCAAAATGCACTGGTTTGTCTCCTCCGTATAATACGCAAGGAACCTGACCAGCATTACGTAAGGCTTTAGTTGCTTTTTTGCCCACGCTTTCTCTTTGAGATCCGTTGATTGTAATCGATTTCATTTTTCTATTTAAAATTTAATTAATATTCTCTTTTTTTATAATGCTTGTTAAAACATTACATTACAAATGTTGAACTAATAGAGCTATTGTTATGTACTTTTTTCATAACATCGGCAAATAAATCTGCACAACTTAATACTCTAATTTTTTCGCTTTCTTGCGTTAATGGTATAGAGTCTGTTACTATTAATTCTTCTAATTTTGATGCCTTTAAATTATCGTAAGCTTTACCTGATAAAATTGGGTGTGTACAAATGGCTCTTACACTTAAGGCGCCACGTTCCATCATTAAATCGGCTGCTTTTGTTAATGTTCCTGCGGTATCAACCATATCATCAACAAGCACTACATTTTTTCCTGTAACATCACCAATTAATTCCATATGTGAAATTACGTTAGCTTTTGCGCGTTGTTTATAACAAATTACAACATCACTTTTTAATGCTTTTGAATATGAATAAGCTCTTTTTGAGCCACCCATATCTGGTGATGCTATTGTTAAATTATCAAGATTTAAACTTTGCAAATACGGTAAAAATATGGTTGAAGCAAACAAATGATCAACTGGTTTTTCAAAAAAACCTTGTATTTGGTCTGCGTGTAAATCCATTGTAATTATGCGGGTTGCTCCTGCTGCTTCTAACATTTTAGCTACCAATTTTGCTGCAATTGGCACTCTTGGTTTATCTTTTCTGTCTTGTCTTGCCCAACCAAAATACGGCATAACCGCTGTAATATGTCTTGCTGAGGCACGTTTAGCAGCATCTATCATTAACAACATTTCCATAAGGTTTTGTGGCCCCGGATTTGTTGAACCTATTATAAATATTCTGGCGCCACGAATAGATTCTTCATATGATGGTTGAAATTCACCATCACTATATGTAGAGGTTATTACGTTACCTAAATCTTCGCCAAAAGCCTTAGCTATTTTCTTACCAAGAACTTCGCTTTGTGTACAGGCAAATATTTTGGCTTCGGTATTTACAGTAGGCATAGTTAATGTGTTGTTTTATAGTGTTTAAGCTACCCGTTTTTTAACGAGGTGCAAATTTATACATTTATTTTAACCTATACGGCATTATACCTATAATTTTTGTGGTTAATATTGAAAAAAAAACTATTTTTGCTCTCCTTAAACGCTCAAGTGGCGGAATTGGTAGACGCGCTGGATTCAAAATCCAGTTTCTTCGGAAGTGTGGGTTCGATTCCCACCTTGAGTACAAACTAAAAAAAGCTTCATTTTTATAATGAAGCTTTTCATTTTTAGTAATATCAATTAAAATTTACTTAAAGGTTTAAGTTGTGTTAAACAACAACAAAGCCATAAAACTAATTTTAACAAAACCACTTGTTTTACTATAGTTTCCAAGCTTCAAGTTTCTTCAAAGCTAAGTTTAAGCTCAAAAGCATACAACCGTATTCAAAAGGTTACTAAAACATTTTTGTTAAATAATTGCCAATAAATAAATACTTTTAGATTTACAAAAACCATGATTAAACCAAACCTCAACAGGTTTAATTTACCAACTAAACACTAAATTTTGTATTACATAGGATTAGATATTGGCAGCTCTTCTGTAAAGGTGGCGCTAGTAAATGCTGCTACAGGCAAAAACATATTAAGTTTAAACGAGCCTGAGAATGAAATGGAAATTTTGGCACTACAAAATGATTGGGCAGAACAAGACCCCAATATGTGGTGGCAATATGCTTGTAAAGCCATAAAACGTGTTATTACCGAAACAAGTATTAACGCCTCAA
The DNA here is from genome assembly GCF_056312135.1 of Seonamhaeicola sp. ABD4_340. Taxonomy (NCBI): domain Bacteria; kingdom Pseudomonadati; phylum Bacteroidota; class Flavobacteriia; order Flavobacteriales; family Flavobacteriaceae; genus Seonamhaeicola; species Seonamhaeicola sp. ABD4_340. The sequence continues at coordinate 1,462,938 of NZ_CM149981.1, read as the reverse complement.
AAATATCAGGCATTGGTATTTCTTACCAAATGCATGGTTTAGTTATTGTTGATGAAAATGGAAATTCGCTTAGAAATTCTATCATTTGGTGCGATAGTAGGGCCGTTGCCATTGGAGACGCTGCCCATAAAGATTTAGGCGAAGATTTTTGTGCTGAACATTTACTAAATTCTCCTGGAAATTTTACCGCTTCAAAATTAAAATGGGTAAAAGACAATGAGCCTGAGATTTACAAGAAAATTTATAAATACATGTTGCCTGGTGACTATATAGCTTATAAACTAACAGGCAATATTGTTACCACAAAAAACAGTTTATCTGAAGGTATTTTATGGGATTATAAAAATGATTCATTAGCTGAATCTTTGTTAAACTATTATGGTATTGATAAAAATTTAACTCCAACAATAGTTGAGAATTTCACCAACCAAGGTGAAACTAACAAAAAAGCTTTTGAAGATACAGGAATTCCTGAAGGCGTACCCGTTAATTACAGATCTGGAGACCAACCAAACAACGCACTATCATTAAACATTTTCAACAATGGCGAAGTTGCTGCTACTGGTGGCACATCGGGTGTATTGTATGCGGTTTCAAACACCTTAAAATCTAAAGAATCTTCAAGAATTAATCATTTTACACACGTAAATTACACTAAAAATAACACTACTGTTGGTAAGCTTTTATGCATTAACGGTTGCGGTATTATGTACCGCTGGCTCAAAGATAATATTGGCATAAATTCATACGAAGCCATGAACAAAAAAGCTGCTGAGGTAGCTATTGGCTCTAATGGCGTTGCCGTTATTCCCTTTGGAAATGGTGCTGAGCGCATGTTAAACAACAAAAATGTAGGTGCCCATTTTTTAAACTTCAACCTAAACCTTCATAACAACGCCCATTTATGTAGAGCAGCTTTAGAAGGTATTGCCTTTGCTTTTGTTTACGGCATGGAAATTTTAAAAAATGATAATGCTGAAATTAATGTAATTAGAGCGGGTAATGATAATTTATTTAGAGCCGAAATTTTCTCAAAAACCGTAGCCACTCTAATTGGTCATGACATTGAAATTTACAACACCACAGGTGCTGTTGGTGCTGCAAGAGCTGCAGGTTTAACCGATGGTGATTTTGAAAAATTTGGTACTAATATTACTAATAATGATTATGTAATGACCTATAAACCTTCTGAAAACAAAGCGCCATATCTAGAGGCTTACGAAAACTGGAAAAAAGAATTAGAAATTATATTAAAGAATAAATAACAATGGAATACTTTAAAGGCATTAATGCTATTAAATACGAAGGAAAAGAATCTGATAACCCTTTAGCGTTTAAATATTATAATCCAGACCAAATTGTGGCTGGAAAAACAATGCGTGAGCATTTCAAATTTGCCATTGCTTACTGGCATACATTCTGCGGGCAAGGTGCAGACCCATTTGGTCCTGGAACACAAAATTTTGCTTGGGATCAGGCTTCAGACCCTATTCAAGCGGCTAAAGACAAAGCTGATGCTGCTTTTGAATTCATTTCTAAAATGGGATTTGATTATTTCTGTTTTCATGATTTTGATTTAGTACAAGAGGCTCCAACTTTAGCTGAGTCTGAAAAAAGACTTCAAACTATTGTTGAATATATTAAAGAAAAACAAGCCGAAACTGGTAAAAAATTACTTTGGGGTACAGCCAATTGCTTCTCTAACCCAAGATATATGAATGGTGCTGCTACCAACCCAGATTTTAATGTGGTGGCTAGAGCAGGCGCACAGGTAAAATTAGCTTTAGATGCTACAATTGCCTTAAACGGTGAAAACTATGTGTTTTGGGGCGGAAGAGAAGGCTACATGTCGCTTTTAAACACCGATATGAAACGCGAACTAGACCACATGGCGCAATTTTTAACCGTTGCTAAAGATTATGCTCGTAGCCAAGGGTTTAATGGTACATTTTTTATTGAACCAAAACCAATGGAACCAATGAAACACCAGTATGATTTTGATGCTGCTACGGCTATCGGGTTCTTAAAAGAATATGGCTTAGATAAAGATTTCAAAATGAATATTGAAGTTAACCACGCTACATTGGCACAACATACCTTTCAACATGAATTAGAAGTTTCGGCAGCAGCTGGAATGTTAGGAAGTATTGATGCTAACCGCGGTGATTACCAAAACGGTTGGGATACAGACCAGTTCCCAAATAATATTCAAGAAACTACCGAGGCTATGTTGGTATTCCTAAAAGCAGGTGGTTTACAAGGCGGTGGTGTTAATTTTGATGCTAAAATTAGAAGAAACTCAACAGATTTAGAAGATGTTTTCTTAGCTCATATTGGTGGTGCAGATACCTTTGCTCGTGCTTTAATTACTGCAGATAAAATAATTTCTTCTTCTCAATACAACAACTTAAGAACTAAAAGATATAGCTCTTTTGATTCTGGTAAAGGAAAAGATTTTGAAGCCGGAAAATTAGACTTAAAAACGCTTTTTGATGTTGCCAAAGAAAATGGTGAATTACCATTAACTAGTGGTAAACAAGAGTTATTTGAAAACATTATTAACCAATACATTTAATTATGAGCACAGTATTAGAAGGTTTAGATTGGGTAGTTTTAGGTATTTACTTTTTAGCACTTGTTGGAGTTGCTGTTTGGGTAGTATTACAAAAAAACAAAAACACCGAAGATTATTTTTTAGCCGGAAGAAATGTGGGTTGGTTTGTAATTGGTGCCTCTATTTTTGCCTCTAATATTGGTTCTGAACATGTTGTTGGTCTTGCAGGTACAGGATTTGAATCTGGAACACCCATGGCCCACTACGAACTTCATGCTTGGATAGTTTTACTTCTTGGTTGGTTATTCTTGCCATTTTATATTAGAAGTGGGGCTTTTACCATGCCAGAATTTCTTGAGAAACGATTTGACGCACGTTCACGTTGGTTCTTATCTGTTTTCTCTTTAGTTGCTTATGTGTTAACAAAAGTATCGGTAACCATATATGCCGGTGGTATTGTGGTTTCTGAATTATTAGGAATTCCATTTTGGTATGGCGCTATAGGCATTGTAGTTTTTACAGGTATTTATACTGTAGTTGGTGGAATGAAAGCTGTAATTTACACAGAAACTTTACAAACGGTTATACTAATTCTAGGCTCTATAATTATCACCTTTTTAGGATTACAAGAAGTTGGTGGATGGGGGCAATTACGTGAAACTGTAACATCTGTAAGTCCAGATCATTTTAATATGTGGCGCCCTATGAGCGATCCGCAATTTCCATGGACAGGGCTTCTTATTGGAGGAACTATTGTAGGTATCTGGTATTGGTGTACAGACCAATATATTGTACAACGAACCTTAGCAGCTAACAACATAAAAATTGGTAGACGCGGTGCTATTTTTGGTGCTTATTTAAAATTACTACCTATTTTAATTTTCTTAATACCTGGTATTATCGCATTCGCTTTATCTATTCAAAATCCTGAAATGTTTTCTGTTGAAAAAGCAGATAGAGCGTTCCCTATGCTTGTAAAAACACTTTTACCAGTTGGTTTAAAAGGTTTAGTAGCTGGTGGTTTAATGGCTGCTTTAATGAGTTCGTTAGCATCGGTATTTAACTCATGTTCTACAATTTTCACAATAGATATTTATAAAAAATTAAAACCAAACATGACCGAAGCTAAATTGGTTAAAATTGGACAAATTGCTACTGGTTTTATTGTTATCTTAGGAATTATTTGGATTCCTATAATGGAAAAAATTGGTGGAGGTGTTATGTATCAATACCTTCAAAATGTACAATCATACATTGCACCGCCAGTAACAGCAGTTTTCCTTTTAGGTATTATTTGGAAACGTGTAAATGCCAAGGCTGCAATTACAACACTTTTAGCTGGCTTATTTTTATTAATTCTGCGTTTAGGTTCCGAAATTTATTTTCAACCGCAAATTGCTGCTGGAGAAGAATTGAGCAATATTATGTATGGTTTTGCCACTATTAACTTTGCTCATATGGCCATATTTATGTTTATATTTTCTGTGATACTTTGTATAACGGTAAGTTTAGCAACAAACGCTCCAGATTATAAGGCTATTGTTGGCTTATCTTTTGGCACACTTACTGAAGAACAGAAACAAGAAAACAAAGGAAGTTATGACACAATTGACATTGTGTTATCTATAATATTAGTTATTCTGGTAATTGGCGTTTTAAGCTATTTTACAGGGTAATTATTTTTTGTTAATTAAGTTTTTTAAAAAGCCCTGTTAGTATTATTCTAGTAGGGCTTTTTATTATTTACATTAATTTTTTTGTGCTCTGGCGTTCAATTAAACTGGTTTTAACCACTTTGGTTTCAAAAGGCATTTCAGTGGTGCTTTCTAATCTTTTTATTAGCATTGTTGCTGCTGTTTCGCCAATATATTTAGCATGCTGACTAATAGTTGTTATTTTAGGTGATACATATTGTGGTAATGGCCCATTAGTAAAACAGATAATAGATAAATTTTCTGGTATTTGGTATTTCATACGTTTTACCAATTCTAATGATTGTACGGCGCTGCTTTCTTCTAAACACAACAACCCATCAATAGTTTTATCGGCTAGAACAATTTTCATGGCAGTTTCAAAATCTTCATTTTTACCAATTTTCACAATAAGTTTAGGGTCAACAGCTATATTATTTTCAATTAGTGCTTGTTCATAACCTTGCGCTCTTAGTTTCCCTACGCTTAAATTATCAATTACAGATATTAAAGCAATACGCTTGCAACCAGTTTTTATTAAATGGTTGGTAGCATGACGCGCACCTTCAAAATCATCAACAATAACTTTATCGCATGCAATTTCATCTGTAACACGGTCAAACATTACCAAAGGCACGCCTTCATTTATTGCATTTTTTAAATGCTGATATTGCTCTTTTTCTTGTGTTTCTTCGGCTAAAGAAATTATAAAACCATCTAACGTGCCATTTTTTAAAAGCTCCATAGTTTTAAGTTCTTTTTCATGTGATTCATTTGAAATACACGAAATTAAACTATAACCTTTTTCAGCAGCTTTTTCCTCAATACCTACAAATACTTTGGCAAAAAAGTTATTCATAATATTGGGTATAATTACGCCAATGGTTTTTGTTTTTTTATTAAGTAAACTAAGGGCTACGCTATTGGGCTTATAGTTATGAGCCATGGCGTATTCTTGTATTTTTTCTTTAGTTTTAGCACTAATTTCATAGCTATCATTTAATGCTTTTGATACCGTTGCTATAGATACTTCAAACTCATTAGCTATATGCTTAAGTGTAATGCGCTTCTTCATTTTTAAAACAGAAAATTAGGCTAATTTAGGTATTTATTAAATTTATTTATTACTTATGCTTAGTATTTTATGCGCTTTACTTGTTTTAATTACCTTTGTAGAACTTAATACACACGTTTATGATTTATTCAATGACAGGTTACGGAAAATCTGTTTTGCAACTGCCTACCAAAAAAATAACTATAGAGTTAAAATCTCTAAACAGTAAAAATCTTGATTTAAACGCAAGAATGCCTTCTATTTATAGAGAAAAAGAATTAGCCATTAGAAAACAATTGGCCAATGCTTTGGTACGCGGAAAAATAGATTTTTCTATATATGTTGAAGTTACAGGTGAAGACTCATCATCTCAAATTAACAAACCCGTAGTAACCCAATATATAAATCAGTTAAAAGACATTGTTGATGGCGATACCACTGAGCTACTAAAAATGGCGGTTAGATTTCCCGATGCTTTAAACACCGTTAGAGAAGAAATTGACGACAACGAATGGAAAGCCATACAAACCGAAATTAACAGCGCCGTTACCAAACTAACATCTTACAGGTTAGATGAAGGAAGTGTTTTAGAAGCAGACTTTATAAAACGTATTAAAACTATTGAAGACATTCTAGAAAAAGTAATAGAAATGGATCCGCAACGCGTTGAAGCCGTTAGAGAACGCTTACTAAAAGGTGTTGAAGAATTAAAAGAAAAATACGACGAAAACCGTTTTGAACAAGAACTAGTATATTACATTGAAAAATTTGATATTACCGAAGAAAAAGTACGTTTAAAAAACCACTTAAACTATTTTATTGAAACCTTAAAAACTAAAGATTCTAACGGAAAAAAATTAGGATTTATTGGGCAAGAAATAGGTAGAGAAATAAACACCATTGGCTCTAAAAGTAATTACGCACCAATGCAACAATTGGTTGTACAAATGAAAGATGAACTTGAAAAAATTAAAGAACAACTATTAAATGTGCTTTAATTTGCAGTAAACATAAACCTAATTCAAACTTCATTCAATTCAAAAAAACTAACTTTTGGAAAACAACACAAAAAAACAAGGTAAACTCATAGTATTTTCGGCACCATCAGGATCTGGAAAAACAACCATCGTTAGGCATTTATTAAGCAAATCCGAATTAAATTTAGAATTTTCAATATCTGCAACCTCTCGTGATAAACGTGGCACCGAGGTTGATGGTAAAGATTATTATTTTCTTTCGGCAAAAGATTTTAAAACAAAAATTAAAAACGAAGAGTTTTTAGAGTGGGAAGAAGTGTATAGAGATAACTTTTACGGCACTTTAAAAACTGAAGTAGAGCGTATTTGGGCCATGGGTAAACATGTTATTTTTGATATTGATGTATCTGGTGGCCTACGTATAAAACGTAAATACCCTGAACAAACTTTAGCCATTTTTGTAAAACCACCAAGTATTGATGAGCTTAAAATTAGACTTAAAAAACGACAAACAGAAAGTGCTGAAAAAATAAGTATGCGCGTTGCAAAAGCATCGGCAGAATTAGCAACAGCGCCTTTGTTTGATGAAATTGTGGTGAACGATAATTTAGAAAACGCCTTTAAAGATGCCGAAGCTTTGGTAAGCAAATTTATAAACTCTTAGTTATGAAAATTGGGTTATACTTTGGGTCTTTTAATCCCATTCATATTGGGCATTTAGTTATAGCCAACCATATGGCTGAATATAGTAATTTAGATGAAATTTGGTTTGTAGTAACGCCACACAATCCGTTTAAAAAGAAAAGCTCATTACTTGATAATTACCAACGTTTAGAACTTGTATTTAGGGCTACCGAAGACTACCCAAAACTAAAACCCAGTGATATTGAGTTTAACCTACCACAACCAAACTACACCATTAATACTTTAGCGCATTTAGAAGATAAATACCCGCAGCATCAATTTAGTTTAATTATGGGTGAAGACAATTTAAACCATTTTCATAAATGGAAAAATGCCAATGTTATTCTAGAAAATTACAATATTTACGTATACCCAAGAATTTCAAAAGATAACGCAACCTCACAATATAACAACCACCCAAAAATTCAAATGATAGATGCCCCAATCATGGAAATATCTTCAACTTTTATACGCAACGCCATAAAAAATGGCAAAAATGTACAACCACTATTATCAAAATCTGTTTGGACGTATTTAGATGAAATGAATTTTTACAAATAGTAAAATTTTAAAAACACCTTAAAAGTATGAAAGAATTTTTTTCAAACTTAATAATTAAAACATGTTTTTAAACCGAAAAAATAGTATTTTAGCTAAAGTAATCTAGAGTTCAGCACAAAATAATGAAAAGTAAAAATTCCAACTTCTATGTTGTTGGTATAGGTGCATCGGCAGGCGGTTTGGATGCTATACAAACCCTCTTTGACCACATACCAAATGACACTGGGATGGCATTTATAATCATTCAACACCTCTCACCCGATTTTAAAAGCTTAATGCCAGAACTGCTTAGTAAACACACCAATATGCCTATTTTTACGGCCGAGGATAAGCAGACCATTAAACCTAACACTATTTATTTAAACCAGAGGAATAAAAACCTACATATAAAAGGTAATAAACTCTATTTATTAAATAAAGGTCCAAAACACAGTTTAAATTTACCAATAGATATTTTTTTTCACACCTTAGGTGAAGAATTTAAAGAAAAAGCCATTGGTGTTATTTTATCGGGCACAGGGTCAGACGGTTCTAGAGGCATAAAAACTATTAAAGAAGGCAACGGCACCACCATTGTACAAGACCCAACAACAACCCAATTTGATGGAATGCCAAACTCTGCTATACACACTAATGCTATTGATTATGTTTTAAGCCCCAGAAAAATAGCCGAACTTTTTCAAAAGCAAACAATAGACAAACAACTTATTACAAAAGAATTCCACAAAAGCAAATCAAACGAATCTATTGTAAATGATATTTTAACTATTATTTTTAGACATTCTGGTATAGATTTTAGAGAGTACAAGCGCAATACGCTTTTACGAAGATTAGAAAAACGCATGAATATTAACAACATTGAACAGTTGTTTGATTATGCATCGTTTATTGCTGGTAATGAAGAAGAAAAACGAATTTTAAAAGAAGATTTTTTAATTGGTGTAACCCGTTTTTTTAGAGATAGTGATGCCTTTAAAATTTTAAAAGAAACTGTAATACCTAATGTATGTAAAAACAAACCAGAACATGAAACTGTTAGGGTTTGGGTTGCTGGCTGTTCTACTGGTGAAGAAGTATACTCTATTGCTATTTTATTAGATGATTACATACGCACACATAAATTAAAGCTAGATTACAAAATATTTGCTACAGATATTGATACCAAAGCACTTGCAATTGCTGGTATAGGTTCATATCATATTAATATTATTAATGAAATCGAGCAAACATACCTTGAAAATTATTTTTTAAAAACAGGCGATAAAATTCGTATTTTAAAACGTATAAGAGAGCGTATTGTATTTTCTAACCATAACCTAATAAAAGACCCGCCTTTTATTAGAATGGATTTAATTTCGTGTAGAAACTTACTTATTTATTTAGATAATAAAATTCAAAATAAAGTAACCAACAGTTTTCAGTTTGCGCTAAACAAATCTGGTTATTTATTTTTAGGAAACAGTGAATCTTTAGGAGATATTTCAAAATATTTTAAACCCGTTGATGTAAAATGGAAAATTTATCAAAACATATCTGAAAACAAAAAATTTTCACCTTCAAAAAACAATCTATCAGAGCGTATTAGTACATATGCTTATAAGACACCAACTAAAATAACAGAACCTGCTAAATATATTTCATCGCCTGAGGCACCCGATGTTGTGTTTCATAAATATTTAAGTAAAAAGTATAGTCCGTCTGCAATATTTATAGATAGTCTTTTCAATATTTTGTTTATAAAAGGTGATGCTGGTAAAAAACTATCACACCAAGAAGGCGTTTTTCAAAATAATTTATTAAAAATTGTAAACCCTGAAATAGCCTCCATAATTAGAAGCGGTATTAGGCGGCTAAAAACAGAAAAAAAAGATATAATAATTAAAGATGTTATCAATGTAGTTAACAACAATAACTACACATTTAACCTAACATTCCATATCCCAAACGACAAGTTTAACTTACAAGATTGTTATTTAATAGAATTTAGCGAAGAAATTGCAATAAACCACGATAACCCTTTGTTAATAAGCAATATAACTGCTGATGAAATTTCAAATCATCGTTTAGAAGATTTAGAAAATGAGCTGGCTGTTGTAAAAACAGAATTGCAAAATACCGTTGAGGAACTTGAAACCAGTAACGAAGAGTTACAATCTTCAAACGAAGAACTTATGGCTTCAAACGAGGAGCTGCAAAGTACCAATGAAGAGTTACAATCTGTTAACGAAGAGCTATATACCGTAAATTCAGAGCTTCAAGAAAAAAATAAAGAACTCACAAACTTAAGTAATGATGTAACCAACCTTTTAGATAATACAGATATTGGCACCTTGTTTTTAGATACCGATTTACGTATTAGAAAATTTACACCAGAATTAACTGATGTTTTTAATTTAAGAGAATCTGACTACGGAAGAACACTTTCTAGCTTTACATCAAACTTTAACGAAACCATTAGAAACCAAATTATTGAAGACTCTAAACTTGTTTTAGACAAACTCATAACCATTGAGAAACAAGTACAAGACAAAGACAATAATTTCTATTTAAAAAGAATTAGCCCGTTTATTACCACCACCAAAACTATTGATGGTGTTGTAATAACATTTAACAATATTAACAAGCTAAAAGAAACCGAAAAAGAGTTAGCTCATACAGATTTAAAATACAAAATGCTGTTTGAAAACTTAACCGAAGGGTTTTTCCATTGTAAAATAATTACCGATGAAAAGGGCAACCCCGCAGACTGGGAATACATAACCGTAAACGCTGCATACAAAAAAATAACTGGTATTGATGTTACTGATATTAGAGGAAAAAAGGTTTCAGAGTTTTTCCCTAAACTAGCCAATGAACCTAATAAATGGATTAAAAATTATGCCGAAATAGCTTTTTCTGGTGAAAAACGAACCATTGAAGGCAATGTAGATGCTTTAGGTAAATACTTTGTTGTTAATGCCTTTTCTCCTAAAAGAGGCGAATTTGCAGGTACAATTTCAGATTTAACAAAAGTGAAAAGAAGTGAAATTGAGCTTAGAAAAAGTACCGAAGAATTAAAACGTATACAAGAAATAACCCAAATTGGCAGCTGGTATTTAAATTTAGATACAGATGAAGTTACATGGACTATAGAACTGTATAAAATTTTTGACTGCGACCCCAACTTACCGGCACCAAGCTTTACCGAAAGTAGAGCCTTTTTTACCGATGAAAGCTGGAAAATTCTAGAAAATGCGGTTGCCGAAACATCAAAAACAGGCATACCTTATGAGGTAGAATTAAACATAATATCTAAAAAAGGCAACAAACGTTGGCTTTGGGCACGTGGTGAAACTGTTTTAGATAATAATGGTGATGTAATTGGTTTAAGAGGTGCAGCACAAAATATTACAGACCAAAAAATTACTGAAAGCGAACTTATAAAAGCTAAAAAAGTAGCTGAACTTGCCAATGCACACAAAAGCCATTTTCTAGCCAATATGAGTCATGAAATTAGAACACCTATGAATGGTGTTTTAGGATTTTCAGAGCTGCTTAAAAACGATCAATTATCAACCAATGACAGGCTTAAATACCTTGAAATTATAGATAACAACTCTAAACAGCTTTTAAATTTAATTGATGATATTATTGATATTGCCAAAATTGAATCAAATGAAATTAAAATTGTAACCAAACAATGCCACGTACCTAAGCTAATTAATAATTTAGAAATAACCTATAACCAACTTAAACGCACTAGGTATAAAAAAGAAGTTACTTTTAAAGCTTACATACCAGAACAATATAAAGATTTAGTTATTTTAACAGATCCGCAAAGGCTGCAACAAATAATTTCTAACTTACTAAACAACGCACTTAAATTCTCTAACAAAGGCGAAATTTCATTTGGTTTTACTGTTGAAAAAAATAACCTAAACTTTTTTGTAAAAGACCAAGGCATTGGCATACAAAAAAGCAAGCAAATGGAAATTTTTGAACGCTTTAAACAAGTTAATTATAATGATAACGCCAACTACGGAGGCACAGGTTTAGGGCTTGCCATTTGTAAAGGTTTAGTAAATTTATTAGGCGGAGATATTACCGTTAGCTCAGAGTTTAATGTTGGTACAACCTTTAAGTTTTACATACCTTTAAAAATAGGTAAAATACTACCAGACAAAAAAGAAGCAATAGATTTAGAAACCGTTAAATCTTTAAAAGGAAAAACTATTTTAATTGCTGAAGACGACTCTTTAATAAGGCTATTGTTTAAAATAGTACTTAAAAATACTGGCGCCAACTTACTTTTTGCAAATAACGGTAAAGCGGCCATAAAAGCACACAAAGAAAACCCTAAAATAGATATTTCTTTACTAGATATAAGAATGCCACAAATGAATGGTATTGATGCCTTAGATGAAATTATAAAAATAAACCCTGAGGCTAAAGTTATCATGCAATCTGCGTATGTTATGCCAGAAGAAAAAGAAAAATGCTACAGCAAAGGTTGTGTTGGCTTTTTAACAAAGCCTGTTGTAAAAGAAGAATTGTTTGAAGTTTTAAATAAATGGACTAATTAAATGGAAATAGCAATAATAGCGCATGACGGTAAAAAAGCTGAAATGGTTCAGTTTTTAAACCAACATAAAAATAAATTTCAAGAAAAAAATATTACCATAATATCTACCGGTACTACCGGAAGTAAAGTTGAAAACGCAGGTATTGAGGTTACTAAAATGCTTTCTGGCCCTTTGGGTGGCGATGCCCAAATAGCCGCCAGAGTTGCCGAGGGTAAATGCAATATGGTTATTTTTTTTAGAGATCCACTTGAAAAACATCCGCATGAGCCTGATGTAAATATGCTTATGCGTTTATGTGATGTACATGATGTGCCACTTGCTACAAACCCTGCAACCGCAGAGTTATTGGTTACAGCTATTTAGCTTGGTATTTTATTTAAAAAAGAAACCGCCTAAAGTAACAACACTTTAAACGGTTTCTTAACTAAATAACCAACCAAAAAATTTGTGAAACTAAGTTTGGTGTTAACGCAAACTAGTTTTTGCTTATATTTTAAATACTTCTTTTACTTTCTCTTGGGTTAACTACCCTTTTATTTTTAAACTTTCGTTTCTTTTCTACTTTTATTTTACTTGTACTGTCAGCATTTTTTAAATACTGTATGTAACCTCTTCCTTTAAACTCATACACTGTTTCAGATGATGGGTGATAAAGCTCTATAGTTACATCATTAATAACGCTCAATTCAAAGTATTCATTGTTGAAGAAATCATAATCTAATGTTAAAGTTTTTAAGTACATGTTTCCTGTTACATTTCCAACGCCATAAACCCCAGTATAATCCCACTGTAAATTATTTACGTTTGTACCCGAAGCATCTTGCGAACTCCAAAACTCAGAATCATTGCCGTTAGCTAAAAAGGCTAAAAAGTTTTCATTATCAAACTCATTAATGGCTCCAAAATCACTGGTGTATGTTTTTTCCCAAGCCTCGTATTCTTGTAAGAAATAATGAATATTGTCATAAAACACAAAATCATAATCAAAATTACTACGCTGGTAACCATTTAAAAAGTATGATGTATCATTATCTGGGTTATACAGTTCAATAGTATTTCCATCTACTTGATACACATCAAAAGTTGAAAACCCATCAATATCATGTTGTACATCTAAAATCATATTGTAAGCATCATATTCAGCCACATCAATTCCAAAGCCATTTCCGCTATTACCCAAGCCAACAATATTGTTATTTGCATACATCACTCCACCTCTAAAAGATACTGTAAAAGCCTTTTGTAAAAACGGTGTTTCACCATAACCTTGTGTGGCATTAATATCTACATACCATAATTCATAAGAGCTTAATAATTGATTTATTGAAATTGGAGGTTCTTCAACATAATCATCAACATGAACTTCGGTATAACATGATGTAAATAAGCTGGTAATTAAAACAAAGCTTAAAAGTAATTTTACAGTCTTCATAATCTCGTTATTTTAGGGTTTACATGTAAATAGATTTCAAAACCTGTGCCAAAAAAATGTTATTAATACATTAAGCGGCTTTTGCCTTTAATAATTTTGTGTACTTTTGAACAGCTAAAAAAGACAAACTTTTTATGGAAAAGCCTTTAAAATACGCAGTTTTTGGTGGCGGAAGTTGGGCAACAGCCATTGTGAAAATGCTGTGTGAAAATATTACTGAAGTTGGTTGGTATATGCGTAGTGTTTATACCAAAGAACATATTTTAAAAGAACAACATAACCCTAATTATTTAAGTTCTGTAGAGTTTCATTTAGAGCAATTAAAGCTTAGTAATGATATAAATGAAATTGCAGAATGGGCCGATGTTTTGTTTTTTGTTATTCCTTCAGCATTTATACATGATGAATTAGAAAAACTACATGTTGATATTTCAAACAAAATAATAGTATCTGCAGTTAAAGGTATTATGCCAGAATCTGGCTTATTGGTGGGCGAACATTTTCATCAAATTTATAAAATACCTTATGAAAATATAGCGGTTATAGCAGGCCCGTGTCATGCCGAAGAAGTAGCATTAGAGCGCTTATCATACCTTACTATATCTTGCTCTGATACTCTTAAAGCCAAAATAATAGCTAAAAGTTTATCTTCCGATTACATAAAAACTAAAATTAGTGATGATATTATAGGTGTTGAATACGCAGTAATGCTAAAAAACATTTATGCTATTGCTGCTGGTATTGCTCATGGTTTAGGCTATGGCGATAATTTTCAAAGTGTTTTAATGAGTAATGCCATTAGAGAAATGCGCCGTTTTATTAAGAAGATGCATAAAATGAAACGTAACATTAACAACTCTGCGTATTTAGGTGATTTGTTAGTTACGGGTTACTCTACGTTTTCACGTAACCGTATGTTTGGCAATATGATTGGTAAAGGCTACACTGTAAAATCTGCGCAAATGGAAATGAATATGGTTGCCGAAGGTTATTATGCCGCAAAAAGTGCGCAATTGCTTAATGAAAAAAACTTAAAAAAAACCAGGCTACCTATTATTAATGCGGTTTACGAGATACTTTACGAAAACAAAAACCCAAAAAAAGTATTTAAAAAACTCACTGAAAAATTAGATTAAAATTAACGTTTACAACGTATGGTGTAATTTAGTTTAAACTACATTTGCATCATGAAAAAGTTAATTTTCTTTTTTTTAACGCTTAGTTGCTTTTTAAGCTTTAACACCTTTGCTGTAAATACTAATGGTAAAGATGTAGCTGTTATTACTGAAATTACTAATACCAATAATAATGCGTATTTAAGTAATATTTCTCAGCCTAACAAAGTTGCTATTCATGCTAATAATGCAGAAAACATTGTATTTAACCTGGTTGACACGGTTAGGCACACACAACCAAATATTGCTTTTGGTGGTTTTACAAACCTTAAACATCAGGTTACTTTTTTCTCATTAGCATGTGGTGTTATATTAAAAACACAAAACAAAGTATTTGTGCCGTTTAAAAAAACGGACATAATCTTTCCGTTTCACAACCATTTTTAAGTTACGTATTCTCTTTTATTCTTTTATGTTATTTGGCTTAAAAACAATTAAGCCACAATAACTTCTTACACTTATTTTAACTTAAAAACATAAATAAAATGGACACACAAAGCACCATTATTGGTATTATTATAGCCCTAATTTGCGCTGTACCTTTTATACTTTTTTACATATCTAAAAAAAAGCAAAAACAAACATTAGTAAAAACATTAAATACCGTTGCCCAAAAACACAATGCAACAATTACAACATTTGAAATTTTTAACACATCAATAATTGCTATTGATACGGTAAATAATTTAGCATTTTATATTAAATATGATAAAAGCACTGTTGTAAACCTTAAAAAAACCGAGCATTGTTTTTTAAATGTGAAACACAATAATAAAAACGTTATAATTTCGGCAGATATTTGTTTTAAACACTTATTAAACCAAGAGGGAAGTTTTAATGTTTACGATGAAACACAAGACCCACCATTAAATGGTGAAACTATTTTCTCAAAAAAATGGGTTAATACCTTTAATAAACATATTAAAATAGCAGCCTAATAAAAAAGTGTGTCTGTTTAAAAATAGCATTTTAAGCAGGCACATTTACTTTACCAAAACACCTTTTACATCCATTAAAGGAATAGTTTGTAACGCGTTCAAGTTTATGGTGTTTTTTCTAAATAGGTATGTTTTATCAAACATTTTATTGCCTTCAAAAAACGATACTTTAAACGTATTATTAATTTCAAACAAAGCCTCTTGCATCAACTCTATCTTAGCATAGCTTTTTTTGGGTAGTTTATCTATTTTTTTTCTAAAAACCGATGTTGTTTTACCTTCAGCATAACCACTGGTAACAATAATTACCATATCTAAATCTACCGTTTTATCATTTATAATATAGGCATTCCAATCTTGGGTTTTATAAGTTTCGTTATATTCATTAACAACGGCTACATAAACACCTTCAACCTTTGGTATTTCAATATCCTTTTTCATTTTAAAAGCAGTTTTATACGTGCAAAAATAGTGGTTTAAACATTTATGTTTTAAATAAAAACTTTAATTTAGTTACATATCAGCTATTCAACATTAAACTATGCCATTCTTAAAATCAATATTCTGTGTACTTTTAGTATCATTATTCCTAATTTCTTGTAAACCTGAACCTTCAAAAACTACAAAAAAACCCAATGTACTTTTTATTTTAGTTGATGATTTAGGTTTGAATGATTTAAGCTATACAGGCAGTAATTTTTACGAAACACCCCATATTGATAATTTAGCCGAAAACGCCACCGTTTTCACGCAAGGCTATGCCAATTGCCGTGTTTGTAGTCCATCTAGAGCAAGTATTTTTACAGGAAAATTTACTGCCAGACACGGAATAACCGATTGGATTGGTGCCAAATCTGGAGAAGCTTGGAGAGAACGTAAACGCCATGACAAACTGCTACCTGCAGCATACAATCACAATCTACCACATGAAGATATTTCTTTAGCTGAAGCTATGAAGAATGCCGGATATAACACCTTTTTTGCCGGAAAATGGCACTTAGGCGACAAAGGATCTCACCCAGAAGATCATGGTTTTAACATTAACGTTGGTGGTTATGAAGCGGGCGGTCCTAGAGGCGGTTATTTTTCTCCTTGGAATAACCCAAAACTCCAAAATTTGCATGATGGCGAAAACCTAACTATGCGCTTAGCTAAAGAAACTTCAAACTTTATAAAGAATAATACAAAACAGCCGTTTTTTGCATTTCTATCGTTTTATGCAGTGCACGGACCAATTGAAACCACCCAAGAAAAATGGCAAAAATACCGTAATAAAGCAGTTAAAATGGGTATTGATAGTACGGGTTTTATAATGGAGCGCGTACTACCAATTCGTCAAAAACAAGACAACCCTATTTATGCTGGCTTGGTTGAAAGTACTGATGATGCTGTTGGCGAAGTTTTAAACACCTTAAAAAACCTAGGTATTGATGATAATACTATTGTAATTTTCACTTCAGATAATGGTGGAGTGTCTTCTGGTGATTCGTTTTCAACCTCAAATTTACCATTAAGAGGTGGTAAAGGCTACCAATGGGAAGGAGGTATAAGAGAACCTTATCTTATTAAAGCACCAGGTATGGCTTCTGGAGAAGTTAATTACCCTGTTATGGGCTCAGATTTTTACCCTACTATTTTAGATTTAGCTGGCATAAATTTAATACCAGAGCAACATGTTGATGGTGTTAGCTTAAAACCTTTAATAAAAGACAACACTTTTAAAATGGAAAACCGGCCCCTGTATTGGCACTATCCTCACTACGGAAATCAAGGTGGCGAACCTTCTTCAATAATTAGAGAGGGTAACTGGAAATTAATTCATTATTGGGAAGATAACCGTAATGAACTGTATAATTTAGAAACAGACCCTTATGAAAAAAATAATATAGCCGAAACACAAATTGCATTAACTCAAAAACTAGAAAAGCAATTATTAAATTGGTTACATAACGTACAGGCAAAATTTCCTGAAAAAGATAGTTTATATGATGCTGAAAAAGACCAACAACGTGATAACAATATTATAAATACCCTATTACCTAACAAGGAAAAAGAGCGTTTAAAAGTACTATCGGAAGATTTTAAACCAAATGCAAATTGGTGGAATAGTAAAATAACTAACGATTGATAAAAAAGAAAGAGGATTTAAATAGTAACTATTTAAACCCTCTCTCACAAACCAAAACAACAATCAAACCTAAATCATAGTAACTATGATTTAACTTTTTCTTTATGTTTTTTAAATACTATTTCCAACCACCACCAAGTGCTTCGTATAAAGTAACGACGCTTAGTAATTGTTGTAATTTGTTATCAATCACATTTAATTCGGCATTAAGTGCACTTTCTCTTGCGGTTAATAAATCAAGATAATTGGCTAAACCGTTTTGCAATAATTCTTCTGAGTTTGCTTCGGCTTGTCGTAGTGCTTCAACTTCATTTTTACGATATTCAAATTTTTCGGTTTCAGCATTGTAAACGTAAAGTGCGTTAGACACTTCGTTACCTGCTGTTAGCAAGATTTTCTTAAAGTTTAACAACGCTTGTTCTTGCTGTGCTTTGGCTACTTCGTGTTGTGTTTTTATTTTACGCTGATTAAAAATTGGCTGTGTTAAACCACCAATTACTGTTGCAAACAATGAATTCGCATTAAATAATTTATCTAATTCTAAACTTTGAAATCCGCCACTTGCCGTTAAGGTTAACGATGGGTAAAAATTACTTTTTGCCACATTAGTTAGCTCAAACGCGTTGATTAAATTGTATTCTGAAGCAATCACATCTGGTCTGTTTCTCAACAAAGTTGCTGGCACACCAAGTGTAATGTTTTCATCTAACTGTTGCTCGGTTAACTTACTACGTTCAATTGGTTCTGCAGGTCTTCCTAATAAGAAATTCAACGTGTTTTCGGTTCTAAAAATGGCTGCTTTTAAATCTACTTTTAACGCTTTGGCGTTGTTAAACTGCGCTATGTATTGGTCTACCGCAACCTGCGTTACGTTTCCCGCATCTTTTAAAGCCTTAATAGTGTAAACACTACTGTCTCTTGTGGCAATAGTTCTTTCGGTAATTTCTAATTGCTCATCTAACGCTAATAACTGATAATAGGTTGATGCTATTGCCGAAATTAATTCGGTTTTTACGGCTTTATGCGCTGCTACTGTTTGTAAATAACTGGCTTCGCCTGCACGTTTATTACTTCTTATTTTACCCCAAATATCGGCTTCCCAAGATAAACTTCCTGATAATTCGTACTGATCTACAGACGAGAAAAAACCACCAAACTGACTGTTTTCAGACAGTTCTTGGTGTGTTGCTTGGGCTGTACCAGTTAGCGTTGGTAAATAACCTGCTTTACCTTGTTTCATATACGCATTGGCGATAGCAATTTGCTGAATAGCCACACGAATATCTAGGTTGTTTTGAAGACCTTCTTCAATATATTGTGCTAAATATTGGTCTTTAAACATATCTTTCCACGATACATCGGCTAACGATATACTGTCTTGTGGTAAGTTATCGGTTCTGTACAAATGTTCTGTTTCTTCTAACTCTGGACGTGTGTAATCCTTCGCCACAAAACAACTTTGCAGTGTTAGCGCCAGCATTAAAACTAATGCGCCTTTACTAAAATTTTTATTTATAGTTGATTTCATTTTTTTAAGCTTCAATTGTTTCTACTTCTGGTTTACGCGATACTTTTTCTTGTAACCATTGGAAAAAGATGAATAAAATTGGGATAACAAATACACCTAAAATGGTTCCTATAAGCATTCCGCCTGCTGCACCTGTACCAATAGAATTGTTTCCTTCGGCACCAACACCTTTGGCTAATACAAGCGGCATTAACCCAAGTATAAAGGCGAACGATGTCATTAAAATTGGTCGTAAACGCGCTTTGGCACCATCCATTGCAGCATTTACAATACTTTCGCCTTGTTTACGTCGTTGCAATGCAAACTCAACAATAAGTATGGCGTTTTTAGCCAACAGACCAACCAGCATTATCAGTGCAATTTGGAAGTAAATATTGTTTTCTAATCCGAAGAATTTCGTACTTATATACGCACCAAATACACCAAATGGCAGCGATAATAACACCGAAAATGGTAAAATATAACTCTCGTACTGTGCACTTAATAAGAAATACACAAACAGAATACTTAAGATGAAAATAAACGTGGTTTGGTTACCTGCATTTACCTCTTCTCGTGTTAAACCAGAATAGGCAACGGTGTAATTACTTGGCAATTTTGCAACTTCTTCTTCAATTACTCTAATGGCATCACCAGTACTAAATCCTGGATTGGTTGCACCTGTTATATTTGTTGAATTAAATAGGTTGAAACGCGTTACCGATTGCGGACCATACACACGTTTTAAAGTTACAAACTGTGTAATTGGCGTCATTTCACCAGAACTTGTTCTCACATACATACTGTTTAGGTCGTTTTCATCTGCTCGATCTTCTGGTAAGGACTGAATGTACACACGATACTGTTTACCAAATCGGCTAAAATCTGATGCATAAATTCCACCAATATAACCTTGAAGCGTCCCAAAAATGCTGTTAACAGCCACACCTTTTTCTTTAGCTAAAGGCACATTAACTTCCATTTCGTATTGCGGATAATTAGTATTGAATGCCGATTGCGCATACTGAATTTCAGGATGACTCATTAAGGCTGCTGCAAACTCTTTATTAGCTTTATCTAAATCGGTAAATTCACCACCGAATTTATCTAATAAATTCACCTCAAAACCAGCTGAGTTACCAAAACCACGAATACTTGGTGGCGAGAAGAAAATAATTTTTGCTTCTGGAATAGTTGCCGCGATACCAAATAATTTTCCGGTGATGGCTTGTGCAGATAAGGCTTCCGTTTCTCTTTCAGACCAATCATTTAACTTCACGAAACCAATACCAAAGTTACTACCAGCACCACTAATTAAACTTCGTCCTTTAATAAAACTGGCATCTGTTACACCATCAAGGTCTTTAATTTTTGCGTATAGTTCTTTAGTTACTTCTTCGGTACGGTCTAATGATGCACCTGCAGGTAATTCTATGTTAGCGAAAATAATTCCTCGATCTTCATTTGGTACAAATCCTGTTGGTGTTGTTGTTGCAGCCCAATAAATACCTACACCCGCAATGATTAATAGCATTACTGATACAAACTTATTTTTATATAAAAACTGTAATGACTTACCGTATTTATTCACCGTTGCATCAAATCCTCTGTTAAATAATGTATAGAATTTTTGAAGTGCATTTTTTCCTTTTAATTCTTCATCATCTTTATGTTCTTTTAATAACAATGCACACAATGCCGGACTTAAGGTTAAGGCATTTACTGCTGAAATTAAGATGGCAATAATTAAGGTTACACCAAACTGCTCATAAAATACACCTGTTGGACCAGTTACAAAAGTTACCGGAATAAATACTGCTGCCATTACTAAAGTAATAGAAATAATCGCACCCGAAATTTCACTCATAGCCTTTAAGGTGGCGCTTTTTGGTTTTTTCTCACCTTCATCCATTTTGGCGTGTACGGCTTCTACCACAACAATAGCATCATCTACCACAATACCAATAGCCAGTACTAATGCAAAAAGTGTTAATAGGTTTATGGAATAGCCAAAAACATTCAAGAAAAAGAAGGTACCAATAATAGAAACTGGTACTGCAATTGCAGGAATTAATGTAGAACGGAAATCTTGTAAAAAGATAAACACCACTAAAAACACCAGTAAAAAGGCTTCTAAAAGCGTGCTAATTACCTTGTCTATAGATGCGTTAAGGAATAAACTTGTATCGTAAGGCACAAAGAAATTTAAACCTTCAGGCAAACCTTGTTCTACATCGTCTAATGTGGTTTTTATGTTTTCAATAATTTCGGCAGCGTTAGATCCTTTGGTTTGAAAAATTCCCATAAATACCGCTGGATGTCCTAAACTTGTAGCGTTAGATGAATACGATTGAGCATCTAACTCGATATCTGCAACATCTTTCAAGCGTAAATATTCGCCATTTCCTAAAGCTTTAATTACGATGTCTGCATACTGTCCTTCTTCTTTAAATCTTCCGCTATACTTTAAAATATACGAAAACGATTCACCATTATTTTCACCTAAAGAACCAGCTGCAGCTTCTAAATTCTGCTCGTTTAAAGCCGCTGTAATATCTGATGGAATTAAATTATATGCTGCTAGTTTTTCAGGTTTTAACCAAACACGCATAGCGTAATCTTGTTGTGAAAATACCGATACATCACCAACACCTTTAATACGCTGCATTGCAGGAATTACGTTTATTTTTAAGTAATTCTGAATAAAAGTAGCATCATAATCTTCACTATCAGAATACATAGCAATAAACATTAATGCACTGGTTTCTTGCTTTTGCGTTACAATACCGGTTTGAATAACTTCTGAAGGTAACAACGGATTTGCACGTGCTACACGGTTTTGTACGTTTACCGCAGCAATATCGGCATCCATAGTCTGGTCAAAATACACGGTAATTTCGGCAGTACCATTATTTGATGCTGTAGATGTAATGTACGTCATACCTTCTACACCATTAATTTGCTCTTCAATAGGTACAATTACACTCTCTAAAACAGTCTCTGCATTGGCACCTGTATAGTTAGCCGTAACTTTAATAGTTGGCGGCGCAATATCTGGGTATTCCTCTATAGGTAAGGATGTTATACTGATAACACCTAGTATAACTATGATAATAGAGATTACTGTTGAAAGCACTGGTCTTTCAATAAATGTTTTTAACATAACTAATAAATATGTTTAAGGGATAATTTAGTTTTTAAATAAAGTAGCTACTTTTTTTGTGGCTTCGTTAAACGGAATTTCTTGTGGTGCAATTGGCATACCGTCGCGTAATTTTGAAACACCAGAAGCAACAATTTTTGTACTAGCATCTATACCCGATTTTACCACGTAAAGATTATCTACTTTCGCTTCAACTTCAATAATTTTACTGCTTACTTTATTGTCTTCGCCCAAGGTATAAATCATTACTTTACCTTGTTGCTCAAAGGTTGACGATTGTGGTACAACTACTGCATTTTCGTAAGTTGAAGGAATACGTATTTTACCGCTATTTCCATTGGTTAAAAGCTCATTTGGATTATCAAAAGCAGCTCTTACTTTAATAGTTCCCGTTGTTTCACTAATTTGACCAGTACTGGTTTGAATACGACCTTTTTCAGAATAGATATCGCCATTAGCCAATACTAAACTAACGTCTGGCGAATTTTTAATACGCTCAGCTTTTGTTTGACCTTTCATTCGTTTTAAATGGTCTATGTATTGTGCTTCGTTTAAAGTAAAAAACGCATATACTTTACTAATGTCACTAACCGTAGTTAATGGTGTTGCATCGGCAGCACTCACTAAAGCACCTTCTCTAAAATTGATTGAACCCACGTAACCATCAACCGGACTTTTTACCGTTGCATAACCAATACTGGCCGCAATACTACTGTAAGCTGCTTTGGCTTGTGCTAAATTGGCTTTAGCAGTTTCTAATTGTACCGGACTAATAATGTTTTTTTCAACTAAAGGTTTTAACTTATCAACCTCAACTTGAGCCACGTTAACTTGTGCTTTTGCCGCTTCGGCATCTTGACTTAGCGATTGCGTTTCTAACCTAAAAAGTGGTTGACCTTTGCGTACTCTAGCACCTTCGTCTACCAATACTTTTTGAATATATCCTGAAGTTTTTGCACGCACATCACTGTTTACAATACCTTCTATATTTACAGGATATTCGTTAAAACCTTCTACCGTTTGGGTTTGAATTTGCGTTACCGGAAATGGTAAGGCTTGCTGTTGTTGCGCTGCAGCTGCTTGCGCATTGTCTTTATTACCACAGCTAACCACGACTAGAAATACACTAGCTATGGTTAATATCGAAATTAATTTATTTGTTGTCATTATTTTAAAGGTTGAATTTATTTTTAATTAGGTTTTCTTTTAAGTTTTCTATTGAAGCCGAAGCATCTTCTACAAATCGCAAATAATCGTTATGAAACGTTAAATCGAATTTTTCTTCATCATCTGTAATATGCTCGTTAATGGCTTCTTTGTAAGCTTTCATTTCTTTATGAAGTGCCGCCACTTCTTCCCATTCTTTTATCATTTCATTAATATGATGTAAAACAGAATCTTTATTAATGATGAAATACTTTTTACGGTCACCAGTTTTGGTGAAGTATTCTAATTTCTTTAAATCTTGTAAGTGGTTTAAATGCGTAGAAATTGTGCTTTTACTAGCTTGAAGTACAGTGACCATTTCATCAAACGTAGTACCGCGCTTACCTGTTAAAATTACGTACGCCATAATGCGCGCAGCAACAGGCGCTAGGTTTTCTCTACCTTCTAAATGCACACCAAGTTTTTCAACTAGTGCCATTTTTTTGCTACATATATCTTTAGTCATAACATAATTCTAAAATATCATGCTGCAAATATATATTAGGTTCGGAATAAACCGAACTAAACGAAGTTAAAGTGTTGTTAAATATATTATAACAAATCTTAAAATGTGCTATTCAACTCATTTAGAACGAGTTTAATTTCTCCATAGCTATATTTATCGTGGAGTTGTGCTTTTAAATCGGAAAGATTTTCGAATGTTTTTGTGGATATGAGCTCTTTTAACTCGGTGTAATGTTCTAAAGACACTAAATCGGTTATTTTTATTTCACCTGAAGGAATAAAACTAGCCAAATGCCCAAAAATAGTGTTTTCATTAAGTTCGCGTATATTGGCTATGTCTTCAATAGATTTTCCTTTTTTAAAGAGTTTTAATGATTCTTTTTGGGTATCATCTTTTTGGCGTTTTGGCTTTTTAGGTACTTCTTCTAACTCAACTTGGTTGGTAACTTCAATATCGTTTTCTTCAACAAATTTGGTAATAACCTCTAAAATTTCTTTACCATATTTATCTACTCTGGTTTTACCCATACCATGAATAGCCAGTAATTCTTTTGTATTGGTTGGCAATAGTTCGCACATGGCATACAGCGATTTTTGAGTAAAAATTTGAAAATGTACCAACCCTTCGCGTTCAGCAATTTCGTTTCTCAATACGCGTAACAATTCAAAAAGATTAACATTTACAGTACCATCAATAACTTGTTTGCGTTGTTTTTTAGGTTGCTTTTTGGCAATAAACACGGCATCGGTTCGTAATTTTAAATAAAAACTTACACTAAAGGCGTGTGGTAAGCCTTTAAAATACAGTAGTTTTTCGGTTAAAAGTTCTTCTAAAATGTCAAGTTGTTTTTCTAAATCTTTTTCTATTGCTTTATTATCGGTTGTAAAATTTAAAGCTTTTAAAGATGCTTCAATATTGGTTTTAGTTTGTTCGTTAAAATAGTTAACGGCTTTTGCAAAACGTTGTTGTAATGGTTCGCTGGTTTCTGGAATTTCGGTTTTTTTAACTAAGTTTTGTAATTGAGTTTTAAAAGTATTACCAACTTTTAGCAAATTTGCAACGGTATCTTTTATTGTAATTGCTGGCGTTTCAACGTTACCTTCAATACTGCCTCTGTTTTTGTAAAAAATATCTAAAACACGATTTGTAGGATATAAAAAGGCATAAAAATTAAAAAGTTCGGCAATTAAATCGAGTTGAAAATCGCGCTCCGATTCTAACAAAACCTCTTCATCTGGCTCGTTATTTGCAGCTTCTTCGTTAAAGGTTAGCACATGGCTATCGGTTATAATTTGTTGCGGAGAAATTTTACTTTTTAACACCAAACCTTCAAGAGATTTACAACGGCTTAGAGCCACGTATGTTTGCCCATGCGCAAAGGCAGATTCGGCATCAATTATAGCTTTTTCAAAGGTTAAACCTTGACTTTTGTGTATGGTAATAGACCACGCCAATCGCAACGGTATTTGCGAGAAACTGCCTATTCTATCTTCGGTAATTTCTTTTGTTTCGTTATTTACGGTGTATTTTATGTTTTCCCAAGTTTCAAATTTTGTAGTAATATTAAAATTATCCTGCGGACAACGCACTACAACTTCGTCTTTATTTAACGCAATAACTTTACCTATTTTGCCATTAAAATATTCCTTTTCTTGCGAGCTATCGTTTTTTATAAACATAACTTGCGCACCTACTTTGAGCTCTAAAACCGAATCGTTTGGATAGGCGTGTTCTGGAAAATTACCATCAATAGATGCTTTGTACGTTTTGGGTTTTTTATTTAAATCGGAAAGTTTTTGCTCGTTGGTGGCAATGGCTTTTCGGTTATGCGTAGTTAAAGAAATGTAACCATCTTCCTCGTTTGCTATAAAATTAGGCTGATATCTTTTATTTAATTCATTGGCCGATTGTTGCGTTAATTTATTATTTCTAATTTCATTTAAAATATTTATAAAAACGGGATTTTCTTGTCTGTAAATGTGTTTTAACTCTATGGTTATGGCTTTACTTTGCTGATATGCTAAACTACTAAAGAAAAAGGCATTTTTGTAATAGGGTTGTAATAGTTGCCATTCGTGTTCTTTAATTACTGGCGATAGCTGTTGCAAATCGCCAATCATGAGTAATTGTGTGCCGCCAAATGGTAACATTTTGTTTTTAAAACGACGTAAAACTTTATCGATGCCATCCAGTAAATCGGCACGAACCATACTTATTTCATCAATAACCAAAAGGTCGAGTGACCGGATTATATTGATTTTTGTTTTACTAAATTTTCGGCTAAATTTAGAGCTACTTTGCAAATTATCATTTGGTAAAATAGGACCAAAAGGCATTTGAAAAAATGAGTGTATAGTAACACCTTTGGCATTAATGGCAGCAACACCTGTTGGCGCTACAACAACCATACGCTTATGGCATTCTTTTTTTAATTTATGAAGAAACGTAGTTTTACCAGTACCTGCTTTACCAGTTAAAAATATATTACGATTGGTTTTGGTAACAAAACTCCAAGCCAGGTCAAGTTCTTTGTTTTCCTTCATGTTTTAAAAATATGTATGAAGATAGTTTTAGTTTTATGAAAAAACAAGATGTGATACTTTTCTGAATAAAAAAACCCTGATAAGTTCAGGGTTTAATATCTATTTATTTTTTTTGATATGCTGAAATGAGTTCAGGATAACGTATAATTTTGTGTTACAATGCCGATTTAAACTGCTCTAAAAAGCGCACATCGTTTTCGCTTAATAAACGGATATCGCCTATTTGGTGTAATAACATAGCAATACGGTCTATACCCATACCAAATGCAAAACCTGAATATTCTTTAGAGTCTATACCGCAGTTCTCTAATACGTTAGGGTCTACCATACCGCAGCCCATAATTTCTAACCAGCCGGTGCCTTTTGTAATACGGTAATCGGTTTCTGTTTTTAAACCCCAATACACATCAACCTCGGCACTTGGCTCTGTAAATGGGAAGTATGATGGGCGCAACCTAATTTCAGATTTACCAAACATTTCGGTTGTAAAATATTGTAGGGTTTGTTTTAAATCTGCAAAACTCACATCTTTATCAATATACAAGCCTTCTACTTGGTGGAAAAAACAGTGTGAACGCGCCGAAATAGCTTCGTTTCTATACACACGACCCGGTGAAATGGTACGAATTGGTGGTTTATTGTTTTCCATATAACGCACTTGTACCGAACTTGTGTGCGTGCGTAATAAGATATCTGGATTGGTTTGAATGAAAAACGTATCCTGCATATCGCGTGCTGGATGGTATTCTGGTAAGTTCAACGCTGTAAAATTGTGCCAATCGTCTTCAATTTCTGGGCCTTCACTTACGTTGAAACCTATGCGCGAAAAGATATCGATAATTTGATTTTTAACTATTGAAATTGGATGGCGTGCTCCAATTTGAATGGGTTCGCCTGGGCGCGACAAATCGCCATAAATGCCTTTTACCTCTTCGATATTTTCTAACTCTTCTTTTAAGGCTTTTACTTTATCTTCGGCTGTTTTTTTTAGCTGATTTATAGTTTGGCCAAATTCACGTTTTTGCTCATTGGCTACATTTTTAAACTCTGCAAAATATTCATTTAACAATCCTTTTTTACCTAAGTATTTTATACGGAAAGTTTCAACTTCATCTTTTGTTTGTGCTTTAAAAGCTTCGGCTTCGGCTATAAGTTCTTTTAATTTATCAATCATGATGTTTAAAAAATAGGTAGCAAATTTAATTAAAAAAATGGCATTAAAAGGTTGAAACGGCCAACTTATGTGTAAAATTACTGTGGTTTGGTTTGCGTTAGGGATTGAGCTATTTGTTTGAAATCCTTTTTGCTTTTTTTGAAAAAGTAAAAAGATTGAGTAGCGAAAGCCCGACCTGTAAGGGAACGCCCTAATTAATATATGCGGTTTCTAGAAAATAGTTTACTATGGCTTCTTTCATTAAAATGCTTTGTTCGCCTGCTTTTAGGTTGGGTAGTTGCTCTAACATTTTGTAGTGTGGCCAGCCATCATTATCAACAAAATCTAGCTCATAATAGCCATAAGGTGTTAGTAATTTACAAATGGCAATATGCATGAGGTCTAACTTTTGGTCTTTTTTAAAGCTGCGGTTAAGTTGCCCAAGTTCTTGTACGCCAATAAGGTAAATTATGGCATCAAGATCTAAAGTGTCTCCATCTGCAAATTGGTTTGATAGTTTTTGAACTACCTGCTCCCAACGTTCTTTTAGTTCTTGGTCTCTAGACATATGTAAGTTTAAAGTATAAGTTTGAAAGTTGCAAAGTTAGTTTATATTTGTTGAAATTGTATTATTATGGCTGTTATTGATATTGTTTTAGGTGCATTGATTTTATTTGGTTTAATTCGTGGTTTAATGAAAGGGTTTTTTGTTGAAGTAGCCTCATTAATTGCGCTTGTTGCTGGTGTTTATGGCGCTATACATTTTAGTAATTTTGCTGCTGAATTTTTAATTGAAAAGGTTGATTGGAACGAAAAAACTATTAATGTTGTTGCCTTTGCTATTACGTTTGTGGTTATTGTTTTAGCTATTGCACTTGCCGGTAAGGCTTTAACCAAATTAGCTGATTTTGCTGCTTTAGGTATTATTAATAAAATTTTAGGCGCCGCTTTTGGTGCGCTAAAAATTGCTGCCATTTTAAGCGTGGTTTTAATTATTTTTGATAGGTTTAATAAAACTATTCCGTTTGCTGATGAAGAAGATTTAGAAGCTTCTGTTTTATACCATCCTGTTAAAAATTTAGTACCAACAATTTTCCCCAGTATTTTGGGTGATAAGACTAATGCAGATGCTGATGATGCTGACGAAGCTGATTTAAATTTAGAGGCATAAAAAAAAGCCGCTTCATGCGACTTTTTAATTATTTTTTTAATAGACTTATCTTAAAACATTTACTAATACTTGTTTTTTACGTTTTGTTTAATCCATTGTAAACAGTCGTCAAATGTTTTAAAAAAATACTCGTTTGGAACTAAATCTGGAATAATATCAATACGTTCCATTAAATAGCGCGGTTGTGGCAATAAATCTACTATTAAAAATTGTACGCCGTTTTTTCTTAAATCTAGTAAAATATCTTCTAAAACGTACAAACCAGATTGATCCATGTATTGCATTCTGCCAAACCTTAAAATTACTGTTCTTGCTGTGGTTGGAATTTGAGCTGCTAGTTGCTGAAAATCGTTAGTTGAGCCGAAAAACAAAGGTCCTTT
Organism: Seonamhaeicola sp. ABD4_340; assembly: GCF_056312135.1. NCBI lineage: Bacteria > Pseudomonadati > Bacteroidota > Flavobacteriia > Flavobacteriales > Flavobacteriaceae > Seonamhaeicola > Seonamhaeicola sp. ABD4_340. The sequence continues at coordinate 1,433,593 of NZ_CM149981.1, read as the reverse complement.
TATGTGTTTTATAAACACCTCTTCTTTTAAATTTTCAGGAAACCCTATTTCATCATCCCAGGCTTCTTCTTTTAAAGGTTTCACATCAGACATTTGAGCTGTTACATGCCCAATTTTTTTCATGAACATTAAAGATGAAATTACTAAACCAATACCTACAGCAAAAATTAAATCCCAAAAGGTTGAAAGTAGTAATACAATAAACATAATTAAAACCTCTGAACTTAAGCGTATTGGTCCAATTTTTATGTCTTTTGGCATACTTGGTATGGCTTTTAAGCCTTTATAATCCATAACACCAATACCAACTGTTAATAATATACCTGCTAAAACGGCGGTTGGAATTTTTGAAGCAATACCACTAAACCCTAAAAGAATAATGAGTAGCAATACACCAGCAATCATACCTGATAGTTTGGTTTTTCCTCCAGATTGAATATTTACAACCGTTCTAATAGTGGCGCCTGCTCCTGGAATACCACCAAAAACCGATGCAATGGTATTACCAATACCTTGCCCAACTAATTCTCTATTGGGTTTGTGTTTGGTTTTGGTCATATTATCGGCCACTACACTAGTTAACAACGAATCTATAGCGCCTAACAATGCTAATGTTAATGCTGTGAAAAAATAAGGCATAATACTGCCTATTTTAAAATTAGTAAATACTTCTAGATTTGGCACCGGAAAACCACTTGGTATAGCTTCTATTGGTCTGTAATTTAGTTTGAAACCAATTGCTATGCCTGTCATTACAACCAAAGCTACTAATGTGCTTGGTACTGCTTTTGTAATACGCTTAAAACCGTATATTATAACAATTGTACCTAAGGCTAATGCAAACTCTAACCAATTAATATTTGATAGTGCCCTTGGCAACAGCGTAATAACACTTTGTGGTTTTTTTGCTTTACTTTTAGCTATGTTTTTGGCTTCATTAATTATATCGGTTTGTGTAATACTTTCGGCATCATTAATGGTTTTATTTAAAGCATCTAAAACTAAGGTTTTATCTCCAACATTTTCTTTTAAAACATTGCTTAACACATTTGTTTTTGCTTGAGCTTCAAAGGTTTTTACAAATGCTTCGTCTTCATTTGGGTAGTAACCAATTGCTGGTAAAATTTGGGTTAGTAAAATTATAACTCCAATAGCCGTCATGAACCCAGAAACTACTGGATATGGAATGTATCTAATGTATTTGCCTAAGCCTAAAACACCTAAACCTATTTGTATTAAACCCGCTAAAAAGAACACCATTAAAATGGCTGGTAACGCCTTTTCAACATTGCCATCATTTACAGCAATAATGCTTGCAATAACTACCATACTTACGGCAGTCATTGGCGCTGTAGGACCAGAAATTTGCGTATTAGTACCACCAAAAAGTGCTGCAAAAAAACTGATAAATATGGCACCGTATAACCCAGCACTGGGCCCTAAACCAGATGATACACCAAAAGCTAAAGCTAAGGGCAAAGCAACAATTCCGGCAGTTATGCCGCCAAAAGCATCGCCTTTTATGTTTGAAAATAGGTTTTTCATAAGGTTAAATTAGTTATAAATTAACAAATGCTATAATGTTAAATTGATCTCTGCTTGAGGTTTCAAAAAACTGATTCATGTAACCGGCTTCAAATCTTATATTTTCATTTAAGGTATAACCTAAACCTCCAAAAACCCTATTTCTATCAAAAACTGATGATTTTGTATTTAGAAATATTTCATTATAAGCCGACACGTATAGCTTACTTTGATTACCTTCTTTTGTTTTAAATGGCACTTTAAATGCTAAAAAATATCGAAATCTCATTTTGAAATCGTCTTCAACAAAACGTTGTTCAAAACGGTATCTGTGGCTTAAGCCTACGCTTCCAATTTTTTGTTTTGATATGAATTGCTGAAAAATTCGGTGTTCGTTTACAGATGCTTTAGTATCAGTATCACCTAAATAGTTTTCTGAAAGTATGTAGCCATAGCCTAAAAGCACATTGTTTTTACCTTGGTTAAAGGTATAGCCTAAGCCTGTTCTTAATAATAACTGTTCTAAATCTCCTATAGCATTGTAATTTCGGTATTGAACTTCATTATGAATATTCCATTTACTATTAAGTTTTTTATTACCTATGTAAATTAACCAATTACCAAAATTACTGTCTTGCGCGCTTGTAAATAGAGGTAGCATTAACGCAAGGGTTAATGCTACTCTAAATGCTTTATTTTTCATGTTAACTTTTTATTCGTAGAAATTAACAGCTCCTGTGTTAACATCATACATGGCACCAATTATTTTAATGTCTCCATTTTTTTCCATTTCGCTTAAAATTGGGCTTTCATTATGTATTCTTTCAATAGTAAGTTCTACATTCTTTTTTGAAACACTATCTACAAAATCTAAGTTTTTTGAGTTACGTAAACTTTCATCTTTAGGTTCTATTGTTGCGTTTACTGCTGGTGTAATTTTTTGAATTAGCTTTGTTAAATTACCCATTTCGGCATGATCACAAGCGCCTTTTACAGCACCACAACTTGTGTGACCTAAAACTACTATTAGTTTTGTACCTGCAAGTTTGCAGGCAAATTCCATGCTGCCTAAAATGTCTTCATTAACAAAATTTCCTGCTATTCTTACACTAAAAATATCACCTAAACCTTGATCAAAAACTAATTCTGCTGATACTCTTGAATCTATACAACTTAAAATGGTTGCAAATGGGAATTGCCCTTCTTTTGTATCATTTACTTGTTCTAAAAGGTTACGGTTTGCTTTTAAGTTTTGAACAAATCTTTGGTTGCCTTCTTTTAAAAATTGCAATGACTTATCTGGTGTCATTGTTGCTTGGGTTTCTTGTGTATGTGCTTTCATATGTGTTTTTTTCAATATTGTTATTAGTATTCTAATTTTTGTATTTAGGTTTTAATTCTTGTTTGAAAAACTCAATATAACTTTCTGGGTTTTCTTCTTCACCTCTTTGTGATACTAGTTTTACTGTTATGTTTCTTTCTTTGGCTTTCAACCCAAAATCTTCAAGAATTTCAATAATATCGTTATCTAAATACTTTGTATTTTTTACATCTAACTCTAAAAATGAGTTTTCTGGAACTTTGTCTAATTCATTTAAAATAGCACCTTTGTTAAAAAAGGTTACTTCTTCGGCAAGGGTCATTTTTATTTTTCCATCGTCAACATCTTCGCCTTCTTTGTGTAAAAAGTGAGAGTTTTGGAAACTTTTTAATAGTATTATAAAAATACCAACTATTAAACCTAAACCAATACCTAGTAGTAAATCTCCGGTAATTACCATTGGTAAAACTGTTGCCATGAAAGGCACCCACTGTTTCCAACCTAGAGCAAACATGCTTTTGAAGGTTGATGGTTTTGCTAGTTTAAAACCTACTATAAATAAAACAGCCGCTAATACTGCTAATGGAATTTTATTTAAAAGCGTTGGAATTAAAATAACTGAAATTAATAGAAAAAATCCGTGGATGATTGCTGACATTTTTGATCTACCACCTGATTGAATGTTAGCAGAACTACGCACAATAACCTGTGTTATTGGCAAACCACCAATCATACCAGAAACTATATTTCCTGTTCCTTGTGCAAATAACTCGCGGTTTGTTGGTGTTACATTTTTATGCGGATCTAGTTTATCTGTAGCCTCAACACAAAGTAAAGTTTCTAAAGATGCTACTAAAGCAATTGTAAAACCTGTTAACCAAATTTCTGGTTTGGTAATTACCGAAAAATTAGGGAAACTAAATTGCCCTTTAAAGCTGTCTAAACTATCTGGCACAGGAACAGAAACCAATTGGCTATCTACTAAGCCCATAGCGCCATCTTTAGTAAAAAGATAAAAAACAATACCAACTATTACAGCCACTAATGGCCCTTGTACTAACTGAAATATTTTTCCTTTTTTTGATAATACGTTAGACCATAATAATAAAATACCAATTGATATTACACCTATTAAAGTAGCGCCCATACTAATATTTCCGCTTAATAAAGCATTAATATCGTTTAAAAGGCCCGATAATAAATTGTTCCATTCTACTTTAAGGAAATCAATATTGCCTTCAACATTAGCATCCATTCCAAAAAAGAATCTAATCTGTTTTAAAATGATAATGATACCAATACCTGTTAACATACCTTTAATTACTGATGATGGAAAGAAGTACCCAATAATACCTAAACGTAATACACCAAATAATAATTGAATAACCCCGCCAATAACAACAGCTACTAAAAAGTTTTCATAGCCTAATGATGTTATTGCAGCCAAAACTATAGCTGCTAAACCTGCTGCTGGACCACTAACACCAATGTTAGAGCCACTAATAGCACCTACAACTATACCACCAACTATACCTGCTATTAAGCCTGAAAAAAGTGGAGCACCACTTGCTAAAGCAATACCTAAACATAATGGTAGTGCTACGAAAAAAACGACAATACTTGCCGGTAAATCATTTTTAATTGTTTTAAACATATATATAAATTTTAACCCAACATATAAATTAGGTTGTGTTTTAAAATTAACTTGAGCGGAGAAATTATACCGCCAAAAACTACAATTATACTATGTTTACTTCTGGTGGTGGCGATATAAGATTTAGGTGAGGTTTTGGGTATTTTTTTATGTAATACCCTAAATTGTCTTCAGTTTCAGTTAGTGCAAAAGAAGACTCCAAATAGGGGTTTTCAAAAAACAACTTCTCGCAGTTTTTTGTTTTTTCATGTCCTTTTTCTTCTTCTTCAGCAGATGTATAATACATTGAAATATCAATAGAACTATCAATAAGCGTTACTATTGTTGGCGTTGTTAAAAACACCACAAAAATAAACGAGAAAAATATTGATATTATACGAACAGACACTTTAGTGTTGAAGTTTGGTTACAAACAAATATAGGTTAATAATTATTAATTTACTATTAAAAATCTTTCAACAATTTTATGTCTTCAGAATTTATCCACCCTGTTTTACCATCGGCTAATTCAATTTTTTTCCAATTATTATAAGTTTCAAGAACTTGTACTTTGGTGCCTTCGTGCAGCCTAAAAGCTTCTTCGCTTCGTAAATTGGGGTCTGTTTTAATTTTTGCTTCTTGTACAAAAACTATAGCCGGATTATTTTTTTTGTCTATGCTAAACTTATGAAATGCAAATGCTAAGGTTATAAAAGTACCCGTTAATGCAATAATACTACTAATAAATGTTAGTCTTTTTACAACTGTTAAAAATGAAAAATAATACACTAAAAACAATATAACAAAGCAAAAAACTAATACTACTGCAACTGTAGCCCAAGTATCAAAAGTAAAAGCATTGGTGGTACTTTTAACTAATTTTGAAAAACCAGCATCGGGTACAACATCAATGGCATCAATAGTCATATTTTTAGCAAAAGCAATGTTGTTTTTAATATCAGTATCATTTGGGTTTAACATTAATGCTTTTTCATAGTAATAAATACTAGGAGCTATGTTATTAAGTTTATAGTGCGCATTGGCTAGGTTAAAATATAAGTCTGCCGAATGCTTTTCAGTATTTAAAACAGCCATGTATTTATCAATGGCTTCTGCATATTTTTCTTGATTGTAAAGCGCGTTGCCTTGTGCAAACAAATCTTGGTTTTGTGCATTAATACCAAAACTTGAAAAAGCAATTAATATGTGAATTATATATTTCATTAGTGCTTCAATTTGTTTTGTTTGGCTTTATTTTGCTTGTTTATCAATTAACGAAATGGTTGTTGCTGCTTTTTCGTAATCTTCTTGCATTGTTACCGTATCAATGGGTGTATATCTTGCAAGCTCACAGTTTTCAATAATACCAATAAATTGGTTTATGGTAGTTTCATCTACTTGTTTTTCTTTAAGTAGTGTGGTTATTTTTTCTTTGCTAAAATCACTGGTTTCAATATGTAATTTTGCTTTTAAATAATTATGCAATGCTTTTTCTAAAGCAATGTAAAACGCTTCTTTTTGACCCAACGATTTTTTAGCACCTTTTAAATATTTTCTGGCTAATTTATCGGCTTTTCTAATACGGTTTCCATAAACATCGGCATCTCTACTTGCTTTTTTATTTCTTATAAAAATAGCTAACGGAATAGCCAAAAATGGCAGCAACAATAAACTCCAAAAAAGTGATGTTTTAAAGAAATAAGCTTCTTTTATATTTTGAAAACTGGTTTTGGTTTTTATAAATGCAAACTGATTATTATTTGCAATTACCACTTGTTTATTAGTATTTGCTACTGCATTATTTTCTGTATTTGTGTTTGAAGTTGGCCCGTTTAACACGTTTATTACAATTTCATCACTTGATAGCCTTTTGTAGCTTTCGGTTTTTAAATCGAAATACGAAAAGGAAATACTTGGTATTGGATATTTGCCTTTATATTGTGGTACTACGGTATAACTATCAGAAATAAAACCGTTCATACCTGATAAATTTGTTTTCACATTTTCAGTATGTTCAGGCTCAAAAACCTCTAAAGAACTTGGTAACGATACTTTTGGCAACTTAAATAATTTTAAATTTCCGTTACCTTTAACACTTACTTTTACTTGTAAAGATTCTGTGGCATCAAGTTCTGTTTTTGATGTCGAAACATCTAAATTAAAATCACCTACTGCTCCCGTAAAATCTAGCGGTTTGCCTGTTTCTGGCAAGGCTTTAACTTGTATGGTTTTATTACCTGCAGAAATGGTTCTGTTAACCCGTGTCATTAACAAACTACCAAAAATATCGCGCCTGTTTGTGGGCACACGCATTGCAATATCTAGCGTTAGTGGCTCAATATTTAATTTACCTGTTTTTTGCGGATAAAGCACCGTTTTTCTTAAAACTAAATAACGATAATCTTCACCTTTATAAGTGCCATTTTGTACCTTTTGGCCTTGTGTACTAATATTATGACTCCAAAAATCGTTGTAGTGCGGACTATCAATTTCATTCCAATTATCTACCGCTATTTTTGGTGACACATATAATTTGTAAACTACGGTAATAGCCTCATTTAAATATGGGTTGGTTTTTGAAACTTCGGCAACTAAATGAATATTTTCTGAAGCTATAAAATTAGGATCATTAGGGTCTTTTGGAATATCAACCGCTGCGGTAACCTCAACCTTAACAGGTGTAGTTTTATAAGTTTCGCCTTTTATTGTTATAGTGGCTTGTTGTATGGTAAAAACACCTCTTTTTTTAGGTGATAAAAAATAGGTGTATGTTTTTTTATAGGTTCTTACGCCGTTTATCCAAGAATTACTTACCGATTGACTAGGACCTGCAACAACGGTGAAATTATTAAAACTTGGCGGATTAAAATTATCGCCATCTTCATTCATTTCAAACTCTATTCGCAAGCGTTCATTTACACCAAGTTTAGTTTTGCTTACTTTGGCTTCAAACTTAACTTGTGCTAAAGTTATGCTTGAAACTAGTAATAAAATTAGTATTGATATATATTTTTTAAACGTCATAATGATAATTTACAGGTTTAGATTTACAAGACTTTTGTTGTAATTCATTTTACCAGTCTTTATCAGTTTTTACTTTTATACCTTTTTGCTTTTCGGCGTTCATTTTTTCTTGAACTTTTTGTTCTTGATTATTCATGGCCTCTAGCAAGTTTTTTATTTGTTGTGGCGACATTTTTCCTGGTTGTGGCTTTGGCGGTTGCTTTTTTTCATCATCTTTTTTATCGCCTTGTTTACCTTTATCCTCTTTTTCATCTTCAGGCTTGCCGTTTTCATCTTCTTTGTCTTCACCTTCTTTTTCTTTCTCGTCGCCTTCGTCTTTATTTTCTTGTTCGTCTTTGTTATCTCCTTCGTTATCGTTGTTTTTATTCTTGTCTTCGTTTTGGTCTTTTTCCTCTTGGTCTTCTTTGTTTTCTTGGTTATTATCGTCTTCGTTTTGGTCTTTATTTTCTTGTTCATTTTTAGCGCACTCTTTTGCTAAGGCCAAATTGTAACGTGTTTCATCATCAGTTGGGTTATTTCTTAATGCGTTTTTATAAGCTTCAACAGCTTCTGTGCATTTTTTATTTTGCATTAAAATATTACCAATATTGTGAAATGCTTTATGTTTTTCTGCTTTTGAAGCGCTCTTGTTAGCTGCTTCTTGGTGGCGGTATAAGGCTTCTTCTAAATTGCCCGATTTGTAATAGGCATTGCCTAAATTATAGCTTCCTGAAATAGAATTTGGGTTTTGTGATATGGCTTTACGGTATTCCATTTCTGCCAACACAAAATCTTCTTCAATAACTTTATTACCTTCATAAACAAAGTTATTAGCCTTTTGTAAAGCCAATAATTCCTGTTTGTTTTCTTTGTTGTTTTGCGCAAAAGAAACTGCTACAAACAGTGTTAATATTAATGGTAGTAAACGTTTCATTTTTTTATGTTTCAATATTTTAATATATAAAACCTTGTGTTGTTTTTAGTTAAATTATTTATAAATTCTCATTGAACAAATTGAGCTTTTTTAACCATGCTGTTTTACGTTCTAGTAAAAACACATCAATTAATAAAAAGAATACGCCAAAGGCTAAAAACCATTGAAATTGGTCTTTAAAATCTGCAAATTGTTTGGCTTCAAATTCTGTTTTATCCATGTTGGTTAAAATGTCTCTTATATTTTCAACAACATTGTTTGTATTTTTCCCGTTTATGTATGCGCCATTAGCCTCTTGCGCTATAGCTTGCAAGGTTTCTTCGTTTAAACGTGTTATAACGGTTTCACCTTGTTGATCTTTTTTATAATTTAAAACCACACCATTACGTTTTATGGGTATTGGGCCACCTTTGGCATCACCAACACCAATGGTGAAAATTCTAATACCCTCTTCACTGGCTTGTTCTGCAACTGCTGCAGCTTCTTCGGTGTGGTCTTCACCATCAGAAATAATAATTAAAACGCGGTTAGTTTGCTCTTCGTCATTAAAATAAGTTGATGCTAATTTTATGGCTTCGCTAATAGCTGTTCCTTGTGATGAAAGCATATCGGTATTCATGCCTTGTAAAAACATTTTTGCCGAAGCATAATCTGTTGTAATGGGTAACTGCGGAAAAGCTTTACCTGCGTAAGCTATTATACCAACTCTATCACTAGCTAAGTTGTTTATTATTTGTGTTACAAGTTGTTTTGATTTCTCTAACCTGTTTGGTGCAATATCTTCGGCTAGCATACTTTTTGATACATCAACTGCAAAAACAATATCTACACCTTCGCGCTTAACAGTTTCTAATTTAGTACCAATTTTAGGGTTTACAAGCGCCAAGGTTAAACATAAAAATGCTAAACTTAAAACTATAATTTTTAATACTGATTTGAATAGCGACGTATTTGGGCTTAACCTTTTTAACAAGGCTTTATCTGAAAACTTACGTTGTGTTTTGTGTTTCCAAATTTGAAGCACCACAAAGAATAGTATGATTACCGGAATAACCAACAGTGCCCAAAACCATATTTTTTCTTCTAATTGATACATGTATTAATATTCATAAAAAAATTAAAAAATTCAACTTAAAAGTTATACAAAACTTCTGAAAACAGAGAACCTTAGCAAGACTTCTATCAGTAAAAATACACCTGCTAGCAATACTAATGGCCTGTATTTTTCATCGTAATTATAAAATTTGAATTCTTCAATTTCAGTTTTTTCAAGTTTATTTATTTCTTTATAAATGTCTTCTAGTTTTTTATTGTTTGTGGCTCTAAAATATTCGCCACCGGTTGCTTTGGCAATTTCTTTTAGTAAATCTTCATCAATTTCAACTTGTATACGCCCATATTGAAAGCTTCCGTTAGGCAATATACCAACTGGCGATAATGCCATACCATTAGTACCTAAGCCAATTGTATAGGTTTTTATACCATACTCTACGGCTAACTCGCTTGCGGTGATAGGGTCTATAAAACCTGCATTGTTTACACCATCGGTTAATAAAATGATAACTTTACTTTTGGCTTTACTGTCTTTTAAGCGGTTTACAGCCGTTGCTAAACCCATACCAATTGCCGTACCACTTTCTATAATATTATTGTATTTTATGCTTTTTAAGGCTCTTAATACTATGGCTTTATCACTAGTAATTGGTGTTTTAGTGTAACTTTCGCCAGCATATTCAACAAGGCCAATACGGTCGTTTGGCCTGCCTTTTATAAATTCTGCGGCTACTTTTTTTAGGGCTTCTAACCTGTTTGGCGATAAATCTTTAGCTAACATACTTGCCGAAACATCAATAGCCATAACAATGTCTATACCTTTAGTTGTTTTTGTTTTTGTTGAAACATCAACCGTTTGTGGTCTTGCCAACGCTGTTATTAAAAGCGTTAATGCTAAAAGCCTTAAAACAAACAACGCATGCCTAAATTTTGGCAACCAAGAATTAGTAACTTTAAATCCTTTTAAGGTTGATATTTTAAGTTCGGCTGTTTGTTTTTTGTGTTTAAAAATATACCAAAGTATAAGTAGTGGTAATGCTAAAAGCAACCAAAACCATTGTTTATTTAAAAATTGAACGCCTTCTATCATTTGCTTTCTTCTTTTTTAAGTTCTATTGAATTTAAAATGCGCTCTACAATTTGGTCTGCATAAGTGTCATTATCTCGCCATGTTAATACTACTTGTTGCATAACATTTTGGGCTGTAAAACCTAAAATAACATACTTACCATTTTCTAAATTACTTGTACCAGGTATTGGCATGCTAAGTGTACCAAATACTTTTAGGCCTTGGGCTCCGTTTGGTGTTTCAAACTTTTCGTTTTTAGTTATTATATTTTTTGCACCAGCAGCTTCATACAATTTTAAATTACCTTCAATAGCTTGCTGTACATCTATTTTTTTTTCGCCTAGGTTTTTGTATTTACTTGTGGCAACTACAACATTAAATTTATCTATTAAACTACCGTAACCAAAGGTTGTAATATCTACTTGTTGTTTTAACTCGTCTGGCATATTAGCATCCATACGTTTTAAAACTTTTGGTGTTGAAATTGATACTGGCGGAAAACCATATTCACTAGTTACCCAGTTACCCTCTAAAAGCTCTTTACTTGGGTGCCCAACAATGGTATCTTTCACATAATTAAACCCATATTTTATTGAAAATGCACCAAGGGTTGCTAGCAATAAAAACAGACAAATTGCAACGGTAATAATTACTTTTTTGCGTTTCTTTTTTTGCGCCTGTTCTTTGCGGTATTGCTCATCTAGTAATTTTTCTTCTTCATCAGGTTCAGGCAATACCTCTTTTACGTGATCAATTTCTGCATCAATAGTATTTCTATCTAATTCGGCTAAAGCAATATCGGGCGCTGATTTGGCAAATTTTACTAAATCGGCACGCTTCAAAATACTTTCAATATTTTTTATAGTTTCAGCACTTAAATCTATTTTATTGCCTTGTTTTAAAAGGCTAAGTCTTGTAACCAGCTCATCGGTAGTACTTTCTAATGCGTGGTCGTATACTTTTTCGTCTAAATATTTTCTAATTACTAAAGTAAGTTCAGAATAATATGTTTTTAAATCTGCGTGCGCTAAATAATGGCTTTCGTCTAGTTTTTTTAATGCTAATTTAGCTCTATCATATGGTGGTAAAAGTGCTATTTGCTCTGCTTCGGTTAATGGTTTTTTTCTCCAAATAAACCACCAAAGTATAGCCCCAACCGCTCCAATAATTAACAGTGTTATTAAAAGATATTTTAACCAATTACCGCTTGTTTTATCTACTTCAATAATTGGTTTTATGTCATACAAACCTTGTTTTGTGGTATCTACAACAATATTGTTTACGGTAACTTGTAAAGAATCTGTAAAAAATGTTTTGTTGCCTACCAGTATTTTTTGCTTAGGAATGGTATATGCGCCAGAATCAAATTGTGTTAAACCGTATTTTTTTATTAGGCTGTATTTGCTATTCTTTTTAACGGTATCAACAGCGTAAGATTCTATCATTTCTAATGGAGAAAATGTTTGCCCTTCGGGGAACACCACCAATTGCGTAGTATCTGTTTCAACTTGAACTTTAAAAGTTATTTGCTCGCCAATTTTTATAGCTGTGGAATCTATTGACGATGTAACTTGAGCTAATAAGGCATTGGTTATTAGTAAAAAGGCAATTGTTAGCATTAACGACTGCTTTTTATTAAGTATTATTTTATGAAACTTATTCCTTATCACTTTTAATTTTAAACTTAAATTATCCTCTTCTTTTAAAATAGCCTAACAACTTTTTTACATAGCTTTCATCTACTCTACAATCTATAGAGCCTGCGCCAGATTTATTGAAACTGTTTTTGTAATAGTCTACTTTTTCTTTGTAAAACTTAGCGTAATTGTGCCTCACTTTTTTTGATGATGTGTTTACTAACATAAGCTCACCAGTTTCTTCATCTTGCATTTGTACCATACCTAAATTTGGTATGTTTTCTTCGCGCTTATCAAACACCCTAATACCGGTAACATCGTGCTTACCTGATACAATTTTCATGGTACGTTGGTAATCATCTGCAATAAAATCTGAAAGTATAAACACAATGGCTTTCTTTTTCATGACGTTTGATAAGAATTTTAAAGCTTCGGCTACATTGGTTTGCTTACTTTCTGGCTGAAACTCTATTAATTCGCGTATAATTCTAAGCACATGTGAGCGTCCTTTTTTAGGCGGAATGTAAAGCTCAACCTTATCAGAAAATAAAATAAGCCCTATTTTATCGTTATTTTGTGTTGCCGAAAATGCTAAAGTTGCTGCAATTTCAGTTACTACTTCGTTTTTAAATTGCTGTTCTGTACCAAAAAACTCAGAGCCTGAAACATCAACCATAAGCATCATGGTTAATTCGCGTTCTTCTTCAAAAACTTTTACAAATGGCTCATTGTATCTGGCAGTAACATTCCAGTCTATATTTCTAACATCATCACCAAATTGATACTGGCGTACTTCAGAAAACGTCATACCGCGCCCTTTGAAGGTAGAGTGGTATTCGCCTCCAAAAACATGATCAGACAAACGGCGTGTCTTAATCTCTATTTTGCGTACTTTTTTTAGTAATTCTTTAGTATCCATAGTTTAATTGTCTATTGAATATTTATTATTGATTATTAACTCTCAATAATCAATTGGCAATTATCAATTGAGCAATTTTAAGGTACTTCAATTTCGTTTACTATTTTGTTTATAATGTCTAATGAAGTTACGTTTTCGGCTTCGGCTTCGTAGGTAATACCAATTCTGTGGCGCAGTACATCATGCACTACAGCCCTAACGTCTTCTGGAATTACGTAACCTCTTCGTTTTATAAATGCAAAACATTTGGCTGCGGTTGCTAAATTTATACTTCCGCGAGGTGACGCTCCAAAAGAAATTAATGGTTTTAAGTCTGCCAATTTATATTTTTCAGGATATCTGGTAGCAAAAATGATATCTAAAATGTATTTTTCAATTTTTTCATCCATGTAAACCTCTTTTACTGCTTTTTGTGCGTTTAATATTTGTTGCACAGAAACCACAGGGTTTACTTTTTCAAAAGCACCTTTTAGGTTAGCTCTAATAATAAGTTGCTCTTCATCAATTTTAGGGTAATCTATAACGGTTTTTAGCATAAAACGGTCTACTTGCGCTTCGGGCAACGGGTAGGTTCCTTCTTGCTCAACAGGGTTTTGGGTTGCCATTACTAAAAACGGTTTGTCTAGTATAAAAGTTTCATCACCAATGGTAACTTGCTTTTCTTGCATAGCTTCTAATAAGGCCGATTGTACTTTTGCTGGCGCACGGTTTATCTCATCAGCTAATACAAAGTTTGCAAAAATAGGTCCTTTTTTTATTGAGAAATCGTTTTCTTTTATGTTGTAAATTAATGTACCAACAACATCGGCTGGTAATAAATCGGGGGTAAATTGTATTCTGCTAAAACTACCATCAACCGCTTGTGAGAGCGTGTTAATTGCTAGTGTTTTTGCTAGCCCAGGCACACCTTCAAGCAAAATATGCCCTTGCCCAAGCAAACCAATTAGCAAACGTTCTACCATATGCTTTTGGCCCACAATAACCTTGTTCATTTCTAGCATGAGTAAATCTACAAAAGCACTTTCTTTTTCAATCTTTTCGTTAATAGACTTAATATCAATTGTACCAGTTTCTTGCATCATTTTTAATTTTTTTGAAGCCCGAATATAATAAGCTTCATTGAGTGTTGCAAATTGTTAAAATTTTTACGGACTTGCTGTTAAAAATTGGTTAAAAATATTAAGCAAAAATGCCGTATTATCAGTAGTTTGCATATAAATTAAATTGAAATTGTATTACGTGCTATTTTTAATCTCTTTTAAGTATTTTTATACAGCAATTAAACCTACCTAAATGAATATAACTTACTTATTAGGAGCTGGAGCTAGTTACGATGCATTACCTGTAGTAAAGGGAATACCTGATGCCTTAGACAATTTTGCTAAACAATTTAATCCAGAAGAACCACCTTCAGAAAGCAAAAAAAACATAGCTCGATCAAAACTCCATGACTTAATCAATGAAAAACAAAAAATAGAATATTATAAAAAAATTAAGGCATTCCATAAAGATATCTTATGGCTTAAATCTGAATCTGAAAAACATACTAGTATTGACACTTTTGCTAAAAAACTTTATTTACAAGGAGCAAAATATGACTTAAAAAGACTAAAAACAATACTGTCTTGTTTCTTCTTGTATTTACAAACTAAATCTTTTGACAAAAGATATGACAGCTTCTTTGCATCAATATTAGACAACCTTAGTGAACTCCCTGGAAAAATAAAAATACTTTCATGGAATTATGATTCTCAATTAGAAATTGCATTTAGCAACTTTTCTAATGGAACAACAAAAGAAGCTAAAAGTATACTCAAAATGCATTCAAAAGGAGATTTAATTTTTAATTCATATGAAGCTAATGAATTTTGTGTTTACAAAATAAATGGCACAACTAATGTTCAAAAAGGAAGTTTTAATGTAGATAGCATTCTAGCTGATTTCGATGAAAACGATTCTTCTGTTATTAATTCATTTTTAAAACTACATGGGCAATTAGAAGTGAGCAATTACAGTCCTAATATGACATTTGCTTGGGAGGATTTTAATACTGAAAAAGGCTTTTTTCCTAATCTAAATCACTCTGTTTGTGAGACTGAAATTCTAATTGTTATAGGCTACTCTTTTCCGTTTTTTAATAGAAAAGTTGATAAATTTATTCTTGATTCAATGCCTAAACTTAAAACAATATACGTACAAGACCCCAACCATGCTGAAGATATAATTGAAAAGATAAAAGGAATTAAACCGTGGCAAACTACCATTACTAAATCCAATACATTTAAACCTCAAAAAGAAGTTATTGATAAAATTACATTTATACCGAAAAAATTCGTTGACCAATTTTTTATTCCAATGGAGTTTTAAACTTTAAAAAATTGTTTTCTCAAGAAATAGCCACCATGATTAACAAACGCCTACTTATTAAACACCTTTTGGCTCATAATGATGAAAACAGTTTTTATGACAAAAAACGAAAGGTTGATATTAGCCACAAAGAGGGAAAGGCCAAATTTTTAAAACACATTTGTGCTCTATCTAACAGTAACCCAAAAAACAATGCCTACATTGTAATTGGTGTTGAAGATGAAGACAATAACATTGTTGGTGTTGATTTTTTTGACGACAGCAAAATACAAAACCTTATTAACGCCTACCTAACCAGCCCACCCATTGTACAATATGAAAATATACCTTTTCCGCATTTACCAGATGATAAAGTAGTAGGCTTAGTAACCATAAGACCAACCGGCAAACTCACATCACTTAGAAAAAATATTTGGAAATATTACGGTGGCTCTGTGTTTTTTAGAGATGGCAGCATGAGTATGCCCAAAGTGTTTGATATTGAAGTAAAAGATGTAAACTCAAAAATTGTTGAAGCTATTGAAAACAATGCCCAAAATAATATTGAGCATACACTAAATGGTGTTTTTCATTTTATGAACAAACGTAAAGACTACAATGCAAAATACAAAGTTTTTAAAGAGTATTTTGTACTGTGTTGGAGCGGACAAAAAAAGGTTGTAAAAAACGAAACGTTTTACTCTAGAGTTGATATTGAATTGATAAACGAGCAAGTTCGCCTATTTTTCTCAGCACTTGATGAAGTTTCAATTGTTTACAACGAAGACAGCTTTAAAATTGTTGAATACGTAAACTTAGGACTTCAAAATAAACGCAAATACTACAAACTTGAAGAAACCCATATTAAGTTTGAAAACAATGCCAATTACAACATTGAAACCAAGCTTTTATTTGAACCACCAGAGTTTGATAAAAAAGTACTGCACCATATTTACAACACAAACAACGCCATACTAAGTAAACTAAAAAAAGGAGCAATATTAACAAAAAATGAAGAGGCTGATTTGTTAAACCTACCGGCTACTTATTTAATTTGCTACTTAAATTTGTTTCATGATGCTATAAACAAACTAAAAGAAGCCAAACCATATTTAAAACAACACAACTTAAAAGTATATCAATTATACAAAGAAACCATGCGTATTTTACGAAAAGTAAAATATAGCTAGTTTTCTCACAAAACTTAACCTTTAGTTAACGTTAAAACTTTGTTAAAAACAAAAAACACTTTACTTTTGCACTGCTATTAATCTTTTTAAGATATAACCTTGTTTCTCCCATAAAATTTGGCATTGAAGCAAGGTTTTTTTATTTATATAAAATTGAGTTGCTTAAATGATTTTTTAAGTACTTTTTCATCACTCACATTTAACCACTTGTTTAAAACGGTAGCATAAATAGTTCTAAAATCTATTTCAAATTTTAAATCGCCATTAGCATCTAAATTTTCTAAATTGGCCATGTTGTTATACAATCCTGGTTTACGTAATTGATTACCAATTATAAATAAATTATTAGCTGTACCATGATCTGTGCCTACACTGGCATTTTGTTTTACACGCCTACCAAATTCAGAAAAAGTTAAAATTAAGGTATCATCAAAAGTTCCTCCGGCTTGTAAATCTTGTACAAAGGTTTCAATACCATCAGCATATTGGGTTAATAATCTTTTTTGTGTACCCAATTGGTTTACATGTGTATCAAAACCATTTAATGACGCGTAATACACTTTAGTTTCTAAATGTGAATTTATAAATTGAGCCGTAGTTTTTAATTGTCTTCCAAATTTATTCTTGGGATATTCTTTTTTTGAAGTTACTGTTTTACTGGTTTCAAAAATATATTTTGCAGATGAATGTGCTTCAATCATAGACTTGTATAAATACCCTAAATTATGTTCACTTAAATGCGTATCATTTTGATGTTGTTGCAAGTTTTTAAAATACGGGTCTCTAGATAAATTGAATAAAGCCTTAGCATCTTGTGTTGCAATGGCATTGGTAGTTTCGCCTTTCATTGCTAAAGATAAACTCTCGTTAATTTCAATTGCTGAATGCGGATTTTTACCATAAGCATCTAAATAACGCCCTATCCATCCGCTTTGTGAATACTCATTAGAATCTACTGCAGTTTGCCAAATATCCATAGACCTAAAGTGCGATCTGTTTGGGTTGGGGTACCCTACATTGTTTATTATGGTTAAAAGTCCATTGTCATAAAGTCTATTTAAAGGCGCTAAACTAGGGTGTAAACCAACCTCATCTGTTAACTTTAACACTTCATTTTTAGCAATACTTAAAGACGGACGTTTTTTGTAATACACATCGTTATTAAAAGGAACAACGGTATTTAAACCATCATTTCCGCCAGATAATTGAATAATTACCAAACGCTTATAACCTAAACTTGTACTAGCAACATTTTCAAAAGCTTTTACAAAACTTGGAACAAAAAATAAGCTACTTGCTAATGATGATTGTTTTAAAAATTTTCTTCTATCCATAAAATAGTTTTTCTAATGTAAAATTCTTTTTAAGATTCCCGCTTTTACGAGAATGACAACTTCAACGGATACCCCAATAAAATTATTGAGGAATTCTTTTTTAACTAACACATTTGATATTCTGGTAAAGACATTAATTGCACACAGTATTCCTGTTTTGAGGTTTTCTGTAAAGTGCTTAAATAGTTTTTGGCTGCTGGTGAAGTTTCACAAGCCAAAATATAGTTTTCTAATTGGTTTATTGGTACGTTTTCAAACTGTTTATTAAAGTAATTCCAGTTGCTTTCAACCTTAAATCTTTTACCATAATGCTTTTTAAACATCTTTTTTCTTTGCTCCATTTGGTCATCATTTTGCCCTTTTTTAGCTTTAGAAATATAGGCGCTGTTTAATAGTAAAGACGGTAATTTTAACCTTAAAGTTATGGTATTACTATCAATCCAGTTTTTTCCACCTTTCCAACCTGCAACATTGGGTGGATCTAAAAGTACCTGACCTAAAGAGCGTTGTAAATAAATAAACTGCTTTTTGTTATTAAATTTTGTAGGCACCACATTGTTAATACCAACTAGTAACTCTATTGGTGATTTAATTTTGTTTCCAATATTTACATCATCATAAAACCATGGTGCATTGCATACAAACTGCATTAAGTTGTTTATGTTATAGTCTTTATAAAACACATTGGTCATGGCTTTAACATGAGTTTTATTTAAAGTATCATTAACAAAATAGCGGTATATTTTTTCGCAAATAAATTCTGCACAGCGTTTTTCTTCTAAAATAATATCTACAATATCTTCGCCTTTAAAATTACCTGTTTTGCCAAAAAAAGTTTTACTACCGTAATCGTGCAGGCCTTTTCTAAAGAAAAAATTTCCATGAATATCATGCGAATATCCTGTAAAAGCTTTAGCCGCTTCTTTAATGTCTTGCTCTGTATAATTACCAACACCTAAAGTGAAAAGCTCCATTAATTCTCGGGCAAAATTTTCGTTTGGCTTTTGTTTTTTATTCTGTTTGGTATTGAGGTATTTGGTCATTGCTGCTTCTTTTGAAACCGCATTTACAAAGGCTCTAAAATCTCCCAAAGCATATTTTCTTATGGTGTTATGGTAATTTTCTCTGTAAATGTAATTATTGTCTTCGCACACAAAATGATTACTCCAAAACAAGGTCATTTTTTCTCTTACTAATTCTGAAGTGTTAGACATTCTTTCAACCCAAGCCATGTTAAGTTTAGGTGCTAAATCTCTACTTAATTTTTGAATTTCTCTTATATTCTCTTTAGCTGTTATATAAGAATTACCTATTAAATTTTTAATTTCTGAAACATCTTGTTTTATAGGAGATACCGTTTTTGAAGCATTAAACAGATTGTTTACAACAGTATTTCTGTTCATTTTAGATAGCTTTTCTAAATCATTTGGTAAAATACCAAAACCCAACCTATTGTATAAATGCTTAATATGCTTTTGTTTCATGGTAATACTATTTTAAATGAACAACTAAATGTTAATATAACCCTTTAGACTGCAATAAATTAAAAAGGTTTAATTATGAAAGATATAAAAAAAGCTGTTTCAAAACACGAAACAGCTTTTTTTAATTGAGTAGTACATTTTTGTATTATCTGCCACCGTCTAATTGGTCTTGCCAATCTTTAAGTTCTTGCCATTTACCTTCATAAGCTAATTTGGCTTGTTTTGGCCATGTACCAGGGTTGTGCATTTTAAACCTGTCTCCGCCACCAATTAAAACCTCTTTACATTTTTCAATTGAACATTCAGAAAGTGCTTTCCAGGTTTTAACATCATTATCATGAAATAAACCTTGAATTTTAGGCCCAATACCTTCAACCAAAGTTAAATCATTTTCTTTAATTTTTTTACCAAACACAGCTTTTGCACCTGCGGCATCAAAAGCAATTATAGGTGCTGCAGCTGCAATTGAATTAGCGGCCAAAGAATTTGCTAAAGATGTTTTGGTTGTATTCAACTCTCTCTTATAAGTTTCTTTGCTAGTTAAACACGCATCTAAATCGCTTTTTAAGGCAGTTTTGCTTTTTAAACAAGCCTCTAAATCTGCTTCTAACTTGGCTATTTTATCACTTTCATCATTACTGTTTCCACCCATAAGTTTGCCTAATAAATATCCTAATATTGCTGAAATTAAACCCACAAGTAAAGGAATTAACCAGCATGGTATTGAAATTGCTAATAAAGTCATGATTATATATTTTTAAAATGTTTTAATTAATTGTTACTACGGTTCTTCGGTTTTGTGCTCTACCAGCTTCGGTTTCATTATCTGCAATTGGTTCATGCGGCCCTTTTGAAGAGGTTTGAATGTTTTGTTCTAAAATACCATTTTTAACTAAGTAGCCTTTTGCAAAATCGGCACGTTGTTTACCTAAAACCACATTATTATTGGCATCACCAGTATTATCAGTATGCCCAACAACTTGTACTTTTACGCCTAATTTATCAACACAATGCGATATATTGGCAATTTTTTGGCGTTGTTCAGCTGTTAAATTAATAGCTGCTTGCCCTGTTTTAAAATGAAGTACTAATGGGTTTTTTCTAATAGAATCACATGCTTGCTCTAAAGCTTTTAATGCTGTTGTATCAGAGGCGTCTAAAGTTAACATACCAAAATTTAAAGGCCCAAAAAGTGTATTGGTTTCATTAGGGTTAATGGTATCATTTAATTTACCAAACGTATCAATTTGTTTAGATGGCACGCCATGTAAAACCAAATAATTTTTAACAGCATTGGCTCTTGCTAAACCTAAATTAGGGTAGGCAGAGTTATTTTCTTCATTACTTTTATAAAAACCAGTGACCTCGACATCTTTAAGCGGATTTTCAATTAAATAATTTTTTAACTTTAAAACACCATCTTCAACATTTTTAGAAACAGGTTCTAAAATAGTATAGTTTGAAGTTTTAAAGTTGAAATTATCGGCAATTTCTAGATTAAAATCGCCATTTTCATCAGAAATAAAGAAAGCACTTTTAGTAGCTTCCTTAGCTTTTGGGGTTTCTACCAACGGCTCTTGGTTTGGTTTTTCTGTAGCAGCATTTTTACCACAACATTGGCTGCAGCAAAAGAAATAATACAGAATTGTACCAAGAATAATTGTGAGTAGAATTCCTAAGAGATAGGATGTTTTTTTACTCATTTTAAAAGACTGTTTTTGGTTAATGTTTAAGTGTTTGTAATATAATACTTTACACAATATTTAAGAAACATTAACCCGAAAAAAGTCACATTTAATTTTGCTTTTTTGCTACAAATTAAATTTTATGCCCTGAGCTAAAGGCAATTCTGTGGTGTAATTAATAGTATTTGTTTGGCGGCGCATATAAACTTTCCAAGCATCTGAACCAGATTCTCTGCCGCCTCCAGTTTCTTTTTCGCCACCAAAAGCGCCACCAATTTCGGCCCCTGAAGTTCCAATGTTTACATTAGCAATTCCGCAGTCGCTACCAGCGTGACTCAAAAAACGTTCTGCTTCACGCAAATTGTTAGTCATAATTGCTGAAGATAGCCCTTGAGCAACACCATTTTGTATTTCAATAGCATTATCAACATCACCTTCATATTTTAGTAAATACAAAATAGGCGCAAAGGTTTCGTGTTGTACAATTTCAAAATTGTTTTCAGCTTCGGCAATAGCAGGTTTTACATAGCAACCGCTTTCATAACCTTCTCCTTTAAGCACTTCACCTTCAACTAATATTGTACCACCTTCTTTTTCAACTTTTACTAAAGCATCTTCATACATTTTAACAGCTGCTTTATCAATTAACGGCCCAACATGATTGGTTTCATCTAAAGGATTTCCTATTTTTATTTGTTTGTAAGCATCAACAATAGCTTGTTTTACTTTATTGTAAATACTATTGTGAATAATTAATCTTCGGGTACTTGTACAACGTTGTCCTGCGGTACCAACAGCACCAAAAACAGCGCCAATAACCGTCATTTTTATATCGGCATCGGGGGTTACAATAATGGCGTTATTACCGCCTAATTCTAGTACGGTTTTGCCTAATCTGCCAGCAACTTCTTTAGCTACAATTTTTCCCATTTTTGTAGAACCTGTTGCAGATATTAATGGAATACGGTCATCTTTCGTCATAAATTGGCCAACTTCATAATTGCCATTTATTAGGCACGAAATGCCTTCGGGTAAATTATTTTCTTTTATAACTTGGGCCATAATATTTTGGCACGCTATACCACAAAGTGGTGTTTTTTCGCTTGGTTTCCAAACGCAAACATCTCCACAAACCCAAGCTAAAGCAGTATTCCAAGACCAAACGGCCACCGGGAAATTAAATGCTGAAATTATACCAACTACCCCAAGCGGATGGTACTGTTCATACATGCGGTGCCCTGGGCGCTCACTGTGCATGGTTAACCCGTGTAATTGGCGCGAAAGACCCACGGCAAAATCACAAATATCAATCATTTCTTGCACTTCGCCTAAGCCTTCTTGGTAGCTTTTACCCATTTCAAAAGACACCAATTTGCCCAAAGCTTCTTTATTTTCTCTTAGTTTATTACCAAATTGGCGCACAATATCTCCACGTTGTGGCGCCGGCATTAAACGCCATGTTTTAAAAGCTTTGGTTGCAACAATCATTACGTTTTCGTAATCACTTTTTGAGGTTGTTTTTACACTTGCAATAACTTTTCCATCAACCGGCGAAAAACTTTCTATAATTTCTCCGTTTGAAAAATTTTCTACTCCAGTAGAAGTTCCGTTATTTACAGGTAAAATACCTAAAGTTTGTAATGCTTTGTTTAAACCAAATGCTTTCATTTTTAAATATTTTTTATATTGATTTTTTAATTAATCACTAATTTTTTACGAAAATATCAATAAAAAATATCTTTTAATAATAATTATAAAATTTTTGACTGTATAAATTTAAGAACAATTTAACAAAAACATAAAGTCTAACTATTAATTGTAAAGCGTAACTTTATTAACAGGAAACACCGCACAGTTTTTTGTTTGTGTTCATTTAAAATCTTTTTCTCATGTATTTAAAAAAACTATTTATTGCCTTTTTAGCGTTTACAGTAATTATTTCCTGTAAAGAAAAAACTGTTGAAACCGATAATATTTTTAAGTACAGAGATTATATAAGCTACACAACTTCTGGAATAACATCTGTAGCTAAACCCATTCAAATTAATTTAGCTAAACCTGTTGATGGCTGGGAAACTGCCAAAGAAATTAACGCAAACATTGTAACTGTAAAACCACATGTAGAAGGTAAATTAAGTGTTAGTAATAACAACATACTAATTTTTACACCTGATGAAAATTTAGAACCTTCAACAGAATATACCGTTACGGTAAAATTATCTGAAATTTATAAAAACACCCCTTCAAATTTTAAAAACTACACCTTTCAGTTTAAAACAATTACACCTAGTTTTAATGTGGTTACAAACAATTTACAATCGTATACAAAAAACTGGCAGTATTTAGAAGGCGTTATAAAATCGGCCGATGTTATTTCTATTACAAACGCCAAAAAACTAATTACAGCCAAACAAAACGGAAAAAAACTAAATATTGTTTTTAATGAAAGCTATAAAAATAGTGCCGTTTTCGAATTTAAAATTGATAGTATTAACCGTGTTATTGAAGACAGCAACATTGACGTATTATGGAATGGTACAGCTATTAATGCAGACAATAAAGGCGAAAACACCATTCTAATTCCGGGTATAAATAATTTTACAATTACAAAAACCGAAGTATACCAATCACCTGAACAGTATTTGCTTATTAATTTTTCAGACCCATTAAAAAAACAACAAAATTTTGATGGTTTAGTGTCTATTGAAAAAGCAAAAAACCCAAAATATGTGGTTAACGGTAATGTTTTAAAAGTATACCCAAGCACTAAATTAGTTGGTAACATTCGTGTTGATGTGTTTCAAGGTATTAAAAACACCGATGGTTTTAAACTTAAAAAACCATTTTCAGAAACCGTTGCATTTCAATCTTTAAAACCACAAGTGCGCTTGTTAAACAGCGGTAGTATTTTACCAAATTCTCAAGAATTAAAATTCAATTTTGAAGCGGTAAACCTAAGTGCTGTTGATGTTAGAATTATTAAAATTTTTGAAGACAATGTGCTTCAGTTTTTACAAGAAAACAATTTAAACAGCAATAACCAATACAACATTAAAAAAGTGGGACGCCGTATTGCAAAAAGAACTATTCAATTGCAAACAGCTGCCGAAAACACTGGCAAATGGAAAGCTTATAGCATAGATTTATCAAACTATTTTAAAGCCCATGTTGGCGCCATTTACCGTGTTGAAGTTAGCTTTAACAAAAGCTATTCTTTGTATGATTGTGAAGAAAATAACAATACTTTAAATACAGATGAAGACACGTATTACGAAGATGATTTTTATGAAAACGACCAAAATCTAAATGATGAAAACGAAGAAATTCGTGAAGAAAAATACTGGGACAACCTTTTGTACCGCTACAAAAATTACACTTACAATTGGCGAGAAGAAAACAACCCATGCCACGATGCTTACTATGGCGAAAGCAAAATAGCATCACAAAATTTAATAGCCTCAAACCTAGGCGTTATTGCCAAACAAGGCAGCAATAAATCATACTTTTTTGCGGTTACCAATATTTTAACCACAGAACCCGAAACCAATGCAACGGTAACGCTTTACAATTTTCAGCAACAAAAAATGGAAACAGCCACTACCAATAAGGATGGTTTAGCAATTATTGATGCTGAAAAACATGCAAGTTTTGCCATAGTTTCAAAAGAAAACAATGTAACCTATGTAAGACTTCATGATGGTAATGCACTATCTTTAAGTAAGTTTGATGTTTCTGGAAGCAAACTACAACGGGGCTTAAAAGGCTACATTTACGGTGAACGTGGTGTTTGGAGACCTGGCGATACGCTACACCTAGCTTTTATGTTAAATGATAATGCCAATAAATTACCCAAAGGCCACCCGGTAAAGCTAGAAATTACAAATCCAAACGGGAAACTAGTCTATAAAAACGTAACTAGTAATAACCTTAATAATGTATATAAATTTACTGTACCAACTTCAACCGAAGATAAAACGGGTAATTACAATGCCAAAATAGCGGTTGGCGGGGCAACTTTTAACAAAGGCTTAAAAATTGAAACTGTTAAACCAAACCGTTTAAAAATTAAAATAGATTTTGATGATGAAGTGCTTTCCGCTAAAAAGCCACTTACAGGAAATTTAGATGTAAAATGGTTACACGGTGCCCCTGGTAAAAACTTAAAAACAGAAGTTAAAGCAAAGTTTAGCGCATCAAACACCGGTTTTAGTAATTACAAAAACTATGTGTTTAATGACCCGACACGTAATTTTAACACTGAAGAATTTAATGTTTTTGAAGGTAAAGTAAATGCAGAAGGTTTAGCTAACATTAACAAAAAAATAAACATTAAAAAGAAAGCTCCAGGCATGTTAAATGCTCAATTTTTAGTGAGAGCTTTTGAAAACGGTGGCGATTTCTCTATTGATGCATTCACCAAAAAATATGCTCCATATAGTTCATTTGTTGGTTTACGCTCACCTAAAGGAAACGCATATGGCTCATATTTTACAGATGAAAACCAAACCTTTGACGTGGTAGTTGTTAATGCCGAAGGAAGCCCCATAAAACGCAACAATTTACAAGTAAAAGTGTATAAAATTGAATGGCGCTGGTGGTGGAACTCATCTTATGATAACTTATCAAGTTATGTGTCTAGCAGCTATCATAAACCGTATTCAACATCTAAAATAAACACAGATTCAAATGGTAAAGCTAGTTTTAATATAAATGTACCAAACCATGACAGAGGTCGCTATTTAATTAGAATTGAAGATCCTGTAAGTGGGCATGCCACTGGCAGAACAGCGTATTTTTACAAAAATTGGTGG
Source organism: Seonamhaeicola sp. ABD4_340 (assembly GCF_056312135.1). Lineage (NCBI taxonomy): Bacteria > Pseudomonadati > Bacteroidota > Flavobacteriia > Flavobacteriales > Flavobacteriaceae > Seonamhaeicola > Seonamhaeicola sp. ABD4_340. The sequence continues at coordinate 1,407,650 of NZ_CM149981.1, read as the reverse complement.
CAAAACGCAAGTTCTGGTGACAAGGAAGCGGCTAAAATGCTCATTTTCTCAAGTGATAAAGAAACTTATAATGTTGGTGAAACTGCCAAAGTAACCTTCCAATCTGGAAATGAAGGTCGTGCATTGGTAAGTATTGAAAACGGCACCGAAGTAGTAGATTACCAATGGGTAAAAACACAAAAAGGCGAAACAACCGTAGCAATTCCTGTAACTTCAGAAATGGCTCCTAATGTGTTTATTAACATCTCACTTTTACAACCTCACGCCATAACAGCAAACGATTTACCAATTCGTCTTTACGGCGTAATACCAATGATGGTAGAAAACCCAGAAACTAAATTAGAACCTGAAATTAAAATGCCTGATGTACTGCGTCCAGAGCAAGAATTTAAAGTTTCAGTTTCAGAAAAAAATAAAAAACCCATGACCTACACCATTGCTGTGGTTGAAGAAGGGTTGCTAGATTTAACACGCTTTAAAACACCAAATGCCTGGAACAGCTTTTACGCTCGTGAAGCCTTAGGTGTAAAAACTTGGGATGTTTTTGATGATGTTGTTGGTGCCTACTCTGGCAGCATAGACCAAGTGTTTGCTATTGGTGGAGATGGTAGTGCTGCTGCTGGCAAAAAGAAAAAAGCCAATAGATTTAAACCTGTTGTAAAATACTTTGGGCCCTATAATTTAAAGAAAGGCGAGCAAAAGTTACACACTATTAAAATGCCAAATTACATTGGTTCTGTTAGAACCATGGTGGTGGCAGGAGACCATACAAAAGAGGCCTACGGAAGTACCGATAAAACCGTACAAGTTAAAAAACCTTTAATGGTATTGGCTACGCTTCCGCGAAAATTAAGTCCTGGTGAAAAAGTAACCTTACCAGTAACTGTTTTTGCCATGGAACCTAAGATGAAAAACGTGACTATTAGCCTAAAATTAAGTGATGGCATTACGGTTGAAGGTGCACCTACACAAAGGTTAAGTTTCCCAAAACCTGATGAGAAAATGGCGTATTTTACTTTAGATGTAAGCAAAGCAAAAGGCATTAATACTGTTGAAGTTATTGCTACCGGCAACGGCGAAACATCAAAATATAAAGTAGAACTTGATGTGGTTAATCCTAATCCGTTTACATCAAAAGCATTAGATAAAACGGTAACAGCCAATGCTCTTGAAATTATTTCTTTTGAAACCTTTGGTGTTCACGGAACAAATTCTGCCACTGTAGAGTTTTCAACCTTACCGCCAATGGATTTCTCTCGCAGAATGCAATACTTAATTCAGTATCCGCACGGGTGTGTAGAGCAAACAACATCAAGCGTATTTCCGCAGTTATTTTTAGGTGATATTTTTGATTTAACGGCAGATAAAAAACAAGATATTCAAGAAAATATTAAAAATGGTATTAAACGCCTTGGGTATTTTCAAAAACCAAATGGTGGATTAAGTTATTGGATTGGTGAAAGCAGTACAGACGATTGGGGCACAAGTTATGCTGGCCATTTTATGATTGAGGCTGAAAAGAAAGGCTACGTGTTACCGCTTACTTTTAAAAGTAATTGGATTGCATACCAAAAACAAGCTGCCAGAAATTGGCGCCCTAGCTATAAACGTTACAACTCAGACTTAGCACAAGCTTACCGATTATATACCTTGGCATTGGCTGGAAGCCCAGATTTAGCAGCAATGAATAGGTTACGTGAGTTTTCAGAACTATCAAACAATGCCAAATGGCGCTTAGCTGCAGCTTATGCTTTGGCAGGACAACAAGAGGCTAGTGATAATATTTCAAAATTTGCCAACATTAATTTCACACCTAATAAATACGATTATTACTCATACGGATCTGTTGATAGAAACAGAGCCATGGCTTTAGAAACTATGGTACTAACCAAAAATTCTAAAATGAGAGAAATTGCTGAAGATATTGCTAAAGATTTATCTAGCACCCGTTGGATGAGCACCCAAACCACAGCATACAGCTTATTGGCTATGGCCAAAATGGTAAATACTAATGGCGGAAAAGCTCTTAATTTAAGTTATACTATTAACGGAAAAAAACAAACAATTAATACAAAAAATGCTATTGCACAACGTACACTAAAAATTAACAATGGTGCAAATGCATTAACCATAGCCAACAACCAAAACAACGTAATTTATGTGCGTGTTTTAAACACAGGAAAACTACCGTTAGGACAAGAAATTGCTGAACAACGTGGTTTAAGCATTCATTACAACTACAAAGATTTACAAGGTAATACCATAGACATTACCAACTTAAAACAAGGACAAGATTTTGTAGCTACGGTTAAGATTAATAATCTTAAAAATACTGCAATAAATAATGTGGCGCTTACTCAAATTTTCCCTTCGGGATGGGAAATTGTAAATACCCGGTTTACAGATTTTGGGGCTGCCACCTCTAATGAAGCGCGCTATACAGACATTAGAGACGACCGCGTGAATTTCTATTTTGACTTAAGCAAACATGGAAATTCCAATAGTACCAAAACATTCTCGGTAATGCTAAACGCTGCTTATTTAGGCAACTATTATTTACCAGGAATTCAAGCGGAAGCTATGTATGACAACGACTTTTTAGTGAGAACTAAAGGGCAGTGGATTAATGTAATTAAATAACGTTACTAAAAGCATTAACTGTGTCATTCTGAAGTTGTTTCAGAATCTCATCTTACAGATTATTAATCGTTTTTGAGAACCCCAAACAAGTTTAGGTTGACACCACTTTTGCTTTGTTGGTAACACAAAAAACTTCAAAAAAAATGATAAAATATATTTATATAGTGGTACTATTGATGGTATTCAATATTACCAACGCTCAAGAAATTAGATACGTAAACGCCAATAATGGCTTATTTTTAAGAGACAACCCTAGTCAAAACTCTAAACGTTTAGATAAACTCGTTTATGGTACAGAGCTAGAAATAACAGAACGTACCAATTTAAAACTTGATGTTAAAGATAATAACAACGTAATTTCAGGCCAATGGGTAAAAGTAACTTGTAAAGACGATATTCATAACAACAGAACTGGTTATGTGTTTAACGGTTTTTTATCTGAAAGTAAAATAAACAAGCGCTTTAGTGTTGGTTTTGAAGATTTCACCTTGGAATTTGATAATGTAAAAGCTGAAATTATTGGTAATAATCAACTATCAACACACACAAGTAAAACCATTGACGCCATTATTGAAATGGGCGAAACGGTTGAAGGTAAAACGTTGCGTGTTAGGCATCATTCAAAATACAAAAGCATAAAAGTGTTTCAACGTCATGAAAACAGTATAACTATTCAGGCTGAAGGTCCGCATTGCGATTTAGTAGATTGGAAACATTATTACTCTGCTTGGGAGCCTTTAAAAACAAAAGAAACAGGTGTTTTTGAAACCATAACATACAACAATAAGGCCCATAACAAGTTTATAAAAGTTGATGTTTCATCATTTAAAAACGCTGTAAAAGAGCATTGTGGCGAGGTTTGGTATAATATGATTAAAAACGATAAAAACATTAATAAAGGTGCAGCCGTAATTGGTATTAGTAAAATATATTTTAAAGTTATTTTTACTACTATGTATGATGAAACTATTGAAAAAGTGATTGCTTTTGATGTGCCAATGGGATGTTAATAATTTAACGTTATACTAAAGAAAAATGACTGAAGCAATCTTAATTAATGGGGTTTCTTCGTTTCATTCACAATAAAAAAAACATATAAATTGAATAAAATACTAGGCTACATAAAAAAACGAAAGATTAGATTTTCTATTCTAGCTATACTTTTAGTAGCCTATTATTTTTGTTTACCCAAACAGCTTTTTAAAACACCAACATCAACAATAATAACAAGCTCAAACAACACACTTATTGGAGCTAAAATAGCCAGTGATGGCCAATGGCGCTTTCCGCATAATGATAGTCTACCAAAAAAATTTAAAACCTGCATCATTCAGTTTGAAGATGAATATTTTTATAAACACCCCGGTTTTAACCCTATTTCTATTTTTAAAGCGTTAAAAAACAACCTAAAATCTGGCACCATAAAACGTGGTGGTAGCACCATAACACAACAAGTTATACGTTTATCTAGACAAGGTAAACCAAGAACTTATTTTGAAAAATTAAAAGAACTAATTCTAGCTACACGTTTAGAATTAAGAACCTCAAAAGAAAAAATTTTAAGCTACTACGCAAGTAATGCGCCCTTTGGCGGTAATGTTGTTGGTTTAAATGCTGCATCATGGCGGTATTTTAACCGAAGCCCTCATAATTTATCTTGGGCAGAACACGCTACTTTAGCAGTTTTACCCAATGCGCCAAGTTTAATTTATCCGGGTAAAAATGAAATATATTTACGAAACAAACGCGATAGATTGCTTAATAAACTCCTTCAAAATAATATTATAGATACGCTAACTTACAATCTATCAATTGCTGAAGATTTACCTCAAAAACCTTATCCATTACCTCAAATAGCGCCGCACGTTTTACAAAAATTATCTAAAACGCATCCAGGTGAAGCCTTAAAAACCACTATTAATGTTTCACTTCAAAAACAAGTAAATGCTATTGTAAAACAACATCATTCAGTATTAAGTCAAAATGAAATTCATAATGCGGCTGTTTTGGTTTTAAACGTAAAAACACGACAAGTTTTGGCTTATGTTGGCAATACACCAACTACAAAAACACATCAAAAAGATGTTGATGTAATTGATAAACCAAGAAGCACAGGCAGTATTTTAAAACCATTTTTATACGCTGCCATGTTAGATGCCGGCGATATGTTACCAAACACTTTGGTGGCCGATGTACCTAGCCAGTTTGGTAGCTACAACCCAGAGAATTTCAATAAAACTTATGCCGGTGCAATTCCGGCAAGTAAAGCGCTATCGCAATCTTTAAACGTACCATCGGTTAGAATGCTACAAGAATTTGGCTTAAACAGGTTTTATCATTATTTAAAACAGCTACATTTAAAAAACCTAACACAAAGTGCCAATTACTATGGCTTATCTTTAATTCTTGGTGGTGCCGAAAGTAACCTTTGGGATTTATGTAAAAGTTACGCTGCCATGTCTTCAACCTTAAATCATTTTACAGAAACTTCAAGTGAATATTATACTAATGAATTTTGTAAACCTGTTTTACTGGCTTCTGAAAATGTTAACTTTGGAAAACTACAAACTGAAAAAACCGTGTTTGATGCGGCTTCAATTTATTTAACTTTTGAAAGTTTAAAACATGTTAACAGACCTGAAGGTGATGAAAATTGGGAGTTTTTTGATGACTCTAAACAAATTGCTTGGAAAACTGGTACCAGTTTTGGTTTTAGAGACGCTTGGGCTATTGGCACCACAAAAGATTATGTTGTAGGTGTTTGGGCTGGAAATGCCGATGGTGAGGGACGCCCAGGACTGGTTGGTGTACAAACCGCTGCTCCAATACTTTTTGAAGTTTTTAATATACTACCAAAAAGCAAATGGTTTGCAAAACCTTTTGATGAAATGCAAAAAGTAAGCATTTGCAAACAAAGCGGGCATAGAGCATCACCTAACTGTAATGATACTGAAGAAACATATATTCAAGTAAGCGGGTTAAAAACCAAGGCTTGCCCCTATCATAAACTCATTCATCTAGATAATTCTGGAATATTTCAGGTAAATACTTCTTGTGAAAATGTAAATAATATAAAACACACATCGTGGTTTGTATTGCCTCCTTTAATGGCGTATTACTACAAAACAAACAATCCGTTTTATAAACCATTGCCTCCTTTTAGAAGTGATTGTTTGAGCAACAGCGCTATTTCTATGGAATTTATTTATCCTAAAAACAACACCACTATTTATTTACCTAAAAATTTTAATGGCGCTGCTAACGAGTTTATTTTAAAAGTAGCGCATTCAAAACCCGAAACCAAACTCTTTTGGTATATAGATAATGCGTTTATAGGCAGTACCAAAAACATTCATGAAATAGCTGTACTACCAAAACAAGGAGAGCATACTTTAACAGTTGTAGATGAATTTGGAAATGAAGCTAAAGTTAAAATTCAAATTCAGCAATAAAAGCTCTAAATATTTTCATAATGTGTTCATTACCAAACATTTTATCGATGAAATACATAAAAAATAAATTTTCACTAACTAAAAATCATATTTCCCAATAAAAAATTTGTTTTTTAAAACTTTTTACTAAATTTATCGACGAAATGCTATTATTATACGATAAAATGTAAAATTACGTAGTTAAAATATTCTCAAATTTTATCTACTCTTAAGTCTCTCACACATGAAAATAACCTACATGCTCTCAAGGGGTTTATTACTTTTAGTGTACATAACACTATGTATTAATAAAACTAATAGCCAATGCTCATACAATATTCATTCTTTAGGAGGTAATGATTTAACTGATTGGAACGGACATCACATTTCTAATGTAACTATAGATGGAGATAATTCTGCGGCAGAAATAAATAACTCAAATTCCAATACTCGATATACAGATTACACAGCTATATCTGTTGATATGACTGCTGGAAACACTTACAACTTTTCAATATTAAACGATAAAGGTGGTAACCAGTGGGGAGATGTAAAAATTAGAATCTGGATAGATTATAATAATAACGGAAACTTTACCCAAGTTTATGATTCTGGGGCATATACAGATAATTGGCCAGACCTAACACAAACTAAAACAGGTTCTTTTACTATTGATCCTTCAGCAACCAGCGGAACAGCCAAATTAAGAATTCAAGGCTCATATTGTTCTTCATGTTCTGGCAATGGCGCTGTTATTTCTGCAGACGGTTGTAACTTCACCAATACTTATAGAGGAGATGTAGAAGATTATACCATTAATATTACCGGAAGCGCCGCAGGTGTAATGGAAATTTCGGGAAACGGTAATGCTATTACTTCAGGTAGCACTACTACAAATACAGCTAACAATACAGCCTATGGCTCTTACGATATTAATAGTATACCCTTAGAAAAAACATATACAATTACTAATAATAATACCTCTGCACTTACACTAACTTTACCTATTACAGATCCAAGCGGTGTATTTACTATCTCAGACCAACCAGATAACGCGGTAATTGCAGCAGGAAATTCTGAAACATTTTCGGTTGCTTTTAACCCTTCAACAATTACCAACTATTCGGCTACAGTTACAATAAATTCAGATGACGCTACCAACCCTTCGTACACTTTTTTAGTAGATGGTAATGGCGTACAAACTTTCCCCGATACCGATGGTGATGGGGTTCCTGATAATATTGATGGTGATGATGATAATGATGGCATTCTGGATTCAGAAGAACAATCTATCTGTATAAATAACCCAATAGGCAACACCACAGATGTTATTTTTTTAAACGAAGACTTTGGCTCTGGTACAACCAGAACAAGTATTACAGGCGCATCATATTGCTATGAAGACGGAACAGGCACTTGTGGCGGCACTATAAATTTAAATGACGGTTCGTATGTAGCATATTACCAAGCTGCAGATGCAGATGGTTTTAATGATACACCTAATGGCGAAGTAGCATCTTGGGCAGATGTATATTGGTATCCGGGACTTGATCATACTTCTGGAGATACTAATGGTAGAATGGCTATGTTTAACGCAGATTATGCAGCTGGTGTTTTTTATGAAACTACCATAACAGGTGTAACCTCTGGGGTAGATGTAACATATGGTTTTTCTATTATTAATTTAGATAGAGCCGATGCTCCGGGAGTTGCTTCTAGAAATAGACCTTCTGTTCTTATAGAAGTATTAGATCCTACCAATACTGTAATTGCTTCTACGTCTTCTGGTTTAATTGCTCCAACATCCAATTATATAACCGGAGATTGGGTTGATATTTCAGCAACATTTAATTCAGCTTACACACAATTTAAGGTAAGATTAACAAACCAAAGCCCTGGAGGTGCTGGTAATGACTTAGCTATAGACGACATTTTTGTAAAACAGACATTATGTGATATAGATGAAGATGGGGTTCCTGATATTACAGATTTAGATAATGATGATGACGGAATTCCTAATGTAGTTGAGTTAGGTTTTGCAGATCTTGATAAAGACGCCACATTATTTGGTACGGGTTGGGTTGATAGTAATAATAACGGGGTACATGATTCTTACGAAACACCTCCTGCACCTTACACCGATACTGATTCTGATGGGGTTCCCGATTACTTAGATCTAGATTCTGATAACGATGGTATTTTTGACAATGTTGAAAACGACCATAAAGGTGATGTTGATATTAACGGAGATGGCCTTGGTAATGGATTAGATAATGAAGATTTTGTAAATAAAATTGATAACGATGATGCAGACGGCGATGGTATTTTAACCATAATAGATACTAATGACGATGATGCTGATGGGAATGACTTTGGAAGCAGCTACGCAGATCCTTTAGATGATGATGGAGATGGCATTCCAAACTATAGAGATATAGATAGTAAAGATAACACTAATAACCCACTAAACGGAAGCGACATAGACCGTACCATTTACACTGCCTTAGATGGAGACAATGACGGTGTTATAGATGGAAATACAGATACTGATGAAGACGGACTATTAGATGCTTTTGATACCGATAATACAACATACGGATCACCTCGAAATTTAAACGATTCTTACACCTTGTTCTTTGATGGTAGAAATGATTATGTTGAAGAAAGCTCTGTAACAAGCGGTTGGCCCAATGCAACACTAATGGCTTGGATTAAAATAGAACCGGGAGCTTCTGGAGACAGGGTTATTGTAGGTCAAGATAATTTTTATTTAATGATAACAAGTGGTGGCTTAGCTAGAGCCTATGCCAATGGAACCACTTTAGAAAGTACCACAATAACTACAAGAATTTGGGTTCATATAGCTGCCACATATAACAGTACAGATGGAGAGTTTAAATTATACATTAACGGTAATGAAATAGCTAATAACACAATTTCAGGGGCATTACCTGTTGACGCTTCTAGCTTTACCCTTGGTAGAACACCAGATACCGATAGTAATTATTTCCATGGAGAAATTGATGAAGCAAGGTTATTCTCTAAAGCACTTACAAAAGATGAGCTACAACGCATGGTTTATCAAGAATTAAATACCGCCCAACAAGGTAGTTTTATTTCAACAAATATATCGGGAGCATTAGCAGGCACCTTATCCAGATATTATAAAATGGATTCTTATACCGATGATGTAGTTAGTAATTTGGCATCTGGCGCTAAATTGTATAATATCAAGGATATTTACTTTCAAACGGCTCCTTTACCATATGAAACTTCTTCAGATGGTAATTGGACAGATGCATCTACGTGGTTACATGGTGATGTTTGGGATATAACATCTAAACAAAACAATAGTGATGATGTCTCAATAGTACATGTAAAACATAATGTAACGCTTAACGGTTCTTATAATACTCAAGGAATGGTTGGACTTGTAGTAGATACTGGTGTAGAATTAACTGTTTCTTCAGATAAAGGACTATATAATAACTGGTACTTAAAGTTAGATGGAACAATAGATTTACAAGGAGAATCTCAACTTGTTCAAACTAGTGGTAGTATAATTGATGGGTCAAGTTCTGGTACTTTAGAAAGAGATCAGCAAGGAACAGAAAATCGCTATACTTATAATTTTTGGTCTTCTCCCGTACATACTGCTAACCCCAATGCCTTTATTGATGGAGACGAAACGTATACTGTTGCAGATATTTTACTAGATGGAGAAGATCCTAATAACCCAATGCCAATTAACTTTGTTGGCGGTAGTAATTATGACGGAAATAATACGTCATCTCCAATAGAAATAGCAGATTATTGGATATGGAAATATGGCAACAGTTCTGCTGGAGATTATTCGCAATGGCAACAAGTAAGAAGTAATAAAGTAATTAATATAGGAGAAGGGTTTACCATGAAAGGCCCTGGTACTGGTGCAATTAGTAATGAAAAAAATTACGTATTTAAAGGCACTCCCAACAATGGTGATATTACTTTAACTATAGACCCAAATAACGATTATTTAATTGGCAACCCTTACCCTTCTGCAATAGATGCTAGAGAATTTATATTAGACAATATTGGTGTGGCAGATGGCGGAAGAAATACCTCAGGAAACATAATTAATGGCGCTTTATATTTTTGGGAACATTTTGGGGGAGGAAGCCATGTATTAAAACAATATGTTGGTGGTTATGCTTCCTATACTTTAATGGGAGGAGCCCCAGCTGTTTCAAATGATGCCTTAATTAATGACAATGGAGACTTAGGAACCAAAACTCCTGAGAGATATATTCCTATTGGTCAAGGCTTTTTCGTGTCTACAACAATAGACAGTTCTTTAGGAGATGATACCGAAGATGGCGTTGATAATGACCCTAATTTAACACAACCCATTGTAGGTGGAGATATTGTATTTAAAAATAGTCAACGTGATTTTAAAACAGAATCCGCAGATCCTTCAACTTTTTTAAAATCTAAAATTAAAGGAGCGTTAGCCAAATCAAATAATGATACCAGAGAAAAAATAAGATTAAACTTTAATTCTCCCGATGGGTACCACCGTCAATTACTAGTTGGTGTTGACTCTAATGCATCAAAAGATTTTGATTTAGGTTATGAAGCTACTTTAAATGAATCTATTAATGACGATATGTACTGGCTTCTTAACAATACGCCTCTTGTAATTCAGGCTGTAGATAATTTTGACGAAGCACAAAAATTACCCCTAGGAATAAACACTAAAAATGGTGGAGTGATTGAAATAGAAATTAATTCCTTAGAAAATCTTGCTAACAGAAGAATTTATTTAAGAGATAATACAAACAGCTCATATCATGATTTAACAAAATCTAAATATATAACAACAGTTGAAGCAGGGGAAATAAACGATAGATTCGAAATAGTTTTTAGCTCCAACCAACAAAGTTTATCTACTGAAAACGAAGCTTTAGAAAATGAAATAATATTATATTTTAAAAATCAAAACCTTACAATTATTAATTCTAAGAATCATTTCATAGAAAAAGCAGAACTTATAAATACATTAGGCCAAAAAGTATTAGAATACGCCACTAATTCTTCGGAAAGTAAAATTGTAATACCAGTAAATCTTCCGGATGGGGTTTACATAACTAAAATATACTCAAATACATTTAAATTGAGTAAAAAAACAATAATCAATAATTAAGTGTTGTCTTGCAAATTTTATTAACGGCACAATTAAAAAACTAATGGCGTATAACAGTTTTAATTATAGCATGATCGCTTTTAAAAGTACATACTTTTTCGGTTTTTAAAATTTTTAAGTCTTTTGAAACCCAAATATAATCTAGAGATAATAATGGTAAATTATAAAACCACGTTTCTCTAAAACCAAACCCTTTTTTGTTAAAAGCATGATTAAAATTAGTTTTTAAAGGTTTTAATAATTTAGATTCATAAGGCACATTAAAATCGCCCAAAACCAACGTATTTTCATTGTTTAATATGTTTTTGGTAACAAAATTGAGCTCCCAACTTCTTGGAACATCAAAACTTCCTGAAACGTCAACCGCATAAAAGTTTGTGTTGTGAGTTTCAAAATTTATAACTGTTGAATTGTATTTTGATGGTTTAACACTTTTTACTAAAATTGGTTGTTTTGAAAACACAGTAATTGCTTCGTTTTGGTTTTCATAAAAATAATAATTAGGATGTTGTTTTTTTGTTTCTTCTATTTTTTTCCCATGGTATTCAGATAATACAATAACATCTGGAATGGTTTCAAATTCTTCAAAAACATCGGTAAAATCTCTATCGTGAGATGCATTCCAAAAAACAACCTCAACATCAGTACTTTTAATACTTTCAGTAATACTAATTTTAAAACTTCGGGTTAACCAAATTATTAAAAGTACACCTGCTAATGCTACGTTAATTCTTCTAAATTTTTTACCAATAAATACTGAAAGTATGAGTATAACACCAATAATTACAGGCAACGGAAAGCTGTAAAAAAACAATGATGTTTTAAACGTACTTTCTTTTATTATAAAATGAATTGCTAAAAGTGCGGCAACACAGGCTATATTTATAACTTGAAAAATAAGCCTGAAAATTTTTAAAATTAACGTAACGGAAATCCTTTTGCTGCCCACCACGGATGTATTTCAATTTCTAAACGACCTGCTTTTACTGCCGGATCAGATTTTGCTAAACTATCGGCCATTTTTAGGGTTGGCACATTGTAAATGGTAATACCTCTAATATCACCATCGTCACCAAATGGCCCAGAAATATCAGCATAACCAAGTTCATACATTTTGCCTAAATGCTCTAAATGTTCTTTTTGTATTTGGGCCGCTTCCTCTTCGTTTTGTGTGCGTATTGGACCGCTTTTTAAAAATGCTATAAAGTATTGTTGCATTAAAACGGTGTCTTTGGTTTTTTCGTCAACATAATCAAAAACCTCAAAACCTTTTTCTTTAAGTTCTTGTTTTATTTGCTGTTTGGTTTTAGGTTTTACAACTTCAACTAACTTAACAGTGTCTTGTTTTTTAGTTGTTTCTTCTTTAACAACTTGTTTTATATCGGGTAAGCTTGCTTTGGTTTCTTCTTTACAAGAAACTACAATAGCTAAAAAACTTAATGCAAACAATGCTTTTTTCATGTTTTAGGGTTTTGGTTTTACTAAGTTCAATAAAAACATTGTAAAAATTATTATTTAATGGCGCTTTATTTTTATTACCAATTACTAAAGGGGTTTTTACTTAATTGAGAATTGTAATATTTCACGTTTCCGGTAACTTCATCACCCAACCAATTTGGTTTTTCAAATGCTTCATTTTCGTTATTTAATTCAACTTCAGCAACAATTAAACCTTGGTTATCACCAAAAAACTCATCTACTTCAAAAGTATGGTTTTTTACTTGTACTTCATAACGAATTTTATCTATAACACCGGGTTCACAAATATTTAATAAACTAGTAGCTTCGTTATAAGGTATTTGTTTTTCCCATTCAAACCTAGACAAGCCGCTTTCAGATGTTTTTCCTTTAACGGTTAAAAAACCAATATCTCCTTTTATTCTAACCCTTACTGTTCGTTCTTTATGAGTGTTTAAAAAGCCTTGTAAAATTTTAGTTTTGTTAGTTGCTTGTGCTTTAAAATTGGTGTTTTTAACTAAAAATTTCCGTTCTATTTCTATCATAATTTTTGCTATTTATATTAACAAAAAACCTCAATTTCAAAAGTAGTTAAATTGTGATTTTGTATTCAAAATTAGCATAATTTTGTGGTATGTTTAATAATTTACCAAAACGAAAAATTATTCATGTAGATATGGATGCTTTTTACGCATCGGTTGAGCAAATGGATAATCCTGAACTAAAGGGAAAGCCCATTGCTGTTGGTGGTGGCGGTAAACGTGGTGTTGTTAGTGCAGCTAGTTACGAAGCAAGAAAATTTGGGGTTAAAAGTGCTATGTCTGGTAATTTGGCGGCTAAATTATGTCCTGATTTAATTTTTGTGAAACCTAATTTTGAACGTTATTCTGAAATTTCAAAACGTATTAGAGCCATTTTTTATGATTATACAGATTTAGTGGAACCGCTATCGTTAGATGAAGCCTATTTAGATGTTACCCAAAATAAAAAAGGAAATCCAAGTGCTTCTTTAATTGCAAAAGAAATTCGTGAACGTATTTTAAACAACATTGGCCTTACAGCATCTGCAGGTATATCTATTAATAAATTTATTGCCAAAGTTGCTAGTGACTATAATAAACCTAACGGACAAAAAACGGTAAACCCCGAAGAAGTTTTGCAGTTTCTTGAAGATTTAGACATTAGAAAATTTTATGGTGTTGGTAAAGTAACTGCCGAAAAAATGTACCAAAAAGGCATTTTTACAGGTGCCGACTTAAAACAAAAATCACTAGAATATTTAGAAGCCAACTTTGGTAAATCTGGTGCATATTACTATTACATTGTAAGAGGCGTTCATACCAGTGAAGTAAAACCACACCGCACCCGAAAAAGTTTAGCTGCCGAACGTACTTTTAGTGAAAATTTATCAAGCGAAGTATTTATGCTTGAAAAACTTAAACATATTGCTGCAGAAGTATCTAAACGGCTAAACAAAAGTAATGTAGCTGGCAAAACAGTAACTTTAAAAATTAAATACAGTGATTTTTCATTACAAACACGCAGCAAAACATTACCCTATTTTATAAGTGATAAAAGTATAATTTTAGAAACTGCAAAAAATTTACTTTACCAAGAAAAACTACAAAACTCCGTAAGGCTTTTAGGCATTTCATTATCTAATTTAAACACTGAAAAGCCCGAAAAAAAACCAGATAAAAAGAGCGTGAGTGTGCAATTGAAGTTTGGGTTTTAGCGTAAATAAAAAAAATTAACCCTTCATTTAATAGCTAAAAACTTATTTATATTCATTCTAAAAAAACATCTGTTTTTATTTGGACTTAGTCTAAATAAATGTAATTTTGTCCGAAATTTAAAACCAGTATTTTGGCAAAGTCGGTATTATTCTTAGTAGCAGTTTGTTATAGTTTAAATATTTTTTCTCAAAACACAACACTTTCGGGTTATGTGTTATTTGATAATAACAAACCAGCTTTAGGTGCATCAATTGTTATTCAAAATAAGCATTTAAAAAAAGAAACATCTGCAGGTATAAATGGCGAGTTTGCTTTTAAAGATATTCCTTTAGGCACTTATTCCCTAATTGTTAGTTCTCTTAACGCTAAAATTCAAACACAACAAATTAATATACTTTCTAATAAAAAAACAGTTAATGTTGTTTTAGAAAGAACCGATTATCAAAACCTAAATGAAGTTTTGGTTAAAACCGAAACTGAAAAACGTAAAACTGAAACAAAGGGTTTTTCTGTAAACCTCATTGAAACCAAAGAAGCCAGTTTAAGAAACATACAAACCAATGAACTTTTAAATACTACAGTTGGTGTAAAACTTAGGCAAAATGGTGGTTTAGGGTCTCGCGTAGAATATAGTTTAAATGGTTTAACAGGGAGTTCTGTTCGTATTTTTATTGATGGTATTCCTATTTCAATTTACGGTTCGTCGTTTAGTTTAAACAGTATCCCACCATCAATGATTAAACGTATTGAGGTTTATAAAGGCGTGGTACCAGGCCATTTAGCTGATGATGCATTAGGCGGTGCCATAAACATTGTACTTCATGATACTACAACTTCTAACTTTAACGCCTCGGTTTCTTACGGATCGTTTAACACTTTGCAAACTAGTGTAAATGGATTATACCGTGCCGAAAAATCTGGATTTACTGTAAAAGCTTCAGGGTTTCACAACTATTCTGATAACGACTATAAAATTTCTGGCGGACAAGTAAAAGTTACTGGTTTAGGTGGTGTACAAACGCCAATTACAGCAAGACGTTTTAACGATGCCTACCGTTCTACTGGCGGTACCGCCGAAATTGGCTTTACAAACGTTACATGGGCAGATCAATTTTTTGTTGGAGTTACAGGATCTGATGATTACAAAGAAATACAACATGGTGCTTTTGTTACCATTACGCCTTATAAAGACCGCTTTAGAGAATCTGATGTTCTTTTAGGAAATCTTACCTATCAAAAGAAAGACTTATTAACCAAAGGCTTAGATGTTAATGTAATTGGGTCTTATGGTAAACGTAACCAAGTAACTAGCGATACCTTAGCTTGGGCTTATAGCTGGAATGGAGAAAGAGCTATAAATTTTAGAGGTGAAGAGTACCAATACTCTTGGGGATCTCAACAAGAAAAAAATGAATTTGGCCCTGTTGAAAACTACATATCACGTAATGTAGCTTCAGTTAGAACAGGTATTTCTTATAAAATTAATAATAGCCACAAATTCTTATTTAATCATTTTTATAGTGCTCTTGACAGAAAAGATAGAGACGAATATGCTTCTGCAACAGAAAATGCCTTTACAGGTACACGTGATTTGCACAAAAATATTTACGCATTTACTTATGAGTTAACCGCATTTTATAAAAAGCTAAAAACCAGCACTTTTGTTAAATTCTATCAGCAAAAAAGGATTAGTAAAGATCCCGAAATCCAACAAGATGATCAAGGTAACGACATTATAGTAGATGAAATTGTAAGTAGTAACAAAAAATATACAGGTTATGGTTTTGCAGGTTCTTATGCCATAATTCCTGAGGTTACACTGTTAGCCTCTGCCGAAAAAGCTATTCGATTACCAAATGAAACTGAAGTTTTTGGTAACGATGGCGATAACGTTGTGCCAAACCCATTTATTAACCCAGAAAGTAGTAATAATTACAATTTAGGCTTTCGTTTTGGGGCATTTAATATTAATAAACATGAGTTTACAATTTCTACAAATTTATTTACTAGAAATATAAAACAACGTATCGGTTTACCTATTGAGCGTGTTCCAGACGAAGAACTTATTCTTTACGAAAATCAAGGCGATGGTACATCAAGAGGTATTGAAGCAACCTTAAATTATAGCTATAATAAACGTTTAAGATTTAACTATAATATCACAAAATTAAACTTAAAAGTAGTTAATCGTGGTGTAGAAATAGATGTGCCTAACATACCGTTTTTTACAATGAACGCTGGCTTAAATTATAATTTAAAAAATGTGTTTTTAAAAAACAGTAATCTAAATCTGTTTTACTCGGCATATTTTACCGAAACCTTTTCGTATTTACCTCCACAAGGAAACAATACTACAGGCAACGAATTTTTTGAAGTACCAAGACAAATTGCTCAAGACTTTGGGTTTTCGTACAATTTCCCAAACAATAAATTTGTAATAAGTTTCGACGCAAAAAATATTTTCGACAAACCACTTTACGACAATTTAAGAGTACCAAAACCAGGTAGAGCCTTCTATTTAAAACTTAATTATTTCATTAATAAATTCTAAAAATAACTATAACATGAAAAATCAATTTTTCAATTTAAAAACCATATCATTAGCATTAAGTGCCTTAGTACTTACTGTAAGCTGTAGCGAAGACGATAGCAACCCTACTGAAGAAGAAAAACAAGAAGAAAGTCGCTGGATTACCGTTGCGGCCGCTAGAATGGGTGATAACCCTGGTGATGGTAACGGAGGTACTTTAATTTATGCGTTAAGTAGCGATGATGCAAAAGACGAAACTAAATCTATCGCACCTTTCGACAATGGTTTTATTGTACCATCTAACCGTACGGCACGTTTACAAGCTTCTCAAGATGGTAGTACTATTTTTAATATTAGTTATGCGGGTGATACTGGTGGTAACTACTCAAAATATACCGTAAACGGAGGTCAAAACTTTACACCAACAGGTTCTGAAGTTAATATAGCGCCATACGTAGGTTCAGCACCACGTTGGATAAAACTTTTTGATGGCGACAAAACAGGTGCAGCTGTATATGTTTCAGCAGAACATCAATTTGATGATAATGGGACTCCTGATGATGAAACAGATGATGTTTACACACACACTGTATCGAACATGGGTGTTGTTACTTTAGATTTAGAAAATTCATTAATTAAAAACTTCGAAGAATCTACTTTTACACTTAGCGATGAAGATGCTGCAAATGGCTATTACATTGATAGAATCGATATGCCAACACTTAATGCTGCTGGCGATAAAATTTATATTGGTGCACGTGTAAGAAAAGTAGATCCTACAACTGTAGAAAGAGAAAGCGATTACGAAATTTTAGGTTCTAAAACTATTGTATTAGATTACCCAGCATTAACCAATCCAACAATAATTACTTCGGGTATAAGCAATGGTAACACAAACGGTTACCGTAGCATAAACTCATTTCTATACAATGGCAGTGTTTACCAAGCAAACCAAAGCGATCCTAACGGTTCGCACATCTTAAAAATTAATGCGAATAACCAATACGACGATAACTACGATTTTAATTTAGATGATGCTTTAGGTGTTACAGGAGCTTACGTTTTAGCTTGGAGACCAGCAGCTAATGGCAAAGCTGTATTAGCTTACCGTCACGATGGTTCTCAAGATGGTATTTCTGGAAGACCAGAATCTTATTTTGCATTAGTAGATTTAAATGCTAAAACAGCCACTAAACTAGAAGGTATTCCTTATGAAGTAGATATGGAAATGTTTCAATACCAAAGTTACGCAGTTGACGGAAACGAGATTTACTTAACTGCTGCACCTGTTGGTAAAAATGGTAATATTTACGTTGTAGATACCGAAACTGGCGAGGTAACAAAAGGGGCTGAATTAGTAAATGTTGATGGCAGCCACTTTATTGGAGCTTGGTAAAAACCCTTAACCGTAATGCATAAAAAAAGAGAGACAAAAAGTCTCTCTTTTTTTAGTTTATATTATAAAATTAAAAGCTACAGCTTGTAATTTCAGTTACTCTTAATGTATTAACCATACCCTTTTCTTGAATTGGCATTGCGGCTAAACTTACTAACATATCGCCTTCTTCTAAATAGCCTTTTTCACAAGCCATTTTATTTACATCTTCAATAGTTTCATCTGTACTTACAAACCTATCATAATAAAAAGCTCTTACACCCCAAAGTAAACTTAAACGGGTTAAAATACGCTTGTTTGAAGTGAATACTAAAATATGACACGATGGTCTCCAAGCCGAAATTTGAAACGCTGTATAACCACTATTAGTTAATGTTGAAATTGCTTTCGCATCAATTTCATTAGCCATATTAGCAGCGTGATAACATATAGATTTTGTAATGTATCGGTTTGTGCGAATATGTGGTGGTAATTGTGGTACTTGAATTAATGGAGAATCTTCAACACTTGTTAAAATACTAGACATTTGCCTAATTACTTGTACAGGATATTTACCAACCGATGTTTCACCAGATAGCATTACGGCATCGGCACCATCCATAACAGAGTTTGCAACATCATTAACCTCTGCTCTAGTTGGTGTTAAACTAGAAATCATGGTTTCCATCATTTGAGTTGCAATAATAACCGGTATTCTTGCTTTTTTGGCACGTAAAACTAATTGCTTTTGTACTAAAGGTACATCGGCAGCAGGAATTTCTACTCCTAAATCACCTCTAGCTACCATAATACCATCACATTGTGCTACAATTTTATCAATATTCTCAATAGCCTCTGGTTTTTCAATTTTGGCTACAATTGGTATTTTGTGTTCACTGTGTTCTTTAATTAAATTTTGTAATTCAACTAAATCCTCGGCATGACGCACAAAAGACAATGCAATCCAATCTACCTCTTGGCTAATAGCAAAAATGGCATCTTTTATATCCTTTTCTGTTAGTGCTGGCTGGGAAATATTGGTGTTTGGTAAATTTACACCTTTTTTAGATTTTAACGGACCACCTTGAATTACTTTAGCTTTTACTTCACTTTTTAAATCTGAAGACACAACTTCAAAAATTAATTTTCCGTCATCTAAAAGAATGCGTTCACCTGGTTTTGCGTCTTGTGGAAAGCTTTTGTAGGTCATGTAAACACGTTCTTTTGTGCCTTCAAAACGTTCACCAGTTGCAAAAACTATTTCGTCACCTGGGTTTACTACAACCTCTTCTTTCATTACCCCAACGCGTAGTTTTGGTCCTTGTAAATCTGCTAAAATTGAAGCAGTGTAACCGTACTCATCATTGAGCTCTCTTATCATTTTTATGCGTTCACTTACATCATCATAATCTGCATGAGAAAAATTTATTCTGAACACGTTAGCACCTTCATCAAGCATGCCTTTTAATACTTCTTTACTGCTTGTAGCGGGTCCTAAGGTAGCTACTATTTTGGTTTTTTTTCTTTGTGACATTAGCTAAAAATTAAATGGTCCTTAGATTTTAATTGATTGGTTTCTATACTGTAAGCCGTAGCAACTTG
This sequence comes from Seonamhaeicola sp. ABD4_340, assembly GCF_056312135.1. Classification (NCBI taxonomy): domain Bacteria; kingdom Pseudomonadati; phylum Bacteroidota; class Flavobacteriia; order Flavobacteriales; family Flavobacteriaceae; genus Seonamhaeicola; species Seonamhaeicola sp. ABD4_340. Next base: position 1,387,693 of record NZ_CM149981.1, on the reverse strand, counting down.
TGGTATTTTTAAAATACTATTAAGTATATGCTTTTGTTTGCTTAAGTTAATTTGGTCTTCTATTTTTAAAAGATAATTTACTTTTTTAAATTCTGGTAATAGGTAATTTATCTTGATTGTTTTTTCTTGTAAATTAAACAATGAGTTGTTGTTACCTTGCCTATATACTTCGGTTTTACACACATTTTTTGCTAAGCTCCAAAGGGTTTGTTGCTTACAGTCTTCCCACTCAAAAATTGAATAGGTAAATTCTCCATTGTTAAAATCTAAATCTGAAGGTTTTCTTGTAAGCGTTATTCCTAAAAACTTATTTAATAGATATGCTAGCCTATAATCTTCAAGTGCGCAGTGTATTGCCACTAAGGTATATAGGTCTGCTTCAACATCATCTAAAACAAGTTTGTGTATTGCCATACCCAAATATAATTGGCGTAAATATAATATTTATAATGTTGAATTGGGTTAGTATTTACTTAATCTTAAAGATAAAGCCAACTAAAACGTTATAGTTAATTTCTTTTTTAACCGAAATTTATTCTAACATTTTTGATATTTTATTTTGAAATGCAAAAAACGCACGCTTTGATGCTTTTTCTTCAGCTTTCTTTTTTGAAGTTGCTCGGGCTTTAGCTACAATTTTATTGTCTATTGATAGTTTTACCGAAAAATGCCTAACATCGTCATTACCGGTATCATCATACACATTGTAGTTAAAAGTTTTTTTCTCTTTTTGGCACCATTCAATAAGTAAACTCTTGTAACTTATTACTTTACCCTCAAGTTTTTCAATATCTACATACGGAATAATAACACGCTTAAATATAAATTTTTCGCAGTGTTTATAGCCTCTATCTAGAAAAATGGCGCCTACTAAGGCTTCAAAAAGATTGCCGTGTATATTATCACCAAATTGTCCTTCAGGTATTTTACTTTGTACTAACTTTATTAAGTTAAGTTCTTTACCTAACTCATTTAAATGCTCTCTACTTACTACTTTAGAGCGCATTTTTGTTAAATAACCTTCATCTCCACTTGGTACTTCTTGGTATAAATGGCAAGCTATTACCGCGCTTAACATGGCATCACCTAAAAACTCTAAGCGTTCATAATTTATGGCATTACCTTCAGCGTCTTTTAAATTCATAGACCTGTGTGTAAATGCCTTTTTAAAATATAAAATATTTTTAGGCTTAAACCCTAGTATTTGGGTTAATTCCATAAAAAAATTCCCGTTGCGTTTAAAACGGGAATTTAGTATGTTACGAATGTTTTTCACTCGGGATTCTATCTATATTTTCTTGAATAATACACAAGCGTTATGACCGCCAAATCCAAATGTATTACTCATTGCTACATTTACCTCGCGTTTTTGAGCTTTGTTTAGTGTTAAATTTAACTCAGCATCAATGTTTTCATCAACCGTAGTGTGGTTAATTGTTGGTGGTACAATACTGTGTTCTATTGCTAAAATACTTGCAATAGCCTCAATAGCACCTGCGGCACCTAAAAGGTGGCCTGTCATTGATTTTGTTGAATTAATATTTATGTTTTTTGCATGACTACCAAATACTTTTGATATGGCTTTAAGTTCGGCCACATCACCAAGTGGTGTAGATGTTCCATGTGTGTTAATATGGTCTACATCTTCAGGTTTTAGTCCTGCATTTTCTAAACAATTTTTCATAACCTCAACTACACCTAAGCCTTCTGGGTGTGGCGCTGTCATATGGTAAGCATCAGAAGATAAACCACCTCCTGCAACTTCGGCATAAATTTTAGCGCCTCTAGCTTTTGCATGTTCATATTCTTCAAGAATTAGAGCTCCAGCGCCTTCGCCTAAAACAAAACCATCTCTGTTTCCATCAAAAGGTCTTGATGCTGTTTCTGGACTTTCATTTCTTGTTGATAGTGCATGCATTGCATTAAAGCCTCCCATACCTGCAATAGTTACTGCTGCTTCACTTCCTCCTGTTACAACTACATCTGTATACCCTAGTCTAATAGAGTTTAATGCATCAAATAATGCGTTTGCTGAAGAGGCGCATGCAGAAACTGTTGTGTAATTAGGCCCCATAAAACCATGTTTTATGGAAATGTTTGCCGGAGCTATATCGGCAATCATTTTAGGAATAAAGAATGGGTTAAATCTTGGTGAACCATTGCCTCCTGCATAGTTTAATACTTCTTGCTGAAAGGTTTCTAACCCACCAATTCCTGCTCCCCAAATAACACCTACACGTAATTTATTTACTTCGTCTAGATTTAAACCAGAATCTACAATGGCTTCATCTGCAGCTACCATAGCGTACTGCGCAAACTTATCCATTTTTCTAGATTCTTTACGGTCTATAAAATCTGTTACTTTGAAGTTTTTAACCTCACAAGCAAACTTAGTTTTAAAATTTTCGGTGTCAAAATATGTTATAGGCGCAGCACCGCTTTTACCGTTTATTAAGCCGTCCCAATATTCATCTTTGGTATTGCCTATTGGTGTTAAAGCTCCTAAACCTGTGACTACAACTCTCTTTAATTCCATGAATATAATAGCTTATTTTGCAGCTTCTATGTATGATATAGCTTGACCTACTGTTGCAATGTTTTCAGCTTGATCGTCTGGGATTTGAATATCGAATTCTTTTTCAAATTCCATAATTAGTTCTACAGTGTCTAATGAGTCTGCTCCTAAATCGTTTGTGAAGCTTGCTTCTGCAACTACTTCGTTTTCATCTACTCCTAATTTGTCTACGATAATCGCTTTTACTCTTGATGCAATGTCTGACATAATTTTTTAATTTTAAGTTTTAATTCAGTTGGCAAAAATAAAAAACTTTATTTTTAAAACACACCATTAACATAAAAATGTGTTTGTAATTTAATAAATAACTTTCAAGTAATTTGTTTTTACCTACTAAATGTTAATAATTATTCTTTTTTTTGTTGGAACAATTTTAACATTATAAGCTGTATTATGAAACGTGTAGTAATTTTTGCATCCGGTAGCGGATCTAATGCTGAAAATTTAATTAAGTTTTTTCAAAACAGTGATAATGCATCTGTTATTCAGGTTCTTACCAACAATCCTCATGCCAAAGTTTTAGATAGAGCTAAAAAATTACACGTTAGTGCACTATCATTTAACCGTATTGCGTTTACTAAAACTAATGATGTTTTAAACATTTTAAAAGCGGCAAAACCAGACCTTATTATTTTGGCAGGTTTTTTATGGAAATTTCCTGAAAATATTTTAAATGAATTTCCAAATAAGGTTATAAATGTGCATCCGGCACTACTACCAAAGTTTGGTGGCAAGGGTATGTACGGCATGCACGTGCACAATGCAGTTGTTGAAAATAACGAAACTGAAACAGGCATAACAATACATTATGTAAACGAAAACTATGATGAAGGTGCCACTATTTTTCAAGCCAAATGCACCGTTTTACCAACAGATAATGCTAATGATGTAGCTGAAAAAATTCATGCCTTGGAAATGGAACACTTCCCAAAGGTTGTTGAAAAATTGTTACATAACTCATAAATTTAGAATGAAAAAATTCTGAAACAAATTCAGAATAACATAAAAATGGCATCAAAAAAAAAGAAATATTACACCGTATGGAAAGGCCATAAAACTGGTGTTTTTGAGTCTTGGAACGACTGTAAAGCGCAAATAAACAATTTTGAAGGCGCACAATACAAGTCTTTTACCACTTTTGATGAAGCTAAAAAAGCACTAAAGGGTAATTACTTTGATTACGTTGGCAAGAATAAAAGTTTTAAAAGCGAACTTACTGAAGCCCAATTAAAAAAAATTGGACAGCCAAACTACAACTCTATAGCTGTTGATGCTGCCTCAAGCGGCAACCCAGGAAAAATGGAATACCGCGGTGTTGACACTAAAACCAAAAAACAACTTTTTATTCAAGGCCCTTTTGAAGAAGGTACCAATAACATTGGTGAATTTTTAGCCATTGTTCACGGTTTAGCATTTTTACAAAAAAATAACAGTAATAGAATTATTTACACCGACTCTAGAACTGCCATAAGTTGGGTTGCAAAAAAAAAATGCAACACTAAACTAAAACCTAATACTAAAAACAAACAACTTTTTGATTTAATAAACAGAGCCGAACACTGGCTAAAAACCAACACCTACAATACCGTTATTGTTAAATGGGAAACCAAAGCTTGGGGAGAAATACCCGCTGATTTTGGCAGAAAGTAAAACCACCAAAAAAACCAAAGGGCTCAAGTAAACTCAAGCCCCTCAATTATAATTAAATTAATAATAGCATTTGATTGTAAGACACCACATTTTTTAATAAGTCACACCCAACAAAAAATTATATTGATTGCGCATTTAAAAGCCCTATATTTGCACAAAATTATCATACCTCATTTATGAGTAAATTAGTTATTGTTGGCACCATAGCTTTTGATGCTATTGAAACGCCATTTGGAAAAACCGACAAAATTCTAGGTGGTGCCGCAACATTTATAGGGTTAGCTGCCTCACATTTTAATGTAGATACCGCTGCCGTTTCTGTTGTTGGCGGAGATTTTCCTCAAGAATATTTAGATTTATTATCTAACAGAAACATAAACCTACAAGGCGTAGAAATTATTAAAGAAGGTAAAACGTTTTTCTGGAGTGGGCGTTATCATAACGACATGAATTCTAGAGATACTTTAGTTACAGAACTAAATACCTTAGCAGATTTTAATCCAGTAGTACCTGAAGATTACAAAAATGCTAACGTAGTAATGTTAGGTAATTTACATCCTATCGTCCAATCTAGCGTGTTAGACCAAATGACAAGCAAACCAGACTTGGTAATTTTAGACACCATGAATTTTTGGATGGACTCTGCATTACAAGATTTACACAACGTAATAAAACGTGTTGATGTAATTACTATTAATGATGAAGAAGCTAGACAATTAACTGGTGAATACAGTTTGGTTGTTGCTGCCAGAAAAATTCATGAAATGGGCCCCAAATACGTGGTTATTAAAAAAGGAGAACATGGCGCATTATTATTTCATGATGAAAACGTATTTTTTGCACCAGCATTACCTTTAGAAGAAGTTTTTGATCCAACAGGAGCTGGTGATACTTTTGCCGGCGGTTTTGCAGGTTATCTTGCAAAAACTAACGATTTTTCTTTTGAAAACATGAAAAACGCCATTATTTACGGCTCAACATTGGCATCGTTTTGTGTTGAAAAATTTGGAACAGAACGCATGGTTAATGTATCAAATGAAGAAGTACACAAACGATTACTGCAATTTAAGCAATTAACGCAGTTTGAAATAGAATTATCATAACACTTCGCGCTCAATATTTGGGCGCGTTTTTAATTTAAAATAAATTTCAGAAAACATATTAATTATAACTTCTGAAAAAAACAATAAAAAAAGGAAAGCAATTTTATAATGAGTGATGTTTTAAAACACGAATGTGGTATAGCCATGATTAGGCTGTTAAAACCGTTAGAATATTACAAAGAAAAATACGGAAGTGCATTTTATGGCGTAAACAAAATGTACTTAATGATGGAAAAACAACACAATCGTGGTCAAGATGGTGCTGGTTTTGCAAGCATTAAACTCAACACTAAACCCGGTGAGCGTTATATTAGCCGAGTGAGGTCTATTGAACCACAACCAATACAAGATATTTTTGCTCAAATAAACAAACGCATAAATAATGAGTTTGCAGCACACCCAGAATATTTAGATGATGTTGCGGCACAAAAAAAGAATATACCATACATTGGCGAAGTTTTATTAGGCCACGTACGTTATGGTACTTTTGGCAAAAATAGTGTTGAAAGTGTGCACCCGTTTTTAAGACAAAACAATTGGATGCACCGTAACCTAATTATGGCCGGTAACTTTAATATGACCAATGTTAAAGAGCTTTTTTCAAATTTAATTGAGCTTGGGCAACATCCAAAAGAATATACAGACACCATTACGGTAATGGAAAAAATAGGTCATTTTTTAGATGACGCTGTTAGTAAAATTTATAAAGACTTAAAAAAAGAAGGCTACAATAAACGCGAAGCATCTCCACTAATTGCAGAACGCTTAAAAGTATCAAAAATACTAAAACGTGCCGCCAAAAATTGGGATGGTGGCTATGCCATGGCAGGCCTTATTGGGCATGGAGACGCCTTTGTTTTAAGAGATCCGGCAGGTATTCGTCCAGCATATTATTACAAAGATGACGAAGTTGTTGTTATAGCTTCTGAAAGACCCGTAATTCAAACCGTATTCAATGTAAAGTTTGAAGACGTTAAAGAACTAGACCCAGGGCACGCCATAATTACCAAAAAATCTGGCGAAGTTAGAATTAAAGAAATTCTACCAGCACTTGAGCGTAAAGCCTGTTCTTTTGAGCGCATTTACTTCTCTAGAGGTAGTGATGCCGAAATTTACCAAGAACGTAAAACACTTGGTAAACTTTTAATGCCTAAAGTGCTAGAGGCTATTAATAATGACACTAAAAACACTGTTTTCTCATATATACCAAATACTGCTGAAACATCGTTTTACGGTATGGTTGAAACAGCAGAAAACGAACTTAACAAAGCCAAAACTAATATCATTTTAAACGGGCAACGCAATCTCTCAGCTGAAGAAGTAACCAATATTCTTTCTGAAAGAATTAGAGTTGAAAAAATAGCTATTAAAGATGTAAAGCTTAGAACTTTTATTACCGAAGATAGTAGTAGAGATGATTTAGTAGCACACGTTTATGATATTACCTATGGTGTTGTAAAACCTAATGATAACTTAGTTATTATTGATGATAGTATTGTAAGAGGTACAACCCTAAAGAAAAGTATTTTAAAAATGCTTGATAGGTTAAATCCTAAAAAAATTATTGTAGTATCATCGGCACCACAAATTCGCTACCCAGATTGTTATGGTATAGACATGGCAAATCTTGAAAGTTTAGTAGCTTTTAGAGCCGCTTTAGCGCTTCATAAAGATAATAACACGTACAATACCATTGAAGAGGTTTACAACAAATGTAAAGCCCAAGAAGATTTAGATGATAAAGATGTAAAAAACTTTGTGAAAAATATTTACAGCCCTTTTACAGATGAACAAATTTCAAATAAAATTTCAGAGCTGTTAAGCCATGAAAGTATAAAGGCTGAAGTTAAAATAATTTTCCAACCGGTTGAAAATTTACACAAAGCTTGCCCTAAGAATTTAGGCGACTGGTATTTTACAGGAAATTACCCCACGGTTGGTGGTAATAGAGTGGTTAACAAGGCTTTTATTAACTTTTATGAAGGCAACAAAGAACGTGCTTATTAATTAACATATTCATAAAATATTACGGTTAAACCGCATATATTGTATTTTGACTGATATTTATGCTATTCATCTAATAAATAAGTTGATTATCTAAAATACACATAAATTGGTACCACCATAACATAAGTAGGTTAAGTTCATGGTAGATTTGGGGCAAAAAAAGGTGAACTCTCGTTCGCCTTTTTTTATGCAATAACATTTGATAAATGAATGCAATTTCTTTCAAAACACTATAAAACAGACTGTTTAACCGCTTTTTGAGCTTTACTTCTATTAAGCCAATTTATAAGTATTTCAGCCAATATATTTTACCAATCTTTTTAACACCGCTACTTTTGAACCACCATAACATAAGTAGGTTAAGTTTATGGTAGATTTGGGGCAAAAAGGTGAACGTTCTAGTTCACCTTTTTCATTTTTAATGCCTGTAAAATTTAATTTTCTGTTTTACATTCTTGCTAACTCCTTTTTTAAATTATATGCAATACTAAATTGGTTGCTACACTTACACCCAAGTGATTTTGTAGAATTTTTTTTCTTCTGAATTTTGTTTGCGTTAGGGATTGAAACGGCATCCTTTTTATGTTTTAATTGCTGCGTTAGCTGGAATTAAAACGTAAAAAGATATAGTGAAAAGCCCGACCCCTTGTGGGTAACGCCAAAAAAAAAAATCGTTTAGAATATGCATCCTAAACGACTTTTTTGATAACACTTAAAATTAATATTACTTCGCGTTTGCGTAGCGTTTTTCAACTTCGTTCCAGTTTACTACATTAAAGAATGCTTTTATATAATCTGGACGACGGTTTTGATAGTTTAAATAGTATGCGTGTTCCCAAACATCTAATCCTAAAATTGGTGTGCCACCGCAACCAACTTCTGGCATTAATGGGTTATCTTGGTTTGGTGTTGAGCAAATTTCTAATTTACCACCTTTGTGTACACACAACCAAGCCCAACCTGAACCAAAACGTGTTGCTGCTGCTTTACTGAAGGCTTCAATAAATGCGTCTTTTGATCCAAAGGTTGCTTCTATTTCATCTTTTAATTCTCCTGATAAATATCCTTTATCTTCAGGGTTCATAACAGACCAGAAAAGTGAGTGGTTGTAAAAACCGCCACCGTTGTTTCTAACGGCACCGTTACTCATATCTAAATTAGTTAAAATATCTTCAATAGATTTTCCTTCTAAATCTGTTCCTGCTATTGCATTGTTTAGGTTGTTTGTATATCCTGCGTGGTGCTTTGTATGGTGTATTTCCATTGTGCGTGCATCCATATGTGGTTCTAACGCATCATAAGCGTAGCCTAATTCTGGTAATTCAAAAGCCATAGTGTTTTTGTTTTTTCTATTTAGTAATTTATTTCTATTCAAATTTACGCATAAAAGCCCTCAATTAAAAATAATAAATTGTTATTAAACCATTGTTTGTTTTTATCTTGTAATCAAATTAGTATTTATGAGCCTTAACCCTACGTTTACTATTTATAACGCCTCGGCCGGTAGCGGTAAAACCTTTACGCTAGTTAAAGAATATTTAAAAATTTTATTTAAAGCTAACCATCCCGAAAAGTTTAAAAACATTTTAGCTATAACGTTTACAAATAAAGCGGTGGCCGAAATGAAAGAACGTATTGTTGGCACGCTTAAAGAATTTTCTAATAGTGCTATTTTAACAAACCCTAATAGCATGTTTACTACAATTTGTAGTGAATTAGATTTAAGCAAAAATGAGGTTCACAATAAATCTAAAAACATATTAAATGCTATTTTATTTAATTATGCTGCTTTTGATATTTCTACTATTGATGGTTTTACACACAGAGTTATTAGAACTTTTGCGCACGATTTAAAACTACCTTTAAATTTTGAAGTTGAACTTGACCAAGCGTCTCTTTTAACTGAAGCCGTTGACAGCCTAATTGCTAAAGCAGGCACCAATGATGAGCTCACAAAAATTTTAATTGATTTTGCTATTGAAAAAGCTGATGATGATAAAAGTTGGGATGTGAGTTTTGATTTTAATAAAATTGCCAAACTACTGGTAAATGAAAATGATATTCCGTTTATTCAAACTTTAAAAAACAAAACTTTTGAAGATTTTAATGTCTTAAAAAAACACTTAAAAAACGAATTAAAGCATACCGAAGACGCTATTGCTGAAACCGCAAAAAACATGTTGCAAGTTTTTGAAAATGCTAACTTAAATTTTTCAGATTTTACCGGCAAATATTTACCAAAACACCTTGAAAAATTAGCACATAAAAATTTTAATGTTGCTTTTGAAGCCAAATGGCAAAATGATATTGAAAACACCACACTTTACCCAAAACGTGTAAGTAATGACATTGCCATTACTATTGATAATTTACAACCACAAATTGCAACGGTATTTAACACAACCAAACAAGGTGTTCATCATTTAAATTTCTTAAAAAACTTTTATAAAAACATCACACCGTTATCTGTTTTAAATGCTATAAACAACGAGCTGGATTTTTTAAAAACAGAGCAAAACAAAATGCTTATTTCAGAATTTAACGCCATAATAAGTACTCAAATTAAGCAACAGCCAACACCTTTTATTTATGAACGCTTGGGCGAAAAATTTAAACATTATTTCATTGATGAATTTCAAGACACATCAGTAAAACAATGGGAAAATTTAACACCACTTTTAAGCAACGCTTTAGCTGCCGAAAACGGAAGCACTATGTTAGTTGGCGATGCCAAACAAGCTATTTACAGGTGGCGCGGTGGTAAAGCAGAACAGTTTATTGGCTTGATAAACCATGACAATCCGTTTTTTATAGAAAAAACCGTTAAAAACTTACCAACAAATTACCGTAGTTTTCATGAAATTGTAACATTTAACAACAATTTTTTTACTTATTTATCTAAACATTTTTTTGCCAGTAAAACGCACCAAGAACTTTATTTAAAAGCCACCCAAAACACTGCTATTGAAAACAATGGCTATGTTGAAATGTCTTTTTTAGATTTTGAAAAAGATGATAACCGTAATGAGCTTTACAGTGAAACAACTCTTAACACAATAAACAAATGCCTAAAACAAGGGTTTAGCCTAAGTGATATTTGTATTTTAGTTAGAAAAGGTAAAGAAGGTGTTGCCATTGCAAATTATTTAAGTGAACAAAAAATACCTATAGTATCATCAGAAACCTTATTACTAAACAATGCCCCCGAAATTATATTTATAGTAAATTTTTTAAAACTTTTAACACAACCTAATAACAACCAATTAAAAGTTGCCGTATTAAATTATTTAACATTACTATTTAATATTGAAAATAAACATGAATTTTTTAGCAATAAGTTAAAACTAACCCTTAAACAACTACTAAAAAGCCTTGAGAAACATCATGTTTTTATAAACACCAATGTATTACAATTACCTTTATATGATTTAGCCGAAACTATTGTTAGAAGTTTTAATTTGGCACAAACATCAAACGCCTACATACAGTATTTTTTAGATATAGTTTTAGAATTTTCACAAAAAAAAGGGTCTGACCTCTTAGCTTTTATATCTTATTTTGAAAAGAAAAAAGATAAACTAAGCATTATATCTCCTGAAGGGCAAAATGCCGTAAAAATTATGACCATTCACAAATCTAAAGGTTTAGAGTTTCCTGTTGTAATTTTTCCTTTTGCCGATTTAAACATTTATAAAGATGTAGAGCCCAAAGAATGGTTTAAAATAAATAAGAATACCTATAATGGTTTTGACTACACCTTATTAAATTACAACAAAAATTTTGAGTTTTATGGTGAAGAAGGCCTTCAAATACACAATAAACACCAAACAGAACTTGAATTAGATAATTTAAACCTTTTATATGTTGCCCAAACACGTGCCGTTGAACAATTATATATTATTTCAAAAAAAGACATAAATGGTAAAGGCGAAGTAAATACTAAAACATACGCAGGGTTATTTATAAACTATTTACAACAAAAAGCATTATGGAATAATACACAACTAACCTACAGTTTTGGTGAGGCAAAAAAAACATCAACCAAAACACATGAAAACAATAATACCATTTTTCAAAACGAATTTATTTCTACCGCAAAAGAAACCCATAATATTAAGGTAGTAACAAAATCTGGCTTTTTATGGGACACCAAACAACAAGAAGCCATTGAAAAAGGAAACCTTGTACACAATATAATGGCACAAATAAAAACTATTAATGATGTTGATAACGTAATAAATAATTTTTTAGATACAGCTACAATAAATAATAACCAAGCTCAAGCACTTAAAAAAACAGTTTTACAAATTGTAAACCATCCATTATTAGCTAGTTATTTTAATTCAGATGATACTGTTTACAATGAAAGAGATATTATAACCAAAGAAGGCATTATTTTAAGACCAGACAGGTTAAATATTAAAAATAATAACAACGTAGTAATTATAGACTATAAAACAGGTGCAGAACACACAAAACATGCACAACAACTACAAAGCTATCAAGATGCGCTACAACCCATGCATTTAAAGGTAACACGTAAACTTTTAGTATATGTTAACAAAACGGTAACAATTAAAGAAATTAACACCATTTTTTAACAAAAAACGTGTGACTTTATTAAAGCAAGCGTGTCTATAGCACAAGACAAATGTTTTAAATTTAGTTAAAATGAGTCTGAACTATCGATGAACAGAGCTTTTGTAGTATTTTTTTATATATTTGTCTTTGTTAATAACATTTAACAACTTACTTTTGTTTACAATTAACACTTAAAAATTAAACTTTTGAATATGAAAAATCTTAGCAGATTATTGTTAGCATTTGTTTTAGTTCTTGGTTACAACTATGCAGATGCACAAGACAAAAACAACCCATGGCAAATTACCATTGGTGTAAATGCAGTAGACGCTTTCCCTTCTGGAGATGGTGCATTATTTACAGGAAACGGTGAAGCTTCTTACTCAATTTTTGGTAAATTAGTAGATACTGATAACTACAACATTTTACCTTCTTTATCTACAATTTCGGTATCTAAATACGTAGGAGATGGTTTCTCATTTGGCGTAGCTGGATCTTTAAACAAAATTGAAAAATGGGGTGAAGTTCCTGGAACTTCTGATTCTGCTTCAGCAGATGATTTATCATACTACGGTGTAGATGGTACCATTAAATACAACTTCTTAGAAGGAACTACTATTGATCCTTACTTAGGTGTTGGTGGTGGTTACACTTGGATTGATGAAATTGGTGCTGGTACTTTAAACGGTACTGCTGGTTTAAACATTTGGTTTAACGATAACATTGGTTTCACACTTCAAACTGCTTACAAACATGCTTTTGAAGATTATTTAGATACACATTTCCAACATACTGCTGGTCTTTCTATTAGATTTGGCGGAACTGATACTGATGGTGATGGTATATATGACAAAGACGATGCTTGTCCTGAAGTTGCTGGTTTACCTGCATTTAACGGTTGTCCTGATACTGACGGTGACGGTATTGAAGATTCTAAAGACGAGTGTCCTAACGAAGCTGGTACAGCTGAGTTAAACGGTTGTCCTGATTCTGACGGTGACGGTGTTGCTGATAACAAAGATAAATGTCCTTCAGTTGCTGGTTTAAAAGCTTTAGCTGGTTGTCCAGATGCTGATGGTGACGGTGTAACTGACGCTGATGATAAATGTCCTAACACTGCTGGTCCTGCTGCAAACAAAGGATGCCCATGGCCAGATACTGATGGTGACGGTGTATTAGACAAAGATGATAAATGTCCTAAAGTAAAAGGTACTGTAGCTAACAACGGTTGTCCTGAAGTTACTGCTGAAGTACAAAAAACTTTAAATGAGTACGCTAAAACTATCTTATTTGATACAGGTAAATCTTCTATCAAATCTGAGTCTGAGCAAGTATTATCTGATATAATCAAAATTATCAATGAGTACCCAACTGCTAAATTTACAGTTGAAGGTCACACAGATAGCGTTGGTAGCGAAAAATTAAACCAAAACTTATCTGAATCTAGAGCAGCTTCAGTTAAAGATTACTTAACGTCTCATGGTGTTGATCAATTCAGATTATCATCTAAAGGTTACGGTGAGTCTAAACCTATCGCTTCTAACAAAACTAGATCTGGTAGAGCTCAAAACAGAAGAGTTGAAATTAACTTAGTAAAGTAATAAGTTAATTCTTAAAATAACTTCAAAAAACGCTTCGGGAATCCCGAAGCGTTTTTTATTTTTATGCAATGACTAGTTTTATTTTTGATGTTTTAAAAGACCTTCAAAGTCAAAGCATAACAATTTCAAACCTTACCTTTATACTACCAAGTAAAAGGGCTGGCCTGTTTTTAAAACACCAACTGGCTAAAGTTAATAACCAAAACTTTTTTGCACCCACAATACTTAGTATTGAAACCTTTGTTGAAGATCTTTCAGGAATAAAAAACATTGGTAATACAGAGCTTTTATTTGAATTTTACAACACCTATAAAGCACTAACACCTCAAAAAGAAACAGATAGCTTTGATGCCTTTTCTAAATGGGCGCAAATTTTACTTCAAGATTTTAATGAAATAGATAGGTATCTTATTCCGCAGAAAAAAATATTTAATTATTTAGCGGCCATAAAAGAAATTGAAGAAAACCACTGGTCTTTAGAAAAAAATCAAACAGATTTTATAAAAAACTATCTCAACTTTTGGAATAAACTGCCTGAATATTACACCCATTTTACCAAAAGACTTTTAGATAAAAATATAGGCTATCAAGGTTTAATTTACAGAGAAGCAACAGCTAGTTTGCAAAATTACATACAAAACAACCCCAATACACAACATGTATTTTTAGGTTTTAATGCTTTAAATACTGCCGAAACAACTATAATACAAACCCTTTTAAAAACAAATTTAGCCAAAGTTTATTGGGATATTGATAACACCTTTTTTAATAACCCAAAACATGATGCAGCACTTTTTACAAGACATCATAAAAAAAACTGGTCGTACTTTGAAAACCATCCTTTTAATTGGATTACAAATAACTACACTAAAAACAAAAACATTAACATATATGGGGTTCCAAAAAGTATAGGGCAAGCAAAACATATTGGTTCATTACTAAAAAACATACAAAAGGAACATAAAACGTTAACAAATACCGCAGTTGTTTTAGGAGACGAAAACTTACTAATACCAACACTAAATGCCTTGCCAGAAAACATTGAGGCGCTAAATGTAACCATGGGGTTTCCGTTAAAATCAATTCCTTTAGCTACACTTTTTGAAACACTTTTTAGAATTCACAAAACAACACCAAATACCATTTATTACAAAGACATTACAAGTGTTATTTCGCACCAGTTTATATGGCCTTTATTTAATACTGAAGATTCTAACAACGCCTCAAAAATAATAGACACCATAAAAACAAATAATTTGGTGTACTTAACAGTGCGCAAGCTTAAAGAAGTTGCTAGAACATCAAGTACTATAATTGATATATTATTTAGCAATTGGAACAACAATACTGAAACGGTTTTAAATAATTGTTCACAACTTATTTTAAATATTAAAAACTATCTAGATACAGATAAAACCGCCAACTTATTACCATTAGAATATCTGTTTCGTTTTAACCAATTATTTAATGAGTTAACAAGGCTAAACAACACCTATAAACACATTAAAGATGTGGCCGCTTTACATAGTGTTTACAAAGAACTTTTAGCATCAGAAACCTTAGATTTTCAAGGAGAACCTTTACAAGGTTTACAGGTAATGGGTATGTTAGAATCACGCGTTTTAGATTTTGAAACCGTTATTATTAGTGGCGTAAACGAGGGTATTTTACCATCAGGAAAAAGCAACAATTCTTTTATTCCGTTTGATGTTAAAATTGAAAACAAACTACCAACATACAAAGAAAAAGATGCCGTTTACACCTATCATTTTTATAGATTATTACAACGTGCAAAAAACGTATATATACTTTATAACACAGAAGCTGATGTTTTAACAGGCGGTGAAAAAAGTCGTTTTATAATCCAGCTTGAGCATGAGGGTATTCACAATATAAATCATAAAATTATTGCACCAAAAGTGCCTGCTATTAAAAAGGAATTACAAGTTGTTGAAAAAAATGATGATGTTATTTCAAGCTTAAAAAAGGTAGCAGAAAAAGGATTTTCGCCATCATCATTAACCAATTATATTAGAAACCCTATTGATTTTTATTACCAAAAAGTTTTAAAAATTGATGAATTTATTGATGTTGAAGAAACTGTGGCCGCCAACACACTTGGTACCGTTGTTCACAATACTTTAGAGGATTTTTACAAACCATTAGAAGGGCAATTTTTAACGGTTGAAATTATTGAAAACTTAAAAAAAAGCATCAACAAAACCGTAAAACATCATTTTAACGATGTTTACAAAGAAGGTGATATTACAACGGGCAAAAACCTTATTGTTTTTGAAATTGCTAAACGTTATGTTATAAACTTTTTAAATCTTGAAATTAAAGAACTAAAAGCTGGTAACACCATAAAAATAATTGCAATTGAAGCTAATAATAATGCCGTTTTTAATGTGCCTGAATTAGATTTCCCAATAAAACTTACCGGAAAAGTTGATAGAGTAGATAACTACAACGGCACTACAAGAATTATAGATTACAAAACCGGAAAAGTAGAACAACGAGATGTTGAAATTGTTAATTGGGAAGACCTTACTACAGATTATAAAAAGTACAGCAAAAGTTTCCAGGTGCTTACTTATGCTTTAATGATGCAACAATCGGGGTTGCTTAATCTGCCTGTTGAAGCTGGTATTATTTCATTTAAAAATTTAAGTGCTGGTTTTATAAAATTTGCTAAAAAAGACAAACCAAGCGCTAGAACAAAAGAACATTTAATAACCCAAGACACCATTAATAGTTTTAGTATAGAATTGAAACACCTCATTTTAGAAATTTGTAACATAAATATACCTTTTACTGAAAAAGAAATACCAACTAATGATTACTAAACACAACTTTGTAATTCCTGGAAGCCAAAATAAACCCATTGTTATAGATGTTACTTATTTAAATAATAACACCCCAAAACCCATTGTTATTTTTTGTCACGGCTACAAAGGCTTTAAAGATTGGGGTGCGTGGAATTTAATGGCCGAATCTTTTGCCGGTTCTGGATTTTGCTTTGTAAAATTCAACTTTTCACATAATGGCGGTACTATTGAGCAACCAATTGATTTCCCCGATTTAGAAGCCTTCGGAAATAACAACTACACAAAAGAATTAGATGATTTACAACACGTTATTAATTGGTGTTTTGAAAACAACACCATAAACAAAATTGGTGATGTTAATAACATAAATTTAATAGGACATAGTCGTGGTGGTGCCATTATTTCTATAACTGCTTTTGAAGATTCTAGAATTAAAAAAGCCATTAGTTTAGCAGGTGTTTCTAATTTATTGGCTAGATCTGTAACCAATTCTGGTATTGAAAACTGGAAAAAAACAGGTGTAAAGTATGTAATAAATGGGCGTACAAAACAAAAAATGCCACATTATTATCAGTTTTATTTAGATACCATTAATAATAAAGAACGTTTAAACGTTGAAAAAGCAGTTTCAAATCTTAAAATACCATACTTAATTATTCATGGTGAAAATGATACGAGTATTTTAATAGATGAAGCTAAAAATCTTCATAAATGGCAACCAAAAAGTAGTTTGGTAATTATTAAAAATGCCAACCATGTGTTTAACGCTAGCCACCCTTGGCAAGAAAATAGTATGCCTCTTCAATTACAAGAAGCAGGAACTAAAATGGTTAATTTTATTAAGCAATAACTAATTTTCAACACGCTAAAAATTATATACACTTTAATTTTTATATATTTGCGTGTACGCACACGAAAAATTAAATTAAGCTAAAAATATGTCGCTTTTCAACATACAAAATAAAGTAATAATAATAACTGGTGGCTCTGGAGCTCTTGGTGGTAGTATGGCAAATTACCTTCTTACACAAGGCGCTAAAATTGCAATTCTTGGACAAACACCAGCAAAAGTAACTTCAAAAATTAAAGAATTAAAAGCCATAAATGAAAATGCTTTAGGGTTTACAGGAAGTGTTTTAGATAAAAACTTTCTTGAAAGCGTAAAAGAAGAAATATTTAACACTTGGGGGCAAATTGATGTTTTAATTAATGGCGCTGGTGGCAACATGCCTGGTGCAACTATTGGAGAAGACCAAACTATTTTTGATCTTAAAATGGACGACTTCAGAAAAGTATCTGAACTTAATTTAGATGGCACTATCCTACCCTCTATCATCTTTGGGGAAACCATGGCTAAACAAGGTTCAGGTAGCATTATAAATATATCCTCCATGGCAGCGCAAAGTGTTATTACGCGGGTTGCTGGTTATTCGGCATCTAAAGCGGCAATAGACAACTTTACTAAATGGATGGCTGTAGAATTAGCTTTAAAATTTGGCGAAGGCCTACGGGTAAACGCCATTGCTCCAGGCTTTTTTATTGGCGCTCAAAACAAAAGATTATTAACCAATGAAGATGGTAGTTATACCAACAGAGGTGAAACTATTATAAAGAACACACCAATGAAACGTTTTGGTGAAGCCGAAGAACTAAACGGAGCTATTCATTATTTATGCGCCGAAGCTTCAAAATTTGTAACTGGAACCATATTACCAATTGATGGCGGATTCAGCGCCTTTAGTGGTGTATAAAATTTATAAAAAATGGAACAAACTTTTAGATGGTTTGGTAGTAACGATCCTGTAAAATTATCATACATAAAACAAACTGGAGCCACAGGCATTGTAACAGCTTTACACCAAACACCTAATGGTGAAATTTGGGATATTGAAACCATAAACAGTGTAAAAAGCACTATTGAAAAAGCGGGTTTAACATGGTCTTTTATTGAAAGTATTCCCATTCATGAAAACATAAAATTACGAACTGGCAATTATTTGCAACGCATAGAAAACTACAAACAAAGTTTAATAAATATTGCCAAATGTGGTGTTAAAAATGTGTGTTACAACTTTATGCCCGTGCTAGATTGGACCAGAACACATTTACACTGGAAACTTGATAACGGTGCTACCGCTTTACGATTTGATAAAATTGATATGGCTGTTTTTGAGTGTCACATTATGGAACTTAATGATGCTGAAAACCGATACTCAAAAGAAATTATTGAAAAAGCACATGAACGCTTTTCATTAATGACATCTTTTGAAAAACAACGTTTAGAAGATAGTGTGTTAAAAGGATTACCAGGAACTGTTGATGATTTATCCATTCCCGTTTTTAAAGACATGATTGCACAATATAACAACATGTCTCACCAAGATTTAAAATCTAATTTATCTTATTTTTTAAATGAAATTATTCCTTTAGCTGAAGAGTTAGGTATTAAAATGGCCATTCATCCAGATGATCCGCCAATAGACATTATGGGATTACCTAGAATTATAAAATCTGAAAGCGATTTAGATGATTTGGTTGGGTTTATAAATTCGCCTTCAAACGGCATCACCTTTTGTACAGGCTCGTTAGGCGCAAATGCAGAAAATGATTTGCCAAAAATGATAAAAAAATTCAAAAATAACATTCATTTTCTTCACCTTAGAAATGTAAAACGTGAAGCTGATGGAAGCTTCTACGAAGACAATCATTTAGAAGGTTCGTCTAACATGTATGAAATTGTTAAAGCAGTTAAAGAAATTGAAAAAGAACGAAATATTGAATTACCAATGCGCCCAGATCATGGCCACCAAATGTTAAACGATTTAGATACGCAAAGCACCTATTCTGGCTATACTGCAATAGGCAGATTAAAAGGGTTGGCAGAATTACGTGGTTTAGAATTAGGAATTAGCAAAAGCCTTGATTTATGAGCATTATAAAAGCTAAAAACTTTATTACCGATAATTTTTTATTGCAATCTAAAACAGCCGAAACACTGTACCATGAGTACGCAAAAAAAATGCCTATTATTGATTATCACAATCATTTATCGGCTAAAGAAATTGCAGAAAATAAGCCTGTTAAAAATATCACTGAAGCTTGGTTAAAATATGACCATTATAAGTGGCGTGGTATGCGTGCTAATGGTATTGAAGAATATTACATTTCAGGTGAAGCATCTTCCGAAGAAAAATTTTTAAAATGGGCAGAAACAGTGCCTAACACATTGAGAAACCCATTGTTTCATTGGACGCAATTAGAGCTGAAGCGGTATTTTGATATAGACGATATTTTACAACCAAATAATGCTTTAGAAATTTATAACAAAGCAAATAAAATTTTAGAAGACAAAACACCTGCGCAACTTTTACAAGACATGAATGTTGAAGTGGTGTGCACTACCGATGACCCAACCGATGATTTAAAATACCATCAACAAATAGCTAAAAGTAATTTTTTTACCAAGGTTTATCCAACTTTTAGACCTGATGCTTTGTTTTTTATAGGCGAAGACAACTTCAAAAACTATCTAGATAAACTAGAGAACTGTGTCGATTTTAAAATTAATAGCTACCAAACACTTTTGCTGGCTATTGATAAGCGCATTGACTTTTTTAATGATAATGGCTGTAAACTATCAGATTATGGTATTAGTGGTGCATTTTCGTTTGTTAGATTTACCGAAAACGAAGTTATTGCCATCTTTAAAAAACAATTAAACGGCGAAACTTTATCTGAAACTGATATAAAAAAGTATCGCACTAGCTTATTAGTTTACCTAGGAAAAAAATATCATGAAAAAGGTTGGGTACAACAGTTTCATTTAGGCGTAATTAGAGATAATAATGCACGCTTAAAAAACCTTGTTGGCGCTGATGCTGGTTGTGATTCTATTGCCGATTACCCAATTATTGACGGTTTATCAAAATTTTTAAATACCCTAGACAGCTCCAATCAACTCACAAAAACCATAACGTATAATTTAAACCCAGCACAAAACGAAGCTTTTGCCACCATGATGGGTAATTTTAACTCTAATGGTATTGCTGGTAAAATGCAATGGGGCGCCGCTTGGTGGTTTTTAGACCAAAAAGATGGCATTGAAAAGCAAATTAATGTGCTTTCAAACATGGGGTTGTTAAGCAAGTTTATTGGTATGCTAACAGATAGCAGAAGCTTTTTATCAATACCAAGGCACGAATATTTTAGGCGTATAGTGTGTAATATTATGGCCGAAGATTTAAAACATGGTTTGTTACCAAACGATATTGAATATATTGGTAACATGATAAAAAACATATGTTACACTAATTCTAAGGTTTATTTCAATTTTTAATTGAAACACACAAATACAATCGATTGTATTTTTTATATTTGTGATAACCACTTAAACTAACATAAAACATGAACTACAAGTTCTTTTTAGTACTATTGTTGTCTTTAGGTTTCATGTCATGTAATCAAAATGCAGACAAAAAGGTGCTTTACTTGGCGCATACTTTGCCACAAACTCACCCAGTTCACAAGGGTATTGTGGCGTTTCAACAAGCATTAGCAAAAAAATCTAAAGGTAGTTTAACTATTAAAATTTTTCCCGATGGGCAATTAGGTTCAGAGCGTGAAGTAGTTGAATTACTTCAAATTGGCAGTGTAGCAATTACAAAAGTAAGCGCCGCCACCATGTCTAACTTTGTACCAGATTACCATGTGTTTGGTATTCCGTATTTGTTTAAAGACAAACAGCATATGTTTGAAACTTTAGAAGGCCCCATTGGTAAAGCTGTTTTACAAAAAGGCGAACAATTTTGGTTACGTGGTTTATGTTATTATGATGCTGGTAGCCGCAGTTTTTACACAGCTAACAAAGCAATTAGAACACCTCAAGATTTAAAAGGCTTAAAAATTAGGGTTATGAACAACCAAATGGCCATAAATATGGTAAATGCCTTAGGTGGGTCTGCAACACCTATGGCTTATGGCGAGTTATACACCGCAATACAACAAGGTGTGGTTGATGGTGCAGAAAATAATCCGCCTTCATTTGTGTCATCAAACCATTATGAAATTAGTAAGTATTATACATTAGATGAACATTCTGCAGTACCAGATGTACTTTTAATTGGCACAAAACAATGGGAAAAATTATCTGAAGAAGAAAAAACCTGGGTACAAGATGCAGCCAATGAATCTGCGCAGGCACAAAAACAATTCTGGAAAGCTTCTGTTGAAGAAAGTATGAAAATAGCCAAAGATGCTGGTGTTGAAATTATAATTCCTGAAAAATCATTGTTTTCAGAACAATCTAAATCTGTTTTAGAAACGTTTCAAAAAGAACACCCAGAATTGGCCGATATTGTTAACAAGATAAAATCTAACTAAACATATGAAAACTAAAAAAACACTATTTGATCGCGTGGTTAGGTTTATGGAAGTTTTCTTAATAATTATTTTTGCGCTTTTAGTATTTGATGTATTATTTCAAGTGTTTTCAAGATACGTATTAAAAGGGTCTTTCACTTGGACCGAAGAACTTGCCAGATTTTCGCTTATATGGATGTCTATTCTTGGAGCCGCCTATTTAAATGCCAAAAGAGAGCATTTGTCTATGGATTTTCTCTATCAAAAATTTTCAGATAGTAATAAAAAGAAAGCTGCCATAGCTATTGAATTTCTAATTTTTATGTTTGCACTAATTGTAATGGTTATTGGTGGCTTCAACCTTGTTTATACTACTTTACATCTAGGGCAATTATCAGGAACACTTCGTATTCCTTTAGGCTATATTTATGCCATTTTACCGTTTAGCGGACTATTAATTATGTGGTTTTCGGTATATCACATTTCAAAAATTTCAAAAAATCAAATAAAACTATAAGCTATGAGCATTGAAGTAATAAGTATTATTGTATTGTTTGCTAGTTTCTTTTTTCTGTTACTATTAAAAGTTCCGGTGGCGTATAGTATTGGTATTTCTACAACATTAAGTTTACTGTTAAACATTGATAAAATGCCAGGTATAACAACCATTGCCCAACGCATGACAACGGGTATTGATAGTTTTGCACTTTTGGCCATTCCGTTTTTTGTTTTAGCTGGCGAAATAATGAAACAAGGTGGTATAGCCAATAGGCTTATTAATTTTGCAAAATCCTTAGTGGCTAGTCTTCCGGGAGGATTAGCATATGTTAATGTTTTGGCTTCCATGTTGTTTGGAGCAATTTCGGGTTCTGCTGTAGCTGCAACATCGGCAATTGGTAGTATTATGACAGATAGAATGGAAGAAGAAGGCTACCCAAGAGCTTTTAGTGCTTCGGTTAATATTACATCTTCAACAACAGGTTTATTAATTCCACCTAGTAATATTTTAATTGTTTATGCTTTAGCTAGTGGTGGTGCAGCATCTGTTGCCGCATTATTTATTGCGGGCTATTTACCCGGTATTTTGCTTGGTTTGGCCATTATTGGTTACATTGTTTTTGTGGCTGTAAAACGAAAATTTATTAGAGGACAAAGAGCAAGCTTAAAAGAAGTTTGGAGCCATTTTACAAAAGCATTTTTTAGCTTACTTATGCTTGTTATAGTAGTTGGCGGTATTGTTGCAGGTGTTTTTACTGCTACAGAGGCATCTGTAATTGCGGTACTTTATGCCGCTGTACTAGCACTAATTTATAAAGATATTACAGTAAAAAGTTTTCCAAACATTCTATTAAACAGTGCCAAAACAACAGCTGTAGTCATGTTTTTAATTTGTACATCTATGGCTATGAGTTGGTTATTTTCTTTTGAAGGCATACCTGCGTTAATGAGTAATTTTCTGTTAGAACAATTTAGTAGTAAGTTTGCCATTTTTTTAGTTATAAACCTTACACTACTTGTTATTGGAACGTTTATGGATATGACACCTGCTGTACTTATATTCACACCAATTTTCTTACCTGTGGTGATGGCTTTGGGTATGGATCCTGTACATTTTGGTATTGTATTAGTGCTTAACCTTTGTATTGGTTTATGTACACCACCCGTTGGTACTATTTTATTTGTGGGTAGTGGTATTGCAAAAGTTTCGGTGTCTCAGGTGGTAAAACCGCTATTGCCTTTTTTATTTATAATGATAATAGTTCTTATGCTAATTACATATATTCCTGAAATATCAATGTGGTTACCAAGACTTTTTGGGTTGTAAAATCATTTTAAATGTAACTTAAATGCAAAAATGATGTTAAAAGTTTTTTCATTTCTAACCAATCGTTTAGTTTTGTAGTGTATTTAAATAACAATGGCTAGAAGAAAACAATATAATGAGCAAGAAGTATTAGAAAAAGCAATGCGTTTATTTTGGCGTAATGGTTATGAAAATACATCTATGCAAATGCTAGAAAATGAAATGGGCATTAATAAGTTTTCTATTTATTCTAGTTTTGGTAGTAAACACGGCTTATTTCAGCAAACACTAAACAATTATAAAAAGAAGAGAAAAAATATTTTCGATAAATTAAAAACCTCAACCAAAGGCGTTGAAGCTATAAAAGATTTTTTTTATGATTCTGTTGATGTGTGCTATGAAGATGGAAACGTTAAAGGCTGTTTAATTACAAATACCTACAATGAATTTTCGTTTATTGATGATGACGTTATTAAAACTGATGTACTTCAGTTTATGGATAATTTAAAAGCTATGTTTATTGAAAAACTAAAAACAGATGCAACAAAAGACGAAGACACCATAATAAAACAAGCCAACTTTCTTGTATTGGCAAAACACGGTTTAGCCGCAGCCACCAGAGTGAATAGCAATAAAGAAATAGCCGATTATATTGAATTAACATTTAAAAACATATAAAACATTTTTTTTAACCTGAAACTAAACAATCGTTTAGTTATGTAACATAAATTTAAAATCATGAGTACAACAAGTAACGTAGAAACATTAACAATTCACACTATTGAAACTGCACCTGAAAAAAGTAAAAGTTTATTAGAAAAATCTCAAAATGCATATGGCTATGTGCCTAATTTACATGGTGTTTTAGCTGAGTCTCCGGAATTATTAGAGGCGTACCAAAATTTACATGAATTGTTTACAAACACATCATTTAACAACGATGAATTAACAGTGGTATGGCAAACTATAAACGTTGAGCACGCTTGCCATTATTGTGTGCCTGCACATACAGCAATTGCAAAAGCGATGAAAGTTGATGATGCCATTATTGAGGCTTTAAGAAATCAAACAACTTTACCTACTGAAAAGCTACAAGTTTTACATGAAACAACTTTAGCATTAACCCAAAATAGAGGTTATATTTCAAATGAAGAAAAAGAAAAATTCTTTGCAGTTGGTTATACCGACAAACAACTTCTAGAAATTATTTTGGGGCTTGCTCAAAAAGTAATTAGTAACTATACAAATCATATTGCTGAAACAGCAGTAGATGCTCCTTTTCAAAAATTTGCATGGAGCAAAAAATAATTAAAATATTATCTATAAACACTAGGCAAAATTGCCTAGTGTTTTTTTTAAACTAAAAATATTTTCATGTAAACTATTTAAGTAATAGATACAATAAGTTGTAAAATGTAATTACATTAGTATTGCTTTAGCCGTTTTATTTTACTATAATAAAAAGAAAAAACCATGACAGTAAGACCAAAAGTTTTATTTTTTGATGTAAATGAAACACTTTTAGATTTAACAAGCATTAAACCAATTATTGCTAATAAATTAGGAGGCAACCAAGAATTGCTGTCCATTTGGTTTACTACTATGCTACAGTATTCATTGGTTACTAGTGCAAGTGGTCAATATTTTTCTTTTGTTGATATTGGCGCAGCAACACTACAAATGATAGCATCAAATAATGACATTTCAATTTCTGAATTTGATGCAAAAAAAACAGTTACTAATGCCCTACAATCATTACACACGCATACTGATGTAAAACCAGCACTAACAGCTTTAAAAAATAATAATTATAAGCTTGTGGCCTTTACAAACTCATCAGCAGAAGGTGTTAAAAATCAGTTTGAAAACGCCAATTTATCATTATATTTTGATGATGTATTAAGTGTTGAAGGTATTAAAAAATTTAAGCCATTTACAGATGCTTACACTTGGGCTTCAAAAAAAATAGGTGTAAAACCAACAGAAAGCATGCTAATTGCAGCCCATGGCTGGGATGTAGCCGGAGCACTTTGGGCAAATTGGAGAGCTGCTTTTATTAGCAGGCCAGGGCAACAACTGTATCCTTTAGCAAAAACACCAGAGTTTATAAAACCAGATTTGTTAGCATTAAGTAAATCACTAATTAAACTAAAATAAAAAAAGCTCCCTAAACCAGAAGCTTTTTGAGTTTGTGGAGAAGACGGGATTCGAACCCGTGACCTCTTGACTGCCAGTCAAGCACTCTAGCCAACTGAGCTACATCCCCATTTTTAATTTTCACAAATGTATACATTTTTTGTATAGTTATCTAATGTTATTAAAACAACTGTTCAACAAAAAAATATAGTAAAGCAAACATTTCAAAAACAACTAATTACCATAACACACTAATTCATAATTAGTGAAAAATATCTTTTTAAATTCATGTTTTTTTGCTTTTTTCAACCTTAATTTTATCAAATTACAAAAAGTGGCACGTTAATAATTAATTCTTCACAATTAATAATATTTAATTTTTTATTATAAATTAGTACCCAACACCCCTCTTTAACAACACAACAAACCTTTTAAAAAAAGCACATTTCTGGTTTCTAAATTCTATTTAAAAACCTTAAATATTTTGGCGAAAGCTACTAAATTAAGCTGTTAATGGAGATTACAAACAAAACCAATACTAAAGAACAAACCCTCTGGTCTCAAATAAGGCAAGGTAACACTTCGGCTTTGGGTGCTCTTTATGATTTACATGTAGATTCATTAATTTCTTACGGTATTAAAATTTCTGGAGACAAAAGCTACACCATGGATTGTATTCATGATCTTTTTGTAGACCTATACAAATACAAAAATAAATTAGGAGATACTAATAATGTTAAGTTCTACCTTTTTACCGCTTTAAAACGTAAAATCAATAAAAAATATAAGGTTAAAGAAATTTGCTTTGATAAAAGCGAATTAAACACCACTATACTTCATAAAAAAAATTATACCAAACCTGTTGAAGATTATTTAGTTGAAAAAGAAATTTACCAACAAAAAGTAATTAAATTAAATACATTGCTAAATAAGCTTACCGAAAAACAACGTGAAGGTTTAAAACTAAGGTTTGAAGAAGGCCTATCATACGAAGACATTGCTGCAATGTTAAACGTATCGGTTTCATCTGCAAGAACCAACATTTACAGAGCCATTAAAACCCTAAGAAAACACCCTGCTACTTTAATAATATTCTCTTGGTTACAATTTTTTTAAAAAAATTATAAAAATTTTGTCTATAGAACAAAAGGTTGATGCTTTATCTATTAGGAAGCGTTAATTTCTACTTATAAAAACTTATTTAACGTATTAAAATGAGCCAACATTCAAATAAAAAGTTTGAAAATAATTCTGCAACAGATTTAGAAAAAGAGCTTTTAAAAAAGTCTATTTTTTCTTCAATTAAAAAATTGAAAGTAAAAAGACGTTTAAAATACATTTCAACTAGTGCTGCTGCAGTTATAGTAATAGCTTTAGGTGTTGGTGCTTACTTAAAACTACAAAACGAAACCTCTGAAATTTCAAAATTTGTAAAATCTGCTGATGTAAAATCTTTAGAAAATTCAAACGATGTAAAACTCATTATAGCCAAAGATAAAAACATCAAAATTGATGGCGAAAACACAACTATTTCTTACTCAACATCAGGTTCAAAAGTTAACATTGGCAACACCAAAACTTTAACCCAAGAAACCAATAACCAAAACACCGTTAAATACAATACTCTTGTGGTACCTTACGGAAAAAGATCGTTTTTAACATTGGCCGATGGTAGTAAAGTTTGGTTAAATTCAGGATCAAAATTTGTATATCCTGTTAATTTTTCAAAAGAAAACAAACGTGTAGTTTATCTAGTTGAAGGTGAAGCTGCTTTTGATATAGCTCATAACGCTAAAAAACCTTTTGTAATGATGACAGACAACCAAGAAATTGAAGTCTTAGGAACCGTTTTTAACGTAAGCAATTACAGCGATGACACTAATAATTTTGTGGTGTTAAAAAGTGGTAGCGTACAGGTTTCCTACCCAGAAAAGCACAATACTATTTTAAACCAAAAGAAAAAAATAGTTATAAAACCTGGGCAAATGGCTAATATTAACAAAGCTACAAGGTTGGTTACTGCAAAAAAAGTAAATACAAATCATTATTTTTCTTGGAAAGATGGCGTGCTAATATTAGATAACAGCAAACTTAACTACATAACCAAAAAGCTATCTAGGTATTATAATATTCCTATTATAATTGACAATGAACAGATTAAAAATCAAACCTTTTCAGGGCATTTAGATTTAAAAGATAGTGTAGAAAAAGTAATTGAAACCATTATTGAGGCAGGAACTGCTGAAAATTTAAAATATAAAATTACCAACAATAACTTAATACTAACCAATAAAATACATTAAACTATATGACAAAAACACCTTTTTAGAAAAAAACCAGAAGATGCGCCAACACCTTCTGGTGGTTAAGTTGCAATAATATTGCAGTACAATAAAATTACAAACTAAATAGAAGAACTAAATTATGAATAAAATCTTTATGAGACCTCAAAAAGGTTTCAAAAAGGCGTTACATAACGTCCTATACACTATTATGAGAGTTTTTATATGTTTTATAATATTCGGCTTAAGCTCTGTTTATGCAAATTCATCCTATTCTCAAGTAAAAATAAATATCAATGTTAAAAACGTTAGCATTGAAGAACTTTTTAAAGAAATTCAAAACAAAAGTGAATATATCTTTTTTTATAAAGATGATGTTATAGACAAAAATGCCAGAATATCACTAAACCTAAAAGATGCTTTAATAACCGATATTTTAAACCAATCATTAAATAATATAGGTTTAGATTATAAAATTGCAGACAGGCAAGTTATTATTAAAGCCAAAAAAATTGACACTAAACAACAACTAAACACACCAAAAAAACCACAAAAATTTACCGTAACAGGTGTAATTACAGATGTTAATGGCACACCGCTACCTGGAGCCTCTGTACTTGAAAAAGACACCACAAATGGTGCTCAAACAGATTTTGATGGTAATTTTACTTTAGATGTAGCATCATCCAATTCAATAATTGTAATTTCATACATAGGTTTCACAACACAAGAAATTCCTTTAAACGGTAAAACTACACTTACTGTGGTTTTAGAAGAAAACGCCGCTAGTTTAGATGAAGTTGTAGTTGTAGGTTACGGTGTTCAAAAAAGAGCTAATTTAACCGGTGCTGTTTCTATGGTTTCTAATGAATCTATTGAAAATAGGCCCGTACAAAACGCAACACAAGCTTTACAGGGGCAAGTTCCCGGTCTATTAATTTCACAATCAAACGGTATTCCTGGTGGCGAAGGCTTAAATATTAATATTCGTGGTTTAAACTCTTTTGGAAGTAGCAACGCTCCACTTGTTTTAATTGATGGCGTTGAAGGTAATATTGAAGATTTAGACCCTAGTGTTATAGAATCTGTTAATGTTTTAAAAGATGCATCTTCGGCCGCTATTTACGGTTTAAAAGCTGCAAACGGTGTAATTTTAGTACAAACAAAAACAGGTGGAAAAGATGCCATATCTATCACTTATGATGGCAGTTACCAATTGAGTAACCCAACTATGTTACCCAAGATGATAACCAATTCTGCAGATTATATGACCTTATATAACCGTGGTTTAGTAAACTCTGCAGGCTCAGCAACGGGTAGTTACCCAGATGAAGTTATTAATGCCTACCGCAACAACCCTAATAATCCGTTATACCCTAATACAGACTGGACAGACCTTGTACTCCGTACGGGTAGTGTTCAAAGAAACACAATTGGTATTAATGGTACCACAGGAAAAACCACTTACAACCTATCACTTAGTAGTTGGAAACAAGATGGTATGATTGAGAACTCTAACTTTGATAAGTATAATTTCTTTTTCAACTTTAAAACAAAAATTAAAGAAAATATTGATGTTGGCGGAACATTTATGGGCTTAACATCTGAAAGAAAAGGTCCTAATGATGATTTTGGTAGCCCGCTACTACAAACATGGTGGGTGCGCCCAACTTGGGGGCCTTACACGCTTGATGGTACAGGACATTTTGCAGGTAAAGCCTTTTCTGGTTCTACTAATGATCCTGACGGCCTTGTTTTTGATGAAGGTTTTACCAGAGAAAATCCGCTTGTAAAACTATATGGCCAAAACGGACCAAGTGATGAGAAATACAATTTTAATGGAAACATTTTTACAAGTATAAAAATTCTAGACGGCCTTGTCTTTGATGCTAAAGGAGCTTATAAGTTTGATTACCTACGTTCAAAAAATCAAGTTTTAACACAAGATGAGTATAATTATAGAACAGGTGAATACATTCGTACAACACGTGATGCTTCAAAAATAGATGTTGGTAATCAGTTTTCAAAAGTAACAACCTTTTATTCAACACTAACTTACAACAAGCTTATAGATGAAACGCATGATTTAAAATTCATGTTAGGCTATAGTCAAGAATCTAGACGCAGAGAATGGACCAACTCTACACGTTTTGGTGTGGCTAGCCGAAGCCTTACAGAGCTTGATGGTGCCGGAACTTCAAATCAACTTACATCAGGCTCAACCACCGAGAGTAGTATTAGAAGTGGATTTTCTCGTTTAAACTACGCTTTTAATGATAAATACCTTTTTGAAGCTAACCTGCGTACAGATATTAGTAGTAGGTTTGCCGAAGGTAATAGAGTTGGTGTTTTCCCATCGTTTTCTGTTGGTTGGCGTATAGACCAAGAAAGTTTTATGGAAAATGTAGATTTTATTAGGCAACTAAAACTACGTGCTTCCTGGGGGCAACTTGGTAATGATGGTAGCAATGACTACCCATACCAATCGCGTTATGCATTTGGTAACTATGATGCTGGAAATTACCTAACTACAAGAGCATCAGGTTCTCACGGCTATCCTTTTGGTTCTAGTATTTCATCAGGTGTTGTTTTAGAAAATTTCACCAATGCCGATATTACTTGGGAAACCACAACTATTACAGATATTGGTCTTGATTTTACATCAAAAAGCGGTTCGTTTTTTGCCAATATAGATTATTATGAAAAAGTAACTTCAGATATTTTACGTCAGTTACAAGTATCTGTAGAATCTGGTGCTGGTGGGCCACAAGTAAACCAAGGTGAAATGAAAAACACTGGTTGGGATATTGTGTTAGGGCACCAAAAAACGTTAGGCGATTTTAGCTATAAAATAAGTACTAACTTCTCATGGTATAAAAATGAATTAGTAAAATACGGGGCACCAGAAATTGGAAATACTACTATTAACGAAGAAGGTTACGCCTTTAACGATTTTTACATGTGGGAAGCCGATGGTTTTTTCAACACCCAAGAAGATATAGACAATGCACCAACACAACCTTTAGCTCCTTATTTAGGAGGTATTCGTCTTAAAAACCAAAACCCAGATGAAGATAATGTTGTTGACCAAAATGACCGTATTCATATAGATGGGCAACACCCAGATTTGTTATACGGTGCAAACATTTCACTATCGTATAAAAACTTTGAGCTAAGTACATTTTGGCAAGGTGTTGCAGGACAAAAAACTTACCGCTCAACACATGGTGTAGAGCCTTTTAATCAAGATGGTAACGCACCTAAAGTTTGGCTTACAGATTCTTGGACACCAGATAATATGAACGCAAGTTTACCTGCCGTTTATAATGAGTCTTTAAGTACATATGGTGCTGGCGAATATTTTAACTCGTTTTGGTTAATGAATACTTCATATTTTAGAATGAAAAATGTAACATTTACATATTCATTCCCAAGTAAAATAACAGAAAAACTAAAAGTTAGTAGTGCCAAACTTTATTTTTCAGGAGACAACCTTTTAACCATAACTGGCGATAATTTATTTAACATAGATCCTGAGATACTAACCTCTTACACGTATCCAATATCTAAGTCATACACTTTTGGTATTAAACTCTCTTTATAACCCGTTAAACAGTTAAAAAAATGAATACAAAATATATATATAAAATACTATTCCTTTCATTTATAGTAGCTTTTACAGGCTGTAGCGAGGAATTTTTAGACAAACAACCAGGTGACGCTATTTCTAGTGGCACTTTTTGGGAAACCGAAGCCGATGCTCAAATGGCATTAACTGGTGTTTACAGTAATTTACAAACAAACTTTTACTCTACACTAACCCTAAGTAAATGGAATGGTGGCCCACAAATACAACAAGGCTGGGATGAATTAACCGACAATGCTTACGGTGCTAGAGATAACGGTTTTAGAGATATTTTAACGGGTGTTTTAAACCCTGATGGGCAAGCTCAACGCGCCATAAAAGCACTTTACGGTGTTAGCTACGTTGGTATTAACGGTTGTAATGAGTTTTTAAGTAAGATTGATAATGTTTCGGCAAGTGAAAATTTAATTAATCAATGGAAAGGAGAAGCCCTATTTATTCGTGCTTATTTTTATTACTACTTAGCCGTAACCTACGGTGATGTGCCTATTAGAACCGAAGCTAGTACTGTTGAAAATCAATTCACAGCAAAAAGTTCGCAAAGCGAAGTATTTAATCAAATTTTAAACGATTTAAACACTGCTATAGATTATTTACCAGCTGCAACCTATGATGGGCATGTTAAAAAAGAAGCTGCCTTAGCATTAAAAGCCAAAGTATTACTTTACACAAAAGATTACACAAACGCCGCTGTTGCCGCAAAAGCAGTAATAGATAATGGTAACTATAGTTTGTCTTCTAACTATAATGATTTGTTTTTAGATGCAGGCCAAACAGATAACCCAGAAATCATTTTCTCAATAAAAATGGCAAATACTCCAGGAGAAAGCGCCCTATGGTCTTCTCAAATTATGATTGGTTTCTGGGGTAACATTCACCCAACAATAAATTTAGTAAATGCTTATGAGTGTACTGATGGACTTCCAATTACCGCTTCACCATTGTATGATCCTAACGCACCAATGGAAAATAGAGATCCGCGTTTAAACGCTACTATTTTTGAAGGTAATTGGAATCCTTTAGTTGAAATTAAATCGGTAACCGGTTATACATTCATAAAAGGAATAAACCCAACAACCATTAACACCTTATCTCAACCTTTAAATGACGGTACAGATTTTATCCATTTAAGATACGCCGATGTGTTACTAATGTATGCTGAAGCTAAAATTGAAGCCAATGATATAGATCAATCTGTTCTTGATGCTATTAACATGGTAAGAGCCAGAGCTTACGGTGTAGATTATACCGATACAGCAAACTATCCTGCGTTAACAGCATTAGATCAGGTAACATTACGTGACAAAGTGCGTAATGAACGTAGGGTAGAATTTCCTTTAGAAAATTCGCGCTACTTCGATTTAAAAAGATGGGAACTTGCCGAACAAGTTTTAAATGGTTTTGATGGCGATCCTGTTTCCCAACGCGTGTTTTTGCCAAAACATTACAAATGGCCATTACCGCAAGATGCCCTAAACAAAAACCCTGAACTCGTTCAAAATCCTGATTATGTAACCGATTAGTTTTGTTCTTAAAAATGAACGTGAAAAGCAGCCTTTAAAGGCTGCTTTTTTTATTTCAATCTATTTTATATATACATATTATATACATGCTACAAATACAAACTTTTATTTCTTTCAAAAAAGCAAAAAACTAATATTTTAGTTTGAAACTTACTAAACTATGAAAAAATTAATACTTGCAGCTATTTTGCTATTTGGGTACGCACAAATTATAGCCTCTCAAAACAAACCTAATATTCTTTGGATTATTACTGATGACCATAGAGCTGATGCATTAGAATGCTACAACCAAGCCACCACAGGTAAAAACGAAAGTGCTCTTGGGTATGTATCTTCACCAAACATAAACAAGTTAGCAAAAGAAGGTGTGCTTTTTGTAAATGCATTTACCAATTCTCCTGTTTGCGGGCCATCAAGGGGCTCAATGCTAAGTGGGCGCTACCCGTTTAGAAACGGTCACTATCAATTTGAACAAACACACCAAGAACCAGATTTTGTAAAACCTTCAATACCACAAACTTTAAGAAAAAATGGTTACACCTCTACATCTTTTGGAAAAGAAGGCGCTTATATTTTTGATTGGGAGGGTAAACAAACTTTTAAAGACCCTGGACATTACGATTATAAAGTAAGTTTTAAACACGATTTACAAAAAAATAATGTAGGCGATTATTGGAATCAACCAGCTTACGCCGAAGGTTCTGCATGGAATAACATTGGTACCGAAGAACGCGTAAAAACCCCCAATGGCAAAGTTGTAAAATACTTATTCAAGGCCAGAAAAGGTAAGGCAGTTGTAAGTGAAAAAGATAAAGCTTTAAGAAAAAAAATGGAGGAGAAATACGAAATTCTTCGCTCCTATACCCGTGCAGGAAATAAAGATTTAATAATTGGAGGAGAAAACCCTATGCCAGCAGGACAAACCATTGATGGGAAAATTGTTGAAGAATTTAAACTGTTTCTTGAAAACCAAAACACCACATTTACAAACACCTACGGTAAAACTAAAAAAGGTGTAAATAGTAGCAAACCTTTAATGACCTATTTAGGGTTTCATTTACCACACACACCCGTACTACCACCAAAATCTTTTAGAGATAAATTTAAAACAAAGCACTACAAAATACCAGAATTTGATGCTGCAGAAAAAGCAACTTTTACACCGCAGTTAGCTAAACTGTATGATGTTTTAAACTTTACCAACATGACGCCAAAAGAAAAACAACAAGCCATTCAAGATTATTATGCCTTTTGTGCATATGGTGATGCCTTAATTGGCGAATCTGTTGAAGCTTTCAAAAATTACTGCCAAAAAAACAACCAAGACTATGTTATTGTTTTTGTTGTTGGAGACCACGGTTGGCATTTAGGTGAACAAGGTATTGAAGCTAAATTTACCGGTTGGAAACAATCTACTCACGGCGCCATGATAGTAGTATCTTCAAATAAAAATAAAGTGCCCGAAGGCATAATAAATGAAGATTTAATAGAATATGTAGATGCACCTGCTACTATTTTAGCCTCTGCAGGTATTCCAATTAGCTCAAAAGAATATGATTACATTGACGGTGTAAACTTGTTTAAGAATATTAATGGAACAGCGCAAAAACGCGATTATATTGTTGGTGAAACTAATGTTATTGTGGGGCATAGAGCATATTTGAGATCTAAAGATTTTGCGTTTTCTATGAAAACCAGACCAACTAATTGGAAAAAATTAGTGCCAAACAAAAATGTAAAATGGGCCTTAGAGTGCCCCGTTGAAGAAGCTGAATTGGCTTTATATGATTTAAGAAATGATCCGCTAGAAAGAAAAAATGTTGCAGCAGATAAAAAATATAAAAAATTAGCTAATTGGTTTAGAAATAAGTTGGGAAACATCGTTTTAGGAGACGGTAGAGTTGAGTGCGATTGGTCTCAACAAAACGTTTACAACATTAGTAATTTTGCTAAAGGCGCTCATGACGGTAAACTTAACATTCCTTCAAAATTAATTCCTTAAAGTATTTTATAACTTTATAAGTACATAACATAAAAAATAAAGCGTTTTCCAATACTTTTGTAGTTTCAAAAAAAATAAGGTTTGAAAAACGCTTTATCATTAAAACATATAAACAAATTAGCAGTTCCTGCATTAATATCTGGTATTGCAGAACCTATTTTATCTATAACAGATACTGCTATAATTGGTAATATTAATGTAAATGCCACAGAATCTTTAGCCGCCGTTGGTATTGTAGGCACTTTTATGTCTATGCTTATTTGGGTATTTGGGCAAACACGAAGTGCCATTTCAACAATAATTTCGCAATATGTTGGTGCCAATAATTTAAATGCCGTTAAAAACTTACCAGCTCAAGCTATTTTTATTGTTTTATGTTTAAGTGTTTTAATAATTTTAATAACCTACCCGTTAGCATCACATATTTTTCAACTCTATAATGCTTCAAATGTAATTTTAAATTACAGTGTAGATTATTATAAAATCAGGGTTTTTGGCTTTCCGTTTACACTATTTACCATCGCTATTTTTGGTACTTTTAGGGGTTTACAAAACACGTTTCAGCCCATGGTAATTGCTATTATTGGTGCTGTATTAAACATAATTTTAGACTTTGTTTTGGTGTATGGCATTAACGGTTATATACCACCAATGCATATAAAAGGCGCTGCCTATGCAAGTGTAATTGCGCAAATTATTATGGCAATTCTTTCGGCATATTATCTACTTAAAAAAACAAATATTCCTTTACTAGTTAGTTTTCCTTTTAATAAAGAAATAAGCAAATTTATAGGCATGGTAGCTAATTTGTTTATTAGAACTTTATCCTTAAACATAACACTTTATTTTGCAACAAGGCTAGCCACAGGCTATGGCAAAAATTACATTGCAGCATATACCATTGCCATTAACCTTTGGTTTTTAGGCGCCTTTATTATTGACGGCTACTCTAGTGCTGGTAACATTTTATCTGGTAAGTTTTATGGTGGTAAAAATTATAACGCTCTGGTATATTTAAACAAAAAACTTATAAAAATAGGATTAATTGTAGGCTTTGCACTTAGCATTTTAGGTGCTATAATTTACAAACCTATTGGATTGCTATTTACCAAAGAAACGGAGGTTTTAAACACATTTTACAATGTTTTTTGGATTGTGTTACTCATGCAACCCATTTGTTCAATAGCATTTATTTTTGATGGTGTTTTTAAAGGCCTAGGTAAAATGAAGTTACTTCGTAATGTTTTACTACTATCAACCTTTGTAGTTTTTATACCTATTGTATATGCCTTAAACTTTTTCAATTTTAAATTAAACGGTATATTTATTGCCCTCACTTTCTGGATGATTGCCCGCAGCCTACCACTTTTAATTTATTTCAACAAACAATATATTCCGCTAGCCAAAAACTCTTAACTTTGCAGCAGGAAAAAAATAACATTCCAAAAACATGCCTAATTTAATAGCATTACTTCAACAAGTAAATATTGAAGAAAAACTAAAAAAAGCACCAGATAGCAGTTACGAAATTGGTGTATTTATTGGCACCATGCTACCCTTTGTGATTTTGGTGCTTATAGCCTATGCTATTTACAGGTATAACAAGAAAAAATTAGATTAAAACACTATGGATATTTTAAACTTTTTAACGGGTAACGGTCTTTTTTTAGTACTTGCCATTGTTTTAATTGTAGTTTATATAGTTAACAGAAACAGAGGAAAACGCAGATAATGAAACATAATATAAGAATAACTAAACGCTTTTCATTTGAAACAGGTCATGCCCTATACGGCTACGACGGAAAATGCAAAAACATACACGGGCATAGTTATCACTTAGACGTTACCGTTATTGGTAGCCCTATTACAGATACAACCAACCCTAAACACGGTATGGTTATAGATTTTGGCGACTTAAAAAAAATAGTAAAAGAAGAAATTGAAGACGTTTTTGACCACGCCACCGTTTTTAACAAAAACACACCACACGTAGATTTAGCAAAAGATTTAATGAGTTTAGGCCACAAAGTTTTATTAGTAAATTATCAACCAACCAGCGAAATGATGGTTATAGATTTTGCCGCCAAAATACAAAAACGCCTACCAGAAAACATCAAATTACACGCGCTTAAACTACAAGAAACCGCCACCAGTTTTGCAGAGTGGTTTGCCGCAGACCAACAATAATTTTTTTAAGGGCGTTACCACGCTTAGGCGCGGTCGGGCTTTACGCTATATCTTTTTTTTATCAAAAAAAGGATGTCGCTGCAATCCCTAACGCAAACACAACCAAACCCATGCCCGAAATATTATTTATAGTAAAATTAGTGGTAGCCATTGCTTTTGTTGTGGGCTTATCACTTTTAGCCGAAAATGTAAGCCCTAAAGTTGCAGGCATACTTTCTGGCTACCCAACAGGTTCTGCCATTACATTATTTTTTTTTGGTTTAGAGGTTAGCGCAGACTTTGCATCAAAAAGTGCCGTTTATAACATGATTGGGCTATCGGGCGCGCTCACATTTGTATATATCTATTATTTAGCATCAAACTATTTTAATAAATACAACATTTTGCTATCATCACTATCAGCAATTTCAGCATACTTTTTAGTGGTTTGGGCACTTCATTTTATAGAAATAAATAAATATTTAGCCATTTTAATTCCGGTGGCTTTTTCATTTTTATACATTATTCTATTCAAAAACATTGAAAATATAAAAATTGAAAAAAAAGTAAAACTAAGCCATAAAACCTTGTTTATAAGAGCCTTTTTTGCTGCAACAATAATATTAATTATAACTAGTATTCCTAAGTTTGTTGGCGCTACATGGGCAGGTTTGTTATCGGCATTTCCAACCACACTTTTTCCGTTAATACTCATCATTCACTTTACATACTCAAAAAAACACGTGCATACTGTTATAAAAAATGTTCCTGTTGGTATGTTTTCGTTAATTATATATTCATTAACTGTTTCGGTAGTATACCCGCTATTTGGTATTTATATTGGCACACTCATAGCCTTTGCAGCAGCAACCATTTACCTTTTAATTTACCGAAAAATTAAAAGCATGCTTTAAATAAATACATTTTTTGCAACTTTGTAATTACTATATTTACACATGCAAATTCCCGAAGGAAAAAAAATATACTTTGCCTCCGATAATCATTTAGGAGCACCAACCAAAGAAGCCTCATTACCGCGCGAAAAAAAATTTGTTGCTTGGTTAAATGATGTAAAAGAAGATGCAGCCGCTATTTTTTTGTTAGGCGATTTATTTGATTTTTGGATGGATTATAAATACGTTGTACCTAAAGGTTTTACAAGAACCCTAGGTAAACTTGCCGAAATAAGTGATGCTGGTATTCCTATTTACTATTTTGTGGGTAACCATGATTTATGGATGGATGATTATTTTGAAACAGAACTTAATATACCTGTTTACCACAAACCAAAAGAGTTCACATTTAACAACAAAACGTTTTTTATTGGCCATGGCGATGGTTTAGGCCCTGGTGATAAAGGGTACAAACGCATGAAAAAGGTGTTTACAAACCCGTTTTGCAAATGGTTATTCCGTTGGTTACACCCAGATATTGGCGTGCGTTTAGCACAACATTTATCAGTTAAAAATAAATTGATTTCTGGTGATGACGATGCTAAGTTTTTGGGCGAAGATAATGAGTGGCTTGTTCAATATTGCAAGCGCAAATTAGAGCAAAAACATAGAGATTTTTTTGTATTTGGTCACAGGCATTTACCTTTAGATATTAACCTCAACAATAATTCAAAATACATAAATCTTGGAGATTGGATTCAATATTACACCTATGGCGTTTTTGATGGGGAACATTTAGAATTGAAAACATATTAATTTCAATATTTAAATGTTTTTAATCTGCATCATTTTCGTGTGCTTCAATATCTTTTCTTAAATCTAAATGTCGTAATACTGGGTTTTTTATTCCAATAGCTACCACGGTAATTAAAGTCATAGTACCACCAAAAACCACAGCTGTTACAGGGCCAAGTAGTTTGGCAGCCAACCCACTTTCAAAAGCACCTAATTCATTTGACGAACCAACAAACATTGAGTTTACTGATGATACACGCCCGCGCATATCATCGGGCGTTTTAAGTTGTAAAATTGTTTGACGAATAACCATTGAAATACCATCGGCAGCGCCACTTAAAAATAAAGCCGCTACACTTACCCAAAATATATTTGATAAGCCAAAGGCAATAATACAAAGTCCGAAAATAAAAATAGACACCAACAATTTCATACCTGTATTTTTACTAATAGGAATGTATGTTGTTAAAAACATTGTAAGAATACTTCCTAAAGAAATAGAGGCATTTAATATACCAAAACCTTTTGAGCCAACGTGTAACACATCTTGCGCAAATACTGATAAAAGTGCTACAGTTCCTCCAAATAATACCGCAATCATATCTAACGTTAAAGCGCCTAAAATAGCTTTGTTGTTAAACACAAATTTTACACCTGCCTTTAAACTATCTTTTACAGATTCTTCGGTTTTAGTATTTAAAATAGGTTTCTTTTTAATTTTGAATGTTAAAACAAATGCTAAGGCTACCAAAATGAACACCAACCCAAGGGTTTTATCAACCCCCATCCAATGAATGGAAAATCCGCCAAAAAGCGCCCCTAAAACTGCTGCTGTTTTCCAGGTGCTAGTGCTCCATGTTGCTGCATTTGGATATATTTTTTTTGGTACAATTAAGGCTATTAAAGAAAATATAGTTGGCCCAAAAAACGACCTTAAAAAGCCACCAAAAAACACCAAAGCATAAATACCCCAAAGAATACGTTTTGTAGACCAATTGCCTACAAAATAATCCCAGGTTAAAAAAAAGAGCCCTAAACTAATTAATGAAAACGCTGCAATACACAGTGCTAAAAGGTTGCGTTTTTCTTTTCTATCTACAATATGTCCTGCAAAAAGAGCCATGGTAAATGCTGGAATAATTTCCATTAATCCAATAATACCAAGACTTAAAGGGTCTTTTGTTAAACTATACACTTCCCATTCTATAACAATAAATTGCATAGACCACCCAAAAACCAGTAAAAGGCGCATGAGTAAAAAAATATTGAATTCTTTTATGCGAAGCGCCGCATACGGATCAGTTTTGGCCATTTGTTAAGCTTTAATATCTCTTAATTTTAGCTGTAATGATACGTTACCCTGCCATTCGTTTTCATCAATTGAATACACTGCGCTAAAAGGTTTTTTATCTTTTATAATTTCGTATTTATCACCCATACCAAAACCAATACAAACAATGCTATTACTTTCTGGTTGTGTAACGGTTAACCTCAGGTGTGTTTTATCTTCGCCTACACATTTACCATAACCTGTGTCAAATAAATTTTCGGTCATAAAAACGGGCGTCATATTACTTGGCCCAAAAGGTGCAAATTGTTTTAGTATGCGGTAAAATTTTGGTGTTATATTGGCTAAACTAATTTGAGCATCAATTTTTACTTCGGGTACTAATAAATTTTTATCAATGGTACTAGCTACTGCATTTTCAAAAGCTGCTTTAAAAGCTTCGTAATTTTCTGGTTCTAGTGTTAAACCCGCAGCGTATTTATGGCCACCAAACTGTTCAATATATTCGCTGCATGCTTCTAAAGCATTATAAACATCAAACCCAACAACAGATCGTGCCGAGGCAGCCAATTTATCACCACTTTTAGTAAAAACTAATGTGGGCCTGTAATAAGTTTCGGTTAATCTAGAAGCCACAATGCCAATAACACCTTTATGCCAAGTTTCATGGTAAACAACAGTAGTAAAACGTTCTTGTTCTTTATGTTCTTCAATTTGTTTAAGAGCTTGGGCAGTAACTTGCTTATCGGTTTCTTTTCTATCAATGTTATAATTTTCTATGTTTTGAGCATGTTTAAGGGCCAAATCATAATCATCTTCTGCTAATAATGCTACGGCAAAATTACCGTGTTCCATACGTCCGGCCGCATTAATTCTGGGTGCTAGTGTAAAAACAACATCGGTAATTGTTAATGTTGTTTTATTAAGCTGATCTAAAATAGCTTTAAAACCTGGCCTAGGTTGGGTATTTATTACGTGTAAGCCAAAGTGCGCTAACACTCTATTTTCGCCAGTAATTGGTACAATATCTGCTCCAATGGCAGTAGCAACCAAATCTAAATACGGTAATAAATCTTTGGTTGTTAAACCATCTTTTTCGGCAAGCGCCTGAATTAATTTAAACCCAACGCCACAGCCACAAAGTTCTTTATATGGGTATTCACACTCTGAACGCTTGGGATCTAAAACAGCAACGGCATTGGGTATATTTTCTCCAGGCCTATGGTGATCGCAAATAATAAAATCTATTCCTAACGTTTTGGCATGTGCCACTTTATCTATGGCTTTAATACCACAATCTAAAGCAATAATTAGTGTAAAATCATTTTCTAAAGCAAAATTAATGCCTTTGTATGATACGCCATAACCTTCATCGTACCTATTTGGTACGTATGTATATACTAAATTGTGCTTGGTTTTTAAATAGGTTGACATTAGCGCTACTGCCGTTGTACCATCTACATCATAATCTCCATACACCAAAATATTTTCATTGTTTGCTATGGCTTTTTCTATGCGTGCCACGGCTTTATCCATATCTTTCATTAAGTACGGATTGTGAAGGTGTTTTAAACTTGGCCTAAAAAAGTTTTTAGCATCTTCATAGGTTTCTATACCTCTTTGTACTAAAAGTTTGGCTACACTTTCACTTACTTGTAATGAATCTTGTAAATGTTTTACTTTTGATGATTCCGGTTTTGGCTTTAGCGTCCAGCGCATATAATAAATATTTAATTAAAAGTATTTTAGATATACTTTTGGGTAGTTGCAATTATAACTTTAAACACTTTTTTTATGAAAAAAGGTTTCAACATTTACATTGGCAAACTGACGAAACATTTCCATAACGCCGCAGTATTTTTCAATAGATAAATTTACAACGCGTTGTAGTTTTTTTTCATCTAAATTATTGCCATAAAAATGAAATTGCATAGTTACTTTATCATAATATTTTGGATGTTCTTCGGTTAAATTAGCATCAATTTCAATGTTAAAATTATCTACTTCTAACTTCATTTTTTTTATTAATGATGCCACATCTAAACCAGAACAACCCGCTAAACCAGACAGCATTAATGCTTTTGGGCGGTAACCCTCGCTATTACCACCATTCTCAGGGCCTGCATCTATAAATAAATTATGACCAGATGGGTTGGTGCTTTCAAACTTCATATTTCCTAACCACTTTGTTGTGATATGATTTGCCATATTATTGAAATTTTTTGTTTCTTGTATTAGTCAAAAATACTATATAAAAATTACATATGCCTTTAGTAACACCTTTATCTGCAGACCACGATTTAGAAACCCAAAAACTAGCAGAATTTTTTAACGAAACACTTGGGTTTTGCCCAAACTCGGTTTTAACCATGCAGCGTAGACCCGCCATTAGTAAAGCTTTTATAAACTTAAACAAAGCTGTAATGGCTAATGAAGGGCGCGTAACATCTGCCCTTAAACGCATGATTGCTTGGGTTAGCAGTAACGCTACAGGTTGCCGTTACTGTCAGGCACATGCCATTAGAGCTGCAGAACGTTATGGAGCAGAGCAAGAACAACTTGATAATATTTGGGAATATAAAACGCACCCTGCTTTTAATGAGGCTGAACGTGCTGCTTTAGA
The DNA here is from genome assembly GCF_056312135.1 of Seonamhaeicola sp. ABD4_340. Lineage (NCBI taxonomy): Bacteria > Pseudomonadati > Bacteroidota > Flavobacteriia > Flavobacteriales > Flavobacteriaceae > Seonamhaeicola > Seonamhaeicola sp. ABD4_340. Next base: position 1,344,832 of record NZ_CM149981.1, on the reverse strand, counting down.
TTTTAGTTTAGCGGCATCTCAAGTACCAAATGCTGTTGATGACACTATAAAAAAACGTTTATATGAGCATTGGAATGAAGGTGAAATTGTTGAAATGCTTGGTGTTATTTCACTATTTGGTTACTTAAACCGCTGGAACGACTCTATGGGAACTAGTATTGAAGATGGCGCTGTTGAAAGTGGCCAGAAATATTTAGGGAAGCACGGTTGGGAAAAAGGAAAGCATGTTTAGATTTTAAAGCGCTTTGCTTTTTGATAGATTAAAAAAACTTCTCTTGAAATGAGAGGTTTTTTTTATTGTCGTCATTGTGAACGTAGTGAAGCAATCTATTAAATAAACAGTTATGTATTAAACAGATCACTTCAGTCGTGCCTCCTTCGTAATGACAATCGTTAAATCAACTCTTCAACCCGCCTCCTCAACTCTGGCAATACCTCAACCTCAAACCATGGGTTCTTAGTTAACCAAAATCTGTTTCGTGGTGATGGGTGTGGTAACGGCAAAAACTTAGGTAAATAGTCTTGAAAATTAGCTACAGTTTCTGTTAGTGTTTTTTTTGCTTGTTCTCCTAAATAGTACTTCTGCGCGTACATGCCAATTAAAATAATAAGCTCTACGTTTTTTAACTCATCAAATAAAGGTTTGTGCCATTTGGGTGCACATTCGGGTCTTGGTGGTAAATCGCCTGTTTTTCCTTTTCCTGGATAGCAAAACCCCATAGGAATAATGGCAAATTTGGTCTCATCATAAAACGTTTCATCATATACATCTAACCATTTTCTAAGTTGTTTGCCACTGGCATCGTCCCAAGGAATGCCAGATACATGTACTTTTGTACCAGGTGCCTGCCCTATAATTACAATTTTAGAATCTGGATGTGCAGAAACAACAGGTCTTGGTCCTAACACTAAATGTTCTTTGCAAATAGTACATTGTGCTATGTTTTGTAGTAGTTGCTGCATTTTTAAAAAAGGTCATTAAAACTGACAGATTATTTCTTTTTTAATGCTGTTTTTTCAAAAGTTAAACCTTCAAAACCCGTATTCATAAAGTTTCTAATATTTTGGTGGCCTGCACCATTAGGGTCCTTCAACACATCATTAAAATAGTATTGACCAAAACACGCTAAGGTTTGTGCTTTAGTTAGTGCTTCGGCTTGTGCAAATGCAAAGAGTTTACATGAACCTGAATTTTGTCCTTCGGCATTTTCTAAACTTCCATTTTTAAATGCAGTTGGAGTGAATTGGTAATTTGATTCTATAACGGCCATAGTTTCTGAAAAGTCTATAGCCTCAGGGTTACTTTGTAATTTGCTTTTAAATTCTTGTATGGTCATTTATTTTATTTTTAATTCTGTATTATTTTTTTCCGTTTACTACAACAACTATCTCACCTTTTGGTGGTTTATTAGTATAATATTCTAAAACTTCTTTAGCGGTTCCGCGTACCGTTTCTTCAAATAGTTTTGTAAGTTCTCTAGAAACCGATATTTGCCTGTCTTCACCAAAATACTCACAGAAATGCCCTAGTGTTTTTACTAACTTGTGCGGACTTTCATAAAAAATCATGGTTCGGGTTTCTTCTGCCAATAATAAAAGTCGTGTTTGGCGTCCTTTTTTTACGGGTAAAAAACCTTCAAAAACAAACTTATCGTTTGGTAAGCCAGAGTTCACCAATGCTGGCACAAAAGCGGTTGCTCCGGGTAAACATTCAATATCAATATTATTTTCAATACATGCACGTGAGAGCAAAAAGCCAGGATCTGAAATTGCTGGTGTGCCTGCATCACTTACCAAGGCTATTGTGGTGCCTGCTTTAAGTTTTTGAATAATGCTTTCAACCGTTTTATGCTCATTATGCATGTGGTGCGATTGCATAGGTGTTGAAATTTCAAAATGTTTAAGCAATTTGCCCGATGTACGTGTGTCTTCGGCTAAAATTAAATGGGCTTCTTTTAAAACCTCAATGGCTCTAAAAGTGATGTCTTTTAAATTACCAATGGGTGTTGGTACTATATAAAGTTTACTCATAAACTATTCTGAAGAAATTTTTATTTTATACTTGGCCAAAAGCCCCGTTACTGTTTCTAATGAAAATATAGCGCCTTTTAAATTATTTTTTTCAGGGTCTATTACAAAGTTATTTGATTTTGAAAAATTGGCGTCTTCTAAATTTGTATTATCAAAAACAGCATTTTGCAGGTTACAATTATTAAAAATAGCCTTTTTTAAAATGCTATATGAAAAATCTGTACCTATACATTTTGAGTTGGTAAATACCATTGATGTTAAATTTTTTTGAAAAAAAGAAGCATGATTTAATTGGCAAGACTCTATTTTAATTGAAAAACCAAAATTAGAACATGTTTCAAAATTAACACCCAATAATTTTGAGTTTTTAAATAATACATCTTGAAAACTAGTATCGGTTATATTTGCTGAGCTTAAATTACAATGGTGAAACTCGCAGTTTATAAACCTAATTTGTGATACGTATGAATTTGAAAAATCACAATTTATAAATGTACAGGTATCATATTCACCTTTTTCAAGCCTATTTTTTGTGTAATCAATCTTTTCAAAAACCTCATCATCAACAAACTTATCAGTCATTATTTTAGCTTTGCTTAATTAAATTTAGCTTCAATAATTTCTAAAAAGCGTTCTTCAAATTCTTCTTTACCTTCCCAATTTTGGTAATCTGGTTTTACCATAGTATTTAAAAATTGTTTGGCGTTTAATAAAGAATCGGCAGTATTTATTTGTGAAATCACCCTATCATAATCTTCAGGTTTACCATCAAACAAGTGTTTTATAAATGCTATTTTATCATTAAGCCCAATTTTGAGTCCGCCACTTTTAAGTTTATCGTTTAAAGATTTTTTATCGTCAGTAGCACCGTTTTGTGTTGAAGCGGGTTCAAAAACAGGCATGTTTTTAAAATCTTCGGTTATGGTTTCAAAATCATCTTTTTTAATAATGTCTTGTGGCAGTGCTTTTTCAAAAACAGTATCAATTTCGGGCGCTTGCTCGGGCATATGTGCTACCATATCTTTAATTGTAGCAATACCGTGTTCCATAATAGCATCTTCTTCAACATCATCTAAATTCACATAAATTTTGTCTTCAACTTCAATATTATCGCTTATTTTATTGTTAAATGCACTGTCTAACATGCCAAAAAATGATGAGTTATTACCAATTGTGGGTATATCGTCTTCAAAATTTTCATGAGCAAATTTTAATACTGAAAGTGTTTCATAAAGCGCGGTAACTTCGGCATGCATTTTTATAACATCTTCTTTTCCTTTTAGTTTTAAAATTCTGTGAGCAATACTAACTAAATCAGATTCTAACTTCTTCTTCATCAATTTTATTTTTTTATGGTTTAATATACCTAAGGTTTTTGTTATTTAAAAAAATTACGCACCTTTATACAAACGAAAATATGCTTTGTTTATTGAACTTATTTAAATGTTTATTGCTGAAATAAGTTCCTGTTAAAATTACAAAATGTTTCTTGAAAATACTGTAAATCATAAAGAACAATTTGGTTGGATTGAAGTTATATGCGGATCTATGTTTTCTGGTAAAACCGAAGAACTTATACGCAGGCTTAAGCGCGCCCAATTTGCAAGACAGAAAGTTGAAATTTTTAAACCTGCTATAGATGTAAGGTATGATGAGGAAATGGTAGTATCGCATGATGAAAACCAAATACGCTCTACACCTGTGCCCGCCGCTGCTAATATTCCTATTTTAGCCGATGGTTGTGATGTTGTTGGTATTGACGAAGCTCAATTTTTTGATGATGAAATAGTGCGTGTTTGTAATGACCTTGCCAATAAAGGCATACGTGTTATTGTTGCTGGTTTAGATATGGATTTTAAAGGCAACCCCTTTGGGCCCATGCCTAACCTAATGGCCACTGCCGAATATGTTACCAAAGTACACGCTGTGTGCACACGCACCGGTAATTTAGCCCAATATAGTTACCGTAAAGCTAAAAACGAAAACTTGGTGCTTTTAGGTGAAGTTGATGAATATGAACCTTTAAGTAGAGCTGCTTTTTATAAAGCCATGTTACGAGATAAAGTAAGAAACATGGATGTAAACCAACCTAAAGAAATTACCCCAAAACCTAACGAAGATAATGCCTAAAGCGGAAGAAACCGTACTTGAAATAGATTTAAATGCCTTAAAAAAAAACTACACGCATTTAAAAACTAAACTAAGCAGCAACACCAAATTTATGGCTGTTGTTAAGGCTTTTGCATACGGTAATGATGCGGCTGTAATTGCCAATTATTTACAAACTATGGGTGTAAATTATTTTGCTGTTGCTTATGCTAGTGAAGGCGTACAATTACGAAAAGCTGGTATTACAGCTCCTATTTTGGTTTTACACCCATTACCATCAAATTTTGAAGCTATTATTAAATATTGTTTAGAACCTAATTTGTATAACAGCAAAGTTTTAAATGAATTTATAAATCTTGCAACTACTAAAAGTCAAGAAAATTATCCGGTACACATTAAATTTAACACGGGCTTAAATAGGCTGGGTTTTACTAAAAACGACATTGAATTTATTAGCAATAAACTAGCTGAAACAACAACTATTAAAGTTGCATCACTATTTTCACATTTAGTTGCTAGTGAAGATTTAAACGAAAAAGCTTTTACTTTAAACCAAATTAATACATTTAAAGGTATTGCCAAAAGTTTTTCAAACGCTGTAGGTTATAAACCTATGCTTCATATTTGTAATACATCGGGTATTTTAAATTACCCCGAAGCGCATTTTGATATGGTTAGAAGCGGCATTGGTTTGTATGGTTTTGGTAATTCAACCATAGAAAATAAAAACCTAACACCCATTGCCACGTTAAAAACTATAATTTCACAAATTCATACCATAAAAAAAGGCGAATCTGTTGGTTATAATCACGGTTTTGTTAGTGATGGAAACTACAAAACAGCAACATTACCTATTGGGCATGCCGATGGTATTGGTAGGCAATATGGTAAACAAAAAGGCTATGTTGTAATAAACGGCAAAAAAGCACCTATTATTGGTAATGTATGTATGGATATGATTATGGTAAACATTACTAATATTGATTGTAATGAAGGTGATGAAGCCATTATTTTTGATAAAAACACAACTGCTGAAGATTTTGCACAAACAGCAAACACCATTTCTTACGAGCTCATTACAGGAATTTCACAACGTGTTAAACGTACATTTTTAAAATAAGCTTATATTTTTTGGTGACTTTTTTGTTACTTTAGTGTCTCACTAACTATAAAATTAAAATTATGCTTAAAGAATTTAAAGAATTTGCAATGAAGGGCAACCTTGTAGACATTGCTGTTGGTTTTGTAATGGGTGCTGCTTTTAAAGAGGTAGTTACTTCTTTTACCGGAGGTATTGTATCTCCTTTAATTGGATTATTGTTTGATACAGATTTCAAAGAATTAAGAATGAAATTAAAAGATGGCACTTTAAATGACGCTGGTGAAATGGTAGGTGAAGTATATTTAGAACACGGACAATTTATTACAAACGTACTAGATTTTATAATTGTAGCATTTGTTATGTTCTTAGTTGTAAAAGGTGTTAATAAAATGAAGAAAAAAGAAGAGCCAGCACCTGAAGCCCCAGCAGGACCAAGTCAAGAAGATTTATTAGCCGAAATTAGAGATTTGCTTAAAAAATAACAAAATGTTAAATAAATAACAACCTGTTATTTGTTGTTAAAAAGACCTCGTTTTCTAAAAATTGAGGTCTTTTTTTTGGTTTAAACCTATAATTAATGTCTAATTTTGTGCCCTCAAAGTTCAATTATAAAATATATAAAAAATGAAAGTAGCTGTAGTTGGAGCCACTGGAATGGTAGGCGAAGTGATGCTTAAAGTTCTTGCAGAACGTAATTTTCCAATAACTGAATTAATTCCTGTTGCCTCAGAGCGCTCTGTGGGTAAAAAATTAACTTATAAAGGAAATGATTATACCGTTGTTGGTTTAGAAACCGCTGTTTCAATGAAACCAGACGTTGCACTATTTTCGGCAGGTGGAGACACCTCTTTAGAATGGGCTCCTAAATTTGCAGAAGTTGGCACTACAGTAGTTGATAATTCTTCTGCTTGGAGAATGGATCCTACAAAAAAACTAGTAGTGCCTGAAATTAACGCATCTGTTTTAACTAAAGAAGATAAAATTATAGCAAACCCAAACTGTTCAACAATACAGTTGGTTATGGCATTAAATCCGCTTCACAAAAAATATAAAATGAAACGTGTGGTTGTTTCAACATACCAATCTGTTTCTGGTACAGGCGTTAAAGCTGTAAAACAATTAGAAAACGAAATTGCCGGTATTGAAGGCGAAATGGCGTACCCATACCCAATTGGTAGAAACGCATTACCACACTGTGATGTGTTTTTAGAAAATGGCTACACCAAAGAGGAAATGAAACTGGCTAGAGAACCTCAAAAAATTATGGACGACAGAACATTTTCTGTTTCTGCTACAGCGGTTAGAATTCCAACTGCTGGCGGACACAGTGAATCTGTAAATGTTGAGTTTGAAAACGATTTTGATTTAACCGAAGTACGTCAATTATTAAGCCAAACACCAGGGGTTGTTGTACAAGATGATTTGGCTAACAATGCCTACCCAATGCCTATTTTTGCGCACAATAAAGATGAGGTATTTGTTGGAAGAATTAGAAGAGACGAAACACAACCAAATACATTAAATATGTGGATAGTTGCCGATAACCTTCGTAAAGGTGCTGCAACCAACACAGTTCAAATAGCTGAATATTTAATTGAAAATAATTTAGTATAATTCAATTTTCATTAAAAGATTGTTAAAGGCTTCTGTATTTTGCAGAAGCTTTTTCTATTTTTGGTAAAACTAAAAAATGCAATCAATGAAAAAAATACTAATTGCTACACTTAGCTTATCCTTGTTTGTAGCCTGCAAAAAAGAAAATCAAACAAAAAAAACAATAGCTGTGAATTACCCAGAAACCAAAACAGTTAATACCACAAACACTTACTTTGGCGAAGAAGTAAAAGACCCATACCGTTGGTTGGAAGATGATATGAGTGAACAAACCGCTGCTTGGGTTAAAGCACAAAACACAACAACATTTGGGTATTTAGACAATATTCCGTTTAGAAAAGATTTAAAAGAGCGTTTAGAAAAACTTTGGAACTACGAAAAAATTGGTGCACCTTTTAAAGAAGGTAACTATACCTATTTTTCAAAAAACAACGGATTACAAAACCAAAATTTAATTTACAGAACCAACAAAAACGGTAATGAAGAGGTGTTTTTAGATCCCAATACGTTTTCTAAAGACGGTACTGTTTCACTTGGTGGTTTAAGTTTTTCAAAAGATGGTAGCATTTTGGCCTATTCTATTTCTGAAGGTGGTAGCGATTGGCGAAAAATTATCATAATGAATACCGAAACTAAACAAGTAGTTGAAGACACCTTGGTTGATGTAAAGTTTTCGCAAATTTCATGGTACAAAAACGAAGGCTTCTACTACTCTAGTTATGATAAACCTAAAGGAAGTGAGCTTTCTGCTAAAACAGATCAGCATAAAGTATACTATCACAAACTTGGTACTTCACAAAAAGAAGATTCGCTTATTTACGGTGGTACCGCCAATGAAAAACACCGTTACATTTATGCTGAAGTAACTGATGATGATAAATACCTAATAATTACACCGCGTATTTCTACAACTGGTAACAAACTTTTTATTAAAGATTTAACGAAGCCTAACAGCAAATTAATAACCGTTTTAAATGATACTAAAAGCAATACATCTGTAATTGATACCAAAGAATCTACATTATATTTAGTTACAAATTTAAATGCTCCAAACAAACGCTTAGTAAAAGTTGATGTTACCAACCCAACGCCTGAAAATTGGGAAGATGTTATTCCTGAAACAGACAACGTTTTATCAGTTTCAACTTCTGGAAACTATTTTATTGCAGAATATATGGTTGATGCTGTTTCACAAGTAAAACAGTACGATTATAATGGAAAACTAATTAGAGAAATTACACTTCCAGGTATTGGTAGTGTTGGTGGTTTTGGTAGTAAAAAAGACGAAAATATTGACTATTTTTCTTTTACCAACTACAACACGCCATCTAGTATTTACAAACTTAATTTAAAAACTGGCGAAGTAGCTCTTCATTGGAAACCTGCCATAGCTTTTAATAGCAGTGATTATGAAAGTAATCAAGTTTTCTACACATCAAAAGATGGTACAAAAGTACCAATGATAATTACACACAAAAAAGGCATAGAATTAAACGGAAAAAACCCAACAATACTATATGGTTACGGTGGCTTTAACGTAAGTTTAAACCCATCTTTTAAAATTACAATGGCCGTTTGGATGGAACAAGGTGGTATTTATGCTGTACCTAATTTACGTGGCGGTGGTGAATATGGTAAAAAATGGCACGATGCCGGCACACAAATGCAAAAACAAAATGTATTTGATGATTTTATTGCTGCTGGCGAATATTTAATTGAAAATAAGTACACATCATCTGATTACTTAGCTATTAGTGGCGGATCCAACGGCGGCCTATTAGTTGGCGCAACTATGACACAAAGGCCAGATCTAGCTAAAGTAGCCTTACCTGCTGTGGGCGTTTTAGATATGTTACGCTACCACACATTTACTGCCGGTGCTGGTTGGGCTTATGATTATGGCACTGCCGAAGACAGTAAAGCTATGTTTGAATATTTAAAAGGCTACTCACCGGTACATAATGTAAAATCGGGTACAGAATATCCTGCAACCTTAGTTACAACAGGCGATCATGACGATCGTGTAGTACCAGCACACAGTTTTAAATTTGCTGCTGAGTTACAAGCAAAACAAACAGGAAATAATCCTACTTTAATTAGAATTGAAACCAATGCGGGTCACGGCGCAGGAACACCTGTAAGTAAAACTATTGAACAATATGCCGATATTTTTGGCTTTACACTTTATAATATGGGTTTTGAAGTATTACCTAGTAAAACACAAGAAAAAGTTAAGGGTTAGTACAAATCTAATATCTATTTAAAAAGTATAGACCAGTAAAATTTAATACTTTACTGGTCTTTTTTTGTCTTTTAAAATCTCTTGAAAAATATATTAATAAGTCATTCTTCCTTCTTAATATCAACATCATTTTTTATACTATTTTTACAACTCAAAATATGCTACAAGTAAAAAATATATGGTTTGGTTATGGTGATAAACCTACGTTAAAAAACATCAGCTTTAATGTTGCTGCGGGTGAACACCTTTCTGTTATTGGTGAAAGTGGCTCAGGAAAAAGTACACTTATTAAATTGCTTTATGGCGAATACGATTTAAACCAAGGCAGCATTTTTTGGAAAAACACACAAATTTTAGGGCCTGCTTATAACTTAGTTATTGGGTACGATTTTATAAAATACGTAGCCCAAGAATTTGATTTAATGCCATACACAACAGTAGCCGAAAATATTGGCGATTTCCTTTCAAACTTTTATCCTGAAGAGAAACAAAAACGCATTAATGAACTGCTTGAAGTTGTAGAATTAACGCATTTAGCAAACACCAAAGTAAAACTATTAAGCGGCGGCCAAAAGCAACGTGTAGCTTTGGCAAGAGCTATTGCTAAACAACCCGAAATTATATTATTTGACGAGCCTTTTAGCCATATTGACAATTTTAAAAAACAAACCCTAAGACGCCGTTTTTTTAAATATCTAAAAGAAAAAAACATTGCCTGTATTGTTGCCACACACGATAAAAATGATGTGCTGCCTTTTGCTGATAAAATGATTGTTTTAAGCAACAATGAAGTGGTGGCTAGTAACACACCTCAAAATTTATATAACAACCCTAAAACACCTTTAATTGCTTCTTTTTTTGATGAATTTAACCATATTGAACCTTTAGGTTTGGTATATGCACATCAAATTAAAATTATTGAACATTCAAACTTAAAAGCAACCGTAAAACATTGTTATTACAACGGAAATCATTATTTAATTGAAGCTAATTTAAATAATCAATTAGTATTGTTTCAACATAAAAATAGTATTGAAATAAATACTGTTGTATGTTTAGAAGTGGTTAAATTAAACTAGTTTTTCAATTTTAAATTGTGTATTTCTAAAACTTATAGTGTCACCTACTGTTTTACCTAACAATAATTTTGCAATAGGCGTGCTAGCCGAAATAGCGTAAAATGTAGTATTTTCAAATTGTATTTCACCTGCACTAATGGCTATAAAATAATGAATGCCAGAAGTATAAATAACGCTACCTAAACTTACTGTTTCTGAAGATTTAGTTACATCAATTTTAGATAAAATTTCTTTTGTTTTTTGAATTTCAGAAAGTTGCTTACCTGCCTTTTCACGTTCTAATTGCAACATAGCTCTACCAGTTTCGTGTTTATCGCCTGCAGTACTTTTTGTTTCAGTTGTAAGTGATGTTTGAATATCTTTTATAGCCGTTTCAACCGTTTTAAGTCGGTTATCAATAAAAGCTTCACATTCTTTATACAGCGTTTCTTTAATGTTCATGCCGCTAAATTACTGCTTTTAGATAGAATTTGGCATTTAAATTTATAATTACACTTTATGTACTTTTTGTGTAATAACTAGAGTTGATTACTAAATTAATATAGCATAGATTTTTTCTGAATAGGTACAAATAAAAAACTCCGAAATTGCTTTCGGAGTTTTTACTTTATTAATCTTCTGAAACGTTTTTCATTTTGAAATCTTCCATAAACTTAGTGGTATAATTACCATCTAAATAATCTGGGTGCTCCATTAGTTGCCTATGAAAAGGTATGGTTGTTTTAATACCTTCAATAACAAACTCATCTAAAGCGCGTTTCATTTTGCTTATTGCTTCTTCTCTTGTTTGCGCAGTTGTAATTAACTTGGCAATCATAGAATCATAATTTGGCGGTATTGAGTAACCCGCGTACACATGGGTATCTAACCTCACGCCATGACCACCTGGTGCATGAAGTACGGTAATTTTACCAGGTGATGGCCTAAAATCATTAAACGGATCTTCAGCATTAATCCTGCATTCAATAGAGTGTAGTTTTGGCTCATAATGTTTACCAGAAATTGGCACACCTGCTGCCACTAATATTTGCTCACGTATTAAATCAAAATCAATTACCTGTTCTGTAATTGGGTGCTCTACTTGAATACGCGTGTTCATTTCCATGAAGTAGAAGTTTCTGTGTTTATCAACTAAAAATTCTACAGTTCCTGCACCTTCGTACTTAATATATTCTGCGGCACGTACAGCGGCTTCTCCCATTTCTTTACGAAGCTTTTTAGTCATAAAAGGAGAAGGAACTTCTTCTGTTAATTTTTGATGACGACGTTGCACTGAGCAGTCTCTTTCAGATAAATGGCATGCTTTACCTGTAGAATCTCCTACAATTTGAATTTCAATATGTCTTGGTTCTTCAATAAGTTTTTCCATGTACATATCATCATTTCCAAAGGCAGCTTTACTTTCTTGTCTTGCAGAATCCCAAGCAGCTTTTAAGTCTTCTTTTTTGAAAACTCCACGCATACCTTTACCACCACCGCCGGCAGAGGCTTTAAGCATTACTGGATAGCCTACTTCTTCGGCTAGTTTTTCACACTCTTCATAAGTTTCTATTACACCTTCACTTCCTGGTACACATGGAACACCGGCAGCTTTCATGGTAGCTTTGGCGTTTGCCTTGTCTCCCATTTTATCAATCATTTCAGGTGAAGCGCCTATGAATTTTATACCGTGTTCTGCACAAATTTTTGAAAATTTTGCGTTTTCTGAAAGAAACCCGTATCCTGGGTGGATACCATCGGCATTTGTAATTTCGGCAGCTGCTATTATATTAGACATTTTTAAATAAGACTCGCTACTTGGTGCAGGCCCTATACAAACCGCTTCATCGGCAAACTTTACGTGTAAGCTTTCTTCATCGGCTTTTGAATAAACCGCTACGGTTTTAATGCCCATTTCTTTACAGGTTCTAATAACACGTAATGCTATTTCCCCTCTATTGGCTACTAATATTTTTTTAAACATAACGTAATAATTTTTAAAATCTCAAATTCCAAATTCCAACAAATTGGGATTTGCTTTCTGGAATTTTAAAATTGGTTATGATGGATCTACTAAAAATAATGGCTGATCAAACTCAACTGGCGAAGAATCATCCACTAAAATTTTAACTATTTTACCAGAAACTTCAGATTCAATTTCATTGAAAAGTTTCATAGCTTCAATAATACAAAGCACATCACCCTCAGCAATTGTTTGCCCTACTTCAACAAATAATGGCTTGTCTGGTGATGGTTTTCTATAAAAAGTACCAATTATTGGTGATTTTATTGTAATGTATTTAGATTCTTCATTAGCAGGTGCTGCAGGTGCAGCTGGTTCTGCCGCTACAGGAGGTGCTGCAACGTGTGCTATTTGAGGTACAGGAGCAGCAGCTGGTACTTGGTGTACTATGGTTGCTTCTGAGTCTGATCCTGTTTTAATAGTGATTTTAATATCATCCATTTCTAATTTAACCTCACTTGCACCAGATTTAGCTACAAATTTGATTAAGTTTTGAATCTCTTTAATATCCATAATTTTACTAATTAGTTATTGGTTAGTTTAATTAATTATATGCCCATTTTAAATAAATGGCTCCCCAATTAAATCCGCCACCAAAAGCAGCGAATATTATGTTATCTCCTTTTTTAAGTTGTTTTTCGTAGTCGTTTAATAATAATGGTAAAGTTGCAGATGTTGTGTTACCATATTTTTGAATGTTCATCATAACCTTTTCTGGTTCTAAATCCATTCTTTCAGCAGTAGCATCAATAATACGTTTATTGGCTTGGTGTGCCGCTAACCACGCTACATCATTTTTTGTAAGTTTGTTGCGCTCTAAAATTTTCATGGTAGCATCTGCCATATTAAATACGGCATTTTTAAATACGGTTCTTCCTTCTTGAAATGCGTATTGCTCACCATTGTCTATAGCCTCATGGGTAAGTGGTTTTACTGATCCACCTGCTGGTGCTTGTAAAAAATCTCTTCCGCTACCATCACTTCTCAAGTATTCATCTTGCAAACCTAAACCTTCATTGTTTGGCTCAAATAATACGGCACCAGCGCCATCACCAAAAATAATACAGGTTGCTCTATCTTTATAATTGATGATAGAAGACATTTTATCGGCACCAATTAATAATACCTTTTTATATCTTCCAGATTCAATATAACTTGAAGCAGTTGACATACCGTATAAAAAACTAGAACATGCTGCATCCATATCAAAAGTGAAGGCGTTTGTTGCCCCAATTTTGTGTGCAGTGTATGATGCTGTTGAAGCAGCTTTCATGTCTGGTGTTGCTGTTGCAACAATAACCAAATCTATTTCTTGCGGGTTTAATCCTTTTTTCTCAATTAAATCTTGAGCAGCCTTAATAGCTAGAAATGACGTGCCTTTGCCTTCTTCTTTTAGAATTCTACGCTCTTTTATGCCTGTTCGGGTGGTAATCCACTCATCATTAGTATCAACCATTGTTTCAAGAATTTGATTGGTTAACACGTAATCTGGCACATATGCGCCTACAGCCGTTATTGCCGCTGAAATTTTACTCATAATTTGATAGTTAAATTGACTAAAAAATCATTAAACTTTAACAAAAACACTCAAAATTTGGTGAAAACTACTAAATTTTGAGCTAAAAACACATTAATATGCTGTTTTTGTAATTATAAAAAGCAAGTCATAAAAAAAAACGCTCACTAGTGAGCGTTTTATATTATGCGCGCATAAAACTTAGGCCGCGTTTTCTTCTGCAGAGTTGTCTATTAATACCTGACCTCTGTAGTATAATTTTCCTTCATGCCAGTGAGCTCTATGGTATAAATGAGCTTCTCCTGTTGTTGGGCAAGTAGCAATCTGTGGCACAGATGCTTTATAATGTGTTCTTCTCTTATCTCTTCTTGTTTTAGAGATTTTTCTCTTAGGATGTGCCATTTTCTATTGTTATTTATCCGTTAATAGTTTTTTTAATGTATTCCATCGAGGGTCAATGTCCTCTTCTTCTTTTTCTTTATTTTCGTTAAGCTTTGGGCTTAATTCTTCTAATTTTTTAAGTATATCAGACCCTAATGTGCCGTCTTTTACACCTGGGTGTACTCTTTTAATTGGTACTGCTAATATTATTAGCTCATAAATGTATTGTTGAATACTTATTTCATAAGTGCCGTGTGGTACTATTAAAATGTCTTCGTATTCATCATTATATTCATCACCAAATTTAACTACCAAATCAAACTCACTTTCAATAGTTTGGTTGTATGGTTCATTTGTTAAATCGCAATTAACGTTAACAAATCCTTCGGCTTTAAAATGTAATTCTAGTAATGTTGACTTTTTTTCTAAAGTAACGTTTACTTTTACATTAACATCATTAAATTCCTGATACTCAAAATAATCAAAGAACGCTTGAGCTATTTCATACTCAAAATGATGCTTTCCTACTTTTAATCCTACAAATTGGATTACATATTCTTTCAATGGCTTCATTATCACATCTATTTTGAGCCTGCAAATATATGAAATTTTATATTATGCAACATTACTTATAAACATTTTTTTGTTTATATCTATTTTTGCTGTTTTTTTAAGGCGTTTTGCGTAAGTTGCTCATATTCAATTCTATTTTTATGAATTTTTATTGCAGCAAACAACGCTTCTTTAAACGAACTTTCATCGGCTTGTCCTTTTCCAGCTATTTCAAAGGCTGTTCCGTGGTCTGGAGAAGTTCTAACCTTACTTAATCCTGCTGTGTAATTTACACCTTGCCCAAATGATAATGTTTTAAATGGTATTAAACCTTGGTCATGATATGTGGCAATAATGGCATCAAAATTTTTGAAATTGTTTGATCCAAAAAAGCTATCTGCAGCATAAGGACCAAAAACCAACATGCCTTTTTCTTTTATTTTCTTAAGTGTTGGTCTCAAAACCTCATCATCTTCTTTTCCAATAACACCATTATCACCTGTATGCGGATTTATACCTAAAACAGCAATTTTTGGTTTTGATATTTTGAAATCTTTCACCAAAGAATCATGTATTGTATTAATTTTTTTTGTGATAAGCGCTTCAGTTATATGGTTAACAACGTCTTTAACTGGTACGTGATCTGTTAGCAAACCAACTCGTAATCCGTTACTTACCATAAACATTAAACTTTCACCTTTTAATTCTTGTGCTAAAAAATCTGTATGTCCTGGAAAATTAAATTCTTTAGATTGAATATTGAATTTGTTTATTGGCGCTGTTAGTAAAACATCTACTTCATCATTTTTTAAAGCCTTGGTTGCTGTTTTTAATGATTTTATAGCGTAGGTGCCAATTTTAACATCTTCTTTACCAAACTCAATTTTTACAGGTTCGTTCCAACAGTTAAACACATTTACTTTACCTTGAGCTAACTGATTAATGTTATTTATATTGTGAAAATTTATGCCCGATTTAAAATGTGATTTAAAAAAATTCATAGTTTTTGCCGATGCAAAAATTACGGGCGTACAAAAATCTAAAATACGATTATCTTCAAAGGTTTTTAATATTATTTCACTACCAATACCATTTAAATCGCCTACTGATATACCTACTACTATTTGTGCGTCTTTCTTCATTAAAATAATAACTAATATTTAAAATTTCCATTTAACTACTATCTCGTTTTAAATGAAAAAATTCATGTATTTTTGATGTTGCAAATTTAACCAAATAAACAGATTAAATTATGTTTACCGGAATTATTGAAGATATTGGCACCATAACCAACCTACAAAACCAAGATACAAACCTACATATTACTGTAAAAAGCAGCATAACTCCTGAACTTAAAATAGACCAAAGTGTGTCGCACAATGGCGTTTGTTTAACTGTTGTGAGTTTAAATGACAATGAATATACCGTAACTGCTATAAAGGAAACTTTAAATAAAACAAACCTATCACACTTAAAAATGGGTGATAAAGTTAATTTAGAACGTGCCATGAAATTAGGAGACAGACTTGATGGCCATATTGTACAAGGGCACGTAGACCAAACTGGTGTTTGTAAAGCTATAACCGAAGAAAATGGTAGCTGGGTATTTACCTTTGAATATGATAGCTCATTAAACAACATTACTATTGAAAAAGGCTCAATTACTGTAAATGGTACTAGTTTAACAGTTGTAAATTCTGAAAATAACAGTTTTAGCGTTGCAATAATACCCTACACATACAAGCACACAAACTTTAACACATTTAAAGTTGGTACAGTTATTAATTTAGAATTTGATGTTTTAGGAAAGTACGTTTCAAAATTGGTTAGCATGAACCAACTTAAATAGCTATTTTTTAAAATTTGGGGAAACTAATTTTTTTACGCCATAACATAAAGCAAAAATAGCACCTAGAATTACACCGCCATCAATAGGAAAACCCGGTGGTGGCACTGGTGGTGCTGGAGGCGGTGGTGCCGTTTGCGATAGGCATACAAAACTTATTAATACAAATAAGATTGAGGCAAATATTCTTTTATTTTGTATTGTCATTTGTTCACAAATGTAAAAAAAAAAGTGAGCTGATAAAACAAATTAAGGTATTTTTCAATAAAAAAACATCTATAAAACGCAAATAACCTCGATTAAGTGATTGTTTCTGCACGATTTTCTACTTTAAAATAACCGTTATTTATTTCATAAAAAAATTTAAAACCATTAAAAGTAACTTGCTCACATAACTTTAACTGCAAATATATAACATAAATTACAGTTAGACTATTTTAATTTGATTATCAGATTATTAAAAAATAGCAACATTACAATAATGCGTTTTTTAATATACTAACGGGGTGCAACGAGATTTTGTTTACTCCATCAAAAATTTGATGTCTGCAGCTTGTTCCTGAGGCAGCTATAATAGTGTTGGTGTCTAAACTTCTAAGTTTTGGAAACAACGTATCTTCGCCAACTTGCATGCTTACTGCATAATGTTCTTTTTCATAACCAAAAGACCCTGCCATACCGCAACAACCAGAACTTATTATTTTAACCGAATAATTTTTGGGTAAATTCAGCATAGTAAAAATTGGCGCTGTACTGCTTAATGCCTTTTGGTGACAGTGCCCATGAATTTTTATAGTTTTTGATGCTTGCGTAAACTGCGTTTCTACAATATGCCCTTTTGTAATTTCGTTTTTTAAAAATTCTTCAATAGTAAACGCGTTTTCTGAAATTTTTAAAGCCGCTTTTTTGTCATGGGCCAAACGCAAATATTCATCTCTAAACGATAAAATAGCCGATGGTTCAATACCTATTAAAGGCGATTCTTCAGAAATCACATTAGAAAATATTTTAATGTTTTTATTAGCCACTTTTTTTGCTTCATCTAAAAATCCTTTAGAAATAAAACTACGTCCGCTTTCTTCATGTTCTATAATATTTACTTTATACCCAAGTTTTAAAAGTAGCTTAAAAGCGTCTTTACCAACTTCAACATCATAATAATTGGTAAACTCATCTACAAACAAGTAAAGTTCTCCTTTATAATTATTTTTTTGAGTATTTACTTTTTGTGATTCATACCATTTTCTAAATGTATGTTTTGCTAGTTTTGGTATGCTGCGTTGAGGTGAAATTCCTAATATTTTTTTTGAAATAGCTGTATTTAAAATAGTATTGGTAACACCCGGAAATTTGCTACCAAGTTTATTGTATTTTACGTTGTTTGCCATTATTTTAGTTCTAAAAGATGGCGGGTTGCTTTTGTAATATTGGTGCAAAAACTCTGCTTTAAAGCTAGCAACATCAACATTGCTTGGGCACTCACTAGCACAAGCTTTACAGCTTAAACATAAACTGAAAACCTGTTTTAATGCTTCAGAATTAAATTTATTTGTTTTATCAGAATTAGTTAAAAACTCACGTAACGCATTGGCACGAGCTCGTGTGGTATCTTTTTCGTTTTTTGTGGCTCTGTAACTAGGACACATGGTACCACCGGCAGATACTGATTTTCTACAATCACCAGAACCATTACATTTTTCGGCAGCTCTTAAAATGCCTTGAGAATCAGAGAAATCGAGTGTGGTTTCAATATTTGGCTCTTCTCTATCAACTTCATAGCGCAATGCTTCATCCATAGGAAATGCATCAACAATTTTTCCTTTGTTAAATACATTTTCCGGATCAAAAATATGCTTTATGTGTTTCAGCAATTCATAATTCTTGTTACCAATCATTAAAGGCAAAAACTCTGCACGTACTATACCATCGCCATGTTCGCCACTAAAAGAACCTTTATATTTTTTTACAAGTTTAGCGGTATTGGTTGTAATTTCTCTAAACAGATTGACGTCTTTGGCTTTTTTTAAATTCAAAATTGGTCTTAAATGAATTTCGCCTGCACCAGCATGTGCATAATACACAGCGTTTTGGTTGTAGCTATCCATCATTTGAGTAAATTCAGCAATATAATTAGGTAAATCTTGCAACCTAACGGCGGTATCTTCAATACAAGCTACGGCTTTATCATCACCAACAATATTACCCAATAAACCTAGGCCTGCTTTACGAAGTTCAAAAGCTTTATTAATATCTTGCCCATATAATTTAGGGTACGCGTAACCAAAACCATTAGCTTTTAAATTGTTAATAAGTGTATTTACTTGGCTTTCTAAATCTGTTTCAGTAGTAGCCCTAATTTCTAGCAGTAAAATAGCCTTTGGGTCTGCATCAATAAAAAACCTATTTTTAAGTTGTTCTCGGTTGTTTTTGGTACAATCTAAAATGGTTTTATCTAATAATTCACAAGCATATAAATTGTGTTTCATGGCAACAACAGTAGCCTCTAAACTCTCTTGCACGCTATTAAAATGAGCCGCAACAAGCACTTCTTTTGGTGGTGGTAATTGGTCTAGTTGTAACGTTATGGCAGTTGTAAATGCCAATGTGCCTTCACTACCACACAGTAATTGCGCTATGCTTACAGTTTCTGTAAGTCCGGTTTGTGTGTTTTCATCTAAAAAAACATCAACCGCGTAACCTGTATTTCTTCGGTGTATATTTTTATGAGGAAACGCATCATGAATTTGTTGCTGCACTTCTTTTTTTGAAAGTGCTTTAAAAACCGAATTATAAATATGATTTTCAAGGTTATCACCTTTACCTTTATTTTTAATTTCTGAAGTATTAATAGTTTTGAAAATGGCCTTTGAACCATCAGATAAAATGGTGTTTAATTGCAAAACTTTATCTCTGGTTACACCATATTTAATTGAGGTTGAACCAGATGAATTATTACCAACCATTCCACCAATCATACACCTGTTACTTGTTGATGTATTGGGTGAAAAAAACAAACCATATGGTTGCAAAAACCTATTAAGATCATCTCTAATTACACCGGGCTGTACAGTAACAGTTTGTTCTTTTTGGTTAAAATTTAAAATTTCTGTAAAGTGTTTTGAAACATCAACCACAATGCCTTCGCCTACGCATTGGCCTGCTAATGATGTGCCTGCTGTACGCGGTATTAACGTTGTTTTGTGTTGTTTAGCAAATGCTATTAACAAAATAATATCAGCCTCAGTTTTTGGGTATGCAACTGCTAACGGAATTTTTCTGTATACCGAAGCATCTGTGGCGTAAATACTTTTATGCAAATCATCAAAAAACAAGCTGCCATCTAAAGTTTTAGAAAGCGCCAAAAGCTTATTTTTAATGTTGTTTTGTAACATAACTATGTTTTAAGCGAAGATACTTTTTTAAATAAAAAAAGCCTCATAAATATAAAATTTACAAGGCTTGCTTTTTAAGTTGTGGTCCCACCTGGGCTCGAACCAGGGACTTTCTGATTATGAGTCAGATACTCTAACCAACTGAGTTATAGGACCCATTAGCTTTACGCTAATTATGCTCTTTTTTAAAAGAGAGTGCAATATTACTACTTATTTTATAACTCTACAAGAAAAATTAATCCTTTATCTCTTCACAAAGCTCAATTAAAACACCATTAGTGCTTTTGGGGTGTAAAAAAGCTACTTTTTTATTGTCGGCTCCTAATTTTGGCACATCGTTTAAAACTGTAAACCCCTCTTTTTTTAAACGTTTAATTTCAGCTTCAATATCATTAACATCAAAGGCTATGTGGTGTATGCCTTCGCCTTTTTTTTCAATAAACTTTGCTATAGGGCTATTTGGTTTTGTTGCTTCAAGTAATTCTATCTTATTTTCGCCTACTTTAAAAAACGAGGTTTTTACACCTTCAGTTTCAACAGTTTCAATTTTATAGTGTGGTTTTGCAAATAATTTTGAAAACAACGTGTTAGCATCGTTTAAATTTTTCACAGCTATACCAATATGTTCTATTTTATTCATATATTACTTTTAAAGAAAGGTACAAAAATTGTAAATTAAAAAGCATTATTATGTTTAAATAACCTTTATTTTTGCAAAATATAACCAGTTTTCTGGTTTAAAAAAATAACACATGGAAGAGAGTCAAAGACAGAAAAAAATAGCATCGGTACTTCAAAAAGATTTAGTTGATGTGTTACAAAGAGCCGCAACACAAGGTGGTTTACAGGGTGTGTTAATTTCGGTTACAAAAGTATCTGTAACGGTAGATTTATCAATAGCTAAGGTATATTTAAGTATTTTTCCTAACAACAAAGCCAAAGAACTTGTTGATGGTATAAAAACTAACACTGCTTTTATAAAACATGAATTGGCACAACGTACTAAAAACCAATTACGCAGAATGCCTGAACTTAATTTTTATTTAGATGATTCTTTAGAATATATTGATGGTATTGAACGCTCATTAAAAGGCTTAGAAAACCCCATTAACGACCCTAATTTACTAGATAATAGAAAAAAATCTTAATTGAATATATCTTTATACATTGCCAAACGTTATCTGCGCTCTAAAAGCACAAACAATGCTATAAATTTTATTACCTATTTTGCCCTTTTTGGGGTTGTTTTAGGTTCGGCATCATTATTTATTGTATTATCGGGTTTTGCTGGTTTAAAAGATTTTACTTTAGATTTTACCAATATTGTTGACCCCGATTTAAAAGCACAGGCAACCAAAGGCAAAACGTTTTTTTTAACCGATAATGATGTTGAACAACTTAATGCTTTAGATGAAATTGCCCAATTTTCAAAAATTGTTGAAGAACGTGTTTTAATAACTTCTCAAGCAAAAAAAACTTTAGCAACTGTTAAAGGTGTTGATAGGTTTTACAACCAAGTTGTTAATATAGAATCTCAAATAGATTATGGCAGTTGGCTAGAACAAAATAGCAACCAAATAGTTTGTGGTTGGGGTATTGCCAATAATTTATCAATTGGTGTTTTAGATTATACCAAACCCATAAATATTTATGTACCGAAACCTGGTAAAAAGCAAATTACCTCAACAGCCAATGCGTTTAACACTGTAAAAGCTACAAACGTGGGTGTTTTTTATATAAATGAAAAACTAAACGACAATTACATTTTTGCTCCTACAAACTTGGTTACCAAACTTTTAAACTATAAGGCTAACCAAATTACAGCATTAGAATTTAAATTAACAGCAAATGCCAACGCTGAAGATACTGCGCAAAAAATTCAAACCATTTTAGGTAACAAAGTAACACTTAAAAACAGAGCTCAATTAAACGACGCCCTTTACAAGATGCTAAATACCGAATATTTAGCTGTTTACCTCATTTTTACACTTGTTTTAATAATAGCTTTTTTTAATGTAATTGGCTCATTAATAATGATGATGTTAGATAAAAAACAAAGCTTAAGCACATTGTTTAATATGGGTGTAAATTTAAAAAATATTAAAAAAATATTTTTCTATCAAGGAAGTTTAATGAGTATAGTTGGCGGGTTTATAGGTGTTATTTTAGGCTTCATTTTAATACTGAACCAAACCTACGGGCCCGATTTTTTAAAAATTTATATTACGCCAACATTGGTTTATCCCACAAAAATTAAATTTACAAACTTAGTTTTAGTGTTTGTAACTATATCTGTTTTAGGTATTGTAGCTTCAAAAATAGCTTCGGCAAGAATTACAAAACAATTAATTAAAAATATTTAGGTTTAAGCGTAGTAAAAACTAAATAAATTACACTGTTTAAGTGTGTTTTCTGTCTATATGCCCTAAACTTTTATTGGGCGCAATAACATCTCTAACCAGTTGTTTTAGTTTGGTAATTTCAGGGAATCCATTCATGTCTTTTCTAGACCAAATTTTTTCATCATTTGCATGCACTTCAAAAATACCACCTGTTCCTGGTATTAACGTTAGCGCATCAATATCATCTTTAAAAGTGGTAAGTAACTCTTGAGACATCCAAGTGGCACGTAACAACCACTGGCACTGTGTACAATATGTTATTTTTATATGTGATTTCATGCAGAAATAAACAAATAATTAAACGGTAAACTCATACCCCGAAAACTTATCTAACACCTCATCAAAGGTTGCAAAAACATCTTCAGGTTTATCGCTAGTTACCATTTTTGTGCGGTATTCTTTAAAATGCGGAATACCTTTAAAATAGTTGGTATAATGGCGTCTGGTTTCAAAAACACCTAAAGTTTCACCTTTCCAATCAATAGACATTTGTAAATGGCGGCGTGCAGCTTCAACACGTTCTTCTAAAGAAATTGGTGGTAAATATGTACCTGTTTTAAAATAATGCTTTACTTGTTTAAAAAACCACGGATTTCCTATGCTTGCGCGTCCAATCATGGCGC
This sequence comes from Seonamhaeicola sp. ABD4_340, assembly GCF_056312135.1. Classification (NCBI taxonomy): domain Bacteria; kingdom Pseudomonadati; phylum Bacteroidota; class Flavobacteriia; order Flavobacteriales; family Flavobacteriaceae; genus Seonamhaeicola; species Seonamhaeicola sp. ABD4_340. Next base: position 1,321,941 of record NZ_CM149981.1, on the reverse strand, counting down.
CATCTAAACCATAACTATCACGCATTTCGGCAGCTTTTTCAGGTGAATCAACATCGCCATTTCCAAACACCGGAATATGCATTCTTGGGTTGTTTTTTACGGCAGCAATAGGTTTCCAATCGGCACTTCCTTTATACATTTGCGCACGTGTACGCCCATGAATTGCAATAGCTTTACAGCCAACATCTTGCAACCTTTCGGCTACCTCAACAATTTTTATAGAATCGTGGTCCCAACCTAAACGAGTTTTTACTGTAATAGGTAAATTGGTGCGTTTAACCATTTCGGCAGTTAGTTTTTCCATAAGGCAGATATCTTTTAAAATACCAGCACCCGCTCCTTTACTAACTACTTTTTTTACTGGGCAACCAAAATTAATATCAATAATATCTGGTTTAGATTTTTCAACAATATCAATGGTTTGCAGCATGCTATCTAAATTAGCACCAAAAATTTGAATGCCAACGGGTCTTTCTTTTTCATAAATATCTAGCTTCATAACGCTTTTGGCTGCATTACGTATTAAACCTTCGCTAGACACAAACTCGGTGTAAACAACATCGGCTCCTTGCTCTTTACACAAAGCACGAAAAGGTGGATCGCTAACATCTTCCATAGGCGCTAAAAGTAACGGAAAATCTGGCAGTTCTATGTTATCTATTTTTACCATTGTATTATTTTGATTTGCAAAATTACAGTTTTTTATTCAATGACTAAACTTCATTATTCTAAGAACACATTTTAAACTTTAATTTGCACCAATCCATTCCTTAATTATACGGTTATAACTCCTTCCAGTAGTAATAGCAGATTGTTTCTTATTATTTAACGTAATTATAAATCTACTGTTAAAATACTTTTGAATATTATTTACGTAATTTTTATTAATAATTACACCTCTATGAACACGCAAAAAATTATCTGGTAATTTATGTTCTAAGCTATTCATAGATTCTGTACAAAGGTGAATGCCAGATTCACAATTTATATTGGTATAATTATTATTAGCTTCAAAATAAGCCACTTCATCCAGTTTTAAAAAAACTAATCTATCGTTTTTCTTTACGGTAATAGAGGTCATTTTTTTAACTTCTTTTTGATTTGCTATATCTTTTAAAACCTTTAAAATATCTTCAGGGGTTCCCTTCTTATTAAATGTTTTTAGTTTCTGAACCGTTTTTTCTATTCGCTGAAGCTTTACAGGCTTTACTAAATAATCAATACCATTAGTTTCAAAGGCTTCTAAGGCATATTGGTCATAAGCTGTACAAAAGACAACTATAGGTATTGCTTTTAATTGTGCTAATAAATCGAATCCTGTTTGTCCAGGCATTTCTATATCTAAAAAGATTAAGTCTGGTTTTAGTCGTTCTATTTTTTCTTTTGCCAAGGTTGCATTTTCTGCTGTATCAATAATATGAAAATCTTCAGGAAACTTACTTAATAGGTTTTCTAAACCAGCTCTTGCTGGCGCTTCATCATCAATAATTATAGTTGAATAAGGTTCACTCATATTATAACGTTTCAGGTAAGATTACCATTATTGATTTTTCAGGAATGTTTGTCCAGTTTAAAGAAGCCTTATCGCGGTAGCTTAATCGCAATAAGTCATACACCGTTTGTAAACCATGACCACTTACTAAACCTTTTGGGAAATCAGGCCCATTGTCCTTTACCATAATAATAAGATTTTGTTCAGCTTTCTTGATAATTAGACTTATTAACCCTAAACCTTCATTTTGAGAAATACCATGTTTTACAGCATTTTCCACTAATGGTTGAATCAAAAATAGAGGTATTTTATGATTTTCAATCGTTTCATCAAAATCAATCTTAAATTGCAGTCTATCACCAAATCGTATTTTCTCTATTTCTAAATATGATTTTACCATGTCTATTTCATCTTTAACAGTACTCATCTTTTTCCCTTTTCTGTTTATGGAATACTTAAACAAATCGGATAAAGAGTATGCCATTTTTTGCGTTTTAGTGGCGTCTATAGGAGCCAAACTAGCTATAGAGTTTAATGAATTGTATAAAAAATGTGGGTTGATTTGAGATTGTAATAGTTTAGTTTCTGCTTGCGCGTGTAGCTCTTTTATTTTGCTTAATTCTACATCTTTTGCATTTACTAATGATTGGGAAATATGATTAGCATAAATTAGGAAACCTCTACCTATTGCAATTATTACTGTGAAATTAATTGTTGGTAAACAAAACTCTATAAAACCAATTAATGGTCTTCCTTTTACAAAAAATATTATCGCTAAAGGAAGATTAAACACAATAAAGGTAAAAATGACTTTTAATATTAGTTGAAAGGTAAAAAAACCTTTAATTTTATCAATCCATTTTAATTCTACAAGGAATAATGCAGTTGAAGTCACTAGTGCACCGATACTAGCAGTTATGAATAATACTAGGGTATACATTAAAGTAATATTATTATTTATGTTTGTTATAAATGCATAAATAGAAATTGAATTCATTACATAAAGCATTATAAAATATATTGGAACAAAATAGTCTAGATAGGAATACTTAAACTTTCTTCTCTCTAAAAAACCAAATAGTAGAACAGAAGCAAACAGACCAATGCAAACAATAATAGACCAAGCAAGAGTTTTAGCAAACTCAATATTCATAAAACAATTTGCATAGTACCACGAATAATTAGTGCTTAAATAAGTTTTAAATTGTTTTAAAAAATCATCTTCATATAATTTTTGAAGTAAAAACTTATCTAAACTATTTAATCTGGCGATATCAGGTTTGTATTCAGAAGAAAAGAACACACCTTCTTTAGTTCTGTTACGATTTATTGGGTTCGGTTTAATACTCAACGGATATATATAACATAATGTTCTTAGTAGTTCGTATTGGATGTAATTTTTCCTTTTACTGAAATTAAGATTTTCGTTTAGTTGAAACCAAACTTTACTTGGGTAGTATATAAATCTTTCATTTCTTGCAGTATTTGTTCTTTGTATAGCACTACCGTCGGGCAAAAGTGTTTCGATTAAAATTTCTGATCTTAAACTTGAAGAGTTAACATTTTTATTAAAGTTTAATTGAATAGTTGAAAACACTAAATCGGCAGAAGAAATACCTTTAATTGGTTTACCTCTATCTGTTCTATCCAGTTTAGAATATGTTATTTCAGAAAAATTTTTAAAGTAGTCAATAGTTCTGTTTGGTATAATAGTTCTTAACTCATCTATAATTTGGTTTATAGCTAAACTGTCTTCTTTTGTGGCATGCCTTGGAGCTATTAATATTGGTGCATTTTTTTTGACTTGACTAATTTTATAAACAAATTCAGCTTCTCCTTCTCCGCTAAATAATCTTTGCTTTATATATTCCCATTTAGAATCTTTAATTTGACTATAGTTACGTGACGAATGATTGCCTAACTTTAAAGCCGTTTGTTTAGGGTTTTTATCTGTTGTAACCAAATAGATATTTGTTACAACCAATATAAGTATCAGTAAAACTATTCTAATGTTTGGTCTTTTCATCTACGATAAATTTAAATATTTATACCCCAAAAGAACATGTAAGCATAAATTTTTAAAACCTTTTTTTTGTAAACTACAAATATGTTGAAGTGAACTGCACAAAAAAAGTGTATCCGCTTATTTTGAAACCATGAATTTGTTTTACAGAGATGATAAAAAAGCATACTTAGAAACACTAAGAAACCAGCTAACTTTTTAACCCTAACTTTAGTTTTAAACATGACGCATTTTTTAGAAGTTAATTTAGATGGTATTGTTTATTTAATTTTAGCCATCATGTTTGGGCCCGCTGTTTTATTAACTATAATTGGTTTTTTAGTAAGGCCTAAAAGTAAAAAAGCCGCTATGGTTTTATTTATAATTGCAGCTGTTTATGTAATTGTTAGTTTAGGTATTTGCGGTACTTTAATGGTATCATAAAAGCAATCTGGGTATATAAATTATAAATTGTTGCTACAAAATAATAGTTTTATCTTTGATTAAATAGAGTATCTTTGCGCCTCTAGTAATTTGAAGTAAACTGCTCGGTATAAGCACTACAGATAGTTTATTAGAAAAAACTAATTTTATTTTTTGGGTAAGTCTAAATTCACTTAAATCTCGGTAATCGAGTAACAAGCATGAAAAACATTAGAAATTTTTGCATAATAGCACATATAGATCACGGTAAAAGTACATTAGCAGACCGCTTATTAGATTTTACAGGCTCTGTAACAGATAGAGAAAAACAAGATCAGTTACTTGATAGTATGGATTTAGAGCGCGAACGTGGTATTACCATTAAAAGTCATGCTATTCAAATGGATTATGAATTTAATGGCGAAAAATTTGTGCTTAACCTAATTGACACACCAGGTCACGTAGATTTTAGTTACGAAGTATCACGCTCAATTGCTGCTTGCGAAGGCGCTTTACTAATTGTAGATGCAGCACAAAGCATACAAGCACAAACCATTTCAAACTTATATTTAGCGCTAGAAAATGATTTAGAAATTATTCCTGTACTTAATAAAGTAGATTTACCAAGTGCCAACCCTGAAGAAGTGACTGATGATATTGTAGATTTATTAGGCTGCGACCCTGAAGATGTTATACACGCCAGTGGTAAAACCGGTTTTGGTATAGAAAATGTTTTAGCTGCAGTTATTAATCGTATTCCTGCGCCAAAAGGCAACCCTGATGAACCTTTGCAAGCCTTAATTTTCGATTCTGTTTACAACCCATTTAGAGGTGTAGAAACCTACTTTAGGGTTATTAATGGCTCTATAAAAAAAGGACAAGAAATAAAATTTATTGCTACCAATAAAAAGTATTTTGCAGATGAAGTTGGCACTCTAAAACTTAAGCAATTACCTAAAAAAGAAATTAAAGCAGGCGATGTTGGTTACCTTATTACCGGTATTAAAGACGCCCGCGAAGTTAAAGTTGGTGATACTATTACCGATGCTAAAGAACCAACAAAAAATGCCATTTCTGGTTTTGAAGACGTAAAACCAATGGTTTTTGCTGGTATTTACCCTGTTGATACTGAAGATTATGAAGAGCTAAGAGCATCCATGGAAAAACTTCAGTTAAATGATGCTTCTCTAATTTTTGCTCCCGAAAGTTCTGCCGCTTTAGGCTTTGGTTTCCGTTGTGGTTTTTTAGGCATGCTTCACATGGAAATTATTCAAGAACGCCTTGAACGTGAATTTGATATGACGGTTATTACAACCGTACCAAACGTATCATACCACGCGTACACCAAAAAGCAACCAGACGAAATTATTATTGTAAATAACCCAAGTGACTTACCCGATCCTTCAACACTAGACCGCGTTGAAGAACCTTATATTAAAGCAACCATTATTACAAAATCAGATTTTGTTGGTAATGTTATGAGCCTTTGTATTGAAAAACGTGGGCAAATTACCAACCAAACCTATTTAACTACCGAACGTGTAGAACTTAATTTTGATATGCCTCTAGCGGAAATAGTTTTTGATTTTTACGATAGATTAAAAACCGTTTCAAAAGGATACGCTTCTTTTGATTATCATCCAATAGGCATGAAACCATCAAAACTAGTACGTGTTGATATTTTATTAAATGCACAAACTGTTGATGCACTTTCAGCATTAATTCACGCAGATAACGCCCAAACTATTGGTAAAAAAATGTGTGAAAAATTAAAAGAGTTAATTCCGCGTCAGCAATTTGATATTCCAATTCAAGCAGCCATTGGTGCTAAAATTATTTCAAGAGAAACTATTAAAGCGCTTCGTAAAGATGTAACTGCTAAATGTTACGGTGGTGATATTTCGCGTAAACGTAAACTTTTAGAAAAACAGAAAAAAGGTAAAAAACGTATGCGTCAAGTTGGTAATGTTGAAATTCCGCAGCAAGCATTTATGGCCGTTTTAAAACTTAACGATTAATAAAACACCAGCATTTAAAAAGCTTCTTTAGCACCAAAAACATAATAGTACCTACTAGAAGACTTTGTTGAATTTTATAGAATATTAAAGGAAAAAAAAGGTATTTGTTGAATTTCTTTAATGAAAAAATCAAATATCCTCAATAATGCTTTTTTTTTCTCAAAAATGAGATTTCAACAAAGTTATTAACAATATTTTTGTATGTTTATAACATATGAAAGTTTAATATGACAGTAATACATATTAGTGCAGAGTGTTATCCGGTAGCCAAAGTTGGTGGTTTGGCAGACGTTGTTGGTGCCTTACCAAAATACCAAAATAACGCAGGTATTTTTTCGCATGTTATAATGCCTTATTATGACAATAAATTTACCAAAGCCCATAATTTTAATAAAATTTATAGTGATACTCTCACACTTGCTGATGATACACTAGAGTTTAATGTTTTAATGCTTGATGAAGGTGTTCTAGACTTTAATGTTTATTTTATTGATGTACCAAAACTAATTTTTAAAGATTATGTGTACTCCAGTGAAGATACAGAGCGGTTTTTAGCCTTTCAAATTGCAGCGCTAAACTGGTTATCAACCTGGAATGATTTGCCTGATATTATACATTGCCACGACCACCATACAGGGTTAACACCTTTTATGATGCAACAGTGCAAACAATTTGCTGTTTTTAAAAACACGCCTAGTATTTTCACCATACATAATGCACAATACCAAGGTTGGTTTTCACATGATAAAGTAAACCTAATTCCAGAATTTAATTTTGATAATGTTGGGTTGTTAGATTGGGGTGGCTCAATAAACCCCTTAGCTGCAGCCATTAAATGTGCTTGGAGAGTTACAACGGTTTCACCAAGTTATATGGAAGAACTTAAAAAATCTGCTAATGGTTTAGAAGATTTACTAAGTAGTGAAGCTGCAAAATGTGTGGGTGTTTTAAATGGTATTGATGTGAATGTTTGGAACCCGGAAACGGACCCATTCATCAAAGGAAACTACAACACAAAAACCATAAATACAGGTAAAGTTGCTAACAAAATGTATTTATGTAATAAATTTAACTTAGACCCTAAAAAACCACTTTTTGCTTTCATAGGAAGACTTGTTTTAGAAAAAGGAGCCGATTTGTTTCCTGAAGCCTTTAAAACAATTCTAAATACAAAAAATGCTTCTATTTTACTTTTAGGCTCTGGTAATAAAGATATTGAAGAACCTTTAAAAGACTTATTAAACTTTAAAGGTTTATACAATGCGTTTATTGGCTATGATGAAGCACTATCTCACAACATTTACGCAGGTGCCGATTTTTTACTAATGCCATCACGCGTTGAGCCTTGTGGTTTAAATCAAATGTACGCTTTAAGGTACGGTACCATACCAATTGTTAGAAGCGTTGGCGGCCTTAAAGATACCGTTACAGATATTGATGAACCTAATGGTTTTGGTATTTGTCACAGAGAAATAACCGCTGCAAGTGTAGTGCACGCTGTTAATAGAGCTGTAGAGTTATACAAAGACACTAAAACCTTTAGCGCACTTCAAAAACAAATAATGACTATTGATCATTCTTGGAACAAATCAGCTATTACATATATAACCCTTTATAAATCAATTAAACAACCAGTAAATGATTAACGACAAAGTTTTAGCCATAATTTTAGGTGGCGGCCAAGGCTCTAGACTATACCCACTAACTAAAGACAGATCTAAACCCGCAGTACCCATTGCAGGTAAGTATAGGTTGGTAGATATTCCTATTTCAAACTGTATAAATTCAGACATTAAACGCATGTTTGTTTTAACACAATTTAATTCGGCCTCCTTAAACAGGCACATAAAAAATACCTACCATTTTAGTTTTTTTAGTAGTGCTTTTGTTGATGTTTTGGCCGCAGAACAAACACCACAAAATAAAACTTGGTTTCAGGGTACCGCAGACGCTGTTCGCCAAAGTATGCACCACTTTGTAAGACATGATTTTGACTATTTTTTAATACTTTCTGGAGATCAGCTTTACCAAATGGATTATGATGAAATGGTGAAAGCTCATAAAAAAAGTAAAGCCGAAATATCTATTGCAACCATTCCAGTAAGCGCTAAAGATGCTCCTGGATTTGGTATTATGAAAGCCAACGAAGAAAACGTTGTAACCTCATTTATAGAAAAACCAGATGCTAGTTTACTACCAGATTGGGTATCAGAAGTAAGTGATGATATGAAAAGCCAAGGCCGTAACTATTTAGCATCAATGGGTATTTACATTTTTAACAGAGAACTTCTTGTTAAATTAATGGAAAACCCTGATACTATTGATTTTGGAAAAGAAATTATACCGCAAAGCATAGAAAATCATAAAACTGTTAGCTACCAATACGAAGGTTACTGGACAGATATTGGAACAATTGAATCTTTCTTTGAAGCTAATATTGGCTTAACCAAAGATATTCCAGATTTTGATTTATACGATAAAAGCAGACGCATTTACACCAGAGCACGCATGCTACCAACAACAAAAATAGCAGGCACAACTTTAGAAAAAGCAGTAATTGCTGAAGGGTGTATTATAAATGCCGCAAAAATCGAACAATCTGTAATAGGTATTCGTTCTAGAATTGGTAAAGACTCAACCATTATTAACACCTACATGATGGGGTCTGATCGATATGAATCACTAGAAAAAATTGAAGAAGAAAAAATTGATATTCTTTTAGGTATTGGCGAGCGTTGTTTTATAAAAAATGCCATTGTAGATAAAAACTGCAGAATTGGTGATGATGTTAGAATTAATGGCGGTCATCACCTAGAAGATACAGAAACAGATACCTATTTTGTTAAAGATGGTATAGTAGTAATTAAAAAAGGCGTAACCATTCCTAGAGGGTTCACATTATAATTTATGGCACATGTAAAAGCGTATAGTTTATTTACAGATTTTGATATCAACCTATTTAAAGCCGGAAAACACTACCGCCTTTATGAAAAATTTGGCGCACACCCTGTAACTGTAAATGGTATAAAAGGCACCTACTTTGCCGTTTGGGCACCAAGCGCTAAACAGGTTTCTGTTATTGGAGATTTCAATTTCTGGACCGATGAAGAACACCAACTAAATGTAAGATGGGATTCTAGTGGTATTTGGGAAGGCTTCATACCCTTTGTTGGTAAAGGCAACATATACAAATACAAAATTCATAGCCACCACAATGGTGTGGTTACAGAAAAAGCAGATCCGTATGCAAAACGCTGCGAACACCCACCAAGAACAGCCTCTGTAATTTGGGAAGACAATTACAAATGGAAAGACCAAGATTGGTTAAAAAAACGCAAAAAACATAACGCTTTAGATGCGCCATATTCCGTTTATGAAGTTCATTTAGGCTCATGGCGAAAAAAAACCGAAGAAAACAGGTCTCTTTCTTATTTTGAATTAGCCGATGAATTGGTTAATTATGTTAAAGATATGGGCTTTACACACGTTGAGCTTATGCCAATAATGGAATATCCTTTTGATCCTTCATGGGGCTATCAATTAACAGGCTATTTTGCACCAACATCTCGCTATGGCTACCCCGAAGAATTTAAATATTTAGTTGATAAACTTCACCAAAACGATATAGGTATTATTCTAGATTGGGTACCATCACATTTCCCTGAAGACGCCCACGGTTTAGGCTTTTTTGATGGCTCACATCTATACGAACATCCTGATAAACGCAAAGGCTATCACCCAGACTGGAAAAGCTTAATTTTTAATTATGAAAGAAACGAGGTTAGATCTTTCTTAATAAGCAACGCTATTTTTTGGTTAGACCAATACCACGCCGACGGTTTACGTGTTGATGCTGTTGCATCTATGTTATTTTTAGATTATTCTAGAGAAGACGGCGAATGGGAACCAAATATGTACGGCGGCAGAGAAAACTTAGCTGTAATAGACTTTTTGAAAGAACTAAATAAAGAAGTTTATAAAACATTTCCTGATGTACAAACCATTGCCGAAGAATCTACAGCATTCCCCATGGTTTCAAAACCAACAAACCTTGGTGGTTTAGGTTTTGGTATGAAATGGATGATGGGTTGGATGCACGATACCTTAGAATATTTTGCAAAAGACCCTGTTTACAGAAAATATCACCACAACGAAATTACCTTTAGTTTAGCATACGCATTTACAGAAAACTTTATGCTACCCTTATCGCATGATGAAGTTGTGTACGGTAAAAACTCCATTTTAGGCAGAATGCCTGGTGATGAGTGGCAACGTTTTGCAAACTTACGCTTGCTGTACGGTTATATGTTTACACACCCCGGAACAAAACTGCTCTTTATGGGTGGCGAGTTTGGGCAATATAATGAATGGAATTTTCAAGAAAGTTTAGACTGGAATTTACTAGAATTTGAACCTCATAAAAACACACAAAACTATTTTAAAGCTCTAAATACACTTTACAAAACAACACCCGCATTATACGAAAAACCGTTTACCGGCGAAGGCTTTGAGTGGATTAGTTATGATGATTATGAAAACTCGGTAATATCATACATTAGAAAAGGATATAACCAAGAAAATAATGTAATTGTAGTATGTAACTTAACACCTTCGGTTAGAAAAAAATATAAAATAGGTGTACCACATAATGGCAAATTGGTAGAAATTTTCAATTCTGATGCTACAGCTTTTGGTGGCGGCGGTATTGGTAACAAAAGAGCTATTTCAATAAAAGAAAACCCTTGGAATGGCAAAGATTTTTCAGCAGATATAACCATTCCGCCACTAGGCATGGTGGTTTTCAGCTTTAAAAACTAAATGAAACTTTAATTATCCTTAATTTAAGTTTCAATAATTTAATATTTACTTAATAAAAGCGTGGTTTTTTTAAAAAAAAACCACGCTTTAAATTATAATCTTTTAGTAATTTCGTTTACTCATAACTAACTGATTTTATTTATGATACTTAATACCGAATTAGAATACAAAGGCGATTTATTCCCTTCAAACATTATAAACTACGAAAAAGATGTAGATGTTCTACATTTTACAACCGCAAACAATGTTATTTTACAACTTACCGTTTTAAGAGATAGTGTTTTAAGGTTCAGGTATTCAACCGTAGGAAAGTTTAACAAAGACTTCTCTTATGCCATTGATGAAAATGCTAGCCGTGGTTTTAACCATCTTGAAATAACTCAAGATGATGAAAAATACATTGTAACTACCGCAAAACTTATTTGCCATGTTTACAAAGTAGATTTAAGAACTTCAATACTAGATGCTAAAGATGATACCATAATTTGCCAAGACGAATTAGGGTTTCATTGGGAAGAAAGCTATGAATTAGGTGGCGATATTGTTAAAATGAGTAAAGTAGCCCAAACAGGTGAAAGCTACTACGGCCTAGGTGACAAACCAGAACATGTAAACTTAAAAGGTAGACGATTTGAAAATTGGGCTACAGATTCTTACGCATTTGGTAAAAATACAGATCCTATTTACAAAGCCATTCCGTTTTACACAGGTTTACACAACAAAAAATCATACGGTATATTTTTTGACAATACTTTTAGAACCTATTTTGATTTTTGTCAAGAAAGACGTAACGTAACAAGCTTTTGGGCTTCAGGTGGCGAAATGAATTACTATTTCTTCTACGGTCCAGATATGCAAGATGTAGTAGTAAGCTACACAGATTTAACAGGTACGCCAGAATTGCCACCATTATGGGCATTAGGGTATCACCAATGTAAATGGAGTTACTACCCAGAATCTCAAGTTAAAGAAATAACACAAAAATTTAGAGACCTAAAAATACCTTGTGATGCCATTTATTTAGATATAGATTACATGGAAGGTTTCCGTTGTTTTACTTGGAGTAAAGAGTATTTTCCTGAGCCAAAACGCATGGTTAAAGAATTAGCCGATGATGGTTTTAAAACCGTTGTAATTATAGATCCGGGTATTAAAATAGACATGGATTACGATGTATTTCGTGAAGGTTTAGAAAAAGATTACTTCTGTAAACGTGCCGATGGCCCTTATATGAAAGGTAAAGTTTGGCCTGGTGAATGTTATTTTCCAGATTATACAAGACCCGAAGTACGCGAATGGTGGGCTGGTTTATTTAAAGAACTAGTTTCTGAAATTGGGGTTAAAGGTGTTTGGAATGATATGAATGAGCCTGCAGTAATGGATGTTCCTGGTAAATCATTTCCACCAGATGTAAGACACGATTATGATGGCAACCCATGCTCTCACCAAAAAGCACATAATATTTACGGTATGCAAATGGCAAGAGCCACATACCATGGTTTAAAACGCTTTAATTACCCTAAACGTCCGTTTGTAATTACACGTTCGGCTTATTCAGGCACACAACGTTATACCTCAACTTGGATGGGTGATAACGTAGCCACTTGGGAACACTTACAAATAGCAAACATACAAGCACAACGTTTGGCTCTTTCTGGTTTCTCCTTTGCGGGTTCTGATATTGGTGGTTTTGCTGAACAACCTAACGGCGAACTTTACGCTCGTTGGATTCAATTAGGCGTTTTCCACCCGTTTTGTAGAACACACTCATCTGGTGACCACGGCGAACAAGAACCTTGGACATTTGGTACTGAAATAACCGATGTTGTTAGAAAATTTATAGAACTTAGGTATCAATTACTTCCGTATTTATACACAACCTTCTATCAGTATCATAAAAATAACGTACCCATGTTAAAATCATTGGTGTTATTTGACCAAGAGGATATACAAACGCATTACAGAACCGATGAGTTTATTTTTGGAAATCAAATGTTGGTATGCCCAATAAATGAACCAAATTCTAAAGGAAGACGCATGTATATACCACGTGGTGATTGGTATAACTATTGGACAAACAATATTGTTTCTGGTGGTAAAGAAATGTGGGTTGATGCAGATTTAGATGAAATGCCTCTATTTGTTAAAGCTGGTACTGTAATACCTAAATACCCAGTACAGCAGTATGTTGGTGAAAAAGATATTGAACAACTTACTTTAGATGTGTACTTTAAAGATGGTAAAGAAGATTCTCAACTTTTTGAAGATGCCAATGATGGCTACGATTACACAAAAGGACGCTACAGCTTAAAGAAATTTAACTTAGCGGGTAATAGTGATAAACTTATTATTAGAATTCATAAAACAGGAGAATATGTAACTTCTTATAACACTTATAAAATTAATATTATAGGGCTTCCTTTTAATGTAAAATCTATTAAAGTTGATAATGAATATGTAGATTTCTCAGATGTACAGTTTGAAAATAATACACTAGTTGTTAATAAAGAATTTACTAACCTACAACTTAAAGCAGATTAGTACGTTTTAATACAACAAAAACACTTAAAAAGGCTTTCCTAAATATACTAGTTGAAAGCCTTTTTCTATTTTAATAGATTTATTTATGGCTGAAATAATTTCTAAAACACCTTTTTTATCTTTTACCAACAAAGGTACCATAACATCATTTGAGCTGGTTATGTCAATAAGTTCTTCGTAGTGATTTTGATCTTTAATTTCAATTTCATGTATAAAAGGATATTGTAATGCAACGCTTGTTAATGAGTTAAAATCATCGGTTTGAGAAAATAAGCCTTCTTTTGGCATGTTTTCAGGGTTATTCATTTCTTCAGCAGTAATTAACCTAAATGATCCGTTTTCACCAAACTGTTCACTAAAACGGCTAATGGCATAGTGGTTAATATCTGCACTTCCGGTTAAAGCCATTAAAAAACCAACGTCATTTAACTCAATATTATCTTCAAGAGATACCGAATAAATATCGGTATTTATAGCCTCTAAGCCCATTTCTTTAGCTTGCCTTACGTTATTATGGTTACTGTCAATAAGTACAACGTGCCTGTTATTATCTACTAAATATTTACCTATTAAACGCGCTACGGGCGATGCACCTACAATTAAAATACCATCAGAATTCTTTAAAAATACACCAATTAGTTTTGCAAAAAAACGTGCTGTAGTGGCGTTTAAAAGTACAGTACCTAGCACCACCATAAACACTAAAGGTGTTAAGTAGTTTGCATTTACAACATCTTCGGCCATTAATTTACTACCAAAAAGTGATGCAATACCAGCAGCTACAATACCACGCGGGCCTACCCAACTTATAAATACTTTTTCATTAAAAGTTAACTTTGATCCATACGCACTTAAAAACACACCTAATGGCCTAATTATAAACACTACTACTGCAAATAGTGCAGCGGTTTTCCAGGTGGCTAATAACATTAGGTTTTCAAAATCTATATTAGCAGCTAATAATATAAAAAGTACCGATATCAGTAAAACACTTAATGACTCTTTGAAGTATAGTATTTCTTTTAAATAAGAATCGTTTTTATTACCTAAAACCATGCCCATTACCACTACCGATAATAAGCCAGATTCATGCGCAAAAGTATCAGATAACACAAATAACCCTAATACGGCTGCTAATGAAAACACATTCATTAAATAATGTGGTATGAGTTTTTTCTTCACTAAAAAGTGAAAACCATGTGCAAATGTAAAACCAAAAGTGCAACCAAAAAGTATAATTTTACCAAACTCAATTAAGGCTGTTTTGGTAAAACCACCACCACCACCAACAAAAATAAATTCAAAAACAATTACAGCTACTAGCGCACCAATGGGGTCTATTAAAATACCTTCCCATTTTAAAACGGTTGATACATCTTTTTTTAAAGGAATGTTTCTTAAAATAGGTGTAATTACCGTTGGGCCAGTAACTATTATTAATGCTGAAAACAGAAACGACAGTTCATAATCTAAATTAAAAAGGTAATGTACGGCAATAGCACCTACAAAAAACGTAACTAAGGAGCCTATTGATATAAGCTTTGTTATAACACCTGTAGTGTTTTTAATTTCGCGTAATTTTAGGGTTAAACCGCCTTCAAATAAAATAATACTAATGGCTAATGATACAAAATAGTATAAGCCTTCGCCCGGGAATAGGCCTTTTTCGCCATTCCAAATAGGTTCAATCCATTTATAGCCATCATCACTAATAAACTCAGCAGCAATGGGGCCAACAAATAAACCAATTAAAATTAACGGTAAAATTGCAGGAATTTTAAGCTTCCAAGCAAACCATTGGGCTAAAATTCCTAGAATAATAATTCCAGATAGTTCTAACATAAAAACGTTTTTAAGTTCACTAATATAAATAAATCCTTTGGTTTTGTGTTTTTAAGTGTATTTTTTATAAAAAGAATAACTTTTGTTTTAAATTATTACCTTTTAAGGTGTTTTTTTACAGTCCGTTTTAAAATACTCTCTTAATATATTCTTAACAAAACTCAATTTTTGTTGCGATTTTTTTAATTTTACAAACTATGACATTATACCCAATAAATGCCGGTAATTTTAAGCTAGATGGTGGCGCTATGTTTGGTGTGGTACCAAAATCTTTATGGCAAAGAACAAACCCTGCCGATGCCAATAATATGATAGATTTAACAGCACGTTGCTTGTTAATAGAAGATGGTAAAAGGCTTATTTTAATTGATACGGGCATGGGTAATAAGCAATCTGATAAGTTTTTTGGTTACTACCACCTTTGGGGCAACCACACTCTAGAAAGTTCATTAAATAAACACGGTTTTACTAAAAATGATATTACCGATGTATTTTTAACACACTTACATTTTGATCATTCTGGCGGATGTATTGAATGGAATAACAATAAAACCGGTTACCAACCTGCCTTTAAAAATGCACATTTTTGGAGCAATAAAGACCATTGGCAATGGGCTACGCAACCCAATGCCAGAGAAAAAGCATCGTTTTTAAAAGAAAATATTATTCCTATTGAAGAAAGTGGCCATTTAAAATTTACTGATATTCCTGAAACTGATATTTTAAAAAATTCAGCTTTAGGTTTTGATATCTTTTTTGCAAATGGTCATACTGATAAACAAATGATTCCTATGATTAACTACAAAGGAAAAACCATTTGTTTTATGGCAGATTTATTACCAACCGTGGGGCATTTGCCACTACCATACGTTATGGGTTATGATACTAGGCCGCTTTTAACCCTTTCAGAAAAAGAAAAATTTCTAAATATAGCAGCAAAAAACAACTACTATTTATTTTTAGAACATGATGCACATAACCAAATTATTACCGTTAAAAACACCGAAAAAGGTGTAAGACTCAATAATACTTATACAACCCAAGAAATATTCAATTAATAAAATTAAAACATGAAAACATTAAAAGTTTTAACTGCTTCGGCATTTTCTGCATTCCTAATTTCTAGCTGTGGCTCTGCAGATATTCTTTCTACTCCTATAGAAAATATTGATACTACCCCTTTAAAAGTTTCAGAATTAACTAAAGCTGAAAAAGAAAATTGGGGACATTTAGATTTGGTAAAAGATACCATACCTGGTATGAGTGTTGATAAAGCCTATGCCGAAATAATTAAAAACAAAAAAGGCCATAAAGTAATTGTTGCTGTTATAGATTCTGGTATTGATATTGACCACGAAGATTTAGATGATGTTATTTGGACTAATACCGATGAAATACCAAACAACGGAATAGACGACGATAAAAATGGTTACATTGATGATGTACACGGTTGGAACTTTTTAGGCGATGGTTACAATGAACAATTAGAATTTGTTAGAATTTTAGCCAGTGGAGACACATCAAACCCAGACTATGCCAGAGCACAAGCTGAATATGATGTCGAATACCCTAAATGGATGGAACGTAAAACACGCTATGAGCAAATATTAACACAAGTAAAAGGCGCTCATGATGTTTTTAAGGCTCATTTTGGTAAAGAAGATTACACCAAAAAAGACGTTAATGCTATTAAAACTGAAGATGAAAAACTAAATCAAGCTGTACAATTAGCAAAATTTATGTACGGCAACGGTTTAGAATCTTTACCCGATGCTATTGATGAACTATCAAACGGTTTAGAAAGTATTAACGAGCGTTTAAACTACAATTTAAACAAAGAATTTAAAGGTCGTTTAACAGGTGATGACCCTAATGACTTTTCAATAAAAGGTTATGGTAACGGAAACGTAAAACCAGTTAAAAAAAGTGAAAGCCACGGTACACACGTAGCTGGTATTATTGCTGCCGAACGTAACAACGGTAAAGGCGCAAACGGTGTTGCTAATAATGTTGAAATTATGAGTATTAGAGCTGTACCAAACGGCGATGAATATGATAAAGATGTTGCTTTAGCTATAAGATATGCTGTTGATAATGGTGCAAAAGTAATTAATGGTAGTTTTGGTAAAAGCTTTTCTCCGCATAGTGATAAAGTACGTGAAGCCATAGCTTACGCAAGTAAAAAAGATGTAGTTTTTGTACATGCTGCTGGTAATGATAGTAAAGATGTTGATACTGAACCTAATTTCCCTGATGATAATGTAAATTATGTTGAAGTTTCAAATTCATATATTAGAGTAGGTGCATTAGCTCCAAAATATGGTTCAAACTTACTTGCTAGTTTTTCTAACTACGGTAAAAAAAATGTTGATGTTTTTGCTCCTGGTGCACAAGTGTACTCTACTACTCCAGAAAATGAGTATGATACAAAAGGTGGTACATCAATGGCTGCGCCTGCAGTGGCCGGTGTTGCTGCTTTAATTCGTTCATACTACCCTAAATTAAGTGCTGCTCAGGTTAAACAAATTATTATGGACTCTGGTTTGCCTGTTAAAAGTAAAGTTGTTGTTGGTGGTAACAGTGATGATGTAAGACCATATGCCGATGTTGTAAAATCTGGAAAAATAGCCAATGCTTACAATGCATTAATTATGGCTTCAAAAATGTAAAAAAAAGAAACCTAAATTTTTTTAAAAATAAACACGTAAATTAATGATTCGGTATTATTCAGCTTTTCTATTTGTAATGGTATTATTGGGTTGTAACACACCTAAAAGTGCTACTACACCCACAACACCAAATACACCATTAACACCCAATAATTTAACCCATAACACTGCTTATTGGCAACAACATGCAGATTATACTATGGAAATTGATATGGATGTTAATAACTACCAATACAACGGAAAACAAACATTAGTTTACACAAATAATTCACCCGATGTTTTAAATAAAGTGTTTTACCACTTGTATTTTAATGCCTTTCAACCTGGTAGTGAAATGGATGTACGTTCGCGCACCATTGCAGATCCAGACCCTAGAGTTGGAGATCGTATTAGCAAGTTAAAACCAAATGAAATTGGTTACATAAAAGTAAACAGCTTAAAACAAAACGGTGAAACTATACACTATGAAACCGTTGGAACCATATTAGAAGTAACTTTAAATAAACCTATTTTACCAGGTGAAAAAGCTACTTTTAATATGGATTTTAACGCACAAGTGCCTGTTCAAATACGTAGATCTGGAAGAAATAATAAAGAAGGTGTAGCTTTATCAATGACGCAATGGTACCCTAAATTAGCCGAGTATGATTTTGAAGGTTGGCATGCAGACCCATATATTGGTAGAGAATTTCATGGTGTTTGGGGTAATTTTGATGTAAAATTAACCATTGATAAAAACTACGTAGTTGGTGGTACTGGTTATTTACAAGGAAATCCTGAAATAAATGGTAATAAAAAAACATTACACTTTAAAGCACCAAAAGTACATGATTTTACTTGGGCTGCAGATCCTGATTATATTCACGATACAAAACAAGTACCTAATGGCCCATTATTAAACTTTTATTACAAAAATACTTTAGATGCTCAAGCCAAATCTTACTGGAAAAAGTTTCAACAAAAAACAGTTGAACTTATGCAATATTACAGTAAGCATATTGGTAAATATCCGTACAATCAATACTCCGTTATTCAAGGGGGCGATGGTGGTATGGAATATGCCATGTGTACCTTAATTACCGGTAAACGCAGTTTTGGTAGTTTAGTAGGCGTAACAGCACATGAGTTAGCTCACACATGGTTTCAATTTTTATTAGCCACTAACGAGTCTAAACACGAGTGGATGGATGAAGGTTTTACAAGCTACATAAGTGATGCTGCCATGAATTACGTAATGAAAGAAAACAAAAAAAACCCATTTGCTAATGCCTACAAAGGCTATATTTATTTAGCAAACTCTGGTAAAGAACAACCGCTTTCTACACATGCCGATAGGTATACTTTTAATCAAGCTTACGGTATTGCTGCTTACAATAAAGGTGAAGTGTTTTTAGCACAATTAGGCTATATAATTGGCAAAGAAAATTTGAAAAAAACTATAAAAGAATATTTTAAAACTTGGGCTTTTAAACACCCAACCCCAAATGATTTTATTAGAGTTGCTTCAAAAGTTTCTGGTTTAGAATTAGATTGGTATTTAACAGATTTTACACAAACCGCCAATACCATAGATTATGGTGTAGCTGCAATTGAAGACAAAACCGTTACATTACAGCGTTTTGGTGTAATGCCAATGCCAATTGATGTAACCGTAACATATACTGATAATACTACTGAAAATTTTTATATACCATTACAAATGATGCGTGGCGAAAAACCAACAACAGCAACTATAATTAAAGATTGGGCTTGGGCATACCCAACCTATACTTTCAACACATCAAAAACTGTTAAAAGCGTTACTATTGATCCTGAAGAAATGATGGCCGATGTTAACAAAAAGAATAATACCAAGTAATAAATACTTCAAAATATTATAAATTTTAAAAGCGATTCTTTACACGAATCGCTTTTGTTTTTTATAAAAAAGCATGTCATTTTATAATTTGCTACCTTTGGTTTTTGTTAAAAACAAACCATTGAAATTTACCTACTCAAAAAAAGAAAAACTTAAAAGTAAAACATTAATAAACCAGTTGTTTTCTGAAGGACAATCGGTTTCAGTATATCCATTGCGTTTAGTATTTTTAAAAACATCGTTTCCAGAAAATATTGTAGCAAAAACAGGCGTATCTGTTGGCAAGCGGTACTTTAAAAAAGCTGTTGATAGAAACCTAATAAAACGCTTATTAAGAGAATCTTATCGCTTAAATAAACCATCATATTTTAACAACATAACAACACAATATGCGTTCATGATTTTGTACATTGGAAAAGAAAAACCATCATTTGCAAAAGTTCAAAATAAAATGAATACACTATTCAATAAATTTTCAGAAAAAGTTAACAACTAAACTATTTGCCAATAGTAATTGTTTCAAAAAACATAAAACATGAAAAAAATTATAAAAAATAAATTTGTGCTTTTAAGCTTAGCTTTTACTGTTTTTTTAAGCACTACAGCTTTTAAAAACGATTTTTTTGAAATAGCTAAACAAATAGAAATTTTTACTACAGTTTTTAAAGAACTCAACATGAATTATGTTGATGAAACCAACCCTGGCGATTTAATGGATACCGCTATAAAAAGCATGTTGGCAGATCTTGATCCGTATACAAACTTCATGAACGAACAAGATGTAGAATCTGCCAGAATTAATAATACTGGCGATTATACTGGTATTGGCGCAAAAGTTAAAACCCTAAAAGACAAATTGGTAATTGTTGAGCCTTATAAAAATTATCCTGCCGATAAAGCAGGCTTAAAAGCAGGCGATGAAATAATAAAAGTCAATGATACACGTATTGAAGATTACAAAGAAAACAGTGGTAATTTACTAAAAGGCACTGCAGGATCTACCATAAACGTAACCTATAAACGCCAAAATAAACTGGCCACCGCTACTATAAAAAGAGCCGAAGTTGAAATTAAAGCGGTACCCCATTTTTCAATGGTAAATGATAAAACAGGCTATATTGTTTTAAGTAAATTTAACCGTAAAGCGCATGCCGAAACCAATTATGCACTACGAGATTTAAAAGCACAAGGTGCAAAACGTATTATCTTAGATTTACGAGGAAACCCCGGTGGTTTACTAAACGAAGCTATAAAAATTGTAAACCTTTTTGTACCAAAAGGCCAATTGGTGGTTACCACAAAATCTAAAGTAAAAAAATACAATAAAACATATTACACACAAGCTGAACCTATTGATACTGAAATTCCGTTAGTTGTTATTATTGATGGTAATAGTGCATCGGCAAGTGAAATTGTTTCGGGTGCATTACAAGATTTAGATAGGGCAGTGGTTGTAGGCTCTAGAAGTTTTGGTAAAGGCTTAGTACAACGCCCAAAAGCACTAACTTATGGTACACAGGTAAAAATTACAATTTCTAGATATTACACGCCTTCAGGCAGATGTATTCAATCTTTAGATTATTGGAATAGAAACGAAAAAGGTGAAGCTGTTCGTGTTAAACAAGAAAATTACAACGAGTTTAAAACTAAAAACGGACGTAAAGTTTTTGATGGCGGTGGCGTTTTGCCTGATGTTATTTTTCCAGCTTCAAAAAACTCAACCATTACAAATGCTATTTTAAATAACGATTTAGTTTTCAATTTTGCCACTAATTTTTACTACAATAACACCATTGAAAATATTAATAATTTTACTTTAAGTGATAAGCATTTTTCAGAATTTAAAAACTATTTAAACGCCAACAAATTTTCATTTGAAACAGATACTGAAAAAGCACTTTTTAAAGCTTTTGAAACCGCAACTAAAGAAGAATTGAATGATAATATTGAAAAAGAATTTAACGCCTTAATTTCTAGTTTAAACAACTCAAAAGAAACAGTGCTTAATGAAAATAAAAACTTTTTATTAACATTACTTACCGAAGAAATTGTAAAACGCTACGTTTACCGCGAGGGTTTATATGAATACTATAAAATACACGATGAAAAAATAAAAAAAGCTACTAGTATTCTTGGTAACACAGCTACATATTTAAGCTATTTAAAGTAAAAAACTTTGTTTTTTATCCTTAACAAAAAGCAATTAAACCCAAAAAACATCTAATTTAAGCGCCAATTGCTTAAAAATATTATATTTATATACCTAATTAATAGCAGCCTACAATGAATAAACTACACGTATTTATATTATGCTTCATACTTACCTGTAAGTTTACTTATGCCCAAAAATTAACACACGAAGTATATTTTGATACAGATAAGTTTACAGTACCATCAACCGAAGAAAGCCGGTTACTTTTATTTATTTCAACATTAACTGATATTGATATTGAAACCATTTCTATTTACGGTTTTTGTGATGATATTGGCGCAGATACCTATAATTTAAAACTCTCACAACAAAGAGCTAATACTATAAAAAATATATTTTCTGAAAACGAAATAAGCGAAAATCTTATTACTAACGTTGATGGAAAAGGTGAAGTTTTACTTAAAATAGTTGATGAAAAAAGTGCCATTAAAATACGTGGTTTAAATCGTAAAGTTGAAATTATAGTAACTCCAAAACCCGAAGTTATATCAGAAAAAGTAGAAGAAGAAACTACTACTGTTGCTACTATTGAAAAAAAGAAAACCGAGCAAGAACAAATTAAAGGAGATGTTAAAGCGGGCGATAAAATTATATTTGAAAACATTCTATTTAAAACAGGTTACGCTACGGTAACACCAAACTCAAAAAAAACTTTAGAAGCCATAGCTAAAGCATTAGCTGAGCGTAAAAACATTTATTTTACCATACAAGGGCATGTGTGTTGCACAAAATTTTCTAGAGATGCTATTGATAGAAAAACAAAAAAGCGAAACCTATCAGAAGCCAGAGCAAAATATGTACATGATTATTTTGCAAAAAAAGGAGTTGATAAAAGACGTATGCGTTACATGGGTATGCGCCGAAAATTTCCTTTAGGTGGCGACCCTAAATTTGATAGAAGAGTAGAAATTCTTATAACATACGTTGGTAAAGAAAACCCTTAAAAATGCTGCAAAAAACTACATATTTAATACTTGTTTTAAACATGTACGTTTTTTCGCAAAACACAGCAATACCCGATTCTAATTTTGAACAAGCTTTAATTGATTTAGGTTTAGATACTGCACCAATTAATGGTACTGTTCCTACAGCAAATATAGCTTCAGTAACAAATTTAAATATAGAATCTAAAAACATTAATAACCTTACTGGTATTGAAGATTTTACCAATTTAATGGTGCTAGAATGTGCAAATAATAATATTTCAAACATTAACATTTCAAACAATACTAACTTAACCCAATTGTTTGTTAATAATAATGCTCTTACTAATATTGATGTTACTAACAACAGTTTGCTTCAAATTTTATGGTGCGATAATAACCAACTAAGTAGCTTAAATGTTACTCAAAATCCAAACTTAATTTCAATAGCCTGTGGTAATAATAATATTACTACACTTGATGTTTCAAACAACACAAAACTTAATGTTTTAGTTTGTGATAATAACCAACTAAGTAACTTAAATATTTCTAAAAATACTACCTTAAATAGGCTACAATGCGCGGGTAATTTATTAACTAGTTTAAATGTATCATTAAATACAGATTTAGCTTTTTTATACTGTAATAACAACCAAATTAATACCTTAAATTTAAATACACGTTTAATTGAAATTAACTGTAGTTTTAATAATTTAAGTGTTTTAAACCTATCGGAAAACAGCAGACTTACTCAAATAAATGTTAGTTATAATAACCTTTGTAGTTTAAGTGTTAATAACGGTAATAATAGTAATTTCACACTATTTGATTTTTCAGAAAACAATAATTTAAATTGTGTAATTGTTGATAACCCTTACGGAAATCATTCTAATTGGAATCCGGTTAATTTTTCAAATTATGTAAACACTGAAAGTGCTTGTGAAGATTTAATTCTGGTAGATGAATTACCCGATGTTGTTGGCCCTTCATACACCTTACCAATACTAACAAATGGCAATTACTTTACCGAAGCTAATGGTAATGGTAATGCCCTTTTTGCTGGTGATGTTATTAACAATTCGCAAACAATTTTTATTTATAATAATACAGCCTGTTACAGCAATCAGTCTAATTTTTATGTGTTAATAACTAACGCTAGTTTTTATATACCTAAATACTTTACACCTAATAATGATAATACCCATGATACTTGGAAAGTAATTGATAATACGGGTACATTTTTATCTATAAATATTTATAATAGATATGGTAAATTGTTAAAAACTTTACAGCCTAATAATTTAGAATGGGATGGCACGTATAACGGTAATACTTTAATTTCAGATGACTATTGGTATGTTATTAACAGACAAAATAATAAACCCATAAAAGGGCATTTTACACTAAAAAAATAGATTGTTAGTTTAATTATTAACTTTTTAACATAGCAACATGCGGAATGTTATCTTCAAGATAAGGTTCTCCAATTTCTTTAAAGCCTAAATTATTATAAAATTTTACAAGGTAACATTGTGCTGAAATTTTAATAGTAGTTTCATTAAAATAATTATTAACAGCAGTTATTGATGCATTCATAATATTATAACCATAGCTATGTTTGCGTTCATTTTTAGCTACTACAACTCTACCAATACTGGCGTTTTCAAAGTAATCGCCTGGTTTAAAAATTCGTGTATATGCCACAATTTTATTGTTTTTAATACCTAAAATATGAATGGCATTTTGGTCTTTGTAATCTATATCTTGGTATACACAATCTTGTTCAACAACAAAAACTTCGCTTCGTAATTGTAAAATATTATAAAGCTGGTTAATTGTTAATTGGTTAAAAGTTTTGGTTTGTATTGTTAGCATATTAATTTACATTGTGAAAGAGATAAAAAAACGTATTAATCTTGTACAATAATATCTTTAATATCATCTTTATTAAATTCTGGTTGAATGGTTACATGATTAATATGATATTTTTCTTGTAAAAGTGTTTCAATTGTTAATAAGATGTTGTCAAACTCTGTAATACTTACATTTTCATTTAAATCTAAATGTGCCTCTAAATGCAGCTCATCATCACTTAAATTCCAAATATGTACATGGTGCAATTTTTTTACTTTTGGTAGGCTATTAACATTGGCTACAACATCTTTAATATCAATATGTTGTGGTGTAAAAAGCATGAGCATTTTTGTAGATGATTTTAACAAAAAATAGCCCACCCAAATTAAGTAAAGCGCTATTAAAAATGTTAATAAACTATCTACCCAAAAAAGCCCGTAATACTTCATTAACAAACCACCTATTAACACAGCTATACTTGCTAACATATCTGTTAATAAGTGTATGTAAGCCGATTTTATATTAAGATTATTACCAGAATCTTTTTTTAACAACAGTACACTAAACCCATTACCAATAATAGCTAACAATGCTAAAATAATAACTAGGTTAGATTGTATAGTTTCTGGGTTTTTAAAGCGTAAAATAGCTTCTTTTATTAAAATTATAGCTACAATTATTAAGGTAGCAGCGTTAATAAAAGCAGCTAAAATTTCGGCACGTTTATAACCAAAAGTTTTGTCTTCAGAGGCTTTTTTTTGAGTTAGTTTTGTTGCTACATAACTAACAACTAATGATATAACATCACTAAAATTATGTAAGGCATCACTTAATAATGATAAACTGCCAGAAACCAAACCGCCTATAACTTGCGCAATGGTTATTAAAATGTTTAAAAAAATAGAAATAATAAGATTTCTACCTTTTAAAGTAGTATGGGTGTGATTATGGTTTTGGTTATGAGCCATTTAGCATGAAACCGGAATTTTATCTATTCTATTTTGGTGGCGGCCACCTTCAAAAGTTGTATTTAAAAATGTTTCAACCATTGCTATAGCTTGTGGTATGGCTGTAAATCTTGCAGGAATACAAATAATATTTGCATTATTATGTGCTCTAATAAGTTCTACAATTTCTTTATTCCAAGCTAAACCAGCACGAATTTTTTGGTGCTTATTAGCTGTCATTGCTACACCGTTGGCGCTTCCACAAATTAAAATACCGTATGTAGATTTCTCATTTTCAACATCTTTAGCTACCGGATGCACAAAATCTGCATAATCTACACTATTATTACTATCTGTTCCGTGGTTAATAACAGTAATACCTTTAGATTCTAAAAGTTCAATAATAGCAAATTTATAATCGGTACCAGCGTGGTCGTTTCCTATAGAAATAGTCATAACTTAATTTGTATTTTAATTTTTGGTAAAGTTAATAAATCAAAAGCTGTTAACTGTACTTTTAATTAGTTGTTAATATCTATTCATTAATTTCTAAAAAATAAAGTTGGAAAATTGCGTAAAAATTACAATCCATAACATTTAGTTAACAGCCAAAATAGTTAATGTAAATTTTCTGTTAAGTTATTAGCACTAAAATGTACATTACTAACCAATGTTAAGAGATATAATTATTAAAAAAAGTATGTTTAATAATGTTATTAACAACTGTTAACAGTAATATTAAAAACCTTAAAAATAAATAAGTTAACTTAAAAATAATGTGTTAATTTCCTATCAATAAAATTAAATAAGATACTTTTCAAAGCAAAGTTTAAAAAAGTTATACCACTTATTAACACACTATAATAACCATCATTTATTTTTTTAAATTTTTAAAAGAAAAAGATATTATAATATATAATGTGAATAACTGATTTTTTAAATAAAACTAGCTTATAAAGAATTTAACATGGTCTTTAGTTAAAACTTAATATCTTTAGCACAATATATTGATTAAAAAAAATATCCATTAGGATGGCAAGAAACAACAGAAGGAGAGCAAAAAAGGGTATTCCTAATCTAACAAATACAATTTTAAGTCTTTTAAAAAAAGAACGCAACCAAGCTTTTAACTACAAGCAAATAGCTGCTAAATTACAAGTAAATGATGCTAGTAGCCGTAACCAAATAATAAAAACTTTAGCTAAACTAACAGCAAAAAAAGAAATTCAGGAAGTAGACAGAGGTAAATACAAAGCCATTGTTAATACAGAGTACCACATTGGTAAATTAGACATGACACCAAAAGGATCTGGTTACATTATTTGTGATGCTTTTGAAGAAGATGTGTTTATAGCCTCAAACAATGTTAATAGAGCATTGCATGGCGATGAAGTAGAATTTTATTTATATAAAAGACGCAAAAGAGGAAAACTAGAAGGCGAAATTACAAATGTTGTAAAACGAGAAAAAAACGATTATGTTGGTGTTATTCAAATACACAAAAATTATGCTTTTGTAGTGCCAGATAACCCAAAAATGTACAAAGATATTTTTGTACCAATTAATAAAACGTTTAATGCTGAAGAAGGTGATAAAGTATTGGTTAAAGTTGAAGATTGGCCAGAAAATGCCGATTCTCCTTTTGGTAGCGTAGTTAAAGTTTTAGGAAAACCCGGTGAACATAACACCGAAATTCATGCTATTTTATCAGACTACGGATTGCCTTATGAATTTCCATATGAAGTTGAAGATTATGCCAATAAAATAGATACATCAATAACCAAACAAGAAATTGCAAAAAGACGCGATATGCGTAAAGATTTAACCTTTACCATAGACCCAAAAGATGCTAAAGATTTTGATGATGCACTATCTTTTAAAATTTTAGAAAATGGTTTGTTTGAAATTGGTATTCACATTGCCGATGTATCACATTACGTAAAAGAAGGCACCGTTTTAGATGATGAAGCTTATAATAGAGCTACATCGGTATATTTAGTTGATAGGGTAGTGCCAATGTTGCCAGAAATTCTGTCTAATAATGCCTGTTCTTTACGTCCGCACGAAGAAAAATATACCTTTTCGGCTGTTTTCAAACTAAATGATAAAGCCGAAATTAAAGACCAATGGTTTGGCAGAACAGTAACCTACAGTGATGCCCGTTTTGCTTATGAAGAAGCCCAAGCAATTATAGAACACAACCATAACTTAAATTTTAATGATACCCTGCAATTAAAAGATATTGAAACTACAATTCCAAGTGAAGTTTCACTAACAGGTAAAACTTATAAAACTACGCCAAATGTAGCACAAGCAGTTTTAATTTTAGATAAGCTTGCTAAAAAAATGCGCAGTAAACGTATGCGCAACGGTGCTATTTCTTTTGATAAAGTTGAAGTTAAATTCAATTTAGATGAAGAAAAAAATCCAGTTGGTGTTTTCTTTAAAACCAGTAAAGATGCCAATAAACTTATAGAAGAGTTTATGCTTTTGGCAAATAAAAAAGTGGCCGAATTTATTGGTAAACAAAACCCAAAAAAAACATTTATTTACAGGGTTCATGATGAACCAGACGATAGTAAACTAGCTGCATTACAAAATATTGTAGGCAGATTTGGTTACAAATTAAATTTTCAAGACCGTAAAAGTGTTACCGCTTCTTTAAATAATTTATTAAAAGAAGTAGTTGGTAAAAAAGAACAAAATTTAGTTGATACTTTAACAATTAGAAGCATGAGTAAAGCCGAATATACTACTCATAATATTGGGCATTACGGTTTGGCTTTCGATTTTTATTCGCATTTTACATCACCCATTAGGCGTTATCCTGATGTTATGGCACACAGGTTATTACAACATTATTTAGATGGCGGAAAATCGGCTAATGAAGAGGCTTTTGAAGAAAAATGCCAACACTCTAGCAACATGGAAAATTTAGCCACTAAAGCCGAAAGAGATTCTATAAAATACATGCAAATTCGTTTTATGGAAGATCATAAAAATGAAGATTTTTTAGGCGTTATTTCGGGTGTAACAGATTGGGGAATTTATGTTGAAATAATTTCAAATAAATGTGAAGGCATGGTAAGTGTTAGAGATATAAAAGATGATCATTACGCTTTTGATGAAAGCCAATTTGCATTAGTTGGTAGAAATACCAAAAATATGTATCAATTAGGTGATGAGGTTATTGTAAAAGTTAAAAATACAGATCTTGTTAAAAAACATTTAGATTTTTTATTAGTAGGTAAACCTGAAGATTAATTCACAAAACATATTAAAAACATGATTTTAACAACAACACAAACTATTGAAGGTTATAAAATTGAAGATTATTTAGGTATTGTAACAGGCGTTAGCGTAAATATGCCAAAAGTATCATTGAGTTTTAATATGAAAAAATATTATCAATCTTTTGAAAAAAGAGTGCATGATATAAAAGAAGAAGCTTTTCAAAACTTAAAAGAAAACGCTAAAAATTTAAATGCAAATGCAGTGGTTGGTATAAATTTAGATATTGAAACATCAGATTCTACAGGCGTAATTTTTGTATCTGTAACTGGTACCGCCGTAAAAGTAGCTGTTTAATCTAAAAATTTTCTTAAAGTTATTTACAACGGAATAATTCTTGATAATTTTACGTTTAAATAAAAAACACTTCACATGAAACGTATATTAACACTAGTATTAATACTAACAACCACATTAAGTTTTTCACAAAAATCAATTGAAAAAGAAATAGGCGAGTTTAGTGAATTAAAAGTGTACGATTTAATAAATGTTGAACTCATAAGTTCAAATAAAAATAAAGTTGTTATTACTGGAAAAAATAGAGATAATGTATTAATTAACAACAAAAACGGAACACTTAAAATAAAAATGAGTTTTAAAGAAATTTTTGATGGTAACGAAACCAACATTAAACTTTATTACTCAAAAGTTGATATTATTGATGTTAATGAAGGCGCTAATGTTTATTCTGATGATACTATAAAACAGTTTGAAATAGATTTAAAGGCCCAAGAAGGTGGTCAAATAAAAATTCCGGTTAATGTTACGTATGCTAATATAAAATCGGTTACAGGAGGCATTATTACAGTTTCAGGTAAAGCTAAAAGTCAAGATATATCTATATTTTCTGGCGGAATTTATAAAGGCGAAACTTTAAGCACTAATAAAACCGAAGTTGCAGTTAGAGCTGCTGGCGAAGCTTATGTTAACGCTACAGATGTAGTTGATGTAAAAATTAGAGCTGGTGGTGATGTGTTTATTTACGGCAACCCAAAAACTGTAAATGAAAATAAAGCACTTGGTGGCAGAATTAAACGTATGAAATAATTCTTAAAAAAATAACAAGTTACTTAAAACCATGCATTGCATGGTTTTATTTTTTAATAACAGTAAATAAGAGTAAAGAAAATCATAAAATATTTATTTACTTTGTAAAGCAATCTTTATAAATGTTAGACGATATACTTTCTGCTATTCCCTTTGGTATTGTACTTGCTTTTACAATAGGCCCTGTGTTTTTTGTACTTTTAGAAACCAGTGCCACAAAAGGTTTTAGAAGCGCCCTAATATTTGATTTAGGTGTTATTTTAGCCGATGTTATTTTTATAATAATTGCATTTTTTAGCACTAATAAACTATTAGAAAAAGTAAAAGACGACCCTAATTTTTTAATTTTTGGTGGTGTACTTTTAATAGTTTACGGGCTAATATCGTTTATAAAAACCTCTAAATCGTTTAGAGAAATTGTTAGAGAATATCATAAAGTTGAAATAAAAAAAGGCTACGGAAAACTATTTTTAAAAGGGTTTTTACTCAATTTTATAAATATTGGCGTGCTTTTAGGTTGGGTAGCTTTTATAGTTTTAGCCAATACTTTAACAGAATCTAAGCAAGGTGTAGTAGTATTTTTAAGTACCATTTTAGTAGTGTATTTACTTGTTGATATTTTAAAAATAATTGTAGCAAAGCGCCTTAAAAATAAACTAACTCCACGTTTAATTTTTAAAACAAAAAAAATAGTAGCCCTTGTAATTTTAGGTTTTGGTATTTTATTGTTTGTACAAGGTTTGTTTCCAGAAGCTTATAACAAAAACAAAGAAAAGCTTGAAGAACGCATAGAACCATTAAAAGAAAAGCTTCCAGTGTAAACTGAAAGCTTTTTTTATTGAGGCGTCGAATGGATTCGAACCACTGTACCAGGTTTTGCGAACCTGTGCCTACCACTCGGCCACAACGCCATTTTTAATATGTTATATGTGCTATTTGAATTCTTGTGAGGGAGACAAGAATTAGAAATTTAAAAAATCTAGAGGCGTCAAGCGGATTCGAACCGCTGTACCAGGTTTTGCAGACCTGTGCCTAAGCCACTCGGCCATGACGCCTTATTTATTTCTAAATTTTTGAATTAGTTTTCTTGGTGAGGGAGTCAAGAACAACGACTGCAAATGTAAAAAAAAATATTGCTTTTTCTTACTTAATTTTAATTTTTCGCCTATCAGTCATTTTTATCGTTACGCAAGCCACATCTCCACCTATTGGCGGATTAATTTTGCTAACCCAAACTGTTGCTTTTTTCACCATATCATCTTCAGTAAAAATTCTATCTAAAATACGTCTGGCAACCGTTTCTAACAGTTTTGCGGGTATAGCCATTTCTTCTTTAATAATGCGGTTTAAAAAAACATAATCTACCGTATCACTTAAAGCATCAGATTTTGCCGAAGCTTGTAAATTAGCTTTAACTTCTAAATCAACTCTATATTCACTACCAATTTGAGTTTCTTCTTTTAAACAGCCATGGTAAGCATTAACTTTTATATTTTCAACCTTAATTACACCCATTATTTTAATAAAAAAATTACTTGTAAATGCTAAAATACTATACTTTGGTTTAATTTTATTTTATGATGCTATTTTTTAATAAAATTTTTAAAAATATAGGTTCTTCAGGTTTTCTAATTACAAATACAACCGTTTTTTCATTTGATTTTAAGAGTTTTTAAATGAAAAAATTCACGTATTTTTGGTTCCTATTTTATAGAAAAACATTTTACAATGTCTGAGGAAAGAAAATCACTCAATTTTATTGAGCAAATTATAGAAGAAGATTTAGCAAATGGCATGCCTAAAAACACTTTACGTTTTAGGTTTCCGCCAGAACCTAATGGTTATTTGCACATTGGGCATACTAAAGCTATTGGAATAAGTTTTGGTTTAGGCGAAAAATATAACGCGCCCGTAAATTTAAGATTTGATGATACAAATCCGGCTAAAGAAGAGCAGGAGTATGTAGATGCTATTAAGCGCGATGTAGCGTGGTTAGGCTATACATGGGATAAAGAGCTATATTCTTCAGATTATTTTCAGCAATTATATAATTGGGCTATTCAACTTATAAAAGAAGGCAAAGCGTATGTAGATTCGCAAACCAGTGAAGCTATGGCAGAACAAAAAGGTACACCAACACAACCAGGTGTTGATGGTCCTTTTAGAAACAGATCGGTTGAAGAAAACTTAGATTTATTTGAAAGAATGAAACTTGGTGAGTTTGATGAAGGCGAACATATTTTAAGAGCCAAAATAGATATGCAACACCCTAATATGTTAATGCGAGATCCTATTATGTACAGGATTTTAAAAAAGCATCATCATAGAACAGGTAATAATTGGTGTATTTACCCAATGTACGATTGGACACATGGTGAAAGTGATTACATTGAACAAATTTCACACTCTTTATGCTCACTAGAATTTAAGCCTCACAGAGAGCTTTATGATTGGTTCTTGGATCAAGTTGTTGATGAAGATAAATTACGTCCAAAACAACGCGAATTTGCACGCTTAAACCTAAGTTATACCATAATGAGTAAACGTAAATTACTGCAATTGGTTAATGATGGTGTTGTAAACGGTTGGGATGACCCGCGTATGCCAACAATATCTGGTTTACGCCGCAGAGGTTACACACCAAACGCATTAAGAAAATTTGTTGATACTGCAGGCGTGGCAAAACGTGATAATGTTATTGATGTATCACTTTTAGAATTTTGTATACGCGAAGATTTAAATAAAACGGCGCCAAGAGTTATGGCGGTTTTAAACCCTGTTAAATTAGTAATTACTAACTATCCTGAAGATAAAGTAGAGTGGTTAGAAGCCGAAAATAATCAGGAAGATGATAGTGCCGGTTTTAGAAAAGTACCTTTTTCTAGAGAATTGTACATTGAAAAAGAAGATTTTAAAGAAGAAGCAAGCAATAAGTTTTTCAGATTAAAATTAGGTGGCGAAGTCAGATTAAAAAATGCCTACATTATTAAGGCCGAAAGCGTTGTAAAAGATGCTAACGAAAACATTACCGAAATACATTGTACCTATTCTGAAGATACAACAAAAAAAGTAAAAGGTACTTTACACTGGGTATCTATACAGCATGCTATAAATGCTGAGGTTAGAGAATACGATAGGTTATTTATGGATGAAGCGCCAGATGCTCACCAAGACAAAGATTTCATGGATTTTATTAACCCTAATTCTCTAAAAGTTATTAAAGCTTTTGTTGAACCAAGTTTAACTGAAGCTAAAATAGGAGATAGGTTCCAATTTCAACGTTTAGGTTATTTTAATGTTGATGAAGATTCTACTTCAAATAAATTAGTATTTAATAAAACGGTTGGTTTAAGAGATACTTGGGCAAAGGTAAAACCAAAACCACAAAACAATCAAAATACAAATCAGCAAAAGCCACAACAACAATCTCAACGGAAAGCTATTGATGTTATACAAAAGCTAGGTAAAAAGTACACTAATTTACCTGAAGCTAAACAACAAAAGGTTAGAGAAGAAATTTTAGAACTTGCTAACAATGTGAGTTATGAAGAGCTTGAACCTCTTTTTGGTACAGCTGTAAAAAAGGTTGGAACACGT
This sequence comes from Seonamhaeicola sp. ABD4_340, assembly GCF_056312135.1. NCBI lineage: Bacteria > Pseudomonadati > Bacteroidota > Flavobacteriia > Flavobacteriales > Flavobacteriaceae > Seonamhaeicola > Seonamhaeicola sp. ABD4_340. The sequence goes on along the minus strand of NZ_CM149981.1, from coordinate 1,288,407 downwards.
ATTGCTACAACATTAACGTTAAGTGTTTTACTTAAAAATGGTCTGGCTAAAAATGAAGCTGTAAATGATTTTATTACTAAAGCTTTAGAAGATAAAAATGAATTGTTAGTTGCTGAAGCACAATTATTATAAATACATTTTTTAGTAATTTTTTAATATAAATTTAGACTGAAGCCTATAACTTCAGTCTTTTTTATTTACATTGATACATTTTAAAATTTTTAATACCGTTAATGAAATTCCGCAAGCATGGGATACATTACTTGTTAATGATGTTTTTTTAAAAACACCTTTTTTAAAAGCTTTAGAAGAAGCATCGCCAAGTAATATTTCATCATATTTTATAGGTGTTTATAAAAATAACACATTGGTTGGTATTGCTTTAATACAGCGTGTTCAAATGTATGTTAATGATGTTTTTAGAGATACATCAAACACATTTATAAAACAAGTGGGTAAAATATTGGTATCAAAATTTGTACGCGGAAATGGTTTGGTTGTGGGTAACTTAATGCATACAGGCCAACATGGGCTTTATTTTAATGCTTCGTTAATTTCTTATAATGAGTTTTTACAAACTTTAGAAAAAGCCATAGGTAAACTTAGTAAGCACATTAAAAAACGCTTCAATAAAAAAATAAGAATTGTAGTGTTTAAAGATTATTTTGAAGATGATAGTATTCACAAAAACACTGCATTTTTCAAAAATCAAAATTTATACAAAGTACAAATGCAACCTAATATGTTATTTCAAGTTAAAAATACTTGGGAAAACACTAATGATTATGTTGCGGCATTCAATAAAAAATACAAAAGACGTTTTAAAACCGCCCGTAAAAAAAGCAATCAATTAGTTTGCAAAGAACTAAGTTTAGACTTTATTAAAACAAACACAGAAGCCATTTATAAGCTATATAAACAAGTTTCAGATAATGCTAGAGTAAATTCCTTTATGTTACCAATAAATCATTTTTTAAGTCTTAAAACACATTTAAAACAAGACTTTAAAATGTTTGGATATTTTTTAAACAATGAGCTTGTTGGTTTTTATTCTTTAATTTTAAATAATACCATTTTAGAAACTTACTTTTTAGGCTACAACAAAAATATACAACAAAGGCACCAATTGTACTTAAATATGCTGTTTAACATGGCTAGTTATGGTATTGATAATAAGTTTAAAACCGTTGTATATGCTAGAACTGCTATGGAAATTAAAAGTTCTATTGGTGCAAAACCTCATACAATGCATGTGTATTTAAAGCACACTAACCATATTATTGCTAATACGGTTTTAAAATGTGTTGTAAAATATATGAACCCAATAAAAACTTGGGAAGAAAGGCATCCTTTTAAGTAATTTTAATAACTCTTTAAGATAAGTTGTTTTGTAAATTCAGTATATTATTTAAAACTAAAAATAAACATATATGAATGCTACAAACAATAAATTATTAACTGAAATTACTAGTTTAACAAGAAAAATTGAAGATAACTATCCGGAGTTACAAAAGTATTTAGATGAAAATAGAATAACCATTTCTAATGAAAATTTTAATGCATCAAGTATTAATACTGAAGAATTAGAAAATTATAAAAACACATTAAAATCACTTATAGAAAAATATAAAAATTAAAAAAACCTGTTCACTTTTTGAACAGGTTTTTTTAATAGTTTACTTATTTATTCTTCATCATTATTTTTCTTCTTTTGTTTTTTCATGGCCTCACCAATTTGGTTACTTGCAGTAAAACTTGCAACCATATTGTTTAACATATCGCTTCCTGCTTGTGGTGAGTTTGGTAATAAAATTAAATTACTATTAGTTTCTTCACCAATAGATTGTAGTGTATCATAGTGCTGCGTTACTACAATAAGTGCAGATGCTTCTTGGCTATTTATACCAACTCTATTTAAAACTTCAACCGATTCTTCTAAACCACGAGCAATTTCTCTACGCTGATCTGCAATACCTTGTCCTTGTAAACGTTTGCTTTCAGCTTCAGCTTTTGCTTTTTCAACAATTAAAATACGTTGCGCATCACCTTCATATTGTGCAGCAATCTTTTCACGTTCAGAGGCATTAATTCTATTCATAGCTGCTTTTACTTGGGCATCAGGATCAATATCTGTAACAAGCGTTTTAATAATATCATAACCATATTCCATCATAGCATCGTTTAATTCAGATTTCACAGCAATTGCAATATCATCTTTTTTAACAAATACATCATCTAACTTCATTTTTGGTACTTCGGCACGTACAACATCAAACACGTAACTTGTAATTTGATCATGCGGATAATCTAATTTATAAAACGCATCATACACTTTTTCTCTAATTACTTTATATTGAACAGATACTTTTAAGCGCACAAAAACATCATCTAAAGTTTTGGTTTCAACAATAACATCTAATTGCTGAATTTTTAAACTTAGTTTACCTGCAATTCTATCTACAATTGGAATTTTTAATTGTAAACCAGAATGACGAATACTTTGAAACTTACCAAAACGCTCAATAATTGCAGCTGTTTGTTGTTTCACAATAAAAAATGAAGAGATTAAAATAATTAATCCGAAAAAAATAATTGGATAAATAAGATAGCCCATGATAGAAATTTAATTGGTTTATAATGTGTTACTAATTTAGGTTATATTTACACTTTAACCCAAAAGCTGATGAAAAAAATACAACTTTATTTATTAGTAGCTATTTTACTAACTTTTGTTACAGAAAGTTTTGCTCAACGTGGAAATTATAGAATAACTAATGGTTTTTCAATTTCTGGTGGTTATAGCCAGTTTGATATTACTACTAATAATTTTGAAACTAAAGCAGGTAATGGTTTTGCTGCGGGCTTTTTAGCCACAGTAGATATACCTAACCAATGGTATAATGTTAGTTTTGGTTTACAGTTTTCTGAAAATACCTTAGGCATTTTGGCAAGACCAAACATTGTATCTACAACCAACACGTTTATTGATTATAAGCTTATGAAAGTACAGGCTGTTTTATTAGCTAATATTAAAGTTGTTGAAAATATTTTTACTATTGATGTTGGCCCAATGATACAATACAATAATAGTTTAGAGTTGAAAGATGATTCACAAAAAAATTATTATATAAACAATTATACAAGCTTAACTGCAGATGCCATAACTAATATTTCTAAATTTAATTTTAATGGCGTTGTAGGAGCATCGGTAGGAATAAAAAATTTCAAACTTCGCGGACAATATATTTATGGTTTTACAAATATTTTGAAAAATCTTGAAAATGAAAATTTAAATACTTTGGGTGGCAATGCTCGTTTTAAAGGTAACCAAAGTATGCTAGTTTTAGGTGCTACAATTTCATTTTAAACTAATTGGTCTTTAAAATTTCTGAAATTTTCATGTCTAAATCGTTCACGTGCTTTTTAGTTGGTTCAATATTGTTGAGTTTAACAGTGTCTTTTTTAATATAGCCCACGTATTTTAACCACCCGTTTGAACGAATAGCTCTTCTTGTTTTTACCAGTTTAAAAAGCGTATTATTTTTCAGTTTATTAATTTCTTTTGTAGCGCTGTTAATGGAAATTTCAGGATACAAATCATTTAAAATCTTTTTAGCCATATAGAAATGACCAACTTTATTTGGGTGAATACCATCTGGAATAAATGTAGAATCTGGGTAGCTTTCTTTCAATAATTTAAGTTTAGTATTCATGTAACTATGCAAGTTTATTACTTGTACATCTTCAATGTGTGTTAACCAATTTGCATAGTTTTCAAGTACATTATTATAGTTTGCATAGGGTTGAATGTATGAATAACTATCACGGTTTTCAGCAACATTTTTTCTACTTGCATCAAAGGGTGTTGGCGTAACTAAAATCAGTTTTGCACCAGTTGCTTCAATTTTGGTTTTTAGTTTTAAAATACCGTTTTTGTAATTATTAAAACGGGTACTATCTAATTCTGAATAAATCCCATCATTCATACCATAACACGCTAAAACTACATCTGGCTTTGTTTGTTGTAGTGCGTTATCTAATCTGTTATGAATGCATGGTCTTGGAAAAGCATGAGCAGCCTCAGAATCACCCGAGGCTGTTTCACTAGATAAGCCAATGCTTATGATATTTAGCGTATCATTTGGGTAGTTTTTTCTTAAGTAAAATTCTAATAAATCTACATAACCACCGTGCTGTGTTATGCTATTACCAAGTATTAAAACTTTTTTATTGTGAAGCGGTAAATTATTTTTTTTGGTATTGTTACTACATGAAATAAAAAGTAGTAGTGTGGTTAAAAATAAAAAATGCTTCATAATAGTTTTAAAAAATTAAATTGATTTTATAGCAGTATTAATGCGTGAAATGGTTTCATTTTTACCAATTAAATAAATAATATCAAAAACATCAGGACCTTGTAAAGCGCCTACTAAAGCAAGCCTAAGCGGCATCATTACTTTACCAAAGCCTATGTCGTTACTGGTAATCCAACCCTTTACTGTGTTTTGTATGTTTTCGGCAGTAAAATCTTCGGTGTTACTTATAAGTTCAGCAACGGTTTCTAAAATTGATTTTGTATCATCTTTAAATGCTTTTTTTGATGCTTTTTCATCATAACCCTCAGGTGCTTTAAAAAAGAAATGACTTAAATCCCAAAGGTCACTTACAAAGGTTGCACGTTCTTTAACTAGTGCTACTACCATTTCAATATAATTAACATCAATATTTGTATTAGTAGTAGTATCAACTATAGGTTTAAATTGTTCTGCAATAACCGTATTGTTTTGTTGTTGCATGTAGTGGTGGTTAAACCATTTTATTTTATCAGGGTCAAACCTAGCGCCAGCTTTATTAACACGATTCAAATCAAATGCATTAATAAGTTGTTCAAGGTTAAAAATTTCTTGTTCAGTACCAGGGTTCCATCCTAGAAATGCTAAAAAGTTTACAACGGCTTCAGCAAAATAACCATCTTCTTTGTAACCTCTAGAAATATCATTTGTTTTTGGGTCTTTCCATTCTAAAGGAAACACAGGAAAACCTAATTTATCGCCATCGCGCTTGCTTAATTTACCTTTTCCGGTAGGTTTTAGAATTAAAGGCAAATGTGCAAATTCTGGTGCTTCCCAACCTAAAGCTTGATACAATTGGTAGTGTAAAGCTAAACTTGGCAACCACTCTTCACCACGAATAACGTGTGATATTTTCATTAAATGATCATCAACAATGTTTGCTAAATGATAGGTTGGCATACCGTCACTTTTATAAAGTACTTTATCATCTAAAATATTTGTATCTATTTTAATATCGCCTCTAATAATATCTTTTAAATGAAGTGTTTCATCTTGTGGCGATTTAAAACGAATTACATAATCATTACCAGCTTCAATTTTAGCGTTCACCTCTTCAGCAGAAAGCGCTAATGAATTGCTCAATTTTAAACGGTTATGCCAATTATAAATAAATGTTTTTCCTTTTGTTTCGTGGTCTTTTCTATGAAAATCTAGTTCTTCAGCAGTATCAAAAGCGTAATAAGCATTGCCGTTGGCAATAAGTTTTTCAGCATATTGCTTGTATAAATTTTTACGTTCACTTTGCCTGTATGGTCCAGAAGTTTCGTTTTTATCTGGACCTTCATCAAACGGAATGCCGCACCAATTTAAAGCTTTAATTATATATTGTTCTGCGCCTTCAACATAACGGTTTTGGTCTGTATCTTCAATACGTAAAATAAATTGGCCGCCATGTTTTTTAGCAAATAAATAATTAAAAAGGGCGGTTCTTACGCCACCAATATGCAATGGTCCGGTTGGGCTTGGTGCAAAACGCACTCTTACGTTTTTGGTCATTTTAAAAGTTTAAATTTGCCACAAAGATACAATTAACACATAATTATAAACACTGTACTAAATAAAATTGTAGTTTAGTATTATGCATAATTTTAATACTATAAAAGCTAAGTTAGAAGCCTTTACAAAACGGTACTATGTAAATGAACTGTTAAAAGGTATTATTCTTTTTTTTGCTATAGGTTTTCTTTATTTCTTGTTCACTCTTTTTATAGAGCATTTGCTTTGGCTTAACACCACAGCAAGAACCATATTGTTTTGGGTTTTTGTTGCTGTAGAAATTTCACTTTTAATAAAGTTTATTATTATACCGTTAGCAAGATTATTTAAGCTAAAAAAGGGTATTAATTATGTAGAAGCTTCAAAAATTATCGGTAATCATTTTCCTGATGTTAATGATAAGTTGTTAAACATTCTTCAGTTAAAAAGTAATGAAAATGAAACAGAATTACTACTTGCTAGTATAGAGCAAAAAGCTTTAGAGCTAAAACCAATTCCTTTTAAATTGGCTGTAAATTTTAAAGACAATCTAAAATATTTAAAGTATGCGGCCATTCCAGTTTTAATTTTATTAGTAACCTTTTTAACCGATAATTTAAATTGGTTCAATAAAAGTTATGATAGGTTAGTGCATTATAAAACTGCTTTTGAAGAGCCTGCGCCTTTTAAATTTATTATTGAAAACCCAATACTTCAAACTGTAGAAAATAAAGACTATAACTTAATAGTAAAAACAGTTGGTGATTTTGTTCCTGAAAATGCAAAAATAACTTATAACAACGAATCTTATTTTTTAAAGCAAACTAGCTTAAATACTTTTGAATATGTTTTTACACAACCAAAACAAGCTATAAACTTCAATTTATCTGCCAATAAAGTAGTTTCTAAAACACATACCCTAAATATTATGAATGCACCATTATTGTTAGACTTTAATATGCATTTAAAATACCCTAATTATACAAAAAAAACACCTGAAGTGTTAAATGGTACAGGTAATGCACTTGTACCTGAAGGCACAGAAATTACTTGGAAGCTTAACACTAAAGCCACACATTATGTTAATTTCATAACTAATGATACCATAAAATTTTCAAAAAAGGATGACAGCTTTGAAAACACCAAAATTGTGCGTAATAATTTAAATTACAGTATTAGCACAAACAATAAAAATATTATTAATTATGAGAATTTAAATTTTAATATTGATGTTATTAAAGACCAATTACCACAATTAAAAATAGATGTTAAAACAGACAGCACCAATGCACAAACATTATATTTTAAAGGTGAAGCTAGCGATGATTACGGTTTTACCAAGTTGCAGTTAGTGTATTACCCCACAGTTAATGAAAATGATATAAAATTTATCAATATTCCGGTAAATAAATCTAACCAAATCTCTTTTATAAGTGCATTTCCTAATACAATTAATGTAAAAGAAGGTATATCATATAGTTTATATTTTCAAGTATTTGATAATGACTATGTTAATGGTTTTAAACAAGTAAAAAGTACCATTTTTAGTTATAGAAAATTAACTAATGATGAAGAAACTAAAAAACAACTGCAACAGCAGAGTCAAACAATAAAACAGCTTAATAAATCACTAGAGAAGTTTAATACACAAGAAAAAAGTTTAGACGATATTACTAAAACACAAAAGGAAAAAGCCAATTTAAGTTTTAATGAAAAGAAGAAATTAGCGGCTTTTTTGCAGCGTCAAAAACAGCAAGATGAAATGATGAAAAATTTCAACAAAAAGCTTAATGATAATCTAGACCAATTTCAAAAAGATAAACCTACTGATGATTTAAAGGAAGACTTAAAAAAACGTTTAAATGATAATGAAGAGCAGTTAAAAAAAGACGAAAAATTATTAGAAGAACTAGAAAAGTTACAAGATAAAATTAGTCAAGAAGAATTAATTAAAAAACTTGATGATTTAAAAAAACAAAACAAAAATAAAAAACGAAGTTTACAACAACTTTTAGAGTTAACCAAACGATTTTATGTTGAAAAAAAATTAGAAGCTTTAAAGGAAAACTTATCTCAAATTGCAGAAGAACAAGAGCGGTTATCTAAAGATGATTCAGAAAAAAACTCAAAAGAAAATCAAGAGCATCTAAATAAAGCTTTTGAAGATTTTACCAAGGCTTTAGATGCCCTTAAAAAAGAAAACAAAAATTTAAAAAAGCCTTTTGAAATTCCGCAAGATAAATTAAATGAAAATGAAATTAAAGAAGATCAAAAGCAAGCAGCTGATGCTTTAAATAACGAAAAAAAGGAACATAATAATCCTGAAAACAATAGTAAACAAAAGTCTAACTCATCTAAACAACAAGCACAACAAAAACAAAAAAACGCTTCAAAGAAAATGAAGCAAATGTTGTCACAAATGCAGAATAGTATTCAAGCTAATGCTGGTGAGCAAATGCAAGAAGATATGGAAATGCTAAGGCAGATTTTAGATAATTTAGTGCTTTTTTCTTTTGACCAAGAGGCACTAATGGATAAGTTTAAAAGCATTAACCAAGACCACAACAAATATGTTTCACACCTAAAAAGCCAATATAATTTAAAAGAACATTTTGAACATATTGATGATAGTTTGTTTGCTTTATCAATGCGTCAACCTAAACTTTCTGAACAGGTAAATAAAGAAATAACTGAAGTGTTTTTCAATATAGATAAGGCTATAAGTTTGTTTGCCGAAAATAATTTATACCAAGGTATTTCAAACCAACAATTCGCGATTACTGCTGCTAATAATTTAGCCGATTTTTTAAGTGATGTTTTAGATAATATGCAAGAAAATATGAATATGTCTGCGGGTCAAGCTCCAGGTGATCAACAATTGCCAGACATTATTATGAGTCAAGAACAACTCAATGAATTGATGAAAGATGCTATGAAAAAGTCCCAACAAAAAGGTGAATCTAATAAAGATGAAAAAGGTGACGAACAAAAAGGAAATAAACCAGGGAACGAAGAGAATAAATCTCAAGGCAATAAAAATGGTGAAAATAACAATGAAGATTTAAATGGACAATTATTTGAAATTTACCAAAAGCAACAACAGCTACGTCAAGATTTAGAGGAACAAATAAAAAAACAAGGTTTAAAAGGAAACGCAAATTATCTTTTAAAACAAATGGAGGATGTTGAACTTGAATTACTAAATAAAGGCTTCTCAAATAATGCTCTCAATAAAATGCTTAATTTAAAACATCAATTGCTAAAATTAGAAATAGCAACACACGAACAAGGAGAAGATAATAAGCGCGAGTCTGAGACCAACACTAATGGTTTTAATAACAATTCTAACATTCAAATAAATAAGGCAAAAGAATATTTTAATACTATTGAAATTTTAGATAAACAAGCAGTACCTTTGCAAAATATTTATAAGCAAAAAGTACAGCAATATTTCAATGCAAGAAATGATTAATTTCAATTACGAAACAGATTTTAAAGTAAATAATGAAGAGGCTATCTCAAAATGGATTATCTCTGTTGTATCAAATGAAGGGTTCAAACTTGAAGAAGTTAATTATGTGTTTTGTGATGATGAATATTTACACAAGCTAAATGTAGAGTTTCTTAAGCATGATACATTAACAGATATTATTAGTTTTGATTATACTGTAGGCAAAATTATACAAGGCGATATATTTATTTCTGTTGAAAGAGTTGCGGATAATGCTAATGATTTTAATGTTTCTTTTGAAGGTGAATTGCACAGGGTTATGGTACATGGTATACTTCATTATTGTGGCTACAAGGATAAAACCGAAGCCGATAAGCAAGTTATGCGAGATAAAGAAAACCATTATATTTCTGTATTAAAGGAAAGTTTAAAATCATAATTTATTGATGTTCCACGTGGAACATCAATTATCAAAATACCTATTTATTAATTTATATGTTCCACGTGGAACATTTTATATTTATTAAGCTATGTTTAATGAAGTTTATGATGTAATTGTTGTTGGTGGTGGGCATGCTGGAAGCGAAGCTGCAGCTGCGGCCGCTAACATGGGAAGTAAAACATTGTTGGTTACAATGAATCTACAAAACATTGCACAAATGTCTTGTAATCCTGCAATGGGTGGTATAGCTAAAGGTCAAATTGTACGAGAAATTGATGCGCTTGGTGGTTATAGTGGAATTGTTTCTGATACATCTGCAATACAGTTCAAAATGCTTAATAAATCTAAAGGGCCTGCAATGTGGAGTCCAAGAGTGCAGAGTGACAGAATGCGTTTTGCTGAAGATTGGAGAATGCTTTTAGAGCAAACCGAAAATTTAGATTTCTACCAAGAAATGGTTTCTGGTTTGCTTATTGAAGGCGATAGTGTTGTTGGTGTAAAAACTTCTTTAGGTGTAGAAATTAAATCTAAATCTGTGGTGCTTACCAATGGTACTTTTTTAAATGGGCTGATACATATTGGAGATAAATGTTTTGGTGGTGGTAGGGCAGGTGAAAAAGCTGCAACCGGTATTACTGAACAATTAGTTGATTTAGGTTTTGATTCTGGTAGAATGAAAACAGGAACACCGCCAAGAGTTGACGGAAGAAGTTTAGATTTTTCTAAAATGATAGAACAACCAGGAGATGACAATCCAGAGAAATTTTCATATTTAGATATTACAAAACCTTTGGTTAAACAGCGTTCTTGCCATATGTCTTATACAAGTCCTTTGGTTCATGATTTGCTTCGCGAAGGTTTTGATAGGTCGCCAATGTTTAATGGCAGAATTAAAAGTTTAGGCCCGCGTTATTGTCCGTCTATTGAAGACAAAATAAATAGGTTTGCTGATAAAGATCGTCATCAATTATTTGTTGAACCTGAAGGTTGGAATACTGTAGAATATTACATAAACGGGTTTTCAACATCATTACCCGAAGATGTTCAATTTAAGGCATTGCGTTCTGTTGCCGGTTTTGAAAACGTTAAATTTTTTCGTCCTGGTTATGCTATAGAATATGATTATTTTGCACCTACACAATTAAAACATACTTTAGAAACTAAGCTGGTTAATGGTTTGTATTTTGCTGGCCAGATTAATGGTACAACGGGTTATGAAGAAGCTGCATCTCAAGGGTTAATGGCGGGTATAAATGCCAGTTTAAAAGTGCAAGAACGTGACGTATTTACTCTTAAACGAGATGAAGCGTATATAGGTGTTTTAATAGACGATTTAATTACAAAAGGTACTGAAGAACCGTATAGAATGTTTACATCGCGTGCTGAGTATAGAACATTGCTTAGACAAGATAATGCCGATTTAAGATTAACACCTAAAGGTTTTGAGTTGGGTATTGCTTCTGAAAAGCGTTTAAAGCGTATGGAAGAAAAACATGAATCTGCTAAACAATTTGTTTCTTTTTTTGAAACCACAAGTGTTCAACCAGATGAAATTAATCCAATTTTAGAATCTAAAAATTCCTCAGCTGTTAAACAATCTGGTAAGCTTTTTAAAATATTTGCGCGTCCAAATATTGAAATGGAAGATATTAGAAAAGTAAAAAGTGTTGAAACTTATATACAAAATAACAATTTAGATAGAGAGGTTATTGAGCAAACCGAAATACAGGTTAAATACGCAGGGTATATTGCAAAAGAAAAAAATAATGCCGATAAACTTAATAGGCTTGATTATGTAAAAATTCCAGCAAATTTTGATTACTCTCAAATAAAATCAATGAGTTTTGAAGCTCGTGAAAAACTTAAAAAAATTCAACCTACAACCGTTTCACAAGCATCACGAATAAGTGGAGTATCTCCAAATGATATTTCAGTGTTGTTAGTTTATATGGGTAGATAATGGGTTGTGTTATTTTAAAGCAAAAATTATCATTTACGGTTTTAATGCAATTGGTGTTTCTAATATCTGTTGGTTTATTTGTTTTAACTTTTTTATACAGTTTATGGTTTTTACCGCTTTTCATAGCATCATTATTGTGGCTTTTTGGTAGTTATAATTATGTTTTTTATAGTAACGGTGCGCATAAAATTCAAATTAAATCATTTGGTTTTGTGTTAATAACACGCAACAAGGTGTTTTTAAAACCAGATTATATTTCGTTGTTTCAACAATCATTTCAACAAACATTGGGTTTTGGTTTTTTAGAATTTGGTAAGGCCAGATTTAAAAGTTATACAATTAAACTTTTTAATGGCAATACAAATCAAATTATTTATAAAACAACACGTAAAGAAGAAGTGTTGAAACTAGGAAAAAAGCTTTCTTAAGTATTGCATGTGGAATTATACAATGCTTTAAAATAATTTTGTTCCACGTGGAACAAAATTATTTTTTCATAAATAAATATATTTTTTAATAGAAAACTATTAAACACAAAATAAAACGTGGCAAGTAAAAAAGCGTATATAAAAGTTAAAGATTATTCTGTTTCAGGAGAAATATTTCAATTAATAGAAAATTCTGAATATGGTTTTTTAGAAACTCACCCAAAACCTTCTGAAGAAAAATTACCAGCATATTATAAAAGCGAAGATTATATTTCGCATACAGATACAAAACGTAATTTTTTTGAGAAAGTATACCATTTAGTTAGAAGTTTTACTTTAAACAAAAAGCTAAAACTTATTAATGCTTTTGTTGCTAAAAGCCCAGAGGAAAAAAGTTTGTTAGATATTGGTTGTGGTACAGGTGATTTTCTTTTAACCGCTAAAAATAATAATTGGGTAGTTTCTGGTATTGAACCAAACAATGAGGCTAGGAGCATTGCAAATAAAAAAACAAACAATTCAGTTTTTAACACAGAAAAGCTTTCAGAATTTAAATCACAGAGTTTTGATGTTATAACACTTTGGCATGTTTTAGAACATTTGCCAAATTTAGAAGAACACGTTAAAATTTTAAAAACATTACTAAAACCAAACGGAACATTAATAATTGCTGTACCAAACTATAAAAGTTATGATGCACAATATTACAAAGAATTTTGGGCGGCTTATGATGTTCCTAGGCATCTTTGGCATTTTAATAAAAATTCTTTATCTAAATTATTTTCAAAAACTTCTATGAAAATTGAAAAAATTAAACCAATGTGGTATGATGCGTTTTATGTATGTCTTTTATCTGAAAAATATAAAACCGGTAAAATGAATTTTATTAAAGCTTTTTTCAATGGTTTTGTTTCAAACATCAAAGCGATAACTTCAAAAGAAGCATCATCACTAATTTATGTGATTAAAAATAGCTAATTCTTATTTAAACACGGTTTTTGAACTCTTTTTTAATTTAAACAAGTATTTGGGTTGGTGTTTTTTTAAAGTAGCTTAAAACGCTTTATTTGCAGTCTTTTTTAATAAGTATTAGTTATTTATATTTATAATTTCAATAATTTTTACTTATACAATGAAATTGAAGTTAATTTTCATTTCTATATCCTTTTCTTTTTTACATTTGCTTCAAAATAATTAAAATAAAAATGAAGCAAATATTTTACGTTTTATTAGCGGCTTTTGTTTTTACATCATGCCAGCAACAAAAAATTGGATACATTGATAACGGAACTGTTATTAACGATTATCAAGCTAAAAAAGATATTGAAGCAAAATTTCAAACTAAAGAAAAAGCCTTCGCTCAAAAATATGATAGTATTGACAAAGCGTTTCAATTGGAAGTTCAAAAGTTTCAATTAGCAGCAAATAAAATGTCGCAATCTAAAGCGCAAGAACGTTACCAAGAATTAGGTCAGCAAAAACAAATTAACGATCAGCAAAAACAGGCTGAAGCGCAACAGTTAACACAAGCTTTCCAAAATGAAATTGATACTTTAATTGTTGAAGTAAAAGATTTTGTAAAAGACTACGGAAAGAAAAACGGTTATAACTTTATTTTAGGGACTAGTGATGGTGCATCATCGGTACTTTACGGTAAAGAAGAAACCGATTTAACTAAAACAGTTTTAGAAGCTTTAAATGCTGCATATAAAAAATAAATAAAACACTGTTAATCAGTTTATTAACCCTGAAAAAATTACTTTTCAGGGTTTTTTTATGCCATAAAATGAATGTTTCTAAACAAAATAATGTAGTAAATGCAACCTTTAATAATTTAGGTTGTCTATTAATAGCGTCAATCAATCACAAATTAAAAAACGAACAGAATGAAACAATCACTTTTAGGCTTTTGCCTATTATTTTCATTGGTATTAGCCGCCCAAAATTTTACGGTTAGGGGCAAGGTTAAAGATGCCAAAAACGGAGAAACCCTTATGGGAGCCACCGTATTTTTAAAAGGAACAACCAATGGTGCAATTACCAATAATTATGGTTTTTATTCGCTTACTGCCGTAAAAGGTAATTACACCTTGGTTGTGTCTTACATGGGCTATAAAGAAATTACCAAAAGCATTAACTTAAATGAAAATTTAGAATTTAATTTTGAATTACAAGAACTTTCAGAATCGCTAGATGAAGTTGTAATTACTGCTGATGAACCTGAGCGCATCAGTATTAAAAAGCCGCAAATGAGCGTATCTAAACTCAAAGCCTCTACCATTAAACAAATGCCAGCAGTTTTAGGCGAAGTTGATGTTATAAAATCCATCCAAATGCTACCAGGTGTTACTAATAATGGTGAAGGAAGCCCAGGTTTTAACGTACGTGGTGGCGCGGTAGATCAAAATTTAGTGTTGCTAGATGAAGCTATTATTTACAACACCTCGCACTTTTTTGGCTTTTTCTCAGTATTTAATAATGATGCTATTAAAGATATTAAGCTTTATAAAGGAGATATACCAGCCAATTTTGGCGGCAGGGTATCATCTGTACTAGATGTACACCAAAAAGACGGTAATAGCAAACAATTTGCCTTAACAGGCGGTATTGGTTTAATTTCAAGTAGGCTTACTGCAGAGGCTCCATTATTTTCAAATAAAGGGTCTTTTTTAATTGCGGGCCGTAGTTCATACGCACACTTATTTATGAAAGGAATGGATGAGTTTAAAGACGATAAAATTTCGTTTTACGATTTAAACCTAAAAACCAATTATAGCATTAATAAAAACAACAAAATTTACCTATCGGGTTATTTTGGGCGCGATGTTTTTGATATTAATAACATTATTAAAAATAACTACGGAAATGCCTCTGGAAACCTGCGTTGGAATCATATTTTCAATGATAAACTATTCTCAAATTTATCACTTATTTATAGTAAATATGATTACCAAATTGTGCTCGATTTTGTAGAATTAGATTGGGTTGCAGATATAGTAAACTATAACCTTAAATACGATTTTAAATATTATTTAAACAATAATGTAAAACTAGATTTTGGGTTAAGTAGTATTTATTATAACTTAAATCCGGGTGAGGTTAAACCAACATCGGCATCATCTCCAGTAAACCCTTTAAAACTTGATGAAAAACGTGCTTTAGAAAGCGGTGCTTATATAAGCGCTGAACATAAAATTTCTGATAAGTTAACAGCTCAGTACGGACTTAGGTTAAGTAGATTTAGCCGTTTGGGTGGCCAACCCATGACAAATTATTCAAACAATTTACCAGTAGTTTACAATAGTCAGTTTGATATTTATGAAGCGGGTGAAGCTATTGATGAAACAGATTTTAAGAAAACCGAAAGCATTAAAACATACAACAACTTAGAGCCAAGGTTAGGGCTTTCGTATCAATTAAATCAGGCATCATCTATAAAAGCAAGTTACACAAGGTCTGCACAGTATTTGCACTTGTTATCTAACACTACATCGGTAACACCGGTTGATGTTTGGACGCCTAGTGGAAAATTTATTAAGCCACAACTGTCTAACCAATATGCTTTAGGGTATTACAAAAATTTTAATAATCAAAAATATACTTTAGAGCTTGAAACCTATTTTAAAACCACAGATAATAGAATAGATTACATTGATGGATCAGATTTAATAGGAAACAATAACATAGAAACCGAAATTTTAAATGGCGAAGCCAGAGCCTACGGCTTAGAATTTTTATTAAGAAAAAACACGGGCAAATTAAAAGGTTGGTTGGCCTATACTTTATCAAAATCTGAGCAACGTACTTTAGGCGGAAAAGCCGGTGGCCCAGGTATTAATGAAGGTGAATGGTACAATACACCTTATGACAGAACACACGATGTGTCTCTAACAGGTGTTTATAAATTAAACGACAGATGGAATTTTAGTGCAAACGCAGTGTTTCAAACAGGAAGACCAGTTACTTACCCCAATGCACAGTATGAATACGAAGGTTTGTCTATAGCTAGTTTTGGTAACAGAAATGAAAGCAGATTACCAGCTTACCACAGGCTAGACGTTTCGGCAACATACAAGCCCAAGAAAAATTTAAATAGAAAACTTCAAGGCGAATGGGTTTTTGGTATTTACAACGTGTACAACCGCAGAAATGCTGCATCAATTTCATTCCTTCAAAATCAAGATACCGGTGTAAATGAAGCTAATAGGCTATCAATTTTCGGCATCATTCCTTCAATTTCTTATAACTTCAAATTTTAAATCATGTATAAGTATATAAAATCAGCTATAATTCTAGTATGCATCATATTAACTTCTTGTGAAGATGTTATTGATGTAACCGTACCAACATCGGCTCCAAGACTAGTAATTGAGGCCTCTTTAGACTGGCAAAAAGGCACCACAGGCAGTAACCAAACAATAAAATTAAGCACATCTACACCGTATTTTGAAAATACAACAAACAGTGCTGTAACCAATGCAGTGGTAACTGTAACCAATGTAAATAGTGGTCAGGTTTATAATTTTATAAATGAAAACAACGGTAATTATTCCATAGATAATTTTCAACCAATTATTGGAGACACATATAGTTTAGAAGTAATGTATAATAATGAAACATATACAGCCACAGAAACTATGATATCTGTTTCACCAATAAAAAGGGTAGAGCAGTCTTTAGAAGGTGGTTTTGATGATGAAGTACTTGATGTTTCAATATTTTGGGATGACCCAGAAGACGAAGAAAACTACTATCTTTTAGTGTTTTATGAACAAGGCGATGTGGTAGCTACTTTTGAAGATTTTCCAGATGAATTTGTTAATGGTAATGAATTAGATGAATTTTTTGAAAAAGAACGTGATGATGATGATGAGTTTGAAGAATTTAACCCAGGTGATGTGGTAGAAATTAGCTTATATGGCGTATCAAAACAGTTTGATTACTATGCAAGTTTACTAATTGAGCAGTATGATAGTGCTGGCGATCCGTTTAGTACAATTCCAGGAAAACTAAAGGGTAATTGCATAAACACAACAAACCCTAAAAATACACCGTTTGGGTATTTTAGGCTATCAGAATTTGATAAAGTTACTTACACATTTCAATAGGTTTTAATAGAAAAAACAACAGAATAAGGCGCATAGGTAAGAGGTTGATTTTAAGTTTTTTAATAGATTAGTTTTGTTAAAATCCTGTGTGTCTTATTATTAAATTGTAAACATTATTTAATAGTAATAGAATTAATTTTTCTATTTCATGCAACCCTTTTAATTTTAGCTTGTCTATATAAACAAACCAAAACTTGAATAACCCTCGATAATCGAGCTAGCTATTACAACTTTACAGTGAGTAACGCCATAGTATTTACACATAAAGATCTCATTGAACGCAGTAAACAAGGAGATACTAAAACACAATATAAGCTATACGCATTGTATGTAGATGCTATGTTTAATGTATGTATGCGTATGGTAAAGGTTAGAGAAGATGCAGAAGATGTGCTTCAAGAAAGTTTTATTGAAGCCTTTAAAAAACTAGAAAGTTTTAGGTATGAAAGTACGTTTGGTTCATGGTTAAAACGTATAGTAATTAACAGAAGTATTAACCACTTAAAGGTAAAAAAATTGCCATTAATTACTATTGAAGATAATGATTACTGGATTCAAAGTAATACTGAAGAAAACAACCAAAATATAGATTTAGATATCAATAAAATTAAGCGTGGTATTGAGTCTTTACCACAAGGCTATCAAACTATAATTAATTTATATTTAATTGAAGGCTATGATCATGTTGAAATTGGTGAAATATTGGGCATTAACGTATCCACATCAAAATCACAGTATCACAGAGCAAAAAAGAAATTAACAGAAATTATGCAGGACATATGAGAGATGAATTTGAAAAATACGTTAAACATCACAAACCTAAATTTGATGTTCACAGTATAGATGAGAGCGATAAATTAAGGCTTTGGAGCAACATTATTTCTGAAGTTGAAAAACCAGCACCTAAAGTTATTCCGCTCTGGAAAAAACCAGTATTTAGGGTTGCTGCCTGTATTGTGCTTTTAATAGGCTGCACCTTGTTTTTTATGAAACCTTCAAACTCTAATAATAACAATAGTTTTGCCAACCAAGAATTAACCGATATTGATAATCATTATAAACTTTTAGTAAACAATCAAATAGAACTCATTAAAAATAACAGTTACCTCTCTGAAAATGATAGAAATAACTTTTTAACGCTTATTGATGATTTAGATGAAGAGTACAACACACTAAAAAAAGAACTTAAACTAGGCATAAATAACCAAAAAATTATTGAAGCTATTATTAATAATTACAGAAAGAAAATTAAACTCATGGAAGATTTGTTAAACAGATCATATCCGCATATAAATAATACCCAAGACAATGAAGCAATTACGTTATAAAAATATAATTAATGCCCTTTTGGTGTTAACAACATGCGTGGTTTTTGGGCAAAATAAAGTAAGTAAAGAAATTAAAAAAACAACGGCTTTAACCAACAATGGGCAACTTTATATTGAAAATAAATATGGCGATGTTTTTATAGATGGGTGGAATAAACAAACCATTGAAATTACTGTTGAAATTGAAACCAAAGGTAGAAACCTAGATAAAGCCAAAGAATTACTTAAGCGTATTAACCCAGAAATTGAAACCTCTGGAAATGTAGTAATGGTAAAATCACATATTTCTGAACGCGAATTGGGTTTTTTCAACAAATACATAAAAAAAGTAGATGTTTTTAATGCCGAAAAAACAAACACCAATATTAATTATAAAATTTATATGCCAAAACACGCCGAAATTGAAGTTTTTAATAAATACGGCGATGTTGTAATTACAAATTGGAACGGTATATTAAAAGCCGATGTTGAACATGGCGATTTAAGAATTACCGATGCTATTGAAAATGCAAACATTGCTATAAAATACGGTAAATTAAAAACCAGTAGCATTGGCAATGCAACAGTAAATTCAAAAGACGCCACAGTTTCAATTGCAAACGTAAACAACTTAAAATTAAACTCTAATGGGTCTCAAATACTTTTAGATAGTGTTAATATTTTAGAATTGAATTCAGATAAAGATACTGTTGAAATACAAGAATTAAACACCATTTTTGGCAATATAAAATATGCCACAGTATCATTAAACAAATTAATTACTAAAGCCAATTTAGAGCTTCATTTAGCTGAGCTTAGAGTGCTTAAATGTACTGAAAACCCTGTAATTGTTTTAAACCAAAACACCTCCGAAGTTTACATAAACATAGCGCAAACAAACTTTCATTTTAATGCTAAATTAGAACAAGGAGTTTTAAGAATTCCTAAAACAATGACCAACATAACAAGCAAAGTCTTAGATGAAAAAAATAAAATAAGGCATGTTAAAGCAAGCTATAAAAATGCCCAACAAGGCACTATAGATATAGCTGGTTATAAAGGCATTGTTATTTTAAAAGAACTTTAAAAAATCAATCAAAAAAAACAATCATAAAATGAACAGAATAATTACGCTTTTAGTTTTAATTATAGCTATTTCGCCGGCTTTTGCTCAAAAGAAATCTCAAAAAGATTATGTTGAGTTTGATGATAGGAAAAATGTGGTGCACGGTGTGTATCTTGGTTTCAACCTGCATTATGGGCAAATTGACAATAGAGATACCGCTTTTGGTAATATTAAATTAGCCTATGTTGCTAACCGAAAAATAGAAGTTGGTTTAGGTGGCACCATTTTTTTTAATGAACAAGAAAATGACAGACCAGATTTATTTAACGGTGATAAAGTTGCCATGTTTGGCGCATATGGTGGCTTGCATTTAGAGCCTATTTTATTTGGCAGAAAGTTTATTAGTGTATCTTTTCCGGTGCTAGTTGGTGGTGGTGCTGTAGGTTATTTTGGAAATAATTTCTCTAATGATTTTCATGCCAATGAAGATGACTTTGATACGTTTTTTATTGTAGAACCTGGTATTAATATTTTATATAATTTTTCAAGATACACACAGCTAGAAACAGGTTTTAGATATCGTTTTACAAGTGATTATGAACAACCACTTTACAAAAAAGGAAACATTAATGGCTTCTCAATTGGTGTTGGTTTAAAAATTGGAATTTTTAATATGGGTAGAAAAAAGAAAATTAAAGATAATTTTTAACCCTTTTTTTATATTACTTAGCTTAAATTATAATTACTTAAGGAATTTATCTATAGGAATATTATTCTTAAATTCTTTAATCTCAATATTCCTATAAAATATTTCTGCAGTTTCGGCTTGAAACCCTATCAAACCTTCAGAATAGGGAAGATTAGTAGCCATATTTACAATGTCACCATTTAGTTTGTGGATAACATATTTATTATCCATTACTATAATTTCGCATTGGTTCCACTTATCGTTAAGCGCATTGAAATTTAAAAAATCTTTTAAGCCTAAATGCTCTCCGTGTTTTACAAGTAATTTCCCGCCTTTTTCTTTAGGAGTAAACGTCTTACCGTTTAAAGAATACCAATCCATTTCAGGCGACCAAAAATCGCCTGTATGGTTTGTTTTTGTAACATGGTTATATCTCACTTGATATTCTATGCCTTTTGGCCAAATCTTATCATCAACTACATGATAATAAACACCAGCATCATATTGATATTCATTAAAATTATTGGCAATACCCTTGCCCCATTTATACTCAAATTTCAAAATAAACTTGCTGTATTTTTTCTTGGTATAAATCATACCATGAGTTTTATTTTCTCCCGTATTTAGCTCGTATTCTTGAGGAAAGTCTTTATAAACATGTATAGCCTTATTGTTAACCGAAAATACTTTTTGGGCTAAAACAGAATCATTAACTCTAATTTTAGCATACCAGCCATTTAAGTTTTCTCCATTGAACAAACTAACAAATTCATGATTTTGCTTACTACAGCTGGTATTAAACATTAGCATGCCTAAACTTACTACTGAAAAGAATGCGTTTTTCATTTGAGTTATTTTTATTTAACAACAAACTTAAGGGTTTTAATACCTTTGTTCGATTTTATTTTTATGAAATGAAGGCCTTTAGAAAAATTGTTAAGCTCAATTATTTCTTCAGAAGTGTTGTTATTGAGTGATTTAAGAAAAACTTTTCTACCTAATGTGTCATAAATAAAAATATGGTTATAAACTTCACGATTTCCAAATTTAACTTTTATATAGTTTTTAGCAGGATTGGGATAAACAAGGATATCTTCTTTTTCCAAATTTTTAGAGCTTAAAGTTCCTGCTTGAACCAGTTCCCAAGTGCTTTCGTTAGTTGCTGGCAATAAAGTTCCAGAAGATTTTCCAGATGCTACACGAACAAAACTTCCATCTTTTTCTAGGCGTGTTTTTTGCTCATTTCCTCCTGGGGCTAATTGGTAGTCTTTTACGCCACCATTATCTACTGTTCTTAAAAAATAATGAGGTTTTAAATCTTTGCCTGCATATGTGTTTTTCTGTTCTGCATAAATAGGAGTTGCAGGTGGATTATTTACTTCTGGAAGTGTAAAACCAGTGTCTACCTCTAAATATTGCCCCGTTTTTTTATTTAAGAAGGTATAGGTATATGGATATCTAAATGAAACAATCCATAAATCACTTTCATCAGAAACGCTTGAAGATGTAAGCCCTATTCTATCATCACCATTTTGGGCAACCATAACTTCGCCACTATTTTTGTTTCTAATTTGATAATATTGCGATA
This sequence comes from Seonamhaeicola sp. ABD4_340, assembly GCF_056312135.1. Classification (NCBI taxonomy): domain Bacteria; kingdom Pseudomonadati; phylum Bacteroidota; class Flavobacteriia; order Flavobacteriales; family Flavobacteriaceae; genus Seonamhaeicola; species Seonamhaeicola sp. ABD4_340. The sequence goes on along the minus strand of NZ_CM149981.1, from coordinate 1,266,541 downwards.
AATCAATAATAGATTGAGGGCGTTCGGTTAACACCGTTTCTTGAACTTTACTTGAATTATATTCTAAAATATTACTAGTATCATTTTGCAAAGAATAATATGAAAATACACCATGGCCAGAATTCGTCAATCCAGGATTATTTCGAATAATGATATTTTCCATAGGGGTTTCATAGGGGTAAGGTTCAGTTAAATCAAAATGATTAAAATCGAAGGTTTTATAGTTAGTGTCGCTAGCATTTGCTTGAGTAAAATCGTTGTTTTCAACCGTCATATTGTATGGTGAATAACACCAAAAAATCCATCTATAAGTGCCTTTAAACGTGTTGTTAATTATGGTGATATCATGACTTCTTTGTGCTTCACGATCAATAAACATGCATCTAGAAGGGTTTATAAACTCAAAGGTATTATTCTCTATATGGATAAAACTGGTAAATTCCTCCATATGAATCATATCCACATCGGTTCTGTAACCTAAAAAGTGGTTATTCCTAATTGTGACGTTTTTGCCTTTAGACCAACCAACACCTGTACCATCAAATAAGCAACCTTCAACTAGGGCATCATTTTGATCCCAAACTATAGGGTATTCATCGTTTCCGGCGTCTATAGATATACCTCTAACATTGTAATTTATAGCCGATGATTTTGGTTTAAACCTGCAGTTTCTAACTACAACTTTAGGGCAAGAATCTATGGGGTCTTTTCTGTTGGTGTAATACCCTCCGTTGGAATATTCTAGAAAAGACACATTTTCAAAAGTAACTCCAGCACCATTTTCGCCATATACCTGTACACCACCTTCTTCATAAATCACGTTGCTTATGTTGATATTGTATCTGTGGCCAATATTAACACCTGTGGTATAACTAGGGTGTTTTACTCTTGTAAATACGTAACCTGTTGATGCATCTGCAACCAATTTCAAGTTTCTTATATTTATATAACTTGAAGACATACTCAGCACTTTTACATTTTTAAATGTAGTTTCAACATCATAGGCTCCTTGGGTAGATGTATCAATATTATCGGGAAATATGCCGCTAAGGGTAACACCATTACTAATGGTAAAGTTGTTGCCTCCAAAATCATATTCTGCACTTTTAAACAGAATAGTATCATTAACCGAAGCGCTTGCTATGGCCGCCTCTACATTGTTTTTTAAGGTTGCTCCAGAGGAAACACCGTAAAGAGCATCAAAGTCTATAACTTGACTTGAAATTTCATTAACAACATTTAAATAGAAGTTATAAAGTTCACTAGGACTTCCGTCAAGAAATACCCTTACCTGTAAAAATTGCGTATTTGCTCCGGGATCATTAGCCACATACAAGGCGTAATCTTCTGGAATTACTAAATAGTGATCTATTGCCCCAGAAAATGGAGCTGTATCATCTATTACAACTGTTTCTACATCAATAGGGTTAGTCCAAGTACCTCTGGCAAAAGTTAATAATCGCATTTCTACTTTAGTTGCTAAATCTTTGTTATAAGTTCCATTAACAAAGAGCGTATCTCCCACCGCTAAATCACCTATGTTGTCTGTATGACTAGGGTAATCAAATTGATTGACTCTAGAAACAGTTATGTTTTGAGCTTGGGTTAGCGCATTAACCCCTATTAAAAGGGTTATAAAAAGTTTTATAAATCTCATGTTGTTAGTTTAGTAAAAAGAAAGCTTTATTTTTTCGTTAAAGCTTCATTTTGTTTAGCAATGCGTTCTTTTTGTTCTTTGCTCAACGATTGACGATAATAAACATCAGGCTTGTGCTTAACACGGTGTTCTTTCATTTCAGGATCGTGCACATCTCTACTTAAATCACAGTCAAAACGCACTAATTTAGAACAGAACTTGTTCCAATTCCCTGTTGCGTTTATAAAATGAGCTGTTCCCCAAGTAATGCCTCTTCCGTCAGTTGTATTCGTAAATGCATCTGGAACAAAAGGTGCTGCTGCGTAGGGCATCAATTCAGTTATTGAAGCTATTTCAAAGTTTACCCAATCCTTGGCATATTGAATGGTATTATGCTCTGGTCCGTCTTTGTAAACCAAAGCCGCTACACCTTCTTTAAAGGGAAATAATGAGGTTTCGTGGCCAGAGGTAATCAATGGGTTTAATGGATGCTTTTTAAACGGCCCTAGAGGGTTGTCTGCAATTGCTAAACCCTGCATTCTAACCAAATCTGGTCTTTCACCAAAATCTGATTTGTAATAAATATAAACTTTGCCGTCATGAACAAGTGGATAGGGGTCATGAATAGAATATTGGTCCCATTCACCTTCGGCACCATTTGGTATAACTATTTTGTTATATGGCGTCCAAGGGCCCTCAGGAGAATCGGCATAAGAAACAGCAACGGGACAGTCGTCACCACGTTTTCCGCTAGCTTCCATAAAGCCTTGATAGTATAGGTAGAATTTGCCTTCCCATTCTAAAATATCTGTTGTTGTAACCGAACGCCAACCTACTGTTGGTTTTTCTGGGCGTTTTATAGCTACACCTTGCTCTTCCCAATTAAAGCCATCTGTTGAGGTAGCGTACCAAATATCTGCTAAATCCCAATCTGAAGAGGGAATGGTATCGTTACTTTTTGCAGCGCCTTGAGGTGGAGTAGGCGTGTTTCTATAAGTATACCAAATGTAATATTTCCCATTATGAAGTAATACTTTTGAAGGGTCTCTTCTGGAGATTGTTCCATCATAATTATTATAATCGAAACCTTTCATTTCGGTGTATTTAAACTGACTAAAAAGTTCGTTATTTTGAGGTTGAGGTGCTGCATAATCGGTATAAATACGCTCCATTGCGGCACTCATTTGGCGGTTTGGTTTTTCATCTGGAAGTACAAAAGGAAAGCCGCCTTGGTTTTCAGGTTGCTCAGTTGTCTCTGTTTCTTTTGTGTTTTGTTGGCATCCAACTAACATTAAAGCGCTAATAATAGCTAAAAGTTTAAGTTTCATATTTTCAGTGTTTGTTTAGTTATTCAATAATTATTTCGTCTATTTCCCATGTGCCGTTATAGGTGTTTACGGCCGGCTGAATTGCTAATTGCATCAACTTTTCGTTAACCTCTTTAAATTTTGATAATGGGATGGTGTAGGTTTTAAAATCGCCATCGTTTGAAGAAATAGGTATAGCTACCCAATCTTGGGTATTCCAGTCTACAACTGTAGCAGCATCTCTCCAAAAGTTTTTATTATTGGTTTTGTTTATTGTGAACAATGCAATTCGTAATAAACTAGCATGACTATTATTTTTTATTTTGATGGTTATCTTGGAGGCTCCTTCTGTATTTGTAAATAGCGATGGGGAACTTTGAACTATAGCCTTTGGCTCATTTATGTTTCCACCCAAGGCACCATTACTCATGTAAATGTTTGTACCGTTTAAAGCTTTCCATCCCATAGTAGAGTTTTCAAACTTAAAAGGCCTCCCTGGACCCGGATACCAACGGTCACTTTTTGGAATTCTAATAGTGCCATCGTTATTAAAAAAGACAGGTTTTAAACTGGCACCACGGTAAAATGCTGAAATATCATGATTTTCCTGAAGTACATATTTTTGTCCGTGCCAATCGAAAAAACTGGTATGACCACCGTTTAAGAATGCGCCTTTGAATGTGTATGGTCCATAAAGATTATCTGCCATGGCATAACGAGCACCAAAAACCAAATAATATGTTCCGTTGCGTTCAAATAAAGTAGGTTTATCCTCTGCTAAAAACTCCTTGCCATCTTCATATTTTAAAGGAAGCAGTTTAGGTTCTGTTTTTAAGCTTTTCATGTCTTCAGCTAAAGTTGCTATGTAGTACTTTCCTGCTCCGAAAATAATATGGTACTGACCATCTTTTGCCTCGAAAATCTCTGGGTCATAAGGATGCCCGGGAATAATGTCTTTTGGTAATAAAGGTTTACCCAAAAGGTCTTTATAATCACCATCAATTTTATCGGCCACGGCAACTCCAGTATCAATATTTCTGTTTGAAAAAAACCAATAATATTTGCCGTTGCGCTTGGTAATATCCCCAGCCCAACAGTTGGGTTTGTCTCCCATATACAAGTCTTTTGGGTGAATACTATTGTGGTATTTAAAAGTTCTTAAATCTGTAGAAGACCAAATTTCCCATCTATCCATTGGGAAGGAGCTTTCTGGTTCCCAGCTTTTATCATGACCCGCGATAAACCAAAGCGTATCGTTTTCAACCCATGCATGTGGGTCTGCCATACCATGTTCGGGAACCATGATGTCTACTTTAATGGCGTTTGGATTATACCCAGCAGCTGCATTAGAACGCCTTAATAGTTCATTACGCATATCTTCAGCGCGAAGTGCAAAGGCTTTTTCGTTTTTTTCTTCTGTTTCAGGAAAGTTAAGCCCGTTATCAGCTAAGTCGTTTAGGGACACGCCATAATTACCAAGTAAAGCCCAATAAGTTGCACTGTCTGAATCATCAACGCGGTTTTTGTTGAATTTACCCTCTCTAAAAATTGTACCCAAATTGCTTTCATAAAATTGGTTGAAATAGGCCTTTCCTTTTTGGCCGCCTTCAACAATACCATACTGCCCAATGGCTCCACATTCATAGAATTTGAAATTGCCATTTAGAGCCATTTTCTTTATATAATCACAAGCAATAGGATCTCCAAAACAATTATGAGTGTGTTCTTGGTTTTTAAGGGTTCCAACATGGAAGTTAGAACTTGTCCAGTGACTAATAAACCTTATTTTATTCAATAAATCTATTCGTCCTAAACTTTTGCAATAACTCACTAAAATGGCTTGTTCTGTAAGTGGCCCATAACACAGGATGTTTAAGGTGCCCTTGGTTTTTTCTAACTCTTTATAGAGCGCAAGAATACTTGGGTAGTCTTTTAGATTGTAGTTTTTCTGCCACTGAAAATTTTCACCCATTCCCTTAACAGAAGATTCCATAAACCGGAAGCTTTTTTGATATCCTCCAATATATTTGTTAAGATTTGGAAGGTCTTTTGCATAGGCCTTTCCGTAAGTTTCTAGTGCCCATATACCTTGATTTGGTGTGTTTTTGTTCCATGGGTGAACCGTACTTGCCATTACAATAGCACGGGTATCAAAATGATTAGACATTAAGATATAACTGGCTACTGCAGATATATCATCTGGGTCATTTATATTTTCGCCGCCATCGCTTATTAACCAGACTTTAGGCTTTTGAGCAAATGCACACGAAATGCAGATTAACAATAGATATATAGTTATTTGTCTCATTTTTAGTTTTTTGAAATTGGAGTTATGTATGTGTAGTAAACACCATACTTCATGTTACCTTCTATAAAATCATTCACTAATAGAGTTTTTCCTTTAGGAAGATTTACTGTAAAAACAACAGCTTCATCTTGGGTTGTAACTGCCTTTTCGTGAATTTGATTTGCAATACTTATGCGCACTTTTTGTGGCTTTATAGTTTCATAGGTGTAGAAGTTTTTTGGGTTTTCAGAAGGAATTCCCCAAATAGTTCCAGGGCATTCTTTAGGCCAACGTCTACATTCAATTTGATACATACCTTTTTTATCAATTTCAATAGAATGTGTATTGTTTAAGCTTTTTTTACCTGCAGCTACATGTTCTGCCTTCCAAATACCTGCGCTTTCTCCAATGGCATGTTGTATGGTTAGTGTAATTTCTTTTTGATTTTTGTTTCCAACAATGCTCACAGGAAACTCAGAATATTCCGGGTTGGTTTTTGATACTTTTAAGAATTGTGAATTATCTTCTAACATGGCTTTTACAACTTCAGGATATTTTGCAGACAAATCGTTTTCTTGCATGCGATCTTTTTCAATATTGTAAAGTTTTTTACCATCTATTAAGCGCCAGTCATCTTTAATAATGCAGGTTTTATCAACATCGGTTGGTGGCCGCCAATCTTGACGATTGTGAATAAAAATGGTTCTCTCTTCGAGCGTTTTTTTCTTTTTTGTTAGTAATTCAGAAAAGTCAATACCATCTAACTTTTTTTCCTTCGGAATAGCAATATTGCAAAGTGAAGCTAAAGTTGGAATAAGATCTACATGGGCCGTTTCAGCATGAATATCTTTTCCTCCAGAAATTTTACCATCTTTCCACCTTATAAAAAATGGCACACGGTGACTGCCTTCTTGTTTACCTCCTTTTCTACCTCTAAAACCATGGTTAAAACCTAGTTTTCCATCGGCGCTATAACCATGATGCGTACCGTTATCGGTCATAAAAATTAAGATAGTGTTGTCGGCTAGTCCCGATTTTTTAAGGAATTTTTCTAATTTCCCAAAATTTTCATCAATATTGGTAATCATACCGTAGAATTCGGCATTCATAATTTCCGTTCCTACTAAATGTTTATATGGGTTGGCATATTTCTCTTCCACGTAATGCGGTCCATGTGGTGCATTGGTTGGTAGGTATACAAAGAATGGTTTATCCTTATTGTTTTGTATGAATTTAATAGTTTCTTCAAACCAAATGTCGGTACAATATCCTTTGAATTGTTGAGGTTTGTTATTAAAGTAATATACATCATCAAAATACGTGTTTCCCCAGTAATCTGAAAGTTCTCCAACACCACCCGCTTTATGATGAATAGCAACATCAAAACCAGAGTCTGTTGGCCTCACAGGGTAGTTATCACCTAAATGCCATTTACCAAATAAACCTGTTACATAGCCATTAGCTTTAAAAATATCGGCCATGGTCATGTTGTTTTCAGACAAAGCATCTCTTCCTTTGTAAGTTGCCCATGCGCCATTGTTTATGGGATATCTACCTGTCATTATTGCTCCACGCGTGGGGGTGCAAACGGAACTTACATGAAAATCGGTCATTCTAACCGAACCTTTGTAAAACTTGTCTAAATTTGGTGTTTTAATCCACGGGTTACCATGGCATCCAATATCACCTATACCTTGGTCATCAGTTAAAATTAATATTACATTAGGCCTATCTTGTTTTTGAGCTACTACTGAACTAATAAAAAAAAAGGATAAGTAAAAAAATAATAACAATTTTTGATGCATTGTAGTTTAGTTTGGTGTACTCAAAAATAGATAAAGAGTTTGTCTACTTCAAAAAAGAAAACTATACAAAACTTATATACTATTTATTTTTTATTTATATTTTTTGTTTAGTTATTTACATTTTAGATATTTTAGCAATCCACCACTTAAAACTAAATAATTCATTGAAAAATAGGCTTTTATTTACATTAACAGTACTTAGTTTTGTTAGTTTATCTGCAAATAATATAAATGAATATGTTATACCAGATTCCACATTATATTATACAAATCAAATTAAAAAAGCTGTTTGGCAGCATAAAACGTTTCCTTATAAATCCTATCAAGTTTTAAAAAAAAGCCGTTCATATTTTGAGACTAAGCATGATACTATTATGTTAATTAAGTGCCTTATGCACATGTCTGAAATGCGTATGATTAGAGGAAAATATAGTATGGCTTTTGATCATGCTTGGGAGGGTATGTATTTAGCAGATAAAGCTCAAAAAAAGGAAGTGCGCGCAGAAGCGCATATTCAATTAGCACGATTGTATGATATGTTTAGTATGAATGATGAGGTGTTTGCGCATTTAAAAGAAGCTTTAGGTGTTTCTAAAGATATTTACTTTCAAAACAATGAAAAAGTAAGCCCTTTAATTTCAAGCTATATGAGTTTAGCAGTAAAGGAGCGAAAGTCAGGAAACTATGAAGAGGCTTTAAAATATTTAGATTCTTGTTTGGTTAACGAAAAAGTAGTTGAAACAAAACAAGTTGAAATGCCTTTTATTGATGCTGAACGAGGGTATGTTTTTGTAAAGTTAAACAATTACAAAGCCGCTAATAAGTACTTACATTCTGCAAATAAACATACACAAGACAAGCCTGTAGATTATAAAACCAATATAGCTATGTATTTAGGTGAATTAAAAGTAGCTTTAAACCAAACAGACAGTGCCTTGTTTTACTTTAAAAGAGGTTTAAATTACATTAATAAAAAAAGTTATAGAGTAGATTTAAAACCTGAAATTTTATATAAACTTTCTGAAGTTTATTATAAAAAAAACAAAAATATAAAAGCTTATAATTTTTTAGAACAATCGCATAAGGTGGCAGATAGCATGCTGCAACTTAGAAATAAAACTAACGGCGAATTATTTGAAATTAAAGACAGCTACCTAGAATCTATCTATAAAAAAAATGAACAATTAGCACAGCAAGAGTTAATTATAGCAAAAAATAAACAAGAAAAATTCAGGTTAAAAATAATTATAGGACTCTCTATTTTACTCATTATCATATTATCTATTATTTACAAAATGCGTTTAAAACTCAAAAAAACGTTATTAGAAAAAAAACAAACCGAAATGGAAGCAACCCTTAAAGTAGAACAAAGTAAAGCTAAAATTGAGGGCAAAAGTAAAGAATTAACATCTTACGCTTTACAGTTAATTGATAAAGAAAAAGATATTGAAGAGTTGCTTGATGTTTTAAAGAAGGAATCTCCGCAATCACATAAAGCATTAAGTTATAAATACACCAAAGGCTCAAAAGATTTATGGGACACTTTTAATTTACGTTTTACTGAAGTTAATTCGCAATTTTACGAAAAACTCAAAGCAAAACATCCAGATTTAAGTGTAACAGAGCGTAAACATTGTGCACTAATTAAGCTTAATTTTGGCACAAAAGAAATGGCAAGAATTTTAAATATTGAACCACATAGTGTACATATTTCCAGATCTAGAATTAGGAAAAAAATAGGTTTAGAGCGCTCTGATAAATTAGAAAATTATATTTCTGGGTTTTAAATTTATTCCGCTTTCTTATGTAACAACCGTGTAAGTTTAATAGATAAGTCTGTTAAAATAATTTTAGCATTACCATTACGCTCAATATGATAAATAGCGTTTTGTAGTTCATCACTTATTTCTAAAATATTACCACCGTGAATAAATGGCGCGAAATTTTCTAATTTAAATTTCTCGGTTTTGGGTTCAAAAAAAACCAAATCAGTGGCGTTATAGTTTAATAAAAGAGCTTGCCTAAAAAAGTCAATACAAAAATTAAGAAATTGTTTTTGGGTTTCACGTCCTGTTTTAGCAATGTTTTCGCTCCATGAAATTAAATCGTGTATAGCAGCTTTGTTGCCTTTGGCTTTAAAGGCACTACGTACCCAAAAAACAAACCATTCTTCAAATTGTGTGTCTTCAGTGTCATGGTACACCAAATCGCAGGCTTTATTGTAATTGCCGTTAGATTGATGAGCAATTTTAGTTGCTGTAGCTTCATCTAGCTCGTAATTTTTAACCAAAGCATCTTTTATAACTTGTTCGGCCAAAGGCGGAAAATGTAACGTTTGGCAACGCGAACGAATGGTGTTTATAATTTGCTCCTCATCTTCAGCAATAAGAATAAAAATAGTTTTGTTGGGCGGCTCTTCAATAAGTTTTAAAAGTTTATTAGCGCAGGCCGTATTCATTTTTTCTACCATCCAAATAAGCATAACCTTGTAACCACCTTCAAAGGATTTTAAGGTTAACGATTTTACAATTTCATGCGCTTCTTCAACACCAATTTGCCCTTGTTTATTGTCTACGCCTAATAATTTATACCAATCAAATAAGTTTCCATAAGGCTGTTCTTTTATTAATTGGCGCCATTCTTCTAAATAAAAATTTGATACGGGTTTGCTTTTCACTTTATCACTGGTAGTTACCGGAAAGGCAAAATGTAAATCGGGGTGCGAAACATTTTTAAATTTTAAGTTACAAGCATCAATACCGTTGTTGTTTTCGCCATTATTGTTTTTACACAAAATATACTGTGCATATGCAATTGCCATAGGCAAAGTACCAGAGCCTTCGGGCCCTACAAACAATTGTGCATGTGGTATACGGCCGTTATTGGCACTTTGCGTTAAATGACTTTTTATATGTTCCTGACCTAAAATTTCTGAGAATAACATAAAGCAAAAGTAATTTAAATTTTTAAGCTGTAGTGTTTATATAAAAATTGAAAATCTAATGCTAAAAGAATACCAATGTTAATTTATTGTAATGTAGTTAGTGATAAATATTAACATTTGTATATGATTTTAAAATATTAAAAAACAAGCAGTTATACTTGTTGTTGTTGATTTCTTGGTTTTCTTAATCTATTTCCATTAAAGTTGTAACACATTTTTTACTACTTTTGTTAACGTAAAATTTACATTGCATTAACATTAAAACAACACTTAGTTATGTCGAAAAAAGAAGTTTCAAAGAAAAAAGAGGTTAAATTAGAAGCAAAAGCAGCCAAAGCCAAAGCAAAAAAGAAGGCAAAAGCATCTAAAGAAAAAGCAAAGAAACAAGCTAAAGCCAAAGCGGCAAAATTAGCGGCTAAAAAGAAAGCACAGTTGAAAGCAGCAAAGGCGAAAGCAAAAAAGAAGGCAAAAGCAGCTAAAGAAAAAGCAAAGAAACAAGCCAAAGCGAAAGCGGCAAAATTAGCGGCTAAAAAGAAAGCGCAATTGAAGGCAGCCAAAGCCAAAGCAAAAAAGAAGGCAAAAGCAGCTAAAGAAAAAGCAAAGAAACAAGCCAAAGCCAAAGCGGCAAAATTAGCGGCTAAAAAGAAAGCACAGTTGAAGGCGGCAAAGGCGAAAGCAAAAAAGAATGCAAAAGCAGCTAAAGAAAAGACAAAGAAACAAGCCAAAGCCAAAGTAGCCAAAGCAAAAAAGAAGGCAAAAGCAGCTAAAGAAAAAGCAAAGAAACAAGCCAAAGCCAAAGCGGCAAAATTAGCGGCTAAAAAGAAAGCACAGTTGAAGGCGGCAAAGGCGAAAGCAAAAAAGAATGCAAAAGCAGCTAAAGAAAAGACAAAGAAACAAGCCAAAGCCAAAGTAGCCAAAGCAAAAAAGAAGGTTAAAACACCAAAGGCAAAAAACAGTAAAAAAGCTAAACCAGCTAAAAATAAAGTTGTAAAGACTAAAAAAACAAAAGTATCTAAAAAAACTGTGAAAGCTCCAGTTTCAAAAAAAGCCAAATCTGTTAAAAAAGCAACACCTGTAAAGAAACAATCAAAATTAAAGGTTGTAAAAGCTAAAAAGCAAAATAAAAAAGGAACAAAAGCTAAGTTAAAGAAAGCATCATAAAAATATTTTAACCTATATCGTTTTCGTTAAAAAAGTCATTTTTTAGTGCTAATTAATTGGTTACATTTGTAATACACTAATTAGTAAATTTATATTGATGAAGACTTTAAACGACTTTAATTTTGAAAATAAAAAAGCACTTATTCGCGTAGACTTTAATGTGCCATTAAACGAAAATTTTGAGGTTACCGATGCTACAAGAATTGTATCTGCTAAACCAACAATTATTAAAATTTTAGAAGATGGCGGAAGCTGTATTTTAATGTCGCACCTTGGGCGTCCAAAAGGATTTCAAGATGAGTTTTCATTAAAACATATTGTTGAGAAAGTGCAAGATGTATTAGGTGTTGAAGTAAAATTTGTAGCCGATTGTGTTGGAGAAGATGTTGAAGCAGCTGCGGCAAATTTACAACCTGGTGAAATTTTATTGCTAGAAAATCTTCGTTTTTATAAAGAAGAAACAGCTGGTGATAAGGCATTTGCCGAAAAACTTTCAAAATTAGGTGATATATACGTGAACGATGCTTTTGGTACAGCGCACAGAGCACATGCATCAACAACTATTGTAGCTGAGTTTTTTCCTGAAACTAAATGTTTTGGTAGCTTATTAGCTCAAGAAATTGATAGTATTAAAAAAGTAATGGAAACAGGCGAAAAACCTGTTTTAGCTATACTTGGTGGTGCTAAAGTGTCTTCAAAAATTACTATTATTGAAAATATTTTAGACAAAGTAGACCACTTAATTATTGGCGGTGGCATGGCATTTACTTTTGTTAAAGCGCAAGGCGGAAAGATAGGAAACTCTATTTGTGAAGATGATAAAATGGCATTGGCTTTAGATATTTTAAAGCAAGCAAAAGAAAAAAATGTGCAAGTTCACATACCTGTTGATACTATTGCTGCCGATGATTTTAGTAATGATGCTAACACCCAAATAGTAGACATAAATACAATTCCTGATGGTTGGGAAGGTGTAGATGCCGGACCAAAATCTAGAGAGCAATTCCATAAAGTGGTTATGGAAAGTAAAACCATACTTTGGAACGGCCCATTAGGTGTTTTTGAAATGGAAAGTTTTGCTGGCGGTACAATTGCTTTAGGTGATTCTATTGCCGAGGCTACTAAAAACGGAGCATTTTCGTTAGTTGGTGGTGGAGATTCTGTTGCGGCTGTAAAGCAATTTGGTTTTCAAGATAAAGTAAGTTATGTAAGTACTGGTGGTGGCGCTATGTTAGAAAGCTTAGAAGGTAAAACGTTACCAGGTATTGCTGCCATTTTAAGCTAGTACTTTTTCAAAATAATAATAAAGAATAAAGTCTCTTTTTCTAAGAAATTTTTTATTTACCATAAAAAATACGATTTTAGCCATACTATCGTTCAATAATGAATAGATATTATGGCTTTTCGTTTTTTTATACTTACACTATTTTTTAGCACTTCAATTTGCCTAGGGCAAGTTAAAGACACACTTTCTGTTACAATAACCAATAAGTTAAATGACTCATTAGTTGATGGTAAACAACCTATTAAACCAATAAAAGTAAAAACAGATAGCACTTCAATTAAGGCATTAAAAGACCATGATTTAGCGGCTTCTTTTGATGAAAAATGGTTTGAAGATTTGTATAACAACAACATGTTTGATACCATTTATAAATCTGTTACAGAATTAACCTTTAATGATATTGATTTTCCAGAATTACCAACAGATACTCTTAAAGCAAGATTAGAAGTGCTTAACGCCAAAACACCTTTTAATGTAGAGTATAACCCGTCTTTAGAAAGTGTTATAAAATTCTATTTAAAAAACCGAAGAAACCTCATTCAAAAACTTGTAACGCTTAGCGCATTTTACTTCCCAATGTTTGAGCATGAGTTAGATAAGCAAAATTTACCATTAGAAATAAAATATTTAGCCGTTGTAGAATCTGCATTAAAACCAAGAGCAAAGTCTAGAGTTGGTGCTACAGGTTTATGGCAATTTATGTTTGCTACAGGCAAAATGTATGGGTTAGATGTAAGTAGTTATGTTGATGAACGCAGCGATCCCATAAAATCTACAGAAGCTGCTGCAAAATATTTAGCAAGATTATACGAAATTTTTGGCGATTGGGATTTAGCCCTAGCAGCTTATAATTCTGGCCCAGGTAATGTTTCAAAAGCCATTAGGCGCTCTGGTGGTTATAAAAATTACTGGAATATTAGGCATAATTTACCCAGAGAAACCGCAGGTTATGTACCAGCTTTTTTAGCCAATATGTATATTTTTGAATATGCTGAAGCTCACGGATTTAAAAAAATAAAACCTGAGTTTCCTTTAGTTGAAACTGATACCGTTTTGGTAAAAAGCATGATAACTTTAGACCAAGTTGCTGAGGTTACAGGAACACCCGTTGAAAAATTACAGTTTCTAAATCCGTCGTATAAATTAGATATTATACCGGTTATTAAAGGCGAAAATTATTATTTAAGATTGCCAAGAAATGTGGTTGGTACTTTTGTTAATAACGAAGCACAAATTTATGCGCATGTAAAAGAAGAATTGGCAAATAGAGAAAAACCACTACCACAATTTTTTAATGCAAATGATAGGGTGCGCTACCGTGTGCAATCTGGTGATTATTTAGGTAAAATTGCAAGGCAATACGGTGTTAGGGTTAGCCAAATTAAAAGCTGGAATGGTTTGCGCTCAAATAACTTAAAAATTGGGCAGCGTTTAACTATTTATCCGCGTAAACCATACACACAAAAAGCAACCTCTACGGCAAAAACAACTAGCCAAAAAATAGTTACTAAACCAATTTCTGGTGATGTTGTTTTGTATACTGTTAAAAGTGGCGATTCACTTTGGAGTATTTCACAAAAATTTTCTGGAGTTTCTATTCAAAATATTCGAGAATGGAACGGTATTAGTGGTAGTAATTTAAAACCAGGAATGACACTAAAAATTTCAAAAGGTTAATTCCTAAATAACCATATTATTCAAAAAAAATTAAAGATGAAACACATCCTTTTATTAGCAGTATTGCTATTAGTTGCTGTGTCTTGTAAAGACAAAAACAACAGTAGTAAACCAGAAAAATTTTTATATGACTCAACAGGAAATATAAGCCACGTTTCAGTAATTATTGAAAACGATATGTGGAGTGGTAGTGTTGGTGATGCTATTCGTGGTGTTTTAACAAAACCAATTTACGGTTTGCCGCAAGATGAGCCTACCTTTACGCTTAGCCAAATACCACCAAAGGTGTTTTCGGGCTTTGTTACAAAAAATCGTACTATGCTTAAAATTGAAATGAACAAAGCACCAAGTATAAACTTTGCAGAAAATGTGTACGCACAACCACAAAAAGTAATTGTTTTAACAGGAAAAACCAAGCAAGATATAATCAATTTGGTTAACGGAAACGCCCAAAAAATAATTGAAGTTTTTAGAAATGCCGAAATAGGCGAGCGCCAACGCCAAATGGCAAAAGCGCCACATAATTACTCGTCTATAAAAGAAAAACTAGGTTTAACAATTCAGTTTTCATCAATTTATGAAATAGCTAAAGAAACCGATAATTTTTTCTGGTTTAGAAAAGATATTACCACAGGGCATTCGCATTTAATGATTTATGATTTGCCCTATAGCGCCATAAAAAGAAATGACAGCACTGGTTTACAAATATTAAAAATAAGAGATTCTATTGGTAAACAGTATTTTAAAGGAAGGTTAGACGGTACAGTAAATGCAGACGGAAACAAAGTAAGTTCATACATGGTAACCGAAGATGCATACGCACCATTTCATGCTGAAGTAATTTTAGATAACAAACCAGCATTTGAAACCAAAGGCCTTTGGGAATTAACTAATGATTTTATGGGTGGTTCATTTGTAAATTATACTATTGAAGATAAAGTAAACAAACGTTGGGTTGGTGTTGAAGGTTTTATTTTTGCACCATCAGTTGAAAAAAGAAATTACATGTTAGAGCTAGAAGCCATTATAAAATCTATTAAAATAGATTAAATACAGCTAAAGTTTCATGCAAAAAAAAGACCAACAATTGTTGGTCTTTTTTTTATTTATAAATAAAAGTTATTCTTTTTTTTCGCCTTCAGGGTTTTCTTCTTTGCTAGCATCTTTAAACTCCTTAATACCGCTACCTAAACCACGCATTAATTCAGGTATTTTCTTTCCACCAAATAACAGTAAAACAACAATTACAATTAATGCAATTTGCCATGGTCCAATAGCTAATGGTAACATATATAAGCTCATAATATTTAATTTTGAAAACAAAGTTAATAATTAAAGTTTAATAAAAACGTTTAAAACATAACTTTAGCATACGCAAAATATATTCTGTGTAAATTTTTAAAAATAGTAGCTTTAGTTAAGCTAAAGTAAACACTGTTTTTAGTAAGTATTGGTTATAATAAATTCTTTATTTTTGTTTTCTCATGAAGAAAAAGAAGTCGAAAAAAAAAATTAAAAAAAAGCTACTAGACAAGTATAGGTTAGTTATACTTAATGAGCATACTTTTGAAGAACAACTATCACTAAAACTCACACGGTTAAACGTTTTTGTTTTGGCCAGTGTATCGGCGTTATTTTTAATTATAATAACCTATTTAATTATTGCGTTTACACCTTTAAGAGAGTACATTCCGGGGTATTCTTCAACAGCATTAAAAAAGAAAGCAACCGAGCTTAGTTTTAAAACAGATTCATTACAACAAGCTATGGTTATGAATGAGGTGTACTATAAATCTATTAAAAGAGTATTAACAGGAGATATTAGTGCTTCAGATATTAATAAAGATTCTATAATACAAGCTGTAAAACTTGAAGCCAGTGAAGTAGATTTTAAACCCATTGCAGAAGACTCTATTTTAAGAGATAAAGTTGATAAAGAAGATAAGTATAACTTATTTGAATCTGCCACCACAGCTACCAGTTTTGTTTTATTTCCACCGGTAAATGGTGAAATATCATCGCACTATAATGTAAAAGAAAAACATTATGCTGTTGATGTTGTTGTACCCAAAGACACACCAGTAAAGGCCACTGCCGATGGTATTGTAATTTTTGCAGAATGGACGGTTAGCACAGGTTATGTTATTATTTTAGAGCATAGCTACGGGCTAATTTCGGTGTATAAACACAATGCTGAACTTACAAAAGCACAAGGCGATTTGGTTAAAGCTGGCGAAGTAATTGCCACCGCAGGTAACACCGGCGAGCTTTCAACCGGAACACATTTACATTTTGAACTCTGGAATGATGGTTACCCCATTAACCCAACAAACTTTATAGATTTTAAATAATGTTATCAATAAAATCTGCTTTAGCAAAACCATTTGCCAAACGTGTTTACAATAAAATTCAAAAATGGGCAAATAACCCTGAAAAAACACAGCAAACAGTTTTTCAAAATTTAATAGCGCAGGCTGCCCACACACAGTTTGGTAAAGATCATGATTTTGCAGGTATAGAATCGTATGCCGATTTTGTAAAACGTGTACCTATACGAGATTATGAAGCCCTAAAACCTTATGTTGATAAAGTTGTTAAAGGCGAAGAAAACATACTTTGGAAAGGAAAACCTTTATACTTTGCCAAAACATCGGGTACAACATCGGGCGCAAAATATATTCCTATTACAAAAGAAAGTATGCCAACGCATGTTGAAGCGGCCAGAAATGCCATTTTAATGTATATACATGAAACGGGCAATACTAAGTTCGTTAATGGTAAAATGATTTTTTTACAAGGAAGCCCCATTTTAAAAGAACAAAATGGCGTGAAATTAGGGCGTCTTTCGGGCATTGTAGCGCACTATGTACCAAAGTATCTTCAAAAAAACAGGTTACCATCTTGGGAAACAAATTGTATTGAAGATTGGGAAACTAAGGTTGATGCTATTGTTAATGAAACTTTGCACCAAAACATGACTATAATTTCTGGTATTCCGTCGTGGGTTCAAATGTACTTTGAAAAATTAGTTCAAAAAACAGGAAAACCAGTTGGCAATATTTTTAAAAACTTCAATTTATTCATTTTTGGTGGTGTAAATTACGAACCTTATAAAACAAAATTTGAAAACCTAATTGGCCGTAAAGTAGATAGCATAGAATTGTATCCTGCTAGCGAAGGTTTTTTTGCCTTTCAAGACAAGCAAAACGAAAAAGGCATGCTCTTGCAATTAAACTCAGGTATTTTTTATGAGTTTGTAAAAGTAGATGAGTTTTATACTGAAAACCCTAAAAGATATACTATTAAAGATGTTCAAGTTGGTGTAAATTATGTAATAATTATATCCACAAACGCCGGTTTATGGGCTTATAATATTGGTGATACGGTTCAGTTTACATCTACAAAACCTTATAGAGTAATTGTGTCTGGTAGAATAAAACATTTCATTTCGGCATTTGGTGAGCATGTAATTGGTAAAGAGGTTGAGCAAGCTTTACAAGAAGCCATTGCTGGTACCAATGTTAGCGTTACAGAGTTTACTGTAGCACCACAAATTAATCCAAAAGAAGGATTACCTTATCATGAATGGTTTATAGAGTTTGAAAATGCTCCAAAAGATTTAAACGCCTTTGCTAAACAAATTGATAATTCTCTTCAAAAACAAAATGTATATTATTTTGATTTAATTGAAGGTAAAGTGCTTCAAACTCTAAAAATAGCTAGGGTTGAAAAAGATGGTTTTAAAAATTACATGAAGTCTATTGGAAAATTGGGCGGACAAAACAAACTACCCAGACTTTCAAATGACAGGAAAATAGTTGAGGAATTTCCACACAATTATTAAAACAAATAATAGTATATTTGAATCCGAAAAAATGCGCTAATGAGTAATAAAAAGTATCATGAAAGAACGAGAGCTCAAGAGAGTTCAAATGCCATAGAAAGAATGTACATTACTATGCGTCACTTGTTTATCAGAGGTTTTTATAAACCAATGGGTATATCTGGTGAAATGCTACGCAATTCATTATTGCTTTTAAGACCCGAAATTTACGGGTCTATTGGCGATGAAAAAGCAGAACTTGAAGGTTTACTTTATGTAATAGATAGGCTACCCGAAGGTATTGAAGAATGTATGTTTATTAACCTAACCAGTGATGAAGGGTATTCAAACTCACATTTTAAACCTATAATCCCAGAAAAAAGAAGACGAAATTGCTACCGTATTGATAAGGAGCAAATGAATATTGAAATTACCAGAGGGCGCTCTGAAATTTATGATATTCTAACGCACTTAACATTTCTATTTGTAGAATCTCATAAAATAAGCAATAGAGTTTTAATAAATGAAGAAGAAGGTTTAACCACTAGAGATTGGCAAAAATTAGAAAAAGTGGTACTTTCAAAAGCCGATTTAACTAATGAAGAACGTGAAATAGCCATTACACATACCGCTAATATTTTAGGCAGAACGTTTAACGAGCTTAGGGTTGTTTATGATGAATTTGCAACAGCAAAACAACCAGAAAGATTACTGCACATTGTTTATTGGTTAGGAAAATTAGCTATAGAAGAGCAGGTTAACAATAATAAAAGAACCATAACCTTTACGCCCGTTTTAAGAGAGCGTATTGGACACCATATACACGGTGAAATTTGGGCAGATAACATAAAGGAAGTACTTTATAAAAACAGTTTATTAGATCGTCCAATTCACATAATAAGCGCCAACATGCACAGTGTAATGAACACGTTGTTTGCACCTTCAGCATTAAAAGCATTGGCCTCAAAAAAAGATATTTTTGAAGTGTATGAAGCTTTAAGCAATAGAGAAAACGAAACCTTACGCAACAAAGTAACTACCGATGCGCTGCGTAATGGCATGTTGTATATAAAAGATACATCGGGTACCAATATTGATGTTCAAATTTTTGATACCAGTAAAATAGATGCCTCGAAAATAGATATTAAAGCTAAAGAAACCATTTTAAAAGAGAAAAAGCCAGTGTTGTTGGTAATGGATTATGCTTTTGGAGAACAAGCTTATGAAACCATTGATGAGCTATTAAAACCATATAAAAAGCATAAAACCAAAACCCATTTAAATGTAGAATCTATTTCAATAATGGGTAAAGCAGGTATTTTAGAAGGTGGAAAAGGTGATATAATGATTCCTTCGGCACATATTTTTGAAGGTACCGCAGATAATTATCCGTTTGAAAACGAACTAAATAAAGAAGATTTAGACGGCCAAGGCGTTGATGTTTATGAAGGCACTATGATTACCGTTTTAGGTACATCGCTTCAAAATAAAGACATTTTAAAATTCTTTTACAATTCCACATGGAAAGTAATAGGTTTAGAAATGGAAGGAGCTCATTACCAAAAAGCTATTCAAGCAGCATCAAAAGTTAGAGGTAGTATAGGCGCTAATGTAAAGGTGCGTTATGCGTATTATGCCAGTGATAATCCTTTAGAAACAGGGGCAACATTAGCCTCAGGCGGTTTAGGTACTACAGGTGTAAAACCAACATATTTAATAACCAGAACTATTTTAGAACAAATTTTTAACACTATTTAATAATGAGTAAAGAGTTACCACAACAGCAAAACCATGAAGAGGTTGATTTAGGCCAATTATTTAAACTAATTGGTAAAATGTTTGAAAAGCTTTTTAATTTTATTGGAAGTATTTTCAATAAAATATTCTTAGCATTTGTATGGTGTATATTTTTTGTGAAACTACATTTTTTAAAAATTGTAATAGCGGGTGTTGTAGGCGTTGTTTTTGGGTTTACTTTGCAAAAAACATCTGATCCTTTATATAAATCGTCTATGTTGGTAAAGCAAAACTACCCAACAGGTGAAGGTTTATATAATTCAATTGCGTATTATAATGATTTGGTAACCCACGACGATGTTAGTGCTTTATCTGAAATATTAGGTATTGATTCTTTAAGTGCAGCTTCAATTAAAGAGTTAGAAATAGAATCTATAATTGATGAAAATGATAGACTTAAAAATTTTGATGGCTACATAAAAACATTAGACTCTTCAGTTGCTTCTAAAGTACAATATGAAACTTACGTTAAAAATGAAAAGGAGCATAATCATCAGTTTCAACAAATAACCATAAAATCTACAGTAAGAAATAATTTTAAAACATTATTTAATAAAATTATTAATAACATAAATACAAATGATTATTTTATCGAAGCACAAAAAAGAGATACTCTAGAACTTCATAATAGAAAGTTAGTGCTTCAAAATGCTTTAACAAAATCTGATTCTTTACAAAACGTTTATAAACGCGTTATAGAAATGCAAACTAAGGAACAAAGTGGTTCTCAAACAAGTGTTACTATAAAAAATGCCGAAGATGTTAACAAAACTAAAGAGTATGAGTTGTATTTAAACGATTTAGAATTACAAAGAGAAATTGTTAGTATAGAAAGAAAAATAGAAGATAAGAAACAAATTTTAGAAATTGTATCTACCAAGCAAGAAACCACAGGTTCTGTAGATGATAAAAAAGACGTATTTGGATTTAGAATAGGTTACAAACTCTATTATGGTTTACTTTTAAGTACATTAACTTTTTTAGTATTAGCGTTTTTACAGTTTGTAAAATATATAGACAAGTTTAAAGACAAAATTCAATAAAATGACTGTATTAATTACAGGTGGAGCGGGTTTTATTGGTTCTAATTTTATAGTTCATTTTCTACAAGAAAACCCTCAAATGAAGGTTGTTAATCTCGATAAATTAACCTATGCAGGTTCGTTAGATAATTTAAAAGAGGTTGAAACTAACAGTAATTATACGTTTGTTGAAGGCGATATTTGTAATAGGCAATTAATAGAACAATTGTTTAATGAATATAACTTTTCAGGTGTTATTCATTTTGCTGCCGAATCGCATGTAGATAATTCAATTGCAGCACCAAATGCTTTTATTGATACTAATATAGTTGGTACATTTAATTTGGTTGATGTAGCTAAAAACCATTGGATGGCATCTCCTTTCAATGTAAAACAACATCATAAAAACTCAAGGTTTTTGCACATTTCAACCGATGAGGTTTATGGAACATTAGGTAAAGAAGGGTTGTTTACAGAACAAACACCATATGCACCTAACAGTCCGTATAGTGCTTCAAAAGCATCATCAGATTTTATAATAAGAAGTTATCATCATACTTATGGTTTAAATGTGGTTACCACTAACTGTTCAAACAATTACGGCCCAAAACAGCATGATGAAAAGCTAATACCAACCATAATAAGAAAAGCTTTGAATGGTGAAAATATACCAATTTACGGCGATGGGCAAAATATAAGAGATTGGTTGTATGTAGAAGATCATTGTAAAGGTATAAGTTTAGCATTTAGTAAAGGTATTTCAGGTGAAACTTATAATATTGGTGGAAGAAACGAGCGTAATAACCTTTACATAGCTAATACCATTTGCAGTATTTTAGATGAAATTAAGCCAAAAAACACATCATATAAAAATCAAATTACGTTTGTAACAGATAGACCAGGACATGATTTTAGATATGCCATTGATGCTACTAAAATTGAAAATGAACTTAACTGGAAGGCCCAAGAAAATTTTGAATCGGGTATTCTAAAAACAATTCATTGGTACATTAAAAAATACAAAGGGTAGTATGAAAGGCATAATATTAGCAGGCGGTTCAGGTACACGTTTATATCCATTAACAAAAGTGTTTAGTAAACAGTTAATGCCAGTGTATGATAAGCCAATGATATATTACCCACTAACAACCCTCATTTCTGCCGGAATTAATGAAATTTTAATCATTACAACACCAAAAGATATTGAACGTTTTAGAGAACTTTTAGGAGATGGTAGTAGCTATGGTTGTGTATTTGAATACGCCATTCAAGAAGCTCCTAAAGGATTAGCAGAAGCGTTTTTAATTGGTGAGAAGTTTATAGGTAATGATGCCGTAGCTTTGGTTTTAGGTGATAATATTTTTTATGGTTCGGGTTTAAGTGAAACTCTAAAACAGAGTTCAAAACCAAACGGAGGTGTTATTTTTGCGTATCACGTTCAAGATCCGCAGCGTTACGGAGTTGTAGAGTTTAATGAAAATAATAAAGCAATTTCTATAGAAGAGAAACCTCTAAAACCAAAATCAAACTATGCCGTTCCGGGTATTTATTTTTACGACAATTCAGTAATTGAAATAGCAAAAAACATTATACCGAGCGATAGAGGTGAATTAGAAATAACCGATGTTAACAAAGTATATTTAGAGCAAGGAAAACTAAATGTTCAAATTTTAGATAAAGGCACAGCATGGTTAGATACAGGTACCTTTGCATCTTTAATGCAGGCATCACAGTTTGTTCAAGTAATAGAAGAAAGACAAGGATTAAAAATTGGTTGTATTGAAGAAGAAGCTTATAAAATGGGTTTCATAAATAAGAATCAGTTAAATAAATTAGCACAACCGCTATTAAAAAGTGGTTATGGTGAATATCTTCAACAATTATTATAATAGTAATGCAGGTAGAAGAAACATATTTAAAAGGCTGTTTTGTAATAACACCCAAAGTGTTTGGTGATGATAGAGGTTATTTTTACGAAAGTTTTAATGCTAAAAAGTTTGAAGAGCTTACAGGTTTAAGGCCAAACTTTGTTCAAGATAATTTGTCTAAATCATCCAAAGGCGTTTTGAGAGGCTTGCACTTTCAAACAGGCACTTTTGCGCAAGCTAAATTGGTAAAAGTTGTTAAAGGAAAAGTATTAGATGTTTGTGTAGATTTAAGACCAGACTCTGAAACCTTTGGTAAACATTTTTCAATTGTTTTAGATGCCGAAAAACATCAACAATTATTTGTTCCAAGAGGATTTGCACATGGTTTTCATGTTTTAGAAGATGACACATTATTTTCATATAAATGTGATAATTTTTATAATAAAGAAGCTGAATCTGGCATTATTTATAATGATGAGCAGCTTAATATTGATTGGCTAATTTCAGAAGACATCATTATGTCTGAAAAAGATAAAGTACTACCTACATTAGAAACTTATACGCAGTTAAAATGAAAAAGCATATTTTAGTTACTGGTGCCAATGGGCAATTAGCCAAAACAATTGAAGAATTATATGCAGGTAATAATTTAAACCTTCATTTTGTATTTGTTACTAAAGAACAATTAGATATTACAAATAAAGCCAGTTTACAAACATTTTTTAGTAAACACACAATAGATTACTGTATTAATTGTGCTGCATATACAAATGTTGAACAAGCTGAAAAAACACCAGATATTGCTTTTAAAGTGAATGCTGAAGGGGTTAAAAATTTGGCTGAGGTATGTAAGCAAAATCAAACGGTTTTAATACATATTTCAACAGATTATGTTTTTGATGGTAAAAAAACAGAACCATATACTGTTTTTGATAAACCCAACCCAATAAATGAGTATGGAAAATCTAAATTGTTGGGAGAGCAACATATTCAAAACATACTTTCTAATTTTTTCATTGTACGCACATCGTGGTTATACAGTAAAAACTATGGGAATAATTTTTATAGAACCATCTTAGAGAAAGCAAAAGAAGGTGAAAATTTAAAAATCACTACAGATCAAATAGGTTGCCCTACAGATACAATTAACTTAAGCAACTTTATTATAAGTTTGTTTAAAGAAAAAAAACAAAAATCTGGTATTTATCACTTTTGTGATAACGATGCTATGACTTGGTATGATTTTGCAAAACAAGTTATTTCGGATAAAAAATTAATTAATAAAATAAAAATCATTAAAATTAGCGGTTATAAGTCTTTTGCCAAACGGCCAAAATATTCAATTTTATCGTGTTCTAGTTAAAAAATTAATTAATGATAAGTGTAAAAAAACTTTTTGTAATTGGAGTTGTGCTCTTTATTTTATTTCCTAAAGGAGGAATAAAATTGGAAGGAATTCCAATTACATGGGGATATCTTTATTTAGGGATTATTTTAATTTTTAGTTTCCTCCTTTTTCTATTAAAAAAGAAGCCAACTGTAAATAAAAATATATTTATTACTTATAGTTTAACACTTATTTTTCCAATTTATTTTGTCGTTTCTGTTGTACTTTGTGGTTTTGATGGTTTTATAGGAAATTTAATATCGTATTCGTTTAATTTTTTTGTTCTTCCTTTAGTTTTTTTCATTCTTATAAATTCTTATGTAAATAAATTAGATAAAGAGTTTGTGGTGAAAGTATTATGGAATTGCGTTGTTATTGTATCGGTATTTGGAATTCTATCTTTTATATCTGCTATGCTTTATGAAAAATATTTAGTAATACCTTATTTAACAACTAATATTGAAGATGTAGGAAGGTTGGAGTATGGTAAATACAATAGAAGAGGATCAATATTTAAATTAATATCTACTTTTAACAATGGTAATATATATGGTTTATGTATTTTAATGTTGTTACCTCTATTAGAGAAATTTAAAAGAAGTAAACTAGGCTATTTATTAATAGTAATATCATTAGTTTTAACATTATCAAGAACTGTTTGGCTTGGTTTAATTTTATTTTATATCATACGGTTTAGAAAAAATATAATCAAACTAATATCAATTTACTTTATACTAATTTTTGCTTTAGTACTAATGTCTACCTTTTTAATAGTAAACAATTATATATATAGTTCATCAACAGATTTTTTATTTGATGCTAATTTGGGAGGCCGGTTTTTACAATTAGAGGAGTTTGATAAAATAACTTTGATTTCAAGTAAACCCTTTTATGTTATTCAAGAAATTGTTTATCTATCTGTCTTAGATCAATTTGGGATAATAGGATTAATTTTATGGTGCACTAGCTTTTTTTACCCAATATTTTGGGTGTTGAAATGTAGAAATAAAATGACTTCTTTTTCAAAACAGTTGTTTTTGGGACTAATAGTATATTTGTTTTGTTCTATTAGTGATGGTGCCCTAAATTTAATTCCTGTTTTAGTTTATTTTTATTTTATAAGTGCATTAGCTATTTGCCCTAACAATATGTTTAAAGTTTCTCAAGTTAATAAGGTAGAATAGTTCGCAAAAAATATAGACTGTTATCCCAAATTGGCGCACTAAAATATTCTCAGTTAAGAAACAAAGTAGAAAAAAAAATGTAATTGATAAGGCAAAAGGATTTGTTTTACGACTTTTAAATATTCTGTAAAATAGCATTATAATAAATAATATTAGTAAATAAACCCCTCCTTTTAATAAAAAATTTAAATATTGATTATGAGAATTATAATGAAGCTTTAGATTGTTATTAAAGAGTTTTTTTTCATAACAATTATCTAAAGATTTTTGGAGTTTATTAATCTTTAATGGTTGAAAGTTGTTTGTTTTAGAAACACACCAAGAGCAAGTTAAAGTTCCCTCTCTACTGTTATTAAATAAATGTATTATACTTTTATTATTTATAACCATATTTAAGTCGTTTTTTATTCTATCAAATAAACTAGGCTTAAAATATATAATCGTACCTATTAATAATACACCTATTAATAAAATTTTAGCAGCTTTTTTTCTATATAGAAAAATGGTTAGTAAAGTTAATATTAAAATTAATGATAGAATAACCATTCTAGAGTTTGCTAATAAAAGAGCTATAAGTATTGGGATAACGCTAAAGAAGAAAAGAATCTTATATTTCAAATTATTAAAAAGATAGAATATAAAATATAAAATAATAATAGCAATTGCTAACCATAAAGAAATATAAGTCCCGTGATTATCTGTTATATTTTCAATTCGTAATCTAGCTAAAAACCAGTCTCCTTGATGATGATTGTAATATTTTATATAGATAAAAATAAGATGAAAGGACATTATTAAACAAGAAAAGTAATAAGTATAAAAACAGGCTTTTAATATAAAAGGATATTTAAAAACTAATTTTTTAAATTGAATACTAGAAAAAACACTTAAAAGCAGTGTAATGGAGAATAATAATTCCTTAGTTATAACTTTATCTTTAAAATCAATTTGAAATAAAATAATTATTGTTAATAAGAACCAACAAGTAAAAGAGGGGAGTATTTTAAAAAAATTATTTAGAGATATTTTCTTAATTGCAAAGAAAGCTAAAGTTGTAAAAGTGACTGCTGTAATAATAGAAAGAACGGCTCTTAAACTGTAATAAAGAGGAAAACTTACAAAAAGCAATAATAATATAACTTGTAGAGCAATACTTTTTTCTTTTAGCAAGAAAGTTTTCATTATAATAATTTATAAGGTTAACTTATCACTTTCTTTTTTTAAGTGAAGTAGAGAAAAATAAAGGGTAAATTTTTCTTATTTTATCAACAATAGTTTTTGGTAAAAGCTTGCGTATAAAAACCATCATGTAGGCTTTTATTTTTAATTTAATTAATTGAGTTTGGTTAACTCTAAATTTCAGATTCATAAATTCAGAATCGCTAACAAATTCTAAACCACCCCACTTCTTTGGATCGTTAAGGTGAAAGTTTTTTATACTTTTATAATTTGTTTCATTTACACTTTTCCAAAAATCAAAAAAGTAATTAATATCAATATCGTCTTTTGCTCCCCAATTATTTACTTTAGTCCAAATTTCTTCTTCATCACGGGCCCAAGATTGGTGAAGCATGTAGTGCTTGCTAAAAATTCTTTTAGAGTGTACTGTAACTCTATGGTATTTGTAATTAGGGTTGTTTGTGCAGATTTCAATTGGTACATAAGAATCAGTAATATATAAAAAACCTTTATTAACCTTTTTAAAAAGGGTAATCCAAAAGACTAAAATTTGAATAGGGTATTTTTCAGGGTATTCTAGATATTTTTTATCTAAATTTTTTAAAAAACTAACAAAACCACTAAAGTCAACAAAATATTCATCGGAATCTAGTAGTATATGCCAACCCCCTTTACCCATAAATTTTGCTAGCATATTTCGCTCCATAGTCCCATTTTGAGTAGGGGTTTGATTGGGATTATAAAAATTATCTTCGTAAATTTTAATTTTATTATCTCTATCAAAATCATTTATCCAATCAAAAAATTCATCAGGAACAGTAAATTTATTTCCACTCCATGTAATACGGTTTTTATCAACAGCTATTGTAATCTCATCAGACTCATTATAAATGAGTGGAATGGATTTTTTTAAGTATTTATAGTCATAAGAAAGTAGTAAACCAGTTTTAATCATTGACTTTTGAGTGTTAAATATTGATAGTTATGAATAAATAATAGTAATGAAATAGTTAGTTCAGAACAATAAGAAGCAAATATAGCAGAATATATATTAAGAGAATATGAATTAAAAATAAAAAAAGATAAGAGGTGTATTAGTAAACCTAGAAAATAAGCCATGGAATATTTATATCTTTCTTCTTTTAAAATTAAGTATAAAAACAAGGGGTATGAGGTGGCGTGAATAATTGGTAAAAAACATAAGACTTTTAAATAAACATAAGCTTCTTCAATTTTTTCTGATGTGAAAAAAGCTAATATGTATTTCCCCCAAAAAAATACAATTAAACTTCCTATTATCATTATTCCTACTTGTATCAAAATATAGAGATTAAAAGCCTCTTTGAATTTGGAATACTTTTCTTTGTGTAAAAGAACCATTTTCGATAAAACTCCTTGAAAAACAACGCCAGCTGAGTGTTTCATTAAATTTATTATTTTTTCAACAATAGAATACATCCCTAAAAGCTCATTATTAACAATAAAACCTAAAATAATAATATTTGAATTAAATATAGAAGCAATACTAACATTAGTAATAAACATTTGATATCCGTCTATTAGCTCTTTTTTTATATTGGGTATTTTAAGAGAAATTTTTAATTGTAGCTTTATATTTAAAAAAGTAATTGAAAGGATGAAAACAAATAAATCTCCAATACCCATAAATAGTATAACCAATGGATAGTTTATTTCGTTTTTTACAAATAAAATAATTAGAGAAAATATTACTATTCTACTTAATAATAGTATCTTAAAATAAGATTTGAGGTTTTCTATACCTAGAAAAATCCAATAAGTATTTAGCGCTCTTGATATAACATATATTAAACTAAATATAACTATTTTTAATTTAGCATTAGGTAAATCATAAAAGTTAAGAATGATGATAGTTAGAAGGGATGCAATTACTCCTAGTATAATTTTAAATGAAACAGCTTCAGATAAATAATTACATAGCTGATAAGGTTCTTTTCTTAGCTCTACAATTTTTTTTGGGCCCAATGTATTATAGCTAAAGTCAGATATAATTTTTGAAAAGTTGGTAACACCTAAAATTAAAGCTATTATCCCATAGTAATCTATTCCTAGCCTTTTAATTAATAAGGGAATAATTAATAGAGGGAATAAGAATTGTATAATTTGTATTAAAAAATTATAAGAAAAATTACTCAGCCAATTTATCAATAAGTTATTATTGTAGATTTTTAAAAAGAAATCTTTACTCATATATTTTTATTTAGAATAAACACTTACAAAAGTAATAAGAAAACCCAAATTATATGTTGTATTACATTTTATTATCTAAGTTTTTGCTAAATTTGAGCCGCGATGAAAAAGATACAAATAGACGCTAGACTTATTGATGCTTCAGGAATAGGGACCGTAATAAAAAATGTGGTGCCCGCCATGATAGATAAGTATTCAATTACTTTTATTGGTGATGTTGAAAAAATAAAGAAACATTTTGAGTTAAGTGAACATGTAAGAGTAATTCATACTAAATCAAAAATTTATTCTATATCAATACTTTTTAAATATTTGTTTTTTCCAAAAGCTGATTTACTATGGGTGCCACACTTTAATGTACCTATATTTAGTAATGCAAAAAAAAGAGTTGTTACTATCCATGATGTATATCATCTCGATTTCTTTGATGCTTTGTCGTTTTTAGAAAAAATTTTTGCTAAAATTTTTTATTGGATAGCAATTAAAAAATCAAATTTTATCATTACAGATTCAAATTTCACTTTAAGCAGAATAAGGTCTTATTTTAAAAATTTAAAGTCCATTAAAATCAAAACAATTTATTTGGCTGCAGATCCTAGTTTTGGTCTTAAAACCAATGTTAGTCCAAAAATAGAAAATTACTTTTTAGCTGTTGGTAATGTAAAGCCTCATAAAAATTTATCAATATTAATAAGAGCCTATTCAAAACTACCTCAGACTATAAAACAAAAATATGCTTTGGTAATAGTTGGTAAAAGAAGTGGTTTTATAAATTCTGCCAATTTTAAATTAGAGCAAGACATAATTGAAAAAGAAAATATAGTTTTTACAGGCTTTGTAAATGATGAATTACTTAAGGCCTATTATCAAAATGCTCACTGTTTAGTTATGCCCTCGAAATATGAAGGTTTTGGGCTGCCTCCTTTAGAAGCAATGTCTGCTAAAACACCTGTTATCTTAAGTAATAATCCAACTTTAAAAGAAGTCTGTGGAGAAGCTGGGTTATACTTTTCAATGAATGAATCTGATGAGTTAACGTTGTTGTTAAAAGAAATGATTTCAAACAGTGAACTTAGGAGAAAGCAGATAAAAAAGGGAGAAGAAAGGCTAAAAATGTATAGCTGGCAAAAAACTCAAAAACAATATTTAGATCTTTTTAATTCACTATTACAATGAAGAAAGCTTTAATTCAAGATCATTTTATTCAAAATGGAGGAGCAGAAAAATGTGTCAGGTCTTTTTTAAATATCTGGAACGATTTTGAAATTTATGGCTTAACAGATTTCTTATCAAATAAAGATAGAGAAGAAATTTTAAAAGGAAAACACGTCAATACATCTTTTATACAAAACTTACCAAATGCTAAAAAATGGTTTAGGCATTATTTACCTTTTTACCCAATAGCAATAGAACAATTTGATTTGACAGAATATGATTTAATAATATCTTCATCATATTCAGTTGCAAAAGGAGTATTAACAAATCATAATCAAATTCATATAAGTTACATGTACTCTCCTATGAGATATGCTTGGGACTTATATCATCAGTATTTAAGAGAAAGTGGTTTAAATAAAGGTTTTAAAGGTAAATTTGCTAAGGGGTTACTCCATTATTTACGTAATTGGGATGTGTCTACTGCTAATCGACCAGACCATTATATAGCTATTTCAAATTATATAGCTGATAGAATTAAAAAAGTATATAATAAAGAAGCAGAAGTAGTTTATCCGCCTGTAGATACAAGTTCATTCAACATTTCAAAAAATAGAGAAGAATATTATTTCACGTCATCTAGAATGGTTCCTTACAAAAGAATTGATTTAATTGTGGAGGCATTTTCGCATATGCCAGATAAAAAATTGATTGTTTGTGGTGATGGTCCCGAGTTTAATAAAATTAAGAATAAAGCAAAAAAGAATATAGAGTTATTAGGGTATGTTAAAAAAGAAAAACTTATTCAATTAAAACAAAAAGCAAAAGCATTTATTTTTGCCGCTGAAGAAGATTTTGGAATAGCACCTTTAGAAGCTCAAGCTTGTGGAATACCCGTTATAGCTTTTGGTAAAGGAGGTGCTTTAGAAACAATCATTGGGAAAAGTTGTGAAAGCAAAAATAATTTATCTAAAGGAGATACAGGAGTGTTTTTTTTAAAACAGAATATAAAAAACATAATAGATTCTGTTAACTTTTTTGAGAAAAATCAAGATGTGTTTAACGATCCTAATATCATAAGAGCTAATGCATTAAGATTTGATAAAGAAGTATTTGAAAGTAGTTTTAAAACCAAAGTAGAAAATATAATACAAAGACATAACTTATGAAGAAAGCAATAATTACTGGTATTACCGGGCAAGATGCCGCCTATTTGGCAGAACTTTTATTGAACAAAAACTATGAGGTGTATGGAACATATAGAAGAACTAGTTCAACCAATTTTTGGAGAATAGAGGAATTAGGTATTAATCAACACCCTAATTTAAAACTATTAGAATATGATTTAATAGACTTGTCAAGCGCATATAGAATCATTACAGAAATAGAACCTGATGAGATTTATAATTTGGCAGCCCAAAGTTTTGTAGGAGTTTCATTTACTCAACCAATTGCTACCGCTCAAATTACTGGAGTAGGAGCAATGAATTTATTAGAAGCTATAAGGACAATTAACCCTAAAATTAGGTTTTATCAAGCCTCAACATCAGAAATGTTTGGTAAAGTACATGCCATACCACAAAACGAAGAAACGCCGTTTCACCCTAGAAGTCCCTATGGAGTAGCTAAAGTATTTGCTCATTGGGCAACTTTAAATTATCAAGAATCATATAATTTATTTGCTACTAGTGGTATTTTATTTAATCATGAATCGCCTTTAAGAGGTAAAGAATTTGTGACAAGAAAAATAACTGATGCAGTTGCAAAAATATCTTTAGGGAAACAAGATGTCTTGGAATTGGGAAATATGAATGCTAAAAGAGACTGGGGTTATGCAAAAGAATACGTAGACGGCATGTATAGAATGCTTCAAATAGATGAACCAGGAACCTTTGTTTTAGCTACAAATAAAACTCAAACTGTCAGAGATTTTGTGTCTTTAGCATTCAAAGCAATTGATATAGAATTGGAATGGAAAGGAAAAGAAGAAAATGAAGTAGGTATTAATTCAACAACGGGTAAAGAATTAGTAAAAGTTAATCCTAAGTTTTATAGACCAGCTGAAGTTGATTTGTTAATAGGAGATGCTAGTAAAGCAAATGAAAAGTTACAATGGACTCCTAAAACAACATTAGAAGAGTTATGTAATATGATGGTTTTAAAGGATATTGAAAGAAATCAAAATGGAGGATCTTTCTAATAAAAAAATTTTTATAACTGGTATTACAGGTTTTACGGGCAGTTATTTAGAGTCCTTTTATCTTAAAAAGGGGTTTAAAGTTTTTGGTACAACTTATTCTAATAATCAGAATTCAAATCATTTTTTTTGTGATATAACAGACAAAAACCAAATTCAAGAAGTACTTTTAAAAGTAAAACCAGATTACGTTATACATACAGCTGCAATTTCATTTGTTGCAGGAAATAATCAAAATAAAATGTATGATGTTAATGTCTTTGGAACGTTAAACCTGTTAGATGCTCTTTTAGAGGCTAAAATAACACCCAATAAAATAATAATTGCTAGTAGTGCTGCTGTTTATGGAAATATTGGAGATGTTCTCTCAGAAAATATGTGTCCTAAACCTTTAAATCATTATGGGAATAGTAAATTAGTCATGGAAAACATGGTCAAGAATTATTATCAAAAACTTAATATATTAATAACAAGGCCATTTAATTATACAGGGTATGGGCAGGCAAATAATTTTTTAATACCTAAAATAGTTAAGCACTTTAAGGAAAAAGCCGCTACGATAGAGTTAGGAAACATCAATGTTTTTAGAGAATTTAATGATGTAAATTATTTGGTAGATTGTTACAATCAGTTATTGTTTAGTGATGTTAAATCTGAAATATTAAATGTTTGTTCTTCAAAAACATACTCTATAAAAGAAATACTTTTACTAATGGAGAAAATTTCAAACCATAATATTAAGGTTGAGATTAACCCAAAGTTTGTACGTAAAAATGATATTAAAAGCCTAAGAGGATCAACACAAAAATTATATGGTATTGTTACAGATCAGTCAAGTAATTTTTCTTTAAATGATACATTAAGACGCATATATTATTCAGGTTAATAATTTTTAGAAACACTTATAAACTTTAATTAAAGTTTTTAACTGGTTTATTCAATCATAAAAAATTTGAACGAATTTAAAAAAAGCAGGTTCTCAGGGTTAATAAAACCATTCACATATATAATAGACTTATCTATTATAAATGGTGCAGTATACCTGTTTCAAATAAACCTTAATAATACATTTCCTTTTCATATATATATATCATTATTATGGCTTGTACTATCCTTTTATAATAAGTTTTATGAGGTACACAGGTACACCAGAGTTATACAGGT
The DNA here is from genome assembly GCF_056312135.1 of Seonamhaeicola sp. ABD4_340. NCBI lineage: Bacteria > Pseudomonadati > Bacteroidota > Flavobacteriia > Flavobacteriales > Flavobacteriaceae > Seonamhaeicola > Seonamhaeicola sp. ABD4_340. Next base: position 1,233,434 of record NZ_CM149981.1, on the reverse strand, counting down.
AATAACACTTTTATTAAGACAAATTATTTTATTTGCTGTTATTCTTTATGGATATATAGGTTTTTTTAAACAACCACACTTAAGCAGGCTTAATCTTGGTAACTATGTTCTAACAACTTTTGGTTTATTAACATTTGTTAAGTTTTTGGTTTTTTACGTATTAAATAGATACAGAAGCGCGTTTGGAGGTAACCTTAGAAATATTATTATTATAGGAGATAACGAAAAAACAAGACAATTAATAAATACATTTAAAAATCGTTTAGATTTTGGATATAAATTTAAAGCACAGTTTAATGTAAAAGAAACTAGTTTCTCGCTTCAAGACTGTTTTAATTTTGTTATTGAAAACGATATTCATGAAATCTATTTTTCAGTTGCAGAGTTATCTAACAAACAAATAAATCAGCTCATTGATTTTGCAGATAATAACCTAAGAGAATTAAAATTCATACCAGATAACAAAGATATTTTCTCTAAAAAGCTGAAGTATGAATATTACGATTATATTCCTGTTTTATCTCTAAGAAGCATTCCTCTAGAAGAACCAGTAAACAAATTTGCAAAACGCTTTTTTGATATTGTTTTTGCATCAGCGGTAATTGTGTTTATTTTATCATGGTTAACACCCATTTTGGCCATTATTATAAGGCTAGAATCTAAAGGCCCCATATTTTTTAAACAAACCCGAAACGGATTTAACTATAAAGAATTCGATTGCTACAAGTTTAGGTCAATGACTCCTAACAAAGATGCAAACTCACAACAAGCCACTAAAGGCGATTTAAGAATAACAAAAGTTGGGGCCTTTATAAGAAAAACCAGTATAGATGAGCTGCCACAATTCTTTAACGTATTGTTTGGCGACATGTCTGTTGTTGGTCCAAGACCTCATATGGTAAGTCATACCAATAAATATGCCCGTAGTGTAGATAAATTCATGGTAAGGCATTTTGTAAAACCAGGTATTACGGGTTTAGCACAAACAAGTGGCTATAGGGGCGAAATTGAAACAGATAAAGATATTATTAATAGAGTTAAATATGATATTTTTTACGTTGAAAACTGGTCAATTCTACTTGATTTAAAAGTAATTATACAAACGTTTTTAAACGCGGTAAAAGGCGAAGAAAAGGCATACTAACATGAGTACTTTTAAAGTTTCTGTAATAACTCCAACTTATAACGTGCAGGCGTTTATTGAAGAAGCTATTACAAGCGTTTTAAAACAAACCTATACTAATTGGGAACTTATTTTAATAGATGATGCCTCAAAAGATAATACGGTTGAAATTATTAATCAGTTTATTAAATCTAATCCACAGATTTCTTTACTTCAGAGTTTAAAAAATAGCGGCGCAGCTATTTCTAGGAATAAAGGTATTGAAGCCGCTAAAGGCCATTTAATTGCTTTTTTAGATGCCGATGATGTATGGCTACCCAACAAGCTTGAAAAACAAGTTGAATTTATGCAAAAAAATAATTGCGCCGTTTGTTTTTCAAGTTACAATCTAATAAACGAAGCCGGAAAACCGCTAAACAAACAAATTAAAGCGCTACCAAGGGTTAGCTACCAAAAGCTTTTAAAAAGCAATTATATTGGTAATTTAACAGGTGTTTATAATGTTAAAACTCTAGGAAAAATAACCTCTAAAAACTTACGTAAACGTCAAGATTGGTTATTGTGGTTGGCTGCTGTGAAAAAGAGTGGTAAACCAGCTTTAGGTATTCAAGAACCTTTGGCGGTTTACAGAGTTAGAGAAACTTCTATTTCATCAAATAAACTAAACTTGGTAAAATATAATTATTGGGTTTATAAAAAAGGCTTGGAGTTATCAGTAGTAAAATCGGTGTATTATTTAATAGTCTTTTTATTTGAACACTTTTTTGTAAAGTCTAAACAAAAAATCACTTTACCAAAGAAGTAAATTGCTTTAATTTACCCGCTTTAGTTCTTTTTAGGGTTTCTCTTTGTTCAAAAATAATTTTTAAACCAGATTCTAAATATTTTTCTATGGCATCATTAATAGCCTTTATTTTACTTTGAGAAAGTTTTTCTGTGCTAGAATAAATAATTTTGAAGGTATCTATTTTTAGTTGCTCAATTACAAACGCTTTTACGTTGTTATTATCTTCAATAACAGTTTTGGTAACGTAATAAAAAGTTAAGCCAGTAGCTTTTTTTCCGCTAGGCAAAATGGCAAAATCATTAGTTCTTCCTAATACATTTTTAAGAATAGGTTTTTTTAAAGTGCTTTTTTCTGATAGAACGCCATAATCACCAAGTTCATAACGAATAAACGGGTGTGCCTTGTTGTAAAGAGCCGTTACAACTATTTTACCTTCTTTTCCGTAAGGTAATGGTTTGTTTTTTTCATCTAAAATTTCAACAAACACATCTTCAGTATTCACAACCCATTCACCTTGTTTGTTGTTAAAAGCAATCAAACCTAATTCGGCGCAGCCATATTCGTTTACCACCGGAATTCCTAATTGTGTTTCTAACAGGTTTTTATTGTCTTCAAAAAGCATTTCGGCAGTTACAATACAAACATTTAAAGATGGACAAGCATTTTTTAAAATAATATCTTTTTTCTGAAGAAATTTAGCAAACTGTACAATAGCACTGGTGTAGCCGTTTATGTAGTTGAATTTTGTATTGCTGAATTTTTTTAGAACTGTTTCTAGAGCTTCATCACTCATATCAAATACCGAAAACCGAAATCTGTTCCCTAAAAAATCTTTAAAACGCTCTTTATAATACTCCGTTTTGTTAAGTGGAATACCATAAAACCTAGCTTGTTTTGAGGTGTTTAAATTAATATTGAACCAAGCATATCTATCCATAAAATTAGCCCAAGTAAGGGCATGACAAAATTTGTCTTTGGCAAAAATAAGCGGTTTACCCGATGAACCAGATGTTTTATGAATATGAATATTTTTCATATCAAAATTTACAGAAAGTCTTTTCAATAAAGGCTGTTGTAAATCCCTTTTAGTGGTAACAGGTACAGAATTCCAATCATTAATGTCTATATTTTTTCCGAATTCTTGGTAAAAAGCATTGTATTTTAAATGATAAGAAATTATTTCTCTTTTTTTACTTTCAACATGTTCAAAATACTTTTTTTCATCAATATTTTGAATATCAATGAAGTATTCTTTAGCTTTTTCCAAAGGAAAGCCTTTAAGTTTTAAAGAAACATCAAATAAATTCACAAGCTTATAAATATTTGTAAAGTAAATAAAAAATATTCGTGTTTTAGAGGCATTAATTCTATTTTTGCGCAAACTTAATTAACTATGAATATTCTAATTTTAGGTTCAGGCGGAAGAGAACATACTTTTGCTTGGAAAATAGCTCAAAGTCCGTTATGTAAAGATTTATATGTTGCCCCAGGAAACTCTGGTACAGCACAAGTTGCCACCAATGTAAATATTGGTGTTACAGATTTTGAAGCCATTAAAAACCTAGCCTTAGATAAACAAATAAACATGGTTGTTGTTGGGCCAGAAGATCCTTTGGTACAAGGTGTTCATGATTTTTTCTTGAATGATAGCGCTTTAAAGCACATACCAGTTATTGGTCCGCAAAAAGCAGCAGCAGAGCTTGAAGGTAGTAAAGAGTTTGCCAAAGAGTTTATGATGCGTCATAATATTCCAACTGCAGCTTATGAGAGTTTCACAAAAGAAACCGTTGAAAAAGGTTATGCTTTTTTAGAAACCTTAAAACCACCATACGTGCTAAAAGCCGATGGTTTAGCAGCTGGTAAAGGTGTTGTTATTTTAAATGATTTGGAAGAAGCTAAGGCCGAATTAAAAAGCATGCTAGTTGATGCCAAATTTGGTAATGCAAGTACCAAAGTGGTTATTGAAGAGTTTTTAGATGGTATTGAATTAAGTTGTTTTGTTTTAACCGATGGCGAACATTATAAAATTTTGCCTACGGCGAAAGATTATAAGCGCATTGGCGAAGGAGACACAGGTTTAAACACAGGTGGCATGGGAGCCGTTTCTCCAGTGCCATTTGCTACTGATGAGTTTTTAAATAAAATTGAAGAACGCATAGTAAAACCAACTATTGAAGGCTTTAAAAAAGATAAATTACCATATGTAGGTTTTGTGTTTATTGGACTTATTAAGGTTGAAAATGACGACCCAAAAGTTATTGAGTACAATGTACGTATGGGCGATCCGGAAACCGAAGTGGTTTTCCCAAGAATGAAAAATGACTTGGTTGAAGTACTACAAGCTATGGCTAGCGGTACTTTAAACACTGTTGATATTGAAATTGATGAGCGTGCAGCTACAACCATTATGGTAGTTTCAGGTGGGTATCCTGAAGCTTATGAAAAAGGAAAAGAAATAATAGGTATTGATACTATTGAGGAATCTATACCATTTCACGCTGGCGCGCAATTAAAAGACGGTAAAATTGTAACCTCGGGTGGTAGAGTAATTTCTATTACATCTTATGGTAAAACATACCAAGAGGCCATAAAAAAATCTTACCAAAGTATAGATAAACTAAACTTTGATAAGATGTATTTTAGAAAGGATATTGGTTTCGACTTATAAAAATGAGTGCGAAGAAATACTTTTATCCTCTTCGTTATTATCATTAAATATTTTAAGTTGTTTAATCCAGTAAACAATGGCTACCATACAAATAATCATAAAAATCCATGATATTGTATTGGCTGCCCACCAGTTTTCTAGTTCTAATTCTTTTAAAGCATCAAAAGGCACAAAAAGAACGTCAACAAATAAATCTCTAATAGCGTAAAAGAAATCTTTCATGAGTATGTTTTAAAGTTTTCTAACCGTTTTATAGTTAGTATATTTACAAAGCAAAAATACAAAAACAGTTAATGATTACAAGTATTTTTAGTAAATCTAAATCAATAAATTTCTTTATTGTTTTTTTTGTAACGCTTTTAGCCTTTTTTTCTGCAAGGTTTGGTGTTGCAAACACACCCATTTCAACATGGTATATTTTTAAGCAATTGGGCTTGTTATTGGTTATATTTTTATCAATTTTTATGCTAAGTTTTATAGTTGGTAAAAACAGTTTAACCAAGCTTAGTAATTATGATATATTACTTTTTAGTCTGTTTTTACTACTTATTCCAAACACAACTTTAAACGTAAATATTGTATTTTCTAATTTTTTTGTTCTTTTATCGCTTAGACGTATTATGAGTTTACGCTCAGAAAAAAATGAAAAACAAAAACTCTTTGATGCTGCTGTTTGGATAGCCATAGCCTCATTATTTTATTTTTGGGCCATAATATTTTTTGTTCTTATTTTGGCAACACTTGCATTATATGCAAACAAAAATATTAGGCATTGGGTAATACCTTTTGTAGCTGTTTCTACAGTTTTTACGGTAGCTGTTGGCGCATCAATAGTTTTGTATAATTCTTTTTTTAGTGTAGTAAATATTAATTGGCAAGTTAGTTATAATTTTAACCCTTACAACGCGGCACATTTTATAATTGCAATAACCGTTTTATTGTCGTTTGGTTTGTGGTCTTCGTTATTTTATTTACAAAATATTAAAAAGAAAAAGAAAGCACACAGAGCGTTGTTTAAAGTGGTTATAATAGCTTATGTTATAGCCTTTTTAATTGTGTTTTTAGCGCCCAACAAAACAGGAAGTGAGTTTTTATTTATGTTTGCGCCGCTAACTATAATTATTACCAATTATTTAGAAACCGTTAAAGAAAAATGGTTTAAAGAGTTGTTTTTAGGCATTTTAATAGTAGTGCCTTTGGTGTTATTAGCGTTGCAGTTTTTCGCCAAAAGCTAAATCGCCAGCATCACCTAAACCCGGTAAAATATAGCCTTTATCATTCAATGTATCATCAACCGTGGCAATCCATAAATGAGCGTTATCATCAAAATTATCATTTACAAAATCAACCCCTATTTTAGATCCAATTACACTTACTAAGTGAATTTGCTCTGGGGTTCCAAAAGGTTTCAAGGCTTCAAAAGTTGCAACCATAGATTGCCCTGTGGCTAACATAGGGTCTGCCAAAATAAGCGTTTTACCTTCTAAATTAGGACAAGCCAAATATTCAACTACAATTTCAAAACTTTCAGGATTTTCTTTATGATGCCTATAGGCAGAAATAAAAGCATTTTCAGCATCATCAAAATAATTTAATAAACCGTTATGTAACGGTACTCCGGCTCTTAAAATTGAACAAACAACAACATTATTGGTAGTTAAATTAACAGTGCTTTTGCCTAAAGGCGTTTCAACAATTTTAGGCTTGTAGTTAAAAGTTTTGCTTAATTCATAACCTAAAATTTCACCAATACGTTCAATATTTCTTCTAAAACGCATGCGGTCATTTTGTATGTTTTTATCTCTAATTTCTGCAATAAAAGTGTTTAATATAGAGTTTTCTTTTGAAATGTTATGAAGCTGCATAAACCCGTGTATTGTTTAGTAAGTAAAGTTATTAAATTAAAGTATATTTGCGCATTAAATTAATACATTATGTTTACAGATTTAGCCAATAAAATTTTTCAAGAAGTTATTGAAGAATATCATAAAATTGATACCGTAGATCAGCCATTTAAAAACAAGTATGGTAAAGATAATTTACTAGAGCATTTATTGTACAGAAAATGTTGGATTGATACAGTACAATGGCATTATGAAGATATAATTAGAGACCCACAAATAGATCCTGTTGCTGCATTAAAATTGAAAAGACAAATTGATGCATCAAACCAAGATAGAACAGATATGGTGGAGTATATTGATAGTTATTTTTTAGAAAAATATAGCCATGTAACACCAAAAGATAATGCAACAATAAATACTGAAAGTCCTGCTTGGGGTGTAGATAGGTTGTCTATTTTAGCTTTGAAAATTTATCATATGAATGAAGAAGCAACACGCACCAATGCTACAGACGAACATAGAGCAGCTTGCCAAAAAAAGTTAGACGTTTTGCTAGAACAACGCATAGATTTATCAACGGCTATAGATACGCTTTTAAGCGATATTGAAAAGGGCGATAAGTACATGAAAGTGTATAAACAAATGAAAATGTATAATGACGATGAGCTGAACCCTGTTTTACGCTCTCAAAAATAGAGTTGTTGTACTAAAGGTTATTCAGCCGTCTCATAAACTAAAATGCCAAATCCTAAACACATATTAGTTGTTCGTCTTTCAGCTATGGGCGATGTTGCTATGACAGTGCCGGTTTTAAGAGCATTAACACAAACATATCCCGAGCTTAAAATTACTGTTTTAACTCGGGGTTTTTTTACACCTTTTTTTAGAGATTTAAAACAGGTTGAAGTGCTTTCGGCTGATTTGAAGAATAGGCATAAGGGCATTCTAGGGCTTTATAAACTTTCAAAAGAAATTAAAGCACTGCAAATTGATGCTGTGGCCGATTTGCATAATGTTTTACGCAGTAACATTCTGAAATTTTTTTTAATAGGAAAACCATTTAAGCAAATTAATAAAGGTCGCCCCGAAAAAAAGGCATTAACTACAGGTAAAATTTTTCAACCCTTAAAAACAACACACCAGCGGTATACCGATGTGTTTGAAACTTTAGGTTTTACAATAGACTTAAGTAATCCTAATTTTCCTGAAAAACCCATTTTAAACAAAAACTGCAAAGCACTTTTAGGCGCTTTTAAACAAAAACAAATAGGTGTTGCGCCATTTGCAGCACATGAAGGTAAAATGTATCCGTTAACTTTAATGGAAGAAGTTATAAAAGCGCTGGCAAAAGATTATAAAGTGTATTTGTTTGGTGGTGGAAAAAAAGAGATTGATGCTTTAAATACCATGGCAAATGGTTTAGATAACATTGTAAATTTGGCTGGTAAATTAACCCTAAATGAGGAGTTAGATGTTATTTCAAATTTAGATGTTATGCTTTCAATGGATTCTGGCAACGCGCACATTGCTGCTATGTTGGGTGTTAAAGTGGTAACAATTTGGGGTGTAACCCATCCGTACGCAGGTTTTGCACCGTTTAACCAACCAGAGGATTATGCGTTAATCCCTGATAGAAATAAATACCCTAAAATACCAACATCAATTTACGGCAATAAATTTCCTGAGGGTTATGTAAAAGCAGCAGCTAGTATTTCAACTAACCAAATTATTGAAAAAACTAAAAGTTTATTACAATAGTTAAAAAAAGACTAATATCCTTAAAAGGTTTATTTTTTTAGGTAATATTTTCTAAAGAGATTGTTTTTAAAAGAAAGAAGTTTTTTTAAGTTATTTATATAAAAAAGGGCAAGAGTAATTACTCTTGCCCTTTTTAATTTTAACTAAAATATTTTAATTATTCTCCTAAATTAGGATTTAATACTACATCACCAGATGGTATTGGAGTCCACCAAGTTGATTTGTCTGAAGGGTCTCCTATCAATGGTACTTCTCTAGAGTCTCTGTTTGCAGTAACTTCTGCAACCATTTCTAATCGTACAAGGTCTAACCATCTATTTCCACCAACTTCACCTAAAAATTCGTATGCGCGTTCGTTTACAATAGCGTCAACTAATTTTTCAGTAGTGTTTAATTCTACAGCAGTATAATCAACTGCAGGGTCTGCAGTCATCCAAAAACCTGCTGGTAACGCTTCTACTTCGGCTTGTTTTGTTGATCCCATAGCATAAGCTCTACGTTTTACCATGTTTAATTTATCAATAGCTTCATCAGGATCATTAGTGTTAGCACAAGCTTCAGCATACATTAATAAAACTTCAGCGTAGCGCATTGCAATTCTATCATTTGAGGTTTGCCAAGCATGTTCAAAAACATGATTAACAGGATCGGTTGAGTTCGGTGCATTTGTACCCCAAGTATATTTAGTTACAATTGGGTTTCCAAATGTGGTGTAAAAAGGGTTGCCATCTGTTGCAGTAGAGAATTCTTTTCTATATCCTTCTGGGAAATTATTAAAATAAGTCCATTCCATGTACATATCCATCCAGTTTGCCCATCTAAAGCCGTAAACTCTATTTTGAGTAATAATAGGCCAGCTTTCAAACCCCATAATATGTGCATGAATAACTTCTTTATTAATTTGATGTGGATCTTGGAAATTTTTAGCAAAATCATCCATTAAAGAATAAACACCATCTGTTATTATTTTGTTAGTTAGGTCTTTAACTTGAACCCATTTATCAGTTTCATTGTAAGGGTATCCTGTTAATTGCATATATGTTTTTGCTAAAAATGCTCTTGCAGCAGTTTTAGTTACTCTACCATTATTAACAGATGGGTCTGTGTCTCTAGGATTATTAGCCCATTGGATTGCATATTCAAAATCACTAATAACTTGCTCCATAACGTCTCTTTTAGGAGTTTTTGTCATTTCAAAGTCAGGATCTGGACTTAGTGGCATTGGTATATCTCCAAAAGTAGTTGCTAACCTAAAGTAGCATAAACCTCTTAAAAAATAGGCATTAGCATGTGCAGCATTTACAACGGCTTCATCAACACCTTCAGGGTGAGCATTTGCTATAAAAGAGTTTGCCGCATAAATAGTGCTATAATTTCCATTCCAATCATTAGTAGACCAAGCGTTACCTTCTGTTCTTGCAAATTGGTCTGCTTCTAGTACTACCCATTTGTTACTCCCTAATCTAGAGGTTAAATCATCTGCACCACAGTAATGTGAGTAGTTGTCTAAACCCCAAATATTTCTACGTAATGTACCATAGATACCTAAAAGACCAGCATCTAGAGTGTTTTCATCAGAATAAAAGGTTCCTGAAGACTGTAATCCTTCAGACCCTTCATCTAAACTTTCACAGCTACAAACTACTAGGGATAGGGTAGCTATAAAAAGAATTTTACTTGTTAAAATAAATCGTTTCATATTCAATTAATTTTTTATTTAAAATGTTACTTTAAGACCTGCAGACACTGTTCTTGTTAATGGATAAGAGAATGCATCTACACCTGCTTGAGAGTCACTGTTTGCTGGCGTACTTGAGCCTTCAGGGTCTAATCCGGAGTAATCTGTAATAGTTAACACATTATCCATACTAGCATATAATCTAAAGTTAGATATTTTTAAAGCGTCTGTAATAGACTGTGGTAAACTATACCCTAAAGTTAAGTTACTTATTTTAAAGAATGACGCTTTTTCAACATATTGACTTACAACATAGTTAAGAGAATAATCTGTGCCGTAAGGCATTACTTGTTGTGTTGAACTTGTATTAGTTAGAGACCATCTATCTCTATAACCTGTACTTAAAATGCCGTAATTTAATCTATTATCTGTCCAGTTATAAACTTCATTTCCTACAGAACCAATACCTTGTATTGATAAATCCCAATTTTTATAGGCTACACTAGTTCCTATTCCATAAGTGAAATCTGGTTGTGTTTGACCAATAATTTGTCTATCAGCTGCAGAAATATCACCACTACCATCAAGATCTTCATATTTAACTTCACCTGGGCCAGAGTTAAACGCTGCAGCCTCGGCAGCTTCATCTGCTTGCCAAATACCTATAGCTTTTAAACCGTATAGGGCGCCAAGAGATTCTCCTTTTCTTACAACAAACTTTTTATTGCCACCAACTAAACTCCAAATACCAAGAGGTTGTTCATCTTCAACAAAAATTTCTTCTAAATCACCACCTAAATCTTGTACAATATTTTTGTTTCTAGAAAAGTTAGCATAGGCTGTCCAATTGAAATCTTCAGTGCTCTTAATTTTCCAATTTAAACCTATTTCTACACCATTATTATCAATATTTGCAAAGTTGTCTTGAACACCTGTTAAACCAGTGTATCTGGCAACAGATTGCTGAATAATTACTCCTGTTGTTTGTTTAGAGTATACATCTACAGTACCAGATAATTTGCTGCCTAAAATACTAAAATCTAAACCAGCATTGTAAGATGTGGTAGTTTCCCATTGGGTGTCTAAACTAGTTAATGTAACGTCTGGCACCACACCTTGAACGGGAACACCACCATCTAGAGGATACCAACCAAAGTTTCTTGCTGTAGGGTCTCCTGCAAACGTTGCTTGAGTTTGGCCGTAACCAATAGCTGTATTACCAGTTTCACCATAACCAAGCCTAAGCTTTAAGTTATCAATCCACTCTGAGTCTTTAATAAAATCTTCTTCTGAAACTCTCCAAGCAAATGCTGCAGATGGGAAATATCCCCATTTGTAATCATCTTGAAATCTTGAAGAACCATCTGCTCTTATAGCAGCAGTTAATAAATATTTATCTTTAAAGCTGTAGTTAACACGACCCATATAAGAGCGTATTTTACCTTGACCGTAATTAGATAATGTAGAAGAGGGTTGGCCATTTTGTAATAAATACCACTCATTACCTAAAGAATTAAGATCTCCAACAGCAGATGTTAAGTTACGATTAATAGATTTAGTAAATTCGTATACAGCATCTGCCTTAAGGCTATGATTTCCAAAATCATTTTCATAAGTAAGTCTACTATTCACTAACCAGCTATTGTTTCTCCCATAATTTTGTTGCGCAGTAACGTTAGATCTTGTAATATCAATAAAGTCTTCAAGGGTTCTTTGACCAGAGTAAGAACTAGTTAAACTTCCTGCACCTCCTAAAACAAGGGTAAGTTTATCTGTTAAGTTAATATCTATGTCAATATTAGATAAAATTCTATCACTTAGGGATTCTTGATTTTGGCGAACGTCCATTTCTGGGTTTGGTAATCTACCAACTAAGAAGGCGCCGTTATAACTATTGTTTGTTGTACCGTCTATGAAGTTACCATCATCATCTCTAGATGCCCACATTTGAGGGTAAATAACGGCATTACCTATTATGTTTCCAGTACCAGCTGTTCCCTGTCCATTACCTTGAGAATCTGTATGCACACCATAGGTGTTAAATTTAAAGCTAATTTTATCACTTATTTTACCAGCTATGTTAGAACGTAAAGATGTTCTTTTGTAAAATGAGTTTTTAATAACACCATCTTCATCTAAGTGGTTGGCAGAAAAGAAATATTTAAGGTTATCATTACCACCAGTTACGTTTAATGTATGGTTGTGTCTAAAACCACTTTGAGTAACCAAATCTTGCCAATCTGTACCTCCTACAATTCTTAAAGCATCTATTTCATTTTGCGTAAAGAAAGGGGACTCATTTAATGATGCTCTTTGTTCATTCATTAATTCAGCTTGCTCATGAGCTTCCAAAATATCATATTTATTAATCATATTACTAAAACCAATGTTGCTCTCAAATGAAACAGTTAGTTTCCCTGATTTTGGAGCGTTGGTTGTAATCAGTACTACCCCATTAGCACCTCTTGACCCATAAATTGCTGTAGCCGAAGCATCTTTTAAGAAGTTGATAGATGCAATATCATTTGGGTTGATAGTAGAAATATCTGCACCAATAAACCCATCAATTACATATAATGGTGTATTTGAGTAGTTAATAGAACTACCACCACGAATTCTAATTTTTAAACCTTGACCAGGAGCACCAGTAGTCTGCTGTATATTAACACCGGTAACTTTACCTTGTAGACCAGCACCAATTTTTGTAATAGGTGCTTTTAATAATTCTTTTGATGAAATAAGACCAACAGATCCTGTTAAATCACTTTTTTTAGCGGTACCATAACCAACAACTACAACTTCATCAAGTTGAGCAGCATCTTCGGCTAATGTAATTTTAATAGATGTTTTATTGCCTACAGTTACATTTTGTGTAATGTAGCCTAAAAATGATACCACAAGCACATCAGTAGATGAAGCGCTGAGGCTAAAATTACCATCAAAATCTGTTACGGTGCCTTTGGTGGTACCTTTAATTATTACATTGGCTCCAGGTATACCAACTCCAGCTTCATCAATAACGGTTCCTTGAACTGTTTGTTGGGCTGAAATTTCCTGAAAGCTCATAAGGGCTAGTACAAGTCCACAGAACAGACTAATCCTAAATAGCTTAGTTAATTGTTTTTTCATAATTATTTTAGTTTAAGTTGAATTAGTTATACACACAAACAACCATAAGAACGGTAGTGTGTATTTTTTTAAAGTATTGGTAATACTTAATATGTGGTAAAAATTTCAAACACTTAAGTGTTTGTTAAAGGTAAAACGCTATTAACTAGGTTTTCTTTTTGTGGTTTTGGCTTACTTTTAAAAGCGCAATTAATTTCAGTGTCATAATAGTTTAGTTTAAGTTTTTGTTTAAAATTTAATAATACACTTAAAAGATTGTGTAATTACAAATAATATTAACGTAAATATAAGAATGTAGTTTTAATAAATGGTTTTTTTTGTGAATTTAATTTATTAAAATATAATTTACTTTTTATTTAAAAGCAAATCACTACATAGGGTTCAAATTTGAAACGGGTTTCTTCTTTGAAATTGTAAAATATAAATATATTTATGAAATCTGTTCCTAATAAAAAAATACAATCACTAAACTAGAGTATAGAATACACTAAAACATAAACTATATTACCCTAATATTATACTATTTTAACATTAAAGTGTTTTTTTTTGAAAGATAAATAAGGAGGCTATATTGTTTCTTTTGAATTTACACATCATCATAATCAACTACAATAGAAGTTGAGGTTGGATGTGCTTGACAGGTTAAAATTAAACCTTCGGCAACTTCGTTTTCTGTTAAAATATTGTTTTGGCGCATGGTAGCTTCGCCATCTTTTATTCTGGCTAAACAGCTACTGCAAATACCACCTTGGCAAGAGTAAGGTGCATCTAAATCATTATCTAAGGCAGCTTCTAAAATGGTTTGTTTTTGAGGCATTTCAAAAGTAGATTCTTCATCATCAACAATAACTGTTATTTTGGTGTTTCCGTTAGAAACAACTTCTTCACTTTTGGTTTCGGGTTTTGCAGCTTTAAATAATTCAAAATGAATTTTATTAGTATCTATACCATTTTCTGTTAATACATCTTTAACAGTGTTTATCATAGCTTCGGGTCCACACAGGTAAAAGGCATCAACAACTACATCTTTATGTTTGTTTTTAATAATGTAGTTAACGGTGCTTTTTTCTATTCTACCAAAAAGGGCATTGTCTTCATCTTTTTGGCTAAATAGAAATTGTATAGAAAAACGGTCTTTATATTTGTGTTGAAGTTCTAACAATTCATTTAAAAACATGGTGTCTTGCGTGGTTTTATTGCCATAAACCAAAATAACTTTACTATTAACTTCTTCTTGTAAAGCACATTTAATTATACTTAAAATAGGTGTAATACCGCTGCCTGCTGCAAAAAGGGCTATGTTTTTAGTTTTTTTATCGTTGGGTTCAAAAATAAAACGTCCGTTTGGTGGTGCAACTTCAAGCGTGTCACCAGCTTGCAATTTGTTGTTTGCGAAGGCAGAAAAGGTGCCATCTTTCACTTCTTTTACAGCAACTTTTAATTCGTTACTATTTGGTGCAACACATAAAGAATAATCACGTCTTACTTCTTTGCCATTAATTGTAGTTTTTAAAGTAATATATTGGCCTGCTTTAAAAGCAAAAGTATCTTTTAAATTTTCAGGAAGATTAAAACTAATACTAACAGCATTAGCGGTTTCTTTAATTATGTTTTTTATGCTTAGTGAATGAAATGATGACATGCGTAAAATTTTTGTACAAAAATAACTAAGTAGATTTGTAAATAACAGTTAAACTTGTAACAATTACTAAAAAACACTTACTAACCATACGTAACTAACACTTTAACACATAATATTATGAAAAAATCTATTTTTATTTGCTTGTTTTTTTTAGCACTATCAGTTCAGGTTAATGCGCAAGACGCTGCTACTTTTAAAAACGAAACTATAGAATTTATAAAACTAACAGGTGCCGGTGCAGCGTTTGAAAACGCTATTAGCCAAATAGGTGTAATGGTTAGTGATGATAAAAAGGCCGATTATACCAAAGAAGCTACTGCAACATTAGGAGGCTTGTATGAAAAATTAGCCAATTTATACATGGAAGAGTTTACTAAAGAGGAAATACAAGAACTTACTGCTTTTTATAAAACCAACTTAGGTAAAAAACTTGCCGAAAAGCAATTGGGTTTAACTCAAAAAGCTATGTTGGTTGGCCAATCATGGGGAATGGATTTACAGGCTATTGCACAAAAATATAATTAAGCTATGATAAAACATTTTTTAAACCTAGAGTGGAAGGCGTTTTTTAGGTCGGCTACTTTGGGTAAAAGCATTGCTGTAAAAATATTAATGGGCTTTTTCCTGCTATATTTTGCAATTATATTTTCGTTTGCTGGTTTTTTTATGATTAAAATTCTTGGTAAAACACACCCTAATGTAAGTCCGTTTGTAGCATTTAATAGTTTTATATTTTTCTGGATTTTAGCCGATTTATTATTTAGGTTCTTTTTCCAAAAGCTACCAGTAATGAGTGTAAAACCGTTGCTAACATTGCCAATAAAACGCAGTAGTATTGTAAACTATGTTTTAAAAAAATCAGTAGTTTCATTTGCTAATTTTTTACCATTATTAACCATAATTCCTTTTGGTATAACGTTAATAATTAATGGAAATGAAAGTGTACAAACTGTAATTATTTGGTGGTTAGTGCTTATACTTGTTATTTTAATAAACAATTTTTTAAATTTTATTTTAGAAAGTTTATCGGCACAAACCGAACTGTCTTTTTTACCAATAATATTATTAACAGGTGTGCTTTTTGGCCTAAACCATTTTAATATTATTAATTTATCTAGCTTGCTGTCATCGGCAGTTATGGGTATTGCTCATAACCCGCTTTACTTAATTACGCCCATTGTAATTTTAGGCGTTGTGTATGGTTTCAACTTTAATATTTTACACAAAAAATTGTTTTTAGATAGCGGCTTAAAAGAAAAAGTAAAAGAAGTTAATGCAGCTAATTTAGAATGGACTAAAAATTTTGGTGACATAGCGCCTTTTCTTCAATTAGATTTAAAAATGATTTTGCGTAATAAACGCACAAAATCATCTGTTTGGATTTTGGTTATGGGCTTGTTGTATGGCTTGTTTTTTTATCCGCAACCAGTATATCAAAACGCCACTTGGTTTTTTATGCTTATAGGTGTGTTTTCAACAGGTATATTTTTAATAAGCTTTGGGCAGTTTATTCCTGCCTGGGATAGCGGTTATTACAAGCTGTTAATGAGCCAAAATATAAAATATGAACAATACCTAAAATCTAAATTCACTTTAATGGCTTTTAGTGTTGTGGCACTTTTTGTACTAGGCATACCTTATGTTTACTTTGGTTATAAGGTGTTAATAGCACATTTTGTGGCCGCTATTTATAACATTGGCGTTAATACGCATGTAATAATGTGGGGCGGTTCTTTTAACAGAAAAAAAATAAACTTAGATCAAAAAGCAGCATTTAATTATCAAGGTACAGGTGCAGTACAATGGCTAATTGGCATACCATTATTGCTTTTGCCATTGGGCTTATTTGCACTTATTTATTTTTTAATAAATTTTGAAGTTGCTTGCACTGTTATTGGTGTTTTGGGAGTAATTGGTATTGTACTACACCAAAAATTAATGAAACTTATTACAAAAAAATATACAGCATCAAAATACCAAATGATAGCTGCTTTTAATCAAGAAAGTTAATACAAACTAACTATGATAACAACATCAAACCTTTCAAAAAAATATAATAATAAACAGGTTTTAAATATTGAAACTTTAGAAATACCAAAAGGCCAAAGTTTTGGGCTAGTAGGTAATAATGGTGCCGGTAAAACCACCTGTTTTAGTCTGTTGTTAGATTTAATTCAACCAACAACAGGGCATATTATTAATAACAACATTCAAGTTGATAAAAGTGAAGATTGGAAACCATTTACATCGGCATTTATTGATGAAAGCTTCTTAATTGGCTATTTAACACCCGAAGAGTATTTTTATTTTATTGGTGAATTACGAGGGCAAAATAAAGCCGATGTTGATGCGTTGGTGGCCCAGTACGAAGATTTTTTTCACGGTGAAATTTTAGGGCAAAAAAAATATTTAAGAGATTTAAGTAAAGGAAACCAAAAAAAAGCAGGCATAGTGGCTGCCTTAATTGGTAACCCAGAAGTTATTATTTTAGATGAACCTTTTGCAAACCTAGATCCTACAACGCAAATACGCTTAAAAGGCATCGTTAAAAATTTAGCTGAAACTAAAGGCGTAACCGTGTTAATTTCTAGTCATGATTTACTTCACGTAACCGATGTTTGCGAGCGTATTGTAGTATTAGAAAAAGGTGCAATTGTAAAGGATATAAAAACAAGTGAAGCCACCTTAAAAGAGCTAGAAGCGCACTTTGCAGGCTAGAACTTTGGTATAATTTATAGGTTTATTAGAAAAGATGTTTATTTTTACGTCTATCATATAATAATAGCTATGTAAATTAGTTATGTATTTAGACTAAAATAACCAACGGTGAACACATCTTATAAAGTTACATCTGTCTTTTTTTTGGCAACATTTTTAATAGTGAGTTGCTCCAGAAAAAAAGACAAATTTATTAGCAGAAACTTTCATGCTGTAACAGCAGAGTTTAACGCGCTTTATAATGGATACAATGCTTTAGAGCAAGGTAGAAATAGTTTAAATCAAGGGTATTTTGATGATTATTGGAGTGTACTACCCATTGAGCGTATGCAAGTTTCTGATGAGGTTATTCTGCCAGGGCAATCTAAAAATCAAGACTTTACAAGAGCCGAAGAAAAGGCAGTAAAAGCCATACAAAAACACAGTATGAATATTGAGGGTAAAGAAAAAAATCCTCAAATGGATGAAGCCTATTTACTTTTAGGTAAAGCACGTTATTTTGATCAGCGTTTTATACCAGCCATAGAAGCTTTTAATTATATACTTTACAAATACCCGGCTAGTGATAAAATAAATCAAGCCAAAGTTTGGAGAGAAAAAACAAACATTAGGCTAGATAATAACGAACTTGCAATAACAAACCTTAAACGCCTTTTATATCAGCAAGAATTAGAAGGGCAAGATTTAGCAGATGCCACATCAATGTTGGCACAAGCCTACATTAACACAAAATCTGTTGATAGCGCTATTACACAACTAGAAATTGCCGCAAAGGCCACAAAAAGTAATGATGAGCGTGGGCGCTACAGGTTTATACAAGGCCAATTATACAATCAGTTAGGTCATAAAGACAGTGCAAACATAGCTTTTAATAAAGTTATTGAGCTTAACCGAAAAACACCCAGAATTTATATGATTTCGGCGCACTTAGAAAAAGTAAAAAACTTTAATGCCGAAACCGATAATAAATTTGAAACCTTAGAATTACTTTCAGATTTAGAAAAAAATAGAGAAAACCGCCCATTTCTAGATAAAATATATCACCAAATAGGCGCATTTCATTTACAACATCAATCAGATTCTATTGCATCAAAATACTTTAATAAGTCTTTACAAGAAAAATCAAAAGACAACATATTAAACGCCAGAAATTATCAAATTTTAGGCGATATGCATTTTGAAAAATCTTTATATAGAGATGCTGGTTTGTATTATGATAGCACCATGGCTAATTTGGTTTTAAACTCAAAACCATACCGCGTAATAAAACGTAAAAGAGATAATTTAGATGATGTTATTCACTATGAAGCCATTGCCCAAGTGAATGATAGTATTTTACACTTGGTTAAATTACCCGAAGCCGAAAAAACAGCCTATTTTGAAGCTTACATTGAAACATTAAAACAACAAGCCGAAGCCGAAAAAGAAGCGCTTAAAAAACAGGAAGCCTTACAACGCAATAGCGGTTTAATTACATCAAATAATAGTATTCGTACAAGTGGCGCTGGTGGTTTGCCTGGGCAAGCAGCTGTATTTTATTTTTACAATCCAACAACGGTAGCTTTTGGTAAAAACGAGTTTGTAAAAATTTGGGGCAATAGAGCTTTAGGTGATAATTGGCGTTGGTCTAAAAAAAGTAGCACTGGAGGCGCTGTAAATACTGCTGTTGGTAATGATGCTTTGGAAGCAAATAATGAGGAGCGTTACAAACCAGAGTTTTATATAGCTCAAATACCTTCGGAAGCTAAAGAAATTGATAGCATTTCAAAAGAACGCAATTATGCTTACTACCAACTGGGTTTAATTTACAAGGAAAAATTTAAAGAGTTTGAACTCGCAAAAAGTAAGTTTCAAAATTTATTACAAAGCAACCCTGAAGAACGTTTGGTGCTTCCTTCAAAATATAATTTATATAAAATTTATGAAGCGTTAGGTGAAAATGATGAAGCCAAAATTGCTAAAAACGATATTACTACAAATTACCCAGAGTCTAGGTATGCTACTATTTTAAATAACCCCGATTTACTATCGGGAAAAGATGAAAATAGTCCAGAAAGTTTATATGAAAATTTGTATGAAAAACATCAAAACCAAGAATACGCAACCGTTATTTCAAAAGCTAAAGAATATATTAATTTGTATGATGGTGAAGCTATAGTGCCAAAATTTGAGCTTTTAAAAGCAACCGCTTTAGGTAGGCTTAACGGTTATGAGGCTTACAAAAAAGCTATAAATTACATAGCAGTTACATATGCCAACACGCCCGAAGGTTTACATGCACAAGACATAGAAAACAAAGTATTACCCAAAATGGCAAGTAACGAGTTTGTTGATGAAACTGCAGACTTATCTGGGCATTACAAGGTGGTTTTTAAGTTTGAAGACAGCACCCCACAAACTTTGCAAATATTTCAAAAAACATTAAATGAGGTGCTTAAAAACATAAAATATTATACTTTAACATCGTCAATTGATGTTTACAATACAAATACAACTTTTGTAGTGGTTCATGGTTTAAAAAACGGGCAAGTTGCAAAAACTTTTAACCAGTTGTTAACTAAAGAAGATGCTAAAAAAATTAAAGAGCCTTATATTGCAATGGCATCAGCAAATTATCAAATAATACAAATTCATAAAAACTTAAATGCTTATTTAAGCGTATATAATAACTAAATGTAGTTTTATGTTTTCAGAAAATAAAAAAAACAAAATGGTAGAAAGTTCATCGAGTCAGAATATTATTGCTCAAGGCACAAAAATTGTTGGAGATTTAACCAGTGAAGGAGATTTTAGAATTGATGGCCTTATTGAAGGTAATGTTAAAACCACCGGTAAAATAGTGGTTGGTAAAGCTGGTTTTATTAAAGGTACATTACAAGGAACAGATGCTTATTTTGAAGGTAAGTTTTCTGGAAAATTAGCCTTGTCTGGTACTTTAACATTAAAATCTACAGCACATATTGAAGGCGAAGTTATAGCAGGTAAACTTGCCGTTGAACCTGGTGCAACATTTAATGTAACATGTGCTATGAAAGGTGCTGTTAAAGAAATGAATGGAGGACAAAAATCGAAAACCGAAAAAACAGCTTAATGTTTATTTAAGGTTTACCACAATGGCCATTCAAATGGGCTTAACAATTTATTTAGGCTCAAAATTAGGCGCGTGGCTAGATGTTAAATTTGAAAACAATAACGCACTGTACACAAAAATTACTACACTAGTGGCCGTTTTTTTTGCCATGGTATCTGTAATAATACAAGTAACCAACATATCAAATAAAAATAATGATTAAGCGTATAGCATTTTTTGCTACAGCCATAGTAGTGCTTTTTATTGTATTTTACTTTTTACATAATTATGTTTTAAATACCAATGAAATGGCATTGGTGTTTTCATTATTTAACGTGTATTTATATTATGCAGTATCTGCAATTTTAGTATATACTATTGTTGAAATTGTATCAGCAAAACTACCAAACCAAGCAGGATATGCATTTTTAGCTTCAATATTTTTAAAAATAGGCTTTTTTGTACTTATTTTTCAATCTACAATTTTTACTGATGTCTCTTTAACTAAACCCGAAAGATTTTCATTAGTAATTCCGTTGTTTCTTTTTTTAATTGCTGAAACTGTTGCTATTTCTAAACTATTAAATAACAAATAGATTCAGAAAAAATTAACCAAAAGAAAACAAAGATTAAAAAGGGTTTGTAGTTATAATTAATTGTGTACCTTTGCACGAAAATTTAAGGACCATAACTAAAGGTATGATGATAGCAACAAAATCTATCAAATTTTTTACAGTACTAGCTGTAGTATTGACTTCATTAACATCTTTTGCCACTTCAGGTGGTTCAACAGACAACAAAGAAGGGCAGGTAAATACACCAGAATCCATTAACGCTTACATTAAACATCACTTAGCAGATTCGCACGATTTTGCATTGTATTCTTATACAAATGATGCAGGTAAGCGAAAACATGTTGGTTTTCCATTACCTGTAATTGTTTGGACGAGCAAAGGCTTGAAAACTTTCATGTCTTCAGAGTTTCATCATAATGATGATGGCCATGTTATTGTTGAAAAAGGAGATGTAAAACTGGTAAAAATCCACAGTAAAATTTATGAGTTAAATGAAGGTGCAGATCATGTTGTTTTTGATGATCATCATCACGCAACAAATGCGCACAAAGTTTTAGATTTTTCTATTACCAAAAGTGTATTTGGTATGTTGTTAGCTGGTTTATTAATGTTACTTGGTTTTAGCTCATTAGCTAGAGGTTACAAAAAAGGAGCAATACCAACTGGTGTGGGGCGTTTATTAGAGCCGTTAGTGCTTTATGTTAGAGATGATATTGCAAGACCAAACATTGGCGAGAAAAAGTACAAAAAATTCATGCCTTACTTGTTAACGGTTTTCTTTTTTATTTGGATATTGAACTTATTAGGTTTAACACCGCTTGGTTTTAACGTTACAGGGCAAATTGCAGTAACAGCATGTTTAGCAATATTTACAGCTGTAATTTATTTAACCAACGGAAGTAAAGACTTTTGGGCACACACACTTTGGATGCCTGGTGTACCAAAAATATTAAGACCAGTGTTAGCTTTAATAGAGCTTGTTGGTTTTGTGTTAATTAAGCCATTTTCATTACTGGTGCGTTTGTTTGCAAACATAACAGCAGGACACTTTGTGGTAATGAGCTTAATTGCTTTAATGATAACTTTAAAAAACCAATTTGGGCCAGTAGCCTCAACAGGTATGTCGTTATTGTTAACATTATTTATATCTGTTATAGAAATTTTAGTAGCCTTTTTACAAGCATTTATTTTTACAATGTTATCGGCTCTATTTATTGGTATGGCGGTAGAAGAGCATGATCACGAACATGCACATTAATATTTAATAAGAATTTGTTTAATTATATAAATCAATTAGTATGTACAATTTAATTGGAGCAGGATTAATCGTAATCGGTGGAGGAATCGGTTTAGGTCAAATTGGTGGTAAAGCAATGGAAGGTATTGCTCGTCAACCAGAGGCTGCTGGTAAAATCCAAACAGCGATGATCATCATCGGAGCATTATTAGAAGGTTTAGCATTTGGTGCTTTAATCTTAGGAAAATAATTTTTCGGTAAACAAATCAAAAAACATTTTCCTGTAACGGTTGGTTGCAGGAAATGTTTAAAAAATTAAACAACAAAAAAGAACAAAGATTTAATTCATAGATAATGGAGCAGTTATTAAACGATTTTTCACCAGGCTTATTTTTTATGCAAGTTTTAATTTTAGGAATTATACTTTTCCTAATGTTCAAATTTGCTTGGAAACCAATTTTAAACTCATTAAATGAGCGTGAAGAAGGTATACAAAATGCATTAGATGAAGCTGATAATGCTAGAAAAGAAATGCAAAACCTTCAAGCAGATAACCAAAGGTTATTAAACGAAGCCAGAGCAGAGCGTGATGAAATGCTTAAAGAAGCACGTGAGATGAAAAATAAAATGATTGAAGACGCTAAAGAAGAAGCCAATGCTGCAGCTGCAAAACTAATGGAGCAGGCACAAGCTACTATTCAAACAGAAAAGAAAGCGGCTATTTCAGAATTAAAATCTCAAGTTGCAAACTTATCAATAGAAATTGCAGAAAAAGTAGTGCGCGAAGAATTATCTAACAAAGACAAGCAAGTAAAATTAGTTGAGTCTATGTTAGGCGAAGCAACTTTAAACTAATTATTAATTAAAAAGAAAGTCTTTATCCTTTGGAAAAGATTTATGATAGGATATGTCTAGAGCAGCAGTAAGATACGCAAAAGCGGCACTTAGTTTAGCCACCGATCAAAAAGCAGCCGATGCTGTAAATAATGATATGGTTACAATAGCTAAAACAATTTCAGAAAGCGAAGAGTTAAGCCTTGTACTAAAAAGTTCAGTAATAAAATCTGAAGTTAAAAAAGCTGCTTTAACTCAAATTTTCTCCGGCATAAATAACATAAGCTCAGAGCTATTTAACATTTTAATAGCTAATAAACGCATAGATATTTTAGAAAACGTAGCTCAAAAATACACCTTATTGTTTGACGAGCTTAATGGTAAAGAAGTTGCACAAGTAACAACGGCTGTACCAATGACTAAAGATCTTGAAATTAAAGTATTAGCAAAAATTAAAGAACTAACCAATAAAGCTGTTGAAGTAGAAAACATAGTTGATGAAAATATTATTGGTGGTTTTATATTACGTATAGGAGATAAGCAATTTAACGCTAGTGTTCTAAACAAATTAAACAAATTAAAAAGAGAATTTACATTAAATTAAACTTGCCCAAAGCAACGTCAAAGGGTCAAAACAAATAAAAAGATGGCAGAAGTAAAACCAGCTGAAGTATCAGCAATCTTAAAGCAACAACTAGCAGGATTTGAAGCATCTGCTTCATTAGAAGAAGTAGGAACTGTGTTAACTGTTGGTGATGGTATTGCACGTGTTTACGGATTATCTAATGCGCAGTATGGCGAGTTAGTAGAGTTTGAAAACGGTCTTGAAGGTATTGTATTAAACCTTGAAGAAGACAACGTTGGTGTAGTATTATTAGGTCCTTCAAAAGAAATTAAAGAAGGTGCAACAGTAAAACGTACTGAAAGAATTGCTTCTATTAAAGTAGGAGAAGAAATGGTAGGTCGTGTTGTTGATACATTAGGTAACCCAATTGATGGTAAAGGCCCTATTGGAGGTGATCTTTACGAAATGCCATTAGAGCGTAAAGCACCTGGTGTTATTTACCGTCAGCCAGTTGATGAGCCAATGCAAACCGGTATCAAATCTATTGATGCTATGATTCCTGTTGGTAGAGGGCAACGTGAGCTAGTAATTGGAGATAGACAAACTGGTAAAACTACAGTTTGTATAGATACCATTTTAAATCAAAAAGAATTTTATGATGCAGGTGAGCCTGTATTTTGTGTATATGTTGCAGTAGGTCAAAAAGCATCTACAGTAGCTGGTATAGCTAAAACTTTAGAAGAAAAAGGAGCTTTAGCTTATACAGTAATTGTTGCTGCAAACGCATCAGATCCTGCTCCAATGCAAGTATATGCTCCATTTGCAGGTGCTGCAATTGGTGAGTATTTTAGAGATACTGGTAGACCAGCTTTAATTGTTTATGATGATTTATCTAAACAAGCCGTTGCCTACCGTGAGGTATCTTTATTATTACGTCGCCCACCAGGACGTGAGGCCTACCCAGGTGACGTTTTCTACTTACACTCAAGATTATTAGAGCGTGCTGCAAAAGTAATTGCTGATGATAATATTGCTAAAGAAATGAACGATCTTCCTGAGTCGTTAAAACCAATAGTAAAAGGTGGCGGTTCTTTAACTGCTTTACCAATTATTGAAACACAAGCGGGAGATGTATCAGCTTATATTCCAACAAACGTAATTTCTATTACTGATGGGCAGATTTTCTTAGAGTCAGATTTATTCAACTCTGGTGTGCGTCCTGCAATTAACGTAGGTATTTCAGTATCTCGTGTAGGTGGTTCGGCCCAGATTAAATCAATGAAGAAAGTATCTGGTACGTTAAAGTTAGACCAGGCTCAGTTCCGTGAGTTAGAAGCATTTGCTAAATTTGGTTCAGATTTAGATGCGGCTACACTTAACGTAATTGAAAAAGGTAAGCGTAACGTAGAAATCTTAAAGCAAGCACAAAACGATCCGTTTACTGTTGAAGATCAGGTAGCAATAATTTATGCTGGATCTAAAAACTTATTAAAAGATGTTCCTGTTGAAAAAGTAAAAGAATTTGAAAAAGATTTTATTGAATTCTTAAACACAAAACACAGAAATGTGTTAGATACTTTAAAAGCAGGTAAATTAACTGATGAAGTTACAGATACTTTAACAAGCGTTTGTAAAGATTTATCAGCAAAATATAAAGCTTAATAATCCCCTCTTAATCTCCCTAACGGGAGAAATAAGAAAGGAAGTTTATTTTAACTAATCAATCCCTCTCCCTTGGAGAGGTTAGGAGAGGAAAATATGGCAAACTTAAAAGAAATACGTAACAGAATATCATCGGTATCTTCAACAATGCAGATTACCAGTGCCATGAAAATGGTATCGGCTGCTAAGTTAAAGAAAGCGCAAGATGCTATTACAGCAATGCGTCCATATGCTGATAAATTAACCGAGCTTTTGCAAGGACTAAGTGCTACTTTAGATGCAGATTCTGGAAGCAAATTTGCTGAACAACGTGATGTAAAAAAAGTACTTATTGTAGCTATAACATCTAACAGAGGCTTATGTGGTGCTTTTAATTCAAATATTGTAAAAGAAGTTACAAGATTAACCAACGATACTTATGCAAACCAAGAAGTTTCATATGTAGTGGTTGGTAAAAAAGCTAATGATGCATTTAAAAGATCAGATAAAATAATAGCTAACCACAGTGAAGTTTTTGACGATTTAACCTTTGATAATGTTGCTGAAATAGCACAAACTTTAATGGATAAATTTGTTGCAGGACAATTTGATAAAATTGAAATAGTTTATAACAGATTTAAAAATGCAGCTACGCAAATAGTAACTACAGAGCAGTTTTTGCCAATAGTTCCTATGGCTTCAGAAGCAGATGCTAATACTAATTTAGATTACGTATTTGAACCTTCAAAAGTTGAAATAGTTGAAGAGTTAATACCAAAGTCTTTAAAAACTCAACTTTACAAAGGTATTAGAGATTCTTTTGCAAGTGAGCATGGTGCACGTATGACTGCAATGCATAAAGCAACAGATAATGCTACAGAATTAAGAGATCAACTTAAATTAACGTATAACAAAGCGCGTCAGGCAGCCATTACTAATGAAATATTAGAAATTGTTGGTGGTGCAGAAGCTTTGAATAATTAATAATATATCATTTTGCTGCGGTTAATTTGAGTAATCGAAGCAAAAAAAAGAATAAACAACATAAAGAGCCTTACCAAATTTGGTAGGGCTTTTTTTATGGCATCCATTTTGTAATTATTATATTTAAACATATAATCCACATCATGAAAACGTTAAAATATATATTAAGTTTTTTTTTAATTACAATAACAATAATGAGTTTTTCTCAATGCTCAACAACAAAACATATTGATAATAAAGTACCAATAGAAATTAAAGAAGCTTATTATAAAACGTGGTCTAACCCAGCAAGGTTTACGGGCTCTGGCATCCATTTATATATTACCACTAAAAGCAATAACGCAATACAATTAGATAGTGTTTATTTTCAAAATAAAGTAGCACCATTAAAACAAACAAATAAAACATACAAAGCAACCTTTAAAACAGGTAATAATAAACCTTTAGATATTGTAATGAGTGCAGAACCTATGGCAGAATACGGCAATACATTACCAAAAACGAGTACAAAAAAATTATTTCCTTTTGATTTAAAAACCAATGAATGTGTTGTAAGCTATAAACAAGCAAATAAAGTTAAATACTTTAAAATAACGGTTAAAAAAAGGGAAACAAAAAGTTCATTAAACCAACGTATGTAACAATAGTTTATCTTTGCTTAGCAGTTGTTAAAAACGTAATTTTGGCATATTAAAGAACAATTTTTTGGGCGGATTAAAAACATTATTCAAGCAAACATTTATTTATGGTTTAGCAACTGTGCTTCCTAGAATGTTAAGTTTTTTACTAACACCATTATATACAGAAGTTATGGCTGTTGGTGTTTATGGAAGGGTGTCAATTATCTTCTCTTGGTTTGCTATATTCAATGTTGTTTTGGCTTACGGGATGGAAACCGCTTTTTTTCGATTTTTTAATAAAGAAGAAAGTAAAGATAAAGTTATAAGTACGTCATCATTATCAATAATTTTTACTTCATTTGTCATATTTGTTTTAGCATTTATATTTAAAAACTCAATAGCTCTAGCTACTGGTATAGAGGTTTATCATATAAAGTTTGTTATATGGATTTTATTTTTAGACGCCTTAGTTATAATTCCTTTTGCATGGTTACGTGCCAATGCTAAGCCAATAAAATATGCTATTATTAAAATAGTTAACGTAGCTATAAATATAGGCTTTAATTTATTTTTCTTTTTGTTGTTACCAGGTTTAGCTGAAAGTGTAAATGCATTTTCGTCTATTTATCAACCCAATTTTGAAATAAGTTATGTGTTAATATCTAATTTGTTTGCAAGTACCGTAACACTTATTTTAATGGCTTCATTTTACGTTAAAATTAAGTATAATTTCAATGTTCAACTTTGGAAGAAAATGACACGTTATGCTTTTCCTGTTTTAATATCTGGTTTAGCATTTACAATTAACGAAACTTATGATCGTATTTTATTAAATAATTTATTGCCAGAAACAATTGCTGAAACTAAAATAGGCATGTACTCTGCATGCTATAAATTAGCATTATTTATGACATTGTTTGCTACAGCCTTTCGTTTAGGGATAGAACCTTATTTTTTTAGTCATTCAAAGGCAGAAAATCCTCAAAAAAATTATGCTAAAATTTTAGAATACTTTGTAATATTTGGTTCAGGTATTTTGTTAACTGTTGTTGTTTTTGCTGATGTTTTAAAAGTTTTCATTATAAGAGATCAAGATTTTTGGGAGGCCATGAGTATTGTTCCAATTATTCTTTTAGCTAGCTTTTGCCTAGGTATTTACCATAACCTATCTGTATGGTACAAAATAACTGATAGAACTAAATTTGGAGCCTATATTTCTATAGTAGGAGCTTTGGTAACATTAATAATTAACGTTGTTTTTATTCCAAGTTACGGTTACAAAGCATCGGCAGTAGCTACCTTGGCAGCTTATGCAATAATGATGTTATTATCTTTTTACTTCGGAAGAAAATATTACCCAATACCATATAACCTCAAAAAAATTAGTCTGTATTTATCACTTTCAATAGTGTTTTCAGTATTGTCATTCTATCAATTTCGCAGCAATTATATTGTGGGAGTTTCGCTGTTAATTGTATTTTTGGGTGTTATTTGGTTTTCAGAAAAAAATCAAATCCAACAATTATTAAAAAGATAACATGCAAATAAAAATTATTAATAAATCAAGTCATAATTTGCCACACTATGAAACCATTGCTTCAGCAGGCATGGATTTAAGAGCAAATATAAATGAAGCCATAACGTTAAAACCTTTAGAAAGAACCATTGTAAAAACAGGATTGTTTATTGAGTTACCTATTGGTTTTGAAGCACAAGTGCGCCCAAGAAGCGGCTTAGCAGCAAAAAAGGGTATTACAGTATTAAATGCACCAGGAACTGTAGATGCAGATTATAGAGGCGAAATAGGTGTTATTTTGGTTAATCTTTCAAATGAAGATTTTATCATTGAAAACGGCGAACGTATTGCACAATTGGTAATAGCCAAACATGAGCGTTCTGAATGGGAAGAAGTAGAGGCGCTATCTGAAACCTCAAGAGGTGCTGGTGGTTTTGGAAGTACCGGAACAAAGTAAATCAATTCCTGCGAAAGCAGGAATCTTATAATAAATAAACGTTAGACAATGGGGTGGCTGTACCCAAGCAAATAGGCTTAGATGGATTTTATCAAATCTATAAAAGAAGTAGAACTTAAAAAAGAGATACTAGCTTTTGCAGGTATTCAAGCATGAAATATTGGTATATCTATATCATGACAAATAAACCTAATGGTGTTTTATACATAGGTGTTACCAATAATATAGATGAAAGAGTTAAAGAACATAAGTTAAAATTTTACCCTAAAGCTTTTACAGCAAGATATAATTGTGATAAACTTGTTTATTTTGAAGAATTTGAAAATGGAAGTGAAGCTGAAATTAGAGAAAGACAGTTTAAAAAATGGAAAAGAGATTGGAAAATTGATCTAATAGAAAACATGAACCCCAATTGGATAGACTTAACTGAAAATTGGAATCTGAATTTTAATAAATTAAGAAAATAATATTAACCTAAAAGATACCTGCTTACGCAGGCATGCATCATGAAAATTATAGTTCCAATGGCGGGTCGTGGCTCGCGTTTAAGACCACATAGTTTAACAGTACCAAAACCTTTAATTCCGGTTGCAGGTCAACCAATTGTACACCGTTTGGTAAAAGACATTGCTAAAGTTTTAAAACAACCCATTGAGGAAGTGGCTTTTGTATTAGGTGATCCGGCTTGGTTTGGTGATGATGTTGTAAAAAGTTTAGAAGCTTTAGCCCAAGGTTTAGGCGCCAAAGCCTCTATTTACCGTCAAGATAAACCACTTGGTACAGGGCATGCCATTATGTGTGCAAAACCATCATTATCAGGGCCAGCAGTAATTGCTTATGCAGATACTTTAATTAGAGCTGAATTTGATTTAGATGCTGAAGCAGATAGTGTTATCTGGACAAAACAAGTTGAAAATCCTGAAGCTTATGGTGTAGTAAAACTTAATGATAACAACGAAATTGTTGAGCTTGTTGAAAAACCTGAAACCTTTGTAAGTGACCAAGCTGTTATTGGTATTTATTACTTTAAAGATGTTGAAGTTTTAAAAAATAAACTACAAGAAGTTTTAGATGAAAATGTTATGAATGGTGGCGAATACCAAATTAACGATGGTATTAAACGCATGATGGCCGATGGTAAAGTATTTAAAACAGGTACGGTTGATGAGTGGATGGACTGCGGAAATAAAGCTATTACTGTTGACACTAATGGTAAAATGCTTAATTTTTTAAAGGCCGATGGCGAAGAGCAACTAGTAGCCTCATCAGTAACTCTAGAAAACTCTAACATAATAGAACCTTGTTTTATTGGTGAAAACGTGGTGTTAAAAAATACCACAGTTGGCCCACACGTATCAATTGGAAATGGTACTGTTATTGAAGATTCAACTGTTAAAAACAGCTTAATTCAAACCAATACATCAATAAAAAATGCTAATTTAGACAATGCCATGATTGGTAATAACGTAAAGTACAACGGAAACTTTACTAATATTAGTATTGGAGATTATTCCGTTTTAGAATAAATTTTTTATATGCATATAGTTATGTACGCTTTTAAAGTAAAGTCTAATAAAGAATCATCTTTTTTAGAATCTTGGCGTGCATTAACTAAATTAATATATCAGTATGAAGGAAGTTTAGGCTCTAGATTGCATAAAAAAGAGCCTTTACTTTATATTGCTTATGCACAATGGCCTAGTAAAAACACCTTTGAAAGCGCAGGAAAAAACCTTCCCGTAGAAGCTAATACCTATAGGGACGCTATGAGAAATGCGTGCGAAAGTATTGAAGTACTTGAGAAATTAGAAGTAACTGATGACTTGTTAATGAAAAACGTTTATGGTTAATAGATTTATACATATTGTCATTATTCTTTTTGTAGTCTTTACTGTACCAAATTTTTCAATGGCACAAGTAGATTTCAACAAAACACCTGATGATGATTTGGGTAATGTTGAAGATGCATTTCAGGAGCAGTTTTATGAGGCTATGAAACAAAAAGGCATTGAAAACTATGACAGAGCCGTACAAGCACTTTTAAAATGTATAGATTTAGATGCCTCTGTGCCAGTTTTGTATTTTGAACTTGGTAAAAGCTACAACAAAGTTAAAAATTTTGGTAGTGCTGAAGAAGCACTTAAAAAGGCTGTAGATAAAGACCCTGACAACGAGTGGTTTTTAGATGAGTTGTATGGGTTTTACATAAGTCAAAATGAATACGATAGTGCAATTAAAACGGTAAAGCAATTAGTAGAATATCACCCAGATTATAAAGAAGATTTAGCATCACTTTACCTAAGAATGAAAAAATATGACGATGCTTTAAAAATTCTTGATGAACTTGATGCTAAACATGGTATAGCCATGTCTAGAGATGTTATGCGTAATAAAATTTATCAGCTTACAGGCCGCAAACAAGATCAAATTCAAAATCTTCAGCAACGTGTTGATAGCAACCCTAATAAAGAAGCTAATTACCTAGCACTCATTTACAGGTATAGTGAAAACAACCAAAAAGAAAAGGCTTTTGAAACTGCTAAAGAGCTATTAAAAATAAAACCAGAATCTCAGTTAGTACATTTGGCTTTATACAAGTTTTATTTAGATGAAAACAATGCTGAAAAAGCCATAGCATCCATGAAAACAGTGGTTAAAAGCACACTAATAAAGCCCGATGCTAAATTAAAAGTGCTTACAGATTTTATAAACTTTGTAAGCAAAAATCCGGAATATGAATCTGATTTAGTTGAAGCTACTGCCTTAGTTGAAAGTGTAAATAATAGCAAAACTTTAATTGAGTTAGGACAATATTATTTGGCTAATAACAATAAAGCTGCTGCTTTACAAAACTTTGAAAGTGCTTTAAAACTTCAACCTAATAATTTTACTGTTTTAAAAAGCGTATTGCTTTTGTATTTAGATGAAAATAAATTTGATGCAGCAAATATCAAAAGCACGCAGGCGTTAAATAATTATCCATCGCAGCCTATATTATACCTCATTAATGGGGTGTCATTTAATGCGCTTAACAAACCGCAAAATGCTATTGATACTTTAGAAATTGGTTTAGATTATATTATTGATGATGCTAAAATGGAAGCCGATTTTTATACCCAGATAAGTAAAGCCTACACACTTTTAAACAATACAGCTAAAGCAAAAACGTTTAGTGATAAAGCAAAACAATTACAAAACACAAATTAATGCAATTACGTACCCCAATAGTTGTTGCCATAGTTATGGTAATGTTATTTAGTTGTAAATCTGCCCGAACAGTAAGTGGTGGTGAGGCTAATTATAATTTATCAGCAAAACAACTAATTAAAGCTCATTACAAGCAACATGCTACTTATAAAACATTAAAATCTAATTTAAAAATAACATATATTGAAGGTTCAAAATCGCAAACACATACGGTTAGTTTTAGAAGTAAAAAAGATGAAGTGTTATGGTTAAGCGCTACCTTTTCTGTAGTAAAAGCTATGGTAACACCGCAAAAAGTTAGCTTTTATAATAAGTTAGATAAAACGTATTTTGAAGGAGATTATGCCTATTTAAGCAAATTGTTAGGCACAGAATTAAACTTTGAAAAAGTACAAAACCTACTTTTGGGCAATGCTATTTATAATTTAAAAGAAACTAATTACAAAGTATCGGTGCAAGATAGTGCCTATGTTTTACAGCCTAAAAACCAACGTAGTTTATTTGAAATTTTTTATTTGTTAGATCCGGCCTTATTCAAATTAAAATCTCAACAAATATCACAACCAGAAAAGTTTAGGCATTTGCAAATAGATTACTTAGCATACCAAAAAGTAAATAATCAAATTCTACCAGAAAAAGTAAAAGTAATAGCTTTAGAAAAAGACCAAGAACTTATTGTAAATTTGGAGTTTAAAAATGTAACTTTAAACGAAGATTTACGTTTTCCGTTTAAAATACCATCAGGATATAAAGAAATAGAGTTTTAATGGGCAACCAACTTTCGTTTTATAAATTAGTTATTTTACTAAGCATTTTGTTGTGCGGTATAGGAGCGTTTTCACAAAATAACAAACGCAAAGAACTTGAAAGTAGACGCCAAGAACTGCGTCGCGAAATTCAAAAAATAACCCAATTAAGAGCCCAAAACAAATCAAAAGAAAAATCCGAACTGTCGCAAATTGAAGCTTTCAGTTATAAAATTAGCGTGTTAGATAATTTAATAAAAGTAACCAACCAACAAGCAAATTATATAACACGTGAAATAAATACAAACCAAAAAAAAATAACCAATTTAAGAAATGAGCTAAAACAATTAAAAGAAGACTATGCAGCCATGATTGTTAAGTCATACAAAAGTAAAAACCAACACAGCCGTATTATGTTTTTACTGTCTTCAACAAACTTTAAACAAGCTTATAAAAGGTTACAATACTTAAAGCAGTACACCAATCACCAAAAACAACAAGGCGAAGAAATAAAAGCTAAAACAGAAGAGTTACAAAGCTTAAACAACAACCTAATAAAGCAAAAAGAAGAAAAAAATAAACTAATTGCCGAAAATAGAGTTACTCAAAAAACATTAGAAGCAGAGCGTAAATTGCA
Source organism: Seonamhaeicola sp. ABD4_340 (assembly GCF_056312135.1). Taxonomy (NCBI): domain Bacteria; kingdom Pseudomonadati; phylum Bacteroidota; class Flavobacteriia; order Flavobacteriales; family Flavobacteriaceae; genus Seonamhaeicola; species Seonamhaeicola sp. ABD4_340. The sequence continues at coordinate 1,199,998 of NZ_CM149981.1, read as the reverse complement.
TGAAAATTTAATGCAATCTATTAGAAAAAACCTATCAAAATACACCGCACAAATACGCCAAAAACAACGCGAAGCAGCACGCATTGATGCCGAAATAGACAAAATTATTAAAGCCGCCATAGCAAAATCTAATAAAGCAGCTGGTAAAGCAGCCAGTTCAAAAAGTTTTGCACTCACACCCGATGAAAAAGTACTAGCATCAAATTTTGTAGCCAATAAAGGCAAACTACCATGGCCTGTAGAGCGTGGTGTAGTTAGCCTGCGTTACGGTAGCCAACCATCACCAATAGATAGGTCATTAACAATAAACAGTAACGGTGTGCGTATTTCAACCCAAAAAGGTGCCACGGCACGTGCCGTTTTTAACGGCGAGGTTTATGAAATACTTAAAATGCGTAACGTAAACCCCATTTTAATAATACGTCATGGTAACTATTGGACTTACTATAAAAACCTCTCTAAAATATACGTTAAAAAAGGCGACAAGGTAACCACAAAACAAGCTATAGGCGAGGTGTTTACAAACCCAAGTAACGGCGAAACCATTTTAGGTTTCATCATTTCAAAAGGTTTAACCAAAGAAAACCCCGCACACTGGATTAACGCCATGTAACATTACACCCTTGTAATAACGTAGCCCCTTCTCGTTTTTACATAATGATTTCCGTTCCAAAAATAATAACGTTTACCTCTAACCGTTACAATTTTATAATGCTTAGGCGGTGTTTTAACAACCGTAACCTTAGTAATTGGTCGGCGTGTTTGTACATGCGTAGCGCAAGATGTAGCACCAAATGTTAAAACAGTAGTAATTAAAATAACAAAAAATCTCATAGCAAAAAGTATTTTGGTTATACTGCTAATAAGACTATAGTTATACAAAAAAGTTTAAAATATAAGTATTTGGGCGTTACCCTCAAGGGGTCGGGCTTTACGTTAAATCTTTTTAAAATACATTTTAAAATTTTACTTTATTACATTAAAATTGTATTTAAATAATAAAAGTAAAGGCAAATAGCCAAGGTTTTAAAAAGGATACCACTGCAATCCCTAACGCAGTTAAGGCAACAACATTTTAAAAATTGAAGTAAAAAGAAATTTCTTTAAACACAAAAAAACAGTTTAAAGAATAATTAAAAGCTTATTTCAAACTTCAAACTAAACAAATAATGCTTTTAGCTCGGTAGCATCATTAGGTTTCATTTTGCCTGCCAATAATAAACTTAGCTGTTTACGGCGTAAAGCAGCATCAAAACGTTGTTTTTCAAGCTTAGTTTCAGGATTAATTTCAGGAATTTTCACAGGGCGTCCCGTTTCATCAACTGCTACAAAAGTATAAATAGCTTCATTGGCTTTTGTTTTCTCGCCAGATTCGCGGTCTTCAGTCCAAACATCAATATAAATTTCCATTGATGATGTAAAGGCTCTAGATACCTTAGCTTCAACCGTAACAACACTACCCACCGGAACCGCTCTATTAAACGCTACATGGTTAACCGATGCTGTTACTACAATACGTCTACTGTGGCGTCTTGCAGCAATACTAGCGGCTCTATCCATTCTAGCTAAAAGTTCGCCACCAAACAAGTTGTTTAAAGGGTTTGTTTCACTTGGTAAAACTAAATCTGTAAGTATGGTTTTAGATTGTTCAGGCGTTTTTGCGTTCATTATTATCATTTTAATGCCTGCAAAGGTACTATCATTTTAATAATTTATAAAACAATTAAAACGAAACTAAAACGTATTGGCTGTAAGCCTCAAAAATTTGTGGTTATTTTAAGGTGCTAACACTTGGGTCTACTTTTAACCAAGCGTCTTTGTTGTGGTTAGCTTTAATGTTTCTTAAAGCTTTTAAAGCTTCTAACCTGTCTTCATAGCTACCATAAACAACTTCATGTAAACCATATTTGTTTACACCAATTTTACGGGCTTTAAAGCCAGCAGCTTTAAGTTGTTTTATTTTTTTATTGCAGTTTTCTTCAACTCTAAACGCACCAGCAATAATGTGGTAGCCACCAGTTTGTTTGCTTACATTTAAGTTTATAGCGGGTAAGGTGTTTAGGTTAAAAGTGGCTTTTTGTATTTTGTTTTCAAGCTTATCAATAGCGTCTTCTTGGGCTATTTTATTGTGGTTATTAATTTGGTTGTAGTTATTATAAACACCAAAACCACCTAATGTTAGCGCTATTAAAGCAACCGCAGCATATTTTAAATATGGCCTAGATTTACGTTTTTCAGTAGTTACTGTAATTGGCACTACGTTTTCAATAGCTTCAGCTTCTTTTTTATAAACTTCTCTGCTTATTTCACCTGATTCAAATTCAGATAAACCAAAGGCATCAGTTAAATAGTTAAGCTTATAAGTTGGCTCAAACATTAATTTACCTTCGTTGTTTAAAACAATATCACCAATATTTTTAAAAGTAAGTGTTTGACCTTGTGTTAAATTCGATTTTAAAAATTTAACACGTTTTTCAACCTTTTTATTCGCTTCTTCAAACGGTATTTTTTCTACATCGGCAATGTAATGGGCTAGTAGCCCATCATTATTTTGAATTTGCTCATTAAATGAAATACGTTTACTTGGTGCAATAAACGTGTGAGTAGTGTCATCTATTTGTGCAGATACGCGTTGTGTTAAAAATGCTCCAAAATTTGGTACTGTAACACACTCATATCTGTAAAGTAAATCGCTTATGTAGGTTTCAAGTTGCATGGTAACAAAATTAAAAAAATATGCCGCTATTTAAAATTTAGGGTTAACTATTTATTAACATTAAAAAAATTATTTTATTTTGAATTCATAATCAAATACATACAATGACTCAAAATAATTTGCTTTACACGTTAGCCTTACAACATGTGCCTAATATAGGCGATGTAACAGCCAAAAAACTCATTTCAATTTGTGGTTCTGCAGAGGCGGTTTTAAAAGAAAAAAAGCAAAATTTACTTAAAATTGATGGTGTAGGAAGCGTTACAATTGCAAGTATTCATGACTCTAAACACTTAATAGAAGCAGAAAAGGAAATACACTTTATAAAAAACAATAATGTACGTGTGCTTTATTTTGAAGATGATGATTATCCTGAAAAATTAAAGCATTGTATTGATGGCCCAATTATACTATTTCAAGCGGGCAATGTAAACCTAAAAAACCAACGGTTAATTAGTATTGTTGGTACCCGAAAAATAACCACAAAAGGTATTGATTTTTGTGAGCGCTTAGTTGAAACTCTCCAACCGTACAACCCAATAATTGTTTCTGGTTTTGCTTACGGAACCGATATTACAGCACATAAAGCAGCAATTAAAAACAATTTACAAACAGTGGCGTGTTTAGCACATGGTTTTAATCAAATTTACCCCAAAGTACACAAAAAATATATGGCTGAAGTTGAAAAAAACGGTGGCTTTTTTTCAGATTTTTGGAGCACCGATACTTTTGATAGAAATAATTTTTTAAAACGTAACAGAGTTATTGCAGGCTTAAGTGAGGCTACTATAGTTATAGAATCTGCCGAAAAAGGTGGAAGCCTTGTAACTGCCGATATTGCAAACTCATACAACCGCGATGTTTTTGCAGTACCAGGCAGAGTTACCGATGCCCAAAGTATAGGTTGCAACAACCTAATAAAATACCAAAAAGCACACATGCTTACCAGCCCTTTAGATGTGCCGTATTTATTAAACTGGCAACTTGAAAATGAGCAAAAACCAGCACCTATACAAAAACAGCTTTTTGTGGAGCTTGATGCTACCGAAAAAATAATATATAATTACCTAAAAACCAACAATAAAGAGCAGTTAGATATTATTGCGCTTAACTGTAATTTACCTATTTTTAAAGTATCAAGTACACTTTTAAATATGGAATTAAAAGGGGTTATTAGGCCGCTACCAGGAAAACTATTTGAGGTTATTTAATACCCTACTTTTTTTCTAACTTTACTTAAAACGGCATTAGCTACAACTTTTGCTTTTTCGGCACCAACGTTTAGTGCTTTTTCTAATTCATCAATATTTTCCATGTAGTAATGGTATGTTTCGCGTTGGGTGGCAAATTTCTCAACAATAAGCTCAAATAAAGCCTGTTTTGCATGTCCGTAACCATAATTACCATTCTCGTAATTGGCCTTCATGGTATTTATTTGGTCTTCATTAGCAAGTAAACTGTAAATAGCAAAACAATTACAAGTACTCCAATCTTTAGGTTCTTCTAAAGGCGTACTATCTGTTTGAATACTCATTATTTGCTTGCGTAGCTTTTTATCATTTAAAAATATATTGATGGTGTTGTTTCTACTTTTGCTCATTTTTTCACCATCGGTACCAGGAATAAGTTTGGTTTGTTCCTGTATTTTTCCTTCGGGTAAAACAAAAACATCACCTACTTTACTATGAAACCTAGAGGCAACGTCTCTGGTCATTTCAATATGTTGTAATTGGTCTTTACCAACTGGAATAATTTCGGCATCGTATAATAATATATCGGCAGCCATAAGCATTGGATAAGTAAATAACCCAGAGTTTACATCTTCTAATCTATCGGCTTTATCTTTAAAACTATGAGCCAATGTTAAGCGTTGGTAAGGGAAAAAGCAGCTTAAATACCATGATAATTCTGTTACTTGTGGTATATCACTTTGTCTGTAAAATACCGTTTTTTCAATATCTAAACCAAAAGCTAACCAAGTAGCGGCAACAGAGTAGGTGTTGGTGCGTAACGTTTCAGCATCTTTAATTTGCGTTAAAGTATGCAAGTTTGCAATAAATAAAAACGAATCGTTTTCGGGCTTTTGTGCCATTTCAATTGCGGGTAGTATAGCGCCTAAAATATTACCTAAATGTGGTGTTCCTGTACTTTGTATGCCAGTTAGTATTCTTGCCATGGTTTACTTTTTATGAAGCTGCAAAGGTAAATTTTTTAATAGAATTGCTCAATACAATTATGTACTTTTGAAACTTATGAAGTTATTTAAATACATTTTTTGGACATTTTACCGTATTTGGTTTTACATTTTGGTGGCTTTACCCATAGTGGTATTGTTCCCTTTTTTATTATTATCTATCAGTAAAGAATCGTGGTATCCATATTTTTTTAAACTTGCTAGGTTTTGGGCAAAGTTTATTTTAATAGGTATGGGTTTCAAAACATCTTTTCAAAAAGAACAAATTCCAGAAAAGGGCAAAAGTTATATGTTTATTGCTAACCATACATCTATGGCCGATATCATGTTAATGTTAGTTTCGGTTAAAAACCCGTTTGTGTTTGTAGGTAAAAAAGAATTGGCTAAAATTCCGTTGTTTGGTTTCTTTTATAAACGCACCTGTATTTTAGTAGATAGAAGCTCTCCTGAGAGCAGAAAAGCTGTGTTTTTAAGAGCACAACGCAGGCTAAAACAAGGTTTAAGTATTTGTATTTTTCCTGAAGGTGGCGTGCCCGAAGAGCATATTGTTTTAGATGATTTTAAAGACGGTGCTTTTAGGCTAGCCATTAACCACCAAATACCTATTGTGCCACTAACGTTTGCCGATAACAAAAAACGATTTTCATATACTTTTTTTAGCGGAAGCCCTGGCAGAATGCGCGTAAAAATTCATAAGTTTATAAATACAAAAGGCTTAACAATTGAAAATACTAAAGCGCTTAACGCCAAGGCCAGAAATGTTATTTTAAAACAGTTAGAAGTGTTTAATGAAAAACATTAACATTACTTAATAAAAAAAGCTGCATCACAAAAATGAAGCAGCTTTTTAGGTAATAGTTTGAGCTTAATAAACCATTACCTAGATCTAACCAAAAACCTAGAATTTAATGGCGAATCCAGTATAAACACCAATTATAAATGGTGTAAAGTTACCAGAAGTATTGTTAAACGTGTTTATTTGATATTTAAACATAGGTTCTAAATTCAAATCAAAAGTTTCTGAAAATTTATAATTTAAACCCAAACCAAAATTGGCACTGTAGCTTATTTTATTAAGGTTGGTAGCCTCGCCTAAAAGTACACGTTGCCCGGTATTAGACTCAGAATACATGCTGTTATCATTTAAAAAAAACGAACTAAATCCGCCAATAACATTAACACCAAATTTTTTATTTAGTAAGGCATATTGAATTTCTAAAGGCACTTCAATGTAACCCAATGATTGGTTTAGTGTTGTTTCAGAAGCTATAAAAGATTCTGGCACACTTTTTAAAGTAGTTTCGCTAATTACAGACACACTACTTGAGGCTGCATTAGCAACATCTGAACTGGTGTTAGTATTGTTTGAGCTAATATTTGCAAACGAACGTTGGGCGCTAATACCGGCGGTTTGAAACAACACAACATCATTAGTATTATAACCTAAATTTACTTTATTAATACCTGAACGAATTTTTATTTTATCATTAAGGGCATAACTAGCTGTAACACCGTAACTCATATTAATTTCGCCACTTTTTGCGTTGTTGGTAAATTGTGGGTCTATTGATGAGCCTTCGCCTAAAGTATTAAAATACACAGGTGCTGCATTGGCGGCTACTTGCCATCTTTTTTTGTTGTTTTCTTCGGTTATAAGGTCTTTATTTTTTTCTAAAGCGTCTTCAATAGTTAATGCTTCATTTTTGTTTTCTGAAGTATTTTTAGCAATAGTTTTTGTGTTATTTTCTTCGGAAATTTTTTCAGCTTTGGCGATGTTTTTGTTACTTGTTTTTTGTTTTTCTGAAGTATTATTTTGAAGTGTTTTAGTGTTGTTTTCTTTAGAATTATTATGAGCAACAAGTGTTTTGTTTTGAGCGCTTTTTGAAGTAGCGTTATTTACAATTTCTTGCTTGTTTTTATTTGAATTACTTGTTTTATTAACACTGCTTTTGTTTATGGCAATACTATTTTTTGTGCCATTGTTTTTATTAAAATTAGTTTTTACAGCGTTTTTTGGTGTGTTATAAACCTCATTTGTCTCATTTGTATTCGTATTTGCTATACTAGTGTTGGGGTTTTTTGTTACTGCTGTTTTGGTTTTAATTGTATTACTGTTGTTGTTGGTTTTTTCAGTGTCTACAACTTTTATGGGCGTTTCTTTTTTGTTAGTATTCATAAAAAAACCAACGGTAAGTAACAGTAGCAAAATGGCCGCAGCACCGGCGTAACGCCACCAAATAGGAATAACACGCTTTTTCTTTTTCTTGTTTAAGTTGGCTTCAATATTTTTCCAAACGGCATCACTTGGTGCCACTTCAAAATCTTTAAAGCGCTCTTGAAACAACCTGTCTATATGTTTTTTATCACTCATTTTTTATAATGATTGTAAACTTTCAGATATTTTATAATCTTCAATATTCTTTTTTAAAATCTGTCTAGCACGTGCTAAATTAGATTTTGAGGTACCTACATTTATTTTAAGCATCTCAGCTATGTCTTTGTGTGAATAGCCGTCTAGTACGTAAAGGTTAAAAACCAGCCTGTATCTATCGGGTAATTCTTGTATTATTTGCAGTAAATAATCTATTGAATAGTTGCTTTCTTCAATATCAACTTCAGCATCTTCAATGGTATTTTCATTCACAATATCAAAAACTTTTTCGTTTCTGTAGCGTTGTAATGCGGTGTTTACTGTAATTCTTTTTAACCAACCTTCAAAAGATCCTTTACCTTTATATTGTTCTATTTTATTAAAAATTGTTAGAAATGCATCTTGCAAATTATCTTCAGCTTCGGCATAATTACGTGAATACTTTAAGCACAAAGAGAATAACTTACTTGCAAAAAGTTTGTATAATTCTCCTTGTGCTTTAGTATCATTGCGTTTACAATTTTCTATGAGTTGTTTTAAACTCAACTTTAAACACGTATTAGTTAGTACTTATTTTTACTCTGCAACAGGTACTTCTATAGTTAAGTATTGGCTTTCGCCGTTATCATCTTCACCTTGCCAAAACTTAAAAATGTATGAGCCATTGCTTGTTACAATAAAGTTAAAGGTGGCTTCAACAAGTTCATTTTCTAATGGTTCGCAGTTATTGCGGTCAAACACGTAATTTATTGGTGCAACAGTACGTTCATTAAGTTCTTTTAAATAATAAAAATCGTTAAAAGCATAGCATGTAGTGGGTTTGTAATATGAAATTGTAATAGGGTATGTTTCACCTAGAACAAACTCATCAGGTATGTCTACACTTTCAACAGGTAAAATTTCAAAACTAAAGTTTAAATTATCGTCATCGTTAACACTACACGATGCTAAAAGCACGAGTGTTAAACATAGCATAATAACTCTTTTCATAGCAAATAATATTAGGGTTAAATACATGTTTATACCCTTTAGATGCTGGTAATATTGAATGGTTGCGTGTAAGAAACAAAAAATCCCGAATTAATCGGGATTTAGAAAAATTTTTTTACGAGGCTACAATTTCTCTAACTTTAGCTTCAAGTTCATCCATAAGTTCAGGATTATCTTTTATTAAGGCTTTTACAGCATCTCTACCTTGGCCTAATTTGGTATCGCCGTAGCTAAACCAAGAACCGCTTTTCTTTATAACTTCATTATCAACAGCAATATCTAAAATTTCGCCAACTTTACTTACGCCTTCGCCATACATAATATCAAACTCGGCCATTTTAAATGGTGGTGCTACTTTGTTTTTAACAACCTTAACGCGGGTTTTGTTACCCGAAACTTCGCCTGCACTATCTTTTATTTGTGTTGAACGACGAATATCTAACCTAACCGATGCGTAAAATTTTAATGCATTACCACCTGTTGTGGTTTCTGGGTTACCAAACATAACACCAATTTTTTCACGTAATTGGTTAATAAAAATAACAGTACAATTGGTTTTACTAATTGATGCTGTTAGTTTTCTTAATGCTTGAGACATTAATCGTGCATGTAAACCCATTTTTGAGTCGCCCATTTCGCCTTCAATTTCGCTTTTTGGCGTTAATGCTGCTACAGAATCTACCACTACAATATCAATTGCACCAGAGCGAATTAAATTATCGGCAATTTCTAAAGCTTGTTCACCGTTATCAGGTTGCGATATAATTAGGTTATCAATATCAACGTTTAGTTTTTCAGCATAAAACCTATCAAAAGCGTGTTCTGCATCAATAAATGCTGCAATGCCACCAGCTTTTTGTGCTTCGGCAATGGCGTGTAAGGTTAATGTGGTTTTACCAGATGATTCTGGCCCGTAAATTTCTATAACACGCCCGCGCGGGTAACCGCCTACACCTAATGCAATATCTAAGCCTAAAGAACCTGAGGGAATAGCTTCAACATCAACAATGGCAGAATCACTCATTTTCATTACGGTTCCTTTTCCGTAGGCTTTATCTAATTTATCTAGTGTAAGTTTTAGTGCTTTTAATTTTGCTTCTTTTTCGCTGCTCATTTCTTTTAAATCTAAAAAATTGTATGCTAAAATACTACATCTTTTGTCACAATACAATTTTATAACGCAACCTTTTTCCACAATTTGCATCTACTTTAAAAGCGGGAAAAACAATGCTATGAAAAACATGTTTTTTTACTAACAAAACTAACGCTATTCTTAATTTGAAAAAGCACTTTGGTACATTTCTAAGGTGCTTTTTTTTCTGAAAACAAACAGTTTTGTCTAAAAAATGTACCTTTGCGGCTCAGAAAAAATCTTTATATCGCAATATTGCGACTTTAACCTTAAAATTAGTATAGCATGCAACTGTACAATACATTAAGCGCTAAAGAAAGAGCAGCGTTAATAGAACAAGCCGGTAAAGACCGCTTAACGCTTTCTTTCTATCAGTACGCCAAAATTGAAAACCCACAAGAATTTAGAGATCAGCTTTTTATAGCTTGGAATGAACTTGATGTTTTAGGTAGAATTTACGTAGCAACCGAAGGCATAAACGGCCAATTATCATTACCTGCAGATAGGTTTAATGAATTTAAAGCACATTTAGACACTATTGATTTTTTAAAAGATATTAGGTTAAATATTGCTGTTGAGCAAGACAACATGTCTTTTTTAAAATTAAAAGTAAAAGTGCGTAATAAAATTGTTGCCGATGGTTTAAATGATGATACTTTTGATGTAACCAACAAAGGTGTACACGTTGGTGCCGAAAAATTTAATGAACTTATTGAAGATGATAACACCGTTTTGGTTGATATGCGTAACCATTACGAAAGTGAAATTGGCCACTTTAAAAATGCCGTAACACCCGATGTTGATACCTTTAGAGAATCTTTAGATATCATTGAAGACGATTTAAAAGCACACAAAGAAGACAAAAATTTAGTAATGTATTGTACAGGTGGTATTCGTTGTGAAAAAGCCAGTGCCTATTTTAAACACAAAGGATTTAAAAACGTGTTTCAGTTAGAAGGCGGCATTATTGAATATACCAGACAAGTAAAAGAGCACGAATTAGAAAATAAATTTATTGGTAAAAATTTTGTGTTTGATGAGCGTAGAGCAGAAAAGATAAGTGATGATGTAATTGCACAATGCCACCAATGTGGTAAACCTGCCGATGTGCATACCAATTGCGCAAATGATGCTTGCCACTTACTATTTATTCAATGTGACGATTGTAAAGCCGAAATGAACAATTGTTGCTCTACTACATGTAAAGAAATACACGCATTACCTTATGAAGAGCAAAAAGCACTACGCAAAGGCCAAGGTAATAGTAACGATATATTTAAAAAGGGACGTTCAGAAAATTTACCCTTTAAAAAAGATTTAAGAAACATTAGCGATAATTTTAAATCTAACAAAGCCTAGCATTATGCAGCATATTGAATTAATGGCGCCTGCAGGGAATTTTGAATCTCTGCAAGCGGCTTTAGATAATGGTGCAGACTCTATTTATTTTGGAGTTGAGCAATTAAACATGCGCGCTAGAGCGTCTATTAATTTCACTATAGATGATCTTGAAGAAATATCTAGAAGATGTAAAGAAAAAAATGTACGTACTTACCTTACACTAAATACCATTGTTTATGATCATGATTTGTCTATTGTAAAAACATTAGTAAAAAAAGCTAAAGAAGCAAATATAACTGCAGTTATAGCCATGGATCAAGCTGTTATAGCTATGGCTAGAGAGGTTGATATGGAAGTGCACATTTCAACCCAAATAAATATTACCAATATTGAAACGGTAAAATTCTATGCCATGTTTGCAGATACTATGGTGCTAAGCAGAGAGTTAAGTTTACGCCAAGTAAAAAAAATAACCGAGCAAATTGAAAATGAACAAATAAAAGGGCCATCGGGTAAATTAGTTGAAATTGAAATTTTTGGCCATGGTGCACTTTGTATGGCGGTTTCTGGTAAATGTTACATGAGTCTGCATTCAAGTAACTCATCAGCCAATAGAGGCGCCTGTAAACAAAACTGCAGAAAAAAATACACGGTTATAGATCAAGATTCTGGTTTTGAAATGGAGCTAGATAATGAATATATCATGTCTCCTAAAGATTTGTGCACTATAGATTTTTTAGACCAAGTTGTTGATGCTGGTATAAAAGTTTTGAAAATTGAAGGTAGAGGAAGAGCACCAGAATACGTTGCAAAAGTTATTAAATGTTACAGAGAAGCCATTAATGCAATACAAGAAGGAACTTATAGTAAAAAGGAGGTTATTTCCTGGATGCAAACTATAGAAACAGTTTATAACAGAGGTTTTTGGAGTGGCTATTACTTAGGCCAAAAACTTGGAGAATGGAGTAAAGGATCAGGATCACACGCAACACAAAAGAAAGTATACATTGGTAAGGGTGTGCATTATTTTCCAAAACCAGAAATAGGAGAGTTTAAAATTGAAGCATTTGATTTGCAAACTGAAGACACCATTTTAATTACAGGCCCAACAACTGGTGTAAAAGAGCTAAAAATTGAAAATATGTTGGTTAATGATGAAAAATTAAACATAGCTAAAAAAGGAGATTCTGTTACTATTCCGTTAGGGTTTAGAATTAGGCCTTCAGATAAATTATATAAAATTGTAAAAAGTAAAGTAGAGGCATAATGGTTGTAGTTACCTTGCAACGTAATAAGTGTATTGGTTGCAATTATTGTGTGGAGTTAGCACCAAATCAGTTTCAAATGTCAAAAAAAGACGGCAAAAGTGTACTGCTTCATTCAAAAGAAAAAAAAGGATTTTATACATTTAAATCTCCAGACCAATTTATTTTTGAAGATTGTGATAATGCATCAAAAGCATGCCCAGTAAAAATTATTAGTGTAAAAACAGTTTAAATATATTACACAACCTAATTTTTAAGTAAGTATAATAATCTTATCTTTACATCGGTAATAGCGTAGTTTTGAAATATTACTTTAAAAAATACGTTTAAATTATCATAAGTGCTTCAGCATAAAACAAATAAATTATAAACCCATCATTCGTAATAAATTATTTATTAACGAATTCAATATAAAAACTTATGGCTTGTACAAGCTGTTCTACTAAAGATGGCCAACCTAAAGGCTGTAAAAATAATGGTACCTGCGGAACCGATAGTTGTAATAAACTAACGGTTTTTGATTGGCTTTCAAATATGACACTACCCAATGGCGAAAAACCATTTAATTGGGTTGAGGTGCGTTTTAAAAACGGCCGCAAAGAGTATTACCACAACCCAGAAAATATAACATTAAGCATTGGCGATATTGTGGCAACACAAGCAAAGGCAGGGCATGATATTGGTATGGTTACACTTACAGGTGAGTTGGTACGCGTACAAATGAAGCGTAAAAACATACCTGAGAATACAAAAGAAGGGCTGAAAATATACCGAAAAGCTTCACAAAAAGATATTGATATTTGGCAAAAGGCACGCGATAGAGAAGAGCCTATGAAAGTAAAAGCACGCCAGTTTGCTATAGATTTAAAGTTAGAAATGAAAATTTCTGATATTGAATTTCAAGGTGATGCCAGTAAAGCCACATTTTACTACACTGCCGAAGAGCGTGTAGATTTTAGAGAGCTAATTAAAGTATTTGCCAGAGAGTTTCGTACGCGTATTGAAATGAAACAAGTGGGCTTTAGGCAAGAAGCAGCAAGACTTGGTGGTATTGGCTCTTGTGGGCGCGAGCTGTGTTGTTCAACTTGGTTAACAGATTTTCGTTCGGTAAGCACATCGGCGGCACGTTATCAGCAATTATCACTAAATCCGCAAAAGTTAGCAGGCCAATGCGGTAAGCTTAAATGCTGCTTAAATTATGAGTTAGATACCTATTTAGATGCTTTAAAAGATTTTCCAAAAACCGATGTTAAACTAAAAACCGAAAAAGGTTTAGCCGTTTGCCAAAAAACCGATATTTTTAAAAAACACATGTGGTTTGCCTATGAAGGCGAATGGGCAACATGGCATAAATTAACTACAGATCAAGTACAAGAAATAATTGCCCTAAACAAGAAAAACGACAAGGTTGCAAGCCTTGAAGAATACGCTGCCGATATTCCTGAAGAAACGAAAACTGAATTTGAAAATGTTGTTGGGCAAGATAGTTTAACGCGTTTTGATAATCCAAAACCCAAAAGAAAACGTAAAAATAATAGGAATAGAAAAAATAACAATAACAGAAACAATACTAATAAAACCAATAATAGTAACCAAGCTAAAAGCACTAACAGAGGCAATAAAGGAAATAGTAACCGAAATAGAAACAAAAACAACCGAAAACCTCAAAACCAAAACACTAAAAATGCAGCAAAGTAATAGTTGGTTATTTTTATTGATAGTTTCAATTGTAATGGTTTCATGTGATACAAATCGTGTTTTTGATAGCTATAAACCTATTCCAAATACATGGCACAAAGATTCTATTGTAAGTTTTAAAATTACACCACCAGATACCACAAATAAATATAACCTATTTGTAAACTTAAGAAACACCAACGCATACAAATACAGTAATTTACATGTAATTGTTGAGATGATTTTTCCGCACGGAAAAACCATAAAAGATACTTTAGAGTATAGAATGGCAGATCCCAGCGGTAAGTTTTTGGGCACTGGTTATACTGATGTTAAAGAAAACAAACTTTGGTATAAAGAAAACGTTATATTTAATGAAACCGGCACTTACACGGTAAACATACAACACGCTATGAGAGAAAATGGTAAAGTAAATGGCGTGGTAAGTTTAGATGGTATTACTGATGTTGGATTTAGAATTGAACACCCAAACACAAATTAACTATCAATATTTAGGCACTTATAATTTTTTTCGTACTTAAGTTATGGCAACAAAAAATCAAAATAAAAAAGAAGCAGTACCAGATTTTTCTAAATACATACGTTGGTTTTGGATGCTTTTTTCAGCTGGAGCACTATCTGTAATTCTAATTTTTTTATTAGCATCTTGGGGTGTATTTGGTGAAATGCCAGATCACACCGTTTTAGAAAACCCAAGGACCAATTTAGCTACTGAAATTATTTCTGCTGATGGGCAAACACTTGGTAAATTCTATTTTAACGATAACAGAACACCCATAGGTTACAATGAACTGCCAAAACATTTGGTTGATGCCTTAATTGCTACAGAAGATGTTAGGTTTAAAGAACACTCTGGTGTTGATGCCAGAGGTACTTTACGCGCTGTTGTAAAATTGGGTAGTGGCGGTGGTGCCAGTACTATTTCGCAACAATTAGCTAAACAATTATTTCATGGAGAAGGTTCAAAAAACACCGTTGGAAGAATTTTACAAAAAGTTAAGGAATGGATTATTGCTATCCGTTTAGAAAAACAATATACCAAAGAAGAAATTATAGCACAATATTTTAATATTTACGATTTTGGTAACAATGCCGATGGTATTCGTAGTGCCGCACGTATTTATTTTGGCAAAGAACCAAAAGAATTAACATTGAAAGAATCGGCTATGTTGGTAGGTATGTTTAAAAATTCATCGCTTTATAACCCAAGACCTCATAGAAACCCAATAGGCGTAAAAAACAGACGTAATGTGGTCTTATCACAAATGTATAAGTATGATTATATAGATGAAACACTTAAAGATTCACTTCAAAAAACAGCATTAGATTTAAATTATTCACCAGAGTCACACCGTGAAGGTTTAGCAACATATTTTAGAGGATATTTAGATGGTTTTATGAAAGAATGGATAAAGGAAAATCCGCAACCAGATGGTACAAAATGGAATTTATATACCGATGGTTTAAAAATTTACACAACCATTGATTCTAGAATGCAAAAGTATGCTGAAGATGCTGTACAACAGCACATGCCAAGGTTACAAGCAGAGTTTTTTCATCAAAATACACCAAAACGTAACCCAACAGCTCCTTTTTTAGAGTTAGATAAAAGTGAAATAGAAGCTTTAATGAAACGTTCCATGAAACAATCTGAACGTTGGAGGCATTTAAAATACGATTTAAAAAAATCTGATAAAGACATTGAAGCCTCATTTCACAAACCAACAAAAATGACGGTTTTTAAATGGGATAAAGGTAACCCATCTGAGGTTGATACCATTATGAAACCATGGGATTCTATGCGTTATTACAAATCTTTTTTAAGAACAGGTATGATGTCTATGGATCCTACTACAGGCCATGTTAAGGCATGGGTTGGTGGCATGAATTATAGGCACTTTCAGTACGATATGGTAATGCAAGGTAAGCGCCAAATTGGTTCTACATTTAAACCTTTGGTTTACACAGCAGCTATAGATCAATTACATTATTCTCCTTGTGATGAATTTCCAGATACACCGTTTTGTATTGAAGCTAACAAATTTGGAAATCCAGAAGAATGGTGCCCTAGAAATTCAGGTGGCGAAAATGATTATGGTGGTACAAGAACACTAAAAAACGCCCTGGCAAATTCGGTTAATACCATTACAGCTAGGTTAATTGATAAAGTAGGCCCACAGCCCGTGGTTGATTTAGCTAGAAAATTAGGTATAAAATCTGATATTCCTGCAGTACCTTCTATTGCATTAGGTACACCAGATTTAAGTGTTTATGAAATGGTAGGCGCATATTCAACCTTTGCTAATAAAGGTGTTTATACAAAACCGGTAATGGTAACAACTATTGAAGACAAAAATGGAACAATACTATACCAATTTAAACCCGAAACGCGTGACGTTTTAAGTGCCGAAACTGCCTATGTTGCTGTTAAACTTATGGAAGGTGTTACAGAGCATGGTTCTGGAGCAAGATTGAGAACAAAAGGTGCAGATTCGTATAGGGCAGATTATAGAGAGGTTGTAACGGGTTATCCTTATGAGTTTAAAAACCCAATAGCAGGAAAAACAGGAACCACACAAAACCAAAGTGATGGTTGGTTTATGGGTATGGTACCAAATCTTGTAACAGGTGTTTGGGTTGGAGCAGAAGATAGAGCAGCTCATTTTGCAAGCATTACATATGGCCAAGGTGCAGCAATGGCATTGCCTATTTGGGGTGTATATATGAAAAGTTGTTATGAAGATACAACTTTAGATATTTCAAAAGAAGCTTTTGAAGCTCCTAAAGATTTATCAATAGTAGTTGATTGTTCTAAAATAGATACTAATACTACTGATGAAGATAATATAAAAGATGATATACCCGATGATTTAGATGGGTTTTAAAAAAAAGCGCTCTTTTTAAGAGCGCTTTTTTTATATGGTTTTAGCAAATTCAATATAAAAATCTACACACTCTGGGTTACGCATAGCATCAATGTTTATTGATTTTTCTATGGGCATTTTTAAAAGAATCTTTTTTATAGGCGCTTCCATTTTTTTGCCACTAATGGTATAAGGTATGTCTTTAACCTCAATTATTTCATCGGGAACATGACGTGGAGAATAATCGTTTTTTAATTGACTATTAATATTCTTTTTAACCGCATTATTTAATTCAAATCCTGGTTTTAACTTTACAAATAGAGGCATATAATGTTTACCGCCCTCTAATTCAAGATTAATAATTAGAGCATCTTCTACAGCGTTTATTTTGTTAACGGCGCTGTAAATTTCGCTTGTGCCAATTCTAATTCCGTGCCTGTTTAATGTTGCATCAGAGCGTCCGTAAATTACCAATCCGTTGGTTTCAGAATTAATTTTTATAAAATCACCATGGCGCCACTTGCCTGGGTAATCTTCAAAATAACTGGCTTTGTATCTGGCATTGTCTTTATCATTCCAAAAGTAAATGGGCATTGATGGCATAGGCTTATCTATTACCATTTCGCCTAAATCGTCTTTAATAGGTTCGCCTAAATCATCTAAGGCAAATAACGAGACACCTAAGGCTCTACATTGAATTTCTCCGGCATGTACAGCATAAAACGGAGTGCCGCCAACAAATGCCGTACAAACATCGGTACCTCCGGCCATTGAGCATAACCAAACATCATCTTTAATATTGGTATAAACATATTTAAAAGCCTCTGTTGGCAATGGTGCGCCTGTTGAGCTAATAGATTTTAAAGTGTGTAATTTGTGTGTTTTTTTTGGGTTTAGTGCTTTTTTCATGTTGGCAACTAAATAAGGTGCGCTGGTACCAAAATGGTCGATATTTAAATCGTCAGTAAGCGTCCATAGTGCATCAAAATTTGGGAAAGTTGGTGAGCCATCATACAACACAATGGATGCGCCCATTAATAAGGCTGATTGTAAAAAATTCCACATCATCCAACCTGTAGTTGTAAACCAAAAAAAGTGTTCGTTTTCATGTACATTGTTATGAAATGCCATGTATTTATAATGCTCAAGTAAAATGCCTCCGTGAGAGTGTACAATGGCTTTTGGTAATCCAGTGGTGCCAGATGAATATAAAACCCACATAGGATGGTTAAAATCTACGGGTGTAAAGGTTAATTTTTCGCCTTTTTTGTTAAGTATAGCATTTATATCTTCACAATCATCATCAAAATTATTTAAAGCATTTTCATTTAAATAAGGCTGAATTATTACTTTTTTAAGAGTTGGTAAAGCCGCAATAATGGCTTTAACGGTACTGGTTTTATCAAAAGGCTTACTGTTATATGTGTAACCATCTGTAGCAATAAGTACTTTGGGTTTAATTTGAGAAAACCTATTTACAACGCTTTCTGTACCAAAATCTGGTGATGTGCTAGACCATACAGCACCTAAAGCATTAACGGCTAAAAATGCTATGGTTGCTTCGGGTACATTTGGCAAAAAGGCCACTACGCAATCGTTTTTTTTAACACCTAAGGCTTTTAAATAGCTTGCCATGGCGGCAACTTTTTCTTTTAATTGTGCCCATGTAATTTTTGTTTGTTTACCTAATTCATTTTTAAAAAGTATAGCTGTTTTGTTAGGTTGCATTTGTTTAAAAATATGCTCACTGTAATTTAAAGTGGCACCTTCAAACCATTTACAATTTGGCATATTATAGCCAGATAACACTTTTTTATAAGGCGTATGTGATGTTATTTTGAAATAAAACCAAAGGCTTTCCCAAAAAGCTTCGGTGTTAGAAACAGACCATTGCCATAGCTCCTCATAATTATCAAACTTTAAATTTTGGTGCTGTTCTAACCAATTGCAATACGCTTGTAAATGACTATGATCTTTAAACGCTTTTGATGGTTCCCAAAGTTTTTTCATAAGGTTAGTTTAATATTTTTAGTTGGTGTAATAGTTTATTTGAATAACTCAAAGATAACTATTTAAATATGTATTTATGTTACCAGTATTACATTAAAATATAGTACTTAGCCTACAAAAAAAATAATATTAATGCATTTCATCGAAAAAATATGTTTTTTAGCTATGTTTTTGAAAAAAAGTTTGATATTAGCAAAACCAAATCAACCATTATAAATATTTGAATTTGTTCCTAAATCTACCATGAACTTAACCTACAAAAATATGGAACCAAATCTACCTGAACTGCCAACGGCAGAGGCGGCTTCTATAGAGTCGTCTTCATTTCACGAAAGTAAAATAAAGGAAACGCTTCAAGAAAACTTGAGGTTTTTTAAAAGTTTGTTTTACTTAACAAAAAAAATATTCATGCTATAACCCTTTGGGTATAGCATGAATTAATTTTTTAGTGTAAGCTGTTTGCGGGTTGTTGTAAATAACATCGGCGTCATCAAGCTCTTCAATTTTACCTTTATTCATTACCAAAAGCTGGTCGCTCATATATTTTACAACCGCTAAATCATGCGAAATAAAAATATAAGTAAAACCAAAAGTTTCTTTTAAGTTATTTAATAAATTTAAAACTTGGGCTTGTACCGAAATATCTAATGCAGATACAGACTCATCGCAAACTATAAGTTTGGGTTGCAGTGCAATTGTGCGTGCAATACCAATGCGTTGCCTTTGCCCACCAGAAAACTCATGCGGGTAACGGTTAAAATGTGTTTCATTTAACCCAACATTATTTAAAATTTCAATAACTTTTTCTTTTCGTGCTTTATGAGAGTTGTATAGTTTATGAACTTGCATAGGTTCTAAAATGGCCTCACCAACCGGTATTCTTGGGTTTAATGATGAATACGGATCTTGAAATATTATTTGTATATCTTTTCGAAGTGTTTTAATAGCGTTTTTAGATAGTTTTGTAATATCTGTGCCTTTATAAATTATTTGGCCGGCAGTGGCTTTGTCTAATTGTAAAATGGCGTTGCCTAAAGTAGATTTTCCGCAACCAGACTCGCCAACCAACCCTAAAGTTTCACCTTCATACAATTTAAAACTTACATTATTTACCGCTTTAAATGTTGAAGGTTTTGAAAACCATCCAGATTTTGAAACGTATGCCTTTTCAACATTAATAACCTCTAAAAGCGGAGGTTTGTTGTATAGTTTTTTATGCTGAAGTTTGCGTTGTTCAGTTGTAATTTCAGTTTTTACAATAGTATTATTCAAATAATCTTGAATAGTTGGTAATTTTTTTAAACGTGTTTGTAACGATGGGCGCGAATTTATTAGCGCTTTTGTATAATTGTGTTGCGGGTTCTTAAAAATACTTGCAACATGGCCTTCTTCAACAATATTACCTTTATACATTACCAAAACCCTATTTGCAATTTCAGATATTAAAGCCAAATCGTGCGTTATAAAAATAACGCTCATTTTTGTTTCTTTTTGAAGGTTTTTAAGCAGCTTTATAATATCTTTTTGTACAGTAACATCAAGAGCTGTGGTAGGTTCATCGGCAATTAAAACATCGGGTTTACAGGCAATAGCCATAGCAATCATAACACGTTGCTTTTGTCCGCCAGATATTTCATGAGGATATGATGTAAATACGCGTTGAGGTGTTGGTAACTTTACTTTTTCAAAAAGCGACATAACCTCGGTTTTAATGTCAGGTTTTGATAATTTGGTGTGTTGAAGTAAAATTTCTTCCACTTGTTTTCCGCAGGTCATTGACGGATTTAAAGAACTCATAGGTTCTTGAAAAATCATGGCTATTTTTTGGCCTCTAATTTTTTGAAAAGCTTTGTTTGAAAGTATTGTTACATCAGTTTCATTATAAAAAATGTTACCCGATGTTATTTTTGAAATAGCTTTAGGTAACAAGCCTAAAATAGCTAATGATGATACCGATTTTCCTGAACCAGATTCACCAACTATACCTAAAATTTCATTTTCAAATAAATCATACGAAATGTTATGAATTACGTTATTTTTTCCAAAGGAAATAGACAGGTTTTTAATTGATAAAACAGGTGTTTTTTTCATAATGTGAAATTACTAACTTCTTATATTTAATAGGTTTTAAATATGAATAATTTCATCATCGGTTAATATACTAGCGCCTTGAAATTTTAAGAAAATTTGCGCAACTGCTATAGTGTCTTTTTCACAATAGGTAATTATTCTATCAATATTTTTTTCTTCGTAATAAACACCTCTAACTTCGCTACCATCAATATCGTCTTTTGGTGACGGAATACCTAAAACATTAGTTAATAGTTTTAATGATGTATAGGTTTTATAATCGCCAAATTTCCAGAGTTCTAAAGTGTCTAAATGCGGAACTTCCCATGGTTTTTTGCCAAATAAATTGAGCTTATAAGGTAATTCAATACCATGTATTATCATACGGCGAGCAATGTAAGGGAAGTCAAATTCTTTACCGTTATGGGCGCAAAGTAAATGTTTGTTTTGGCTAAAATGAGTTGTAATTAAGTTTTTAAAATCTTGAAGTATTTTGGGCTCATCACCAAAGAAAGAGGTTACTCTAAATTTTCTAAGGTCGCCTTGCATTTTAAAGTACCCTACCGAAATACACACAATTTTACCAAACTCTGCCCAAATACCAGCACGTTCATAGAATTCTTCGGCTGTGAATTCATCCTTTCTTTGGTATTTTGATTTTTGTTCCCAAAGCGCTTGTTTTTCTTCGGATAAAGAAGAAAAACATTCATGTTCGGGTACGGTTTCAATATCTAAAAATAGTATGTTTTCAAGGTTAATTTTGCTAATCATTCACCAAGCATTTTGTAAGCTTCTTCAATATACGTATTTATATCTGAAGTGAAATGTCCTACAACATTATTTACGCCTTTTGAGTGGCCAAGTCTTACAATAATAACATTGTCATTGGGTTCTACAATTACGTATTGGCCCAAGTGGCCACGCATCATAAAAAAGTTTTTGTTTCCTATGGTTTGTAACCACCAACCGTAACCATAAACATTACCATTTGGGTATACGGGTTTTAGTGATTTTGCTACAAAAGCAGAGTCTAAAACCTGTTTGCCATTCCATTTACCGTGGTCTTTATAAAGTTTACCAAAACGTGCAAAATCTTTGGCATTACTGGCAATGCAACAGTAGGCTTTTACTAAATCATGGTTTTCACTATCTACTTGCCAAAGGGCTTGGTTTTCGCAGTTAAGTGGTTTCCAAAAGCTTTCGGTTAAATAATTATATAGTTTTTTACCTGTGGCTTTTTCTATAACCATGGCTAGCATTTGAGTATCGCCACTAGAATATTTAAAACTTTTACCTGGTTCTTTTTCCATTTTAAGGCCCAACATTACTTTTTCTAAATTATCATCAAAATAAGCGCGAGTTACAATTGAAAGCGGTGAGTAATATTGCTCATCCCAGGTGGTGCCTGATGCCATACTAGATAAATGACCTACCGTCATTTTTGCTGCCAAACCTTCATTAAAGGTTGGTAAAAAATCACTAACAGGCTGGTTTAAACTTTTTATATAACCATCTTGTATAGCTTTGCCCAAAAGACCCGAAACGTAACTTTTGGCCATTGAAAATGAGTTTGATTTTGAGTTGGCGCTAAAACCATCGTAATAGTTTTCAAACCAAACACTATCATTTTTAATAATTACATAGGCAATGGTGCCGTTTGCTTTGTTTATGTTGTTTAAAGTAGGGGTTTCTTTAACCGTGTTGTAGTTTTTATGATTTGGCCAGGGTTGTGGTGTGCCAATGGTTATGGGTTGGTTGTCAAATTTTTTGTAGTCTTCTAAATAGGCTGTTGAATGCCCTGTTAAATAAATAGTTCTAACAGCTTTTATTAAGTAATCTGTATCTGTAGCATAAAGCACAATTATTAATACACCTAAAAGAGCTAGAAGCCATTTAATTAGTTTTTTTATAAATCTCATTTTAGTTTATAGTTTAGGAATAACTAAATATACTAAAAAATTATGCACGCATAATATTAAGCTAATTTTTTTGAGATTTTTGTTTGCGTTTGGCCTTGTAGTATTTTTTGTTTGCTATGTAAAGTGTTTTGGTAAGTTCTGCAATAATAACCCCATCTTCAGTAACTAAATTTAGGTTTTTTACAAAGTCTGTTTCGTTATTTATGGCAACGTTTTTAATTATTTGTGTTATGTCACTTTCAGAAATTAAAAATTTAGCAAACACATCTTCTCTTGCAGGTCTTTTGTATTTTATGGTAGCGTCTTTATCCCAAACCACATAATCATCACCTAAAATATTTATAAGTTGAATCATGAAAATAGGATCTGTTGCCGAAAACAAACTACCACCAAAAATAGAGCCTACATAATTTCGGTTTTTATAACTAATAGGTATTTTTACGGTTACACGTCTTAAATCATCAGAAACCCGAATAACTTTTCCGGTTGAACGCTTATACATTGATGACCAATTAAAGCCATACTTGTAAATTTGCGCATCAGTAAAAAAGCGTCTTAATATTTTTACTAGTTTTTGATACATTTAAAATAGTGTTTGTTGTTTAAACGGGCTTTCATTATTTAAAAGCCATTGTTTTCTGTGTAATCCGCCTGCATACCCAGTTAAACTCCCGTTAGTACCAATAACCCTGTGGCATGGTACAATTGTCCATATAGGGTTTTTTCCGTTGGCGCTGGCAACGGCTCTTATGGCTTTAACATCACCTAAATGTTTAGATAACTCTAAATATGAAACGGTTTTACCGTACGGAATATTTTGTAAAGCCTGCCAAACGTTTTTTTGAAACGGTGTGCCTTCAGGATTTAGTTTTACACTAAATTTTTTACGGTTGCCATTAAAATACTCATGTAATTGTATTGCACAATCTTCAAGAGTTTCAGGAATTACATCAGTAATACTTTCTTTAGAATTTAAAATTGTAACAGACGAAATACCATCAATATTGCCAATAATTTTTATGAAACCTAAAGGCGATTTGATGATACAACTCTCCATTATGTTTCTATTCTTCGTCTTTTAAAATACCCAGTTTTTTAGCTCTTGCCTCCCAATTTTTACGGGCTTGTACTTGTAAATCTGATACGTTATCACTTTCATCCATAATTTCAAGACCAAGCAATGTTTCAATAACATCTTCCATGGTAACCAAACCGCTTACAGTACCGTATTCATCTACAACTAATGCCATGTGATTTCTTGTTTCAACTAGGTTTTCAAACAGTTTTGGTATGGGCATATCGCGGTCTACAATAATGATGTCTCTTTTAATTTCACCTAACTTTTTGGATCCGTTATTGAGTGCCATTTCTTTAAAAACTTCATCTTTTAAAACAAGGCCTTTAATGTTGTCTTCATTATCAATATAAACGGGTATTCTAGAAAATCTTAAATTTAAGTTTCTATTGAAAAAATCTTCAACGGTTGTGGTTTCACTTTCAGTTTTCATTACCGTTCTAGGCGTCATTACATCTTTGGCTTTTACCTCTTTAAAGGTTAAAAGGTTTTTAATTACCTTGCTTTCAGATTCTTGAAAAACACCTTCTTCGTGAGCCATATCTGCCATGGCATGAAAATCTTCTCTACTTAAAACGCTTCCGTGATGTCCTTTACCACCAATTAACTTTGTTGTAAGTTGTAAAAGCCACAAAATACCTGTCCATTTTAATGGAAAAATAAGCACTTTTAATGCTTTTGATGTGAAGTTAGCAAGTCCTTTCCAGTAGGTGGCGCCAATAGTTTTGGGTATAATTTCTGAAGCAATTAAAATTAAAATTGTCATTATTGATGATACCACACCCACCATTAAATCTTCGGTAAATTTTATACCAAAAATAGATGTTGTTTTGCTTCCGTACATTTCAACATAAGCTACTTTAGCCTGTACACCAACTAGAATAGCACCAACTGTGTGCGCAATAGTATTTAGAGTTAATATTGCAATTAGCGGGCGGTCTACATCTTTTTTTAAGGCTTCTAATGCTGTTGCATAGGCTTTGCCTTCTTTCTTTTTAACATTTATGAATGTTGGGGTTACGCTTAATAAAACAGCTTCTAAAATAGAGCATAAAAAGGAAAAGAAAATGGATATAACGCCGTAAAAAATAAGTAAGGCCATGAATTTGATTTGTTTGTGGCTAATTTACAAAATCAAATTTATAACCTTAAAAAATTTTACAGTGGTTTAATTTTTTTATTAACTTATTAATTTTACTACATCTTTTGCAAAATAACTCGCTATAATATCAGCACCAGCGCGTTTAAATGCCATTGTGGTTTCTAGCATTACTTGGTCGTGGTTAAGCCAACCTTTTTCAGCAGCGGCTTTAATCATGGCGTATTCACCAGAAACTTGATAAACAGCCACTGGAACATCGACTTCATTTTTTATCTCACGCAGAATATCTAAATACGATAAACCTGGTTTTACCATAACAATATCGGCACCTTCATCAATATCCATTTCGGTTTCACGTATGGCTTCAAAACGGTTGCCAAAATCCATTTGGTAGGTTTTTTTATCCTTTGGAATATCAACCAAATCAACTGGTGCAGAATCTAAAGCATCACGAAATGGCCCGTAAAATGAAGAGGCATATTTAGCAGAATAGCTCATAATACCAGTGTTTATAAAACCTTCATCTTCTAAAGCTTCGCGAATGGTAAGAATACGACCATCCATCATATCACTTGGCGCCACAAAATTAGCACCAGCTTGTGCGTGAGATACGCTCATTTCTGCGAGAAATTCGGTTGTTTCATCGTTTATTATTTGTCCGTTTTCAATAATACCGTCATGCCCGTAAGCCGAATAAGGGTCTAAAGCCACATCGGTCATTACCAACATATCAGGGCAAGCATTTTTAACCGTTTTAATGGCGCGCTGCATTAATCCGTTTGGGTTTAAAGCTTCAGCACCTTTGTTATCTTTTAAATTATCGGGCACTTTTACAAATAGTAGTACCGATTTTAAACCTAGATTCCACAGTTCTTTTACTTCCTTTTCAAGTAAATCTACGCTATAACGATAGTAGTTTGGCATAGACGCAATTTCGTCTTTTACGCCTTTACCTTCTACCACAAAAAGTGGTACTAAAAAATCGTTTGGAGATAATACGGTTTCGCGCACTAAACTACGAATGGCTTCGTTGGTTCTTAATCGTCTATTTCTTCTTAATGGATACATACTTTTAAGTTAAAAGTTAAAAGTGTAAAGTTAAACGTTGCTTACTTAAACTCTACACCCAATCTACAGGATTTTTTAATACTTCAATTAATTTTTCTTCGTCGCTTCCAGCTTCAGGTTGATGGTCATAAACCCATTGTACATGCGGAGGCAAACTCATTAAAATACTTTCAATGCGTCCGTTTGTTTTTAAACCAAACAAAGTGCCTTTATCATGTACTAAATTAAATTCCACATAACGGCCACGACGTATTTCTTGCCAGTCGCGTTGTGCTTTGGTGTATGGTAAACCTTTGCGTTTTTCAATGATAGGTACGTAAGCACTAAGGAAACTATCGCCAACTTCGGTAACAAAATTGTACCAGTTTTCCATGGTCATTTCTTCTGTAGCTTTGCAATAATCGAAAAATAAACCGCCTAAACCACGACCTTCGTTACGGTGTGCGTTGTAAAAATACTCGTCGCAACGTGCTTTATATTTCGGGTAAAACTCAGGATTATGGTTGTCGCAAGCCGTTTTACATGTTTGGTGGAAGTGTTTCGCATCCTCTTCAAACAGATAATAAGGTGTTAAATCTTGACCGCCACCAAACCATTGGTCTACAATATTTCCATCTTGGTCATACATTTCAAAATAGCGCCAATTAGCATGAACGGTTGGAGCCATTGGATTTTTTGGGTGTAGTACTAAGCTTAGTCCGCAAGCAAAAAAATCGGCATCTTCAACACCAAAGTATTTTTGCATGGTGTCTGGTAATTTACCGTGAACGCCAGAAATATTTACGCCGCCTTTTTCAAACACGTTTCCGTTTTCAATTACTCTGGTTCTTCCGCCGCCACCTTCAGGACGTTTCCAGATATCTTCTTGAAATTTGGCTTTACCATCGATGGTTTCTAGTTTTGCGGTAATGCGATCTTGTAAGTTTTGTATGTATTGGTAGAATTTGTTTTTCATTATCTTATACGTTCTTTGTTTTTAAAAGCTTTATAAGCATTGAAACTTTTTATTGTTTTTAATTTTTTAATGGTTTGTGGTGAAGGTTTTTTACTTAAAAAATAGGCTTCAACAAAAGACAGACCAATGTAATATAAAAAACCAAAACACATAGAGATATGAGGTTTTTCTATAAACTCGCCAGTAGCATCAATGCTTTTATAAAAGTTAGTTTCGTTTATAAATTGGGTTGTTAAACCAAGTTTAGGTATAAATGATTCAAAAATTAAAACAACAAAAATTAAAACAAAATACACCATCATTGATGTAATGGCATTAAATAGAACTCTTGCTTTTATATGCGATGATACATTGGAAAAGGCAAAACGCATGCGGTTTAAAATAACAAAGCAATAAAGGATTAAAATTGTATTGTCTTTTGAGAAATTATTAAAAGCCAGAGCAAAAATACCATAAAAAGGTATGAATATGAGTAGTGATAATTTTTTTGGCATTGCAGCCATAAAAATTCCAGAGTGTAGCAATACAAACTCAAAAAGTATAAGGGTTATAAAAGAGCTTATTTTTTCTATATCATTTGGTGTTGGTTGGTACCAAAGCATAAAAAACTGATAGACCATAATAAGGTTTAATGCTAGTGCGCCGTATTGAAAAGGTTTATCATATTTTTCAATAATATTCATGTAGGTTATAGCTTTTGTAATTGATAAAGCTCCATGTTTAGAGGGTTTTCACAAGGAGGTGTGTATGCTTTTTCTAAAGTTTTAGTCCAATTAAAATTACAGTTTTTTGCCACTTTAATACTAGCTAAATTAGTTTTATGAACTATTATTTGAAGCGTTTCTAACTTAAATTCTTGAAAAGCATATTGAGACAAGAATTTTATAGATTTTGAAATGATGCCTTTGCCTTCAAAATTATAATCTATGGCATAAGCAAATTCACCTTGTTTTGTCTCGCAATTTAATTCTTTTAAGTAAATGACACCTATGATTTTACGAGAATTATTAGGCTTTATGGTGAATAAGAATTCTTCTTTTTTTAAAAATTCTTTTTCCTTTTTATTTGTGAAAATTTCAGAGAGCTCTGGGGTTAAATTCTGTTGAAGGGTTATAGGAAAAAAGCGTTTTAATCGATCTTCGTTTGTAACAGCAAAATCACATAAAGACCAAGCATCTTTTTTATTTATCGTGTGTATTTCGAAGTTATTAAAACTAAACAGCATGTTCTGGTGTATTGTTTAGGTTTAATGCTTGCGTGGTTCTAACAGAAGCGGCTGTAACAGATAGTGGTAGCACCAAAATAACACCAACAACAGGAACAAATAAACACAGTAAAAATACAATGCCGTTGCCAATAGCTAAACCACGGTTTTTACGCACAAATTGAATGCTTTCTTTGTATTTAAAATGGCGTTCTAGTGTGTAATCCATATTACCAAAACCCGCATAATAGGCTTGCATTAAAAAGAGTAAAATGGTTGAAAATATATTAACTATTGGTATTAATTTTAAAAGTAAAATAGGAATGGTGTAGAGTAGTTCCATGCCTAAATTTCTAACATTTACTCGAATACCTCGCCACAATTGTTCTTTAAACGTGGTATTGCGGTGGTAATGAATGGTTTTTCCTGTAATATGCGCTTCAATTTTTTCTGAAACGGGACTCATAAATGGTGCAGAAAGCGCCATAATGATATGCTTGAATAGAATAAGACCGATAACGATAATGATTAAACCTCCAATAAAACTACTAATAGTTGTGAAGGTTTCATGTCCCCAATCCCAAATCCAGATTTTGGCTATAAAATGCCCGATATTATCTGAAAGTGAATAGGCAGAACCAAAAATAATTATGGCTGTAATTACACTAATTAACATGGGAATAGCAAAATACTTCCAGAGTTTTAGTTTTGAAATTAAACCAAAAGCTCCAAAATATGCTTTTATACCTGATATAATATTTTTTAGCATGCGTTCTTCGTTTTGCGTTAGCGATTGAACGGTCTGTTTGAGCTCCTCGCAGAGAGCGAGTAGTGAAAGCGCAACCTACTTTTTTATGCCTATTAGTTGAATTTTTTTACTAATTGTTACTTAAAAAAGTAGGTAACGCCCAATTTATTTTAGGCTTTATAGTTTTTTACAGCGTTTATAAAGGCTTCTGCGTTTTCTAAAGGTATATCTGGCAAAATACCGTGCCCTAGATTTACGATGTATTTGTCTTTACCAAATTGGTTAATCATTTCGGTAACCATTTCTTTTATTTTTTCTGGTGAAGAATACAGTCGTGTTGGGTCAAAATTTCCTTGAAGCGTAATGTTATTACCGGTTAAATATCGTGCGTTTCTTGGTGAGCACGTCCAGTCTACACCTAAAGCAGATGCGCCAGATTTTGCCATAACGTTTAACGCAAACCAACAGCCTTTACCAAAAGCAATTACCGGAGCATCGTCTTTTAAGGCATCTATAATTTGCTGAATGTATTTCCATGAAAATTCTTGATAATCTTCAGGAGAAAGCATTCCGCCCCAAGAATCGAACACTTGTACGGCGTTACAACCTGCTTTTACTTTTTCTTTAAGGTAAGCAATGGTTGTATCGGTTATTTTTTGAAGCATTTGGTGTGCTGCCACCGGATTTGTAAAACAGAATTTTTTGGCTTTATCGAAATTTTTACTGCCTTGTCCTTGTACGCAATAGCAAAGAATGGTCCATGGAGAACCTGCAAAACCTATTAATGGTATTTCGTTGTTAAGTTTTTCTTTGGTGGCTTTTATGGCTTGGTAAACGTAGTCTAAAGCTTCAGTAACATCTGGCACAATAACATTATCGACATCTTTTTGTGTACGAATTGGATTTGGCAAATACGGGCCAAAATTTGGTTTCATTTGCACCTCAATATTCATAGCTTGCGGAATTACCAAAATATCGCTGAATAGAATGGCAGCATCCATACCATAACGACGAATAGGCTGAACTGTAATTTCACTGGCAAGTTCTGGAGTTTGGCAACGTGTAAAGAAATCGTATTTGGCTTTAATTTCCATAAACTCAGGAAGGTAACGACCTGCTTGACGCATCATCCAAACTGGTGGACGTTCTACAGTTTCTCCTTTTAATGCTCTTAAAAATAAATCGTTTTTTATCATGTTAGCTTTTGGCTTTTTGCTTTTAGCGGTTGGCTAAAAAGCATTAACTATTTTTTATTTTGCTTATTAAACTATTTATTATTCTTGCTTCTTTTTGAATTAAAATAAAACTATTTTCAAGCTCGTTTTCTTTTAGGAATTTTAATTCTTTAGCAATAATTAATTGTGTTTCTACTTCAAATAGAGAACCGATTGCAATTTCTAAAAAAATCGTTTAAATTCAATCTCACTATTTCTACTACAACTTTCAGCTATATTAGATGGAATAGAAACTGCGGCTCTTGTGAGTTGACTTTTTATACCAAACTTTTCTTCGGAAGGTAATCTGTTAGATAATTGATAGACCTGTTTTACAAGTTCGATTCCGTTTTTCCATATGTCCAGTTTTTTAAAGTCTCTCATTATTATTAACTTTTAACTATTTGCTTTAGGTGTTGGTTATAGTGCGTAGTTGTGCCAAAAGCCAAAAACCAATAGCTGAGAGCTACAACATATAGTGCTCATTAACCAACTCTATAACGCTTTCTACGGTTGGTACTTTGGCTATTCTAACATCGGTAAAATGTTTTTTTGCTTCTTTAGCAGTGGTTTCACCAATGCAAAATGCTATTACGTTATTGCTGTTTTTTTGTTTGAAACTTTGTACTGTTGAAGGGCTGTAAAACATAACGCTTTCTACGGTGTCATCAAGTTCTGTTGCATCATATTTTGTTTGGTATGCTTCAACTTCATTTACTTTTATATGATTGTTTTCTAAAATTGATGGTAAATCATCTAACCTTAAATTACTACAAAAGTATGTAACTGTGGTACCTTCAATATATTCCACTAAATAATTAGCTAAAGCTTTGGCATTTTTTTCGGTATGTTTTACGGTGCCTATTTTATTTTCAATTAAACGCTTTGTTCTTCGGCCTACACAATAAATATTTTTAAACTGTAATTCTTCTTTTGAAAAATTGGTTAACAGCGCATCAACGGCATTTTTACTGGTTATAATTACGTTGTCTATACTGTTTTTTACTACGTGCTTTGGTATGCGGTTGGGGTTGGTTTTTATAAAATCTGAGCTTTCTACTTTTATTTTATCATTTAATAGTAAGCGTTGATCTTCGGTTAATGCTTTTGTGGAATATACGTTGGTTTTTTTACCTTCGTTTTTTATATCATCCATTAAGCGTTTTCCGCCGCGATCAATAATATAGTTTGATGCATAAGTTGCAATATCGTGATGATTGCCTAGTTTTTCAACACGCTTTACTTCAATTTTTTTACTACCGTCTTTACTTAAAAGTATGCCTTTAAATGTTACTTCGTCATCTTTAATTCTTGCTAGAGCACCTATTGGCGCTGTACAACCACCTTCAAGTTTATTTAAAAACTCACGTTCAATAGTGGTGCAAATTTCGGTTTCTTCATGGTTTAATTGTTGGCAGGCTTCAACAGCAAAAGTGTTTTCTTTTAAAGCGGCAATCATTATAGCACCTTGCGCTGGTGCAGGAATCATCCAGTCTAAATTAATAGCTTCGGTTGGTCTTATGCCAATTCTGCCAATACCAGCGGCTGCAAAAATGGCACCGTTCCAGTTGTTGTTTTTTAATTTCTCTAAACGTGAATTTACGTTACCTCTTAAATCTACTACGGTGTGTGTTGGGTAGCGGTTTAACCATTGTGCACGCCTGCGTAAACTGCCTGTAGCAATGGTGGCTATTGGTGCACCCAAAAACTCTTCGTTGTCTTTAAAAACAAGCGTGTCATTAACGTTACCGCGTTTTAAAACGGCTACTTGAGTAATGCTTTTTGGTAAAATGGTTGGTACATCTTTTAATGAATGTACGGCAATATCTATATCGTTATTTATTAGGGCAATGTCTAAGGTTTTTGTAAAGATACCAGTAATACCAAGCTCATAAAGTGGTTTGTCTAGTACAATATCTCCGGTAGATTTTACAGGAACTAATGTTGTTTTATACCCTAAATTTTCAAGTTGTTGTTGTACGGTTTTGGCTTGCCACAGCGCTAATTCGCTATCGCGTGTGCCAATTTTTATGGTTTTAGACATTTTGAGATTGTTCTTCTAGCTGAAACACTTTTTTAATAAGCTCTAAACTATCATTAGTTGCGTTGCTATCGTCTTTCAAATGATGCGCAAAATGATTGGTTATTTTCTGAATAATATTTTTACTAATTAAAGCCGCCTGTTCTTCATTAAAGTCTGATAATTTTTTGCGTTGGGTATCAAGTTCAGCAGTTGCAAAATCTGCTAGTTTTAATTTTAGCGCTTTAATGGTAGGCGCAAACTTACGCGTTTCTAACCAGCTATTAAACTCTGTATTAACTTGGCTAATTATAGCTTCGGCATGCGGTATGTGCGCTTTGCGTTTTTCTAAAGTTTCATCAGTCATTTGCGATAAATAATCTAAATGTACCAATGTAACATTATCTAAATCGGTTACGTTTTCATTAACGTTTTTTGGTATAGATAAATCTAAAATAAGTAATGGTTTTTTAGATTGAATAATAAGCTTATCAATAGTTGGCCTGTGTGCACCTGTGGCAACAATTAAAATATCAGAATTTGATATTTCTTCTTGTAAATTAGCATAATCTTTAACAACTAAATTGAACTTGCCTGCAATTTTTTCGGCTTTATCTTTAGTTCTGTTAATTAGTGTTATATGCTC
The DNA here is from genome assembly GCF_056312135.1 of Seonamhaeicola sp. ABD4_340. Classification (NCBI taxonomy): domain Bacteria; kingdom Pseudomonadati; phylum Bacteroidota; class Flavobacteriia; order Flavobacteriales; family Flavobacteriaceae; genus Seonamhaeicola; species Seonamhaeicola sp. ABD4_340. The sequence continues at coordinate 1,167,396 of NZ_CM149981.1, read as the reverse complement.
ATTTTTGGTGTGTTTAACCAAGTTTTCGCATGTGTTTCGGCCAATTTTGCCTGTGCCAAAAAGTAATATGTTTTTAGTTGAAACGTTTTCAATATTTTTTAAAATATATTGAACAGATGCAAATGAAACTGATGTGGCGCCCGATGAAATTTCGGTTTCAGTTTTAATACGTTTGCTAGCTTGTATAACGGCATTTACCAAACGCTCTAAAAACGGATTTAAAAGCGCATTGTTTTTAGATAAAATGGCGCTAGATTTTAACTGACTTATAATTTCAAAATCGCCTAAAATTTGGCTATCTAAACCAGAGCCCACTCTAAACATATGGCCAATAGCATCTTTGTTTTTATACACATATGCTACTTTTTGAAACTCATCAACAGTGCCTTCGGTATTATCGCAAAGTAATTTTATAAGTTGAAAAGGGTGTTCTGCAAAACCATAAATTTCAGTACGGTTACAGGTTGATGTTACTACCATACTTTCAATATCATTATCTTTAGCTTGTTGAAGTAAATTAAGCCTAGATTCATCACTTAAACTAAAGTGACCACGTATAACGGCATCGGCTTTTTTGTAACTTAAACCAATGGCGTAAAAGTTTTTACTTTTTGATATGTTATACTTTTGCATTTAATTACCTAACTATGGGGAGCAAAAATAAAAGCATCGTTCAAAAAAAAATAACGCTCAAAGAACTTTTAGTATCGTTAAAAGTTTTTTAAAGCTATTTTGATGCAAAATATGATAAATGTCATATTTTTGAGGTGAAATAGCGGGTTTAAAAGCCTTTAATGTAGAATGAATCTAAATAATATTGCATTATGAATAGTCAAATAGATGAAAAAAATATCGCTGCAGGTACTTTTAACGAAACAATTGTAGATGATGGTGTTTTGGTTTTAACCTATAAAAATGATGGCGCAACAATACAAAATGTAGCTAAAGATATAGATAGCAGTTACATACAATTTCACTTTTGTATTAAGGGTGCCACTAAGTTTGTTTTTAATCAGGGTAGATATGTTTTAGATATTCATGAAGAAAACTCGTTATTACTTTACAATCCGCAACGCGAATTACCAATAGACTTGCAGGTTGAACCAAATTCATGGATAGTTTCAATACTTATATCAATAAAAAAATTTCACGGTTTGTTTTCTCAAGAAGCCGATTATATTTCGTTTTTAAATGAAGAAAACAGAGATAAAAAATATTATAAAGATGGTGTAATTTCGCCATCAATGGCCATAGTTTTAAACCAATTAATTAACTACAGTTTAAACAGTTCTATTAAGCACATATATTTTAAAGGAAAAGCTTACGAGCTTTTAAGTTTATATTTTAATAGAAGTGAAGATGCTAATATTGAGCAGTGCCCATTTTTAATTGATGAAGCTAATGTTGTAAAAATTAGAAAAGCAAAAGATATTATAGTATCTCGTATGGCAGAGCCACCAACTTTACAAGAATTGGCCGATGAAATAGGCTTAAATATTAAAAAACTTAAAGAAGGTTTTAAACAAATTTATGGCGATTCGGTTTTTAGCTTTCTTTTTGACTATAAAATGGAATTTGCCCGAAAACTTTTAGAATCTGGTGAAAATAACGTTAACGAAGTTGGTTTAAAAGTAGGGTACAGTACTTCAAGCCATTTTATTGCTGCTTTTAAAAAGAAATATGGCACAACACCAAAAAAATACATTATGTCTTTATCATAAATAGTGTAATAAATTACAGGTTACTTGTTTGATAATTAGGGGATTTTGTTGTATTTTTTAATGTATACATTAACTTTTTTTTGTGTTTTGCTTTACAACAGTATGTGTTTTAACGTTAAAATATTACAATTTGTAAGCTATTTTGGTGTTAGCTTTAATGTTTTTTTAAATTGAAGTTACTTTGCAATAAATTTATATACAAAACCCCAAGTATTATGAAGTTTTTATCACCTGAAATTGAAGCGTTATACAAATATCATAACAAAAACACGCAAACAAAATCATTAGCTAGACAAAGCACATCTTGTGGTATTTTTCAAGATTGTGATTATAATGACAACAGACCAAGCGTTTATTACCATAGTAAACAGAAATAAAGCATAATTTAAATCTATAATTCTAAGTGCATTTTTATAATTTGTGTTGTATTTTTACAACATGAAAAAAGGTGTTTTACTTGTAAATTTAGGCTCGCCAGATAGCCCAGAACCTAAAGATGTAAAAAAATATTTAGGTGAATTTTTAATGGATGAGCGCGTTATAGATATTCCTTACGTTGCTAGAGCGCTTCTTGTAAGAGGCATTATTTTAAAAACACGTCCAAAAGCATCGGCTGCAGCCTACAAAAAAATTTGGTGGGATGAAGGTTCGCCACTAATTGTTATTTCTGAAAGACTTCAAAATAAAATTAAAAAACAAGTTGATATACCTGTAGCTTTAGCTATGCGATATGGTAGTATGACAATTGAAAAAGGCTTGCAAGAATTAGTTGATAAAGGTGTTGATGAGATTTTGCTATTTCCGCTATACCCACAATTTGCTATGGCAACCACCGAAACTATTTTAGTAAAAGCCGAAGAACTTAAAGAGCTGCATTTTCCAAACCTAAAAATAACATCGGTTCCTGCATTTTATAATAAAACAGATTATATTGAAGTGTTATCAAACTCAATAAGTAATCATTTAAAAAACAAACCTTATGAGCATTTGTTGTTTTCATATCATGGGGTGCCAGAACGCCATATAAGAAAAAGCGATGTAACAAATTCACATTGTAAAATAGATGGCAGTTGTTGTGCAACACCAAGTAAAGCCCATGAGTTTTGTTACCGCCACCAATGCCTAGAAGTAACCCGTTTGGTTGCCGAAAAATTACAGTTAAAAGACGGTACATATTCAACATCATTTCAATCGCGTTTAGGGTTTGACCCTTGGCTACAACCTTATACAGATAGAACCATTGAGCGTTTAGGTAAACAAGGCGTAAAAAATATGGCCATTGTAACACCTGCATTTGTAAGCGATTGCCTAGAAACACTTGAAGAAATTGCCATGGAAGGCGAAGAAATTTTTCATGAAGTAGGCGGCAATCAATTCACAACCATACCATGTTTAAATGACGATGATGCTTTTGTAAATCTATTATCAAAATGGATAACAAATTGGTATAAAAACTAATGTAAATGGATTATTATAACTACATAAAATCCTTTCACCTAATATTTGTAATCACATGGTTTGCTGGCTTGTTTTACATACCAAGGCTGTTTGTTTACCAAATAGAAGCATTTCACAAACCATCGCCCGAAAAAGAAATACTAGGCAAACAATTAAAACTAATGGCCAAAAGGCTGTGGTACATAATAACGTGGCCATCAGCAATATTGTGTACCATTTTTGCCGTATGGTTGCTCATAATAAATCCGGCGTGGTTACAACAACCCTGGATGCACGTAAAACTAACTTTTGTATTGCTTTTGTTTGTATATCATTGGTTTACACATGTTTACTACAAGCAATTGCAAAATGATGTAGTAAAAAAAACTTCAAGTTACATGCGTATTTGGAATGAAGGCGCCACATTTATACTCTTTGCCGTAATTTTTCTAGTCATTTTAAAAAGCAGTATAAACTGGATTTGGGGCATTGTAGGTATGCTAATTTTAGGCATTTTAATTATGTTAGGCTTTAAAATTTACAAACGCATACGCGAGAAAAACCCAGAAGCCTAATAATTTGGGTGTTCCCCTATCGGGTCGGGCTTTCGCTACTCAATCTTTTTACTTTTTTTAAAAAGCAAAAAGGATTTCAAACAAATAGCTCAATCCCTAACACAAACCAAAAGCCGTTTTGTTTTTTTAAATTAGGCTTAGCCTGTTTGGTGTGATAATTGCTATATTTATGCAACATCAAAACTAAAATGAATTTCAAAAAACTATCATTACGCACCCGTATATTTTTAGCCATGATATTGCTAGTGCTATTGGCATCAGTATTAATATCGGCGGTAGCAATTTACCAGTACAAAGAGCAAAGTGAAGACTATCATAAAGGGCGTTTAGAGCGTAAAGAAAAAAACATACAAACCCATTTAAAGCGCGTTTTAAACGGCCGCCAAAACACATGGGAAATTAAAACCGAAAACATACCCTATATCTACAAATATGAAATTTATAACGTTTCAGATATTCATAAACTACAAATAAATTTATACGATTTAGAAGGGAATTTGCTAATGTCATCAAAAGCAGGTTTACTGCAAGACGCTCAAACAACCTGTATTGATGCCGAAATACTAAACGCCATTTTTAACACCGTACAAATAAACAACGAGTCTCAAATAGCAGAACACCGCTATGTTAATAAACATGTAGAAAACGGTGAAACATTTCAATCATCTTACACCTTTTTAACAGATAACCAGTCTAAACCCATTGCTATTTTAAACCTACCATATTTAGAAAACGACGATTTTTTAAATAAAGAATTAGAAGAGTTTTTAAAACGTTTAGCATTTGCCTTTATAGTTATATTTTTAACAGCTATTGCCATTGCATTTTTACTTTCAAAATTTATAACAAAATCATTAAAAGCCATTAGTGATAAAATTATATCAACCCGTTTAGAAAAGCGCAATAAAAAAATTGAAATAGATGATACAAGTGATGAAATTTCAATACTAGTAAACTCGTATAATAGCATGATTGATGAGCTTGAAGAAAGTGCCGTACAACTAGCTAAAAGTGAGCGAGAACAAGCTTGGAGAGAAATGGCAAAACAAGTAGCACATGAAATTAAAAACCCGTTAACACCCATGCGTTTAACGGTGCAAAATTTTCAACGCAAGTTTGATCCTGAAGATGAAACCATTCATTTAAAAGTTGATGAATTTAGTAAAACGCTCATTCAACAAATAGATACCATGAGTTCAATAGCATCGGCATTTTCAAACTTTGCTAAAATGCCTGCGCAACAAAATGAAACACTTAACGTAGTTAAAATTATAAAATTAGCACTAGATATTTTTAATGAAGATTACATTGCTTTTTCATCAAATTCCGAAGAAATTATTGCTAAATTTGATAGAACACAGCTTATACGTGTAGTTACAAATTTGGTTAAAAATGGCATACAGGCAATACCTGAAGGCAGAACACCAAAAATTGCAATAAATGTTTCTACAAACCAAAATAATATTGTTTTAACAATTGAAGACAATGGCACTGGTATTGCCGAAGAAAATATAGATAAAGTATTTGAACCCAAATTTACTACCAAAACAAGCGGCATGGGGCTTGGTTTGGCTATGGTTAAAAATATAGTAGAAAACTATAATGGCTCTATAACATTTACAACTAAAAAAAATAAAGGAACCACGTTTAAAGTAACATTTCCTGAAACCTAAAAATATTAAAACATGAATTTTAATAATGTACTAACTGAAACTAGTAATAACATTACAACTATTACTATTAACAGACCTAAAAAATTAAACGCCTTAAACCAAGAAACTATACAAGAGCTGCATGAAGCTTTTAAAGCAGCAAATTTAGACGTTCAAACTAAGGTTATAATAGTTACAGGTAGTGGCGAAAAAGCTTTTGTTGCTGGTGCAGATATTAGTGAGTTCGCTGATTTTAGTGTAGAACAAGGTGAAGCGTTAGCTGCAAAAGGTCAAAAAATATTATTTGATTTTGTTGAAAATTTAACTACACCAGTTATTGCTGCTGTTAATGGTTTTGCACTTGGTGGCGGTTTAGAGTTAGCTATGGCTTGCCATTTTAGAGTAGCTAGCGATAATGCAAAAATGGGCTTACCCGAAGTGTCTCTTGGTGTTATTCCTGGTTATGGCGGCACACAGCGCTTAACACAATTGGTTGGCAGAGGGCGCGCCATGGAAATGATTATGACAGCAGGTATGATTGATGCTAATACAGCACAAAATTACGGTTTAGTAAACCATGTAACTACCCAAGAAGATTTATTACCTCTGTGCGAAAAAATAGCAGGTAAAATAACCAATAATTCTTCAGTGGCTATTGCTGAAGCAATTAGTGCTGTTAATGCAAGTTATAAAGATGGTGTAAATGGTTTTGATATTGAAATTAAAGCTTTTGGTGCATGTTTTGGCACTGAAGATTTTACTGAGGGTACAACAGCCTTTTTAGAAAAGCGTAAAGCTAACTTTCCAGGTAAATAATTGTGTAAAACATTCCAAAAAAATCAAAGGCTTTAGTTTAACTAAAGCCTTTGATTTTCTTTTTAATAGTCTTTTTTTTATTTTAATCTTTCTAAAAGTAGTTCTGCAACCAGTTCAGATGATGCAGGGTTTTGTCCCGTAATTATTAAGCCATCTTCAACGGCATAAGCGTTCCAATCATCTTTCTTTGAGTATACACCACCATTATTTTTAAGCATATCTTCAACCAAAAATGGTACAACATTGGTTAATTGTACAGCTTCTTCTTCGGTGTTTGTAAAACCAGTTACTTTTTTATCTTTAACTAAAGGCTCTCCATTAGTGTTTTTGGTGTTTTTAAATACCGCAGGGGCATGACAAACAGCGGCTACTGGCTTATTGTTATTGTAAAAAGCTTCAATAAGGGCAATGCTATTTTTGTTTTCGGCTAAATCCCATAATGGACCGTGACCTCCAGGGTAAAAAACAGCATCAAAATTGGTTTGGTTTACTGTTTCTAATTTCACCGTTTCAGCTAAAATAGCTTGCGTTTCTTTATCATTATTAAACCTAACAGTTGCTGGTGTTTGAAAATCTTTTTCATTACTTTTTGGGTCTATTGGTGGTTGCCCACCTTTTGGTGATGCAATAGTTATTTGTACACCGTTATCTTTAAGTAAATAGTATGGTGCTGCAAATTCTTCAATCCAAAAACCTGTTTTATGTCCTGTGTCTCCTAGTTCATCATGACTAGTTAATACAAATAATACTTGTTTCATTTTTGTGTGTTTTTCTGTGTTATTATGTTCTTTTTCTTTGGTAGTTGTATTTTTTTCAGACTTGTTATTACAAGCAAACAATACACCAACCGTTGTAAAAATTAAAAGAGCTTTTTTCATTTCTGTATTAAATTTTAAACAAAATTAAGAAGCCGTGAACACAAAAAAATTGATGTATGGTAATAAATTAATTGTTGGCTAACGCTTTTCTAATTCTGCTTAAGCTTTCGGTAGTTATACCTAAATATGAAGCTATGTGATAGTTTTTTACATTTTGCTCAATATTTGGGTATGTGTTTACAAATGCAACGTAGCGTTCTTGAGCAGATAATGCTAAGTTTGATAAAATACGTTTTTGAAAACTTGAAAAAGCACGCTCCATTTTTTTTCTAAAAAATGTTTCTAAGGCAGGAATGGTGTGTAATAAATGCTCCATTTGGGCTCTTGATAATTTAAATAAAGTGGCCTCTTGTATGCATTCTATGTTCATTATGGCTTTTTCTGAAGTAAAAAAAGCGGTATAATCACTTATCCACCAATCTTCAATAGCAAATTGTAGTGTGTGTTCTTTGCCAGTTTTATCAATATAAAAAGTTCTTAAACAACCACTGTAAACATAATATTGATTTTTTACCGTTGTGTTTATTTTTAAAAGAGTTTCATCTTTTTTTAAATAAACTTTTTCAAAAGTTTTTGAAATTATTTGTAATTCATTATTTGTTAGTGTAACGTTTTTAAATATGTTTTGTACTATTTTTTTGGTATTACACATGTTTAATTTTTAGTGTAAGTTAGTTAAAGCTAGCCAAAATACATAGTTGTTAATAAACCAATTTTTCTTTAACATTTATAAGTACAAATAATATGTAATTTTATAAAATATAGGTATTCCCAACAATTTTATAAATTATTTAAATGAACCCCAAGTCTGTTATAAAAGGACGTGGCGCACAGCTTAACGTCTCTAATCATTTTTTTGAATTTAGTCATGAAACCCGTAATGATTTCTTAGAATATTGCCAAAAAGAAGGTGAAATAGCCGATAAAAATAAAACCAAATATTTAGAGGTTTTCCCTAAAACCATTGTAAACAAGGTTGAAAGTACAGATGTTGGTATGGCTTATTCAATGAATGCGTACCAAGGTTGTGAACATGGTTGTATTTATTGCTATGCTAGAAATTCTCATGAATATTGGGGTTACAGTGCTGGTTTAGATTTTGAAAGGCGCATTTTAGTTAAAAAAGATGCGCCTAAGCTTTTAGAGGCTCTTTTAAAAAAGAAAAGTTGGCAAGCTAAAACCATTGTAATGTCTGGAAATACAGATTGTTATCAACCTGCCGAAAAGCAATTTGAAATAACACGCCAATGCTTACAGGTGTTTTTAAAATATAAACACCCTGTTGGAATTATTACAAAAAACACACTAATTTTAAGAGATTTAGATGTTGTGAAAGCACTTGCAAAAGATAATTTAATTAGTGTAAACATGTCAATAACCTCATTATCTGAAGATATAAGGCGTGTTTTAGAACCACGAACAGCCACTATAAAAAAACGATTAGAAACCGTTAAAATTTTAAGTGATAATGGTGTACCTGTTAATGTAATGATTGCACCCATTATTCCGTCAATTAACAGTCATGAAATATTACCACTGGCAAAAGCTGCTGCAGATAATGGCGCGCTTTCAATTGGGCATACAATTGTTAGGTTGAACGGGGCTATTGGGGCTATTTTTACAGATTGGATTAAGAAAACAATGCCCGATAGAGCAGATAAAGTGTTGCATCAAATTGAAAGTTGCCATGGCGGAAGTTTAAATGATAGTAGGTACGAAACGCGTATGCATGGAGAAGGTAAAATAGCCGAACAAATTAATAATTTAGTTAAACTAGCTAGGTTAAAATACTTTAAAAATAAAGGTATGCCTAAATTGAATGTTAATTTGCATGAAGCTAATAAAAGTGCACAATTAAAGCTGTTTTAATAAAAAAACGGGTCTTAAAAAAAGACCCGTTTTGCAAAACTAAACTAAACTAAATAAGAATTTTAATTACTTATTATAACTTGTTAATGTACTTTGTGTATTCTTTGCCATCAAAGTTGAAAACAATTTTGTATTTGCCAGATTCTAATTGGTAAACACGTTCAATAGTTTTTTCATCTTCAATAGTTTCTTTAAATAAAAGATCTGTAACTGTGTTGTAAACACCGTAAATACTAACTTTTAATGGTTCACCTTTTAAAGCTAGTTTAGTAACTAATACTAAATTATCTTTTTGTCTTACAAAAGGTTTGAAACTAGTAGTTTCGGCATTTTTGTCAAAAGAAACAACAGTGTCTTTTACGTTAAAAGGAATGGTTTTAATTTCCATGTCTTTTTCTAATTCAAAAAAGTAGTTTCCGTCAGGTAAATCGGTTAAATCAAAACCTTTTGAGTACATACCTGTCTGCTCAATTACTTCTTTATATAATGTCACGCCATATATATCTTTAATAGATAATAGGTTACCTTCCTTTACATTGTTAATTGTTAATGCAGTTCCTCTTAAATCTTTACCAAATTTAATTAGAGAAATCTCATTTGCATAACCTATAACCGTAGCCATCATTGCTACCATTATAATTACTGTTTTTGTGTGTGATAATACGTTTTTCATGATTTGGATAATTTAACGTTTACACTGCAAATATAGGGCGGCTTTTAAGTGTGTAAAACATTGATTTTGACTAATTTATATGCTATATTATCTGTTAAATGTATGCTAAGTTTATGTTAAGTCAATATGCCACATCTTGGTGTTAAAAACGCATATATTTATGTTGTGAATTATACTTTGGTACAATTTAAAATAAAAGCGCTATTAGCTTTGTTTTTTGTAGAATTACAAACATTTTATTACTGCTTAATAGTATTCAATTTATAAAGTGAAAAGTTAACCAGTATTGCACTAAGTAAACTTTTATAACAATAATGATAGTTATACAAAACAAAGAAAGCGAGCCCAATGGCTCGCTTTAACAAAACTAAACAAAATAAGAACTAATAAACTTTATATTAATTATTGATATATTTGGTGTATTCTTTACCGTTAAAGTTGAAAACCATTTTGTATTTACCAGACTCTAATTTATAAACACGTTCAATGTTTTTTGTGTTTTCAATAGTTTCATCTAATAAAAGTTCAGCATCATTTTCACCTAAGCCATATACGCTAATTTCCATTGGTTCAGCGTTTAAAGCTAATTTAGTTACATAAACTAAACCGTTACTTTCTCTAACAAAAGGTTTGAAAGTTGTAGTTTCTTCAGCTTTATTAAAAGTAACTTTTGCAGCATTTACGTTAAAAGGAATGGTTTTAATTTCCATGTCTTTTTCTAATTCAAAAAAGTAGTTTCCGTCAGGTAAATCAGTTAAATCAAAACCTTTCGTGTATAAACCGCTTTGTTCAATAACTTCTTTATATAAAGTAATACCATAATTATCTTTAATAGATAAAAGGTTTCCTTCTTTTACATTTTCAATTGTTAATGCAGTTCCTCTTAAATCTTTACCAAATTTAATTAAAGAAATTTCATTTGCATTTGCCATAACCGCAGCTAACATTGCTACCATTACAATTACTGTTTTTGTGTGTGATAATACGTTTTTCATAATCTGTTTTATTAACGTTTACACTGCAAATATATGGTGGTTTTTAAGTGGGTAAAACATTGATTTTGACTAATTTATATGCTATTTTAACCCTGTTTTTATTTTGATTTTCTACATGTGTTAATATAGAATATTGGCATGTTAATTAAGCATATATTTAGTGGTAAATTTTTGTTTTAGTGAACTCCTTCTTTTTTAAAATTTATTGGGGCTAGTGTGTGTAGTTTATTTTAAAAATATTGATTTTAACTTTTGGCGTTGGCGAAGTAAATATCAATACTGATTTTTTTTATTATTTAAAGCCAGGTTATTAAACAATAAAATTTTAATGCAATAATTAAAATGCTTGCTCTAATAAAAGTAGAGGAAGAAAAAAATATATAGCAAAAAAAAGTGGGCCACCACAGCCCACTTTTACCAACTAAACTAAATAAGACATTAAACTAATTATTAATGAATTTTGTAAAATCTTTATTATTTGAATTAAAGACTATTTTATAATTACCAGTCTCAAGCTTGTATGCTTTTTCAATGGCTTGAGTACCTTTTATTGTTTCTGTATGTAATAAGTCATCTGTAACGGTATCATAAAAACTAATTGTTACAGTTTCACCTTTTAATGCAAGCTTAGTTATATAAACTAAATTATTTTTAACTACTGTTACTGGCTTGTGATAAATGGTTTCATCTTCACTTTTAAAATTTACTTTGTTGTTTTGTACTGAAAAAGGAATTGTTTTTATTTCAACATCTTTTTCTAATTCAAAAAAGTAGTTTCCTTCAGGTAAAGCAGTTAAATCAAAACCTTTATTATAAATACCAGTTTGTTCAATAACTTCTTTATATAATGTAATACCGTAAGCGTCTTTAATTGTAAGTAAGTTTCCTTCCTTTACATTATTTAAAGTAATAGCTGTTTTGGCAGCATCTTTAATTATAGTATTATCATCTGAAGCATAACCTACAACCGTAGCTGCCATGGCTACCATTATAAGTCCTTTTTTTGTATGTTTTAAAAATGTATTCATGTTTTGGGGTGTTACTTTTTGATAACGGTACAAAGATATGGCAGTTATAAAGGGTGGAAAACATCAATTTTAGCTTATTTATATGCTATTTTAACCGTTAAGGATATGTTAAATCACCGTTAAGTTAATTTTGCATATATTTGGGGTAATAAAATATATAATGTATGCATAATATATATTAATTTTGCATAAAAATCATCCTACTATGATTACAAAGAAACCTACATTTAAAAAGCTTTCACCATCATTTGGAGAATCGGTGCTTGTAAAGCAACATAACGACAAGCTAGATAGAGGTGAAATGTTTTGGCACTTTCACCCAGAGTTAGAATTAATTTATGTGAATAGAGGCCAAGGTAAAACACATATTGGAAACCATTTATCATACTTTAATAATAGTCAGCTTATATTAATAGGATCAAATTTACCGCATAACGGATTTACCGACAGGCTTACTGCTGCTGGTATTGAAACAACCATACAGTTTAGACCAGATTTTTTAGGTGAAGATTTTTTTAACGCGGTGCCCGAGGCTAATGCTATAGGTACGCTTTTTGAAAAAGCTAAAAACGGTATTCTATTTAATAGAGCAACTAAAGATGTTGTGGGCTCTAAAATTGAAGATTTAGAAAATTATAATGGTTTTAATAGAATTTTAAAATTGTTAGAAATTTTACAATATTTAGCAACTACCGATGATTATACCATTTTAAATGCCGATGGTTTTGTGTTTGAAGCTGAACCACAAGACACAGATAAAATTAAAACTATTTATAAGTTTGTAAATGCTAATTTTAAAGAACATATTGCTTTAGAAGATATTGCAGATAAAGTTAGTATGACAGTGCCCGCTTTTTGCCGTTATTTTAAGAAAACAACTGGTAAAACATTTACACAAGTAGTAAATGAAATACGCATAGTGCATGCCACGAAACTTTTAAATGAAAGCCAAATGAGTATTGCAGATATTTGTTTTGAGTGTGGTTTTAATAACTTTTCGCATTTTAATAAGCAGTTTAATGAAATAATTGGTAAAAGTGCCTCTAACTACAGAAAAGAAATTAAACAAATAATAGGTTAAGCTAAACCTTGCCATTCCATTCATTGTAAAACTGTTTTAAGTACAGTTCCATAAACAGATGTCTTTCAATGGCAAGTTTTTTACCTGTTTTTGTATTCATACGGTCTTTTAAAAGCAGTAATTTTTCGTAAAAATGGTTTATAGTTGGCGCTGTAGATTTTTTATACTCGGCTTTGGTCATGTTTAAATTAGGCGGAATGTTTGGGTTGTAAAGTTGCCTGTTTTTAAAGCCACCATAATTAAAGGTACGGGCAATACCAATGGCGCCAATGGCATCTAACCTATCAGCATCTTGTACTACGTTTAATTCTGCCGATGTAAATTTTTGTACTTCATTACCACCTTTAAATGATATGTTTTCAATAATATTTACGACATGTTCTATAACTGCCGAATCTACATTTAGTTTAAATAAAAATTCGCGGGCTATTCTTGAGCCAACAGTTTCATCGCCGTTGTAAAATTTACTATCTGCAATATCATGTAGCAATGCGCCCAATGCAACAACAAATGTATTTACAGTTTCGTTTTTTGCAATTAAAAGAGCGTTGTTATAAACTCTAAGTGTGTGAAACCAATCATGGCCACCTTCGGCTCCAGAAAGGGTTTTTTCTACAAAGATTTTTGTTTTTTGTATTATGGTTCCTGAAGACATATAAGCTTAACTTTATTTAGCAATGGCAGGTTGTACCCATTTAAATTCAAATGAATTTTCAGGAATTTTCATTCTATCTGCTAAGCGGTACATTCTATCTGGTAATTTCATTAAGTAATCTCTAGCTTTTTCAGCTTCATCCGTTAGGTTTGTTATTTTATCTATTTCCCAACGGTCAATTAATTTTTTAAGAATATCAACATAATCAGTTGAGGTGTATACGCCAATACGTTGTGCCGTGTTTGAAAACTCTTCAAAAGCAGTACTTATTTTATCACCAGATTCTCTTAAAAAATGTGCTGGCATGGTAATTTTTTGTTTCATCATGTAATGAAATGCCATCATCATTTGGCTAGGATCTACTTTAAAAATACGCTCCACAAATTCAGAGTAGGCGTTGTGGTGTCTCATTTCGTCACCAGAAACCATTTGGCACATTCTAGCTAATCGTTTATTTCCATATTTTTTGGCAATTTTTGCTACTCTGTTATGAGATATGTATGTGGCAAGTTCTTGGAAACTAGTGTATACAAAGTTTTTGTAAGGGTCTCTATCTGTACCAATATCAAAACCGTCAGAAATTAAATGTTGTGTGGTTACTTCAATTTCGCGCATGTTAACTCTACCAGAAAGGTAAAGGTATTTGTTTAGTACATCACCGTGTCTGTTTTCCTCACCCGTCCAATGTTTAATCCATCTAGACCATCCTCCGGGGTTATTTACTTGGTCAATACCTTCAACATCCATTAACCAAGACTCATAGGTTGGTAAAGCTTCTTCAGTAATCATATCACCAACTAAAACTACCCAAAAATCATAAGGTAATTCTTTTGATAGTTCTCGTATTTCGGTTATTTCATCAAAAAACGTATCACTTTCAGAGTTTGGTAAAAAATCTGTTGGTTGCCAAATTTTATCTATGGGAATTAAGTATTTCTGAATTAATGCGTCAACATCTTTTTCTAAAAACTGCATTACTTCTAAACGTACATTTTTTAACGACATTTTATATTTTTTTAAAGGTGAATATCTTGTTTTATGGTAGTTTCAATTTCATTTATAAGTGCGTGCTTATCTTGGTAATTAGCCAATTTTAAAGGAGTATGCACTTTAAATGTAATGTGTGTACCCAAACCCATAGGAAATTTTCCGTATTTAAACATTTTCCATGAGTTATTTATTGAAATAGGCACAATAAGTGCCGATGGTATTTTTTTAAATAATATTTCTAAACCTTTAGTTTGAAAGGGTTTTGGTTGCCCTGTTTTGCTTCTAGTGCCTTCTGGAAAAATAGCGGCTGCTCGTTTAGTGGTTTCAATATATTCGCCAAATTTCATAATAGCAGGTAAAGATTGTCTGGGGTTTTTTCTATCAATTAAAGCAGAACCGCCATGACGTAAATTGTATGATACGCTAGGTATGCCTTTACCAAGTTCCTTTTTACTTATAAATTTTACATGATGTTTGCGCATATACCACATTATGGGCGATATATCATACATGCTTTGGTGGTTGGCAACAATAATAATTGGGGTATTGGTTGGTATATTGTGCTTATTAATAAATGTAAAGCGTGTGCCTAAAATATGTGTACATTTAATTAAAAAAAACTGAAGTGCATCTACACTTAATTTATGTGCTTTGTACCCAAATACATTAAAGCAAAACCATTGTATAGGGTGAAATATTACTAGTGTTAAAAAAAAACAGAAGTAGTAAATAACGGTTATTGGGTAAGATAAAATTTTTACCATGCCCAAAAGTACATGATTTTTTAAAGAAGTAAAATAAAACTAAGGTATTTAATACACGGCAGTACAAACATTGTCTTTACAAATAACATCATTGGGTTGTAGGGTAACGGCGCAATCTGAAACCACGCCCCATTTAGCATTAAATATGCTTTCAAGTTGGTTGTATTGTTCTACCTTGGTTTCAAAATCTTGTACATTTATTGATGTAGAGTACACCAAATAACTCCATGGGCCACCACAAGGTTTGCTACCAAAGGCAATATATTTACATGTTGTAGTTTCATTACAAACAGAGCTTGCAGCTAATGTTTCAATATCATTTTTTAATTGCGTTAGTGTTTCTAATTCACTGTTGTATGATGAAGCTTGATTATCATCATCACTTAAACACCCAGCAAAAAATACAATTGATAAAACAATTATTAAGCTTATAAATTTAAACGTATTATTAGCAATCATTTTTTATTTTGAAGATGATGTATTAATAAAAAGGTTGCGTTTTAAGCATAAAAAACCGCGATTATTTTCGCGGTTTGTAATTTATAAGCTTAAAGTGTTATTAGCAAAACTCGTTATAAGCGTCTTTTAGGTTGTCTGCAATAAGTTCAGCAGGTCTTCCTTCAATATGATGACGTTCAAGCATGTGTACTAGTTCACCATTTTTAAATAAAGCCATACTTGGTGAACTTGGAGGAAACGGTACCATATATTCTCTAGCTTTTGTTACAGCGTCTTTATCAACACCTGCAAAAACAGTAACAATATGGTCTGGTTTTTTGCTGTTTTCTAAACTCATTTTAGCACCTGGGCGTGCATTTGCTGCAGCACAACCACATACAGAGTTTACAACTACCAATGTTGTACCTTCTTTAGCTATAGCAGCATCAACTGCTTCAACCGTTTGTAATTCTTCAAAACCAACATTTGTTAAGTCTTCGCGCATTGGTTTTACTAATTCTGCTGGATACATATTTTAAAATTTTTTAATTAACAATTTATTAGTTGCCAAAAATTACTTTTTGGATTGCAAAGATATCAATTGTGTAACAAAATATGCCTGCAATCAACTAACTAATATTATATTTACCAATAAATAAAATTTATAATTATTATGAGTGTTTCAAAATGGATTGGTGGTGCACTTGGGTGGTCTTTTGGTGGCCCCATAGGCGCTATTATAGGTATTGCTTTAGGTAGCGTTGTTGATGCCATGTCTAACGGTAGTAAAGATACTTTTTTAGGTGAAGGAAAACAACGTAAAAGACCAAACTATAGTGGTAGGGCAGAACGCCCCCAAACACAATCAGGAGATTTTGAAGTTAGCTTACTTGTTTTAGCCTCAATAGTTATAAAGGCCGATGGTAAACAAGACCAAAGAGAATTAGATTATGTACGCCAACAGTTTTCTACAATGTATGGAAAAGAACGCGCAAACCATGCGTTTCAATTGTTTAAAAATATAAGCAAGCAAAACATATCTACAAGGCAAGTGTGTTTGCAAATAAAGCAAATGATGGATCATCCGTCTCGTTTGCAATTAATGCATTTTTTATTTGGAATTGCAAAAGCCGATGGTGTTGTTACTAAAGATGAAGAACGGCAAATACAAATAATAGCAGGCTATTTGGGTATTAGTGTTAGAGATTATGAAAGTATAAAAGCCATGTTTTATAACAGTAGTGATAATGCTTATAAAGTTTTAGAAATTGAAAAAGATGCAAGTGTTGATGATATTAAACGCGCTTACCGAAAAATGGCAAAAAAATATCATCCAGATAGGGTAATTCATTTAGGAAAAGAACATCAAGCAGGTGCTGAAGAAAAGTTTAGGCAAGTACAAGATGCTTATGAGCATTTGCAAAAAGAATTGAAGTTTTAACGCCACATATTTAGAAAAAATAAAAAATCCGTGTAAAAGCATTTTACACGGATTTTTTTATGTGGTTTAAAAACGGTTTTTATTTAGTAAAAACTTCTTTGCTTGTATAAATTTTTGTTGAATCGTTTTTATCAAAAATATATACTAATTTGTTGTCATCATTTAAATAAACCGATGCTAATTTCCAACCTTCACTTTGTGTAGATTCTAATAAACATTTTCTAACATCGGGGTTGTTTAAGTTTAAATTTGCAATTTTAATAGTGTCTGCTTTTGCTGTAAAAACAGCGCTTAACATAATAACTGTAAGTAATAATTGTAATTTTTTCATCATAGATAAGGGTTTAAATTCTGCACAATGCTATGATAAAATTAATTTCTAGTTAAAAATAATGGTTGAATGTTCTTTTTTAACCGTTAATGTAGCTGTTTTTCCTAAAATTAATGCTCTATTATCCTTTTCATGGCCAGCGGGCATATTAAAGGCAATTGGGAAATTGTATTCTGAAAGTACATCTAAAATAAGTTGTTCAATAGAGCTTCCCCAAGGTGTTGTGTTGCGTTTAATTTTTGTCATATCGCCAATAATAACACCTTCACAATTATTAAAATACCCAGCACGTTTTAAACTTTGCAACATACGGTCTATATGGTATTTATATTCGCCAATTTCTTCAATAAAAAGAATTTTTCCGGCTGTATTAATACTAGTTTTAGAGCCTAACATAGTATGTAAAATAGTTAAATTTCCACCAACAATTGGCGCCGTTACATTACCTGTTTTGTTATAATTTGTACCTTTTAAAGTGTAGCTTAGCGGTTGGCCAAAAAGTGCATCTTTAAAAGTTTTTATAGTTTCTTTAATGGTTTCTGGTGCATCTTGTAAGCTTGTACACATCATGGCGTGTATAGATTGTACACCTAAAGTATGTACTTGGTTGTGAATGGCCGTAATATCACTATAGCCAATTATCCATTTAGGGTTTTCTTTAAAGTTAAACCAATCTAATTTGTCTAAAATTCTAACAGAGCCATAACCGCCTCTGGCGCACCAAATAGCTTTAATGTTTGGGTTGTTTAATGCGTTTTGAAAATCTTCACAACGTTCATCATCAGTTCCAGCAAAATGGCGTCCTTGGTTAAAAACATATTTGCCAACTTTAGCGTGTAACCCCCAACTTTTAAGTAGTTTTTTAGCGCTTTCAATTTCAGCGGTTCTGTTTTTTAGAATGCCGGCAGGTGCAACAATGGCAACCGTATCACCAGCTTTTAAATAAGGTGGTTGTATCAAATTAACTTGGTGTTTTATTGGTTTGTTTTGGGTGTTTGCACTAATCCTTCCGAAGAAAAAAAATATACAAAACACGTATAATAGTAGGTTTCTAGACATAATGTAAATGTACATTTTTTTAATGAAACATAATTTTGAAGAACTCCCTCAAATAACTTAAAAATTGTTAATTGAATTAAATCTGCTGAAATACCATAATTTATCAAATTTGCATGATTTTCTAATGGCTTTCAACATGTATTTATTACGCACTTTTTTTCGTAAAAAGCCCTTAAAATGTGTACTTTTGCGCCTTAGTGATAGATTTACAATAGGAATTATGAATAAACCAAAAAGATATACAGTTACAACTGCATTACCATACACCAATGGGCCAATACATATTGGACATTTAGCGGGTGTTTACGTGCCAGCCGATATTTATGTGCGTTATTTACGCTTAACTGGTAATGATGTAGCCTTTATTGGCGGCAGTGATGAACATGGTGTTCCTATTACTATTAAAGCTAAAAATGAAGGTGTTACACCACAAGATATTGTAGATAAATATCATGCTATTATAAAGCAATCTTTTGAAGATTTTGGAATTACCTATGATAATTATTCCAGAACATCGGCACCAATTCATCATAAAACAGCATCAGAATTTTTTAAAACCTTATATGATAAAGGCGAATTTATTGAAGAAACTACAGAGCAGTTATATGACGAAGAAGCTAAACAATTTTTAGCCGATAGGTTTGTAATTGGAACATGCCCAAAATGTGGAAATGAAGAAAGCTACGGAGACCAATGTGAAAATTGTGGAACAAGCCATAATGCCACCGATTTAATTAATCCAAAGTCTGCAATAACCGGAAATACGCCAACCTTAAAACAAACAAAACACTGGTTTTTACCGCTAGATAAGCATGAAGATTTTTTAAAAGAATGGATTTTAAAAGGTCATAAAAAAGATTGGAAACCAAATGTATACGGACAAGTAAAATCTTGGATAGATGATGGTTTGCGCCCTAGAGCCGTAACACGCGATTTAGATTGGGGCATTCCGGTACCTGTTGAAGGTGGCGAAGGCAAAGTACTTTACGTTTGGTTTGATGCGCCAATTGGTTACATATCATCAACTATTGAGTGGGCAGAACGCGAAGGAAAAAATTGGGAACCCTATTGGAAAGATAAAGATACCAAACTAGTACATTTTATTGGTAAAGATAATATTGTGTTTCACTGTATTATTTTTCCAAGTATGCTAAAGGCTGAAGGAAGTTATATTTTACCCGAAAATGTACCTGCTAATGAATTTTTAAATTTAGAAGGTAACAAACTTTCAACCTCTAAAAATTGGGCGGTTTGGTTACCAGAATATTTAAAAGATTTCCCTGGCCAACAAGATGTTTTGCGTTATGTGTTAACGGCAAATGCACCAGAAACAAAGGATAACGATTTTACTTGGAAAGATTTTCAAGCAAGAAATAATAATGAGTTAGTTGCCATTTTTGGTAACTTTATTAACCGTGTGGTAGTATTAACTAATAAATATTACGAAGGCGTTACACCAACACCAAGTGAGTTTAATATTGTAGATAAAGAAACTCTGGCTGCTGTTAAAGCGTATCCTAATGTAATTGCAAGTTCTATTGAACGTTACCGTTTTAGAGAAGCGGGCCAAGAGTTAATGAATTTAGCACGCTTAGGAAATAAGTATTTAGCTGATGAAGAACCTTGGAAAACAATTAAGGTAGATGAGGCTAGAACACAAACCGTAATGTACGTTGCGCTTCAAATTGCAAGTGCTTTAGCTACTTTATGCGAGCCGTTTTTACCATTTACTGCTGAAAAACTTAAAAATATACTTTGTCATTCTGAACTTGCTTCAGAATCACAATGGAATGATATCCCTAACAAAGATGTCTTATTACCTGCAGGTCATAAAATAGGAAAAGCAGAATTGTTATTCTCTAAAATTGAAGATAAAACCATACAAGAACAGTTAGATAAACTAGAAGCTAGTAAAAAAGCAAATGAAGCTGCCAATAAAAAAGTAGAACCACAAAAAGATACCATTACTTTTGAAGATTTTACAAAGCTTGATATACGTGTTGGTACAATTTTAGAAGCAGAAAAAATGCCTAAAACCAAAAAGCTTTTAAAGTTAAAAGTAGATACCGGTATTGATACTCGTACTATAGTATCAGGTATTGCAGAAAGTTTTACTGCTGAAGAGGTTATAGGTAAAAAAGTAACCGTTTTGGTAAATTTAGCACCAAGAGCTTTACGTGGTGTTGAAAGCCAAGGCATGATTTTAATGACTGAAACGCCCGAAGGTAAATTGGTTTTTGTAAACCCTGATGATGCTTCGGTAAATAATGGGTTGCAAATAAGCTAAAAATATGTATCATTATTTAAAAGCACCTTTTTAAGGTGCTTTTTTTGTTAATGTTTGTTAAATATTCAAGCCTAAAATGGCTGTTTTTTTGTTATAACGTGTTGTTTTGTATTGGTTTAAATGCATTTCTAAAAGTAATGTTAAAATCAATGTTGCTTAAAATTACAATCTGAAGGTATATCAATATTCGTATATAATTACAGTAACCAAAAACAAAAACAGCATAATGAAAAAATTAATTTTACTATGTCTTTCAATAACAATTCTTTCCTGCGGAACATCAAAAACAGTAAGAACTTCAAAAAAAGTAATTAAAGGAAACTGGGTGTTAAATAATATAGATTACAGTGAAGCTGGCACATATGATGTAACACTTCTAAATGATGCAGATAAAGCCTGCTTTGAAGGTAGTACATGGCAATTTGTGCCAAATAACAACACAGGTATATATTCAATTAACGGTTTAAGTTGTGCATCTGGAGAGCGATACTTTGTGTTTACAATTGATGAGGTAAATGCAGAAACTGGTTTGTATGATTTTCTTTTAAAACCAACTTCAGAAAAGTATAAATCTGAAACCAATACCGGTTTTAGGTTAAGTTTAACAGCATTGTCTGATACCATGATGCAGTGGCAGCAAACGGTTAATGTAAAAGGTAAGCCGTTTACAATTTCAATGAATTTTACTAAACAATAAAAACTAAAAAATTATGATTAAGAAAATATCAATACTTCTGTTTACAGTAGTGTTAACCTTTGGTTTAACAAACTGTAAATCGGTTCAAAATGCAAATAATAAACAAAAAGGCGCTGTAATTGGTGCTACCGGTGGCGCTATTTTAGGAGCCATAATAGGTAATAATGTTGGTAAAGGCGGTAACGGCGAGTTAGGTGCTGTTATTGGTGGTGTTATTGGCGGTGGTGCAGGCGTACTTATTGGTAACAAAATGGATAAGCAAGCTCAAAAAATTGAAGAAGAAATTCCAGGTGCCGAGGTTGAACGTGTAGATAATGGTATTGTTGTAACTTTTGATGAATCAAGTGGTGTATATTTTGATACTAATAAGTATAATATTAACACAGCATCTCAAGCTACTTTAAATAAGTTAATTGGTGTTTTTAAAGAATATCCAGACACAAACATTTTAGTAGTTGGGCATACTGATAGCCAAGGTGCTGAAGATTATAACATGACGCTTTCAAAAAATAGAGCCTACGCAGTAACAAATTATTTAGCTGGAAATGGTATTAACAACGGGCGTTTAACAACCAATTGGTTTGGAGAAACACAACCGGTACATGATAACAGTACAGCCGAAGGTAGGGCCAAAAACCGTAGAGTTAATGTGGCTATTTTACCAAATGAAAAAATGATTGAAGAAGCAGAAAATCAGGTTAAGGGATAATAGATTTAATTGATTTATTATGAAAAGGGAGGTGTTACATAACACCTCTTTTTTTGTTTAAATGTAATTTTAACAATTAATCTTATTTAGATTTATTAAAAATAATATATCTTTGCAATGGTTTGTATTTTAACAATATAAGTTTTGGGTAAAAATAAATTAGACAAGAAGCAACAAAAAAAAGCACTTAAAAGTTTGCATGAAGCTGGTATTATTAATGCCAAAAAAGTAAAAAGTAAGTGCTGCGAAAAGTATAAAAAAAGCGAAAAAAAGCGTTGTGGCAAATGCCCTTGTTTTGATTTGCTTAAAAAAGTAGCTTAAAATTTTAAATAGGAATAAAAAAGCGCATGATTTTTTAAATCATGCGCTTTTTTTATTGTAAATAAACTTATGCTTATTCTAATTCCATTTTAAAAACATTGGCTAAACCACTTAACTCAATGTCATTTGGTACCGTTATACTATGAGAACGTTCAGTTCTATCCCATTCAACTTCTTTACCAGATTTTAACTCAACAACACGTTTTACAGGTGTTGCAGGTCCATATCCAATATTATTTAGTTTACCTAACTTAATTTTACTTCCTGCTTTAGGTTTTCCTAAAATAAATACGTAAAGTGATTTTTTATCTTTTGAAGTAGTAAAACGGATATCACTAGCGGTGTATTTTACTTTAGCCGATTGCCCACCATGAGCACCATCTTCGGCTTTTGCGTGCCCAAATCCGTAAATATGGAATGGTCTTGTGCCATAAACAGCTTCACCATAAGTTTCTAACCATGAGCCAACACCTGTTAATAAATCGCGTTGTTCTTTATTAATAGTACCATCGGCCATTGGTGAAATGTTTAATAATACAACACCGTTTTTACTCCAAACATCAATCATATTTCTTAATAACAACTCTGGAGATTTGTATACTTGCCCATGCGTATAGCACCAGCTACCTTTATCACTAACAGTAATATCGGTCATCCAAACGGTTTCAGAAACATCTTTTTTACCACCTTGTTCAATATCTAAAACACTCATAGTTTTAGGTAAATCGTCATGCTTAGCAATTAATACAGGCTCTTGTCCTGTTTTTAAACCGTTGTTTAAAAAATGAGCAGACATTTCTTGTATTTTATCTTCAGCTACATGGTTTAACCATACATCATACCATAACATGTCTGGTGAATATTTATCAACCACCTCATTTACCTGATCTAGCCAATATTGGTCAAATTCTTTTTGTGGCATGTTACCATAAAACATTTTAAGTTTTTCATCTTCAGAAGACGTTGGGTAATCTGGGTGGTAAGCAAAATGGCTATTGTAAGTATCCCATTTAGTAGAATCACCGTCATGACGTTGTCTTAACCTAGCATGATGGAAAGATGTCATGGTTTTTAAACCACGTTTTTTAACGGCTGTTAATATTTCACCAGTAATATCTTTTTTTGGACCCATATCGGCAGAGTTCCAAGGGTTAATTTCACTATCCCACATTGCAAAACCATCGTGGTGTTGTGCAACAGGGCCAGCAAACTTAGCGCCGGCTGCTTTAAATAAATCTGCCCAATTTTCAGCATCAAAATTTTCAGCTTTAAACATTGGTATAAAATCATGGTAACCAAATTCTTCTAACTTACCATAATTTTTTTCATGGTATTCTTTATAATCTGGGTGTTCATTAACTCTGTATAACCTGTACGGATACCATTCTGAGCCATAAGCAGGAACGCTATAAACACCCCAGTGAAAGTATATGCCTAGTTTAGAATCGTGAAACCATTCAGGGTCTGCTGTATGTTTTGCTAAAGACTCCCAATTAGCTTCATAGTTGCTAGAGTCACTTTCATTTGCCATGGCTAACTTTTCTTCTTGCTTACAAGAAACCAATACAAGACCAACAGCTAAAATTTTCAAAAAATTTTTCATCTCTTAAGTTTATTTACATTTGGTTAGAATACAACGCAAATTAAATTAATTGATAACAAATTGAGTGTAACAATCGTTTTTAAAAGTAGAACGAATGGTCATTTTACTAAATATTGGTTAGATTTTACTGATTGTTGTTGATGTTTTATTGTGTTGATTATCAATTGAAAAATAACGATGTTAAGTAAAAAACTATACAGAAATACCTTTAGTTATATAAAAAAAGAAGTTTCTTTTCTAAATTGCATCTGTTTCAAAATTAAAAACATGTTATTACTAAATTACATACAAACACATACGCAATTACCAGAAAAAGCCATACAAAATACCATTAGTTTATTAAATGATGCATGTACCATACCGTTTATTTCTCGTTACCGGAAGGAAGCCACAGGAAATTTAGATGAGGTACAAATAGGCAATATTGTAAAATATAAAGAACAGTTTGAAGCTTTAGAAAAACGAAAAGTAGCCATTTTAAAAGCTTTGGAAGAGCAAGGTGTTTTAACATCAGATTTAGAACAAAAAATAACCGCTTCATCAGATTTAACCACGCTTGAAGATTTATACCTACCATACAAAAAAAGCCGAAAAACAAAAGCCGAAAAAGCGCGCCAGTTAGGTTTAGAGCCTTTAGCAAAAATAATAATGAGCCAGAATGCCAGAGATGTAGAGT
This sequence comes from Seonamhaeicola sp. ABD4_340, assembly GCF_056312135.1. Taxonomy (NCBI): domain Bacteria; kingdom Pseudomonadati; phylum Bacteroidota; class Flavobacteriia; order Flavobacteriales; family Flavobacteriaceae; genus Seonamhaeicola; species Seonamhaeicola sp. ABD4_340. Next base: position 1,142,700 of record NZ_CM149981.1, on the reverse strand, counting down.
CGGTTGCACTTCGTTATGTAAAAGGTGAAGTAAACGCGTTTGAAGACGCTCTTGAAGGCGCACGCCACATTATAGCCGAATGGATAAACGAGCGCACCGATATTCGTAATAATATTCGGTATCAATTAGAGCGTTTCGCTATTATTTCAACAAAGGTTATAAAAACAAAAGAAAAAGAAGAAGAAGCCCAAAAATTTAAAGATTATTTTAATTGGGAAGAATCGCTTAGCAGAATTCCGTCGCATCGTTTACTAGCCATTCTTAGAGCAGAAAAAGAAGGGTTTATTCGTGTAAAAATTGAAATTGATGACGACAGAGCGTTAAATAAAATTGAACAACGCATTATAAAATCCAATAACGATTGCGCCGAACAAATAGAAATAGCCATAAAAGATGCATATAAACGTTTATTATTACCATCGTTAAGTAATGAAGCTTTACAAAAAGCCAAAGAAAAAGCTGATGAAGCTGCAATTACTGTTTTTGCCAAAAACTTAAAGCAATTATTATTAGGGTCGCCATTAGGAGAAAAACGTGTTTTAGCAATCGACCCAGGATTTCGTACAGGTTGCAAAATAGTATGTTTAGATGCCCAGGGACAGCTAAAACATAACGAAACCATTTATCCGCATCCGCCAAAAAACGATAGCACAGGCGCAATTAAAAAAATTAGCACATTAGCCGAAGCTTATAAAATTGAAGCCATTGCTATTGGAAACGGAACAGCCTCACGCGAAACCGAAGCTCTAGTGCGTAAAATTAGATTTAAAAACGATATGCAAGTATTTGTGGTTAGCGAAGCAGGAGCAAGTATTTATTCGGCATCAAAAATTGCGCGCGACGAGTTCCCAAATTATGATGTTACCGTACGCGGAAGCGTTTCTATTGGAAGGCGATTACAAGACCCATTGGCAGAATTGGTTAAAATTGAAGCTAAAAGCATTGGCGTTGGGCAATATCAACACGATGTAGACCAAACAAAGCTGAAAAGTGAGCTTGATACTGTTGTTGAGCATTGTGTAAATGCTGTTGGTGTAAACTTAAATACAGCTAGTAAAAGCTTGTTAAGTTATGTGTCTGGTATTGGACCAAAACTTGCCGAAAATATAGTGACTTATCGCGACGAGAACGGTGCATTTAAATCGCGTACCGATTTAAAAAGTGTACCACGCCTTGGTGGAAAGGCTTTCGAGCAAGGTTCGGCATTTCTAAGAATAAAAGAGGCTAAAAATCCGTTAGACGATTCGGCGGTGCATCCAGAAAGCTATCACATTGTTAAAACCATTGCTAAAAACGAAGGCAAAACCGTTAGCGAGCTTATTGGAAATTCACAAGTGTTAAAAAGTATAAAATTAAATCAATATGTTTCAGAAACAGTTGGGTTGCCAACGCTTCAAGATATTGTAAAAGAACTTGAAAAACCTGGTTTAGATATTCGCGAACAAGCTAAGGTTTTCACCTTCAATCAAAACATAAAAACCATTACCGATGTGCAAGAAGGGCAATTATTACCAGGCATTGTAAACAACGTTACTAATTTTGGTGCTTTTGTAGATATTGGAATCAAAGAAAGTGGTTTAATTCATATTTCAAATCTATCCGATGGCTTTGTAAGCGATGTAAACGATCATATTAGCTTGCATCAGCAAGTTATTGTTAAGGTTTTAGAGGTAGATTTTCCGCGAAAGCGTATTCAATTAAAGTTGCATAAATAAATGTAATGTTTTGTTTAGTTTTGAGACTTATTGTGCATGATACATGCATTTACCGAGTTTACAACAAACGCCTTATTAAAAATAGGAAATGAAACCCTTTTGCAACCCTTTAAAACAGCTAAACCTTTAGATGTTTACGCGTTTATTTGTACAAATGCAGTTAGGGCTAATATTGAGGTAGATAGCATACCAATTACTTTGCAACCACACAGTATTTTGGCGCTTACAAACGTGCAATATTTTAAGTTTTTAGATGGTGAAAATTTAAAAGTGTATTTTTTTAACCGCGAATTTTACTGTATAAAAGACCATGATAAAGAGGTGGGTTGCGCTGGTATTTTGTTCTTTGGAAATGAGCCAAACCCCATAATTACATTAAACGAAAAAGAACAGATAAAGTTTAATATTCTACACGATATTTTTATTGATGAATTAGAAACTAAAGACAATATTCAGGCAGAAATGTTACGAATGCTCATGGCAAGATTCATTATAAAAACTACGCGATTATTAAAGGATAAAACGGATGTTGATGCCCAAAAACTAAATGCTAAAACCGAACTGTTAAGAGCTTTTAATGTACTGGTTGAAACACATTTTAGAGAGCAACATAGTGTACAGTTTTATGCAGATGCTTTATATAAATCGGCCAAAACGCTATCAAATTCATTTTCAAAATTAAATAAAAGTCCGTTAAAAATAATTCACGAACGTATTATTTTAGAAGCAAAACGTTTATTAATGTACACCAACAAAACAGCTAAAGAAATTGCGTTTGAATTAGGCTTTGAAGATGCATCGCATTTAAGCCGTTTATTTAAAAAATACACTAGCGTATCACCTTCAGACTTCAAAAAACAACTAGAAACTACTTCTTAGGGAAAAATTGACAAACACTTGGGTGTTTCATCTATGGTTACGCCTTTACTTTTCATTCATCTTTGCATTGTAATTGTAAAACAACAGAACGATGAATTTAAAACACATATCTATTTTCAATTTAATTGAAATTTTCAGAGGAAAAAAGCAACAAGCGTTTAACACTATTAGTGCTAAAACACATTGTGAACAAAAACACATACACGATTTTTATTGTGATGCAGAACGCCCATTTGTAAACCAAAATTAAAACTAGAAAAACACAAAAGGGAAAAAATGACATGCCAACGGGATATGTTTACATGGTGTAAAACCCAAGCATGTTGCAACTTTGTACCAAGATTAAAAACAATAAACACAACAATTTAAAAATTAATAATTATGAGCACATTTAATGTACCAACAAGAGAAGAAGTAACAGGAAACAACCAAGTAATTTTTGATAATTTACAAAAAGCATTAGGCTTTGTACCAAATTTATACGCTACTATGGCGCACTCAAAAACTGCATTAGGCGCTTTTTTGCAATTTTCAGATACAAAATTATCGCTTTCAGCAAAAGAAAAAGAGGTTATAGACTTGGCTGTAAGTCAAGTTAATAATTGTAAGTATTGTCAGTCTGCACATACTGCAACAAGTAAATTAAAAGGTTTTACAGACGAGCAAATTTTAGAACTTAGACAAGGAAAAGCTTCATGGGATGCAAAATATAATGCTTTAGCTGTTTTAGCAAAAGATGTAGCTAAAAATGGCGGTAAAGCTTCAGAAGCTGCAAAAGAAGCCTTTTTTAATGCAGGTTACACCAAAGAAAATTTAGTAGACTTAACATTGGCTTATGCCATGATAACAGTTACCAATACTTTACACAATTTAACCGAAGTAGCTATAGATTTTCCTTTAGCTCAAGAACTTGAAACAGCAAACGTATAAATAATTTAAACCAAAATAATAATAACAGAAAGATGAAAAAAGTAGTATCAATTTTAGTAGTAGCTTTAGCATTTATAGTAAATGTAAACGCACAAGAGGTAAAAACCATTACTTTAGAACAAACAAAAGGTGAGTTTACACAAAAATCTGTAACAGTAAATGAAGGTACTTATGTTTTTGCCATTGCAAACAATAATGTAGGCAAAGATGTAGGCTTGGTTTTAGTAAAAAAAGGAGCAGATGCTAGTAATGCAGAAAACCATATTAAAACAGCTTATGTTACACAAGTTGTAAAAAACGGAAAGGTAGAAAAATCTAATCCAACAAAATTAACAAAAGGTGAATATGTGTACTTTTGTCCGTTAAACCCAACACCACAATACACGCTTACAGTAAAGTAATAAGTTAACTGTTAACGTATTAAAAACCTCAAGGAGCAAATGTTTTTTGAGGTTTTTTTAATTTGGGTGCGTGTGTATTTTCCTAAAAAAATTAATTCAATATTTAGAAATATGTCACCAATTACAGCATTTTTTTTGTGTAAGTTTATTTTAAATGTACATTTATTGCAACACAACTAAACTAAACAACTATAAAATTGCCACTACCAACTAAGCATATTACTAATGCAGAATTTTTGCTATTGCTTATAAAACAAGGCGATTGCAAATCATATAAAAAATTATTTGATTTGTATTGGGAGCCTATGTTTAAACATGCAAAATCTATTGTTGGTAATGATAATAATGCCAAGGATATTGTACAAGATATTTGGATTAAGCTTTGGCAAAATAGGGCAAAGCTTGATATAAAGAACTTTGATGCTTACATCTATGTAGCAGTACGAAATGCTTCTTTTAAGTTTTTAAAAAATAAAAAATTCACAAAGTTAGAGCAACAAGTTATCAATTCCTTAAAACTGTCTGTTGAGCCAGATATAAAAAAACAGATGGATTTTGAAGAAAAACTTAGTGTTATTAAAATGGCACTAAATAAATTACCAAAGCGTTGTGCAAAAATATTTGAGTTAAGCAGGTTAAAACATTATTCAAATGATGAAATTGCTGTTAAATTAGGTATTTCAAAAAAATCTGTTGAAAATCAAATATCTATAGCTACAAAATCTATTAAGCACACATTAACTTCATTCCTTACCTTTTTATGTGTGCTTTTGTCTAGTTTCTAGCCCATTTTTTAAACACTCCTAAGTGTTAAAAAAATGTTAAAACCAAAAAATTAATGGGAGTACCTGCCTTTTTTTAGAACATAAAGGTACAAGCATTAATTATGAAAGAAAAAGAGTTTAGAAAACTATTAGACAAAGCTATTCATGGTACATTAAATAATCATGAAGAGATGCTAATTGAAACATATCAAAAACAAATGCTTGAATTAGCTAATAAAAAACAGGATTTTAAAAAAAATAAAAGCAACATTAAGAATGCCTTGTGGCGCAACATTCAAAATAATATAAAATCTAAAAAAAAGGTTATAACCGCAGTATCATCTGTTGCAGCTATTTTAATAACAGCATTATTTTTATCTCAAGTAATATTTTTTTCAAAAGAAACACCAATATCTAACCCAGCTAAAGTAATTACGTTAACACTAGATGACGGAACAATTAAAGTTTTAAATGAAAATACAAATACAACTATTGTAAGTAACCAAGGCAATACTGTTGGTACACAACAAAAAAATAAACTACAGTACAATAATGCTAAAGCAAAAGTTGAAACTTTAATTTATAATACGTTAACAATACCTTACGGAAAGAAATTTGAGGTGGTACTTTCTGATGGTACAACGGCATTTTTAAATTCGGGGTCATCATTAAAATATCCTGTACAATTTATAGAAGGAAAAGAACGAAAAGTGTTTGTAGATGGCGAAGTGTTTTTTGATGTAGTTAAAAATCCAGAATCAGCTTTTATTGTTAACGCTAAAGCTCTTAATGTGAAAGTTTATGGTACAAAATTTAATGTTCAGGCTTATGCTGAAGACACAAAAACCGATGTGGTTTTAGTTGAAGGTTCTGTGGGGCTTTATACAGACCGTGAGGTTGTTAATGATGAAGAAATAAAACGTTTAAAACCAGGTTATAAAGCAACGTTTAACAAACAAAATAAAGCCATTATTAACAGTAAAGTTAACACAAGTATATATACATCTTGGATGGATGGAGAATTGGTTTTTAGAGATATGACTTTTCAAAACATTTTAAAAAAACTAGAACGCCATTACAATGTTGAAATTATTAATAATAATACCAGTGTGTCTTTAGATAAGTTTAATGCTAGCTTTGGCAAAAACCCACCAATACACCTTGTTTTACAAGAGTTTAAGCAAAATTATAATATAGATTACATTATAACAGAATATAAAATAATTATAAATTAAAACAAAATGCTTATGTAAAATTACAATTACTAAACTAATAGTCATTTTAGTTCTTAAGAAGAATTGAAAAAAAAATCGGAAAATGCTGCAACATTTCCCGATAATATGACGCAATTAAACTAAATAATAGATTAACCACATTTAACACCACAAAAGTATGAAAAAAAAATCTCCTACAATTAGGGGGCGATTTTGTCCTTCACTAAAATTCGATTTAAAAATGAAGCTAAGTGTCCTTTTCTTTTTCGTATCATTTATGACACTTCAAGCAAATGATACTTATTCACAACAAACAAAAATTACATTAGATTTAACAAATGTAACAGTTAGTGACTTGTTAGATGAAATTGAAGCATCAACACAATTTCGTTTCATTTATAAACTAAAGGATATTGATTTAAACAGAAAAGTTTCTGTTAATGTAAACAAACAAGAAATAACAACCATTTTAGAATCGGTTTTCAAAACTACCAAAACCGATTATAATGTTATAAAAAAGCGTATTTATTTATTAGAAAAAAAAGATAAACCTAGCGCAAAAACCAAAAACTTAAAAGCAAGTGCTTTAAAACCGCAAAAAGTAACAGTAAAAGGAATTGTTGCAGATGAAAATGGAGTACCACTACCTGGAGCTAATATTTTAGAAAAAGGCACAAGCAATGGTACACAAACAGATTTTGACGGTAATTATTCATTAAATATAGAAAACACAAACGCCGTTTTAGTGGTGTCATATTTAGGTTATGTAACAAAAGAAATTCCCATAAATAATCAAACTATAATAAATGTAGTAATGGTAGAAGACTCTGCTAAACTAGATGAGGTTGTGGTAGTGGGTTATGGTAAGCAAAAGAGAGCAACTGTTACAGGTTCAGTTGCAACTGTTCAATCTAAAGATTTAGTTCAAACACCAACAACAAATACTACGCAATCATTAGCAGGTCGTTTACCTGGTTTAGTTGTAACTCAAAATGATGGGCAACCAGGTGGAGATCAGGCAAATGTAAGAATTAGAGGGTTTGGCAATGCTTTGGTAATTGTTGATGGTGTGCCAAGAGATTATCAACAGCTAGACCCTAATGAAATTGAATCTATATCTGTTTTGAAAGATGCTTCTGCTGCTGTATACGGAGCTAGAGCAGGTAACGGAGTTATTCTTGTAACAACTAAACGAGGTAAAGTTGGCAGACCTAAAATTAACTTTTCAAGTAGTGTAACTTTTCAACAACCAACATTTTTACCTCAAATAGCCGATGCTGCTAGTTATGCAGATTATGTACAGAGAGCTGAAATACTAGAAGGAGTAGCAGAAAATGATCTTACTTATTCTAATGAAGATATAGAAAAATTTAAAGCAGGTACAGAGGAAGGTTTTAAAGGTACTGACTGGCAAGATACGGTGCTTAAAGATTGGTCTATGATGCACCAGCACAACATTAATGTTAGAGGCGGAACTGAAAAAGTTAAGTACTTTGGCTCAATTGGAGCATTACAGCAAAACTCTTTATTAGAATCTGGCGATGGTAAATTTGAACGATATAATATTGGTTTAACTTTAGACGCCGATATTTCAAATAGATTAACAGTTGGGCTTAATTTAAAATATAGGGAACAAGAAACAGAAACACCAGTAAATGTTGATAATGGAGAAGATGCGTACCGTAGAATTTTTCGTTTTATAGCATCATCTAATCCAACAATCCAGAGGAATCCTGATGGTTTGTTAACAGCATCACATCCACTTGGGCAAAGTGCAGTAGCATATTCTAATAGTTCAATTACTGGCTTTTTTCTAGATAAAAGAAAACAATTTGATTTAGTTGCAGATTTTAATTATGATGTTCCAATAAATGGCATAAGTGCTTTTGGTAAACTGGCTTTTCAAAGATCAAGTAACTTAAGTAGAAAAATTAGAACACCTTTTACAACCTATGATCATGATTTTACCACAGGAGAAAGTACAGAGTCTTTTACTACAAGTATTGCAGATACAAGAGTAACCAATAATGATTTTAGTAGAATAACCACCCAAATAGGACTTGATTATAAGAAAACTTTTGGTGATCACAACCTGTCTGCTAAAGCTATTTATGAAAATATTTATACTGATGCTTACAATTTTTATGCACTAAGAAATGATCCGTTAACTATAGATCAACCATTTTTATTCGCAGCTATAGGAGAACAACAAGTTGGAGATAGTTTTTCTCAAAATGGACGTTCGGCCTTTATAGGTCGTGTAAATTATGATTACAAAGAAAAGTTCTTATTGGAAGCATTATATAGATTAGATGCAAATATTCAATTTCCTACCAATACTCGTTGGGGTTTATTCCCAGGTCTTTCGTTAGGTTGGGTAATGTCTAAAGAAAATTTTTTAAGTAATTCATCAACTATAGACTTTTTAAAATTAAGAGCATCAGTAGCTAGTTTAGGATTCGATAATATATCTAATTTTGATTATTTAAGCGGTTATGGTTTAAGAAACAATATAAATCAACATTATCTTTATGAAGGACAACAGTATCTAACAACCTTAAGAACGGAGGGGCTAGCAAACCCTAATATAACTTGGGAAGAAATAACTACCTATAATTTAGGTATAGATGCAACCTTTTGGAATAGCGCACTAGGTATAGAATTTGATGCTTTTTATCGCAAAAGGTCTGGGCTTTTAGCTACACGTCAAGATGCACTTCCAGATACTTTTGGGGCTGTTTTACCAAGAGAAAATCTTGAAGAACGTGATAATAGAGGGTTTGAGTTGGTACTAACACATAAAAATACTATTGGAGACTTAAACATAAACATATCAGGAAATGTAACATGGACACGTGAGAAATTTGTAAAAGTAATAGAGCGAGAGTTTGATTTAGATGACCCTGACGATGCTAGATTAAATCAAAGAACCGGCCAATGGGTTAACCGTAGATTTGGTTATAGAACAGATGGCTTCTATGATACACAAGAAGAAATTGACAATGATGGTTTAGAATATCCGCAATTAGGTGAGCCTACATTGGGAGACGTTAAGTATGTAGATAGAAACGGCGATAATGTTATTGATTTTAGAGACCAAGAAGTTATTGGTAGAAACCAAACTCCAGAATGGTTTTTCGGGCTAAATGTAAATCTAGAATATAAAGGGTTTGATTTTGCTATGTTATGGCAAGGGGCAACAAATTTTGATGTAGTACCAAATGATTTAGAGCTAGCTGCAACAACTAGTATTGGTTTTGTACCATTTCAATACCAAGTAGATCATAGTTGGAATCCAAATAACCCTTCAGCAGCTAAATTACCTGCACCAAGTACAATAGGGCTAAACCAGCATAATGATGCAACATTAGATATTTACCAAAGAGATGCCACTTATGCAAGATTAAAGTCTCTTACATTAGGGTACACAATTCCAAAAAGCTTTTTAGACAAAATTAATGTTAAAAATGCAAGAATTTACCTTGCAGGGTATAACCTTTTAACTCTACAGAAAAAAAATATTTTTAATATAGATCCTGAAGCCAGAAGTCAAGACGGTATAGCTACTTACCCAGTTCAAAGAAATGTAAGTTTAGGAATTAATGTTGGATTATAATAAAAAAAATATAATGAAAAAAATAAGATTATTTATAGTGATTTTTACATTAGGAATTACCTTCTTTTCATGTGAAGATCCTTTAGAAAGAACAGCCGTTGGCCGTTTTGCTGAAGATAGCGTGTTTAATGATGAAACCTTAACAGACTTAGTAGTAGCAAATTTATTTGCAAGAGCTAGGTTTCTACCAGGCTCAAACGATCAAAACCCAAGCAAACTAGTCGTAGATGCTTGTGCCGGAGGTTATAGTAGAACATTTGGAGGATGGCCTGGGGGCTATCAATTTACGCGTGGTTTATTTACCGAGCTAGGTTCAGGAGGTCAAGGAACCAATGAGTATTGGGATTGGGCTTTGGTTAGAGAAATCAATGAAACTATTTCAAAACTAGAAGGGGCAAGCATATTACCACAAGATTATAAAGATACCCGAGTTGGAGAATTACATTTTTTAAGAGCATGGGTGTATTTTCAAAAAGTAAAAAGGTATGGAGGTGTTCCAATAATCACAGAGCCACAAAGCTTTGATTTGCCATTAGATGAATTGCAAGTGCCTAGAAATTCTGAGGAGGAAACTTATGATTTCATTGCTCAAGAATGCGATTTAGCGGTATCACTCTTAGAAGATAAAACTTTAATTGGAGGAAGGCCTACGCATTGGGCCGCATTAGCTCTAAAAAGCAGAGCTATGATGTATGCAGGAAGTATTGGAGAGTTTGGTTCAATGCAATTAAATGGTTTATTGGGTATTAGTAACCCTGATAAATATTGGAAACTGTCTTACGATGCTTCAAAAAAAATTATTGATGAAGGACCATTCACGTTATATGGAGACAATCCAAGTTCATTCGAGGAGGCTGAGGCTTCATATTCTGCCTTATTCACTAAAGATGCCGAATTAGGAAATAATAACGAAGCTATTTTTACAGAAGTTTTTGGAGGTCAGGGTGCTAGACCCGAAGATTGGGAGCGTTGGTGCGCACCAGCAGTTGTAAGCGGTACAACATTTTTAAATACCTATTTAGAGACATTTGAAATGTATGAGTATGTAGATGGTACACCAGGAACCTTAGATAAATCTACCTTAGTAGAAGGTGTTTTTCATGATATGGCTGATTTTATAGGAAGAAAAGATCCTAGATGTAGAGCTAATATTTTTCTTCCAGAAGACGAGTACGGTGGGCAAGTGGTTTGGATGCATGAAGGATTATATGTAAACGGTGTTTTAGAAACATCTAATATTGATGGTATTGATGTACCTGCCAAAGGCCCTTCTAGAGATATTGGGCTTACAGGAATGTTTAACCAAAAAAGATGTAATGAACAATTTTTAGTAGGACCAGCAAGGGGGCAAGGAGGTACCGATTATATGGTGTTTCGTTTAGGAGAAATTTATTTAAATCTAGCAGAAGCTGCCTATGCTTTAGAGCGTGAAGAAGAAGCTTTAGAGGCTTTAAATAGAATAAGAAGACGTGTATTAATGCCAGATAAGACCGAAATAAATTGGGAAACCATACGTAATGAAAGAGCAGTAGAGTTAACTTTTGAACAACATCGCTACTGGGATTTACGAAGATGGCGTATTGCGCACATAGAGCTAGACCGTAGAGCTAGCAAGGGTAATAAGTATACAGGTGTTAGATGGCGTAAAGATTTTGATAACCCTGGAATGTATGAAATAGTTCATACCACTACAGGTACAGCAACTGATAGTTGGGATAGAATATTTGAAGAGCACCATTATTATTTTCCTATAGGTCTATCTAGAATACAACGAAGTCCTGCGCTTGTTGAAAATCCAGGATATGAATAACGTAAACCCTAATAGAAGTATTATTATTTACATTAAATAGTTTTTTCAGTTCTTAAAACAAATTCCTCCTAAAATTCAAAAGCATTAATATATAAGTGAGCTTTTGAGTTTTAGTTTGAAAATGCACCGGAGTAATGTACTTCGGTGCATTTATAAATTTTGTAAAATGGCTTTTTTGAAAAATAAATGAATTATATTTAAAAACCAATAAACAACTTCTAAAACAATGACGTTTAAAACACTACAAAAACTAATTCCATTAGTACTACTATCTGTAGTACTTTCATGTAAAAAAGAAGCTAAAACAGAAAAGCCCAATATTATTTACATCATGGCCGATGATCATACATCACAAGCCATTGGTGCTTACGGAAAAAGATTAGCATCACTAAATCCAACACCAACAATTGATAGATTAGCAACAGAGGGCATTTTGCTTGAAAATGTATTCTGTACTAATTCTATTTGTACACCATCAAGAGCAAGCATATTAACAGGCCAATACGGGCAGGTTAATGGCGTTGTAGATTTAAGTGGAGCGCTTTCAGCAGATAAACAATACTTACCAATAGAAGTAAAAAAACAAGGCTATCAAACAGCTATGGTAGGTAAATGGCATTTAAAACATGCACCAGAAGCTTTTGATTATTACAACGTTTTACCAGGGCAAGGAGATTATTTTAACCCAACCCTTTACAGTAGAGATGGTGGTACAAAAACAGAAATTAGATTTGAAGCAGATTTGGTTAGAGAAGTAAACGCCACTAAATACCAAGGGCATTCATCTGATGTTATTACAGACATATCTTTAGATTGGCTTAAAAACAAAAGAGATAAAACCAAACCATTCTTTTTAATGCATCATTTTAAGGCGCCTCATGATTTTTTTGAGTATGCACCTAGGTATGAAACATATTTAAAAGACCATGTTATTCCAGAACCATCAAGTATGTGGTATAATGGTAATAACGGCTCTATAGCTACCCGCGGTATTAATAATACACTAACTGATACAATAGGCTCATCTATAGGTCATAGAAATGTAATAAGAAACATGGGTATGCATATGAATATAGATCCTAACATACCAGATCCAAAATACAAAGAATTAGCATACCAAGAATATTTAAAACGTTATTTAAGGTGTGTAAAAGGTGTTGATGATAATGTAAAACGCCTCCTAGATTATTTAGAAGAAGAAGGCCTTCTAGATAACACCATAATTATGTATACCGGAGATCAAGGTTTTATGTTAGGAGAACATGATTATATTGATAAACGATGGATGTATGAAGAGTCTCAAAGAATGCCATTTTTAGTACGTTATCCAAAAACTATAAAAGCAGGTTCACGGTCAAATGCTATAATTAATAATACCGATTTTGCACCAACAATTATTGACATGGCAGGAGGTAAAACACCAAATTATATGCAAGGCGCAAGTTTTAAATCTATATTAGAAACCACCAAAGAACCAGAAGGTTGGAAACAAGATACTTATTATAGATACTGGATGCACATGGCGCACAAGCATAACAATCCTGCACATTTTGGTATTAGAACAAAAGATTATAAACTTATCTTTTTCTATGGGCGCGATTATTTAGTAAACAGAGATTCAGGTGAACAAAAGTGGGCACACAACCCAGAATCAATGTCAGATTTTGTAACACCTGTAGCTTGGGAATTTTATGATTTAAATAAAGACCCCAATGAAATGGACAATAGGTATGATGACCCTCAATACGCTTCAATAATTACAAATTTAAAAAGCAGACTTAAAAAGCTAAGAGAAGAAGTAAAAGAAAACGATGCACAATACCCACAAATACAACAAGTAATTGATGAAAGTTGGAACTAAACTTTAATCAACAATAAAAAACAAAAAAGCGAAACCAATTTTGGTTTCGCTTTTTTATTATTCTAAAGTTTAAAAAAACTATCTATTCATATTTTTAATAGCATCAACAAACGTATCAAGGTCTGCCCCTTGTTTAACAAGTGTTGAGGCTTTATCAATAATATATTTAACATTAACCGCATGAAAACCTAAACCAACCGCAATTTTGTTAAGTAAAGTATCTTCAGCTTCGCCATGAATATCATCAACATAAACCATTCTAACAAGGTCATACAAACGCTCTAAACGTAAATCGTAAGACGCCGGCGGATTAATAGGATGCTTAGCATAATCCTTCAAAATAGTTGTATAATCAACCTCGCTAATATCTAATCTTTTAGCTAATCTATCTAAAAAAGCACGCTCATCATCAGTAATAACACCATCGGCCATAGCAACTCTTACAATAGAAGCAAAATGGCTCTCATTACGCTTTTTAAAACCACTGTCAAATAAATCTGAAAACGACATAATTATCAATTTTTTAAGTGCTGCAAACCTACATATTTTTTTAATAAATGTAGCTTAAAAAAATAATTTTTTGGGCGTTCCCTGTGGGCGGGCTTTCACTACTCGCTGCCTCCTACGTCGGCGAGCTCAAACACACCGTTCAATCCCTAACGCAAACTTAACCCAATAATCCATGCATTTTAAGCTTGTATATTGCCTAAAATAAAGTACATACCTTATCTTTGCAGCTTTAAAAACATAATTAGGTGAGTAAAACCCATATTTCTCAAGCCTATTTACAGGTTTTGCAAACGCATAATCTGCAAAATGCTATTGCCCAAAAACAATCAAAAACACATTTAAAAGGTCTCGTAGGTTCATCATTATCATTTGTAATTGCCAACGCATTTAAACAAGCCAAAAAACCATTTTTATTGGTGTTTGATGACAAAGAAGAAGCCGCACATTACCTAAACGATTTTGAGCAACTCTGTGATAAAACCAATGTGCTTTTCTACCCAGGTAGTTACCGTAGGCCGTACCAAATAGAAGAAACAGATAATGCCAATGTGCTATTACGTGCCGAGGTTTTAAACCGTATAAATTCACAAAAAAAACCAGCATTAATAGTAACCTACCCCGATGCACTTTTTGAGCAAGTAGTTACCCGTAAAGAGCTTGAGCGTAACACCCTTAAAATTGCTGTAGCCGATAATTTATCAATAGATTTTGTAAACGAAGTACTGTTTGAATACAAATTTAAGCGCGTAGATTTTGTAACAGAACCTGGCGAGTTTTCTGTGCGAGGTGGCATTGTAGATGTGTTTTCATTCTCAAATGATGAGCCTTACCGTATTGAATTTTTTGGTGATGAGGTTGATAGTATTAGAACCTTTGATGTAGCATCTCAACTATCTATAAATCAAATAAAAAAAATTAACATTATACCCAATGTTGCTAATAAACTTTTAGAAGAAAGACGCCAAAGTTTTTTACGGTACATAGCCCAAAAAACAGTGATTGGTATAAAAAATGCCAACATGCTTTTTTCTAGAATTGACGATTTTTTTGAAAAAGCCGAGGCTGCATTTACAAACCTTTCGCCCGATATTAAACACAGCAAACCGCAAGAATTATTCTGTAATTCGGCATTGCTAAAAAGCCAACTTTTAGAATTTTCAATTTTAGAGTTTGGTACACAAAATATTTTCACAAATTCCGAAAATGAAGGGCATCAAACCCTAGAATTTAATACCTCGCCACAACCGTCTTTTAACAAACAATTTAATTTATTAATTGAAGATTTAAATACAAACCACAACAACGGTTATAAAAATTATATAGCGTGTATTAGTGAGCAACAAGCTAAACGTTTTCATGATATTTTTGACGATTCAAATTTAGAAGTTGCACCGTATAACACCGTAATTTTATCGTTACACCAGGGTTTTGTAGATCATGAAAATAAAATAGTTTGCTACACCGATCATCAAATATTTGAACGTTATCACAAATTCAGTATAAAAAATGGTTATGCCAAAAAGCAAGCCATAACATTAAAAGAGCTAACTAATTTAGATATTGGAGATTACGTTACCCATATAGATCATGGTATTGGGCGTTTTGGCGGACTTCAAAAAATTGATGTTGAAGGCAAAAAACAAGAAGCTATAAAACTTATTTATGGTGAGCGCGATGTGCTGTATTTAAGCATACATTCACTTCATAAAATAACAAAATATAACGGTAAAGACGGCAAACCACCAAAGGTTTACAAACTAGGTAGCAATGCTTGGAAAACCTTAAAACAAAAAACAAAAGCAAAAGTAAAACATATTGCTTTTAACCTTATAAAACTTTACGCTAAACGTAAAACCGAAAAAGGCTATCAATACAAACCAGATAGCTATATGCAGCATGAGTTAGAAGCGTCTTTTATTTATGAAGACACACCAGACCAAAGTACTGCAACGGCCGATATTAAAGCCGATATGGAAAGTGAGCGCCCAATGGATAGGCTTATTTGTGGCGATGTTGGTTTTGGTAAAACAGAGGTAGCTATTCGTGCGGCATTTAAAGCTGTTGATAACGGCAAACAAGTAGCTGTTTTGGTGCCAACAACCATTTTAGCCTACCAACATGCACGCACTTTTAGAAAACGTTTAAAAGATTTTCCTGTTACCGTTGATTATGTAAACCGCTTTAGAACCGCCAAACAAAAACGTGAAACCCTAGAGCAGTTAGAAAAAGGAGGTGTAGATATTATTATTGGCACACACCAATTGGTAAACAAAAACGTAAAATTTAAAGATTTAGGGCTTTTAATTGTAGACGAAGAACAAAAATTTGGAGTTGCCGTAAAAGAAAGACTAAAAACCATAAAAGAAAACGTTGATGTGTTAACATTAACCGCAACACCAATACCGCGTACACTTCAGTTTAGTTTAATGGCAGCGCGCGATTTATCGGTAATTACAACACCACCACCAAACCGCTACCCAATTGAAAGTCATGTTATTCGTTTTAACGAAGAAACCATACGTGATGCGGTGAGTTATGAAATTGAACGTGGCGGACAAATTTTCTTCATTCACAACCGTATTGAAAATATAAAAGAAGTTGCAGGCATGATTCAGCGTTTGGTGCCCGATGCTAAAATTGGCGTTGGCCACGGGCAAATGGAAGGCAAAAAACTAGAAGAACTTATGCTTCAATTTATGGATGGCGGTTTTGATGTTTTAGTTAGCACCACCATTATTGAAAGCGGTTTAGATGTGCCAAATGCCAATACTATTTTTATAAATAATGCCAATAATTTTGGGTTAAGTGATTTGCACCAAATGCGTGGTCGCGTTGGCCGAAGCAATAAAAAAGCATTCTGTTATTTTATTACGCCCGAATATAGTGCCATGACTGAAGATGCCCGTAAGCGTATTGCTGCCTTAGAGCAGTTTACAGATTTAGGTAGCGGGTTTAATATTGCAATGAAAGATCTTGAAATTCGTGGTGCGGGAGATTTGTTGGGCGGTGAACAAAGCGGATTTATAAATGAAATAGGTTTTGATACCTATCAAAAAATATTGAACGAAGCTATTGAAGAACTCAAAGAAAACGAGTTTAAAGATTTATATAATGAACCAGAAGAAGACAAAACATACGTAAAAGACGTAACTATTGATACAGATTTTGAATTGTTATTTCCAGATAGCTACATAAACAACATTGCCGAAAGATTAAGTTTATACACAAAACTAAACGAACTTGAAACCGAAGAAGAACTAACAAGGTTTGAAAATGATTTAATTGATAGGTTTGGAGAATTACCACCACAAGTGACCGATTTGTTAAACAGTGTCAAAATAAAGTGGTTAGCAACTAAAATAGGTTTTGAAAAAATAATAATGAAAAAAGGAAAGCTTATAGGGTATTTTATAAGCAACCAGCAAAGTAGTTTTTATCAAAGTACCACATTTACAAACGTTTTAAAATACGTACAAACAAATTCTAATATTTGTAAAATGAAAGAGAAACAAACCCGCCAAGGTTTAAGATTATTACTTACTTTTGATAAGGTAAACTCTGTAGAAAAAGCTTTAACATTATTAAAACCTATTGTGGCGTAATTATTGTCTATTAAATAATATGAAACACTGTTTAAAACTTATTGTAGCTATATTAGTATGTCCCATATTTGCTTGGGGGCAACACACCATTAAAGGTACGTTTTCACCACCCGAAGACTATAAAATAGCACTGCTTTATAAAGTAACGCCAACAGTTTCACAATACATAACAAACGCTAGTGTGAATACAGATGGTACGTTTCAGCTAAAACTAGACTCTACAGTAACAAAAGGTATGTACAGGTTGGTGTATGCCATACCTCAAGAAGACTATAATTTTGATATTATTTACAATGCAGAAGAAGATATTGAATTAACTTTTAATTCTGAAACAGGCGTAAAGTTCCAAAAATCTATAGAAAATAAATTACTAACATCGTACACCAATAGCATGTCTATGGTTACCCACAGTATAGGTAAATTTTACAGTGAAAAAAGTAAAGACACACTGGCGCTTCTAAAAATTTTTGATACCCAAAGAAACACGCAAAAAAGCTACGAAGAAGCAGCTAAAAATCTTATAGTTTTAAATTTTATAAAAGCCAATAAGCCTTATATTCCTTCAACTTTTGAAGATGTAAAAACCTACGTTAAAAATTTGCAAACGCACTATTTTGATCATGTAGATTTTACCAACAAAACCCTTCAAAGCTCTAATATTTTAGAAGAAAAAATGCTAAACTATGTGTTTGGTATGAATGTAGATGCTGATGATGAAGTTGAAAATTATAAAACAAACATTAACGTTGTTGCAAATGCCATGAAACCTGCAAATAATAAAGTAAAACGTATTTTGTTAGTAAGTTTGTGGCAGCAAATGGTAGATTTAAACCAAGAAACTGTAGCCAATTACATTTCAGAAAAATATTTAATGGATATTGCTGTAGCGTTAAATGATCAAGAGCTTATAAATAGTTTAATAACTTTTGAAAATTTATCACGTGGTAAAGTAGCACCAGATTTTGATGTTGAAATAACGCAAAACGGAAAAAAAGTAACAAAAAAACTAACAGAACTTCAAGGGTTTGATAAATATGTTATTGTTTTTTGGAGCAGCGCCTGTTCGCATTGTTTAGATGAAATTCCTTTGTTACAAAAATTTATGAAGGAAAAAACAAATGTAAAAGTAGTGGCTGTAGCTTTAGAAAATGAACCCTATAAATGGAAAAGTTTAACCTACGATTTTCCTGAGTTTATTCATGTTTATGGTGAAGGAAAATGGGATAACCCAATTGGAGATGATTATGCTGTATCTGCAACACCAACTTATTTTGTTTTAAATAAAGACAAAAAAATTATTTCAAAACCAGAAGATTTTGATGCTTTTATAAAGTTTTTTCAAGAAGAGTAACGCATGTTAAAAGTGATAAAAAGCATCTTTTAAATGTTCTATTTTAAAAGTTTTGCCATTTTTCACAATAGCAATAATATCAAAACGAACTTCAACATCTAAATTGTTTACGGTAACGTATTCATCAACAGCTTTTACTAAGTTTTTTATTTGTTTTGGTTTTACAAAATCTTGCGGATTGCCAAAATCTGTGCTAGACCTAGTTTTAACTTCAACAATGGCAAGTGTGTCTTTTTTTTGAGCCATTATATCAACTTCGGCCTTATCAAAACGGTAGTTGCGTTCAATAATATCATAGTTGTTTTCAATAAGAAAATCAACCGCTAATTGCTCGCCTTTTTTGCCTAATTCGTTGTGTTGTGCCATGTTATAAAGGTAATGTTTATTTAAACACAATGGTTTGTAACCATCTGTAAATAGCGGTTATCCTCTAAACAAAAAGAAATCATCTTTCATATGTTCTATTTTACCGTCTTGATTGGTTATAATATAATCAATAGCTTGTGTGGTAAATTTTTCGCCTTTTTTGGTAAGTGACACTATGTTTTTATTAATAATAATCATGTTGTTTTTTAAGGCTAAATCTAACACGGTTTTACTTCTAACTTTTTGCCAATTTATATGCTCGTTTAAATGGTTAACATGGCGTTCTTCTGTTTCATTATGATTTTTAAGATGTAACAAAAATGTTAAAAGAGATACTTCTGCACGTTGTTGTTTTTCTCTGTAAAGTACTGCTATAACACCTTTGTTTGGCGCAAATAAATACACTAGTAAAAAAATAACACCTAACATGGTTGTTATAGAACCAGAAATAGAAGCATCTAACCAATGAGCAACCCAATACCCCGAAATAGCACTAAAAACTCCAAAAACAACAGCAAATAAGAGCAAACGTTTTAAGTTATTTGTTATTAAATAGGCAGCTGCGGCTGGGGCAATCATGAGTGCTACTACTAAAATAGCGCCAACAGCATCAAAAGCACCAACGGTTGTAATAGATGAAACCGCCATTAAGCCATAATGAATAACCACTGGCGAAAACCCTAATGAAGCTGCTAATCCTGCATCAAAAGTGCTAACTTTAAGTTCTTTAAAAAAGGTAATTAATAAACCAATAGTTGCAAGTAATATAGAGCCAATAATCCATAAAGATTTAGGGCCGTAATCTGCACCGTTTATTAGCAATCTATCAAATGGTGCAAAAGCTAATTCGCCTAATAAAACGGCATCAACATCTAAATGTACATCATTAGCATTTTTGGCTATTAAAATAACGCCAATACTAAATAATGCCGGAAACACTAAACCTATAGCAGTGTCTTCTTTTACCAAACCTGTTTTTTGAATATATTCAACCAAAACAACAGTAATTATGCCAGTTACGGCAGCTAATAAAATAAGTACAGGTGAATTTAAATCTTGTGTAATAAAAAAGCCAATAACAATACCGGGTAAAATAGAGTGGCTTATGGCATCGCTAATCATTGCCATTTTACGCAATACTAAAAACGTACCCGGAATGGCGCAGGCAATTGCTGCTAAACATGCAATAAGTTGTATTTCAATTTGAGCGCTACTCATCTGTTTGTTGGTTGTATAAATTTGAAGCGGCTTTAAAGCCTTTGTTGGTTAAACTCCACATGTTACCGCTTATGGTTACGTAGTTTTTATGTACTAATTTTTGAAGCGTGCCTTTAGTGTACCCATGAAAATTATTTAAAATTTTAATAGCATGCGGATGTGAAATATCATTATGAGTTTCTGCAATATGATACATAAACGCTAATGTTTTATTAAGCTGAAGATCTCTGCGGTTTTTAATAAATCTAATTTGCTTAAAAAGAAGTCCTCGAGTTGGTGAAAACACAAAGGATACCAACACAAAAATACTCGCAATAATAACAATTACTGGCCCTGTAGATAAATTGTTTTGTGTAGCGCTTACCGCAGTACCAAAAACACCAGAAAATGCTCCAAAAATAGCTGCTAAAATTACCATTTTGCCTAAACTGTTTGTCCATTGTCTTGCTGCTGCTGCAGGAGCAAGTAACATAGCGCTCATTAATACAACACCAACGGTTTGTAAACCTAAAACAATAGCTAACACAATAAATGATGTAATTAAAACATCAATAAATTTGGTGTTAAAACCAAGAGTTTTGGTGTAATCGGCATCAAAAAGTAAGATTTTAAATTCTTTCCAAAATAGTAATAAAACAATTAAACAAATGCTCGTTACTAAGGTCATAAACCAAACATCTTTTTCAACTAAAGTAGCAGCTTGCCCAAATAAATATTTATCTAATCCTGCTTGGTTAGCGTTAGGTTGTTTTTGTATGAAGGTTAGCAACAACATACCGAAACCGAAAAATAATGATAAAATTAACCCAAGTGCAGTATCAGATTTTAAATGTGTTTTAGTAATAATACCACGAATCCAGAAAGTACCAATTAACCCACTAATTAAAGCGCCCAAAAGTAATATGTTAGATTCTTTTGTGCCGGTAATCAAAAAAGCTATGGCAATACCAGGTAAAGCTGCATGTGAAATGGCATCGCCTAATAAACTTTGCTTGCGCAACACAGCAAAACTACCCAACATTCCTGTAACTGCTCCTAAAATAGCGGTTCCTAGTGTAATAGTGCGCAAGGTATAATCTGTAAATAGTAATTCTATGTAATCTTTAATATTCAAAATGTTTCTTTTTTTAAACTATCTACTTGTAGGGGCTTATTTTTGTAGGCTTACTTTGTAATTTATACCATAGGTTTTGGTTAAATAATCGTCGTTAAAAATATCTTTTACGGGTCCTGTTGCAATTTTTTTCACGTTTAAAAAGGTTACCCAGTCAAAATATTCAGGAACGGTTTGTAAATCGTGATGCACAACAATGACTGTTTTTCCAGCTTTTCGTAATTCTTTTAAAATATTAATAATAGCTATCTCTGTGGTGGCATCTACACCTTGGAAAGGTTCGTCCATAAAATAAATAGAAGCGTTTTGCACCAAAGCACGTGCTAAAAATATGCGTTGTTGTTGCCCCCCAGATAATTGACTTATTTGCCGGTTTTTAAAAGGAAGCATGCCAACTTTTTCTAAAGCCTCTAGTGCTTCTTTTTTTTGTTTTTGCCCAGGGCGTTTTATCCAACCTAAATTACCGTAAGTTCCCATCATCACCACATCGAGTGCTGTGGTTGGGAAATCCCAATCTACACTGCCTTTCTGTGGTACGTATGCCACTAATTTTCGTTGTTTATTGTATGGCTTTCCATAGATAGAAACACTACCTGCAATAGGTTTTAAAATGCCTAAAATAGATTTTATTAAGGTTGATTTTCCGGCACCGTTAGGACCAACAATAGCCATAAGTACGCCTTCGGGAATTTCTAAATCAATATCCCAAAGTACGGGTTTGTAGTTATAAGCAACGGTTAAATCGTCTACTTTTACGGCAATATTTCGTTCCATTATTTTAGAGCATTAACTATAGTATTCACATTGTACTTATACATTCCAATATAAGTTCCTTCAACTGTTTCAGCATCACCTAAGGCATCAGAATAAAGTGTTCCGCCAATAGTAACTTCATGGTTTTTGGATTTTACAGCAGCTTGTAAGGCTTCTATTGTACGTTTTGGTACCGAGCTTTCCACAAAAATAGCATTCACTGTATTCTCAATAATAAAAGCTGTGAGCTTTTGTACATCTTGCACGCCAGCTTCGGTTGCGGTTGATAAACCTTGTAAACCAACAACTTCAAAATGAAACAATTTTCCGAAGTAATTAAAGGCATCATGTGCTGTTACCAATATGCGTTTTTCTTGCGGAAGTGTTTCAATAATCTCTGAAATTTCTTGTTTTAAAGTTACTAATTGTGCGTGATAACTTTCCCAATTTTTTCTGAAAGTTTGTGCGTGTTCTGGGGCCGATTCTTCAAGTGTTTTTTCAACATAGGCACCGGCTTGCATCCAATAATCAATGTTAAACCAAATGTGCGGATCGTAGTTTGATGCAAAATACTCTGAACCAATCAAAGTCGATTTGTCTAAAGCATCAGCAATTGCAACGGTTTTTTTGTTTTTCATTTTTTCAAAAACTTCAACCAACTTTCCTTCTAAATGCAAACCGTTATAAAAAATAACATCGGCACTTACCAGTTTGGTTACGTCGCCTTCACTGGCTTTGTAAAGGTGCGGGTCTACACCGCTTCCCATTAATCCTTTTACTTCTATAACATTGCCTCCAATATTTTTTACCAAATCGGTTATCATGGTGGTTGTGGTTACTACTTGTAGTTTTCCTGATGATTTTTTGTCGCTTTTACAGCTAAAAATCATATTTAAAACACATATAATTAAAACTACTTTTTTCATATTGGTATTCATTTTAATATTAATTTAAGGTGTATCTCAATCCTAAAAATAAGCGTCGCCCTTGGTTTGGTGCGTACACATACGATGGGTCGAAGGTTAATGCATACGGATTATTGTTGGTTGGAACAACATTGCCTTGGTTATCAAATTGTACATTTTTATCAAAAGGATCATGGCTTCTGGCTATTATAAACGGGTTGCCTTGGTTTGGTGTCCAATTTAATAAGTTTTTTACACCTAAATAGAATTCTAAATTAGCTTTACTGGCATAGGTTAATTGGATGTTTTGAATGCTCCAATTTGGTGAAAAAGCGCTACGCGGATCTAAATCGCCTAGTGTTGGCAAACGCATTGGGCCGTAAACGTTACCTGTATAATCTATAGTGATGTTACTTGGGTAATGTTTGTATGATAAAGACCATACACCTGTAAAACGCTCGGTTAAAATTTGACGGGTTGTTATGTTGTTTTCGGTTTGTGATACGTCTTGAAATGTCCCGCCAATTGATGCTTTAAAGCCACTTCCTACAATGGCATCAATATTTAAACTTAAGCCTTTTGAGGTTGAATATCCATCTAAATTATCGTAAATAATTTGGTTTGGGTTGGTGTCGTAATCTGGTATAATAGCATTTGTAAAATGTGTGTACCACGCCGATGCATCAACGGTAATTATTTGTCCTGTTTTGGTATAAATTTTCTTTAAATAGTTTAAATTTATGTTTAAAGATTGTTCAGGATTTAGGGTTTCTTCAATAATAACATCTCGCGAACCTGTTAATGCTGCGTGGTCTTCAGTAAATAAATTTACAACTCTAAAGCCTGTACCGGCATTTAATCTTAAAATATCATCTTCAGTAGGTTTAAAACGGTATGCTAATCTTGGTGTGAAAATAAAACCAT
This sequence comes from Seonamhaeicola sp. ABD4_340, assembly GCF_056312135.1. Lineage (NCBI taxonomy): Bacteria > Pseudomonadati > Bacteroidota > Flavobacteriia > Flavobacteriales > Flavobacteriaceae > Seonamhaeicola > Seonamhaeicola sp. ABD4_340. Next base: position 1,118,767 of record NZ_CM149981.1, on the reverse strand, counting down.
GTCTATCATCATAATCATAACGAGCACCTAAAAGTAGGTGGTGTTTTTTGGCTAGCGTAATTTCATCTTGAAAAAACATTGAAGGAATTACTATTTCATCTGATGTTGTGGTTGCTGGCGTATTATCGTTATAAAAATTATATCGGGCTGCGAGTCCAAAAAGTAAATCATGATTTTTTAAAGGTTTATCCCAAATAAGTTGACCAAAACCAATGCGTTGTTTGGCTAAATATGGTGTATTGCCGTAAACTGAATTTTGATCGTGATCGGAATACGAAAATTGAACATTAATTTTTTCACGTGTTGGTAATTGGTAGTTTCCTAATAGTTCGTATCGTGAGGTGTAAATGCTTTCGCCATAAACTTCATTACCACCACGAAACGTTGGATTCCATTGCATTTCGCCGCCCCAGCGGTCTTCATAAAAATAGCGGCCAGCAAGTGAAAATAAACGATTGTTTTTACGCTTAAAATTCCACTTTTGAAATACCGAAATGCGATCTTGCAAGGTTACATCAGTAAAATTATCGTTATTATTATCAATTGGATTTGAGTATTTAAAATAATTGGCACCAACTAAAACAGTAGCCTTTTTTCCAACTTTCGATTTAAAACCAACGTCAAAATTAGCTTCACCCCAACCGGTTGCAAAACTATCGTAAAAAAAGATGGGTGCATGTTCGGGTAATTTGGTTATAATATTTATTAAACCACCAACAGCTTCGCTACCGTATAGCGATGATGCAGGACCTTTTACAACTTCAACTTGCTCAATTAACGAGTTAGGAATTCCCGATAAGCCATAAACCGTAGATAAACCACTAACAATAGGCATGCCGTCTATTAAAACAAGAGTGTATGGCCCTTCAAGACCATTAATATGGATATCGCCCGTATTGCAAACATTGCAATTAAGTTGTGGGCGTACGCCATTTACATTTTGTAACGCTTCAAAAATATTTGGTGTAGGGTTTTTTTTGAAGAATGTAGGCTTATAAACCTCAACAGGTACAGGGCTTTCTAAGCGCGACACTGCTTTTAGTGTTCCAGTAACAATAACTTCGTTTAAAAGTTGCGCTTCTTCTAAATTAAAATTTACAGTAAGCGTTTCATTATTTTTTATAGTAATTTGTTTTTCAGCAGTTTTAAAACCAGTAAACGATGCTACAATGGTGTAATTTCCTGCGGAAACATTTTCTATTTTAAATGTTCCTTTTTCGTTTGAAGCATTTCCTTTGGTAGTGCCTTTTAAATAGATGTTTACATAAGGAAGCACCTCGTTTTTATGAGTGACTTTACCTATTATATTTTGCGCACTTACTGTGCTTAACATAATACAATTTAATATGAAAAACAGTTTAATTGACTTCATTTACGTAAATGATATTTGTGAAATCACTATTAAGTACGATGGTGTTATTATTTATTGAAATTTGTGTCATTTTACTGGTTGTAAATTGTTTTGACACATAAATGGTATTGCCATATTTTAAGGCATTTACCGAACAAAAATCGAAAAACTCTTTATCGGTACTTAACAGCCTTGAAATAATATAGCTTTTGCCTTCTAAAGCTTTTGAAAGCAGTATAGATGTATCAACCGTAGTAATATCGCCATTGGCGTTTGGAATAGGGTCTCCATGCGGGTCGAATTTTGGGTTGCCTAAATAATCACTTATTTTTTCGGCTAACAAATCGGAGGTTTGATGCTCTAATAATTCGGCTTCACGATGAATGTCATGCAACGATAAATCGAATAATTTAAATAATAAACTTTCCCATAAACGGTGTTTGCGGACAATATTTAATGCCATTTTGTTGCCTTTTTCGGTAAGCTTTAAAGGCTGATATTTTTGATAAACTATAATATCTTTTGCCGCAAGCTTTTGAGCCATATCTGTGGCTGCTGCACTCGATATATTTAGTGCTTTGGCAATATTGCCCGGTTTGGTGTTGTTGGTGTTACTTTTTCCGTTTTTGTAAATGGCCTTTACAAAGTTTTCAATGGCTACAGACATTCAATTTGCTTTAAATTATTTTTAAGTAAGCTTAAAAAATTATTCAAATGTAATTAAAAAAATAATGTAGACCATAAAAAAACCTTTGTATTTATTTTATACAAAGGTTTTTAAATACTTTTATTTTTTGAAGATTATTTAAATCTTACGTTTTTTCTAATGCTTTTGGGGAATTTTTTAATTGGTGTAATGGTTAAATCTTTGTAGTAACATTCGGCAGCTTCAGATTGTATTTGAATTTGCCCACTAGTTAATGGTTTGCCAGTTTCTGGGTTTATAGCGTTTTCAACAACCATTACAATATGGCCATTAACAACGTGTACAGCATCATTACCAATTACGTAAACTTCTAAATGATTCCATTCGCCATGAGGAGCATCGGGCTCCATTGAAGCTTGAATGTAACCACTACCATCTGAATACATATTAGATTTTGGATTAAACTTTTTTATTTCAGAAAAATCGCCTCTAATTTCAACTTTTGGTCCGCCAACATTTGGTGTTGCTGTATTGCCAGAAATTGGAATAAAATCGCCAATATCACTTTCTTGAACTTGGTATTCTAATGATGTTTTCCAGGTTTTCCAAAAACGTCCGTGTTCTCCGTAGCAATGGTATAAAATACCACTATCGCGTTTAGCATTTAATCTTGGTGCCCATTTTTTATCACCCCATTTAAACATAACACTTAGGTGATAATTTTCAAAAGATGCTTTTGTGGTTAAGCCGCCATAAATTTCGCCAGTAATTTTTAATACGGGTTCGTTGTTTTCGGTAATAATTGAGAAAACATTTTTTATGTCGTTATTTAACCCGAGAGGTGTACCTGTATGAACGTTGGTAGATTGATAAGTGCCTTTGGGTAAGTCTTTTACTGTTTCATGCGGAACACCGTTCCATTTTTCAAAATGACTTAAATTAGCATCAAATAATTTAATGGCTTTTTTTTGTGCGAAGCTATTCAAACTTAAAAATAAAGCAGAATATAATAATAGCTTTTTACTCATTAGTTGTTGGGTTTTTAGTTTAGATGTTATAAATGTAAAGAGCAAAACCCAATAAATCAAAATTATTGAGGTTTAATGACAGCCACAGTTTGAATTTGAGTTGCAACCTTTATTGGTTTTAGCTTTTTTAGGCATAAACTTTTTAATTAAAAATAGAATAGCTATTGCTACGGTTGAAAAAACAAGTATGTTTTGTATTAAGGTGTTCATGCTATTTCAGTCGTTTTTTAGCGTTTAAATTACAAGCGTATTTTATTTCAAAAATTGAAATGCTATTAAAGCAGTTATATAAGCAAAACTGCTCATAACAACTAACTGTAATATAGGCCATTTCCAACTGTTAGTTTCGCGTTTAACAATAGCTAAAGTACTCATGCATTGCATTGCAAAGGCATAAAAAAGTAATAATGAAATACCTGAAGCTAATGTAAATACTTTGGTGCCGTTATTATGTACTTCGGCTGCCATTTTGCTTTTAATGGTATCTTCATCTTCATTATCACTAGCGCTTCCAACGCTGTATATGGTTGCTAATGTGCCTACAAAAACTTCGCGGGCAGCAAATGATGTTACAAGGCCAATGCCAATTTTCCAATCATAACCTAATGGCCTTATTGCAGGTTCAATGGTTCTGCCAACAATACCAATGTAACTATATTCTAGTTTATGAGCTGATATTTTATCTTCTAACTCAGTTTTAGAGATTGAAGGGTTTTGGGATTTTATAATATTTTCGGCATTATTAAAATTATCACCCGGACCATTTGATGCTAATACCCATAGAATAATTGAAATGGCTAAAATTATTTTACCGGCTTCAAAAACAAAGGTTTTAGTTTTTTCAACTACTGTATAAAAAACGTTTTTAAATAGTGGTATTTTATAACTAGGCATTTCAATAACAAAATAGGTTTTGCTTTTTATTTTTAAAACTTTGTTTAAAATATAAGCAGAAATAATGGCGGTTAAAAAGCCTATAACATACAGCCCCATGAGTGTTAGTGCTTTGTAACTCATGCCTAAAAATGTACCTTGCGGAATTACTAAAGCTATTATTATAACGTAAACCGGTAAACGTGCCGAACAGGTTGTGAAAGGTGTTACTAAAATGGTAATAAGGCGTTCTTTCCAGTTTTCAATATTTCGGGCGGCCATTACCGCAGGAATTGCACAGGCGTTACCTGATATTAGTGGCACAACGCTTTTGCCGCTAAGGCCAAAACGTTTCATAATATTATCCATTAAAAATACAACACGGCTCATATAACCACTTTCTTCTAAGAGAGCAATAAATAAAAATAGAAAAGCAATAGGCGGAATAAACACCATAACACCGCCAATACCAGCAATTATACCTTCGGAAAGTAAATTTGTAAATGCGCCTGCGGGCATTGTGTTTTTTACCCAATTAGCTAATGATGCGAATGCTTCATCTATTACATCGGTAGGGTAGGTTGCCCAATCATAAACCGCTTGAAACATTAAAAATAGAATGGTAAAAAATATGAGATAACCCCATACTTTATGTGTTAAAATGCGGTCTAGTTTTATGCGTAAATCTGTAGCGTTGGCTAAATTTACTGTCAATCCTTTTTTAAGTACAGTGTTTATAAATTGATAGCGTTTTATGGTTTCTTTTTGTTGTAAACGTTTTAAATCTGCATTGCTTTTGGTTTTAAAATCGTTTAGAGCATCAAAATCATTTCGCTGAATTTTTCCAAAGTTAACATCTTGTGTAATTACCAACCATAATTTGTAAAGTAGCTGGTTGGAAAATGTTTTTTTTAAGTTTTGAAAATAGGCTGTATCAATGGTGCTAATATCTAAACAAGGCTTATTGTTTAGCATACCATAATTGGTAATGAGTTCTTTAAGGGTATCTATGCCTTCGTTTTTCCGGGTGCTTACTACGGCAATTTTGGTGTGTAGTTGTTCTTCTAAATAATTTATATTTAATGAAATACCTTTTTTTTGCATTCTATCTGCCATGTTAATAACTAGCAGTGTTGGTATTTCTAAATCTTTAATTTGTGTAAAAAGTAGTAGGTTGCGTTTAAGGTTTTCAACATCTGTAACTACTACTGCTACATCAGGGAAATCTTTATCGTTTTTATTTAAAAGTAGTTCAATAACCACATTTTCATCTAGTGATGAAGCATTTAAGCTGTAGGTTCCGGGTAAATCTAAAATATGTGCTTTTAAACCACGTGGTAGTTTGCAAATACCTTCTTTTTTATCAACCGTAATACCAGGATAATTGCCTACTTTTTGGTTTAAGCCAGTTAAAGCGTTAAAAACAGAGGTTTTTCCTGTATTAGGGTTTCCTATTAAAGCAACGTTTATTTGTTTACTCATAGCGTGCTTTTTTCAATTAAAATAAGGTGAGCTGTTTCTTTTCTAATAGCTAAATGCGATCCGTTTATGTTTAAGTAAATAGGATCTTCAAATGGTGCTACTTGTAGTAATTGTACTGTATTACCAGGTAAACAACCCATTTCTAGTAATTTTAATGGAATTTCGGTTGATGAAACATCGGTAATAACAGCAGTTTCACCTTTTTTAAGATGAGCTAAGGTATATTGCAAACTTATTTAGATTGATTTTAAAGAAGCAAAAGTAAACTAAAAGTTTAAACTTTTAAAAGTTTAGGCGTTTAAAGTTTACTTAAAATTTACATTGGGTTTATTTGCTATATTCCTTTTGTAGGTGGTTAATATCGTTTAATAGCTTTTTAATATCAGCTTTATTGGTGCCATCATAAAACCCACGAATTTGACGCTTTTTATCAATTAGCATAAAGTTTTCAGTGTGTACCATATCAAATGGGCCGCCATCACCATTATCTTTTACCGCCAAATAGCTTTTTCTGGCCATAGCATAAATTTCCTTTTTATTACCTGTAACCAAATTCCATTTAGCATCATTCACGCCTTTTTTTATAGCATAACGTTTTAGTTGCGCAACGGTATCAATTTCGGGTGTTACAGAGTGCGATAATAGCATAACATCATCATCATTTATAATTTCGCTTTGTATTTGTGCCATATTTTTGGTCATAATAGGGCAAATAGTTTGGCATGTTGTAAAAAAGAAATCGGCCACATAAATTTTACCCTCATAATCTTTTTGAGTAATTGTTTTTCCGTTTTGGTTGGTAAAAGAAAAATTGGCTATTTTATGATATTTTTTTTTGTGCTGAATGGTGCTATCTACAAGCTCAGTACTTACCATAGCAGGCTGGTAAATGGGTAGTGGTTGGTAAACATTAAGTGTATTGTAAATTAATGCTACTATTATTACAGAAATAACGCCAAAAACAATTGCAAATATTTTATAATCTTTAAAAAAATTAAGCATGATATTTAATAAAAATAAGTATTACAAAAATACAACGAAATTAAGATAACTTAGATAATGTATGTTACTTAAATTCGTGTTAAATAGGTGTGCAATACACAAATGTCTTTTTATACTTGGTTTAAAAGATTACTTTTGTGCGGTTATCAAAAAAATTTTGATTAAAAATATATGGAGTTTGTTATAAAAATATCTCAGTTTTTACTGAGTTTATCACTATTAATAGTTTTACACGAATTAGGGCATTTTATACCTGCCAAAGCTTTTAAAACTAGAGTAGAAAAGTTTTACCTGTTTTTTGATGTTAAATTTTCACTATTTAAAAAGAAAATAGGCGAAACCGTTTATGGTATTGGTTGGTTACCACTTGGCGGCTATGTAAAAATATCGGGTATGATTGATGAAAGCATGGATACCGAGCAAATGGCACAAGAGCCACAACCTTGGGAATTTCGCTCTAAACCCGCATGGCAACGTTTAATAATTATGCTTGGTGGTGTAACCGTTAACTTTATTTTAGCCATACTTATTTACGTTGGAATGAGTTATTTTTATGGCGATACCTTCTTGCCAAATGAAAATATAAAAGATGGTCTTTTAATAAATAATAAAGTAGCTAATGAAGCTGGCTTATTAACGGGTGATAAAATATTGGCGGTTGATGGTGAGACTATTGAAAAATACTCTGAAATATCAGAAAAAGTATTGTTTGGAAAAAATGTTACTATTGAACGTAATGGGCAACAAGCCACCGTTACTTTACCCGAAGATTTTTTAGCACAATTAATAGATTCTAAAGAACGAAAATTTATAGACTTAAGAACACCTTTTGCCATTGTTGAAGTACCAGATACTTCATTTAATAAAGGTAGCGGACTCAAAAAAGGCGATATTATTATTGGTTTAAATGATGTAAACACAAAATACGGTGATCAGGTGGTTGCAAGCCTATCAAAATTTAAAGGACAAAACGTTACAGCAAAGGTTTTAAGAGATAAATCTGAACTTAATCTTTCACTTAAAGTAAGTGATAGTGCCAAACTAGGCTTGGTTTACGCAGCAGGATCTACACCCGAAACTCTAGAAGCTTTAGGTTATTACAAGTTTGATAAAATAAATTATAGTTTTTTTGAATCTTTTCCTGTTGGTTTAAAAAAGGCAAAAGATAGAGTAGTATCTTATTGGGATCAATTAGGCGCTATATTTACACCAAGTACGGGCGCTTATAAAGGTGTAGGTGGTTTTAAAGCTATTTATGATATTTTTCCTAACACATGGAGTTGGCAATCTTTTTGGGGTATAACAGCTTTTTTATCTATTATGCTTGGGGTTTTAAACTTATTACCAATACCCGCTCTAGATGGTGGTCATGTTATGTTTTTACTCTATGAAATGATCTCAGGAAGAAAACCAGGAGACAAGTTTATGGAGTATGCACAAATGGTTGGTTTCTTTATTTTAATAGCCTTAGTGCTGTTTGCAAACGGTAATGATATTTATAAAGCAATATTTGATTAAAATTTTTTAAAAAAAGTATTGTGGGAACTAAAATAATATATATATTTGCGCTCGCAAAAGCGAAACAAAACCTTCCTCAGTAGCTCAGTTGGTTAGAGCATCTGACTGTTAATCAGAGGGTCGTTGGTTCGAGCCCAACCTGAGGAGCGTTAAAAACAAAAGCCTTTACAGAAATGTAGAGGCTTTTTTCGTTTTATACGTTATTGCTATGGTAAAGGTGTTTTTTTGTAAATATTAAGTTGAAAAGTTTCTAATTGAAAAAGTAACTGCAGAGGTTTTAAGTTAATAGTATTTTTTATCAAAATACCTGATGTGATTTATTTAATGTTATAGAGAGCTACTAGTAATATTATCATAACATTTGTTTTTTTTAAAAATCAGAATTTGTAACATAATTATTCTCTCGCTAAAAATGATTAATTTACATTCTGCAACAATAAAAAAATTTCAAAATTTTGATGTTTATCAACACTTAAAAGAAAATTATCCTGATTTAGACAATTATGTTTCAGAAACAATAAAACTAAAGGGTAATAATGTTTATAAGGCTATTTTTAGATCAAAAAGCATTTACCAAATAGTGCGAGGTGCTGTAAAGTTGGGTACATACAACCAAGAAGGAAAACCTTTTATTTATGAAGTTTTAGGAGATGGAGATTTTTTTGGGAATTTTGAATATTTAGAAAATAAACAGTTTTACGAATACTCTAAAACAATGATAGATTGTAAGCTACGTGTTTATGATTTAGACTTTATTAAACGCGTGGTAATGGACGACCCCATTCTAACAGATTGGTTTATACGCTATTTGGTAAAGCGCTGGTGTAATGCAGAAAAAAAAGTAAAAATGTCTAATGAAAAAGGTACTACAGAAAAGTTAAGATATTTAAGTACTTATTTTGATAATAAAGTGCATGATTATTCAGGTAATGAATATGTGCTTTTTAATTTATTAACTCAAAAAGATTTAGGAGATTTAATTGGTACAACTAGGCAATCTATTGCTTTAGCCTTAGAAAAGTTATAAAAAAGAGGGAACCTACTTTTTAAAAGCAAATTCCCAATCTTTAAAAAACTTAAAAACTCAAACTTTCTATATTTTAGTAACTGGCTTAGTTGTAAACTTGCACCAATTCCTGTTGTATAGTGTTATTATCTCCACGCATTTGCATGGTTACTTTTTTCTTTTTAAAATCAAAATATAAAGCTCCAAAGCTATAGGTGTGTATTACTTCGCCATGTCTCAAAGCATTTGGTTCACCTTTAAAGTTGAAACTAGCATGTGTTAAGCCGCTTGACGTAAAATCTATTAATGGATTAGGAATTGTAGTGTGTTTTAATTTAGAAAATTCAGAAATATGCCTATCTCCAGATAAAAGTATAACTCTTTTAGCTTTAGATTCTGCAATTAAATTTAATAATTTTTCTCTTTCTTTAGGGAAATTTGCCCATTTTTCATAAAGGTGCTCTTGGGCAATAGTTTGTATGCTGCTAACAATAACATTAAAATCGGCTGTAGAGTTGTGTAATTCATTATTTAGCCATTGCCATTGTTTTGCACCTAACAAAGTTCTGTTTTCTTGAGAACCATTAATATCGGCTTTTGAAATACCGGTTCTAAAATAACGAGTATCTAGTAAAATAACTTTAATACTGCCTTTATTAGTTTTGAAAATTTCAGAAGAATAGATGCCTTCTTGCTTTCTTCTAGGAGAATTTTTTGGTACATTAAAAAAATCTAACATCAATTGTTGGCTTTCTTTCTTTTTTGGGTATTCAGTACCTGCATCATTTTTACCAAAATCATGGTCGTCCCAAATACCAATAATTTTAGTGTTTTTTACTAATTCTGCATAACCATTTTGTTTTTGTTGCATGGCATAATCAGCTTTTATTTTATTCATGTCTTCAGAATCGCCATAAATATTATCACCACCCCAAATCCATACATTGGGTTTTAAGTTTAAAACATCATCCCAAAGCACATTGTTTTTATTTGGTTTATTGCATGATCCAAATGTAAGTATAAAGTCTGCAGTGTTTTTTTTAGAGGGAACTTTATTATTATTTTGAATTGTGCTTTTACAAGTTATTAAAAGGATTACTAAAAAAAGTGTACTAATATATTTCATTTTTGATTTTTTTTGTTTCTAATAATTTTTGTTTAAAAAAGGTTTACAGAAGCATTAAATCTTCTGTAAACCAGCCTTTTTAGTTTAATGATTTCTCATTGCGCATAAAGGCAACTAACAATATTCTTTAAAAGGAATATTTAGCACCAAGTTGAAGTCTCCATGGTGTACCACCAATAGGCTCTGTACCTGCACCGGTTTGTACGTTGTATGAGTAAGATTTTGTTGCTTGGTCAAATCCATTTACTTTCATTAACTCTCTGTTTCCGTAATTATGGCTTGCTCCCCAATCTTTATTTAATAAGTTGGCTAGGTTAAATACATCTGCAGATAGTTGTAAATTTTGCTTACCATAAAATTTAATATCTTTAGTTAAACGCATATCTACAGTGTAATAGAAAGGGTTTTTACCACCATTTCTTTTTGCAAAACCACCAAAGCTATCTTTTAAATAATCTTTATACGCTTTTGTAGTTTCAGGATCGTTTAATATTTGGTTGTAAGCTTCGGCTATTTCAGTTGGTGTATTTGGGTTGTTTGGGTCATAAACGTAAGCTATATCATTGCTTAAGTTAAAGTCTCCGTTTACACTTGTTGTGTTGTCTACTTTAAAAGAATATCTAGAACCACCAGTACCTATGGCTGTAATACCTAATTTAAAACCTTTCCAGGTTGGTGTTGCACCGTTTAAAATTACTTTACTTCCAAAGTGATTGTCTGAATATCCGTAATTTAATGTTCTTGGGTCTCCTTCAACAGGTAAAAATGTAGAGGTGTTTGCAACACAGCAGTTATATGAAGAGTTGTCTTTTGTTTTGTTAAGGGTTATACTAGCATTTAGGTATCCATCTTTACCAATTTTAGATCCGCCATTAATAATTAATGCAGCTTGGTCTAATATTCCATCTGATGTTAATAATAAAGCGCGTCCTACTTTATCAGTCTTTCTTGAGGCCTTCCAGTCTACTCTACCATTACTGCCAATGGTATTAGCAGGTACAAATACATCTCTTCCGTTAGGTGTTGTAAAATATGGTGTATCAACCAAATTAGCTTCTTGGTAGGTATAGTTGTTTTTTGTATGACTTAATAAAGCATTTATTCCAACATAAATTCCATTGTCAAAAAAGTGTGTATAGTTTAAATTAGCTTTAAATGTTGTTGGAACTTCAAAATCATCACTTACAGCATTAATAGTTGAAAAGGGTGTTTCGCCATCAGGTACACCAGGAACTGTAGATGGGTCTTGTCTGTAACCTTCAAAATTTGGAGTAGGCACATTGTCTCCAGACACGTCAATGGCACCTAATAATACACCGCTATTTTGAATGTTGTTTACTTGCGCATAATAATGTGGTTGTGATGAAAATACGCCGCCACCAAGTTTTAAAATATCTTTATCGTTGCCATTAATGTTCCAAGTCATTTGTAGTCTTGGTTGAATATTATCAAAATCTGTAGGTTGGTTATTTGTGCTTATTCCTAATTCGTCATAAACTACAGGATTGAATGCGCCTGCTTTAGAAAATATAGTAGCATCCCAACGTAAGCCTGCAATTACATTAATGTTTTTATTAATGTTAAAATCTGCTTCAGCAAACAAAGATAAATCGTAAACGGTTTGTTCTACTATAGGAGGTACGCCTGTTAGAGGCACTTCTCTAGCATATCTGCTTGCAACTTGATTTTCAAAATCATCTAAAGAATCAAAAAAGAAACGCCCGTTTTGTTCATTTGATAATAGTGTTTCTAGATATGAAATGGTATTGTCTGTACCAAAAGTGTAGTTTACTTTATCTGTGTTTAAGTAAGTGATATTGGCAATATGAACTTGTTTCTCTAAGTTGGTTTCTGGAGAGTAACGTTGTCCTCCTAACTGAAATGTTCTAGATCTTGTGTTTCCGTTTGGTAAATCTGAAGTTACATCAACAATAGCACGTGGAATGTTGGCACTTGGTAACTGAGAACTTGGTAGATAAGAACGTTCTGCATGTTGGTATTGTACCTTAAATTCATTGGTTACTGATTCTGAAAATATAGAACGTAATGATAATAACGTACTATTTTCATGCGATTCAAAATCAGACCAAGTTTCAGCAATCTCAAAGTTTGAGTTGTCACTGGTATTCATAGGGCTTTCATATTGATTGTATAAGTTTCTGAACGTTAAGGTGTGCTTATTATTAATTTGCCAATCTAAACGAACAAATAAGTTATGTGCTCGTCTTTCTCTATCAAATTGCCCTACTTGTTTGTCATTACTTACCCCGTATTGAGTTCTGGCAATGTTTAAAAACCTATCTAAATTTTCTTGTGTAACGCCATAGCGGTTTTCATCATCTTCAGATTGTATATCTGCAATGGTAACTGGGCTACCAGAATCTTGTCTTTCGTAAGTTGTAAAAAAGTGCAATTTATCTTTAATTATTGGGCCACCTAAGCTAATTCCTGTTTGTAAGGTGTAAAAATCTGCATCTCTTTCTTGCCCTCTTATGTTGTATTTGCTTTGTAAAGCATCGGCTCTATAAAAGCCAAATGCACTACCATGAAATTCGTTTGTACCAGATTTAGTCACCGCATTTAAAGAGCCTCCACTTTGACGCCCTTGGGTTACAGTATAATCATTAGTTGAAACTTCAAATTCTCTAATGGCTTCTTGTGAAATAGTAAAAGGGCCACGACCCACTTCGCCAGCAGTTAAAGTGTTACGGGCGTTTGCGCCATCAATGGTAATGTTAGTAGATGTTCTTCTTTGTCCCCCCAAATTTAAAGAGCCACCTCCTTGTAAAGGCGATAAACTTGTTAAACGGGTAAAATTTCTACCCTCGGCAGGTAAGCTTTTAATTTGTTGACTACTAATTTTTGTTGAAGCCCCCAGTTGTTTAATACGTTTTGTCGTTCCGCTGGTTTTTAAAACTACAGCATCTAAATCGTAGGCACTTTCTTCTAGTTTAATATTTAATACAATTTCATCGCTTAAGTTTAACTCTAAATCGTTTTGAGTAACGGTTTTAAAGCCTATATAAGAAATTTTAATTGTGTAAGGGCCAAGAGGTAATTGCTGTAAGATAAAATCACCCTCCATATTGGTGTTGGCACCTGTTTTAAAACCCGTAGCTGTGTTTTGAATTATTATGTTTACACCTAATAAAGGCTCGCTGTTAGTATCAGTTATTTTTCCTTTAATTGATGCATTTGTTGATTGGGAAAAAGCTGATAATGAGCATAAAACTATAGTTATTAAAACTAAAATTTTGTTTGTTGTTTTCATTTCTGTTGTTTAATATTTGTTTTTTGGAGCAGGCAAAACTATACAACAGGGTTAGTGGGTCAATGTTAATTTTTAACACCATACAAAAGTTAACATTTAGTTTAAGTTTTAATAATGTTTATTGTTTTTACGGCTTGTTTAGTTGTTTGTTTTAAAGTGGGTTAGTTTGTAAAAAAACTTTTATAAGTTTTAATTTTATGTTAATATTTGATTTTAGTTTATGTTTTAACATTAGGTAAACTTTGGTTTGTAAGTTTTTTATGGTATTGTTTTATTCCTCACATGTTTTTAAAAACGCATTATTGTTTACTTTTCATATTTAGTACTATAAAAAAACCACGCTTAGGGCGTGGTTTTTTATGCAACACAACTATACTTTTAAATAGTTTCAATGGCCTTTCTTAGATTAGACACCGAGGGATGGTTATTATTACCACCTGCTTTTTTGTTCTCCTCAAAGAAAATGTTAAAAGCATTTAATGCGTTTTCTTTTTCTTTTTTATGAAGGTATAGTTTAGCAAGCATTAAATTACCCATTATTATACCAGTTTCTTCATTTGTTGAAAAACCTTGGGCTTTCTTTAAAAAGTCATTAAAAATTTTTGATTCTGCAGCTAGTTTAGGGGTTCTTAAAATTTCATCGCATATGCCATTGTAAACATATATGTAGCTTTTTTCATTTTTTAAAGCTTCAACATCTTCAATTTTACTGTTATACCATTTTTCTAGTTGGTTATTCTCAATGTAAAAAGTATAGGTTAGGTTTTTTGATATGTCGCCAAAAGCATTCATGTCAAATTGTTTGTTGCAATTTTCAATTTCAGCATATAACTTTTTTAAATTTTTACTGGTTTTTGCAAAAGCTTGCAAATGTGCCATTATGGGGCTCCCTAAAACACTGCTGTAATTGTAATCTTCAGTTATTTTTTTTATTTGTAATTTGTTTTTTAGTAGATAGTTGTACTCTTTAGATTTATATGGGTATTGTGCTGATGCTATTACATAAAACAAATCTTTAGTCATAAATTTATCTAATGATGTTTGTTCTATAATTTCTTTTGCAACAATAGCTGCAGTTTCATTATCATGTTGATCATTTAAAGCTTTTAAATAGGTGATTAAAAAGTTGTAATCTTTATTGCCAGTATTGTATTTTTCTTTTAAAAAATCAATTCTTAAGTTAGGGTTTAGGGCAGATTTTGCACCTTCAATTAAATCTATAGCTTGTTTACCGCCTACTAATTTGTGTACTGCATTTCCATTGCCATCAATAAATAGTAAAGTTGGGTAGGCTTTTATAGCATATTTTTTATTTAAATCTATGCCTTCGCCTTTTTCCATGTCTACTTTAATGCTTATAAAATTTTCGTTAAAAAAGTTGCCTACTTCTTCTTGCGGAAATATTTCTTTTGTCATCCATTTACAAGGGCCGCACCAGGTGGTGTAACAGTCCATAAATAACAATTTGTTTTCTTTTTTAGCTTTTGCTAATGCTTCGTTAAATGATGAATGTTCAAACGAAACACCTTGTGAAAATGTTAGGTTATAAGCTAATGTAACTACGAATAGAACTATAATTTTTTTCATTATTTTGTTTTTATGTTATAAAGCTAAGACGTTTAGGTGCTTATAAACTCTTGTAAAGAAATGTTAAAGTTTGTTTTTTTAAAACACCAAAGCTAATGGTTAACTTAGTTTAAAATTTTTGCTAATTCATTGGTTAAATTATCAGTGTATTGGTGTTTGTAAATTATGGTGCCTTCGGGTGATATTAATATTAAATGCGGAATGGCAACAACTGTGTATTTTGAGCCTATATCTACAGGTAAATTAGCATCATCAATAACTTGTGTCCATGGTAATTTGTGTTTTTCAACAGCTTCAACCCATTTATCATAATTTTTATCTGTACTAATGCTTAAAATAGCAAGTTTGTCTTCAGTGTATGTTTTTCTAATTTCTTTTAGTTCTGGAAAACCTTTTATGCATGGTATGCACCAATAGGCCCAAAAATCTATTAAAAGGTATTTGCCTTTATAATCTGATAATGAAATGTCTTTATTTTCTATACTTTTTAAGGTGAAGTTAGGTGCTGGTTGCCCCACTTTTACTAAATCTAAATTTTTACGACGTTCCACCAATGGGGCTAAGAAGTAATTGTTATGTAAACTAGTGTCAAAACTACTTATAACAGAGTCAAGCGTTGTGGCATCTGCACTCCAAAATTGCCCGTAAGCAGTTTGCGCTAACGCTATGTTTTTAGGGTGTTTTTTTATGGTAGCAATAAGGTTGTTTGCGTAATTATCAATAAAATTGATTTCGGCTTCGGTTGGGTCTTTTTTATATTTTAAACGTTCCATTTTAGGTATTCCTAACGTTTCACTAATTTTTAAAAATTCGTTATGTCTTGGAGCTCCTTGTACTATAAGACTATCGTTTTTAATAATTAATTTATATGTGCCAGTACCTGTAAAAAGTTCAGTGTTATAGGTTTTGTTGTTATACTTTAAAGTTACACGTCTTATGGCTTGTGCTGTATCTATTTCAATAACAGATATGTTGTTTTTTAAAGAATCTTTTATGGTAAATTTATTGTATTCTTCTCTGCTTTGTACCCGTTGGTAGGGCGCTATAGTTATTTCTCCTGAGCTTAAACCATTGGTGTGTACTTCTATTTTACTAGTGGTTAAAGGAACTTCTTTTTTTGTATTACAAGCTGTAATAGATAATAGTAGCAGGCCAAAAATGGCTAATTTTATTTTTTTCATTTTTTTGAAAATTTAAGTCTGTTTTATTTTTTTTTAATGTGTACTACAAACTTTCAATAGCTGTTTTTAACATACTAATTGAAGTATATGCTTTACGGTCTCCAGCTAATCCATGTTTATCAATAAAAATATTAAGGCAATTCATAGCTTTTTCTTTATCCTTTAGTTTAAAGTAAACCTTTGCAAGTAATAGGTTGCCAATTATGAAGCTGTCTTTATTGGCTACCAAAGTATTGGCCATTTTAAATACGCGGTTTATACAATCGTCAGAATCAATAAATGCTGGAATTCCAAGTGCATCTGAACCTATGGTGTGAAGTCTATACTTATAATCTTCTGTTCCTTTGTATTTATTGGCTTCTTGCATTTTAAGTTGAAACCAATTTTTAAAATCTTTTTGGGTAGTAAAGAATTTATAGGTACTTTCTTTTTCTAACGATTCTAGTTGTTTTTCTTCTAAAAAAGAAACCCTCTTATTAACCTTTTTAATTTCATGTTTTAATTCTTCAAGTGTAGAAACTGTTTTTGCTTTATTAGTTAAATGTTTTGAAACAGTATTAATAACAGTTTTGTTATAATTCCAACTATTAACATTAGCCAATAGTTGTTTATTGTTTTTTACTATGTAGTTAAAGGCTTCAGAGTTATATTCAATATCGGTGTTAGCCAATATGTTGAACATTTTTTTTGTATTGAACTTTTCTATGGGCAAGGATTTAACTAGTTCTTTAGAAACTTCTGCGCTAGTTTTATTATCAAAAGCATCATTTAAAGCGTTTATGTAACTTAATACAAATTCTAAATTGCGCTCTCCTTCATTGTATTTTTTGGTTAATACATCTAATCTTTTAACTGGGTTTAAAGCGTTTTTTGTGCCTGTAATAAACTCTTCTAATGATTTACCTCCAACCATTCTATAAAGCTCTTTGCCGCTGTTGTTTAGAAAAAGCATGGTAGGATAAGCTTGAACGTTATATTGCTTTTTTAATTCTACACCTTCTCCTTTTTCAGCATCTATTTTTATAGAAATTAAGTTTTCGTTAAAGTAATTCCCAGCTTTTTCTTGAGGAAAAACTTCTTTATTCATTTTTTTGCAAGGTCCACACCAAACTGTATAAAAATCAACAAATAAATATTTATTTTCCTTTTTGGCTTTTGTTAAAGCTTGATTAAAACTTCCAGTTTCAAATGTAATGCCTTGCGAAAAGCTACTGTAACTTATAATAAGTACTCCAACAATAAATACTATTTTTTTCATGTTTTTTCTTTTACATTATTTATTACTTTCTAGTACTTAAGCATAAGTAGCAGAATAATATATCTTAGATGTTTCTATATGCCTAACTCCTTGAATAAGTCTATTAATTTATCGTCAGAAGGTCTTGGAGCCTGAGATTTAACTATGTTTCCGTTTGGATCTAATAATATAAACTGAGGAATGGCACTAATTTTATAAGATTTTATAAACTCTGATTCGAAGGCTCTATCTGCAAACAATTGTATTCCAGACATCTGTTTGTTTTTAATCATGTTTTTCCAAGCTTGGTAGTCTGCTTTTTTATCTACAGAAATACTTATAAACGCAATGTTTTTATCATGATATTGCTTTTCTATTTTTTGTAAAAAAGGAATTTCATATTTACATGGTCCGCACCATGTTGCCCAAATGTCTATATACACGTATTTACCTTTAAAATCTTCTAAAGACGTTGTTCCGCCATTGTAATTTTCATAGTCTGTAAACTTAGGAGATGGGTTTCCAGGATTTAAAAAAGATAATTCATTATACCGTTTGGTGATAAGAGCTTTATGAGTATCATTAGTAGAAATATTCATGAAGTTTTCATAAAATTCTTTTTTGTTTGGTACTCTTTGAAGTTTCCCTATGATATTATCATATAGCAAAAGATTACGTAAATCTTCGCTTTCTATGGTTAACGCTGCATTATTAAAAGCCTCTAGGTAACCCGCTTCTTTATTCTTTTCGTATTCTTGGTTGGTTCTGTTTCCAAGAATAACATATGTCATTAAATAGTAATATGCTGCAGAGTATTTATAATCCTCTGGCTTATCTGTAGGAATCTCATTTATCGCTTTCATGAAACCTTTAGATGCTTTGTAATTTTCATTACCAGGAGATCTCTTGTGGTAAAATGCTTGGTACATATATTTGTACTCTAGGTTTTTGTACGCTAAATGTCTTAACTCTTTTTCTTTGATATCTGCAGGTACATTGTCAAGGGCATTTAACTTGTTTTCTAATTGCTTTTTATCATTAGTTATCATCTTTACAAAGGTATCTTCATCTTTATCATAATAGTCCTTTGCATTAGACCTAAAATAATTTTCAGCTTTACCTCTTTCAACAAAATAATTATTTAAATCTGCATAATCACCTTTAAAAGTTAAGGTATTAATAAAGTCTTTTTCGCTAGCGGTGAAATTAACATTACCACCTTTGGTTATATAAGCTCCAGTAGATGTATTTCCGCATATAATGATGTAATGTCCATCTTTAATATCTAAGGTGTCTGAAAAAGATCCGTCTTTATTTATTTTGATAAATTCTTTAAACTCATCTCTAAACATAATGGTTAATTCTCCGCCATTTGTGTTTTCTATTTTTCCTGAAATAACTGTATATTCAGAAGTAGATAATTTTTGTTTACAAGACCCAAATAGTAGTACCAAAAAGGCAACAACGGTAATACATTTATAAATTTTCAATTTGAATATGTTTTTTAAAAGAAAAGCTACCTATAATAGTTTATTACTATGGCACTAATCTTATTTGTAGTGACAGAAGTACAACTACTTTAGATAGCTTTATATGTTAGTAACTGTTAATCTCTTACATTCTCGCCTATTTCAGGATTTGATAGAATATAGATTTGAGCAACAGGAAGTGCCCAGTTTTTGTCTCCAGGAGCAAGTGTATGCGATTCACCCGCTAAGGTATGCGTAATTGAAATGTTTGCATTATCAAACTCGTTATAGCGTTTTATGTCGAAGAAACGTAAGCCACCGCCCACAAATTCAATACGTCTTTCAAGTTTTACCAAATCTAGTACTTCATCAGCATCTGTACTTGTAATTGGGGTATACGTTCCAGTAGCAAATCTCTTTTCTCTAAGCGTATTTAAATCGTTTACAGCTAGTCCTGGTTGCCCTAAACGGGCATTACACTCTGCTCTTATTAATAAGGCTTCAGCAGTAGTAAATCCATTGGCTTTATGTCCTGAAAAGTAATGATAACCCAATGCTAACCCAGGTTTTTGAATACCAAAGAAAATTGAAATTTGAGCATATTTAGTAAGTCTTAAATCGTCCTGGTCATGCAAATTAAGAAGTTCATCTGTTAGAATTCTCATGTTATACGTGTTCGCATTTTTATTCCAAGCTACTTCAGGGTCATCAAAATTACGAGGCACATTTAGAACTGAAAATCTCAAACCATAAGTATTGTAGTCACTTAGCACATTATAAATGGCTAACGCATTATTGGCAGCCTCTCTTGCTTTTTCGTATTCAGCCATGTAAAGATATATACGCGCAAGTAGTATATTGGCACTTAGTTTTGTTGGGCGGTGTTTAAAAGTATTTTCTTGAAAAATATCAGGTAAATCTGCAATTGAAGTTTCTACTTCATCAACTATAAAATCATAAATTTCTTGTACAGAGGCTCTACTGAAATCTACGCCTTCTAGGTCTGAATTTAATCTAAGAGGTACTGCTAAATTAGATGATGCTGTAGCCGGATTGTAATGTAAGCCATACATGTTTGCTAAAGAAAAATAAGCAAATGCACGATGTATTCTGGCTTCTGCCTCCAATTGTTTCTTTTCCTCTAACTTCCCGTCGGCATCTAATACTTCTTCAATAACAATATTAGTAACGTAAATTTGACCGTACAAACGTGCCCAATCATCATCTTCTTCTGTTATATCAAATATGTTGTTTTCCCAAGTGTATGTTCTAAGGTCTTCAACTCCAAATCTATCAGTTAAATCGTCTGCAATTACAAAATCATCAGATAGTAAATCTGTATTTGAATAGGCACCAGTGAGCACTGGAGAAATAGCTCCAAACCTTGTAGATACCTGATCTAGTAAAAGCCTGTAGTCATTTACTTTTGTTGGAATTACAACTCCTTTTGGTTTAATATCTAACCATTCTTCTCTATCACAAGAAGTAAAAATAATTAAACCCAATAATAATATATATATTTTTTTCATAGTTTTAATTTTTAGAAGTTAGCCGTAAAATTTAATGAATAGGTAGGTTGTATAGGTAAAATTAAACTCTCAGGATCTTTACCCCACTTGTTAAAAGTAATAACCCCTAAATTACGTGCTTGCAAACTTAAACTTAGGCGTTGTAAACCTAATTTGGTTGTTAAATTTTTATCAAAATTATACCCAAAAACTATTTCTTTTATTCTAATGTGTGATGCATTATCTACTAATGTATTTCCTAATGAATAATATCTGTACCCATCATTAAATGTATCTTGAGCTGTGTCCCATAGTCTTGGTATTTCAGTAAATTCTTCATCACCAGGGTTTTGCCATCTATTTGCAAAATCTCTGTGTACATGGGCAGTACCATAAGAAGTTAAATTTGTAGCTGAGTGTAAGTTTAAAATGTCTGTGTTTCTAAATACATGCCCCAATTTAAAGGTGGTTAATGTTTTAAGAAATAAATTTTTATAAGTAAAGTTGTTAATCCAAGAGCCATAATACCTAGGTAGTGTAGTACCTTCGTAGTTTAGTGCCTCTATATTGGTAATATTATTTCCATCTTCTAAAACACCGTTAACTAATTTTTGACCTCTTACATTAATTAATTCACCATTTTCGTTATATCCTCCAGGATCTCCGTTTGCATCTAAACCAGCATAACTAAAACTGTATAAGTATCTTAATGGTTTGTTTTGTATAGGTTCTATAAAAGTTAGTACTGTGTTAACGTTTTGAGTAGGTGTATCTACTTTGGTTATTTCATTTTCATTATAACTAAAATTAACGGTTGTATTAAAGCTAAAGTCTTTTGTGTTTACTACCGCAACTTGCACATTAACATCAATACCTTTGTTTGTCATTTCTCCAGCATTAATAAGTGCTGAGTTAAAGCCATAGGTAGAAGAAAAGGATACGTTAGATAATAAGTCTTCACTTTTTTTATTGTAGTATTCAATACTTCCTCTAAGTTTGTTGTTAAAGAAACCATAGTCTATTCCAATATTAGTAACGTATGTTTTTTCTAATCTTAAATTAGGATTTTTTACATTTGAAACATAACCAAATAAATTACCGCTTGTAAAATCTCTAGCAATAGAAGCTTGTAAAAATGGGCTTGTAGAGGTATCAACATTACCATTACTTCCGTAAGTTGCTCTTAATGCTAATGCACTAAAAACGTCGTTATTAATAAAGTTTTCTCTTAAAAGATTCCATTTGCCTCCAACGGAAAATAAAGGAATATTACGATACTCTTCGCTTGCTCCAAACAAGTTAGCATCATCTAAACGGATACTGGCGTTAAGTGTATATTTTCTATCAAAAGTGTAGCCTCCATTGGCGTAATATGAAATAAAACGATTTTCAGCTTCTATATATCTTGCAGGGTCTTCAATAATTTGAGGTGCAAAACCAGGTGTTACATTAACAAACTCTCCATAAGGGACGTTTCCAAAAGAGAGAGACTGGGTATCAAACCCATAGTTTCTAGATGTATTACCATTAACTAAAACTTGACGAAGCTCATAACCTCCAATAGCATTTACTTGGTGTAAACCATTGTTAAACGATTTGTCAAAATTTAATTGAAATCTTGCCGAATGTGATTTATTATAGTTATGTCCTTTTTCAATAATACTTCCTGTGGGAATAGTGCTTACCAATTCATTGTTTTCATCAAATGCCGTAAATCTGTTTACAGTACTTCGTGTTAGGTAAGTTTCTTCATTAAAAAGGCGTGTAGCTTCGGCATTTGAATATTCATACTGGTAAGAACCTTCTATAGATAAATTATCAGTAATATCATATTTTAATGCTGCTTGCAAACGCATTAATGTACTTTTTGTTCGGTTATTTTTATTATCGTGTTCTCGTTTTAAATTGTAGTTCCAGTCATAAGGAAAACCTAAAGCAACCTGTTGCTCTTTAAAGTCTTGGTTAAAAGAAAAATGTTGAGTTAAATAATTCCCGTCTGTATCAACAATATTTTGATATTGTTGCAAAGTACTTAATTCGCCAAAATTCATTCCATTAGAGTATTGATTGATGGTATTAAAACCAATATACCCTGTAAATGTTAATTTATCTGTAAGATTTGAAATACTGCGGATATTAGCTAAAATTTCCTCACGATCATTTCCTGTAAAAGAGCCTATATTTTTATTTTTATTATAGGCAATTGAACTTCTGTAAGAACTGTGTTCTCCTCCTCCTGATACTGCAAAGTTATACTGTGTCCAAGTGGCATCGTTCATAAATAAATCTTCAAATTGTCTTCTGCTATCTATACCTCTATAATTATTAGCAATTGCATCTGCTTCTGCCTCGGTAATTTCTCCAAGTCCCGCTCTCATATAGGCTTCTTGAGATTCGGTTAAAGGCGGTTGACTAAACCCTTGAGGTAACCTAAGAAAATTATTTAAACCTTTATGTTTCTCTAATGCTAATAAATCATCTGTAGAACCGTATTGGTAATCCATAATATCATTATGAGGTGTAATTGAGAAATTTGTTGAGAAATCTATTGAAGTTTGTTGGTTTTTTTCTCCTTTTTTAGTAGCAATTACAATAACACCGTTTGCTGCACGTATACCCCAAATAGAAGCGGCAGCGGCGTCTTTTAAGATAGTAATATCTTGTATATCGTTTGGGTTAAGAGATTCTATTCCTTGGGTAATAGGGAAACCATCAACTACAATTAATGGTTTACTATTGGCATTTATTGTACTAATACCTCTAATAACTGGGGTTTGGTTACCATCTGCATCAAAATCAAAAAGTAAACCTGCTGCTTGTCCTTCTAGTTTTGTTAAAAGACTTTGGGCTATTCTATTTTCAAGTTGTTTTTCAGATACTTTGTTAAATGACCCAGCGGCACGTTCTTTAGAAATTTTTTGATATCCTGTGCTAAGTACTACTTCATCAAGCTCATTGGCGTTTTCCTTAAGTACTACGTTAAGTTCTGTTTGGTTGTCTACCACAAACTCTTGAGTTAAAAAGCCAATAAATGATACTTTAATAATATAGCCTTTTAATGCTGTAATGGTAAAGCCGCCATCAAAGTCTGCCGCTACACCTTTAATGAAATCGCCACTGGCAGTAGTAATAGTTATGTTAGCTCCTGGTAGTGGCGCTCCATTTTTATCTTTTACAGTACCTTTTATTTGCTGCTGATAAATACCCTGCCTAATAAAATCTTTTTGTTTTAAAACTATGGTTTTGTTAGGTGTTAGTTCATAAACATAGTTGCTAAACGATAGACTTTTTGATAACAAATTATGAACCGTAATAATACCTTTTTTTAAGTGAATTTCTGGGGCGTTTTTAAAATCTTCGGTTTTATAAATAAACCTATAGTTTGTTTTTTCTTTTATAAGTTCAAAAACTTCAATAACAGATATTTCTTGTTCTTCATCAATGTTTATTTTGATGTTTTGTGAAAAACTGTTGTTAGAGTTAAACCCAAAGGATAAGGCGCAAAATAAAAAAATGAAGGTTTTCATAAGCATCAAAGAGAGTTGTTTCCTATAGTTTATAGGAACTCGAATAAATTTAATTTTCATAAATTTGAGTGTTTTTAGTTAGTTAAACATTTAATTAATTAAATACGCCTTAAAAAGGAACTGAGAATGGTACGGTAGGATGTCTAAACTCTGTTCCTTTTCCCTTTTTATTATTCTATAATTACTTGCCCATTTTGAATAATAAAAGACATATTTGTTGCGTTTTGTATCATTGTTAAAATTTCTTCTATATTTTGTGTTTTATCAAAAGAGCCCCCAAATAGTTCGGTTTCAATGTTTTTGTTTTTAAAGTTTACATCAACATCATACCATCTTGATAAAACCATCATTATTTCTTTTAAAGGTTTGTTTTTAAAGCTAAATACACCGCTTTTCCATGAAATTTCATTGTAAACATTTATAGTGTTTACTGCAATTTTGTTGTTGTTAGGTGTGATTATTGATTGCTGATTGGGTTTTAAAATGGTACTATTTGTATGGTTTGCAACCATTACTTTTCCTTCAACCAAAGTGGTTAAAATATTTGTGTCTTCTTTATAGGCTTTAATATTAAATTCTGTACCCAAAACCTCAATAGTTTGGTGGTTGTTTAATACTTTAAATTTAGAGCCGTTATTGGCTGTACTTGGTGATACATCAAAATATGCTTCGCCATATACAAGCTCTACAGTTCTGGTTTCTCCTTCAATAAAATTTGTTGGGTATTTTAATTGCGAATCTGAGTTTAGCCAAACCTTTGTGCCATCGGCTAGATTTACCAAAAATTGCCCTCCTCTAGGAATGGTTAAATAATTGTAGGTTATACTTTGTTTTGCGGTTTTTGGTGTGTTATAAATTAATTCTTTGCCATTACTTTTAACGTTGTTGGTAATGTAATTTTGCCCTTTTTCTAGAGTTATTTTACTACCGTCATCTAGTGTTAAAGTGGCCTTGTCTGTGCCAGCTTGTATGTTGTTTTGTGTAGCAACTTTAGTACTATTTGTAGTGTTGTTTAGTATAAAATAACCAAAACCAAGTAGTGCAATTATTGATGCTGCAATGCCATACCTAAATAACTTTTTAATATGTAAACGTTTTCTGTTAATTTCTTGTAAGCTTTTATTTAAGGCGTTGTTATAAGGAAATTTGTGAAGCGCATTGGTTAAATGGTTAACTTCTACAAATGCGTTGAAATACTCAAGGTTGGTATTGTTTTGTAACCAAGATTTAAGTATTTCAGACTCTTTTTCAGAGATAGTATTATCTATTAATTTAACAATAATTCTATCTATTTTTTTTTGGTTCATTTTTTTATAAGCTTATTTGTAGTAATGACGTAAATTTTTTAAAACCCCCTTGATTTTAATTTATTTTTTTAACATTTGTATTACAGAAACATAAAATTTTAGTTAACTGAAAGATAAAAATATCATATTAGAACGTATTAAAAAAGGTGACCAAAATGCCTTTGAACAGTTGTATAAAACATACTACGAAAGCCTTTGTGTTTATCTTAAAAGTTATACTTCAGACCACGCAAAAATTGAAGATACGGTTCAAGATGTTTTTATAAAATTATGGCATAAAAGAAAACGGTTATCTGTTAAAAAGTCATTAAAAAGTTATCTTTACAGAGCTGCTTATAATACGCTTATGGATAATTATAGAAAGCAACAAAGAAATGATGAAATGCTTTCTTCATATTACCATACTGCAGTAATGAGAGCTATTGAAACAGATACAGCAATAAAAACAGATAAGATTACTAAAATGAAATCTTGTATAGAATTGTTACCAGGTAAGTGTAAACAAGTTTTTAAACAAAGTAAGATTTCTGGATTAAAACGCGCTCAGGTAGCTGAAAATTTGAATATCACTATTAAAACAGTTGAAGGGCATATTACCAAAGCGTATGCGTTATTAAAAATGTGTTTAGAAACAACTTAGCCTCTTCACTTTTATAATAACATTAGTTATAATACTTCAAACAACAAACTCATTTTCTGGAGTAATTTTAATTATTAAGTAATTGTGATTTCTATTTGCAGCCAAACGCATTATTTTTTACTTTCAGAAGTTTTACAGTAAACAACACCTTTCAAAATTATAGCATCATTAAAATAAAAAAAGTAACTCCTATCATGTTTATTTTTAGAATTTTAAGGTTTTTGTCCTATTAATGTCCATACTGTTTTTTTAATTGTTAACTTTCTAACAATTAACTTTGAAAGTATCAATTAAACAAAATAAATTTTATGACATTTTTTAAAACATCATTGTTTGTGTTTTTCTTTTTGAGTGTATTAAACATAGATGCACAAACTTGGAAAAACCCAAATGCAAATCTAGATGATAGAGTTGAAGACCTATTATCTAAAATGACCCTTGAAGAAAAAATTAGTTATTGTGGTTCTGCAATAGAAGGTATTGACCGACTTGGTATTGAACCATTTGTATGGTACGGTGAAGCACTTCATGGTTTAAAAGCTTGGAATTGCACACAGTTTCCTCAAAATAATGCTATGGGATCTACGTGGAATCCAGATTTAATGTTCGATGTAGCAACGGCCATTTCTAATGAAGCAAGAGCACTTAAAAATGCTGGTAAAAAAGAGGTTATGATGTTTTCTCCAACAGTAAATATGGCACGCGACCCACGTTGGGGAAGAAACGAAGAATGTTACAGTGAAGATCCGCATTTAATGTCTGAAATGGCACGTATGTATATAAGGGGTATGCAGGGTAACGACCCAAAATATGTAAAAACGGTAACCACTGTTAAGCACTATGTGGCCAACAATGTAGACACACGAAGAGAATACAGCCATTCATTGGTAAGACACAAAGATTTACACGAGTACTATTTTCCTGCATATAAAACATGTATTGTAGATGAAGAAGCCACTGGTATTATGACTGCACTTAATGGTGTAAATGGTGTGCCATGTTCTGCAGATGAGTGGTTGGTAAATGGTGTGTTGCGCAATGATTGGGGTTTTGAAGGTTACGTTATTGCAGATTGGGCTGCCATTCAAGGTATTGAAAAACGCATGCGATTTGCACAAACTCAAGAAGAAGCGGCGGCAATGGCCATAAAAGCGGGTGTAGATCAAGAGTGTTTTAGACATAAAACAAGAAAAGCACCTTTTGTAAAAGCACTTAAACCTGCTATAGAACAAGGTTTATTAACTGAAGATGAACTTGATGTTTCGGTAAGAAGATTACTAAGATTACGATTTATGACTGGTGATTTTGATGATGCTTCGTTAAATCCGTATTCTAAAATTCCATCTAGTGTTTTAGAATGCGATGCGCATAAGCAATTAGCACTCAAAGCTGCTGAGCAATCTATTGTGCTTCTTAAAAATGATAATATTCTACCACTTAAGAATGATGATAGTAAGTTGGCAGTTATTGGGCCTTTCGCCAATCGTTGTTGGTTAGGTATTTATTCTGGTAACCCTAGTAGTAAAGTGTCTCCACTAGACGGTATTAAAAAAAGAGCAAAGGGCGAAGTCAATTTTGCCGAAGGTTGCTCTGTTACGGGAGATTCTGAAGACCAACAAAAAATTGATGAAGCGGTTGCTCTGGCAAAAAAATCAGATTACGTTATTTTGGTGGTTGGTAATGATGAATCTACTGCTACAGAAACTAAAGATAGAATGTCTTTAAGTTTACCAGGAAAACAGCATCAACTTATTAAAGCGGTGCAAGCGGTAAATAAAAATGTGATTTTGGTGGTTATTCCTAGTGGTTCTACGTCTATTGGATGGGAGCAGAAAAATTTACCCGGAATTATTTGTGCTTGGGCTAATGGGCAAGAGCAAGGTACTGCATTGGCTAAAGTATTGTTTGGTGAAGTAAACCCAGGAGGAAAACTAAACACAACTTGGGTGAAATCTGAAAGAGATTTACCTCATATGCATGATTATAACATTCAAACTTGGAAAGATGATTACGGACCTGAAGTTGGGCGAACATACATGTATTCTAAAAAGAAACCTTTATATCCGTTTGGCTTTGGTTTAAGTTATACAAATTTTGAAATTTCAGATTTAAAGGTGAGTAAAAGTCGTATAAAAGCGAATAAAGATGTTATAGTTACTGCCAAAGTTTCTAATATTGGCGATATGGATGGAGACGAAATTGTACAAGTGTATGTTCGTGATGTTAAAGCTTCTGAAATTACACCAGTAAAAGCATTGAAAGGGTTTAAACGTGTTAGTGTTTCTGCTGGCAATGCTAAAACGGTTTCTATAAAATTACCATATGAAGCCTTCTCAAGATATAATGTTAAATCAAAACAGTTTGAGGTTGAAGCTGGTGATTTTGAAATTATGATTGGGCAGTCTAGTGAAAAAATTGTTGCTACTAAAACAGTTTCAGTAGATAATGGCATAATCCCTAATATTAAAGTTGGACAAAAGAGTGGTTATTATAATGCTGATGACGCTAACCGATCAAAATCTTGGAACTATTTATATAAAGAAGCAAGTTTTAATACAGCTAATAATGATAATAGTACAGATGATTCTTCAAAATGGATAGAATATGAAATTACTTTTATAGACCCAGGTGTTTATGTAAACACATGGGATGCTGAATTATTATTTAAATCAACTTCAAATAATGCTATAATTGAAGCGTCAATGGAAGGAATTAAAATTGATACTTATGAAGTAGCTTGGAAAAAATCTCAGGCCATTAAAATACCTATTCCACCAGAGTATGGGAAGCCTGTAAGATTACAAATTAAAACATTACAAGGTGAGGTTGAGCATGAAGCTATAAAAATTATTCCTCCAGGGAATAATAAAAAACCTTTTATAATATCTAAAATTGTAAATAGATCTAAATAAGTAGCATACTACAAATAAGAAATTATTTTGCCTTAAAATTGTTAAATACTTACTGTCATTCTGAATTTATTTTAGAATCTCATCCAACATTTAACATGTCTTATGAAAACCTGAAACAAGTTCAGGTTAACAAAAGCATAACTTTTAAGGCAACATAATTTTTTTATATATGAATTAAATAGAGTTTATATAAGTAACTAAATTATCATCTCTTTGTAGCCCTAGTTTTTTTCTAAGTCTATAACGTGCTTTGTTTACGCTATCGGCTGAAATGCCTAATAGTTCAGCCATTTCTTTGGTTGAAAAATTTAACTTTACAAGAGCGCATAGTTTTAGTTCATTTCTACTAAGGTTGGCATGTTGTTTACCTAAAGATTCGTAAAAAGAATTGTTAACTTGCACAAATCTGGCTTCAAATTCATCCCAAGTTTTGGCGGCATTAATTTTAATTGTGCTTTTAATTTGTTCTACAGAGCTATCATTTTCTTGGGTTTTTACAGTTTCAAGCCCTTTTTTAATTTCTGCTAATAACTTGTCTTTTTCTATTAATTGAAGCGCTGTTACGGCTAATTCTTTTTTCTTAATTTCTACTTCGGTATTAGCTTTTTCTGCTGCTAAATTCTTTTCGGCTGTATGTTTTTTACGTAATAACCAAACTCCAAAAAGCGTTGCAATAACAGTTATAGCAAACAATATTATGGCAAATAATAATTGTAAATTAAGTTTTTCTTTTTGTGTTTTTATTGCTTGTAATTCTTGTTCTTTTTTAAGCTTGTTATTTTCTATTATAGATTTTCTGTATGAGTCTTTAATTTCAAATAGTTGTTTGTTTCTTTTGCTTTGGCTTCCAAATAGGCTATCTCCTAGAATTTTTGAAGCTGTCATTTGCTTAAAAGCCAATTTATAATTTCCTATTTGACTATTTAACTGAGATATTTTTTCTAACAATTCTACTTTAATGCCTACTCTTATGTTTTTTTTAGAAATAATATTTAAACACTTATTGTAAAATTTTAAGGCTTTTAGTTTTTCGTTTTTTTCAGCATATAAATCTCCTAACATAGAATAAATAATAGAGGCGTAATCATGATTATCTGAAATTTGATTTAAAATTTTGTTTAATATGTTTTCTGAAGCATTATAACTTCCTGTTAAGGTATAAATGTGGGCTTTTTCTGTTAACACATAAAGCTTTTCGTTAAATGAGCTATTAATAGAGTCTAAAATATATTCGCATACATCTAGGTGTTGTTTAGCTAAAGCGTATTTTTGGTTCATTCTGTAGGTTAAAGCAGCCGAATAATATAAATTAGATTTTTGTTTTGGCTTTTTTAAAATACGTAGTTTGTTTGCGTATACAAACATAGAATCTATAGAGGCAAAGGCTTTTTCTTTGTTATAAAATATAGAATATAGTAATGATAGGTTTTTATGTGCTTGGTATTTAATTTTTAGATTGTTTAAAGAATCTGAAATTATTAAGGCACTCCAAAGTTTATCATATGCCTCTGGGTAATTTGCAATAGAAGTTAGATGTTTAGATATTTCTATATTTTGTTGGGCTTGTTTTAATATGCTATCATGTTTGCTTTTTTGAGCAATACAAAATTGGAAAAGCGTGAAAATATATAATAGAAAAAACTTTCTAAACATGTTAATATGATGGCAGTAACTTTTATATTATAATTACACTTTTTTAATAACATTGGTTACAATACCCCAAATAACAAACTCATTTTCTGGAGTTATTTTAATTATTGGGTAATTGGGGTTTTCTGGCTGCAGCCAAACTTCATTATTTTCTACTTTTAGGCGTTTTACGGTAAACTCACCATCTAAAAAGCAAACGGCTATTTTATTGTTTGTGGGTTCTATACTGCGGTCTATTACCAGTAAATCATTATCATCTAAACCTGCGCCAACCATAGATTGCCCGCTAACACGTGCAAAAAATGTGGCTTCTTTGTTTTTTATAAGTTCTTTGTCTAATGATAGGCGTTGCTCTTTAAAATCTTCGGCAGGTGATGGAAATCCTGCTGAAATGCCGCCATCAATAAATAAGGAGCCTAAGGCGTCATCTTGTGCGTTTTGAGGTGTGAAGAAGGTTAAATTTGCAGATTTGTGTAATATCATTTTTTTGGTGTTGTTTTGCGTTAGGGATTGAACGGTTTGTTGGAGCTCCTCGTAGAGAGCGACTAGTGAAAGCCCGACCCTTGTGGTAACGCCATAAAGATACTAATTATTTTACCACAATAATGTCTTTTATATTGGTTGTGTATTTGGGCGATAGGTGCTCTTGACGCATTTTCCAGGTGCGTTTTAAGTCTTGGCTTGCTAGTTTTATTTTATAGTGGCCGTATTTGTTGTTTAGCTTGTCTATTGATTGCATGAGTGGTTGGTGTTTGGGGTTTTCTTTTTCAAACATATTAAGCTGAAGGTTGTTGGTTGGCACCAAACCTGATACTACAACGCCTGCTTTTTTGTATTTAATGCCTTTTTTAAAAATTGAGGTTACGGCTTTTACGGCTTCGGTGCTAATTGTGAGCGATGAATTTGTGGGATAGGGCAGATTTATTACGGCGCTACCGCGGTGTTGTTGTGCGTTTTTTTTATGCCTATCACTACTAAGGGTTACATATATTACGTAACAACTGGAGTGTTGTTTGCGTAGTTTTTCGGCACAGGTTGTGGCAAATGTGGCAATGCGTTCTTTTATGTAGTTTATGTCGTTATAAGAAAAATCGAAACTACGTGTTGTGGCAATGGCTTTTTTGTTTGTAGGTTCATCTAGCGTTATTTGTGGTATGCCTTCTAAATCTTTTTTTAATTTAAAGCCTGTGGTGCCAAAGTTGTTGCGTACCCAAGCGTTGGGCAGGTTTACAAAGTGCATGGCTTTTTTGCAGCCTTTGCTGCTTAGGCTTTTGTGAAACCCACGGCCAATACCCCAAACATCTTCTATGTTAATCCAGTTTAAGGCTTTAAGGCGTTTTTCTTCAGAATCAATTACATATACGCCACCGGTTTCATTGGGAAATTTACGGGCTATTTTATTGGCAATTTTACTGAGTGATTTTGTGGGCGCAATGCCAACACAGGTTGGTATACCTGTCCATTTTAAAATACGCGTACGCATTTGATGGCCGTAATTATTAAGGTTGTAGTTTTCAAAACCTTTAAACTGCATAAAGGCTTCGTCTATGCTATATACTTCAACATCGGGTGTAAATTGTTTTAGTATATTCATAACCCTACTACTCATATCTCCGTAAAGTGGGTAGTTAGATGAAAGCACGGTAATATTGTTTGCCTTACAGAAGCTATCCCATTTAAAAATAGGTGCGCCCATAGGCAAATTTAAAGCTTTGGCTTCATCACTACGTGAAATTACGCAACCATCGTTATTGCTAAGTATAGCAATGGGTTTTCCTTGTAAATTAGGGTTAAAAACACGTTCGCATGAAGCATAAAAATTATTACAATCTACTAGTGCAAACATAGGCTGTAAAGATACAAGAAAATGATGTTTTAAATATTTAAAATAACCAGATTTAAATTTTTTTCGGCTTG
This sequence comes from Seonamhaeicola sp. ABD4_340, assembly GCF_056312135.1. Classification (NCBI taxonomy): domain Bacteria; kingdom Pseudomonadati; phylum Bacteroidota; class Flavobacteriia; order Flavobacteriales; family Flavobacteriaceae; genus Seonamhaeicola; species Seonamhaeicola sp. ABD4_340. The sequence goes on along the minus strand of NZ_CM149981.1, from coordinate 1,086,529 downwards.
AGAAAATGTTTTTAAAGTTTTAAATCCAACAGCTTTGTGAGCATTTATGGAGCGGGTGTTTTTGCTGTCAATTAACGTAATAATACAACTAAATTGGTTTTTGAGGCTGTGTGCCATGTGGTTGTATAGCCCCTTAAAAACACCTTGTCTTCTAAAATTTTTATCAATACAAATTTGCCCCATAACTACGTAGTTTAAATTGGGGTTTACAACGGATTCAATATGGCTAAACATTGGTTTTAAAATATTAATATCATTTTTAAAATCTTTTAACATTGTAAGGGCATATCCAATAACGTTGTTATTATGTTTTGCAATTATATGCGGGCAGGCATTGTTCATGGTTTGTAGAATTTCAAAAGAATGATGCACGGTTACAAAGCCTTCTTTTTGTTTTATGTTTTCAGAAACATTTGATATTAAATTGGCTTTTTGAAGTTCTAAAATTTGAAGTAATTCAATTTTAGTTGAAACGTGTGTGTATGCTATGTTTGTTTGCAAATGTGTGGTTTATTTTTGAAAGATAAAGATATGCTTTTTATACATTTGTTTTGATGGTTAGTAAATACGTAGAATATATAGAAAGACGGAATTCTTTGTTTTTTAGGGTGGTTGCTGCATTTTGTTTTACGGCAACAATTGGAGCGATTATATATTTTGTTAGCACCATGAAATTTTCATTGAGTCAAAAACATTTTTACGCGCATTTTGATTTGTTGCAGATTGTTTTCATTCTTCTTTTTATTGGAATTTATTGCTCATATACAATAAATTGTTATTTCGATTTTGAAAAGAAACTTTTTAAACGGGAGTTTGCTTTAGGTATATTGAAGTTTGGAAAATGGAAAAAACTACCACAAATTGATTATGTATCATTGTTTGCTATTGACAGGAATGTGTATCAGGTGAATTTATGGAATAACAAAAATAAACATTGGGATTTATATGAAGAATTTAATTATAAAGATGCTTTTACGATAGCTTTTGAATTGTCAGAATTATTGAAAATAGATTTATTAGACGCAACAGTTAGGAATGATTTTAAATGGATAAACAAAGCCGCAACCAAGCAACAAGGTAAAGTGGTTTATTTTTAAAAAAAGAGGTGTTAGTTTACCTCATGCAATAGGTTTTTTATGTGTTTGTTTTGTAAAAACCCATTGGTAATCATATTCATTGATTGTAGGTGTGGCGATGTGTTTGCTTCAATAATAACAGGTCCGTTTGGTGTAATAGCAACATCCCAACCAATTAACCTATCAGGAAAATAATTAACCGCATTAATAACTGTGGTGCAAGCTTCTTCAAAATAAGGTATTTTAAAACCTTCAAAAGCTACATTACTGTTGGGGTGTTTTGTTATTAGGTGTCCGCCATATTCAGGAAAATAATAGCCGTGTTTTTGTAAGGTGCCTTCATTAATATTAATACCCACAAAAAAACCACCCGATGCAGAGTTATCTACAATACTATCTCCAACACCAAACCTAATAATGGCAGCAACAATTTTGGTGGCACCTTCTTTTGTTATAACGGTTATAATTCTTAAGGTGTTTAATGAGCTACTGTGTATTTTATTAATTAAATGGTGTTGTTTAATAATTTCAGTAAAAACAAAGTTGCCTTTAATTATAGTGTTGTGGTATGAGTTTTTTAATGCTTCTTTGTAATTTTTAGCTGTTATTTTAAAGCAGCCTCTGCCGCCATAATCTGCTGGAGGTCTTACAAAAATAGCTTCAATATTTTCAGTATTAAAAATAAGTTCAAATGTTTTAATGGCAGATGTTAGCGTGCTTAAATTGTGCATTTGCCCATTATAATAAAAGCTAGTATAAAAGTTATAACCAATAAGTTTGGGAGTTTTTAAGTTGTTTTGCTTACTTGTTAAAGCAAAAAACAATTTATTATTTACAGTGTTTGTAAGCGCCGGATTGTGTATTTTTTTATGAGTTTGTAGTTTTTGTTGTTCTTTTAAACTCAGGTGTTCTAAAAAATTTTTGGCGTCTTTTCTATACAGAAATTTAAAATAGTAGTAAGGAATTTCTCTTTTTTTAATTGTAAGAATTATAACTTCTTTAAGTATTGTGAAAACACTTTTTTTATTAGGGTATTTTAAAAAAACCTTTAGTCTATTTTGCATATAATAATTTCTAAAAAATATCTAACTTTTTTGAAAAACTGTGGCCTGTACGTTTATAGGTTGTTGTGGTGCCGTTAGCACAAAAATTATAAATAGCGGTAGCTTTACTTTCTTTAACTGATATAAGTACAACATCATCAACGCTACATTTGTAATCTTTAGCAACACGTTTTTTTATGTGTGTTATGGTAGCGCGCCCTTTTTTTAATTGTGTTTGTATTTTTTTATTAAGTTTAGGCTCCTTAAAATCTGCGGGTAAATTGCAGGTGTTATTGTTTGTTGTAATTGTATTATTTTGTGCGTTTGTTGGCGCTTTTAAATCAATGTATTCCCAAGTAAAATTGGCTTTAAGTAAAACACGACGCCCATCTTCAGTTTTAACAATATGGTTGTTTTGAGACAGTGCAGAATATGATATTAAAAATATAATAGCAACAAGAAAATGTTTCATAATAATAAATGCTTAGGTTAAATTCAAAAGTACAATTTATATAATACTAACATTTAAATAATGCAGTTAATTTACCACATGGCAGTATGCAAGCCACAGTTTTTCAACAACCGTTTTAATTTCAGTTTCGTTTAAATGTCCATAGCCAAACCTAATGGCACAAGTGTATTTGTCTTGGTATAAAATGGTTTTTGGTAAAAAAACACCTTGCTTTTTAGTAGCTGCGGCGTATTTAATTAATGAAATTTTAGGTTTAAATTGTAGCCAAATGGCTAAACCACCATTTGGAATTTCAAAAGTTATTTTGTTTTTAAAATAGGTGTGAAGGTGCTTACATAAAATATCACGCCGCTGCTTGTATACCACTATATTTTTTTTTGTAAGTCTGTAAATTTCACCTTCATCAATTAATTCGGCAAGCATTTGTTGTTGTATAATATCGCCTTGTTCGTCAAGCAACTGTAAATAGTTTTTAGCTTCGGCAATTAAATTTTCTGGAGCTACCACAAACCCAGTTTGAAAACTAGGAAATAATGACTGCCCTAACTTGCCTAGGTAAATTACCATGCCATTAACATCGGCACTAGCCAAGGGTAACATGGCAGAACCTTCAAATTGAAAATCGTAATCAAAATCATCTTCAATAATGGCAAATTTGTAGGTTTTAGCAAGGTTTAAAAGTTCTAAACGCCTTTTTGCACTTAATGTTTGTGTGGTTGGATAGTGCCTGTTTGCGCAAACATAAATGCACCTTATGCGGTGTTTTATAAAATGTGTTTTAATGTATTCTATGTTTATACCATCTGCATCAACAGGAATTGTTTTTATAGTAGCGCCAGCTTGTTGAAAAATCATATTAGCAGCGTAATTACTTAAATTGCCAACTAAAACAATATCGTTTGGTTTTATAAGAAGTTGAGAAACAATGTACAAACTCATTTCAGTGCTTCTGGTACTAATAAAATTGTTTGGCTTTATATGAAAACCGCGTGTGGCGTTTAGGTAATTGCAAATATGTGTGTGGAAAATTGATGCCGATGTATGGGCGTCATTCCACTTATTAACCACCAATTTACGTTTCATTACAGCGCTATACCAGCGTGAAAATTGATGTATGGGATGCAACCTTAAATCTGGTTTTCCGTCATTAATTATAAATTTTGCATTGGTTTTTTCGGTAGTTGAAGCTAAATGTAACGATTGCTGAAACGGAAATCCGGTAGTTTTAGAGTATTCATAAGCATCATCAATATTACGCTGTACAGTTGCTTTAATAGGCGCGTTGCCTTGTTTGGGTACCAACACAAATGTACCTTTGTTAGGTATAATTTCTACCCAACCTTGTGATGCCAACTCATCATAAACGGCCACGGCGGTATTACGGTGTATTTTTAATAAATTACTAAAGGTACGTGTTCCTGGTAATACGGTACCTTTTAATAAATATCCGCGCTGAATGGCATTTATAATTTGTTGGGCAATTTGAATGTAAACAGGGTTAGTTCCTGTTTTTTCAAACGTTATTAACTGTTCTAAAATATTTACAACCGGACTATTCATAGTTTTAAAACTGGACTATACAAATCGTCCGGAAAGTTACGAATTTTGCACCGCTTTTAAATAATCAATTTAATACATGAAAACAACAGTAGTTTTTACAGCTTTTTTAGCATTATTAACGGTAACTGGTTTTGCGCAACAAACACCACAAGACCAAAAGTTAGATACCGTTTTAATTGCTTCAACCAGAATAGATTTACCTTTTAAAGAAAACTCTAGAACCATAGACGTTATTTCGGCAACAGACATAAAAAACAGTGCCGCAACAACAGTAGCAGAATTATTACAACAGGTAGCAGGTGTAGATATTCGCCGAAGAGGTACTGCCGGTAGTCAAGCAGATTTGTACATTCGCGGTGGTAGTTTTGACCAAACTTTGTTGTTAATAGATGGCATAAAAATGGACGATGCGCAAACAGGCCACCACACCATGAATGCTGCATTGCCTATAGAAGTTATTGAGCGTATTGAAATTATAAAAGGGCCAGCAGCTCGTGTATTTGGGCAAAATGCATTTACAGGAGCCATAAATATTGTAACTAAAAAACAGTTAAAAAATACGGTATCTGCAAATTTAGAAACAGGTTCTTTTGGGCAGTTAAATGGCTCAGTAACTGTAGGCTCTGAGTTAGAGAATTCATCACATATTATACATGCAGGAAAATTAACTTCTGAAGGTTATAGAGTAAATTCAGATTATGAAAACTCTAACTACTTCTTAAAGAGTGTATTCAATAAAAATGCACAACCTATTGAAATGATTGCTACATTTTTTGATAGAAAATTTGGTGCCGAAAATTTCTACACTACTAACCCAACATTTAACGAATACGAAGAAACACAAAACAGTTTGCTTGGGTTTACAACAGCATTCAAATCAAACCAATTAAAAATTAAACCACGTGTTTACTGGAAACGTAATCAGGATATATTTTTATTAAGACGAAACGAGCCTAACTTTTACAGAAACTTACACATTACAAATAAAATAGGAGCAGAGGTTAACGCATCATACAACTCTAAACTTGGTGTTACAGGTTTTGGTGTAGATGTATCAAAAATTTACATTAGAAGTAACAACTTGGGCAAACGTAATAGGTTTATGGCTAATATGTTTTTAGAGCATCAATTTAAATTATTTAATAATAAACTAGATATTACACCGGGTGTAGCTGTAACCTATTTTTCAGATTTTAAATTTCATGCATTCCCTGGTTTAGATGTTGGTTACAAACTAACCAATAATTTTAAACTTTATGCAAACACAGGTTACACGTACAGAATACCAACATATACAGATTTGTATTACGCAGATCCGGCAACCGTTGGAAACGAAAATTTAGAGCCAGAAGAAGCCTTATCTGCAGAGTTTGGTGGTAAATATTTTTCACAAAAAGTAACAGCTTCATTTGCACTTTTTTACAGAGATGCTAGCAAATTAATAGACTATGTAAAGGTTTTAGAAGACGACCCTTTTACTGCAACAAACCTAAGAGATTTGTACACAAAAGGTTTTGAGGTTAATGCAGGCTACAACTTTACAATAGCAAATAAGCCACAAAATATAGCTTTTGGTTATACGTTTATTGAAGACGAAGTTGGCACGTTAAATATTCCGTTTTCAAGGTATTCAATAAACTCATTAAAACATCATTTTACAGGGCGTTTAAACACAAAAGTGTCAAACAACATTAACTTAAATGTAGTATATAAACATGCCGAACGTACCGAAGGTTTAAGCTATAATGTTTGGGATGCCTCGGCAATTATAAACCTAAACCAATTAGAATTTACTGTAACAGCCGCTAATATTTTTGATGCAGATTATATAGAGTCTGGTATAGTGCCAATGCCACCAAGTAATGTATTATTTGGGTTGCGCTATAATTTTAACTAAAACCAAAGCAACAAACATATTTTTTAACTGAAGCTGCATTTTTTATGCAGCTTTAGTTTTTTACACCCAATATTAATTTATTTAATACGTTAAAAAACAGGCAAAACAAAAAATAGTAATGTAGTTACTTAACGTTTACTTAACTTTGCCAACTAATTTTAAGTAAATTGAAATTGAACCTACAAGAAGTTCCAAGAGTAAAAAACATAACCAAACAAGAGTTTATAAAAAACTACTTTAAGCCTCAAAAACCTGTGGTTATTGAGCGTTTTATTGATGATTGGCCTGCATATAAAAAATGGAATTTAGAGTATATAAAAACCATTGCAGGTAATACCGTTGTACCACTTTATGATGACAGACCAGTTGATTATAAAGAAGGTTTTAACGAGCCACATGCTAAAATGAAAATGGCCGATTACATTGATTTACTTAAAAAAGAGCCCACAAAATATCGTATTTTTTTGTGGAATATTTTAAAAGAAATTCCGCAGTTACAAAAAGATTTTAAGTTTCCAGATTTTGGGCTAAAACTCATGAAAGGTATTCCAATGTTATTTTTTGGTGGCACCAATTCGCATACATTTATGCATTATGATATAGATTTAGCTAACATTTTTCATTTTCATTTTGAAGGAAAAAAGCAATGTATTCTATTTAATCAAAAACAAAATAAATTTTTATATAAAATACCACACGCATTAATAACCCGCGAAGATATAGATTTTAGTAACCCTAATTATGAAAAATGGCCCGCATTAAAACATGCACAAGGCTATAAAACAGAACTAAAACATGGCGAAATTCTATACATGCCCGAAGGTTATTGGCACTACATGAAATACCTAACACCAGGCTTTTCAATGAGTTTACGTGCCATTGCACGTAACCCAAAAAACTTTAGTAAAGCACTTTATAACATACTTATAATGCGCCATTTTGATAACGCTATGCGAAAAATAAAAGGCCAAAAATGGATAGATTGGAAAAACCAAAAAGCCATTACACGTACACACAAACATTTAAACATTTAAGGATTAGTTTACAAAAGATGTAGTATATTTGCCGCTTAAAATTAATATCCCAAATAATGAAAAAGAACATAATTTTAGTAGTAGCCTTATTAAGCGTTGTATTTGTTAATGCTCAGGCTTTTATTGGTAACACAGACAACAAATTTCAAGTAGGCGCCAATTTTCAAGACAACGGTACCGGTATTAATGTAACTTATGATTATGGTATTGGCGAAAACATATCAATTGGTTTAGCATCAACCTATCTTTTAAGCGTTGAAGAAGCTATTGATGCCGATTTTGGCGATAGAATAGACGTAAGAGCCCGTTTTAGTGCCAACTTAGGCAACGTTATTAATGTAGATGATAATTTTGATGTATACCCAGGTTTAAGCCTTGGTTTAAAAAACTTTGGAGGCCATTTAGGGTTGCGCTATTTCTTTTCTAGTGGTTTCGGTATTTATTCTGAATTAAATGCACCATTTGCTAAATACAATAGTGATACTTTAACACCTGCTGAAAAACTTCACAATCAATTTAATGTTAGTTTTGGCGCAAGTTTCAATATTTAAAAAAAAGTAAAAACAATATTTAAAAAGATAGCTTTTAAAGCTATCTTTTTTTGTTAAGTACAGTTTATATTGTCATTATAAGAAAGTGCTGCTTTGTAATTGTACAAAAAAAAGGTGTTTATTCACTTAAGTTTCAAAATAGCAAGTTTTTAAAAAACTCAATGCGCTAGTTCATTAGCTTTTTCGTACACTAAATGCGGTTCCCAACCACGATATAGTAAAAAATCAATGAGTTTTTTTCGTTTTTTCATAAGGTTAGTTTCAGTAATACTGTCAGCTTTTTTTTCGGCTAAAGCATTAAAAACCTCGATGTACTCCATTTCTGTAATTTCAGCAAGTGCACGGTTTATATTAACTTTGCTAATGTCCTTTAATTTAAGTTCTTGAGTTAAACGGCGCCGCCCCCATTTCTTAATTCTAAACTTACCGCTAACAAATGTTTTGGCAAAACGTTCCTCATTAAGGTAGTTATGCTGTAATAGATGTACAATAATAACATCTATGGCTTCGGGTATCATGTGCATACCTTGTAGTTTTTGCCTAACCTCTTTATGGCAGCGTTCTTGGTACGCGCAATAGTGCTCTAGTTTTTTTGTAGCCTCTTGTACCGTATAAGTGTTTTTTTGTTGCCGCATAAGCACCAAAAATATAAAAGCATTAGCAGTTTTAAAAGTATAAACATAAAACCCAAACAACAAACAACTAATATTAGTACCATGAAACAACTCTCAACCATTATAACCTTGCTTTTGGCTTTAAATTTTAGCTTTGGGCAAATGAATGATTTAATTATTTCAGAATATGCCGAAGGTACAAGTAACAATAAATATATTGAAATTTTTAACGGTACAGGATTAGATGTTGATTTATCAGAATATCAACTTAGAAGAATTTCAAATGGAGGGCCAACTAGTGGATCTGTAGTTTTAAGTGGGATATTAAGTAATGGAAATACTTATGTTATTGCTAATCCTTCTTCATCATCATTAATATTAGCTAATACAGATTTGCAGTCTAATATTATAAACATGACAGGTGATGACTCTATAAGTTTGCGTAAAGACGATGGAACAGGTACATTTATTGAAATTGATATAATTGGTGTTTTAGGTGTAGACCCTGGAAATGGTTGGGATGTTGCAGGAATAACAGAAGCGACTTCAGAACATACTCTAATAAGAAAGTCAAACGTTTGTACTACAAATACAAACTGGTCAAGTTCAGCAGGAACAAATGCAGATAATAGTGAGTGGATAGTTTTGGCTCAGGATGATTGGTCAGATATCGGAAATCATACAACTAATTGTTGTATTTATTATTCAACTTGGGCGGCAGGAGTATGGTTTCCAAATACTCCAACAATAAATACAACTGTAACTATTACTGATAGTTATGATACAGCTATTGACGGTAGTTTTAGTGCGTGTTCAATTACAGTTAGTACTGGTAATTTAAATATAGCTGATGGTGATTATGTTGAGGTACAAAATGATATAATTGTTGATGCTGGTGCCTCTATAGTTGTACAACCATATGGTGCGTTTATTCAAAATAATGATACAGGTGTTGTTACAAATAATGGTATTATGCAAGTTGATAAGCTAACAGCTCCTATTGACAATTGGTACGAGTACACGTATTGGAGTTCGCCTGTTACAAATGCCACAGTTGGTACAGCATTAGGTGATGCTGATAGTGATAGAATATTTACATACAACGGAGCCCTCTATAACGATGAATTAGCTGAAACAAATAACAATAATACATTTGTTGCAGGACAAGATGGTATTGATGATGAGGGTGATGATTGGCAATGGGTAAGTGGCATAAATCTTATGATACCTGGTGTTGGGTACGCCGCAACACACTCTGAATTAGCAATGCTACCTTTTCCAGCTGTAAACTATAGATACTCGTTTATTGGTACTTTTAATAACGGATTAGTAACAGTACCTGTTGACAGAAATGATAATACTAATTTAGATGATAACTGGAATTTTATTGGTAACCCGTACCCATCTGCAATAAGTGTTAATGAGTTTATGGCACAAAATTTATATCCAGCTGGTCCATTAGACGGAGCTGTTTATTTCTGGTCTCAAAACACAGATTATAACAGTACTGAAAATGGTAATAGTGGATTAAATTTTTCAATATCAGATTATGCTGTTGAAAATGGTTCTGGTGGTACAACAGGTGGTGATGGTATTACAACTACCGGGTTTATACCGTCGGGTCAAGGTTTCTTTGTGTCTTTTTCTGATAGTGCACCATCAAACTCAGGAACAGTTATATTCAACAATGGTATGAGGCGCTTAAATTTATCTCCAGATAATAGTGTGTTCTTCAAAAATGGTAATGCAAAAAAGAAAGCTGTTTCAGAAGACAATAAGTTTTGGATTAACTTAACATCAGATAACGGTGTGTTTAATCAAATTTTAGTGGCTTATGTTAATGGAGCTACTAATAACGATGATGGCGCTTTTTATGATGCTAAAAAAATTATAGCACCAACTACATATGCTGCATTATATTCACAAATAGAAAACTCAAATAAAACATTTGTAATTCAAGGTAAAGCACCAAATAGTTTAAATGAAAACGAGCAAATAGCTTTAGGTTTTAAAACCACTATTGATGTGGCTACGCTTTACACTTTGTCTTTAGCTAAATTACAGGGTGATTTTTTAACCAATAACCCTGTGTATTTAAAAGATAATTTGTTGGGGAAAACGCATAATTTATCGGAATCTGATTATACATTTACTTCAGAAACAGGCACGTTTAATGAGCGTTTTCAAATTGTATTTAGTAATGCAGCTTTACATACAAATACAGCAATTGCTAATAATAACAACAGTTTAAAAATTACGGCTTTACAAGACGATTTTGTGCAGTTTAGCACTAACAATAATGTAACAATTAAAACCGTAAAAATTTACGATGTTTTAGGTAGAACGCTTTATAGTTTTAGCGGAAATAGCAGTACAGAAACATATAATGTATCAAAATTAAAAAGCAGCGTGTTTGTGGCTAAAGTAATGCTATCAAATGGTGTTGAAATTAGCCGTAAAGCTGTAAAGAGGTAGTTTTAATAAGTTAAAATTAAGTGTGTATTTTTTTATTACAAACTATATTTTAATGATAGAATAAAATTACGGCCAGCAGCTGCAATACCCGATGAATATGTTTTATAACGTTGGTCTGTAATGTTTTCTAAACTGGCTGTTAATAACGTAGATTTGCCAATGTTATATTGTGTGCGCAAATTAAGCGTGTACCATGATGGGCTGTATGGGTTTCCGTTAGCATCGGAAGCATAAATGTAATCTTTTTCAATTTCCGAAGGTGCTAAATCGACAAAAGCTATTTCATCATTAAAATTAATAAATGCATCAATTTTAAAGTTGTTGTTTGTGTAAATTATGTGTGCATTTCCAAAATTAGGTGAAACGTGCCGTATGGGTACTTCAATGCCGTTGTCTTCTTCGGTACCACCAATTATATTATATTGTGTGTTAAGGTTTAGTTTTTTGGTAAGGTTAACAAGTAAGCCAGCTTCAAAACCATAAATCCATGCTTTTGATGCGTTTTGTATGGCTTGTACGTTGCTTAATTGGCCATCATACATAATGCTACTTTCGCCATTTAGGGTAAAATCTCTTCGTACCAAAGCATTATCTAAATAGGTGTAATACGCATTTAAATCTAAAACAACTTTGTTGTTAAAATCTAGTTTTAAGCCAAGATCTGCTCCATAAGCATATTCTGGTTTAAGGTTTTCATTGGGTACAACTACAGAGCCAGGTTCAGAATCAAAAACCTTTCCAATATCATCAATATTAGGCGCTCTAAAAGCAGATGAGGCGTTTAATTTCCATTGAATAATATCATTTGGAGACCAACTTACACCAGCGGTACCGGTTAAAGCACTCGCATTGTTTTTAGAGCTGTTAAATGGTAAATTTAAGTAAGCATTATTGGCTTCAAAATTGGCTTTTGAAACAATATGGTTATAACGCAAACCAGACTGAAATACAAATTTAGTGTTGGGTTTGTATTTAATGCTACTATACACTGCTGCCGATTGCCAATTGGCACCATCTGGATATCTAGATACTGTTGGTGTTGTGTTTTTAGTGTTTATGTCTTCTTCAAAACCAGTGGAGTTTACTTGGTTGTAAATATATTCTACACCATAAAAAAATTGTGTTTTAGGGCTAAAGGTTTTTTCAAAATCTATGTTTAAAGAGTAGGCATTTAAACGTTCTTCTCTAATATTTCGGGTGGCAGATTGGTAGTTGCGGTCTATACGGCTTTCTTCAAAATTTTGATAGGCTACTGATGCTATAATTTTATCGTATAAATTAGAGCTGCTGCTAAGTTTGGTGATGTTTAAATTAGACATAAACCAGTTTTGAGGCCCATAATACCATTCGGCAGAACGGAGTGTGTTATCTCGGTATCGTATTAACCTATCGTACCTTGGAATATCTGATGTGGTGGTGTAGTACAAACCTAAATCAAAACTTATATTTTTATAGGGCTGGTAACGCACTTTTTGCATTAAGTTAAGTTGGTTGTAGCCTGTTTGTTTTTGTTTTTTAGGGTTTGTGTTGGTAATAATTTGGTCTGTGTTATTGGTTGTTAAAACAAACTCGGGGCGCAAATAATCTGATGGACCGTTAGAACCCATGCGTAAATCATCAAAATCTGTATAACTGGCACTTGTTAAAAAAGCCCATTTTTTGTAACCTAAATTAAAATTGAAATGCCCTGTGTTTTCATTATTTGCAGAGGCGTATCTTAATATTGCATTGGCTTTAAAAAGTAACGAGTCTGTGTATGATAATTGTGGTTTTTGGGTGTAAAAACTCATAACACCACCAACGGCATCACTACCATATATTACAGAGCCTGCGCCTAAAGTAACCTCGGTGTTTTCAATAGAAAACGGATCAATAGAAATAACATTTTGTAGGTTGCCGCCTCTAAAAATAGCATTGTTCATTCTAATACCATCTACAGTAATTAAAAGGCGGTTTGTTGAGAAGCCTCTAATCATGGGGCTACCACCACCTAATTGGCTTTTTTGAATGTACACTTGCCCAGTGGTTTCCAATAAATCTGCACTGGTTTGCGGATTTGTAAATTGAATGTTTTGGGCATTTACACTTACTATTTTTTGCGGGATATCTTTTTTGTTTTGTATGAATTTAGAAGCTGAAATAACAATTTCTTCAAGCCCTTGGGTATTAGCCTCTAAAAAAACGGTGTTGCTGTTGCCTAAGGTTTGTTTTGTAATGGTTTTTAGTATGTGCGATAGGTGTTTTAGGTAAATGTCTTCGGTTTCAGAAAACTCTGAAATATCAGCTTCACCTCTAAAATTGGTAATTATACTTTTAGTTTTATCAATATTATATATGGCTACGCCTATAATAGGTTCTTTTGTAATACTGTTTAAAACCTTAATATTTTGGGCTTGAGTATTTAAAAAAGCTAAGAAAAAAAGAAAAATTGACGTGTAAAACTTCATGTTTTATTTAAAAACTTGATTAAATATTTGTAAAGATTTTGGTTGTTTAAAATTGCCCAAATGTAGTTCAAAATACAGCAAAATCATATTTAAAAACAATTGTCTTTGGTTGGCATTAATTTTAATTGAAGAAAGTGCATCAAATGTTGTGCCTAATAGCTGTTTTAAGAGTGTTAAATTATCACCAGACACACAATAGTTGTTAATTTTTTTTGCGTAAAAGCTTCCTTCGTATAAATTAAAATAGGGTAGTTGTATGTTGGTAACATCTGGGTAAAAGCCTAAGTATTTAGTAAGTTTTAATAAAAATAATAAATGAAAGTTTGAAAATTGTGTTTGCTCATCTAGCCATAATAAGGTAGTTTCAATATAGCTATAAAGGTTTTTGTTTTCTTCTTCTTCTTGTAAAACATTTGAAAGTACTTCGGCTAAAAACATAACAATAGCGCCTTTTACAACATTGGTGTGTAAACTGTTGTATAGCACTTGTGGCTTAACATCTTTTATGGTGTGTAAACTACGGTTGTTTTTATGCTGAAAATTAAGTTGCAGCTGCGATAATAATTGAAAGTAAGCAACTTTATTGTGGCCTTTTTTATTTTTTAAAACACCTTTTAATATAAAGCTAATTACACCCAATTGTGCTGTGTAACACTTTACAATAAGGTCATAATCTTTATACTTAATTTTTGATAAAACAATAGCGTTTGTGGTAACAAGCATTATCTAACCAGCATTAGTTTTATAACGTTTGTTTCAAAGGTATCTAAATCCGACAACATAATTAAATAGACACCCGATGCTACAAGATTGTTGGCAAGATTTTTACCATTCCAGTAGGCGGTGCCACCATCAATTTCTAAATTATAACCACGATGCCTTTGGTTGATGTTAGATTGAGCTTCGGCTACCAAATTACCTTCAATATCGGTTATTTTAATGTTTACGTTTTCTGAAATGTCTTTAATTTTTACCTTATCGGAAACGATATTGAATCCTGGGCGCACCGGATTAGGATAGGCATAAGCATTGGTTAAATCTTTAAACGGACTTGAACCACCTGATTTAAAAGACACCAAACCACGGCTGGTAGCTATGTAAACAATGCCATTAGTGCTATCTAGCGAAATATCATTTATAGTGTTTGATGGTAAAGGCGAGTTGGTTTTTGTGAAATGATAAATGGTATTTTGGCCATCTTGCGAAAAGTAAAACAGACCAGAATCTGCTGTTCCAATCCACTTGTTGTTAGAGCCGTCAACTTTTATATCTGTTATTAATTGCTGAAATAGAAGCTCTTTAGCAATGCCATCTTCTTCAATTATAATTTCGTCAACTTGTATATTATCATCATCAAAAAAACCAGCAGTGTTGTATAGCACGCGTAAGCCTCTATCTGTACCAATCCAGAGTTGATTTCTTTTGTCGAGGGCTAATGCGTATACTCTGTTTGAGGGCATGTTTCTGTCTTCGTCAATTATATTTTTAATTTTAGTAGGTAAGTTTTCATTATAGCCAACAACGCCTGTGTAATGACCGCCTACCCATTTGGTGTCATTATTATCAACAATTACATCAACGTAACCTATTTCAGAACTACCACCAGTAGCGCTTATATCGGCAAAAGAATGTGAACCCCATTGGTTATTTGTTGGGTTGTATGTTTTTAAGGGTTCTTGGGTTCTGTTATTAATTATCCATAAAACACCATCATTATCAAAGGCCGATGAGCCAACTCTGGTATCACCCATGTAATTAGGGTTACTTGCTAATACTAAATCTTCAAAAGAGCTGTTAGTTTCATCAAATAAATTGGTTGGTATTTCATCATTTAATTCTAAAATACCATCAAAAAAAGAGCTTATAAATACTTGGTTGTTAATAAATGGGTTTATTGTTATTGTATTTAAGCATCTTGCACCTAGTACGTCTTCAAATTTGGTGTTTAACCATTGTGATTCGGTTAAATGACTAAACCCTCGGCTATTTAAAGGGTATGGGTTGAAAAATATGTCATGCTCACCAAAAGTTACCCATACGCCTGTGGGGTCTGCTTGTATTCTAAAAGGCGTATTTATTAAAGGTCCGTCAGGATGTACTTCTTCAAAAATAGTGGGGGTTTCAAAATTAGTTTTTAAAACGCCTAAACTTGATGTGCCAATGAATATTGTATTACTATTTGTTGTGGCAGACGTATATGTGGTACTAAAGGCTGTTTCAATGTTTACTTGGGCTAAAGCATTAAAATTTTCATCATAAACAAACACATTGTTTGCTGTAGTTACCGCTAAGTTATTATTAAAATTAAAATCTAAAGGTGTATTCCTGTAGGTAGCTCGTTCAATTAGGTTATCATCTGCAATTATTTCAAAAATTTTTCTATTACTGCCAATCGTATATAATTTTGTGCTTGTGTTTTCAATAAATAAATAAGAGCCTGTTGTAATTGTTTGCCAATTTTGAAAATTTATAAGATTAGAATTGGCTAAATCAACCTTTTTAATACCATTATTATCTGCACATGCGGCATAAATAAAATTATTATGAATAGTTGTGCTATTAACAGGAATTTGGTTTCCGTTGGTTCCAATAAAATAAGTGTCTCCAAATTCTAAGCGTTCTAAATTAAAAACTGAAATACCATAATTAGTAGCTATGTATAGTAAATTTTCGTGCTCATTAAAATTATTTATTTTTTTTTGAGTAGGAGGTATGGTTGTTTTTTCTAGAATGTCAACTACCGATAAAACATCATCTCCGTTGTTAAAAACAATTTCAATTAAACCGTTTTTATAACCAATTATGAGTAAATCATAGGCTTCACTGTAATAAATTGTGGATATGGTTTCTCCTGAAAGACCGTTAATTGTGGTATATTCTTCAATATTATTGGATTGAGTATCTAAACTAAAAACAGCATTTTCAGCAGCAGCAAAAATTTTATGCTCTCCACCACTAATTACTTTATTTATGTTGTAGTATGAAAAATAACCATTCCAAGATGCTGAAAAATCTTGAGCATTGGTTAGTGAAAATAATAGTAAAAAAGTAGTTAAAACTAAATTCTTAAACATGTTAGGTTGTATAAAATTCAAAGATATTTATTTAACAAACGATTTTGAACTTTAAAGTGATATAAATTAAATAAAAAAACGCTTCTTAATTTAAGAAGCGTTTTTAAACTTAAAATATTAATACCGTATGTTTATACAATACCTTGAGCTAACATAGCATCGGCAACTTTAACAAAACCAGCAATATTGGCACCTTTTACGTAATCTATATAGCCGTTTTCATCTTTGCCGTATTCTATACATGAATTATGAATATCTTCCATAATATCTTTTAATTTATTATCAACCTCTTCGCGAGTCCATTTATACCTTAAAGAGTTTTGTGTCATTTCTAAACCAGAAGTTGCTACACCACCTGCGTTGGATGCTTTTCCGGGTGCAAATAGTATTTTGGCTTTATGGAAAGCTGCTATGGCACCTTTTGTAGATGGCATGTTAGCACCTTCACTAACGCAAATACAGCCGTTTTCTAATAATGTTTTAGCATCTTTTTCATTCAACTCATTTTGTGTGGCGCATGGTAAGGCAATATCACAAGTAACTTCCCAAGGGGTTTTACCTTTTTCAAATTTAGCATTAGGATATTTTTCTAAA
Organism: Seonamhaeicola sp. ABD4_340; assembly: GCF_056312135.1. NCBI lineage: Bacteria > Pseudomonadati > Bacteroidota > Flavobacteriia > Flavobacteriales > Flavobacteriaceae > Seonamhaeicola > Seonamhaeicola sp. ABD4_340. Next base: position 1,069,692 of record NZ_CM149981.1, on the reverse strand, counting down.
TACTCATGTATTCTGCCACGTTTTTCATTTTTTAAATGCATGACAAATTTTAGTTTTTCTTCGTCAATTCCTTCTTCATCATAAATGTAACCCGAAGAATCTGATAGTGTTAAAACTTTACCACCAAGTTGCAGGACTTTTTCTGCCGCAAATTGAGCAACATTACCAGAACCTGAAATAATAACTTTTTTGCCTTCAAAACTATCGTTTTTAGTTTTTAACATGTTTTCAGCAAAATACACAGCGCCATAACCTGTGGCCTCTGGTCTTATTAAAGAGCCGCCCCAAGACATGCCCTTACCTGTTAATACACCTGTAAAGCCATTGCTTATTTTTTTGTACATACCAAAAAGGAAGCCTATTTCTCTAGAGCCTACGCCAATATCTCCTGCAGGAACATCGGTGTTATGGCCAATGTGTCTAAACAGCTCATTCATAAAAGCGTGACAAAAGCGCATTATTTCATTGTCGCTTTTTCCTTTGGGGTCAAAATCACTACCACCTTTTCCGCCACCCATTGGCAGAGTAGTTAAACTGTTTTTAAACACCTGCTCAAAGGCTAAAAACTTTAAAATGCTTAAGTTTACTGTTGGGTGAAACCTAAGGCCGCCTTTATATGGGCCAATGGCCGAATTCATTTGAACTCTATAACCTCTGTTTACTCTAATTTCTCCTTCATCATCAACCCAGCATACTCTAAAAGTAATTACGCGCTCGGGTTCAACCATTCTTAACAAAATATTTTTACCATAGTAAATATCTTGTTCAACTATATAAGGAATTACCGTTTCAGCAACTTCTTCAACTGCTTGTAAAAATTCAGGCTCGTGTGGGTTACGTTGCTTAACTTGGTCTAAAAACTCATTAATAATACTTTTCATAAGCTTAAAATTGAACTATTTTAAAAAAAATATAATATATAGCGACAAATATACGTTTTATGCAAAAATTACGCTTATTTTTTTTGAAATTCATAACAAATATTTTTGCGTAACTGGTAAAATTTGTAAATATTTGAATGTTAATTGAGTTTTTATATATTTGTTATAATAAATGCCTCAAAAAAAGAAACCTTATTATGCTTAACTTTAAACATTTAGCGTCTGCTTTTTGCTTGTTTTTTATTTTTGATATGGCAAGCGCTCAATTAGGTTTCTCTCATGAATTAGGTGTTATTGCCGGTCCTGTGCAGTTTCGCTCAGACTATGGAAATAGAAACGAATCTGAAACTAACTTTGGTAATAGCGGTACTGGTATTGGTATAGTTCATTATTTAAATTTTTCCTACAGTGCTGATTGTAGTTGCTACACAACAGATACCTATTTTAATGACCATTTTAAATTAAGAAATGAAATTTCTTGGAATAAAACCAAATTAGAACATTTGGGTGAATGGGTAGACCCAAGTAAAAGCTCGCCCGAAGCTAATCAATTACGTGGTCATACAGGTTATGCTAAAAACTTAGATATAGGTACCCAAATAGAGTTTTTTCCTAGAAGTATAAGAGCGTTTCAAGCTTTTGATTATAGGATAGCACCTTTTGCTAGTTTAGGCATTCATTACACATATTATACGCCAGAGGTTTCTACAACTTATGCTAACCCAAATCCTGATGCAATTGGTGACGTAACAGATCCTACAAACTTTTATTCTGCCTGGGATCCGGGTTCGGTTGATGCTTCTCCAGGAAGTGCTTGGTCTATGGTTAGCAGTGTAGGGTTTAGATATAAAGTTGGTAAATTGTCAGATTTAATGTTAGACCTAAGATGGCAATATTATTTTGATGATTGGGTTGATGGTTTAAATCATCAACTTAGCTACAACAAATATAATGATTGGCTTGTTTGGCTTAATGTTGGCTACATTTATTACTTAGACTAAATTTAATAAAATTACTACTTTACTAGCTTAAGTAAACTCATAACCACACCAAGGTGAATACCTTCATGTAATAGCACAAAATTTAAGGCATCTTCAACAGTTTTTAGGGTGTTATCTGTAGTTGAAACTGTATATTCTGTGTAATTTTTAAATAATCCTGCTTTATAATTTTCTTCAGATTTTTTAATAGAACTTATAAGCAAGTCTTTAATTACATCAATTTCCTTTTGCGAAACATTACCGGTTGGTTTTGTACCTTTTTTGTAAGCGTTTATTAAATCTTCAGAAACGGTTAGAGGTAAGCCAGATAGTTTGTTAATTAGCAGTTGTTCTGAAACCACAAGGTGTGCAATATTCCAAATAATATTGTTGTTAAAACCTGTAGGTATTTTGTTTAACTCTATTTCAGAAGCGTTATTTAAAATTTGTTTTAACGCTTTTCTTACGTTTAATAATACGTCAAATTGAAATTGCATGATGTTTTTTTTGTAAATATAGTTTTAAATGAAATAAATGCCTGTATTTTTGCTGTAAATAAGGCTTATAAAATGAAAAAAGTATACTATTTAAAAACTTGTAACACTTGTACTAGAATTTTAAAAGAGTTAAATCTTCCATCAGAATTTATACTTCAAGATATTAAATCTGAACCCATAACAGTAGCACAGCTAGAGACAATGAAAAAATTATCTGGCAGTTATGAAGCTTTATTTAGTAAACGCTCAAAGCTTTACAAAGAAATGGGTTTAAAAGATCAAACTTTAGAAGAAAGAGATTTTAAAAACTACATTTTAGAGCATTATACGTTTTTAAGCAGACCTGTGTTCATTATTGATAACCAAATTTTTATTGGAAATTCAAAAAAGAATGTTGAAGCTGTAAAAGCTGCTTTAAGTTAGTTTTTTATTTGTGTTTATTGAAAAACTCTAGGGTTTTTTCAACATGCTTAATCCAATAGGGCCATTCATGTCCGCCATCAAACTCTTGGTAAATATGATCAATATTTAATGCTGTGAGTTCCTTATGAAGTAATCTGTTTGGTTCAATAAGTTCATCTTTTATACCACAGTCAAATCTTAATTTAGGTAGTTTATCTCGATTTAATTTAATACAGTCAATAACATTTGGTAAGTTGTTGTTATTGGTATATTCCTCTAGAGGCTCTTCAACAAAAAGAGCCATTTGCTCTAATTTGGTAATAGAACTATGCCCTGATATGGCCTTAAATTTTTCAGGGAATTTAGCACCTAAACTTAAAGCACCATAGCCTCCCATAGACAAACCGCCAATACAGGTTGAAGTTGAATTTTTAGCTTGAGGAATATTTTCCTTTATAGCTGTTACTACATCATCTACAATCCAATTGTCAAAGTTTTTAGAATGGTGTGAAAAATAAGCAGAACCATCTCCCCAAAGCCCATCTGAAGGCATTGCTATTATTGCAGGTTCAATAGTTTTGTTACTTATTAATTTTTCAGCAGCTTTATGTGCGCCACCTTTTAAAGCCCAAATCCAAGCACTGCCATAAACGCCATGAAGTAATATGTAAATAGGAAGATTATCTATACCTTCATCTATTTTAGGAACATACAAACAGATATCTCCTCTACCTTGAAGATTAGGTGTTTTGATAGTTAAAAACCGAAGTCCTTGAGATTCAAAAGGAACATCTGATAATTCTATGGTTTTAAAACTTGACGCCATATTTTAAAATTTATTTTACTTCTACTTCAGCATTTGCCGCCGTAAAGTCCTTACTTTTTATATTAATTTTGATATTTCCTTTCTCAATCCCTTTTACAAAAATAACGGCTTTCCCTTTATAGAAATCTCTTTTTAGGCCTGTTAATTTTTGTAAGTTAGTTGGGTCTCCATTTCCTGAAGCTAAGAATTTTCCAGCTCCTGAAACTTCTATATGGAATAGCTTATCATAATTTGGTTGCCAGTTTCCTTCGCTATCTGTTACTGTAATTCTGTACACGGCTACTTCCTCTTTTTCAATAGTTTTCACCTCTGGAGTAATGGTGATTTTAGCTGCTGGTTTTGCCGTTTCATAGCGCAGTGTTTCAGTTTTCCTTCCTTTTTTGTCATAGGCAACAACTTTTATTTCACCGGGTTGGTAAGTGATATTTTCCCATACAATGGCATAAGCTTTCATTAAACCATAAGAAGGACCACCTGAACCATGTGTATCAAGACTTGTATTTTGGAATAATGAAGGGTCTAACTTTTCTCTGGTTTTAATGCCTTTACTAACGCCATTAACAAACAATTCTGCTTTTGGATAATTCGTATAACAAACCACAGGGAAAGTAGTTCCTTTCTCAGCAGGGTCAGACCAATGTGGGAACGCATGTAATGTCTTTACTTCTGGATTCCAACGACTTTTGTATTGGTAGAACTTATCTTTTTCTAGCCCGACGAAATCTACTGGTGCAAAATAAGAACTACGCGATTGTGCGAAATGGTAAGGAGAAGGTTCTCCTAAATAATCATAACCAGTCCAAACAAATTCACCGTATACAAAATCATTTACATCTTGTGCAGCAAACTCTTTGTAAGCGGGATATCCCCAACGTACACCTGTGGTTTCATAATTGCCAGGGTAACCATCTTTGTATGTGTATGTGTTAGAAGATAAACCTCTTTTATCTCTAATAGTATCAAAAACCACCGGAAATCTATATGTGTCTCTTAAACTCACCATTCCACCAGTTTCACTTGCATAAAACTTTAAATTTGGATATTTCTTACGGTAAAGATGATATGAGCCTGATTTATAGTTAAACCCAGCAACATCAACTTTAAAGGCCATACCGTTTTTTAATGCATTGAAAGGAGAATTAAATCCGCAGGTAGTAGCACGTGTAGTATCTACTTTTTTTACAATGTCATTTAAATAACCAGTAATATTATTGGGGTCATTTCTATATTGCTCTAAAATTTCGTTACCAATACTCCACATAATTACTGATGGGTGGTTACGGTCTCTATATATCATCTCTGTTAAATCTATTTCAGCCCATTTGTCAAAATCGTTAGAGTACCCATTAATTACTTTTCCAATTTGCCACTCATCAAAAGCTTCATCAATGGCTAAAAGTCCTAATTCATCACAAATATCTAAGGCTTCAGGTGCAGGTGGATTGTGAGAGAAACGAATGGCATTAACACCCATTTCTTTCATCTTTAACATTTGTCTTCTAAATAGGTTTGGATAAAAAGCTGCTCCCGTAGGACCTAAATCATGATGCATGTTCACACCATTGAAACGTGTTTTTTTGCCATTCAAATAAAATCCGTCTAATTCAAAAGCCAGTGTTCTAATACCAAAAGCTGTTTCGGTTACATCACTTTCTTTGCCATTAGTAATGATAGTGCTTTTAAGTTTGTATAAATAAGGATTTTTCAAATCCCATAAAACAATGTTTTTCTTTTTTAAAGACAAATCTGCAATTGCTTTTTTAGTTTTAGAAGCATCAACTTCTTGAGTATTAGATGCAACTATGTCACCTTTATCATCTATAATTTCATTTTTTACAGAAACTACACCTTCACCAGCTATGGTAATTTCAGCATGAACAACAACTTTTCCTTTTTCAACAATTGGAGTTGTAACATAGGTTCCCCAAGTGGGAATATGATTTTTTTCCTTCTGAATTAAACTCACTTTACGGTACAATCCTGCCCCTGGATACCATCTAGATTGGCTATTGAAATTTTCTAAACGCACCGCTAGAGTATTATTTCCTTTTTTAAGAAAAGAACTGATATCAAAATGAAAGGAAACATATCCGTTTGGGCGTCCGCCCACATATGTTCCATTAACATATACTTTAGCATGACTCATGGCGCCATCAAAGAGCAAATCGTAGACTTTATTGGTGTCTTCTATGTTGAAAGTTGTTCTGTACCAGCCTACGCCGGTATAAGGTAATGCTCCAGAACGACCACAACGAAATTTAGTTTCTCTTTCTCCATCTTGAACTACCATGGTTAATTGAATATCATTTGCAAAGTCAAATTCCCCTTCAGCTGCCCAATCATGCGGAACCTCTACAGTTTTCCAATCTGAATCATTAAAGTTTTCTTGAAAAGATGCCCCATCATCATACTGAGTGAATTTCCAATCTTTTAATAATGTAATTCTCCTAGATTGACTTTGGGTTTGAAGTACCGAAAGTATTAATAAAAACGAAAGAATTTTTGTGGTGTGCTTAAGCATTTTGATATTGTAATTGTTTAGTTGTTGTATGAATTAAAAAGTGATAACTCCTTTGGCATTTTTACCTGAAAGCATATCGTCAAACCCCTGTTGAAGGTCTTCTAACTTATAGGTGCGTGTAATCATTTCTTCTAGAATTAAATCGCCTTTTTCATAAAGTGCTTCAAATTTTGGGAAGTCAATATCAGGTTTTGCGCCGCCGTATAAAGGGTTAATGTATATTTTATCCCACTCAAACAGGCGCATATCTACCATGATTTCTTCTTCAATTCCACTTACTTGTACTGCAGTACCAGCGTTTCTAATCATTGCTAAAGGAGCGACTCCTAAAGCAGGAACAGCGGTACATTCAAAAGCATAATCTGCGCCTCTACCATTGGTCATGCCTTTTACAATTTCAGCGGCGTTTAATAATCCTTTGTCATTTTTGTCTGCCAAAATAATATCGGTTGCTCCAAATTGTTTTGCCATTTCAAGACGTTGCTCATTAATATCAACAGCAATAATTTTTGCAGCTCCAGAAATTCTAGCGGCTTGCACTACATTTAGGCCAACGCCTCCAGTTCCTAGAACTACTACAGAACTTCCCCATTCTGGTTTAGCAGTGTTGAATACAGAACCACAGCCCGTCATTACACCACAACTAATTGTTGAAGCGGCTTCAAAGGACAATTTTTTTGAGTTTTTCTTTACAACTCCAGAAGATCTTACTAGTGCATATTCAGAAAAAGTTCCTAGGTTGAACGAACGCTCAATAGGCTTGTCATTTAAAGTAGTTGATTCAAAAGTTGGATGTCCTCCAGAAATTTTGCCTGCATGACTTGCCATAACTGGCGAGTTACACTCACATATATTTTGATTTCCTATTTGAGATTGAAAACTATCGTACTTAGGAGTGGCCCAATTTAAAATCACTTCGTCACCAACGGCTACTTTAGTAACGTTTGGTCCAATAGATTCTACAATTCCTGCGCCTTCGTGTCCCATTACAATTGGCATATCCCATGTTAACGAGTCGTGATCTGTATGACAAATAGCCGCTGCTTTAATCTTTACTAATACTTCATCACCTTGAGGAGGGTAAATTTTAGTTTCTTCAATAGTGAAAGTTCCATCAGTATGGGCAACTGCGGCTTTACTTATAATAAAATCTTCTTTACTCATAATCTTGGTTTATTTTTTATTCAGCTAAAAAGCTATTTGGTTTAAAGGGAATTGATGTATCTTCTAACTTGGTTTTGTCAAGTTTTTGTCCGGATTTTATAAAACGAGTTCCTAGCATGTATGCTTTTGGGTAGTTTACAGCATCTACAGCTAATAACTCATCATCTTTAAAATACCATGTTGAAAAACTGTTTTTAACTTCTTCTTTTCTTATAACTATTTGATTGTAACCATTTGAAAGTCCAACCATTTGAAGTTTTACATCAAATTGGTCTGACCAAAACCAAGGAACAGTGTTATACGTTACATCTTGACCACAAATGGCCTTTGCAGCTGTTTTGGCTTGGTCTACGGCATTCTGTACAGATTCTAGTCTTACATTGGTTTTATAATGCGGGTTGTAGTGATAGGTGCAATCTCCAACCGAATAAATGTGTTCGTCATTGGTTCTTGCGGTTTCATTAACTTTAATGCCGTTTTCTATATCTAAACCAGCTTCTTGCGCTAATTCGGTATTTACTTTAATGCCAACGCCTACTACAATAAGGTCTGCTTCGTATTTAGAATTATCATCACAAACAACAACGTTAGATCCGTTGTGCTGATTAATTGAAATTACATTTTTACTGGTTTTAATAGCAACGCCATTAGATTGGTGCAATTCAGTAAAGAATTGAGACATTACTGGTGCTGTAACTCTAGCAAGAATACGTTCTTCACGTTCTAAAACAACAACATTAGCGCCTAGTTTTTTTAGTGAGGCTGCAGTTTCTAAACCAATATAACCACCACCAATAACTACGACGCGTTTTTTTTCTGAAGCGTTAAAAGCTTTTCTAATGTTAACTGCATCTTCTGCAGTTCGCATTGGAAATAAGTTTTTGGCAGTATCAATGCCTTTTATTGGCGGAATGAAAGGTCTTGCTCCTGTAGCAATTACTAATTTATCATAAGCTTGAACAGAATCGTCACTTAGAGAAATAGACTTATTCTCTCTATTAATATGTTTTACCGCAATGCCTAATTTTAAAGTAATGTTGTCTGTTTGGTAGTTTTCCTTTGGAAATAATAAACTCTGTTCAGTGCCTTCTTCACTAGTTAAATAGGCTTTTGAAAGTGGCGGACGATGATAAGGAAATTCTTTATCTATATCATATAAAATAATTTTACCTTCCCAACCTTCTCTTCGAAGGTTGAAAGCAAAATTCACCCCTGCATGACTCGCACCAATAACAACACATACCTGACTGTTAGTTGTTGTCATGAGATTTATTTAGCTACAGTTAATTCTAAACCGTCCAGGGCTTCAGTAACTTTAATTTGACATGATAATCGGCTATACTCGCTAACATTATCATCAAATTCTAACATATCATTTTCAAGTTCATCTGCAGGACCTGTTAAATCCCAGTGTTCTGGTTTAACGTGTACGTGGCATGTAGCGCATGAGCATACACCACCGCAATCGCCATCAATTCCTTTAATTTTATTTTGAACTGCAAGCTCCATTAGGTTTCCAGAAGTTCCTTCAACTGTAGTTGATTTTCCGTCGTTTGTTATGAATGTTATTTTTGCCATTTTATCTTCTTTTAATGTATTATTTATAGTTTGTTGAATTTTACTTGAATGCTATCAAATCCTACTTTACGTTTAAACTCGTCTAAATCTTCAATGTTTTCTTTGCAATCTAGTATTTCCATAGAACCTACTTTTTGGGTAAGTGTGGTTAATAAAATTTTCATTATTTGGCGTGCATGGGTAGCCCCTAAACAGTTATGTGTACCGAAACCAAATGCAACATGAGGATTCACTTTTCGGTCTAAAACCACCTCATTAGCATTTTCAAAAACACGTTCATCTCTGTTAGCTGATGCCCAACACATAGAAATTCTGCTTTGTGCTTTTGCAGCATGTTCACATACTTGGGTGTCTTCTGTTACCACACGCCCCATTTGAGTTAATGGCGAAAAATAACGAATTAATTCTTCTATTGCTGTATTCATTATTTCTGGTTCATCACGTAAGCGTTTCAAAGATTCTGGATGATCTGCAAAATAGGCGATGGAATTGGTTACGGCGTTAATTACAGTATCTCTACCACCGGCAAATGTTAAAATAAGCACACCTTTAACTTCTTCTTTGGTCATTTTTTTACCATCAACTTCAGAAGCTAAAAGAATAGAGTATAAATCATCACCTGGGTTTGCAATAGCTTTATCTATTTGCGCATCTATATAATCATATAAAATATTGGCTTTATCGCCATCTAATGCAGTGTCTTCGCTTCTGAAGACGTGAGTTCCCCAAGAAATCCATAAATCAGATTCTTCAAAAGGAATATTAAGTAAAAGGGTTAAAGCTCTAGATTGGAGTTTTAAAGCAAATTCTTCAACAACTTCTAAGGTTTGTTTTTCTAAAGCTTCATCTACAACACCCTCAATTATTTTGGTTAACGCTTTTTGGTAAGCTTTTTCTAAAGGGCGTTTAAACCAAGATTCCACCAAATCTCGGTAGCTTTTGTGCTTTGGCGGATCTACTTCAAAAGGAATTTGACGTGTGTCTCTAATATGAACTTCAGAAGGCACAACAATGCGCCCAACTTCATCACCGCCAGACTGAAATGTTTTCCAATTGTGAGCACATCTTCTCACGTCTTTATGACCTAAAACCATTTTTACAGGATCGTTTTGGTCATTCATTTCACCAATACCTTTGGTCTCTCTTGCTTCTTTAAACGGATCAGGAAGTGTGCTTTTTTTCATTTTTTATCTTTTTAACTATTTGTTATTAAGAAGGTTATGTGTTTGGGTGTTTTAAATTTAGAAAAAGAGATTTTTCTAGAATACAAATATTGCCATTAATTACATATGATAATTATCTTATTTTGTTCAATAAGTAAACTATTTTGCAGAATTTTGTAGTTTTTAAGCATATTATTCACATAATAAATCATTTAAAGTGTATAATTGCATACATATTATTCACTGTTTTTCTATTTTGAATACTTTTTTTAAGTTATGAAACCAGTTTTAGAGCATATTAAATTAGGTGAAAAACGCTCTATACTTGCTTATAAGTATAGTGGTGAAGATTTTGATGCGCCATGGCATTTTCATCCGCAGCATGAACTTACCTTTATTACAAAAAGTACGGGTACAAAGTTTATTGGCGATTATGTAGGTTCATATCAACCAGGTGAATTGGTGCTTTTAAGGTCTTATTTGCCACATTGTTGGAAGAATTTGCAGGAGCAAAGTGAGATGCCAGAATCTATTGTAATACAATGGAACAAAGGCATTTACAATAGAGTGCCAGAATTAGAGGCTTTGTTCAATATGTTAAAAGCTGCATCTAGAGGTATTTTGTTTTCAAAAGATACGGTGCAAGTTTTAAGGCCTAAAATTGAAGCTTTACTTTATTTAGAAGGGCAAGCGTTGTATGTTAGTTTGCTTGAGCTGCTTTTGGCACTTTCTGCGTGTGATTTTAAATACTTATCTAATGCTAATTTTGAAGATGATATTCCAACAGAATATGGCAGTAGAATGACTAAAATACACGATTTTATTGAAGCTAATTATCAACGTAAAATTTTTTTAAAAGAACTGGCTGAATTAGTGAGCATGTCTGAATACTCATTTTCACGTTTTTTTAGTAAAATGATGGGGCGACCCTTTTTTACCTTTTTAAATGAATACCGTATAAATATGGCTAGCAGAATGTTAATTGATACAGATTGGTCTGTGGCGCAAATTGGTTATGCCTGCGGCTATGAGTCTTTAACCTTTTTTCATAAACAATTTAAAAAAGTTAAACATGTTACACCAAAAAAGTATAGAGGTAAGCACAAAGCATAATTAAAAAAGGAAGCTTATAAAAGCTTCCTTTTTTTATTGAAAATCAAATTGCAATTTACAGCTTGTAAATAGTAAAAATTATGGTCTGCTTGTAAGTTTATATAGTGTTAAATCATCAATGTAAAACTTTAACCTTTCAGTATTATCGTTAACACCTCTTATCATATAGCTAACATCTCCAGCTGCGGCAAATTGAACAACTGCCGAAGAGTAAAACCATTGACCAACAGGTGTACTGGTGGTAAATGTAACGTTATCACCAATTCCCCAATTTGTACCAGGTGTCCAGTACATTCTAATATTAGCTTCAGCGGTTATGTTTCCTAAATCTTCAACGTATACCCATGCACCCATTTCATAGTTTACGCCAGATTCTACAGGGAAGGTAATATTTGCATTGTCATTATCTCTGTGCCCCATAATCATACCGCCATTTGGTCTAAATTCAATGTACATACTTTTACTACCTGTGTGGGCTCTATCAAAAGACAAGTTATAATCATACTCGCCCCATCTGTCGCCCCACCAAAGGTATGGCCAATTACTATCTTCAGTGGTTTCAAAAGAATAATCAACATTAGTATTTTCTAGAGCATTAGTTTTTATGAAATCTGTTAAAACAGCATCTGTAATAGTTGTTGCAGCAACAGCATCCATGGTAGCTAAAACACCCGGTGTGTATGATACTTTTACAATATCATCATTATACATAATGTCATTTGCAAGTTCAATTTGTATAATGTTTCCTTCGTTTGCATCAACAGTTACACTTGCTATTTCAGGATTTAAAATGGAACCAGCAGCGGTTTCAATAGTTATAGAAAAGTTGTTTTTATTAACAGTTTCTGGGTTCATTTCTCTACTAAACTCTAAACCTAAGGTTGTTTGATATTCTTTTTCAAAAACACGATCTAACGTTACGGGTTCTGTTGAAGGAATTACCTTTATGAAGTTTTTAATTGCAATGGTATCAGCATCTCCTGGTCTGGTTCTAGAAGCAATATATTGTAAATCCCAGGTGCCTAATTTGCTAAATCTCATGTCAACTTCAGCTTCGTCATTAGTTGTAATAGATGTTGGTTTTCCTCCTGCCGATGACCATACAACTTCATCAGGTGCGCCAACAGCGGTGTATGTTAACCTTATAAATTCACTGGCTGTAATTTCGTTTTCGGCATTAGAAGTCATGGTTAATTCATTGCCAGTAGAGCCATCGTCATTTATATAGTAAGCTTTAATGTTAGATTCTACCCAATCTAGCACAGTTACAACAATGGTGGTATCTAGTTCTTTTGAGTTGTTTGGTACTGTACTGTCTTCATTTGGGTATACATTGCTTTTAAAAATTTGATTTAAGGTTACATTATAAACACCGGGTATATTAAAAATACCTTTAACAACATTTTTAGTAGACGTATTTCCATCTTCACCCGAAATACGCGATGCATTTTCAGGAAAGGTCCATGTTCTGCTTTGAACACCTTGTGATAAATCGCCAAAATCTATATGGCCACCAGGGTTTATGGTATTATCAAAATTCATTTCAGAGGTTACAATAACTCTATGATTGGGTTCTGTTGTGTTAATAGAATCGTCTTCAAAACAGCTTACAGCAAAGGTGGCCGTTATGATTAATACGATTAAAAATTTTATATTTTTCATAATTCAAACATTTTTTTTAGTTAGTCAATCCATCATTGGTTTGTACTTCGCCGTTTGGAATAGGGAAGTAGTTGTGTTGTGAAGGATTATAGTTTTGTGAAGCCAAGAAAAAATCTGGTCTTATTCTTTCAATAATAAATAATGGTTCAACACCATTATCACCTACTTGTAGTACGGTATCTTTATTGTTTTCTCTCCAAATTTCATCGGCACGTAATTCATCAAAAACTTCTTTTACAATACCCCAGCGTACTAGGTCTTTCCATCTATGACCTTCAAAACAAAGCTCTACAGCTCTTTCAACACGTTGTATGTGTGTTAAAACTGTTTGAGCATTTGCTGGTACTAATGGTTGGCTACCATGCACTTGTTTGCTAACGTGAAGTTGCGGAAACATACCGCCATTCATATCCATATATTGTTGCAGCGTGTAAACACCGGCACGTTTTCTAACCATATCAATGTACTCAATGGCTGTTGTGTAATCTCCGCTAGCATTAATTATGGCTTCAGCATACATTAAAAGTACATCGGCATATCTAATGTGTCTAAAATTAATGCCAGATCTAGAAAGTGCTGGTTCTGCAGGTAAATGATACCAATTTGAATGTTTTTTTACATAAGCGCTTTGACCAAAACCCCAACCACGTGGTTCGCCTTGCGGAAGCTGATAGTATAAACCTTCAAAGTTTCTTGGTGCAATAGTGCCATTCATTCTTCTAGATTCTAAGTTACCATCATTAATAGGGTTGTTTGGGTCTACTTCATCATTTACTAACATTTCGTGTAAGTTATATGATGGTAATATGGTATTAAAAGCACCAAAGTTTAATTGGCCTACGGCTGTTGCCATAGCGGTAGATTCTGCACCAGATTCATTGGCATTATCATCAACAACGGCACCGGGTACACCAGGCGCTATATCAAAAGAATAGTTTACTTCAAAGATAGATTCTTCGTTAAATTCATTTTCATGCCAAAAGTTATCAGTAATATCTCGGGTAAGCGCATATACCTCAGAATCTATTACTTGTTTGAAAAGTGTAGCTGCAGTTGGCCAGTTTTCATCATATAAATGTACTTTTCCTAATAGTGTAGTTGCGGCTCCCCATGTTGCACGCCCAACATTGTTAGTGTCCCAAGATTGCGGAAGGTTCTCTATGGCAAACTCTAAATCTGGTATTATTATAGTAGTATTTACATCATTAATTGATGAAAAGGGTTTGTTAAAATCATCAAGCCCTTCAGCAACTTCGTTATGTATTACAGCACCACCGTAAGTGTGTGCTAATTGAAAGTAGAAAAACGCTCTTAAAAAACGTGCTTGCCCTTCAATTTCGGCTTTTGTATTACCGTTAAACACTGTTGGGTCTGCTTGTTGTATAAATTGAATAACTTGGTTGGCTCTAAAAATACCTACGTATAATTGATCCCATTTATCGGTTATGTGATAAATACCATCATTATAGGTTAAATTTCTGAATGCATTTGGGCGGTACCAAGATTCTGTTCCGGCTATATCACCTAAAACAAATTCATATTGCAGTTCACCACCGCTTACACTTGGAAATTGTAGTGCACCATAAACTGTTGTTAATGCACTATTAAATTGTTTTTCAGACTGCCAAAAGGTTTCAGTAGTAATGGCATTAGGGTTAATTTCCTCAAGAAAATTACTTTCATTACAACTTACAAACGCAAGTGTGCTAAAGAAAATTAGGGTTAAAACTTTATTATATATTTTCATAATACTTTTTTTATTTTTTTAGAAACTTAACTGTACACCAAACATAAATTGGCGGGTAACTGGGTAGCTACCGCTATCTATACCACGTGTAAATAAACCATCGCCACCAACTTCAGGATCATAACCAGAGTAGTTTGTAAAGGTAAATGGGTTGGTTGATGTTAAAAATACTCTGGCTTTATCAATACCTGTGGCATCTTTAATACCAGGAATTGAATAACCCAATGTTAGTGTTCTAATTCTTAAATAAGAACCATCTTCTAAGAAATAATCAGAGGCAGCTCTAACATTACTATGAAATGCGTTTTGCCTAAATGTTGGGATGTTTGATGTTGGATTTTGCGGACTCCACATGTTTAATAAATCTATGTGCCTACCTGCTGTATAGGCATATAGTTTGGCACCATTGTAAATTTCTGTACCTCCAACATAGTATCCTTGTACATCAAAATCAAAGTTTTTGTATTTTAGGTTTAAGTTTAAACCAGCTTCAAATTCTGGTTGCCCGGAGCCAGAATACACCCTGTCTTTATCATCAATTTTACCATCATTGTTTGTGTCTTTATACATCATATCTCCTAATTGAGGTGTACTTACACTACTTAAATCTAGTTGTGTGTACTCGTCAAGTTGTTCTTGTGTTTTAATAACACCATCATTTTGGAATAAAAAGAAAGCGCCAGCTTCATAACCTTTAGCTAAAAAAGTGGTGTATTCAATGTTTTGACCTCTAGAAACAAGTGGTCTACCGTTTGCATAGCCTCTTTCAATACCATTTAAATCTGTTACTTCGTTTGTGTTTGTTGTGAAGGTTCCGGTAAGACTAAATTTTAAATCGCCAATACTGTTTTTGTAACTAGCAGCTAATTCAACACCGCGATTAAACATATTACCAGCATTAATATTTATAAAGTTGAATTGTGAAGCTGCTCTTGGCTGATGCGTACCCGATGATGGCGCAATACGCTGTTGTAATAGCATATCTTGTTTATCGTTTTGGTAAACATCGGCAGTGATATTAAGTCTGTTTTTAAACATAGAAAGTTCAATACCTATGTTTTTTGATACGGTTGTTTCCCAAAAAATATCAGAAGCATAACGTCTTTGAACCGATCCAAATTGCAAATCTTCATCAAAACCAAACGGATAATTTATACCTGTTTCAATTACAGGTTGGTATGAATAATCTGAAACGCCTTCATAACCTAATTCTGCCCAACTTCCTCTTATTTTTAATGCGTTAATAAAAGGGAGGTTAAACCAGTTTTCTTCGTGTACGTTCCAACCAGCTGAAAACCCGTAGAAATCTCCATATTTATTATCACTTGAGAATTTTGAAGAACCATCGCGTCTGTAACTTGCAGATAACAGGTATTTTTGGTTATAGTTGTACTGTACTCTAACAAGTTTACCAGCTAATGTTCTATCAATGTTATATGAGTTAGGTTTAATGCCTTCAGCACCAGCACCTAGTGTTTGTATATCATTACTTGCATTTTCATCATAAATAACACCAAGACCAACAGTTCTAGATTTAAATCTTTCATAAGACATTACACCTAAAAGGTTTAAATTATGTAAGCCAAAACTTGTAGAGTAATTAAGTATATGCTCTATGGTTTCTCTTTTAGTGAAAATATAATCTTCATCTAAAGTAGCTTGTGGCCTAGAGGCGGTAGCGTTATAAACACCTTCTCTAGAAAAGGCTAGGTATTGTGGTTGAAAGAATCTTCTAAAGTAATTCCATTCATTTCTACCAAGGTTAAGTTTATATTTTAAACCTTTTAAAACTTCATATTCTAAGTTTAAAGCAATGTTGTTTGATTTTACTTCGCGTTCATCAACATTATCTAATTGTCTTGATAAAAAACTGTAAAATATTTCGTTACCAACATCAAGTTCAACACTATTTTGGCCAACACTTGGGATAGCATTTAGTGGTCTTGCCCAAGGTGATTGACCAATGGCGTATTCATACAAAGCCCAAGGTTCTTGCGTTCTGTTTTCAGTAGTCATACCTACAGTAGCAAATGCTTTAAATTTTCCTTTTGAAAACTGCCCTGTTATTCTGTTTGATAATCTATCAAAGCCAGAATTAATTAATACACCATCTTGTTTAAAATAGTTGGTTGAAAAGTTAAAAGTTAAATCTTGAATACCACCTGAAATATTAAGGTTTGCATTTTGTATTATGGCATTATCATTTTGTACATCGGCAACAAAATCTGAGTCATAATCTAAAGCATCTGGCTGAAAAAAGAATGTTAAAGGTTCTGTACCTAATTGTTCTGTAGTTACCTCTAAATTATACAGCTGTTGTGTTGTATTCATTAAAGGTGTACCAGAGGTGATGTTTTGAATACCGGTGTATGTAGATACATCTACCTTCATATTACCAGATTTACCTTTTTTAGTTGTAATAAGAATTACACCACCGGTAGCTCTAATACCATAAATGGCTGCCGAAGCACCATCTTTTAAAATGTCAATAGATTCAATTTGTTCTGGTGGAATATTAGGATTGCCTTCTTGCGGAATATTATCTACAATATACAAAGGCTCGCCACCATTAATTGAAGCTAAACCACGAATTTGTACGTTTGAAGATTCGCCGGGTCTACCACTAGCTGCTTGAATATTAACACCTGCAACTTTACCTTGTATGGCAGCTCCTAAATCTGCAACCGGTGCTTTTACAATTTCATCGGCACTTACTTTGGCTACAGCACCTGTAACCTCTTTCTTTTTTTGCGTACCGTAACCAACAACAATTACTTCATCTAGTTTAGATAGGTTTTCTTCTAAAGTTACATTAAGTGTTGTTTTGTTTCCAACGGTAACTTCTTTAGTTGTGTAACCAATAAAACTAAATACCAACACATCATTGGTATTAGCATTTAACTCATAATTGCCATCAAAATCTGAAGCGGTTCCTTTAGTTGAGCCTTTAACTAAAATGGTTACACCTGGTAATGGAAGTCCGCCATCTGCACTAACTACACCTTTTATAGTTTTACTTTGGGCATGTAAGTTTCCACAAAAGACAATAAACAAAGCAAAGTAGAGTACATACTTAAAACCTTGTTTCAAACAAAAGTTTAATTTCATCATATATTTAGTTTAGTTTTAAAGAACTCTAAATTAATATGATAGCTACCTTTGTTATGTTTTTAGTACTGTATCATAACTAGACAAAATAATTTTATGATTATAATAAAACTTGATATAAACTCAATTTAATTATTATAAACACCTTATTTTGAGGTTTTTATGCTAAAGTGTTTTTGTAAATTAACATTTATTTAATACTTACAGTCTATATTTTAATATTTTCAAACAATTAAAGTTTGGTTATAATATTTTAATGAATGTTGTTTTTATTTATTTCATCATATTTATACAGAAAGCAATGCTATTAATATTTCATCTTTTTTGTTTGGTTTTAGAGGTTAATTTAAAAGTTAATTTCGTTATTATAAACTTACTATTTCCTGTTTTTTAACTAAACATATGTTTTTTTTAAAATGAGCATATGTTGTTTATGAAATCACATAAACGTCATGTTTTCAGATGAATAATTGCGATTTATTTCTGTTTTATTTGGTTTTTACTACTGCACAAAAACTTGACATGTGCTAATTTTAGCATATGTTTTATCTATATTTAAAATCACTAAACTAAACTTTACATTAATTACAATGAATACGCTACCAAGATTGGCTATGGTTGCCATAGTATATTTTGCTATAAACACATTATCTTTTGGTTTAACTAAAATTCAAAAAGATAGTATTAATTCAGGTTTAATATTAAGAAATAAGGCCAATGAATTAAGATATAAATTTCCTGATAGTTCTATAGCACTTTTAGAACAGAGTTTTAAGGTTTTTATAAATGAAAATGATACTATACAAGCTGCCAATAGTTTATTAGCAAAAGCACATATTTTTGAAAATAATGCCAACTACTCAAAATCATATGATGCGTATTGGAGTGCATTAATGCTTACCGATAATTTTAAAAATGACAATATTAAATCTTTAATTTACCATAGATTAGGTAGAATTTATAGTTATTATAAACGAGAAGACGACGCATTAAAATATCTAAATAAAGCCTTATTACTTAGAAAGCATAATATTGAAGAAGAAGGCTTAAATAAAAGTGAATTAATACCCTATTATTATTTTATAGCTAGTACATATCGTGAATTAAACAAGCCTAATTTGGCAAAAACTTATGTTGATAGTTGCTATCAAATAATGCCAGAAAAACTCAATGATTTCCCAAAGGCTTTAGTTCATTTTGAAAAAGCATATGTTTTATCTAAAACCAATAAAGAAACTGAGGCTATAAAGCTTTTAGAAGATATTTATCCGTGGTTTAAAAAGAATAACCCATCTTATTTAGTACTTTTTTACAAACAATTGGCAGACATATATCTTGATTTGAATAAGTTAAATGTTAGTGAAGATTTATATATGAAATCTTTAGCAATTTCTAAAGAATACAATTCACATAAAGATTTTATACCATTAGTGCATGAGAAGTTAAGTAATATGTATTTAAAAAAGAATGATTTTAAAAATGCATTTAAACACCTAGAGTTAGCTAAACAACTAAACGAACTTTTTTTTGATAGCAGAAGTTCAAATAATCAATCATTATTAGAGATTAAAGATAATTACAGAATTGAAAAATTAAAACAAGAAGCACGCATACAAGCGCAATATTTAAAACAACTTGAGCAAGAAGATGAAATTAGTAACCTAGAACGCATAATATTGTTAGTTTCAATTGTTTTTATTGCCGTTTTAGCCTTTATATATGTAAAACACTTAAGAGCCAAACATAATGCAGAAAAAGTGCTTATTAAAAAGAACCAAGAGTTAGAAAATAAAAAAACGCAAGAGTTGCTTGAACTTAAAAATAAAGAATTGGCAGCATCTGCTTTACAGTTAATTGAAAAAGAAGAGTTTTTAAAAACCCTAAAATCAAAAGTTAGAGTAAAAGACGAAAAAATAAAAGTGCATGAGGTTAACAAAGTTCTTCGTTCAATATCTGTTAGCAATAATCAAAATTGGGAAGAGTTTAAGCTTCGTTTTATTGATGTGAATAAAGATTTTTATAAGAAAATGTTTGATAAATTTCCAAACTTAAGCCAAGGCGATCAAAAAATTTGTGCGCTTATAAAATTGAACTTTTCAAGTAAAGATATGGCGCGTTTATTGGGTATATCTGTAGAATCTGTGCACACATCGCGTCACAGAATTAGGAAAAAAATGAAGCTTTCAAGAAGCGTAAATTTAGAAGATTATATTAACTCTCTCTAATGTATACAACAAACAAAAAAGCGAATCCATTACGGTTCGCTTTTTTTATAATTTATAATGTTGTATTTATTTTAATCTGCCAAAACAATTACTTTGTTATCTTTCATTTCAATTGTTCCAGAGTTTATTTGAACAGTTAAAATTTTATCATCGTCAGCAAGTGGCACAACTTTACCATTTAAGTCGTTAAACTCCAAGTGCGTTTGTGTGTGCGTATGAATTTTAACAATACCTTCTTTCAATAAAGAAATTATTGGTGCATGATTATTTAACATTTGAAACTCGCCATTCACACCTGGAACAGCTACAGAATCAACTTCTCCACTAAATAAAGTGGCTTCTGGTGATACAATTTCTAAATACATATTCTTTTAGTTTACAGCACGCAGTGTACAGTTTTCAGTCATGGTAGACTTTAATTACTTATTACTGCTAACTAGTTTTACGCCTCAGCTAACATTTTCTCACCAGCTTCAATAGCTTCTTCAATAGTACCTTTAAGGTTAAAAGCAGCTTCTGGTAAGTTATCTAGTTCACCATCCATAATCATATTAAAACCTTTAATAGTATCTTTAATATCAACTAATACACCAGGTATACCAGTAAATTGTTCAGCTACGTGGAAAGGTTGTGATAAGAAACGTTGAACTCTACGCGCACGAGATACGGCTAATTTATCTTCTTCAGATAATTCTTCCATACCTAGAATAGCAATAATATCTTGTAACTCTTTATAACGTTGTAAAAGCTCTTTTACACGTTGTGCGCAGGCATAATGCTCTGTACCTAAAATTTCAGGTGTTAAAATTCTAGAAGTAGAATCTAATGGATCTACCGCAGGGTAAATACCTAACTCAGCAATTTTACGAGATAATACTGTTGTTGCATCTAAGTGAGCAAACGTAGTAGCAGGCGCAGGATCTGTTAAATCATCTGCAGGTACGTAAACCGCTTGTACAGATGTAATAGATCCTTTTTTAGTAGACGTAATACGCTCTTGCATTGCACCCATTTCTGTTGCTAATGTTGGTTGGTAACCTACCGCAGATGGCATACGACCTAAAAGTGCAGATACCTCAGATCCTGCTTGTGTAAAACGGAAGATGTTATCTACGAAGAAAAGTACGTCTTTTCCTTGTCCGTCACCAGCACCATCACGGAAATATTCTGCTATGGTTAAACCTGAAAGTGCTACACGAGCACGGGCTCCAGGAGGCTCATTCATTTGTCCGAAAACGAAAGTAGCTTTAGACTCTTTCATGGTGTTTTTATCAACTTTTGATAAATCCCATCCGCCTTCTTCCATAGAGTGCATAAAATCATCACCGTATTTAATAATACCAGACTCTAGCATTTCTCTTAAAAGGTCATTTCCTTCACGTGTTCTTTCACCTACACCAGCAAATACTGATAAACCACCGTGACCTTTTGCAATATTGTTAATTAACTCTTGTATTAATACTGTTTTACCAACACCAGCACCACCAAATAATCCAATTTTACCACCTTTTGCGTAAGGCTCAATTAAATCAATTACTTTAATACCAGTAAATAACACCTCAGTAGAGGTAGATAAATCTTCAAATTTAGGAGCTTCACGGTGAATTGGTAATCCAGCTTCATTAGCTTTAGGTAAATCACCTAAACCATCAATAGCATCTCCAATAACGTTAAATAAACGTCCGTAAACATCTTCTCCTATTGGCATTTGAATTGGGGCACCAGTTGCAACAACTTCAGTACCTCTGCTTAAACCATCAGAAGAATCCATTGCAATAGTTCTAACCGTATCTTCACCAATATGAGATTGAACTTCTAATACTAATGTAGAGCCATCTGGCTTCTTAATTTCTAATGAATCATAAATCTTTGGAAGTTCAGACCCTGCTCCGAATTCTACATCAATAACTGGTCCTACTATTTGTGCAACTTTACCTGTAACTTTTGACATTACTTATCTGTTTAATATTATGCGATTTAATTGTTAGAAAACATGGTTTTGTTTTCGGCTGCAAAGATATATGTTTTAATTAAAACATATACGTCTTTTTTACTCTTTTTTGGTAAGAAAAAACACCTTCATATTGAAGGTGTTTTAAAAATTTGTATAGTATGTGATATTTATTGTAGTGCAGGCGAATAATTTGTTTGGTAATTACTAGCTTTTAAAAGATTGCCTGAGGCCTTAAAATTGCTGCCAAATTCAGTATCAATAACCTCTAAAAATTTGTTTGCCATAAGCGCATAACCTCTTGCTGTTAAGTGTATACCATCTAAACTAATAGCACCACCAGTAACTAAGCTAGATTTTAAAGAATAACCATCAAACATGATGCCTGTTGAAGCTAATTCAGTTAAAATAGCATTCAAATCTAACAGTGCAACATTTTCATTTCCATTTGCAACTGATGTAATAGTGGTATTAAAGACATCTGTGGCTGCGCTAATTTCCATTTGCTCTTCAGGAGTTAAAACCCATTTATCATCTAAAGGGTAGGTAATACCTTCAACAGAAAATTGACCAGCCAATTGTGGTGGAATATTTTGAGTTGTTAAAAAAGTATAGAATTGTGTATTTGCAGTTCCAATTACAGAACTACTTGGTAATACTAATAAATCATTAGCTGTTGCTTGTCTTGATTGGCCATAGGCTAAACCTAATAAATTTGCTACGGCGGGGGCGGCTTGAGCTGGTAAACCTAAAGATTGTATAAATGCTGGAAAAGTTGGACTAGCATTAAATGCTGCAGTCATATCTGCAGCTATATTTTCTAAAGATTCGTCTTTAATTAATACTGCACTTGCACTGGTTTCAGAAAAAACAATTTGTCTTTCTGGGTGACCTAAAGCTTGATAAACTAAGTTTATTTGACCAAATATACCATTTAATGTAGGAATTAATGGTCCGAATGTTTCATTTGTAGGGGCTAAAGCATTATGAGGCACAGTTGTAAAATGAGCCAAATCTGTAATGTAAGGAACGGTTGTCACTACACCTTTTGCACCATTTTTTGTAAGTTCAGAAACAAGAAAACCAAATGCATTATTAAAAGTTGTAGTATCTGTAATTGGATTGCTGCCATCACCTCCTGTGATAGCATAGCCTAAAACATCGTTTCCACCAATTTCAGATAATGTAAAGAAGGTTGGATTTTGTTCTAAAGCTAAATCTAAAATAGACGCATTTGAAGCACCACCTGTTATACGAATAGCATACGGGTTTGCGGCCGTTGGAAAATTTTGAAGGTTACCAAAGCCATTAGCAACTAAATGGAAACTTTTTGCACCTGGTACGCCTAAGTTATTAAAAGGGCCTGTTGGGTTATTTAATACAATATCAGTTGATACGGTTACAGGTCCAATAACGGTTTCTAAACCAGCTGGTGCAGAGCCATTGAAAACTAATCTAGGGTCAGTAATTCTATTACCATTAGCCGCTAAGCCTCCAATATTATCATTCATTAAAGGTTGAGAAAAATCACCACCACCAGCCAATGCAAATTTGCTTGCAAGCATATTAGGGAATGAATTTTGTTGAGATGCTTTAAATAAAGCATTATCTGTAAAGCCTGCTGTAAATGAGGCACCTAAAGCTACATAGTTTGAAAAATCTGCGCTACCCGAAGTTAATTCTGGTAAAATTTCTTGGTCTGGTATTGGGCTTTCTAAATCATCACAGGAAATAAATCCTACTAAAATTACTAAAAGCCATATATGTTTAAATTTCATAATTTTATTTTTATAGGTTATTAATTATCCAAGATACATAGTATTGAGATCCTATGAATCCTGTTCCTGCTGCAGTAAAGTATTCATCACCTAAAAGATTGGTTGCTCCAACTTTAAATGATGATTTTAAACTAGGTACTCTTAAATTTATTTGAGCATCTAGTACATGGTATGCAGGTACATCGGCAGTTAAAAATGAAGCCTCCCAAACGTAATTGTCACTCCATCTCCAAGCTAAATTAAAACCAAAGTTTTCAAACAACTCAGTATTTCCAAAAGTGGCTTTAAATTTGTGTTCTGGTGTGTTAAAGTTTGTTTGAAAATCTGAATTTGCTTGTCTGTCAAAATCTAATTTAGCATATGTGTAATTTGCGCCTAAATCAAAATCGCCAAATATTTTTGTTGAAACGCCTAAAGAAGCACCGTATGAACTAACATCTTCAGAAGTGTTAGTGTAAGCTCTGTAAGCTTGAAAATCTTCATTTGCAAGAGCAATTACAGATAATGGTGTTGGTGTACCGTTTACAGGAAATGTTTGCGATAATTGCACATCGCCATAGTATGGGTTAATAACATCAACAGTAGTAATAAAGTCTTTATATTGATTGTAATAAGCACTAAAGTCTAAACTTATTTTATCAATTTTACCTCTATACCCAACTTCAAATGAACTTACTTGTTCTGGTTCAACTAAATCTGGGTTTGCTATTTCTAAGTCTGTTGGGTTTTGTGATGCATCAAAAGCAGTAACAGAGCTGCGCGTAAATGAATTATCATAAGCGCCATTAGCGTTGTAGGTGTATGAGTTTGTACCTAAAATTGCTTGCCCTGTTGGTGATATTTCTGTGCCGCTTACTGTTCTTGTAAATCTTTCAGGATTGTCAAAAGCACTACCAATAAGTGTAATTGGCCCAACGTTAAAGCCAATATATAAGGCTTGTGTATCAGGGTTTCTAAAGCCTGTTTGGAATGATGCTCTTATATTGTGGTTATTATTTTCTCCAATATTATAACCTAATGAAAGTCTAGGTGAAAAGAAGGCGTCAAACAGTTCAGATTTGTCATAGCGTAAAGAAGCTGTTACCTTCAATCTATCATCTTCTAAGAATTTTTTCTGAATTTGTGTATATAAACCAACTTCAGAATATGGAATTTCATCATTTCTATCAGTGTAAATAGAACCGAAAGAATTTAATACATATTTTCTGTATGAACCACCAACTTGAATTTCAGCCCAATCAATTAGATGACTAAAATTGTAATTAGCATCAGAGTGGTAAATTTTAGATTCGTCTTTTAACTGACTTCCTGTTGCAATATCAGGGTCGTTTGTTACAGCGTTAAAAGCTTGTTGAAATTCAGGTGTTCCAGGCTCAAAACGACCAGTATCAGCAGCTTGTCTTGCAGCAGCATGGGCTTGGTCTCCATTTAAACCAGCTAGTGTGGCTTGTAAAAAAGCACCAGCGTACTCACCAAACCATTGGTCATCAGATTTCCATTTTCTATTAATGTTAACACCTGTAAAAACCATATCATAAGAGTCTCCTGCATTATCAGCAGTTACGTAACCTCTTATAAAAAAGTTATCATTTTTAATTTCTAATTTATGTTGTTGTAAGAAGAAGTTTTTAATAGAATACCTGTTAGAACCTTGATAGATGGTAGAACCGGAACCTATTTTACCAACGTATTGAATTTCAAAATCATTTTCCCATGGGCGATAATATAATCCCCAATCGGTTTTAATACTTTTGGCATCATAATTTGTTAAATCTGCTTCATGATACCCTGTTCTACTAACATTAACATCAGGAATTAAATTAGCCAAGGCAGGGTTTGGTAATTGACTTAAGAAAGTTGGGCTTTCTTTTACATTTCTAAGATTAGTAGATGCTAAATCTCCATAAACATTCACGCCATCATAATCAGGATCATTTTCTCTGGTGCTGTTGTTTTTTATAAATGTTGTATTTCTGTCTTTGCCTCTTGTGTCATTTGCTACCCAATCTGTTCCTTGTAAATAACTAAAGTTTACTTTGGCTGCAAACTTATCGCTAAATTTATGCGCAACTCTAATGCCATAATCTTTATACTCATTGTCTCCAGCGGCTTCTTGTGATGTTATTCCCATTTTAAAATAAGCACTAATACCTGCGTGATCAAATGGGTTTTTACTTGTCATGAATAAAATACCATTAAATGCATTGGCACCATACAAAGCAGATGCAGCACCAGGTAAAAGCTCTACGCTTTGTACATCAGTTTCTACCATTCCTAGTAAATTTCCTAGCGGGAAGTTTAATGCAGGTGCGGCATTATCCATACCATCAACACGTTGCATAAAACGTGTATTTGCAAATGTTGCAAAACCTCTGGTGTTTATAGATTTAAATGTTAAACTGTTTGTGTTAATATCTACACCTTTTAAGTTTTCTAAACCATCATAAAATTCAGAAGAAGCTGTGTTTTTAATTTCTTTAAGGCCAAAGCGTTCAACTGTTACAGGCGATTCAAAAATACGTTCAGGTGTTCTAGAAGCAGATATTACAACTTCATCTAAAGCGTTTCCTTCTTTTAAAACTAAAGAAACATTTTGTTTGTATTTTGTAATTTGAGCAGTGGCAGATTCAAAGCCAACACTACTGGCTTGTATAGAAAATGGTGGATTTTCATTGTATGTTAATGTGAAGTTACCATCAAAATCTGTAACAATACCAACTGTGGTACCTACTATAATTACGTTTGCTCCTGGAATGGGTTGACCATTATCATCAGTAACTGAGCCTGTTACTGTTGTTTGAGCGTAAGTGAAACTGCACAAAAACAACAGTAGGAAGGGTAGAATTGTCTTCATTTAAGCAATAATTAGTTTAAGTTAATAAGCCAATATATAAATAAAATCTTAAAAAACTATGCGCGCATAATATAAATTAACAAAAAAAGATTAAAATAAATGCGTTTTTCCTAAAAAGTATTGTTTTAATAAACCAAAAAAAGCCTAGATATTGAATCTAGGCTTTGTAATATTATGGTAAGTTTTTAAAAAACTATTCTACTGTTACAGATTTTGCTAAGTTTCTTGGCTGATCTACATTTTTATCAAGTAAAACAGCAATGTGGTATGATAATAATTGTAGCGGTATGGTTGTTAACAGAGGTGTTAAAGGTTCTAATGTTTCAGGAACTTCAATAACATGATCAGCAAGTTCTTTTACTTGTTCATCACCTTCAAAAACAATACCTATAATTTTTCCTTTTCTAGATTTTATTTCTTGAATATTACTTACAACTTTTTCATAATGGCCTTTTTTTGTGGCTATTACAATAACAGGCATGTTTTCGTCAATTAATGCAATAGGGCCATGTTTCATTTCGGCAGCAGGGTAACCTTCGGCGTGAATGTATGATATTTCTTTAAGTTTTAAAGCGCCCTCTAAAGCAACAGGGAAGTTGTAACCACGCCCCAAATACAAGCAGTTTGTGGCTTCTTTATATATATCTGCAATGTATTTAATGTGTGCATCAGATTTTAAAGCTTCTTCAACTTTATTTGGTATCAACTCTAATTCTAATAAATGATGACGATAATCTGAACTGCTAATAGTGCCTTTTGCTCTGGCTAATCTTAAAGCCATTAAAGTAAGTACTGTTATTTGTGTTGTGAAAGCTTTAGTTGATGCAACACCAATTTCTGGTCCGGCATGTGTGTAAGCCCCAGCATGTGTTTCTCTTGCAATTGTTGAACCTACAACATTACAAACACCAAAAACAAAAGCGCCTTTAGATTTTGCTAACTTAATAGCCGCAAGAGTATCGGCAGTTTCACCTGATTGCGAAATGGCTATTAAAACATCATTTTCTGTAATAACAGGATTTCTGTATCTAAATTCTGAAGCATATTCTACTTCAACAGGAATTCTTGCTAAGTCTTCAAAAATATATTCGGCAACTAAACCAGCATGCCATGATGTGCCACAGGCTACAATAATAATTCTGTTGGCGTTTAAGAATTTTTTCATGTTATCTTCAACACCTGCCATTTTTATAATGGCTTGATCTCTTAAAAGTCTACCTCTATAGGTGTCTTTTATAGCCTTAGGTTGTTCATGAATTTCTTTAAGCATGAAGTGATCATAGCCACCTTTTTCTATTTCTTCTAAGTTTAATTGTAGTTTTTGAATATAAGGATCTACTAAAGAATCATCTTTAATTTTTCTTATTTTAATGCCTTTATGGAATCTTAAAATAGCCATTTCTTCATCTTCTAAATAAATGGCATCTTTTGTATATTCAATAAAAGGCGAAGCATCACTGGCTATAAAAAACTCGTCTTCACCAATACCAACTGCAAGTGGGCTACCTAATTTTGCAACTACAACTTCTTCTGGTTTATTTTTATCAAAAACAGTAATGGCGTAAGCGCCAATTACTTGGTTTAATGCAATTTGAACTGCTTTACCTAGTTTTACGCCTTCTTCTTTTTTTACATCTTCAATAAGGTTAACTAAAACTTCGGTATCTGTATCAGATTTAAATGTGTAACCTCTAGCTGTTAACTCTTTTTTTAAAGATTCATAATTCTCAATAATTCCATTGTGAATTAGTACTAAATCTCCTGAGTTTGAAACATGCGGATGTGAGTTAACATCATTAGGAACACCATGTGTTGCCCAACGTGTATGCCCAATACCAACGTTACCTGTTTTGGTTATTGTTTCGTTTGAAAGCGCTTCAAGGTCTGCAACTTTACCTTTGGTTTTAGATATTTTTAAATCTGTTCCGTCAAATAAAGCTACACCGGCACTGTCATAGCCTCTGTATTCTAAGCGTTTAAGTCCTTCAATTATAATAGGATAAGCTTCTCTGTGACCTAAGTATCCAACTATTCCGCACATAAGTTTTTTTTAATTTGGGTTATTGATTAATAGCTGCACAAATATGTAAAATAAATACTAAAACACCCTAGTAAATTATATAAAGTAGGTGTTTTATACGATGAAATAACACAAAGCTTTAAAATACAGCCTACTATTGGTTTGGTTTAGTAGTAAATATTTTAAGTTTTAAGCGTTTTTCTTCGGGAACATTTGTGTTACTACCATACAAAACAGTGCCTCTTGTGGTAATTATAGAGGCTGTTGGTACAGCTGTTACAGCATCATTACTTTTTAAGATATCAGAGCTTCCTGTTACGTTAACATTAGTTGTTAATACCAAACCTAATTGTGTGTTTGTAGAATCTCTTAATAAAATATTGTTTAAATGCTCGGTTAAGCGTATTTTATATTTTTTATTAACAGTATCTCGTTGTGTAAGGTGAAATACAATAGAACTGACTGGTGACGCTGAATTGCTTGTTGGATCTAGAGAATAATCTATAAGAGGTATGTTGTTTTTTACATCGTAAGCATAAATTCTGTCGTATTTATGGAAATCATCATTACCGCCAGTGTTTAAAGCATCATCTTCATAAATTTCTAAATGAGCTTCATTGATAAGTTGTTTTAAAACAAAATCTCCTGTAGTGCCTTCAACAATATATTCGCCTTGGTCGTTTTTAGCTCTAAATCTGTTTTTAAAACATTCAAGAGCATCATCATCTACATTACCATCGCCATCACAATCAACTAAACCATCAAATAAGTTAATTACAGCCATTGAACCTTCGGTGCCTTTTAGGTATAATTTCTCATCGCCTAAATTTTTATTACCGTTGGTTAATGTTTTGGTATAATTGTTAGAAAATGTATTTAATCTGTTACCAGAAAAGTTGAAAGTATAGGTTGCTTGTTCTTTTTCGCCTTCGCTATCAGTTTCATTATCTTTTTTATAGTAAATAGTGATAGAAGCATCGGTTGAAGCAAAATTTAAAAGCACCATATTACCGTTATTGTTAACCGGTTCTGCTTTAAAGTATAGACCTCTAAAATAATTTTTAAAGTTGTTTGCGTTAACCAATTCTGGCGTACCTTCTTTGTTTAGTATTGTATTTTGCCAAAAAAGCGAGTCTAGTTTTGCTCTAAAAGCTGGAATAAACCTTGTGGTATCTGTTGTGGTAGTTGTAATAATATTGTTGTTGCTTGGTGTAAATGTTGTGTCTAATAATTGTGCGCCGGCAAAATCATCAAAATTAATTAAAGTATTATCGGTTCTGGCAAAGTTATCAGTAGATGCGTTACTTGCATGCGAATAGTATTTTTGGGTTTCGCCTAAATTATCTGGATTAAAATCTCTTAAAAAATAAGTGTTTTCAAAAATAGATAATTTTATAGGTGATACTTCATCACCAAACAAAGAGTCGCTAATAGTATATGTAGGGAATCCATCATCATCAAAGCCAACGCTTCTGTTGAAATAAGGAATGCTTAAAACAACAGAATCTAACTTAGGGTTGTTGCCAAAATCTGGGTTGTAGGCTGTTGCGTTTATTTGTGTAATAACGCTTGCTGTGGTTGAACCAAATTCGGGGTCGTTATAAAAGCCTAATAGGTTTGATGTTAGGTTATTTACCTGTAATGAGTCTAGTTTTTTGTTGTAACTTATAATGGGGTAAAAATCTAAACTTGTATCAAAATTTGCATTGTCTTCACCTAAAACATCACTTTCAATGGTGTAAAATTCTTTATCGCAAGCAATAAAAGAAGTTACAAGTAATAGTACAAGTGTAGGTGTAGTGAGGGCTTTTAAAATCTTTTTCATGTATACACTAAATGAATGTGTGGTTAACTTAAAACGGTATTATTAAAAAATGTTGTATAAGCTTCGCCAAATTCATCTTTGTTTTTATATTCTAAAATAGGTTTGTTTGCTGCTTCTAAATAATTTTGTAATTCTTCAGGTATGTTTTCAGAACCTATTATTAATGCATCAGAATAATCAATAGCAACTTTCATAAGGTTGTTATATGATGGTTCATCTAACACTTTAACAGCATCTTCGTTTATGTTGTCAAATTTAATTTTATTAAGCATGTCTTTATTTAAAGTATTGTTAAAACTTTGGTTGTACACCGAAGTAACAATTTTACTTTCGTTAAATAAAGGTTCATCTTTATAATATTCTTTTAAATACACAGGTAATAATGAAGCTAACCAGCCATGTACGTGAATAACATCTGGAGACCAGTTTAGTTTTTTAACAGTTTCAATAACACCTTTTGCGAAGAAAATAGCACGTTCATCATTGTCTGAAAAAAGCTCGCCATCTTCATCGGTTAGTGTTGCCTTTCTTTTGAAATATTCATCATTATCTATAAAATAAACTTGAATACGCTCTTTAGGTATTGATGCTACTTTGATAATTAGAGGCATATCTAAATCATTTATCACCAAATTTATACCAGAAAGCCTTATAACTTCGTGTAATTGATGCCTACGTTCATTAATGTTTCCATATCGTGGCATAAAAATTCTAATTTGCCCACCTTGTTGATTTACTAATCTTGGGGCTTCAAACGACATTGAAGAAATTTCGGTTTCAGGTAAATAAGGCACTACTTCAGATGATACATACAATATCCTCTTATCTTTCATATGTTTACTTTTATTTGGCTTTTATTAAGCCATTTTAATAATCGGGTTAACGATTTTTTTATTAGGGAACATTTTGTTAGCACAGGTTTTTACAAGTACTTTCAAAATAAAAAACACGCAAAAGTACAAAAATTTATGCAAATTGGCTGTAAAATCTTAAGTTTGCAGCCGTTAATTTTTTATTAAATAGTGGAAGTTTACAATAAAAAACAAGAAATATCAGCTAAAATAAAGGTTTTAAAAGCTGAAAACTTAAACATAGGTTTGGTGCCTACAATGGGTGCTTTACACCATGGGCATTTGGCTTTGGTTGAAAGAGCTTTAAAAGAAAATGATAAAGTTGTTGTTAGCATTTTTGTAAACCCAACACAGTTTGATAACAGTGCCGATTTAGAAAAATACCCTAGAACATTACAAGAAGATGTTAACTTGCTTAAAACACTTTCTGAAAAAAACATTTTGGTTTACGCACCAACTATTGATGATGTTTATGAAGGAAATACAGTAGCAGAAACCTATGATTTTGATGGCTTAGAACATGAAATGGAAGGTAAATTTCGTCATGGGCATTTTAATGGTGTTGGTACTATTGTTAAGCGCCTTTTTGAAATAACTACGCCCCATAATGCGTATTTTGGCGAGAAAGATTTTCAACAATTACAAATCATAAAAAAATTAGTTGAAAAATATAATATTCCTGTAAAAATAACGGGTTGTCCTATTTACAGAGAATCTACAGGTTTGGCTATGAGCTCGCGCAACACACGTTTAAAACCAGCGTATTTACAAGCAGCACCTTTTATTTATAAAACCTTAAAAAACGCTAAAAAACATTTTGGCACAAAAAGTGCTAGTAAAGTAACAGAATGGGTTGAAAATGAGTTTTCTAATCATGAAATATTAAAGTTAGAATATTTTATTATTGCCGATGCTAAAACCTTAAAACCCGTAACACGTAAGTACAAAAACAAAGCATATAGAGCGTTTATAGCCGTATATGCAGATGATATAAGACTTATTGATAATATAGCTTTAAATTAATTATCTTTGCCCCATGCAAATACAAGTAGTAAAATCTAAAATTCACAGAGTTAAGTGCACAGGCGCTGAACTAAACTACATAGGTAGTATTACCATTGATGAAGATTTAATGGATGCTGCCAATATTATACAAGGTGAAAAAGTGCAAATTGTTAATAATGATAATGGTGAGCGCTTAGAAACTTATTGTATTCCAGGACCAAGAAAAAGTGGTGAAATCACACTTAACGGTGCTGCTGCCCGAAAAGTATCAATTGGTGATACCTTAATTTTAATAACCTATGCTTTTATGGGTATTGAAGAGGCTAAGGTGTTTAAGCCTTCATTAGTATTTCCAGATGAGGCTACCAACCTATTAAAATAAACCGTTGCCATTAAAACTAAAAAACATACTTAAAATAACACTCCCACTTTTATTGGGAGTTTTTTTAGTTTGGTATTCATTATCAAAAGTATCGTTAACGCAAATTTACGGGTATTTAAAAACATCAAATTATTCATGGATAGTTTTAGGTGTTTTTTTGGGCTTGTTAAGTCATTTGTCGCGTGCATATCGTTGGCGTTTTCAGCTAGCACCAATGGGGTATAACATTAGATTTGGCAACAGTGTTATGGCTGTTTTTGCTACGTATTTAATAAACTATACCATTCCAAGGGCAGGTGAAGTTGCAAGAGCTTCTATTTTAACAAATTATGAAGATGTACCGTTTGAAAAAGGATTTGGTACCATTGTGGCCGAACGTATTGCAGATATGGTTGTTATGTTAGCTATTATAGGTATTACGCTTTGTCTTCAATTCGATTTTATTTATAGTTTTTTTGCTGAAAAATTCAATCCTACTAAAATTATAGTAGCCATAGCAATATTGATAGCTTTTGGGGTTATTTTAATAGCTTTTATTAAAAAGAGTAAGTTAAAAATAGCTTTGAAAATTAAAGCATTTTTTAATGGTTTAATTGAAGGTGTTTTTAGCATATTTAAAATGAAAAATAAGTGGGCATATATTTTTCACACATTATTTATTTGGGGTATGTATGTGCTTATGTTTTACGTAACATCATTTGCTATTCAGCCTTTGCAAGGTATATCAATGGGTGCTATTTTAATAGGTTTTATAGCAGCAAGTTTTAGTATTGCAGCAACTAACGGCGGTATTGGCTCATACCCATTAGCTATTTACGGCGCGTTTTCAATTTTTGGAATTGCCGAAGAACCAAGTATTGCATTTGGTTGGATTATGTGGGGAGCACAAACATTATTGGTAATTATCTGTGGAGGCATTTCATTAATATATTTACCAATTTACAACCAAAAGAAAAGCCGTAAAGCCAATAATAATTTTTAAAGCTGTTGCATAATTTCTTACCTTACGCTTTAAAACAAAACCCCTTTAGCCATGAAAACATTTAGTACAATTTGTTTGTTTCTACTCTTATTTTTATCTGCGGAAGCTCAAGTTAAATATGAAAATTTTCAGTCTGCTACTTTAGGCGAAGAACGCCAAATAAAAATACAATTACCACGAGGTTATAATTCAAATGAAGATAAAGTATTTCCTGTTTTTATTGTGTTAGATGGCGATTATTTATTTGAAGCTGTAGCTGGAAATACCGATTATTACGCCTATTGGGAAGATATGCCAGATGCCATTGTGGTTGGTGTAAACCAATTAGGTAAGCGGTTTGATGACTGTTTGTACTCTGAACAAAACTCACTGCCTATTGAAACCGGTGCAGCCTTTTTTGAGTTTATTGGTACAGAACTTATACCTTATATTGAGAAAAATTATAGGGCTTCAAACTTTAAAGTAGCTGTTGGCCACGGAGAAACGGCTAATTTTATAAATTACTATTTATTAAAAGGCGTACCGTTGTTTCAAGCCTATATTGTAATTAGTCCAGAGTTAGCTCCAAATATGTTAGATTATATTCCAGAGCGTTTACAAAATGTAGAATCTAAAATATTTTACTATTTGGCAAATACTGAAAATGATAAAAAATCTATCATACAAATGACCGAAGCTTTACATAAAGACCTTTCGGTAATTGACAACAAAAATTTTACTTACGGTTACGCATCATTTCAAGAAACCTCGCATTATTCAGTGCCAACGCACGCAATACCCAATGCTATTGAAAAAATATTTAAAGTATTTCAACCTATTTCGAAACAAGAATATAAAGACACTATTTTAGAGTTAGAAGGATCTCCTGTTGATTATTTAGTTGAAAAATATGAAACCATTAAAACCCTTTTCGGCCTAAATAAAAAGATTTTAATAAACGATTTTAAAGCCATTTCAGCAGCTATTGAAAAAACAGAGCAATTTCAATATTATGAAGCGCTAGGTAAAATTGCAAGAAAACAATACCCCGAAACACTTTTAGGAAGTTATTACATAGCTAGGTTTTATGAAGAAGGTGGCGAGCCTAAAAAGGCAATGCGTACTTATCAATCGGCTTACATGTTAGATGAAGCTGCTGGTATAACAAAAGATTTGGTGTTAGAAAAAGCCGAAGCAATTAAAAGCGATTTTGGGTATTAATAAAATTCAAAACAATAACTTAAAAGTTTTAAAAAACATACATGGCAAAAGTAAAAACAGCATTTTTTTGTCAAAACTGTGGTGCGCAATATGCTAAATGGCAAGGGCAATGTAATGCTTGTAAAGCATGGAACACTATAGCCGAAGAGCTTATTGAAAAGCCTGAAAAAGCAGGGTGGAAAGCAACAACCACTACAAATAAACGCGCTTCAAAACCATTAAAAATTAATGAAATTGATACAACTGAAGATGCTAGATTAAACAGTTTAGATGCCGAGTTTAATCGTGTTTTGGGTGGCGGTATTGTTCCTGGTTCATTAACACTTTTAGGTGGCGAACCTGGTATAGGAAAAAGTACATTATTGCTTCAAATTTCTTTAAAATTACCATACATAACACTATATGTTTCTGGCGAAGAAAGCCAAAAACAAATAAAAATGCGTGCAGAACGCATAAACCCAAGCAACAGTAATTGTTATATTTTAACTGAAACCAAAACACAAAATATATTTAAGCAAATTGAAGCTTTACAGCCCGATGTTGTAATAATAGATTCAATTCAAACACTGCACAGTGATTATATAGAATCATCAGCAGGAAGTATTTCGCAAATAAAAGAATGTACAACAGAGCTCATAAAATTTGCAAAAGAAACAGCAACTCCTGTAATTTTAATAGGTCATATTACCAAAGATGGCCACATTGCAGGACCTAAAATTTTAGAGCATATGGTTGATACTGTATTACAGTTTGAAGGCGATAGAAACCATGTGTTCAGAATTTTAAGAGCCAATAAAAACCGTTTTGGTTCTACAAATGAACTAGGAATTTACGAAATGCAAGGTGCTGGCTTGCGCGAAGTATCAAACCCTTCTGAGATTTTAATTTCAAAAAAAGATGAAGACTTATCGGGTAATGCCATTGCTGCCACTTTAGAAGGTATGCGCCCATTAATGATAGAAGTACAAGCACTTGTTAGTACTGCCGTTTATGGCACGCCACAACGTTCTGCCACAGGTTTTAATGCTAAAAGATTAAACATGCTTTTAGCTGTTTTAGAAAAACGTGCAGGTTTTAGGTTAGGCGCTAAAGATGTTTTTTTAAATATAACGGGTGGCATAACAGTAGATGATCCTGCAATAGACTTAGCTGTTATTGCAGCTATACTATCATCAAATGAAGATGAGCCGCTACAAAACAATTTTTGTTTTGCAGCCGAGGTTGGTTTATCTGGTGAAATAAGACCAATTCAGCGTGTTGAACAGCGTATTTTAGAAGCCGAAAAATTAGGGTTTTCAACTATTTTTGTGTCTAAATACAGTAAAATATCATTAAAAAATACCGTTATAAAAATTCAATATGTATCAAAAATTGAAGATTTGGTTAATTTAATTTATTAACTTGGTAATCAGTGTTTTGAGAGTTAATTGTGTTTATTACGCGTGTATTTCGTCGATTTTTTAAGCTATTTAATCGATAAAAAATGAAATTTTATTAGGTTTTCTTCTACCTATAGTTTAATATTGCCTTGTTAATTGCTTTTTCTCTCAAAAGTATATTAATCCATTTGGAGTAAAACGTAGTTGTTGTTTAGTGTTAGAAAATTAGGTTCTAATACAATTAACAATTAATCTATGAAAACGGTATCTTTTTTAAAAGTAGTGTTTTGGGCTGTATTTTTAACAACAGTAAATTTACACGCACAATATTGTACACCAAGTAATGTTGGTAGGTTTAACACTAACTATATTTCTAAAGTAACATTTGGAGGTGTAAATAACACTTCAGCAGGCTCAACGGGAGGTTATACATATTTCTCAAGTCTTCCAACAGAAAATATTGAAATAGGCCAAACTTTAACAGGAACCGTTAGTGTTACCCTTAATAAATGGAACAATCAAAATAATACGGTAGCTATTTGGCTTAATTTCAATGAGAATTCAGATGATGATTTTGAAGATAGCGGAGAGCGTTTCATATTCAATATAAGAGATAATAGAAGTGGATGGCGAGGAAGCAAAACCTTAGATGTGCCATTTTCAATAAATATTCCTCAAGGCGCCGATGTGGGTAATTCTAGAATGCGAGTAGCCTTTAGAACGGGTACTAACACCAATTTTTCTTCTTGTAATTTTAATTGGCAAGCTGGAGAAATTGAAGATTATAACATAAAATTTATTTCAAATTCTGTACCACTAATTGATACAGATAGTGATGGTATTGCAGATGTTGTTGATGTTGATGATGACAACGATGGAATTTTAGATTGTGTTGAAAAAGGTATAACATACGGCACAATATCTGAAGTCTTTTTACTTAGCGGAACAGCCGTTGAAGTGTCAGATGATGAGTTTCAATTAACAACATCAACCAACTATCAAGCAGGAGCTGCCACAATTAAAGAACGTATTAACTTTGATACAAGTTTCTCGTTTTCGTTTGATGCTTTTTTAGGAGCCTATGATTATGGGGCAGATGGTATTGCTATTATTTTTCATAATGATCCGGCAGGAGCATCGGCAGTAGGAGCATCAGGAAATGGCTTAGGTGCTAAAGGAATTAAAAATGGAATTGTACTAGAGTTAGATACATATTACAACGGATCTTTTTTAGGTGATATATCTCAAGATCATGGCATGATTTGGGATTCAGACAACCAAACCAGTTCAGGTTTTTTAACGGCTTCTACCAATTTAGGGCAGTTAGAAGACAACAAGTGGCATACCGTTACCATTTCATGGAATGTAAATACAAAAACCATAAGTTATTATGTTGATAGCACTTTAGCTGGAATTTATACCGGAGATTTAATAAACAATTATTTTGGCGGCAGTAACCTAGTGTATTTTGGCTTTTCAGCATCTACTGGAGGTTTAAATAATCAGCAAAAGGTTAGATTTAATAGTGTTTGTGATATTCCTTTGTTTGTAGATACTGATAATGATGGCTACCCCAATAGCTTAGATATTGATAGTGATAATGATGGTATTCCAGATAATGTTGAAGCTCAAACAACTTTGGGTTATAATTTACCTAGCGGAACAGTAAATACAACAGGAGCTTATAAAGGACTTTGGAGCAATTACGGTATAGGCATTATACCTGTTGATACTGATGCTGATACAATACCAGATTATAAAGATTTAAAT
The DNA here is from genome assembly GCF_056312135.1 of Seonamhaeicola sp. ABD4_340. NCBI lineage: Bacteria > Pseudomonadati > Bacteroidota > Flavobacteriia > Flavobacteriales > Flavobacteriaceae > Seonamhaeicola > Seonamhaeicola sp. ABD4_340. The sequence goes on along the minus strand of NZ_CM149981.1, from coordinate 1,031,828 downwards.
AGTGATGATGATGATTTTAATGATATTGAAGAAAATGGTATGCCAAATAGCATCTTAGGTACAGATACTGATAAAGATGGGTTAGATGATGCATTTGAAACTAATGGTGTAAATGATACAAACTGGGACGTTAATGAAGCTATAGAAAACCCTTCTAACGCATCTATTTTACCAGATTCAGATACCGATGTTAGCACGGGAGGAGATCTAGATTATCGTGATGTGCCCGTAACCGTTGTGTACCCTTCAATAGCATCAGTAGATTTTGATGGTGTTGATGATTACCTTCAGGGAGACAGCGTATTAAATGGCCTGGGCGAATTAACCATTATGGCCTGGATAAAACTTGAAGAAGATGTTAGCGGTAATACAAAACTATATGTTCTTGGAGAAGATACAGGGTGTAGGCTTTTTGTTAAAGATGGTAACAAAGTGCAATTTGGTATAAAAACATCAAAAGGTGTTTCAAAAAACCTAAATACAGGTTCTATTAATAAACATGAATGGCATCACATTGCAGGTTCATTTTCAAACGCTTTGGGTACTGTAAACATATATCTAGATGGTGAAAAGGTTAAAACCTCGCGCAGTTTATTGCTTTCAGGCGCTAAAATTAAAACCACTTCTAAATGGAATGGTAATTTTGAAATAGGCCGTATTTCTAGAGATATTACAAATAAACAATATTTTAAGGGTGAAATTGATGAGGTTAGGGTGTTTAACAAAGCATTAACTGATACCCAAATTCAAACTATGGTATATCAAGAAATTCAAAACAATAATGGCAATGTTAGAGGTGTTGTTGTGCCAAAAGATATTGTTGATTTTGATACTAAAACCACTGTGCCTTGGAGTAGTTTGGTTGCATATTATCCTATGACTGATATTGCTTCAAACAAAGTGTTAGATTATTCAAACAATAACAACAATCTAACAATGTTTAACATATCAACAATACAGGAACAAACAGCACCAATGCCTTATGAAACCATTTCAGATGGTAATTGGAGCTCACAAAGTACATGGTTACATGGTAATCTATGGGATGTTGAATCTGTTCCAAGTGACAGAGAGTGGACTATAGTTAAAATTGAAAACGATATTGAAATAGCATCATCATTTTCTTCATATGGTTTAATAATAAACAATAGAAAAACATTAACTGTAAACGGAAATAATGTTATTAAAAATACAGGGTATTTTGAGCTTAACGGTGCTTTAGATTTAATGAACGATTCACAATTAATTCAAACCAAAACAAGTGATTTAGTAACATCGGCAGATGGTAAAGTGTTAAGAAGGCAAGAAGGTACCCCAAGTGCTTTTTGGTATAACTATTGGGCGTCTCCTGTAGGGAAAGCAAGTGTTACCACCTTGGAAAATAACAATGCTTCAACAAATAACGTAAACAATACACCATTTCAAGTAGGTATGTTAAAAGATGATGCAGGATTTAATATGCAGTTTACATCAAATTACACGGCTAGCGGTAATATTAGTTCATACTGGATGTATACATATAAAAACGGTAAAACCTATTGGGATTGGGCCCGCGTAACACCCACTACAAATATAGAGCCAGGTGTTGGTTACACACAAAAAGGAACCGGTGTGCCTTTTGAGTCTCAACAATACGTTTTTGAAGGTAAACCAAATAACGGTACTATACTTGTTGATGTTAAAGATGTTGGCGGACCAGGTTCTGTGCCAGAGGTTTCAAGAACAAATTATTTGTTAGGTAATCCGTATCCTTCAGCTTTAGATATCCATCAGTTTATAAGAGATAATAGAGGTGTTATAAATGGTAATATTCAATTATGGCAGCAATGGAGCGGAAGTTCACATAACTTAAGTGAGTATAACGGAGGTTACGCACAGGTTAGTTTATTAGGTGCAACAAGAGCTTATCAGTTTTCGGGTATAAGCGGTTTAATTAATTTACTGCTGCCTGGTGGTAATTTATTGGCAACTAAATATTTGCCAGTGGGTCAGGGTTTTGTTGCCGAAATTGTTTCAAACGGTAAGGTAGAATTCAATAATGCACAAAGAGCATTTATTTTAGAAAAAGATGCCAGAGGTAGTTTTTACAGCGGATCCGTGTTTTTTAAAAACAATTCAAAATCAAACAAATCATCACAAAATGCTATAGTTGAAAATGTAATAGAAGAAGATAGCCCGTTTAAAAAAATACGATTAGCATTTACAACCGTTACAGGGCCTGAAACAAACCGAGAATTATTATTAGGATTTAGTGATGAAACTACTGATGGGTATGATTACGGGTATGACACTAAATGTGATGAAATTAACAACAACGATTTAAATCTTGCTTTTGAAGGCGAAAACATGAATATGCAAGCATACGCCAATGTAACGCCAGATAAAGTAGTGCCATTAAACTTTAAATCTTCAGGGCAAAACGCCTTTAAAATTAAAATAACCGAATTGATAAATTTTGAAGAAACCGATGAAATTTACATAAAAGATAATTTTACCGGTGAGTATTTTGATTTAAAACATAATGATGCATTTAATTTCACTTCAGAACAAGGGAAATTTAATGACAGATTTCAAATAGTATTTCAATCTCAACAACAATCACTAAGTACAGAAGAAGCAAAGGTTGAAAAAAACTTTATTTACTATTTAAATAAAGAACGTAAATTATATGTAAAAAAATCAACCGCACCAGTAAAAAGAATGGCTTTAGTAAGCATGACAGGGCAAACCATTTTAGAAATGAATGATGTTTCACCCGAAACATTATTAAACGGTATTGATGTGCCCAACGTAGCAACAGGAGCCTATGTGGCTTATTTAAGAACCAACGATAACCAAGTGCTTACCAAAAAACTCATTATAAATTAAGCAACCAAAGTTTCCTAAATACATATCAACCAAAAACCATAAAGCTCAAAAATGTTTATTCTGTTTTTGAGCTTTATTTTTTAAATTAAAAATTAGCTAAAACCTTGCTGTTATTCATCTGTTTTTTTTGTGTTTCATATTTTAAAACATACGTAATAACCGTTTTTTACACTGCTTTATCGAAATGAACAATAGTTCTTTTTAATGTATGATTTTTAAGATTACTTTTGAAGTAAATATTTGGTTTATAAACAAAACGTTTTAATCAAGTATTTTATTCCCTCTTAAAATAAAGAATCCATTTAACTAAAATTTAAGTGCGTTTTTTCGCTTAAACACTAACTTTTATCGTTAAGTGTTAGTGACAGTAACGTTGCTTTCGTATCTAAATAGTACCACAACAAATGAAAGACCATGAAAAACAAATTTTGGATTATTATAGTATTTTGCCTTTGTATTGTTATTAACAACAATGTTTATGCTCAAGACACTGATGGTGATTCTATTGCTGATTCTGTAGATTTAGATGATGATAATGATGGTATTCCAGATTCACAAGAAATTAACTGTGCTGCCTCTTATATAGATCTAAGTCAAACTTTTAATGATAGAACATCAAACCCAGGTGTTGTAAATAATATATATCCTCACGGTGGTGTTACAGTAGACTTTACATATTCATTAGTAGGTACGGCAACATGGGCTTCAGGGGTTAGAAGTATTACAGGCGCAGGTATTAGTGGTAGTTATATACAAACACAGGTTAGAAATTCAGATTTTCCAAATGGAGATGTAGCAGTATACAGGTTTAGTTTTTCAGAGCCAGTTTATAACTTGTCTTTCAAAATGGGTGGTTTTGATAACCAAGATAGAGCCGATGTTTATGCAAATAATAGTGGTGCTAGTAAAACGGTTTCAATAACCGATATAAACTTAAGTGGTGGTGCTGTTTCAGGAAATTCTGCATATGATATTAATGGTGTTAATGGAAATGCACCGTTAAATAGTGTGCAAGTAAATATTTATGGGCCATTAAATGAACTAATTATTGAAATTGCAAAAGATGATGGCGAATCTGCCAATGCAACCATTCAAATGTATGAGTGGCAGTATTGTGCAGCAATACATTCTGACAATGATGGGATTCCAGATCATTTAGATATTGATTCAGATAACGATGGAATTCCTGATAATGTAGAAGCACAACCAACCATAGGCTATGTGGCACCTAGCGGAAATGGTACAGCCATGGCAGATGCTAATAATGATGGTGTTGATGATAATTACGGAGCAGGTTTATTAACACTTGAAGATACAGATAGAGATGGAACTCCTGATTATATTGATGTTGATGCTGATAACGACGGAACTCCTGATATTGAAGAAAACGGTATGCCAAATACAATTTTAGGTGCCGATGCAGATAATGATGGTTTAGATGATGCTTTTGAAACAACTAACACAAATGATGCGGTTTTAGATGCTAATGAAGATATTGAAAACCCATCAGATTTATCAATTCTTCCAGATGCTGATGGTGATTTAGCCTCAGGTGGTGATTTAGATTATCGTGACGTTTTTACACCAAATCCTCCAGTTTCTGCAACTATTGATTTTGATGGTGTTGATGATTATTTGTCTACAACGGCCTTTGTTGGTGGGCAAAATAACATTACAATTATGGCTTGGATAAAGTCTGATTTAGGTAATACAAGAGATATGATTATTGCAGGCGAAGATACTGCCTGTAGTATTTGGCTTAAAGATGGTGATATTCCAATGTTTACAATTAAAACTACAGCTAATTCAGCTGTAACACTTAGTGCGTCATCTGCTGTTAACTGTAATGAATGGCACCATGTGGCAGCATCTTATAATAGTTTAACAGGTTTAGTGTCATTGTATGTTGATGGTAATTTGGAAACATCTTCAAACTTAAGTGTGATTGGTTCAGCTATTCAAAATTCTGTAAACAGTAACGGTAATTTTGAAGTAGGGCGCTTGTCTACAACCTTAGCCGATAAAAAATATTTTAAAGGTGATATTGATGAGGTTAGAGTTTTTAATACAGCCTTAACAACAAGCCAAATTCAAGGTATGGTTTATCAAGAAATAAATGAAAGTGCTGGTAATGTGTCGGGTGTTATTGTTCCAAAAAATATTCAAGATACCCAAACCAATGCTACTATTTCATGGGCTAGCCTTATTGCGTATTACCCAATGACAAATATAAAAACAGATAGAACAACAGACTATTCAGGGCATAACAGGTTGTTGTATTTAAATAACATAACAACCGTACAAGAACAAACAGCGCCAATGCCATATAGAGCTGTGTCTTATGGGAATTGGAATTCAGTGTCAACATGGGCACATGGTGGTGTTTGGGATATAGAAGATGTTTCAAAAAACAAAGAATGGAGTATAGTGAAAATAGAAGAAGATGTAGTAACAAACAATTCGCATACTAACTATGGTTTAATTATAGACCCAGGAAAACGTTTAACAGTTTCAGGCGATAATTTAATAAAAAACACATGGTATTTAGAACTCAACGGCACCATAGATTTATTAAATGACTCTCAATTAATACAAACTGAGTATAGTGATTTAGTTACCTCTTCCAATGGTAAGATATTAAGGCGTCAACAAGGAGAGTCCAACCCATATCGTTATAATTATTGGTCTTCACCAATTGGGGCACAAAGCGCAACCAGTTTATCCAACAATAACGCATCAACAAATAATACAAACAATACGTCGTACAGATTGAACATGATTAAAGATGATGCTGGTACAAATTGTTTGTTCACATCAGATTATACAGCAAACGGAAACATTAGTACCTATTGGATATACACTTATAAAAATGGCGTAACGTATTGGGATTGGGAGCGCGTAAGTACTTCTAGAGACTTAACTCCAGGTATAGGTTATACCCAAAAAGGAACAGGTATAGCGGCTTCAGAACAGCAATATATTTTTGAAGGAAAACCCAATAACGGCACTATATTGGTAGATGTTGAAGATAAAGGTGGCGCTGGTTCAGAGCAAGATGTTTCAAGAACTAATTTTTTATTAGGAAATCCATATGCTTCAGCTATAGATATTCATAAATTTATTGATGATAACCAAGGTATTATAGATGGTACACTTCAATTATGGCAACAATGGAGTGGAGATTCTCACAATTTAAATGAATATAACGGAGGTTATGCGCAGGTAAATAAAACAGGAGGTGTAAGGGCATTTCAGTTTGTGGGTTTTAGTGGTGCGCATAATGGCTCACAAGATGGTACTTTAGTGCCGTCAAGATACTTGCCAGTAAGTCAAGGTTTTGTGGTAGAAGTAGTTGCTAATGGCCAAGTAGAATTTAATAACACGCAACGTGTATTTGTAAAAGAAGCTGACGCCGATGGAACTTACAATAACGGATCGGTGTTTTTTAAAGGCGGAAATTCAAAATCAAAAACATCGAAAGCTGTTGCGCAACCTGAAACAGAAAAACCTGTTATGCAAAAAATACGCTTAGAGTTTAGTGCGCTTTCAGGACCATCAACACATCGTGAATTGTTACTAGGGTTTAGTGATTTTACTACTGATGGTTACGATTATGGTTATGAAGCCAAATCATCAGAAAGTAATAACAACGATTTAAATTTATCGTTAGAAGGTGAGAATATGAACATACAAGCCTACGGCCCAGTAACCGATGATAAAGTAGTGCCGTTAAATTTTAAGTCTTCGGGAAGCAATAGTTTCGAAATAAAAATTTCTAACAAAGAGCATTTTTCAGAAGGGCAATCAATTTACATTCGTGATAATATGTTAGGCGTTTATTTTGACTTGTCAGAAGGTGAAGCATACAGTTTCACATCAGAACAAGGTAAGTTTAACAATAGGTTTGAAATTGTATTTCAATCTGAACAACAATCACTAAGTACAGAAGAAGCGCAGGTTGAATCTAATTATGTGTATTATACAAATACAGACCATAAATTGTATGCAAAAAAGTTAAATGGTACTGTAAAACGTTTAGCTTTAGTAAGCATAACAGGGCAAATAGTTTTAGAAAAACAAAATGTGTCTCCACAAGTTTTACAAAATGGTATTACTGTACCAAAGGTGGCATCAGGCGGATATGTTGTATATTTAAGAACAGATGATAACCAGGTAATTACCAAAAAAATCATTGTAAATTAAATTATAACACTTCAAAATAATTATACAAAACAATAAGAAGTCAAAATATAAGGTTTTGGCTTTTTTTGTGTTTTAAAACCAACCTTTTCAGGATAAATTCTTAAATTCGCATCCTTATATGAATTTCGAGTAAATGAGCGCTAAATTTCCTGAATATAAAGGACTTGACTTGCCAAATGTAGCAGACCAAATACTGCAATATTGGCAAGAAAACAATATTTTTGATAAAAGTATAACCTCAAAAGAAGGCAAAGATACCTTTGTGTTTTTTGAAGGACCACCATCTGCAAACGGGTTACCTGGTATTCACCACGTAATGGCACGAGCTATTAAAGATATTTTTTGTAGATATAAAACCCAAAAAGGTTATCAAGTTAAGCGTAAAGCAGGTTGGGATACTCACGGGTTGCCTATTGAACTTGGTGTTGAAAAAGAATTAGGCATTACCAAAGAAGATATTGGTAAAACTATTTCGGTTGAAGATTATAATGCAGCGTGTAAAAAAGCCGTAATGCGTTATACAGATGTGTGGAATGATCTTACTGAAAAAATGGGCTATTGGGTAGATATGGATGACCCTTACATAACCTATGAGCCTAAATATATGGAGTCTGTTTGGTGGTTACTAAAACAAATTTATAGCAAAAATTTACTATATAAAGGGTACACCATTCAGCCATATTCACCAAAGGCCGGAACTGGTTTAAGTTCACATGAGCTTAACCAACCAGGTACATATCAAGACGTAACTGATACTACTATTATAGCCCAATTTAAAGCCAATGCAGCATCATTACCATCGTTTTTACAAAACGAAGGCGATATTCACTTTTTAGCATGGACAACCACACCTTGGACACTACCAAGTAACACGGCACTAACCGTTGGGCCTAAAATAGATTATGTGTTGGTAAAAACATTTAATCAGTACACGTTTGAGCCAATTAATGTAGTGCTTGGTAAGCCTTTAGTTGCAAAACAATTTGCTGGTAAATATAAACAAGCCGAAGACATTTCAGAATTGAATAATTACAAACAAGGTGATAAAAAAATACCATACTTTGTAGTTAAAGCATTTAAAGGAATTGATTTGGTTGGAATTACGTATGAGCAATTATTACCATATGTATTGCCAAATGATAACCCTGAAAATGCCTTTAGAGTAATTTCTGGAGATTTTGTAACTACCGAAGACGGTACAGGTATTGTACACACAGCACCAACATTTGGAGCAGATGATGCCTTGGTAGCAAAACAAGCTACACCAGAAATACCACCACTATTGGTAAAAGATGAAAATGATAATTTAGTACCTTTAGTAGATTTACAAGGGCGTTTTCGTCCAGAATTAAAAGAACTTGGTGGCAAATACGTGAAAAACGAATATTATAATGAAGGTGAAGCACCAGAGCGTTCTGTTGATGTTGAAATTGCCATTAAATTAAAAGAAGAAAATAAAGCCTTTAAGGTTGAAAAATACAAGCATAGTTATCCGCATTGTTGGCGTACAGATAAACCAATTCTATACTATCCACTAGATTCTTGGTTTATTAAAGTAACCGATGTTAAAGACAAAATGTTTGCCCTAAATCAAACCATAAATTGGAAACCAAAAAGCACTGGCGAAGGCCGTTTTGGTAACTGGTTAGCAAATGCAAACGATTGGAATTTATCGCGCTCACGCTATTGGGGTATTCCACTACCAATTTGGAGAACCGAAGATGGTAAAGAGGCGCTTTGCATTGGCTCTGTTGAAGAGTTAAAAAACGAAATGCATAAAGCTGTTAAAGCAGGAGTTTTAGCTGAAGATATTTTTTCCGATTTTGAAGTAGGCAACATGAGTAATGAAAACTACGCAAAAGTAGATTTACATAAAAACATAGTAGATCAAATTACATTAGTATCGGCTTCAGGAAAACCAATGAAACGTGAAACCGATTTAATTGATGTTTGGTTTGATTCTGGCTCTATGCCGTACGCGCAATGGCACTATCCGTTTGAAAATAAAGATTTAATTGATGAAGGCACAACCTATCCGGCAAACTTTATTGCAGAAGGTGTAGATCAAACACGTGGTTGGTTTTATACGCTTCATGCCATTGGCACAATGGTGTTTAATTCTGTGGCTTACAAAAACGTGGTGTCTAACGGTTTGGTGTTAGATAAAAATGGCCAAAAAATGTCTAAACGTTTAGGTAATGCCGTAGATCCGTTTACAACACTTTCAAAATACGGGCCAGATGCCACACGTTGGTATATGATTAGTAATGCCAACCCATGGGATAATTTAAAATTTGATTTAGAAGGTATTGAAGAAGTAAAGCGTAAATTCTTCGGAACACTTTATAATACGTACTCGTTCTTCAGTTTATATACAAATCTAGATAATTTTAAATATACTGAAACTGATATTCCATTAGCTGAAAGACCAGAACTAGATAGATGGATTTTATCTGAATTACACACTTTAATTAAAAAAGTAGATGCTTTTTATGCTGATTATGAACCTACAAAAGCAGCTAGAGCTATTTCAGATTTTACACAAGATTATTTAAGTAACTGGTTTGTACGTTTAAGTAGAAGACGTTTTTGGAAAGGCGATTACCAAACCGATAAAATTTCGGCTTACCAAACACTATACACTTGTATGCTAACCATAGCAAAGTTGGGTGCGCCAATAGCGCCTTTCTTTATGGATAAATTATACCAAGATTTAAATGCTGTAACTAAAAAAGAAGCCTTTGAAAGTGTGCATTTAGCAGATTTTCCGGTGTATAACGAAAGCTTTGTTGATAAAAGTTTAGAGCGTAAAATGGAAAACGCGCAAACAATATCATCATTAGTTTTATCGTTACGTGCTAAAGAAAAGATAAAAGTGCGCCAACCACTTCAAAAAATAATGATTCCAATTGATAATCTTCAACAAAAAGAAGAAATATTAGCGGTTTCAAACTTAATAAAACATGAAGTTAATGTAAAAGAAGTTGAGCTTTTAGAAGACGCCTCTGATATTTTAGTAAAACAAATTAAGCCTAATTTTAAAGCTTTAGGTCCGCGTTTTGGTAAAGATATGAAGTTGGTGGCCAACGCCATTAAAGATTTTGATGCAAATGATATTAAAAAAATTGAAAAATCTGGTGAATTAGCGCTTGACATTAATGGAAAAAATATTACTTTAGGCCTTGAAGATGTAGAAATTACATCACAAGACATTGAAGGTTGGTTGGTAGCCAATGAAGGCGCATTAACAGTGGCTTTAGATGTTACAATTACTGATGATTTACGTAGCGAAGGTATAGCCAGAGAGCTTATTAATAGAATTCAAAACTTACGTAAAGATTCAGGCTTTGAAGTTACTGATAGAATTGACGTAAAACTTCAAAAAAACGAACATATAGTTAGTGCAATAGACACAAACAAAGCTTACATAAAAACGGAAACATTAGCCGAAGAGCTTGAAATTATTGATAATTTAGAACAAGGTATTGAAATTGCTTTTGATGATATAAATACCAAGTTGTTTATACAAAAACATTAAAATTATGGGATCCACAAGTGCAAGATATTCTGATGCAGAATTAGAAGAGTTTAGAGTTTTAATTCAAGAAAAAATTGATAGAGCACAACACGATTTAGAGCTTATAAAAAGTGCGTATATGAATGACCATAATAATGGTACTGATGATACATCACCAACATTTAAGGCTTTTGATGAAGGTAGTGAAGTTATGAGTAAAGAATCTAACTCGCAATTAGCCATTCGTCAAGAAAAGTTTATTCGAGATTTAAAAAATGCCATTATAAGAATTGAAAATAAAACCTATGGTATTTGCAGGGTTACGGGTAAGTTAATAAATAAAAAACGTTTAGAGCTTGTACCACATGCTACACTTAGTATTGAGGCCAAAAACATGCAAAAATAATTAGTCCTTTATTTAATTAAAGGAGTTTTAAAAAAACGCCAATCATAAATTTAAATGAGTGGCGTTTTTTTTATAAAAACAATTATATAATAATTACTCTAATGTCATTAAAAAAATCTGCTATAATTATTGTTTTAATTTTACTTGTAGACCAAGTGAGTAAACTTTATATAAAAACACATTTTCAGCTTCAAGAAAGTATAAAGGTTTTTAATTGGTTTCAAATATATTTTATTGAAAATGATGGAATGGCTTGGGGTACTAAAATTAGTGATTTTGTAAGTTTTATAAATGATAGAACTGCAAAAGTAACTCTAACTTTATTTAGAATTGTAGCAATTTGTGGTATTGGGTATTGGCTGTTTGATGTTACTAAAAAACAAAAACCTAAGGTGCTAATTTTGGCGTTGGCTTTTATTTTTGCCGGTGCTTTAGGTAATATTATAGATTCTGTTTTTTATGGCGTTTTGTTTAGTGATAGCCTTATTGATGTAGCTACTTTTATGCCCAATGAAGGCGGATATGATGGTTTACTGCACGGTAAAGTTGTAGATATGCTTTATTTTCCGTTGTGGAAAGGGTATTTGCCACAGTGGTTACCGGTAATTGGTGGCAAATATTTTACGTTTTTTGAGCCCGTTTTTAATATTGCAGATGTAGCAATTAGTACAGGTTTTGTTATGCTTATTGTATTTAATAAAAAAGCATTTCCAAAAAAATAATTATAAGAATATTTTAAAAGTAGTTGCTATATCTTTTTTGCTTTCAATTACTAAAATATCTTGCATTTTTGTTAGTGTTGCTGTACTTAATTCATTCAAATTAACATTAATACCATTATCTGTAATCTCTAAAACCGATGTGTTGTTTTCTAAATAACTTTGTATTTGTATTTTAGGGTGTTTGTGTGAGTGCCTGTTTTTTATACCGTTAGTAATTAAATTTAGCAATATGCGCTCAATATATTCTGCTTTTATGTTTATAGATTTAAGTTTAGAAAAATCTGAATCTATTTTCGCATTAGTGTCTATAATTACAGGGCTAATAGATATTAAAACTTGACAAAGCACGTTATTAAAACTAATAGCATTATATGTTGGGGTGTGTTTTATCTCACTTAAAACACTTAAGGTTTCATTAATTACTTTATTAATATTTTTGCGGCTGTTGGCTGTATTATTTTTTTCTTCTGAAATACTAAAGGTGTTAACCAATTCAGACACTAAATTTAAATTATTTATATGCGATTTTACATTATGTAAGGCAATTTTATTATAATCTCTAGGCTTTTTTGGTTGCTGTTTAAAAACATTTGGTGTAGCATGAGAAATTAAATTATCAATGTAATCTGATGTGTTTTCAGCTTGTTCATAAAAAAACAAATATCGTGAAGTATTGTTGGGTTTTATAAAAAAGGTGTGTTTGCTAGAGCATATAAAATAAGTATAACTGCCAGCACTGTTTTTTAAACGTATGCGTTGTTTAAAATGGCTATTATTTTTCGCATAATTTATAAAGTTATGTTCAAAACTTGAAGCGTCTTCAAAATGAATAATTTTGTTTAAAAAGATTTCTAACGTTTGATTTGCTCGCAATGAAAAACCTAGATTTGATAAAAAAACTTCAGACCAAAGTAGTTTATCATTATCCTTAAGTTCCCAAAATGCAATATCACTTACTTGTTTGTTGATACTGTTATTTAATAGCATTTTACTTTAAGTTATTGAGAGAAATGAGAGTAACTTATTGTAAACATACTAAAAAAAAAGCTTTGTAAACAAATAAAAACGCATTTTATCGATTAAAAACATCATTTAAACGTATAGATGTGCGTTTTGGTAACACAAAAGTCTAGTTTAACATCTGTTGGAAAGGTGTCTTCAATTTGAGCTTCAGCATCAAAAAAAGAGAGTCCAATTTTTATTGTTTCCGGTTTACATTTGGCTAAAAACGTATCATAAAACCCTTTTCCATAACCAACTCTATGGCCTTGTTCATCAAAAGCTAATAAAGGTATAAAAACTACATCAATGTTATTGGCATCAATTTCAATACCATCAACAGGCTCGGGTATGTTGTAATGGTTTTTTTTAATGGTTGTGCTATCAGTTAATAAAAAATGTGTCATTTCACCAGTATCAAAATGACTTTTTGGTACCACAATGTTTTTGTCTTTACCAGCTAAAATGCTTAAAATAAATTCGGTATTTATTTCTTTTTGTTCTTCAATAGGTAAAAAAATATGATAGAATTTATATTGCCAAATAGGTATTTTTATTGCATTATTAGCAATGGCAATGCTAAATGTTTCAATATCATTTTGTGATAAATTATTGCGAAGCGTTTTGTATTTTTTGCGTAGTTCAGCTTTTGTCATTTAATTTTGTACTTATATGAAAAAGCGCATCACCTTGATATACAATAGGCGATTCGTTTACATTAATTATATAACCGGTATTAGGTGCTTTTACAAAAAAATTAAGTTTACCATAAGGGTCTGTAATGTTACCTAATAGATCTCCTTTTTGAACTTTTGAATTTATTTTAGCACTGGCTTTAAACATACCCGAAAATTTGGCTCTAACCCATTTACTGTCTTTAATAAAAACACAGTCTTTTTTTGGGGTTGAAGCTTTAAAAGATACGTTTAACATACCCAAATGTTTCAATACACGTTTAGCGCCATTAACACCAGAGTTTGTAACTACATCGTCAATATGTACAGATTTGCCTCCTTCAAAAAGTAAAAGCGGTTTATTTAGTTTGAAACAAGTGTTTCTAAAGGATTTATTTAAGTTTTTTGAATACAAAACAAAGGGAGCGCCAAATATTTTAGCAAGTTGTTTAAGCTCATTTTCACCTTCAATAATTCTAATTTGGGGTGCATTAAATCTACCTGAACCACCTGTGTGAAAATCCATAATGTAATCTACATGCGGTATAATTTCAGTAACTAATTTATGAGCAACTCTGCTAGCTAATGAGCCTTTTGGGCTACCAGGAAACATACGGTTTAAGTCTCTGCCATCTGGAAATTCACGGGTTAAGTTTAAAAAGCCAAAAATGTTAATTACTGGTATGCAAATAATGGTGCCAATTTTAGGTTTGTTAATGCCTTTGGCAATAATTTGGCGTACAATTTCAATACCATTTACTTCATCACCGTGTATGCCTGCGGTAAATAATACTGTTGGGCCAACACGTTTTGAGCGTTCAATAATAATAGGAACATTTACAGGAGTACTGGTGTGTAAGTTGGCAACATCAAAATTTACTTCTTTACTTTCGCCTGGGGCAATGGTTTCATTTAAAATGGTAAGCGTTTTTTTTTCTAAAGTCATAAATCATCGTCATTTAAAAAACTTAATGTTTGTTGCGTTCAATATACGTAATAATGCTTTTTGCTATGTTTTTACCTGTAGCGGTTTCAATGCCTTCTAAACCGGGTGTAGAGTTTACTTCTAAAAGTAATGGCCCGCGTGCAGATTGTAAAATATCTACACCGCAAACAGGCAGTTTTAATGCACGGGCAGCATTCATGGCAACTTTAATCTCAGCCTCGTTAAGTTTTATAATTTCGGCGCTGCCGCCTCTGTGTAGGTTAGATCTAAATTCGCCTTCTTTACCTTGGCGTTTCATGGCGCCAACCACATGGCCATCAACAACCAGCGCTCTAATATCGGCGCCTTTTGCTTCAGCAATAAATTCTTGTACTAGTGCGCGTGCTTGCAAACCGTTAAAGGCTTCTAAAACAGATTCTGCGGCGTTTTTTGTTTCGGCTAAAACAACACCTAAACCTTGTGTGCCTTCTAATAATTTTATAATTACAGGAGTGCCACCAACGTGCGATAGCACTTTTTCAATATCGCGTGAGTAATTAGTAAAAACTGTTTTTGGCATGCCAATTCCTGCTTTTGATAGCCTTTGGAAACTACGTAGTTTGTCTCTAGATCTAATAATAGCATCTGAGGTTACAGAGGTAAACACATTCATCATTTCAAACTGGCGTACAACGGCACAACCAAAAAATGTAACAGATGCGCCAATTCTGGGTATAATAGCATCAACGTAATCTAAATACCTGTCTTTGTAAAAAATAGATGGTTTTTGTTTTTCAATTATTAAATCGCATTTAAGCGGATCAATAACTTCAATTTGGTGTCCGCGTTTTTCGCCTTCTTCAATAAGTCTTTCTGTAGAATAAAGGTTGGTGTTTCTAGACAGTATTACTATATTCATGGTGTTTTTGAGTTAAAAGAAACGTTTTCTAAATCTACATCAACTATAAATTTATGGCTTAAAAATTGCCTGCCTATTAAAACAGGAAATTTCATATCGTCTCTGGTGCTTAAAGTTAAGTTAATCTTATAAGTTTTACCAAAAAATATGACTTCAGATTTTACTTTGTATCTATTTTCTTTGTAGCCATTGCTACTTTTTACGTTAGTTAGTGAAAACGAATCAAAAATAATTTCGGTTTTACCAAAGTTTTGGTGTACATCGCTGTTAAAAATACACAGTAATGCGTTGTCTATTTCTATAATTTCAGAGCAATGAATTGCAGAAGTGTACGCGCCTGTATCTATCTTAACATCAATGTTGTAGAGTTCCAGTTTTGGGAAATCTATTTTGTCTATTCTTCCAATTGTTTTTTTATTCATTTGCTTTTTTAAAAAGAGGCGCAATGTAGTAAATAAGTTAATTCAAATTTTTAGTTTATTAAAATTTAACCATAAAATATTTAATAATTACCTTTGAGATAATGGAAGTGCCTGCTTTAGAAATACAATTACAAACACTGCCCAATCAACCGGGTGTTTATCAGTACTTTGATAAAGACGATACCATTATTTATGTAGGCAAAGCCAAAAATTTAAAAAAGCGCGTAAGTTCATATTTTACAAAAACTCATGATAGCGGCAAAACACGTGTGCTTGTTAAAAAAATTGCACGTATAAAACATATTGTTGTTGAAACCGAAACCGATGCCTTACTGTTAGAAAACAACTTAATTAAAAAGCATAAACCACGCTATAATGTGTTGTTGAAAGACGATAAATCTTACCCTTGGATTTGTATAAAAAACGAACGATTTCCACGTGTATTTTCAACAAGGCGTGTTTTTAAGGGTGGCGGCGAATATTTTGGGCCTTACACAAGTGGCAAAACCGTGCATACACTACTAGATTTAATAAAAGGATTGTACCCGTTACGCACATGTAATTATGATTTGGCCGAAACAAAAATTGAAGCAGGCAAATATAAAGTGTGTTTAGAGTATCACTTAAAAAACTGTAAAGGTGCTTGCGAAGGTTACGAAACTGAAGAAGCTTACAATGAAAACATAAAAGCCATTAGGCAAATTTTAAAAGGCAATTTTAAAGATTCATTACAACAATTTAAACAGCAAATGAAACAACTTGCTGAAGATATGTTGTTTGAAGAAGCTCAAAAAATAAAAGAAAAAATTGAAGTTTTAGAAAACTATCAAGCACGCTCAACTATTGTAAACCCTAACATTAGCAATGTTGATGTGTTTTCAATTATGAGTGATGAAACCTACGGTTATATTAATTTCTTGCAGTTATCCTATGGTTCAATAATTAGGTCTCATACATTAGAAATTAAAAAGAAGCTTGATGAAACTGATGAAGAATTACTAACCTTAGCAATTACCGAAATTAGGCAACGTTTTCATTCAAAATCAAAAGAAATTTACGTGCCTTTTAAAGTGCAATTAGGCGAAAATATAAAGGTTACAGTGCCAAAACTTGGTGATAAAAAGCATATTTTAGATTTATCACTACGCAATGCCAAGTATTACCGTATGGAGCGTTTTAAACAAGATAAAATTGTGGATCCAGATAGGCATGCAAACCGCATTATGGCACAAATGAAAGCCGATTTGCGTTTACATGAAGAACCACGGCATATTGAGTGTTTTGATAATTCAAACATACAAGGAACAAACCCCGTGGCGGCATGTGTGGTATTTAAAAACGGTAAACCAAGTAAAAAAGATTACAGACATTTTAATATAAAAACCGTTGAAGGGCCTGATGATTTTGCATCTATGGAAGAAGTGGTTTACAGGCGTTATAAACGTTTGTTAGATGAAGATAAACCTTTGCCGCAATTAATTATTATTGATGGCGGAAAGGGGCAGCTTTCTTCAGCATTAAAAAGCTTAGATGTTTTAGGGCTGCGTGGTAAAATTGCTATTATTGGCATTGCAAAACGTTTAGAGGAATTGTTTTATCCAAATGACCCAATTCCACTATATTTAGATAAAAAAAGCGAAACCTTAAAAATAATTCAGCAATTACGTAATGAAGCACACCGTTTTGGTATTGAGCATCATAGAAATAGGCGTAGTAAAAATGCGTTAAATACAGAGTTGGAAACCATTCCTGGTATTGGCGAAAAAACAGTTGTTGAGTTGTTAAAACATTTTAAATCGGCTAAACGTGTTTCTAACGCAAAGTTAGATGAGCTTGAAGTTGTTATAGGCAACTCAAGAGCTGAAAAAGTGTATAATTACTATCATGAAAAGAAATAATTAAAAATTGTCATTACAATAAGGCAAATAAAATGTTACTCACTTGAAAAGAACACTAGCCATATCATTCGTATTTATAATCGCTTTTATTTCCGCGAAAGCGCAAACAGATACACTAAAATCTAAAAAACCTAAAATAGGTTTAGTGCTAAGTGGTGGTGGTGCAAAAGGTTTGGCTCACATAGGTGTGTTAAAGGTTATTGATAGCCTTGGAGTAGAAATAGATTATGTAGCAGGTACAAGTATGGGTGCTATTATTGGCTCTTTGTACGCGGCAGGTTATTCGGGTAAACAGCTTGATTCTATTTTTGTTGAAGCAGATTTTGATAAAATTATTACCGATGATTTACCAAGAGCATCTAAAGATTTTTTTGAACGTAATAATGATGAACGATACGCCATAAAATTACCTTTTAACGATTTTAAACTCAAACTACCATCGGCGCTTTCAAGAGGTCAAAACGCCTATAACTTATTGCTAAAGTTGCATTTGCATACCAATGAAATTGAAGATTTCACCAAACTGCCAGTGCCGTTTTTTTGTATTGCAACCAATATGGAAACAGGTAAGCAAATACAGTTAGAAACCGGAAATCTTACCCAAAGTGTTATGGCAAGTGGCGCGTTACCAACCTTGTTTCAGCCAGTAGCTTTAAATGAGAATCTTTTAATTGATGGCGGTGTGGTTAATAACTATCCAATTGATGAGTTAAGAGCAAAAGGAATGGATGTTATTATTGGTGTTGATGTGCAAGATGGTTTAATGGATAGAACTCAATTAATATCTGCACCAGATGTGTTGCTGCAAATAAACAACTTTCGTACCATTAAAGACATGGAGGTTAAAAGTAAAAAAACCAATATTTATATAAAACCAGATATTAAAGATTACAGCGTAGTTTCTTTTGATGCAGGTAAAGAAATTATTGCCAGAGGGCAAACAGCTGGCAATAAAAAAGTAAATGAACTAAAAGCTTTGGGTAATTTAAAATCTAATCAATATTCAAAAGCAAAAATAACACCTCATGCTAAAGACAGTATTTTTATAAATAATATAAAAATTGACGGCCTAAACAATTACACCCGTGCGTATGTAAAGGGAAAATTAAAAATTAAAAGTTTTGAGAAAATTAGCTATAAAAGATTAACAAATGGTATAAATAATATTATAGCTACCAATAATTTTGATGCTTTTGAATATCAATTAAAAACCTCAAAAAACAAAAAAGGTTATGATTTTTTTGCCAACGTAAAAGAAACCAAAAACACCACATTTTTAAAGTTTGGTGTGCATTATGACAATTTATACAAAAGTGGGGCGCTTTTAAACGTTACAAAAAAACGGTTACTTTTTAATAATGATATAGCGGTTTTTGATCTTGTTTTAGGTGATAACATTAGGTATAAATTTGACTATTTAATTGATAAAGGTTTTTATTGGAGTATAGGTTTGCGGTCTAGTTTTAACCATTTTAACAAAAATATTTCAGCTTCATTGTTATTAAATGATACTGAAATTGATGCTATGGGCTTAAATAAAATAGGTGTAGACTTACAAGACCAAACCAATCAATTTTACTTACAAACACTTTTTAGAAAAGACTTTGCTTTAAGTGTTGGTGCAGAACATAAACGATTAGAAATAACTTCTGAAAACATTGCAACCAACAATGTAGATGAAGAGTTTGTTTTTGAAAATACCGATTATTTTAGCTTATACAGTAATTTAAAACTAGACACATATGATGATAAATACTTCCCTAAAAACGGGGTGTATTTTAACGGCGATTTGCACTGGTATTTATACGCATCACATTTTAATAAAACATTTGACGCTTTTAGTATTGCAAAAGCAGATATTGGCTATGCTTTTAGTATAACCGATAAATTGGCTGTTAATTTAAAATCTGGAGGCGGCTTTAAATTAGGCGATAAAACTACCCAAACGCTAGATTTTGCCTTGGGTGGTTACGGCAATAATTTAATTAACAATTTTGTGCCGTTTTTAGGGTATGATTTTATTTCTTTAACAGGAAATAGTTACGTAAAAGCTTACGCAGGTTTAGATTATAATTGGCTAAAAAAGCACCACATAACTTTAGAGGCTAATTGGGCAAATATTGAAGATGATATTTTTGATACAGGCGAGTGGTTTACACTACCAGATTACCGTGGTTATGCTCTAGGTTATGCTATTGATACGTTTGTTGGTCCAATACAAGTTAAGTACAGTTACTCGCCAGAGCAAACCAAAGGTTTTTGGTATTTCACGCTCGGTTTTTGGTTTTAACTAATTATTATGAAAAAAATATCGATATTTTTTACGATATTTGTAATTGTATGATACTTTATTTTGAAGATTTATTACAATTTCTACACTATCTTATCAAGAGAAATCCTGAATAAGCACACTTTTTTGTATATTTAAAGGTAACTGAAAATTAAATATTTACAGTTAACCAACAAGCGCTAATTTTTTCACATTTTAAAAATTAAAGTATGCCTTTTTATCATAAATTAGGAAGCATTCCGCATAAACGTCACATACAATTTAAAAAACCAGATGGCAGTTTATATTATGAGCAGCTTTTTGGTACTATTGGTTTTGATGGTATGTCAACCAATAGTTATCATGAGCAACGCCCAACACAAGTAAAAGCAATAAAAAAACAATACAGTGTAACACCTAAAATAGCTTTAAAAAACAATATAAAATCATACCGTTTTAAAGGTTTTCAAGTAACGCCTGAAAACGATTTTTTAGAAAGCCGTAAAACCGTATTAATTAATTCAGATTGTGCTATCGTGTTAGCAGCACCAAAACAATCTACCAAAAATTATTTCTACAAAAATACCGATGCAGATGAGCTTATTTTTGTGCACAAAGGCACCGGTAAATTACGCACTATGCTGGGTAATTTAAATTTTAAGTACGGCGATTATTTGCTAATTCCACGCGGAGTAATTTATAAAATAGATTTTGATACCGAAGATAACAGACTTTTCATTGTAGAATCTCATCGCCCCATTTACACACCCAAACGTTACCGCAATTGGTTTGGGCAACTCCTAGAACATGCGCCATTTTGTGAGCGCGATATACGCAGGCCACAAGAGCTTGAAACCTACAACGAAAACGGAGATTTCACAATAAAAGTAAAAAAGCAAGGTGATATTATAGAAATGGTTTACGCATCGCACCCATTTGATGTTGTTGGGTATGATGGTTACAACTATCCGTACGCCTTTTCAATTCATGATTTTGAACCTATAACAGGCCGCATTCATCAACCGCCACCAGTGCATCAAACCTTTGAAACAGATGCCTTTGTGGTGTGTAGTTTTGTACCGCGTTTGTATGACTATCATCCGCTGTCAATTCCAGCACCATACAACCATAGCAACATAGATTCTGATGAGGTGTTGTATTATGTTGATGGCGATTTTATGAGTAGAAATGATGTAGAAGCCGGCCATATTTCACTGCATCCGGCAGGTATTCCGCATGGGCCACACCCAGGCGCCACAGAGCGCAGTATAGGTAAACAAAAAACCGAAGAATTAGCCGTTATGGTTGATACGTTTAAACCTTTAATGGTAACAGAAGAAGCCATGAAAATTGCCGATGAAAGCTACCATAAATCATGGTTAGAGTAAAATTATTAGAAGCTATTTCCCGCTATCCGCTGTATCTTTTTCTCGTGCCTCAAAAAAGGATGCCGCTACTATCGGGGCTAAAAACAAATCAACAAAAAACAGATAAATAATTATGAGTAAACATATAGAATCAGTAAACTACGGTTTAGAAAAAATATTTGATGGCGCACAAGATTTTTTGCCACTTTTAGGTACAGATTATGTTGAGCTTTACGTAGGTAATGCAAAACAAGCAGCGCATTATTACAAAACAGCATTTGGTTTTCAATCTTTTGCCTACAAAGGTTTAGAAACCGGTAGTAAAGACACGGTGTCTTATGTGTTAAAACAAGATAAAATTCGTTTAGTTTTAACCACACCACTAAATTCTAAAAACACAATAAATGAGCATATTGTAAAACATGGCGATGGTGTGAAAGTAATAGCGCTTTGGGTAGAAGATGCCAGAAAAGCTTATGAAGAAACAACTAGCAGAGGCGCAAAATCATACATTGAGCCTTATGTAGAAACAGACGAACATGGAGAGGTTGTAAAAGCAGGTATTTACACCTATGGCGAAACCGTGCATATGTTTGTTGAGCGTAAAAATTACAACGGTGTATTTATGCCAGGGTTTGTAGCCTGGGAGTCTAATTATAAACCAGAACCGTTGGGTTTAAAATACGTAGACCACATGGTTGGTAACGTAGGTTGGGGCCAAATGAATACCTGGGTTAAATGGTATGAAGATGTTATGGGGTTTGAAAACTTTTTATCATTTGATGATAAACAAATACACACAGAATATTCGGCACTCATGAGTAAAGTTATGAGTAATGGTAACGGACGTATAAAATTTCCAATTAACGAGCCTGCCGAAGGAAAAAAACGTTCTCAAATTGAAGAATACCTAGATTTCTATGAAAGCGCAGGTGTGCAACACATAGCCGTGGCTACAGATGATATTATTAAAACCATAAAAGGTATGCGTGCAAGAGGTGTTGAGTTTTTATCAACACCACCCGATGCGTATTATGAAGCTGTACCAGAGCGTTTGCTAACACACAACCATGAGTTACGAGAAGATATTGAAACCTTAAAAAGTTTAGGAATCATGATTGATGCTGATGAAGAAGGTTACTTACTTCAAATTTTTACAAAACCAGTACAAGATAGGCCAACCTTGTTTTTCGAAATTATTCAGCGCATGGGCGCACGTGGTTTTGGTGCAGGAAACTTTAAAGCACTCTTTGAGTCTATTGAAAGAGAGCAAGCAAAACGCGGTACTTTGTAAATTTTTCAAAATAAATACCTTAAAAAGCGCCTTCAAAAAATATATTGAAGGCGCTTTTTATGTAACAAATTATCGTTAAGAACTTCTTACATAAAACAAGCTGTATTGTTTTTTTTATATTTTTGGAATAGTAATTGTAATTTCAGTAGATATAACAATAAAAAATGCTTTAAAAAGTTAATAACATAACCCCACAGTCATCATGAAAAAAATACTACTTATTATAATTACAATATGCAGTTTGCAAATGGTAAAGGCGCAAGAATCGTCATTTGGTGATGGCGAGTGGTTTAAATTTAGAATGAGTTATAGTAATTTTTTAAAAGCAGGTAACGCCACACTTACTGTAATAGATACTAAGCTAGATAACAAAGATGTTTACCATGTTGTTGGTAAAGGCTGGACAACCGGCATGATAAAATGGTTTTTTAAGGTAAAAGATAGATATGAAAGCTATTTTGATAAAAAAACATTACTACCCTACAAGTTTGTTAGAAATATTGATGAAGGTGGCTATACCAAAGATATTGAAATAGACTTTGACCAAGTAAACCATAAAGCACACGTAAACGATAAAAAACACAGTAAAAAATATGTTTTAGATACCAGACCAAACATACAAGATATGGTATCAACATTTTATTACTTAAGAAATAATTTAAAAACAGATACCTTAAAAATAGGTGATGAGGTTAGGGTTGATATGTTTTTTGATAAAGAAAACTATGGTTTTAAATTAAAGTATTTAGGCGAAGAAATTATAGATACAGATTTTGGAGAGGTTGAATCTCTAAAATTTAGGCCCTATGTTATGGCAGGTCGTGTGTTTAAAGAGGAAGAAAGTTTAACACTTTGGGTTTCAAAAGACAAAAATAAAGTACCTTTGCGTATAAAAGCAGATTTGGCTGTAGGATCATTAAGAGCAGATTTAGATGCTTTTAAGGGTTTAAAGCATCCCTTCAATATAGTAGTAAAAAATTAATGGGTTCAGAAAAAAATATTACCAACCAACTTAATGAAAAATATAAGGCTATAGACCAAGATTTAGATGATCATTTAGAAGGTCTATTACACAGCAAACCTATTACTTACTGGGATTATATACATACCGATGCGCTTTTAAATTTACAACTGCCACGTACTAATTTTCCTGATGAAATGGTATTTATAATGTACCATCAAATCACCGAGTTGCTCTTTAAAATGATACTTACTGAAATTGAGCAAGTAGCAAAAAGCAACCAAATAACCGAAGCTGTTTTTACTGATAAAATAATGCGCATTAGCCGTTATTTTGATGTGCTTACATCATCATTTAGCATTATGAAAGATGGCATGAGCATAGAACAGTACAACCAATTTAGGCAAACATTAATTCCGGCAAGTGGTTTTCAAAGTGCTCAATACCGTAAAATAGAGTTTGCTTCAACAGAAATTATTAATCTTATTGATAAAAGATTTAGAGCAGATTTTGATACAGAAACATCTTATGAAAATGCTTTTGAATACTTATACTGGCAAGCTGCAGGTAAAGATTATAAAACAGGAAAAAAAACCTATACTTTAACAGTTTTTGAAGAACAATATAAAGAAGAGTTTCTTAGATTTAGCAAATTTTACAAAACAAACAATCTTTGGTCTAAATTTAAAAGTTTACCCCAAAATTCTCAGCAAAATAAAGCACTAGTAGAGGCAATGCGTCATTATGATTTTACGGTTAATGTAAAATGGGTAATGGCACATTACAATACCGCAAGTCACTATTTAAACATAGGAGGCAAAACAGCCGAAGCTACAGGCGGTAGTGAGTGGGTAAAATACATGCATCCAAAGTATCAAAAAAGAATATTTTTTCCAGAATTATGGACAACAAAAGAAATAGAAGCGTGGGGAACAAATATTTAACATCATTATGTTTATTATTACTCATTTTAAATGCTTGCAAAAATGAGCCAAAAGAAGTTACAAAAGAAGATATTGCCGAGGTTGAAGAAGTACAATATGTTTACGAATTTGGCTTTAAACTAGACGATTACATTGTAAAAAGAGATACCATAAAACGAGGCGATACATTTGGTGTTATTCTAGAACGTAACAATATTGGATATCCTAAAATTTTTCACATTGCCGAAAAAGCAAAAGACACTTTTGATATTAGAAAACTGCAAGTAGGAAAACCCTATACCATTTTATGCTCAAAAGACTCATTGGAGTTGCCAGAATCTTTTATATACCAACCCAATAAAGAAGAATATGTTGTTATAAATTTTAAAGATTCTATTCATGCATTTACAAGCCGTAAGCCCATAAAATATATTGAAAAAACAGTAACCGGTGTTATAAACAGCAGTATTTCTGAAACTTTAGATGAAAAAGGTGTTAGCGCCGTATTAACTAATAAACTGGCCGATAATATTTATGCATGGACCATAGATTTTAGAAGGCTTCAAAAAGGCGATAGGTTTAAAGTTATTTATACCGATAAATATATTGATGATACTATTTACGGCGGAATACACGATGTAAAAGCGGCTTTTTTTGAGCATAACAAAGAGCCTTTTTACGCCTTTCAATTTGAAACAGATTCTGTTAAAGGTATTATAGATTATTTTAATGAAGACGCTAAAAACTTACGTCGCGCATTTTTAAAAGCACCAGTTAAGTTTAGCAGAATATCATCACGCTATAATTTAAGACGAAGAATTGCCGTATATGGCTTTAAAGTGCGCCCACACAAAGGTACAGACTTTGCTGCGCCAATAGGCACGCCCATTATGGCAACTGCAAATGGTACAGTAACAAAATCTGAACGTAGAGGCGGAAACGGAAATTACGTTAAAATACGCCACAACGCCACTTTTGAAACCCAATATTTACATATGAAAAAACGTAATGTAAAAGTAGGGCAGTTTGTAAAACAAGGCGATGTTATTGGTTGGGTTGGCATGACGGGTAATACTGGTGGACCACACGTGTGTTACCGTTTTTGGGTAAATGGCAGACAAGTTGATCCGTTTAAGCAAAAATTACCCGAAGCTAAACCAATATCAGATTCTTTAAAAACAAAATATTTAGAGTTTATAAAACCAATTAAGGCGCAGTTAGATAGTATACATTTTGAAAACCAAGCGTCTCAAGAAAATTTGAACCAAAACCAAAATTTAATTACACAGAATTATTAACACATGGCACTACCAACAGTTAACCCAACCCAAACCCAAGCCTGGAAAAAGCTTCAAGACCATTTTAATAAAGTAGAAAATTTACATATGAAAGATTTATTTGCTCAAGATGCAAACAGAGCAGATAGATTTACCATTAAATGGCAAGACTTTTATGTAGATGTTTCAAAAAACAGAATTACAGAAGAAACATTTAAACTATTATTAGAATTAGCCGATGATGTAAAACTAAAGGAAGCAATACAAAGTCAGTTTTCAGGAGAAAAAATTAACAAAACCGAAGGAAGAGCGGTGTTACATACTGCTTTAAGAGCTCCAAAAACAGCCATTGTAAATGTTGATGGTGTTAATGTAATACCCGAAGTTTATAAGGTTAGAGAAAAAATAGAAGCTTTTACCAATGAGGTGGTAAGTGGTTCAAAAAAAGGGTATACAGGTAAAGCATTCACACATGTTGTAAATATTGGTATTGGCGGATCAGATTTAGGGCCAGCCATGGTTGTAGATTCACTTCAGTATTATAAAAACCATTTAACAACCTATTTTGTAAGTAATGTTGATGGTGATCATGTAAACGAAGTAATTAAAAAATTAAACCCTGAAACTACGTTATTTGTAATAGTTTCAAAAACGTTTACCACACAAGAAACCTTATCAAACGCTAACACCATAAAAGAATGGTTTTTACAATCGGCATCACAAGATGATATAGCAAAACACTTTGTAGCAGTATCAACAAATTTAGAAGCGGTTAAAAGTTTTGGTATAGCTTCAGAAAATATTTTCCCAATGTGGGATTGGGTTGGTGGACGTTTTTCACTATGGAGCGCCGTTGGGCTTTCAATAAGTTTAGCTGTTGGTTATAACAATTACGCTAGTTTATTAGAAGGAGCTCATGAAATGGATGAGCATTTTAAAAATGAAGATTTTGCATCAAACATTCCGGTGGTTTTAGGTTTAATAAGTATTTGGTATAATAACTTTTTTAAAGCTGAAAGTGAAGCTGTAATTGCATATTCGCAGTATTTAAACCAGTTTGCTACCTATTTGCAACAAGGCATTATGGAAAGTAATGGAAAAAGTGTTGATAGAAATGGTAATTTTATAGATTACCAAACAGGTACATTAATTTGGGGAGAACCTGGTACAAACTCGCAACACGCGTTTTTTCAGCTAATTCACCAAGGAACCAAGCTAATACCTGCCGATTTTATTGGGTTTGTAAAATCATTACATGGTAATCAAGATCATCAAGATAAATTAATATCAAACTTTTTAGCACAAACCGAAGCTTTACTTAATGGTAAAACAAAAGAACAAGTAATAGAAGAAGGAACTTCAGAAACTATTTTACCATTCAAAATATTTGAAGGAAATAAACCAACTAACTCAATTTTTGTAGAAAAATTAACACCTAAAAGTCTTGGGAAACTAATAGCCATGTACGAACACAAGATTTTTGTACAAGGTATTATTTGGAATATTTTTAGCTACGATCAGTTTGGAGTTGAACTTGGAAAACAGCTGGCAACAAAAATTTTACATGAATTTAACAATTTAGCAACAAACAATCATGATTCTTCAACTGTTAATTTACTTACATATTACAAAAATATGAAGTAAAAAAATACATTCTCATAATATTTACTTAAAAAAAGGTGCTAATTTTAATAGGTTAGTGCCTTTTTAGCTATAAAACTGTTATAGTTTTCTTAATATTTTCTTAATATTAAAACCTTACTCAAGGAGTAATTTTGCAAGACTAATTAAAAAAATTAATCTTTTTAAAAATTATGAGAAGAATTACTCAAAATTTAATAGTTGCTGTAGCACTTTTAGTGTCTGCTGTAGCTATGGCACAAAGTACCATTAGTGGTACTATTTTGGAAGCGGGAAGTAACATTCCGTTACCAGGAGCAAATGTTGTTGAAAAAGGTACTACAAACGGTGTAGTAACAGATTTTGATGGAAATTTTACTATCAACACAAAATCTAGCTCAGGTGAATTAGTAATTTCGTTTGTTGGTTACAATTCTAAAACTGTTCCTTTTTCTACAGGAACCAATTTGGGTTCAATTACTTTATCGGCTAGTCAAGTAGGTTTAGAAGAAGTGCAAATTATTGCATCGGTAGCTGTTGATAGAAAAACACCTGTAGCGGTTTCAACAGTAAAATCAGCCGATATTGAGCTTAAATTAGGAACACAAGAGTTTCCTGAAATTTTAAATTCTACACCAGGAGTTTATGTAACAAAAACAGGTGGTGGTTACGGTGATGCTAGCGTTAGAATTAGAGGTTTTCAATCTGAAAACGTAGCTGTAATGATTAACGGTATTCCTGTTAATGACATGGAAAATGGCGCTGTTTACTGGTCTAACTGGGCAGGTTTAGCAGATGTTACTTCAACAATGCAAGTACAAAGAGGTTTAGGAGCATCAAAAGTAGCTGTGCCTTCTATAGGTGGTACTATTAACGTTATTACAAAAACTACTGATGTTGAAGCTGGAGGAGATGTTTTTACATCAATTGCAAATGATGGTTATAAAAAGTTTGGTGCTACGTATTCTACTGGTTTAAATGATAAAGGTTTTGCAGCAACAATATCTGCAGCTAAAACCGAAGGCGATGGTTATGTAGACGGAACTGAGTTTACAGGTGTTTCGTACTTCCTTAATCTTTCAAAAGAAATTAATGATTATCATAAATTAGCTTTTACAGTTTTTGGTGCAAAACAACGTCACGGACAAAGACAAAACAGACAATTAATTTCAACTTACCGAAATTCAGAAAGAGGAAGAAAATTTAACGCAGATTGGGGTTATAAAAATGGGCAAGTTACGCACCAAGAAGATAACTTTTATAATAAACCACAAATGTCTTTAAATCACTACTGGGATTTAAATGATAACACAAGTATTTCTACCGTAGCATATGCCTCTTTTGGTACTGGTGGTGGTGGTGGTACTGCTGGTGATGCAACAAAATTCACTTTTGACTCAAATGGATTTAGTGAATATAGAGATGGTTTATATGGCCCAATAAATTTTGATAAAATAGTTGAAGAAAATATTGCCGCTGGAGATAGTGGTTCAGAAACTATTTTAAGAGCTTCTCGTAATGATCATAACTGGTACGGTATATTATCTACATTAAAAACTAATTTAACCGATGATTTAGTGTTATTAGCAGGCTTAGATTACAGAAACTATAAAGGGGAACACTTCCAAGAAGTTACAGATTTATTAGGAGGTCAATATCATTTAGATGATAGTAACGTTAACAACCCTAATGCAATAACTAGAGTAGGAGATAAAAGAAGTTATTATAATGATGGTTTAGTAGGTTGGATAGGTGCATTTGGCCAATTAGAATATGATGTAAACGAAAAATTAAATACATATTTATCGTTAGCAGTTTCAAACACATCATATAAAAGAGTTGACTACTTTAATTACTTAGATAGTGACCCATTACAAGAAACAGACCGTTACAACTTTATAGGCTTCAGCACAAAAGGTGGCGCTAACTACAGAATTGACAATAACCATAATGTATTTGCTAACATAGGTTATTTTGAAAGAGCTGCAGATTTTGATGCGGTATTTCAAAACTTTGATAATGAGCATATTAATGAGAATGCTGAAAATCAAAAAATTGTTAGTTTTGAGTTAGGTTACGGTTACCGTAGCGAAAAAATATCTGGTAACTTAAACTTATACAGAACTACTTGGAAAGATAGAACTGAAACAGTTAGTTTCCAACAACCTGATGGTACAAACGCTTTTGCTAATATTTTGGGTGTTAACGCAATTCACCAAGGTATTGAGTTAGATTTTATTTATAAAGCTACAGACAAGTTAAAAATAAACGGTATGTTATCTTTAGGTGACTGGAGATGGGATAGCAACGTTACAGATGTAGATATTCTTAATGAAGACCAAGAAGTAGTTGAAACTGTAAACTTATTTATTGAAGATTTACACGTAGGTGATGCTGCTCAAACAACATTGGCATTAGGAGCTAATTACAGCATTAACGCTAAAACAAAATTAATTGTAGATTATACTTACTTTGGTGACATTTATGCAGAATTTGATCCAAGTGGTAGAAATGAACCAGGACCAGATGCTTACAAATTACCAAATTATGGGTTGTTTGATGCAATTGTAACACATACATTTGATTTTGGACCATTTGAAACTACTTTAACAGGTAGAATGAACAACGTACTAGATACTGAGTACTTTACTGATGCTTTTGATGGTACAGACGATACTGTAGTTGGTTACTACGGTTTTGGTAGAACTTTTAGTATTGGAGCAAAATTTAATTTTTAAAAAAAACTGAAAATGAAAAAAATAGTTTATTATTTAGCAATCTTAGGAGCCATCTTCACAGGGTGTAATCCTATGGATGACATATATGACAAAATGGATTCTAAACCTATTTTAGGTAAAGATTTCATCCAAGGCGCACAAATGTATACATTCACATCTGATGATTATGAAACTTACGAAGGTCAGTTAGATTCTGTTGAGTACTTCATGAATCAAGATTTAGCTGATGTTGTTATTCCTGATTTCTTAGCAGATAAATTTCCAGTTTTTGGAGAAGGTTCTTTAGTAAATGTTACCTACAACTTATTTGATGAAACCGTACCTGTAGCTATGACTGCTTCAGAAACATTATCTTCTTTAAGTAATATAAATGCTTATTTAGATTCTGAATTTGAAACCGCAACAAACGGAACATTTGTAGAATTAACACACAATGCTGCTTTATTAGCATATACACTATCTGATGAAGATATTGTAACTATAGCTAACAGATTAAGTTCTAAATACCCAGAACCGGCAAGTAGTGCTTCAAGATTTGAAAACTTTGAAAGAAGATCATCAAGCAATAGTTATTGGTCTGATGATATGATTGTAGAAGGTTTAAACCTTTTATTAGGTGAAGATTATAATGCAGGCCAAGTAATTGCTATGTCATTTGCAATTTATGATGGAGGTACTAACTTTTCAGAAACATTTGTAGTACAACATAATGGTTATGGCTTCATAAAATTAGATGTTGAAGCAAGTGCTTCTTCAGCTACAGAGTATACTTTATCAGATTCTGATTATGATGATATTGAAGCAGCATTAGCAGCAGATTACCCTGGTCCAGCTGCAAACGCAGGTAGATTTGGTAGTTTTGATGTAAGATCAAGTAGTGCTAATTATTGGAGTAATGATATGCTTATTGAAGCATTTAATGTTGTTTTACCAGCAGCTACCGAAGGAGATTTGTATGCGGTAACGTATGCCATTTATGATGGCTCAGTAGGTACAGCTACTCAAACGTTAAAATACGAATCTGGTGCATATGTATCTGGTGAAACTGTTATAGAAATAACATCTACAGTTGCAAAAAATAACGGAGATTGGGAGTTTCCTTATATGTTTACAAGAGCAGATTATGACGCTTTCGGTTTCAGATTTCCTAACTTCAGCAGTAGCAACATATATATCCTAGATATCTTTTTAGAAGATTTATTTCCATTTGCTCAAGCAGGTGATGTAGCCATGGTACAATATGCATTTTATAACGGAGATGCTACTGTTACAAAATATGGCCATAGTAATTTTGATGGTGATAAATGGAAGTTAACTCCAGACATTATTGAAACATCGTTCCAATATGGTTTTGAAGACGGTGTTTGGGTACCAGACAATACCATAGCTTACATGTTTTTAAGTGCCGATGTAGCTTTAGTTGAATCTACTTTTATTGATGTATATCCTGGACCAGCAGATAACGTTGGTTTCTTTGGTAGCTTTGACAGACGTAGTGGTAGTAGTAATTACTGGACAGATGAAATGCTATTAGAAGCGTTTAATGTTGTTTTAGATAAAATAAACCCTAGCGCTGAAGAAGGTCAAAAATATGCCGTAACAATTGTAACATATACTGGTTCAACAGTAAATGAAACATTATATGTTGTTAAAGAAGGTGGTGTTTGGGTATACCAAGAGTAAATTAAAAATAACCATAATAAAAAAACCTCTCAACACCGAGAGGTTTTTTTATCTATAATTAAGTTTTATGAAATATACATATATATGTTTAGCTTTAATGCTATTTGCCTGTGGTAGCAGTGATGATGGGGCAACCGTAGAGCCACCAATAGCAAATAATGACTCCATAAGTACTTTAGAAAACACAGCAGTAACAATTAGTGTTTTAGATAATGATACACTTAAAAATAATGCTTCTTTAGATAGTTTTGATAATAGGTCTGTAAATAATGGTACTGTTGTTGAAGCTTCAAATAAATTAATATACACACCAGCAGCAAATTTTATAGGCACAGATACCTTTACCTATACTATTTGTGATGGTTTAAGTACACGTAATTGTGCAACAGCTACAGTAACTGTTACTGTAACAGACTTAGGAGATCCTGTAGCTGTAAATGATGCTATACAAGTTACTGAAAATACATCAATAGATATTACTACACTTTTAGATAATGATACCTTGGCAGATGGTGCTACTTTAACATCTGTTGATGATAGTTTAACTAACGGAACAATAGTTTTAAATACTAACGGAACAGTTACTTATACAGCTGCAAATGGTTTTTCAGGAGATGATACTTTCACATACACCATTTGTGATAATGATCCAACGCCAACATGTTCAACTGCAACTGTAACTGTGTCTGTTGAAGATGAAGGTAGCCCTGTTGCGGTTAATGACGAAATTTCAGTATTAAGTAATCAAGAAAGTTCAATCACTAGCATTTTAAATAATGATGATTTAACTGATGATGCTGTTATTTCATCAATAAATAATGCAGCTACTCAAGGTAATATTGTGTTAAATAATGACGGCACAATAACCTATACTCCACAAACAAATTTTACAGGGCAAGACACTTTTATATATACCATTTGTGATGATGATACCCCAACAGCAACTTGCTCTACAGCAACTGTAACAATAAATGTTGTAGCTTCTGTAGCTTTTAATATTCCGTCAAACCTTCAAGATTATTATAAAGATGTACTTTTTGTACAAGACACCAATATTATGTTTGATGAGTTAGAAGAAGTTACACAAACTAAACATACTACCTTTTTATCATATGGGCAGCGTCATAATTATTTATATAATGCCGATGAAGATTTATCTAACGTTGATAACGTAATTTTAATGTATTCTGGTGAAAGCAGGTATTGGGAAGAATATGCATCACCAACCAACCCGCATACACCACAAACATTCAACACAGAACACATTTATCCTCAATCGCTATTTGAAGGTGGTGAAGGTGGTGATGCTAAAGACGAAATTGTTAGAGCAGATTTACATCATTTAAGGGTTTGTGATGAAAATGTAAATAGCCAAAGAAGTAACTACCCATACAGAGATGGTAGCGGTGGTTATTTGTTAACAAACCAAGAATGGTTTCCAGGAGATGAATGGAAAGGTGATGTAGCACGTATGATACTTTATTTAAATGTACGTTATGGCGAAACGTTTAACAAAGTAGGTTCATTAGAATTGTTTTTAAAATGGAATATAGAAGATCCTGTTTCTGCTTTTGAAATGCAACGTAATGAGGTTATTTATGCAGCGCAAGGTAACCGTAACCCATTTATTGATAATCCGTATTTAGCAACCCTTATTTGGGGTGGTAATGACGCCCAAAACACATGGCAATAAAATTATTTTTGTAATTAAACCGCTTCTTTTAAAGAAGCGGTTTTTTTATGAATTAAAATCACTATTTTTGATGCTAAATTAAATGCTAATAAATCATGTATAATACCGTACTTAATTTACATTCATATTGGGCCTTTTTGGTAATAGTTGTTTTAGTAATTGCCGTTGTTAACGCTTTAATAAAATCGGCAGGCGCTAAAGAGTACAGTGCAAAAGATTTTAGAATATCATTATTCACTTTAATAGTGTCACATATTCAACTATTAATAGGTATAGTTTTATACTTTGTATCTCCAAGGTTTCAACTTTGGGGTGAATTAGGTGGAGGTGTTATGGGTAATAGTTTAGCCAGATTATATTTAGTTGAGCATCCGTTTGTAAATATTATTGCTGTTGCTTTAATAACTATTGGCTATTCTAAACACAAAAAGAAACTAACCTCTAAAGGGAAACTTAAAACAATAGCCATTTTTTATACCATAGCTTTAGTGTTGTTATTGTCTAGAATTCCTTGGGGTACTTGGTTTTAATACTACTCTTTTATTTCTTTAATTAAATAAATATATACTGGAAAGTGGTCACTATAACCATTGGTAAAACCCGCTTTAGTAAAACTTCTGTAAGGGTAACCTTTATAAGCGCCTGTACTATTTATTAAGTACTGTGCATTAAAAATGCTGGCTTTGTATAATTTTAAACCTTTAGTGTTTGTGTCAATTAGTGGTTTTGTAACCATTATTTGGTCAAATAAACTCCAAACATCGCGGTAGGCAACGGTGCCTAAACCATTTTTGTAAATTGATGTAAACGGATTGTAAATACCTTTTAACTCCACATCATCCTTCTTTTCTTTGGCATTTAAAATCTTTTTAACACTGTTGTTTGTAGGGTTGTCATTTAAATCGCCCATAATAAAAATTTTGGCGTAGGGGTCTTCAGTTTGTAAAGAATCAATAATACGTTTATTCAATTTAGCAGCTGCAATACGTTTGGGATTACTACGAGCTTGTCCGCCACGTCTTGATGGCCAATGGTTAACAATAACATGAATTAATTCATTTTCTAACAAACCACTAACTAAAAGTTGATCTCTTGTTTGCACGCGTTCACGTGTTTTATCATCATAAATTTTAAGCTCAAATGTTTTTGAATTTAAAGGTTTAAATACGCTTTTTTGGTACAGTAAACCAACATCAATACCACGTGCATCGGGGGCATCATAATGTATAATACCATAATCATTTTTAATTAAAGCAGTATTATTTATTACATCTTCAATAACTTGCCTGTTTTCAACTTCGCATATACCTATAATACTTGGTGTGTTTTGTGTTTTTTGGCTCCCAATATCAGCTAAAACCTTCGCCATATTATTTACTTTTTGTTTGTAAATAGTGTCTCTGTTACCTTTAATTTCCATTATTGGGCTATATTCATCAAGCTTAGTTGGGTCGTTTATTGTATCAAATAAATTTTCAAGATTATAAAAAGCAATGGTGTGAATTTTATAGTTTTTTTCTTGGGCTTCAACTATATTAATTAAAGTGAAAGCTAAAAGTAAGGTGTAAAGTTTTATTAATGTCATTGGTCTATAATATAGATATAAAAGTAGTAAACAAAAGCTAAGCCAAAGTTAATAGTTTAAACTAAAAGCTTTTAATTTTGTTTTTAATAAGAAATGGTTTACTTTAACACATGTAAATTGTTTACTTTTAATGAATAAAGTCTTACTACTTTGCTGCTTTTTTATCCATGCTTTTTGTGCGTCTCAAAACACATTAGTAAATGGTAGTGTAAAAGAAACCTTTACGTTTAAGCCCGTTGAAGGCGTTTTAGTAACTATTGAAAACACAAACCTTAAAACATTAACTAATACGCTTGGAGTTTTTGAATTCACACAAAACTTACCTTTAGGTGAACAAGTACTTACGGTTTCAAAAACAGGTTATTTACCAAAGCGCTTCCCAATTGTAATAAATGAAGGTGAGAAAGTTAATATTTTTGATATAACTTTAGATAGAGATACTTCGGAAATTGAAGATTTATTCACCATAACACTTTCTGATGATGAGTTGAATGATGACACTAGTGGAGCCGATAATATTTCAGGACTTTTAGCCTCATCATTAGATGTTTTTCAACGTACAGCTGCGTTTGAATTTAGTGCTTCTTTTTTTCGCGTTCGCGGATTAGATTCTAATAACGGTACCGTATTGATTAATGGTATAGAAATGAATAAAGCCTTTAACGGCAGGCCACAATGGAGTAATTGGGGTGGCATTAATGATGTATTACGTAACCAAGAATTAGCTTTAGGTTTAGCACCTTCAAACTATACTTTTGGTGGTGCAATGGGTAGCACAAATATAAATATTAGGCCAAGTGAAGCAAGACCTGGCGGAAGATTAACGTATTCATCATCAAACCGAAGCTATACCAACAGGCTTATGGCAACGTATGCTACAGGCTTACTTAAAAACAATTGGGCATACACAATT
This sequence comes from Seonamhaeicola sp. ABD4_340, assembly GCF_056312135.1. NCBI lineage: Bacteria > Pseudomonadati > Bacteroidota > Flavobacteriia > Flavobacteriales > Flavobacteriaceae > Seonamhaeicola > Seonamhaeicola sp. ABD4_340. The sequence continues at coordinate 995,952 of NZ_CM149981.1, read as the reverse complement.
TCTGTTGGAAGGCGTTGGGGTAATGAAGGTTATCAAAATGCAACAAGCTACAATGCTAATTCTTTTTTTGCGGCTGTTGAAAAGAAATTAAACAGTAAGCACAGTTTAAATTTTGCAGCAATTTATACACCTAACAGGCGCGGAAAATCTTCACCAAACACACAAGAAGTATATAATTTAAAAGACATAAAATATAATGAATATTGGGGCTGGCAAGATGGTGAAAAACGAAATTCTAGAATTAAAGAAGTTAATGAGCCAATTGTAATGCTTAATCATTACTGGAGTTTAAACAATAAAACTACTATAAACACAAATGTTGCTTACCAATTTGGTAAACTTGGTAACAGTAGATTAGATTATAATGGTACCGATTTAATTGATAATTTCCCAATGGGTGGTGGTGCAAATCCAAGTGCAACATATTACCAAAAATTGCCTAGTTATTTTGAAAGTAATTTTCCTAATGATTTACAATTTGCTTACACTGCTTTAAAGGCTTTTCAAAATGATGGGCAGATAGATTGGAATGCCATGTATCAAGCCAATATAAATAATACAACCAATGGCGGTAATGCTATTTATGCGTTGTATGAAGATAGAGTTGATGACACGCAGTTTTCAATAAATTCAATTTTAAATAACACATTAAATGATAATATAGTTTTAAACGCATCTGTGGGATATCAAAGTTTAAAATCTGAAAATTTTGCCGAAGTTTTAGATCTTTTAGGCGCTAAAACCTATTTAGATGTTGATGGGTTTGCTACCGAAATTAATGAAGCCCAAAACAATTTACTAACCCCAAATAGATTGGTTGGTAAAGGAGATGTTTTTAAATACCATTACAACATTTTAGCACAAACAATTAGTGGTTTTGCTCAGGCACAATTCAACTATAATAAGCTAGATTTTTATGTGGCAGCGCATATTAAACAAACCCAATACCAAAGAGAAGGTATTTATCAAAATGGAGGTTTTCCAAATAACTCATTAGGTAAAGGCGAGCGTTTATATTTTACAGGTTTGGGAGCAAAATTTGGTGGTACTTACAAAATATCTGGCAAGCATTTATTTAATGCAAATACAGGCTATATTTCTAGAGCGCCAACGGTGCAAAATACATTTTCAAATGCGCGTGAAAACCATAATGTTGTTCCAAATATTTCAGAAGAAAAAATAATAACCGCCAGTGCTAGTTACATTTACAGATCACCTGTTATTAATGCAAAAGCCACAGGATATTATACAAAAATAACTGATGCTAGTGAAATTTCATTCTTTTTTGCCGATGGTATTGGAGGTGATAATGCCGTATTTGTTCAAGAAATTTTGCAAGGCATAGAAAAACAACATTTGGGTGTAGAGTTGGGTGTAGATGCACAAATTACTTCTACCATTAAATTAAAAGGTGTTGCCGCTTTGGGGCAATTTACATACGCTAATAATCCTAATTTATTTTTGTCTACAGAACCTGATGCTGATGCTGAAAACGCAGGTTTTGTAAACGGTTTTAAAAGTTTTGGGCAATCAAAACTTAAAAATTATAAACTAGCAACTGGTCCGCAAACAGCATGTTCAATAGGTTTTGAATATAGAGACCCAGAATTTTGGTGGTTTGGTGCAACTGCAAACTTTTTTGATAATACTTATGTAGATGTGAGCCCGCTAACACGTTCTTCAAATTTTAATACAGATTTTGATGGTAATGTGTTTAATGATTACAGTGAAGAATTAGCCCAAGAATTACTAAGGCAAGAACGTTTTGATAATTATATGGTTGTGAATTTAGTGGGCGGAAAATCATGGAAAATAGATAAATACTACGTGGGTTTTTTTGCTAGTGTAAATAACCTTTTAGATGCCATTTATAAAACAGGAGGTTTTGAACAAGGGCGTAATGCCAATTACCGAGAGTTAAGGGACGATAAAGCATTGCAAACACCAGTTTTTGCACCAAAATACTGGTACGGAAGAGGCACTACGTATTTTTTAAATTTGAATTTAAGGTTTTAAAACATGAAAAAAACAGTAACATTTTTAATAGCAACAGGCATTTTGTTTTGTGCATGTGTGAAAGATGAAGATTACGGTATTCCTGATGTTTCAATTACAGAACCTGAAATTTCACAAAATAAAATAACCACATTTAAAGCCATAAAAAGTTTATATGAACAAGCGGTAAATGGCGGTAATACAACCGTTTTAATTAGAGATGATGTGTATATTGAAGGCTACGTGGTATCAACAGATAAAGCAGGTAATTTTTTTAAAGAACTCATAATTCAAAATAAAACTAATGCTGATAATCCAGATGATAACCCAAGACTTGGTTTTAAAATAGATATTAATAAAAGTAACTTGTCAGACACCTATCAATTTGGACAAAAAGTATATGTAAAACTTCAAAACTTAACAATTGGAAATAACAATGGTGTAATTACTATAGGGCAAGGAGATGGCGTAAACGTTAAACAAATTCAAGCTTCAGAATATAAAAATATTGTACTTAGAAGTAACACCATAGCCAATATTGAACCTAAAGAAGTAGCTTTAGAAAATTTAACCGAAGCTGATGAAAACACACTAATTAAATTAAATAATATGCAGCTCAATAGGTTTGAATTGGGCGCTACATTTGCCAGTGAGTCTTTTGATGAGTTTGATGGTTTGCGTTTGCTAGAAAGTTGTGAATCTGGCATACAAATGCTAATGCAAACAAGCACGTTTTCAGATTTTAAATCGTTGTTAGTGCCACAAGGAAGCGGCAGTATTACGGGTGTTTTTAGTAGAGATTTTGGAGACGATTTTAACGTTGTTTTACCATTAACTTCTGAAAGTGTAAATTTTGAAAACACTGAACGTTGTGACCCAAGTGAGCAATCTTGCGGTGTTGCCGATGCTTTTGGAAATACTAATTTATTTTTTGAAGATTTTGAAGCACAACGAAATAACCGACTTATTGAGGGCAACGGCTGGACTAATTTTATTGAAGCAGGTTCAGAGGGTTGGGAAGCATGGTCATCTACATCAACCAATGCTTCTTTGGGGCGTTCAGCTAGATTTCAGTCGGCTAGTTCGGGTGATATTAAAAATATTGGTTGGCTTATAACACCGGCTATAAATTTAGATGCTCAAGATGGCGAAACACTTCGTTTTAAAACATCAAACAGTAGAGCCGATAGTAGCTTTATGGAAGTTTTAATTTCAAATAATTGGGATGGTGTACAAGAAAACATTACAGCAGCTACGTGGCACGTTTTAACCAATGCTTATGTGGTGAAAGATACCGATGCTTTTGTTGAATGGTTTCCTTCTGGTAATGTAGATTTGTCATGTTTGTCGGGTACGGTTTACATTGCTTTTAAATATACCGGCGGCGGACAAGAAAGTTTTGATGGTGTTTATGAATTAGATGATGTTAGTATTGATTATGTACAATGAAAAGTTTATGAAAGGATTAATTAAAATTTGTATTTCATTTGTAATATTTGTGATTTTTGGCGCTTGTGAAAGTATAAAACCTACTAATAATAATGTAGTAAGTGGCAAGGGGTCTGTGTTATTAGAGTTACAAGATTCGTTAAAATATTACATGGAATTTAGAGAGATAAATACAAAATATGATGTATTATCAGGTGAAAAACAATGTAAAGGTTATGGCTTAGGCTTTAGTAAACCTGATGAAATTTATCTCTATGGTTTTAATATAAGAAATGCAATAGCTGTAGTATTTAATATGTCTAATAAAGATGTTTATTGTGAAGATAAAACCTTAGATAGATATTTTTTTGAGTATAACTATAAAATTAAAAACACTAACGATACTGTAAATAAGAAAGAGGTAGTTAATGAATTATTAAATAGGTTTAATTTAAAAATGAGCGTAAGTTATGATAAGGTCAAAGCTTACAACATTAAAATCATAGATTCCTTAAAACTTAAAAAATTCGCTTCAGAAAACACAACACAATATGAATATAGCTATAACAATTTTGAAGCAAATTTAAAAGGACTTTCAGTTATCCACTTGTCTAATTATTTAAATCGTAATAATAATAATCATTTCTTTTCCAAAGAAAAAGAAAGAGATGTTTATGATTTTAAAATTTTTCCAAATTCTAATATCAATTTTTTAAATGAGAAACTTCAAGAAATATACGGGCTTTCTTGTATTGAAGATAGTCTTGTGGTAAAAACTATAACTTTAGCAAAAAAAACTCAAATCTAAATAGATAATACTTTTAAAAAATCTTACCTCTTAAAAACCGCATAAACTGGAAAGTGATCACTATAACCACCATTATATTTTTTTCCAATATAGGTTCTAAACGGTGATCCTTTGTAGCGCCCTTTAAAGGTTTTTAAAAAATCTTCATCAAAAATATTAGCTTTATAAAACTCAAAGGCATTTTGTGAGTTTTCAAAAAAATTGGTGGTAAAAAATATTTGATCAAATAAACTCCATTGTTTAAAACGGCTAACTGTACCGCGGTTGTATGAGCGCAATGTTTCAAATGGGTTGTATAAATTATAGTTTTGTACCAAATTAACAATGCTATTGTTTTGGGGTTCATCATTAAAATCGCCCATAACAATAATTTTAGAATTGGTGTTTTCTTCTTTTAAATTTGAAATAATAGCGCCCACTTTTTTTGATGATGCCATACGTTTAGGTTCACTTTCTAAAGTGCCCTCTCGTCTAGAAGACCAATGATTTACAATAATATGTACAGGCTCATTGTCTAACAAGCCGCTTACTAAAAGTACATCGCGGGTGTAATCTGGCATGCCATCATCATTCATTAAAGGCACTATAAAATTATCAGAGTGCGTTACTTCAAAAGCATCTTTATCATAAATAAACGCTACGTCAATGCCGCGTTCATCCGGAGATTCGTAATGTACATAACTGTAGTTGTAAAACTCTAAATGTTTTGATGCCAATAAATCTTCAATAACTTTGGCGTTTTCAACTTCGGCTAAACCAACAATAGCAGGGTGTTTTCCAGTTTCACGTCTTCCAATATTAGAAATGGCAAAACCTAATTTTCGTAATTTATTTTTATAGCGTTTTGGTGTCCATTTTTTAGCAGAATAAGGCAAAAAATCATTGTCGTTTGTATGTTTATCATCATCTAAATCAAACAAATTTTCAAGATTGTAAAATGCCAATGTTTGCATGTTATCTTGCACAGGAATATCATCAAATAAATCGCTCATAAATAAAAAATTGAGTCTAAAAATATAAAAATTAATATGATAACAATTGTGTAACTTTGCACAATATTAATTTATATGATAGAAAAGAAAGATATAGCTTTAGAAAAAGCTGTTTTAATAGGAATTATTACCAAAGACCAAGACGAAGTTCAATCTAAAGAATATTTAGATGAATTAGAGTTTTTAACCTATACAGCTGGTGGCGAAGTTGTAAAACGCTTCACACAAAAAATGGAAAGACCAGACCCCAAAACCTTTATTGGTTCTGGTAAAATGGAAGATGTACGCCAGTTTATTGATGAACATCACGTAGGAACTGCTATTTTTGATGACGAATTATCTGCAGCGCAAGAACGAAACATAAGTAAAATACTTAACGTAAAAGTATTAGATAGAACCAATTTAATATTAGATATTTTTGCGCAACGTGCCCAAACAAGTTATGCACGTACCCAAGTAGAACTAGCACAATGCGAATATTTATTACCGCGTTTACGTGGTATGTGGACGCACCTTGAACGCCAAAAAGGTGGTATTGGAATGCGCGGACCTGGTGAAACTGAAATTGAAACAGATAGACGTATTGTACGCGATAAAATTTCATTACTAAAACAGCGCATAAAAACCATTGATAAGCAAATGGCTGTGCAACGTGGTAACCGTGGTAAAATGGTACGTGTAGCATTGGTTGGTTATACAAACGTTGGTAAATCTACACTCATGAATGTGGTAAGTAAAAGTGAGGTGTTTGCTGAAAATAAATTGTTTGCCACACTTGATACTACCGTGCGTAAAGTGGTTATACAAAACTTACCGTTTTTATTAAGTGATACTGTTGGTTTTATTAGAAAGCTACCAACACAATTGGTCGAGAGTTTTAAAAGTACTTTAGATGAAGTTAGAGAAGCAGATTTGCTACTGCATGTAGTTGATATTTCGCACCCTAATTTTGAAGAACACATTGCTTCAGTTAATAAAATTTTAGGTGAAATAGATAGTAGTGATAAACCTACCATTATGGTTTTTAATAAAATTGATGCCTACAAGCCAGAACCCATTGACGAAGACGATTTAGAAACCGAGCGCACCAAAGCTAATTACACTCTTGAAGAATGGAAAAAAACCTGGATGAACAAAATTGGAAACAATGCTTTGTTTATTTCGGCGTTAAATAAAAAGAATTTAGACGATTTTAAAAAGCGCGTGTATGATGAGGTTAGAGATATTCACGTAACACGCTTTCCGTATAACAACTTTTTGTATCCAGATTATAACGAATTTGATGTAGATGATGCATAAAAACCCCTTAAAACGCCACATGAACTCAAAAATTTTAAAACAAAAATGGGTAAAATGGCTGTTTGTTTTTGGGGCTGGCGTTCTTGCCTTCTTTTTTAGCATTTATTTATGTGCACTTTGGGGTGTTTTTGGTAAACTTCCTACAACCCAAGATTTAAAAACTATTGAGCAAGCACAAGCTACTCAATTGCTTGATTACAACGGTAAACTTATAGGTAAATATTATATTTATGATAGGCAACCATTACCGTTTGAAGCTTTTCCTAAACACCTTATTAATGCCTTAATTGCTACTGAAGATGTGCGTTTTTTTGAGCATAACGGCGTTGATAATATAAGTTTATTGCGGGTGTTTTTTAAAAATATTTTATTAGGAAATAAATCGGCAGGCGGTGGTAGTACCATAACATTGCAATTGGCAAAAAATCTTTATGGAAGAAAACAGTATGCTATGTTTAGCATGCTCATAAATAAATTTAAAGAGTCTATTATAGCCAAGCGTATTGAGCGGGTATATTCAAAAGAAGAAATACTTACCTTGTATTTTAATACGGTGCCTTTTCCAGATAATACTTATGGTGTTGAAAGTGCAGCGCAAAAGTTTTTTAATAAAGCCGCAAAACATATAACTGTTGAAGAGGCAGCCACATTGGTTGGTACGCTAAAAGCAACTACTTATTACAACCCAAGAAAGCATTTAGAGCAAAGTAAAAATCGACGTAATGTAGTTTTACAGCAAATGTTAAAGTATAATTATTTAACTGAAGCTGAAACCGATTCTTTAAGTAATTTGCCGCTAACATTAAATTACAAATCATTTAGTCATGATGTTGGTTTGGCACCTTATTTTAGAGAAGCTGTTAAGAAGGAAGTTTTAACCATTTTAGATACTTTAAAAAATGAAAATGGAGAACCTTACAACCTGTATAAAGATGGTTTAATAGTACACACTACTTTAGACTCTACTATGCAAGCTATGGCAGAATCTGCTATGAAACTACACCTTAAAAAACTTCAAAAAACGCATGAAAATGCTTTTGGTAAATCGGCGCCGTGGTTATCAAATTCAAAACTAATTCAATCTGAAATAAAAAAACTAGCACGTTATAAGGCTTTAACAAAGCAAGGTTTAAAAGCATCTCAAATTCTAGATTCTCTTGCAATAAAACAGCCTGTTGAATTATTTAGTTGGGAAGGAGATACCGTTAAAAACATTTCAACTATTGATAGTTTAAAGCATTATTTGAAATTTTTAAACACAGGCATGTTAGCTGTAGAACCGTCAACTGGAGCCATAAAATCGTATGTTGGTGGTATAGATTATAGGTTTTTTAAGTATGATCATGTATCGCAAAGCGAACGACAAATAGGTTCAACATTCAAACCTTTTGTATATACGGCTGCTATTGAAAATGGTATGAAACCATGTACTTATTTTCCATTATCAGCTGTAACTTATACTAATTTTGATAATTGGACACCCAAAAATTCCGGTAGTAAAAATGAAGATCCATACATAAATTACACACTTGAAAAGGCATTAAGCAATTCTGTCAATACCATTGCAGTTAAAGTGTTTAACGAGGTTGGAATACCAAAAGTTATTGCACAAACAAAAAAGCTTGGAATTACAAAAGACTTACCTGAAGAACCTTCATTAGCATTAGGCGTTGCCGAAATTAATTTAAAAGAGCTTACTGGTGTTTACGCCAGTTATGTTAATAATAGTAAGCCTGTAAAGCCATATGCTATTACTAAAATTACCGATAAAAATGGCAACGTTATAGTTGATTTTAAACCCGAGATTTCAAATGAAAAAGCTTATAGTGATTACACAAGGCAAGTAATGTTAGAAATTATGCAAACAACAGTAAACTCTGGTACTGCCTCTAGGTTACGTAATGTGTATGGTTTGCAAAATGCCATTGCAGGAAAAACCGGTACAACACAAAATAATAAAGATGGTTGGTTTGTGGCATTAACACCAAAATTGGTAACGGTTACCTGGGTTGGTAATGATAATCATACCATAGGTTTTAAAACCACAGGCATAGGGCAAGGCGCTAATTCTGCATTGCCCATTTTTGCTAATTTTTACAAGCAACTAAATAACAATTCTAAATTTAATACAATAACAAAAAGTACTTTTGAAAAACCAACAGCACAGGTTTTACAAGATTTAGATTGTGAACCAGAGAAAAGAGATGGCTTTTTAAAACGACTGTTTAAAGGAAAAAAACAAAAGAAAAAGAAGTTTGATGTAAGGAATTAACTGAAAATATTAGTTACTTTTTTTAAACATACTGCTTACATTATCTAAAACATCACCCTTAACCAACCATGAAATACCAAAAGGAATAATGGCTGTGGTTTCAAAAACAAATACATAGTAATCTGTAAAGCCAATATGTATTTTCAGTTTTTCAAAAATTATTAAAACAATAATTAGTGCAATAGATAACCAAACTAAGTTACCGCATATTTTGTAAATTTTATTGTTAGTATCATTAGCGCTTCGGGTAAATTTGTATTTAGACATCCACCCCATGGTGAACATAAATACTCCAGCAGCTACTAAATGTATGGTGTTTTTAAAATCGTTATTATGACCTAATAGCGGAAAACTTTGGTCTCTACAAATAATATCAATTGAAGCGCTTAAACTACCTTTACAACACGTTGGGATAAAAACCACAATTAAAGCAGCAATACCGCCTATGTTGGTTAACACATCATCACTAATTTTTTCAGAAGTTGTATCTATTGTATAACCTTTGTATGATAGTAAAAACAAACCAAAAGCAGATAATATTATGATGAAAATAAGCGAAGGTAATGGTTTGTAGTAATAATGACTTATAGAAGCCAATAATTCACCTTCAGTGAAATAGAGTAAAATAGGAAGAAATAAACCCAAAAACCCAATAAGTTTTCTAATTCTGTAATCGGCAATTTTTAGGTCTTCGTTTTTAGTCTTCATTTTTTATTTTCTTAAATGAACACTTTAAAATTAAAAATTAAATATAGAATGTTATTGTTTTATAAATAAAAAACCTCTTAAATAATTTAAGAGGTTTTTTGTAAATAATTTATTTATAATGTTTTAAAACTTATAGCTTAAACCAAGTGTCCAGTAAGTTTGTAAATCGTTATCAACATCATCAAATCCAGTTGCTGTAGCTGGGTCTTGCGCCAACGCATAGTTTAAAGCTTCTTGTTTATTGCTACGCAAACCAAAATCAAAACCAACACCAATCATTTTCCAAAGTGTGTAGCTAAATGAATTTGTCCACGTCCAGTTTGATAAATCGCTAGATTTGTAGCTTTGAAAGGCAGATAGGTTTGTTTTAAAGTTTATAGCACCAATTTGTCTTGTGTAGTCTGCAACTATTTTAGCACCCATAGAAGAATCAAAAACAGCATCATTATCAGCAAATACAAAGTTGTAGTTTAAAGGGTGAATTACTACTATTAGGTTTTGAATAGGCGTCCAAGTAGCACCAACACCAACATCTAAATAACCTGGGTCATTAAAGTTGTTTAAAAGGGTTGTTCTGTATTCAAGTAAACCAGAAACAGCCAATGTTTTAGTTAGGTTTCTACCGTAAAGCGATGAAAGGTTAAAAACATCAGTAGTTGGTTCAAAACTATCATCGGCATCAGTACCGTTATCTTTATCATCTAACTTTACCCAAGCTAAGTTTGTGTTTAAAGAGTTTCTCCAGAAAAATTTCTCTTCAATTAAGTTAGCAAAAGCGTTAAAAGTAAAACCAATATTACCAGAGCTGTTGTTTGGCTTATCTTGTGCGTACCAATTGTTAAAACCAGATAAACTTCCTCCAATAGTACCAAATGCACCAGTTCTCCATCCTGGAAGGGCATCAATTTTAGCCTGAATAGCGTTTGCTTCTGCTTGTGCCTTATCAGCTATAGCTTGTTTTTCTGCTTTTTGCGTTTTTAATTCTTCTTTGGTTTGTGCGTTTATAGAAATAACTCCTAAAAACATCATACCTAATACTAGTACTTTTTTCATGTAACGTAATTTTGTTTTGTTTATGCAAATATACGTGTTAGACCCAAGTTTTGGTTTAGGTCACAGAAAAATATTACTTTTTTTTGTAAAGTGGTACTGCTGAACATGCTTCGCCATACATAATAGATTTAACTACAGGTTTAAGTTTGCTAATAGCCATTAAATAAGCGTTTTGTGGTACAGGTTTGTTGGTGCAGCCTTTTATAATAACGGGTGCGTTTTTGTATATTGAAGTGTCTAGATTATTAATAATATCTTGATAAATAACAGTTTCTAAAGTCTCTAAACTACCAACTACTGTTTTTTTTGTAAAGGGCTCTAAGTTTATTGTAATTAGCATGTAAGCCCAACCAGGTATGATGGCGTCTGTACTGCAAATTAAAGCAACATAAGTGTCTTTGTATTGTTCCCAATTATGGTTTTTAACCTGCTCTCTAAAATCTTTTTCGCGTAAAACGAAGCCTTCAAAAAGCCAATCTTTAATATCAAATATTATGCGATCACCTTTCGGATAAAAATCTTCAAGATCAAATGTAATTAACTTGCTATTTGCAACTCGATTTATAATTTCGTCAGCCATTGTAACTATTTAAAAAGTTAAGTGTATTTTAAAATACTGCTATAACATTCCTAACTCTAACTTAGCTTCTTCACTCATTAAATCTTGGCTCCAAGGCGGATCAAAAGTAATTTCAACTTCACAGTTGTTCACATCGTTTAAAGATTTTACTTTTTCTTCAACTTCTAAAGGTAAAGTTTCTGCCACAGGGCAATTAGGTGTTGTAAGAGTCATTAAAATTTTAACGTCGTAATCTTCATTTACAAAAACGTCGTAAATTAATCCTAACTCGTAAATATCTACTGGAATTTCAGGATCATAAATAGTTTTTAAAACGTTTACTATTTTTTCACCTAAGGCATTTGTATCTATTGTTGTATCACTCATAAATGGTATTCTTTTAGTATTTCTGCTAAAGCGGAAATAAAATGGATACTATATTTATACTTTTATAAGAATATAAATACAGTTATTTTAATTGTGTTTGGTACGCAATAGCGTACATTTTTAATTGTTTAACCATACTCACTAAGCCATTTGCACGGGTAGGAGATAGGTGTTCTTTCAATCCTATTTTATCAATAAAATTGGTGTCTGCATCAATAATATCTTTTGGGTGCTGATTTGAAAAAGCTCTAATTAAAATTGCAATTATACCTTTTGTAATAATAGCATCACTATCTGCAGTGAAAACTAATTTATCATTATCCATTTCGGCATGAACCCAAACTTTACTTTGGCAACCCTTAATAATATTGGTGTCAGTTTTATATTGGTCGTTAATTATGGGTAATTCTTTCCCTAAATCAATCATGTATTGGTAGCGTTCTTCCCAATCTTCAAACATTGAGAATTCGTCTATTATTTCATTTTGAATATCTTCAATCGTCACGGTGTCAAATTTTAAGCAAAAATACAACAAGAAAAATTGCTATTCAATGTTTTGAGCTATTGATAAGATTTCTTTAACAACTTTTGCAATTTCTGGATGCGGATTTCCATGGTCAAAAGCTTGTGTTTCATATATTTTGCCATTTAGAGTAATGGTTAGTTTAGCCAGTGCAGCACCATCAAATTGGTGTTTTTTACTTGGAGCTTCTAGGTTTGAAAGGTTGTTTAAATTAAAATTTTCAACTAAGTTTTTTATTGTTTTCCATTTAGATTTTGAAAAGCGTTCATTTTTACCTTTTACACCACGCGTAGTGCTAATATTTGTAAAATCATTATTAACTATAATTTGCTTAAAGCTACCTCTAGAACTTTGGGTGTATTGCACAGTTAGCGCATGTTTTTTAGTAAAAATAATGGCCTTGAGTACAGGTTTTTGGGCATCGTTATAAAGTGTTAAATAATCACTTTCAGCAGTTATGCTTTTGCTGTTTTGAAGTGTATTTAGTAATTCTTTTTCTACGGAATTTTTATAAGGAGGACACATTTTTCTGGTTGAAGCTAATGGTCCTATTGTAATAGCTGTGTTTGTTATATCATAGTTTCCGAAGAAATTATTACAACCCGAAAAACCAGAAATCTGTTTAGTATCTGTATTAAATTCTATAAACAAACGGTGTGTAGTTACATCTTTTCCGTTTATAGTTTGAATGCTATATTTTTTTTGAAGTGTTATATTTTGAATGTTTTTACTTTTAGAAATGTTTAAAGTTGTTTTTGTTTTTGGCGTTGCACATTTTAGTACAAAAAAGCAGAAAAATAAAAGTGCATATTTCATGATGTTAATTTGATTTTACTCTTTAAAATACAAAAAATATACCGTAATTATTTGAGGCAGGTTTTCTTTAACTAAAAATATTTAATTAAGATATATTCTGAAAATAATTCAGAATTAAAAACGTTTTTTATTAGAACTTATTTAGATGCTAAGATAACATCATTTTAGCTTTTTTAACACCTTCAACTAAAGCATCAATTTCGGCTTTGGTATTGTAAAAAGCAAACGATGCGCGCACGGTACCAGGTATTTTATAAAAGTCCATAATAGGTTGTGCACAATGGTGGCCAGTTCTTACAGCAATGCCCAATTTATCTAAAATAGCGCCAACATCATACGGGTGAATACCTTCTAAATTAAATGATAATACCGATGTTTTTTGTTTTGAAGTGCCATAAATTTTTAAGCCTTCAATATCTAAAAGATTTTTGGTGGCGTATTGCAATAATTCGTTTTCATAATTTGCAATAGCTTCAAAGCCAATGTTGTTCATATAATCAATGGCAGTGCCAAAAACAATGCCGCCAGCTATATTTGGTGTGCCGGCCTCAAATTTATGAGGTAAATCGGCGTAAGTAGTTTTTTCAAAAGTAACTTCGGCAATCATTTCACCACCACCTTGGTATGGTGGTAGTTTTTTTAACCACGCTTCTTTACCATAAAGCATACCAACACCTGTTGGTCCGCACATTTTATGAGCTGATGCTACATAAAAATCTACATTTAAAGCTTGAACATCTGCTTTAATATGTGGGCATGCTTGTGCGCCATCAATTAAAACGGCAGCACCAACGGCGTGTGCTTTTTCTATGATGGTTTCAATGGGGTTTATAGTGCCCAAAGCGTTTGAAATATGGTTACAAAAAACCAATTTTGTGTTTTTTGAAAGCAGTTTGTCGTATTCAGCCATTACCAATTCACCTTCATTATTCATTGGAATAACGTTTAATGTGGCACCGGTACGCTGGCATAACATTTGCCATGGCACAATATTACTGTGGTGCTCTAAAGCTGAAACAATAATGTTATCGCCTTTTTTTAATAACGAAGAAAAACCGTTGGCAACTAGGTTTATACCATGAGTTGTACCCGATGTAAATATGATTTCATGCGAAAATTTAGCATTAAAATGATCTTGTATCTTTTTGCGGGATTGTTCATATAAATCTGTGGCTTCCTGACTTAAAGTGTGTACACCACGATGTATATTTGCGTTGTAATTTGAATAATAATCTACAATAGCATTTATTACTTGTTGTGGTGTTTGCGAGGTAGCAGCATTATCAAAATATACTAAAGGTTTACCGTTTACTTTACGTGAAAGTATTGGGAAATCTTTTCTTATGTTTTCAACGTTTAACATGGTTGTTTTTTAGCCCCGATAGTAACGGCATCCTTTTTTGTTTTGGTTAGAACCTTTATAGTTTAGCTCTTAAATAGCATAAAACAAAAAAGATACAGTGGATAGCGGGAATTAGCTACTAATAAAATTATTTATACTGAAAACTACTTCAGTATTATAAATCGAAACCTATATTTACACCTAATTGGTTTGCTATTATTTTAGTGATACGTTGTTTTAATTCTGGTATTTTAACTGAACTTAAAACATTATTACTAAAGGCAAACATTAGTAACGCTTTGGCTTCTTTTTCAGGAATACCACGCGAGCGCATGTAAAATAAAGCACTTTCATCTAACTGGCCAATGGTGCAACCGTGTGAACACTTAACATCATCTGCAAAAATTTCTAACTGTGGTTTTGTGTTTATTGAGGCTTTATCACTTACTAAAATATTGTTGTTGGCTTGAAAAGCGTTTGTTTTTTGTGCTTCTTTTTCAACTACCACTTTACCGTTAAATACACCTGTGGAGCTATCTGAAAATATACCTTTATAATCTTGATGACTTTCGCAATTTGGCTCTATGTGGTGTACTAGCGTGTTGTGGTCTACATGTTGTTTATTGCCTATAATGGTTACACCTTTTAAGGTTGAATCTATACGCTCACCTTCTTGATAGAAGTTAAGGTTATTACGGGTTAATTTTCCGCCAAATGAGAAGGTATGTACAGATGCAAAACTTTCTTGTTTTTGTTTTATGAAGGTGTTATCAATTAACGACGCGCTTTGGGCATCATTTTGAATTTTATAATAATCTACAATAGCGCGTTTTTTGGCAAAAATTTCGGTAACACTGTTGGTTAAAACCGGGTTGCTTGTTAAGCTTTGATGGCGTTCAATAATTTGAACGTGTGCGTTTTCTTCAACAACAATTAAGTTACGTGGTTGTAGCATGCTTGCACACTCTAAACCTGTTGAAAAATGTATTATTTGAATAGGCTTATCGGCTATTTTATTTTTTGGTATGTGTATATACGCGCCTTCTTTTGAAAATGCCGTGTTTAATGATGATAAGCCATCTGTTGTAGCCGCTTTGTTAAAGTAATTTTCAATTACTAATCTGTATTTTGGCTTTGTTAAAGCAGCAGACATTAGGCAAACATCAATGCCATCATGCGTGGTTGCAGATAGGTGCGATGAGTATTTACCATCTACAAATACAATTTTATAGGTATCTATATCATGAATGAAATACTTTTTTACATCTTTATAATCTAAAGCATCTTCTTTTTTTGGGAAAACACTGTAGTCTTCTTTTAAAATTTTGTTTAAAGATGTGTATTTCCAAGCTTCATCTTTTTTTGTAGGAAAGCCTTTTGTTTCAAAGGTTTTTATGGCTTCGTTACGTACATCGTTAACGTAGGCATTACCTTCAGTTTGGTTTTCAAAAACTATGAAAGATGATAATAATTTGTCTTTTAAATCCATTCTTTTAAGTTGAAATGTTTAAACGTTTAAAAGCAAAAAGTTGATGTTAACTTTAAACCTTGCAAACTTTTACTTTTAACTTAGAATTGGTTATGCCAACTCTTGTTTAATCCAATCGTATCCTTTTTCTTCAAGCTCGTGAGCTAGTTCTTTGGTGCCCGATTTTACTATTTTACCATTATGTAAAACGTGTACAAAATCAGGAACAATATAATCTAATAAACGCTGGTAGTGTGTAATTACAATAACAGCATTGTCTTTGCTTTTTAGTTTGTTTACACCGTTTGCTACAATACGAAGCGCATCAATATCTAAACCAGAGTCTGTTTCATCAAGAATAGCTAGTTTAGGCTCTAACATGGCCATTTGAAAAATTTCGTTACGTTTTTTTTCACCACCAGAGAAGCCTTCGTTTAGTGAACGCGATAAAAATTTACGGTCTATTTCTAATAAGTCAGATTTTTCGCGTATAAGTTTTAGCATGTCTTTTGCAGGCATGTCTACTAAACCTTTAGCTTTGCGTGTTTCGTTAATAGCTGTTTTTATAAAGTTTGTTACAGAAACTCCAGGAATTTCTACAGGGTATTGAAATGATAAAAATATACCTTTGTGTGCGCGTTCTTCGGCTGCTAACTCTTCAATATCTTCACCGTCAAATATGATGCTTCCTTCAGATACTTCGTATTCTTCTTTTCCTGCAATTACCGATGAAAGTGTACTTTTACCAGAACCATTTGGTCCCATAATAGCATGTACTTCGCCTGGTTTTACTTCTAGATTTATACCTTTTAAAATGCTTTTATCTTCAACACTTGCGTGTAGGTTTTCTATCTTTAACATATGTATTGGCTTCGTTTTTTGTAATATTTTAATATGAAATTATTGGTTTAACCAACGCTTCCTTCTAAACTAATTTCTAATAATTTTTGTGCTTCAACAGCAAACTCCATTGGTAATTTATTTAATACTTCTTTACTAAAACCGTTTACTATTAGTGCAATGGCTTTTTCAGTATCTATCCCACGTTGGTTACAGTAAAAAATTTGGTCTTCACCAATTTTACTGGTAGTTGCTTCGTGCTCTATTTGTGCTGTTTTGTTTTTAGCTTCAATGTAAGGGAAGGTGTGTGCACCACACTCGTTACCCATTAATAAACTATCACATTGCGAAAAGTTACGTGCGTTTTCAGCTCTAGAATGAATTTGTACCAATCCTCGGTATGAGTTTTGCGATTTTCCTGCTGAAATACCTTTTGATATGATGGTTGACTTGGTGTTTTTTCCAAGGTGAATCATTTTTGTTCCGGTATCAGCCTGTTGGTAATTATTGGTTACAGCTATTGAATAAAATTCGCCCACAGAATTATCCCCTTTTAACACGCATGATGGGTATTTCCAAGTAACAGCACTACCGGTTTCTACCTGTGTCCAAGAAATTTTTGCATTGGTTTCGCATAAGCCTCTTTTGGTTACAAAGTTGTAAACACCACCTTTTCCTTCGGCATTTCCTGGAAACCAGTTTTGTACTGTAGAGTATTTTATTTCGGCATCATCAAGTGCAATTAGCTCAACAACAGCTGCGTGTAGTTGGTTTTCATCTCTACTTGGTGCTGTACAACCTTCTAGATAGCTTACGTAGCTACCCTCATCAGCAATTACTAATGTGCGCTCAAATTGGCCTGTTCCGGCTTGGTTTATACGGAAATATGTTGATAATTCCATAGGGCATCTTACGCCTTTTGGTATGTAGCAAAAACTACCATCACTAAACACAGCGCTGTTTAAAGCGGCATAAAAATTATCTTTTTGTGGCACTACGGTACCAATATATTTTTTTACAAGATCTGGATGCTTTTTTATGGCTTCAGAAATACTCATAAAAATAATACCTTGTTCAGCAAGTGTTTCTTTAAAGGTTGTTGCTACCGAAACAGAATCAACAACAACATCCATGGCTACACCGGCTAATTTTTTTTGCTCGTCTAATGAAATACCAAGTTTATCAAAAGTTGCCAATAACTCAGGGTCAACCTCATCTAAACTATCATATTTTGGCTTGCTGTTTGGTGCAGAATAATATGAAATGGCTTGAAAATTTGGTTTTTCATAGTTTACATTTGCCCATTCAGGTTCAGTCATGCTTTCCCAAACACGAAATGCTTCTAAGCGCCATTCAGTCATCCATTCTGGTTCTTCTTTCTTTTTAGAAATAGCACGTACAATGTCTTCGTTTAAACCATTAGGAAACGTTTCAGATTCTATGTCTGTGTAGAAACCATATTCGTATTCTTTGGTTTTTAATTCTTCTCTTAAATCGTCCTCTGTATATTTGCTCATTGTTCGAGTTTAATTTTTTTAAAAGTCTTCCTTTTGTGAAGATTTATATAGGATTACAGCGAAAATGATTCACCACAACCACAGGTTCTGTTTGCATTAGGGTTGTTAAAAACAAACCCAGTGCCGTTTAAACCGCCCGAGTATTCTAGTGTTGTACCAATTAAGTACAAAAAGCTTTTTTTATCTACAATAATTTTTACACCGTTGTCTTCAAAAACTTTATCATCATCTTGTTGTTGTTTATCAAACTTTAAATCATATGACAACCCTGAACAACCACCACTTTTAACACCAACGCGAACAAAATCTGTAGTAGCGTTATAACCGTCTTCAGTCATAAGCTCTATCACTTTTTTCTTTGCTGTTTCTGAAACTTTAATCATACCTTTTGTGTTTAGATTTGCTCTAAATTGACTGCAAATATACAATATAAGTCAGCGATAACCATGTTACCTAACATTATATTAATAAATGTTTTAATAAGTTTTTCTTATATAAGTAAAATGATGTTTTTTTATAACTTTTTCTGAAGTTTTCGCAACAGGAACAATTTCATCATTAGAGTTATATGTGAAATGTTGTTTACAATTTTTACAGATAAGGTGAGGCGAATCATCTACACGAAAAAAATTATGCCCATAGGCATAACAATACAAGTTTGCTGTAGATTTATTTTTCATTCTGAGGGATTATACCACCAAAATATAAAATAGAATGAAAATTTTGCTGCGTAAAAACCGTAGTTTATTAAAAAAATGTGGTTTTTATGAAAGAAAATCAATTGTTTATAAAGCTATAATCATTTAATGTGAGTAAAAAAGCTTTTAAATTGGCTTTGTCTTCGTTGGTAAGTTGTACGCCTCCTTGGGCAATTTTTTTCATAAGTGGGTCTATGGTTGGTGAGTTTTTTAAACCTTCGCTGTAGTGATTAATTACCTCTTCAAGGGTGGTAAACCGGCCATCATGCATGTAGGGTGCTGTAAATGATAGATTTCTAAGTGAAGGGGTTTTAAATTTTCCGTTATCAGCAGGGTCACCTGTTACTGCGCCCAAACCTAAATCTGTAAATTCAGTATCTAAACCATTATTGTGAAATAGATTATCGGTCCAGAGCGGATTGTTTTCACTGCCATGACAATGAAAACAATCGCCTTTGTTTTCATCCATAAATACATTAAACCCGTTTTGTTCTTGGGGTGTTAAAGTAGTTTCACCTAAAAGAAATTTATCAAATTTTGAATTAGCCGAAATTAAAGTGCGCTCAAATTGTGCAATAGCTTTTGTAACTAAAGTAGAGTCTATTTTTGAAGTTCCGAAGGCTTGTTTGAACAACGCTGGATATTCTGGATGATTGTTTAAATTTTGTTCAACATTTTGCCATGTGTTACCCATTTCATTGGCGTCAATAACGGGTTTAAATGCTTGATGCTCTAAGCTGAAAACACTACCATCCCAAAAGAATTTTTCATCATAATTCCAGGCAAGGTTAAAAAGTGGCATAGCATTGCGTTGGCCTAAATTTTGGTTTACGCCACTGCTAAAGCGGTTATTATCTGTAAATGCATTTTTGGGCGCATGACAATTGGCACAAGCTATGGTGTTGTTAATTGACAGAATAGGATCAAAAAATAGTTTTTCACCTAATGCAATACCTTCTTTAGTTTGTGGGTTGTTTATGGATGCTATAGGGTTTAGTATGCGGGTTTCAAACAATTGAGGAATTTGTAAAGGGATTGGTGTTGGTTTAAAATTATCAACGGTTTCTGTGTTACATGCTTGTAAAGCCAAAATTAATAACAGGATAATATGTTTTAGCCCTCTTTTCAAAGTAAATTAGTTAGTAGATTTTAAACTAAAAACATTTTGTCCGTTGTCATACATCATAATTTGTGCGTTTGCATTTGGCATTAGCATTTGGTGTAGCTGATTTAAATTCCAGGTATGCGGATTTTTAAACCACTCGGCAATATTCATTTCAATATTAAAAGTTGTATTATTTGTAATTGAAACAGGGCCTAAATTTACTTTTATAAAAGTGTCTTGAGGAAAGGTTGGTGTGCCGCTAGAAGCATCAACAGCTCTAATGGCATGAAAGTTATAACCAATAGTTTCATTACTTTCATTTTTAAATTTCCCGTCTAATTGCATGTAGTGGTAGCCGCCACCAAGCATTTGTGGAACATCAAAAATTGCGGTGTTTAAATCTTCATAAGCAGCACTTATATTTTTTTCGTTTTTAAAGCCGAATATAAATGATAAGTTCGTGTAATTGCCTGTTAATATTGGTGCCGTTGGTGCAAAAGTTAAGTTTTTGTTATTGGTTACATCAACTAAATTATGCGCGTTTATTACTATGAATTCGCCGTTTGATGTTTCTAAAGTCACATCTGATATTACATAACGCAAGCGTTCAATCTTTAATTGTTCACCGTTTTCGGTGGTGAATTTAAAGGTGTTAAAATCTGCGTTTGTAACGGGTGCTCCATTCCAAGTGTGTGAGAAATTAAGAGCAATGGTTGTGCTTTCTATTGTGTCTTCAGAACTGTTACAAGACATTAATGTTAATGTTATGAGTAATGTAAAAAGTATGTTTTTCATTTTGAAATTATTTTAATCTGAAAATTAAAAGATCTGTAAAACCTTGGTTTGTTATATTGAAGTCTGAACTGCTAGATTCTCCAACAACAACTACCTCACCATTAATTAATTCAATACTGCTGTAGGCTAAATCTACATTACTACCGCCAACGGTTTGTTGCCAAATTATATTGCCGTTGCTATTTAGTTTTACAACCCAGGCATCATTTTGTCCGTTGTTTTTTGAAACATCAATGTTGCTGCTTCTGGTGTTTCCTGCAATTAAAAAACCATTGTCTGCTGTTTTAGTTATGGAGCGTGCTGCATCAAAGTTTGTGCCGCCTATGGTTTTTTCCCAAAGTAAATCGCCATTAGTGTTAATTTTAATTGCCCAAATATCTGCTGCGCCGTTGTTTTTTGTAATATCAATATTGTTACTACGTGTATCGCCTATAATAATAAAATTACCGTCGTTAGTTTTGGTGATGCCTCTGGCTTCGTCAATTTGTGAGCCACCAAAAGATTTTTCCCATAAAAAATCACCATTTTTAGATATTTTAACCACCCAAAAATCATAAGTGCCTTTGTTGTTTTTTACATCAAAATCAAAACTATCAGATGAGCCAACAAGTATAAAATCATTGTTGTTAGTTTGGGCAATGCCGTAGGGTGTATCAGTAAACGTACCGCCAAAATATTTACTCCATTGTATGTTGCCGTTAGCATCAAGTTTTATGGCCCAATAATCGCCACCGGCATGTCTTTTTGTAGTAATTTTTGTGTTGCCTTGGCCATTTGATGCCGAAACATCTAAAACACCGGTAATTAAAAAGCCATTATCATTGGTTTGAATTAGCGCAGTACCAGTATCTGCACCATCAAACCCAAAAGATTTTTCCCAAATAATATCACCAGAGTTATTGGTTTTAATCATCCAAAAATCATCAAAACCATTGTTTTCTGTAACATCAAAATCATTGCTTTTGCTAGCGCCTAAAATAGCAAAACCACCATCGTGGGTTTCAATAATGCAATTTCCACGGTCGTCATTTGTGCCGCCATAGGTTTTTTGCCATTGTAATTCATGTTTGTTGTTAAATTTTAGTAACCAATAATCAAACGATTCGTTTGTTTTTAAAGTAACATTGCCATTGGTGCTTTGTGTATAGCCTAAAATAGCATATCCGCCATCTTGAGTTTGCGTAATGGAGCGTGCACTTTCGTTTTTAGAGCCACCTAATGTTGTAATTACTCTGGTTTCTGTTGGAGTATTTAGGTTGTTTTCTTGGTTGTTTTCTGAACAGTTGAAAACAAAGATTAGAAAAAAAATATAAACAAAATATGTTTTTGCAGTGTGCAACATTTGTAATTAAGTACCAGATTTTCTAACTATAAAAAGGCCGTTAGCGCCATCGCTAATAATTATATTGCCGCTTGGTAAATATGGGTAAACAGTCCAAGCGCCATCAAAACCAGTGTTGTCGTCATAAGGATATGTATCAAAAAAACCAATTTCAGTAAATGATTTGTTTTCTACTGCCGAAATATCTAAAACGCGCATACCGGCGTTGTAGTTGGCAAGATAGAATTTGTTGTTTAAAACATACCCGTTATGGTCAATGGCAGTTGTGGGGCCAAAATAATCAAAGTGCACCAATGGGTTGTCTAAATCTGTGAAATCAAAAACAATAGTTTTGGTGTCAATGCCTAGTCTTAGCTCATCAAGTTCATCGCCTAAAATAAAATATGTCATATCTGAAGTAAACCAACCTTGGTGCGCATACCTTACGTTATTATAAGTAATTCTAGAAATAATAGTGGGGTTGTTTTTATTGGTTACATTAGCAATAACCACCTCGTTTTCGTTACTGCCAATTAAAATTTCGTCATCAAAATAATCTGCATCTGGCCCGTTATAAGTTACAACTTGAGCATCATGCGAGTAGCCACCGGCGCCAAAACCACCTTCCATAACAGGGTTTTTAGGGTCTTGAATATTTATAAAAATAGGCCCGCCTGCAAAAGTGTTACTTCTGTTGCCGCCAACAATATAGGCATATCCGCTTATTTCGTTTATAACAATATTGTGGGCTCTACCAAAACCTGTAAAACGGGTATCGGCAGTAAAAGTTTCGGGTGGGTTGGTTACGTTTCGTAATCTAGTTAAATCAAAAACTTGCATGCCATGGCTGTCTTCGCCTACATTATTATCGGCTACAATAAAGGCATGGTTATTATATACTTTAACATCGCGCCATGGGCTAGCTATAGTTGCTGTTGGTAGTTTTCCTAAATAAATAGGGTTTAAAGCATCAGTAATGTCTACAAAACCAACACCGTTATCTGTGCACATAAGCGCGTATTCTTTGTTTGTTTGTGTGTCAACCCATCCCCAAGAATCATTTCCTGCATTGGCGTTAAAAATGCTTAATGGTAAATTAGCCATTAAATCATAATCATTGCAAGGATAAATATCAGCAAAGCCATTGGTGCAAGCAGCCAAAACTTCGGTGTTTGAACTAGTATCATTATTTATGGGTAAATTATTATCTCTTTCACAAGAAAATAAAAGACCAAAAGCACATGCGATAACTATAAAACAATTAAAATTATTTTTTTTTGTGAAGTTAAACATACTAAGCATTTTTATTTTGAAAACGTTTTAAAGGTTGTTATTATTTTTGCAACTATTAAAACTATTTGTAAAGTAACAAATTTAACCTAATAAAACTATTATTTTTGCATTATGATAGAGGATAAAAACCAACAGCGAACACAATTAAGTGATTTAGGAGAATTTGGGCTTATTGACCATTTAACCAAAAATTTTAAAGTTAAGCAAACATCAACCATTAAAAGTATTGGTGATGATGCTGCAGTGTTAAATTTTAAAAATAATAATGTTGTAGTTTCTACAGATTTACTAGTTGAAGGTGTGCATTTTGATTTAAGTTATATGCCGCTTAAACATTTGGGGTACAAGGCAGTAATTGTTAATTTGTCTGATATTTACGCAATGAATGCAACGGCTACCCAAGTAACGGTTTCAATTGCTGTGTCAAACAGATTTCCTTTAGAAGCTTTAGAAGCAATTTACGCCGGTATTGAAACAGCTGCCAAAATTTATAATGTTGATGTTGTTGGTGGAGACACTACCTCTAGTAAAACAGGTTTATTAATATCTGTAACCGCTATTGGTGAAGTTGAACCAAAAAATGAAGTTTACAGAAATGGCGCAAAACCTAATGATTTGCTAGTTGTTTCGGGTGATGTTGGTGGTGCTTACATGGGCTTACAGGTGCTTGAAAGAGAAAAAGAAGTGTATAAAGTAAACCCTAACAACCAGCCAGATTTAGAACCCTACACTTACATTGTTGAGCGTCAATTAAAACCCGAAGCCCGAAAAGATGTTGTACAACTTTTAAAAGATTTAGGTGTAAAACCAACAGCAATGATTGATGTAAGCGACGGTTTGTCTTCTGAAATTTTACATTTATGTAAACAAAGTAATGTTGGTTGCGATTTGTATGAGAACAAAATTCCTCTAGACCCACAAGTTATTTCTACTTGTGAAGAATTTAATATTGATAGCACAACGGTAGCCTTAAATGGAGGCGAGGATTACGAATTACTTTTTACAATCTCGCAAGAAGACTACCCAAAAATAAAGGGAAATCCAAGTTTATCGGTTATTGGTTTTATGAGAGAAAAAGAAGCAGGTACACACCTTGTTACAAGAGCTGAAACAAAAGTTGAAATTAAAGCACAGGGTTGGAAGAATTTTAATGCCTAAACACAAGTAATTCCGGATTAAGTTTTTGATATCTAAGTTGGCGGCGGTAATGTATGTTTTCTAAAACACGGTTTATTTCTTTAAACTTAGGTGTTAGCTCTGTTAAATTACCATTACCACTTGTGGTGAATTCTTTTCCGCAGTTTTTGCAGGTGTATTCTTTCACGTGAAATGTTACGTTTTTACTTACTCTTAAATCGTGTCCAAATACTTTGCAATGAAGTTGTTTCATAAAATTTTAGCTATTAAAAAATCTGTTCTGGGGGAGACTTCTTAAAAGTAAAAAATCACAATAAAAAATATTAATGAAATGTTAATAAATCGATGAAAGGGTGTTTTTTCTCTTTAAACGTTCTGTTTTTGAGAGGTGCACTTTTTCTAAAATTGAGTTAATTTCTTTAAACTTAGGTGTTAATTCAATTAAATTGCCATTACTGTTAGTGGTTAACTGTTTTTTACAATGCGAACATGTGTACTCTTTAACATGGTAGGTTACATGTTTTGTTATTTGGTAATCATGACCAAAAATAGAGCAGTACACCTTGGGAAGTAAAGCTGTTTTTTTAATATTTTCATTCATGGTATTGGGGTTATGAATATAAACTTACAAAAAAAATATTAAACATCGACAAATTGTTATTTATTTTCGATGAAATGTATTATATTTTCCAAACATTCGTTTTCATTTTCAATAAAACTCATGTGTCCACCATCTAAAACCACAACGCTTACATTTGTTCCTTTAGTTTGATAAATTAGGTTTTTGTAATTCAAAATAGGGTCGTTTTTACCAATAATCATCATTTTTTTATATGGTGAAAAATGGAGTAAAACTTCACGGTCTTCACGAATTTTCATACCTTCTAAAGCGGCAACAATACCCTGTAAAGGTGTTTTTTGGCAATCTTTAATAAGTTGTTTTATTTGGCTAGCAAACTTTTTATGATTTTCTGGTACAAATAAATTTGAAACAGCTAGCCTAATAAATGTTTTATGGTTTTGTTTAACAGCAACAATACCGCGTTCTCTATTTTGTTTTTTTTCGGGAGTATCTGCACTCGTAGTAGAGTTTAGTAAACACAGCCCTTTTACGTTGTCTGGGTTTTTTTCGGCAAACGCTAAAGCTACATAGCCACCCATGGAATGCCCAATGAATGTAGATTTTCTAATTCTTAAATGTTTTAGTACAACTTCAACAGCTTCTGCCATGAGTTCCATGGGATGAATGTAACCTAAGCATTCCGTTTTGCCATGGCCTAATAAATCTATACAAACAACTCTGTTTTTTTTAGCTAGTATAGGTACAAATGTGCTCCAAATTTTTGAGCTTTCTAAAAAACCATGAAGTAAAACAATGGTGCTACCTTTGCCTTTTTCAGTATAAAAAATGTTTATGCCCTTGTGTTTTAAAATCATTACCAATATTTTTTAGCAAACAATTCAATGTTAAACAAAATTAAATATCATATTATAATTTAACTGGTAGTTAATTAAAATAGTTTAATGTAAGTACGAAATCGTTTAAGTGACAAATATTACATTCTACTTTAAAAGTTTCATTGAAATTTGAATATAAATTAAGTTTTAGATGAAAAAAATTATAGTAATTGGAGGCTTATCTGCAGGACCATCGGCAGCTGCAAAAGCCAGACGCGAAAATGAACAAGCAAATATTATTTTGTTTGAAAAAGGGGCGAATATTAGTTATGCTACTTGTGGAATGCCTTATGCTTTTTCTGGAATAATTGAAACAAGAGATAGATTAATGGTTGTAAAGCCAGAACTACTTGAAACTAGATTTAATATAGATGTACATTTAAATGAAGAGATTGTTAGAATAGATACTAAAAGCAAAACGGTATATTCTAATTTAAGAAGTTACCAATATGATGTTTTAATTTTTGCCACTGGCGCCAGATCTATTGTGCCTCCAATTGAAAATATAAAATTAGCAAATAATTGGTCTAGTTGTAGATCTATGCCAGATTTTGATAAAATAACTAAAGAAGGACTTACCACTTCTTCAGAACATATAACAGTTATAGGGGCAGGATTAATTGGTGTTGAAGTTGCAGAAAATTTAAAACATGTTGGTAAAAAAGTAACTTTAATAGAAGGGTCTACGCATGTATTAAATATGTGGCAAAAGAAATTTGGAGATTTTGCAGCAAATATTTTAGAGTCTGAAGGTGTTGAAGTTTTTACTAACACTTTGGTAACAAGATTTAATATTAATAAAGAAGGCAAGATTTTATCTGTCTCTACAAATGATGGAAAAACAATTGAAACAGATTTTGTAATACTAAGTGCAGGAATTAAGCCGAACACCAATTTATTAATTGATGAAGGAGCAGAGGCTATTAAAAATGGGGCTTTAAAAGTAAACACTGCCATGGAAACCTCTATAAAAGATGTTTATGCTGCAGGAGATAATGTTTCTATAAGAAATTTACAAACAAATAATTATAATTACTTTCCTTTAGGAACACACTCTAATAAAGGAGGAAGAACTGCCGGTGCTAATGCTGTTGGGTGTAATTTGTCATTTAAAGGAGCCTACAAAACAGCTATAGTTAAGGTGTTTGATTATACACTAGCCAGAACAGGAATGAATGCTACAACTTTAGTTCAAAAAGGAATGCCGTTTAAAACTGTTTTATCTGTTGCGGGTTCAACGCCAGGGTATTATCCTGGGCAAAAAGATTTAATTACAGAGATTTATTATAATCCAACAACAGAAGAAATATATGGTGCAGAATTATTTGGAGAAGTAGGAGTTGATAAGCGTATAGATGTTTTAAGTACTGCTATTTATGCAAAATTAAAAATCACAGATTTGGCACAGTTAGATTTGGCGTATGCACCACCATTTTCACCGGCAAAAGATCCCATTGTTGTATCTGGATATATAGCTGAAAATATTTTAAATAAAAAAAGTGTGCAGATTTCGGTTGAAGATTTACAAACACTTATAAATAGTAAGCAAAAATTTTTGTTAATTGATGCTAGAACACCAATGGAATTTCAAAAAGGAACTATTCCTGGAGCCATAAATTATTCATTAGACTTGTTAAGGAATAATGTTGAAGAAATAAAAGGTGCTAATAAAAAAGTTGTTGTGTTTTGTCAAAAAGGTTTAAGGGGTTATTTAGCTGAATTAATTTTAAGAAATAACGGTATTAGTAATATTTCAAATGTTGCTGGTGGCTTCAAATTGTGGGAAATGTTTAGTAAAAATATTGAAATACCTAAAGCAGTTGTAAAATAGTAAAAGAAAAAATTAAGTTTTCACCCTTTTTATGGCGGCAAATGCTTTGTCTACGTATTCATCTTCTACCAAAATGGTAAACTCGTTTGTGGTTGATAGTACCTCATAAAGTACAATGCCTTCCCAAGCTAAACGTTTGAAAAAATGATAATACAAACCGGCAATTTTAGAGTTGTCTTGCGGTAGGTTGATACTAATGGCAGACAAGCCGCTTTGTACAGCTAAAAAGGTTTCGTTGTTAAGATTGGTTTCTACAAAATCTTTTAAACTACTTGAAATTATAATGTTACTTTCATGAATACCTCTTGTAAACGTATAAAAAAGCTTGTTTTCTGCATTAATACGTTCTAAAATTTTTGAGTGGTTATCAATTAAAGTGTCAGAGTTTTTTACTGTAAAATCGGTTAAATTTGAGCGTACAGTAATATCGCCCAAGTTTTTAATTACACGTTTCATTTTAACCGAATTACTTAATGCTGGCGGTGGGCTGTAACGTCTTAAAGCCATCATTATAGCACCCGGTTTTACATCCTTTTTAAGCATTTTGCTTATGGGTTCAGTTAACTCTACAGCTAAGGCGCTGTAATTAATTATATTTCTAGATAAAGCTTCTTCTAAATAAGGTTGTGTAATTAAAATATCTTCAACACAGTTTGATACAGTTTTCATGTTAATTATTTAACAATTTGTGTAAAAGTAAACATTTTTTTATAAAAATAAGTTTTTAGCGGGTTTCTATTTTAGTTTTGTACTTCAAAATAATGAAAATGAAATAAATAGATGATGCATCTATTGTAATTTATAATATTATAAATATGAAAGTTTTAAAGTTTGGTGGTACATCAGTTGGTTCGGTTAAAAACATGAATAATGTAAAATCTATAATTACTGATGGTGAGAAGAAAATAGTAGTGTTATCTGCTATGTCTGGCACTACCAATGTATTAGTGAGTATAGCAGATAAATTAGCTGCATCAAATGGGGCAGAAGCCATTTCAGAAATTAATAATTTACACGCAAAATATGTTGATGTTGTAAATGAATTAATAATAGAAAAAACCTTTAAAAGTGATGTTGAAGCTTATGTTAAAGAGCGTTTTGATTTCTTAAGGTTATGTGTTGAAAATTCGTTTACTAAAACCTTAGAAAACGAAATTCTTGCACAAGGTGAGCTACTTTCAACTTTTATGTTTACTAAATTTTTACAACAAGAAGGTGTAAATGCTCAATTATTGCCAGCCTTACAGTTTATGAAAACTAACGCTGTAAAAGAACCTGCTATTGAAGCTATAAATGAAGCTTTGCAAAGTGTAATGAACAATACACCAGCTGCCAATATTTATATTACGCAAGGTTTTATTTGTTTAAATGACGAAGGCCAAGTATCTAACCTACAACGTGGCGGTAGTGATTATACAGCTACTATAATTGGAGCAGCTATTAAAGCTGAAGAAGTACAAATTTGGACTGATATTGATGGCATGCATAACAACGATCCTAGATTTGTTGAAGGCACAAAACCAATTTCTAACTTATCTTTTGATGAAGCTGCGGAGTTGGCCTATTTTGGTGCTAAAATATTACACCCACAAACCGTTTTACCAGTACGAGAAGATGGTATACCTGTACGATTGAAAAACACTATGGATCCTGCTGCTTTTGGTACTTTAATTAGTGGAAATCATGTAGAAAACGGTATTAAAGCTGTGGCTGCAAAAGATAATATTACTGCTATTAGAATTAAGTCTGGAAGAATGCTTTTAGCACATGGTTTTTTAAGAAAAGTGTTTGAAATATTTGAAACTTATGAAACATCAATAGACATGATTACAACATCAGAAGTTGCGGTGTCTTTAACTATTGATGATGATAGAAATTTAGATAAAATTATAGCAGAATTAGAAACTTTTGCATCTATTGAAATTGATAAAAACCAAAGTATTGTATGTTTGGTAGGGCATTCAATTGCAGACCACCAAGATACCTTTAAGTTATTTCAAATTTTGCAAGATGTAAAAATTAGAATGATTTCTTATGGCGGAAGCCGAAATAATATTTCGTTGTTAATTGATACTAAAAATAAAGTAGAAACCTTGCAAAAACTAAATGCATATTTATTTGAGTTAGTCGCCATTTAAAAAACATAAATGTTAAACACAGTTTTTGCAAAATAGAAAGAGGGATTTTTTAAAAATCCCTCTTTTGCTTTTTATAATTTATTGATTCATTAAATCTTCAATTTCATCAGCTTCAATAGGTATGTTTTTCATTAAGTTTATTGGCGCTCCGCTTTTTTGAATAACTACATCATCTTCAATTCTAATGCCAAAACCTTCCGCAGGATTATAAATTGCGGGTTCTACAGTAAACACCATGTTTTCTTGCATAGGTTCTGTTAAAATACCATAATCATGGGTGTCTAGTCCCATGTGGTGGCTAGTACCGTGCATAAAGTATTTTTTATAAGTAGGCCAATCAGGGTTTTCGTTTTGTACATCGGCTTTGTCAAGTAATCCTAGACTAAGTAATTCTGAAGTCATTATTTTACCAATTTCAATGTGGTATTGTTCCCAAAGTGTTCCCGGAACTAACATTTTTGTGGCTTCGTTTTTTACTCTTAAAACGGCGTTGTAAACGGCTTTTTGTCTTTCAGAAAATTTACCAGAAACAGGAATTGTTCGTGTCATGTCACTAGAGTAGTTGGCATATTCAGCGCCAACATCCATTAAAAGTAAATCGCCTGCTTTACATTGTTTGTTGTTTTCAATGTAGTGTAATACATTGGCATTGTTTCCGCTGGCAACTATTGGTGTGTAAGCAAACCCTTTAGATTTGTTTTTAATAAACTCATGAATATATTCTGCTTCAATTTCATATTCCCAAACACCTGGTTTTACAAAGTTTAAAATACGTTTAAATCCTTTTTCAGTAATGTTACAAGCGTGTTGTATTAAATCTATTTCAATGCTGTCTTTAACAGAGCGTAAACGTTGTAATATTGGTGCACTTTTGGCAACACTATGCGCTGGGTATTTTTGCTTTAGCCATTTAGTATATCTGTCTTCGCGGGTTTCAACTTCAACATTGGCGCGGTAATGCTCATTGGTGTTAATGTAAACGGTGTCGCACTGTGTCATAATTTCAAACATAACACGTTCCATGTCTTGTAGCCAATAAACAGTTTTAATGCCACTAACTTCAAAAGCTTTTTCTTTAGTTAGTTTTTCGCCTTCCCAAACGGCAATGTGGTCATTGGTTTCTTTAAGAAAAAGAATTTCTCTGTGTTTTTCTTTAGGGCAATCAGGAAAAATAACTAAAATACTTTCTTCTTGGTCAACGCCACTTAAATAAAAAATATCTCTGTGTTGCTGAAAAGGAAGTGTGCTGTCTGCACTTATTGGGTATATATCATTTGAATTAAAAACGGCTAAACTATTGGCTTTCATTTTTGAAGCAAAGTTTTTACGGTTTTTAACAAAAAGGTTGCTATTTATAGGTGAATATTTCATGTTAAATACATATTAAGTTTTTAATTATGTAAAAGTAAAAAGAAAAAGTAGAATAATTATTGGTTATATTTGCAGCTATTTTAAATATTTGATTTATAATTAATTAAGTTGTTATGAAAAATATAAGTAAGAAACTTCTTTTGGGGATTTTGTTTTTTACAATCATTATATGTAAGAAATTAGAGGCGCAAACTCACATAAAAAAAGCCTCTTTAGAAAACCAGTTACAAACAAGTGATTTGGTAGTAGAGGGTAAAGTTATAAATAAGTACGCCACTTGGAATGCTAGCAATAGTTTAATTTACACAATAAATACAGTTGAAATTTATAAAGTGTTTAAAGGAAATGCGGCAGAATATGTTGATGTTGTAACTGTAGGAGGTGTTGTTGGTTTAAGTGCTGTGGTTGCAAACCCTGGTTTAAAATTACAAACGGGAGATGTAGGTATGTTTATTTTAAATGCTAACAATGCTACGTTTTCAAAAAAAGGAAATAACACTAAATTTAAGCCAAATGCATTAAATCAAGGGTTTTATAAGTATAACTTAATAGATAATGTAGCAGCAAACACATTAACTAAAAAAAAGAATATAACTAAATCTCTATACAGTGAAATTACCAATTACACTAAAAAACCTTATACCGAAGTAAAATCTTTTAATGTTGAAGCTATTTTGGCAAAAAACAAAGCTGCAAAAAATAGTCTATTAGCGCCAAGTAGTTTGGTTTTAAATAAAACTGTTGTAACCGCAGGTAATAAAGATGTTTTAACAATTTCTGGATCAGACTTTGGAAGCACCCAAGGTATTGTTTGGTTTAGTAATGCTAATGATGGCGGCGCTACTTTTATTAGAGCTTTAGATTCTCAGGTTTTAAGTTGGAATGATACGCAAATTACTGTTGAAGTACCATCATTTGCAGGAACTGGTAATATGTATGTTGAAGATGCGGCTGGAGATCCTTCACCCCAAACAACTATCACTGTAAGTTATGCGGAGCTAAATGTAGAATATGATGTTGACGATGCTACGCAAAACAACCCGCCAGGAACAAACGGGCCAGAGCCATTAATAGCTTATCAAGTACAACATTCTTCTTCCTCTGGCAATGATAATAACATAACTTGGCGCATGGAAACAGATTTTAATAATGATGCTCAAGTTTCAGGTGCTAAAGCAGCTTTTCAAAGGGCTTTTGATACCTGGATATGTGATACACAGTTAAATTGGACTATTGGTTTAAGTACCACTACCGATGTTATTGCTGATGATGGTGTAAATATAATACGTTTTGATAATGGCGAGTTAGATGAACCTACATTAGGTGTTTGTTACACGTATTATGCAGGTTGTGTTGATGGGGGTGTTATAAACTGGTATGTTAGAGGGCATGATATTGAGTTTGATGCCGATGAACCTTGGAATACGGGTTTAGGTTTGCCAGATTTAGGAGAATTTGATTTTCAAAGTGTGGCGCTGCATGAATTAGGACATGGGCACCAACTAGGGCATGTAAATGATACTAATGATTTAATGAACTATGCATTATCTTTTTCCGAAGACCAAAGAGTTATAGATCCAATTAACAGCACTGCAGCTAATGTTATACAAGACAGAAGTTTATCTAGCGTTTGTAATAGAGTAGCTTTGGTTGATAACACTTCTTGTCCATTAAGCACTGAAGAAAACCAATTGCAAGAGGGTATATCACTATATCCTAATCCTTCAAAAGGCACATTTCAAATACACAATGATTCGCATGTTAATTTAACCAAAGCAATTATTTATGATTTAAGTGGGCGTAAAATATCAACTCATAAATTAAATAATAAACATACAATAGAAGTTAATATGTTAAAGGCTTCTTCAGGTGTTTATTTTGTTAATATTCATTCAAATTTTGCTACTATTACTAAAAAACTCATTATAGAATAAAAACATATTTTTTAGAAGAAATTATAAAAAGAGATGTGCTATGTATCTCTTTTTTGTTTTAATGATAAATATCATAGTTTAAAAACTAAGTATTATTACTTAAAATAATTCTAAATTAGAAAATAAGCAAATTACTTATTGTCTATCAAGTATTAGTAATTTACCTTTGTAAAACACTACTAAATTATAAAAATAATGAGCGGATTTTTAAAATCTTCAATAGGGAGGAAAATAGCCATGGCGCTTTCAGCATTCTTCCTAATGTTTTTCCTTATCATTCACTTAGCGGTTAATATCACTTCCATTTTTAGTGAAGATTTGTTCAACCAATTATCTCATTTTATGGGAACCAATCCACTGGTACAATTTGCTTTGCAACCTGTACTAATTTTTGGAGTTGTTTTTCATTTTGTTATGGGCTTTGTTTTAGAATTAAAAAACCGAAAAGCAATTGGTGTTTCTTATGTTAAAAACAACGGAGCAGCAAATTCTACCTGGATGAGTACAAACATGATTTACAGCGGATTGGTAATACTAGCTTTTTTAGTATTGCATTTTATTGATTTCTGGATTCCTGAAATGAATGTTAAATATATTCAAGGTGATATGACAGGAATGCACAATGGCGAGTTTAGGTATTTCCATGAAATGGCCCAAAAATTTGTTAGCCCTTTAAGAGTTGGGGCATATGTGCTATCTTTTGTTTTATTGGCATTACATTTAATGCACGGCTTTACATCGGCATTCCAATCTATGGGTTCTACGGCAGGTAGAAAAAAAACATTGCAAACCATAGGCAAGGCGTATTCTATTGTTATTCCTTTAGGATTCATTATTGTAGCCGTTTATCACCATTTTAATCACTAATAATATACAAGTATGAGTGTTTTAGATTCAAAAGTACCAAAGGGGCCTCTTAAAGATAAGTGGACTTCTTATAAAGATAAAATTAACCTAGTAAATCCAGCCAATAAACGTTCAATTGATGTTATTGTAGTTGGAACAGGATTAGCTGGTGGTTCAGCTGCTGCTACACTTGCAGAGTTGGGCTACAACGTAAAAGCATTTGCTTATCAAGATTCTCCGCGTCGTGCGCATTCAATTGCAGCACAAGGAGGTATAAACGCCGCCAAAAATTATCAAGGTGATGGCGATTCAACATACAGATTGTTTTATGATACCGTAAAAGGTGGCGATTACCGTTCGCGTGAGGCCAACGTATACCGTTTAGCTGAGGTGTCTGCAAATATAATAGACCAATGCGTTGCACAAGGTGTACCTTTTGCACGAGATTATGGTGGGTTATTAGATAACCGTTCGTTTGGTGGCGTATTAGTTTCTAGAACGTTTTACGCTAAAGGGCAAACTGGGCAGCAATTATTATTAGGTGCATATTCGGCAATGAACCGCCAAATAGCGCGTGGTAAAATTCAAATGTACAACCGTCATGAAATGCTTGATGTTGTGATTGTTGATGGTAAAGCAAGAGGTATTATTTCCAGAAACTTAATTACTGGTGAAATTGAACGCCATTCAGGACATGCTGTTGTGGTAGCTTCTGGTGGTTATGGTAATGTGTTTTTCTTATCAACAAACGCCATGGGCTCTAACGTATCGGCTGGTTGGAAAATTCATAAAAAAGGAGCGTTTTTTGCAAACCCATGTTATACGCAAATTCACCCAACATGTATTCCGCGTTCAGGAGATTATCAGTCTAAACTAACATTAATGTCTGAGTCTTTACGTAATGATGGCCGTATTTGGGTGCCTAAAAACATGGAAGATGTGTTGGCTATTAGAGAAGGGCGCAAGAAACCTACAGATTTATCTGAAGAAGAAAGAGATTACTACCTAGAGCGTCGTTACCCTGCATTTGGTAACTTAGTACCTCGCGATGTTGCATCTCGTGCAGCTAAAGAACGTTGCGATGCTGGTTACGGTGTAAATGCAACAGGAGAAGCAGTGTATTTAGATTTTGCTTCGGCAATTCAACGTTACGGAAAAGAGCAGGCTAAAATTCATGGTATTGCAAATCCTTCAGAAGCTAAAATATATGAGCTTGGACAAAAAATAGTAGAGGCCAAGTATGGAAACTTATTCCAAATGTATGAGAAAATTGTAGATGAAAATCCATACGAAACACCAATGATGATTTATCCAGCAGTTCACTACACAATGGGTGGTGTTTGGGTAGATTATAACCTAATGACAACAGTACCTGGTTTATATTGTATTGGTGAGGCCAATTTCTCAGATCACGGTGCTAACAGGCTAGGAGCTTCAGCACTAATGCAAGGGTTAGCCGATGGGTATTTTGTGTTGCCTTACACTATTGGAGATTATTTGTCTGATGATATTAGAACAGGCAAAATACCAACAGATACACCTGAATTTGACGCTGCTGAAAAAGAAGTGAAAGATAGAATAGATTTCTTTATTAATAATAAAGGAACAAAATCTGTTGACTATTTCCATAAGAAACTTGGTAAAGTGATGTGGGATAAATGCGGAATGTCTAGAAACGAACAAGGCCTAAAAGAAGCTATGGTTGAAATAAAAGCCATACGCGAAGAATTTTGGAAAGAAGTATCAGTACCTGGAGCTGCTAATGAAATGAATCCTGAATTGGAAAAAGCAGGACGCGTTGCAGACTTTTTAGAATTGGGAGAGCTATTTGCTAAAGATGCTTTAACAAGAGAAGAGTCTTGTGGTGGACATTTTAGAGAAGAATCTGCTGAAGAGTCTGGACCTCAAAAAGGTGAAGCAAAACGTAATGATAAAGACTTTGCGTTTGTATCTGCTTGGGAATATAAAGGAGAACCAGCCGATGCTGTACTTCATAAAGAAGAATTAGAATTTAAGGATATTGAATTAAAACAACGTTCATATAAATAATAAAGATATGTCAGGAAAAGGAATGAATTTAACATTAAAGATTTGGCGCCAAAAAGATGCTAAATCAAAAGGTAAGATGGAAACTTACAAGGTGAATGATATTTCAGAACATATGTCTTTTTTAGAAATGATGGATGTTTTGAATGAGCAATTAATTGCTGAAGGGCAAGAGCCAGTTGCTTTTGATCATGATTGTAGAGAAGGTATTTGTGGTATGTGTTCTATGTATATTAATGGAGAAGCCCATGGCCCAGATAGAGGTGTAACTACATGCCAATTGCACATGCGTATGTTTAAAGATGGCGATACTATTACAATAGAACCGTTTAGAGCAGCTGCATTTCCTGTAATTAAAGATTTAGTTGTTGATAGAACCTCTTTTGAGCGTATACAACAAGCAGGTGGTTATATTTCTGTTAACACATCTGGTAATACACAAGATGCTAATGCACTTCCAATTTCAAAACATGCTGCTGATGAGGCTATGGATGCCGCAACATGTATTGGCTGTGGTGCATGTGTAGCAACATGTAAAAACTCATCTGCCATGTTATTTGTTGGAGCTAAAGTTTCACAATATGCTTTATTACCACAAGGGCAAGTTGAAGCTGCAGACCGTGTTAAAAATATGGTAGCGCAAATGGATTTAGAAGGTTTTGGTAACTGTACAAATACAGGTGCTTGTGAGGTTGAATGCCCTAAAGGAATTTCATTAGATAATATTGCAAGAATGAATAGAGAGCTAATTAAGGCTTCTATTTAAGAAAAAAATATAAATATTTTGAAAAAAACCATACCTTGTATTAGGTGTGGTTTTTTGTTTACAATACTTTGTTTTTGATGTTTTTAAAAATTTTTACTGTTATTAAACTAATATCGCTGGCTGTTACTGTTTTTTTTGCTACACTTTCTGGCTATTCGCAAGTTGAAAAGAATGCCTATTTTAATAACGAAAATTTATTAAGGCATATAAAAGCATTATCTTCTGATGCTTTTGAAGGCAGGCAAACAGGATCACGCGGTGCAATAAAAGCAAAAAAATATATTATTAATCAGTTTCATTCTTTAGGTGTAAAGCCTTTTAAAAAATCATATCAGCAATCTTTTTTATTTTACAAAGGAAAAAAACAGTACAGTGGTGTAAATGTTATTGGCTATGTTAAAGGAACATGCCTACCAAACAAGTATATTGTAATTACTGCTCACTATGATCATGAAGGTATTAAAAACGGAAAAATTTACAATGGTGCTGATGATAATGCTTCGGGCTTGAGTGCATTATTCAGTTTTGCCGAATATTTTAAAAAGCACCCGCCAAAACACTCCGTTATTTTAGCAGCTTTTGATGCTGAGGAATTAGGACTTAAAGGGTCTAGTTACTTTGTAAATAATTTAAATATTCCATACCATAAAATTCTACTAAATATTAACATGGATATGATTAGTAGAAGTAATACCAATACTTTGCACGTAGCTGGGGCAAACATTTATAAACAATTTACACAAGCAGTTTGTTGTGTCTCAAATGATAGCTTTAAACTTCAAAGCGGGCACGATGGTTTTGATGAAAACGATAGTTGGGTGTACGCTTCAGATCATGCTAATTTTCATAAAAAAGATATTCCGTTTTTATATTTTGGAGTAGATGATCATGATGATTACCATGAACCTACTGATGATTTTGAAAACATTCACCCAACGTTTTACATTGAAGCTGTAAAAACAATAATTTCAGTATTTAATAAAATTGATGAAAGCTAGTATTAGTGTGCATGACCACCACCTTCTAAATTATCTCCAAGCATAAAGCCACCAGCTATTAAAATATCTTTATCAGCAAATTCATTTGCGTTAATTATTTCTGTGTGAGTTTCGGTTTGAGTACCAAGTTTTAAAGCTATTTTTTCAAAATAATATTGGTTGTTTTTCTTTTCTTTTAAAACTAAAGTAAAAGCACCTTCGTCATCTTCATTAATAGCGTCATTTTCTAGTGCTAAATTTGTGGTGGTAGTGGTTAAAATTGTGGCTTCAACAAACATACCTACAATAAAATTGGTGTTTGCTTCATTTAAAATGTGCCCATGCACTTTTACAACCCTAGTTTTTTCATTAATGGTTGTACCTACAAGGTGTACATTGGCATAAAAAGTTTCATTAGAGGCTTCAGGAATTTTAAAGCGTATATCTTGCCCCTTTTTAATGTGCAAAATATCTTTTTCAAACACTGAAAGTTCTAAGTGAATATGATCTGTATCAATAATTTCCATTATTACATCATCAGCCGCTACGTGCATACCGTTACTAATATTAACCTTTGTTATGTAACCCTCAATAGGAGAATATATATTGACACTTGAAGATATATAACCTTTTTCAACACCTAAAGGATTTATATGAAGCATTAATAGTTTTTTGCGTAAGCCGTTATAATGGGCTAAGTTACTTTTGTATGTGCTTTCAGCTTTTAAGTAATTTTTTTGTGATGTAATATTTTCATCAAAAAGTGTTTTTTGTCTATTAAATTCAGATTTTAAATAATTGAGTTGTTCTGAAATTTCTAAATAATCTTGCTGTAATTCTATAAAATCAGGATTTTCAATGGTAGCTAAAACTTGTCCTTTTTTTACTTTATCGCCTACTAAAAGTGGTGTTTTTGTTATATAACCACCCATATAAGTGCTTATAACAGCTTTATTTTTTGGAGGTACATCAATAGTACCATTTACTTTAATGCCTTTGGTAAATGTATAATTAGTTAATTTACCCAATTGCATATTGTTACTGTTAAATTGATGTTGGGTTATAACTAAATTATTAGTGTGAGTGTTTTCATTTGAAACATTACTATTGTTTTTTTTAGTGTTTTCGCAAGCTATTAGAATAAGCGCGAATAAAAAGGTATATATAAGTTTCATTATTATAAAATTAAATGATTTATAGCTATAATTGTTAGGTTGTATTTATTTAGGTTTTCAAGGTAGGTGAGTTCAATTTCCGTAGCAGTTTCAATGCTTTGTATGTATTGAAAAAAGTCAATTTCACCTTCTTTAAATGAGCGTTGGGCTGTTTTTATAATTTCTTCAGAAAGCTTTTTACCTTGCGTATTATAATAATTTACAGCAGCTTCATGTTGTTTGAGTTTTGCTAATAATGATTTATATGCTGTGTTTAGCTTTATTTTATACTCTTTTTTTTCAGCCTCTGCAGCTTCTATAGCTAGTTTACTTGCTTTAATTTTTGAAGCATTTCCGCTAAAGAAAATGGGAATTTTTAATCCTAATTGATATCCTTTAATATTTGTGTTTAAAGTACTGTTGGTACCTTGAAAATATTCGGCGGTTATATCTGGTAGTAAATTTTGTTTTTCTTTATTATTTAAAGCTTTGTAATAAGAAGTAGCGGTGTTGTACAAGGACAGGCCGATATTGTTTTCAATTGAAATAGGTTGTAATTCTGCTTTTTGTAATGTATTGTCAATAATTGTAATAGAATCTAATTGAACTAGTTTTTTCAAATCTTCTTTGGCTAGCACAATATCTTGTTGTACTTGTTTATAAAGCATTTCCAGTTGTTTTTGTTTTGATTTAGCACTAATCATTTCTAAATAATTAGTTTCACCTAATTCAAAACGCCTTTGTGAAGCTTTTTCAAACTGATTGTAAAGGCTATCTAAAAACTTGTAGGTTTTAGCTTTGTTTTTAGCATAAATAAGGTTGGAATATGCAGTATGAACATTACGTTTAAGGTTTTTTAAAGCTATGTTGTATTCTGTTTGTTGAAGATTAAATTCGGCTTGTTTTACTTTTTTATCAGCAAAATAAATTGTTGGAAATTTAAACTCTTGAGAAATACCAAAAACATTTAAAGGCTCATTGTTTATGGCTAAATTATTTTCATCATAACTGTAATAAATTGATGTTTTGTCAAAGTTAAAAGCGCTACCAATTAATGATTTTGATTCTTTACTTTTTAATGCGGAAGCTTTTAATGCAGCGTTGTTTTTAATGGCTAAATGTATGGCTTCATCAACAGTTAAGTTTTTTTGTTGTGCGTGTATTTGTAATGAAAGTAATGTTATAATTACTAAGGCACCTATTTTTTTGTTCATTTTTAATTCGGTTTTTTTCTCAAACCATGCGTATAAAACGGGTAAAACTATTAGTGTTAAAATAGTTGCTGTAACCAAGCCGCCAATAACTACGGTTGCTAATGGCCGCTGAACTTCGGCACCGGCGTTGGTTGAAATTGCCATGGGGAGAAACCCAAGTGTAGCTGCCGATGCTGTTAATAAAACAGGGCGCAGGCGTTCTGCTGTTCCGCATTTTACGCGTTCTTCAATGTTTGAAATACCAATTTTTTTAAGTTCTTTAAAATGCTCAATAAGTATAATGCCATTAAGTACAGCTATACCAAAAAGCGCTATAAAACCAACACCTGCCGAAATACTAAAAGGCATACCTCTAAACCATAAAAGGAGCACGCCGCCAACAGCCGAAAGTGGAATAGCGGTGTATACCATGACGGCTTCTTTTATAGAGCCAAAAGCAAAATATAGTAAAATGAATATGAGTACAAGTACAATAGGTACAGCTACCATTAATCTGTTTTTGGCGCTTTCAAGATTTTCAAATTGGCCGCCATAGGTAATATTATAACCTGCTGGTAGTTTTACCTGTTTATTAATAATGGTTTTAACATCATTAACAACCGATTGTAAATCTCTGTTTCGTACATTAATTCCAACTACAATACGTCTGCGTGTATCATCTCTAGAAATTTTAGCAGGACCTGTGGTGTATTTTATTTCGGCTAACTCACTTAAAGGAATTTTTGCACCACTAGGCGTGTCTACATATAAATTTTGAAGGTTTTCAATATTTGTTCTGTGGTAAGCATCTAACCTTACCACCATATCAAAACGTTTTTCGCCTTCAAATACATTACCTACTATTTTACCTGCAAACCCCATTGAAATAAGTTGGTTTACTTCTGCAATGTTTAAACCATAACGTGCAATTTTATTTCTGTTATAGTTTACACTCATTTGAGGCAAGCCTTCAACCTTTTCAATTATAATATCTGAAGCACCTTCAATATGTTGAATGTGTGTTTTAATTTCATTGGCTTTACTAGCTAAAACTGATAAATCTTCGCCAAAAATTTTAACAGCTACATCGGCACGCACGCCAGTAATTAGTTCGTTAAAGCGCATTTCAATAGGTTGTGTAAATTCTACTTCCATTCCAGGAATTATGGTAAGTGCTTCTTTAAATTTATCGGCTAGTTCATCTTTACTATCAGCAGAAACCCATTCGCTTTTAGGTTTTAGTTTTATAATTACATCACTTTCTTCCATACTCATAGGGTCTGTTGGTACTTCGGCTGCACCAATACGGCTTACTACTTGTACAACTTCAGGGAAGTTTTCTAATAACACCTGTTCTATTTTTGTTGTAATTTCAATAGTTTTTCCTAATGAAGTGCCTGTTTTTAGTACTGGCTGAATTACAAAGTCACCTTCATCTAAAGTTGGTACAAACTCACCGCCCATGGTTGTAAAAACCCATATGGTTATTGCTAATAATGTGCCTGCAAATGATAGTACTATTTTTTTGTTTTTTAAAGACCAATTGATGGTAGGCTTATAAAGTTTGTTTAAAAAATTCATGAGCCTATTAGCTATGTTCTTTTTAGATTGTTTGCTAGGTTTTAAAAATATTGAAGAAACTACTGGAATATATGTTAAACAGAAAATTATGGCACCAATAAGCGCAAAACTAAAGGTTAGTGCCATTGGCTTAAACATTTTACCTTCAACACTACTTAATGAGAGAATAGGTATAAAAACTATAAGAATGATGATTTGACCAAAAATTGCCGAATTCATCATTTTTGAAGCACTTTTTAAAGTAATAGAGTCAATGACTTGTTGTTGTTTGTTTTTAGAAAGCGCATTTGCAGAGGTGCTTTGTGTTGTTATTTTAAAAGCAATGAATTCTACAATAATTACAGCGCCATCTATAATAATTCCAAAATCAATAGCACCCATGCTCATAAGGTTAGCATCAATACCAAAAATATTCATTAACGAAATGGCAAATAATAAACTTAACGGAATTACAGATGCTACAACAAGCCCAGACCTTATGTTTCCTAATAGTAGTACAACAACAAAAATAACAATAAGTGAACCTAAAATTAGGTTTTCAGCAACTGTAAAGGTTGTTTTATCAATTAACTCACTACGCTCTAAAAAACTGTTAATGTAAATGCCTTGGGGTAATGATTTTTGTACAGAAGCTACGCGTTTTTTTACAGCATTAATAACTTTTTTAGAGTTGCCATCTTTTAACATCATAACTTGCCCAAGTACTTTTTCGCCCTCGCCATTACCGGTAATAGCACCAAAGCGTGTGGCGCTTCCAAAGTGTACTTTTGCAACGTCTTTTATAAAAATAGGAATGCCATTGTTTTTAACAACAATATTTTCAATATCGGCTTTTGAGTTTACTAAGCCTTCACCACGAATAAAGAAAGCTTTGTTGTTTTTTTCAATATAACCACCACCTGCAACACTATTATTTTTTTCTAAAGCATCAAAAATATCAATGTAACTAATATTCATGGCGTTTAATTTTTGCGGATTTAAAGAAACTTCATATTGTTTTAAATAACCGCCCCACGTGTTTACTTCTACTACACCCGGAATACCAGAAAGTTGGCGCTTTACAATCCAGTCTTGAATAGTGCGTAGTTGAGTAGTAGAATATTGGTTTTTATATGCTGGTTTTACATCTAAAATGTATTGGTAAATTTCGCCTAAACCTGTTGTAATTGGGCCCATTTCTGGTGTGCCGAAACCTTCGGGTATTTTTTCACTAGCCGATTTTATTTTTTCTGAAATTAATTGTCTTGGTAAATAGGTGCCAAGGTTGTCTTCAAAAACAATAGTAACTACTGATAGCCCAAATTTTGAAACAGAACGTATTTCTTTTACACCCGGTAAGTTGGCCATTTCTAATTCTACCGGATATGTTATAAACTGTTCAACATCTTGGGTAGATAAATTTTTTGATGTAGTAATTATTTGTACTTGATTATTGGTTATATCAGGTACGGCGCCAATTGAAATTTGGGTTAGTGAGTATATACCAAAACCTATAACTGAACCTGTAAAAAGGAATATGAATAGCTTATTTTTTAAGCTAAATTTTATAATGTTTTCTAACATAATTCATTTTGCTGAATAATTAAAAAGTAACATATTCAAATTGTTGAATTTGAATTGTTAGTAAATGTATTTAGACGGTGAATTATGCTAATTTAGGTGGTTGAAAAACTGAGGGTTTCTCAAAAGAAGAAATAGGCTCTTTATAAAAAAAGTTTAGTTGCGTATTTTGATGCATTTGGTTTTGTAGCGAAAACTCTAAACTTGTAACTAAAATACATGCAAAGTTAACTTGGCAAAAAATATGTTGATGACTTTTAAAGGGTAAGTCATCATGTTCTTTATGATTATTTTGTGTTGAAACGGCTTGTTCACCGTAATGTTCATACAAAAACTCTAAAAACGTATCGCCATACATTTCTTGATGATACTGAGCGTGCTCTATTAAAACACCTAGTTTAGACAGCTCTCCAATGTTTATATTTAAACTTTGAAAAAGCATTAAAATAGAATATACTATGGCTGCCGTTTTGCTCATACTTTTACAAAATTACAAAAAATAAATACTGTAAATGTTTAAAGAAAACTTAAAAATAAGCTTTTAGCTGTACAGCACCTGTGTGTATGGTATTACTTGTGGGTGTTTTTCGGCCAAAGTAGCTTAAATTCAAATCTAAAAACTTAGTTAGTTTTTTTTGAGCAAGCAATGTCCATGTAAAATTTTTACCAGGTTGTAAACCTTCTAGCATTTGGTAGGCTACAGGTGTGTTTGCATTGCCATTGTATGTGTTTAAAAAATAATTAAATTCACCATTTATAGCACTTTTAACATTTTTTGAAAACATGAAAGAAATACCGTATTTGTGCTGTTTGAGCGTTTCAAAACTACTAATAGTATTTTCTTTTTTTGCGTATTCATAAAACACATCAAAACTAGAATTATCATTAAATAAATACGATAATTTTGGGTTTAAACTTTCTTCTTTAAAATTATAATTTTTGCTTGAAAAGTTTTGGCTTATACTTTCATTATTAGCAAAAGTGGTTAGCGTACTAAACAACCAATTATTTGTTATTTTATGGTTGAAGTTTATTTGGTGACTTTTTAAATTATTTTCAATAAAGCCAACAGATAGTATGTTTCTGGTTTGATTGTTTAAATAGGTATATGATGTTGTGTAATGTTGTTGCCCGCGGTTAAAAAATAGTACGTTTCTAAAGTTTAATTGCAAGCCTAATTGATTGTTAGTATCGTTTTCAAACGGATTAATATTAAAAGCATTACCTTCACGCTTAATTTTTCTATCTATTAAATAACTGGTTTGATTGTAAAAATGAGACCAAAATTGTTGTGATTTATTTTTACTAACACGCCACTGTTGCGGGTTAATAGTTAAAGTTTGGCTTAAACGGTTTTGGTGTGTTTTTATAAAAATACGGTTTGGTAAAAGTACTCTAATATATTTACCTTGATCTTGAAATTGTGCTGTTTCAAACTCTTCTAATTCCTGTATGCCGTTTTCATTATAATCTATCCAAGTATAATTACCTTGGCCAGCTTCAACCTCAACATACGTAAAATCTTGTTGAGGTAAAGTGCCCGAATTGGTTTCAAAAATAGTGTTCCATTGCACAATATTTTTAAATAATTTTTGATTGAATTGTAGTCTGGAGTTTATAGATTGCTCATTTTCAATGCCAACTTCTTCATTTT
The DNA here is from genome assembly GCF_056312135.1 of Seonamhaeicola sp. ABD4_340. NCBI lineage: Bacteria > Pseudomonadati > Bacteroidota > Flavobacteriia > Flavobacteriales > Flavobacteriaceae > Seonamhaeicola > Seonamhaeicola sp. ABD4_340. Next base: position 951,087 of record NZ_CM149981.1, on the reverse strand, counting down.
TTAAATGGCGGTAATTAGCATATAGTGATAAGTTGGTGTTTTTATTATGAATAAGTTTAGAGTTTAAGTAGTAGGTATGCGATGTGTTCACTTTTTGTAATTGGTTGTTTCTAATACTATCATTAACCCTGTTTTTGTAGCCAACTTCTACAAACACCTTACTGCTATCTCCAACGCCAATATACGTTTGGTATGATGTGAATTTTTGGCTTAAAGCGGTTAATGTGTTTGTGCTATCACGTTGTTTATTGTCTTCAATAGCTATTTTTGTACCAATCCAACCTTTTTTTAAGCTGTAGTTTATAGTGTTGTATGACCGTAAAAAAGTAGATGTGTTTATGTTTGAAGTTGCCTTTAAATAACTACTGTTTGAAGTTATTGATAACTTATTTAAAGTAACATTAGCATTAGTAACATGCCTGTTACCGTTAAAGCCATTTGAAAAGTTTAAATGTTCAAATTGGTAGTTTATGATGCCTTTTTTATGATGATTAAATTGCACACCCGAAAACAAAAGGGTTTGGTTGCCCGTAACATTAATAGTTGTATTGTTGTTAGATGATAAGTTCCAATCGCGTGAAAACTCTGCATTATACAAACGCTCAATAGTTTTAAAGTTTTCTTGAATATAATCTGTATTTGCAAAAACGCTCACATTCCAAACGCTATCGTTTTTAGTTAATTTGTGGTTAATGTTAAATTGGCCAGCAAACCCATTATTATCATTATCATCTAAATTTGAAAACAAGTTCAAATCGTTTTTACTGCCAGCCAATTCAAAATTCATTAAGGTGTTATTGCTAGGTTTGTAACTGCCATTAATAACAGCTAATTGTAACTTTGTGGGCGCTACAAGCTGTACAATAGGCTCATAATTGCCTTGGCCAATGCCAACATATTCGTAAATATTATTAATGGCGTTGCTATTGCTTATAACATAGCTGCCTAAATTGTTACCAACCTGTGTAAATGTAACGCGGTATAATACATCATCGGGGTTGTTTGAAAACACAAAAGCCTCAACACCACTAATGAGTTCTTTTTTATAAAGAATACGGTTTTCGTTAGCCGATTCTTCAATTTCTGAAGGCGCAACCATAAGCGTTCTATCATCGCCTGCTCCTGATAAAATTTGTACTTGTTCTTCGGATAGGTTTTGTTGTAGCGGTTGGTTTTTAGCATCGTTTTCAGAATATACAGAAACACCAATATTCAATTTTTCGTTTTCAATACGGCCACCTCCAAAGGCTACAAAGCGTGAGTAATTACGTTCGCTATACTGATAATCAACAGTAATACGCATTTCAGAAGTAATAGGAAACGTAGCATTAAAAATAATTTCGCCAGCATTGTAATCAATAATATAATCTTGGTCTTCGCCACGTTTTACAGCTACACCATTAACGTAAACGGTTTCACTACCGGAAACAATAAGCACAAAAAGCTCGCCGTTAGGTCCTTGTAATTTATAAGGGCCTTGGTTGCCCTCTTGTGCGGTAAACTGACTACGGGTAAATTGCCCGCGAACTATTGCGCCAGCAGCAAACAGGTTGGTTTTGGTATTTTGGTTTCCTATGTTGGCATTTACTGATAGTCCTTGTACACGTTTAGAAAAACTTGCAAAAGTAGAATTACTGTTTTGCAAATCAATATCGCCCGCTCTTATGTTCCAACTATCACTAAATAACTCAATAAACACTTGGTCAAACTCATCTAAACGTTGGCTATAACCGCTTTCTTGTAAAGGTATGTTAGCATCTTGTATAGATGCTCTTAGTGATACTTTTTCGTTTAACTTTCCTGTAATTTGTAAATCTAATTCACTATTAACTACAGCGTTTTGGTTGTTTCCAATAGTTACACCTCTAGAAATACTGCCTGATGTTGTTAAACCATCAAAAGGTGTAAACGTATTTTGTGTATTAGGTTGGGTAAGCTTGTAAAGTGTTTGGGTATTACTATTATTTACAATAGCAGACTCATTGAGTTGCTGGTAGGTTTTAGTTAAAAACTCTGGAAATTTCAGGTAATTTATAACTAAAGTATCAGTGTCAATAGGCTTTTTAAACGTTATTAAAGCTTCAGAGAAGTTTACTGCGTAAAAAGTGCTATCTAGTAAAACACCATGCTTTGTTTCTACCTTAAACCAACTAGAGTTAATACTAACACTATCTATTTTAATACTATCTGTTACCGCTACTTTTATGCGCTTGTAGTTAGATTTAGGTTGTTGCGAAAACCCAAACAAGCCAATAAGTAATAAAAGTGTTAGTAAAAAATATTTCATTTGATATTTAAACTGTAATACGCTTAAAATATTTTGTTAATAGATTTGTATAAAATGCATATACAAGTAATAGCGTAAAAGTAATGTATTATTTATTTTAGCTGAAACGACCAAAAACATATTCTTAAATAGTTTTGTGTTAAACTAGGCATTTGCCTTTATACAGTAAAAGTGTTGTTTTGGTTTTATTAAAATATTAATAAATAAATTGATGTTATTCTAAAATGTATTCAGAATAACAAATTGAAGACATGAAAATTATATCATACAACGTAAATGGCATAAGAGCAGCAATAAACAAAGGGTTTATAGATTGGTTAAAAGCAGCAAACCCAGACGTAATTTGCTTACAAGAAATTAAAGCATTAAAAGAACAATTAGATTTAAGCGTTTTTGATGAAGCCGGATATAAATACCAATATTGGTTTAGCGCCCAAAAAAAAGGCTACAGCGGTGTTGCTATTTTAAGTAAAACAGAACCAAACCATGTTGAATACGGTACAGGTATTGAATCTATGGATTTTGAAGGAAGAAATATTAGAGCAGATTTTGATGGTGTGTCAATTATGAGTTTATATTTACCTTCTGGCACAAATATTGATAGGTTGGAGCATAAGTTAGAGTACATGGATATGTTTCAAAACTACATTGATAACTTAAAAAAAGAACTACCAAATCTTGTTATTTGTGGCGATTATAATATTTGCCACGAAGAAATTGATATTCACAACCCAAAAGGATTAAAAAACGTTTCAGGATTCTTACCAGTTGAACGTGAGTGGATAGGTAGTTTTATAAACAGTGGTTTTATAGATTCTTTTAGGTATATAAATCCTGAAAAACAGCAATATAGCTGGTGGAGCTACAGGGCCAATGCACGTGCCAACAATAAAGGTTGGCGGTTAGATTATGCCATGGTAGCAAAACCATTACAAGAAAATATAAAAAGAGCCGTTATACTCACTGAAGCAGTGCACAGTGATCACTGCCCTATTTTAGTAGAAATAAATAACCAATAAACAAACAAAAACAAAACCAAGCGTAATGATTAAAAAAATCGTTCTATCAGTTGTAACAGTATCCGTTTTAGCATCGTGCGTATCTCCAAAAGTTTATAAGGAATTAGAAGCTAAATACAATAACTTGAAAAAAGAAAACAGAAAGCTTTATGATGAAAACGAAGAACTTCTGTATGAAAAAAATCAAGCAAAAAACGAGTTAAAACAGCTTAAAACAGCTTATGATGAAGCTGTTGCTGAACGCGATAAACTTCAAGCAGATTATACCGCAACCAAAGCAAATAATGATGCATTAAAGGCCTCATATGATGCTTTAGAGAAAAATAGTTCGGCTGCAATTGCCAAAAATTCACAAAAAAACAGAGAATTATTAGCAGAGTTAGAAGCTAAAGAACAAGCCTTAGCTGCTGAAAATGCTCGTTTAGAAAAACTTAAAAAAGAACTTGAAGACCGCTCAAACAGAGTTGCAGAATTAGAAAAAGTTATTGCCGATAAAGATGCCGCTATGGGCGCTTTAAAAGATGCCATTTCTAGAGCATTAACAGATTTTGAAGGCAAAGGTTTAACTGTAGAACAAAGAGACGGAAAAGTTTACGTTTCAATGGAAAATAAACTCCTTTTCAGTTCAGGAAGTTGGGCAGTAGGCTCTGAAGGTCGTAGAGCCGTACAACAACTAGGTAGCGTATTAGCCGAAAACCCAGACATTGCCGTTTTAATTGAAGGCCATACCGATAATGTACCTTACGGCGGAAACAGCGTGCTAACAAACAACTGGGATTTATCAACAAAACGCGCCACATCAATAGTTAATATTTTAAGAGAAAATGCCAAAATAAACCCCGAAAATTTAACAGCTGCCGGTAGAGGAGAGTATGCGCCAGTGGCCACTAACGACACCGCCGAAGGTAAAGCAAAAAACAGACGTATTGAAGTTATTTTAACACCTAAGTTAGATGAGCTTTCAAAGCTTTTAAACGATAATTAAAATGCGGGCGTTACACCAAAAGAAAAATTTGGTGTCGCGCTTTCGGCAGTCGCTCCCTCCTGCGTCGGGGAGCTTCAACAAAGCCTCAATCGCTAACGCAATAAAAACCTTTCAGAAAACAAAAATAACTCTGAAAGGTTTTAATATTTACAAACACTAATTAGCAAATAAGCTATAAATCTAAAAAGTCTAACAATTCTAAGTTAGTCCAAACAATCTCAAATGAAATACACAACACTACCCAATACCAACATAAAAGTTAGTAAAATATGTTTAGGTTCCATGACTTGGGGAAACCAAAATACTGAAGCCGAAGGACATGAGCAAATAGATTACGCCCTAGAACAAGGCGTTAATTTTATTGATACAGCCGAATTATACCCGGTGCCAGCAACCGCTGAAACCAGTGGTAGAACCAGTGAAATTATAGGGTCTTGGGTGAAAAAATCAGGAAAAAGAAATGATGTAGTAATAGCATCAAAAATAGCAGGCCCAGGAGATTACACAGCACATATTAGAACAACAGGTTTTAGCCCAAAATCTATTCAAGAAGCTATAGAATTAGAGCTAAAAAGACTTCAAACAGATTATATTGATTTATACCAACTACATTGGCCAGAACGCGATACAAATAAATTTGGATTAAGAAATTTTCCGCACGAAACGAGTTTACAATGGCACGAAAATTTTGCTGAAGTTATTGAAGAACTTAATAACCAAGTAAAAGCAGGTAAAATAAGGCAGTTTGGTTTATCAAATGAAAACTCTTGGGGCACCATGCGTTATTTACAAGAGGCCAAAAATAAAAACTTGCAAAGACCAGTAACTATTCAAAATGCGTATTCATTACTTAATAGATTATTTGAGTATGAGTTGGTTGAGGTTGCTATGCGAGAAAAGGTTGGTTTATTAGCATATTCTCCAATGGCATTTGGCGTGCTTTCTGGTAAATATATAAAAGGTACAGCAGCCGAAAATTCCCGCTTAACATTGCACCCGCGTTTTGCACGTTACAGTAGTGAGCAAAGTACAGAGGCTACAAAGCGTTATTTAAAAATAGCTGAAGATAACGGATTAACTTTGGCGCAAATGAGTTTAGCGTTTATTAACCAACAGCCATTTGTTACAAGTACTATTATTGGAGCAACTACAATGCAGCAATTAAAAGAAAATATTGGTAGTATAAACGTTACCCTTAGCAGTGAAGTTTTAGAGGCCATAAACAGCGTACACAATGCTATGCCAAATCCGGCGCCATAGTTTATAAAATAACAATAAATATTAAGAATTCCTGTTTTTTTAAAGCAGGAATTTTTCTTTTAAGCTATTGTTGGTTTTTCTCGTGTTTCAGGGTTTAAAGAATACTTAATAAGTAAATCGTGTAGTTTTTTTACTTCAATTGGTTTTGATATAAAATCATCAATACCACATTGGCTCGCTTTTTTTCTGTCGTCTGTGTAAGCACTAGCAGATACCGCAATTATAGGGTACGGGTTTTCTTTAAACTTTTTAGAAGCTTTAATTTTTTTAGTAGCTTCTAAGCCATCCATTATAGGCATTTGAATATCCATGAAAATAATATCATAAGCTTTGTTTTTTGCACTTTCAACCGCTTCTAAACCATTGTTAGCATAATCTATATTCAAATTGAATTTTTTAAGCATTAAACCCAGTACTTTTTGGTTCATTATATTGTCATCAACAATTAGTACGCTTATTTCATTTCCAATTTTAGGAAGGTTTTTAAATAAATTAGCACTATTGTTATTATAAATTTTGGTATCAGCCCTTTTAAGTTTTACTGTAAAATAAAAACAAGAGCCATCAGTGTCTGATGGTTTATATTTTAATTCGGTGTTCATTAATTTAGCCAAATCATTTGATATGGTTAAACCTAAACCTGTACCGCCGTATTTTCTGGTTGTAGAAATATCCTCTTGTTCAAAGGCTGCAAATATTTTAGAAACCTTATTTTTTTCAATACCAACACCTGTGTCTTCTACCGTAAATAAAAATTCATCTTCAAATTGGTTATACTTCTTTTGAATAATATTAAACTTTACCCAACCAGAATCTGTAAATTTTATGGCGTTATTTAAAAGGTTTATTATAATTTGATTTATGCGTATAGCATCACCATAAACAAGTTCTGATGCTTCAGTTGTTTTATTAAATGAATAAAGTAAGTCTATGCCTTTTTCATTGGCCTGAAATTGAAATATTTTAATAAGATTGCTTAAATCTTTTTTAAGGTTTACTGGCCTAATTTCAAGTTCCATTTTTCCTGCCGTAATTTTAGAATAATCTAGTATTAAATTAATTAGGCCTAGTAAATGGCTTGATGAGTAATTGGCTATTTCTAAAAGTTTTACTTGTTCTTTATTTAAATTAGATTGGTTTAAAAGGTTTAATACGCCAATAATACCATTTAAAGGTGTTCTAATTTCATGACTCATATTGGCTAAAAAACTAGATTTATAGGCGGTGGTGCGTTCTAATTCTTCAATAGTTAATTTTAAGCCATCAATGTTTTTTAATAGGTTTTTTTTAAGTAAACCGTAGGCTTTGTATAAAAAATTAATTTCAAGAATTTTAGATTTATCGGCATTGGGGTCTATCTTTTCTTTGAAACCAGATTTTATAAACTGATGCATTGATAGTTGGAGTTTTAAAATATCTCTAGTCAACATTCTTGATAGGTATAGAATTACCAAAATTATAAATAGCACCATTAATGTAAATGATATTTTTACATATTGATCTATATCTGTATTTTTTCTTAGGATACCTCTTTGCGCAATAGCTTCAAGTTCATAAAGCTGATTTTTTATGGTTTTGTTGAGCTCAAAAATTTGTCCGTATAAACCACTATTAGTACCGTTTCCAATGTTTAAAGTTAATTGAGCTACATTGTTAAAAGCTTTTTTATACGTTTTTAGTGTATTTTTAACAGTAGCACTATTTTTTTTATCTTCAATAATACTATTGGCTAGTGTGTTAAAAGCATTTATGTAATGTTGTTCTGTACGAAGCAGAAAATCTTTTTCATGACGCCTTAATTGCAGTATGCTTTCGTTTTTTATAATGTTGTCATCTTCAATTTTATGGGCAATTTTTCGCATATTACCAATGCCGCCAAAATCTTTATAACCTAACAAAAAGCGTTGTTCTTTTAAGTTTTTTGAAATTGAATCTAAAGCACTAAAACCAGCCGTTACATCATTAGTAAAAAGGCTGTGTGTACTAATATTGTTAATTTGAAGTTCTTTAACTATGGCGTTAAATTCATTTTTAAGTGTATTAGTATTGCTTATAAAAATGTCTATTGTTTCTTCTTTTTCATTTAGATAAAAACTATCAGATTTATAACCGTATAATAAAAATGATTGTAAATGTTTTTCGTTGTTAGAAAAATCAGCTTCTAAATTATATATTCTATTAGTTATATTTTGAAGATTTTTACTCTTAGATTTAAAATAATTATAACCAATAAATATTAAAATAGTAGGAGCTATTATTAATAAAAAAGACAGGACAATCCTGAATCTGTAAGAATTGTAAAAATTAAATTTCATTAGGGCCTTAGGGAATTGGCCTCAAATTTATTTAATATTTAATGCTAAAAAGTTATGCTTATGTTAAATATTGTGAAGTTTATAATTGCGTGTACCCTTCATTAAATTTTATGCTTAATGACAAACCATGGCTATTACCTAAAGGTGAATTATTTGTAGCCACATTGTAGTTGTAAATAACTCTTAAATTTTTAATAAGATAAATTCCAGCTAATACATTAAAACTAGACGATGTTCTATAGCCAGTACCTACTTCAAATTTATTTTTAAAACTAACAGCAATATTAAAATCGGCTTGCATAGGTGCGCCTTCTTCATGTTTAATTAGCATATTGGGTTTAATCATGATATTATCAAACTTATTGCTAAAAAAACGATAGCCTAAATAGGCGTACACCGGACTAGAAAGTCTAATATTTTGCTCAGTAGCTAGTTTATCGCCAGCAATATTTGGTGCCGAAACACCCACATAAAATGATGCGTGATTATATAAAAAACTCAAACCAATGGTTGGTATACTTGCATTAACATCTTGTGCAAAACTAGGGTCGTTAGGTATATTTAATTCGGTTAAATTATCCTGAAATTGCTGCAATCCAGCTGTTAAACCAAACGATAAAACATTTGGTGAATAGTGTTGCCAATATGGACGGTCTCCATTAAAATCAAAAAATATTTTATATGAAAACGCGGCGAACACACTTGTAGAATTGGTTACGCCAATTTCATCTCTAACAATGCCTCCACCTAAGGCTATTTTTTCGTTGTTTAAATTACCATGACCACTAAACGAAAGTGTACGCGGGCTGCCATCAAAATCGTTAAAATAACCGTTATTACTTAGCGTAAATTCAGTATTTCCGCTAAGTCCAGCATAAGCGCTATTTATAATAAACGGATTGTAATTATATTCTGCAAATAGCGGACTTTGTTGTGCGTTTACATGCATAATAACTAAAAGAAATGCTGCTGTAAAAAGGTAGGTTAAAGTATTTAATTTCATCATTTTTTAGCGTTTTATAACTACAAATCCTTTTAGTTTTTTCAAATTATGTGTGCCAGATATTTTTATATCAAAAAAGTAAGTGCCATCAGGTAATTTGCCAGCACCAGATTTACTCATGCGGTTGGCTATTCCTCTAAAAACGTTTGAAGTGTTATTGTAATTAGTAATACTAAAAACTAAATCGCCCCAGCGGTTATAAATGTTTACCGTATTATTAGGGCTATTTTCAATACCAACAATTTCCCAAAAATCGTTTATGCCATCGTTGTTTGGAGAGAACCCGTATTTCGATTCTACTAACGGAATAGTTAATGTTTCGGTAGTGAAAGATTCCTCGGTACAACTTGTAGCATCACCAACTGCGTTGTATGGCATAAGGCTCACAAATATTTGGGTGTTTTCAGGTAAATCTGTAGGTAAATCAAACGTAGTTACATTGCCTACATCTTGGTTGTTTACAATATCTGTTCCACCAGAAGTTGTACCTACCGTTAATCTGTAACCTGTAGCATCTGCAATGGCATTCCATGTTAAATCTGTGGTTACTGAAACATTGCTAGCACCATTAAGCGGACTTGTTAAACTTGTACAGGTTGGTGCTGTTGGAAGTGTTTCTGTTGTGAAAGATTCTTCGCTGCAACCTGTAGCATCGCCTACTGCGTTGTATGGCACAAGGCTCACAAATATTTGGGTGTTTTCTGGTAAATCTGTAGGTAAATCAAACGTAGTTACATTGCCAACATCTTGGTTGTTTATAATATCAGTTCCGTTTGAAGTTGTGCCTACCGTTAGTCTGTAACCTGTAGCATCTGCAATGGCATTCCATATTAAATCTGTGGTTATTGAAACATTGGTAGCACCATCTAGCGGACTTGTTAAACTTGTACAAGTTGGTGCTGTTGCTAGAGTTTCGGTAGTGAAAGATTCTTCGCTGCAACCTGTAGCATCGCCAACCGCGTTGTATGGCACAATGTTCACGAATATTTGGGTGTTTTCAGGTAAATCTGTAGGTAAATCAAACGTAGTTACATTGCCTACATCTTGGTTGTTTATAATATTAGTTCCACCAGAAGTTGTGCCTACCGTTAATCTGTAACCTGTGGCATCTGCAATGGCATTCCATGTTAAATCTGTGGTTACTGAAACATTGGTAGCACCATTAAGTGGACTTGTTAAACTTGTACAGGTTGGTGCTGTTGGAACCGTTTCACTAGTAAAAGATTCTTCGCTGCAACCTGTAGCATCACCAACTGCGTTGTACGGCACAATGCTCACAAATATTTGGGTGTTTTCAGGTAAATCTGTAGGTAAATCAAAAGTAGTTACATTGCCAACATCTTGGTTGTTTATAATATCAGTTCCGTTTGAAGTTGTGCCTACCGTTAGCCTGTAACCTGTAGCATCAGCAATGGCATTCCACGTTAAATCTGTGGTTATTGAAACATTGGTATCGCCATTAAGCGGACTTGTTAAACTTGTACAAGTTGGTGCTGTTGGAAGTGTTTCAGTAGTGAAAGATTCTTCGCTGCAACCTGTAGCATCACCAACTGCGTTGTATGGCACAATGCTCACAAATATTTGGGTGTTTTCTGGTAAATCTGTAGGTAAATCAAACGTAGTTACATTGCCAACATCTTGGTTGTTTATAATATCAGTTCCGTTTGAAGTTGTGCCTACCGTTAGTCTGTAACCTGTAGCATCAGCAATGGCATTCCACGTTAAATCTGTGGTTATTGAAACATTGGTATCGCCATTAAGCGGACTTGTTAAACTTGTACAAGTTGGTGCTGTTGGAACCGTTTCAGTAGTAAAAGATTCTTCGCTGCAACCTGTAGCATCACCAACTGCGTTGTATGGCACAATGCTCACAAATATTTGGGTGTTTTCTGGTAAATCTGTAGGTAAATCAAAAGTAGTTACATTGCCTACATCTTGGTTGTTAATAATATCTGTTCCGTTTGAAGTTGTGCCTACCGTTAGCCTGTAACCTGTGGCATCTGCAATGGCATTCCATGTTAAATCTGTAGTTATTGAAACATTGGTAGCACCATTAAGCGGGCTTGTTAAACTTGTACAGGTTGGTGCTGTTGGTGCGGCAGCGGTAGTGAAAGATTCCTCGGTACAACCACTAGCGTCTCCAACGTTGTTGTAAGGCGTTATTCTTACAAAATAAATTCTATTATCTTGTAAATCACTTGAAAAATTATAGGTAGTTACATTACCAACATCAATACTATTTATAAGTTCTACACCTCCAGATGTTGTGCCAACACTAAGTAAATAACCAGTAGCATCTGCAATTGGATTCCATGTTAAGTTGGTAGAAACAGGAATATTAGTGGTGCCATTAACAGGATTAGTTAAAGTTGTACATGCAGGCGGCACAGGAATAAACTCTGTTCTGAATGATTCTTCAGAACAACTTGTAGCATCGCCCTCTTCATTATAGGGAATAATGGTTATAAAAATATTGGTGTCTTCTGGTAAATCTGCAGTAAAATCATACTCGGTTACATTACCTATATCTTCATTGTTTACTATATCTGTTCCACCAGAAGTAGAACCAACAGATAGCTTATAGCCATCGGCGTTGGAGATGGCATTCCAAATTAAATTGGTTGATACTGCTACACCTGTTGCTCCATTTAAAGGTTCAATTAAGGTTGTGCAATCTGGTGCCGTTGCTGGATTGTTTGAGATTGTAAAACTTTCTTCTGTACATGGCCCAACGGCATTTCCAGCATAATTATAAGGCACAATAGTAACATAAATAATGTCTCCGTTATTAAAATTTGTTGTAAACTCGTATGAAGTATCATTAATTACATTTTCATTATCTAATATATCATTACCACCAGGGCTTGTGCCAACCGTTAGATAATAACCTTCGGCATAAAGTGCGTGTTCCCAAGTAATATTAGTATTAACGGGTACATTAGTGTTTCCGTTTAAAGGCGAGGTTAATTGTGTACATTCTGGAATTGGACAATCGAGAATATCTGAATTTATTGTCCATCCAAAAGTGTCAATTATAGATTGACGTTCGTCTTGAGCATCACAATATAAAAGTGATGCAGCGCCTAAAGTAATTCCTGGAGTTAAGGTTTGATTTGACCAAGCTATTAATGTATTGTCGTAATTTTCACGCGTTAAGGCGGTGTCGTCTAGCATGTTTCTCATATCGGTAACGCCACTAACATCCCAATCACCTAAATATTGATTAAATGCCGTTGCATTATTAAACATAGCGCGCATTGTAACATTGCCAAATAACCATTGATTTAACGGTTGATTAAAAGCAATAGCATTTTGAAACATTCTATACATACTTGTTACGTTAGTAGTACGCCAATTATTTAAGGGTTTGTTAAAGGCTGATGCACCATTAAACATATCGGCCATGGTGGTTACAGCTCTTACATTCCAACTATCAATATCGCCATTAAAGGTTATGGCGTTTTGAAACATAGCTTCCATGGTGGTAACCGAAGCCACATTCCATGAGTTTAAAGGTTGATTAAATGCACGTGCTTCCCTAAACATGTCTTTCATAGAGGTAACAAAAGCTGTATTCCAATTATCTAGAGGTTGATTAAAAACTGAAGCTTCATAGAACATGGCTTCCATATTTTGAGCTTCTCCTGTATTCCAATTGTTTAAAGGTTGATTAAATGAAGTTGCTTCTTCAAACATAGATTCAAAATTTGTAACTACACCAACGTTCCAAGAATTTATGTTTTGATTAAATACAGATGCACCTTTAAACATTGAAGGCATTAAAGTAACTGAACTTACATTCCAATTATTTAGTGGTTGATTGAAAGCTTCGGCATATTCAAACATATTACTCATATTGGCCACTGCACTTACTTCCCAGTTGTTTAAAGGTTGATTAAAAACGGTTGTTCCCCGAAACATTGCCGACATGTTTACAACAGAGTTTACATCCCAGTTATTTAAGGGTTCATTAAAACTTCGTGCATAACTAAACATGCCGCTCATGTTAATTACGTTGGTAACATTCCAAGAGTTTATATTTTGATTGAATAATGTAGAACCACTAAACATAGATCTCATATTAGTAACCGATGTTACGTTCCAGTTGTTTAGCGGTTGGTTAAATACAGGTGTTGTACTAAACATAGAATCCATGGTTGTAACATTACTTACATTCCAAGAGTTTAAGGGTTGATTAAAAGCTCTAGCACCATTAAACATACCTCTCATGTTTGTTACATTAGAAACATTCCAGTTGTCTATATTTTGATTAAAAGCTTCAGCATAATTAAACATTTCTTCCATAGAAGTTACATTGTCTACAACCCAATTGTTTAGTGGTTGGTTAAAAACTAATGCCCTTTGAAATACAGACCTCATTGAGGTTACATTGCTAACATCCCAAGAGTTTAAAGGTTGATTAAAGTTATCGGTGTTAGCAAATATATATTCTAAAGATGTTACATTGCTTACATTCCAAGAGTCTATATTTTGATTAAAGGCCTCAGCGGCATTAAACATATTATTCATTGAAGTAACGTTACTAACATCCCAATTATCCATGGGTTGGTTGTATATTCTTGCTTGATAGAACATATTATCCATGTTTGTAACATTGCTAACATTCCAGTTATTAATATTTGCATTAAATAAGTAGGTCCTTCTAAACATTCTAGACGTGTTGGTAACCTGTGAAAGATTAGGAATATCAGTAGCGTTATACTCCATGTTTTCACAGAAATAAAAGGCTTGATTCATGCTTCCCCAAATTTGCGTGCCCCATTGGTCCATAGAGATAAGTTTTAAATTATCTCTATTACTTGAAGTTTGACGGTAAGACGGGAAATCTCCTATTATAGCTATGGTATAAATACCAGGGTTTAGGTACGTGTGTGTAATATCATTACTAACATTATTGTTGTATTGCCCATCGCCCCAATCAATACTAAAATTATAGGTTAAATAGTCTGGGTAGCCATCATTTAATTCTATTCTGTACTGATTTGCGGCAGTAGAATTGGTGTCTAAATTTCTTGTGTCAATTTTAATTTTAAAAGCATCGGGGCTATTTACCCAACTTTCAACAACTGTAAACGATAGTTCTTGGCAACCTGTTGCTGGTCCTTCGGCATTATAAGGCACAACGGTAACATAAACCGTGTCTCCGGGTAAAAATTCATTTGTAAAGCTTAAACCAACAACATTACCTACATCATAATTATTTGCAGGATTGCCACTAATAGTTGCATAGTTTCTAGAACCGCCACGTTCAATTTCTAAAGTAACTCTGTACCCATCAGCATTTGGTGTTGGGTTCCATCTAATGTCACTGTTAGCAGGTGTCATGGTGTCTCCTGCTGCAGGCATTGTTATTTCGGTACAAAGTACATAAGAGCAGTTTACAGCATCGCCCGTAATAGTCCAACCATCATCATCTATTAAACTTTGTCTTTGGTTTAAAGCATCGCAATATTGAAGGTTAGTAGCGCCTAAAGTTAATCCGGAATTTACGGTTTGTGCAGACCATGCTATTAAAATATTATCGTAGTTTTCTTGTGAAATACCACTGTTGGAAAGCATGTTATTAAGGTTTGTAGCCGAAGAGATATTCCAATTTCCTAGATTTTGATTAAAAGATGAAGCATTACTAAATGCACTGCCCATATTGGTAACATTACTAACATTCCAAGTATTTAAAGACTGATTAAAACTTGTTGCTCCAGCAAAAACTGAAGCTAAATTTGTAACATTACTAATATTCCAATTATCTAAAGGTTGGTTAAATATGTCGTTTTGCTGAAACATGCCTTGAATATTGGTAAGGCTAGTAGTAACCCAACTATTTAAAGGCTGATTAAAACTATCGGCGTTTCTAAACATTTGAGACATATCAGTTACATTACTAACATCCCATGTGTTAAGCGGTTGAGCAAATGACGTTGAACTACTAAACATTTCACTCATATTAGTTACATTGCTTACAACCCAATTATTTAATGGTTGGTTAAATGCCATATTTTGGTTTTCTCCATTAAACATTGCTTCCATGTTTGTTACATTACTTACATTCCAGTTGTTTAGTGGTTGATTGAAGTTTTCAGCTCCTTCAAACATGTGATTCATATCAGTAACGTTACTTACATTCCACCCATTTAGTGGTTGGTTAAAATCGGCACATCTTCTAAACATAAAAGCCATATTTGTAACATTGCTTACATTCCAGTTACTAATGTCTTGGTTAAAAGGCATATCTAAAAAGCCATAAAACATGTAAGACATATCTGTAACATTATAAACATTCCAATTGTTTAAAGGATGATTAAATTCTCTACATCTATAAAACATGTAAGCCATGTTTGTAACATTATCAACCACCCAGTTATTTAAAGGGTGTGTGTATGATAAAGCCGTTTGAAAAGTACCATACATATTGGTAACCCTACTTACATTCCAATTATTAATGTTTTGATTAAATTGAGTTGCACCACTAAATAGCTGGCTCATATCTTCAACAGCACCGGTATTCCAATTATCTAAAGGTTCATTAAATGCATAACAGTTTCTAAAAGTTCTTGCCATTGTGGTAACGGCACCAGTATTCCAGTTATCTAATGGCCTGTTAAAATTATTACAACCATCAAAGGTGCTATTTAAGTTTTGAATGGTGCTAACATTCCAATTATTAACTATACCGTTAAAAGTTTCGCAATTACGAAACATGTTTTCTAGTGTTGTTGTTTGTGAAAGGTTTGGGGCATCAATTAAATCAAAATTTAGGTTTTCGCAACCAAAAAACGCATTTTCCATGGTTTGCCATTGGATGGTGCCCCATGCCAATATCTCTATGATTTTTAGCTTATCACTGGTGTTTTCATCGTTAAAAAAGATAGATGGAAAAGTGCCGCTAATTTCTATAGTATACGTGCCAGGAGCTGCATAAGTATGTGTTATGTTTCCAATAACTCCGGTGTCTATATTTCCATCGCCCCAATTAACATCATAATTATAAGTTGAGTAATTTGGGTTTGTGGGTATGGTTATTTGGTTATTTGCTGAAGAACCAGATTCTGTGTTATTAGTATTCCAAATTGATCTGAAATTTTGTGAAAATAAATTAACACTAATAAATAAAGCAAAATAAATAAGGACTTTTTTTTGCATCTTTTGAGGTTTTGGTTGCATGTTGAAAATATGAAATATAGCTTTGAAATGTTTAAAACAGCCTGTGTAGATTTAGCTTAATTTTAAAAACTGAGAGAAGGTATATTGCATTCATAATTAATAGTTTGGTGTTAACAAATGTAAATAAATAATTTAAAAACACCGATAAAAAACAAAAAAACCCGCTAACTTGCATAAAGTTGCGGGTTTAATTTTATTTTAACTGATTACCTTTTTTATCAAAAAAGTGATATTCTAGGTATGTGTAAGCATCTCTTGGTAAAATTTTAACCCATTTTTTGTGTTCAAAAAACCATTTTGAACGAATAGATGGAAAACCTTTTGTTAAAAAGGCTGCTATAAAAGGATGTGTGTTTAAGGTCAGCTTTTTATAGTCTTTTCTGTATAGTTGTTCAAGGTCATGCGTTATTTTTTGTACTAGCCCAATAGGTGCTTCAACTTCGGCACCATTAACTCCGTTAGGATTTTCTTCACGGGTTTTAATATCTAGTTCTGGGCGTACACGTTGCCTTGTTATTTGTATCAATCCAAATTTACTTGGGGGCAATATTTTATGTTTTGCTCTATCATCTTTCATTTCATCTCTTAAATGATTAAAGAGCTTTTGCCTGTTTTCAGCATTAGTCATATCAATAAAATCTACCACAATAATGCCACCCATATCGCGTAGGCGTAATTGGCGTGCAATTTCTGTAGCTGCAATTAAATTTACTTCTAAGGCTGTATCCTCTTGGTTGTTAGATTTGTTTGATCTATTACCGCTATTAACATCAATAACATGAAGGGCTTCAGTGTGTTCTACCACTAAATAGGCGCCTTTTGCCATAGATACGGTTCTACCAAATGAGGTTTTAATTTGTCTTTCTATTCCAAATTTTTCAAAAATTGGAATTTTTGACTGATACAATTTAACTATGGATTCTTTTTTTGGTGCAATTTCTTGCAAATAATCTTTTACTTGATAATAAAGCTCTTCATCATCAACATGAATAGCTGTAAAGGTGTCATTAAAAATGTCTCGTAATATAGACGAGGCTTTGTTCATTTCACCTAACACTTTACTTGGAAAATGGGCTTTATGTAACTTTTTGCACATGTTAGTCCATCGACTAAGCAGATGCTGTAAATCTTTATCTAGTTCGGCTACTTTTTTGCCTTGTGCTACTGTACGTACTATTACGCCAAATCCTTGTGGTGTAATACTTTTAACCAAACGTTTTAGGCGGTCTTTTTCTTCTCTGTCTTCTATTTTTTGTGATATAGAAATTCTGTTAGAAAAAGGTACTAAAACAATATATCTGCCGGCAATTGAAAGCTCTGAGCTTATTCTTGGGCCTTTGGTAGATATTGGTTCTTTTACTATTTGTACTAATAGCGATTGATTAGATTTTAATGCGTCGACAATCTTGCCGTCTTTATCAATATCTTTTTCAAATGGGAAATTTTTTAAAAAGTAATCTTTTAGTTTACCTGTGCTTACACGTTTAATGAATTTTAAAAGCGAAGGAAGTTTTGGGCCTAAATCATGATAATGCAAAAACGCATCTTTTTCATAACCTACATTTACAAATGCAGCATTTAAACCCGGAACAGTTTTTCGTATTTTGGCTATAAACACATCACCAACAGAAAAATTGTTATCATCTTCGTCTTTTTGTAATTCAATTAGTTTTCCATCTTTTAATAAGGCAAAATCAACCGTTTCTGAACTAGAACGAATAATCAATTCTTTATCCATGTAGTTAATTTTTATCCATACGTTTTTAGTATAAAAGTTAAAAAGTTATAGGTGAAAAGTGTTGGAAAACAACTAAAAACCAATAACAAGTAACTAATAACTAGTAGTTGTACAGATGGATTAAACAATATTTTTTAATTATACAATGCATGTTTGCAGGGTATAATTTCACAGGTCCCGATATGGTTGTCGGGGTTACCGTGGAGTTCTTTTTAAAAGAACTCATTTCAAAGAACGTTTTGTTGTAATAACCAAAAAAGTAGTTAATCTAACTACTTTTTTGATTTATTTTTTCTTTTTGTGACGGTTTGCGCGTCTACGCTTTTTACGTTTATGCGTAGCTACCTTATGTCTTTTACGTTTTTTACCACTTGGCATAAATAGAGTGTTTAAATTAATGATTTATTTTAAATGCTGAAAACAAATTCAGCACATGTATTATTTTACGTCAACGTTTGTTTTAACGCCTTCCACAAAAACTTTTGCCGGCTTAAAAGCAGGAATATTGTGTGCAGGAATTTTAATAGTTGTATTTTTTGAAATATTTCTACCTGTTTTTTCTGCTCTTGTTTTTATAATAAAGCTACCAAAACCTCTTAAGTAAACATTATCACCACTTTCTAAAGATGTTTTTACCTCTTCCATGAAAGATTCCACCGTTGCTTGTACATCTCCTTTTTCAATACCTAATTTCTCAGAGATTTTTGCTACTAAATCAGCCTTCGTCATTTTAATTAATTTATTTTAGATTACTATATAATTTTTTTAAGGGTTGCAAATATAGGAATTTAATATTCAATATTTCAAACCTAATTCATTAAAATTTAATATTATAAACTATTATTTTAGCGCTTTGAGTAATTTTTATAAATGCAATTTAATAAAACAATAACTAACTGGTATTCAGTTAATAAAAGAAGTCTTCCTTGGCGAGATACTAATAATCCTTATAACATCTGGTTGTCTGAAATTATTTTGCAACAAACCCAAGTTAAACAAGGTTTACCTTATTATTATGCTTTTTTAAAGGCATTTCCGTCTGTTTTTCATTTAGCTAAAGCTAAAGAAAGTGATGTGTTAAAATTATGGCAAGGTCTTGGTTATTATTCTAGAGCCAGAAATTTACATGCGGCTGCAAAATATGTTGTAAACAATTTAAATGGTGTATTTCCTAATAATTACAAAGATTTATTAAAACTAAAAGGCGTAGGAGATTATACAGCAAGTGCCATTGCATCATTTTGTTATAACGAAAACACAGCAGTGGTTGATGGTAATGTTTACCGGGTTTTAGCACGCTATTTTAATATAGATATACCTATTAACACAACAAAAGGCATAAAATATTTTAAAACATTAGCACAAACGTTAATTGATAAAAAAAATCCTGCCAATTACAATCAGGCTATTATGGAGTTTGGTGCCATACAGTGTAAGCCACAAAATCCAGATTGTAGTGTTTGTCCATTAAATAATTCTTGCGAAGCCTTGGAAAAAAACAAGGTAAAAGTATTACCAGTAAAGTTAAAGGCCAACAAAGTAAAAAAGCGGTATTTTAATTTTTTAGTTTTTATTTCTGAAGACGGCAAAACTATTTTAGAAAAACGTACAGGCAAAGGTATTTGGCAAAACTTGTATCAGTTTCCTTTAGTTGAAACAAAAAAAGATGTTGATTTTGATGTTTTTAAGAAGCAGTTAAAAACTGAAGATCTTTTAAAAAAACAATCATTTAAACTAACCTTGTATAATAATGAAAGTTTAGTTCATAAGCTATCGCACCAACATTTATATACTAAATTCTGGATAGTAAATGTAGATAAATTACCAAAAAAAGGTGTGTTTTTTGAAGATGTAAAAACCTATGCAGTACCTGTTTTAATAGGTAATTTTATAGAGGTTTTTAGGTTTAATTAAAGTTACAAAACCATATTTTTTTATTAATTTTAAAAAATGCACATACAATTAAGTAATTTTGCAACAAAATAAACAAAGCTATGTCAGGAACATTAAATAAAGTAATGCTAATTGGGCATTTAGGAGATGAGGTGAAAATGCATTATTTTGAAGGAGGCGGATGCGTTGGAAGATTTCCGTTAGCAACCAATGAAACCTACACAAACAAACAAACTAATGAGCGTGTTACAAACACAGAGTGGCATAATGTTGTTGTTAGAAATAAAGGTGCCGAAATTTGTGAAAAATACCTAAGTAAAGGCGATAAAGTTTATATAGAAGGACGTTTAAAAACCCGTAAATGGCAAGATGACAAAGGAACAGAGCGTTACAGTACTGAAGTACAGTGTACAGATTTTACGTTTTTAAGCACAAAAAAAGAAAGTGAAAACAATGCAGCTAACAGTGCAGCACAATCTCAACCAAAAACATCAAGCCCAACTCAAAATACGGTAAGTGAAACTCCGGCGCAAGATGAAGATGATCTTCCGTTTTAAAACCACTACAGGTTATAACTTATGTTTAACTAAAACCCTAACATTTGGATCCTGATCCCACCAGTTTTTTAAGTTTAATAATTGCAATAAACGTTTCATTAGTTTCAAGTTTTGTATTGCTATTTGTGCTTTTAGCATGTTCTGCACTTATATCTGGTGCAGAAGTAGCTATGTTTTCACTCTCAAAAAATGATATTGAAAACGGTTTAGAAACTAACCCAAAGCACATGCAGGTTGTTTCAATGTTGTTAGAGCAGCCTAAAAAATTACTAGCAACTATTCTTGTAGCCAATAATTTTATAAATATTGCAACAGTTATTTTGTTTGCTTATTTAGGAGATTTTATGTTTAAAAACGTAACAGATTCCACTATAAAATTTGTATTAGAAGTTATAGTAATTACCTTTTTAATATTGCTTTTTGGCGAAATACTGCCTAAAATTTATGCTAGCAGAAACAATGTGAAATTCGCTATGTTTATGGCGTTGCCACTACGTGTTTTAAATGTGTTATTTTCACCGTTAAGTTCGCCCATGGAAAGCGTAACTTTGGCTATTCACAATAAATTAGGAAAACAAAAATCTAATTTAAGTGTAGATCAATTATCACAAGCCTTAGAGTTGACAAGTGAAGAAGATACCACCACCGAAGAACATAAAATACTGCAAGGCATTGTATCTTTTGGTAATACAGATACCAAACAGGTTATGCGCCCACGCATGGATATTTTTGCGCTAAATATAGAGCAAAAGTACACTGAAATAATGCCAGAAATAATAGCTAATGGCTACTCTAGAATACCGGTTTACGAAGATAATATAGACCAAATAAAAGGCATACTATACGTTAAAGATTTGCTGCCACACATAAACAAAAAACAGTTTAATTGGGTAAACTTAATTAGAGAACCGTTTTTTGTGCCTGAAAATAAAAAGTTAGACGATTTAATGACTGAATTTCAAGAGAAAAAAGTGCATTTAGCAGTGGTTGTTGATGAGTATGGCGGTACTTCAGGATTAATTTCTTTAGAAGATATTATTGAAGAAATAGTAGGTGATATTAGTGATGAATTTGACGATGAAGATTTACAATACTCTAAACTAGATGATAATAATTTTGTTTTTGAAGGTAAAACAACCTTAAAAGATATTTATAAAATTGTAAAAATTGAAGACGAAACTATTTTTGAAAATAATAAAGGCGAAGCCGAAACTATTGCGGGTTTTGTTTTAGAAATCTCAGGGAGTTTCCCTAAATTAAATAGTAAAATAAATTTTGAAAATTACGTTTTCACTATTGAAGCTTTAGATAAAAAAAGAATTAAACTAGTAAAATTCACCATACTTTAAATGAGGTTAATAATAAGTCTGTTTTTAATTATAATGCTAGCAAGCTGTAATGAAGATTATAAGCCAAAACCCAAAGCTTTTTTACGCTTAGATTATCCTGAAGCTAAATATGTAAAAGTTAATTTAAATCTGCCTTTTTCATTTGAAAAAAATATAATAACAACCAAAGCAGAAGCTAAAGTAATGCCAGCGCCTACAAAAAGTTATGCTATAAACATTAAATACCCAAAGCTAAAAGGAACTATCTTTTTAACTTATAAAGCGGTTGAAGGCAATAAAAATTATTTAAATGATTTTTTAAAAGACGCACAAAAATTCACCTTAGAGCATACAAAAAAAGCCGATGAAATTCCTGTAACACCTTTTGAAAATAAAGCTGAAAAGGTGTATGGTTTATTGTCTGAAGTTAAAGGTAATGTGGCATCGCCAGCGCAATTTTATGTAACAGATAGTGTAAACCACTTTTTAACAGGTTCGTTATATTTTTATGCAAAACCAAATTATGATTCTATTTTACCAGCAGCCAATTATTTGCAAAAAGATATTATGCGCTTAATGGAAAGTATAAAATGGAAATAAAAAAAGCCTCTTTTTAAAGAAGCTTTTTTAAACGTTGTGTGTTGTATTATTGAGCCGAAAAAGCATCAACAGTTTTCATGTTGCTAACTTTATAAACGTCGGCAACATGTGTTACAGTTTTTTCTAATGATGTAGTGGTTACTTTGGCTTCGTTAAACTCTACCATTGCTAATTTTTTTTCAAAATTAACTTTAGCCGATTTTACACCGTCCATTTTACCTAATTTTTTTTCAATAGTTTTAGCGCAACCAATTTCGCATGTCATACCATCAATTGTAAATTCTGCTTTTACATAAGTAGCATTAGGGTCAGTTTTTTGTGCCGTTTCAGTGGTAACTTCAATGGTTTTAACTTCGGCTTTAGCTTCGTTTTTACAGCTTGTAAGCGTAATAACTAAAATAGCCATAGCTGTAAATGTTTTTAAAATGTTCATTTTACTATAAATTTATAAAATTTAAATCTTGTTTAATTACAAATTAATAATCACGTTAATTAAGTACTTATAAATTAACATGTAGGTTAATGCAAAATTACTAAATAAATAACGTTTAATTGTGTTAAAAGTTGCAATTTTGCATATCTATAATAAGGCATGAAGAAAAATATTAAATGGTTTTATTTATTTGTACTTTCATTAATTTGGGGCAGTTCATTCATTTTAATAAAAAAAGCCTTGGTGGGCTTAACACCATTGCAAGTTGGTGCTGTAAGAACAATATTTACAACCATTATTTTATTAATTATAGGTTTTAATAAAGTAAAAACTATAAAACTGGCAGAATGGAAATGGGTGGCTTTAGCAGGTTTTTTTGGTACATTTTTTCCGTCTTTCCTTTTTGCTTTTGCTGAAACAGAAATTGACAGTTCTGTTGCCTCTATTTTAAATTCATTAGTGCCATTAAACACCATTATTTTAGGGGCTTTAGTTTTTAAAGTAGCCTCAACAAAGCGTCAGGTTATAGGTGTTTTAGTAGGCTTAGTTGGTACGTTAATGTTAATATTTAACGGTGCAGCTTTAAACCCAAACCAAAACTACTCGTACGCTTTATTAGTAATAATAGCTACTATAATGTATGCTGCAAATGTTAATATAATAAAGCGCTATTTACAAACTATGAATGCTTTAACAATAACGGTAGGTAATTTTGTAGCTATAGTTGTGCCAGCAATAGTGGTACTGGTATCTACCGGTTTTTTTAAAGAAGAAACTTTATCAAGCCCCGAAATAAAACCCGCACTTTTATACATGCTAGTGTTGGCTTTGTTTGGCACGGCAATAGCTAAAGTAATATTTAATAAGCTTGTACAAATATCATCACCTGTATTTGCATCTTCAGTAACATATGTTATGCCTATTATAGCAGTGTTTTGGGGTTTAATTGATGGCGAACAGTTTAGTTTTATACAAGGTGTAGCTACTATTATAATTTTAATAGGTGTGTATCTTTCACATAAAAGAATGAATATAAATAGCTAATTTAAAGCGTGTTAATTATTAATAGTGGTAATTTTTTAGTAAATTAAGAGAAACTAAAAAAAAATATCATGAAAAAATTATCACTTTCGGTTAGGTTTGGCCTTGTTACAAGTGCCGTTTTAATAGCATACTTTTTAATTTTATCATTATTTAATAAACACATAAATCCAGCATTTAGTTTTTTTAATGCGGTAATTACTGGTATTGGTATATATGAAGCAATTAAATACAGAAAAATGTATTTATCAAGTAATTTTTCGTACAAAGAAGGTTTTGAAACCGGTTTAACAACTGGTTTTGTAGCTACGTTGTTTTTTACAGTTTTCTTTTTGTTTTATTCAACAGAAATTAGTCCTGGTTTTTTGTCTTCATTAATGCAAACATTAAGTGGCACCTTTAATATAGATATTGGTATGGTAACTTTTATAGTTGCGGTAATGGGGTTTGCAACTACTGTAGTTGCATCGTTAACTGTAATGCAACTGTTTAAAAGTAGTAGAAATATTCTTCAAAATCAATAAAACGTTTGTAGATTAATTAATTAGCAGTATATTTGCATCCGCTTTTGAAGAATCAAAAGTGTAATTTATATCAAAATTAATTAATAAAAACGTTACGCTATGTACGCAATTGTAGAGATAGCAGGGCATCAATTTAAAGTTGAAAAAGACCAAAAAGTTTTTGTTAACCGTTTACAAGGAGAAGAAGGAAGCAGTGTTGCTTTTGATAATGTTCTTTTAATTGCAGATGGAGACAATGTAACTGTAGGCGCCCCGGCTATAAACGGAGCTCAAGTAGGAGCAAAAGTTGTTAAGCACCTTAAAGGTGATAAAGTTATTGTTTTCAAAAAGAAAAGACGTAAAGGTTACCGTGTAAAAAATGGTCACCGTCAATCTTTAACTGAAATAGTAATTGAAAGTATTGCGGCTTCAGGAGCTAAAAAAGCTGCTCCAGCAAAAAAAGAAGCTCCAAAGGCAGCGGCAAAACCTGCAGCTAAAAAAGCAACAGCAAAAGCTGATGACTTAAAGAAAGTTGAAGGTATAGGTCCTAAAATTGCATCAACATTAGTTGAGGCTGGTATTGCAACATTTGCAGATTTAGCAGCTTCTACTCCAGAAAAAATTTCTGAAATTATTGCTGATGTTAGAGGTAACCATGTTACAGATACTTGGCCTGCACAAGCTAAATTAGCTGCTGAAGGTAAGTGGGATGAACTTAAAAAATGGCAAGACGAATTAGACGGAGGTAAGGCTTAAGCTTTAGTTCTTATATTCATAAAAACTTAAAATCGAAATAAAATGGCACATAAAAAAGGAGTCGGAAGTTCGAAAAACGGTAGAGAATCAGAATCGAAACGCTTAGGTGTTAAAATTTTTGGTGGTCAAGCAGCAATTGCTGGTAACATTATCGTAAGACAAAGAGGTAACACGCATCACCCAGGTGAGAATGTGTACTCTTCAAAAGATCATACATTACATGCCAAAGTAGATGGTATTGTAAAATTTACTAAGAAAAAAGATAACAAATCATATGTTTCTATTGAGCCTTTTGAAGCTTAATTAAACCTTTTTGTTAAAATATAAAAGCTCTTTCTATTTTTAGAAAGAGCTTTTTTTGTTTTAAATTTTAATGTTTACTAAACTTTTACACAATGTTAAATTAGTTTAAAAATAAAGAACTTCCTTAAGTGTTTATAACCTTAACTTAAATCTTATTTAATAAACTTGGTTTAGTTGTTTTGTTATTTCGCAGTCATAACTAACAATTAAATTTATAATGAAAAAACAACACGTAATTTTGCTTTTTGCTTTGTTGTTTTCGTTTTTAGGATTCTCTCAAAATGGAAATATTCAAGGTGCAATTATTGATGAAAAAGGTTTACCAGTACCTTTTGCAAATATTTTAATAGAGGCCGATAATAAAGGCGTTATTTCTGATGCCGATGGAAAATTCCTTTTCGTAAACGTATCAGAAGGAAACAAAACTCTTAAAGTAAAGTATTTAGGTTATGCTGATACTGAAACACAAGTAGAGGTGCAAGCAGGAAAAACTGTGAGCGTTACTATTTTTATTAGAGAAAAAGCTTTAGAACTAGAAGATGTAGTTATTAACAGTTATAATAACGGGCAAGCAAAAGCTTTAAACGCACAAAAAAATAAACAAAACATAACAAATGTTGTATCTACAGACCAAATTGGTAAATTTCCTGATGCCAATATTGGTGATGCTGTTAAGCGTATTCCAGGTATAACCATGCAAGTAGACCAAGGTGAAGCACGTAATGTTATAGTTCGTGGTTTGGCACCTCAATTAAACTCTGTTACTTTAAATGGTAGCAGAATACCATCGGCTGAAGGTGATAACAGAAATATTCAAATGGATCTTATTCCTTCAGATATGATTCAGCTTATTGAAGTTAATAAAGCTGTTACACCAGATATGGATGCAGATGCGCTTGGTGGTTCTGTAAACTTGGTTACTAGAACATCGCCAAATGGATTTAGAGCTGCTGCAACTTTAGGTTCTGGTGTTAATTTTATAACAGACAGACGTATTGTTAACACTTCTTTTTTAATAGGCGATAAATCTAAAAACGGTAAGTTTGGCTGGATGGCTTCTGCCTCTTTTAACGATTCAGATTTTGGTTCTGATAATATTGAAGCTGAATGGACTGATGAGTTTGCTTATTATGATGCCAATACAGATGAAGAAGTTGAAATGGAAGTAAACCCATATGCTAACGTTTTTGAGCAAAGAACATATATAGTACAACGCGTTCGTAGAAGCTTTTCTGTAAATTTAGATTATGCTTTTAACGCAAATAATAAAGTGTACTTAAAATCTATGTACAACTGGAGAGACGATAGAGAAAATCGTTACAGGTTAGAACACGAAATTTTAGATGCTGAAGATATTGAAGTAGGTGATTTTACAATTACCGATAACGTGCCAACCATGTTTCCTGTTGAAGTAAAAAGACAATCAAAAGGTGGTATTGATAACGATAGAAATAAAAATGCTAGATTAGAAGATCAACGCATGCAAAACTACAGTTTAGGTGGCGAGCATTTATTTGGTAAAGTAGAGTTTGACTGGATGGCGTCATACGCTAAAGCTTCCGAAGAACGCTTAAACGAACGTTACATGGAATACGAATCTAAATACATTATTAATAACCATGTAGCAGATTCTGAATTTCCATTATTTACACCTGTAAATAACACTGATAACACACCAAGTAATTTTGAGTTTGGTGAAATAACTGAAGAAAATCAATATACTGATGAAGAAGATTTTAACATCTTTGCAAACTTCAAACTACCATTAAACATTTTAAATAGCGCTAACGGATTCTTAAAATTTGGAGGTAGAATTAAATTAAAAGAAAAACAAAGAGATAATAATTTCTTTGAGTTTGAACCATTATCGCCATTTTTTGATACCTTATCTGGTTTACCATTAGTAGATCAAACCGATAAAGATTATTTAGCTGGTAGCCAATACGCAGCAGGCTTTTTTGCAGATCCTGAATATTTAGGGCAATTAAATTTAAACAATGAAGATGCTTTTGAAAAATCTGATGTGCCAGATGAATACCTTAGAGCAAACTACAATGTTGAAGAAAAAGTATACGCGGCTTACGCCATGACAGAGCAAAAATTATCTGACAAATTAAACGTAATGGTGGGTGTTCGTGTTGAAAGCACAAAAACCGAAGCTACTGGTAACCAAATTGAAGATGAAGAAGATTTAGTAGGAACAATTACCGATGAAAAAAATTATGTACATATTTTACCCGGTGTACATTTTAAATATAACTTAAGCAACAATACTATTTTACGTTTTGCATGGACAAACACCTTGGCTAGACCAAATTATGCCGATGTTGTTCCAACGGTTGATGTTGTAAACGATGACGAAGAAATATTTTTAGGTAACCCAGAGTTAAGTGCTACAGAATCTATGAATTTTGATATAATGGCAGAGCATTACTTTAAAGGTGTTGGTATTCTTTCAGGTGGTGCATTTTATAAAGATATTAGTGACTTTATTTACGTGTACCAATTTGAAGATGCTGCTACAGGTTATGATGCCTTTCAACCACAAAACGGTGATGATGCAAGCATACTAGGTGCAGAAGTATCTTTTCAACGTCAGTTAGATTTCCTTCCAGGGTTTCTTAAAAACTTAAGCCTAATGGCCAATTACACGTATTTAACCTCTAGTGCCGATGGTGTTAGAAATGAAGATGGCGATGAAAGAACCGATTTAGATTTACCAGGTACAGCACCAAATATGTTTAATGGCTCTTTAGCTTACAATAGCAAAAAATTAAACATACGTTTATCGGCTAATTATTCAGATTCTTATATTGATGAAATTGGCGGTAGTGCTTTTGAAGACAGACATTATGATGAGCAGTTTTTATTAGATTTTAACGCTTCATACGCATTTAGTGACAACTTGCGTTTGTATGTTGATGTAAATAATATTACAGACCAACCATTGCGTTATTTTCAAGGTGTTAAAAATAGAACTATGCAAGCAGAGTACTACGGAAGACGCCTAACGTTTGGTTTAAAATATGATATTTTCAAACCAAAAAACTAACCATTTTAAATGCATAAATTTATAATATTAATTGTAGGGTTACTAATTGTATCATGCGGGAAAAAGTTGCCTGTAATAGCGCCTAGTGTTGTTACAGAAAAGACGTTGCATGATACTGATGACCCCGCAATTTGGATAAACAAAAACGATGCATCAAAAAGTATTGTTTTTGGTACAGATAAAGAAACCGAAGGAGCTATTTACGCATTTAACCTTCAAGGAAAAGTAATAGAGAATAAAACAATTAGAGGTTTAAAACGCCCAAATAACGTTGATGTTGCTTATGGCTTTAAAATAAACGACTCAACACAAGTTGATGTTGTGGCATTTACCGAAAGAGAGCGCCAACAAATACGATTATTTTCTGTGCCAGATATGAAACCTTTAGATAATGGCGGTTTTAAAGTGTTTACAGATGCTACACAACCCGAAGCTAACTTGCCAATGGGTATTGCGCTTTATAAATCTGAAAAAACTAACAAATTATACGCCATTGTAGGCCGTAAAACAGGCCCTAAAGAAAATTATTTATACCAGTATGAATTAACTGCTGATAGTTTAGGTGCACACGCTAATTTAGTTAGAAAATTTGGCCAATTTAGTGGGAAAAAAGAAATAGAAGCTATTGCTGTAAACAACAAAGAAGGTGTTGTTTATTATTCTGATGAAGGACATTGTATTAGAAAATACCATGCAGAACCAAGTAATGGGAATAAAGAAATTTTCTGTTTTGGTGGCGAATATTTTAAAGAAGATATTGAAGGTATTGCCATAGCGCATTACCCTAATAAATCGTTTTTAATAGTATCAAACCAACAAGCAGGTACATTTAATGTTTTTGATGTTAAAACCAATGCTTTTGTAAAAGAAGTAAATTTAGGTACCACAGAAACTGATGGTTGTGATGTTACAACAATGGCTTTAGGTACTGCGTTTCCAAACGGATTATTTGTAAGCATGAATAATGACAAAACGTTCTTTTTTCATGATTTAAAAAAGCTTAATTTAGAAGAGTAATTATTATTTGTTTTATAAAAGAGCTCTTTTCCTTTTTAGGAGAAGGGCTTTTTTTATTGACTTTTTTTTAAAAAATTACTAACTTTATATAATTCACTTTAAAAAATTACAGATATGCTTCCATTTAGATCAGAAATTAGGAATTCCCCAATGCAGCCTACCATTAAAATTTTTTTAGGTGATGTGTCTCTAGATCACAGAATTAAAACACACCTTGAACATTTTAATGAAATTGACGCTATTGAAATTAGAAATAGTGTGGAGTGTAATCGTGTTGATGAAAATTTAACGGTTTTTTTAAAAGATGATGTAGATATTAATAAAATGAAATCTTCTATAGATTCTAGTTTGTGGTGGTATTTTGAGGGCGAATATGAACCGAAAGACGTGTAGCAATAGTGATTGATGCGGCATCCTTTTTTGTGCTTATAAGTACAGAATATTGCTGTGAAAACTAAAAATTAGATTTTTATACAATTATAGCTGCTGAAACAGGTTTAGCACAACAAAGATATAGCGGAAAGCACGGTGCTTTAGCAATTGCCAAAATGCCAAAATAAATTTTGTTTAATGAATTTTATAAAACGCCACTTTGAGTGATTCTGAAGTATGAAAGAAGTATTAAAAAATCCCAAACATCACTGTTTGGGATTTTTAATTTTCTAACAATCTAAGAAGTCTAGATTAATATCTATAATGTTCAGGTTTGTAAGGTCCTTCTACGGTTACGCCAATGTATGTTGCTTGGTCTTCGCGTAGCTCGGTTAACTCAACACCAATTTTAGCTAAGTGTAATTTTGCTACTTTTTCATCTAAATGTTTTGGTAGCATGTAAACATCATTGTTGTAGGCTTCGGCGTTGTTCCAAAGTTCAATTTGTGCCAAGGTTTGGTTTGTGAATGAGTTACTCATTACAAAACTTGGGTGCCCTGTTGCACAGCCTAAGTTTACTAAACGGCCTTCGGCTAAAACAATAATATCTTTTCCGTTAACGGTATATTTATCAACTTGTGGCTTAATTTCAACCTTTGTGTTTCCGTGGTTTGTGTTTAACCAAGCCATGTCTATTTCGTTATCAAAGTGGCCAATGTTACAAACTATGGTTTTGTCTTTCATAGCTTCAAAATGCTCGCTTCTTACAATGTCTTTGTTTCCTGTAGTTGTAATTACAACATCGGCATTACCAACAACGGTTTCTAGTTTTTTAACTTCAAAACCATCCATGGCAGCTTGTAAAGCACAAATTGGGTCTATTTCTGTAACGGTAACTATACTTCCTGCACCTCTAAAAGAAGCTGCTGTACCTTTACCAACATCACCATAACCACAAACTACAACGCGTTTTCCGGCTAACATTACATCGGTTGCACGACGTATGGCATCAACAGCACTTTCTTTACAACCGTATTTGTTGTCAAATTTACTTTTTGTAACAGAATCGTTTACGTTAATTGCTGGCATTGGTAATGTACCGTTTTTAACGCGCTCGTATAAACGGTGTACACCTGTTGTGGTTTCTTCACTTAAACCTTTTATACCAGATACTAATTCTGGGTATTTATCTAAAACCATGTTTGTTAAATCGCCACCATCATCAAGAATCATGTTTAAAGGTTTTCTGTCTTCACCAAAGAAAAGTGTTTGTTCAATACACCAATCAAATTCTTCTTCGTTCATGTTTTTCCATGCGTAAACAGCGGTTCCGGCATCGGCAATGGCAGCGGCTGCGTGGTCTTGTGTAGAGAAAATGTTACAAGAACTCCAAGTTACTTCGGCACCTAAGGCTTGTAATGTTTCAATTAAAACGGCTGTTTGTATAGTCATGTGTAAGCAACCTGCAATACGCGCACCTTTAAGTGGTTGCGAGTTTTTATACTCTTCGCGTAAGCTCATTAAACCTGGCATTTCAGCTTCGGCTAATTCAATTTCTTTTCTTCCCCAAGCGGCTAATGAAATATCTTTAACCTTATTAGGAACGTAAGCAACTGTTTTTGTACTCATATTATTATATTTGTGGGTCTTTTTAATTTAAAGTGCAAAGATAACCAATAACTTTCATAAAACTAAATGCCTCTTTACAAAACCCTTACACCTAATTTACAAACTTGTGTTAAAATTTGGAAGATTACAGAATCTTTTAACGCATTAATGGCGCCTTTACAACTTACTGAAAATAGCCTTAATAGAGTTAACAGTATGAAAAGTGAAATGCACCAACGCGGATTTTTAAGTGTACGCCATTTGCTTAGAGCGTTTGGGTACACTGATGCCGATTTATTTTATGACGATTTTGGAAAACCTTATTTAAAAGATGGTAGGCAAATTTCAATAACACACTCGTTTAATTTTTCGGCAATGATTGTAAGCAGTTGTAAAGTTGGTATTGATGTTGAAAAACAACGCAATAAAATAGCTTTAATTGCGCATAAGTTTATTGATTATGAAAATTTGTATTTAGATAAAAACGCTAATGATTACATAAAAAAACTCACCGTAATTTGGTGTGTAAAAGAATCGTTATACAAACTATATGCTACACCTGGTTTAAGTTTTAAAAATCATTGTTTAGTAATTCCTTTTAATATTGAAGATGAAAACACTCTAGCATGGATTGATTATAATAACAAAAAGTGCCGTTATAACATAACATTTTTAGCGTTTGAAGGTTTTACCTGCGCTTTTGCCATTGCTTAGTATGAACACTATTTATAAAAACATACAGGCAGCAGCTTTAAACGGTAATAAATTATTAGCTGTTTTAATTGATCCGGATAAAATGGAAGTGGCACAAGTAGCCAATTTTATGTTGAAGTTAAATGCATCTATAACAACTCATATTTTTGTTGGCGGCAGTACAGTACATGAAAATATAACGGATGTTTTGGTAAACGAAATAAAAAAACACACTAATTTACCCATTATTTTATTTCCAGGAGATACCAACCAAATTACAAATAAAGCCGATGGTATTTTGTTTTTATCTCTTATTTCTGGCAGAAATTCAGAATATCTTATTGGTAAACATGTAAAAGCAGTTTCTAAATTAAGAGCAACAAATTTAGAGGTAATACCAACGGGCTATTTACTGGTTAATGGCGGCAATGAAACAGCGGTACAGCGTGTAACAGGAACAAAACCACTAGATAAAAATAACGCTCAATATATTGTTGATACGGCAAAGGCAGGAGAACTTTTAGGAATGCAATTAATGTATTTAGAAGCCGGTAGCGGTGCCAAAAAGCATGTTCCTTTAAAAGTAATTAACAACGTAAAAAAAGAACTTAATGTGCCATTAATAGTTGGTGGTGGCATTAAAACCAAATTACAATTAGAAAATGTATTTAAAAATGGAGCAGACTTAGTTGTTATTGGCACTGCTTTTGAAAATGATGCATCTTTTTTTGATGATTTAAGGAAATAAATTGTTGTACTAAACCTGGTTGTAAAGAGCTTGTTTAAGTATTTCAATAAAATTAGAAACACTAAGATTTCCACCTTCGTGGAAATGAAAAAAAGAAATATTAAATGGAAATATCAGTAGAATTAACATTAACGCCATTACAAGATAATTTTGAGCCAGCTATAATTCATTTTATAAAAAAGTTAAGAGCTTCAAACTTAAAAGTAATAGAAAACCCATTGAGCACTCAGGTTTTTGGTAATTATGACGAAGTGATGCATGTATTAACTACAGAAATAAAAGAAGCTTTTGAGCTTATTGATAAAGGCTTACTTTATATGAAAATTGTAAAATCAAACAGACACGATTATGAGCCACATTTTTAATTGGTTATTTTCACAATATCAAGGCATACCAACGCATTTAATTGTGTTGGAGTTTATTGGTGTGTTTTTTGGTTTTTTATCAGTTTGGTATTCAAAAAAAGAAAATATTTTAGTGTACCCAACGGGTATAATTAGTACCGCTATTTTTGTTTATATTTTGTTAGTTTACGGTCTTTTGGGTGATATGCTAATTAATGCGTATTATTTTACAATGAGTATTTATGGTTGGTATTACTGGACAAGAAAAGATGCCAATAACAGCCAAGTGCCTGTTACCAAAACCACTAAAAAAGAGCAAAAATATACTGTTGTTATATTTGTGTTAACACTAATTTTTGTAGCTGTTATTTATTTGGCTAATAATAAGTTTAATAACTGGACAGCTTATGTTGATACCACTACAACGGCTATATTTTTTGTTGGCATGTGGCTTATGGCTAAAAAGAAATTAGAAAATTGGGTGTACTGGATTATTGGCGATGTTATTTCTGTGCCCTTATATTTGTATAAAGGCTTGGTTTTTACATCACTTCAATATTTAATATTTACCGTTATTGCAATATACGGTTACAAAGCATGGAAAAACAGCTTAAACAACAACCCGCAAACTGCGTAAAAGTAGTTTTATTTGGGCCAGAATCTACCGGAAAAACTACCTTGTCTAGACAATTAGCACGCTATTACAATTCGGTTTGGGTGCCAGAATACGCTCGTGAATATTTACAAGATAAATGGAATAACGAACGAAAAACTTGCGAACCACACGATTTGTTACCCATAGCCATTGGCCAAATGCGGTTAGAAAATGCACTAGCACAAAAAACAGATACCGTTTTAATTTGTGATACAGATTTATTAGAAACTAAAGTATATTCTGAAGTGTATTACGGAGGTATTTGCAATGAAACTTTACATAAATTTGCCATTGAAAATACTTACGATTTATATTTTTTAACTTATATTGATGTCCCTTGGGAAGCCGATGATTTACGCGATAAACCCAACGAAAGAAAACAAATGTTTAAAGCCTTTAAAAACGAATTAATTATGCAAAACAGGCCATTTGTGTTGTTAAAAGGAAGTAAAACAGAACGCTTAAATGAGGCCGTAAAACATATAGATAAGCTATTA
This sequence comes from Seonamhaeicola sp. ABD4_340, assembly GCF_056312135.1. Classification (NCBI taxonomy): domain Bacteria; kingdom Pseudomonadati; phylum Bacteroidota; class Flavobacteriia; order Flavobacteriales; family Flavobacteriaceae; genus Seonamhaeicola; species Seonamhaeicola sp. ABD4_340. Next base: position 916,898 of record NZ_CM149981.1, on the reverse strand, counting down.
AAAAACAATAAATAATGTTTACCGAAAAAGATATACAGCAAATACATAACAAAGGCATAACAATAGATCAAGTTAATAGTCAAATAGAACGCTTAAAAAATGGCATGTCTTATTCAAAATTATTGGCTGCAGCAACTATAAATAAAGGTATTGAAAGTTTTAATGATACTGAAACCAAAGAGTATATTAACCTTTATGAAAAACAAAAAGACGCATTGTCTATTGTTAAATTTGTGCCGGCTTCGGGTGCTGCTACAAGAATGTTTAAATTTTTGTTTCAGTTTTTAAAAACTTTCAATCCTAAAAAAGAAACCTTAAAAGCATACATTAAAGCGCAGAGTAATGACTTAGTAGATACATTTTTTTCAAATTTACAGGCATTTCCGTTTTATAATGATGTTATAAAAAAAATAGAAAAAACCACTTTAAATTACAACGCTTTACCTGAAGATGAGCAGCGTGTTGTTTTTGTAAAAACCATGTTAAGCGAAGGCGCTTTAAACTACAGTTTTTACCCAAAAGGGCTGTTGCCGTTTCATAAATATAAAAATGAATATGTTTCGGCTTTTACAGAGCATTTGTTAGAGTCAACAATCTACGCTTCATCAAATAATAAAGCACATCTTCATTTTACAGTTTCTGAAAAGCATCATAAATATTTTGAAGCAGAATTTGATAAAGTTAACAAATCAATTACAGATAAAACAGGTGTTAATTTTCATGTAAGTTATTCGTATCAAAAACAAGAAACAGAAACAGTTGCTTTAAAATCAAACAACAAAGTTTTTAGAAATGAAGATGATTCTATTTTGTTCAGACCCGCAGGTCACGGTGCGCTTTTAGAGAATTTAGATACTTTAAATTATGATTTTATTTTCATAAAAAATATTGATAACATAACTGTTGAAAGTAAAAATATTGCCATTTCTGAATACAAAAAACTATTGGCAGGTGTTTTACTTAGCATTCAAAACAAAGTGTTTGAATTTCTAAATAAATTAGACACAAATACTTGTAATGAAGAAGACCTAAAAATAATGGCACTTTTTTTAATTCACAGGTTAAATGTTGTTGTAACCAAACAGTTTGACACACTTTCGCTTGAAGAGAAAAAAGTCTATTTAAAGAAAAAATTAAATAGGCCAATGCGTGTTTGCGGTATGGTTAAAAATGAAGGACAACCAGGTGGCGGACCATTTTGGGTTAAAGAAGCTAATGGTAATGTATCATTACAAATTGTAGAGTTTGCTCAAATAAATTTTAGTAGTAAAGAACAACAAAGTATTGTTTACAAAGCCACACATTTTAACCCAACAGATTTAGTGTGTGCCGTTAAAAATTATAAAGGTGAAAAATTTAATTTGAAAGATTATGTAGATTATGATGCCGCTTTTATTACCATGAAAACACAAAACGGTACAGATATTAAAGCTTTAGAGTTACCTGGACTTTGGAATGGTAGTATGGCAGACTGGATTACCGTATTTGTTGAAGTACCTTTAGAAACCTTTAACCCCGTAAAAACAGTAAACGATTTACTAAAACCAGCACACCAAACAAATTAATGTTTAACCAAAATAATTTAATAAACGAACTTAATTTTAAAGCTGTAAGAAGCTCGGGCAGTGGTGGGCAGCATGTAAATAAGGTAGCTACAAAAATTGAGCTTAGTTTTAACGTGTCTCAATCAAATGTTTTAACCCAAGAGCAAAAACAACGTATATTTTTAAAACTAAAAAATAAGCTTACCAACAACGGCGTGTTAATATTACAATGTGCCACCACCCGAAGTCAATTTAAAAATAAAGAATTGGCAATACGTAGGTTTTTGCAGCTAATAAAAACAGCGTTAAGTAAACCTAAAAAACGTATTGCAACCAAAGTGCCAAAAGCCGTAGTTAAAAAAAGATTAGACACTAAAAAGAAACAAGCTTTAAAAAAAGCTAATAGGCAAAAACCTAATTTAAACTAAAAAATTAGTAAACAAATAGTTAATAATTACTATTTGGTTAGTACATTTGCAGCGTTCTCAAAAAGGGGTGCTACATCCAGTAATCAGTCCAAATTTTCAGTAAGCAGTAAAACTGTTAACCGCTAAATATGATTGACAATTGGAATCAGGCTGAGATCATACCCATTGAACCTAGAACAGGTAATGCTGTTTAGGAATTAAAGATTATGTTATACTAAACTGTTAAATTTAAAGCAGTTTAAATATTAAATAAGTATCACATTTTCTAAAAATCAATTTAATATAAACTGAAGAATAATTACCTCTTTTTATTCGATTATAACGTTTTATGTAATCGACATGAAAAACTTAATTCTTTTATTCGCATTAATATGTTTTACCACAATTAATGCACAAGAAAACAACAAAACAACAGATTCTACTTCAACCCAAAAACTAGACGAGGTTTTAGTAAAAGCAGTACGTGTAGATGTAGATTCGCCCATTACACATTCAAATGTAAGCAAAGAAGAAATTGCAAAGCGCAATTTAGGGCAAGATATTCCTGTTTTATTAAACTATTTACCATCGGTTGTAACAACCAGTGATGCCGGTGCTGGTATAGGTTACACAGGTGTTAGAGTGCGTGGTGTAAGTGGTAGTTCAACCAACGTAACTATTAATGGTATACCTTATAATGATGCTGAAAGTTTAGGAACCTTTTGGGTAAATTTACAAGACTTTTCATCATCGGTAGAAAGTTTACAAGTGCAACGTGGTGTAGGTACTTCAACAAATGGCGCTGGTGCTTTTGGGGCTAGTGTAAATATTTTAACTGATGCCGTTTCAAAGGAAACACAAGGCGAAACATCGCATAGTTTTGGTAGTTATAATACAAGACGCCATAATGTTAAATTTAGTACAGGTTTGCTAAACAATCATTTTGAATTAGCTGGTAGATTATCACAAATAAAATCAGATGGTTATATTGATAGAGCCGCTTCAAACCTAAAAAGTTACTTTGTACAAGGTAGTTATGTAAATAACGGAACTTTGCTTAAAGCTGTGGTTTTTGGTGGGCATGAAATTACATACCAGTCTTGGTACGGTTTTAATCCTGTAGATGTGGCTGCAGTGGGTGCAAACCCAAATATAAATGACAACAGACGTTACAATATTAGTGGTATTCAGTTAGATGAAAATGGCGTTTTTGAAGGGTATTATGATAACCAAGTAGATGATTACAAACAAGACCATTATCAATTACATTGGAATCAAAAATGGAACAACAATTGGTCTACAAACTTAGGTTTAAATTATACAGACGGCCGAGGCTTTTTTGAAGAATTTGTTGATGATTACTACTACTCAAATGTGTTTTTTGCAAACGATGCTAGTTTCCAATTTTTGGGCAAAGATCCAATAACAGTTAATGGCGAAGAAGTAACCTCTCAAGATTATGTACGCAGAAGATGGTTAGATAACAATTTTTATGTGTTAAATGCCAATGTAAATTATAAAAATGATAAGGTAAACATCATTACTGGTTTGTCTTACAGTACCTATCATGGCGATCATTTCGGAGAGTTAATTTGGGAACAATATGCAAACACCAACAATTTTGGAGATCGTTATTATCAAGGTGATGGTGATAAATATGACTTCAACGCGTTCTCAAAATTAACTTACAAGCTTAATGATAATTTAAGCCTTTATGCCGATGTGCAGTACAGAGGTATTAACTATGATACAAGCGGTATTAATTCAGATTTAGAAGTTTTTAAAATAGATAAAACGTTTAATTTCTTTAACCCTAAATTAGGTTTCAATTATAGTTTAAATGAAAAAAGCGATTTGTATTTTTCTTATGCAAGAGCAAATAGAGAACCAAATAGAGGCGATTTTGAAAACAACCCAGAAGTAAAACCAGAAGAGTTAAACGATTTTGAATTAGGTTGGCGTTACAAAAACAAAAATGTAGGCTTTAATGCAAACGCTTATTACATGGCTTACAATGAGCAGTTGGTGGCAACAGGCGCTTTAGATAATTCTGGGGCTCAAATAAGAGCCAATACAGGTAAAAGTTATAGAGTTGGTTTAGAGGTTGAAGCTACTGTTGCTCTAAATAAATTAACACTACAACCTAACTTTACAATAAGTTCAAATAAAAATAAAGAAACATTTTTTAAACGCGACGGTGTTTTGCAAAACTTAGGTGAAACTAACATTGCCTTTTCACCAGATGTTGTAGTTGGTAATGCTTTAACGTATAGTTTTATGCCTAATTTTCAAGCTACATTGTTAAGCAAGTTTGTAGGTGAACAATACATGGGTAATATAGATTCAGAATTTTCTAAGCTTGATAGTTATTTTGTAAACGATTTAAATGTTGTTTATGAAATTAAAACTAAATCAATTTTTAAATCTATAACGCTTACAGGTTTAGTAAATAATATTTTTGGTGAAAAATATATTTCAAATGGATTTTTCTTCACATTTGATGATGATTGGTCTGTACCCGGTGAAGTTACTACAATTGAAGGCGCTGGTTACTACCCACAAGCCACCACTAACTTTCTATTAGGCGTAACTTTAAAGTTTTAAAATAGATTTAAATTTTTCTGCGAAAGCAACAATTAACTTATAATTGCTAAAAGAAGAAGCATCTCATTACAGAGATGCTTTTTTCATTTTAAATAAAATTAGTAGTATCTTTGTTAAAGATAAACTTTAGGGGTGTTTCCTGAAATTGAAAATCAATTTTTTTGAAACTGAGATTTACCCTTTGAACCTGATGAAGTTAGTACTTACGTAGGGAAAAGTGAATGTTTTATTTATAATAATACAGAGGTTTTTTAAAACCTACACTTCGTAAAAACGGGGCGTTCTACCTAAAGTTGTCATTTTAAAACATGTGTAAATGATAACAATAACAGTAAACAACAAACCCCAAAGCGTACCCAAAAACATTTCATTACAACAGTTTTTAACAAACACGGTATCATCAACCCAAGGCATTGCTGTAGCTATTAACCAAGAAATAATAGCAAAAGCTAACTGGGAAAACAAAGTGCTTTTTAACGGCGATACTATTTTAATTATTCAAGCAACTCAAGGCGGATAAAAACTAAAAGATATTGGGTTTTAAGTAGCCATTAGCTTCAAAATAAATTTAAATAATATAAATACCAAAGGCTCATTACAACGGTCAAAAGCAATAAAAAATGAAAAAAAAGGACACGGCACCAACAGCGCAATTAATTACAAGAAATCCATTTCCAAATTCAAAAAAAATCTATGTAAAAGGGCAAATGTACCCTGAAATTAAAGTAGCTATGCGTCAAATAACGCTAAGCGATACTAAAGATTCTATGACGGGTAAAGTAACACCCAATGAGCCCGTAACGGTATATGACACATCTGGCCCGTACACTGATCCTGAAAAAGACATTAATGTACACAACGGAATTGAAAGAATACGCGAGCCATGGGTTTTAAATAGAAATGATGTAGAACAATTAAGCCAGTTTTCTTCACAATATTGTAATGAACGCTTAAACGATACTAGTTTAAATCATATGCGTTTTTCGCACTTAAAAAAGCCATTAAAAGCTAAAAAGGGCGAAAACGTAACACAATTACATTATGCTAAAAAAGGCATTATAACCCCAGAAATGGAATACATTGCTATTCGCGAAAATCAAAAAATTGATGAAATGACCGAATTAGCTAAACAACACCCGGGGCAAGATTTTGGAGCCTCAATTCCTAAAAAAATAACCCCAGAATTTGTGCGTTCAGAGGTTGCTCGTGGTCGTGCAGTTATTCCAAATAACATAAACCACCCAGAAAGTGAACCTATGATTTTAGGTAGAAATTTTTTGGTTAAGGTAAACGCCAATATCGGTAATTCGGCCACAACATCATCTATTGAAGAAGAAGTTGAAAAAGCAGTGTGGGCATGTCGTTGGGGTGCAGATACTATTATGGATTTATCTACCGGAAAAAATATTCATGAAACACGCGAGTGGATTATCCGTAATTCACCAGTACCAGTAGGTACAGTGCCCATTTACCAAGCATTAGAAAAAGTAAATGGCGTTGCAGAAGATTTAACTTGGGAAATTTTTAAAGACACCCTAATTGAACAGGCAGAACAAGGTGTAGATTACTTTACCATTCACGCAGGTGTTTTGTTGCGTTACGTACCCATGACGGCTAAACGCGTTACAGGTATAGTATCTCGTGGTGGTTCCATTATGGCAAAATGGTGTTTGGCACATCACAAAGAAAACTTTTTATATACCCATTTTGAAGACATTTGCGAAATTTTAAAACAGTATGACGTTGCCTTTTCTTTAGGCGATGGTTTACGTCCAGGCTCTATTGCCGATGCCAATGACCAAGCGCAATTTGCCGAATTAGAAACTTTAGGTGAACTAACAAAATTAGCGCGTAAACATGAAGTACAATGTTTTATTGAAGGTCCAGGGCATGTACCAATGCACATGATAAAAGAAAACATGGATAAGCAATTAGCGGCTTGCGATGAAGCACCATTTTACACCTTAGGCCCTTTAACCACAGACATTGCGCCAGGTTATGACCACATTACATCAGGTATTGGTGCTGCAATGATAGCGTGGTACGGTTGCGCCGTTTTATGTTACGTAACACCAAAAGAACATTTAGGCTTGCCAAACAGAGACGATGTGCGTGAAGGCGTAGTTACTTACAAACTAGCAGCTCATGCAGCAGATTTAGCCAAAGGGCATCCAGGGGCGCAACACCGTGATAACGCCTTAAGTAAAGCACGTTTTGAGTTTCGTTGGGAAGACCAATTTAACTTAGGTTTAGACCCCGAAAAAGCACGTGAATTTCATGATGAAACCTTACCTGCCGATGGTGCTAAAATTGCCCACTTCTGTTCAATGTGCGGACCAAAATTCTGTTCAATGAAAATATCACAAGAGGTAAGAGATTTTGCTGCCGAAAATGATATTGATGAAAACAACGAAATTTTTCAAAAAGGCATGAATGAAAAATCTGAAGAATTTAAAGAAAAAGGATCTGAAATTTATTTGTAAATAATAAGGGAGTTCCCACGCTGAAAAAGCGTGGGCGGGCTTTCCGTTGCAATCTTTTGCAAAAAAAGCAAAAGGATTTCCACTACAATCCCTAACTCAAAAAAAATGATAGTTTTAATAGCGCCAGAATATAACGTTACAAATGAAATTGATATACTTCAACAATTGTTTCAAAACGGGCTGCAGTATTTTCATCTTAGGAAACCTCATATGAGTTATCAGCAACATTGTGATTACTTAAACCAAATAGATTCAAAATATCACAATTGTATAGTAACGCATCGTTTTCATGAGCTATTAAACAATTTTAATTTAAAAGGTATTCATTTTCAAGAAGCCAAAAGGCGTCAGGTTTTAAGTACAATGCCATCATCAATAAATAAAAAACAATTTATTACGCAGTACGCTAAATTATTAAATGTAACATGTAATTTGTTAGAAACAAAAACCATAAGCTCTTCGTTTCATGAACCTGATGAATTAGAAAATTGTCCGGTTGTTTTTAACTATCATTTGCTAAGTCCGGTGTTTTCATCTATTTCAAAAAAAGGGTATAATGGTCGTGGTTTTAACGTTAATCACATTAATAAAACAATTGTAGGTATGGGCGGTGTTACAGCAAATAATTTAACATCATTTGATAAACTTGGTTTTAAAGGCGTGGGCGTATTGGGTGGTATTTGGCAAAGTAATACGCCTGTTGAGGTGTTCAAAACAATGAAATGTCATTTTAATTAGTTTTAATATAATAACATGGAAACACATAAATATATACTAACCATTGCAGGTCATGATCCGTCAGGTGGTGCAGGTTTAACTTCAGATATTAAAACCTTTGAGGCGCATGGGTTATACGGTTTATCAGTATGTACTGCTATTACAATTCAAAATGATACCAATTTTAAAGAATGTATTTGGGTTGAAAAAGATTTAATTATTGCTCAAATAAAAACTTTGTTTGATAGGTTTACAATTAATGTAGTTAAAATAGGCATTGTTAAAAACTGGAAAACACTAGCTGTTTTAATTGATGTGTTGCATACATTAAATACTAACGTTAAAATAATTTTAGACCCAATAATAAAAGCAACCGCAGGTTTCGATTTTCATACTACCGAAAACCAAGATATTTTAGATGAAATCTGGAAAAAATGCTATTTAATTACACCTAATTATGATGAAATACAAATGCTGTATCCAGATAAAAACATTGAAGATACCATAGCGCATATGGCAAGTAAAACCAATGTTTACTTAAAAGGCGGGCACCGAACCGATAAAAAAGGGACTGATGAGTTGTACCACAGCGGTATTGTAATGGTAAACATATTACCTAATGCTAAAACGGTGTTTCAAAAACATGGTAGTGGTTGTGTATTGTCATCGGCATTGGCATCTCAAATTTGTTTGGATTTACCACTTGAGGAGGCGGCTGTTGCATCAAAAATATACATAGAGCGGTTTTTAAATTCTAATCAATCGCTTTTAGGTATTCACAATAAGATATAATAAAACAACTAGAAAAAAAATGATAAATAAACTCCATTATATTTCACAAGGAAACACACCAAAAGCGCATTTAGAAAACATCCAAAAAGCTTGCCAATACGGTGCAGAATTAGTGCAATTGCGCTTAAAAGATGTTTCTGAAAAAAAAATCTTAAAAACAGCCGAAGAAGCTAGAGATATTACCAGTCATTTTCAAACTAGATTAATAATTAATGACTATTATAAAATTGCTGAAGCTGTAAATGCCGACGGTGTACACCTAGGAAAAACAGATGTTAGCCCAATAGTAGCAAGAAAAACTTTGAAAAGCTGGCAAATAATTGGAGGTACAGCCAATACGCTAGATGATTGCCAACAACGTATTAATGAAAAGGTAGATTATATTGGTTTAGGGCCGTTTAGGTTTACTACAACAAAAAAGCAGTTAAGCCCTATTTTAGGTGCAAACGGTTATTTGTCAATTATTGATGCTTTAAATGCTAGTATGCCCATTATAGCTATTGGAGGCATAACAATAAATGATGTGCCAGAATTATTAAAAACAGGTATTCATGGTGTTGCAATTTCAGGAGAAATAACACGCGATTTCAATAAAATTAAAGCGTTTCATACGCTGTTAAATGCTGGTAGTGCACAAGAACAACGCTACAGCTTTAAAAAATAAAATAATGAACGATACATTAAAAATAGCCGATAAAGAATTTACATCAAGACTCTTTACAGGCACGGGAAAATTTAGTGCAAACAACGTAATGGCAGAAGCTATTTTAGCTTCAAAAAGTGAGTTGGTAACCGTGGCATTAAAACGTGTGGAAGCGCATAATCAAAATGATGAAATGCTAAAAAGTATACAACAACCACATGTTAATTTACTACCAAATACATCGGGTGTAAGAGATGCCAAAGAAGCTGTTTTTGCAGCACAATTAGCACGTGAAGCCTTAGAAACTAATTGGATTAAGTTAGAAATTCATCCAGATCCTAAATATTTATTGCCCGATCCTATTGAAACTTTAAAAGCTGCTGAAGCACTTGTAAAACAGGGCTTTGTGGTTATGCCGTACATTCATGCAGACCCCGTGTTGTGCAAGCGTTTAGAAGAGGTTGGTGCACAATGTGTTATGCCTTTGGGTGCACCAATTGGCACCAATAAAGGTTTGAAAACTATGGAGTTTTTAGACATTATTATTGAGCAAAGTAATGTGCCTGTAATTGTAGATGCTGGTATTGGCGCGCCATCGCACGCGGCTTATGCTATGGAGTTGGGTGCCGATGCTGTTTTGGTAAATACAGCCATAGCCGTATCACAAAACCCTGTTGAAATGGCTGTTGCTTTTAAAATGGCTGTTGAAGCTGGCCGAATGGCTTACAATGCAAAATTAGCAAGTGTTAAGCAACACGCCGAGGCTAGTAGCCCGTTAACCTCATTTTTAAACTAAATAGTAGTTATGCAATCTTTTAAAAATGTATTTAATTCATATGCTTGGAATGATGTATTGGCAAATATTCATAACAAAACAACAACCGATGTAGAAATTGCTTTAGCCAAACAAAAACGCAATTTAGAAGATTTTAAAGCCCTATTATCGCCAGCTGCAGCACCGTATTTAGAACAAATGGCAATACAAAGTAAGGCTATTACTAAAAAGCGTTTTGGCAACACTATTCAAATGTACATTCCAATGTATTTGTCTAATGAATGTCAAAATATCTGTACTTATTGTGGTTTTAGTATGACTAATAAAATTCCGCGACGAACGTTAACAGATGCCGAAATTTTAAAAGAAGTCGCCTTTATAAAAAATAAAGGGTATGACCATATTTTACTAGTTACAGGCGAAGCAAATAAAACCGTGGGAGTGCCTTATATTAAACATGCTATTGAGCTTATAAAAGGCAAGTTTTCAAATATCACAATTGAAGTGCAGCCATTAAACCAAAATGAATACGAAACTTTAATTGATGCTGGTTTGTATGCTGTTTTGGTATATCAAGAAACGTATCATGAAGCCGAATATAAAAAGCATCATCCCAAAGGAAAAAAATCGAACTTTAATTATCGTTTAGAAACACCTGATAGATTGGGGCGTGCAGGTGTTCACAAAATTGGTTTAGGGGCATTATTTGGTTTAGAAGATTGGCGTGCCGATAGTTTTTTCACGGCATTACACCTTAAATATTTGCAAAAAACCTATTGGAAAACAAAGTACTCTATTTCTTTTCCGCGTTTGCGCCCACACAGTGGTGGTTTAGAGCCTAAAGTTGAAATGACAGATAAAGATTTGGTACAAACCATTTGTGCTTTTAGGTTGTTAGATGAAGATGTTGAATTATCTTTGTCTACCAGAGAAAGTGAAACATTTAGAAATCACATGGTGCATTTAGGTATTACATCGGTAAGTGCAGAAAGTAAAACAAATCCTGGAGGTTACACCGTAGATCCTCAAACTTTAGAACAGTTTGAAATATCTGATGAGCGCCCCACCGAAATCATTGCACAAATGCTTAAAAACCAAGGTTTAGAACCCGTTTGGAAAGATTGGCAACATTTTAAATAGTAAAAAATGCTAACGGATAACGAAAAAAAAATATATAGCAGACATATTATTCTTGATGAAATAGGCCTTAAAGGACAAGAAAAACTAAAACAAGCAAAAGTATTAGTTATTGGTGCTGGCGGATTAGGTTGCCCTATTTTACAATACTTAACCGCGGCAGGTGTTGGCACAATTGGTATTATTGATGGTGATGTGGTTGATGTTAGTAATCTACACCGTCAAATTTTATATACTGTTGATGATGTTGGTAAACCCAAAGCATTAACGGCTTCAAAACGGTTAAAACAACTCAATCCGCACGTTAATTTTAATGTTTTTGAAACGTTTTTATCAACAAAAAATGCCGTCAATTTATTTTCAGAATATGATATTATTGTTGATGGTTCTGATAATTTCCAAACACGTTATTTATGTAATGATGCTGCTGTAATTACCAACAAGCCTTTAGTTTTTGGTTCTATTTTTAAGTTTGAAGCGCAACTATCAGTATTTAATTATAAAAACGGACCAACATACAGGTGCTTATACCCAACACCACCAAGTGCAGGTTCAGTGCCATCATGCTCAGATGTTGGTGTTTTAGGTGTTTTACCAGGTATTGTTGGCTGTTATCAGGCCAATGAAGTTTTAAAGATTATTTTAGAAAAAGGTACTGTTTTATCAGGTAAGCTATTAACGTTTAATGTGCTTAATATGGAACAAATGATGTTTGATTTTAGTAAAAATGAAGCGTTAAAAATTACAACTTTAGAAGCTGATTATAACGTGTTTTGTGGTGTTGAAAAACCTTCAGAAAGCATTTCAATAGAAACCTTAAACACTAACAAAGCAGCCTATAATTTATTAGATGTAAGAGAACCTTGGGAACGCGCACAACATAGTATTGGTGGCCAACACATTCCTTTAGGTGAATTAGCTACAAAGTTTAAAAATATTTCTACTGAAAAACCTTTGGTTGTGTATTGTAAATCTGGTGTTAGAAGCCAAAAAGCTATTGCTTTTTTACAAGAGCAGCTACCTAATGCAACTTTAATAAATTTAAAAAATGGTATTGGCTAATTAAAAATGGTCAAAATATTTCCGCTTTTTTCTACGCGGTAAAATTTTAATGAGCAACGTAATTCTGGGTTTTCCAAAGGTTCGCCAGTTACAAGGCTGTATTTGTTTTTTGTAGCACAGTTTGAAGTAGCATTTAAACCCGAAGGTGTTAGCACCGAACACTCATTAGGTATAACATTAGGGTCTGCCGCATCCCAAGCATAATAATCGGCTCCTGTACTAACAACAATTATACCTGCATTTCCAGCATTTGGCAAATAAACGGGGTTACCTGCAAAAGGTAATTGGCTGTATTGTGGTAAGCTTAGGTTTATGGTTTCATAAACATTAATATCTATTAAAAATTTACAGTTTTCATCTGTGGCAGAATTACTGCTACAAGCGCTTAAAACCAGTAAAATAAGTATGCTATAAATTATTTTCATAATCAGTAAAAAAATGGATTGCAATTTACAACAAAAAGTAAACCAACTTAAATATTTTGTATATTTGCATTACAATCTCGTGAGAACGGGATTTTTTTTATGCTGAACTTACAGATTTTAAACTATTTGTATTTCAGCATTTCAAGTTATTAAATAAACGATGAAGTTATGAGTAAAGTATCTTATTACACAGCTGAAGGATTAAAAAAATTAAGAGATGAGCTAAAACAGCTTAAAGATATTGAACGCCCAAAAGCATCTCAAGCTATTGCTGAAGCTAGAGATAAAGGTGATTTAAGTGAGAATGCAGAGTACGATGCCGCTAAAGAAGCACAAGGATTACTTGAAATGAAAATTTCTAAATTAGAAGAAACACTTTCAACAGCAAGATTAATTGATGAATCTCAGTTAGATACATCAAAAGTTTTAGTGCTTTCAAAAGTGAAAATAAAAAACCAAACCAATGGTATGGAAATGACTTATACGTTGGTGGCTGAAAGTGAAGCCGATTTAAAAAGCGGTAAAATTTCAGTAAACTCGCCAATTGGTAAAGGTTTATTAGGTAAATCTGTTGGTGATGTTGCCGAAATTAAAGTGCCAAGTGGTGTAATGAAATTTGATATTGTAGAAATTTCTAGATAAAAACTAAAACCTGCTAGTATTATCTGGCAGGTTTAAAATATAATTATGGCTTCAATATTTACCAAAATAATTAATGGCGAAATACCTTGTTATAAAATAGCAGAAACCGATGAATTTCTAGCTTTTTTAGATATAAACCCAAATAGTAAAGGGCATACACTTTGTATTCCTAAAAAAGAGGTTGATAAAATTTTTGATTTAGATGAAGCTACTTACAATGGGCTTATGCGCTTTTCAAGAACAGTTGCTTTAGCTATAGAAAAAGCTATACCGTGTAAGCGCGTAGGTATAACCGTTATAGGTTTAGAGGTGCCACATGCGCATGTTCACTTAATACCACTGAATAGTATGGATGATGCACGTTTTATAAAAAAGGAAACCTTAACACCTGAAGCATTTGAAAGTGTAGCCACTGCTATTAAAAAACACCTAGAATATTAGGATTTACTAGCATCACCGTAATTGTTATAACTAACAAAATTCCTAATAAAATGGTAGCCCAAAAAGTGTTCTTAAAATATTTTGAAGCTTTTTTTGGCGTAACAGTTTTTTGCTGATATTCAAAAACACGATCAATATCATCAGTCCATTGCACAGGGTAAATAGTTGTTTTACAAACTTTACACTCTAAAACATGGTCAATTTGGTTTGTAATAGATTTATAAAACATAGTTTCTACAAATTTTTGTGTAAAGGTTAAACGTAAGCCTTCATTATTGTAGCACTCAGGGCAATTATTTTTTAAAGTAACCTCTTTTAAATTAATAAATGATTCCTTCATGTTTTAAGCATATTTTAAGGTAATTTGTATTGTGGTGCCTTTATTTTTTTCAGAATAAAGTACTTTTATTTTTCCATTATGAAAATCTTCAATAATACGTTTGGTAAGCGATAAACCTAAACCCCAACCACGTTTTTTGGTTGTAAAACCGGGTTCAAAAATTTTATTAAAATCTTTTTTTGCAATGCCTTTTCCGGTATCGGTTACTTGTATTTTAACAAGATTTTCAAGTTGTAAAATCTCAATAGTTAAACTACCGCGGCCTTTCATGGCGTCAATGGCGTTTTTTACTAAGTTTTCAATAGTCCAACTGTAAAGCTGTTTATTAAGTTTAACAGGTATTATTTTTTCAGATGTTATTAAATTAAAATTTATAAGGTTTGATGATCTTGCTTTTAAATAATCGTAAGCAGTAATGGTTTCTTCAACAATATTAGCGGTTTCTAGTGTAGGTAAAGAGCCTATTTTGCTAAAACGTTCGGCAATAATTTGTAGTCTGTCAATATCTTTTTCAATTTCAATAATATAATCTGGGTTTACATTTTCGGTTTTTAAAATTTCGGTCCAACCAATTAAAGAAGATAATGGTGTACCAATTTGGTGGGCAGTTTCTTTTGCCATACCACTCCAGAGTTTGTTTTGGGTAGCATTTTTATTGCTACTATAAAAGAAGAAAATAACCGCGCCAAATAAAACTACAATTAGTATTAATGCTAATGGGTAGTATTTTAGTTTGTTTAATAAAGGTGAGTTGCCGTAATAAATGGTGTTGTAAAGTTTACCATCAAACTTTACTTTTATAGGGGTGTTTTCTTGTTCAAATTTTAAAATAAGTTTGTTAATATAGGCGGTGTCTTGTGCTTTTTTTGGGTCTATGTTGTTAAAATCTATGCTGCCATCTCTGTTAACCATAATCATGGGTGTGGTTTTGTTACTAGTAATTACCTGTAATGGTAAATCGCCCATGTTTTCGTTTAGGTTGTCTGTTTTAATTAAATCAGATTGAGCAAACGACCAATTTTCCATTTTCACGCGTTCTTCATGCTTAAAATGCTGAAAAAACTCATAGGTTTTCCATAAAATAACAGAAACAATTATAAAAGAAGTGGCAATAATTATCCACCTAAATGTGTTTTGGTTTTTAGTAAAAAGCATTAACTATACATTTACAATGTAATATAATGCAATTCTGTTAATATTATTGTGCTAGTTGTTAGTAATTCTGTTTTTTCAAACAACACATAATAGTTACCTTTGTTAAAACTAAATTTGTTAATGGCGTCATTTAATCCAAAAAACCTCTCAACCAGCGTATTACATAGTTATTTGTTAAGTGCTGTTGCACCAAGACCTATAGCTTTTGCAAGTACAATTAATGATAAGGGAGAAGCCAATTTATCGCCGTTTAGCTTTTTTAATGTTTTTAGTGCAAATCCGCCTATATTAATTTTTTCGCCTGCGCGAAGGGTAAGAGATAACACTACAAAACACACATTGCATAATGTTGAAAGTATTAAGGAAGTGGTAATAAATGTGGTTAATTATGATTTGGTGCAACAAATGTCATTATCAAGTACAGAGTACCCTGAAGGCGTAAATGAATTTGAAAAAGCAGGTTTAACTATGTTAAAATCTGATGTGGTTAAGCCGTTTAGAGTTGCAGAATCACCAGTGCAGCTAGAGTGTAAAGTAAACCAAGTTATAGCTTTAGGCACCGAGGGTGGTGCAGGTAATTTGGTTATTTGTGAAGTTTTAAAACTTCATATTGATGATGAAGTTATAAATGAAGATAACACCATTAATCAAAAACGATTAGATTTAGTTGCCAGAGCAGGCGGTAGTTTTTATAGTAGAGCCAGAAGAGGCTTTTTTGAAATACCTAAACCATTATCAACCTTAGGCATTGGCGTTGATAGTTTTCCTGAGCATGTAAAAAACTCAATGATTTTAACAGGGAATGATTTAGGAATGTTAGGCAATGTTGAAGCATTACCAAGTAACGATGAAGTTGATGCGTTTATTAAAAAGTTAGCAAGCAGGTATCCTAATATAAAAACCGCATCGCATAGAGAAAAGCATAAACTAGCCAGTAACTATTTAAGTTATGGCGATGTGCAAAGTGCTTGGAAAATTTTATTAAGTAAGAGTAAATAATAAATACATATTTTAAGTAATGGAAGTTCAAGGAAGAATAAAAGTAATAGGAGAAACACAAACTTTTGGGGCTAATGGTTTTAGAAAAAGAGAAATTGTTGTTACTACAGAAGAGCAGTACCCACAACATATTATGGTAGAGTTTGTGCAAGATAAAACCGATTTATTAAGCAATTACCAAGTAGGGCAACAAGTAAAAATAAATATTAATTTAAGAGGAAGAGAATGGGTAAACCCACAAGGTGAAACAAAATACTTTAACTCTATACAAGGTTGGAGAATTGAAGCAGTGCAACAACAAGCAGCAGGCGATAGTAATTTACCACCAGTACCACCAACTGATGCGTTTGAACCAGCAGGAAATTTAAACGAAGAAGATCATGATGATTTACCGTTTTAATGATATTAAATAATTCTGTTTACACAGGAATATTAAAAAAACCTCAGCATTTTATGTTGAGGTTTTTTAATTTTACAATATGCATTATATAAGTAAAAATTTATGGTTTCCTAGTGTGAATGAAGCTACACCCGAAGGTTTATTAGCTGTTGGAGGCGATTTATCTGTAAACCGTTTAGTACTTGCTTATAAATCGGGTATTTTTCCTTGGTTTGATGCTGAAGAGCCTATACTTTGGTGGAGCCCAGACCCTAGGTTTGTGTTATTTCCTAATAAATTAAAGGTTTCAAAAAGCATGAAACAAGTATTGCGTAGTAAGCGCTTTACAGTAACTACCAACACCGCATTTAAACAAGTAATGCAAGAATGTTCAAAAATTAAACGTTTTGGGCAACAAGGTACTTGGATAACTGATAGCATGATTGACGCCTACGTAAACTTACATAAAGTAGGTTTGGCAATATCGGTTGAGGTTTGGCAAAACAACCAACTTGTTGGCGGTTTGTATGGTGTAGATTTAAAAAATGGCGTGTTTTGTGGCGAAAGTATGTTTGCCAAAGTAAGCAATGCAAGTAAAGTGGGGTTTATAACCTTTATACAAAACAGTAATTATAAACTTATAGATTGCCAAGTACACACAGATCATTTACAAAGTTTAGGTGCCGAAGATATATCTAGAGATTTATTTTTACAGTATTTAGAGGTTAAATTTTAAGTACTGCAGCCGTTAATAAATAAAGATTGTTTTTAGCGTTTACATTATAACTTTCCCACCTAAATTCTAAGCCGCTTTGTAGTTTCAAGTTCTGGTCAATTTGCCAGCCAATTAAAGTTGTAAATCTTTGGTCAAATAAAGGTTCATGAGCATCGCTTAAACTAACTAAAGCTTCGGTACTGGCTACTAAATACGTTTCTCCAATGTTTAGTTTTTCGCCGTTCAACGGAAAATCTACAGCAAATCTATACCGTTGTCTAAAATCAGTAAAGGCGTTAAATATTCGTTGTTCAAACCGTATTCTATGGCCGTATCGTATGCCTAGTTTTTGTTTGGTTATATTAAACTGTTGTGTAAAACGCCACTCATCACTACCCGTGTTAAACCAATCTCGGTTACGGAAATAAATGCCTAAGCTTAACTTGTGAATAAAGTTTAGTTTAAAAGTTGAAAAATGGTAAAAATCTACTTGTTGTTGTTTGTAGTTTAAGTTGTTTTGGTATAAAAAATACCGACTTCTAACAGCAAAATTAGCACTGTATTCTTTACTGAAATTATGGTTTACAGATGCCATGGTTTCACCCAAACTACTAAAGTTATTTTGTGCTGAAGCAGCTGTGTGTATTATTAAAAAAAGTAATATGTGTAGTGTATTTTTAATATAATGCATGCTCGTATGAAGCGGATGTAACTCTTCTAGATTTTTTAAAAGTACCATTTTCATTAAAAGTAAGTTCTCTTAATTCGTGGCGCTCTTTGGTTTTAATTTCTGCAATAATTTCAAAATGTGTAGGTTTTTGGTTGGGGTTATTTACAACGTGTTCAATAAACTGTTTGTCTGTTTTATTGCTATTGTTTATAAACTGCTTTTGAATTTTAATAAATCTTATTTTTTCAAATGTATCAGAAAAATGACGCTTAATGTTATGTAATGATGCCTTTGGTATATGTTTTTGTTTTATTAATATTTCTATATCTTCTAAAGTGCCAATGCTATCAAATTCAACGCTGTAGTGTAGTTTTTTAAATTTAAATTTGGTTTCAAAACTAACTTTTTCACCATCGGTTTCTTTATAAAATTTTAAGTAGTTAACATTATTTGCTAAAAAGTTAAAATAGGAGCTTGCTAATTCAGGAAAATCAGCTTGTTTTATGCGTTCTTCTTTTTCATTTTTCACCTGCGAAAAACAAAATGCATTACAAAGTAGCGCCAAAAAAATATAGTTTTTAAACTTCATTATACCTAAAACAGTTAGTAACGTGATCATTAACCATACCTGTTGCTTGCATATGCGCATAAACAACTGTTGTGCCTACAAATTTAAATCCGCGTTTCTTTAAATCTTTACTAATTGTATCACTTAAAGGCGTGTTTGCAGGAACTTCGGCAAGTGTTTTAAAGTTGTTTTTAATGGGTTTACCATCAACAAAGCCCCAAATATATTTGCTGAAACTTCCAAATTCTTCTTGAATTTTAATAAAAGCTTGAGCGTTAGTTACTGTAGCGTTTACCTTTAGCTTATTTCTAATGATGCCTGCATCTTGAAGCAAATCGTCAATTTTAGCCTGCTTGTAATTGGCAATTTTTTTATAATCGAAATTATCAAAAGCTTTTCTGAAATTTTCACGTTTTCGTAATATAGTTATCCAACTTAAACCAGCTTGAAATGTTTCTAAAATTAAAAATTCAAATAATGTGTCATCATCATAAACAGGAACGCCCCATTCTTCATCATGGTATTTTTGGTAGAGCGCATCATCTTTACACCAAGCGCATCTATTTTTAGCATTCATAAATTTGTAAGTTTTAAAGTGTGTTTATGACAAATATCATGCAATAAGCAATGGCAAGATACTAATTTTACAACGTTGCAAAAATATTATTACTATGAATACAACTATAAAGACTAGTTTAGATAAAAGTATTAGTTACAATACCTACCGCGAGGTAATTGATACATTGGCAGCAAATAACAACACAACAGGCGAAGACAAAAGTGAAGCGCGTATTAACTATACTAAATTAAGTGCACGCCGAATGAAACGTTGGGATAAAACTTTAAAAATTGACCCAAAACAAAAAACTGTATTGGCTGATTTTGATGTGCCTGTAACCTGGTTAGTAATTACAGAAAGTTGGTGTGGAGATGCGGCCCATGTAATGCCCGCGCTAAATAAAATTGCTGAAGTAAACCCTAATATTACTTTAAAAGTAGTTTTAAGAGATGAAAACGAAGCTTTAATGGATATGTTTTTAACTAACGGAAGCAAATCTATACCAAAATTAATAATGATTGATAATAGTACCGAAGAGGTGCTTGCAACCTATGGGCCAAGACCAAGTGAGGCTACTAATTTTGTAAATAGGTTTAAAGCTGAAAATGGTGCGTTAACACCAGAATTTAAAGAAGATTTACAACATTGGTATAATAATGATAAGGGCCAAACAATAGTAAAAGATATTACACAATTATTGTGCAAATTTCAGCCTAGTTTTTGCCAATAAAATTAAATGTGATAGTGCCAATTTGTGATGGTTTTGCAGCATCTACACTAAAGGTAGACTGTTTTGCATAATCTAAAGCATGTTCAATTAAACACGCGTTATTTGATGTTGATGCGTTGTTTACATAAGCATCAATAACATTGCCTGCAGCATTTACAGTAATGGTTACTACTATTTTACCATTTTCTTCGCAAAGGTAAACGGGTATTGGTATGTGCTGTTTGGTTCTGTTTTTTAAAGAAAAACCAATGGTGCTATTGGCATTATTATGAGCTCCTGTTTGCTTTTTTAAAACTGCATTTGCTTTGTTGAATTTTGAAAGTAAATCTTCATTCAACTCTTCTGCCTTTTGCATGTTTTTATATTTTTCTTTGTAGCCACCAGTATAGGTGTCTGCAGCATTTATATCGCTTGTTTGTGGTTCATAATCTTCGGGTGGTGCAATGGTTTTGTATGCCTGTGCAAAACGGTTGGCGTTTTGTGTTTCATTAAAAGCGCTGTTAGTTTCGGCTTTGGTGTTGTTTAATTTATCTAAAGCTTTTAAAACTTCAGTTTCTTCTTTAGAAAGCGGATCTTCAGGCTCTAATTTATAATAACTTTCGGCCATACGTTCGTTATGTTTTTTTAAGCTGAAGCTAAAAACAGTAAGAATAACTGATGCAGCAACAAAAAACGTTAATAATAGGGCTTTATGTTTATCTGTTAAGTGCAATAATTAAAGTTTATGTATTACAATATACGTAAAATAGAAATAATTAGTTGTTAAGGTTTTTTATGAAGTTTTCAATAGATACCGCATTTTCAACATTGAAATCGCCAATTTTTGTGCGTCTTAAAACTGAAAGATGCGCGCCACTGTTTAATGCTTTTCCAAAATCGTTAGCCAAAGAGCGTATGTAAGTACCCTTGCTACAAACCACCTTAAATTCAACATGAATGCTGTTGGTTTTTGGTGTGTTTGCATGCGTAATATTTGTAATTTCAAATGTAGAAATAGATACTGTTCTTGGTTTTATTTCAACGTCTTTTCCTTCCCTAGCAAATTCGTAAAGGCGTTTTCCATCTTTCTTAATAGCAGAAAAAACAGGCGGATATTGTTCAATGTCACCAATAAACTGTTTAGTGGTTTGGTGTATTATTTCTTCGGAAATATGCTCAGTAGAGAACGTTTCGTTTATATCGGTTTCTAAATCAAAAGAAGGTGTAGTGCTGCCAATAACAAATGTGCCAGTGTACTCTTTAATTTGAGCCTGAAATGTGTTTATTTCTTTCGTTTTTTTTCCTGTACAAATAACCAGAAGTCCTGTGGCTAAAGGGTCTAAGGTGCCTGCATGCCCAACTTTTATTTTTTTTATGTTGAAGGCACGTCTAATTTCCCAGCGTAGTTTATTAACTGCCTGAAAAGAGGTCCACTGCAAAGGTTTGTCAATAAGTAAAACCTGTCCGGTTAAATAATCTTCTGCAGTCATTAAACTAGTTTAAAAATGAAACAACAATAGCTATAATACCAACAATGGCACAGTAAATAGCAAAATATGATAACTTACTTTTTTTAACTAAGGCAATCATCCAAGTACATGCAAAAAGGCCGGCAACAAAAGCTGCCATAAAACCAATGGAAAGTGCTGTGAAATTTTGACTTTCCATAGAAATATCGCCACTTAAAACATCTTTAGCAATTTTACCAAAAATTAAAGGTACAACCATTAAAAACGAAAAGCGAGCAGCTTTAGTTTTATCATTACCCAATAAAACAGAGGTTGAAATGGTAGCGCCAGAGCGCGAAATGCCTGGCAACATAGCAATGGCTTGCGAAATACCAATTACAAAAGCGTTACTAAAACTAACTTTTTTGTTGGTGTCTTTAGCTTTATCTGCCAAAAATAATAGGGCAGCTGTTACAATTAACATAGCACCAACTAGTATAATGTTGCCACTAAAAAGCGCTTCTAATTGTTCTTCAAAAAACAAACCAACAACTACAGCAGGCAACATAGATATTACAATTTTTGCTAAAAACTGCATGTCTTCATTCCATTGGAATTTTAAAATGCCTTTTAAAATATCTAAAATATCTTTTCTAAAAATAACTAAAGTACTTAAAGCAGTGGCAAAATGTAACACTACGGTGAAAAGTAAGCTTTCTTCGGGCACAGAATTATTACCTAAAATGGCTTTTCCTAACTCTAAATGTCCGCTAGAAGACACTGGTAAAAATTCTGTAAGGCCTTGAATAATACCTAAAATAATTGCATCTATTGTATCCATGGCAGCAAAAGTATTAAAATAGACTTTTTTACAGCTATTTAGTTTGTGAATTTATTTTTAAACCGCTTTAAAAGTTGAATCTCTTATAATAAGGTTGCCTTTAATTTCTATGGTTTTATTGGTTAGTTCATTTGGGTTTTCAATATCATCAACTAAATATTTAACGGCTGTAGCACCTATTTTTTCACCAGGTTGATCTATAGTTGTTAGCATAGGCTCAATAATTGTAGAGCTTATTGAATTACTAAAACCAATTACAGCAATGTCTTCAGGAATTTTAATATTAAACTTTTTTAAGGTTTGAATAACGCCAATAGCAGCACTATCAGTTATAGCAAAAATAGCATCGGGTCTTTGTTTTAAGCTTAAAAGTAAGTTGGCCATACGTTTACCTTGGCGTAGCGAAATATCATCAACACTAATAATAATTTTTTCGTCTACTTCAATGTTGTGTTCTTTTAATGCTCGTAAATAACCTGCAAATCTACGCTCAGAATTATATGAGTATTCATTTTCTTTAATAATAGCAATACGTGTTTTTCCTATGTTAATTAAGTGTTCAATAGCATTATAAGCAGCTTCTTCTTCATTTATAACTACCTGCGAGCACGGTATTTTGTTTGAAGCTTTATCAAATAAAATAACCGGAACTCTGTCTATAACTTTTAAAATACGGTCTACTTTTCTTGTAACTTTTGATATTGACATTAAAATACCATCAACATTAAACTGCAACATGGTGTTAAGCATTTCAATTTGCTTTTCGGCATCGTTATCAGATTCAGAAATAATAACTTTATAACCCTTTAATGAAGCTTCTTCTAAAATGCCTTTTAAAATGGTACTAGTAAAATAATGCGTAATATTTGGTACAACTACACCTATTATATTGGTTTTTTTTTGCCTAAAACCTTTAGCAAACAAATTAGGTGTGTAATTTAATTTTTTGGCTAAGGTTTTTACTTTTTGTTTTGTAGCTTCGCTAATGTCAGGATGATCATTTAAGGCTCTAGAAACGGTTGAAATTGATAAATTTAGAGTTTCTGCGAGCTTTTTTAATGATACGTTTTCTTTCTTCATAACAACAAATTTTAAATTGCAAACGTTTGCGGTAACGTTTGCGTACAAATATGCTAATTTTTTAGTACTTTTTTTATGGTATTGATTATAAATTTGAGGTATAATTAACTAATTCTAAATAAGATGAAAAATACTATTTTAACTTTACTATGCTTTTTTAGTGTTTCTATAATGTTTGCGCAAACAGACGTTTCTGGAACAGTAAAAGATCAAAGTGGCGTACCAGTAACTGGTGCTAATGTGCTTATTTTAAACAGTTCAACTGGTGCTACAACAGATTTTGATGGCAAGTTTAGCTTTAACACAAGTTTAAGCGGTACCCAAAAATTACAAGTATCTTTTATAGGTTATGAAACCTTTATTAAAGACATAACATTGAATGGTTCCCCAATTGCATTACAAATAGTATTGCAAGAAGGCGGCAATAGTTTAGATGAGGTTGTGCTAACAGCCTCTGCAACGTTTAGATCACAAAAAGACACACCAATGTCCATAAGCTCACTAAAACAGAAAGAAATAACCAAGCTTTCTGTAAACTCGCAAGCTGATGTTTTAAGAAGTATACCAGGTATTACTGCAGAAGGTGGTGGTGGTGAAACAGCTTCAAATATATTTGTTAGAGGTTTGCCATCTGGCGGGCAATATGTATTCAATCCGTTACAGTATGATGGTATGCCGCTTATGAGTACGTTTGGTTTAAACTCATCGGCGCATGATGTGTATGCAAGACCAGACATAGGTTTTAAAGGTGTTGAGTTTGTACGTGGTGGTGCCGCAGTTTTGTACGGTGCTGGTTCTGTAGCTGGTATTATTAACTATACAAGTAAAACGGGCGATTCTAATGATGAAAACATTATTAATGTTGAATGGGCAGATAAAGGACGTATTAAAACAGATTTCTATTCTGGCGGAAAATTAGGCAGTGAAGACTCTAACACATATTACGCATTTACAGGCTTTGTAAGAAAAGATGATGGTCCAATAGAAACGGGGTTACCAACAAAAGGTGTGCAGTTTAGAGCTAACATTAAGCAAAAATTTGAAAACGGATCATTTACCATCCACGGTCAGTTTATAAATGATAGAGCGCAATTTTTTATGCCGTTACCTTTAGATGGTGCCAGCAGAACACGCTTAACAGGTAATGATGGTGAAGAAGTTTCTCAATTATTATCAGGTGAATTAGCACATACGTCATTTTTAACTGCTGGCGGTGCTTACAAAAGTCCAATTGAAGATGGTGTTCATACACAAGGCGGTTATTTAATGGGCGATTTTAATTATAGCTTTGCTGATGATTTAAAATTTAAATCAAAAGTAAGATACGCAAACTATAAACATAATTTTGCTTTATATGTTGGTGGTAATGGTGATAATAACAACCCAATTACATTAAATGATTATGTAAACAATGTAGCGCCAGGTAATTTAGGTTACGTTGCCCAATATCAAGGAACAGCAGCTAGTATTAATGGCAACGATTTAGTTATTGATAACTTACATATTGATAGATTAAGACCAATGACAGATTACTCTGGTGAGGCATCATTAACAAAAACTTTAGAAGCTGAAAACGGCACACATAACATTACAGCAGGTGTGTTTTTAGCACGTACTGAAGCTGAGGATGTAAACTACCAATACAGAGTTTTATCAGAGTTTAATAACAATCCAAAACTTGTAAACTTAAGCTATACTGATGCTGGCGGAAATAATGTTGTGTTTTCTGAAGGTGGATTATACAACAGAATTGGTATGACATCAAATAGGTTTTTATCACAAAACAAAACAGCTTTCTATATTACTGATGAAATGGTGTTTGATAAATGGCGTTTTGATGTTGGTTTTAGAATAGAAAACACAAAAGGAACATTTAATGATGGTAACATAGTATCAACACAAGTATACAATAACCCAGAATTAACACCAGAATTGGCAAACGTAAATTACGCCGATGGTAGTTTTATTAGAGCAGAAGTTGATGCTACAGATTGGGCAGTATCTTTAGCAGCTCTATACAAATTAAACGAAACTGTTAACCTTTACGCTAACTTTTCAAAAGGATTTTTCTTTCCACAAATTAGAGGTTTTGCACCTATTGCAACTGGTGTAACGGGTAGTAAGTATGACTCAGAAAAAATTATTCAGTTTGAAGCTGGTGCAAAATTAGGTACTCAAAAATTTAAAGGATCATTTGCTGGATATTACGTTGGTTTAAGTGACAGAATTAAAATAGATCAAGGTTTTAGCGGTGGTACTTTAGTAGATTTATTCCGCTCTGAACAAAGCACAAGAACCTTTGGTTTAGAAACTACTTTTGATTGGGCATTTGCAAACAACTTAAGCTTAAGAGGTTCTGCAACCTATCAAGCACATGAAATTAGCAAAAACGAAAGAACAGATTTAGTGGCAAATACCACTACTACTGCCGATGAAGGTAACGAACTTGCAAGACAACCAAATTTCTTAGGTTCTGCAGGTGTGTATTATGATAATAATGGATGGGATGCTTTATTCTCATTAAATCATACTGGAAGTAAGTTTACTTCAGATACTAACACAGTTGAGTTAGATGCTATAACAATTGCACGTATTGGTGCCGGTTATGAGTTTCCTATGGGAGGCGAAGATAGTACAGATACGTTAAGGCTTGGTTTTTCAGTATTCAACTTATTTGATGATGAAGGCGTAACCGAAGGAGATCCAAGAAACATTAATCAAGCGGGTGATGCTGAGTTTTTCTTCGGAAGACCAATTTTACCAAGACGTTTCTTCTTAACTGCTACATTCAATTTTTAATTCATTCACAATATAGATTAATAGATTAGTTGTTTAGTTTGTGCTCACCACCTTTTAGCTAAGGTTATTGGTGGTGAGCTTTTTATTGCAAACTAGCACATGCACTGTTTTAATTCACAAAAAAAAATAACATGAAAAACGCTTTGTACAAAACAGCTCAAGAGGTTTTAAATAATAACTGGAAAGATGGTTTTAGTGTACCATGTGCTAAGTTATATCCATTCCAATGGTTTTGGGATTCTGGCTTAATTGCTATTGGTTTTGCACATTTTGATATGCCAAAAGCCGAACAAGAAATTAGAACCTTACTAGACGCCCAATGGGGCAACGGTTTTATACCGCACATTATATTTCATACAGAAAGCGATACGTATTTTCCTGGTCCAGATTTTCATAGATCAGATTTACACCCATTATCATCAAAAAAATACAAATCTACAGGTATGACACAGCCACCTGTAACAGGTTTTGTGTTAGAAGAAATTTATAAAATTAGTAAAGATAAACAGGCAACTTTAAAGTTTATTCAAGAAACAATTGATAAAGTGTACTTTAACCATGAGTACTTTTATAATAACAGAGATGTTAATAACGAAGGCTTAGTTTATATTTACCATAACTGGGAATCTGGTACCGATAATTCGCCAATTTGGGATGACATTTGGAAAACAATGAATCCGCCAGAATACACCTTTGAACGTAGAGATACTACACATGTTGATGCTTCTGAAAGACCATCAAAACGTGAGTACGACCACTATTTGCACATTATTGAAATAGCAAAAGCACATAATTACAGCGATGAAAAAATAGCTGAATTATCGCCGTTTTTAGTACAAGACCCATTATTTAATGCCGTTTTAATAAAATCTAATCAAAGTTTAATTAACTTATATGAGCTTTTAGGAAATAATGATGCTAAAATTAAGCAACTAAAACAATGGCAAGAAAAAGCTATAGCATCATTTAATACTAAATTATACGATGAAAATTTAGGCGCTTATGTACATTACGATTTAAGAAACGAAAAACAATTAAACTTTTTGTCATCATCATCATTTGCACCATTATTTGCAAATATTCCTAGTAAAGAAAGAGCAGGAACTATGGTTAACGTTATGATGGAAAGATTTGGAGGCGATAACCAATACTTGTGTGCGTCTTTTGATCCTACAAGTGAGCGTTTCAACCCTAAAAAATATTGGCGTGGTCCTGTTTGGGTAAACTTAAACTGGATGTTGTTTAATGGTTTGATTGATTACGGATACAATGCTATTGCTGAACGCGTAAAAAATGATACTGTAAGTATTATTGAACATAACGGTTTTTATGAGTATTTTGATTCTAGAAAAGAAATTCACGGTACGGTAAATGCAGGTTACGGCGGCAATAATTTTTCATGGAGTGCAGCTTTATTGGTAGATTTATTAAACAAAAAATAAATAGAATAAACATTTAAAAAAATAAGTCATTATGAATTACATAGATTATATCATTATAGTAGTGTATTTGCTAGGTTTTTTAGGAATTGGCTATTTTTTTAAAGAAAATAACGACTCTAAAGATTATTTTTTGGGTGGTCAATCAATGGGTTGGTTTCCATTAAGTTTGTCAACCATGGCTACGCAATTATCGGCCATAAGTTTTATATCGGCGCCGGCATTTGTAGGTTTAAAAGAAGGTGGTGGTTTACAGTGGTTAACTTATGAATTTGGCGTGCCGCTAGCTATGGCTTTTTTACTAATAGCTATTATTCCATCATTATATAAATCTGGAATTGTTAGTGTTTATGAGTATTTAGAAAAACGTTTTGATGCCTCATCACGTTTGTTAATAAGTTTTGTGTTTCAAATTAGTCGTTCAGTAGCAACAGGTGTTATGGTTTACACTATGGCCTTAATTTTACAAGCTACCATTGGTATTGAATTCTGGGTTTCTATTTTAATTATAGGAGCCATAACAATGGTTTACTCGTTTCAGGGAGGAATGAAAGCTGTTATTTGGGGAGACGTTATTCAAATGCTCATCTTATTTTTTGGTATTATTATCTGTTTAATTTATGGTTTAAGTGAATTGGGTGGTTTTGAAAACTTTTTAACCAACGTTGATAAAGATAGATTAACGGCGGTAGATTTCTCTAAATGGGGATTTAATAACGCCGATAAAAATGACGAATTTGGCTTTTGGCCCATGGTAATTGGTGGTTTTTTCTTGTATGCTTCGTATTACGGTACAGACCAAACACAATCACAAAGGTTGTTATCTGCCAAAGGCATGCCAACAATAAAAAAGTTGTTGTTAGCAAATGGCTTGTTTCGTTTTCCAATAACATTAACTTACTGTATTATGGGTTTAGTGTTGGGTACATTGCTTTTACAAGATGCTAGTTTTCAAAGTATGATGGATAGCGTTTACCAATCTAACATCACAAGTTTAGAAGGTAAAAAAGCCGATTTAATGGTGCCAGTTTTCATTATAAAATATTTACCAAATGGTATTATAGGCATTTTAATAGTAGCAATAATGTCAGCAGCAATGTCTTCATTAAGTTCAACAGTAAACTCATTGTCTGCCGTATCTTTAGAAGATTTTGTTAAACGCTTCAAACCAAACATGTCTGATAAGCAATATGTAATGAACTCTAGGTTGTTATCGCTTTTTTGGGGTTTAGTATGCCTGTTTTTTGCATTTTTTGCTGGCAGTATTGAGGGCACAGTTATAGAAGTAATTAATAAAATAAGCTCAGTATTTTACGGGCCTATTTTAGCTGCATTTATATTGGCAATTTTAACAAAGAAAACGCATGCGTTAGGTGCAAATATTGGTATTGTGGCAGGTGTGTTATTTAACATGTATTTGTGGCTGTATGTGCCAGAAGTATTTTGGTTTTGGTGGAATGCCATTGGCTGTCTTGTAACTATTATTGTGGCATACACAATTAGTTTAATTATTAAGAAAGAAACTAAGCAAGGCTTAGAGGTTGTGTTTTATAAAGCAGGAAAAAAGGAAGTGCTTATTTTACTATCATATTTTGTAGTAATAGCCTTGTTAGCTATGTCATTATCACAAATTTTAAATTAAATTTTTAACAATGAAAGTAGTAATTGCTCCAGATAAATTTAAGAATTCACTAACAGGTGAAGCGTTTTGTAATGCAGTAGAGGAAGGTTTGTTAGCCAAAAACCCTGGGATTGAAATTTTAAAATTACCATTAGCCGATGGTGGCGATGGCACTATTGACGTTGTGAATTATTATTTAAAAGGTGATAGAGTGAAATTAGTAGTTAATAATCCATTTTTTAAAGCTGTTGAAGCATCTTATTTATATGCTGAAGATTCTAAAACCGCATTTATTGAAATGGCCGAAGCTTCTGGTGTTAAATTGTTAAAAGCTAAAGAGTTTGATTGTAAAAACGCATCTACCTTTGGCACAGGTGAATTAATTGAAGACGCTTTAAATAAAGGTGCTAAACACATTATTTTAGGTATTGGCGGAAGCGCAACTAACGATTGTGGTGTGGGTATGGCAACAGCTTTAGGATATCGTTTTTTTAATGACAACAACCAAGAAGTTGAACCTATTGGCGCTCATCTTTCAGAAATTAAAAAAATATGTGTTTTAAAAGCGCACCCAAAATTACAAACCACAAAGTTTAGTGTAGCTTGCGATGTTACTAACCCGTTATACGGACCCAACGGCGCAGCCTTTGTATATGCTGCCCAAAAGGGTGCAACCAAAAGAGATATTAAAATGCTAGATAAAGGCTTGCAAGATTTTGCAAAACATTTAAAAGCAACCTTTAAAGTTAATGTGCAAAATGTAAAAGGTGCTGGTGCTGCTGGAGGTATGGGTATTGCTTCAAAATTGTTTTTAAAAGGCGAATTAATTCCGGGTATAGAACTTATTAAAAACTTAGCAAATTTTGATGAAAAAATAACGCATGCAGATTGGATTATTACAGGTGAAGGAAAGCTAGATTCGCAAACCATGTCTGGTAAAACCATTCAGGGTGTGTTAACTTCCGCGAAAGCTAAAAACATAAAGGTTGCTGCTTTTTGTGGCGCTGTAGAATTATCAGAAAATGATATAGATGCTATGGGAATTAGCTATGCCAACGCTGTTATTAGCAAAGCAAAATCTTTACAAGATGCTATGCGAAATAGTTACACATATGTGAAGCAAATGGCTGAAAACTTTGGGTTTTTGCTGTTAGGAAATAAAACGGCTTAGCCTTTCTTTCTAAAACAAGAGATTGTTATAATAAATACTTTTAAAATAGATTTCTTACTGTTTTTTTGTGTAAAACTACTCTTTATCCGGATTTAAAAGAATAGCATAAATTTGAATACCAAACCCTGCTAAAACCAAAGCAGGAGCTAAGCGAATACGTCTCCAAGAAAAAATTTCAGGATTAAAAACATTGGGGTCATCACTACCGCCACCAGACATTAAAATAAAGCCTATAGCTATAATAGCTAAACCAATAAACATGAATTTATAGTTTTTTTTACCAAAAACAAACATGGCTTTTGTGTCTTCTTTTCGTTTTTTTTCTCCCATGGTTTTAAAATCAATATTGCAAATTAAAGCATTTATTTGGTGCCAAAGTGTTAATCTAAATGTAATTTATACTATATAATACAACTCATCGGTTTTTAAATTTAAAAAACGTTGGGTTGCAAAATGGGTGCTTATCCAAGTAATAATAATACCTAAGGCAAAAACAAAAGCAAAAAGTAAAACAACTAAAACAGGTTTAGCAAGTAATTGTAATTCAGGAAATGTTTGGTTTAAATAATAAAGCACAATGGCCATACCAATTAAAGCCAATGTAGCACCAATAATGCCTAAACGTATGCTTTTCCAAATAAAAGGTTTGCGTATAAAGTGTTTGGTTGCCCCAACCATTTGCATTGTTTTAATGGTAAACCGTTTTGAGTATACAGATAAACGTAATGAACTATTTATTAAAAGCACCGCAATTACAGTAAAAAGTGCACTTATAATGAGTACCCAAAAACTAATTTTTTTAACGTTATCATTCATAAGGTTTACTAAGTCATTATCATAGCTTACTTCATCAACAAACTTTTTATTTAAAGCCTCGGCAGATACGGTTTCTAAATGTTCAGAGGTTACATAATCTGCTTTTAAATGCACATCAATAGAATTCTGTAGAGGGTTGTAGCCTACAAAATCCATAAAATCTTCGCCTGTTTCAGCTTTCATAAATTGGGCAGCCTGCTCTTTGCTAACGTATTCAATAGATTTTACATAATCGCTCATAGCTAAACTTTTTTCAAGTTGTTTAACTTCAACTTCTTTGGCATTTTCTTTCAAATAAATAGTAACAACTACCTGTTCTTTAAAATGGTCTGATACTTTTTTTGCATTCAAAAGTATAATACCTAACAAGCCAAGTAAAAACAATACTAACGCAATGCTTAATACCACTGAAAAGTATGAAGAAATAAGTCGGCGTTTTTGTTGTTTTTCAAAATATGAGCTCATAAAATCTATTTCATTAATGCAGTAAAAATATAAAAGAATTCTGTATTCCTTAACTAATACAACGTTTAACTTTTAATAGTGTTATAATAAGTTTAAATTTGCAGCCGTCATTACTAGGGTAGCAACCACGAAGTAATCTTTTTAATTAGCAGATAGCTTCACTTTATTGGCAATGACGTTAAATATCTTTAAAAGAGTCATGAATTACAATTTCAACGAAATAGAAGCCAAGTGGCAAAAATATTGGGCAGAAAATAAAACCTTTAAAGCCGAAAACCAAAGTGAAAAACCCAAATATTATGTGTTAGATATGTTTCCGTACCCAAGTGGTGCAGGTTTACATGTTGGCCATCCGTTAGGGTATATTGCATCTGATATTTATGCACGCTACAAACGCCATAAAGGATTTAATGTATTGCATCCGCAAGGGTATGATTCTTTTGGGCTTCCGGCAGAACAATATGCCATTCAAACGGGGCAGCACCCTGCAATTACAACCAAAGAAAACATTGCAACATACCGCCGCCAACTAGATCAAATTGGCTTTTCGTTCGATTGGTCTCGTGAAGTAAGAACATCAGACCCAAAATATTATAAATGGACGCAGTGGATTTTTATTCAATTATTTAATTCATGGTTTAATTACAATACTAATAAAGCTGAAGATATTTCAGCGTTAATAGATATTTTTAATAACGAAGGAAATGCCAATGTAAACGCTGCTTGTGATGACGATGTTGAAATATTTTCAGCTAACAATTGGAAAACCTTTTCAAAAGAAAAACAAGAGCAAATATTACTACAATACCGTTTAACTTATTTAGCCGAAACTGAAGTAAACTGGTGTCCGGCTTTAGGAACTGTTTTAGCAAACGATGAAATTGTAAACGGCGTATCTGAACGCGGAGGGCATCCGGTTGTGCGTAAAAAAATGACACAGTGGAGTATGCGTATTTCTGCTTATGCTGAACGTTTACTTCAAGGTTTAGAAACTATAGATTGGACAGACTCTTTAAAAGAAAGCCAGCGTAACTGGATTGGAAAATCGGTTGGGGCTTCTGTAAGATTCCCCATCCTATCCTTCCCCAAAGGGGAAGAGAAAATAGATTCTAAAATGCCCGGTTATATGACTGGTGGAAATAATTCTCATTTACTCATTGAAAGAGCCAAAGAAATGAGAGCTAATCCTACTGAAGCTGAAGCTGCTCTTTGGCAAAATTTAAAAGGAAAAAAGCTAGATGCTAAATTTAGACAACAACATTTAATTGGAGATTTTATAGTAGATTTTGTTTGTTTAGATAAAAAGTTAATTGTTGAGGTTGATGGTAAAATCCATGAATCTCAAGTTGAAGAAGATGCAAAACGAACTGAAATTTTAGAGAATGATAATTACAAAGTAATAAGATTCTCAAATGAAGAAGTTTTAGGGGATATAGGTACTGTTTTAGAAAAAATAACAGCAGAATTATCACAAAGAGAATCTGTGAAGAGTACGCAAGTCCTTCCCTCAGGGAAGGATTTAGGATGGGAAATTGAGGTTTTCACCACCCGTCCTGATACCATTTTCGGGGTAAGTTTCATGACCTTAGCACCAGAACATGATTTGGTGTCAAAAATTACAACACCAGAGCAAAAAGCTGCGGTAAATGCCTATGTTGAAGCTACAGCAAAACGTAGCGAGCGCGATAGAATGGCCGATGTTAAAACCATTTCTGGCGTGTTTACAGGGGCCTATGCAGAACATCCGTTTACTAAAGAGCCTATTCCTATTTGGATTGGCGATTACGTACTTGCTAGCTACGGCACAGGAGCTGTTATGGCGGTACCTTGTGGAGACCAGCGCGATTATGATTTTGCAAAACACTTCGGAATTGAAATACCAAATATTTTTGAAGGTGTAGATATTTCTGAACAAGCCTTTGCCGATAAAGACAAAACCGTTATTGCCAATAGTGATTTTATTAATGGCATGAATTATAAAAAAGCTACCAAACGTGTAATTTATGAGTTAGAGCAAATTGGCCAAGGCGAAGGAAAAACCAATTACCGCCTGCGCGATGCCGTATTTAGCCGCCAGCGTTATTGGGGAGAACCATTTCCTGTGTATTATGTTAATGGCATGCCACAAATGATTGATGCTAAATATTTGCCTATTGAGTTACCCGAAGTTGAAAAATATTTACCAACTGAAACCGGTGAGCCACCATTAGGAAACGCCACCAAATGGGCTTGGGATACCGAGAAAAACGAAGTTGTAGAAAACCAAAAAATTGATAACAAAACAGTTTTTCCTTTAGAGTTAAACACCATGCCAGGGTGGGCAGGAAGCTCGCAATATTTTAACCGTTACATGGACCCACAAAATGATGAGGCTATCTTTTCAAAAGAAGCCATTAATTATTGGCAACAAGTAGATT
The DNA here is from genome assembly GCF_056312135.1 of Seonamhaeicola sp. ABD4_340. Classification (NCBI taxonomy): domain Bacteria; kingdom Pseudomonadati; phylum Bacteroidota; class Flavobacteriia; order Flavobacteriales; family Flavobacteriaceae; genus Seonamhaeicola; species Seonamhaeicola sp. ABD4_340. Next base: position 883,035 of record NZ_CM149981.1, on the reverse strand, counting down.
TATACATTGGTGGTAGTGAGCACGCCACAGGGCATTTACTATACTCGCGCTTTTGGCAAAAATTTATGTTTGATAAAGGTTATGTTGGTCATGATGAGTTTGCTAAAAAACTAATTAACCAAGGTATGATTTTGGGAACTAGTGCTTTTGTTAGTTTGTTAAATGTCTTTATCAAAGACAGTAATGGAGTTGAGAGTAGATATTTATTGGCTATAACTAATGACTGGATTATTGAACTTTCTGGTGCTAGATCTATTTCGGTAGAAGAATATAATAGCAAATTATTAGAATTTCATGAAGTATTGATGGTTGTAGTGCAAAAACATTTTTCTCTAGATGAGAATGGAGCAAGAATAGTTGATTCAATAAAGTATGGTGTTGATGAGATATATAAAACGCATGTTGATGTATCTTTCGTAAATGCTTCTGATGAATTAGATTTAGAGCTATTCAGAAATTGGCGAGCAGACTATAAAAATGTAATTCCTGTTGAAGAATCGGGAGTTATAAAAGTGTTTCGCGACGTTGAAAAAATGTCAAAGTCAAAATACAACGTAGTCAATCCAGATAATATTTGTAAAGATTACGGGGCTGATAGTTTACGTTTATACGAAATGTTTTTAGGCCCGTTAGAGCAATACAAACCTTGGAATACAGCTGGTATTACCGGTGTGCACGGTTTCTTAAAAAAACTTTGGAAACTGTATTTTGATGACAACGGACTAAAAGTAACTGATACGGAGCCAACCAAAGACAACCTTAAAACATTACATAAAACCATTAAAAAGGTTGAAGAAGATATTGAGAATTTCTCATTCAATACATCAGTATCAACCTTCATGATTGCGGTAAACGAGTTATTATCTCAAAAATGTACAAGTAAAGCTATTTTACAACCGTTATTGGTGTTAATTTCACCGTATGCGCCACATGTAGCAGAACAGCTTTACGCTTGTGTTGAGTTTGGTAAATACATTCAACCAGATGAATTACCAAATGATTATAAAGGTATTAGCGCAGTTGCATTTCCTAAGTTTGATGAAAGTCATTTAGTTGAAAGCAGTAAAAACTACCCAATTTCATTTAACGGTAAAATGCGTTTTACTATGGAGTTGCCATTAGATATGAGTAAAGAAGATATTGAAAAAACAGTTATGGCTCACCAAAAAACACAAGAGCAATTAGCTGGCAGAACGCCTAAAAAAGTTATTGTAGTGCCCGGTAAAATTGTAAACATTGTAGGTTAAAATTGTGCAATGTTTTTTTAACCATTATGCAAGTTTTTAATATAGATTATATAGAAATAATAGGTTTAACAGCCGCTGTTTTAACAACATCGGCTTTTTTACCGCAAGTTTATCAAACTTGGAAAACTAAAGATGTATCGGCACTATCACTTCCCATGCTGCTCATCTTTTTCATTGGTATTTTATTTTGGCTAGTGTATGGCATTTTAATGAATAGTTTATCAATGATTTTGGCAAACTCTATCACCATTATATCGTCTTTCTTACTAGTTTACTTCAAAATTAAATACTCTAAACGTTAGTACTATTTCAAAAAAATTAGGGGTTTTTTAATTTTTATACGTCTTAATTACAAAATAGTTAAAAAAGATATATTGTGAATATCTATTTTAGTTAATTCATAAATATATGTTCATTTCCTTAATTATTTTTTAATAAAAACATGATTTTTGAATTTTTTTTCAATCTAATGTTTTAAATTTGTAACCGTTTTTAACAAATAACTTAAAAATTATCACCGCTTATGAAAATTGGTGTTCCTATTGAAATTAAAAATAATGAAAACCGTGTTGGTATGACGCCATCTGGGGTTTTTGAACTTGCTAAAAGAAATCACACAGTTTATGTGCAAAAAAATGCTGGTTTTAACAGTGGTTTTTTAGATGAAGATTATGTTGAAGCAGGCGCAACAATTCTTGATACTATTGAAGATGTTTACGCAACTGCCGAAATGATTGTAAAGGTTAAAGAACCTATTGAACAAGAATATACGTTAATTAAACCACACCACACCGTGTTTACGTATTTTCATTTTGCATCTAGTGAGCCGTTAACAAAAGCTATGATTGAAAGTAAGGCTGTTTGTATTGCTTATGAAACTGTTGAAGATAAAGATGGTTCATTACCGTTGTTAATTCCTATGTCTGAAGTAGCCGGAAGAATGTCTATTCAACAAGGGGCTAAATATTTAGAAAAACCTATTATGGGACGCGGTATTTTACTTGGCGGAATTCCAGGAGTACCACCAGCAAAGGTTTTAATTTTAGGTGCAGGCGTAGTAGGTGTGCAAGCAGCACGTATGGCTTCTGGTTTAGGCGCAAACGTATTTATTTTAGATATAAATATGAAAGCCTTAAGGCATGTTAGCGAAACTATGCCAAATAACGTAATTAGCGAGTTTTCTAGTGAATATAACATTAGAAAGCACATTAAAGACGCCGATTTAATTATTGGTGGTGTACTTATAAAAGGTGCCAAAGCTCCAAAACTTATAACAAGAGATATGCTTAAAGATATGCAACCCGGTACCGTAATGGTTGATGTGGCTGTAGATCAAGGTGGTTGTTTTGAAACTACAAAACCAACTACACACCAAGACCCAACGTATATTATAGATGAGGTTGTGCATTACTCAGTGGCAAACATGCCTGGTGCAGTGCCTTATACATCAACAGTGGGCTTAACTAATGTTACATTACCGTACGTTATTAAGTTAGCAGACATGGGTTGGAAAAAAGCAACTAAGAAAAATAAATCACTTGCAAAAGGACTCAACATAGTAAACGGTAAAATAGTTTATAAAGAAATTGCAGAAGCGTTTGATTTAGCGTTTGAAACTGCATAATTTAAGTTGATTAGGTTAATAGCAGAAACCCTAATAAACATTTGTTTGTTAGGGTTTTCTTTTTTTTATATGACAAACTTTCATTTTTATATTTATGGTGTAATTATTGTTATATTTACTTTATAATTAAAAAGAAAAAAACAAAATGATAGGATATTATATATTAATTGGTGCTATAACACTTGTAAGTTGGGCTGTTAGTAACACGCTAAAACGCAAGTTTGATAAATACTCTAAAACACCATTACGTAATGGCATGAGTGGTGCAGAAATTGCACAAAAAATGTTGGCAGATCATGGTATTTATGATGTTGAAGTTATTTCAACAGCAGGAAGGTTAACAGATCATTATAACCCAAAAAACAAAACCGTTAATTTAAGTGAGGCTGTTTACAACCAACGTAACGCTGCTGCGGCTGCAGTAGCAGCTCATGAAGTTGGGCATGCTGTACAACACGCCCAGGCATATAATTGGTTGCAAATGCGTTCAACATTGGTGCCTATTGTAAGTGTTAGTTCAGGCATGTCTCAATGGTTAATCATTGGTGGTTTAGTGTTAGGTGGTGCCGCTGGTTTAGGTTTAGGCTGGTGGGTAGCTGTGGCAGGTGTTGTATTAATGGGGTTTGCAACCTTGTTTAGCTTTATAACATTACCTGTAGAGTATGATGCTAGTAACCGCGCATTGGCATGGTTAAAAAATAAAAATGTTGTAACTCCAGATGAATATAAAGGCTCTGAAGATGCTTTAAAGTGGGCTGCAAGAACATACTTAGTAGCGGCTATTGGTGCGCTTGCTAACTTATTATACTGGGCGCTACAAGTATTTGGAAGAGACTAAAATTTAAAAACAATACATTATAAAAGCTCTGAAGTTTTTTCAGGGCTTTTCTTTATTTAAAAATGATAGATACAAACAACTTTTACAAAGAAAACGTTACATTATATAAAGCAAAAGCCAAAGCTTGTCATAAAAAAATGATATCGCTTAGCCTGGTGAGGTTAACAGTGTTTTTATTAACAGGTTTGGGTGTTTATTTTACAATTAATACTTGGCAAATTGCTGTTTTAATAGCGTTAATTGGTGTGGTTGTTTTTGTGAAATTATTATCAAAATACACCGATGTTAAAAATAATAAGGCTTTTTTTGAAGCATTGGTAACTATTAATAATGATGAAATTGCCATTGCATTGGGTAAATTTCATGACAGAGATAGTGGCAGCCAATATCAAGACCCTTCACATTTTTATAGTTTAGATATAGATTTGTTTGGTCGTGGTTCATTCTTTCAATTCATTAACAGAACTACAATAAATGAGGGTACAGAAACACTTTCAAACCTATTAAAAGCTAATAATATTGATGATATCCCGGTGAGGCAAAAAGCCATAAAAGAATTGAGTGAAATGCCAAAGTGGCGCCAGTTTTATTTAGCAGCGTCTAGTTTGGTAACCATTGAAACTTCAGCAAAATCTATTATTACTTGGCTTAAAAGTTACACGTTGTTTTTGCCTAAAACTATGCGCTGGTTACCTTTGGTTTTTTCAATAATTACAGGCGTTTTATTACTTGCAACTTTGGGTGGTTTTATAGCACCGTCTATTATTGGGTATTGGTTGTTTGTTGGTTTGGGTATTACGGGTGTTTATGTGAAAAAAATAAACGAATTATCATTTAAAACAGATAAATTAAAGGATACATTTAGGCAATACAGTGTATTACTAAAGCAAATTGAAGAGGCCAAATTTCAATCTAAACTTTTAAAAGAAAAACAAGCGCTTATAACTTCTGAAAATAAAAAAGCTTCAGTAATTTTTAAAGAGCTTTCAAAAGCTTTAGATGCTTTAGATAATAGAAACAACATTATTGGTGCTTTTTTTGGAAATGGATACTTTTTAACCGATTTAAAAAATAGTTACAAAATTGAACAATGGATTAAAAATTACGGTCATAAAGTTAATGATTGGTTTGAAGTAGTACAGTTTTTTGATGCTTACATTTCACTAGGTAATTATGCGTTTAACCACAGGCATTTTGTGTATCCTGAAATAACAAATTCTCCTGAAGTTATTAAAGCTGAAAAGTTGGGGCATCCGCTATTAAACGCCTCAAAGCGTGTTGATAGTAATTTACAAATTGATAATGAACAGTTTTTTATTGTAACCGGTGCAAATATGGCAGGCAAAAGTACCTTTTTGCGCACAGTATCTTTACATATAGTTATGGCCAATGTTGGTTTGCCAGTTTGTGCAACATCTAGTAAATACAATCCGGTAAAATTAATAACAAGCATGCGTACTACAGATTCTTTGACAGATGATAGTTCGTATTTCTTTTCAGAATTAACAAGGTTAAAGTTTATTGTAGATACAATTAAAAACGATTCTTATTTTATAATTTTAGATGAAATTTTAAAAGGTACCAATAGTACAGATAAAGCTATTGGATCTAAAAAATTTGTTGAAAAATTAGTGGCATTACACGCTACAGGCATTATTGCAACGCACGATTTGAGTTTATGTGCTATTGAAAATGAACTTAAACATGTGAAGAATTATTATTTTGATGCCGAAATTATTAATAACGAACTTTATTTTGATTACATGCTAAAGCAAGGTGTTTGTCAAAACATGAATGCATCCTTTTTATTGAAGAAAATGGATATTGTTTAATATATCTAATCTTAAAAATAAAACCATTAACCGAAACAGTTAAGGCGTTTTATCGATAAACGGAAAAATGGATTAAAACAATCTATAAATTTGCTGTAGTAAATTGTTTAATCCATTAAAAATCAAAAGTATGTCAATCTTCAACATATTACTTATTTTACTAGTTTTTGTCATCGTTTTCGGTGCCTTATCATGTCACATTTTAATAGTTTCTTACAAGTTAGATAAAGATTTATCTAGGGTAATTAATAATGCTAAATTTTATTTAGAAGAATCTTCAGAATATAAAATGAAACACAAACAGCTTATTTAATTCTAATTTTTAACAATACATAATTCTAGTAAAAAAGAATTATTACACTATTGTTTTACCTAAATCTAACCTAAAAAAACTTAAACATGTTAATAATAAAAATACTTGCTGTAGTGGTTGTTTTATACATTATTATAACGCTATATTTTTTAGTTCAATCATATAACATACAAAAAGAAACAGATAGTTTAAATAACAACCAAAGTGCTATTATTTATAATAGTTTTATTAAAAAACAAGAACTACACAAAAACATTATTTCTCAAATAAAAAAACCTAAAGAACACTTTAATTTAATGCAATGTATAAAAACAATAGATTTTATACAAGCTATGGAAAATTTTTACGATTGCGAGCATAAACCTTGTAATGAACAGGTTGAAAATAATTTAAAAGAAATGCAAAAAATTAAATGTAAAATGAAAAGAAGAATAGTTAAGCTTTTGAGAGGAAAGCGAAAACTGGTTTAACTCAAGGTTAAGCCATTTATAAAAGTAACGTTTAAAAATCCAACCTAAACGTTACTTTTTTTTGTATGTAACTTTTTTTAATGCAGTGTGTCTTAATAAAAAATAAACTTAATATTACATATGAAACTTTTAATTTTAGTACTAAGCTTTGGGTTTTTTAGTATAACATGTAACGCTCAAAATAGTAAAGTAAATACAGTTAATTACAAGCTAAAAGGCAGTAAAATTTATAAAAATGGTGAAGATGTAACGGCCACCTTAACCGAAGCTGAACAAGAGGCTATTAAAGATACATTAAAAAAAGAAAAAGCTGATGCGAAAACAAAACTAAAGCAAGAGAAAGATTTAAAGAAAGCCGAAAAAGAAAGAAAAAAAGAAGCGCAAAAACGTAAAAAAGCAACCAAAGCATTAAAACGAAAAGAAACTATACAGGCCAACTACAATAAAGCAAAAAATAATTTAGAAAAAACACAAGCTAAGTTTAAACGCTTAAAAGAAAAAGGAAAGCTATCTCCAATTAAAGAAATACAATACGAGCAAAAGCTAGAAAAGCTTAATGAAAAGTTTATTAAAGCCGAAAAAAAACTGAAATCTATTTAAGTTTAAACGTAGTTTAAGTTTGGTTTTGCTGTTTTAAATAAGTAATTTTCAATATGCAAAACGAACTAAATATAGCACTAATTCAAACCGATTTAGTTTGGGAAAACCCTGAACAAAATCGGTTTAATTTTTACAATAAAATACAAACACTACCACAAAATGTAGATGTTGTTGTGTTGCCAGAAATGTTTACAACAGGTTTTACAATGAATGCCCAAACTGTTGCTGAGACCATGCAAGGAAAAACAGTTAATTGGATGTTAGATACCGCCAAAAAACACCAGCTTGCAATTGTGGGTAGTGTTGTAATAACTGAAAATAATAATTATTACAACCGCTTAATTTTTGTTGAACCTAACGGAAAAATATACAGTTACAATAAACGACATACATTTACATTAGCCGGTGAAGATAAAGTATACACCAAAGGAATTAAGCAGCTTATTGTTAATTATAAAGGTTGGAAATTTTGCCCTTTAGTTTGTTATGATTTGCGGTTTCCTGTTTGGGCAAGAAACACAACAGATTATGATGTGTTGTTATACGTTGCCAACTGGCCCAAAAAACGTATAAATGCTTGGGATGCGCTTTTAAAAGCAAGAGCTATTGAGAATATGAGTTATTGCATTGGAGTTAACAGAGTTGGTGTAGATGGTTTAGGTATTGAATACTCGGGCAACTCTGCAACTTACGATGTTTTAGGAACTAAAATTACAAATATACAACCAAATAAAACACAGGTTGAAGTTGTAACCTTGCAAAAACAACATGTTTTAAAATATAGAAATGCGCTACGCTTTCTAGATGATAAAGATAATTTTAGTCTAAAAATTTAAGCGTTTGTATTAAACCCCAATTGGCTCTTATTTCTTCGTCATTGTCAAAAATAAAGTGGCTTACGTGTTCTGGCTGTATCTTTTTTAAATAATTACCAGAATCATATTTTTTGTTACCGTTTGCATCATGTATAGCTCTTACAAAATATTTTCCGGGTGTAACATTTAAAACGTCTACTTCTTGTTGTTTTTCAACATAAGTTTCAAATTTAACATCGCCTTTATCATTGGTTAATTGAAGTATAAGTGGGTATTTGGCATTAACTAATGTAAAACGCGCGTAACCATAATCAGATTCTTTTCTGGTGCTAACACTATAGTTTAGTGTATCTGTATTAAAAGTGCCGTAAAAATCTTCAAAAGCTTCGGGTTTTATTTCAAAATTATAATTGTTTTCATACGCTTTTTTAAATTTGAAAACATAGGTGTTGTTAATAGTATCAAAGGCTGTGGTAAAGTTTACTTTGGTAGAATCTTTGTCTATTAAAGTTACTTTTTCAGCATCAAAAAAAGTAAGTGGTGTAGTGCCTGAAATTTTAAAATCTTCATTTAAAGAAATAGAACTTGTAGGGTTGGCATTAAGCATTAAAGAATCACGTTCTTGCACGCTAATTCTAGCTGTAAAAGTTTTTTCGTAATTGGTGTTTGTTACTTTAAATAACAGCGAATCTACCTCTAATCTTGGTTTGTACCAGTAGTATAGTGTGTCTGTTTCTTTATCTTTAGTGATTTTATACTTGAAATCTTTGGGGGTTTCAGACTGTATTTTTATTTGCATGTTTTTATAATCTCCTTCATAACCAAAAGCAATTTTTTCACCAGAAATAAGCTTTGGGTTTACAGCTTTAAAATCTAACGCTTCTTTAAAAAGTTTTAATGTGTATGTGGTGTCTGTAGGTATGTTAATAAATGTTTTGTGAAACGCAATTTGATCTGTTTTTTGCTGAAATTTATTATCGCCATTATTATCTTTTAAAGCCATAAGCATGTATTTGCCGGCTTTAATATTTTCAATAGAAAATGTGGTAAGACTATCAAGTGTGTTGGTGATGTATTTAGGTACTTCTTTATAAACAATAGAATCTGTAAAGGTAGAATCTACTTCATATAAAGCTACATTTACAAAGGTTTCTGGTGCTCTGTTATAAGCATCAATAATTTGGCCTTGTACTTTTAAAGAATCTATGTAATCTCCGGTAGAAAATACATATCTGTAGTACGGGTATGGGTTTCCTTCGTTATTATCTACAATACTATTTCCAAAGTTAAAAGCATAGGTGGTGTTTGGTAAAAGTGTGTCAATAATTTTAATTTTTATTGTTTTACTAGCGCCACTCATAGGCCTAATTTCAGGTTGGTATTTCATTGGTGGCGAAATAATGAGTTGTTTTTCAATGTTTTTAATTTTTATATACTCATCAAATTCAACCTCAATTTCATTGCCTTTAAAATTGGTAGAATAGTTCTCTGGAGACGATTTTTCAATTTTTGGAGGTTCTTCATCTTTTGGGCCGCCATCGGGTGTGCCACGGTTAGCGCAATTAATTAAAAGCGTTCCAAAAAAAACTAATAAAACAACGTTTGAAAGGGTTTTATTCATTACCAACTTAATTTTGCACAAACCTACATAAAATTAGAAATATAACGTGCAAATTACGGTACTATTGCCATGGTAGCAATGCTAATTTTTATGTTTTTAGCTTGTTGTAACACCGTGGCACACGCTTCTAAGGTAGCGCCAGTTGTTATAATATCATCAACTAATAAAATATGTTTGTTTTCAATGTGTTGCATATTTTTTAATGCAAAAAGTTCGTTGGTGTTTTTCCAGCGTGCAACACGTGTTTTGTTGGTTTGTGAAGTGGTATTTGTAATTTTTACCAATACATTATCAATAAATTGGGCATTTAATGCAAGTGCCAATTGTTGTCCAAATTTAGTTACTTGGTTATAACCACGTTTTTGTAATTTCTTTTTGTGTAAAGGTACGGGTATTACACAATCAATATTTTTGTAGGCATCAATATTTTTAAGCTCACCACCAAGCCAATTGCCAAGTGTAAACCCAATTTTTTCATAGCCTTTATATTTTAAGCCATGTATGAGCCTTTGTACGTTGCTCTTTTTTTCAAACCTAAAAAGAGCGGTGCCTAATTCAATTTTTACACGGCCATAAAGTACTTTTTTAACGCTATTATTATCATCAAAATGAAAGTTTGTAACAGGTAAATCATGCCGGCAATCAATACAAATATCGTGTTCATTATCTTGTAGTAAACTATGGCAGGCATAACAAACCTTAGGAAAAAATAAGTTTACTACATCAGCTATCATTTATTTTGGTATTGTGAAGTTTATTTAATTTAGAAAATAGATGAGTAAACTTACATAAAAATACCACAATTTTCAATAAATTTTAATGTTGAACGCTTTTAGTTTCAGGGCGTTTTATATTTTTGCAGCTATGGCAAATCAAGACGATAAATTTAAGAAGGTTATATCGCATGCAAAGGAATACGGGTATGTATTTCAAAGTAGCGAAATTTATGATGGTTTAAGCGCTGTTTATGACTATGCACAAAACGGAGCCGAACTAAAGAAAAACATACGAGATTATTGGTGGAAAGCCATGGTACAAATGCATGAAAATATTGTAGGTATAGATGCCGCTATTTTTATGCACCCAACCACTTGGAAAGCATCAGGACACGTAGATGCGTTTAATGACCCTTTAATTGATAATAAAGATTCTAAAAAACGCTACAGAGCCGATGTTTTAATTGAAGATTATTGTGCTAAAATAGAAGCTAAAATTGATAAAGAAGTAAAAAAAGCAGCTAAACGTTTTGGTGATGCTTTTAACAAAGAAGAATTTGTAACTACCAATGGTAGAGTGCTTGGTTATCAAGAAAAGATAAATACAATTCTATCTAGAATGGCAAAATCTTTAGAAAACGAAGATTTAGCCGATGTTAAAGCCCTAATTGAAGAATTAGAAATTGCAGACCCGCTAACCGGAAGTAAAAACTGGACAGACGTTAAACAGTTTAACCTTATGTTTGGTACAAAACTAGGCGCAAGTGCAGAAAGTGCTATGGATTTATACCTGCGCCCAGAAACAGCACAAGGTATTTTTGTAAACTTTTTGAATGTACAGAAAACAGGAAGAATGAAAATTCCGTTTGGTATAGCGCAAACAGGTAAAGCATTTAGAAACGAAATTGTTGCCAGACAATTTATATTTAGAATGCGTGAGTTTGAACAAATGGAAATGCAATTTTTTATTAAACCAGGCACACAAAAAGAATGGTATGAACACTGGAAAGAAACCCGCCTAAAATGGCACTTAAGTTTAGGTATGGGTGAAGATTTATATCGTTTTCATGACCACGAAAAATTAGCACATTATGCTGATGCTGCTGCCGATATTGAGTTTAAATTTCCGTTTGGTTTTAAAGAATTAGAAGGTATACATTCTAGAACTGATTTCGATTTAAGTCAGCATGAAAAATTTTCAAGTAAAAAATTACAATATTTTGATCCTGAAGAGAACAAAAGCTATGTGCCGTATGTATTAGAAACATCAATTGGTTTAGATAGAATGTTTTTAGCAGTTTTCTCTAATGCATTACAAGAAGAAGAATTAGAAAATGGTACTACCAGAACTGTTTTAAAATTGCCAAGTGTTTTAGCACCTGTAAAAGCAGCTATTTTGCCACTAGTTAAAAAAGATGGTTTGCCAGAAATAGCACGTAAAATTGTTGATGAATTAAAATGGGATTTTAATGTTATTTATGATGAAAAAGACGCTGTAGGACGCCGTTACCGTAGGCAAGATGCTAACGGAACACCATTTTGTATTACAGTAGATCATGATACCATTGAAGATAATACTGTTACCATTAGGCATAGAGATACTATGGAGCAACAACGCGTTAAAATTGATGAATTAAGAAACATCATTAAACAAGAAGTTGATGTACGTAATTGGTTAATGAAAATGAAGTAGTAAAAACTTTTAGTAAAAAACTATTATAATTATCAATAAAAAACCCCGAGTGTTAGTTCGGGGTTTTTATTTATATCTTCATTTGGCGATCAATTTGTTGATCTAGTGAAATAAATGTTTCAGTTCTAGAAACTCCCGAAATAGTTTGTATTTCATCATTTAACAAGTGCATTAAATGTGCATTATTTTTGCAAATAATTTTAATAAGTACATTCCAATTGCCAGTTGTATAATGGCATTCTAGTACTTCGGGCACTTTTTTAAGTTGTTTAATAGCTTCTGGGTTGTGTATGGCTTTATCTAAATAAACACCAATAAAAGCTACAGTTGTGTAGCCTAAAACTCTTGGGTTTATTACAAATTTTGAACCAGTTATTAAACCAGATTTTTCAAGTTTACGTAAACGCTGGTGTATGGCAGCCCCAGAAATACCAACGTTTCGGGCTATTTCTAAAATGGGCGTTCTAGCATCTACCATAAGGGCACGCAATATTTTTTTGTCTATTCCGTCTATTGTTAAAGCTTTGTCTTTTGATTTCATTTAAAATGATTTCTGTTTAAAAGGCTAATTTAATAATTTGATTTCAATTTAAAACTAAAATATTAAAATTGATTAACCTGGTAAATAAATTACTAGTTTTAGTTTACTAATTTTGCAATATTAATACAATAAATAATGACCAAAAAAATATTATTAGCAGGTGCTATATTAGGTGTAATTGCCATTATTTTAGGTGCTTTTGGCGCACACGGTTTAAAATCATTAATTTCAATAGAGGCTCAAAAAACTTTTGAAACAGGCGTGCGCTATCAAATGTATCATGCATTATTTTTGCTTTTTGTAGGAGGTACTTCTTTTTTAACTGAAAAAACCAAGGCTATTATTTTCTATTTAATAGTTTGTGGAGTCTTGTTCTTTTCTGGGTCTATTTATGGTTTAGCAACTAATAATCTGTCTGCTTTTAACTTCAAAACTATTGGTTTTATAACTCCAATAGGAGGTTTGTTACTTGTACTTGCTTGGAGTATTTTAATTGTGAAATTTTTAAAAATTAAACAGAAATAGCTGTTTAAAAAGTGTAATTATCAAAATAAAACTATTAATTTTGCGTAAAACTTAAATTTTTGCGAATTTATGGATAAAAACACCCAAACTACGAAAACGATTTCGTTAGAGCGTTACGGCATAAAAAATGCTACATTACATTACCAGCTTTCGGCAGAAGCACTTCATGAAATATCAATTAAAAAGGGCTTAGGTGTTCAGGCCTCGTCTGGTGCTTTGGCAGTTAATACTGGTGAATTTACAGGGCGCTCACCTAAAGACAGGTTTATTGTTAAAGATGATATTACTAAAGACCGCGTTTGGTGGGGCGATATTAATATTCCTTTTGATGCGGATAAATTTGATAAACTTTATAGTAAAGTTGTTAATTACCTGTCTAACAAAGAAATATTTGTACGCGATTCATACGCATGCGCCGATGAAAATTATAAACTGAGCATACGCGTAATAAATGAATATCCTTGGAGCAATCAATTTGCTTACAACATGTTTTTAAGACCTACTGATGAAGAGTTAGATAATTTTAATCCTCAATGGACGGTTGTAAATGCCCCAGGTTTTATGGCAAATCCTGAAGTTGATGGTACAAGACAGCATAATTTTGCAATTTTAGATTTTTCAAAAAAAATAGCACTTATTGGCGGTACAGGTTATACAGGCGAAATTAAAAAAGGCATATTTTCAGCTTTAAATTTTATACTACCAGTTTTTAAAAACACATTGCCAATGCACTGTAGTGCCAATGTTGGTGAAAAGGGCGATACTGCTATTTTCTTTGGGTTATCGGGTACGGGAAAAACCACACTATCAACAGACCCAAAAAGAAGTTTAATAGGTGATGATGAACACGGTTGGACAAATGAAAACACCGTTTTTAATTTTGAAGGTGGTTGTTACGCTAAGGTTATAAACCTTTCAAGAGATAAAGAACCTGAAATTTATGATGCCATTAAAAAATGCGCCATATTAGAAAATGTTATATTAGATGATAGTGGTGTGGTAGATTTTACTAACACTTCCATTACACAAAATACAAGGGTTAGTTATCCAATTCATCATATTGAAAATATTAAAGTGCCTTCAATAGGCAAAAACCCAAAAAATATTTTCTTTTTAACGGCTGATGCTTTTGGTGTAATTCCGCCAATTTCAAAATTAACCCCAAGTCAGGCTGCATATCATTTTATATCGGGTTATACAGCAAAAGTAGCAGGAACTGAAGCAGGTGTTGTTGAGCCTGTACCTTCTTTTTCAGCATGTTTTGGTGCGCCTTTTATGCCTTTACATCCAGCAAAATATGCTGAAATGCTAAGTGAAAAAATGGTTAAATCTGGTGTTAATGTTTGGTTGGTAAATACTGGGTGGACGGGTGGTCCTTATGGTGTAGGAAAGCGTATGGAACTTAAATATACACGGGCCATGATAAATGCCGTTTTAAATGGTGATTTAGGTTTGTATAATTATGACGATTACCATATTCACTCTGTATTTGGAGTAGCCCAACCAAGAAGTTGCCCTGGCGTGCCAACAAGTGTATTAAGCCCAAGAGCTACTTGGAATGATGATAAAGCATATTACACTACAGCCTTTAAATTAACAAATGCTTTTAGAGAAAATTTTAAAAAGTTTGAAGCGCACTGTAGTGAAGAGATAAGACGTGGCGGACCGCAGCGCTACGCATTTTAAGTGTTTATTAGTTAAAGAAAAAAGCTGATTTTTTTAAAAAATCAGCCTTTTTTAATAGTATTTTAAGGTAATTATTTCCCTTTATTAACTTTGTCAATGTATTTTTCTAAAGCCATTGTCATTGAAGGTGTTTCGGGTGTTGGTGCAGCAATATCTACACGCAAACCTTTAGCTTCAACCGCTTTTATAGTTGTGTTTCCAAAAACAGCTATTCTTGTATCGTTTTGTTTGAAATCTGGGAAATTTTGAAACAAAGATTCAATTCCAGACGGACTAAAAAATACTAAAACATCATAATAAACATTAGCTAAATCTGATAAATCACTCACTACAGTTTTGTAAAAAGTGGCCTGTTTCCAGTCTACACCTAAGGCATCTAAAGTGTCTGGCACTTCTTGTTTAACTTTATCGGTATTTGGTAATAAAAACTTTTCGTCTTTATACTTTTTTATTAATGGTGAAAGCTCAGAAAATGTACGTTTACCAACATAAATTTTACGTTTTCTATACACAACATATTTTTGAAGGTAATAAGCAACAGCTTCAGATTGACAGAAATATTTCAATGTATCTGGTACTTTAAAGCGCATTTCTTCAGCTACTCTAAAAAAGTGATCTACAGCATTTCTACTAGTTAAAATTATGGCTGTGTAATTATTTAAATCAACCTTTTGGTGTCTTACTTCTTTTGCAGGTACACCTTCAACATGAATAAACGGTCTGAAATCAATTTTTACTTTTCGTTTTTCTTGTAAATCAAAGTATGGTGAGTTCTCTATTTTAGGTTCTGGTTGAGATACTAAAATTGTTTTCACTTTCATAGGCACAAGTAGTTTGTTCTGTATTAACTCATAAACACCTTGTATAATATAAGATAGGGTGTTATTTCAAGTGCGCAAAGATACAAAATAAAATAGAATAAATAGTTTTTTATAAAACTTTGATGCATTTTAAATGATGTTATTATTCCTATAATATTTGCAATTAATAAAATAATAACCATTATGTAAATTACCGTTAAAGAAACTTGAATTTTGTATAGTAAAATAGCATTTATAGGCAGTAATAAAATACCAATGTAATTTTTGTAGCTTATTTTTTGAAATATATAGTTGTCAACTAATTTGTCAATTTCAAAAAGGCTGGCTATGAGTCTTTCTAAAAGTACTTTTATAAGTATAAAAGCGCCAATACCAACAGCCATTTTAAATAATAGATTAATGTTGGTACTCTTAGTATTTGTAAAATGCCTGTAAACAGTATATGTAAAAGTAGCGGCACAAATTATTAAGTTGCAAAATAAAAGAGCATCAAACTTATCAAAAAACTTTTGTTCTCTAGAGTAAATTTTTAAATATTTAGAGTTTCCTATTACATAAATAAAGTCGTTAAACCGCTTTGGGTCAGCTAATTTAGCAATAGCAACTAAAGCAATACCAATAACTAGTAAAATGGTAAAAAGTTCATTATGTATAATTTCTCTAAGCATGCCTTAAAATTATTATATTTTATTAAGAAGAAGCTTAAAATTATTAAGGAAAATTTAAAAAAAATACGGGCTTAATAATGTACATTTGCCAAAATTAAATGTTCAAGAGTATTAGAATGGTAGGAGCTGTAGTTATTATTCCAACGTATAATGAAATTGAGAATATTGAAGCTATAATAAAGGCAGTTTTAGGGCAATCTAATGATGTTCATGTGCTTATTGTTGATGATAATTCACCAGATTTAACAGCTATAAAAGTTAAAGAGCTTCAAAAAAGTTACAGTAACAGATTGTTTTTAGAAATAAGAAAAGAAAAATCTGGACTTGGTACGGCCTACATACATGGGTTTAAATGGGCTTTAAGTAAAGGTTATGATTATATTTTTGAAATGGATGCCGATTTTTCACACAACCCAAACGATTTACCTAAACTATACAATGCATGTGCCACTGATGGTGCCGATGTATCAATAGGATCGCGTTACAAAACAGGTGTAAATGTGGTAAATTGGCCTATGGGAAGAGTACTTATGTCGTACTTTGCATCAAAGTACGTGCGTTTTATAACGGGTATGAATATTACAGATACCACAGCGGGTTTTGTGTGCTATAAAAACCATGTGCTTAAAGCTATAAATTTAGATGCTGTAAAGTTTATTGGGTATGCATTTCAAATTGAAATGAAATTTAAAGCCTATTTAAAAAACTTTACAATTGTTGAAGTGCCAGTTATCTTTACTGATAGAACTAAAGGCGAATCTAAATTACACCGTGGCATAATATCTGAAGCTATTTTTGGTGTTATCTCAATGAAAATTAAAAGCTTATTTAAAAAGTAAAACGTAATTCTATTTAAATATAAATAAATGAAAAAAACACTAATTAAAAATGCCAATATAGTTAATGAGGGGGCTATTTTTAATGGCGATATATTAATAGAAGGCGAGTACATAAAGAAAATAGGAGAATCTTTAACACCAAAATCTGCCGATGTATTAGTTTTAGATGCAGAAGGCAAATATCTCTTACCTGGTGTTATTGATGATCAAGTACATTTTAGAGAGCCAGGACTTACACAAAAAGCAAACATTGAAACCGAGTCTAAAGCAGCAATAGCGGGTGGTATTACATCATTTATTGAAATGCCCAATACCAAACCACAAACTACAACTGTTGAAAAATTAGAAGAAAAATTTGCCATTGCAGCAAAAACATCATCGGCTAATTACTCTTTTATGTTTGGCGGCACAAACGATAATTTAAACGAAATTTTAAAATTAGATGCTAATCAAGCAGCAGGTTTAAAATTGTTTTTGGGGTCTTCAACAGGAAATATGTTGGTAGATGATCCTGAGGTTTTAAAAAATATCTTTAAAAATACCAATTTAAGAATATCAGTACATTGTGAAGATGAAACCACAATAAAAAACAATTTACAAGCACATATTGAAAAGTATGGTGATGATATTCCTATTTCACAACACCCCATAATTAGAAGTGAAGATGCTTGCTATTTATCATCTTCAAAAGCTATAGAATTAGCAAAAGAAACCGGTGCAAGGTTACATGTTTTTCATTTATCTACAGGAAAAGAAACTAGTCTATTTGAAAACAAAACACCTTTAAAAGATAAAAAAATAACAGCCGAAGTTTGCATACATCACTTATGGTTTTCTGATGAAGATTATGAAAAGAAAGGTACATTAATAAAATGGAATCCGGCAGTGAAAACAGCTGAAGATAGAGAGCAACTTTGGGAAGCTTTACTAGATGACAGAATTGATGTTATTGCAACAGACCACGCACCACATACTTTAGAAGAGAAAAAAAACGTTTATACTAAAGCACCTTCTGGTGGGCCATTAGTGCAGCATGCTTTACCGGCTATGTTAGAAATGTATCATAGAGATAAAATTTCTATTGAAAAAATAGTTGAAAAAATGTGCCATAACCCGGCTATTTTATTTGATGTTGAAAGTCGCGGCTATATTAAAGAAGGTTATTATGCAGATTTAGTGTTGGTAGATTTAAACAACCCATGGACAGTAACTAAAGAAAATATATTGTACAAATGTGGCTGGTCTCCTTTTGAGGGCACAACCTTTAAATCTAGAATAACGCATACCTTTGTAAATGGTAATATTGCTTACCAAAATGCTAAATTTAGTAATGCAAAATATGCTAAACGATTAACTTTTAATAGGTAATGTTGAAACGTTTTTTTATAGTTTTTTTAACCATTTTGAGTTTTATTGGGTGTAATAATAGCCCTAAAAAGCCAAAGAATTTAATTTCTAAAAAACAAATGGTTAATATTTTAATAGATGCCAAATTAGTAGGGTCTGCAAATGCTGTAAACAGAAAAACTTTAGAAGACAAAGGTATTTTCCCAAATACTTATATTTACAATAAGTATAATATTGATAGTTTACAATTTGCCGAAAGTAATGTGTATTATACATACAAAATGAAAGACTATGAAGAAATTTACCAAATGGTAAATGATAGTTTAGTAAAACTTAAAGAGCATTACCAAAAAATACAAAAAGAAGAACAAAAAAAGCGCGTTAAACAAAGTGAAGATTCTTTAAATGACGTTTTAAAAACCCGCGATTCTATTAAATTTAAAAAAGGTAAAAACACTGTAAAACCAGCACCGTCAATTGATGACAAAACAATTCAAGAATTAGAAAATTTAGATATTGAGTTGTAATTAGTGTTGCTTTAAAAAACAAGCACCAATATTTTCTATTGTTTTATTAATAGGTGTAAACGTATAGTTTATTGCAGTTTCAACATGCTTGCTGCTATAGTTTTTTTCGGTGGTTAATGCAGATGCCACATGTTTAGTAAGTACACGTCTTTTACCTGTAAGTTTTGTTTTTAACCAATCTAACTTCCAAGCTATTTTTAAAAGAAAAATAGGTGCTTGTTTTTTGGGTTCTTTTTTGTTTACAGATTTTGCTAATGCTTGTAAAAATTGTTTGTAAGTCCAGTTTTCTGCAACTAAAACAAAGCGCTTTTTAGTAATAGTGCTTTTTACAAGCGCTATCATAATATTTACAACATCATTAACTGCTACCAAGCCAACAGTTCCATTAGTGTAGTAGGTAAAACCTTTGTGTGCACGTTTAAATAAATTTCCGGTGCCATAGCGCCAAATACCAGCGCCTAAAATAACCCCAGGATTTACAATAACAGCATTTAAACCTTCTTGGGTACCGCGCCAAACTTCCATTTCGGCACCGTATTTTGTAATGCTATAAATACTGTTATCGGCTTCAGGGTTCCAAATAGCATCTTCATCAATTAACGCATTATTTGTACTGTCTCCTAAAGTAGCAATAGAGCTTACATGGCATAGTTTTTTAATACTATTTGCTAAGCATAGGTTTACAACATTGGCTGTGCCTTCAATATTAGTTTTTCTAGAAAGTTGGTATTTATCAGGTTCAAAAGATACAAATGCTGCGCAATGATATACGTATGAAACACCCTTAAAAGCATCAGTTAACAACGGAATGTTTAAAATATCAGCTTCAACAAATTCAATTTTATTGTAAAGCTCAAGGTAATTATTAGTGTAGCATGAAAATACGTTTTTAATATTTTCAAGTTTTTTTTGGTTTCGGTAAATAGCCCTTACTTTTTCGCCATTACTTATAAGTTTGTAAAGCAAATGAGATCCAACTAAACCTGTACCGCCTGTAACTAAAATCATGTGGCTAAAATAATGAATATTTTAATTAGCCTAAGCTAAAAAGCTTCAGAAAGAATACTAATTATAACCTACTAATTGTATGGTATTTTTATATTTGCAGCACAATAAATTATATTAAAGATGAAAATGAATTTTGTTGAAGAATTAACATGGAGAGGTATGTTACATGATGCCATGCCAGGAACCGATGAACATTTAATGTCTGGTATGCAAAGCGCCTATGTAGGTATTGACCCAACGGCCGATTCTTTACATATTGGGCACTTGGTAAGTGTTATGATGTTGCGTCATTTTCAATTAGCAGGCCACAAACCTTATGCGCTTGTTGGTGGTGCTACAGGTATGATTGGTGATCCTTCAGGAAAATCTGCCGAACGTAATTTGTTAGATGAAAAAACACTACGCCACAATCAAAATGCTATTAAAAGCCAATTAGCACGTTTTTTAGATTTTGAAAGTAGCGAAGCCAATGCTGCCGTTTTAGTAAATAATTACGATTGGATGAAAGATTTTTCGTTTCTAGAATTTATTAGAGACGTAGGTAAGCACATTACCGTAAATTACATGATGGCTAAAGATTCTGTAAAAAAACGTTTGTCTTCTGAAGCTAAAGAAGGCATGTCTTTCACAGAGTTTACCTATCAATTAGTGCAAGGGTATGATTTTCTTCACTTATACAAAGAAAAAAACTGCACCTTACAAATGGGCGGAAGTGACCAATGGGGAAACATTACCACAGGTACAGAGCTTATTAGGCGTATTGGCGGAGGTAAAGGTTACGCATTAACTTGCCCATTAATAACAAAAGCCGATGGTACTAAATTTGGTAAAACCGAAGGTGGAAATGTGTGGTTAGATGCTAACAGAACATCACCATATAAATTTTACCAATATTGGTTAAATACCAGTGATGAAGATGCTGAAAAGTACATTAAAATATTTACTTTTTTAACTAAAGAGACTATAGAAGCTTTAGTAGCAGAACACAAAGAAGCACCGCATTTACGTGCTTTACAGAAACGTTTAGCTGAAGAAATTACTACGATGGTACACTCTAAAGAAGATTTAGATAACGCCATAAAAGCCAGTGGTATTTTATTTGGAAAATCAACCAGTGAAGATTTAAAAGCGTTAAATGAACAAACATTTTTAGATGTGTTTGATGGTGTGCCGTTAACCGAAATTTCAAAAAGTGATATTGAAAACGGGTTAGATATGGTGGCTGCGTTGGCCGAAAAAGGTGGGTTTTTAAAATCTAACGGAGAAGCAAGACGCGCTTTAAAAGAAAATTCAATTTCTGTAAATAAAGAAAAAGTAAAAGAAGATTATAGTATTACTGCTTCAGATTTAATAAACAATAAGTTTGTGTTATTACAGCGTGGTAAAAAAAATTACTTCATTTTAAGAATAGTATAAAAAAATAAGGCTTGGTGTAAAAACCAAGCCTTATCACTAACCAATTAAATAAAAACTAATCTTTCTTTTTCTTAGCTCTTTTATTTAGTCTGTTAAAAGTTAAAAACCTTACAGGCATATTTTAATTTTTTTAAAGCACCATTAAATTGCAACCGCGAATATCAGAATGGTCAAATCTGCCAATAATTTCAAAAGAGCCATCAGTATTTAAACGGCCCAAATCTTGTGTGGCAATAAAGGCGCAAGAATTAATATTAGCCAAATCTATAATGTTTAATCCGCCTGTTTTTCCTGTTTTTTGAATAGTTAATGGGTCTTCGGTGTCGCGGGTTAAAACACGCATCCAACTTGGGCAATTAAAAACGCCGTTGCCTTTTGAATAAGCCTGACTTAAAAGTTCGGTCATACCATATTCACTATGTATTTTATCAACGCCAAAACCTTTTTTTAATAGCGTATGAAGCTCATCACGTATCAACTCTTTTCTGCGGCCTTTCATGCCGCCAGTTTCCATTATTATAGTGTTTTTTAAATTGAATTTATAGGTTTCAACTAAATCTAAAAGTGCAAAAGACACACCAATTAGTAGTGTTTTTTTTCCTTCTGAATTTAACCTTAATAGGGTGTTTTTTAATTCTGATAAGTTATTTAAATAAAAACCGCTTTCGGGCTGTTTTGATTGTTTTATAAGCGCATCAACCATATAAATTAGTGAAGAGCCTTGGCGCTCTAAATATGACGGTAGTAGTGCTAAAACCACATAATCTTCAATGTTACCATAAAACTCTGTAAACCCAAAATTAAAGCTGTCTTCATAAATTTTAAGATTGGTTACATGGTGTTTGCTAGTATTTTTCCCTGTGGTGCCAGAGCTTGTAAAAGTAGTTTCAATGGTGTTTTCTGAGCTTAAAACAGTATGCGATTTAAAAAACTGAATGGGTAAAAACGGAATATCTGTTAAGGTTTTAACATCGCTGGGTGTTTTATAGAGTAAATCGCAAAAAGACCTATAAACCCGATTGTTTTCAAACTGAAATTTGAAAATTTCAAGAGCCTTTTTTTCAAAAGCTTCGTTGGTTTTAATGTTAAAAATACTATGGTAATCTGTCATTTATCAAGCAATTTTGTTCAAATAAAAACAAAACACAAAAGTAGTTAAAATAAAAAAGCGTTGCTATTGCAACGCTTTTAAATGTATGTGTATTCAATTCATTATTTAATAACTAATCTTTGTGTAGTTACAGCATTGTTTTGCGTAGCTTTTAAAACATAAACACCAGCTTTTAAACTTGAAACGTTTAGGGTGTTATTGTTTGTAACGGCGTTAATTACTTGCTTGCCTAACACATCAAAAACTGATACTGAAATTTTTGCATTGCTTTGGCTAGTAATATTAACAAAGCCTTTTACCGGATTTGGATACAAAGCAAACCCTTTTATTTGGTTTTGATTAGATGAAAGGGTATTGTTAGCTGCGCCTGAAGTTGGAGCAGCAAGATAAAAAGTTCCATCTCCAGATTGATTTAAAGAGTTAGAAGTGTCATCATTATATTGTACAGTTTCACCTAAGGCATTCATAAGTGCTGTGTCATCACTATCATTAGTTCCGTATACTACAGCGTCTACAATGTTTATAGTTGTTGGAGCCGTACCATTAGGGAAGTTTGAAGCACTATCCATATACAATGCAATAGCATCTGCACCATTTTGTATACCGTTTGATGGGAAATTAATAACAAAAAAGCCATTAGCATCAGTTGTTTCACCTGTCAAATCAACCGTATTGTAGCTTGAGTCATTACTGCCATTAAAAAGAACAATAATATAACCGTTTAATGATGTGTTTGGAGTCCATTTAATTTCAATAAATTCGGCGCTATCGGTGCCTGTTTGGTCAGCATCAAATTCACTAATAATTTGCCCAAAAGAAGCATTTGCTAATAAAATAGTAAATAGAAAGAAGTAAAGTTTTTTCATAAGGATGAGAGTTTAAATTAATTAAGCTCCTAAATTATGTATAAACTTTAAGGTATTTTAAGTGTTATGTGTAAATTGATGTTTTTTTTACATGTAAATAACGTTATCTTTACTTTATCACTAATTTTCTGGTTTCACTAACGTTATTTTCAGATATTTTTAAAATATATACGCCTTTGCTTAAATTGGCTATGTTTAACTCTTTGCCAATTAGCTTAGTTTTGTAAATTAATTTTCCTATTACATTAAAAAACTCAACATGCTTTGTTAAATTTTTTTTCGAAGATATGTATATAAAGGTATGGCTGCTTTTTACAGGGTTGGGGTAAATAGATAAGCCTTCAATATTGTTTTTAGCAGGCGTATTTGTAGCATAATTTTGAGAAATACCGTTTTGGGTACAAAACAAAAAAACTAGCATAAAAAAAACAGATAAAAAGTAATTTTTTTCCATAAAGTACCGTTTAGGTAGTGTAAATTTAAGAAAACACAACAAAATTTATACCAAAAAAGTGTTAAACATTTGCGCAATACATCGAAAGGTTAACTTTGCGTAAGTACTTTGTTACCTTAATGTTATTAATTAGTCAATAATGAGTATATTATGCTTTTAGTTTTATCTTTACCTTTTGAAATTATTAAAAATGAAAAAAAAGGACATTAAAATATTGTTAGTTGATGATGAGCCAGACATTTTAGAAATTGTAGGCTACAATTTAACAAGTGAAGGCTACCAAGTAATAACTGCCGAAAACGGAAGTGAAGGCGTTAAAAAAGCAAAAAAAGAATTGCCTCAACTCATTATTTTAGATGTAATGATGCCTGAAATGGACGGTATTGAAGCATGTGAATTATTGCGTAAAAATCCAGACTTAAAAAACACAATTATAACTTTTTTAACTGCAAGAGGTGAAGATTACTCGCAAGTAGCAGGTTTTGATGCTGGTGCCGATGATTACATAACCAAACCAATAAAACCAAAAGTATTGGTAAGCAAGGTTAAAGCATTACTACGACGTTACAAAGAAGAAGATGTTTCTGATACCGTTAAAATAGGTAGCCTTGTAATAAACAGAGACGAATATAAAGTAACCTCAAAAGGCAAAGAAATAATATTACCTAGAAAAGAATTTGAATTATTATCTTTGTTAGCCTCAAAGCCAGGTAAGGTTTTTAAACGAGATGAAATATTAGACACCGTTTGGGGTAATGAAGTAGTTGTTGGTGGTAGAACCATTGATGTTCACATTAGAAAACTACGCGAAAAATTAGGTGATGATAGTTTTAAAACCATTAAAGGCGTTGGGTATAAATTTGTAGATTAGTTAGTACCACATGCAAGCGCAAGCAAAGTTTAAAAAAACATATAGGTTTGCTATAAACACGTCTTTATACATAACCGCATTTATAACGCTTTTAATAAGCGTTTTTTTATATTATTTTCATCCACCACAGTGGTATTATATACCTGTTTTTGCTACTTGTGTATATATATTTTGCTTTATAATTATTCAATTTAGAATTGAAAGATTTATTTACAAACGTGTAAAAAGAATTTATGATGATTTAACGTTGTTAGAATCGGCTAGTTTAAATAAAACGGCCATTACAACAGACATGAAAACACTTACCCGTGAGATTGATAAATTTGCAAAAGACAAAAAAATAGAAATTGAAACCTTAAAAGTAAGAGAACAATACCGTAAAGAATTTTTAGGCAATGTGTCACATGAGCTTAAAACACCATTGTTTACAGTACAAGGCTATATTTTAACGCTGCTTGATGGTGGTATGGATGATGAAAACATTAGACTTAAATATCTTGAAAGAGCAAGTAAAGGCATTGAAAGGTTAGGGTATATTATTAAAGACTTAGATATGATTACCAAACTTGAGGTAGGCGATTTAAGTTTGAAAACCGAAGCTTTTGATATTGTTGAGCTTGTTGAAAACGTATTTGATATGTTTGAAATGAAAGCCGCAAAAAAGAAAATTACCTTAACCTTTGATATGGATTACACCGAACCAATAATGGTTAGGGCAGATAAAGAACGTATACAACAAGTGTTGGCAAACCTAGTTGTAAATTCTTTAAAATATGGTAGAATTAAAGGAACCACTGAAGTTAGTATTGAAAACTTAATAAAGAACAAAGTAATTATACGTGTTACAGATAACGGTGAAGGTATTGAAAAAGAGCATATTAAACGTTTGTTTGAGCGCTTTTTTAGAGTTGATAAAAGTGGCTCAAGAAAAGAGGGTGGTTCTGGCTTAGGCTTATCAATAGTAAAGCATATTATTGAAGCACACAACGAAAAAATTTATGTTGAAAGTGAATATGGTGTTGGTAGTGAGTTTTCATTCACCTTGGAAAAGGCTGAATAAATTTTTGTAATCTACATCAAAATCAAAAGCTTTTAAACCTTCAAAGTTTTTAACGTCTTCAATTTTTTCAATTTTAAAATCATCTTGTTTACAACTTGGTACAAGGCGCATTTCGGTTAAGCGTTTTGCTAAATACTCTTGCTCAAATTGCCCAGGTGTTGGTATAAAAAAAGCCTTTTTATTTAATTTTGCTAAATCCATTACCGTAGTGTAACCAGAACGCGAAATAACAATATCACTTTCGTTAATGGTTTTTTCCAAAAGATCAGATGTCATAAAATTGTAAACCGTAATATTGCCCATAACTTGTATGGTTTGTTCATCTTCCATCAAGCCTTTAACTAATATTGTTTTTTCAGGGTAATCTTTAAGTTCATTAAGTAATTTATCAACTAACAAACCGCGTTGTGGTTCGGGGCCAGAAATTAAAGCTAATAATTTATTGTTTTTTGTTGTAGTTTTCTTTTCAAATCTACTTAACGGACCAATGTAAGTTAAAGGGATGTCAAAGGTGTTTGTATGTCCAAGTTTTCCACTTAAATTAATGTCGCCATCAGTATCAGGCACCCAACATGCGCTAAATTTTTTTATAATTTTTTGGTGCATTTTAGTACTAAACCAAGTAGTACTTCCGCTTAGTACGTTAAGTTGATGCGTTATAAAAACCGAAGGCACCTTTTTGCTGTAAACACCCAATCTGTTATCAGAAATAACACCCGAAATTTGATGCGTTTCTACAATATCTTTAATTGCTTTTTTTTCGTTTTTAACTGCTTTTAAAACTTTAGGAGAATCTTTAATAAGTTTCATTTTAAAGTTTTTTCCATTTTTTGCGTAGGTTACGTTGTATCCGGGTAATTCAATAGATGACAGCATAGGAAACTCTTTTTGCAAAAGTTTTAAGGCAACACCATCACTGGCTATAATGGGCTCAAAACCATGATCTAATAAGGCTTTTACAATAGGTATGCATCGGGTAGCGTGCCCTAAACCCCAATTTAGAGGAGCTACTAAAATTCGTTTTTTATTGTGTTTCACAAATGTATATTTGGGTGTTTTTTGCAAAACCAAAATGTTGGTTTTATTTAATATTTTTTGTGTGAAAGTGCTTAAAAAAGTTTCACAAACACAAAAAATAAGAAAAACAAAGGTAAGCATATAAAGGCTTGTGTATATTTCCTTAATTTTACCAAATATTTTCAAATAATAAGAAATAGTTAAAAACACAGTGGGAAGTAAAAATAAACTAAAACGATTTAAAGAAAACGAAACATTTTCAAACGTATTTCAACCCAAAAGAGAAGCGTTGGTTAATGCTACTTATGAGTTAAAAGGTAACTGGCGCTCAAAAGTTTTTAAAAATAATAACCCTGTAGTTTTAGAGCTTGGTTGCGGTAAAGGCGAATATTCTGTAGCCTTAGCTAAAAAATACCCCAATAAAAATTTTGTAGGTATAGATATTAAGGGCGCACGTTTTTGGCGTGGTGCTAAAACAGCTATTGATGAAAACATACCCAATGTTGCTTTTTTACGTACTCAAATTGAGTTGATAACTTTTGCTTTTGAAGCTAATGAAGTTGATGAAATTTGGATTACTTTCCCAGACCCGCAAATAAAATATAAGCGTACTAAACACCGTTTAACCAATGCCGATTTTTTAGCTAAATATAAAACAGTGCTTAAACCTGATGGTATTATGAATTTAAAAACCGACAGTGAATTTATGCATGGTTATACATTAGGTTTACTTCATGGTGCTGGTCATAATGTGCTATATGCCAATAATGATGTTTATAAACAAGAAGGAAGCCCAGAAGAAGTTACCGCTATTCAAACATTTTATGAGTCGCAATACCTAGAGCAAAATAAACCAATTACGTATATTAAATTTCAAATTAACTAGTTTTGAATATTACCATCATCTTTTTTTTAGGTTTAATTATTGCACTAGTTGGGGTAATACCACCGGGGCTGTTAAACATGACGGCTGCAAAAATTAGCTTAAAAGAAGGGCATAATCGTGGTATCATGTTTTCTATTGGTGTTTGTGTAATTGTAGCAGTACAAACCTATGTGGCATCCGTTTTTGCAAGGTATTTAAGCAAGCATCCAGAAGTGGTTGATGTATTACAACGCGTAGCCTTTGTAATTTTTGTGCTTATAACAGTGTACTTTTTATTTGTAGCCAAAGCAACCACCAAACAGCAAATAAAAACCAAAACAAAAAGTAAGCATAGTAGATTTTTTCAAGGTTTGTTTTTGTCATCAATAAATGTGTTTCCAATACCATATCAAGCTTACATGACTATTACTTTAGCATCATTTGGGTGGCTTAATTTTGAGCAAATAAATGTAATAGCGTATGTAGCTGGTGCAGTTTCAGGTACCTTTGTGATGCTTTATATGTATATTTTCTTTTTTGATAAAGTGAAAAACAAGGCATTTACATCACAAAAAAATATGAACTATATTATTGGCGGTATCACCGGAATAATTTCAATAGTAACATTAATAAATATTGTAAAAGAACTCTAAAATACCTTGAAACCCGAAACCTTAAGTTTTTTTGAAAAAGTTTATAAAGTAGCACGTTTAATACCATACGGGCGGGTTACAAGTTACGGAGCCATTGCAAAATATCTTGGAGCTGCCAAAAGCGCTCGAATGGTTGGGTATGCCATGAACGGATCTGGCGGAAAAGATGTGCCCGCACACAGGGTTGTAAACAGAAATGGATTGCTAACCGGAAAACATCATTTTGATGGCACAAACCTTATGCAACAACTTTTAGAAAGCGAAGGAGTTGAGGTAGTTGATAATCAAATTCAAAATTTTGAAAACGTGTTTTGGGATCCTTCAGAAGCTCTGTAATATTTGCTAATTCTTATTTAAAATCATTTTTAAAGTGCAATAACTAAATTAAATAGCATAATAAACAAAACTTGTGTTAAGGTAACATTTCTTCAGCCTATAATCACTACCTTTGTACATTAGAATAAATTATAATTACATGAAGCTTAATAAGCAAGATATATACAAAGCATTAGAGAGCATTACGGTACCTGGTGAAGGACAAAACATGGTTGAAAGTGGCGCCGTAAAAAACGTGGTAACTTTTGGTGATGAAGTGGTTGTAGATATTACAATTAACAACCCAAGTTTACAAGCAAAAAAACGTGTTGAAGTTGATATTTTAAAAGCAATACATGAACATGTTTACCAAAAAGCCAAAATAAAAGTAAATGTAAAAGTTGATGCGCCTGCAACACCCAAACCCAATGTAATAAAAGGAAAGCCAATACCTGGTATTAAAAATATTGTAGCAGTAGCTTCAGGTAAAGGCGGCGTAGGTAAATCTACCGTTACAGCTAATCTTGCAGTATCATTGGCAAAAATGGGTTTTAACGTTGGTGTTTTAGATGCCGATATTTATGGGCCATCAATACCTATTATGTTTGATGTTGAAGCTGAAAAACCTCTAGCGGTTAATGTTGAAGGAAAATCTAAAATGAAACCTATTGAAAATTACGGAGTAAAAGTATTGTCAATTGGGTTTTTTACACAACCAAATCAAGCTGTTGTATGGCGTGGGCCAATGGCAGCCAAAGCATTAAATCAAATGATATTTGATGCGCATTGGGGAGAATTAGATTTCTTACTTTTAGATTTACCTCCAGGAACAGGTGATATACATTTAAGCATCATGCAATCATTACCAATTACAGGAGCTGTAGTAGTTAGTACACCACAAAATATTGCCCTAGCCGATGCTAAAAAAGGCGTAGCAATGTTTCAGCAAGATAGCATACAGGTGCCTGTTTTAGGAATTATTGAAAATATGGCGTACTTTACACCAGAAGAATTGCCAGATAATAAATATTATATCTTTGGAAAAGAAGGTGCTAAAAATTTAGCTGAAGATTTAAAAGTACCATTTCTAGGGCAATTACCATTGGTACAAAGCATAAGAGAAGCTGGAGATGTTGGTAGGCCAGCAGCATTACAAACAGCTACTGTTTTAGAGCAAGCTTTTGAAAAATTAACTCAAAATGTAGTGCAAGAAGTAGTAGCACGTAACGAAAATTTACCACCAACCGAAGCCATTAAAATAACAACCATGGCAGGTTGTTCGGCAGTTAAAAAGTAATAGAATGACTTCAGAAGAACTAAAACTAAATGTTGAAAAGGCATTAGATGAAATTCGCCCATTTTTACAAAGTGATGGTGGCGATATTTCGCTTTTATCAATAGAAGATGATAAACTTGTAAAAGTACAATTGCAAGGAGCTTGCGTTGGTTGTAGTGTTAACCAAATGACATTAAAATCGGGTGTAGAAATGACTATAAAAAAGTATGCACCTCAAATAGAGCAAGTAATTAATATAAGTGCATAGCATTACTGCAAATGTTGTAATAATGTGATGTTATTTTTATAAAATCTTCAATTTTTTTAATTCCTATTAAATTAGTAGAGAAAACATTTAGATAAATGATTTTCTTAACCTAAATTTGTGGCATAAATTATGATATGCCTTTGGCAGTAAACACTTTATAATGCAAGACGTAAATTTAAAAATTACAGACAGAGATGGTGTAACGCATGATATAGTTGCACCAACAGATATGGCCATGAATTTAATGGAAGTTGTTCGCTCATATGAGTTAGCTCCCGAAGGTACCATTGGTGTTTGTGGTGGTATGGCTATGTGCGCATCTTGCCAATGTTATGTGCTAACTGATAACGATTTACCTCCAATGAGTGATGATGAAGAGGCTATGTTATCTGAAGCTTTTGATGTTAAAGATAATAGCCGTTTAGGATGCCAAATACAAATAACACCCGAAATGGATGGTTTAGCTGTTGAACTTGCTCCAGAAAGTTAAATAAGGGCAAAGCTTAAACTTAAATAATTTTTGTTTTTATTTATTCTAAATAAAGGCTATATTTGCACCTGTGAAAAATGTAGTTAACACCCATACCAGTTATCAAATACAGCATATTACTTTTTGTAAATATGCTTTAATTACACCTAATAAGTTAATACACTTAAGCTTTCCGCAAATGCTTGAGTTAAGGCGTAAAATAAATGCATTAACTACTTATAATGCATTAAATAATATTATTGACAACGAAAATTTCGTTTTACTTTTTGTAGCCGATAAGCAACATTTACTTTTTTTAGAAATCCCGCAGTTATTAAAACTAAAAGATCAAATCTCAGCATTTTTTCAAGCGCCAGTGCTAGCTTAATTTTATTTATTTAGACTTTGTTTAAATTTTGTTTGCATTCTTTTACACCGTATTTTTATTGTAAATTTGTGTAAAAGCACATTAGGTATGAATACAATAGTTAGAAAACAAATGTCTATTAACACAGATGTTATGGACATGCTAAATAATCAAATTGCTATGGAAATGAAAGCATCAGCTTCATATTTAGCCATGGCCTCTTGGTGTGACCAACGTGAGCTATTAAATAGCAAAGCGTTTTTTTACAAGCAAGCTGAAGAAGAGCGTGAACACGCCATGAAAATATTTACATTTATTAATGATAACGGCGGAGCAGCAATTTCACCAAATGTAACCAACGTAAATAATGATTTTGAAAGTTTAAGAGCTATTTATGAAACTGGTTTAGAGCAAGAAATAGCCGTTACAGAATCTATTTATAAAATATTTAAAGCAGCAAGAAAAGCTGATGATTTTATAACAGAAGTATTTTTACAATGGTTTATTACCGAACAATCTGAAGAAGAAGATACCTTTAGAAGCATTATTGATGTATTTGATTTAATGGAAGGTATGCCACTAAAAATGATTGACGAAAGACTGCCTAAAGAATAACAGGCTTTACATTAAAATACCATAAAAATGTTTCTAGTTTACCACCAAACTAGAAACATTTTTTTTATGCTTCCATTTTTAAATTTTACCCAACAAAGGGCAGAGAATTTAGTGTTAAAATAATTTTCAGCAATTGTTTTAAAAGTAGTGTGGTTTTTCCAGTTTACATTTGGGTGAGGTGTTATTAACCAATCTTTTTTTGTTGGTATATAGAATTTACAATTTGAAAGAATTTCTAAATCTTTAGTATTAATATAATAGCCCGCAATACAATTATTGTTTAACGTTTTAAGTTGTATGTTTTGGTTGTTATACGGTAAAAATAATTGTGCTTTAAAATAAACATACTGTAAAATAGTATTAATATTTAAATCTAAGTTTTCTAAATACGGTTTACAAGTATCTGAATAGAGTAGCGGAAGTTGTTTTTTTTCAAGTTTTAATAGTTTTTCAACTAAAGTATCTTTTCTGTTTGGGCCAATAAAGTGCTCAATTTCATTTTGTCCAACGGTTTCGTCATATAAATAGAATTTATAAATAATTTCTAAATGAATGGGTTGCTGTTTTTTTAGTAACAAGCAATCTATTTCCCCTAAAGTAATTTTATCTTTTTGTATTTGAATGTTTTCTGCTATTATTGAAATATCAGGTTGTTGCAATACTTCAAAAGAAACAAAACGTTCAATATATTTGCCTAAACGAAGTGTTTCATCTACCTCAATATTAATTTTTGAAAATTGGGTTTCAATGTCAAACTGTTTTAAATTAAAAACCGATTTATTTTTCCATAAAACGGGTGTTTGTAAAAACCCTTCGTAACGTTTTTGAAGCATACTTACGTTCTGTAATCAATTAAATTTACAGGACCTTCTAATAGTGTTCTAACTATTTGTAGAGTACCGTCGTCTTTAGTTGCAATATGCCATTTAATTAACGAAATAGCACCATTTTCTATTTCTAAACCTGTAATGCTACGTGGGTGAACGCAGCTGCCGTCATTAAAAAAAGCAATATCTCCGGGTTCAGGAAATCTTGGGCGGTGAGTATGGCCAAAAATAGTTAGTAAATTGTTGTTTTGGGCTATCCATTTTTTTGCACGCCTTTCAACTTTAATTAATTCGGTGTAATTTTTAGCAGGACTTGTGGGGTCTGCAATACCCATAACATTAAGGGGTTTCCAAAGTATTCTTACTAAAAAACGACTCCATTTCCAAAATAAAAAGTTCCACCAATCGGCTTGATGCCCGTGGGTTAAAAATAATTCTTGTTTGGTGGTTTCATGTTTTAAAACAATGGCTTCGTTGTAGGTTATATTTTTAAATAGCTCAACATTTTCGCCAATTTTTGGGTCAAAATATGTAGATAAATGTTTTTTAACGTAGTTGGGGTTTCGGTATACCATATCGTGATTTCCCCAAATCATGTGCAGCCTGTTTTCTTTGTGAAACTGCTTTAAAAGCATATACACATTTTTATGCGCATTTAAAATTGATGAGAACGATAGGTTTTCCCAAAGTTCATCACCATCACCTAATTCACAATAATTAAAACCTTCTTTATAATAATGTTTTAACGCGTGAAAGTAAATATTGCGGTTGTTAGCAAAATCATCAGCAAAACTATTGTCGCCACGGTGGCAATCACTAAATAAAATGTATTTACTGGTATTATTAAACGTTACAACTTTGGCGTTTTTGTAGGCGTGGTTTAAACGTTTTTTTGATGAAAACATACTAGTTAAAACTTTAAGCTAATATAGCTATAATTAGTTTGTAGTGTATCCAATTTTTTCTAATGCTTCGGGTAAAATAATACTAACAAATTGGCTGTATGCTAGTGTAGATGGATGTAAACCATCATTAGCAACAAGTTCTGGTTTTTCAAGCCCTTTGCGTGTTATATCTGTAATGTACACATAAGTTATACCGTATTGGTTACAGTAACGTTCTATAAAATTATTGTACATATTTATTTCTTCACTTATACTTGAATTTCCATTACCAAAGGGTGTATAAGCATAATCTGGTATTGAAACTACAATTACTTTATCTTTTTTTAGTTGCGCCAAAGTTATAGCGTTGCTTACAAGCTCTGGAAATTCTTTTTCAAAAACACTAAAAGGCTGCAATTGGTATTGGTTGTTAACGCCAATTAAAAGGGTAACCAAGTTGTAGTTTTCTTCTAAATTTTCATTAGCAATAGCATTTTTTAAATCAGAAGTAGTCCAGCCGGTTTGGGCTATTACTTTTAAATTAACATCATTATTACCAATTTTTTTAATAATACTATCTTTTAGCTGTTCTGGAAAACGGCAGGTTTTGCAAACACTTTCACCTATGGTATAACTATCGCCTAATGATAGTATTTTTATAACGCTTTCGGGTGTGTTTTCTGGTGTAGTTTCAATTATTTCTTCTTTTTCAACTTGAGGTGTGTTTTCATTTTTAACATCAGAAGAAGAACAGCCAAGGTAAAATACGCCAGAAAATATAACGTATTTGAGTAGTTTTTTCAAAATCATTTTTCTTTTAAAGATACAATTTTTGAAATTGATGTTTGTAATTAAAAAAAGCGCTTCAATGTTGAAGCGCTTCTTAATACATTAAAATTTAGTTATTTATTATGGATTGGTTGTCCATAAAGCAGCTGTTTTTAACATGGCTCTTCGTGGTAACTTTAAACCCGATACTATGAGTTGCGCAAAATCTTCTGGTTGTAGCACATTTTCAGAACCTTTTTCTAACATGCCTAAACCAATAGTCATGTCTGATTCTATGGTGCTTGGTGTTAAAGTAATAACTCTAATATTGTTTTTTCTTACTTCTTTCATTAAAGATTCAGACATGCCAATTACCGCAAATTTTGATGCAGAATATGCCGAAATATTAGGGTTGCCATTTAAACCAGCTGTAGAGGCTACATTAAAAATATCACCTTCATTATTATCTATTAAATGAGGTAAAACCTCTTTGGTAACATAATACATGCCCATTACGTTTGTTTGAATAGTTTGTTCCCATTGTTCAACAGGCATTTCAATAAACGAACCAATGGCGGCAATACCTGCGTTATTAACCAGAATATTTACACCGCCTAAACGCGTAATTATATCTTTAATGCTGGTTTTAACAGCGTTATAATTACTAACATCAAAAACTGAATAAATGGCCTTAATGCCAAAGCTTTCTAGCTCGTTTACTGTTTCTTTTAAAACAGATTCGTTTCTGCCGGTAATGGCAACATCTATTCCTTCTTTAGCAAAGGCTATGGCTGTTGCTTTGCCTAAACCTCTTCCGCCTCCAGTTATAATGGCTTTTTTATTTTTTAAATCACTCATTTTTTTGTGTTTATAGTTATGTTTTAATGCTTTACTTATGTGTACAAAGTTAGCAATATCAAAATATTTAAAAGCTAGCCTCTATCCAAATACCTGGAATAACGGCGTTATTAATTGTGCCAGTACCACCAGGGCAAATACTGTATTGTATGGCAGGTTGTAATACAAAATAGTTGGTAATTTGAAAACGATAACCCAACTCTAAAACCATTTCAGGTGAAAGTGAATTATGGTTTTGTACAGCTGCCCATTCATTGCTAAATGCCCCAAAGGTAGCAAAGAATAGTATTCTATCATTAATTCTAGACTTTATTGGCCCTTTACAATTTAAACCAAAACTAGATTGAAAAGGTAATTTTGCAACAGCACCATGTGGTGTATAAGCCATTGTTAAAAATGCGTTTATATTGTTGGTTAAATTTACATCAATGTGCCCATATAAGCGTAGAAAATATTTAGTGATACTGTTGGAATCTAAATTTGATAAGCTTCCAAAAACCTGATTAGCACCAATGTAAGCTCTAGTTTTACGGTTTGAAATTTCCCCAAACCAATCATATTGTAAAAATACCGATGTATCATCTGTTGCTCTAAACGCAAAATCTAAACCATTTTTAGTATCATCAAAAACAGTTTTGCTTAACTGGTAAACCCCTAGTTGAAATTGATGTTTGGTGTTTGGTTTGTATTTAAACCTTGTACCCCAAGTAGCAAAAGGAAAGGTTGTTGTTTGCCCATCTAATAAAAGCGCTCTAATAACACCATTTATGGTATTACTTATAGAATAAAAATACCATTTTGAAACAGAAAAATCGTCAACAGTTGTTGTGCGCCCTATTTTCCAAGAGAATTTATCTCCAAAATCTTTTTCAATACTTAAATCATATAAAAATGTGTTTTGCCCGCCCACAAGATTTAAAGGTTCAAATACTGAGCCTACTTCATTTGCAAGCCCTTTGCCATGGCGGTTTATCATAGAAATTTTTCCGCGAGTACCCTTCCATTTTAGTAATTTTTCAAAATCTAAAGCAACACCGGTATACAATTGCCCAGAGTAACTTGCTTCTTGTTCTATGCCTCCATAAATATTTGCAGCAGCGGTAGATGCGTAATGCAAAAAAGGATAAACACCATCGGTTAAACTTAGCTTAACTTGTTTGGTGTTTTCATTATTTTCTTGTGGTATTACTGAAAATGATGAAATTAGAAAGCATAGTAAAATAAACTTCTTCATTTTACCCATGAATATTTTATTTGAAGACCTTAAACGCCAAGAATTATTGAAGTATTCTTGACGTTTAATGCCAACAATTAAACATTTTTATTTTTTCTTTTGGAATTATTACTGTTCTGTCCAATAATCCATCACTACAGCATCAGCAAAAAGGTGTGCGTATTTATTAATTAAATTAAGATGTGCTTTATGAAATAAATACTGTTCTCTTGCGTGTTCATTTTTAAAGGTAATAACAAAGGAGTGTGTTAAGCCTTTGTCGTGTTTTTCGGTACTATCGTTTTCTCCCCATTCAAAAGCAGAAATAGAAGGTATTTCATTTTGAAGATTTACAAAAGCTTGTACGGCAGCATTTACTTCTTTTTCTGAGGCTTCATCTTTATATTTTAAGTGTACAATGTGTTTAATAACCTTATTACCTCTATTTATTTTAGGAGCAATTTTATAAGATACTGCTTTACCAAAATCAAACCTGTTAGATCCTGCAATTAGGAAATTATCATCACCAATTTTATGAGATCTTAAACCATAGTAAATTGAAAAGCCAGTTTCTAAATAGTTAATTGAACTTAAAATACCATCTTCGTTTAATTTACATAGTTGTATGGCTTCATCATCTCTGGTTCCAACAGCAAAAATGGCTTCTTTTCCGTTGCTAGACACTAATTCTATTCTTGTTTGCCCTTGTAATTTATTAGTTTCATCGTCTTTTAAAACAAAGTGTGGTACAAGTGCACCTTTATTATTTAATTTAAATACACTTACGCCATCTCCATGGTATACGAAGTCTTTGTTTTTAATGAATTTAGGTGCATAATCATAGTACTTATGGTGTCGGTGCCCCACAAGAACATAATTGTTGTTACCTAATGTAACGCCGGTTACAGGATATGCTCCTGTTAGATATCTATCTGTTGTGTTGTCATGAATATTATTTACGTTTTTGAATTTACCGCTTTCATAGACTCTAAAGCTACTTACCCCACTATCTTGAAAACCGCTGGTATATAAATAGGTTTTTCCTTTAATTTTAACGGTATACATGCCAATAATTCCATCAGTGTGTAACTCATCAGTATCTTTCATGGACTGTACATGTGTTAAGCTTCCGTCGTTATTAATTTTAAAGCAAGTAAGACCAGGAGTTGTTCTTTCAAGTCCGCCAACAAATAAATAAGATGCCTTTTTCATATGTACTACTTGCAAAGTAATACCAACAGCAAGGTGTGTATCTTCAGTATCTTCTACCATAGCAGCACGTTCTAAAGAACCATTATCTAAAATCTTGAAGGTTTCAACAACGTTACCAAATTTATTGGCTACAAATAGGAAATCATTACCTCCAATATTATCAGCTACCATGCCTCTTGCAGGACCTTTTTCTTTGTAAAGCTTGTGGTTGCTAACAGGTGTAAGTACGCCTTCTTTATCTAGGCTAAATACATCTACATCTCCTGCACCACCAACAAATACAAGGTGTTTGCCGTTTTTTTCGTAGCTGGTTACAGAAACGGTATTTTTACCAGCTATATTTTTAAAATCTTGTCTGTAAAGCATTAGGTTGTCGCTGTTTTGACCTAAGCTTAATTGGGCTATTAAAAGCGTAAATAGTAATGCAAGGTTTTTTATGGTATTCATCATAATGTCTAGTTGTTTATCAAAAGTAATTAATTTAAAATAGCTTGAGCGCCTACGGTTGCTATTTCTCTGTCTTGTTCTATAGTGCCGCCGCTTACACCAATGGCCCCAATAATTTTGCCATTTTTATTTTTTATAGGAATACCTCCGGGAAAAGATACCAAACCATTATTAGTTAATTCAATATTATAAATAATACCACCAGGTTGGGTAAGTTCACCCAATTTACCAGTGTCTATATTAAAATAACGCGCAGTTTTAGCTTTTTTTATAGCTACATCAATACTACCTAGGTAAGATTCATCCATTCTTATAAATGATTTTAGGTTTGCTCCGGCGTCTACAACAGCTATGTTAACAAGTACGTTATCTGCTTCGGCTTTGGCTTTGGCAGCTAAAAGTGCTTTTAAAGCTTCGTCATCAGTAATATCATTGGTTATTTGTGCTTCTAATGCGCAAGAAAATAATGTAATTACAAGTGTAATTATACAAAAGTTTAGTTTTTTTAGTGTGTTCATAATTGTTGTTTTGTTTGAAAACACAAAAATTAAAAACTATTAGGTGAAAATTGTTGAACAAGTTCAATAGTAGAAAAAATAGCGTTGAATTTGTTAGGTTGAATTTTAGATAATTTTTTTAAAACTATGATTGTTTTTTTATTTTACTTAAAAATTCGTGGGTAATGCCCAAATAACTAGCAATTTGTTTGTCGGTTAGTTTAGAAGCAATGTTAGGGTAGGTGTTAGAAAAATATAGATAGCGTTCTTTTGCCGTTTCGCATTGGTTGCGAATTAACCTGCGTTGCCATGCTACAAGCGCTTTTTGTGACATGATACGGAATAATTTTTCAACTACCGGAAGTGTTTTATAGAGTGTTAATTTATCTGTTCGGTTTATTAATAACACTTCACTATCTTCAAGAGCTTGCATATTTAAGTTTGAAGGTTTTTGGTTCATAAAACTATCAATATCCATTAACCACCAATCTTTAGCGGCAAAATATAGCGTGTTTTCATTACCCTTTTTATCAATAGAGAAAACCCTAAAGCACCCATTAATTACAAAGCCTTCGTATTTGTAAATATTACCTTGTGTAAGTAGAAAATCTTTTTTTTTAATAGATTTTGGTTTGAAATAACTGCAAATAGTTTCTAAATCTTCATTAGAAATTTCAATATTTTTTTTAATATGTTCTTTTAGTGCGTTTAAAACCATTTTAACCATTGTAAAACAAAAGCCTAAAATATTGTTTTAAAATGACAAACTAAAATTTAATAAAAAAAGCGTTTCAACATTTATAATTTATAAATGCGAAACGCTTTTACGCTTAAAATGAAATAAACTACTTTTTAAATAGTGGGTCTGTTCCAATAGTACCCACTAAGCTTTCTAAATATGCATTAGTTTTTGCGTTTTCATATAACTTTTTAGTGGTTTCTAATTTGTTATTAATGTTCATTTCTTCTACTAATTTGCTATTATTAGGTTCAGATATAAAGGTTTCTAAGTATGTAATTTGAGATTGGTAGTACGCTAAATCTTTTTGTTGTTTAATTTTTAAGCGCTCTTTATACCAACTACTATTTAAAACATAATCTCTTGTAAAGTATTTTCGTAATTCTGGGTTGCTAATATCTTTACCTTCATAATTGCCGTAAGCCATAATGTGTAATAGTATTTTTAGTGGCGGTATAGCTGCTTCAACGCTACCATCTTCAAAATAATTTAAGGCTACTTTTTGTTGTGCTTCAACTATGTTATTAATACCATCAACGTAGTCTTCCATACCTTGTAATTCTGGTTTTAACATACGTTCACTAAATACAGCGGTAGGTTCATCAAAAATTCTATTTAAGCATAATAAATCGAATTTTCTTGTTATTCTGTAACCTAGTCTGCTTGCTAATACCTTTTTGCCTTGATATTCAAAATCTTCAAGTTTTTCTAAAGAACCATTGGCAATTAAGTTTTTAGGATCTCTATCTGCAGGTGTCATTCTTGCCCAAATTTCGGGTATTAATAAACTCACATCGTGGTCTATTTTATTTTCGGCACCCACATATCCTGCAGCAGTACTAAAGCCGTTAGATTCTGTTAAAATATGTGATAGAAGCGCGTTATTTAAATCTGTAGTTGGTGTAAGCATGTTAAAAGGTGCTTTAGTAAGCGCTCCTTCAGAACCCGCTCCGGTTGTTGAAGGAGACTTACCTGTTAAACTACAAACAAAATCCATAAACAATTCTGGTGTTTCTTGGTAGTGAATAGGGTTGTAAACAGCTAGTGGTCTAATACCAGCTTCTTTATCAACCGGATTGTTTCTTCTACCCGGTAACACCGCATTTACAACATGTATTACAGGGTCTTGTGGCTTAACTTTACGGTGTAAGCGCACGCCAACATCTGCAATGTATGATGCTTCAGTTTCGTTAAAAAACCTGTTAGGCTCTAGGTAACGAGGGTTTTTTGTTGGTAAACCATCTTCAATAATTCTTGGGTGCGATGGTAGTACAAACTGTATATTCTCATCTTCACTATTAACAATTTCTAAAATGAAATCTTTAACAGGTTGTGTGTATTTATCATAATTTATTGTGTCTTCATAAATGGCAATGGCATCTTTTTTAGTTAACATTTCATAGTTGGTTAAAAATCTGCCATTTGAAATAATATCTAATTCAGCACCTTTATCATAACCTCTTACAATGGCCTCATCTGGTCTTTGGAAAAGGTGTGCTTCACAGTTAGTAAGCACTTTAAAGCTTTGATTGTTATACTCCGGATTTAAGTTTTTAAACTGATTTCTAGGAAGCGTTATTGATGCTGAAATATCATCTTCAGTTTGAATTTTTTCACTTGCTGAAAAATCAGATCGTAGTTTATTTAACATCCAATTGCCTTGTTGATTAAAACCAATACGTACGTAACTACCAACTACAGGTGTGTTGTTGTAAATTAATTTGGTGCCTTTTACGCCGTTTATAATTTCAACAGTCATCATGTCTTTCCAATTTAAATCGGCACCATGTGCTTGCCTAAATAAACGTTTAACAAAAAGCACTAAAGAGCGTACGTGAACAGGTATATTTTTTAACCACTCATTAAATTCATCAGAGTTTTCTTCAGAAGGTGTTAGTAATTTAACCACTGAACCTAATGTGCGTTTTTCACTTAAGAATGAACGTGATTTTGGGCGGTTAGGATCTTTTACTTTCCATCTAGTTGAATAATCAAACTCTATAATTTCATCGGCTTTTTTAAAGTCTTCTTCAATGTCATGAATGTTGAAAGAGCTATACGTAATGGCGTTTTGCATAGATTTTGAAATCTCTGATTTACCACCACCAGATACTGTACAGGGTTTGTGGCAAAATACACCTTCAGGGTATGTTTCAACCATACGCCATAAATTTATTGACGGGTGTTTTTCTAAACGTAATTTATTACCCGATGGGTGCACGTAGGTTTTAAAAGGCGATAATGTTAATTTTTGTTTTTTACCATTATGTTTCCAGCTAATATTATTTTTATTAATGTTGAAGTAAGCCGTTTCAGGTACATAAATAACGTTTGGGTATTTTTTATCTATGGCATAATTTCCTGGTTTTACCTCAATTTTATCAGCTAAAAGAGATTTAACATCTTCAAAGGTGTGGTCTAATCCATAGTTATCAATATAATCTTGTCCGTTAACGGTATCGCCCATAATACGTCTTGCATAAGCAATAGCACCACCAGCGTGCTCTTCTTCAACTAAACCATAAAGATTGGCAGAGTAGCTTATTTGGGTTTTTATTTCTTTTTTAGAGTAGCCGTAGTAATTATCAGCAATAAGTGTAACTACTACACCGCGTTCATCTCTACAGGTTAATTTAAAGGCGCCGCCATCATTATAAAGTTCATTTTCATCTTTGTAGCACATACCGTCTTTACGTTGGCGCTCGGTAGCATCATTGTAATGTGGTAGCCCAACGTCTTTCTTTTTTAAAGATTTTAAATGTGGTGCTAAAATTATACATCCTGTGTGGCCTGTCCAATGTTCTGTATCTAAAGCTGCATCATTGTGCGCTAAACTTGGGTCTCCGGCATTACCAAAAATGTTTTCAACAAAATCTAAATTACTTACTAAGTTACCTGGAGCAAAAAAGCGTACTTCTAATGATTTTTCTTCAATAACACCTTTTACTTCTGGGCAAACAACGGGTCTTAATAACATAGACACCATGACTTTAGCTTGTTCTTTTTGTAATGATGTAAATGGTAGAGCTTTTAAATTATCGGGTGCATTAAATGCCGCATTAATAAAGTGAGCAAAAACAATTTTTGGAACTTCTTTTTTGTCTAAAGGTACAGGTAATGGGCCTTCAACAATGTGGAATGTGCCTTTTGTTGTTCGCTTATCATGTAAAGGATTATTTAAAATACCTTGTTTAA
This sequence comes from Seonamhaeicola sp. ABD4_340, assembly GCF_056312135.1. NCBI lineage: Bacteria > Pseudomonadati > Bacteroidota > Flavobacteriia > Flavobacteriales > Flavobacteriaceae > Seonamhaeicola > Seonamhaeicola sp. ABD4_340. Next base: position 841,041 of record NZ_CM149981.1, on the reverse strand, counting down.
GCCTTTTAGATGTTACTAAATCACTTACAAAAGAGTCGCCGTTTGCAGGTAAACTAGCTTCTCTTGCTTGTCCTTTTTTAGAAAGTATAAGCGTATCATTTGGTAACTTGTATGTTTTATTAAAAGGGATGTCTTTTAAATAATCATCTATAAAGTTTTGAATTCTTGCATCAGCAGGAGAAAGATGGTTTGCTAGAAGTCTGGACTTCTCTCTTATACTCATTATTAATCCGGTAGTTAACTCATCAAATTTAGGGTCGCTAAACGTTTCTTTACTACCTTCGTCATCTTTAAAAGTTGGTTGCCCAATAGCAGCTAACTTTAAATTTATAGATTGAACAATGTCTTTTCGTAATTTTTCCATAAGTTCTAACTTTACTAACTGTATGCAGTTGGTTATTGTGTTAACAAAGTTAGATTTAGAACTTCTGAAAAAAACTGTCAAAAGTCATATTCACCAGAGATTTTTTACTAAAACGATGTAGTGAGTTTGTTGATTTCTAAATGAAATACGTGTTTATTTAAAGGCATTTAAACCAGTAACATCTAGCCCAGTAATTAATAAATGAATATCGTGTGTGCCTTCATAAGTAATAACACTTTCAAGGTTCATCATATGTCGCATAATAGAAAATTCACCCGAAATACCCATGCCACCTAACATTTGGCGGGCTTCTCTAGCAATATTTAAAGCCATGGCAACATTGTTGCGTTTTGACATAGAAATTTGAGCGGAAGTTGCTTTGCCGTTATTTTTTAAAACACCCAAACGCCATGCTAAAAGCTGCGCTTTAGTAATTTCTGTAATCATTTCAGCTAGTTTTTTTTGTTGCAACTGAAATTGCCCAATAGGCTTGCCAAATTGTACGCGCTCTTTGCTGTAGCGTAAAGCAGTATTGTAGCAATCCATAGCAGCGCCAATAGCACCCCAAGCAATACCGTAACGGGCAGAATCTAAGCAACCTAATGGTGCGCCTAACCCTGATTTATTAGGTAATAAATTTTCTTTAGGTACTTTTACATTATCAAAAATAAGTTCGCCAGTAGCACTTGCGCGTAAAGACCATTTGTTGTGTGTTTCTGGTGTAGAAAAGCCTTCCATACCGCGTTCTACAATAAGGCCATGAATTCTGCCTTTTTCATTTTTCGCCCATACTACAGCTACTTGTGCAAAAGGCGCGTTGCTAATCCACATTTTTGCGCCGTTAAGTAAATAATGGTTGCCCATATCTTTAAAATTAGTAACCATACCACCAGGGTTGCTACCATGGTCGGGTTCTGTTAAACCAAAGCATCCCATCCATTCACCACTAGCAAGTTTGGGTAAATATTTTTTACGTTGTGTTTCGTTACCGTATTTCCAAATGGGATACATAACTAATGATGATTGTACTGAAGCCGTACTACGCACACCAGAGTCACCACGTTCAATTTCTTGCATGATGAGGCCATAACTAATTTGATCTAAACCGGCGCCACCATATTCCATTGGAATGTATGGGCCAAAAGCGCCAATACTGGCTAAGCCATTAATAATTTGCGTGGGAAATTTTGCTTTTTGGGCATAATCTTCAATTATTGGAGATACATCACGTTTTACCCAATCTCTGGCAGCATTACGTACTAATTTATGTTCTTCGGAAAGGAGCTCGTCTAAATTGTAATAATCTGGAGCTTCGAATAAATCTGGCTTCATAATTTGATATTATTCAGTTTAAAATCAAATTTATTGAAAATAATTTAAAGAAAACAGGTTTATTTGTGAAGTATTTAATTTTGAAACTAAAGCATGAAGGCTAATGACGTATTAGTGAGTTAGCTTTAATAAATCACATTTTAAGATAAAATTCTTTTGTTAATTCAATGTATTCTGCTGTGTATTGGTGTCTTTCTGTTTCAATAATTAATTCATTTATTGAAACATTGCTTTTTGTAAAAGAACATTCAATTAAACTGCGTTTTACCTCAGTTGTTGGGTTGCCTTTAACGTGTAAAATATGGTTTGGATATAGAGAAAAATGTTGTGCTAATGCTATGAATTTTTCTTCTTCTTTAGATGGAATAACTACACAGAAACTGCCATTTTTTGCTAGTAATTTAACACTACATTCAAGCAAATGTTTAAATGGCAAAGCGTCTTGAAAACGAGCAATGTCTCTTGAGGTGTTTTCGGTTTTAAAGTCTTCAGAATAAAAAGGCGGATTTGATATAATGAGCTCATATTCATCATCAATTTCTTCAGCAAATTCCTCTAATGAGGCGTGGTAGCAAAATAAACGATCACCCCATGGAGATTGCTCAAAATTATCAACACATTGCTCGTAAGCATCGGCATCAATTTCAATAGCATCAATAACTTCAGCATTGCTTCGTTGTGCTAGCATAAGCGCAATAATACCAGTGCCAGCACCAATATCTAACACGGCAAAAGGTTGTTTTTTTATACTAGCCCAAGCACCAAGTAAAACTCCATCTGTGCCAATTTTCATGGCGCATTTGTTTTGATTTATTGTAAACTGTTTGAAACTAAAGGGTTTTTGAGCCATTTTTGTGTTTTTTGTAAGCACAATAGTAAAGAATTATTGTTGATTGTTGAAAACATTTGTTAAAACTTTATACTTTAAAAATCGAAACAGAGTTGTTAATACGTATATTTAAAAACGAAAAATTTTTTGGGATTTGAAACAGACAGATTACATTGTAGAGAAGCTAAACGACTTAGTTATTTTAAATGAAGAAATTGAAAATGCTTATAATAAGGCTAGTAAAGACCTAAAATTTACAGATAATATAGCCTTTAGTAAAAAAAGTGCTGCACAACGCAATAAGTTTATTCAAGCATTAAAGAAGGAATTAAAACGTTTTGATGAAAACAACGAGATGCAAATTGTTTTAAAAAGACGTTTTCATTTAATTAGAACTAATTTTAAGCAACAAGTTAAAATGGGTAGTGACTTAGATTTTTTATCTAAAGTTTATGCAAATGAGTTGTTGTGTGTTGCTAAATATGATGAATTGTTGTCTCAAATAAATTTACCACTATCACTTTGTAGAGCTTTACTAAAACAGCGTGATATTGTACAGGCAAGAATACATTTAATTGAAAGAGGAGAGCCTATAATGGCGGCGCTTTAGTTATTTAAGTATAAATCTATTAAACCTTCGGGGGTTTCTACAATAATAGTTTTATTGGTTCTGTTTACCTCTATAATAAATTCATCATTCATTGGTATTAATACCTCGGTGCCATTGCGGTCTATTTCAAAAAGGGCTTGCGCTGTAGCGTCATTTATTGCTTTTAATGTGCCAACATTTCCAAAGTTTTTATCGGTTATAGTAAAACCAATAACTTCATGAAAATAAAATTTATTACCTTCTAATTTTGGTAACATTTCTAGAGGTAAAAACAGGTTGGTTTTCATTATGGCGTCCGCATCGGCCTCAGTATCTACATCTTCAAATTTAATGCGTAGTAAATCAGATTTGTGTAATTGGGATTTCTCTATAAAAAAAGGGACAAGATTATTTTTTAGGTCTATAAAAATAGCATCTAAGTTTTCGTAAATATCTGGTTGGTCTGTATCAAGTTTTGCCAATACTTCGCCTTTAAAGCTATATTTCTTTACAATTTTTCCTAAGTAAAAACAGTTGTCTTTTTTCATAGAAAAGGTAATCTTTTTTTGAAAAATTTATTATTGGTTTAGATTCTCACTTTCGTGGGAATAAAAAAACTCCGATACGTTGTACCGGAGTTTAAAAGTATAAAAAATTAATTTTTATTCTTCTTCGTTTGTAGCTTCAGCTTCGGTAGCAGCCTCTTCAGTAGCTTCCTCAGTTTCTTCAACTACTGGTGCAGCAGCAGCAATTCTTGCTTCGTTAACAGCTTTTTCAGCAGCTAGTGCATCAGCTTTCGCTTTTGCTTCAGCTTCAGATAAACCATCAGCTTTTGCTTGAATTTTAGCAGCTTTTTCTTCTAACCAGGCATTGAATTTTGCTTCAGCTTGCTCTTCAGTTAAAGCACCTTTTTTTACACCACCTGCTAAATGATTTTTTAATAATGCACCTTTGTAAGATAATAATCCTTTTGCGGTATCTGTTGGTTGTGCACCGTTTTGTAGCCATTTTACTGCACCATCAACATCTAAATCAACAGTTGCAGGGTTTGTGTTAGGGTTGTAAACACCTAATTTCTCTAAGTATCTACCATCTCTTTTTGCGCGCGAATCTGCAGCAACAATCCAGTAAAAAGGTTTTCCTTTTTTACCGTGTCTTTGTAATCTAATTTTAACTGGCATAATTATTAATTATTTGAGGTTCCCGACCTCGGGTTATTAATGAGGGCGCAAAGATACTCTAATATTTTTAATTTTCAAGCATTTAGCTAAAATATTAAGCAAACTGGCGATGGTGTTTTAACATCGTATAAAAAGTTGAGGTTGCCATTGGTTTTGTTTACTTTAAAAACCGAAATATTATGACTTTTTTGGTTTGCTACTAAAACATAATTGCCATTAGGACTTAAAGTGAAGTTTCTTGGCCAGTTACCATGAACAGGCACATTTTTAATATGTTTTATTTTGCCATTTTTTGGGTTTCTTTCAAAAATAGCTATAGTATTTTGTCCACGGTTTGAGCCATATAAAAAACGTTCGTTGTTAGATAAGTGAATATCTGCACAGTTGTTTTTTTCATTAAAATCTTTTGGAAGTGTAGAAACGGTTTCAACAAGTTTAAAGCCTTTTTTAGTTTTTTTTGCTACGGTTATTGAGCTTGCTAGCTCATTTATAATGTAAACAAATTTTCCGTTTTTTGTAAAGGTGAAATGTCTTGGTCCTGGGTTTCTGGTTACGTTAACAATGGCGTTTTCTTTCAGTTTGTAAATAATATTATTGTTATCACCTTTTTGTAATTTATATTGAGATACAGCGTTTTTGCCTAAATAGGCAACGTAAAGTTCATCTTCATTAAAAAAAGCTGAATGCGCTCTTGAGGTTTTATTTTCAGAATTCTTATTAAAAACCTGAGAGGCTTCACCTAACATACCATCAGAATCTATTGGAAAAATAGCCGCAGTGCCATTACCATAATTAGAAACAACGGCCTTATTACCTGCAGTGTTTACAGCAATATGGCAAGCGCCTTTACCTTCGCTTTTTACGCGGGTTAATAATGATAATTTGTAATTGGGTTCTATTTTGTACGAAGAAACAAAACCGTTTTTATGAGCAGCATAAAGGTGGGTTTTATTTGGTGATAACGCTAAAAATGATGGGTCGTCTGTAGCAATAGCTAAATTAATTACGCCCATTTTTCCTGTTTCTTCATTAAATGTTGTGTGGTAAATACCTTGGCTGCCATCATTTGTAAATGTGCCTATATACAAAGGTGTTTCTTGCGCAAGTAATTGCAAGCTGGCTAACATTAATATGAATGTTAAGTAATTAAATTTCATTGTTTTTTTAGTTGCTGGTGTCCAAAAATACGCTATTAATAGTTGTTAAAGCAATATTTTGGGTTGTTAAATTGTATTAAAATTCTGCTAAACAGTGTTAAACGTTTTTTATTGGCTATTTTACTTTGTAATTTTAAATAAGTTTGATGTGAAACAATACGCATCATAAAAGAAATTATTGAAATTTAAAATGTAATTGAATTATGGAGTATGTTGATAAAGTTTCTAACGGATTAAACGAATTATTATTAAAAAATCATCACACGCAAAAAGGCTATTTAAATGCTATTGAAAATGTTGAAGACAGCAGACTTAAGTTGTTTTTTAAGCGTTGTGTAGATGATAAAAATAAATTTGATGAGCAACTAAAAAATGAAATTAAAAATTTTGGTAAACAACCTGAAAACACGGGTAGTTTTGCTGAAACTCTTAATAGGAATTGGTTAAATTTAAAAACCATTTTTAGTAACAACACAGAGCTTTTAGTTTTAGAAGAGGCTATTAAAGAAGAGAAAGCCAACCTTAATAAGTACGAAGATTTTTTAAAAAACACCAAATTACCCAATAGCACTAACAATGTTTTACAAGAACACAAAACATCAATTAAAAATGTTATTGATACAGAACGGTCTTACCTTAAAATTATGATTTAAACTAAACTGTTAATACGTTCTTAAAGGTATTTTAAACCTTGTTAAATAGCTTGACATAAGCTTAGTAAAGCCTTATATTTACAATAGATGTGAAACAATAAGCATCTCAAAAAAAATTATTGAAATTTAAAATGATAAGATTAGAATTATGAAGTACACTGAAGAAATTTCAAATAAGTTAAATGAACTTTTAGTAAAAAATTACGACGCCGAAAAAGGGTATTTAAATGCAGCTAAAAATGTAGAAAGTACCAATTTGAGAATCTTTTTTAAACGAAGAGCTACAGAGCGCAGCGAGTTTGCTAAACAAATAAGAACAGAAATTTTAAATTATGGTGAAGAGCCTAAAGAAACAGGAAGTTTTAAAGGCACAATGCATAGAAATTGGATGAGCTTAAAATCGTTATTTTCATCAAACGACGAAGAAGCTATTTTACAAGAAGCAATTCGTGGTGAAGAAGCCAGTTTAAAAGAGTATAACGAAATAATAAAAGATAGAACATTACCACCAAGTATTGATGCTATGTTATTTAATCAAAAAAATGCCATACAGGCAGCAATCAATACCGAAAAGGTGCATGAAGAGTTAGTTTCATAAATTAGTTGGTTAGTTAGTTTGAAAAGCGCAATCTACGCAATGTAGGTTGCGTTTTTTATTTGTTTAAAACTCATAACAAGTTCCTGTTGAAAAAGCCGAAATTCTACGTATTTTTATAAACTCGTTTTTTTAAACATTAGCTGCTCAAATATATTATAAATTTAAACGTATGTACTTAATTTTTGATACTGAAACTACCGGATTACCAAAACGTTGGGATGCACCTATTACCGATGTTGATAACTGGCCAAGGTGTATACAAATTGCATGGCAATTACACGATGCTATGGGCAATTGTATTGAAAGTCAAGACTATTTAGTACAACCCGATGGATTTAACATCCCGTACGATGCCGAAAAAATTCACGGTATTTCTACCGAATTAGCAGCGGAACAAGGTGTGCCACTATCTGAAGTTTTAGAAAAATTCAACATAGCTTTAAGTAAAACCAAATTTGTAGTTGGGCAAAATGTAAAGTTCGATTTAAACATTATGGGTGCAGAATTTGTACGTGAAAACGTTGCTAACCCATTACAAGAATTACCGGTTTTAGATACCTGTACCGAACATACGGCACAACTATGTAAAATTCCGGGTGGCCGTGGCGGTAAATTTAAATTACCAACCTTAACCGAGTTGCACGAGTTTTTATTTAACGAGCCTTTTGCCGAAGCGCATAATGCCACAGCCGATGTAGAGGCAACAACACGTTGTTTTTTAGAGCTTGTACGTTTGCAAGAATACACCAAGGAGCAACTTGATGTAGAGCCCGATTATTTTAAAAATTTCAAAGAAGCCAATCCGCAAGAAATTCAGCTTATAGGTTTAAAACACATAAACCTAAAAAAGGAAAGTGCTAAAATTACAGCTAAGCTTCAAAAAAACGAAGAACCTCAAATATCTTCCGAAGAAATAAAACAAAACATTTCCGAATTAAAGGAAGTCGATTTTGTGCATCTTCATAACCACTCACAATTCTCGGTATTACAGTCAACCATAAGTATTCCAGATTTAGTTTCGGCTGCAGCATCACACAATATGCCAGCAGTAGCCTTAACCGATCACGGAAACATGATGGGTGCATTTCATTTTATAAATGCAATAAATAATAAAAATAAGAGCATAAAAGAAGCTATTGAGGCTGCGGAAGAAAAAGGAGAAATCACAGATAAAAAATTAATAAAACCCATAATTGGTTGCGAGTTTTTTGTTTGTGAAGACCATAAAGATAAAACCCGAAAAGATAACGGTTACCAAATTGTTTTAATAGCTAAAAATAAAAACGGTTATCACAATTTAGCAAAACTATCTTCGCATGCTTTTGTTGATGGATTTTATTACGTACCGCGAATTGATAAAAAACTTATTGAACTATACAAAGAAGACATTATTGTTTTAACAGGTAACCTTTACGGAGAAGTGCCAAGTAAAGTATTAAATATTGGTGAAAATCAAGCCGAAGAAGCCCTTATTTGGTGGAAACAACAATTTGGCGACGATTTGTATGTTGAAATTATGCGCCATAATCAAGAAGATGAAAATCGTGTAAACGACACTTTAGTAAAGCTAGCCAGAAAACACAATGTAAAATTAGTAGCCACCAATAACACGTATTATCAAAAACAAACCGATGCTAATGCACACGATATTTTATTGTGTGTAAAAGATGGTGAAAAACAAGCCACACCAATTGGTCGCGGACGCGGGTATCGTTATGGCTTACCAAATCAGGAGTATTATTTTAAGTCTTCTGATGAGATGAAGGCGCTATTTAAAGATTTGCCTGATGCCATTGCCAATACCGAAGACATTGTAAATAAAATTGAAGCTTTCCAGTTAGCACGCGATGTATTATTACCTGCATTTGATATACCAGACGAATTTAAATACGATGAAGATTTAGTAGATGGAGGGAAACGTGGTGAAAATGCGTATTTACGTCATTTAGTTTACGAAGGCGCAAAAAAACGTTACGGCGAACCGCTAACCGAAGACGTTACCGAACGCCTCGATTTTGAGTTAAGTGTTATAGAAAACACAGGCTATCCAGGATATTTCTTAATTGTTGAAGATTTTATTCGCGAAGCCCGAAATATGGATGTATCTGTAGGGCCAGGGCGTGGTTCAGCTGCAGGTTCTGTAGCAGCATATTGTTTATGGATAACCAACATAGACCCCATGAAGTACGATTTGCTTTTTGAGCGTTTCTTAAATCCAGATCGTATTAGTATGCCCGATATTGATATTGATTTTGATGACGAAGGCCGAAGCAGGGTAATGGACTATGTTATTGAAAAATACGGCGCCAACCAAGTGGCGCAAATTATTACCTACGGTACTATGGCAGCAAAATCTAGTATTCGTGATACCGCACGTGTACTCGATTTGCCGTTGTTTGATGCCGATAGAATTGCTAAACTAATTCCAAACATGTCTAAACTAAATAAAATTTTTGGTTTAGATGAAAAAGCTTTGGCAGGTAAATTTAGAGCCGAAGAACTAGAAAAAGTAAACGAACTTTTAAATATTTCTGAAGGAAGTGGTCTTGAAGCCGAAACAGTAAATACTGCTAGAATGTTGGAAGGTTCGGTGCGTAACACCGGTATTCATGCCTGTGGTGTAATTATTACTCCAGACGATATTACTAAGTTCGTGCCTGTTTCGCTTGCAAAAGATTCCGATTTATATGTTACTCAGTTTGATAACTCTGTAGTAGAATCGGCAGGATTACTAAAAATGGATTTCTTAGGGTTAAAAACATTAACCTTAATTAAAGACACCGTTAAAATTGTAAAGGCAAGACACAATGTTCAATTAGACCCAGAAAGTTTTCCTTTAGATGATGAAAAAACATACGAGTTATTCCAGCGAGGTGAAACCGTTGGCGTGTTCCAGTACGAATCCCCTGGTATGCAGAAACATTTACGTGATTTAAAACCTACGGTGTTTGAAGATTTAATAGCCATGAACGCCTTGTATCGCCCCGGGCCAATGGAATATATTCCAAGTTTTGTTCGAAGAAAACATGGCGACGAAGAAATTGAGTACGATTTACCAGCCATGGAAGAATACCTAAAGGAAACTTACGGTATTACGGTATACCAAGAGCAGGTAATGTTACTATCGCAAAAACTAGCCGATTTTACCAAAGGTGAAGCCGATATTTTACGTAAAGCCATGGGTAAAAAGCAAATTGCGGTACTCGATAAAATGAAACCTAAGTTTATTGAGCAAGCTACTGCAAATGGGCACGATGCTAAAATATTAGAAAAAGTTTGGAAAGATTGGGAAGCCTTTGCTAGTTACGCTTTCAACAAATCGCACTCCACATGTTATGCGTGGATTGCTTACCAAACTGCTTACCTAAAAGCACATTATCCAGCCGAATATATGGCGGCAGTACTGTCTAACAACATGAACGACATTAAAACCATTACATTTTTTATGGAAGAATGTAAACGAATGAAGCTAGATGTTCTTGGGCCCAGTGTAAACGAAAGTTATTATAAATTCTCGGTAAATAATGATGGTGCAGTGCGTTTTGGTATGGGCGCTATAAAAGGTGTTGGCCATGGTGCGGTAATGACGATTGTTGATAACAGAAAAGAAGATGGCCCGTATAAATCTATTTTCGATTTGGCAAAACGCATCGATTTACGAGCAGCAAACAAAAAAGCTTTCGAGAATTTAGCCTATGCAGGCGGTTTTGATTGTTTTACAGATACACACCGCGCACAGTATTTTCATAAAGAAAGTGATTTAACCTTTTTAGAAATGGTTATAAAATACGCTCAAAAACATAAAGAAAATGAAAACTCAGCACAAGTAAGTTTGTTTGGTGAAGCTAGCGATGTGCAAATTGCAGAACCCACAATTCCGCCTTGTGAAGATTGGGGAACCATGGAAAAGCTTTCTAAAGAGCGCGAAGTGGTTGGTATTTATATTTCTGGGCATCCGTTGGATGATTTTAAAACCGAAATGAAAACCTTCTGTAATGCTACCGTTGGCATGTTTAATAATTTAGAACCCTACGTTAATAGAGAATTGGTGTTTGGTGGTGTTGTTACCGATGTACAACATCGTGTAAGTAAACAGGGTAAAGGTTGGGGTATGTTTACTATTGAAGATTATACCGATAGTTTCGAATTCAGAATTTTTGGCGAAGATTATTTAAAGTTTAGGCATTTTTTAATGGTAAATAGTTTTGTGTTTGTTAAAGCCTTTGTTCGTGAAGGTTGGACTAATAAAGATACTGGTAAAAAAAGTGACCCGCGTATACAGTTTAATAGTTTTCAGTTGTTGCATGATGTTATGGAGCAGTATGCTAAAAAACTATCGCTTCAACTTAATATAAACGATTTAAAAGAAGATACTATTACTAAAATTCAAGATTTATTAAGCATGCATCCTGGTAATCATGCTTTAAATTTTATAGTGTATGATGCTAAAGATAAGATTAAGCTGAATATGCCCAGTAGAAAACAAAAAGTACGTGTTTGCCAAGAATTAATTTCAGAACTAGAATCTCAACATATTCATTATAAATTGAATTAAGTAAATTGCAGAAATTTTTTTAATAAACCCAAATAATAACGATATAAACAAAACAAATTGTTAGTTTGTAAGCTTCGGCGTTTTTTTTGACTAATTTTGTAATTAAATAATTAGATAACATTTAAAAATATATATTATGGCATTAGAAATAACAGATGCAACATTTGAAGAAACAGTATTAAAAAGTGACAAACCTGTATTAGTAGATTTTTGGGCTGCTTGGTGCGGGCCATGTAGAATGGTAGGGCCAATTATTGAAGAAATAAGCGGTGAGTACGAAGGTAAAGCAGTTGTTGGTAAAGTTGATGTAGATGCTAACCAAGAGTTTGCTGCTAAATACGGTGTGCGTAACATACCTACGGTTTTAGTATTTAAAAACGGTGAGGTTGTAGATAGAAAAGTAGGTGTAGCTCCTAAAAACTCATACACTGAGGCTATAGAAGCAGCATTATAATAAATATAGAAAAAGAAAATGGTTAAGGTTTGCTGTAATGGCAAACCTTTTTTTATTTTAGAGTAATTTTTAAATCAAGAAACATTATAAACAATGAGCAAAAAAGGTAAAGTACAAGATGCTATAGATGCCAAATTAATAGAAGAACGAAAAGTATTTTTATGGGGGCAGGTTGATGATGATTCAGCCAAACATGTTATAGATCGTTTAATGTATTTAGATGCTTTAGAAACAGCTACCATTCATTTATATATTAATAGTCCAGGAGGTTACGTAACGTCTGGTTTTGCTATTTATGATTGTATAAAATCCCTGAAAAGTAGCGTATCTACTATATGCACTGGTTTTGCAGCGTCAATGGGTTCAATAATTTTATCGGCAGGTGAAAAAGGTAAACGTTTTATACAACAGCATGCCCGTGTAATGATTCATCAACCAAGTGGTGGTGCTCGTGGGCAAGCTAGTGATATTGAAATTACTGCCAAAGAAATTATTTTAACTAAAGAGTTAAGTGCCCAAATACTAGCCGATAATTGTGGGCAAGCATTTGAAAAAGTAATGAAAGACTTTAATAGAGACCATTGGATGGGTGCCAATGAATCTGTTGAATACGGAATAGTTGATGCTGTTTTAAAGTAGTATTTTACTAAATGGATATTCGCAAAGAGTTAAATAAAGCCGAAGGTTTTAAGCATATTGGTCTACTTGCAAAACAAGTAGTTGAAGGCTTTGTTGCGGGTATGCATAAAAGTCCGTTTCATGGCTTTTCATCAGAGTTTGCCGAACATAAAATCTATAATAGGGGAGAAAGTACGCGCCATATAGATTGGAAGCTATTTGCAAAAACCGATAAGCTTTATACCAAGCGTTATGATGATGAAACCAATTTACGTTGCCACATTATTTTAGATAATAGTAGCTCAATGCATTATCCTGAAATGACGCAATTTTCAATAAACAAGTTGAACAAAATAGCGTTTTCAGCACTTGCCTCAGCCGCATTAATGCAAATGCTAAAAAAACAACGTGATGCCGTTGGTTTAAGTATTTATAGTGATGCTTATAATTTTTATGCCCAAGAAAAAGGTAGCGAGCGTCATCATCAAATGCTATTAAATGCTTTAAGCGAAACCGTCATTAAAAAACCGTTAAATAAGCACACCGAAACATACACTTATTTACATGAAATAGCAGAGAAAATTCATAGGCGCTCTATGATTTTTTTATTTACAGATATGTTTCAAACAAATGAAGATGAAACTAAACTGTTTGAGGCGCTAAGGCATTTAAAATATAATAAGCACGAAGTAATATTGTTTCACGTGTTTGATAAAGAAAAAGAATTTGCCTTTAATTTTGATAACACACCAAAGCGTTTTATAGATGTTGAAACAGGCGAATATATAAATTTGTATGCCGATAATGTAAAAGAAAACTATTCAAAAAAGGTAAAAGCATATTTTACAGCATTAAAATTAAAATGCGCGCAATACAAAATAAAATATGTAGAAGCCGATATTAACGATAGTTTCAACCACATATTAACAACTTATATGGTAGAGCGGCAAAAATTCATATAGTAGTTAAAAGCCTTATAAACAGTGCGTTTTTGTGTAATGTATATGCGTTAGAATTTTTTTTTTAAAAAAACATAAAAAAAGATTTGCGATATTGAAAAAGCCTTGTATATTTGCATCCGCAATCATGCAACGGTCTGGTAGTTCAGCTGGTTAGAATATCTGCCTGTCACGCAGGGGGTCGCGGGTTCGAGTCCCGTCCAGACCGCAAAAATTGCTCAAAAGCCTTAAGACACTTAAGGCTTTTTTTGGCATTTTAAAGATGTTGTGTTGTTTTATCTCAATATAAGTTGAGGTAAAAAGGTTGAGGTACTGGAGCGGTTCAGTATTTTACCAATGGAAAGCTTTCCTTTTTTCATTATTGAAAATTGGGATGCTTTTTTGTTTAAACACTACATGAAAAAAATGAGCTAATTAAAGCTCATTTTGAATACCTAATATTGTTGGGGAATATTAAGGAATTACAATATATTTAAAACCATCACCTTCAGAAAAGTAAAGGCTTTTATGGTTTTTCTTAAACCATTTTTTCCATTCTTTAGCCGATTCAAATGATTCATTAGTGTACCTTTTTAAGATACGTTTAGCCATTTCTGTGCGGTCTTTATTAACAAGCATAGTAATAGCGGTTTCTAAAATTTTAATATTGTTATTCGCTATTCCTAAAGCTTTAGCATCTTCATCTACATCACTCCAATATGTGTATCTTTCATTAGGAATTGGGTAAAAATAATCCATATTTTCAATATAATAATTCTCATACATAGCCCAATTTTCTCCAAACTTGTCCTTTAACTTTTGTGGCTCATGCCTAATAGTCCAAATTCTTGTATGTTTTTCTATAGGCATTCTTAACATCATATTTTCTAGTTGCGAGAGTTCTTCACCAGCATCTTTCTTTTCTTTTAGTTTTGCTTTGTTTTCCCTTCTTTTATCTAGGTCTTTGTTAACATAATGCAACCATGCAGCAGAACCTTCATCAGAAACCGTCCATTGGCTTTCTCTAAGATATTCTCTTAAAGGCATTCTTTTTATTTTTTTAGTAATCTGCTTTGTTCCTTTAAAAGGTGCTATGTAGTGTACAGCATTTATAAAAGCTAGTTTAGCACTCTCTGTTAAATATTCTGGTGCTGCAGCAAACCCCCAATGTAAAAAATTTGCATGACGCCCAATAGCAGTAGCTTCTACACCTTTAGAGTTGTTACCTCCAGAAATCCATTCGGCATCTATACCATTGTCAAAAGCGTAACCTGTAGAAACTAAACCTACAGGCATTCCTTTTCCTTCGGTATATCCTTCGGTTTGTATACGCCACATTTGCATTGTTTCTTCTAAATTTCTGCCTCCATATCTTGCCTTGTAGTTAGCAGGTGTTTCTATGGTTTCATAGGCTACACTTACTTTGTTAGGTGTGTTAAAAATAGGGTGATCTAATTTCATACCATGTGCATGAGCATCTAAACATAAACATAAATGGTCAATTTTTAAATCTCTTCCTTCTCCAATATATGCAGATGGTTCCCCAATCATTATTGTCGCAGCATTATAGTTTTCTGTTAAAAACTTTCTGGTTGTATAGCCTGTTATTTCTCCATTTTCATCTTTTGTATAGCCTCCTGCAAAATGCTTTAAGTACGCATCAATAATGGTAACATCATAATCAGATGCCATTTCTTCTTTAAATTCATCACCATATACTACTGTAACAGAATTAAAATATTGGCCAATAAAATTTTTAAAATCGTTAGTTCTAGATTTTCGTAATGCAACTTTGCGCTCTAGATTATTTGTTATTCTTTTTTCTCTATCTGTTAATGGTTTGTCTGGGTTTGTACCTACATACAATATTTTTAAATTAGACTTTTGTGTTTGACTATAGCCTGTAGGTACTAAAGCTATCATAATAATGATAAGCAAAATTTTATGTAGTGAATTTTTCATTCCTTAATTTTTTATAGTTAATAAAACGTCTTTTTGTGTAGGTGGTAAACAAATATTGGCATTACAGGTTTGGTAAAACAAACCACACTTTATAACATTATTGTTGTAGTAATTAGCCTCTATTTTTATTGATTGCTTAAACTGTATTTTACCAGTATACACATATAACTCTCCTTTTCCTGGATAAGCCTTAATAGTTGGGGTTTGAAGTTCACCTATACTAGTAACACCCTCAGGAAGTTTTAATTCTATTTTAGATTGTATGTATGGATCTTTTGGAGATACATAGGCATAAATATGGTAGCCCTCTAAAATTGTTGCATTAAAAATTAAAGTTTTAACCGTAGGATCTTCTGTAGAAACAATACTTGCATTAACTTTCACAGGATCTACAGGTGTAGGCGCATCAAACTCATTACCTCTAGTTTGTGCAACAATTGTGCAGTTAATAGCAACAAAAGCTATAAATACCATAAAATGTTTTATACGCATAATTTTTGTTATTAATTAGCTTTTAAGTAACTCTTCAAGCATTTTAAAGGCTTCTTCTCCGCTACCAACAAATCTTTTAATTATTTTTCCTCTTCTGTCTATTATAAACTTCGTAGGAAACCCTTGTACGTTAAACCTGTTTACAAAATTGTCTGGTGTATTTTTCTTATCACTCATTAATTGCATCCAACCGTAATTATTTTTATTTACAAAGGCTTCTATTTTTTCTTTTGTATCTCCAGAGTTAATACCAACAACTACTAAATTATCTTTATGTTTTTCTTGAAACTCTTTTACTTCAGGCATTTCTGCAACGCAAGGACCACACCATATACCCCAAAAATCTATAAGAACATACTTACCTTTTAGGCTGTTAATGTCAAAAATTTCACCATTTAAAGTTGCATTGGTTTTTATGCTTGGTACAGGAGAACCATCTGCAGTTTCTTTAATACCCTGTACTCTTGTTGCAACATCTTTATAATCTTTATAAGTAGCTAAATCTGTAGATAATACGCTAAATAGTTCTTCTGCTTGCTCATTAGTAACTTGGGTACGCAACATTAAATCGTTTAAATACCAAGCAGAAGCTAAAGCATTAGGGTTATTTTTTATATGATTAACTAGAGCATCTATAGATTTTTTAGAAATAGCTTCTGACTTTTTATTAATCTCTTCTTTTTTAGCTTTATCATCAGTATAGGTGCTTTCTACTGCTAAATTACCCATCTCATTATACATTGGGTACGTAAGTTTGTTAACTTTAGCTAAACCATCATTAAAAGCATCACCGCTTGGGTAGGCATCAAAATAATCTTTTGCTTCGCCTTTAATTGTGATATTTGCACCTGGCGATGCATATACCATTATAGAAGCACATTTAACAGGAAAATAACCTCTACCGCCTTTTGGTATTTTTGATAGTTTTTTATCTGGACCACTAAACTTAGGAAACACCCTTATTAAAGCAACTTTAGAAACGTTTGTTGTTAATTTAAATTTACCATTAGTAACTATAATAGAATCTGAAGGTGTGGTTCTAGAATACTCTTTATCTGGATGTCTAAAATATAAATTTCCTTTTAAGCCCTTAATCTCACCTGTAATTGTAAAAGTATTATCTTTATTTTGAGCGTTGTTTTTATTAAAGCTTATAAGCGCTATAAAGCAAACAAATAGTATTTTGTGTGTGTTTTTCATAGTGTATATTGTTAAATTTTTAAGACTTAAATAATTCTTTAAGTTTTGTATCTAATTCTTCCTTTGTAGGGTTTCTAAGTATAATTTTTAGGTTACTATCTAGTAAATAAGTAGTTGGTAAAAAAGGAACGCCATAGGCATCAGCTACATCTCCATTTCTTCCTATAGATTTTTTATTAACATCAAAAACATGCAACCAAGGCGTTTGGTCTTTTTGTATAGCATCTCTCCAATTTTTATCTTTATCACCAGTAGCTACACCTACAACCTCAAAACCTTCACTTTTATAGGTGTTATAAACCTTTTTTAACTTAGGAAAAGAAGCTCTGCAAGGTACACACCAGCTAGCCCAAAAATCTAATAATATATATTTAGCCTTAACATTAGATAGGGTTAAGTCATCTCCAGATACTGTTTTTAGAGTAAAATCTGGAGCCGTAGCACCTGCAACAAACTTTTCTACATAATCTTCATAGGTTTTTTTAATGAAATTAAAAGCACTAGACTTTACAGCATCACCTTTAAAAAGGTTATATACTGTTTTCATTTCTTCTCTAGACATCATAATTTCACTAAATGAAACTCCCATTATTTTAGGTCCAATTGGTGATGTAGGGTTGTTTTTTACAAAGTTTGTTTTAAACGTCTTAAGCTCTTCCTGTTGCTGTTTTTCTAAGGGCTCTAAAGCTTCCATTTTTTGCTTTACTTTATCCATTAAAGCAGCGTCTTTAGACTGTTTTGCGGCCATAACCATTTCTCTAAACCCTTTAAAAGCACCGTATTTATCTTGATTTTTAATGCTATCCATTTTTTGTAATTGTAGCTTGTAAAAATCTTGAGTTTTAGATCCTGTTACTTTGGCAGCATTGTATCCACTTGTTGCTTCAGAACTTAATACATCTATATCAATGGTTATTTTACTGTTTTCTAAATAAAAATATGCGCTAGTTTTTGTGCCAATATGTACACCTACCATATCTACATTAGCCACTTTACCTGTAAACTTAAATTTGCCATTAGTAATGGTAGTACTATCAATAGTAATTAAAGGGTCTGTAAATAATGATGGTGTGCTTTTAAGTTTTACCCAAGTACCATCTTCTGCTCCTTTAACATTACCTGTAATTGTATATCCGTTTAGTGCATTATTGGTTTTACAACTCATACAAAACAGACAACTAATAAGCAGTAATCCCGATAATTTTAACATAGTGCTTTTCATAATTCTACTACTTTATTAATGACCAAATAGCGCTTTAAGTTTAGCATCTAACTCTTCTTTGGTTGGGTTTCTTAATACAATAGTGTTATTAGCATCTACTAAAAATGTAGTTGGTAAATGAGGAACGCCATAAGCTTTTGCTATTGCTCCATAGGATGCTCTTCCATTTTTTACAGGTGAAGTATCAAATACATGCAACCACGGCGTTTGGTCTTCTTTAATAGCTTTACGCCATTTATCTTCAACATCTGCAGTACCTATACCAATAATTTCAAAACCATCATTTTTATATTCTTTTCTTAATTCTTTTAAATGAGGAAAAGAATTTCTACATGGCACACACCAGCTTGCCCAAAAATCTACCAATTTATATTTGGCATTTATTTTAGATAACGTAAGGTTATTGTTTTCTAAATTTTTAAGTGTAAAATCTGGTGCTGTATTACCAACACCTAAGTTTTCAAAATTATCTTTATAAACCTTTGTAATATAGTTTTTAAAAAATGATGTTTTACGGGCATCACCTGTAAATAAATTGTAATATTCTTTTAGTTGATCTTTACTCATTCTGCCTTCAGAATACTGAAACCCTAAAATATGTACAGCAACAGGAGAACTAGGATTTGCTTTTACATAATTAAACTTAGTGCTGGTATATCTTTCACTTTGTTCTAACATTAATGGTCTTAGTTCTTTTTGAAGCGCCGATACTTTATCCATATCTTTTTGATTTTTGCTTTTTTTAGCTGCAATAACCAAATTTCTAAGAGAGTCTAAAACCTTATACTTAGGGTCTTTAAAAACAGCTTTTGCTTCCTGATCTATTTTTGTGTACTCATCATGTGTTTTTGAACCGGATACTGTAGAAGTGAATCGCCAATCGTTTTCTTTTACATCAGACCAATTTATAGTTATTTCTATTGGACTATTTTCTAAAAAGAAACTACTACTTTTATCATTAATAACTAAGCTAACCATATCTGGGTGTTCTACTTTTCCTGTAAGTTTAAATTCACCATTAGCTATTTCTGTACTATTTATTGTTTTTAACTTAGAGCGGTCTCTATTTCCTTCTTCTACAATTTTTACTGTACCAGAACTTAAGCCTTTAATGGTACCTGTAATAGTGTAACCAGTAATAGTTTCTTGTGCATTTGGCTTGTTTTTACATGCAAAAAATATAGCAGCCACTAAGCATATTAAAATACTTTTTTTCATAATTATATATTTAGAGAATTAAATAATTCTACTAGTTTTTCATCTGAAGGTCTTGGAGCATTGGCTTGTACAATATTACCATTAGGGTCTAATAGTATAAATTGAGGAATACCCATAATTTTATAATCAGATACAAAAGAAGTGTTAAAATCGTTATCTGTAATTAACTGTATACCACCCATTTCTTTATCGGCAATCATAGCTTTCCATTTATCTTTGTCTTTTTGTTTATCTGTAGAAATGCTTACAAAATGAATGTTTTTACCAAGGTATTGCTCTTCTATTTTTTTTAAGAATGGAATTTCGTATTTACATGGCCCGCACCAAGTTGCCCAAACATCAATGTAAACGTATTTGCCTTTTAAATCATCTAAAGAAGTTGTGCCACCTGCATAATTCTCATAATTATGAAATTTAGGAGATGGTTGCCCTTTATCTAAAGCTTTTAGAGACTCGTGTAATTCTTTTATTTTTTTAATGTGTTTTCTGTTTGTTGATGCATTTAAAAAGTCTTGAAGATCTTTGTCTTTATCTTTTGACATTGGTAAACGCCTTGAAATAGCTTTATATAACTCGGCGTTTTTAATGATTGGGTTAGCGATATCAGCCATTGCTTTTGCATTCGCCTCTGGATAGGGCAAAGAATCTTTACTGTAATATTTCATAGCAGCACTGCGAATACTATTTGAAACCATGCTTTGATAATCTGATGAGTATAAATAATCTTCCCCGTTGTCAAGCGTAATTTCTTCCAATTCTTTTTTAAAGGCTTCAGAAGCTTTAAATTCTCGGTTTTTTGTTAAATAGCCATGCATTCTTTCATAACTAGATTTTTTAGCTAATCTTCCATAGTTAAGTGCTCTTAACTCTTTTTCTTTAATGTTTTCTGGAATATCTTTAAGTGAGGTAAGATGGTTTTCTAAATCTTTTTGAAAATTGGAAACATTAGCTTCAAAAGTAGTTTCATCCACATTAAAATTACTTTCTCTATCCATCATAAAATCAAAATTCTTAATGGCTTTGTTTACGTAGTAGTTGTTTAATTCTGCGTTACTTCCTTTTAGTTTCAGGCTTTTTAAAGCCTCTTTTTCATTGGCTTCAATATTAATATTAGCGCCTTGTTTTATATATGCAGCAAATCTTAAATTGCCAAAGCGTACATTGTATACACCGTTTTCTTCTATAAAAAGAGTATCAGAAAACATGCCTGTGTCTTTCACGTTAATTGTTTTTGAAAAACCATTTAACGAGCTCACTTTAAGTTCGCCACCTTTAGTATTGCTAATATTTCCAGAAAATAACGCATAGTTAACAGGAGTTTCTTTTTTACAAGCCCAAAGCATAGCAATTGAAAAAGCTATGGTAATAAATTTTAATTTGCCCATACTGTAATTTTTAAATAGTGTTTTGTGTTTTTATATATGAAGATTTTTAAACTATGTAACCCTTAATTTTTTTAGTTAATGATTTGTTAATTAACTAATGGTTTAAGAATAGTTTATAGGGAAAACAAGGCTTATAATCTATAAGCCTTGTTTAAAAAAATAACTAACAAAATAATTAATACTGATTTTGTTCTAGCTCTCCGTTTGAAATTAAAATTTCTTCATTTGGAATTGGAAAAGCGAATTTTCTAGATTTTACATCAAGTGTTGTTGTTATTGGCGCTTCGCCACCATTAATAGCACTTGAGTTAAAAGGGTAGAATGTTCTAGACAAGATTACATCATCAGATGCATCATCATTATTATTGTAACGTCTAATATCATACCACCTATGCACAAAAGGCATTTCTCTTCTGCGCTCTTCTAAAACTTTTGTTAAGGCTTCGTTTTGATTTAACGCGCTAAGTTCTATTGCATCTACAGGTGCAGTGGCATCCATTCTAGCAGCTCTTAGTATGTTTGCTGTTTGTAACCCGTCTGCCCAAGCACCTTGCCTAATTTGGCATTCTGCTTTAATTAATAGCATTTCTGGTACAGAAGGCCCACTTGGAATATCATCTTTAAAAAAGAAAATATAACCAGGATAACTAAATGGCGGTGCAAAGGCACCACGAGCATATGAATAGTCTTCAACTACGTGAAATTTATATCTTAAATCATACTGATCATCATAAAGATTAAGTAATTCTTGTGATGGCCAGTTTGCCCAATTAGGGTTTGACAAAAATCTGAAATAATAGGTTTCTCCAAATTCAAGCCTATCTTCTGCTACATTTTGTTGATCGTGTGTATAAGGATATAACAACTCAACGCGCTCTGGGGCAGGATTAAATATAGTTGCAAAAGCTGGTATATCAGAAAAACGCATATCTGTATTATAGTTTCTTAAATTACTATATTCATCTAATGCCTTTTGTGCATAATCTTGTGCCAAGGCATAATCATGTAATGCTAAATAATACCTAGCTGCAAACCCATTAACTGCAGCAGTGCTTGCACGCCAAGAGTTATTTAAACCATTAACTTGACTAAATTCTCTTGTGATTTTTAAAGCATTCATTAAGTTTGACTCTATAAAATTATAAGTTTCGCCTAAACTAACTCTGGCTGTACTTTCACTAAAACTTGTTGTTTGTTTTATAGGTAAGCCTAGTTCATCTAAATTAGTAGTAGAATAAGGTAAACAATAAACATTTGCCAAAACAAAATAACTGTAAGCTCTAATAAAATAACATTCGGCTTTTATATTGGCTTTTTCTTCTTCAGATGCTGCCACAGCGTCAATTTGTTCTAAAATATAATTGGCTGTAAATATTTTTTCCCACTCTGCTGGCCAACCAGAAAATCTGCCAGATTCATTGGCTGCTAACTCTGTGTTCCAAGTACCAAATATAGCACTAGCAGGAGTATATGCTCTATTAAAATTATCATGCATATTTGTGCTTAACTCAAAATCATCAGAACCGTAGAGTAAAGGAAAAATAGCTTCATCTGAAAATTCATTATAGTTATTTAATAACGCTTCAAAATCTTCTAAAGATTCTGGTGTTACCGAGTCGTTTTTAGAAGGATTTTCTTCTAAAAAATCATCACAGCTACTAAAAGCTGTTATTAGTAGTAATATTGCTATATATTTATATGTTTTTTTCATAGTGTTTTAGTTTAAAAGTTTAAATTCATACCAAATGTAAAAGTAGCCTGTGGCCTTAAAGTGCCTTTTGGAAACTCTGGGTCTTCATCAAAATCATTAAATAAAACCACACCAACATTATTTGCTTGCGCATAAAAACTTAAACTATTTAAGCCTAATTTAGATATTACTTTATTAGGTAAATTATAAGTTAAGTTAACTTCTTGAAACCTTATGTGGTCTGCACTTTCAGTTAAATAATTCATATAAGGGTAAAACCTATCATAGAAAAAATATCTAGATGAGATTTCTGGTATAGGTATAATGCTATTTGGGTCTCCGTTTGCAACTTCATTGTACTTTTCGTTTACACTAGTATTACCACCAGTAACAGCATTGTAATTAAAGCCTTGTCTTCTAAAAACATGGCCAAATTTACCTGTAACAATAAAGGATAGGTTAAAGTCGTGAATTTTAAATGAGTTTCTAAAACCTACTATAGTTGGTGCGTTGGTTGTACCTTGCGCCTCCATAAAAGTTCTGGCATCTCCATTAACAAATGTGGTTAATGGTGCTAATTCACCATCTACACCTATTACAGTTGGTTCTGGTGTGCCAGTACCAAAATCAAACATGCCGCCGTATTGGTAAGACCATAAGGTATTAGCATCAAAACCTTCTCTGTATGAAGTTGTTGGGCCAGCAGTTAAATCAGATGCTGTATAAACACCTCTTTCAAAAGTTGTAATTTCGTTTTTATTATGAGAAAAGGTTAAATTACCAGACCAAACAATGTTATTGCCATTTATTGGTAGTGTGGTACCTAAACTTACTTCAACCCCTTTATTCACCATTTCACCTCTGTTTAATAACTGGCTAGTTGTACCATACACAGATGTTAAACCTTGATTAACTATTAAGTCTTTACCTTGCTTGTTATAAACATCTATAGCACCATTTAATTTGCTGTTAAATAAAGAAAAATCTGCCCCTAAATTCCAGCTATAGGTTTTTTCCCATCTTAGTTGTGGGTTACCAAGGTCTGTAACACTAGCTGTTATTTGGTTTGTAACATCATTTAAGGAATTGCTTAAATTAATTAGTGGTGTGAATGATGCACTTGGTATTATGTTACCTCCTGCACCGTATGTTGCTCTTAGTGATAACCTGTCTACCCAATTAACATTATTCATAAATTCTTCTTTATCTACATGCCAACCCAAGCCAACAGACCAAAAAGGATCATAACGTAATTTAGGATCTGGAGCCACTATATTTGCGGCATCTGTTCTGTAGCTACCCGAAACGGTATATTTGTTATTGTATGTATAAGCTAAATTGCCATACATAGAAAAGAATCTATTTGTTCTTTCTGTAAATGAGTGTTCTGGAGCTAAATCAAAGTTGTAAAAAAAGCTACTGAAACGTGCTGGGAAAAAATTCCATAGTGAGTGGGTGTCTACATCAACTAATAAACGTGAAGTCGTTAATCTTTCTGGGTCATAACCAAAAGCAGCTGGGTTTGATGTTGTAGAAAACACTCTGTTTGACACTTCTGTTCCTGCAATAAAATCTATATTATGCTTATCACAAAAAGTACGATTGTAGCTTAACTGATTTCTAAAATTATACGATCTAATTTCGCTGCTACCTTGTTCTAAAATACCGCCTTTAGGAACTAATTGTGTTGGTACACCACCAAAATTCCATTCAGGACCCGATGTTTCGTTAATAAATTGGCGAACATCAAATGTTTTGTCGCTATAATAATTTTCTGCTTCAGAATTAAAAATTTCATATTGAATTCTAGAAGATAATTTCATCCCCTTTATTAAATCTAGAGTTAAGCCTGCATTTATTCTTGCGTTTAATTGCTTAGTGTTTAAGTCTCTATTGTTAATTTCGGTAATGGGGTTGTAAGACCAATCTGAGTAAGGAAAATTATTAAAAGGTACATAAGCATCTACATTTGGTCTGTAATAATGTAAATAAGACATATCTGTTAAACTGCCATCTTCATTTTTAAGCATATCCCATGGTGCTAAAGATTTTATAGTGTTTAACATACCTCCAGTACCAAATAACGGATCTGCCTGACCAGAATTAGTATCAATATCATTATGTTGTAACATGGCGCTAAACTCAAAATTAAGCCTGTTACTTAATTTTGTGTTGTTTCTAAAATTGATAAGATATTTTGTTTGTTTATCTCCTTGAAAATAGGTTTTGCTATCTTCATACATTAAAGATAAACTATTAGACATTTTTTCTGTACCGCCATTAATAGCAATATTGTGTTGCGTAACTAAAGGTGCGTTTAATAAGTTGTCTCTAATTTGCTTTTTATTATCTAAAGAAGAAAGATAGCTAAGTGTAGCGTCTCTTTCGGCTGTGGTAATTCTACCTAAGCGTGCCTCATTCATAGCTACAATAGCTTGTGAATATGAACCAAAATCTCTGGTGCTTGGGCTATTTCCTGGAGGGTTGCCTAAAACACTGCCAAAAAAGTTAGTATCAAAAGCAGCTTGCTCATAAGCTAATGTTTCTTGGCTGTTAGCTCTAGCTAAAGCATAATCTAAATCTATTTTACTAGAAGCTCTCACAAAAGATGACACAGAAACGTTTGTTCTTCCTTTTTTTCCTTTTTTAGTTGTAATAACAATAACACCATTTGCTGCTTTAGCCCCCCAAATAGAAGCTGCTGCGGCATCTTTTAATACAGTTACACTTTCTACGTCATTTGGATTAATAGTACCAAAACCTCCGTTAATATCGGGGCTGCTGCTGTTAGCAATTCCTAAATCTCCAAATATATTTAAGCCAGAATCTATTGGGAAACCGTCAACAACAATAAGCGGTTGCGCATTAGCGCTTAATGATGATTGCCCCCTAATTTGTATAGCTATGGAACCATCTGCATTGGTTGTTGTTTGTAAACCAGCCACAACACCTGTTAATCTTTCTGCAATACTAGTTGAAGGTTTTTCAATTTGATTTTTTGAAACACCTACATAAGAGCCCGTGGCACGTTCTTTAGAAATTTCTCGGTAACCAGATGATACAACTACAACTTCATCTAGAGAACTTAACTGTTCTTTTAATTCGATATTATAAATTGTTTTGTTTGGTGTAATTTTAGTTTTATAATATTCATACCCTAACCCAGAGGCTACTAAATAATAACCAACTTCGGCTTTTAAGGAGAATTCACCATCAATATTGGTAGCGGTACCTCTAACTATAAAATCACTAGATATTTTACCAGAACCAGGTTCTCTGCTAGACACATAAACAGTAATACCAGGTAAAGGCATGCCGTTTTTATCAGTTATAACTCCTGTTAAAACTAATTCTTGTACATCTGCAGCTTTTTTTATAGTTATGGTATTATTAGCTGAAATGTTAAACTTAAAATTGCCTTTAGAAAGACTTTTTTCTAGTAGTTTATTAGCTTTTACAGTGCCTTTTTTCACATCTACTTTTGGGTAGTTTTTAAACATATCAGATCTGTAAATAAACCTGTAGTCTGTTTGTGCTTTAATTAGATCAAAAACTTGATCAACTGAAAGGGTTTGATCTGTTTCAATTTTAACCTTAGCATTTTGAGACATAATGTTTGTGGACGAAAACCCAAAAACTGTTGTGCATAATAAGAATATGAATGTTCTCATAATGATTTTAGGGAGATTTTTTCTTAAAAGGAAAAAACCTTTTGTTAATTTAAATTCCATAAATTTGTTAGCGTTAATTAGTTAAACATTAATTAATTGAATTAGGGGAAGTTGAGGTTTGTGTTGTGAGAATTCCTAACCTCTTTTCCCTTTCTTTTTTACCTAAATATTATAGTTTTATTATTTATTTCATAAGGTACATTGTTAGTGTTATATATTGTATTTAATATTTCTTCAATAGTTTGATTTTTATCTAGTATTCCTGTAAACTCAATGTTTTCTACTTCCTTATTTACAAAAACAACATCAGAGTCATACCATCTTGTAAGCACTTTCATTATTTTGTTAAGTGGCATATCTTTAAAACTAAACACGCCATTTTTCCAAGATATTACACTGTAAATATCAGTAACATTATTTATGGTTAAGTTGTTAGTTTCTTTGTTTAAAATTGTTTGCTGGTTTGGTTTTACAGCAACAATACTAGCGGCCGATTTTAGGTTTATTTTACCTTCAATAAGTGTAGAGTAAATTTCATTTTCATTATTGTAAGCTTTAATATTAAATTGTGTTCCTAAAACTTCAATTTCTTGGTTGTTGGTGGTTACACTAAATTTGGTACCGTTGTTTTTATGGCTAGGAGAAACATCAAAATAAGCTTCGCCATATACCAATTCAACTTGTCTTTTTTCTGTGTTTGAAAAACTTGCAGGATATTTAAGTTTAGATTCTGAGTTTAGCCAAACTTGGGTGCCGTCATCTAATTTTAAATAATATTGTCCGCCTCTTGGAATAGTTAAATAATTATATGCAATTTCATTGTTTGCTTTATTGGGCTTGTTATATATTATTTCTTCGCCATTACTAGAAATACTACTAGTTATGTAATCTTTCCCTTTAGTTAATGTTATGTTTGTACCATCATCTAAAGTTAAAATGGCTTTATCTGTACCTGTTTCAATATTGTTATTTACAATAACAGGTGTGTTGTTGGTTTGGTTTTTATTATTTAGTAAAATTGAAGTAGCTATTAAAATAGTAACTGAAGCTGCAACGGCATATTTAAATATAGCCTTTTTGTAAAACGGAATTACTTTAGGTTTTTTGTTAATATGTTTCCAAACGTTGCTCAAAGCTTCATCTACATTTACGCTATTGTAAGCGTTATTTAGGTTAAAATCATCTATTATGAAATCTTTAAAGATTTTTTGATTTTTAGGTTTTTTTAACCAGTCTCTTAGCTTATTTAGTTCTATATTATCAATAGAATTGGTTAAGTATTTAATAATTATCTTTTTCAATTTTTTAGAAATTATGTGGTGTTATATTTAAGTGTCGGTTTTGTTTTATAAAAACCCTTAAAAGAATTTAACATTTTTTTTAAATTTTTTTTTTACAATATATATTTTCACATTTGTGGTTAACAATGGGGTAATTAATGCAAGATTTAGATCTTATACATGCTATAAAATTAGATGATAAGAATGCTTTTGAGGTATTGTTTCAAAAGTATTATGAAAACCTTGTGAATTATGTTTTGGTATACACACAGCATAAGCCTACAGCGGAAGACATTGTGCAACAAATGTTTGTAAATATTTGGGTAAAGCGTAATGAGCTTAATGTAACAAAATCTGTTAAAGGATATTTATACACGGTAGCGCATAGAGCTTATATTGATTTTTACCGAAGTACTAAACGCAGAAATGCTTTTTTTGATGAATTAAAAGAAAAAGCTTTAAGAGATGCTATTAAAGAAAATAAACACATTGTTAAACAACGTGTAAAAAAATTACAACAAATTGTTGAAGCGTTGCCACCTAAGTGTAAAGAAATTTTAGAGCTTAATAAATTGCAAGGGCTCAAATACCAGGAAATTGCGGATAAACTACAAATTTCTGTTAAAACTGTTGAGTCACAAATGCGAATTGCATACCAACGTATAAGAGAAGGTTTTGATAATGACTCTACAGTGTTAGTGTTTATTTCAGGTTTGTTTAATTAATAATGTAGTTTATAAGCGCTAGGTGTAAAGCCAATATGCCTTTTAAAATATTTTGTAAAGTGTGAGTTGTCTTTAAAAGATAGTGTATATGCAATTTCGGTAATAGTTTTGTCTGTGTACAGTAGTAATCGTTTTGCTTCACTTAAAATATAATCTGAAATTACTTCTGAAGCAGATTTCCCGCATTCATTTCTGCAACTGGTATTTAAATTTTGCGGACTGGTGTTTAGCAATTCAGCATAATACTCAACACTATTTGATAGTTTGTTTTCATTAGTTAATAAATCTGTAAATTTATGATATAAACTGTTGTTTAACTGTTGGTCGTTACTGTTAAATTGTAAAAGTTTACCTAATAAAGCTTTTAGTAAGCCTTCAATAATACTTCTATTTTTAGTTTCACTTTTGTATTCAGAAGTTAATAATTCAAAAATGGTTATAATAGAGGTGTTATCTTTTGGTGTAAAATGTGTAAAGGCACTTATTTTAAGTAATAATTGGTGTAATTCAATATCAGCACAATCATCAATAAAGTCTTTTTTTATAATAATTACAAAGCCTTCAGGTTCTGAAGTGATATCCCAAAAATGGACTTGCTCTTTTCTTATAACAAAAAAAATAGGCGGTTTAATAGTAATTTTTAAGTTGTCTATGGCATGAAACCCTGATGCGTTTGTAAAGTAAACAAATTCTAAATATTTATTGTGTTTATGCGGTGCTGTTTTTCTAACGCTTTTTTTAAAAGGTTCAATTTTAATGGTGTCTATAGATTGGGTTTTGTCTTTTATTTTTAAAACAGCAGTGTCTTTCATTGTATAAAATGTCAATTTACAAAAAACACAAATTTAGTGCTTACTTTTAGTTAATACTTAAAATTTAAGTTCAAATTAGGTAGCAAAAGGGTTTTATTAACTAATATATAATTTTTATATAGTTTTAGTTTGTAATAAATTCATACTTTTTTGCTTAAAGTTATTTTGTAAATTGCACCGCATACTAATACATTATATATGGTAACATTAAAGCAGTTAGCAAAAGAGTTGAATGTTTCAATATCTACAGTTTCAAAAGCACTTAATAATAGTGAGGAAATTGGCGAAGAAACCGTTAGGCGTGTTAAAGAACTTGCAGAACTGTATAATTACAAACCCAATAAAGTAGCTTTAAGTTTAAAGCAAAATAAAACCAAAACTATAGGGGTTATTATTCCAAATATTTTAAATCATTTTTTAGCTAAAGTATTATTTGGTATAGAAAGAGAAGCAACAAAGCTTGGTTACAATATAATAACGTGTATTTCAAACGAATCATTAGATAAAGAAAAAGAAAGTTTGCAAATTTTAGCAAATGGTAGTGTAGATGGGTTTATACTAAGTGTAGCTGAAGAAACTCAAATTAAAAATGAAGTAGATCATTTTAAAAAAACCATTAGTCAAGGGCTTCCAATTGTAATGTTTGACAGAGTTGCACATGATGTAATGTGTGATAAAGTTATAGTTGATGATTTTGATGCAACTTACAATGCAACAAAAGGCCTTTTAGAAGAAGGCAGAAAACGTATTGCTTTTATTAGTAATATAGACCAAATAAGTGTTGGAAAACTTAGAGAACGTGGTTATACAAAAGCTATTTTAGAAAACCACGATATGGAGCCTGTTTCACTAATAATTAAAAAGAAAGACGATCATCAAAAGAAAATAAAATCGTTTTTAAAGAAAAATAAAGATGTTGATGGCGTTATTGCCGCCGATAGCTCATCAGGTATTATAGCCATTAATACTGCTGTAAATCAAGGTAAAAAAGTACCTAGAGATATGTCTGTTATAGGTTACGCTAGTAAAGCAGATTCTTATCATACATTACCAAAACTTACCACTGTAAGACAACACGCTAAAGTGATTGGTGCAAATGCAGCCCAAATGCTAATTCATAGACTTCAGAATATGCATTTAAATGAAGATGTTAAAACTAAAATAGTGAAAACCAGCTTAGTAAAAACCAAGTCTGTTTTGTAAGAAAAAAACATCAAAATATCTTTTCAACGTTTTTATTTGCTTTTTGTCGATTTTTTGTTTTTTAATCGAACACTTTAACCTAGTTTAGCAACGCTTAACAGAATTAACCCCCTCAATGTTAAGTTTTATTAATCCATTTTATTTAAGTGATATTTTATCACAAATTCCCTCATAATTAAATTGCGTGGTTTTCTACGATAATTTAAGGTTAATTATTCCATTTTACCCTCAACAGTTTGGTTTTGATGTATTTCAAAATCTCAAACACGCGTATTTTTTAAAATTTAAATAAATAATTAAACCTTAAAACCTAAAAATTATGAAAGCCCTAAAAATTACTTTAGCAATTGCAGTTTTATTAGCAACTTTAACGTCTTGTACTAAGCAAGATTTAAATGAAGACGATGTATTAGAATCTCCTAATACTAAAGAAGCACCTTATACTGGTGGTAACGGACAAGACTAGTTTTAAAGTTCTATCATATTTATTAAATCCTATGCTTTCGTATAGGATTTTTTTGTTTAAGCACTTTTAGTTTTAAATTATTACTATAAATTTGAGAATAAAAAATTATTATTTTCTTGAAGTTTAACTTACTGCATATAGTTTTAATGTGTGTGTTTTTAACAACAAATGCACAAATAACTAAAAATTTAGAGTCTATAGATTCTATTCAAAAGCAACTAAAGTTGTTAAAAACAAACGATTCTTTAGAAATAGCCGGCAAGTATTTTCAAATTGGCGAAATTTACAGGAAGTCTTTGTTAGGCGATAGCGCATATCATTATTTAAGAAAAGCCGAAAAACTATTCAAAACCTATAATAGTAAATACGAAAGTGCTATGGCGCTTTATGGTATAGCAGTAAGCCAGACTTACGATAAGGATTATACCGGAAGTGAGCTAACATCTACCGAAGCTAGAGCTATTTTAAATGAGCTACCACCAACAAATAATGTTAATAAGTATAAAGCATACATTTTTAATAATTTAGGAATTGTTTATGATGAGTTAGAACAGTTTGATGAATCTATTAATTATTATGAAAAATCATTACAATTAAAACGCGGCTTAGATGGTGATTTTGAGAGAAGTATAGGCTTAACCTTAAATAATTTATTAAAAGTTTACAGACGAGCTGGACACTATAATTTAGCTATTGAAAAATTTAATGAAATAGTTGCAAATAAAAGCCTTATTAAAAATTATCCTGATGTGTATGTATTAGCATTAGGCAATTATGCAAATACATTATATCAATCTAAAAAGTATCAGCAGTTACCAGGGTTGTATTTAAAAGCATTAAAAATTAGTGATAGTATAGGTGGTAGGTATAACTCTATAATACTACATCAGCATTTAGCCGAATTTTATAATCATCTAAATAAAAAAGACTCAGCTAAATATTATGGCTATAAAGCCAAAGCGCTTTCAGAAGAATTTAATAATGATGATTTATTAAAATCGTTACTTATTCTTTCAAA
The DNA here is from genome assembly GCF_056312135.1 of Seonamhaeicola sp. ABD4_340. Taxonomy (NCBI): domain Bacteria; kingdom Pseudomonadati; phylum Bacteroidota; class Flavobacteriia; order Flavobacteriales; family Flavobacteriaceae; genus Seonamhaeicola; species Seonamhaeicola sp. ABD4_340. Next base: position 809,429 of record NZ_CM149981.1, on the reverse strand, counting down.
AATAGAAGAAGGTGAAGTTGCTGCAAATCATTTAAGAAACTATGTGGTTTTAAATGATAGTTTACAAAAAATAGAACGTGCCAGAAGAGACAAATTTGCAAGAATTAGGTTTGAGACTAAGCAAATAGAGCAAGAAAATATTCGTATAAATAAAGAACGTATGTGGTTGCTAATAATAACTATTGTTATAATTATAACTTCATTTTTACTATACTTAATAATATTGCAACGTAATAAAAATAAAGAACTACAGTTTATACAAAAACAACAAGCAGCCAATGAAGAAATTTATAATTTAATGCTATCACAAAACGAGCGCATTGAAGAGGCTAGAGCTTTAGAAAAAAAGCGTATTTCAGAAGAATTACATGATGGTGTTTTGGGGCGCTTATTTGGCACTCGCTTAAGTTTAGATAGTTTGAATATGAATAATACAGAACAAGCTGTAAAAAACCGTAGTCTGTACATAAGCGAGTTAAAAACCATAGAAGAAGATATTAGAAAAGTATCACATGAACTGAATACAGATTTTGTTGCTGGTGCCGGTTTTATAGATATAATCAAAACCCTTGTAGATACCCAAACATCGGTATATAACTTAGAATATAAGTTTCAGCATGATGATATCATTAATTGGGATGCTATAACTAATAAAAACAAAATTCATATTTATAGAATCATTCAAGAAGCATTGCATAATATTCATAAACATGCTAATGCTTTATTTGTTAAAATTAGTTTTAAACTAAAAAATAATGTAATTTGCTTATCGCTTGAAGATAATGGAAAAGGCTTTGATGTAGATAAAGCTAAATCTGGTATAGGTTTAAAAAATATTACATCAAGAATAAACGACATTAAAGGCAAACTAAACATAACATCAACAAAAAACAAAGGAACCATTGTAACCATTGAAGTTCCTATAGCATAGAACCCTAGTTTTTATGACTGAAAAAATTAAAATTTTAATGATTGATGACCATCCAATGATTATTGAAGGTTATCAAAACACTCTGTTATTCACAAAAAAAGATTCTCAAGATTTACAAATACACATAGCAAATAATTGTGATGAAGCTATAAAACGCATCGATAAATCAATAAAAGAAAATTACCCATATGATTTATTATTTGTTGATATAAGCCTGCCGCCTTCTACAGATGGCACAATGAGTTCTGGAGAAGATTTAGCAGAATACGCAAGAGCTATTCTACCCAAAGCAAAAATTATTGTTTTAACAATGTTCAATGAATCATTTAGAATTCACAACATTATAAAAAATATTGAACCTGAAGGTTTCTTAATTAAAAGCGATTTAACTTCTAGTGAGCTTGCAAGTGCATTTCAAGCGGTATTAAATAATCCGCCATTTTATAGCGGTACTGTTAATAGTTATATTAAAAAAGTTATAGCAAGTGATATTGTGATTGATGAAAAGAATAGAAAAATATTATTTTTGCTATCGCAAGGCATTAAAACAAAAAATTTAGCATCGCATTTAGATATTTCTTTAAGTGCTGTTGAAAAACGGAAAAAACAGTTAAAAGAACTTTTTAATGTTGAAGACGGACAAGATGAAACTCTATTAAATGAAGCCAGAAAAAAAGGTTTTGTTTAGTTTTTTTTAATTTATTCGATGAAAGGCAATTAGTGTTAAAAGTATAGCAAACGTCTGTGTTTTAAAGGGTTTTATATTGAAATTACGCGCGTACTACTCAAAAAATACTCAATTCCATACTTAATTTACGGTTTTTCCACAACCCTAATTGGGCTTGTTTTTGTATCTTTGTAGTGTCAACACTTCAAAAATTAATTAATCCCTCAATTTTTTTTGTTGATAATAGCAATTTACAGCCCTGTGGAGGTGAGAGACCCACAGGGCTCTTCTTTTTCTAATTGATTATTAGGTTTTTGTATTCCCAAAGGGTTGCAATAAATAAACCTAAATAAACCATAGCAACAATAAATTTTATAAAAGTAGAAGTTAAAAAGCCAATAAAGGAACCAAAAGCAGCTTTTAATGCTTTTTTACTATTGTTTTCATTTAAAATTTCACCAAAATACGCACCTAAAAAAGGTCCTATAATGATACCAAACGGTATTGGTGTAATTAGTCCAATAATAAGCCCTACAGATGTGCCAATAACGCCATATTTGCTACCGCCATATTTTTTTGTGCCAATTGCAGGTATAATATAATCTAGAACCCATATTAAAATGGCTATTAAAAATGTTACTATTAAAAAAGCTTTGTTAGCAGGTATGGTTTTGGTTAGGTGTAAAATTAAAAGACCTACCCAACTAGTTATTGGTCCAGGTAAAATAGGTAAAAAACTACCAATGATACCTAAAACCATAAATAATAATGCTATAATAATTAATAAAATGTCCATAAAAATGTATATATAATATATAGACCCAATTTGTATGTAAATGTTACAAATTTGTATAAATGTTAAAATTAAAAACCAAAAAAATCGTACTTTACGCACATAGTTTTTAATCTATGAAGCAGGCCTTTGGTTTTATATTGTTAACTTTTTTTACTTCGTGCCAGTATTTTGAGGCTAAAAAAACAACTTCTGAAGCCATTTTAAACGAAGAACTTAAAACCTTTAATTGGGATGAGGTTGATGTGTATCCATCGTTTTCAATATGTGATTCTCTGGCAACTAAAGCCAGTAAAAAAGTATGTTTTGAGCATACGTTGTCTACACATATTTTAAATTATTTGCAAGATGAAATGATTGTAGTAACGCAGGATGTTAACGACACCATTAAGCTTAACTTTAAAGTTTCAGAAAACGGTGTTGTTACATTGCATCAAACAAATATTGATAGTTTAACGCTGCATGAAATACCTAATTTAAAAGAGTTGATAGAAGCTAGTTTACAAACTTTGCCTAATGTGTATGCTGCTATAAAGCGCGATCAGTATGTAAAAACAACATTTACATTGCCAGTAATTATTGGGGTAGAATAATTAATATGTGTTATTTTTTAAAACGTCTGTCTTTCCACTTATAGGTTTTAAACACCGAAATAAAAACAACATATACACTAAAAAAAGGGTAACACAAAAACGCAAAAATATAATATTTTAAGATTTGTTTTTGGTTAAAAAAAGACGCTGTTTTGTAAAGTAAAATAAAATCAATACTAAATTTTATACCCGCAAAAAATACTAACAGATTAAAAGTAGTTAGTTTTAAAATAGCAAGTAGCATGAGTACTAAAAATAAACTATTTGTTAATAAAACTGTTAGCCCTGTAAATTTACCAAACCAATGTTTATATGCGCTAGCTTTTGATGCCCACCGTAACCGTTGATTAATTAAACTTTTAAATGAAGCTTGAGCTTTAGTAGTAACTATGGCATCTTTATTTTTTAAATAGTGTAATTTATCTGGTTGGTGTTTTACTACCTTTTCTAAAAAAAATACATCATCTCCACTGGCAATAGTTTCATTACCATTAAAACCATTAAGTTTGTTAAATAGCTTTTTTGTATACGCAAAATTAGCTCCGTTACACATAAACGGTCTGTTAATACCAAAACTACCCATGGTGGAACCTTGTAAACTTAAAAAGTCTAAAAGTTGAAACTGTTCAAAAAAACCAGTGGTGTTACTATATGTTACGGGCGCTACAATACATGCTGTATTATAGTTTTTAATAAAGCTATTAAAGCTATTAAGCCAATTTACAGGTAATTCGCAATCGGCATCAGTGGTTATAATCCAAGGGTTTTTTATTTGTTTTATTGCCGTTGAAATAGCATCTTTTTTTGGTGAATTTGATACACGTTTATTGTTGATTATTTTAAAATTCACGTTGCTATTACTAAAGAAATTTTCTATAATTTCAACAGATGCATCTTTTGTATCATCATTAACAAACAAACATTCAAAACACGATTTGGGGTAATTTAAAAATGCTATAGTTTGAAGTAAATTGGGTAAGTTTTCTGCTTCATTTCTAAAAGGAATAATAATAGAAAATGAAGTGTGTTTTGATGTTTCGGTAATTTCAAAAACATCAACTTTTCTAAACCCGTAAATAAAACTTCCTATTAAAAAAAGGTATAAAAATATGATGCAACAAGTTATTAGTAGCATGTTAATTTTTAGTGTTTGGTAATTTAAATATAAGAACAAAATAGCTGCCAATAATACTTGGTAGCACAAAATTTAAAAGCCACATAATTGTTGTAATACTTAAAATTATAGAGGCATTAATGCTTAAGAAATCAAATAAATACAAGGCTACGCTGCCTTTTATTGCTATATCAAAAATAAATATTGAAGGTATAACCGATGCTAGAAAATACATAGATGTAATGTAAATCATGGCATGGAAATAATCAATGTCAACTTTAAAAATAATAAGCAATAGATAAAATTGAAATGAAAAAATAAAATAACGTAGTAATGATAAAACAAAGGTTGAAAAAAGTATATCATTTGGTAATAATTTAAAGAAAGCAATCAGTTTACTAAAAGAAAATGCATAAAATTTTTTCAAGATAAAAAACGCTAAAGTCAACAAAAAAGAAACAATTAAAATAATATTAATTAGTTTAAAGTGGTTTAATTGTAAGTTGTTTTTAGTAACAAAAAACAACAAACCAATAACACCAAATATTGATGTTATAAACATTAAAGAGGTGTTGCCTATAAGGTTTAATAACATTATTTTTTTACGTAAGTTTTTGGGGTAAAATAGTGCTTTTGCACCATATTCGCCAATGCGGTTTGGTGTAATTAAAGAGGCCGTTAAACTACCTAAACATTGTTTTAAGGCTTCTGTAACACTAATTTTTTTTAATGTTGAAACAAGCTGTTGCCATTTTAAAATTTCTAAAAACCAATTAAGGACACTTAAAACAAGTAAAAATAGTATGGTTTTTATAGAAAATAAAACTGTTGTGTTTAAAAAAGACTTAAAAACGGCAAGGTTAAAATCTGGATTACTTAATAGTTTTTCAACTATAAAATAAAATGCACCAATTACAATGCTTATCTTAATAAGTACAAAAAAGAAATGCTTAGTTTTGTATGAAAGCGCAGTATTCATTTGTGCAAATTAAACCATATTTTAAGTATGATAACAGCTTTTAAAAAATATACAGCAACCTTTTGTTTGTTGTTTTTATTTTTTGGTGTAAAAACCATGCAATCTCAAGATAGTAAAAGTAGGTTGAAAGCACAATTTGCTTTGGGTGTTAATAGTCCGTCAAGTAATGGTTTTGTTCAAGGTTTTGAAGGGCAAACATATAACTTTCCATCAGTGAATTTAGGTTTGCAATATATGTTTACACCAAAATTAGGAGCCAAGTTAGATTATGGATTTAATCGTGTTAAAAATCAGGACAACGCACAAGAATTCAAGTTAAACTACTCAAGAGTTAATGCTCAAGCTGTTTTAGATGTTAATGAAACACTAAACTTTTTACCTCCAAGATTAGGTGTGTTTTTACACGCAGGCCCGGGATATTCTATGGTGAAGCCTTTGGGTAATTATACCAATAATAAAACGTCATTTTTAAACATAATGGCTGGGGTAGAGGTACATTATGGTATTTCAGATAAATTGTCTGTGTACACTGATGTGTCATATATTAAAGGATTTTCAAAAGATTTTGAGCCAATTCAAGAAGGCTTTGGCGCTTTTAATGGTAATATGTTAACACTAACTTTTGGCGCCTCTATTTCGCTTAGCGGATGTTATTTTTGTAATCAGTAAATGGAAGAACGTATTATTTTAGGCATAGACCCAGGAACAACCATTATGGGTTTCGGACTCATAAAAGTGGTTGGTAAACGCATGCAATTTTTACAATTAAATGAGTTAGATTTAAAAAAATACAATGACCATTACCTAAAACTAAAGCTCATTTTTGAACGTACCATTGAGCTCATAGAAACACACAACCCCGATGAAATTGCTATTGAAGCACCTTTTTTTGGCAAAAACGTACAAAGTATGTTAAAGTTAGGTAGGGCGCAAGGTGTTGCTATGGCTGCGGGTTTAAGTAGAGAAATTCCTATTACAGAATATTTACCAAAAAAAATTAAAATGGCCATAACAGGCAATGGAAATGCAAGTAAAGAGCAGGTAGCAAAAATGTTGCAAAGTTTATTAGGTATTAAAACACTGCCTAAAAATCTAGATGCTACAGATGGTTTGGCTGCGGCGGTGTGCCATTTTTATAATTCTGGTCGTGTTCAAGTTGGTAAAAGTTATTCGGGTTGGGCAAGTTTTGTAAAACAAAACCCTGATAAAGTAGGCGGTAAGAAATAATATCACCAATAAAGAAATTATAAACTTAGGCTGAATACCTCACTAAATGGCTGGCATCTACATTCACATACCATTTTGCAAACAAGCATGTTATTATTGCGATTTTCATTTTTCAACATCCTTTAAGAAAAAAGATGCTTTAATTAATGCACTTGTTGAAGAAATTAAATTACGCAAACACACATTTCAAAATAAAATAATTGAAACTATTTATTTTGGTGGTGGCACACCTTCATTATTAAATATTAAAGAGTTACAGTTGTTAATAGAAGCTGTATATAATAATTTTGAAGTAATTGAAAACCCCGAAATTACTCTAGAAGCAAATCCTGATGATTTAACCTCAGAAAAGATTATTGCATTATCAAAAACCCCAATAAATAGGCTAAGTATTGGCGTACAATCGTTTTTTGATGACGATTTAAAAATGATGAACAGGGCACACAATGCTTCCGAATCTAAAAAATGTTTAGCCATAGCAACACAATATTTCAATAATATTACCATAGATTTAATTTACGGCATTCCTAAGATGTCGCTTCAAAAATGGCATAAAAATTTAGAAATAGCCTTTAGTTTTTCAGTTAATCATATTTCAAGCTACGCACTAACCGTTGAGCCCAAAACGGCTTTACACAGCTTTATAAATTCGGGTAAATATCCACCATTAGATGAGGCTTTAGCGCTTCAACATTTTAACCATTTAGTTGAAACAACAGCGCAAAATGATTTTGTGCATTATGAAATTTCAAACTTTAGTAAACCTCAGTTTTTTTCAAAACACAATACAAGCTATTGGAAAGGTAAATGGTATTTAGGCATAGGGCCATCGGCACATTCGTTTTTTGGTGACCAACGTGCTTGGAATGTGTCTAATAATACAAAATACATTAATGCAATTGAAAAAAAAGAACTACCAATAACGGTTGAAAATTTATCAAACACAGATAGGTTTAATGAGTATGTTATGACAGGTTTACGAACCATTTGGGGTGTGTCTTTTAACAGCGTTGAAACAGAATTTGGAAGTAAAACACTTCAGCATTTAAAAAAAGCAGCAGAAAAATTTATTAATGAAAATTTGCTTGTTATTGTGAATGAAGCGCAGCCAATTTCAGCATCAAAAAAAGATGTTTTTTTAGAAAACAAAAACAAAAACAAAAACAAAAACAACGTACTTAAAACAACAGAAAAAGGAAAATTTTTGGCAGACGGAATTGCTGCTGAACTATTTATCTTGAGTTAAAAAACTTATATTTGAAAAAAGCGTATTAATGCGTAAAATCCTGAAAATTTCATAAAATTATATGATTGCTACAATTCAATATAAATCAAAAAAACTCAAAATAGATTTAACACAACCCATTGATATTTCAATAGGTATTAATGCTAGTAAAAACAATGTGAATGCATGGTATGTTGCGCCACCAAAAATTACACCTGTGGTAGATAATGATTGGGTTGCAAGTGTAAAAAATGGTGCCTGTATAAACTTTAATAACATAGCTTTTAACCCTCATGCACACGGTACGCACACCGAGTGTGTTGGCCATATAACTGAAGAGGTTCAGTCTATAAATACACACTTAAAAACATATTTTTTTTTAGCTGAAGTAATAACCGTTGCGCCCGAAAACTTTAATAACGATGCCGTAATTTCAAAAAAACAACTGCAATTTGCCATTGGCAACAAAAAACGCGATGCTATAATTATTAGAACATTACCAAATACTAAAGAAAAATTAACACGACAATATTCACATACCAATCCGCCTTATTTGTTAGAAGAAGCCGCTGTATATTTAAGGCAAAAAGGAGTAAAACATTTACTTATAGATTTGCCAAGTATTGATAAAGAAAAAGATGAATGCCAACTTTTAGCACACAATGCTTTTTGGAATACTAAAGGCAACATTAGAAAAAACGCTACCATAACAGAGCTCATTTATGTGCCTAATAAAGTAAATGATGGCATGTATATTTTAAACCTTCAAATAGCGCCTTTTGAAAATGATGCAACACCAAGTAAGCCTATTTTATATAATATTTTAGAATAACACTATGGAAACATTTTTAGCCATTATAATTACAGCATTAGTAACTTTAGGAGGTGTAACTGTTTTTAAAAGCATAAAGAAAAAACAGTTGGTAAACGCCCAGTCTGTAATACTTTTAGATAAAATAAAAAAGGTATGTAAATTTATAACTGTTGAAGGTGATTTTGCCGAAATTTACCATTATGAAGATGTAAAACAGAAGTTTTTAAAGCTAATAAGTAGCAAAAAAAAGGCATTGGTTGTTATTAATGCCAAAGCACATGTTGGGTATGATTTGTCTAAAATTCAGCTAACAAGTAATACTACAAATAAAACCATTGTTTTAGAACATTTTCCTGAGCCCGAAGTACTATCAATAGAAACAAATTTGAATTATTACGATAAATCTGATGGGTTTTTTAATAAGTTTGAAGCAACAGACTTGACAGATTTGCACCAAGAAGCAAAACATCACATACAGGCTAAAATACCAGAAAGCGGACTAATACAAATTGCACAAGCCGAGGTAAAAGAAACCATTCAATTAATTGAAACTATTGTAGAAACCATTGGTTGGCAGTTAGATTATTCAACTTTAAAACTTTCGCAGAACGATATTAAAAAACTAGAAAAATGATTGAAATATCAAAAGACAAAAGTAAACTTCAAATTAATGTTATTCATGGTTTTTTAAAAAACACCTATTGGGCAAAAGGAAGAACTATTCAAGAGGTTGAAAAAAGCATACATCATTGTTTGTGTTTTGGAGTGTATTTAAACGAAAAGCAAATAGGATTTGCCAGAATAGCTACAGATTATACGGTTTTTGCATATTTAATGGATGTGTTTATTTTAGAAGATTACAGAGGTAAAGGATACTCAAAACAATTAATAGCTAAAATTATTTCAGACGAAGAACTGAAATCTTGTACCGTTTGGATGCTTAAAACAGCCGATGCTCATGAGCTTTACAAACAATTTGGATATGTAGAATTACAATCGCCTGAAAAGCTAATGGAACGTTTACTGTAATTTTAACACATGGATATTGAACACATTAGAACATACTGTTTAAGTAAAAAAAGCACCACAGAAGATTTTCCTTTTGATGAGCATACTTTGGTTTTTAAAGTGCATGGTAAAATGTTCGCATTAGTATCATTGCAGTGGTGGGAGCGTGGTGAAGCAGCAATCAACTTAAAATGCAATCCTGATTATGCCGAAGAATTACGCGCTGAATATAGTAGTATTCGTCCCGGATATCATATGAGTAAAAAACATTGGAATACAATATATATTCATGAAGGCGAATTATCTTTTCAATTTATAAAACAACTTATAGACCATTCATACGAAATGGTTATTAAAGGCTTGCCTAAAAAACTTAGAGAAAGTTTGTAAATTATAGTATTATTGCACAAAATTTCATACATGAGCGTAATACAGACTTTAAAAGAAAGAAGCAATAACACTTGTGAGCTTTGTGGTGCATCAAATAACTTATCTCAATACACCATTCCGCCGTCATTAAATGAAAATGTAGATAATGATATATTAGTTTGTTCAACTTGTAAAAGTCAAATTAATGGTGATGTTGAAATGGATGTAAACCATTGGCGTTGTTTAAATGACAGTATGTGGAGCGAGCATGTAGCAGTGCAAATAATGGCGTGGAGAATGCTGCAAAGGTTACGTAATGAGGGTTGGCCAAAAGATTTGTTAGATATGATGTATTTAACAGATGAAGCTTTAGCACTTGCAAGAGCTACTGGTGAAGATAAAGACCCCAGTGAAAAAATTATTCACAGAGATGCCAATGGCGTTCAATTACAGGCTGGAGATGCTGTAGTTTTAATAAAAGACTTAAAAGTAAAAGGGTCTAGCATGGTGGCAAAACAGGGTACAGCCGTTAGAAATATTAGACTAGACCATGAGAATGCCAAATATATTGAAGGCAAAGTAGGGGCGCAATTAATAGTTATAATAACAGATTATGTTAAAAAGATTTAATTGTTTTCATTCTTCTTTTTAAACTAATTTAAACTTAAAATGTAATAACTATTAATTTTTTTAAGTTGATGTGTCTGCAATAATTTTCCATTCACCATCAATCTTTTTAAATACAAGCATAAAAATGCCATCGGCATTACCAACATCACGTTTAATATGGTACTCACCTAAAACATAGTAAGCGCCTTCAGTAATTTTAGTAATAGCATTAATTCTAAAATTTAGCTTGCCCGTATGCTCTTTTGTTGGGTAGGCTTTTAAATATCTTTCTAAAGTGTTTTCCCAACCTTGAGTGATACCATTAGCGCTGTAAAACGATAGCGAATCGCTTTTCCAGTAACCTTCCATGTATTCTTCAATATTATCTTTAGACCATGCAAGCCTTTGCGCTTTTAAAACAGCTTGTATGTCTTTTATATCTTTTTCTTCAGAATTTTGAGCATAACCAATAAAGGTGGCAGCTAAAAAAAGTGTTAAAATAAGTGTAAGTTTCTTCATTATAAATATTTATGAGCGCGGTAAAAATAAATAAAACAAAATATATAATGGTTATTCATCGGAGTTTTTAGCATGCTTTTTTTGTTTATCTAATGTTCTTCTTTATTCATCGATTTAATAATGATTTTGAATACTTCAGGTATATATTTATATCAAAATTAAATGTCTCCCTCAAATTTAATATTAACTTATAAAAATGCTATTATGGATTTAAGAATTACTAACTGCAACAATTTTTTTAAAATTAGAGGTGTTTTAAACAAAGAAAGTATCATTCTTTTTGATCAAGAGTTTAAAAATATTTTTGAAAAAATGGACAACCTAAAAGTTAGCATTGAAGGTGTTGAAAGTATGGACAGACACGGTGTAAATGCTATTACAAAACTACACAGAGAAGCTTTAATGAAAAACAAAAGTTTGTCTATTATAGGTTACGGTTGTAAAGATTTATACAATCATTTTAAAGCAACAGCGGCGGCTTAATATAGCATTTGGTCTATACCTTTTGGTTATTGAACGTAGCAAAATAGCATTTTGTTGTTTTGTTATAATAACTTAAGTTTTTTTACATTATTTTTATATTCTAGCCTTTTTTGTGGCTAGTCCCTAAATTTATTGTAAAATTTAAACTGTAAGTTATGAGTTTAATAATTAATACTGTTGAAAATAACTACCATTTAATTGGTGAGTTAACACAAACTAATGCTAAAGAATTAGAAAAAATTTTAACCAAAGGCTTTAAAAAGTTTAATAAGGTTATTATAAACATTGAAGAAGTAAGTGCTATTGATAGGCATGGCGTTAATGTTATTGCTACTTTGCACCAAACTGCTTTAAAAACTAATAAAAGTTTAGCTATAGTTGGTTATGGTTGCAAAGATTTGTATAACCATATAAATACCAATACCGCTGCTTAATTTACAGTACTTTTTTCTGATTTTTTAAAAATGCATTGGCTTGTAATTGCATAAGTTCTTTTGTAGTTTGGTGTTTGTGTTTGTAAAGTGCATCATCATTTTCAATATCAGCGTAAACACGATCATTAATACTGTTATCAGTCTGTAACATAAGCGCTCTTTGTTTTTTGTTTTGCGTTACATTTGTTTTAATCATGTCTTCTTGGTCTTCAAGCTTTAAGTCATAAGCGCCTTTAGGTGCTAATAATTTTGCTAAAATGGGCGATGTTTCTATGGCCAAAAATAACAGGAAAATAAATAAAGAAGGTAGCCAAGGTAACTTATTCAAGGAGTTTACACGTGCCATTAAACCATCAAAATTATTAATTATAGGTTGTGTACTATCTACTTGTGTTTGGTAGTTTTCTTGTAATTGCTCAATTTTTAATTCAGCTGTTTTTATTTTTTCTTTATGTTCTTTTTTTAGAAGTTGTAATTCTGCGAAAAGCGCATCATGTTTATCGCGTTTTTCTTTGTAAACAGGGCCTTTTCCAACGCGTTTTGTGCCTGCGGTTCCTTCAGCTTCGGCTATATATGTGTTGTAAAGCTTATTAACTTCGGTTTCTTTATTATTTATTTCTTGTTCAAGTTTAGTAATGCTACTTTTTAAGGCATCAATACTTGGGTTGTATTGTTCTGCTATTTTAGTTTTATTATTAAGTGTCAATTGATTTTTTTCTTCTAATAATACTTGATTGATTTCTTTTTCAAAAATTTTCAACTCTAAAGGTTTCGATATAACTATGGCTATTATAACAGCTAATATTATTCTAGGTGAAGCTTGTATAATTTCATCTATAATATTGTCAGTTTTTTTAATGGTAGAAACTATATACCTGTCTAAATTAAAAATTAACATTCCCCAAATACAACCGAAAAATATAGCAGTGTAGAGATTATCAAAAACAGTGTAAAGTGCATAACTTGCAGCTATTGTAGCCATTAGTGCTGTGAAAAATACCGTTGCGCCTATACCTGTATATTTATTTTGTTCACCTTTTGAACATTGCTCTAGAATATCAGTATCTGCCCCAGAACAGAGGATGAAAAATGGCTTTAACATAATATGATTGTTTTTTGATTGACTGCCTTAGCAGATTGATGATTGACTATTAGAACGTTAAAACTGATGAAATGTTACAAAAAAACCCCGAAATTTCGGGGCTCTCTTTTTTCAAGAATTCTATTAGGGAGAATTCAAGAAGCGCTATTAATCAGATAATTAATGCTGTTTAATTACAATTTTTTTGCTGATACTACTTAATTGAGTTTCAATTTTAAAAATGTAAATACCGCTGTTTAGGTTTAGCGGAATGCTTTCAGTTTTAATAACACCTTGCTTTATTAAATTGCCGGTGGTATTGTAAATGCTGTATTTTTGGTTTACTAATGTTTTAGAAACTTTTACAAAATCTGAAGCGGGATTTGGATAAATAGATACTATTTCAGCAATATTGTTTGTAGTAGAAAGTGTTGAAGGGTCAAAACTATAAAGTTCATTGCCTGTTGTGCCATTATCACCTTCAAAATATATTTTTCCGTTTAAAACAGCTAGATCATCTACGTCTTTAATAGTGCTATCTATTTGAAGAATTGAAGTTCCATCGGTTCTAAAAAGATGGTAGCTACTGTCATTACCATCTTTACCTTTGTAGTATAATAATCCATTGTTTACTACAAATTCAGCAGGGTCATGGTTAATATTTGTTCCTGAAATATTGCTAATTTGAGTTACGGTATCTGTAGCAGGATTATATGCGTATAATTGATCTCCGTTTGCACTGTCATCACCTTCAAAATATAAAACATTATTCCATGCAAAAAGGTTTGTTATGCCAGATAAAGTACTTGCTTGCGCCACGGCTACTGTGCCTGCTTCAGTGCCATCGGTTTTCCAAAGGGCATTATCTGCCTCAAAGTATACTTCATTATTTAAAACTGTAAAGAAACTGATACTAGAATCTCCTGTGCCAGTGTCAATATCCTTAATTAAAGTAAATAATCCGGTACTTGGGTCGTATTCATAAAGTTCACGTCCAATAGTTGGCTCGTCTTCAGAATAATCCATGTAACACAATAGTTTGTTGTTAAAAACAGTAAATGTAGCTCCAATAACTGCTTCTGTACCTGTGCCATTATTGGTTACTGGTGAAATGTTAGAGCCGTCAAATTGATAGAGTTTATTACTATCTGTGGTTAATACAAAGTATATTAATCCGCCAGTTTCTATTGGGTTAAATACAAAAGGGGTGCCAGTAGCATTGGTGCCACTTTCAGAGCCATCTGTTGAAAATAATACGTTGCCACCACCAGTATTTGCAGAAAAATATAGTGTATTGTTGTATTCAAAAAAACCTGAAGGAGAAGAACTACTAGAGCCGGTTCTTAAATCTTTTACAAAGGTTGTACCTGCCTCGGTTCCATCAGTTACCCAAAGTTCTTTTCCAAGGTCTGAACCACCTGGGGTGTTAGAGCCGTTAGAATCATCAGCAGCAAAATAAATTTTTCCGTTGTAGGTAAATAAGTTTGCTGGTAGAGAGCTAGAAGTACCGTTGTCATTAATTTCTTTTACTTGTGTTATTTGTGCGTTTAAACTAACAACAGTTAGTAATGTTATAAAAAGAAGTAGTAATTTTTTCATAAATTTTGAGTTTTAAGGAGTTATTAATTATTACATAGGAAGTTTAGGAATTATGGTTCTGCCTTTACTAGATTTTAAGCTCTCTAAAAAGGCAATTAGGGCCGTAATTTCTGTTTTTTCTAAGTGTAGTTTTTTTAAAATAGGCGATGTAGTTGGTATTAAAGAGTCTCTACCAACGCCTAAATATTTTTTTTGTATTGGAGCTGGGTTACCAAGATTGTAGTATTCAATAACATCTAAAAGGCTAGGGAAGTTGCCGTGGTGCATCCAAGGGCCCGTTCTTGATACTTCTCTTAAGGTTGGTGTTTTAAATTTTCCAATATCTTCCATGTTGTTTGTAACATGGTATCTGCCAAAATCTTCATCTTTTGTGCCAAAAAGGGTTTGCCCGTCATTATGGAAATTGTTATCACTAAAGTATGGTGTGTTGTGGCAGTTTATGCAGCGCGCTTTGGTTCTAAATAAGTGCAAGCCAAGTACTTCTTGATTTGTAAGTTTTGTAGAGTCTCCTTCAACAAATTTATCAAAGTTACTTTTGTAGCTGTTAACAGTTCTTTCAAAAGTAGCTATAGCATATTGTATGCGTTTTAAAGATACAGAATCGTTACCAAAAGCGGCTTTAAAAAGCGGTTTATAGCCTTCAATATTAGCAATTTTATCAACAGCAATATTTAACTTTTCATTCATTTCTAAAGGGTCTGCAACAGGAAATCTCGCTTGGTCTTCAAGACTGTTTGCACGCCCATCCCAAAACAAGGTATGTGCAAAACCACTATTTAAAATAGTCATAGAGTTTCTTTTGCCTGTTTGTCTATCATGACCAAAAGAGCGGGTAGAATTATCTGTCCATGCAAGTTCTGGGTTATGGCAAGAAGCACAAGCAATTTGTCCGCTTACAGATAGCCTTGGGTCAAAAAAAAGGGTTTTACCAAGTTTGGCTTTTTCAGCAGAATACGGGTTGTATTCTGGGTGTTTTACTTTTGGTAATGCACCAATATCTTTAAAGGTAGTTTTATCTATTAGGCTATCTAAATTTGGTGTTGGCCATTTGTTGGGGTTTCCGCTAGAATAAACGTTTTTTAAATAAGCAATATCAGTGTATTGTTCTTTAGTTTCTTGTTTGCATGATACACACAATACAATTAACGAAAAGATAGTTGTTAAGGATTTTTTCATTTTTCTATAAATCGTAATCAGTTATACAATTGGTGTTGGTTAATGGTTCAGGGTCTGTATACGAGTTGTTGTTGTATATTCTATATTCAGAGCTTACGGTGCCTCCAAAAAGAGCCTCGTTGGTGGTGTTTAGTGTAAAAGCTATTTCAAATAAGCCATTTTCAATTTCTTCATAAGTACCTTCGCCAGAAATTGCAATGCTGTAGCTTGTGCCACTACTACTAGAAATGGTTATAAATTGCGGTGTAATAATTACATTGCCTTTTGTGTTATTATTGCCGTTTTCAGGAAAGAACTCAATAGCATCTTGTACATTAAAACCAGGAGAATTTGCTGATGAAATTGATTCGCCATTAAACCATCTCTTAAAATTGAAAGAGTTTGTAGTGGCCGTTGGGTTAATAGTTGCATTAAAACCTATTTTAAAAGCGTGATGGTAAATATCATCATCAGTATTTGGTGTGCCATTATCACTAAAAAGCACCGCATTTTCATCACTCTCATCTACAAGCACCGGATAGGTGAAAGCAAAAAAGCGTTGCCATTCACAAATGCCATCATTGTTAAAGTCGTTCCAGTGTTCGCCGTAAGTTCTGTGAAATTGATCAGATAAATTATAAAAATTTGAAGCAGTGTTAACGTTTACATCTCTATCAGTTTTTATTGGTTTTACAATTTGAAGTGTGTTGTTACCAACAGTACTATAAAGCTCAGTATCTTGTAATGTTATAATGGTTTGGTAGTATACATTATCATTATTTATGCTTTCGTTTAAAGTAATGGTATATTTAACAAAGGTTCTGTCTTCAGCTAGCTCCTTTAAAGTAAGCGAGTAATCAAAGCCATTTAAAAACTCAAACATGTTTATGTTTTCAATTTCTGAAGGAATAAAACCGTTTGGGAAATTCACTGTAAAATCAATTTCTTCACCAGCATTACCGGCTATTTCAATTCGGTTTTTTGGAAAGGTGTATGTTGTGCTTGGTGTTTCTAAATTAACAGTAAACACATCATTTTTGTAAATATTGTTAAGATTTCCAATGGTTATTGATGGATTTGAAACACTTTCTAGTTTTAAGGTAATATTTTGGGTGTTTTCCCAACGTTCATTAAAGTTTATATAAATAGTATCTGTAAGTTGTGTATTTTGAAAAGATACTTGGTTATTAGGCATTACGCTGAACAAATTACTATTTGCACTGGTTGAAATGCTGTAATTAACTGTTACCGTTTCATTTAATGTTTTAGATGAAAGTGTAACAGGAATTTTTAAGGTTTTAAGCACATTATTTGTGAACGATTCTTTAGGTAAAAGCCCACTGTTAATAAGCGGATATACTAAGGGTTCATTATTAGAATTTGCTAAAAAGTTAAACCTTACAAACGATGTGTTTTCTGAAATATTAGTATCATCGTCATTTGAGCAACCCAATACTAAAGCTAATAATATTAGAGCTAAAAATGGTATTTTTTTAGTATGATTCATTTTGTTGTAAGTTTGAGTTAAGGTTGATGTTGTCTTGCGGAATTGGTAAAATATATTTTCCTGACGGATAGTTTAAATTACATGTGTTTGATATACAGCCATTGTTTCTAACAACATCTTTATGTAGTCTTGCCAAGTCAAAAAACAAATGTCCTTCAAAACAAAATTCTTTGCGGCGTTCTTGTAAAAGGTGGTCTTCTAAATTATTTGTGGTTGTAAGTAGTTCTATATTAGCACGCTGCTTAATAACATTTATGTTGTTTTTTGCGTCATCTAAATTGTTAAGGTTTAATGAAGCCTCGGCACGTACTAAATACATTTCGCTTAGTCTTAAAACAGGGTATCCTGGGTTGTCTTGAAATTTTTTAGTGAAATAATACGGTGCATCTTCTAAATCATTAACAACAAATGTAGGCAACTGCTGCTCTAAGAATAGGTTTTTACGAATATCGGTATCATCAAAAAGGGCAAGTAAATCGGCCGAGGCTACATATTTTTCATAATCTGATGCAGATAAAAAACCAAAGTGTTGCGCTAATGAGCCACCTATGGTATCTTCTTCATCTCTAGGAATAGAAAACTCTAAAAGAATTTCACTAATGGCATTGTTAGGGTCTTCCCATTCTGTAATGTAGTTTTCGGTTGTTGTAAGGTTTATGCCAGAATTATTAATAACATTATTTGCTGCAATAAAAGCATTATCCCAATTGTTCGTGGTTAAATAAATTCTGGCTAAAAGAGCTTCAGTATTTATTTTATTAAAAAACGAATAGTTTATACCGGTTAAGGCAGTATTATTGGTGTATAGAGTTAGCGCGTTTAAAATATCATCAATAATAAAATTATAGGTACTTTTGGCGGTTTCGCGTTTAGGGTATGTAATACCGTTGCTTAAAGTTGAGGTTTTGTAAACAATACCAGGGTGACTTGCATCTGCTGTGAATGTATAGTTTTGAGCATATAACAGTGCCAGTATGTAGTGCATGTAACCTCTTATAGTTAAGCACTCTGCGCTAATTTGATTTTTTTCTTCGGTAGTGGCATCAGGTAAAGTGTCAATATATTCTAATATTAAATTAGCCTGGTTTATAATATCGTAACTTTCATTGTAAAACGAATCAAAATTACTTTCAATTGCTAAATCTTGAAATGCGTATACATTTTCAATATTTACAGGAGTAGTTATTTTGCCAGTATTACTGCCGTTAATTGTTGGTGAAAACGTTAAGTTGCCTCCTTGCAAATCTGCATACACAGCGAAGCGTTCGCCTCTAACATGGGCCTCTAAACTAACATAAGCGCCATTTAAAGCTTCTAAAACACCTTGTTTTGTGCTTAACTGTTGTGCTATTGAGGTTTGAGATCCGGGTTCTTGTTCTAAAAAATCACTACAACCAAACATTAAAACCGTTAATAAAAGTGCTTTAAAATGAGTGTTTTTTATGGTTTTTATTATGTTTTTCATGCTTTTAAAATTTTCCGTTAATACCAAGTGAAATGGTTCTGGCTTGTGGATACGTAAACCTAAATTCTCTAATACCGTTTCTGTTACTTGGGCTCTTATCTTTATACCAATACGCAACATTTGATACATCAATAAATGCACTTAAGGTTTTTAAAAAAGGAACACTATTATGCGGAAAGCGGTAGCGTAAATTAATGTTGTTAATTTTTAAGTATGTAGCATCATATAAATGCTTGCTTAAATTTGAAAGAGGCGGATTGTTGCTAGTTACTGCAGGTTGTAATGCAATATCACCTTGTTGGCGCCAATAATCATAAGCATTGACAGATAAGTTTCTGTTAGAGGTTATGTTGTATTTTGAAATAAGCTCATCTTGTACTAAAAAATCGCCGCCAATTTGAAACGAAGCCCTTACCGAAAAGTCTATGTTATTGTTAATTGAAATAGTATTGCTAAAACCACCAAACGCATCGGGTTGGCTATCGCCAATAGGTATCCAATCATCGGCATCAAAAAGTGAGTTATAGGTTACAGCATCATAAATTTGGCCATCTTTTTCAAGTAAATCTCTTCCAGTTGCCGGATCTATACCAACCCAGTTAATACCCCAAATGGTAGATGTACTATGACCAATTTTTTGAGCCAATGCACGCTCTGAAGTAGAAAAGGCATCACCTAAACCCACAAGATCAGTTACTTCGCTATTTAAGGTTGAAACATTAAAAGAAGTTGACCATTTAAATTTTTCAGAATCTATCCATTTTATACGTGTTGAAACCTCTAAACCTTTGTTGTACATGCTTGCTGCGTTAAGTTGTACAGAGGTATAGCCAGTTTCAGAAGGTATGTTTCGGCTAGTAATTAAATCTGTAATATCATCGTAGTAATATTCAATAGATAGGTTTATGCTTTTAAATACATTAAAATCTATGCCAGCATTAAATTTGGTGTTTTTTTCCCAACTTAAGTTGCCGTTTGGTGCAGTTGAAGGTATTGCATATGGCGTGCCATTATAACCAAAATCAAAAGTGTTGTAAAGTCCCTTAGAGCGGTATGACCCAATTCTAGAGTTTCCGGTTGTACCGTAACTTAGCTTAAATTTTAAGAAGTCTATCCAGTTGCTGTTACTTAAAAAGTTTTCGTTACTTGCTATCCAGCTTAAACCGGCACCACCGTTGTAGGCAATATTAGTGTCGTCACCAAAAACTGAACTCTCATCTCTTCTAAAATTTCCTAAAAAGAAGTAGCGTTTTTTATAGTTGTAATTTATTTGAGAAAAGTATGAAACTCTTGAGTTGTAGCTAATATCTTCACTGAAATTTTGACTATCAAAAGTTTCATCAGAAGATGTTAAAGGGTTGTCATCTCTAACGGCATTAGATATATCATTTAAAATATTAGGGTTGGTAAAACCACGGCCACTAGTGTAATTAAAATCTACTTTATCTTCAGCTAATTCAATACCTATAATACCATCAATAGTATGATGATTGTTTATTTGTTTGTTGAAAGATGCTTGCCCTTGCCAGTTCCATTTTGTAGTGTTTCTTTCGTTTAACAAACGCATGCCCCAGTTAGGGTATGTTGTTCCGTTAAGGGTGAATGTTCCGCTAAATCTTCCGCTTTCATTGGCGCCAGAAAAGTAACGGTCTTGATCTTTGTTTGAGTATGACAAACCAAATAAAGAAGATATTTTTATAGCATTTGATATTTGATAAGAAGCCCTTAAGCTACCAAGCATACTATAGGTTTTTGATACGTTTTTGTTTTGCTCAATGGCTGCAAGCGGATTACCCAAACCTGCTACACCAACATTTGCATACGTGCCATCTTCATTAAAAGGAGATAACGTAGGGGCAAAAGCGTAACTGTAATAAATATTAGGAGCATCTTTATTAATGTAGCTAGGGTTTAGTGCTAAGCTTACATCAAACTTATTTTTGCGATATCCTAAATTTATGCTTCCGTTGAGTTGTTTTGTGCTGTTACCTAGTTGAGGTTCTTCAATATCTTTGAAGCTTATACTTGTTCTGTAAGAAAATGTTTTTGTGGCCCCAGACACATTAAAGTTGTAGTTTTTAAAAACGCCTGTATTATTTAACAGGTTGAACCAGTTTGTATTAACACCATTGTGAGGTGTGGGGGTGAAGCCCGTAGTTGTGTTTTTTAAATATTCGTTTCTTAGTTCATTATATTGTTCACCGCTTAAATATTCTATTTGATTAATAGCTGATGAAATTCCTAGTTGCGTTGAAAATTCAAATTTAGGGCTTCCTAATTTACCTTTTTTGGTGGTTATTATAATAACACCGTTGGCACCATCTGCACCATAAATACTTACTGCGGCAGCATCTTTTAAAATAGAAATGCTTTCAATGTTTTCTGGTGATATTTGAGCAAGCGGATTTGATAAGTCTTCTGCAAAACTACCGCTGCCATCAAAAAGTAAGCGGTCTATTCCAGATTCTTCAGTTAATATAATGCCATCAATTATAATTAACGGCTGTGTTGAGGTGCCTAAAACTGCGTTTCCCAAAGGACTTAAACTTCCTTGGCCACGAATGTTAATTTTAACCGGCGTGCCTACACCAGATGTGTTTTCAACCAAAACACCAGCTACTTGCCCTTCAATCATTTTATCAATACTTTCAACAGCTTGTTCCTTTGGTATATCATTGGCATTTATTGTAGATATACTGCCAACAACTTCTTCTCTTAATTTCTCAGTGCCATATGATGTTGTAATTACTACTTCATCTAATTTATTTGAGTTTTCTTTTAAATAAACAGTGAAGTTTGATTGGTTTCCTACTAAAATATCTTGGGTTTTCATACCTAAATATGATACTTCAAAAACTGTATTATTAATATTTATCCCTTTTAGTAAGTATGTAAATTGGCCATCTAAATTGGTAATGGCGCCTTTGGCTGTACCTTTAATTTTTATAGTGGCGCCAGGTAAAGGAAAGTTGTCTGTGGCACTTAATACAGTGCCTTTTACTAGGCGTTCTTGTATTTGCTGAGAGGTTTTGGTGCTAGTTTGTGTGTTTTTTGGGGTAAGTAAAACTTGGTTGTTGTTTATTATAAACGCAATGTTTGTGTTTTTAAAGAGCGTAGTTAATGTTTCGGTTAGTGTTTTATTTTCTGTTGAAACACTTGTTTTTTTACTAACATCAATTTTTTTTGTGTTATAAATAAAGCGGTAGCTGGTTTCTTCTTCAATATGCTTTATAATGTTGCTTAAGGGTGTTTTGTTGAAATTAAGGCTAAGTTTTTTGTTTTGCGAAAACCCGTTTAAGCAACATAAAAAGAGCGTAACTGTTATTATTTTTTTAATTAAGTGGTTAGTTTTAGTTATTGTCATATACATTAATGAATTAATGAGGTTGTGTTATATTTATAGTGTTGTTGTTTAGGTTGTAATTAAAAGGTGTGTCAATTTTTAAAAGGTTTAAAATATTAGTTATGTCATCTTTTACATATACAGAGCCTGTAAATTGTTGTTGCGCTAATGTTTTACTATTGTTATTTATGGTAACGTTATAAGCACGTTCAAGTTTTTTTAGCATTTCAGGAAATGGCATGTTATTAAAAATAAGTTCTCCATGAATCCATGAAATGTGGTCGTCTATTTTAATAGTATTAAGGTTAAAAGTTTTTGTTGTTTTGCTCCATTTAGCTTGTTGGTTAGGCGCTAAATGCATGGTGTTTTCAGGATTGCTGCTTTGTGAAACTAATACGGCTCCTTCCATGAGTTCGCAGTGAGCAAAATCATCATTATTATATGTGCTTAGGTTAAATTTTGTACCTAAAACTTCAATGTTTATATTGTTTGTTTCAACTATAAATGGGTGTGCTTTATCTTTGGTTACTTCAAAAAAAGCTTCGCCAGTAAGTGTTACTTTTCGGTTGTTTAAACCGGCAAATTGCACAGGGTATTTAAGTGTGCTACCAGCGTTTAGGTGAACAATAGTACTGTCAGACAGAACTACTCTAAATGTTTTTCCGTAAGGAACTTTAAGGGTGTTGTATGTTGCATTATTTGTTATGGGCTCTGTATTAGTGTAAACAATTTGGTTTGCTTGTTGTTTGCCCAAAACATGTCCTTCTGTATCGGTTATTACTTTGTTTGGAGTGGTGTTTGTAAGTTTTTGGGTGTTGCCATTGCCAAGTTCTAGTACTACTTCATTTTCAATAGGGGTGTTGTTGTAGTAGTTTTTTAAATAAAAACTTACTGAAATTAATAACACAACAGCAGCTGCATATTTAAGTATTGTTTGTGTTGTAAATACGGGTTTTCTTTTAATTTGTGATTGTATTTGTTTTAAAGCAATGGTTTTGTTAATTGGGTTTTGGGTAGGTGCCATTGCCCATGCTTTTTTAAGAGCAATAAATTCTTGCTTATTATCTTCGGAAGTTTCAATCCAATTAAAAACTTTTTGGATTTCAGTTTCTGATGCTTTGTTGTTTAAGTATTTGTAAATTAAATCTTTATTCATGTTAAATAAGCTTAGTAGTGTTGGTTTTATTAGAAAATGAATGCATCATTCTAAATGGCTTGTTATAATAAGTACCCTTAAGGTTAAAGTAACCCTATAAAAAATTTTGATTTTTTTGTAAAACGTGTGTTAAATGAAGTTTAAAATAAAGAAGATAGGTATGAAGCTAGCTTTACCCTAAGCACTTTAAGCGCTTTTGTCATGTGAGATTCAACAGTTTTTATACTAATACCAAGTTCTTCAGCAATTTCACTGTTTTTTTTATTATCAAAACGCTTTTTAATAAAAATAGTTTTGGTTTTTTTAGGTAATTCGTTTAAAGATTTGTCTATAAGTGTTTGTAATTCATACAGTGATAAAGTATCAAACTCCATAGATTTTAAAACCTCTAAATTAATGGTTTGCTCCTTTTTGTTTAAGGTGTTGCTTTTGTATTTTTCTTTTACCTTATTATGCCTAATAGCATTTAAGCATTTAGATTTAGCGTAAGTATATAGGTAGGTTTCAATGCCTTTAGGTTTTTTTATGTTTTTACGGTGTTCCCAAAGGTTTAAAAAGGCTTCTTGTGTAATATTTTTGGCATCACTTTCATTGTATATAAACTGTATGCAAAAACCTAAAATATGGCTATAGTGTTTATTGAAAAAAAATTCAAACGCTTTTTCGTTACCTAATTTAAATTGTTTAAACAGGCGTTGTTGTATGTCTTCTTCATATTCTCTTTTCATTATTTACACAGTTAGTATGCAAAAGTAATGAAATTTGTTATTTAGAATTGTTAAAAATAATAGTGTTTTTTTGATGACTTGATAATTATTTTCTACTTCTTATGCTTTCAATAATAACAGTGGCAAGAATTAGGCTACCACCAATATAAGTGTTTGGTGAAGGTATTTCATTTAAAAAGAAAAAGGCTAAAATTATACCAAATATAGGTTGGGTACTTAAAATAATACTGGCAGTACTTGCAGAAAAATGCTTCAGGCTTTTTAGAAAAAGTGAATGCCCAATGGCAGTGGCAAAAAGTGCTAATAGAATTATATACGGGTATTGTGATTTAATGCCCGAAGTATCAAAAAAGTATAGTACTGGTGATAAAACAAGGGTTACAACCACCAATTGAAACGTCATTAGCATAGTGCCATTATATTTTTGGGCTCTTTTTTTTAGAAGAATATTTCTTAAAGTGAATAATACAGCTGAAATAAGCCCCCAAATAATACCCATAAAATCGGAGTTTTGAAGGTTGAATTCTGGAGCTAAAATATAAATGCCTATTAACACTAAAATGGCCAGTGGTATGTGTGCTTTGTCAAATTTAGTATCGGTAAAAATAGGTTCTAAAATAGAAGTAATGGCAGGAAACGTATAAAGTGATAACATGCCTATTGATACGTTTGATACTTTTATTGAATGGAAATAGGTAATCCAGTGTGCGGCCAAAAATAAAGCGCTTAATATTATAACAGCTTTATCTGTAAATGAACTGAATTTAAATGATATTTTTTTATATCTGCAAAATATATAGAGTACTAACAGTGCAATAAAGGCACGCCACCAAATTATAACTACAGCAGGCATTTGAATGTATTTGCCTAAAACGGCTGCGGTACTTATTAAAAATGTAGCAAAACTAAGTTCTAAAACGTTTTTTAAATGTGTGCTTTTCATTGTGTTAGCGATTGTAGTGGCATCCTTTTTTTGCTTTAATAAGTGGCAAAAAAAGATATAACGGAAAGCGCGCCCAATAAGGTGTTACCATGTAAAAACACCTTATTGGGAACACCCAAATATTTATTTAGACAATTCAGTAAAATGTTTGTAAAAATATGGTATTGTTTCAATACCTTTTAAGTAATTCCAAACTCCAAAATGCTCGTTTGGCGAATGGATAGCATCACTATCTAGCCCAAAGCCCATAAGTATTGTTTTGCTTTTTAGCTCTTCTTCAAAAAGCGCTACAATTGGTATACTTCCACCGCTGCGTTGTGGAATTGGAGTTTTTCCAAAGGTTTCTGCATAGGCTTTACTTGCTGCTTGGTAGCCAATACTGTTTAGTGGTGTTACGTAGCCGTTGCCTCCGTGGTGTGGTTTTACTTCTACTTTTACGCCTTTTGGCGCAATGTTTTCAAAATGAGTTTTAAAAAGTTTTGTAATATTTGCCCAATCTTGGTTTGGTACTAAACGCATAGAAATTTTTGCATAGGCTTTGCTTGGTATTACGGTTTTTGCACCTTCGCCAATGTAACCGCCCCAAATACCATTAACATCTAAAGTTGGACGTATAGAATTGCGTTCGTTTGTGGTGTAGCCTTTTTCGCCGTAAACAGCGTCAATATCTAAGGCGTTTTGGTAGTTTTCTAAAGAAAATGGTGCTTTGGCCATTTCTGCACGCTCTTCTTTTGATAATTCTTCAACGTTATCATAAAAACCAGGAATGGTTATATGGTTGTTTTCATCGTGCAAAGAGGCAATCATTTTTGTTAAAATATTGATTGGGTTTGCAACGGCGCCACCGTAAAGGCCCGAGTGTAAATCGCGGTTTGGGCCTGTTACTTCAACTTCAACATAACTTAAACCTCTAATACCAGTGGTTATTGATGGCGTGTTGTTGGCTATCATACCGGTATCTGAAATTAAAATAACATCGTTTGCCAGTTTTTCTTTGTTGTTTTTTACAAAGGTGCCAAGGCTTTTACTACCAACTTCTTCTTCACCTTCAATCATAAACTTAACATTGCATGGTAGTTGGTTGGTTTTTGTCATGTACTCTAAGGCTTTTACGTGCATAAACATTTGGCCTTTATCATCGCAGGCACCTCGGGCAAAAATAGCGCCTTCGGGGTGTTTTGCTGTTGTTTTTATAACAGGCTCAAAGGGTGGTGAATCCCAAAGTTCAATAGGGTCTGGCGGTTGTACATCGTAATGGCCGTACACTAACACAGTTGGTAGGTTTTTGTCTATTATTTTTTCGCCATAAACAATGGGGTAGCCTTCGGTTTGGCAAACTTCAACGTTGTCACAACCAGCGTGTTCTAAACTTGTTTTTATAACTTGGGCAGTTTTTAAAACATCATTTTTATAGGCAGAATCTGCGCTTATTGATGGTATTTTAATAAGTTGAAAAAGTTCATCTAAAAAACGTTGTTTATTGTCTTTTATATATGTTTTTATAGTGTCCATAAAATGATTTTAGTAATCAAATGTATAAAAAAGAATGTTTTTTTACTTAAGAAGTTTGGAATTTAAAACTATTGATTATATTTGCATCCCGATTTTACGATAGTAAATAGGAAATTTTGCAGGCGTGGTGGAATTGGTAGACACGCTAGACTTAGGATCTAGTGCCGCGAGGTGTGAGAGTTCGAGTCTCTCCGCCTGTACTTAAAGCTTCTCTTTTTTTGAGAAGCTTTTTTTATTTGGTAAGTTTTTAACTGTGTTTGGTTATACTTACAATTTCTGTGTCTTGTTTTTTGCCTTTTAAGTTTACAATACCAAATGATGTGACTTGGTAATTTTTATTCAGATTTAATGCGTTGCTTAATGTTTTTGATATAAGTAAATCTTTACCAAATTGTGTGCATAAGCTTAAAATTCTTGCAGAAGTATTTAAAATATCACCCGTAAAAAAAATGTCTTTTTTTAAAGCGCCAATTTCGCCTGTTGTAACCATGCCACTATGAAGTGAAGCTTTAAAGTCGGGTATAACTCCAAACGTTTTTTTATAAAATGAAGCATTGTTTTTTAAAGCATTTTTCATGCTGTAATAACAATTTAAGCAGTTGTTGTTTTTTAAGCCGTTTTTGGTTTTCCAAGTTATTACTATTTCATCACCTACATATTGGTAAATTTCACCTTGGGTTTCAATTATAGCATTAGTGAAATCGTCATAAAAGTTTTGAAGCAGTTTAAAGTACTGTTTGTTTTCTAAAGACTCTGCTATAGTGGTTGAGTTTTTCATATCAACAAACATGAATATTCTATCTTCTAATTTAGGCTTATGATATTTGCCCGTAAAGAAATTTATAAGTACGTTATGCCCAATGTTTTCGCTAATTTCAGTATAAAGTATAGATATTGAAAGTGAAAAGAATAACTGAATCCATGTGCTTAAATGTGAAATACTAAAAAAGAAAAGTTTGTATTTATTCCACGCTTTTTCGCTAAATAAGGGTGTTTTAAGTTCTATGCTTGCAGCAATTAAATACAGTATAAAAACTACTACAAATAATATAATTGAATATAGTATGAGTTTTCCAATTATTTTTTTGGGGAAACTAAACTTAGTAAAGAGTTTATTTATATAAAAAACTTCTAGAAAACCAATAAAACAGCCAACAAAAAATACACTTGTGCTTGAAAATACTAATATCCGCGGGCTTAATGCTATTGCTGCGTTTGGTGTGTTTTTTACACCGCCCAAAGCTGCGTGTTCACTCCACATAATTAATAAACCAAGAGTTAGCCATATAAAACCAAAAGGTAAAACCCGTTTTATTTTATATTTATATTTAGCAGATAACATCATAAGTATTAGTAAATATAGCTTAAATAAGCCTATTTTATATTTTTGGAATGCTTTTTTATGTAAAAAAACCTAACGTAAACAGTTTCGTGTTTTTTAATGAAATTATTGTGTTTTTACCACCTCAACTAATTAAAGATTATATATTTGCAAAAAATATTTTTTTGGCTAAAAAAGCTTCACCCTTTTTAGAGTTTTAAGTCAGAAATAATTAACAAGAGTTAGTAAATAGTAAATTAACCATACATTAAAATGAATAAACAAATAGACCAGCAAGCGGCCGATAATATAAGAGCTTTAGCTGTAGCAATGGTAGAAAAAGCAAATTCAGGACACCCAGGAGGCCCAATGGGCGGTGCAGATTTTATGCACATACTGTACTCTGAGTTTTTTAACTATGATCCAACAGATATGACTTGGCCATTTAGAGACCGATTTTTTATGGATGCGGGTCATTTATCTACTTTAATGTATGCGCAATATTACCTTTTAGGTAATTATAAAAAAGAAGATATTGCTAATTTCAGACAATGGGGTTCTATTACACCAGGGCACCCAGAGGTAGATTTTGAAAGAGGTATTGAAAACACATCGGGTCCATTAGGGCAAGGACATACAATGGGTGTAGGAGCTGCTATTGCAGCAAAGTTTTTACAAGCACGCTTTGGTGATTGGATGAACCATAAAGTTTATGGATTTATATCAGATGGAGGTATTCAAGAAGAAATATCGCAAGGTGCTGGTAGAATTGCAGGCCATTTAGGATTAAGTAATTTTATTATGTTCTTCGATTCTAATGATATACAGTTGTCAACATCTACTGATGAGGTTACAACCGAAGACACGGCCATGAAATACGAAGCTTGGGGATGGAAAGTTGTTACTATTGATGCGCATAACCACGATGAAATAAGAAAAGCATTAACCGATGCTAATAACGAAACCGAAAAACCTACTTTAATTGTTGGAAAAACAATAATGGGGAAAGGTTGCGTTGCTGCCGATGGAACTATGTTTGAAGGACACTGTGAGCTACACGGTAAGCCAATTGGGGCAACAGGTGCAGATTATGCAAAAACGCTATTAAATTTAGGTGCAGATTTAGATAATCCGTTTGATATTTATGGTGATGTTGCATCTTTTTACAAAGATGTAATTGCAAACAAAACAGCTGCTGCAGCTAAGAAAAAAGAAGAAATAAATGCTTGGAAAAATGATAATACAGTATTAGCTGAAAAATTAGATTTTTTCCTTTCAGGTGAATTACCAACTCTGGATTTTGAATCTATTGCACACAAAGATGGTTTAGCTACAAGAGCTGCATCATCAAACGTGTTAGCGTATTTAGCTGAAAATGTTGAAAACATGATTGTATCTTCAGCAGATTTATCAAACTCAGATAAAACAGATGGTTTTTTAAAGAAAACATCAGCACTTCAAAAAGGTGATTTTAGCGGATCATTTTTACAAGTAGGTGTAGCCGAATTAACTATGGCATGTATTGCAAATGGTATTGCCTTACACGGAGGCGTTATTCCAGTAGTAGCAACATTTTTTGTGTTTTCAGATTACATGAAACCAGCAATAAGATTAAGTGCTTTACAAGAATTACCAGTAAAATATGTATGGACGCATGATGCCTTTAGAGTAGGTGAAGATGGCCCAACGCACCAGCCAATAGAACAAGAAGCACAAATTAGATTGTTAGAAAAACTTAAAAACCATAAAGGAAACATGAGTTTCTTAGCCTTACGTCCTGCAGATTCTGCTGAAACATCAGTTGCTTGGAAAATGGCTATGGAAAACACAGGTACACCAACAGGCTTAATTTTATCAAGACAAGGCATAAAAGATGTGCCAGCAAATGAAACATCTAGATATGAAGAGGCTTTAGCTGCTGAAAAAGGTGGATATTTAGTGAAAGAAGTTGAAAATCCAGATGTTGTACTTGTTGCAAACGGGTCTGAAGTTTCAACATTAATTGCTGCTGCCGAAATTTTAGAAACTGAAAATAATTTAAAAGTAAGTATTGCTTCAGTAATTTCTGAAGGTGTATTTAGAAACCAACCTAAAGCATACCAAGAGCTTGTAATACCTTCTAATAAACCTAAATTTGGTTTAACAGCTGGTTTACCTGTAAACTTAGAGGCTTTAGTAGGTGCCAATGGCCAGGTGTTTGGTTTAGATCATTTTGGGTATTCTGCACCAGCAGGCGTGCTAGATGAAAAATTTGGTTTCACTGGCGCGCAAGTTAGCAAAAATGTATTAGCGTATTTAAACACTATTCAATAATAAACAAAACTAAAAACTATGAAATTTTTTATAGACACTGCCAACCTTGATGATATTGCTGAAGCGCAAGCATTAGGTATTTTAGATGGTGTAACTACAAACCCATCATTAATGGCTAAAGAAGGTATTACAGGTGAACAAAACATCTTAAACCATTATGTGAAGATTTGTGAAATTGTTGATGGTGATGTAAGTGCCGAAGTAATAGCAACAGATTTTGAAGGTATGGTAAAAGAAGGTGAAGCATTGGCTGCTTTACACCCACAAATTGTGGTAAAATTACCTTTAATTGCCGATGGTATTAAGGCTTGTAAATATTTTTCAGATAAAGGTATTAGAACTAATGTAACATTGGTGTTTTCTGCAGGACAAGCATTATTAGCTGCTAAAGCTGGTGCTACTTATGTGTCGCCTTTCTTAGGAAGATTAGATGATATTTCAACCGATGGTTTAAACCTTATTGCTGAAATTCGTCAAATTTATGATAACTACCAATTTAATACGCAAATTTTAGCAGCATCAATTCGTCACACAATGCACGTTATTGATTGTGCTAAATTAGGAAGTGATGTAATGACAGGTCCATTAAAATCAATTACAGGTTTGTTAAAACACCCATTAACTGATATTGGTTTAGCTAAATTTTTAGAAGATTATAAAAAAGGAAACTAAACAGTTTTCAAATATTATAGAATTAAAAAAGCTTCTCTATTTTGAGAAGCTTTTTTTTACAACTAAACAACTATGAAAAACTAAACTATAGTTTTACTTTTTAAGAGATTAAAACTCTTGTTTTTTTAATGTTTTATGTTAATAGTTTCACCTGGTTTAATAGGTGTAATTCCATTTGTTAATTCAACCCAAATAGTTTGATTATTAATAGGGTTTTTAATGGAATTAGTATTAAATTCTATATTTTTTATTGCATTTAAGTAGTGTGTTAATTCGCCATTACCAACTGACCAAATATCTTTTGGTTCACTTATTTTTTTACAAAAAGTAACCATGTTATGCCAACGTTTTTTATTTCCAAATTCCCAAGAATGTCCCCATACATAAAATAGGCTTAATTTTTTTTTGTTTAACTGCAAGTATGAGTCAAGGTAATCTAAAGCTTTGCTGTCATGACAAGTTGGATTCCAAATCATATCATTTTTTGGTAATTTAAAATTATGGGTGTCATTAACTGTTCTACCGTTAATAATTCCTAAAGTAGAAATTAAATTAGCAATACTATCGTTAGTATTTCCAAACGGATAGGCCATACTAACAATCTTTCGTTTTGTTAGTTCAGTTAAAATCTTTAAATCAGTACTTATTTCTTCTTCTACTTCTTTTAGTGTTATATCTGTAAAATTTTTATGGAAAGCGCCATGAGCAGCAATTTCATGGTTTTTATAGATATAAAGAAGTGAGTCTTTGGGTACATATTTTTGATAAATAGTATCTCCGTTTTTTTGAGGCCAACCTTTTGTAATACCCAAAAATTTAGAATTTAAATTAAAGGTTCCAACTAAGTTATTTTGGTTAAATAAATTTGTTAATTCTATATCTTGAATAGAACCGTCATCATAACTTAAAACTAGAGCTTTGTATTTACCTTCTGGATATGTAAAGCTTACAAATTGGGGTGTTTCTTTACATGATGAAAGTAAAATTAAGTAGCTACAAAAAACAATTAATTTGTTCATTTTTAATTTATTGTTTAACAATTTTAAACGCTTGTGGTGTTTCCAAAAAACTGTTGGTTTTTACTACATATATACTTTGTGGTAGTGTTGAAATATCAAAAGCATATCCTTTAGAAAAGTTGCCTTTAAACGATTTTACCAACTTACCTGTGGTTGTGTAAATATGTAATTCATTTATATTTTTATTTATTGAAAATGTATTTTGAGTTGGGTTTGGGTAAACCTTTACAGTTTGTGATAATTCAAAATTTTCATTATTTAAACTAGCGGTTTGGGTGTACAATCTATACTCACCGGGTTGAAGCGTAATGCCTGCTGTTGGACTAGTTACATTTATTGATGTTTCAGTAAACGCATCATACCAAGTACCCGTATTGGGGAAATTAGGGTTTATAGTTTGCGTAGTTACATTAAAGTTTGCAATAACTACAGCGTCTAAATTACCAACGTTATCATACAGGTTTACGCGTTTTAATAATCCGCTAACACTCATGCTAAAATTATCTGTATTAAATGTAGATGGATATTGTTTTTTTAGGTTAATCATTTTAGCGGTAACATTGTACACATCCGTTCTGTTTGTATTGGTATCATAACCTAAGGTCCACGCAACGGGTTTTCTGTCTAACCTGCAAGTGCCATCGTTAATATTACTTTCACAATTTATACTTTTATCATAACCCAGTTCTCCAAATTGCCACAGCATTTTTGGACCAGGAATACTGTAAAAAATAGCTGTAGCAGCTTCAATTCTATCTAATGCAGTACCAAGTTGTTTTATATTGTAGCTGCCGTTTGAATTGCCATAGGCTACGTTTCTTACCATTAAACGTTCTTCGTCATGGCTTTCCATATAACCAACAATGTGCGGATTACTCCAACCTCTGTTTTGGTATGATAGCCAAGATATATCAGCATCAGTACTAAAGCCCATGGTGTTTTGGCTAAAGCTATGGTTTAAATTGCCCCAAAGCATAAACCCGAAATTGGCAAGAATGGTTTCTTCTGTATTATCAGCAAAATGTTCTAAAATTAAATAGGCGTCAGATGATACATTATTCCAAATATAATTGGCGTAATCTTGAAGAATTGCAATTCTAGAATTGTCTTGACTGCTCCACGCGCCCACATTACTTGGGTTGTTTGTTTGTGTGAAGCCTTTAGATAAATCAAACCTAAAACCATCTACTTTAAACTCTTCAATCCAATATTTTAAAGTTTGTTTTACAAAGGTTTTAGTGTATTGGCTTTCATGATTAAAATCGTAACCTACGTTAAAGGGATGTTTAGCATCAGGATTTAACCATGGGTTATTAGTGGCTGGTTTGTTATTGGCACTATCCCAATACATTTGAGCTAATGGACTTTGCCCAAAGGCATGGTTGTAAACTACATCTAAAATTACGGCAATACCTCGGCTATGGCAGGCATCAACAAACGATTTAAAATGATTTTGGGTACCATAAGCTTTATCTAAAGCGCCATGAAATGATGGGTTGTAACCCCAGCTATTGTTGCCTTCAAACTCACTTACAGGCATTAATTCTATGGCATTAACACCAAGTGTTTCAAGATAATCTAAATGCGTCATGGCTTCAATGAATGAATCGTTTTCAGTGAAGTCTCTTATAAGCATTTCATAAACTATTAGGTTTTCTTTATTGGGTTTAGAAAATGTAGTGTTTTGCCATGTATAAGGTGTTTCATTTATTTTGAAGGTAGACACATTACCCGTGGCTAAGCCTGTTGGGTATGTTTTTAAGTTTGGGTATGTTGTATTAGGAATATAAGGGTCGTCATCTGGGTCTAGAATTTTTTTTGCGTACGGATCGGCAACTTTCAAATTATAATCAATGTAGTATTGATAAGAATACTCTGTGTTGGCGTCTAAACCAGGAACATTTAACCAAAACGTATCATTGTCTTTCTTCATTTGATAGGCAGCATTTAACGACCAATTATTGAAATCTCCAATTAAGAAAACATCGTTTTTTAAAGGTGCCTGTAAAACAAATGTTACTGAACCATCACTGTGAATATTCACTCCATTTTCTAAATTAGAGGGAAGTGCTTCATTTTGTGTTGGTGTTTTTACAAATACTGAAATAACATCGGTTTTTGTTTCAGAATTTTCAGTAGCAACAGCTTCAATTGTATAATTTCCAGTTGATGTAAACGTATAATTAGATGAAATAGTTGTAGTGTTTGTTGCAGTTTGTATTGTGTTATTATTAACCTTTAAATTTAAATTGGCATTTATACTAGATTCGGCACTTATGCTAACATTGTCGTTTATATTAAAAACGGCTTCATTTAACGGGTTAGTAATAGCTACATTTAAACCGTTAGCATAAATTTTGATAAAAATATCAGGACTTGTTTGTGCATTGCCAGCGCTATTTCTAAAAACCAAAGCAATATCTGTAACAACATCAGATCCGGAACCATAAAATGAGGCTATGCTTGGTGTTATAACTAACTCATAACTATTAGTGCCTAGGCGGGTAAGTTTGGGTTGTGTGGCATTATTCCCCCATGAGCCAATAACATGTTTCCAGTCTGATTGACTTGTGGAGTTTGTTGTTAAAACACCTGTGTGTGCATAAACATCGCCGGTGTAACCTTCTAAACCAGTGCCAACGGCATTAAAATTTATAGTAATTGTATTTGAAGCAGTAGGTATTGTTGGAGCGGTAGATACTTGGGCGTTTACCGTTACTGATAGTAACAGTAACATAATGCCAAAAAGCTTCTTCATAATGTATAGTTTAAGACATAAAAAGGCTGAGTTAATCAGCCTTTTTATTATTTGTTTGTAATGTTATTAGTTAGGTATGATGATGTAGCTTCCGTCTAAATCATTAAACCAAACGTTATAACTTCCGGTTGGTGCATTAAATACAAAGTTGTTACCGCTGCCTGCTAAAAGTGCAGTTCCGTGTAATTCTGTAGAGCCTGTATATCTCCAAACTTCGCTCCAAGCATCATTTGCTCTAATTAAGAATTCTTCACCTTCAGTAAATGTTACATTTTGTGCATTCCAAATATGCGGATTGTTCATATCTGGTTGTGTAAAGTTTACTTCATCAGCATCACCCCATCCGCCAATAGCGTTACCAATAATGCCCATTGCGGTGTATGTTGTAGCGCCAGAAGCATCATAAGTTTCAACACTAAAACTACCAGATTCACCAACAGTTGTAAATGTATACGTGTAGTAACCAGCTGTTGCAACGTTAAAAGTTCCAGGGTCTGATCCGCCACCAGGGTTAACGGCTAATGTTGAGCCATCATTTGTGCCCCATTGTGGTTGCCATTGGCCAATAACTTCAATTAATTTAAAAGCACCAGCGTTAAAGTAACCTGTATAAATGTAAGCGTTTGGTGTGTCTTGATCTCTAAAAACAGGTGTGTTGTTATTATCAGGATTCCAGCCTGGGTTAGTAGCATCTCCCACAAAATATAAGTTAGGGAATGAAACGCTGTATGGTGTAACTGAAAATATTACAGATTCTGAAATTCTTTCTAAAGTATTGCCATTTTCGTTTGTGTTTCTGGCAATAACTCTAATTTCCATATCGTTTGCTTCAGCAGGTGTTAAGCCAATGCCTAAAGCTGCAGCATTTAAATCGGCATGCGTTGATGTAACCGTAGCGTTATTAACTACAGATCCTACAATAACAGGTGCTGCAAAATTTGTATTAGCAACAGCAGCTTCTACTGTGTAAGTAATTTCTAATCCTAAAGTTGAATTTAATACAGCATCATCCCAATTAACGGTAAGTGCAGTGTCATTAACACTGTCTATTGATAAAACGATAGCGTCACCTGCTGTAGGACTTGTAATTTCAGGTGCATCAGTAGGGTAGCTAGTAACAAGTAATAAAACATTGTTAGATGCTACACTGCCCGCCAAAACACGCATGTACACAGGAATATCTCTAAAGGTAGAAATTCCCGCATTTCTAATAGCATCATTTAATGCTGTAACGGTCATTGAGAAATTATTTTTGTCTGTAGTGCCTAGTGTTACAGGTGTTGTAAAATCTGCATCAGTAGCCATTTCTACAGTGTAATTTCCGCCGTATATGTCGTCACTCCAAGTAATTGTAAACGCAGGGTTATCTGGTAAGCTGTAATTTAAAAATACACTACTTATACCTGGTGTGTTTAATACAAACTGTGGTTCTGGTTCTATTATAGTTAGACTTTCTTCAGTTTCGCAGGCAGTAAAAATTAATGCAGAAAACAGCAAAAGAAAGCTTATTTTATTAATAAAATATTTCATGTCTTTTAGTTTAAATTAATTATAGGTTTAAAGGAATAAGAATGTAACGACCTGTTAAATCATTAAACCAAATATCATAATCATCTTCTACCGGTACTGGTATTGCACCACCACCGTTTGTTGCTACACCAGAGAAAGATGTTGTGCTTCCCCAAGCGTTACCATCTGCCATAAAAGACACTTCGCCAGGTGTTAAACGTACACCGTTAGCATACCAAATATGACCATCAAAACTCAAAGGCGTTAAAGCTGTGTTAGCAACACTAGATCCTTCAATAGCTAACGCAGCAGGACTTGTACTGCTAGAGGCGTCAAAAGGTTCAAAAGTAAATGTGTTACTAGAAAAATTGATTGTGAAGGTGTAAAAGCCTTCAGGAATACCATCGCCACCGCCGTAAGGAAATCTTTCTGGGTCATCGCCGCTCCCTAAGTTAGCGCCAACAGTACTGCCATCATCTGTTCCCCATTGTGGTTGCCATAAGCCTTTTTCTTGTAACACTTTGAAGTGTCCGTTTTCAGCAAATCTACCAGTGTAGTAATATACGCTACTGTTACTTTCATCTCTAAAAAGTGGTGGGTTATTGTTGTTGTTATTCCAACCTGGTGCGGTAGCGTCTCCTACTAAAATGTAATCATTAAATGTATAATTGAAATACGGATATACTTCAAAGCTAATAGTGTTTGATGTAATAGGCTCTCTTTGTTGAGTACCAAGTGAAGCTACTACTCTTGCATATAATGTAGCCCAAGTAAACGGATTTAAACCAGCGTTACCTGCAGCTGTGTTTATTTCGCCAACAGATAATGTTAAAGCTGTTTGGCCAGTAATTGTTGCTGCAACTTCGGTTGTTGTAAAAGCTTCGTCATTTGAAAACTCTATGGCATAGTTTACGGCTGTTTGTTGTCCGTAATCAGACTCAGACCAATTAAGCGTTACAGCTGGGTTTCCTGTGTTAACAGGGTCTAGCTCTAATTCTGTAAAGTTTAAATCTGCTAAAATTGGTGCAGAAGGGTCTGTTATGTTAAATGTATCAGTAGTATCATCACAAGAGGTTGCAAAAAATAGCATAACCAAACCAATGATACTAACTGCTGAAAATTGTTTTAAATTTTTCATCATTTTAAATTTTTAATATTAATATCCTGGATTTTGAGTAAGGTTAGGGTTTGAAGCTAAACTTGCTGTTGGTATTGGGTAAAGGTTTAAGTGTGATGATAATGAAATACCGTTACTACCATTACCTTTCCAAGCCCAATTGTAATTTCCGCCAGTAAATCTGCCGTATCTAATTAAGTCTTGTCTTCTGTGAGCTTCCCAGTGTAGTTCTCTTGCTCTTTCATCTAAAATATAATCTAAAGTCATTTCTCCAGCGGTTAATACAGCAGGATTGTTTGCTCTTATTCTTAAAGCATTTAAATACTCTAATGCAGTTGATGCGCTACCGCCTCCACCTCTTAAATGAGCTTCGGCGTACATTAGGTATACATCGGCTAATCTAAATAATGGGAAATCTGTATCAACAAAAGTTAAGTCTACACCAAAACTACCTGTTGATGTTGCGTTTGAGTATTTTTGGATGATATAACCACTGTCTCTGTCTGAAATATCAGTGATATCTATAGGTCTGCCTTCAGAAATTATAGTATTTCTGTCATCAACAGCAAATGGACCTTCAAATAATTGTGCAAGCTGCTTGCGAATTCTAAAAGCGCCACCCCAGCCGCCTTCAGTAACACCAACTTCGGCACCGTTTTGTTCAATGCTTCCAACAGAACCATTAACCATAACGGTTGTTGGGCCATAGTTTTGTGTTGTAAGACCATCTGAAATTATTGGGAAAATAATTTCGTTTATAGCAGAGTTTGTATTGTTATCTGCCATAAAGTTGTGTAAATAGTTTGTAGCTAAAGTGTAGCCACCGTTTATTACTTTTTCACAATATGTTACACAATCACTATATCTGTTTTCGTTTATGTAAACTTCGGCATTTAAATAAAGTTTAGCTAAAAGCATATAGGCAACGGCTTTATCTGCGCGCCCGTATTCATTTTGTTTAGCATCAATTAAATCTGCTTCAATATCTAATAATTCAGATTCAATAAAATTGAATAACTCGGTTCTTCCATATGCAGGAGGCTGTGTGTTTAAAGCATCATTTTCAGTGCTAAAATTGGCTTGACCAAATAAATCCATTAAGTAATAGTAGGCCATAGCACGCATTAATCTGGCTTCGGCTCTGTAAGCAGGTATTTGATTTCTTACTGCTGTTGAAACATTTCTGCCATCTAATTTAGCATCGGTAGTTTCTCTTAAAAAATCGTTAGCCAAGGCAACTGATAGGTGCGCTCTACTAAACATACCAAGTAATAATGGGTTTTGCGCTGTCCAGATGTTTCTTTGAATTTCTCTGGTTCCAGGGTCGTTTTCATAAGACCAAATCATTTGGTCTGCTGCCAAGGTTTGTGTGTATAAAAGTACACGGCCAAATTGGCTAGTACCAGCATCAATACCATCTAAGTTAGAACTTTCTGGTCCGTCTGTTCCGGTTAATGCTAAGTTAGCATATATGCCGGCAAGTACTTGTTTGTATGCGCTTTCGTTGGCGTACAAATCGTCACTAAGTGTTGTTTGGTCGTCATTTGGTGTTATATCTAAATCGTCTGTACAAGCTGTTAGTGTAACAACAAATAAGCAAATTAAACCAAGTGCTTTATGTATTTTAAATCTTGTTTTCATAGTTAATTTTTTTAAAATTTAAAATTAGCTCCAGCCAAAATAGTTCTTGGTCTTGGGTAAATTAAGTTGTCTATACCAGGGTCTGTTCCTGTAACTTCAGGATCTAAACCAGAGTAGTTTGTAATAACAAATACATTTTGAACACCACCCCAAAGTCTAATACTTTTTAGTTTTTTAGAAATGTTGTTAAATGTGTAACCTAATGTAATGTTGTCCATTTTTAAGAATGAAGCATCTTCTAAATATAAATCTGAAGTAATAACATCTGAAGTACGTTGGAAATTAGTGTTAAGTACTGATGTTGGAACGTTGCCTAAAACAGCATTATCTTGTAATTGGCCTAATTGTGCTCTAGATGAATTTACGTTGTTGTAAACGTAGTTACCTAGGTTTGCACGCATGTTAAAAGATAAATCGAAGTTTTTATAGTTAATGTTAGATTGGAAACCTAAAATAACATCGGCACCCGGATTTTCTTTAATATAACGGTCGTCATCATTAATAACATTATCACCGTTTAAATCTGCGTAAGCGCCTTCAATTGGGTTTCCTGCAGTATCATAAAGTTGTTTGTAAACACTAAATGAGTTAGGTGCTTCGCCAATTCTGTGCATTTGAATGTTATTACCAGTACCACCAGCAATACCACCAGTTCTTACATCTTGTCCTAGGGCTAAATCTGTAATTTCTCTATCTAAAAATGTAGCATTAAAGTTCAGGTTTACATTAAAATCTTCTTGTTTAACAACATCGGCATTTAAAGAAAATTCTAAACCTTGTATGCGTAACTCTCCAATGTTTTGAATCACGTTGTTTGAAAAGTTGGCACCATCGGCCACTGAGGCTTCAAATAATAAATCTTTTGAATTTTTTTGGAAAACGTTTAAAGATCCAGATAATTTGTTGTCAAATAGCCCATAATCTACACCAAATTCAATGGTAGTTGTTTCTTCCCATTTTAAATCTGGGTTAA
This sequence comes from Seonamhaeicola sp. ABD4_340, assembly GCF_056312135.1. Lineage (NCBI taxonomy): Bacteria > Pseudomonadati > Bacteroidota > Flavobacteriia > Flavobacteriales > Flavobacteriaceae > Seonamhaeicola > Seonamhaeicola sp. ABD4_340. The sequence goes on along the minus strand of NZ_CM149981.1, from coordinate 769,852 downwards.
TTTCAGAAGCTATTAAAGATTGGATAATAGTATTACCAAATTGGTATTGCGAGTTTGGGTTACCACCGCGGTAGCGATTTAAAAAGATGTCTTTTTGGGTAACCTCTTGTTGCCCTGTAATACCGTAACCAGCTCTTAATTTTAAGTTTGAAATAACTTTTGAATTTTTTAAGAAATCTTCGTCGCTAATATTCCAAGCTAAAGCAGCTGCAGGGAAATTACCCCAGCGGTTTTCTTCGCTAAATCTTGAAGAACCATCACGTCTGTAAGTAAGTGTTAATAAATACTTATCAGCAAAAGTTAAATTAGCTCTACCAAAAAAGCCTATTAAAACCACGTCAGGATCTGCATAAATATCTGGTGCGCTATTTGGGTCTAATCTGTTACCTGTGTTATCACCTTTAAAAGTGAATTTTTGGTATGAGTAACCAGCAGTAAACTCAGAGCGTACGTTGTTAAACTCTTTTGAGTAGTTTAAATAACCATCAAATAACTCGTTGGTTCTTTTTTCAAACCTGTCAAAAACATTACCTCTAACATCGTCATTTGTAGCTACAAGAGCAGATGTTCTTTGTATTTCTTTAGTTTCAGTTTCATCATAACCAATATTTAAAACAGCTTTTAATTCTGGTAAGAAATGAAATTTGTAATCTAAGTTTAAGTTACCGTAAGCTCTGTTAGAGTCACCTATATTATTTGTTTGAAGTAAAGATGCTACTGGGTTTGTAGTACCATTTAAAAGTGTGCTACCGTTACGGTGCTGATAGAAACCACCAAAAGGCGATGTTGCATCATATACAGGTTGTGTTGGGTCATAGCGTAAAGCAGCGCCAATTTGTCCTGAATCTGCAAAACGATTATCTTCAAATGATAAGTTTGCATTTAAATTAATTTTTAAATGATCATCAAAAAGACTTGGGTTTAAGGCTAATCCTAGGTTTCTGCGCTCAAATTCTGAAGTCATAATTGCACCTTCTTGATTTGTTATTCCGAAAGAAAATCTAGTAGGAATGGCTTTAAATAATGAGCCTTGTAAAGATAAATTGTGTTGCGATGAAACAGTGTTTCTAAAAATTTCATCTTGCCAATCTGTATTTGCGTTTCCTAATAAAGTTTCATCTAAATTAGAACCGTTAATAGGTTGCGATGCTACTAAGTTTCTAAAATCGTTAGCGCTAAACACGTTAACTCTGTCAGTTAATTCGCCAAAGCTATATTGAGAATCTAAAGTAGCGCTAAAGGTAGATTTACCTTTTTTAGTTACAATAATAATAACACCATTTGCTGCTCTAGAACCATAAATAGCCGTTGCAGAAGCATCTTTTAATACTGAAAATGAATCAATATCATTAGGGTTAATACTAGCCAAAATACCACGCGATCCTCGGTTAGAGTCGTTTGTAATTGGTAAACCATCAATAATAATTAACGGATCATTTGATGCGTTAATAGAAGAGCCACCACGAATTCTAATTTGAGACCCTGAACCAGGAGCACCACTAGTATTAATACTAACACCAGAAATTCTACCACTTAAAAGGTTTTCGGGTGTAACAATGTTACCTCTGGTAAAATCTTTAGAAGTTATGGCTTCAACCGAACCTGTGGCATCTTTTTTGGTTGTAGAACCATAACCAATAACTACTATCTCATCTAGTAATGCGGCGTCTTCGGCCATTTCAACATTTATTGTTGATTGCCCTGTAAACGGAACTTCTATGGGCAAATAGCCTACATAAGTAAACACTAAAACGTCACCTTTGTTGGCTTGTATTTGGTATTGCCCGTCAAAATCTGTTGATGTGCCTGTTGTAGTATTTTTAATTACAACATTTACTCCAGGAAGCGGAATGGCTGTTGATTTTTCAGTTACTGTTCCTTTTACAATATTTTGTGCAAATAAGCTTATTGGCACAAAAAACAAAAAAAGGAGTAACCCATTCATTGTTGTTTTCATACAATAATTTTTAAATTAATGTCTTTTTAGTTAGTCTTGAGTATATTTTCACTTCTCAGAGAATAAAACTATGTAAAGAAATTGTAAACAAATAATTTCAAATTACGAAATATTCATCGAAAACGTTTTCGTGTTGATAACTTTTAATTTTAAAAGCTATATTTTGGTTATTTCGCATATTTTAAATATTGCTAACAAGGTGTTTTTGTGTACCTTTACTATAACAACTAAATAGTGTTTTTAAACTAAATGAAAAGAAAAATTACCCTAAAACAAATAGCAAAAGAGTTAGATGTATCGGTCTCTACAGTTTCAAAAGCCTTAAGTGATAGCAAAGAAATTAGTGAAGATACTAAGCAAAAAATTCAAGCCTTTGCAAAATTATACAACTACAGGCCCAATAATATTGCTTTAAGTTTAAAAAACCGAAAAACTAAAACCATTGGTATTTTAATTCCAGAAATTGTTCATCATTTTTTTTCTACGGTAATTCGAGGTATTGAGCGTGTGGCCAATAGGCGTGGTTATAACGTAATTGTGGGGCTATCTAACGAGTCGTTTACTAAAGAAATTATAAATATGGAAATGCTTGCCGGAGGCAGTATAGATGGTTTTATTTTATCAATATCTAAGGAAACAATGCTTAAGCAAGATTACCATCATTTTAATGCTACCATAGATCAAGGAATACCAATTGTTATGTTTGATAGGGTTGTAGATGAGGTAGATTGTGATAAAGTTATTGTAGACGATTTTAAAGGCGCTATAAAAGCTGTAGAGAAACTTATTGCAAATAAATGCAAAAATATAGCGCTTATTACTACTATGGATTATATAAGCGTTGGAAGATTAAGAACGCAGGGGTATTTAGAGGCTTTAAAAAATAATAATATTGAAGCAAACCCTAACTTGATTTTAAAAATTGATGATAAACTAGATGTTGAAAATCATATTGAAGTTTTAGAAAATGAAATTGAACAATTTTTTAAAACAAATCCTAAAATTGATGGTTTGTTTGCTGTAAATGAGCTGTATGCAGTTACAGCTATGAAAGTGGCTCGAAAATTAGGATTAACTATTCCTGAAGATATGCAAGTCATTGGCTTTACCGATGGTGTTTTGTCTAAACACGCAACACCAAGTTTATCTACAGTGAGCCAACATGGGCAAAAAATTGGTGAACAATCCGCCAATTTATTAATAGATAGATTAGAGGCAATGGATTATGATCAGCCATCGTATTTGGCTAGTAATGAGCCCAAAAAAGATTTTATAAAACTAGTAATTGAAACAGAAATCATTGAAAGAGAATCTACTAAATAAATTTTTTTATAGTAATTTAAAAACTTTTATTTATCTTTGACCCAAATTCAAAACTTATATTTTCACTTCTCACATAAGTTTTGATAAGTACATATCGCTTATCAAATAGTATTAATTTTAACATACTATTTAATGGAAAAGCGTAAGTTAAGTTTCTGGGAAATTTGGAACATGAGTTTCGGTTTCTTAGGAATTCAATTCGGTTTTGCACTGCAAGGAGGCTTTATGTCTCGCATTTTTCAAACATTAGGAGCTAATCATGATGATATTCCATTACTATGGATTGCTGCACCTTTAACAGGTTTGTTGGTACAACCCATAGTAGGTTATTTAAGTGATAGAACGTGGCATTCTAAGCTTGGTAGGCGTAGGCCTTATTTTTTAATTGGGGCTATTTTAAGCTCAATAGCTTTATTTTTTGTACCGCATTCACCTGCATTGTGGGTAGCCGCTGGTTTTCTATGGGTGTTAGATGCATCTATAAACATCTCTATGGAGCCATTTAGAGCCTTGGTAGCCGATAAGTTACCCGAGTCGCAAAGGTCATACGGTTTTGTTGTGCAAACTTTAATTATTGGTATTGGCACTTGGGTGGCAAGTAATTTACCTTGGATGGTATCGCAACTTGGTTATAGTGATGCGGCTCCACAAGGTGTTGTTCCTATGTCTGTTAAAGTAGCCTTTGCAATTGGTGGCTTTGTTTTTCTATTAAGCGTATTGTACACCATTTTTACTACAAGCGAATATCCGCCAGAAGACCTAGAGGCATTTCAAAAGGAAAAAGAACAAAAAAGCAGATTTATAAAAGATATTACTGAAAACATAGGGAAAATGCCCAAAACAATGAAACGTCTTGGAGTTATTCAGTTTTTTTCATGGTTTGCTTTTTTTACCATGTGGAGTTTAGCTAACCCTGCACTAACAGAGCATGTGTTTAATGCGCCGGCACCAGTTGAAGCTAATTTTAACATGGAAATTTCAGCAGAAAAAGAAGCTTTTAACATTGCTAATACGGCGTTTCAAAAAGCATCAAATTTAGTGGGGTCTGCCATGGGTATTTATGGGTTGTCATCTATGGCTTTTGCCTTGTTGTTAACCTTTTACACATCAAAACGAACCATAAATCGTAAATACGTTCACATGATATCACTCATGTTGGGTGGTTTAGGGTTCATCTTAATGTACTTTATTAATAATCCAGATTACTTAAAATATTGCTTTGTACTTATTGGTGTTTCGTGGGGTAGTATATTATCTATGCCTTACGCCATGTTATCAAGCTCTGTAGACCCCAAAAAAATGGGCATGTTTATGGGTATTTTTAACATGTTTATTGTAATACCACAAATAATAGCAGCTTTAGGCGGTATTAATTTTATTTCAGGATTACTAGGTGAAGAAGCAATAAATGCAATGCTAGTTGCAGGAATGAGTTTAATTGTAGCAGGTTTATGTAACTTTTTAATAACCAACAAATCTGCCATATCATATCAAACAGAAAATGAATAATATAGGTGTAATATTCGATTTAGACGGCGTTATAGTAGATACTGCCAAATACCATTTTTTAGCTTGGAAAAAATTAGCCGATAGTTTAGGCTTTGAGTTTACCGAAACACATAATGAGCTTTTAAAGGGCGTAAGTAGAGTGCGTTCTTTAGAAATTCTTTTAGAAGTTGGAAACAAAACCATTTCCGAAGCACAAAAACAAGCGTATTTGGTAAGTAAAAATGAAGATTATTTAGAGTTTATTACAAAAATGACTGCAGATGAAATTCTACCAGGTGTAAATAAACTTTTAAATTATTTAGATGAAAAAGGAATAAAATACGTGTTAGGTTCTGCAAGTAAAAACGCGCCATTAATTTTAAAGCAAATAGGTTTGTACAATAGGTTTGCAGCCATTGTAGATGGTAACAGTGTTAGTAAAGCAAAACCAGATCCTGAGGTGTTTTTAATAGGGGCCGAAAAACTCAATATAAAACCAGAACACTGTGTGGTTTTTGAAGATGCCATTGCAGGTATTGAAGCAGCTAAAAATGCAGGCATGTTTGCAGTTGGTGTTGGAGATAAAAAAACACTAAACCAGGCAGATTATAACGTAAACAACTTAACCGAAATTTCAGAACGTTTTTTTGAAACGTTAATGACATTAAATTGAAAGAAAAATGAATCAAGATTATATAAAACCAAATAGCTGGTCTATCATAGAAGAAGGTTTTGATGCCAGTAGAGTAGAGGCCTCAGAGAGTTTGTTTAGTATTGGTAATGGTGCTATGGGGCAACGTGCTAATTTTGAAGAAAGCTATTCAGGGCAAACCTTTCAAGGTAGCTATATTGCGGGTGTTTATTATCCCGATAAAACCCGCGTAGGTTGGTGGAAAAATGGCTATCCAGAGTACTTTGCTAAAGTTTTAAATGCACCAAATTGGATTGGAATAGGCGTTGAAATTAACGGCGAAACTTTAGATTTGAATACTTGTACAAAGGTTGAAGATTTTAAGCGTGAGCTTAACATGAAAGAAGGGTGGTTAGCAAGAACGTTTACCGCAACCTTACCTAATAATATAAAGGTAAAAGTTGAAAGCCTACGTTTTTTAAGTTTAACATTAGATGAATTAGGTGCTATTAAATACAACGTAACACCTTTAAATGCAGATGCAGAGGTAGTTTTTAAACCGTATTTAGATAATGGTATTACTAATAAAGATACAAACTGGGACGATAAGTTTTGGGATGTTTTAAACGTAAGCAATCAAGGTGAGCAGGCATTTATTGAGGCAAGAACCATGAAAACCGATTTTCATGTGTGTACTTTTATGCAATCTCAAATTAGCGTAAATGAAAAAGAGCTAAATTTAGAACCTTCACTTGAAACTGAAAATAATAAAATTATCTTTTCATATAAAGCCAATGTAAAACAGGGCGAAACTTGTACTATTAATAAATATGCAGGCTATACTGTTGATAGAAACCACGATAAAAATACTTTAGTTACCGCCGCTAAACAAGTTTTAGAAAAAGCGCAAACTTTAGGTTTCAATGCGCTTTTAAATAACCAAAAAGAAGCTTGGGCAAACATTTGGGAACGTGCCGATATTACTATTGAGGGCGATGTTAAAGCGCAACAAGGTATTCGTTTTAATATTTTTCAATTAAACCAAACGTATTTAGGTACAGATTCTAGGTTAAATATTGGGCCAAAAGGATTTACAGGCGAAAAATATGGTGGTAGTACCTACTGGGATACCGAGGCCTATTGCATACCGTTTTACATGGCAACAAAAGACCAAAGTGTTGCTAAAACTTTATTAGAATATCGTTATAACCACTTAGGTAGAGCCATTGAAAATGCTGAAAAATTAGGCTTTAAAAATGGCGCAGCATTATATCCAATGGTAACCATGAATGGTGAAGAGTGCCACAACGAATGGGAAATTACTTTTGAAGAAATTCATCGTAACGGCGCCATAGCTTTTGCTATTTATAATTACCATCGTTACACAGGAGATTATAGCTACATTCCAGAAAAAGGATTGGAAGTTTTAATTGGTATTGCCCGTTTTTGGCATCAACGCGCTAACTTTTCAACTGAAAAAAACAAATACGTTATTCTTGGCGTTACAGGACCAAACGAATACGAAAACAACGTAAATAACAATTGGTACACTAACTATTTAGCGCAATGGTGTATTAATTATGCGCTTGAAAATTTAGAAATTGTAGATTCAAAATATAATAATGATTTTGTTAGAATTGCCGAAAAAGTAAAACTTACTAAATCTGAAATTGCCCTTTGGAAAGCCGTTGCAGATAACATGTATTTTCCTTATTCTGAAAAACACAATGTATTTTTACAACAAGATGGTTTTTTAGATAAAGCATTAATTACAGTGGCTAATTTACCTAAAGAAGAACGTCCATTAAACCAATATTGGTCTTGGGACAGAATTTTACGTTCACCTTACATTAAACAAGCCGATGTATTACAAGGTTTCTACTTTTTTGAAGATCAATTTTCTACCGAAGATTTACAACGTCATTTCGATTTTTATGAGCCTTTTACAGTACACGAAAGTTCATTATCACCATGTGTACACAGTATTCAAGCCGCAAAATTAGGTAGAATGGAGCAGGCTTACACCTTCTATTTAAGAACCTCGCGTTTAGATTTAGATGATTATAATAAAGAAGTTCATGAAGGCTTACATATTACAAGTATGGCGGGTACTTGGATGAGTATTGTTGAAGGTTTTGGTGGTATGCGTGTTAAAAATAACACCCTTCATTTTGAGCCTAAAATTCCAAAGCAATGGGAAGCATTTTCGTTTAAAGTTAATTTTAGAAATCATATAATAAAAGTAAATGTAACGCAAACTCAAACAACCTTTGAAATGGTAAGCGGTAACGCACTTAATATTTGTGTAGATGGCAAACCACAAACGGTTAAACCAAAGGCGCTTCAAACATCAAATTAAAAAAATACAGGTAATGAAACAAATTGCAATTTTATTAACACTCTTTTTTGTAGCTACCATAACCTTAAATGCACAAGAGTTAAAATCGCCTAACGGAGAGTTAATTATGACTTTTAGCATGCAAGGTAACGGTGTGCCAACGTACAAATTAAGCTTTAAAAACAAAGTGGTTATTAAGCAAAGTACATTAGGGTTAGAGCTGAAAGATGACGAAAAATCTTTGTTAAACGATTTTGTGGTTGTTACAACAGAACAAGCTACATTTAATAATACTTGGCAGCCAGTTTGGGGTGAACAAAACGAAATTCAAAATAATTATAACGAGTTAGCAGTAGCTTTAAAACAAAACGAAACCAACAGAAAAATGACCTTACGTTTTAGGTTGTTTAATGATGGTTTAGGCTTTCGTTATGAGTTTCCTGAACAAACCGAATTGGTGTATTTTGTTATAAAAGAAGAGCGTACGCAATTTGCTATGGCAGGTAATCATACCGCATTTTGGCTACCCGGAGATTATGATTCTCAGGAGTATGATTATACCGAAAGTAAATTATCTGAAATTCGCGAACTTTTTGATACTGCAGTAACACATAATGCATCACAAGAACAATTCTCTAAAACAGGTGTTCAAACATCGTTAATGATGAAGTCAAGTGATGGTTTATACATCAACTTACATGAAGCAGCGTTAATCAATTATTCATGCATGCATTTAGAATTAGATGATGAAAATTTAGTTTTTGAATCACATTTAACACCAGATGCGCAAGGCAATAAAGGTTATTTACAAGCACCATGTACCTCGCCATGGCGAACCGTTATGGTTAGTGATGATGCTCGCAATATTTTAGCATCAAAATTAACCCTAAATTTAAATGAACCTTGCGCTATAGAAGATACATCATGGATAAAACCTGTAAAATATATGGGTGTTTGGTGGGAAATGATTACCGGAAAAAGCAGTTGGGCTTATACAGATGATTTGCCTGCGGTACAATTAGGAATTACAGATTACAGTAAGGTTAAACCCAACGGAAAACATGCAGCCAATAACGAGAATGTGAAACGTTATATAGATTTTGCTTCAGAACATGGTTTTGATGGTTTGTTAGTTGAAGGATGGAATGAAGGTTGGGAAGATTGGTTTGGTAAATCTAAAGATTACGTGTTTGATTTTGTAACACCCTACCCAGATTTTGATGTTGAAGAAATTCACGCGTATGCAAAATCTAAAAATGTTAAAATGATTATGCATCATGAAACTTCTGGTTCTACAAGAAATTATGAGCGCCACATGGACAAAGCATATCAATTTATGAAAGATAACGGATACAATGCTGTAAAAAGCGGCTACGTTGGTAATATTTTACCTCGTGGAGAGCGTCATTACAGCCAGTGGGTTGTTAACCATTATCAATACGCACTTGAAAAAGCAGCCGATTATCAAATAATGATAAATGCTCATGAAGCTGTTAGGCCAACAGGAATTTGCAGAACATACCCCAATTTAATTGGTAACGAATCGGCAAGAGGAACCGAGTTCCAAGCCTTTGGTGGTTCTAAACCAAACCATGTTACGGTATTGCCTTTTACACGTTTAATTGGCGGACCAATGGATTATACACCGGGCATTTTTGAAATGGATATTAGCAAATTAAATCCCAACAATAATTCGCATGTAAATAGCACCATTGCTAATCAATTAGCCTTGTATGTTACCATGTATAGCCCATTACAAATGGCAGCCGATTTACCCGAAAACTACCAACGTTTTATGGATGCTTTTCAGTTTATAAAAGACGTTGCTGTAGATTGGGATGAAAGTAAGTATTTAGAGGCAGAACCTGGGCAATACATTACCGTAGCACGAAAAGAAAAAGGAAGTAATAACTGGTTTGTGGGTAATGTAAATGGTGAAAAAGCTAGAACATCTTCCATTAAGTTAGATTTTTTAGAAAAAGGCAAAAAGTACATGGCTACTATTTATGCCGATGCTAAAGATGCCCATTATAAAACCAATCCGCAAGCCTATAAAATTTCAACAAAAAAGGTAACTAGTAAAACTAAACTATCGTTGTTATCGGTTCCTGGAGGCGGTTACGCTATTAGTATTTCCGAAATAAAATAAATAAAATTATGAGTCTTATATTCAGTAAAAATAAAATGCAATGGGTCATATTATTTTTAACGGTGTTTGCTGTTTCATGCAAAAATGAAAGTAGTATAGCTGTTAAAAAAGCACCTGTAATAGATGTTGAAAAACACGATATTGAACGTGTAGAGCCTTTAAATTGGTGGGTTGGTTTTAAAAACAATGCATTACAGTTGTTGGTAAAACATCCAAATATTTCAAAAACAACACCTCATATTTCATATCCGGGTGTTTCCATAAAAAAAACACACAAAGCAGATAGTCCAAATTATCTATTTATAGACTTAATTATTGAAGAAAACACACCTGCTGGTAAATTCAATTTAGTTTTTACCGAAGAAAATAAAACCGATTTGGTTTACACTTACGAGTTAAAAGAGCGCACCAAGGCAGCCGAAGATTTTGTAGGTTTTAGCAGTAGCGATGCGGTGTATTTAATTACGCCCGATAGGTTTGCCAACGGTAACACAGCCAATGATGTAAATTCACAATTATTAGAAAAAACTGTTGATAGAACCAATGATTATGGTAGGCATGGTGGCGATATTGCTGGCATAACTAAACATTTAGATTATATTGAGAAAATGGGTTTTACAGCCATTTGGCCTTGCCCGTTGTTAACTAATGATATGCAAAGCTCATCATATCATGGGTATGCAATGACTAATTTTTATCAGGTAGATCCGCGTTTTGGTACTTTAGATGAATACATCAATCTATCAAAAAAGGCGCAAGAACGTGGCATGAAATTAATCATGGATCAAGTGGCAAATCATTGCGGATCTGAACACTGGTGGATGAAAGATTTGCCTTTTAATAATTGGGTGAATCAGCAAGAAACATTTCTTAATAACAAAGAAAGTCTATTCAATTCAAATCACCGCAGAACAGCTAATCAAGATATATATGCCTCTAAAAGCGATAAAGCAGCTATGAATGAAGGCTGGTTTGTGCCAACAATGCCCGATTTAAATCAGAAAAATCCATTTTTAGCAACCTATTTAATTCAAAATAGTATTTGGTGGGTAGAAACTTTAGAACTTGGTGGTATTCGTCAAGACACATACCCATATCCTGATAAAGAATTTATGAGTGATTGGGCAGGCGCTATAATGGCAGAGTATCCTAATTTTAATATTGTAGGCGAAGAGTGGAGCTACAACCCATTGCTAATTGCATATTGGCAAGACGGACATGAAAATAACGATGGTTATGATTCTAACCTAAAATCAACCATGGATTTTGCAATGCAAGCCAAAATTACTGAAGCTTTAAAAGAAGAAGAGTCTTGGGATCGTGGTTTGGTTAAAATTTACGAAGGTTTAGCAAATGATTTTGCTTATACAAGACCCAATGATATCATGATTTTTAATGACAACCATGATATGAGTCGTATTTTTACCCAGTTAAATGGTGATATAATCAATACAAAAATGGCGCTAAGTACCATTTTAATAGTACCTCGTACCCCACAAATTTACTATGGTACCGAAATTTTAATGAATGATTTTGATAAACCAGGAGACCACGGTTTACTTCGAGGAGATTTCCCTGGTGGATGGGATACCGATACTGTTAATGCATTTACTGGTGAAGGTTTAACCAATGCTCAAAAAGACATGCAAAACTACCTTAAAACACTTTTAAATTTCAGAAAAAATAGTAAAGCTATTCATAAGGGTAAAACCATTCATTTTGCACCTCAAAATGGAGTTTACGTACTTTTTAGAATTTTTGAAAGCGAGGTTGTAATGCATGTAATAAATAAAAATGAAGGTAAAACAATTCTTGATTTACAAAGGTTTAAAGAAATAGGTTTGCAAGGTAAAACACTTAAAAATATTATATCAAACCAAACTTTTATGTGGAATGATGTTTTAGAATTAAACGAAAAAGGAAGCTTTATTTTCAGTTCAAAATTATAACTTATGAAAAAATTAATAGCATTACTTAGCTTCCTTTTACTTTTTACCACTTGTAAAAACGAACCGAAGCAAGCAACAGAAAAAAAGCATATGAAACCAGTTATAATAACCAAAAATATTACTGGTGGATATTTAGAGCGTTACACCAATTTTAAAACCAATTTGATTAAACCAAGAACAGTTGATGTTTGGTTACCTAATAGTTATTCTTCAAATAAAACATATGAGGTGCTTTACATGCACGATGGGCAAATGTTATTTGATGCCTCAACTACCTGGAATAAGCAAGAATGGATGGTTGATGAGTGGGCAAGTAAACTTCAAAATGAGGGCGTAACTCAAGATTTTATTGTTGTTGCCATTTACAATATTCCTGAAATACGTTGGCAAGATTTATTTCCTGAAAAAGCTTTTTCTAATTTAAATGATGAAGAAAAAACATTGATTTCTAATCAAAGAAATGAAATTAAACAAACAAGTGATTTATCGGGTGATAATTATCTGAAGTTTTTAGTTAATGAATTAAAGCCTTTTATTGATAGCCAATACGCAACATTAAAAACTACGGAGCATACTTTTGTAGCAGGATCAAGCATGGGTGGATTAATGAGTATGTATGCTATTTGCGAATATCCTGAAGTTTTTGGTGGTGCTGCATGTATGTCTACACATTGGCCAGGTGCTGCCCCAATAGAAGAAAATCCGTTACCAAAAGCTATTTTTTCATATTTAAAAAAGCATGTGCCCAATGCTAAAAATCATAAAGTGTATTTTGATTATGGTACAGAAACTTTAGATGCACACTATCCACAATACGCTTTAACCGTAGATAGTATTTTTTTTAATAACGGCTATACATCTTCAAACTATAAAAATTTAAAATTTGAAGGCACAGACCATAGTGAAAATTCTTGGAATAAACGCTTAAACGAGCCGCTTACATTTCTGCTAAAAAAATAAATTTCAATAATAAATACTTATGAAAAAAGTAGTATTTTTAGTATGTTTATTGTCGTTTTTGTGTGTGTTTTGCTGCAAAAATGATAAAGCAGAATTATCAAAAAAAAACATAGTATTGAAAGAAAAATATGTTGTTTATCAGGTCTTTAGTAGGCTTTTTGGTAACACAAACACCACCAATAAACCTTGGGGAACCATTGAGGAAAACGGTGTTGGCAAGTTTAACGACTTTACAGAAAAGGCCTTAACAGAAATAAAAAACTTAGGTGTTACTCATATTTGGTATACCGGAGTGCCGCATCATAATGTTATTACAGATTATACAGCATTTGGTATAGAAAACGATGATCCTGATGTGGTTAAAGGTAGAGCAGGTTCACCTTATGCGGTGAAAGATTATTACAACGTAAACCCTGATTTGGCGGTGAATGTTGAAAATAGATTAGAAGAATTTAAAGCTTTACTAGAACGCACACACAAATCTGGGTTAAAAGCAATAATTGATATTGTGCCAAACCATGTTGCTAGAAATTATAAAAGCCTAACAAACCCAAAAGGTGTAGAAGACTTTGGAGCCAATGATGATAAAACGGTAACATATCACGTAAATAATAACTTTTACTATAATCCAGATGAATCATTTAAAGTGCCAACTTGGGAAAACGGTTATTCGCCTTTAGGTGATTATTCTCATCCGTTAGAAGATGGTTTGTTTGACGAGCAACCTGCAAAATGGACTGGTAACGGGTCGCGTTTATCACAACCTAACATGAACGATTGGTACGAAACTGTAAAAGTGAATTACGGTATAAAACCCGATGGAAGTAAAGATTTCGGTACACTTCCCAGTGGATTTGAAAATAAAGATTATAAAGCGCATTTCGAATTTTGGCAAGATAAAACGGTGCCAAATTCATGGATAAAATTTAAAGATATTGCCCTGTATTGGACACACTTAGGGGTTGATGGCTTTAGATTTGATATGGCAGAAATGGTACCTGTTGAGTTTTGGAGTTATATGAATTCACATATAAAAACCGAAAATCCTGATGCTTTTCTTTTGGCAGAAGTATACAACCCCAAATTGTACAGAGATTACATTAAAAAAGGAAAAATGGACTATTTGTATGATAAGGTGCAATTATATGATACCATTAAACATATTATGCAAGGCCATGGGAAAACAGACAATATACCGCCAATACAAGATAGTTTAAAGGATATTGAACACCACATGCTTCATTTTCTAGAGAACCATGATGAGCAACGTATTGCAAGCCCTGAATTTGCAGGAAATGCAGAAAAAGGTAAACCAGCTATGGTGGTTTCTGCAACCATAAGTACAGCGCCAACTATGGTGTATTTTGGGCAAGAAGTTGGTGAAGATGGTAGTGAACACGCAGGTTTTGGGCAGCCATCACGAACTTCAATTTTCGATTATATAGGCGTGCCAGCCCACCAACGTTGGGTAAATAATAAACAATTTGATGGCGGTCAACTTACTAAAGAAGAAAAAAGCCTCAGAGATTTTTATAAACGTTTATTAAACATCACCATTTCTAATGTTGCTTTGGCAGGTAATTATCAAGATCTTCATATTTATAACAGAAAATATACCGAAAATTATTCAGATAAAGTACTATCGTATTTACGATGGAGTAATGATGAAACATTATTGATAGTAACAAATTTTGATGCTGAAAATACTTCAGAATTTAACTTAAAAATTTCGCAGAACATTGTAAAAACATTGCAACTTAAAAATGGAAGTTATAAAATGCATGATGTATTATACAATAAATTTGAAACAACTTTAAAAGTTGAAAATTTAAATGGTGAATTACATGTAAAACTTAATCCCTTAGAATCCTTTATTTTAAAAGTGGAAAAATAGAGTTAAACGTACTCCGAAATAAAATATTGCCTAAAAAGTGTAACTTTTTTTATGTTATGATGTCTTGTGTTTAACGACTAAGTTAAATATTTGTAAATTTGCAGCACAAGACGCTTAACATGATAGATATAAATGACAACATAGAATCTCCCTTAATTCTAAAGGTGAGTTTTAACAAGTTACTTCAGTATTATGAAGACTTGCTAAAGCATGACGATGAGTTTATTGTGGCCAAAGCTAAACGCGTTTTAAACACAGCAAAAGCTTATCCTGTATTACGTGAAGGCTTTACTGAAACAAAAATTTTAGAAGAAAGAAAAAAGGAAATTGGCATTATTTTACAAGATTCCTTTAGCCCTATTCTAACTAAAAACGAAATTAAAACAGCGTCAGTACCATTTCATGATTTAATTTTTAATAAATCTGAAAGGTTTAAAAATATCATAAAAACTGCAGGTAATAGTTTTGAGCTTCAAATAAAAAATATGCCTGAAGATTACAGGTATATTATAGCATGTACCATAATTTTAAACTTTTGTTATGGTTATGATATAAACTTTAAGCGGCCATTATACTATGAAATTCCAGATGCAAACGGTATAACCCGTTATTATAAAATAATGTATAATGCCGATTTTTGTGAAATTAAACCCACAGGAACAGGGCCTAAAATTACTAAAGAAGACTACGAAGAATTACTTGATAACTTTGATAATTTAGAACTTTGGAAAGAAAAATTTCCGCCAAATAGCTATCTATTTGAAGGTTTTGTAATTTCAAACATATTTGATGTTACAGATGATCAATCTATATCAAATATAAAATCTACACTTATTAGAGATGACGGTAATAAAGATGAAAGTTTCATGGAAAGCTTTTATGAAATTTTCCGTTCATTATTAGGTATAAATGACATAAAAGTAGGCTTTTCAATTTATAACCAAGAGGAAAATAGTTTTGAGCATGTTTACGGTGTTAAAGCTAGTAGTTATTTATTGGGTAATATTGAAAAAGAAAACTGCAAAACGGCACTGTGTAATTGGTCTTATAACCGCATAATTAACGAACATAAAAATGTTTCAATATCAAATATTGAGAAGCTTTATACAAAAGAAGAAGGTAAATTACCGCACATAAAAAAACTATATGACCAAGGAATAAAAAGCGCCATTTTTGCGCCTATAGCCAATGAAAGCGGTCTTATGGGTGTTATTGAAATTGTATCAAACAAAGCAAAGGTGTTAAACAGTATTAATGCCAATAAATTGGTTGATATTATGCCTTACATTGTATCTGCAGTAGAACGATCAAAAGCTGAAGAAGAAAATTTAATAGAAGCTGTAATACAAAAAGAATGTACATCTATTCACCCAAGTGTACATTGGCGTTTTGCAAAAGAAGCCAAAGAGTTTATTAAAAAAGACATGTTAGGTCAGCAAGCAAGGTTTAAAAAAATTGCTTTTGATGGCGTGTATCCGCTTTACGGACAAATAGATGTTAAAGGATCATCAGATGCCAGAAACCATGCTACACAAAAAGATTTAGCACTACAATTAACGCTTGTAGATAAGATTTTGGATGTGATTCCGGCTAATGAAAAATTACCGGTATACGAGCAGCTTAAGTTTCAAATAGCAAGTTTTGATGCTGCTATTAAAACCGATTTTAAAGTTGATACAGAACAACAATTAACACGTTTCTTCAAAGAAGAAATAGAGCCTTTATTTATTTTCTTTTTAGAAAAAAAGCATTTTGCTAAAGAAGAAATTGAAGATTATTTTAGTAAAGTTGATACCAACCTTGGTGTTATTTATTACTACAGAAAAAATTACGATGATACCATTGCTTTAATAAACAAAAACATGTCTGCATTACTTGATGAAAAACAAGTAGAAGCGCAAAACATGTATCCGCACTTTTTTGAGCGTTTTAAAACTGATGGTGTAGAGCACAACATGTATATTGGTGAGTCTATTACAAAAGAAGATAGTTTTAATACTATTTATTTGTACAACTTAAGGCTTTGGCAATTGCAAGTAATGTACGAAATGGAAAATAGTTTTTACCAAAACCAAAACGAATATCCAATTGGTTTAGATGTTGCCTCAATGATTTTGGTGTTTAATCAGCCATTATCTATTAGATTTAGAATGGATGAAAAACAATTTGATGTAGATGGTACTTACAACGCACGTTATGAAGTAGTAAAAAAGCGTGTTGATAAAGCCTTTATTAAAGGTACAGAAGAGCGCGTTACAGCTAAAGGTAAAATGACTATTATCTATTCACAAAAAGAAGATGAAATAGAGTATTTAAAATACATTAGCTTTATGCAATCTAAAAACCTATTTTCAAATGATGTTGAAATAGTAGAGTTAGAAGATTTACAAGGTGTAACAGGTTTAAAAGCTATTAGAGTTAGTATGAATTACCAAAAACGTGAAAACGAAAATACGTTTTATTCATATGATGATTTAATGAATGAAATTAAGGCTTAAACTAGTTTATAAGTCTTAATTTCATTCAATTTTTCTTTATAATTAGAGTTTATTAAAGTCTCTGTAGTGCCTTCTGGTAAAACATCCTCAAGATCTTTATTATTTTTTTTCAAAGCTAAACCAAATGATAGTACAGATACAATCATACCTATCATAAAAATAGTGTAAGTAATACGTAAAATACGGTATTTACGCTCTAAAACTTTTCCTAAAAAGTACAGGTCTTTTGTTAATGAGCTGTAAACATAATCTTTATCTTTTATAAGTTCTTTTACGGCCCAATCATATTCCTCTAAACTCATTTTATGGAAATTTCCAAAAAACGTAAGGTTTACATTTTTGTTGGCTACATCTTCTTTTGTAAACTCGCCACTAGTAATATTTGGCCTTGTAGCTATAATTGATAAAACCATAGAAATAACACATGATAACGTAAAAATAGCAGTAGGCCAAACCAAATACGGGTTGGTATCTAATTTTGAAATTAAATTAGCCAAAACCAATGAAATAATAATGGCATTAACAGATAGTAAAATGTTGGCTTTAGTATCTGCAATATCACTAAGTTTTATATGGTTTCGTAACGCAACACGATAAAATGTTTGAATACCGCGTTCCGGACTTTCATTTTTGTACTGTGCCTTGTATTTGGCTTTTATTTCTTCGGTTTTTAATTTCGTTTTACGTTTTTTCTTAGATTTTATAAGGTTAGCTAAGTTTTTTTCTTTTCTAGGTTGCCAGTTTTTTAAAGCGTAATCGGTATAAAATTCATGTTTTTCTGTAAGTACTTTTATGTTTTCATTTTCCCATTCAATAGGAGAATAATCGGCAATACCTTGTAATTCTAATTCTTTGCGTAAAAACTCACTAGCCTCATCAAAATACTTTTTTCCAAAGTGAGAAGCATCAGCATCACGTATAATTTTGTCTAATTCCGTTTTTGGAGAATCTTTAAACTTGGTAGCCATTATACAGGCATTAACTGCTGTTACTACTTTTTCATCAGCACCTTGTTCTTTTAAAAAATCAGTAGCTATTTTAACGCTTTCTTCTTCGTGGTCATCTCTTGTTTTTGTGTAGCCTGTGTCATGTAATAAGGCGGCAAGCTCAAGTATTTCAGCATCTTTTTTGCTTACATCGGTGTTTTCAATAATTTCTCTAGTGCTTCTTAAAACACGTTCTGTATGCGTATAATTATGATATAAAAAACTTTGATCTAATTCGTTTTTTAACAAATCAAATACAAATTTTTCAGTGTTTTCAATTAATTTCGACATAAAAATAAGTTGAATTTTAACCACAAAGTACTAAAATTTATGTGTAATTTTTCAACTTTATGAATAAAGATTTTGTTTGTAAGAATTACATGTAAATAACGACTATTGTTAAACCAAATTGTTAAAGAAAAATTATTTTAAATGCTTACTTGGAAAGATATTATAAGTTTTAGCGTAAACGGAAACCCCAAACCAAACAAACGTGTTGAAAAAACTGATGCAGAATGGCAACAGCAATTAACACCAGAGCAATACCGAATTACACGCTTAAAAGGTACAGAACGCCCGCATAGTGGAGCACTTTGTTCCGCTCATGATGCCGGAAAATATAACTGCGTTTGTTGCAATGAACCTTTGTTTGATTCTACTATAAAATTTAGTTCGGGTACAGGATGGCCAAGTTTTACGCAGCCAATAGCCGAAAACGCTATTAAATATGAAAAAGACACATCATACGGTATGGTACGTGTTGAGGTTATGTGTAATACTTGCAATGCGCATTTAGGCCATGTTTTTCCTGATGGGCCAGAGCCAAGTGGCTTGCGTTACTGTATAAATTCAGAATCTATGCAATTAGAAAAAGCTATTTAAAATGAATGAAAACATACAAATTGCCACTGTTGGTGGTGGCTGCTTTTGGTGTACAGAAGCCGTTTTTCAAGAAGTTAAAGGCGTAATAAAAGTAGTGTCTGGTTACTCTGGTGGTACTGTGCCAGGGCATCCAACTTACAGAGAAATATGTTCAGGTTTAACAGGGCATGCCGAAGTTGTGCAAATAACTTTTAATGCTGATGTTATATCTTTTGAAGATATTTTATTAATATTCATGACAACCCATAACCCTACAACTTTAAATAAACAAGGGGCCGATGTTGGTACGCAATACCGCTCTGTTATTTTTTATCATAATGATGAGCAAGAAGAAATTGCGCAAAACGTAATAAAGCAAGTAGCGCCGTATTACCAAGAACCTATTGTAACAGAAATTACTGCTTTAGATACGTTTTATGAAGCTGAAAATTATCATCAAAACTATTACAAAAATAATCCAAATCAAGGGTATTGTAGTTTTGTAATAACTCCGAAACTTACAAAATTAAAACAGTTGTACGCTGATAAGCTCAAATAAAAACTTTCAAAATGAAAAGCACAAAACTTGAAATAAATAATAGTGACGGTAAAAAACTACGGGCGTATTTAGAGCTGCCCGCTAACCAAAAACCAAATAATTATGCTGTATTTGCACACTGTTTTACTTGTTCAAGTTCTTTAAATGCTGTAAAAAATATTAGTAGAGCCTTAACAACACATGGTTTTGCTGTTTTAAGGTTTGATTTTACAGGTCTTGGCCGAAGTGAAGGCGCGTTTGCCGATAGTCATTTTTCAGGAAATGTTAAAGATTTAATTTCAGTTAATAATTACCTAAAAACACATTACAAAGCACCATCGCTTTTTGTTGGGCATTCTTTAGGCGGAGCAGCTGTTTTGGTTGCAGCTTCAAAACTAGAAAATGTAAAAGCAGTTGCAACTATTGGCGCGCCTTCATCTGTGTCGCATGTAAAACACTTGTTTTCTCATGGTATTGATGATGTAAAACAAAAAGGTGAAGTTATGGTGAATATTGGTGGCAGACCTTTCGAAATAAATAATGAATTTATTGAAGATTTTGATAAAACTAACTTGCCAGAAATAGTTGAAAATTTAAGAAAACCCCTTTTAATAATGCATGCCCCTTTTGATGGTATTGTGGGTGTAAAAAATGCACAAGCGCTTTATGAATATGCACACCACCCTAAAAGTTTTATAAGTTTAGATGGGGCAGACCATTTATTGAGTAATAATAATGATAGTATTTACGTAGGTGATGTTATTGGCAGTTGGGTAAAACGTTATTTTCCATCTGAAGATAATGAAATGCTTGATGTAAACGGTGAGCAAGTTGTTGGGCATTTAAATATTTTAGAAAATAATTTTACTACTAATATTCAAACAAAAAAACATAGTTTAATTGCCGATGAACCTGAAGATGTTGGCGGTAATAATTTTGGCCCATCGCCTTATGAATTGCTAAGCGCTAGTTTAATTGCTTGTACAGCCATGACACTTAAAATGTATGCCGAAAGAAAACAGTGGGATTTACAAGAGGTGTTTGTGTATACTAATCATTCTAAAAAACATAGCAACGATTTAAATATTGAAACAGATGCACCAAAGTATTTAGATTTTATTACAAAGCGCATAAAGTTAATGGGTAATTTAACCCAACAACAAAAAGAACGGCTAATAGAAATAGCATCAAAATGCCCAGTGCATAAAACCTTAAGTAACGGAGTTGTGTTCAAAACAGAGCACATTCCAGATTAAATTGCCTATTTTTGCTTCATAAAATCCCTCATTAATGGTAGTCAGGTCACAATACATTTTAACTGTAGTTATACTCTTATTTTTAAGCGCATGTTCAACTTACAGTCCGCAATACGCAACACCAAATAAAAACCAACCTAAAACACCATCACAAAGCATAGATAAAACGTTTTATTTAATTGGAGATGCAGGTATATCTCCTCAAAACGGAATGTCTAAAGCCTTAACTGCTTTTAATAAACATATTGAAGGTAAGAAAACTAAAGGCGATTATACCTTGTTTTTAGGCGATAATATTTACCCTGCAGGTTTACCCAAAAAAGATGATAAATATAGAGCAACTGCCGAAAATGCACTAAACGCTCAAGCAAAATCTGTAAATAATTTTAAAGGTGAAACTATTTTTATACCAGGAAATCATGATTGGTATGCAAACGGATTAAAAGGCCTAAAACGCCAAGAAAAATACATTGAAGATGCTTTAGGTAAAAATACATTTCAACCAGAAAATGGTTGCCCACTAGAAAGTATTGATGTTAGTGAAACCATTCAATTAATAATAATTGACACACAATGGTATTTAGAGAATTGGAACTCGCACCCAACCATAAATGATAAATGTGAAATTAAAACCAGAGATCGTTTTTTTGAAGAAATAGAAGGCGAGCTAAAAAAAGCCCAAAATAAAACAACGGTTTTTGCCATGCATCATCCTATGTACACCAATGGAACGCATGGTGGAAAATATCCGCTGTCAAAGCATATATTTCCATTTCAACAAAAAATACCATTACCAGTTTTAGGGTCATTTATAACACAGTTGCGTACTCAAGGAGGCGTATCTATTCAAGATAGATATAATGAGCGCTACCACGAACTAATGAGTCGTTTAGAAACTTTAACCTTAGGTGCTGAAAATGTTGTGTTTGTATCGGGGCACGAACATACACTGCAATACATTGAAAAAGGTAGTATAAAACAAATAGTATCAGGTTCAGGGGCAAAAGAATTGCCAGTAGCTTTAGGTAAAGATGGGTTGTTTTCATATGGCAAACAAGGTTTTGTAGAGCTTAATATTTTTAAAAATGGTAGTAGTTGGGTGAAATATTACGGCGCCGAAAACGGAGTGCCTTCATTACTTTTTGAAAAAGAAATATTTCCGGCAAAACAAGAATTTGATGTTTCAAAACTACCAGATGCATTTCCACAAGAGGTTGAGGTTTCAATTTATAAAAAAGAAGAAACCGATGTTTCAGGATTTTTTGAGTCTGTTTGGGGTGCACATTATCGAGATGTTTACAGTACCAAAATAAAAGCAAAAGTTGTAACTTTAGATACCCTTTATGGTGGCTTAGAAGTTGTTAGAAAAGGTGGCGGGCACCAAACACGGTCGTTACGCTTAAAAACTAAAGATGGTAGAGAATTAAATATGCGTGCGCTTAGAAAAAGTGCAACACAATATTTACAAACTGTACTCTTTAAAGATAATTATATACAGGAAGAATTTGAAAAAACAGCCATTGAAGAGCTTATTTTTGATTTTTACACAGCAGCGCATCCGTATGCTTTTACAGTGGTGCCAGATTTGTCAAATGCAGCTAAAATATTTCATACAAACCCCAAATTGTATTTTGTGCCAAAGCATAAACATTTAGGTAAATACAACGCAGAATACGGTGGTGAGTTGTATATGATTGAAGAAAGACCAGAAGATAATTACGAAGACGAACGCAACTTTGGTTATGCCGATGATATTGAAAGTACGCACGATATTATTGAAAAAGTTAGAAAAGACGAAAAATATAAAATTGCCGAAAACGAGTTTGTAAGAGCACGCTTGTTTGATATGCTAATTGGCGATTGGGATAGGCACCAAGACCAATGGCGTTGGGCACAATTTAATCAGCCTAACGGTGATAAATTTTACCACCCAATACCCAGAGATAGAGACCAAGTGTTTTCAAATTTTGATGGCGCATTGTTAGATGTCATGAAATTTATTTCGGGCTCAACAAAACAACTTCAGGTTTATGATGAAGACATAAAAGGTATTAAATGGATGAATAGCGCTGGCATAAAGCTAGATCGTGTACTCATTCAGCAAGCCAATAAAGAGGTTTGGCTAAAACAGGCCGAGTTTCTTCAAAAACATATAACAGATTCTGTTATAAATGTTGCATTTACCAAAGTGCCAAAAGAAGCACAAGATAAAACCCTAGCAGATATAAAAACAAAACTAAAAGGTAGGCGTAACAATTTAAAAAACATTGCAAGCCGCTATTATAATTATTTAAATGAGTTGGTTATTTTAACAGGAACAGATAAAGATGATTATATTGAAGTTACTAGAAAAGCTAATAAAGAAACACGTGTAGTTATTTCTAGAATTATTGATGGTAAAAAAGGTGAAGTTATTGTTGATAGAACGTTTAACAAAGATATTACAAAAGAAATTTGGATTTACGGTTTAGATGATAAAGATGTTTTTGAAACTTCAGGAAAAGCAAATAATCCCATTTTTATACGTTTAATTGGCGGACAAGAAAACGATACTTACATTATTAAAAATGGAAGACGAATAAAGGTGTATGACCACGAAAGCAAACCAAATACCATTAAAGAAAATAAAGGCGCAACCGTAAGATTAACCGATGTTTATAATCTTAATTTATTCAATTTCAATAAAAACATTGTAAATACAAGTGTTATAACACCAGCTATTGGCTTTAATCCAGATGATGGTTTTTTACTAGGGCTTCAATATGTAAAAACTAAAAAAGGTTTTCAGCGTAACCCATTTTCACAACAACATAAATTTAGAGGTGGTTACTACTTTGCAACCAGCGGTTTTTCTTTAAACTATGATGGGGAAATTGCTAATATTATGAACGATTGGAATTTACACGTTGGTGCTAAATTTACCAGTGAAAACTTTACAAATAACTTTTTTGGCTACGGTAATGAAACTGTAAATAATGATGACGATTTAGATCTTGATTATAACCGTGTAAAAACAGGCATTTATGGTGTTAAGGTTGGTATTTTGAAAAAAGGAAACTTTGGAAGCGATTACGGTTTTAGAGCTATTTTAGAAGGTATTGAAATTGAAAACTCTCCAAACCGTTTTATTACAGATTTTATGCCCGCTACAAATGAAGATTTTTACAAAACCAGATTTTTTGGAGGTTTAGAAGCACAGTTTAACTACGAAAGTTTTGATGATAAAATAAACCCTAAAAAAGGCATGTCTTTCATGTTGCAAGTTGGCGGGAAAACAGAATTTAAAGAAACAAAAAATACTTATGGCTATTTAAATACAAACTTAGGTTTTTACAATGCATTAACAACAAACAAGAAGCTAGTTTTAAAAACCGATGCCCGCACACAAATACGTGTTGGAGACGATTTAATTTTTTACCAAGCGGCAAATATTGGCGGTAATAATGGTTTAAGAGGTTTTAGAACCGAACGTTTTACTGGAAAAAATGCTTTTGTTGGTAGTGCAGATTTGCGTTACAGTTTCAACTCATTTAAAACAAGCTTTATGCCAATGCAAATTGGTGTTTTTGGTGGTTTTGATGTTGGTAGAGTATGGCTAAAAGGTGATTTTTCAGATAAATGGCATAATGATTATGGTGGCGGTTTTTGGGTAACCGCAGCCGAAAGTTTATCGGGTACATTTAACTTTTTTAACAGTACCGAAGGTATACGGTTTTCGTTTGGCTTTGGTTTAAATTTCTAGTTTAAACTAAACGTGTAAATATTGCCACCGGTGCTTTTGTTTTGCTCGTCTGTAATAACCACTGTGTCATTATCGGAAAAACAAATACCTTCTTTTTGCGAATTATGTTTAAAGCTGTGAGCAGAAATATCGCCATTAAAAAAGTTATCACTTTTAAAGTTTGTTAATTTCCAAAGTTTATCATGGTTTAATAACACAACAGTTTTTTTATCTGGGCTTATAGCTGCCGATGTTACTTTGGTATCTTTACCATCAAGTTTAAACGCTGTAACAAGTTTGGCCGTGTGTTTACCAACACTATTGGGTACTTTTAGTAACACATTTTTCTTGTTGTCTTTACTAAAAATATAAAAGGTGTTGTTTAGTAAAAAGAAGGCTTCAAAATCTTCAGATTTTACACCCTTGGGCATTTTAAATTCAATAATATCGGCGTTTGTTTCATCTGCTTTGTTGGTAATATTGCTTATTTTGTATATGGTAAAAGTTTTTCGTTTTTTATTGTTATTACCAAAATCGCCAATGTAAATATTGCCTAAGGCATCCGATGTTAAATCTTCCCAATCATCATTTTTAGCATTATCAACATCAATATCTTTAATAATGTTTCCTTTTAAATCTAAACCGTAAATATTGTTTTTATTTCCGGCATCTTCAATGGTCCAAAGTAAATCTGAACCTTCAACAACTTCAATAGCCGAAGCCTCTTTTAGTTCAGAATCTATGCTAGCTACAAGGTTTAAATTTCCTGTTTTGCAGGCGCTTAAAAGTAATGCTGAAAATATAATAGTTTTGTGAAATATGTTCATAATATGGTGTTTTCTTCCGCAGAAAATATAAGTATTTTACAATGCTTAAAAAAAATATAACACTTAAATTAGTGCTAAAATTTAAGAGGCAAAATAAACTATAAATTATGAATGACATTATTGTAATTGGTGGTGGTGCAGCTGGTTTTTTTGCCGCTATTAACATTGCAGAACAACACCCGCAAGCCAAAGTTACTATTTTAGAAAAAGCCAAAGAAGGCTTACAAAAAGTGAAAATTTCTGGTGGCGGGCGCTGTAATGTTACCCATGCCGAATTTGCACCCAAAGAATTAGTAAATAACTACCCGCGTGGTAAAAAAGAATTACTTGGGCCATTTCATCAGTTTATGACGGGCGATACTATTGAATGGTTTGAGAACCGAGGTGTTAGCCTTAAAATTGAAGAAGATGGCCGCATGTTTCCAGAGTCTAATTCTTCACAAACTATAATAGATTGTTTTTTAAATGAAGCTAAAAAATTAGGCGTTAATATTAATTACAATTGTGGTGTAAAATCTATAAAAAAAGAAGCTGCTGTTTGGCAAATTGAAACCAGTAAAGGTGTGTTTACAGCACAAAAACTTGTTGTTGCAACCGGTAGTAGTTTAAAAATGTGGCAAATTTTACAAACCTTAAATCATACTGTTGTAAACCCTGTGCCGTCATTGTTTACATTTAATGTTAAAGATGCGCGTATTAAAAATATACCGGGTGTGGTGGCGCAAAACGTTACAGTAAAAGTGGTTAATTCTAATTTAGAATCTCACGGGCCATTGTTGGTAACACACGTTGGTTTTAGTGCGCCGGCTATTTTAAAACTTTCGGCTTTTGGTGCTGTTGAACTTGCTAAAATGCTTTATAAATTTCAAATTGAAATAAATTTTATTCAGCAAGATTTTTATACATGTTTAGATAATTTAAAAGATTTAAAACAAGCATTAGCTAAAAAAACGGTGGTAAAATTTGCTCAGTTTGATGTGCCAAAGCGTTTATGGCAACAATTGGTTTTGGCCGCAAATATTAATGATGGTATTACTTGGGCCGATTTAAATAAAAATAAATTAGAAGCTTTAGCAGAACAACTTACTAAAGCTGTTTTTAATGTTGATGGCAAAAGTACTTTTAAAGAAGAGTTTGTTACCGCAGGCGGTGTAGATTTAAAAGAAGTAAACTTTAAAACTTTTGAAAGTAAGCAGCATAAAAACCTATATTTTGCAGGTGAAGTTTTAAATATTGATGCGGTTACGGGTGGTTTCAACTTTCAAAATGCTTGGACAAGTGCTTATATTGTAGCAAAAAACATAGTAAGTTAAATGAAAACATACATTGCACTTTTAAGAGGTATAAATGTTAGCGGAAAAAACAAGATTCCTATGGCAGAATTAAGGGCTGTGTTGAAGAATTTAGGGTTTCAAAATGTTCAAATATATATTCAAACAGGCAATGTGGTTTTTCAAACGTTACAAGAAGATTGTAAAAATTTAGAAGTTAACATTCAAAAAGCTATTCACACGTATTTTGGGTTTCATGTGCCGGTTTTAGTTTTGCAACCAAGTACTTTGAATATAATATTTAGCAAGTGTCCGTTTCCGCAAAGCGAAAAAGAAAACAGTTATTTTATGCTCCTTTTTACAAAACCTAATGAGGCATTAATAGATAGCGCTGCTCAATATAATTACCCAAATGAAACATTCAAAATAACACAAAATTGTGTGTATTTTTACAGTGCTACCGGTTACGGAAAAGCAAAATGCAATAATAATTTTTTTGAACAAAAATTAAAAGTAACAGCAACGGCAAGAAATTACAAAACAATGTTAAAGTTGTTATCTTTGTCTGCTCAATAAAAAATATGACAGCACAACAATTTATACCAAAACCTTATCCAAAAACAGTTGAAAACGGTAGTGTAACTTGGGAGTCTCCTAGTAATATTGCCTTGGTTAAATATTGGGGCAAAAAGGAAAATCAAATTCCTGCAAACCCATCTATAAGTTTTACGTTAAGTGGCTGTAAAACAAAAACTACTTTGCGTTATTCTAAAAAAGAAACTACAGATAATTTTTCGTTTAAAGTATTTTTAAATGGAGAACAAAAAGACAGTTTTAAACCAAAAATTGAAACTTTTTTTAAGCGTATTGAAGTTTACATGCCGTTTTTAAAAAAATTTCATTTTGAAATAGAAACCCAAAATACATTTCCGCACAGTTCGGGTATAGCATCATCGGCTTCTGGTATGAGTGCTTTAGCATTATGTTTAATGAGTGTTGAAATGGCGTTAATGGGTGTGGTTGAAAGCGAAAATGAAGAATTTAAAAACTACTTTAACCAAAAAGCCTCTTTTTTAGCGCGTTTAGGCTCTGGTAGTGCGTGCCGAAGTATTGAAGGGAACTTGGTGGCTTGGGGAGAACACAGTGAAATTACTGGAAGTTCTGATGTATTTGGTGTAAAATATCCGTTTGAAGTACATGCCAATTTTAAAGATTACCAAGATACTATTCTATTGGTTGATAAAGGCGAAAAACAAGTAAGCAGTACAGTTGGCCATGGTTTAATGCATAACCACCCGTTTGCAGAACAACGTTTCAACCAAGCGCATAAAAATCTTTCGGCTTTAATTACAGTTTTTAAAACAGGCGATTTAGATGCTTTTATAAAAATTGTTGAAAGTGAAGCTTTAACACTGCATGCCATGATGATGACTAGCTTGCCTTATTTTATTTTAATGAAACCAAATACGTTAGAAATTATTAATAAAATTTGGGCATATAGAGAAAAAACTGATTCTAAGTTATGTTTTACGCTAGATGCCGGTGCCAATGTTCATCTTTTGTATCCGGTTAACGAAAAACAAAACGTATTAGAATTCATTAAGAATGAATTAGTTGCATATTGCCAAAACGGACATTATATTTGCGACCAAATTGGACTTGGCGCCAATAAAATAGATTAAAAACTTGCTTTTTGTTTAAAAACATTGTAATTTTATTAAACAAAAATTAAGGTAACGCCCCTTAATCTTACTAGAAATTATGAAAGGACCATTATTTTATTCTAAAATTTTACTCTTTGGTGAGTACGGAATTATAAAAGATTCCAAAGGGTTATCAATACCATATAGCTTTTATAATGGTGCTTTAAAAACTGATGAAAACCCATCGGAAACTGCTATAAAATCTAATCAAAGTTTAAAAAAGTTTACAGACTATTTGGCTACAATTGACGCCAATTTGGTATCTTTTGATATTGATACTTTAAAAAGTCATGTAAATGCGGGTATGTATTTTGATTCTTCAATTCCGCAAGGTTATGGCGTTGGTAGCAGTGGTGCTTTAGTGGCTGCTATTTATGATAAATATGCCAATGAAAAAATTACCGTTCTAGAAAACTTAACTAGAGAAAAGCTTTTAAAGTTGAAAACCATTTTTTCGGCAATGGAATCTTTTTTCCACGGAAAATCATCAGGTTTAGACCCTTTAAATAGTTATTTAAGTATTCCTATTTTAATAAATTCTAAAGATAATATTGAAGCCACAGGAATTCCTTCGCAAAAAGTAGATGGAAAAGGTGCTGTGTTTTTATTAGATAGTGGTATTATTGGTGAAACTGCACCAATGATTAGCATTTTTATGGAAAACATGAAGCAAGAAGGTTTTCGTAAAAT
This sequence comes from Seonamhaeicola sp. ABD4_340, assembly GCF_056312135.1. Classification (NCBI taxonomy): domain Bacteria; kingdom Pseudomonadati; phylum Bacteroidota; class Flavobacteriia; order Flavobacteriales; family Flavobacteriaceae; genus Seonamhaeicola; species Seonamhaeicola sp. ABD4_340. The sequence continues at coordinate 740,812 of NZ_CM149981.1, read as the reverse complement.
GATTAAAAATCAGTTTATAAAACATACTGATGCTTGTGTAGACGACTTTTTAAAAGGTGATATAAAATCATTATTCAGCAACACAAAACAACTATCAAAAGTAGTATTAAGTCATTTTAAACCTATGATTCCTGCTCAGTTTCATGAGCTTTGGAAAAAAGGTTTAGAAACCAATGATTACTATTTAAAACTTTGTGGCTCTGGCGGTGGCGGTTATATTTTAGGGTTTACCGAAGATATTCACAAAGCAAAACAAGCACTTTCAGACTATAAATTAGAAGTAGTTTACAACTTTTAATACCTTTGTTATCCTAAAAATTATTTCAGGATTTCATTACGTTTCTTTATGCTTTCAAGAAAACAGAAATATATTTTGTTAAAGTTTTTTAGCATGTTTTCTGTGGTTAGAGGTTACAACATTTTAGTGGTTGTAGTAGCTCAATACTTAACTTCAATTTACATTTTAGCACCAAATGCACCTTTAAAAACAGTTGTTTTTGATGTTAATTTACTTATGCTTGTGTTAGCATCAGCTGCAGCAATTGCAGGTGGTTACATAATTAATAATTTTTACGATTCTGAAAAAGATTTAATTAACAGGCCAATAAAGTCTAAACTAGATAGGTTAATAAGCCAAAACACTAAGTTGTCTTTTTATTTCGTGCTCAATTTTTTGGCAGTAATATTTGCAAGTTATGTTGCGTTTAATGCGGTTTTGTTTTTTTCGGTATATATTTTTGGTATTTGGTTTTATTCTCATAAACTAAAAAAACTGCCAATGGTTGGTAATGTAACATCGGCGGTATTAACCATTTTGCCTTTTTTTGCCATTTTTATGTATTACAAAAATTTTGATACGGTTATTTTTGTACATGCTACCTATTTGTTTTTAATAATTTCAATGCGTGAACTCACAAAAGATTTAGAAAATATTACTGGAGATTTGGCCCAAAACTACAAAACAATACCAATAGCTTACGGTGAAAAGGCATCAAAGGCCATGTTAACAATATTATCGGTTTTAACGCTATTACCAACATACTTGCTGCTTTTTAAGTATCATGTTGGGCATATGTATTTATTTTTTTATTTAAGTGCCTTTTTATTGTTTTTGTTTTTAATAGTTCTTTGGAAATCACAAACTAAAACACATTATTTAATACTTCACAATATTTTAAAATTTATATTATTGCTTGGTGTTTTTAGCATTTTACTAATTGATGTAAGCGTTATTTTGAATAGAATTTAGCCAAGGTTTTTACATAAAAAACAACTTATTTTTTCTTTGTGATTAGATATAAATCAGTAAACAAAAAATTAAAAATCACAATTTAAAGCATATCTTTGTCAAAAAATTTAACGAATGAACAGGCAACGCGGAGGAAAACCACAAGGCGGAAAAGCATTTAATAAAAATGCACAAAATAGAGCGCCAAAACCCAAACCCAAAACCAGTAACACCAATAGCAGTACAGATATAAGGTTGAATAAATACATTGCTAATGCCGGTATTTGCTCGCGTAGAGAAGCCGATGTTCATATAGCTACAGGTTTAGTTACGGTTAATGGCAAAGTTGTAACCGAAATGGGTTATAAAGTAAAACCTACTGATGAGGTAAGGTATGATGGCTCTAGAATTAGCCCAGAGCAAAAAGCGTATGTACTTTTAAATAAACCAAAAGGTTTTGCAACAACTACAAGCGAAGGCAAAGGCAGAACGGTTATGGATTTGGTTGCTAACGCCACATCCTCACGTATAAAACCTATTGGGCGTTTAGGCCGAAACTCAAAAGGATTGCTGCTTTTTACAAACGATAAAGACATTGAAGATAAGTTTAAAAACTCCAAAAAGGGAGTGGCGCGATTATTTCATATAGAACTAGATAAAAATCTGAAGTTAGAAGATTTAAAGAAAATTCAAAATGGCTTTAAAATTCAAGATAAACTAATAACTGTTGAAGAAATAAGTTATGTTGATGGCACTTCAAAAAAAGAAGTTGGTTTAAAAATAAAAAATACAGGAAACACAATAATTCGTACAATTTTTGAGCACTTTAATTATGATATTTTAAGTATAGATTGTGTTGCTATTGCGCATTTAACAAAAAAAGACATTCCGCGGGGGCATTGGAAACACCTCTCTAAAGAAGAACTTACCATGTTAAAAATGTTATAAAACTCAAACCACACTAATTTACGGTGTGGTTTTTTTAAAGTTAACAATTACATAATGCCGTTGTTTCATTTTTTATCTTTCATTTGTAGTGGCATTAAAACAAAAAAATCAAATTATTTTTTTAAAGGTTTAAAAAATAATTTTTAATTTAACACTATTATTTAAGTAACCATTTTACCAAGTAACCACAAAAATAAAATGATACGTAAAATTGTAGATTACCAAAAACTGAATCAAGATATATTAAATCTTCTTGTTGAAAAATTTCCAGATGGATATGATGATGATGACATCATATCTTTTAGAAATGCAAAAAATGAAGTTATAGAAGCTGTTGAAGTTAAAACAGAAGACACCATTTATTTAGTGAAAGTTGGTAAGCGTTTAGTGCAAGCAATGCAAGATTTTGGTGATGACGATAACGATGATGATTCAAGTGAAGACACACCAGCCCTTGCTCCTGAAGACGACTTTAATAACGATGACGATTAACATATTACGATTCTTTTTTACAACGCATGAAAACCGCAGTTTTTAAATCTTATCAAAACGGATATTTTACGTTTTGGTTTGATAATGGAGATGAATTAGCTTTTGAAGAAGTGCATCCCAAAGCTTTATACAAATACAATTTAAAAGAAGATAAAGCGCTAATAGACCAAACTTTTAAATTAACTTATTCTGAAATATTTGATGATTTAGATAGTTCTGTTATTTACAGGATAGACTCGCTTACGTTAGTTGCTTAGGTTTATTAAACATTTCCCAAAAAAATACGCTATAAACAATGAGGTATTCAATGCCAATAATAATAAGGTTTTCTTGTTTGTTGGCATTGCCTATTTGCATGTAAGCTAAATAGCTTAAAATAATCATGTAGCTCCAAACTAAAGGGAATTTATAGTTTGTAAAAACTGATAAACCTAATATTGTAACTACATACCACGGGTGCACTGTTGTTGATATAAAGTAATAAAAACTTAAAACCATAAGCATAGCAATAATAAGTTGTTGCATACCAATACGTTTTTTTAAAAAAGTATTTATTAGCACAAATAAAATTACCAAAACAGGTATGGCTTTGCCAATAATAGCTATTTCATTATATCCTCTAAAAGTATAACCAATAGCACGGGCTATATAGTAAATACTAGCATTAAATTCAAAATTTTTAAACCATAAGCCTACTGTTTGTGTGTAGTTTGAAACAAATTGCATTGAAAAAAATGGTGCAAATAATAAAATAGTTGTAATGCCAACAAAGACATAAAATATACTGAGTTTTTTTAAAGATTTCCAAAATGAAAATGTTAGGTTTTGTGTTTTATTTTTATGAAACCTAGCCGAAACAAACCATTGAAAAAACAAAGGTAAAAATAGTAATGGTATTAATTTAGTTGAAATAGATAGCGCTAAAACAACAGCGCTACCTAGCCATTTTCCTTTGTGTAATAAGTATAAACTCCAAATTAAAAAGAAAACCATAACACCTTCAAAGTGTAAATTTCCAGTTAATTCAATAATAATAAAAGGATTTAATATAAACCAAAATATATTATGAATGGGAATATTTAGAAGTTTTAATAATTTTTTTCCGAAGTAAAAAGAGCCAATATCTGCAGCAATAATAATGAGTCTTAATCCGATTACAGAACTTAAAATGCTACTGCCAGGAAATAGATTTGCCATAACAAAACATAATTGATTTACTGGCGGGTAATTTGTAAAATGACTAGCATTTAAATTACCCATACCGTAAAAAAGTTCTAAAGCATTTTTAAAAGGATAATTATTGGAGTCAATAAAACTTGATACAGTGTGCAAGTAAGGGTTGTATCCTTCTAAAATCATATTACCATCCCAAATAAAACGGTAAAAATCTTGTGATAGGTTTGGTATTGCCACTAAAAACACCGCTCTAAATACAAAAGCAAACGTTGTTAATAGTTTAGTATTGGTTTTATAGGTGCTAACAAGCCAATAAAAAATAGCAAAAAGGCAGGTGTATAATCCCGTAAGTTTTATGTATTCTGTTCGTTCTAGATTATAAGCAAAATTAAAATACAGAAATAAACATAACACACACAACAGCATGGGTGTTTTAAAAATTTTTAAAATAGATAGGTGTATTTGCATAGGTTAAATATAATACTATTTGTTTGTAGTGTGTAGTTTACAAAACTTACCTAAATATTTATTAATAGAGATTGAATATTATAAAATAAAGCTATTAAAAAAGAGCACGTAAAGTGCTCTTTTTGTTTCGGACGTCTGTAGTTTTAATTGTTTTTTGGCGACTAACTCAAATAATTAAATGATAGTTGACTGTCCTAAATGTATATTAGTAAAGTTTAGATTGGTCTCGTCTGGGTTATGAATAAAATCTTCAATAAAATCTCCTACTTTAGTGGTGCTAATATTATCGTATTTGGTGTTTAAATCTGGTGTTGTAATGTGAAGTTTTAAAGCTTTATCAACTCCTTCTCTAACCAAAGTGGCTTCGTCATATAATCCGAAATAATCTAACAACATTGCTGCCGATAAAATGGATGCAATTGGGTTAGCAATACCTTTATTAGTAGCTTTTGAGTAAGCACCGTGTATGGGTTCAAACATTACATGCTTATCGCCTATTGATGCCGAAGCTAATAAACCAATAGAACCAACAATTACACTTGCTTCTTCAGATAAAATATCACCAAACATGTTTTCTGTTAAAATAACATCAAACTGTCTGGGGTTAATAATGAGCGCCATGGCTACATTATCAATATAGCGGCACTCTAAAGTTACATCAGGGTATTCTGTGGCAATATCTTTAACTACTTTACGCCAAAGTCTTGAGCTTGCAAGTACGTTAGCTTTATCAACTAATGTTAATTTTTTTTGGCGTCCTTGTGCAGCTTTAAATGCTTGGTGGGCTATACGTTCAATTTCCTTACGGGTATATTTACATACATCAGAAGCTTCGGTATCATTATATTTTTTTTTGCCAAAATATATGCCGCTAGTAAGCTCTCTATAAATTAAAATATTTGTACCTCGTATTTGTTTTACTTTTAATGATGATTTGTTTAGTAAATCTTCATAAGCAATTACGGGTCTAATATTGGTGTGTAAATCAAAGGTTTTACGTAAGCCTAAAAGCCCTTGTTCTGGGCGCACATCAATAGCAGGATCATCATACTTAGGGTTGCCAATAGCGCCAAATAAAATAGCATCTGCTTTATCACAAATGCTAATAGTTTCTTCGGGTAGTGGTAAACCGGTTTTTTCAATGGCACTGGCACCAACTAAAGCTGTTTTAAAAGTAAACACGTGGTTAAACTCCATAGCAATAGCTTTTAAAACCTTAACGGCTTGTGCTGTAACTTCGGGTCCTATACCATCGCCTGGTAAAACAGCTATATTTAGTTTCATACCTTTTGTTTTTATGCTGAAATGATATCTTTATAAACAGAGCTAGACTCTACTATTTGATGTATATCATTATCATCTATTTCTTTTTTCTTGTCAGCAAACTCTAAAAATTTAGTGTAAACTTCGTCTAATTGAAGCTTTGTAAGCTCATAACCTACATTTTTAGCTCTGTAAGCTAATGCTGCTCTACCGCTTCTTGCTGTAAGCACAATAGCAGATTCTGTTACACCAACAGCTTTAGGGTCTATAATTTCATAAGTTTCACGATTTTTAATCACACCGTCTTGGTGTATACCAGAACTGTGAGCAAAAGCATTGGCACCAACAATAGCTTTATTTGGCTGTGTGTAAATACCCATACTATCTGAAACTAATTGACTTAGCCCATAAAGCATTTCAGACTTTATATTGGTGTCTAAATTTAAGTAAGGGTGTTGTCTTAAAATCATAACAACTTCCTCTAAAGCAGTGTTTCCGGCGCGTTCACCAATACCGTTTATTGTACACTCAATTTGTCTGGCGCCGTTAATTACACCTTCTATTGAATTAGCGGTTGCTAAACCTAAATCATTGTGGCAGTGACAAGATAAGATAGCTTTATCAATACCTTTTACATTTTCTTTTAAATATTTAATTTTTGCACCGTATTCATGTGGTAAACAGTAGCCTGTAGTGTCAGGAATGTTTAAAACCGTAGCGCCAGCTTTAATAACGGCTTCACAAACACGAGCTAAATATTCATTATCAGTTCTACCAGCATCTTCAGCATAAAACTCAACATCTTCAACAAACGATTTTGCGTAACTTACAGCCTTTACTGCACGTTCAATAATAGCTTCTTGAGTAGATTTAAATTTGAATTTTATATGAGATTCAGAAGTACCAATACCAGTATGTATTCTTGGTTTTTTAGCATGTTTTAATGCCTCTGCAGCAACTTTTATATCGTTTTCAACTGAGCGTGTAAGTCCGCAAACAGTTGCGTTTTTAACTATTTTTGAAATGGCTTCAACAGATTTGAAGTCGCCAGGACTAGAAACAGGGAAACCAGCTTCAATAATATCTACACCTAAAAGATCAAGCTGTTCAGCAATAACTAATTTTTGTTCAGTATTTAGTTTACAACCAGGAACTTGCTCGCCATCTCTTAGCGTTGTGTCAAAAATTTGTACCTTATTATCAGACATTTATTAAAATATATTTTCTTATTCATTTACGAATGTATATTTTGGTTTCGTAAAACACAGATCTTTAATTGCTTTTTTTACGATGTTTAACCAATATGCTTTAGTGTTAAATATCTGTTTTACAATATTTTAACTATGTTTTTAAGCCTATGACAAGAGAGCAAAAAGATAATTTGTTTGTTTTGGTAAAATCATTGTCTAAGTCAGAAAAAAGACAATTTAAACTTTATGTTGGCAGATTAGGGGTGAATGAAGACTCTAAATTCTTGCTGTTATTTAATATTTTAGATAAGCTAGCAAAATATGACGAAGCAGCTATACTAAAAAAAGGTATTGTAAAAAAACAGCAACTATCAAACCTAAAAGCGCACCTTTACAAACAAATACTTATAAGTTTAAGGTTAAACCCATCGCACCAAGATGCGCGCATACAAATACGCGAACAACTTGATTTTGCTACTATTTTATATCACAAAGGACTTTACAAACAGAGTTTGAAAATATTAGAAAAAGCCAAAAACATGGCTATAGCTAACGAAGAAAAAAATATAGCTTATGAAATTGTTGAACTTGAAAAAATAATAGAATCACAATATATAACACGCAGTTTAAGTAACAGAGCCGATGAGCTAACCATACAAGCCAAAGCTTTAAGCCAGCAAAACGTTGTGGCAAGTAAACTGTCAAACTTATCACTACAATTGTACGGGCTATTTTTAAAAACAGGTTATGTAAAAAATGATGCCGAAACTAAACGTATTACAGAGTATTTTAACGCTAGAATGCCTGAATATGATATTAATGAGCTTGGTTTTAGAGAAAAGTTATGGCTTTACAAAGCCCATTTATGGTATAGTTTTTTAACGCAAGATTTTTTAGCATGTTACAAATATGCATCAAAATGGGTTAGTTTATTTTACGATAATAAAGATATGATTACGCTAAACCCCGTATTCTTTTTACGCGGTAATCATTATTTATTAGAAGCACTTTTTTACTTGCGCCAGCACGAAAAATTTAAAGAATACTTAAATAAATTAGAAAGTATTACCCAAGAAAAATGGTTTCCTTCAGATGATAATATTGAAGGCTTAACTTTTCTGTATTTATACGCAAACCGTTTTAATTTACATTTTATACAGGGGAGCTTTAATGAGGGATTACCCTTAATTGATGAGGTTTTAGAGCAATTAAAAAAGTACCAAAATAGAATTGATGAACACCATATTATGGTATTTTACTATAAAATAGCTAGCATGTATTTTGGTGCCGGAAACAACAAAGGTTGTATTCTATATTTAGAAAAAATAATAGAGAATAAATCACTGCAAATGCGTGAAGATTTGTTGTGTTTTTCTCGTATTTTAAATTTGGTAGCACATTATGAAGCCGGTTTAGATTATAATTTAGATGCCTTAATAAAAAGTACATATAAATTTTTAATTAAAATGGAAGATTTATACGAAGTACAAAAAGAGTTTATTAAGTTTTTACGAAGATTGGGTGATATTTACCCGCACGAGGTTAAAAATGAATTCATAAAGCTGCATAAAAAACTAAAAGAGTTTGAAGAAGACCCTTACCAAAGTAGAGCTTTCCTTTATTTAGACATTATTTCATGGTTAGAATCTAAAATTGAAAATAAACCTATAAGGCAAATAATTAGAGATAAGTTTGAAATGAATTTAAACTGATTTTTAAAATTTCTTGTTAAAAATTTGGAAATTACACTTTACTATTTGAATATTTGCACCACAAAAGTTCAACAAACATATTGAAATGTTATCAAGAAAGGTGGAGGGATTAGACCCTTTGAAACCTTAGCAACCCTTTAAACTTATTAAAGAAGGTGCTAAATTCTACTTAAACAACCAATTCATTTATTGGCGTTTGGATAGATAACGTAACAAATTACTTCCTGTAATTTTAAATTTCTTTTTAACATTTTTCTATATCAAACATGCTATGTAAGCATTATTTTGACTTTTGAATTAAGTTATTAACTCAAAGAAAAAACTAGAAAAATGAGCAATCAAAAATTAGCAACAAACGCATTACACGCAGGTCATGATGTAAAAGCAAACGGAGGTACAAGGGCAGTGCCTATTTATCAAACTACATCATATGTTTTTAATGACTCAGACCACGCAGCAAACCTATTTTCATTACAAGAATTAGGCTTTATTTACACCCGTTTAAACAACCCAACAAATCAAATTTTACAAGAACGTTTAGCAGCTGTAGAAGGTGGTGTTGGTGCAGTAGTGTTTGCATCGGGTACAGCAGCTATTTCAACAGGTTTATTAACACTTTTAAAAGCGGGCGATCATATTGTAGCATCAAGTAGTTTATATGGTGGTACCTATAATTTATTAAATGTAACGTTACCACGTTTAGGTATTACAACCACATTTGTTGATGCCTCTAACCCAGATAATTTTAAAGAAGCAGTGCAAGATAATACCAGAGCCTTTTTTGTAGAGTCTTTGGGTAACCCAAAATTAGATGTTTTAGATTTAGAAGCTATTTCAGTACACTCAAAGGCTGCTGGAGTGCCTTTTATTGTAGATAATACAGTAGCTACACCAGCACTATTAAATCCAATTAAACATGGGGCTAACATAGTAATTCACTCATTAACAAAGTATATTGGTGGACAAGGAACATCGCTTGGTGGTGCTATTATTGATGCTGGAACTTTTGATTGGGCAAACGGTAAATTTCCTGAATTTACAGAGCCTTCGGCAGGTTACCACGGTTTAAAATACCATGAAACACTTGGTGCGGCTTCATATACTTTTAAACTTATTTTAGAAGGGTTACGTGATTTTGGTGGCGCTATTAGTCCTACCAATGCGTTTAATATTTTACAAGGTTTAGAAACTCTGCCAGTTAGAATTAAGCAACATAGTGAAAATGCTTTAGAATTGGCTAAATGGTTAGAAGCACAAGACGAGGTTGCATGGGTAAATTACCCTGGTTTAGAAAGTAGTAAATACAACGCTTTGGCTAAAAAATACTTACCAAAAGGACAAAGTGGTATTGTAACTTTTGGGCATAAAGGCGGTTTTGATGCAGCTAAAACTATTGCAGATGAAACTCAAATTTTTTCATTATTAGCCAATATTGGTGATACAAAATCATTAATTATTCACCCATCAAGCACCACGCACCAACAGTTAGATGAAGCACAACAAGCAAGTGCAGGCGTGTCTCCAGATTTAATTAGATTATCTGTGGGTATTGAAGATATTGAAGATTTAAAAGCAGATTTAAAACAGGCATTTGCTAAAATTTAAATACTTTGCAAACACAAGCGTTAGGGATAGAAACGGCATCCTTTTTTGTGTTTGCAAGTATACTATTGTTACAAGGAGGTAAGACGAAGTAATCTGTTGCAATTTAAAGATTACTTCGCCGTATTAAGAATGACGTGATGAGCTATAAAAACAAAAAAGATATAGTGTATAGCCCGACCTGATAAGGTAACGCCCAAAATTTATAATACTTTGAAAAACGAATTACAGCATATAACAATTACTAATTACACTACCGAAAGTGGTGCTACTAACCCCAAAATTAAACTTAGTTACCAAGTGTTTGGTAAAGCTTTAGGTACAGCACCAATAGTGTTGGTAAACCACGCTTTAACGGGCAATAGTAACGTGGCGGGTGAAGATGGTTGGTGGAAAGATTTAATTGGTGAAAATAAGGTAATTGATACCAATACATATTCAATTTTAGCTTTTAATATTCCGGGTAACGGGTTTGATGGTTTTATAATTGAAAACTATAAAGATTTTGTGGCACGCGATGTTGCTAAACTTTTTTTACAAGGTTTACAGGTGTTAAACACAGGAAAAGTTTTTGCAACCATTGGAGGTTCTTTAGGTGGCGGAATTGCTTGGGAAATGGCTGTTTTGAAACCTGATTTTACAGCAAATTTAGTAGTTGTGGCAACCGATTGGAAATCTACCGATTGGTTAATTGCCAATTGCCAAATACAAGAACAGTTTTTACTAAATTCTAAAAACCCAGTGCATGATGCGCGTATGCATGCTATGTTGTGTTACCGCACGCCAGAATCTTTTAAAGAGCGTTTTAAACGTACCAAAAATGAAGATTTAGAGATTTTTAATGTAGAGAGTTGGTTGTTGCACCATGGTAAAAAATTGCAAGAGCGTTTTCAATTATCGGCTTATAAATTAATGAATCAATTGTTAAAAACTATTGATGTTACCAAAGGTAGAGAAGAAGATTTTAATGTGTTAGATAACATTAAGGCAAACATACATATTGTTGGCGTAGATTCTGATTTGTTTTTTACTGCCGAAGAGAATCGTGAAACTCACAAACAGTTAGCTTTAACACACCCCAATGTTACCTACAACGAAATTCATTCTGTACACGGGCACGATGCTTTTTTAATGGAATATGAGCAGTTAGAGCATATTATTGAAAGTATTTTTGTGCCAAACTCTAAAAGTAAACGCATAAAAGTGTTGAAATTTGGAGGCAAATCTTTAGCCAACGGCAAAGGGTTAGAAACTGTATTGTCCATTATTGAAGCTAAAGTAAACGCTGGTGAACAAATAAGTGTGGTGGTATCGGCAAGAGGTTCAGCTACTGATGATTTAGAGGCTATTTTAAACAAAGCCATTAAGGGTAAACCATATAAAGAAGCTTTAGAAGCTTTTAAAAAATACCAACAATTGCCAGCTAAAAGCGTAGATTTTTCAGAAGAGTTTTTACTGTTAGATAAATTGTTTGAAGGTGTTAGTTTATTAGGAGATTACAGTAAAAAAACAAAAGATAATATTTTGGCGCAAGGCGAATTATTATCGGTTAAACTTATTGCTAATTTATTAAATGCCCGTGGTATAAAAGCCATAGCTACCGATGCGCGAAACTTAATAAAAACCGATGCTGCTTTTGGTAATGCACAACCGCTATCAAAACTTTCAAAAGAAAATACTAGAAATTATTTTAAGCAAAATACAGGTGTTGTTAATATTGTAACGGGTTTTATTGCTTCAAATTTAAATAATGAAACTACTACTTTAGGTAGAAACGGCAGTAATTATACAGCAGCTTTATTAGCAAATTTTTTAGATGCCGAAGAACTTCAAAATTACACACATGTAAACGGTATTTATACAGCCGATCCCAATTTGGTGCCCGATGCTAAACAAATTAGAGAACTTTCTTTTAGCGAAGCAAATGAGTTGGCAAACTTTGGCGCTTCGGTGTTGCACGCCAAAACCATTATTCCGTTAGTTGAAAAAAATATTAATTTAAGAATATTAAATACGTTTAATGCTAATGATGAAGGCACTTTAATTACGGCTAAACCTAGCGCAAAAGAAGTCACATCATTATCTGTGTTAGATAATGTGGCGCTTTTAAATTTAGAAGGTCGTGGTTTATTGGGTAAAATTGGTGTTGATGCTAGAATTTTTGGGGCTTTAGGTAGTTCGGGTATTAGTGTAAGTATTGTGTCTCAAGGCTCTTCGGAAAGAGGTATTGGCTTAATTATAGATGCTAATCAGGCAGCACAAGCGGTAACCGCTCTAGAGCGTGAGTTTGCAACCGATTTTCAGTCGCAAGATGTAAACAACATTGCTGTAAATAATGATGTGGCTGTTATATCTATTGTAGGTATTGAGTTAGCATCGTTTCATAAACCATTTAATGCATTAATAAAAAACCAAATTACGCCATTGTTATTTAATAATACAGTAACAGGTAAAAACGTAAGTTTAGTTGTTAAAAAAGCGCAATTACACAAAGCATTAAATGTTATACATGGCGAAGTTTTTGGAGTTTCTAAAAAAATAAACATTGCTGTTTTTGGCCATGGTGGCGTTGGTGGTGCATTAATTAATCAAATATTAAAGTCTAAAAATGATATTGAAAAACGTAAAGGCATTAATTTAAATGTTTTTGCTATTGCCAATTCAAAAAAGCTATTGCTAAATAAACAAGGCGTAAATGCCAATTGGGAGCAAGCTATAATTGAGAGTGATGCAGCAAGTAGTGTTAATGATGTTATAGCGTTTGCTAAAAATAATCATTTAGAAAATTTAATAGCTGTAGATAATACTGCTAGCGGCACATTTCATGATAATTATAAACCTTTAGTTGAGGCGGGTTTTGATTTAGTGTCGTCAAACAAAATTGCCAATACCATTTCCCATGCATTTTATAAAGATTTGCGTGTGCATTTAAAAGAAAACAAAAAGCAATACCTTTATGAAACAACTGTTGGTGCAGGTTTGCCGTTAATTGATACTATTAAATTATTACATGAGTCTGGTGAAAATATAACCAGAATACGCGGTGTGTTTTCAGGAACTTTAAGTTATTTATTCAATAATTTTTCGGTTGAAAATAAGCCGTTTAGTGAAATTATACAGCAAACAATTGATAAAGGTTTTACAGAACCCGATCCGCGTGAAGATTTCTCTGGAAATGATGTGGCTAGAAAATTATTGATTTTAGCCAGAGAGTTAGATTTGCAAAATGAGTTTGAAGATGTTGCTGTGCAGAATTTAATTCCAGAAGCTTATCAAAACATATCGGTTGCAGAATTTTTAAGTCAGTTAAATGTTTTAGATGCGCAATACCAACAAATAAAAGATAACCAAAAACCTAGGCATGTGTTGCGTTATGTGGGCGATTTATCGGGTGATTTATCTCAAGATAAAGGAAATTTAGAAGTGAAATTAGTATCTATACCCGAAGATAGTACGTTGGGCCACGTAAAAGGTAGCGATGCTATTTTTGAAATTTTTACCGAAAGTTATGGTGAACAACCTATAGTAATTCAAGGAGCAGGAGCAGGTGCAGAAGTTACTGCACGTGGTGTTTTTGGTGATATTTTAAGGTTGAGTAAGTATATAAATTAGTGAAAAAAGCAATTTAAAAAGTTGTAAATATGCCAAACGCTGAGGTTTAAAATATACTTAGCACTTGGCGCATTAGGGATTGAAGCGGCATCCTTTTTTGTTTTTCTCAAAAAAGATATAGCGTAAAGCCCGACCTGAAAGGGAATGCCAAAAAATAATAATTAAAGTTTTAAGGTTGTAATGACATTATAAAGCAGATTGATAAAATGAGCAAAGAAAAAAAACAGTTTGAAACAGAAGCAATACGAACGCAGAGTGAAACCACGCAGTTTTCAGAACATTCGGTGCCATTATACTTAACCTCTGGTTTTGTGTTTGATGATGCTGAAGAAATGCGTGCATCATTTGCTGAAGAAAAACAACGTGATTTGTATAGCCGTTACAGTAACCCAAATACTAATGAGTTTATTGAAAAAGTATGCAAAATGGAAGGTGCTGAGGCTGGTTTTGCTTTTGCAAGTGGTATGGCTGCTGTGTTTTCAACGTTTGCGGCATTGTTAAGCGCAGGAGATCATGTGGTGTCTTGCAGCTCGGTTTTTGGTGCTACGCACGGGTTATTTACTAAATACTTACCAAAATGGCATATAGATTTTTCGTATTTCAATATTAATGAACCCGAAACTATTGAAGGTTTAATTAAACCAAATACAAAGTTTATTTATGCCGAAACACCAACAAACCCTGGTGTTGATGTGTTAGATTTAGAGTTTTTAAGTGCGCTTTGTAAAAAGCACAATTTGTTATTAATTATTGATAATTGCTTTGCAACGCCTTATTTGCAAAACCCTATAAAACATGGTGCAGATTTGGTAGTGCATTCTGCCACTAAATTAATGGATGGTCAGGGTAGAGTTTTAGGAGGTGTAACTGTTGGAAAAAAAGAGCTTATTAGAGAAATATATCTGTTTTCGCGTTTAACAGGGCCTTCTATGAGTCCGTTTAATGCTTGGGTGTTATCAAAATCTTTAGAAACCTTGGCGGTTCGTGTAGAAAAACATTGCGAAAATGCCTTAAAATTGGCAACGTTTTTAGAGGCACACCCTAAAGTAAAGTGGGTTAAGTATCCGTTTTTAAAATCGCATCCAAAATATGATATTGCCAAAAAACAAATGCGTTTAGGTGGTAATATTGTAGCTTTTGAAGTTGAAGGCGGTATTGAAGGTGGGCGCAACTTTTTTGATAATATTAAAATGTGTTCACTCTCTGCAAATTTAGGAGATACGCGTACCATTGTAACACATCCGGCAAGCACTACACATGCTAAGGTAGAACCCGAGGTTAAAGCAGCTGTTGGTATTACTGATGGTATGGTGCGTTGCTCATTAGGTTTAGAACATATTGATGATATTATAGCAGATTTTGAACAGGCTTTGAAATAATTGAAAAAATGTCAGCCTGAAATTTTTTCAGCTATTTAAATGTAATATTGAACAGTAATTTTAAATAATTACTGTTTTTTTTGTTTAAAAAAACTGACAATTTTTCATTTTTCATTTTACATTTTGTTAAAAAAAACAGGTGTAATTAGTTTTGGTATTTTTTTTGTTGAAATTAGTTCATACTGTTAATTTCACCCACAATGAGTTATTAGTTTTTTGTTTAATTATTATAATTTTTTATTATGGAAATAAATGATTTTAATAAGTATGTGAAAAGCTTAAAATCGCAGCGAATAAATAACTTTAAGCTTACGCAATTAAAAATGGATTTTGAAAATGATAATTTGCTCAAAATTCAATTAAAGGCCCCTTTGTTAAATTCTGGTAATTACAAAGTTGATATTTCTAATGGAATTTTAACATTAAAAGTAATGATTGCAAAAATTGAAAGTAATTTTGGTGTTATTAAAAAGAAGCCAGTTTTTATAGAAAGCTTTTTGGTTTTGCCCAATTCAGAGTTTTGTAAGCTTTTGAATACAAAATTCCATAATAATCAATTAACTATAACAATAGCCAAAAATAATGACATGCCTTTTGTTTCAAGCACAAACGTAGCAGGCGTGGCATAATCTGAAAATAATATATGTTTAATTTTATTTGTTTAACTAAATTTTTTAATTATGAGCAACTTAGTAACAACTCAAAAAAATGGAAGTTTAGCGAAAGCAGATGGGTTTGCTGATTTTCCGGCTTGGTCAAATTGGATTGATAGAATGTTTTCATCTGATTTACCTTCAATTATGATGTCAAACTTTAATACGGGTATAACCCTGCCTAAAGTTAATATTAAAGAAACGGCTGATGCTTTTTATGTTGATATGGCAGTGCCAGGAATGAAAAAAGAAGATTTTTCTATTGATTTAGATAATCAAGTATTGTCTATAGCCTCTCAAACTAATAAGGCTGAGGTTGAAGAGAACTATATTCGTCAAGAATTTGGTTATGCTTCTTTTAAAAGAACATTTTCATTACCAGAATACATTGAAGAGTCCAAAATAAAAGCAACTTATAATGATGGTATTTTGAGTGTAGACTTGCCTAAAAAAGAAGAAGCCAAACAAAAACCGCCGCGTACAATAACAATATCTTAGTTTAAAAATGATAATGAAAAGCCTCGTTTGTTGAGGCTTTTTTATGTTTAATCTAATTTGTATTTAGTTTTTTTATTTTATCTATATTAGCAACATGCTATCTAAAAAAACTAAATACGGACTAAAGGCATTAACTTTTATTGCTAGAAGCGATGGAGAAAATCCTGTTAGAGTTGGTGAAATTGCTGAAAGCGAAAACATACCACAAAAATTTTTAGAAAGCATTCTTCTAACCTTGCGTAAAGCCGGACTTTTAGGCTCTAAAAAAGGAAAACACGGTGGTTACTATTTACGAAAAGAACCTGCCGAAATTTTAATGACCGATGTTATGCGCGTGCTTGAAGGCCCAATAGCCATGGTGCCTTGTGTAAGTTTAAACTTTTATGAAAAGTGCGATGACTGCCCAGACGAACACCAATGTAGCGTACACAAATTAATGATTGAAGTTAGAGACAGTACACTTAATGTGTTTAAAAACAAAACTTTAGCCGATTTGTCTGGCGTTTAGTATTGCCAAATTCTTAAAATTTAAAAAAATCATTGTGCATTTTAGCCTGTTTAGGCTAAAATAGTTCCATTATTCTAAAAAGTTGTTAATTAGGTTTTTTATCTCAAAAAAAGTTTTACTTTTGTAATCCCTATTAAATTGATAGGATTAATATAATAAACGACAAATGATAGCGCAAATGTTATTAAAAAGTAAAGAGAAATCTACTTATAAAGAAGATACTGCTGGTGAAAAACCAATTAGAAGTGTGGCTAAAGCATTAAGTTGGAGAGTAGTTGGAACTTTAGATACACTGGTTGTTTCTTATTTTTTAACAGGAAAAATAGCGGTTGCAGCATCTATTGCATCGGTAGATTTTATTACAAAATTAATTTTATACTTTTTTCATGAACGTGCGTGGAACGCTATTAAGTGGGGAAAATAATATATAAAAACATGTTTACAGAAGAACAAATACAAGGTTTAAACAAGGAATTTAAAAACGCTACGCCTTCAGAAATTATTAAAAAAGCTTTTGAGCTTAATAGTAATGCTGTAGTAACAACAAATTTTAGGCCTTACGAAGCTGCAATTTTACATGCAGTAAGCAAAGAGGTTAAAAAAGTTCCTGTGGTTTGGTGCGATACTGGTTACAATACACCACAAACATACAAACACGCAGAACAGGTTATTAAAAACTTAAGTTTAAATATATTTTTATATGTGCCAAAGCAAACAGCTTCACATAGAGATGTGGTTATGGGCATACCAAGTGTAGATGATCCAAAACATGCAGAGTTTACTGAGCAGGTTAAGTTAGAGCCGTTTAGAAGAGCTATGGCAGAACATAAGCCAAAAGTATGGTTTACAAACTTGCGCCAAGGGCAAACAGCTTTTAGAAATAGTATTGATGTTTTTAGTTTAAGTGCCGATGGTGTTCTTAAAGTAAGTCCGTTTTACTATTGGTCTGATGAGAAATTAGATGCCTATTTAGAAGAAAATAATTTACCAAACGAATTTAAATATTTCGATCCAACCAAAGCATTAGCCAACAGAGAATGTGGTTTACATGCTTAACAACATGAGATTATGAAGAAAGACACATCATATATTAACGCTTTAGAAAACGAAGCTATTTACATTATTAGAGAAGTAGCAGCTCAGTTTGAAAGACCAGTTTTATTATTCTCAGGAGGAAAAGATTCTATTACACTTGTTAGGTTAGCTCAAAAGGCATTTTATCCAGCAAAAATTCCGTTTCCTTTAATGCATATAGATACAGGGCATAACTTCCCTGAAACTATAGAGTTTAGAGATAGATTAGTTGAAGAATTAGGCTTAGAACTTATTGTTAGAAATGTACAAGATTCTATTGATCAAGGAAAAGTAAAAGAAGAATCTGGTCGTTACGCAAGTAGAAATATGCTACAAACTACCACACTTTTAGATGCTATTGAAGAATTTAAATTTGATGCTTGTATAGGTGGTGCGCGCAGAGATGAAGAAAAAGCCAGAGCAAAAGAACGTATTTTTTCTGTTCGTGATGATTTTGGACAATGGGATGAGAAAAACCAAAGGCCCGAATTATTTGATATGTTAAACGGTGAAATTGAATTAGGACAAAACGTGCGTGTGTTCCCAATTTCAAACTGGACAGAATTAGATGTTTGGTCTTACATTGAAAAAGAAAATATTGAAATTCCATCAATTTATTTCGCACACAAACGTAAAGTATTCTTAAGAGACGGTATGATTTGGTCTGCTGAAGACGGTGTTGTTTACAGAGATGAAGATGAAGAAGTAATTGAAGAAATGGTGCGTTTTAGAACTGTTGGAGACATGAGTTGTACGGCCGCAGTATTATCTGATGCCGTTTCAATTTCAAAAGTAGTTGAAGAAATTAGAGATTCTTCAATTTCAGAACGTGGGGCCAGAATTGATGATAAACGCTCTGAAGCCGCTATGGAAAAACGTAAACAACAAGGGTATTTTTAAAATTTTCTTTAGAAAATTTAGCCGTTCGCTATTAGCTATTAGCTATTAGCAGAAAATTAAAACAATATATAAATAATTAATAAGCCAAGAGCTAAAAGCTAGAGGCTAACAGCTATAATATGGACGTATTAAAAATTGCAACAGCAGGAAGTGTAGACGACGGAAAAAGTACATTAATTGGTCGTATACTTTACGATACAAAATCACTAACTACAGATAAGTTAGAGGCTATAGAAAAAACAAGTAAACAACGTGGTTATGACTATTTAGATTTTTCTTTAGCTACCGATGGTTTAGTAGCAGAAAGAGAACAGGGTATTACCATTGATGTGGCTCATATTTACTTCTCAACAAAAAAGAAAAGTTACATAATAGCAGATACACCTGGTCATGTTGAGTATACACGTAACATGGTAACTGGTGCATCAACATCACAGGCTTCAATTATTTTAATTGATGCTAGAAAAGGTGTAATAGAGCAAACAAATCGTCATTTTTTCATTAATAATTTACTACGTATTAAAGATGTTGTAGTTGCTATTAATAAAATGGATTTAGTTGATTATTCTGAAGAAGTTTACAATAAAATTAAAGCAGATTTTGAAGGCTTAATGAGTAAACGAGATTATCAAGGGCAAAACATTTCATTTATTCCTGTAAGCGCTTTAAAAGGTGATAATGTTGTAAATAAATCTGAAAACATGCCTTGGTACAAAGGTGAAGCGTTATTAGAACACTTAGAAAAATTAGATAAAGCCGATATTTTTAACACAGGTACACCGCGTTTTCCTGTGCAATACGTAATTCGTCCAAAAACCGAAGATTACCATGATTACAGAGGGTACGCAGGTAAAGTGTATGGTGGTAATTTAAGTGTTGGTGATGAGGTTGTGGTATTGCCATCGCAAACAAAATCTAAAATAAAAGACATTTATTTTTATGATGAAAAGTTTGAAACAGCTTCAAGACGTTCATCAGTTACCATTACTTTAGAGGATGATGTAAATGTAAGTAGAGGTGATATGATTGTTAAAGCTGATGATATACCAACTATTGAAAAACAGTTTACGGCAAACGTATGTTGGATGGATTCTAAGCAATTAACCCCTGGCGCAAAATACACAGTGCAGCACGGGGTAAACAAAGTGTTGGCTAAAGTAAATGCTATTCATCATAAAATAAATCCAGACTATTCGGGTGTTGAAGAAGGTGTGGCTGGTATAGGTATGAATGATATTGCCGAGGTTAGCTTTAAATTAAACAAACCTATTTTTTACGATAAATTTAAAGATCACAGAACAAACGGGTCCTTCATTATAATCGATCCGCAGTCTAACAGTACTGTTGGTGCTGGTTTCATACAATAATTATAGTTAAAAATTAAAAGTAGCAAGTTAATAGTTAGTCCGCTTTTTTTAATTTTTAAAAAAGATATTAAAAACAAGAATAATGAGTTAAAAGAATAAAGTTATTTAGATGAAGTGCAACAATTTTACTGCGCTCAACTTTAAACTTTAAACTTTAAACTTGAAAACTTATACAAATGCAAAGTTTTGAAACAGAAATAGAAAATCCGGTTGTTCAAAAAGATATAATTGAATTAGCTAAAAAAATTGAATTATTTCACAACGGGAAAATTGATGAAGAAAAATTTAGAAGTCTTCGTTTAGCTCGTGGTGTTTACGGGCAAAGACAAGAAGGCGTTCAAATGATTCGTATTAAAGTGCCTTACGGAAAGTTAAAAAGCAATCAATTACGAAGAATTTCTGCGGTTTCTGATGAATATTCTCGCGGGCGTTTGCACATAACAACACGTCAAGATATTCAAATTCACTATGTAGATTTAAATAGAACACCAGAACTTTGGGCAGAACTAGAAAAAGATGAAGTTACAGTGCGTGAAGCTTGTGGTAACGTGGTAAGAAACGTAACCGCTTCTGAAACTGCAGGTATTGATGTTAATGAGCCTTTTGATGTATCACCATATGCAGATGCTTTGTATAAATTCTTTTTACGAAACCCAATTTGTCAAGAAATGGGGCGTAAATTTAAAGTATCTTTCTCATCTTCAGATGAAGATACGGGATTATCATACTTACATGATATAGGGTACATTGCTAAAGAAAAAGATGGCGTTCGTGGGTTTAAAGTAATGGTAGCTGGCGGACTTGGGTCTCAACCACGTCATGCCGATGTGTTATATGATTTTGTTGAAACCGATAAAATCATTCCAATAATGGAAGGTATATTAAGAGTTTTTGATCGTTATGGTGAGCGTAAAAGTCGCGCCAAAGCAAGAATGAAATTCTTAGTAAAAGATATAGGTTTAGAAGCGTTTAGAGAACTAATTGATAACGAACAAAAAGCCATTGAGTTTAAATCTGTAGCCATTGATGCTGATACTTATGTAGCTTCAAAACCAGTTCAAGTTGAAGCGCCTCAAGTTGAAATTAAAAACGAAGAAGCTTTCAATTTATGGAAATCAACAAACTTAATTCCGCAAAAGCAAGCAGGTTATGTGGCTATTGGAATTAAAGTGTTGTTAGGTGATTTCTACACAGATAAAGCACGTTTATTAGCAAATTTAGTTGATAATTATGCAGCTGGCGAAGTACGTTTAACATTACGCCAAAACATTGTAATTCCTTTTGTTAAAGAAGAGTTAGTGCCATTTTTCTATCAAGAATTAGAAAAATTAGGTTTTGTTGAAGCCGGTTATAATAAAGCAGTAGATATTACAGCATGCCCAGGTACAGATACATGTAATTTAGGTATTGCAAGTAGTACAGGAATTGCCGAAGAATTAGAGCGTGTTATTAAAACCGAATATCCTCAATATTTAAAAAACGAAGATTTAGTTATAAAAATTAGTGGCTGTATGAATGCCTGTGGGCAACACAATATGGCAAATATTGGTTTTCAAGGCATGACAGTACGCACGCCAGATAAATTAGTGGCGCCTGCTTTACAAGTGCTTTTAGGTGGCGGAAACCAAGGCGATGGAAATGCAACTTTTGCTGATAAAGTAGTAAAAGTACCAAGTAGAAGAGGCCCTGAAGCATTACGTAGAATTTTAAATGATTATGAAGCTAACGCTAACGGTAAGCAGTTTGTTGAGTATTATTTAGAGAAAGGTCAGAAATATTTTTACGACTTTTTACAAGATTTACAAGATGCTACCAATTTAACAGAACTTGATTTTATAGATTGGGGTGAAGAAGAAAAATATGTTAAAGCTATTGGTGTAGGTGAATGTGCTGGTGTTGTTATAGATTTAATTGCTACTTTGTTTTTTGAAAGCGAAGAGAAAATAGAAAATGCTAAAGAATCTTTTGAAAATGAAGTATATTCGGGGGCAATCTATTTAGCATATCAGTCGTTTGTAAATTCAGCTAAAGCATTACTATTAGCTGAAAACAAAAAAACAAACACACATGCAGGTATTATTTCGCAATTTGATGAGGTTTTTGTTGAAAGCGGAAAAATTAATTTAGGTGCTTCTTTTTCAGATATAATTTATCAAATTAATAAAAATGCACCGTCTAAAGATTTTGCGGTAAATTACATTTCAAGTGCCGAAAAATTCTTAGCTGCAGTAAGAGCTTTTAGAGAAGCTGAACAAACTAAAACTGCTTAGTAAATAAATAAAAATGAGTTTAAAAATCCCAACATTAACCGTTGTAGGTGCAGGACCAGGAGACGAAGATTTAATAACGCTTAAAGCAATTAAGGCTATTGAATCTGCTAATGTTATCCTGTATGATGCGCTTATAAACGAAAGTTTGCTAAAATATGCTTCAGCTAATGCAGAACTTATTTTTGTAGGTAAACGTAGGGGTTGTTATGCATTTCAGCAAGAGCAAATAAATGAACTCATAGTAGCAAAAGCTAAAGAAAAAGGCCATGTTGTGCGTTTAAAAGGTGGCGATCCTTTTATTTTTGGTCGCGGTGCCGAAGAAATTGATTATGTGCGTCAGTTTGGATTAGAAACCTTTGTGGTTCCAGGTATTTCCTCATCAATTGCAGTACCAGCATACCAAGGTATTCCTTTAACAAAACGTGGTGCAGCCGAAAGTTTTTGGGTAATTACAGGCACAACCAAACAACATAAATTGTCAAATGATGTTGCTTTGGCAGCAAAATCTACAGCTACCATTGTTATTTTAATGGGCATGGGCAAACTTGGTGAAATTGTAAATATATTTTCAAAAGAAAATAAACAAGATACACCCATTGCTATTATTCAAAATGGTACTCGCAATAATGAAAATGTAGGGATTGGCACTATTCAAACTATAGAAAAAATTGTTGAAGAAAAACAATTAGCAAACCCAGCAATTATTGTTATTGGTGATGTTGTAAAAGAAAGAGCTATTTTAAGTAAAGTTTACCAAGAAGTAACAGGAAATTAAGTTATGGAACGCAATAATTTATATCCTATTTTTTTAAAGGTAAAACAGCTTAAAGTACTCATAATAGGAGGTGGTAACGTTGCCGAAGAAAAATTAACGTTCTTATTAAAATCTAGTCCAGATGCTTGTGTAACAATGGTGTCACCAATGTTTAGAGATGCTACAGTATCTTTAGCAAAAAAAGGTGATGTTACACTAATTAATGATGTTTATAAAAAAGACTATTTGCAAGGGCAACACATGGTAGTAGCAACTACTGATGTGCCTGAGGTAAATGTACAGGTTTATAAAGATTGTAGGGCAGAAGCTAAACTAGTAAATGTAGCAGATAATCCGCCGTATTGCGATTTTTACATGGGCGGTATTGTTACCAAAGGTAATGTGAAAGTGGCTATAAGTACTAACGGAAAATCGCCAACAATGGCAAAACGTTTACGACAGTTTTTTGAGGAAGTCATTCCAGAAAATATTGACGACCTCGTTAAAAATTTAAATGAATATAGAAAAACAATAAAAGGTGATTTTGAAGAAAAAGTTGAAAAACTAAATGAATTCACCAAAGGAATAATTGAAAACAAAGATTCAGAGAAATGATTAAAACAGATATAATAATAATTGGAGCAGGCCCAACAGGGTTATTCACAGTATTCGAAGCTGGATTATTAAAATTAAAATGCCATTTAATTGATGCATTGCCACAACCAGGCGGACAATGCTCTGAGTTATATCCAAAAAAGCCTATTTATGATATTCCAGGGTTTCCTGAAATTTTAGCAGGCGATTTAACAAAAAACCTACTTGAACAAGGTAAGCAATTTGAACCTGGTTTTACATTAGGTGAACGCGCTGATACTATTGATAAACAAGAAGACGGTTCGTTTATTGTTACCACAAATAAAGGTACGCAACACCAAGCACCAGTAGTGGCTATTGCTAGTGGTTTAGGTAGTTTTGAGCCACGTAAACCACAGCTTGAAAACCTTGCCGATTTTGAAGATAAAGGTGTAGAATACATGATAAAAGAACCAGAAATGTACCGCGATAAAAATGTGGTAATTGCTGGTGGAGGTGACTCTGCTTTAGATTGGTCTATCTTTTTAGCCGATGTAGCAAAAAGTGTAACATTAGTACACCGCCGTAACGAGTTTAGAGGTCATTTAGATTCTGTTGAGAAAGTTGGAGAATTAAAAAGAGAAGGAAAAATAAACCTAATCACACCTGCCGAAGTAACAAATATTTTAGGTAACGATAAAGTTGAAGCTATTGAAATTACTAAGAAAGATGAAGAGCCTTTTAATTTAGAAACAGACCATTTTATCCCTCTATTTGGGTTGTCGCCAAAATTAGGTCCAATAGCAAACTGGGGCTTAGAAATTGAAAAAAATGCTATAAAAGTAAACAATGCTTTAGATTATCAAACCAACATTCCTGGTATTTTCGCCATAGGCGATGGTAATTATTACCCAGGTAAATTAAAGTTAATACTTTGTGGTTTTCATGAAGCAACAATTATGTGTCAAGCAGCTTATAAAATTATCAATCCTGGTAAAAAATTCGTATTAAAATATACAACAGTTTCAGGTGTTGATGGTTTTGATGGTACACGTAAAGAAGCCCCAAAAGCAGTTGTGCAAGCTATAGATTAAACGTTCAAAAACATACTATAAAATTAAATCCTGCAAGGCTTCATTTACCTTGTAGGATTTAATATTTTTGAAACATACGTTTCCTTATAAATAATAAGCTAATGAAAAGTTACAACGTTTGTTTAAAAGACACCGTTAAAACATTTACTAAAAAACTGTTTTATTCACTGTTTGATTGTGAACAGGAAGAAGAACACGGTAAATATTTAGAAAAAACGTTTTTAAAAGTTCTAAAAAAATTGAACGTTGAAAACGCCGAACAAATCTGGAAAACCTTTAAAACCAATTTGCCCGATATTAGAAGGCGGTTAGATTTAGATGCTGTTGCTTTTGAAAATAACGACCCCGCTTCACACAGTTTAGAAGAAATATATTTAGCATATCCAGGTTTTCATGCCATTTCAATTTACCGTTTAAGTCATGCACTTTACAAATTGAAAGTGCCAATTTTACCACGTATGATGAGTGAATACATTCATGGTATTACAGGTATAGATATTCACCCTGGGGCAACCATTAATGATTCTTTTTACATAGATCATGGAACAGGTATTGTAATAGGAGAAACTTCAATAATTGGTAAAAATGTAAAAATTTATCAAGGTGTAACATTAGGAGGTATTTCTGTAGCTAAAAGTTTAGCTAAAACAAAACGTCACCCTACTATTGAAGACAATGTTTGCATATACGCAAATGCAACCGTTTTAGGTGGCGATATTGTTATAGGAGCCAATAGTATTATTGGTGCCAATGTTTGGATTACTCAATCTGTTCCAGAAAACTCATTAGTAACCTATCAAACCGAAATAAAAATAAGACCTAAAAAAAATGGCATCAAATAAAACAATTATAGATTATATAGGTAACACACCACTTGTTGATGCTAGTCATTTAGTATCTAAAAAAGGTGTGAAATTATTACTTAAGTTAGAAGGAAACAATCCTGGAGGTAGTGTTAAAGATCGTCCGGCTTTTAATATGATTAATGAAGCGTTAAAGCGTGGTGATATTAAAAAAGGCGATACCTTAGTGGAAGCTACAAGCGGAAATACAGGTATAGCTCTTGCATTATTTGCGCAAGTTTTAGGTTTAAATATGGTACTTATTATGCCCGAGAATTCTACCGAAGAACGCGTTAAAACAATGAAAGCTTATGGCGCCGAGGTTATTTTAACTTCATCAGATGTTGGTATTGAAGGTTCACGAGATTTAGCTTTCAAACTAAGAGATGAAAAAGGTTATACGCTTTTAAATCAGTTTGAAAATGACGACAATTGGAAAGGGCATTACAAAACCACAGGGCCTGAAATTTGGAGAGACACCAACGGAGAAGTTACGCATTTTGTGTCTGCCATGGGAACCACAGGAACCATTATGGGTGTTTCAACATACTTAAAAGAGCATAATAAAAATATAACCATTGTTGGTGCACAACCCGATGACCATTCAAGAATACCAGGTATACGTAAATGGCCAGAAGAATATGTGCCTAAATTTTTTAATAGAAGTAAAGTAGATCAAGTTATTGAGGTAACCCAAGCAAATGCCAAGGCAACAACCCAACGTATAGCTAAAGAAGCAGGTATATTTGCAGGAATGAGCAGTGGTGGCTCTGTATATTGTGCATTAAAAGTAGCTGAATCTATTGAAAAAGGTGTTATTGTAGCAATTATTTGCGATAGAGGAGATAGGTATCTATCATCAAATTTGTTTGAATAATAGCAATTTAATTAAATAGGAAAACAAAAATATAGTTAGTACTTTTGTCCTCCAAATTAGGTGTGAGTTCTTAAACTTAACAATGTTATCAAGAAAGGTAGAGGGAATAGACCCAATGAAACCTTGGCAACCCTTTAACTTGTAAAGAAGGTGCTAAATTCTACTAATAAAAATTAGGAAGATAACGAAGGTTTTTAAAAAAAGCTTTTCTAGATAACAAACTAAACATATAATAAAATTTTGTTAAGCTGAACATGTTTCAGTTTCACAATAAACATTTGTACAGTTCATAACATGTTCTGTATAAAAAATATATATAAAATGTCAGATATAAGAAAGGCTTTAAAAGAACGCATTTTGGTGTTAGATGGTGCCATGGGAACCATGCTACAAGCCTATAAGTTTACCGAAGAAGATTTTCGTGGCGAGCGTTTTAAAGATTATCCAACACCGTTGCAAGGAAACAACGATTTGCTGTCTATTACACAACCAGAAGCCATAAAAACCATTCACGCAAAATATTTCGAGGCAGGAGCCGATATTATTGAAACCAATACCTTTTCGGGAACAACTATTGCTATGGCCGATTATCAAATGGAAGATTTGGTTTACGAACTTAACTACGAGTCGGCAAAAATAGCAAAAGAAGTTGCGGTAGAGTTCACAAAAAAAGAACCACATAAACCGCGTTTTGTGGCGGGTTCAATCGGGCCAACAAACCGTACGGCAAGTATGTCGCCCGATGTAAACGACCCAGGTTACAGGGCTGTAACTTTCGATGAATTACGTATAGCCTACAAACAACAAGTAGAAGCTTTAATGGATGGTGGTTCCGATATTTTATTAGTTGAAACGGTTTTTGACACCTTAAACGCTAAAGCGGCTTTGTTTGCTATTGAAGAAGTAAAGGACGAAAGAGATTTAGATATTCCTGTTATGCTTAGCGGTACCATAACCGATGCGTCTGGACGAACTTTATCGGGGCAAACTGCCGAAGCTTTTTTAATTTCGGTGTCGCACGTGCCATTATTATCTGTTGGTTTTAATTGCGCTCTTGGGGCTAACTTATTGCAACCGCATTTAGAGGCCATTGCTAATAAAACCGAATTTGCAATTTCGGCACATCCAAATGCCGGTTTACCTAATGCTTTTGGTGAGTACGATGAATCTCCAGAAGAAATGGGCGAGCAAATTGAAGCCTATTTAAAAAAGAATTTAATAAATATTATTGGTGGCTGTTGTGGTACAAGTCCAGAACATATTCGCGTTATTGCAAATATTGCTGCTAAATATAAACCGCGTGAAGCTGTTACTCTGAGCGCAGTCGAAGAGTCTCATTAAACCGAATAGATTAATGAAAGTGAAACAAACAAAATACATGAAGTTATCTGGTTTAGAGCCTTTGGTTTTAAACGAAAACAGCAACTTTATAAATGTAGGTGAACGAACAAACGTAGCGGGTTCGCGTAAATTTTTACGCTTAATTAAAGAAGAAAAATTTGATGAAGCTTTAGATATTGCGCGTCATCAAGTAGATGGCGGTGCGCAAATTATCGATATTAATATGGACGACGGACTTATAGACGGTAAAGAGTCTATGGTGCGTTTTTTAAACCTTATTGCCGCAGAGCCAGATATTTGTCGTGTGCCAATAATGATTGATAGCTCTAAGTGGGACATTATCGAAGCTGGTCTTCAAGTGGTGCAAGGTAAATGTGTGGTAAATTCCATTTCGTTAAAAGAAGGTGAAGAAAAATTTATTTGGGAAGCCAAACAAATAAAACGTTACGGTGCCGCAGTAATTGTGATGGCTTTTGATGAAGTTGGGCAAGCCGATAATTATGAACGACGCATTGAAATAGCCAAACGATCTTACGATGTTTTGGTTAACAAAGTAGGTTTTCCATCAGAAGATATTATTTTCGATTTAAATATTTTTCCAGTCGCAACCGGAATGGAAGAGCATCGAAAAAACGCTATCGATTTTATTGAAGCAACGCGTTGGGTACGTCAAAACCTTGAAAATGTAAGTGTAAGTGGTGGTGTAAGTAACGTGTCGTTTTCGTTTAGAGGAAACAATGCGGTTCGCGAAGCAATGCATTCGGTGTTTCTGTATTACGCTATTCAAGCAGGTATGAATATGGGTATTGTAAACCCAACCATGTTGGAGGTTTACGACGATATTCCTAAAGATTTATTAGAGCATGTTGAAGATGTTATTTTAGATAGAAGAGACGATGCTACCGAGCGTTTATTGGAATTTGCCGAAACTGTAAAAGGTTCAAAAGCAGAAAAAACAGTGGATTTGTCTTGGCGTGAAAACCCATTACAAGATAGAATTACGCACGCTTTAGTAAAAGGGTTAGACGCTTTTATTATTGAAGATATTGAGCAAGCACGACAAGAAGCCGAAAAACCAATTGATGTTATTGAAGGCCATTTAATGATTGGTATGAATGTAGTTGGCGATTTGTTTGGTGAAGGAAAAATGTTCTTGCCACAAGTAGTAAAATCGGCACGTGTAATGAAAAAAGCCGTAGCGTATTTAAATCCGTTTATTGAAGCCGAAAAAACCGAAGATGCCGAACCTGTTGGTAAAATTTTAATGGCAACAGTAAAAGGCGATGTACACGATATTGGTAAAAATATTGTTAGCGTAGTATTGGCGTGTAACAACTACGAAATTGTAGATTTAGGCGTAATGGTGCCGCCTGAAAAAATTATTGAAACCGCCATTAAAGAGCGTGTTGATGCTATTGGACTTTCGGGTTTAATTACACCATCGTTAGATGAAATGGTGTATTTAGCTAAAGAAATGCAACGCGAAAATTTCGACATTCCGTTGTTAATTGGTGGTGCAACAACATCTAAAGCACATACGGCGGTAAAAATTGATACGCAGTACAAAAATGCAGTAGTTCATGTAAACGATGCCTCTAGAGCGGTTACCGTTGTGGGCGACTTGTTAAATAAGCAAACAGCACACGAATATGTGTCTAATCTTAAAAAAGATTACGACGAATTTAGAACCAAGTTTTTAAAACGAGGTAAAGAGAAATCGTATATCACTATAAACGAAGCTAGAGCTCGTAAATACAGCATTGATTGGGAAACTTCCGAAATTGTAAAACCAAAAGAAATGGGTGTGCAAATGCTTAAGCAATTAAGCTTAAAAGAATTGTTGCCTTACATAGATTGGAGTCCGTTTTTTAGAAGCTGGGATTTGCACGGTAAATATCCAAATATTTTAAAAGACGACGTTGTTGGCGAGCAAGCTACAGTGCTTTTTAATGAAGCGCAAGAAATGATTGATGAAATTATAGCTAAACAACTATTAAAGCCTAAAGCTGTTTTTGGTTTATTTGAAGCCAACGCGATAAACGATGATGATATTTCGGTTAAAAAGAAAGGTGAAGAAATAGCTGTTTTTAGAACATTAAGACAACAATTAAAAAAGCGTGAGGGTATTCCAAATCATGCTTTGGCCGATTTTATTGCCCCAGAAAGTACAGGTAAAACCGATTATGTTGGTGCATTTTGTGTCGCTATTTTTGGTGCTCAAGAATTGGCCGAAAGTTATAAAGCAAAAGATGATGATTATAGTGCTATTATGGCACAAGCTATTGCCGATAGATTTGCTGAAGCTTTTGCCGAATATTTGCATAAACAAGTAAGAACAAAACATTGGGGTTATGCCGAAAATGAAGATTTAACCAACGACGATTTAATTAAAGAAAGCTACAAAGGTATTCGTCCGGCACCAGGATATCCTGCGTGTCCAGACCATTTAGAAAAGGAAACCATTTGGGAGTTGCTTGATGTTGAAAAAATTATTGGCGTAACGCTTACAGAAAGTTTAGCTATGTGGCCAGCATCGGCAGTTTCGGGATATTATTTTGCAAACCCGGAAGCGAAGTATTTTGGGCTTGGTAAAATTACCGACGACCAAGTAACTGATTACGCCAAAAGAAAAGGGATTGCAAAAGAACACGCAAGAAAGTGGTTGCACCCAAATTTGGCTGATTAACCCGCGTTAGCGATTGTAGTGGCATCCTTTTTTGAGGAACGAGAAAAAGATATAACGGAAAGCGCGACCCGATAGGGTAACGCCCAAAAAAATAAATAATAATTATTGAAGAGATTTTCGCCTGTGCGGAAATGACAAAAGCGAGTTATGAAGGTAACAGAACATATAAAAAAGGCCAACGGAAAAACGTTGTTTTCGTTTGAAATTGTAACGCCGGTAAAGGGAAAAAATATTCAGGATTTGTATAATAATATAGATCCGTTAATGGAGTTTAATCCGCCGTTTATTGATGTAACAACTTCGAGAGAAGAGTATGTTTATGTTGAAAAAAACGGGCTTTTAGATAGGAAAACGGTAAGAAAACGCCCGGGAACTTTAGGTATTTCGGTATCGCTTAAGCATAAATATAATATAGATCCGGTACCACATATTTTATGTGGTGGTTTTACCAAAGAGGAAACCGAGTATATGTTGGTAGATTGCCATTATCTGGAAATTGATAATGTTGTGGCGCTTCGTGGTGATGCTATGAAACATCAAAAATATTTTGAGCCTACTAAAGGTGGGCATACGTATGCATGCGAATTGGTGCATCAAATTTCTGATTTAAATAAAGGAAAGTTTTTACACGAAGAAAATTTAACCGAGTTTAAAACCGATTTTTGTATTGGTGTGGCGGGTTATCCAGAGAAGCACATGGAAGCACCATCGTTACAAACCGATTTAAAACGCCTTAAAGCTAAGGTTGATGCCGGTGCAGATTATGTGGTTACTCAAATGTTTTTTGATAACCAAAAATACTTCGATTTTGTAAAATTGGCTAAAGATAACGGAATTGATATTCCTATTATTCCTGGTATTAAACCACTAGCGGTTAATAGGCATTTACAATTATTGCCACATGTGTTTAGTATTGATTTACCTGAAGATTTAATTAATGCTGTTGATGCTTGTAAAGATAATAAGGCTGTGAGACAAGTTGGTATTGAGTGGGCTATACAACAATCTAAAGAGTTAAAAGCTGCTGGTGTTCCTGTTTTACATTATTATTCTATGGGTAAAAGTGATAATGTGCAGTCTATAGCCGAAGCTTTATTTTAAATAGCTACTTTTGCGGTAGTTTTCCCAAATTTATGAGGTTTTATTTAACTTGTATTTTAACTGCGTTTTGTAGTTTTTGTTTTGCTCAGAATAAACAGTATACATCATACATAGATGTTAATTATTTTAGAGGAAATATAGCTGAACATAACGGTGATATTTTGCACTTAATTAAAGGGCACCCCGAAGGTTATATTATAAGTTGGAATAAAAAAACTTACGGATTTAAAAATTGGGAACAACGCTATAATTACCCAGATTATGGGGTAACTTATGCATACCAAAACATGAAAAATCCTGATGTTTTGGGTACAGTAGCATCACTTTATGCACACTATAATTTCTACTTTTTTAATAGACAATTAATGTTTAAAGTAGGACAAGGATTAGCATACGCTGATAATATTTATCAAAAAGAAAATAATTTTAGAAATGTAGCCTACGGTACCCATATAATGAGTAGTACCTTTGCTATGTTAGGTTTTAAAAAAGAGCGTATTTTTAACAGGTTTGGTTTGCAGGCAGGTGTTACTTTAA
The DNA here is from genome assembly GCF_056312135.1 of Seonamhaeicola sp. ABD4_340. Classification (NCBI taxonomy): domain Bacteria; kingdom Pseudomonadati; phylum Bacteroidota; class Flavobacteriia; order Flavobacteriales; family Flavobacteriaceae; genus Seonamhaeicola; species Seonamhaeicola sp. ABD4_340. The sequence goes on along the minus strand of NZ_CM149981.1, from coordinate 708,667 downwards.
TACATTACTCTAATGCTAATGTAAAGGCGCCAAATACCAGCACAAATACCCTTGCTTTTAATATTGGTGTTAACTATAATTTGAATAAGGTAGAACCAGAATATCAAAATGATCTAGATGCCACAGATAGAAAATTTACTGAACCAATTAAGTACAATATCGCTTTTAGGTTTGGTATAAATGAAAGTGATGTTGTTGGCAGTGGGCAATTTCCGTTTTATATAGCGTCAGTGTATGCAGATAAGCGTATTAATAGAAAAAGTGCCTTACAATTTGGAACCGATGTGTTTTTTTCAAAATTTTTAAAAGAATTGATTTATTACAAAAGCGTGTCGTTTCCCGAAGAAAATGTTTCAAAAGATGATGATTATAAACGCGTTGGTGTATTTGCTGGCCATGAACTTTTTGTAAATAAAACATCATTAGTAACCCAATTTGGGTATTATGTTTATTATCCTTTTGATTTTGAAGGACGCACCTATTTACGCATTGGGTTAAAACGCTATTTTGGTAGTACGTTTTTTGGTGCTTTAACATTAAAATCGCATGGAGCTAAAGCTGAAGCTGTAGAGTTTGGAGTGGGCGCTAGGTTTTAGATTGATATTATTAAAATGAAAAAACTAGTTTACATAATTATTGTTGCTTTAATTTTTGCTTGTGATAGTGAAAATGCAGGCGATTGTTTCCAGAAAACAGGTAATATTATTCAAGAAGAAATTTTAGTTGATGTATTTACAAAAATACTTGTAAATAGAGATATAGAATTAATTATTGAAGAAGGACCTACGCAAAAAGTTATTATTGAAACAGGCGAAAATTTAATAAATGATGTTGAAGCTAAAGTAGTTGAAAACAGATTAATATTAACCGATAATAATAGCTGTAATTATGTGCGAGATTATGGTATAACAAAAGTGTACGTAACAGCACCAAATATTACTGAAATTAGAAGTTCAACACAATTTGATATAAAATCAAAAGGTGTGTTAAGTTACCCTAATTTAACCATTTTATCTGAAGATTTTGGAAGCCCAGATACGTTTACCAGTGCCAATTTTTATTTAGAAATTAATACCGATACGTTTAGAGTTGTATTTAATAATCTGTCAAACTGCTTTATTTCAGGAAAAACAAACAACCTAAATATTACCTTTGCAGCAGGAACTTCGCGTTTTGAAGGGCAAAATTTAATTGCGCAAAACGTATTTGTTAGTAACCGAAGTTCAAATGATATTATTGTAAACCCACAACAACGTTTAACTGGTAAAATTTCAGGAACTGGAGATGTGATTTCTTTAAATAAACCAGCAGAAGTTAGTGTTGAAGAGCTTTACAAAGGCCGCTTAATTTTCAAGTAAGTTAACCGCTTGTTTTGCAATTTCTAATTCTTCGTTAGTTGGTACAATAAGTATTTTTACTTTAGATTCTTCAGTGTTTATAGCTCTAATATCACCAGAACGTACGCTGTTCTTTTCAGTATCTAAATTAATACCTAAATAGTCTAAATTTTCACAAGCTAAACGTCTTATTATTGCAGAGTTTTCTCCTATGCCTGCTGTAAAAACAATAGCATCTAGCCCATTCATAATTGCTGCATAGCTTCCAATGTATTTTTTAATGCGGTACGCATTCATATCTAAAGCTAATTGGCAATCTCTATTGCCTTTTTCAGCGTGTTCTTGTATGTCGCGTAAATCACTAAAACCTGTAAGGCCTAACATGCCGCTTTGTTTTTGGAGCAAAGTATTTATGTTATTTAAATCGAAACTATGGCGTTGCGCTAAATGGAAAATTACCGAATAGTCAACATCGCCAGAGCGTGTACCCATAATTAAACCACCAACAGGCGAAAACCCTAAACTATGGTCTATACTTTTGCCGTTTTCAACAGCGGTCATACTACAACCATTTCCTAAGTGAATAGTAATGATTTTTGAGTTTTCTTTACCTAAATGTGCAATAGCTTTTTCTGAAACGTATTTGTGGCTAGTACCGTGAAATCCGTATACACGAATATTATATTCATCTAAATATTTTTGAGGAATAGCATATTTATGAGCAATTTCAGGAATGGTTTGATGAAAAGCCGTATCAAAAACAGCCACTTGTTTTGCGTTTGGGAAAATGCTTTCGGCAACTTCAATACCTTCTAAATTATGCGGATTGTGCAAAGGTGCTAAAGAAAACAAGGTTTTAATTTTTCGTTTTACTTCAGCATCAATAAGCGTGGTTTTGCTAAAATGCTTGCCGCCATGAACAACTCTATGCCCAACAACAGCAATATCATTAGCACATGAAATAACACCAGTTTCTTTATTTAAAAGTTGTTGCGCTACTAAGTTTAGTCCTTCTTTATGGTTGGCTATAGGTGTTGTTTTTTCAAAAGTTTCTTTTTCAGATTTAAATTTGAAAATAGCATCTTTAAAGCCAACACGCTCAATTTGGCCAGAACAAATAATACGTTCATTAGGCATTGAAAATAATTGGTATTTTAATGATGAGCTTCCGGAGTTTAATACTAATACTTGCATAATTTTATTGGTCTTGGGCTTGAATGGCAGTAATTATAACGGTGCTGTAAATATCATCAGATGTGCAGCCTCTACTTAAATCGTTTACAGGTTTGTTAAGGCCTTGTAACATAGGGCCAATGGCTAAAGCGCCGGTTTCGCGTTGTACAGCTTTGTAGGTGTTGTTTCCGGTATTTAAATCTGGGAAAATTAAAACACTGGCTTGTCCTGCAACTTCAGATTCTGGTAATTTGCTTTTTCCAATGCGCATATCTACAGCAGCATCATATTGAATTGGGCCTTCAATTTTTAAATGAGGCGCTAAGTTTTTAGCAATTTCGGTAGCTTTTCTAACTTTATCAACCTCTTCACCTTTACCAGAAGAACCCGATGAGTATGATAACATGGCAACTTTAGGCTCAACACCAAACTTTTTAGCCGTTTCTGCCGATGAAATTGCAATTTCAGCTAGTTGTTCTGCATTTGGGTTTGGGTTAATAGCACAGTCACCAAAAATAGAAACTCTATCTTCTAAACACATGAAAAATACTGATGAAACAATGTTTGCGCCAGGTTTAGTTTTTATAAATTGAAGTGCTGGCCTAAGCGTATGTTGCGTAGTGTGTACAGCACCAGATACCATACCATCTGCATGTCCTTTATGAATCATCATTGTGCCGTAGTATGACACATCAGACATGGCATCTTTTGCCATATCAAGGTTTACACCTTTATGTTTTCTTAATTCATAAAACGTATTTACATAATCATCAAAATGAGGTGATTGTGTTGGGAAAACAACATTTACTTTATTGATATCTAAAGGAATATCATAACGTACAATACGTTCTTGTATTTTATCTTTTTCGCCAATTAATGTTATATCAACAACTTGAGCGCCAACTAATTTAGCGGTGGCTCTTAGTACGCGTTCATCATAACCTTCGGGTAAAACAATGTGTTTTTTGTTTTTAAGTGCTGTTTGTAATAAATTATATTGAAACATTCTTGGAGTGAATATTTCAGATTGAAATGTTACAAGTTTATCTGCTAATTTATCAGTATCTACATGTTTTTCAAAAGTAGCTATAGAGGTGTTTATTTTATCGGTATTTTCAGCATAAATTCTAGATTTTACTTTTCCAATGGCGTTAGTAGTGTTAAAGGTACCTTTGTTCACACTAATAATTGGTACAACGCTTGAGAGACCTTCAATGAGTTTTAAAATAGGTTCTTCGGGTAGTAAGCCACCAGTTAAAACAATGCCTGAAATTTGTGGGTAATTTTTTGATGTGTGTGCTTGTAAGGCACCAAGTATAATATCGGCTCTATCACCCGAGGTTATTACCAACGAGCCTTCTTTTAATTTTGTAATATAGTTTCTTAATTGCATAACACCAACGCCAGAGTTTTGTACTTGGTTGTTAAGCATATCTTTGCCAAAAAGTACTTTAGCATCAAGGGCTTTAACAATTTCTTTAATGGTTGGGTTTGCTAAACTTTCAATTTTAGGAATTATAGCAAAGTCAGTATTATTAATACGTGCGTTAATTTCGGTTTTTAAAGTAGTAATAGCTTCAATATTTACTTTATTAACCATTATTGAAAGTACATCAACCTCCTCTTTAAAGGTATCATGTGCTAACTGAACGCTGTCTAAAATGTCTCTGTTTTTTTTGCCATCACCATGAATTACAATAATAACAGGTAAGCCAAGGTTTTTAGAGATTAGCATGTTAATATCAAGCTCTAAGCTTGAGTTTTCATGAGAAAAATCTGTGCCTTCAACCAACACTAAATCAAAGTGTTCTTCAAGGCGTTTGTATTTTTTTATTACTTCATCAATAACATAACCCGATTTGCCTTGGTTGTACAAATCTAAAACTTCACTGCGCGTAAAGGCGTATGTTTTTTTGTAGTTTATATCAATTTCAAAATGCGAAATAACAGTGTTAATGTGGTTATCCATTTCGCCGGCAGCAACATCTTCAATAATTGGTCTAAAATATCCAACTTTAGCTGTTTTACCTAAAAGCATACGCATAAGCCCTAAAACCACAACAGATTTACCGCTATTAGGCTCTATGGTTGCTACATAAATTCCTTTGCTCATTTATACCTGATTTATGTTATAAAGATACGTTTTGTAGCTTAGCTAAACACGCACCTTTACTAGTTTAATTTTATATTATGAAACAAATGTAATGTAGGTGTATTTTTTTTAAGATGACAATTATCATAAATTCACAGAAACATGAAAATTGGTTAACCAATATGTGGTTTTATGATGTAGTTAATTCTGTAAATAAATTTTCTAAGCTTGCGTTTTTTTGATTTAGTTGAAGAATTTTTAACTTATTATCATGAGCAAAATCAAAAACATGAGCGCGCATATCTTCTGTGGTGTTAAACGTAATTTCGTAAACAAAATCATGTGTGTTGGTAACCTTACTAACTTTTGGTAGTTGTTTTAAAAAGGCATCTTCAACACGGTAATCAAACTCTACAATAACAGTTTGTTCTTTATTGTTTCGTAATTCTGTAAGCTTTTTATCGGCAACAATTTCACCTTTATTAATTATAATTACACGGTTACACATGGCTTCAACCTCTTGCATTATGTGTGTTGAAAGAAATACCGTTTTGGTTTTGCCAATGGTTTTAATAAGGTTTCTAATATCAATTAACTGGTTGGGGTCTAGGCCTGTAGTAGGTTCATCTAAAATTAAAACATCAGGGTTGTGTAAAAGAGCCGTGGCTAACCCAACGCGTTGCCTGTAACCTTTTGATAGTTGCCCGATTTTTTTGTGCGCTTCGGGTGTTAAGCCTGTAAGTTCTATAACCTCATTAATACGTGTTTTTTCAACTTTGTAAACACCAGCATTAAAAGCAAGATATTCTTTTACGTATAAATCTAAATATAACGGATTGTGTTCTGGTAAATAGCCAACACTTAATTGTACATTTTTACTATTGGTTATATTATGGTTGTTAACACTTGCGCTGCCATTAGTTGGCTGTAAATAGGTGGTTAAAATTTTCATCATGGTAGATTTACCAGCACCATTAGGCCCCAAAAAACCAACAATTTCGGGTTGGTTAACTTCAAAAGACACATTATTTAGTGCTTTTTGGTTGCCGTAATGTTTTGAAATATCTTTAACCGTAATAGACATGATACTATATTATTTATACCAAAAGTACATGATTTTTTTTGTTTGAAGTAAAATAAGGTACAAGTAAACGGTTATTAACGCTTAATCAATGAAAAATTTAATTTTTTGTACTGTAAAAACAAACGATAACTCAACGTAAAGTGTTATTTACTGAAAAATTTATAAAACTGTTTTAAAAAGCACAAAAAAGTATTTTCACAATTTTGATTTCTTAAAATATTATTTACTTTAGCCACATAGTTATGAGAACAACAGCAGTTTATACATATTTTGGTTTTTATTATTTCTTTTTTAACAAAAGGAACGAGACAATGTATGTATAAATTTAAAGTATAAATTAAAGTATAAGTCTCGGTGAAAATCGAGACTTTTTTTTATGATAAAATCAGTAGCAATACAAGGAGTAAAAGGGTCTTTTCATCACATTGTTTCACAACAATATTTTGATGAAAACATAAGCCTTATAGAGTGCTTAACGTTTGATAGAGTTGTTGAAGCGTTAATTAGCAAAGAATGTGATGCAGCTATAATGGCTTTAGAAAACTCTATAGCAGGTTCTATAATACCCAACTATGCATTAATTGATAATTATAATTTGCATGTTGTTGGTGAACATTATTTAGATATTCAGCATAATTTAATGGCATTACCAGCGCAAACTATAAGTGATATTAAAGAAGTTTACTCACACCCAATGGCATTGCTACAGTGTAAAGAGTTTTTTAAAAACCATCCGCACATTAAATTGGTAGAAGATAAAGACACTGCTGAAGTTGCTGATAGAATTAATAAAAACCAATTAAAAGGTGTTGGAGCCATTGCTAGTGTTTTGGCGGCAAACATATTTAATTTAGATGTGTTGGCACACAGTATTCAAACTATTAAGCACAATGAAACACGTTTTGCTATTGTAAAACGAACAAATTCTGAAGTTGAGAAAAAAGCTATTAATAAAGCATCAGTTAAGTTTGAAGCTAACCACAAACGAGGCAGTTTAGCAGCCATTTTAAATGTAATGAGCGACTGTAAATTGAGTTTAACAAAAATACAATCGTTACCAATTATTGATACACCTTGGAAGTACGCCTTTTTTGTTGATGTTACTTTTGAAACATATGCCGATTTTGATAAAGCAAAATCATTAATAAAAATTATGGCCGAAGGCTTTAAAGTTTTAGGTGAATATAAAAATGCCAAGTTATGATACAAGTAGCTAATAGGTTGCATACCGTAGAAGAATACTACTTCTCAAGAAAATTACGTGAAGTTGGCCAAATGGTGGCTAGCGGTAAACCAGTAATAAATTTAGGTATTGGTAGCCCAGATTTACAACCTCCAAAAAAGGTTGTAGAGGCTATTGTTACAAGTTTACAAGATGCTACGGCGCATAAATATCAAAGCTATCAAGGGTTGCCAGAGTTACGCGAAGCTATGGCGGCGTTTTATAAAGAACACTTTTTGGTTAACTTAAATGCAAATACCAATGTGTTACCATTAATGGGTAGTAAAGAAGGTATCATGCACATATCAATGGCATACCTAAATGAAGGTGATGAGGTGTTAATACCAAATCCAGGATATCCAACCTATCAATCGGTTACTAAATTGGTTGGCGCTAAACCTGTTTTTTACAATTTAAAAGCCGAAAATAATTGGTTGCCAGATGTTGATGCGCTTCAAAAGTTAGATTTAAGTAAAGTAAAATTAATGTGGGTTAATTATCCGCATATGCCAACAGGTGCACAACCTTCAAAAATAGCTTTTAGAGGATTAGTAGATTTCGCAAAGCGTAATAATATTTTAATTGTAAATGATAACCCGTACAGCTTTGTGCTTAATGAAAACCCAACAAGTATTTTAAATGTTGAAGGCGCTAAAGATGTTTGTTTAGAGCTTAATTCATTAAGTAAAACATTTAATATGGCCGGTTGGCGAGTAGGTATGGTGTTGGGTAGCAGTACACATATTCAAAATATATTAAAAGTAAAAAGTAATATGGATTCTGGTATGTTTTATGGCATTCAAAAAGGTGCCATAGAGGCGCTAAAATGCTCTAAAATGTGGTATGTTACTTTAAATAGTGTGTATAAAAAACGCCGAGAGTTAATTTGGAAGTTAGCCAAAGCATTAAACTGCACCTATGATGAAAATGCCACAGGCATGTTTGTGTGGGCAAAATTACCCCAAGGTATAAAAGCCGAAGAATTTATAGATAAGGTGTTAATAGAAAACAACATTTTTATAACACCAGGAACCATTTTTGGTAGCCAAGGCGAAGGTTACATAAGGTTTTCTTTATGCGCTTCAACAGAAGCTATTGAAGAATGTATAGCAAGAGTAAGTTAAAAATGAAAAATATATACGTAATAGGCGTTGGTTTAATTGGTGGTAGCTTAGCAAAAGATATTAAGCAACACAACCCCAATGTGGTTATACACGGTATTAGCAGAAAAGATGCTACGCTAGAACAAGCATTATCATTAGGTTTAATAGATAAAAAAGCCACTTTAGATGATGTGCAGTATGCCGATTTGGTTATAGTATCAATACCAGTTGATGCTACCGTAAAACTATTGCCAACAATATTAGATAAAATACCAGATACAGGTTTGGTAATAGATGCGGGTTCAACAAAAGAAGCTATTTGTAAAGTGGTTGAAAATCACCCAAAACGCCGTAATTTTTTAGCGGCGCACCCAATTGCTGGTACAGAATATTCAGGACCCAATGCAGCAATTAGCGGCTTGTTTGAAGGTAAAACCAATATAATATGTGAGGTTGAAAAAACAGCCTTTAAATTACAAGAGCAAGCGTTAGAAATTTTTAAAGCTATAGGTATGCGCATTCGTTATATGAATCCGGAAGCGCATGATAAACATATAGCCTATGTATCGCATTTATCGCACATAAGCTCTTTTATGTTAGGTAAAACGGTTATTGAAAAAGAAAAAAATGAACGCGATATTTTTGATATGGCAGGCAGCGGATTTGCATCAACGGTTCGTTTAGCTAAAAGTTCGCCAGAAATGTGGACACCTATTTTCAAACAAAACAAAGTAAACGTTATTGAAACTTTAAATGAATACATAAACAACTTAACACAGTTTAAAGAGTTTATGGAACAAGATGATTTTGATGCCATTTTTAAAGAAATGCAAAACACCAATCATATAAAAGATATTTTAAACGGAATAAATTAAAACAAGAATACAACTAGTAAACCCCATATTTCAAAACATATTTGGAATTTGGAAATTGAAATTTTATTGAAGATTATGGAAAACAACAAAGAAATGAGAGCTTGGTTAGATGATTTAAACTTAAATCATCCGTTAGTAATTGCAGGACCTTGTAGTGCTGAAACCGAAGAGCAAGTACTTAAAATTGCAAACGATTTAAAAGATACTGATGTTAGCTACTTTAGAGCCGGTATTTGGAAACCAAGAACCAGACCAGGAAACTTTGAAGGTGTAGGCGCTTTAGGTTTAAAGTGGTTACAAAAAGTTAAAGCAGAAACTGGTATGAAAGTTTGTACGGAAGTTGCAAATGCAGCACATGTAAAATTAGCTTTAGAGCATGATATTGATATGCTTTGGATTGGTGCTCGTTCTACTGTTAGTCCGTTTATCATGCAAGAAATTGCAGATGCTCTTGAAGGTACAGATAAGCCAGTATTAATTAAAAACCCAGTAAACCCAGATTTAGCATTGTGGTTAGGTGGTATAGAGCGTATTTACGCATCGGGTGTAAAAAATATTGGCGCTATTCATAGAGGGTTTTCAACATATGAAAAAACAAAATATAGAAACAACCCAGAGTGGCAAATGGCTATTGAGTTTCAAAATAAATTCCCAGATATTCCTTTAATTAACGATCCTTCGCATATTACAGGAAAGCGCGATATGGTTTTTGATGTTTGTCAAACAGCCTTAGATTTAAATTTTGATGGTTTAATGGTTGAAACACATTTTGACCCTGATAATGCTTGGAGTGACGCAGCACAACAAGTAACACCATCTACTTTAGTACAAATTATGCGTGATTTAAAAGTGAAAAAAGAAGGTGATCCTGAAGCAGAGTACAACAGTAAATTAGATAATTTAAGAGCACAAATTGATGTTATTGATAATCAAATTATTGATATGTTAGGCAAACGTATGCAAGCATCAGATGGTATTGGGCAACTTAAAAAAGATAGAAACGTAGCTGTATTACAAAGCAAACGTTGGAACGAGATTTTAGGTAGAATGGTTTTAGAAGGTGAACAACACGGTTTAAGTGAAGAGTTTATTTTAAAAATGTTTAAAGCTGTTCATCAAGAATCTATTAATCACCAAGAGAAAATTATTAATGGTTAATTTTATAGTTTATTAAATATAAAAAAGCCTCACATTTGTGAGGCTTTTTATGTTTTATTGTTTTGGTCTTTTAAAAAGATATCTGGTTATAAAAATACCTTGGCCATCGCCTTTACCACCTTCACTTTCAACAGCACTTGTTACAAAAGCAAGTTCCCAGCCTTCTTCTATCATTGTATTTATTTTAGATTCTATAATAGCATCATTTGCAGCAATGTTTTGAAACCTAATACCACCTAAGTTGTAAAAATTTAAAAGCTTAGTTTCATCAAAGCCTTTTACCCTAATATCACCACGTTTAGATTTGTTACGGGTGTTATCTTCTTCGGTTTGTGTAGAGGTGAACTCTTTGTAATCTTTAGTGTCATTGGCACTAATAATTCTAGAACGCCCCAATCCGTTAGGTACAATAGACTCTACACTTGTAACTACTTTGTACTCTACTTGAGCATTCATTTCGGCTAAGCCTAAAACGGCAATAGCAATACTTAAAATTAATTTTTTCATGTTGTTGATGTTTGTTATTAAACAATAAAGCTAAATAAAAAAATACAATCAAGTTAAATGTTATTTTAACTTAAATAATTTAATAGCTTTCTTATAAAGACAAATCATTTTTTTAAAGGTTGCATAAATTAATTATTTTTTTCAATTATAAAAAAGCAATTTAACTGTAGCATTAATCAATTTAAATATTGTTAGTTTTGTAAAACAATTAAATTAATGACAGGACGCGTTTATAAATCTACCGGAAGTTGGTACACCGTAAAAAATCAATTAGGTGAAACCTATCAATGCAGAATTAAGGGCAAATTTCGCATTAAAGGTATAAAAAGTACAAACCCTATTGCTGTTGGTGATATGGTAGATTTTGAGCTAGAAGAAGCTAATAATTTAGAATCTGGTGTTATATTTAATATTCATGACAGGGCTAATTATATTGTTAGAAAATCTGTTAACCTATCAAAGCAAACACATATTATTGCGGCTAATTTAGATCAGGTTTTTCTTCTTATAACCATTAATAATCCGCCAACTTTAACAAGTTTTATAGATCGTTTTTTGGTAACTGCCGAAGCTTATTCAATAAAAACCGTTTTAATATTTAATAAAATTGATGCGTATGATGATGATACATTACTTGAAGTTAAATATTTAGCACACATATACCGAAAAATTGGTTATGAGTGCATAGGGGTTTCAGCCAAAACTGGTAAAAATGTAGATAAAATTAAAGCCTTAATGAAAGATAAGGTTAGTATGTTTTCGGGGCACTCAGGTGTTGGTAAATCTACACTAGTAAATGCTATTCAGCCAGATTTAAATTTAAAAACCAAAGAAATTTCAAATTTGCACATGCAGGGGCAACACACAACTACGTTTGCCGAAATGTATGATACAGATTTTGGAGGAAAAATTATTGATACACCAGGTATAAAAGGTTTTGGTGTAGTTGATATGGATAAAGAAGAAGTTGGCGATTACTTTCCGGAAATTTTTGCACTAAAACAAGATTGCAAATTCAATAATTGTTTACATGTTAAAGAGCCTAAATGCGCCGTAAAAGACGCTTTAGATAATGATGAAATAGCCTTTTCTAGATACAGAAGTTATTTGCAAATTCTTGAAGGCGAAGATGAACATTACCGAACTGATAATTGGGATAAAGATTAAATGAAAATAGTAATACAAAGAGTCTCGCAAGCAAGTGTTACCATAAATAACGAAAACGTTGCAAATATTGAAACCGGGTTATTAATTCTGCTAGGTATTGTTAATAATGATACTCAAGAGGATATAAAATGGTTAAGTAATAAAATAGTAAACCTTCGTATTTTTGAAGACGCAAATGGCGTGATGAACAACAGTGTAAAAAATATAAACGGTAACATTATAGTTGTAAGCCAGTTTACGTTGCACGCATTAACCAAAAAAGGAAATAGGCCAAGTTACATTGAAGCTGCAAAACCAGATATTGCCATACCTTTGTATGAAGACTTTATAAAACAATTGCAAGCAGATTTTGGTAAAACCATACAAACAGGGCAATTTGGTGCAGATATGAAAGTTGCATTAGTAAATGATGGCCCTGTAACTATAATTATAGATTCTAAAAATAAAGCATAACATAATGAACATAAAAAACGCTCAAAAAGAAGTAGATATCTGGATTAAAGAACACGGTGTGCGCTATTTTAATGAACTAACAAATATGGCGCAATTAACCGAAGAAGTTGGTGAAGTTGCTCGTATTATAGCACGCCGCTATGGTGAACAAAGCGAAAAAGAAAGCGATAAAAATAAAGATTTAGGTGAAGAATTAGCCGATGTGTTATTCGTGTTACTATGCTTAGCAAACCAAACAGATACAGATTTGCAGGCTGCTTTTGATAAACGTATGGATAAAAAAGCCAAACGAGACCATGATAGGCATCACAACAACCAAAAATTGAAATAAAGCCTCAATAAATACACATTTCAACATAAAAACTTCTAAAAAAAACACGTAAATTCATAGTATTAATCTGTATTAAAAAGTAAATTTGACGCTTGTTATAACAAACCACAATTAGCATGCAAATTACGCTTCAAAAATCTGAAGTACTTCAAAAATCTTCAGTAAAAATAACAGGGTCTAAAAGTGAATCAAACAGGTTACTATTATTAAAAGCTTTATATCCGGTTTTTAATTTAGAAAATGTTTCAAATTCTGATGATAGTAATTTAATGACTAACGCATTAACTACATCATCAAACATAGTAGATATTCATCATGCAGGTACTGCTATGCGTTTTTTAACAGCTTATTTTTCAATTCAAGAAGGCAGAGAAGTAAAACTTACGGGCTCTAAACGTATGAAAGAACGCCCAATAAAAGTATTAGTTGAAGCTTTAAAAACTTTAGGTGCAGATATAACTTATGTTGAGAATGAAGGGTTTCCGCCATTAAAAATAACCGGAAAAAAAATAACCAAAAGCAAAGTATCATTAGCAGCAAATGTTAGCAGCCAATATATTTCTGCATTATTACTAATAGCTTCAAAATTAGAAAATGGTTTAGAGCTTACCTTACAAGGCGAAATTACATCAGTACCTTACATTAAAATGACATTGAGCCTGTTAGATCAAATTGGTATTGAAACCTCATTTAATGAAAACGTTATAACGGTTAAACCTTCAGCAAACAATCAAAAGGAAGCAACCTTAACAGTAGAGTCAGATTGGTCCTCGGCATCATACTACTTCAGTATAGTTGCAATAAGCGCAATTGGTACAGAAATTACGCTTTCAGCATATAAAGAAACATCATTACAAGGAGACTCTGCATTAGTGAAAATTTATAAACATTTTGGAGTAGAAACTACCTTTGGTGAAAACACAATAACACTCAAAAAAGTAAGATTAAATGTAGCGCCATTAGATTTAGATTTAAAAAATGCTCCAGATATTGCACAAACCATTGCAGTAACCTGTTTTGTTTTGGGTGTTTCATGTAATTTAACAGGGCTTCATACCCTAAAAATTAAAGAAACCGATAGGTTAGTTGCTTTAAAAACAGAGATTGAAAAATTAGGAGGCAATGTTGAAATAACCAACAAATCATTGCATTTAAAAGCAGCTACAGCAATAAATGAAATGGTATCAATAGCTACATATAATGATCATAGAATGGCAATGGCATTTGCACCTGTGGCTTTAAAAGCGCCCGTTATAATTGAAGATGCCATGGTGGTTTCAAAAAGTTATCCAACCTTTTGGGAAGACCTAAAAACTATTGGTTTTAAAATAGATACTAAATAATTACCTAAATACTTGACAACCCCTATTCGCAGATTGTATATTTGCAACTTTGTGAAAAATAATAACATAAAGTAATACGTTGCTTTGTGCTGGTTTCTTTTTTTTTAAGAAACTAAAGTAAAATAACTAAAATAAGAGTAAATGAAATTATCTAACTTCGGTTTTGACTTGCCAAATGAACTTTTAGCAGAGTACCCATCAGAAAACAGAGATGAAGCACGTTTAATGGTTTTAAACAGAAAAGAACAAACCATAGAACACAAACTGTTTAAAGATATTATAGATTATTTTGATGAAGATGATGTACTAATACTAAACAACACCAAAGTATTTCCTGCAAGACTATACGGAAATAAAGAAAAAACCGGGGCAAGAATTGAAGTATTCTTATTAAGAGAATTAAACGAAGAACAACGCCTTTGGGATGTTTTAGTAGATCCAGCACGTAAAATTAGAATAGGTAATAAACTATATTTTGGTGATGATGATACCTTAGTTGCCGAGGTTATAGATAACACAACATCACGCGGTAGAACACTACGTTTTTTATATGACGGGTCATACTCAGAGTTCCGCAGAAAACTACAAGAATTAGGAGAAACACCACTGCCAAAGTACATAAAACGAGAGGTAGAACCAGAAGATGAAGACCGTTACCAAACCATTTACGCCAAAAACGAAGGCGCTGTAGCAGCACCAACAGCAGGGTTGCACTTTTCAAAACACCTATTAAAACGTTTAGAAATAAAAGGCGTAAACTTTGCCGAAGTAACATTACACGTAGGTTTAGGAACCTTTAACCCAGTTGAAGTTGAAGATTTATCTAAACACAAAATGGATAGCGAAGAAATTATCATTGATAAAATAGCAGCAGATACAGTTAATACAGCCATTAAAAACAAAAAACGTGTATGTGCAGTTGGTACAACAGCCATGAGAACCATTGAAAGCTCAGTATCTTCAAACGGTTTATTAAACGAAATGGACGGTTGGACAAATAAATTCATTTTTCCACCCTATGATTTCAGTATTGCAGATTCAATGATTACCAATTTTCACACACCAAAATCAACATTATTAATGATGGTGTCTGCCTTTGCAGGTCATGATTTTGTAATGAAAGCCTATGAAGAAGCCGTAAAAGAAAAATACAAATTCTACAGTTACGGTGATGCTATGTTAATCATCTAGTCTAGCATACTAAAAAACATATATTAAAAGCCTCGTTTTATCGGGGCTTTTTATTTGGGCATTACCTTTATCCTGAAAAGAGTTCAGTATAAAGGTCGGGCTTTCGGCAGTCGCTTTTTTGTGTTGCATAGGCGCAACAACACAAAAAGAGCTTCAACAAATGCCTCAATCCCTAATGCAAACCCAACGTAATTCTAAAACCAAAACTCGCATTTACACATTCCTTTCACTATTTTTGCAAAACTTATGGCAGAAAAAAAAACAGACATACGCGCGCTAACAAAAGAACAATTAAGAGATTTTTTTGTAAAACAAGGTGATAAAGCATTTCGTGGCAATCAAGTATATGAGTGGTTGTGGCAAAAAGCCGCACATACTTTTGATGATATGACAAACATATCACTACAAACACGCCAAATGCTAGAAAGTAACTTTGTAATAAACCATGTAGAGGTAGATACCATGCAGCGCAGCAATGATGGTACCATAAAAAATGCCATACGCCTGCACGATGGTTTGGTGGTTGAATCTGTTTTAATACCCACAAAAACCAGAACAACCGCCTGCGTATCAAGTCAGGTAGGCTGTAGTTTAGACTGTAAATTCTGCGCCACCGCACGCCTAAAACGCATGCGTAATTTAAACCCCGATGAAATTTATGATCAAGTAGTAGCCATAGACAAAGAAAGCAGGTTATACCACAACAGGCCATTAAGTAATATTGTGTTTATGGGTATGGGCGAGCCACTAATGAACTACAATAACGTATTAAAAGCCATAGATAAAATAACATCACCCGAAGGGTTGGCCATGTCTCCAAAGCGTATTGTAGTATCAACATCGGGCGTGCCAAAAATGATAAAAAAAATGGCCGATGACGATGTTAAATTTAAACTAGCCGTATCACTACACTCTGCAATAGATGAGGTACGCTCTTCAATAATGCCATTTAATGAAAATTTTCCTTTAAAAGATTTAAGAGAGGCTTTAGAATATTGGTACGCAAAAACAAAAAACCGCATAACCTATGAGTATGTGGTTTGGCGCGGTATTAATGATAAACAAAAAGATGTTGATGCACTAGTTAACTTCTGTAAGTTTGCACCAAGTAAAGTAAATTTAATAGAATACAACCCTATAGATGATGGCGCATTTCAACAAGCAAATCCAGAAGCATTAAATATGTACCAAAATGTATTAGAGGCCAATAATATAACGGTAACTGTACGCCGTAGCCGTGGTAAAGATATTGATGCTGCTTGCGGGCAATTAGCAAATAAAAGCAAATAGTTTTTTATTTATTAAGTTAAAATAAATATGAAAAGCCACATTTATAAAATGCTATTAAAAATAATTATAAGTACAATTGAAGTGCTATCTTTGTAAACTCTCAAAAACCACACATTGAAAATAGTAGAGCAAATTAAACAACCCATAGCTTTTGAAATGGAACTTTTTGAACAAAAGTTTCAGCTTTCAATGTCTAGTAAGGTGGCGTTGTTAAACAGAATTACACATTATATTGTTAACCGAAAAGGTAAACAAATGCGCCCAATGTTTGTGTTTTTGGTGGCTAAAATGGTATCTGGTGGCGATGTTAGAGAGCGCACCTATCGTGGTGCATCGGTTATAGAGCTTATTCATACAGCAACTTTGGTGCATGATGATGTTGTTGATGATAGTAATCAAAGACGCGGATTCTTCTCAGTAAATGCGCTTTGGAAAAATAAAATAGCGGTTTTAATAGGCGATTTTCTATTGTCAAAAGGGTTATTACTTTCTATTGATAATAACGATTTTGATTTGCTTAAAATAATTTCGGTGGCTGTACGAGAAATGAGTGAAGGTGAGTTACTTCAAATAGAAAAAGCCAGAAAATTAGATATTACTGAAGAGGTATATTATGAAATTATTAGGCAAAAAACAGCCACTTTAATTGCTGCTTGTTGTAGCTTGGGGGCGGCCTCAGTAAAACCAGATTCTCTGCATGTTGAAAAAATGCGCAAGTTTGGAGAGCTTATAGGTATGGCTTTTCAAATTAAAGATGATTTATTTGATTATGGTGATACCGCCATAGGTAAACCAACAGGCATTGATATTAAAGAGCAAAAAATGACTTTACCATTAATTTACGCCCTTAATAATGCTGAAAAAAAAGATAAACGTTGGTTAATTAACTCTATAAAAAATCATAACAAAGACACAAAACGTGTTAAACAAGTAATTGATTTTGTTAAAAATAACGGCGGTTTAGAGTATGCCATTAATAAAATGAAAGCGTTTCAAGAAGAGGCCTTATCTATGTTAAATGAGTATCCAGATTCAGAGTTTAAAACTTCTTTAAAACTAATGGTTAATTATGTAATAGATAGGAAGAAGTAAAAAAACAAAAGCGTTTTTATTTTCTTCTTTAATATTTCAAAAACCAGAATATTCATAAAACCAATTGTTTTTTGCATGTAATATTTCTTTTAAATTTACACCAATGCAAACCTCTATACAAAATTTTATCCCACAGGCTGCATGGGCACAAGTACAACAATTGCTAGCTCATGATAATTTAGTGGTAAAAATTAAAAACGAACGTAAAACACGCCACGGAGACTATAGGTCTTTACCTAATGGAAAACATCAAATAACCGTAAATTCTAACTTAAACGAGTATCGTTTTTTAATTACACTAATACACGAAATAGCCCATTTTGAAGCCTATAAAGCCTACGGAACACGTATAAAACCTCACGGTAAAGAATGGAAATACACTTTTAAGCATTTAATGTTGCCATTTTTAAACCCTCAAGTATTTCCAAATAATTTATTGCCATTATTGGCTAATCATTTTAAAAATCCAAAAGCATCTAGCGATACAGATACGCAATTGGCCTTAGCTTTAAAACAGTTTAATGAGCCTAATGATAAAGTATATGTATTTGAGTTACCTTTAAATAGTATTTTTAAAATATACAATGGCCGTATTTTTAAAAAAGTGAAAAAACGTACAAAACGTTATGAATGTATAGAAATTAATACAGGAAAGTTGTATCTTTTTAACCCAAATACAGAAGTTGAACTCATACAAAACAACCATGAATAAAAATTATTACGCCATATTAATGGCAGGTGGTGTAGGCTCAAGGTTTTGGCCGGTAAGCACACAAGAATTCCCTAAGCAGTTTCACGATATGTTAGGTACAGGTGATACCTTAATTCAAAAAACATTTCAAAGGTTATCGCGCTTAATCCCTAAAGAAAACATTTTTATTTTAACCAATGAGCGTTATAACGATTTGGTTTTACAGCAATTGCCCGAAGTTAAACAACGCCAAGTAGTTTTAGAACCCGCAATGCGTAATACTGCGCCATGTATTTTATATGCATCACTAAAAATTCAAAAAGAAAATCCTGATGCGGTAATGATAGTTGCACCAAGTGACCATTGGATTGAAGATGAAACTACATTTGCCAAAAATGTACAAACTGCATTTGATTATTGTACCAATAATGATGCGTTAATGACGCTTGGTATACAACCAACATTTCCAAATACAGGCTATGGTTATATTGAATTTGATAAAAATGCTTCCGAAGACATAAAATCTGTAAATCAATTTAGAGAAAAACCAGATTATGAAACTGCAAAATCGTTTATTTCTCAAGGAAATTTCTTGTGGAATGCTGGTATTTTTATGTGGAGTGCAAAAAGTGTTGTAAAGGCTTTTGAAACAAATCAACCTGAATTATATAAACATTTTGAAACAGGAATACCGGTTTATAATACAAACGATGAAGCGGCTTTTATTAAAGAAAATTATCCGTTAGCAGAAAACATTTCGGTAGATTATGCCATCATGGAAAAATCTAAAAATGTGTTTGTTATTGCCGCAGAATTTGATTGGAATGATTTAGGAACTTGGGGTAGTTTATACGATAAATTAGGCGCCAACAACAATGGTAATGCCGTTGTAAATGCCCGAACTTTAACCGAAGACGCTAAAGGAAATATGATTAGAACCAAAAACAATAAAATTGTAGTTGTAGATGGTTTAAATGATTATATTGTTGTAGATAAAGAAGATGTGTTACTTATTTATCCAAAAGCAAAAGAACAGGATATTAAAAAGGTACTTAAAAAGGTAAAAGACACATTTGGAGAACAATACGGATAAAATTTTATGAGCGAAGAAAGTAAATTCAATTTCACTGAAGATGAGGTGAAATCACAAAAAAATGTAGAGCAATCTAAACAAGCTGTAAAAAAAGATGCTCAAGGTTTATTTAAAAGTATAAAAACCTTTTTTAGTGAACTATTGGATTTTAGAGATGATACCGATAGAGATGCTACCATTGCAGCCATAAAAGGAGATATACCCTTTAAAGGAGCAACAGCATGGATTTTAATCTGTTCTATTTTTGTGGCTTCTATTGGTTTAAATGCCAACTCAACAGCAGTGGTAATTGGTGCCATGTTAATTTCGCCACTTATGGGGCCAATTTTAGGTGTTGGGCTTTCTATTGCTATTAATGATATTGATACTTTAAAACGCTCGTTAATAAACTTAGCTATTATGATAGTTTTAAGTTTACTAACGGCGTTTTTGTTTTTTAGATTTTTTCCTTTAAGTGAAGATACTTCAGAACTTTTAGGACGTGTAAAACCAGATATTCGTGATGTTTTAATTGCGTTTTTTGGTGGTTCAGCATTAATAATTGCTCGTACCAAAAAAGGCACAATTGCATCAGTAATTTTTGGTGTTGCTATTGCAACGGCTTTAATGCCACCATTGTGTACAGCAGGTTACGGTTTGGCAAAAGCTAACTGGGAGTATTTTGGGCAAGCCATGTATTTATTCACAATAAATACCATTTTTATTGCCCT
This sequence comes from Seonamhaeicola sp. ABD4_340, assembly GCF_056312135.1. Lineage (NCBI taxonomy): Bacteria > Pseudomonadati > Bacteroidota > Flavobacteriia > Flavobacteriales > Flavobacteriaceae > Seonamhaeicola > Seonamhaeicola sp. ABD4_340. Next base: position 688,755 of record NZ_CM149981.1, on the reverse strand, counting down.
TGCAACCTTTTTAGTGCTTAAAATTTTACGTTTTCCAATGCTTAAGTATGCTAACTCTAAAAAACGTAAACGTATAGCACAATTAGCCTCATTAATTGCCATAATTGTAATGATTCCGGCATCGTTCACCTTTTGGAGTGTTTATAAAGAAAGCATGTTTAATATTGATGCAGATAAGTATATAAATACAGAACTTAAAACACTGCCAAACGCCAATTATATTCAAAAAAATGCTTCCTTTACTTATGATCCTGAAGGAGAATCTATAATTGAATTAATTCCTTTTGGAACAGATGAAATTCCAGATGGAACAAAGGATATTTTAGTACAAAGGTTATCTAATTACAGCGCGCTTAGTAACACAAAACTCTATATAAATCAGGTTAAAAACAGACATATTAATAATTTAGAGTATATGGAAGAATTGCGCACAAGAGATTCTTTAGATTTACTTACACAAAACGAAAAAATTAACTTTCTTGAAGAGCGCGTTAAACAACTTTCTAGATTTGAAAAAAATAGTATTCCTTTTAATGATTTAACTAAAGAAGTACAAATTAACTACGAAAAAATAGAGAGCATTTCATTTTCAAATGTTATTAAATCTAACTTTAAAAAAATTGATACTATATCAGTTTTTGAAGTTAAATGGATTGATTCACTCACTAATGATGCTACCCGAAAAGCCGAAAGAGCAAAGCTTGAAAAATGGTTTAAACAAAAATTAAACTTAGATTCTTTAGTGGTCAAAAGGGTTAATTAAAACTATACTACGGTAAAAATATTTTTTAGATATAAATTATATGTTTATTTTTGAAAAATACAATCGATTGTATTTTTATTTCAACTATAACTAAACTACTCAATGAAACAATTTCTATTTTACTTATTGGCATTTTTTTTATGTTTTAATTGCGAAAAGAAACATGAAACTATTAAAACGCCCAATCAAAAAGAAGTTTTAAAACTTACCGAAAAAGTAGCCAATTGGCAAATTGAAACTTTTGAAGAAATGGGCAAGTACAGAGCTCTTCCTTCACCAGAAAATAGAAAGAAATGGCATAATAGAAACAAACATCATGAATTAGATTGGACAAATGCTGCGCTTTATTCTGGTATGTTTGAGCTTACCAAAGTGTCTAATTATCCAAATTACATAAACTGGTTGGCAGAATTAGGAGAAAGAAATAATTGGCAACTTTACAAGCGTTTGTATCATGCAGATGATCATGCCGTTGGGCAAATGTATCTTAACCTTCATCAACATTTAAGGTTTAGAAAAACAGCAAAAATAGCACCAATAAAAAAGCAATTTGATTCTATATTAAAAAGTGAAAAAGCTAATAATTATCATTGGAATTGGTGTGACGCTCTTTTTATGGCACCACCAGTTTGGGCAAGATTGGCTAAAGTAACTAAAGACAGCACATATCTTCAATACATGGATAAGCAATACCATAAAACGTATAATGAACTTTGGGATGCCGAAGAGCAATTGTTTTTTAGAGATAAATCTTATTTTGATAAAAGAGAAAAGAATGGCAACAAGATATTTTGGTCGCGCGGTAACGGATGGGTTTTTGGCGGTTTAGCATTAATGATACCCGATTTTCCAAAAAACTGGGAAGGAAAAGCGTTCTATGAAGATGTTTTTAAAAAAATAGCCAAAACATTAGTTAAAACCCAACGAGAAGATGGTACATGGTCTGCAGGAATGCTAGGTGGTTTAGATGTTTATAAAAATGTTGAAACTAGCGGAACATCATTCTTTGCATTCGGAATCGCTTGGGGTATAAACAACGGTTTACTAGATAAAGCAACTTATGAACCCGTTTTGTTCAAGGCGTGGAATGCTTTAGCTAAATGTGTAAATGAAGAAGGCATGCTTGGTTATGTGCAACCTATTGGAGCTGCACCAGGAGAAAGTTTTAAAGATTATACAGAGGTTTACGGTATAGGCGCTTTTTTAGCGGCTGGTTCAGAATTATATAAGTACCTTAATAAATTTCACCCTTTAGCCAGAGATACGCAATACCAAACCTTTATGGAAGATGGAGGTTGGTGCTGGTACCAAGATCCTAGAGCCGTTATAAGTAACGGAAAATTGCTTATTGGTGGTTTAAGCGGGCAGAGTGGTGATGTTAGATTAGGTGTGTATGATTTAAAATCTGAAAAAAATGATAGTACCTTGGTATTACATGAAAAATTACAAAGAGATGACCACAACGTACCTGCATTATATATTAAACCAGATAACAGCGTTCTTGCAGTATGGGCAAAACACGGTAATGAAAAGGTACATTATTACAGTACAGCATCTGCTCCAAATTATTTAAAATGGGAAGAAACAAGTACTATACAACATGAGTATAACCATAAAAATGGTGTTACTTACATGAACTTATATTACTTGAAGAATGAAGATAAGCTATATAATTTCTTTAGAAGTGGAGAAACGTTTAATCCGTCGTTTGTAACGTCTAAAAATCATGGAGAAACATGGGGGGAATACACACATTTTATAGCTAATGATATTAAAGGATACCAACGTCCATATGCGCGATATTTTCAGGTTGATGAAAATACTATTGGTATTTCTTATACAGATGGTCACCCAAGGCAATATGGTAATAATTTGTTTTATGCCGAATATTCTAACGGCGCATTTTATAAAGCTGATGGCTCTAAAATTAAAGATTTAAAAGAAGGACCTTTAAGAACTTCTGAAGGAGAAAAATTATATCAAGGAAGTGACACCTTTAAGAAATCTATAGTAACAGAAAGTGTGCCCAATAGTGCATGGACATGTGCTATGGCTACCGATGCTAAAAATAATCCGCATATAGGATACTCTTTGTATTTAAAAGATGATGACCATAGATATAGAATTGCTTCATGGGACGGTGAGAAATGGCATGATCGAGAAATAGCCTATGCCGGTAAATATTTATATAAAGTTGAAAGTAGCTATACCGGATTAATGGCTTTTGATCCAGAAAACCCTTCAAAAGTATATATTTCAACAGATGTAAACCCTACAACAGGAAAAGATTTAGGTGGTGTTCATGAAATTTATGAAGCAAATATTGGTATAAACGACGATATTAATACCATTTCATGGAAAGCAGTAACATCAAATTCTAATTACAGAAATATTCGCCCCATAGTAGTTGGCAATCAAGGGTATAAAGTGTTGTTATGGCTTAATGGGCCGTGGTATGATTATGAGAATTACAACTCCAATGTTCAAGGTGTAATTTTAGAAAAGCCAGAGTAAACATAAATTAATTTATGCATTTTCTTCTAAGTACATTTGACGCACTTTTTTAAATAAATTTGAAGAATAAACAAAGTCTGTAACAGATTCATTATCGGTTTTAAAAATGGTTTTATTGGAGCCTTCCCAGGCTTTTAATCCATTTCTTAAAAACACAATTTTTTCGCCAATTTCCATAACCGAGTTCATATCGTGTGAGTTAATTACTGTTACAATTTGGTACTCGTCGGTTATTTCTTGTATTAAATTGTCAATTACAATGGCTGTTTTTGGGTCTAATCCAGAGTTTGGTTCATCACAAAATAAATACTTAGGGTTGTTAACTATGGCACGTGCAATGGCAACACGCTTTTGCATTCCACCAGAGGCTTCACTTGGCATTTTATAATGGGCGTCTGGTAAGTTAACACGTTTTAAAACAATATTTGCTCTGTCTTCCATTTCGCTTTTGCTCATTTTGGTAAACATTTGTAGCGGAAACATGACGTTTTCAACAATGGTCATAGAATCAAAAAGTGCACTTCCTTGAAATACCATACCAATTTCGGCACGTAAATCGCGTTTTTGGTCTTCGGTTAAACTAGAAAAAATCTTACCATCATAAGCAATGCTTCCTTCTTCATAAGTAAATAAACCTAATAAACACTTTAAAAATACCGTTTTACCAGAGCCACTTTGCCCAATTATAAGATTGGTTTTTCCTTTTTCAAAAGTGGTGTTAATACCCTTTAAAATTTTGGTGTTACCAAACGATTTATGTAAATTTTTTACCTCTATCATTATCCTAAAAGCATTCCGGTTATTATATAATTTAAAAGAATAATTACTACCGATGTCCATACAAAAGCCGTAGTACTTGCTTTACCAACTTCTAAAGCGCCACCTTTCATGTAATAACCGTAAAACGAAGGAACTGTTGCTAAAATAAATGCAAACATAAAGGTTTTTATAAAAGCATAGGTTACATGAAATGTTTCAAAATCTGTTTGTATACCGGTTATATAATCTGTTAAGGTAGAATATCCACCAAAAACACAGGCAGCCATACCACCTAAAATACCTAAAAACATACCAATGGCAATGGCAAAAGGGTAAAGTAATAATGCAATTGTTTTTGGGAAAACTAAGTAGTTTAATGAGTTTATACCCATAACTTCAAGGGCATCAATTTGTTCTGTAACACGCATAGTGCCAATGCTGGAAGTTATAAAAGAACCTACTTTACCAGCCATAATTATAGAAGTAAATGTTGGTGCAAACTCTAAAATAACCGATTGCCTTGTGGCAAAACCAACCAAATATTTTGGTATTAAAGGGTTGTCTATATTTAAAGCTGTTTGTATGGTTACTACACCGCCAACAAAAAACGAAATGAAAGCAATAATACCCAGAGAGTTTATTATCAAATCGTCTATGTCTTTAAGTATTAATGAGCGCATAACAGGCCATTTAGTAGGCTTTTTAAACATTTCTGCAATCATTAAAAAATATAAACCAATGTTATGAAGATATTTCATAGAAAATTTTGTTACTGCTAAAGTAAAAAAAACTTAGTGGTATTTAACTTTAATTTTAAATAATGCTATTTTAAAAGCACTATTTTTGATGCCTTAAAATATTTAAATTAAAAATGAAAAGAAGCATAGTAATCATAATTCTTGTATTTGTTAGCTTGTTTATGCAGGCTCAAAACAATAAAACAAAATTAGTAGTAGGCATTGTTGTAGACCAAATGCGCTATGATTATTTAACACGTTATGAAAGTAAATATGGCAATGGCGGTTTTAAGCGTATGATTAATGAAGGCTTTAATTGTAAAAACCATCACTATAATTACATGCCTACTTACACAGGGCCAGGGCACGCCTCAATTTATACAGGAACAACACCAAAACATCATGGTATTATAGCTAACGATTGGTATGATAAATATATTGATGCTATGGTATATTGCGCACAAGATGATAGCGTTATGCCTGTTGGAACAACTTCTTTAAAAGAGCGCATGTCTCCGCATAGAATGAAAACCACCACCTTTGCTGATGAAAATAGATTGTTTACTCAAATGCGAGGAAAAAGTATAGGCATATCAATTAAAGACAGAGGTGCTATTTTACCAGCAGGACATACAGCTAATGCAGCATATTGGTTTAGAGGCAAAAAAGAAGGTAATTTTGTTAGCAGTACATATTACATGGAAACATTACCAAAATGGGTGCAAAAATTTAATAAATCGGGTATAGTAAAATCATATTTAAAAGAATGGAATACTCTATATGATATTGATACTTATACTGAAAGTGGTACCGATTTAAATTCTTTTGAAGGTAAATTTAACGGTAAAAAAGAAGCTACTTTTCCATATGATTTAAAGTCAATGTTTTTAATAAATGGCGGGTATGATATACTTAAAGACTCACCATACGGCAATAGTATAGTAGCAGATTTTGCTATTGAAGCTATTAAAAATGAAGCCTTAGGAAAAGATAATGATACAGATGTGCTTACAGTGAGTTTTTCAAGTACAGATTATATTGGGCATAGGTTTGGGGTAAATTCAAAAGAAGTTGAAGACACATATTTGCGTTTAGATAAAGATTTAGATCGCCTTTTTAAAGTTTTAGATGAAGAAGTAGGAACGGGTAATTACACCGTATTTTTAACTGCCGATCATGGAGTGGTTGATGTGCCAAATTATTTAAAATCTGTAAAAATTCCCGCGGGTTATCTAACTTACACTGAAACCAAGGCAAAACTAGAAGCATTTATAGCTCATAAGTTTAAAACTGATGGTTTAATTAAAAATGTGAGCAATCATCAGGTTTTTTTAAACAGAAAAAAAATTGATAGTTTAGGTTTAAAATTATCTGAAGTTCAGGAAGCCTTGGTTAATGAACTTATTACATATAAAAACGTTTATAAAGTATTTTCGGCAACTACCATGAGTACCACATCATTTGATAAAGGCATTGAAAATACCTTGCAAAACGGCTATAACCAAAAACAATCTGGAGATGTTTTAATAATACCTTATCCAGGGTATATTAATTACAGAGCCACAGGTACATCACACGGCAGTGGTTTTAATTATGATACCCATGTGCCTTTATTATTTTTTGGCAATGGTATAAAACATGGAGAAACTTTACAAAAAACAGTAATTCCAGATATTGCTCCTACGGTTTCGGCACTTTTAGGTATAAGTTTTCCTAACGGTGCAACAGGGCAACCATTACAGTTTGTTTTAAAATAATATGCGTAAAAAAACATTTTTTTCAATACTAGCGGTACTTATTCTTTTAGCGGTTTTTACTTATGAAAACCTTTTAAATGACGAAGAAAAAACTAAAACGGTTAATAAAGGAGCCGAAGTAAAAAAAGAAACTAATACTTATTTTTTACCAACATCAACTACAGGGCAAATAATTCATCACAATAATTATTCTTTGTCTTATAATGAAACACATGAACAGGCCGAATGGGTGGCGTACGAATTGAAAAAATCACACCTTTCAAATACAAATTTTAAAAGACCTTATTTTGAAATTGACCAAGCTGTAAAAACCGATGCAGCTCATTGGCGTAATTATAAAAATTCAGGATATGATCGCGGACACTTATGTCCTGCAGCCGATAGGCGTTTTAGTAAAGAAGCCCATGATGAAACCTTTTTAACAAGTAATATAACTCCGCAAAACCACGATTTTAATTCTGGAATTTGGAACAGGCTAGAGCAAAAAGTTCGCTATTGGGCACGTAAATACAACGGTGTTTATGTGGTAACAGGTGGTGTTTTAAAAGGAAATATGAAAACTATTGGTACTGAAAACGTGTCTGTACCAAACCAGTTTTATAAGGTGCTTATTGATGCTGATTCGGGTAACCCTAAAATGATAGCGTTTTTATTCCCGCATAAAGATTCTAACAAACCTTTATATGAATTTGTTGTGCCAGTTGATACTATTGAAAATTTAACAGGCATTAATTTTTTTCCTGAATTAGACGATACTATTGAAAACAAATTAGAAGCCTCTAAAAGTTATAAAGGGTGGAGTTTTTAGTTTACTTAGCGGTATTATTTGTCTTCATAAACTTGTTTCAGCATGTCAAAAGCAAAGGGCTTAAAATAATTTACCAAGCATACCGTTCCAACGCAAATTTCTAATAAATTTACCTTGTTGTTTCGTTACAAGTTGTTTTGGTTTTTCTTTGGCAGCTTTAAAAAAACCACTCATATAATCTTTAAATAATTTGAAACTTTTCTTTTTGTAAGCTAGTTTTAATGCAGAAATACAAGTTATTGTAAAGCCATAGCGCATTTTGTACATAGCTTCACCTTGCATGTATTTAGAAGCTTTATTGTAGCTAATACCAGTTGGTTTTAAGTGTTTTACATGTAAAGAAGCGTCAGTTAAAATATCCCAATTGTAGTATTTAGCTAAAAGTTCATCAACAGTATCCCAACCCATTGATGGTTTAAGTTTTCCTATATCTAAAAAACAGTCTTTTTTATAGGTTTTAAGAGCGCCACGAATGTGGTCCTTTCTAGTAAGGTTTTCTAAAACCCAATCGTTATTCTTTTCAATATAACAAAAGCCCGCTGCCATACCTAATTTGGGGTTTTTACGAAAATGATAAGCTATAGTTTCAAGATAATTATTTGGAAAAATTAAATCTGCATCAAACTTACAAATAGCATCATAATCATCATCTAAAACATTAAAGCCTTTGTAAAAAGCGTTTATAATTTTTGCTCCAGGTAAATGCTGATTGGTAGATTTTGAATTGACAAGTTTTATAAAAGGATGTTTGTTGGCAAAAGCCTCAACAATACTTTCAGTTTTATCGGTAGAATTATCATTTACAACAACAACTTGCTTGGGTTGAAGCGTTTGATTAATAAGCGAGTTTAAGGTTAAACCAATTGAGCTTTCTTCGTTATGTGCTGGTATTACAACATAAAATTTCATTTGATAAATTTCAATATAAAAAAATCAAACAGCAAGTTTTTTAAGTAGCTTATTTGTGTATTCTTTCAGCGTACACAATGTAATATCTAGGTGTAAACCAGCGTAACAAGGGGCGAATACCAATTTTTTTTGTTGGATTGGTCCATTTTTGGCTATCAATAATTTTCCAGCCAGTTTTTTCAAGTAACCAATCAAATTGCCAATCTTCAAACTCATGGTAGTGTCTATCCCAAATGTCTGTTTTACTTCGGTAAGCAGAAGAAAACCATAATTTTAGAGGTACGCTAGCTACTAGTTTTTCTGCTTTTATATTTTTTAAAACGGTGTATGGTGATAGTAAGTGTTCAAAAATTTCAAAGGCCGTAACTACGTCTGTTTTTGTGTTAATAAGGGTCCTTGTATCTTCGTCTAAATCTTCGCCGTTAGTATTTGTAACCGAAAAACCCTTGTCTTTCATTATTTCAGAAAACGGATTTTCAACACCTAAATCTAAAATAGTTTCGCTGCTTTTTATGTGTTTTTGTAAAAACGTTAACGTGTGTTTAAAGCGTTTGTTTGGGAAGCTTTTTTCGTACATTATTAGTATTTGTAAACAATGGCATTAATATGCATACCAGCACCTACGCTTGCAAAAATAACCACATCGCCTTTGTTGATGTTATGGTTTTCTAGTTGGTTGTTTTTTACCAAATCAAATAAAGTTGGAACGGTTGCTACCGAACTGTTTCCTAATTTTTGAATGCTCATAGGCATAACGTTATCAGGAATATCGGTTCTGTAAAGTCTGTAAAAACGTTTTAAAATAGCTTCATCCATTTTTTCATTGGCTTGGTGAATGAATATTTTTTTAACTTCAGAAATATCAACACCGCTATTATCTAAGCACGTTTTCATAGCTTTTGGCACGTTTAAAAGTGCAAATTCATAAATTTTGCGTCCCTCCATTTTTATGTAGCGGGTATCTTTATCTAATTCTGGATTGTTTGAATTTCCAAAGTATAAATAATAGGCTTCATCATAAGTGAAACTTGCTGATTCATGAGCTAAAATACCGCCTTCTTCATTTGTAGTTTCAACAATTGTAGCGCCTGCACCATCTGAAAAAATCATGGCATCTCTATCGTGTTTATCAACAACTCTAGATAAGGTTTCTGTACCAATTACCAAGCATCGTTTAGCCATACCAGCTTTAATAAATGCTTGTGCTTGTATAACACCTTCAACCCAACCCGGGCAACCAAAAAGTATATCATAAGCTATGCATTTTGGGTTTTTAATACGTAAACTGTGTTTAATTCTGGTTGCTAAAGATGGAATTATATCAGCTTGAATGGTGTTGTGTTTTACATCGCCAAAGTTATGTGCTACAATAATATAATCTATAGTTTCAGGGTCTATGTTGGCATCTTTTATGGCTTTTTCAGCAGCAAAAAAACCTAAATCTGATGAGGTGTGATGTTTTTTTGCATACCTACGTTCAGAAATGCCTGTGATAGCTTTAAATTTTTCAACAATAACCTCATTAGGGGCATTAATAACAGAGCCATCAGTATTTAAAAATTCATGGTTATGAAAACGTTCATTTTTTTCAATAGTGTCAGGTATATAGCTGCCTGTACCGGTTATTTTAATATTCATAATGCTATTTAGTTTACTAAAAAGCTAATTTACCTTGTAAAAACAAAAAAGCAATTTTAATTACTTTTTTATTACGACGTTCAACAGGCAAAATTAAGCCTCAATATAGTCTTCTATAGGGGCGCAAGAGCATATTAAATTCCTATCTCCGTAGGCATCATCAACACGTCTTACAGTTGGCCAAAATTTATTATCTCTAAGATAATCTAACGGAAATGCAGCCGTTTCTCTAGAGTAAGGGTAATACCACTCATTGGCGGTAATTGCATCTAAAGTATGTGGTGCGTTTTTTAATACGTTGTTGGCGTCATCTTTTGTGGCATTGTCAATTTCGTTTTTAATAGAAATCATGGCATCACAAAATCTATCAATTTCGGCTTTACTTTCACTTTCTGTAGGTTCAATCATTAATGTGCCCGCTACAGGGAATGATACTGTTGGTGCATGAAAACCGTAATCCATTAAGCGTTTTGCAATATCTGTAACTTCAATACCATTAGCTTTAAAAGGTCTACAATCTACAATCATTTCATGGGCGGCTCTACCGCGTTCACCAGAATATAATGTGTTAAAATTGCCATCTAACCTGTGTTTAATGTAGTTGGCATTTAAAATAGCTACTTTGGTAGATTGTGTTAAACCTTCAGTACCTAACATTTTTATGTAACCGTATGATATTAAACAAGCTAAAGCAGAACCAAAAGGCGCAGCCGAAATAGCAGAAATAGCCTTTTCTCCACCGGTTTTAAATAAAGGGTTACCCGGTAAAAACGGCACTAACTGTTTGGCAACACAAATAGGGCCAACACCTGGGCCACCACCACCATGCGGTATTGCAAATGTTTTATGAAGGTTAAGGTGACAAACATCGGCACCTATGCTACCCGGATTTGTAAGTCCTACTTGGGCATTCATGTTGGCACCGTCCATATAAACCTGTCCGCCATTATCATGAATTATTTGCGTTATTTCTTTAATAGCAGATTCAAACACACCATGTGTAGAAGGATATGTAACCATTAAAGCTGCCAAATTATCTTTATGCTTAATGGCTTTTTCTCTTAAATCTTCAACATCAATATTACCTTCTTCAGTAGCTTTTGTTACTACAACTTTCATGCCTGCCATAACGGCACTTGCAGGATTTGTTCCGTGTGCAGATGATGGAATTAAGCAAATATTTCTATGATGATCATTACGAGATTCATGGTATGCTTTTATTACCATTAAACCTGCAAATTCACCTTGAGCACCAGAGTTTGGCTGTAATGATGTGGCTGCAAAACCTGTAATTTCAGTAAGCTGATTTTCTAGCGCTTTTAACACTTTTCTGTAGCCGCGTGCCTGTTTTTTAGGAGCAAAAGGGTGTATATTGCCCCATTTAAACCAACTTAATGGTAGCATTTCGGCTGCAGCATTTAATTTCATTGTACAAGAACCTAATGAAATCATAGAGTGGTTTAATGATAAATCTTTACGCTCTAATGTTTTTATGTAACGCATCAATTGTGTTTCAGAATGGTGTTTGTTAAACACTTCTAATTCTAAAAATGGCGTTGTTCTTTTAACCGAAGTTTCAATGTTATTAGCTTGTGCTACTTCAGAAATTATAATAGGTTTTTTGTTTGCAGCCTCGGCAAAAACACTAATTAAATAGTTTATATCTCGAATTGATGTGGTTTCATTTATAGAAATGGTAACCGTATTTTTATCTGGGTAACAAAGGTTTACTTTTTTCTTTGTAGCAATCTTTTTTATTTTGATAGCTTTCGTTTTTATTTGAAGCGTATCAAAAAACGATGAATTTACCTGATTGTAACCAAGTGTTTCTAAAACTTCGGCTAATTTAGATGCTTTATTATGCACTTTGTTGGCTATAAATTTTAAGCCTTTTGGCCCGTGAAAAACGGCATACATACCGGCCATTACAGCTAGTAAAACTTGTGCAGTACAAATGTTTGATGTAGCTCTGTCTCTTTTAATATGCTGTTCGCGGGTTTGTAAAGCCATTCTTAGCGCTCTGTTTCCATTGGCGTCTTTAGTTACACCAATAATACGCCCAGGAATATCACGTTTAAACGCCTCTTTTGTAGCAAAATAAGCTGCGTGTGGACCACCATAACCCATGGGAATACCAAAACGCTGTGTAGTACCTACAACAACATCGGCACCAAAATGACCGGGCGCTTCTAGTTTTACTAAGCTTAAAATATCGGCAGCTACAGCTACTTTAATTTGTGTGCTTTTTGCTTTTTCAATAAACGATTTAATGTTGGTTATTTGGCCGTCTCTTCCCGGATATTGTAAAATAGCACCAAAAAATTCAGAAGAAAAATCAAAAGTATCTTCATTACCTACAACCAATTCTATACCAATGGGGTTTGCCCTTGTTTCTAACAATGAAAGTGTTTGAGGTAAAATATTTTCAGAAACAAAAAATTTGTTGATACCTGCTTTTTTTTGAGAGCGTTCTCTAACGGCAAAAAGTAGGCTCATAGCTTCGGCAGCTGCAGTACTTTCATCTAATAATGAGGCATTGGCAATTTCCATACCAGTAAGCTCAATGACCATGGTTTGAAAATTTAAAAGTGCCTCTAAACGGCCTTGGGCAATTTCTGCTTGATAGGGCGTATAGGCGGTGTACCAACCCGGATTTTCTAAAACGTTACGCTGAATTACAGCAGGCATAACGGTTGGGTGGTAACCTAAACCAATGTATGTTTTGTAAGCTTTATTCTTTTTTGAAACATCATGAATATGAAGTAAATACTCATGCTCGGTCATTGGCTCGTCTAAATTTAGAGGTTTTTTTAAACGAATATCGTCTGGAAGCGTTTCGTAAATTAACTGATCTAAAGACTCTAAGCCAAGGGCGTTAAGCATTTCTTGTTGGTCTGTTTCACTCGGACCAATATGACGTAAAGCAAAAGCGTTTGTGTTCATTTAATTTCAAATTGTTAAATAATTCGCAAAAATAAGTAAAATTTAAAGGGTTTTGTTGCAGAAAACGGAAAGTTTTTAACTATTTGAAGCTGTTGTTAACAGTTTAATTATTTTTGTTTGATGCAATATTTTAAACAGCTTTTAAATTTTTATATAAATAGTAGTATTCATGTGGCTTTGTCTGTGTGTGCTTTGTCTGTTGTAACACAAATTGAGTTGGGTTTTTCTATTGATGTTGTGTTATTGTTGTTTTTATTTTTTGCTACTATTACAGGTTATAATTTTGTGAAGTTTTTTGGTATGGCAAAATTCCATCATAGGCGTTTAGCAAGTTGGTTAAAGGCTATACAGGTGTTTTCGTTTTTCTGTTTTGTTTCTATGTGTTATTACGGCGGTAAGTTACAACCAGAAACTCTTGTGTGTATTGCTTGTTTTGGTGTTGTTACTTTTTTTTATGCTATACCATTTTTACCAAAACATTTGTTTATTGATAAGCAACAAAATTTACGAAGTATTGGTGGCTTAAAAATTTATTTAATAGCCTTGGTTTGGGCAGGAGTTACGGTTTTTTTACCCGTTGTTAATACCTCTTTTGATGTTACTATAAATGTTATTTTAATAGTTGCACAACGCTTTATTTACATTATAGTTTTAATGTTTCCTTTTGAAATTAGAGATTTACAGTTTGATAGTGTTAAGCTATCTACAATACCACAGAGAATAGGAGTAAAGCGCACCAAAATAATAGGCGTATTCCTGTTGTTTTTTATAGCTGTTTTAGAGGTTTTTAAAACCGAAAAACAATTAATGCATACACTTACTTTATGTGTTGTTTTATTGATTACGTTGCTTTTTTTGTTGTTTTCAAAAAAGGAGCAAACAAAATATTACAGTGCGTTTTGGGTTGAAGGAATACCTGTTTTATGGGTTATAATATTAGTTATATTATCAAGTTAATTGGCCTGTTTTTTTATAGCATTTTCAAGCTCTTTTTTCATGTTTTCTTTGCTTTCTGGAGTTAAGCAATCAACATTAGCTTCGTTTATTTTTTGGGTTAGTTTTGTGTTGCGTTTGTAATAGGCTCTTGTAACGTGGCACCATGTAAGTCTTAGGTTAAGTTTTATTTTATCAAATAAACTAGCCTCATTATATTGTGCTTTGTCGCATAAATGTTGCGCTTTATCACAGCTTACAAATAAAAAGCTCTTCTTCATATTTTCCATTGTTAAAACCAGTTTTTTTCTAGGCAATCGGCCATAGCAGTACGTGCTCTGTGAATAATTACCCATAAATTAGACGGTGTTATGTTTAATTCATTACAAATGGTTTCGGTTTCATAGCCTAAAATGGTTTTCATTTTAAAAACATTGGCTTGCTTACTGGGTAATTTGCCTAAGCAATTATGTATGGCTTCACCAAGTTCATTGTTTTGCATATCATCTTCGGCTGTTTTGTCAAACGGATCTGCTACGCGTTCTTCTAACCAATCGCCTTCACTTTCAGCGTCGTTATAATTCATTCTAACTTCGGCTTTACCTTTGTTAGAATTAATTTTTCGGTAATAGTCAATTATTTTTCTTTTAAGAATACTAATAAGCCAAGTGCGTTCACTGGCTTCGCCTTTAAAGTTTTTCATTGATTTTAAGCCCGCCAGAAAAGTATCTTGCACAAGGTCTTTCGCTATGTCTTTATCATTTACACGGGTAATGGTGTAATTGTAGAGATAGTCGGAATATAAATCGATCCAATTATTCGGATTAATTTGATGGTTGGGCATATTGCATGTTTTCTTTTATCAAAAGTAAAATAAAAAAATGAAACCGTTTTAAGTTGTAAATATTAATACATTCAATAAAAACATTTATTTTTTAATTAATCCTGCACGCTTTAATAAAGCTTCAGGTTTAGGCTCTTGCCCTCTAAAGCGTTTGTATAGCGTCATTGGGTTTTCGGTACCACCTTTGCTTAAAACATGGTCTTTGAATTTGTTGGCTACTTTTGTGTTAAAAATACCTTCTTGTTTAAAATATTCAAAAGCATCAGCATCTAAAACTTCGGCCCATTTATAACTGTAGTAGCCCGAAGAATAGCCGCCTTGAAAAATGTGTGCAAAGGCTGTGCTCATACAATTTTCTTCAACATCAGGATATAGTTTTGTGTTGCTAAATGCCTTATTTTCATGCGCTTTTACAGATGTTATTGATTCTGGAGAATCACCACCGTGCCAACTCATATCTAATAGGCTAAAACTTAACTGGCGTAAGGTTTGCATGCCTTCATGAAATGTAGCCGAGGCTTTAATTTTTTCTACTAAATCCATTGGAATAACCTCGCCAGTTTCATAATGAGTTGCAAATAACTCTAAAGCTTCTTTTTCAAAACACCAATTTTCCATTATTTGGCTTGGTAATTCAACAAAATCCCAAAATACACTTGTGCCCGATAAACTTTGGTAAGTTGTGTTGGCTAACATACCGTGTAGCGCATGACCAAATTCATGAAACAACGTGGTTACTTCGTTAAAAGTAAGGAGTGATGGTTTGCTTTTTGTTGGTTTTGTAAAGTTGCAAACTATAGATATATGTGGCCTAGAGTTTTCATTATTTTTAATGTACTGTGGTTTGTAAACTGTCATCCACGCACCGTTTCTTTTTCCTGATCTTGGGAAAAAATCGGCGTAAAGTATGGCAATATAATCGCCATTAGTGTTGCTTACTTTGTATGTTAAAACGTCTTTATGATATTTATCAATACTATTTATTTCTTCAAAATGTAAGTTGAATAATTTTTTGGCAATTGTAAATGCGCCTTCAATTACATTTTCTAATTTAAAATAAGGTTTTAGTTTTTCGTCATCTAAACTAAAAAGTTTTTGTTTTAATTTTTCAGCATAATAAGCACCGTCCCATTTTTGAAGTTGCTCAATGCCATCTATATTTTTAGCAAAATTTTGAAGGTTTTCAAACTCGTTAGTGGCGGCAGGTTTTGCTTTTTCTAATAATTCATTAAGAAAATTAGTGACATTTTCGGGTGTTTGTGCCATACGTTCTTCTAAAACAAAATGGGCGTGGGTTTTGTAACCTAAAAGGTTTGCGCGTTGGTGCCTAAGTTTTACAAGGTTTAAAACAATATCTTGATTGTTTAAATCATTATTTTTAAAACCTTTGCTACCGGCGGCTAAACTTATTTTTTTACGCAGTTCTCGGTTATCTGCATAGGTTACAAAAGGTATGTAGCTAGGGTAATCTAAAGTGAAAAGCCAGCCTTCTTTTTGTTTACTTTCGGCTAACTGTTTTGCAGCTTCAATTGTGCCATCGGGTAAACCACTTAAGTCTTTTTCATTTGTAATTAACATTTCAAAGGCATTGGTTTCTGCCAATACATTTTCACCAAATTTAAGTTTTAATTTACTAAGCTCTTTGTCAATAGCTCTTAAAGTTTCTTTTTTATCATCTGAAAGATTAGCGCCATTTCTAGAAAAACTTTTGTATTTTTTGTCAAGCAGCGTTTGCTGTTCAATAGTTAAGTTTGAGGTGTTTTTGGCGTTATAAACGGTTTTTACACGTTGAAATAGAGCTTGGTTTAACGTGATATCGTTACTAAATTCTGAAAGTAAAGGTGAAACTTCTTGAGCTATTTTTTGAATAGCCTCATTAGTTTCTGCAGAATTTAAATTGAAAAATATACTTGAAATTCTATCTAATTGTTCACCTGAAAAATCTAAAGCTTCAATGGTATTTTTAAAAGATGGCGCTTCAGTATTATTAATTATGGCATCAATTTCGGCTTTAGCATTTTCTATAGCTTCTTTAAAGGCAGGAAGGTAATAACTGTCTTCAATTTTAGAAAAAGGTGCTGTATTGTATGGCGTATTAAACGTTTCAAGTAATATTTTGTATGACATAATTTATAATGAAATGTTAAAGTTTAATTATTATGCATGCATAATAAAAAAAAGTTTTATATTTGCACCCGACAGATTTTTGCGAGTGACTAACTCATAAGGATTATATGTTAATAGCTTGAAAACCTCGAATTTTTATTCGAGGTTTTTTTATGGCTATAAATCTTTAGCAGATTCGTTTACTTTAATTTTTAAGCCTTCTTTATAGGCTATAATTTTATCTAAAACACAAGTATCATGCGCTCCAATAATTTGTGCAGCTAGAATACCAGCATTTTTAGCACCGTTTAATGCAACTGTAGCCACAGGTACACCACCTGGCATTTGTAAAATAGATAAAACAGAATCCCAACCATCAATTGAATTACTGCTTTTTACAGGCACGCCAATTACAGGTAAAGGCGATAATGAGGCTATCATACCTGGTAAATGAGCAGCACCACCAGCACCTGCTATTATTACTGAAAAGCCGCGTGTGTGGGCATTTTTTCCGTAGTCAAATAATTTTTCGGGTGTGCGGTGTGCAGATACTATATCTACTTCAACTTCAATATCAAACCCTTTTAAGATGTCTATGGCATCTTGCATAACAGGAAGATCACTTTTACTTCCCATAATTACGCCTATTTTACTCATAAATTTTGAAATTTATAATTTTGAAAAAACCAAATTTTAAAGTTTATATTTAGTTTTAAATATTATTTATTCGCTTATTACTTTAATAGATTTTTTTACGTCTTCAGCAATACGTCTGGCTTCATTTAAATCTTCATTTACAATAGTAACATGGCCCATTTTTCTAAATGGTCTGGTTTCTTTTTTACCGTAAATGTGTGGTGTTACACCATCCATTTTCATGATAGTTTCAATGTTTTGGTAAATTACATTACCAGTATAACCTTCGGCACCAACAAGGTTTACCATAACGCCACCAACTTTACTGTCGGTTCTACCAAGCGGTAAATTTAAAATGGCACGTATATGCTGTTCAAATTGCGATGTGTAACTAGCCTCAATGGTTTGGTGCCCAGAGTTGTGTGGTCTTGGGGCAACTTCATTTACCAAAATGTCATCATTTTCAGTTTGAAACATTTCAACCGCTAAAAGGCCTACGTGATTGAATGCTTTAGATACTTTTAAAGCCACATCTTTAGCTTTTTTTGCTACATTATCATCAATTCTAGCCGGACAAATTACGTACTCAACTTGGTTGGCTTCTGGGTGAAATTCCATTTCAACCACTGGGTAAGTTTTAACCTCACCGTTAGCACTACGAGCAACAATAACAGCTAATTCGTTTTTAAATGGCACCAATGTTTCGGCAATACATTCTACGTTTGGTAGGTTTTGTAAATCATTAAGCGTTTTAACAATTTTTACGCCTTGGCCATCATACCCAAATTGGGCACTTTTCCAAACAAAAGGTAATGTTAATCCGCCATGATTAATAGCTTCTTCTATTTCAGAAGTATAAGCAAAACGTGTAAATGGGGCTGTTGGTATGTTGTTATCAACGTAAAACAATTTTTGCTTTGCTTTATTTTGTATGGTGCGCAGTGTTTTTGCTGCTGGGTAAACTTTTATACCTGTTTTTTCTAAAGCTTCTAAAGCATCAACATTTACATTTTCAATTTCAATAGTTAATACATCAACGTGTTTTCCAAAGTTAAAAACGGCATCATAATCCATTAAATCACCAAGTGTAAAATTGTTACAAGCTAGTTTGCTTGGTGCTTCAGGGCTAGCATCCATTACATTGGTTTGTATATCAAACTTTCTTGTGTTGTAAAGTAGCATTTTACCTAATTGACCGCCACCTAAAATACCTAGTTTAAAGTTAGAAGAGAAGTAGTTCATTCATGTTTTTTTTATGAAACGTATTAAAGTTATGCAAAAATACACTTAAATATTAAAAAAAGGATTCTAAAACGTAATTCAAAAGCCTAAAAACGTAAATCATTTAATTATCTTTGCAGCTTTAAAAATACGTTTAAGGTGGTAAAATTACATAACAAATATTTTAAACCGTTTATTACTGCAAATCAAATTGATACAGCAATTGATAGACTGGTTAAAGAAGTAGCAAACGATTTAGGAGACGAAATACCTGTTTTTATTGGAATTTTGAATGGTTCTTTTATGTTTACAAGTGATTTTGTGAAAAAATACCCAAAGGCTTGCGAGGTTACGTTTATTAAATTAGCATCTTATGAAGGTGTAAAATCTACCGAAGATATACAGCGTTTAATAGGTTTAACGCAAGATTTAACAGGGCGTACTGTAGTAATTTTAGAAGATATTATTGATACAGGAAATACCTTAGCCGAAGTACACCGTATTTTTCAAAATGAAAAGGTTAAAGCATTAAAAATTGCAACGCTTTTTTACAAACCCGAAGCTTATAAAAAAGATTTTAAATTACATTATGTTGGTATAGAAATACCTAATAAATTTATTGTTGGCTATGGCTTAGACTACGATAACTTAGGTAGAGATTTACCAGAAATATATCAAATAAAAGAAACACAACACATGACAAATTTAGTGCTATTTGGCCCTCCAGGTGCAGGTAAAGGAACACAAGCAAACTTCTTAAAAGAAAAATATAACTTAGTTCATATTTCAACAGGCGATGTTTTTAGGTTTAATATTAAAAACGAAACAGCTCTTGGAATGCTTGCAAAATCATACATTGATAAAGGAGCGTTAGTGCCAGATCAAGTAACTATAGACATGTTAAATGCTGAAGTTGAAAAAAATGCCGATGCAAATGGTTTTATTTTTGACGGTTTTCCGCGTACAAATGCTCAAGCGCAAGCTTTAGATAACTTAATGGATTCTAAAGATTCTGCAATAAATGCCATGATAGCGCTTGAAGTTGATGACGAAGTTTTAGTAAAACGTTTACTTGAAAGAGGTAAAACTAGCGGAAGAGCAGATGATGCCGATGAGTCTATTATTAGAAATAGAATTAAAGAATATTACAATAAAACAGCCATTTTAAAAGATTATTACTCTGCACAAAATAAATATTACGGCGTTGATGGTGTTGGCAGTATAGAAGATATTACAAAACGTTTAAGTACGGTAATAGACGCCTTATAGTAAACGTTTATTTGTTTAGTTGTTTAAAGTGAATATACGACTAAACGACTTAACGCAAAACAAATAAACTAGACAAATGACAGAAGGAAATTTTGTAGATTATGTAAAAATGTATGTATGCTCTGGTAAAGGCGGACAAGGTTCTGCGCACTTACACAGAGAAAAATATATTGAAAAAGGCGGGCCAGATGGTGGCGATGGTGGCCGTGGTGGGCACGTAATTATTCGTGGTAATGAAAACTTATGGACATTATTACACTTAAAATTTAAAAAACACATACGTGCTGGCCATGGAGAACACGGTAGTAAAAGTAGAAGCACAGGTGCCGATGGTGAAGATGTGTATATTGATGTACCTTTAGGAACCGTTGTTAGAGATACCGAAACCAATAACATCCTTTTTGAAATTACAGAACATGCGCAAGAAAAAATTATTGTAGAAGGCGGTAAAGGTGGTTTAGGTAATTGGCATTTTAAATCGTCTACAAACCAAACACCACGCTATGCGCAACCAGGTATGCCTACGCAAGAAAAGTATGTTACTATTGAGCTTAAGGTTTTAGCCGATGTTGGTTTAGTAGGTTTCCCAAATGCCGGAAAATCTACATTATTATCTGTAATAACATCTGCTAAACCTAAAATAGCCGATTATGAGTTTACAACCCTAAAACCTAATTTAGGCATTGTAAAATACCGAGACTATCAAACCTTTGTAATGGCCGATATTCCGGGTATTATTGAAGGTGCTGCTGAAGGTAAAGGGCTTGGGCATTATTTTCTTCGTCATATTGAACGCAACTCGGTATTATTGTTTTTAATTCCGGCCGATGCCGATGATATTAAAAAACAATATGATATTTTATTAGATGAATTAAGGCGCTACAACCCCGAAATGTTAGATAAAGAGCGTTTTATTGCTATTTCTAAAAGTGATATGTTAGATGATGAACTTAAAGCTGAAATGAAGCAAGAGCTTGATAATAATTTGCCAATTCCATACATGTTTATCTCATCGGTAGCGCAAAAGGGCATCACCGAGTTAAAAGATACACTTTGGAAAATGTTGAATGATTAGTGGGCAAGAATTCATTTCAATTTAAAACAAAAACTCATTGGAATAATTTTTGATTATCTTTAAATTAAAAATTAGCTAACAATGAAACATTTACAATTACTTCTGTTTATATTTTTAATAGTAGGTTGCGCACCCATTAAGGTGAATTATGATTATGAACGCACTACTAATTTTTCAAAATACAAAACCTATCAGTATTTTGGAGATATGAAAACCGGTTTAAGTGCGTTAGACACTAAACGTTTTTTAGATGCTTTTGATGCTAAAATGACCACATTAGGTTTTTCAATTTCTGAAAACCCCGATTTTTTAATTGATATAAAAAGTGCTGAATTTCAAGGCGCCCCAAGGCAACGTGTAGGCGTAGGTTTAGGTGGCGGCGGCCGTAATGTTGGTGGTGGCGTTTCAATTGGTATACCTATTGGGCAACCTAATGTAAACCGACAAATTACAGTTGATTTTGTTGATGAAAAAGGCATTGGTTTGTTTTGGCAAGCTGTTAGCGAATCTAGTTTTAATCCTAATGCAACACCTGAAAACAGAGAAACGCGCTTAAAAGCTATTACCGATAAAATTTTAGCTGGTTATCCGCCAAAACCTTAATGTTTTACTACTTTTTTACTTGCAATAAGTATATTATTTGCATAAATATTAGCAATGTAAATTCCTGTTTGTAAATGACTTGTGTTGATTTGTGTTGAGGTATTTAGCTTTTTAGATGTAATTTGTTTGCCATCAATTGTGTTTAAAACTATGCGTAATTTTTGGCTGTTAATACTTTCAATTGTAAAATTTAAAAAATTATTAGTTGGGTTAGGAAACATGCTTATTTTAAAGGTGTTTTTGTTGCTAGTAATAGTTTCAGTACCCAAAGCACTGTAATTAATAGTCCAGTTTACATTGTAAATATGAAATGTTTCGTGGTTATCTACCTTTAGCATATTAGAATTATCTGTAACGGTTACAGAAAGGGTGTTGCTGCCTTCATTTAAATTAGTTTCAGTAATAGAAACATCATCAACATTGTTGGCATAATTAACGTTGTTAAGTGTCCATACACTTTCTAAAGTGTTAGGTATAGGTTTTATTAAATTAAGCTGAAAATTAAGCGGAAAATTTAAAGCCTCAAGAGTTGTTGTTTCTGGGTTGAAAGAATCAATAGGAGAGATGAGGCTATGAATTTTTTCAATCATACCTTCTTTACAAACAGCACAAAAAGGTTTGTTTAAAACTTCCATTTTACATTCGGCATGTCTTGGTTTGTACCACATTGAAGCATTGCCACTGCCTGTATGCTGGTGTATGCCAATATTGTTTGTACCCATCCAGTTTTTCCATTTTACGGTATTAGGGTTGGTTTCTTGTGTCATATTTATGGCCTCAGCAGCCAATATATCTCCAGGATAATATTCGTCTTTTAAATCAAAAAGTGAATGCCCTAATTCATGAACAGCAATTTCTAATGAACTTGTACCGGTTGAAGCCATTGGAAATTTACCACCACTACCGCCATAATAGGGCGAGTTTACAAGTATAAGTGCTTGATCATAAGTTGGGAAGTTGTTAGCTAAAACAGTTTCTATTTTGGCTTGGGTATTATTAGCGCTAAATCCATCAATTTCATAATACAATAAAAAATGATTTCCAAAGGCATCATAAGTTGCATTAAAATATGTGTCTACCATTTGTGTGGGCACGGGCCAACCAGATTCATGATTAGCGCTACCTGTTCCTGGGTGGTCTGCACCACTTTCATTTGAAGGTACTTTTATAGCATATACATTAAAATAATTAGCATATTCTAAATAAGGCGATTGGCTAAAAAGGTAATCACTAAAGTTTGTAGCATCTGTAATAAAAGTGTTTAACTCGGTAGTTTGGTAGCCGTCACTTAAAATAACTAAGTTTATACGTTTGTTATTATCACCAGTTATTTTTATGGCTTCAACATCAAAAGTTTGAGCAAAAGCAGATGCAAAACTCACCAATATTACAATGATATGTAGCAGATATTTCACTGGTTAATTTTAGTTTTAATTAATGGTTTTGTTTTCTTGTTTGAAGCATCAATTTCAGAAACACTTAAATAATACACGTTAGCATAAGCAGGAATGCGAATAGTAAACGAAGATTTTTTTAACTGAACATGTTTTGTTTGCAGTTGTTTATCATGGTTAATATATTCCATGTGCTTTTCAAGCGGATTTTTTATGCTGAATTGTTCAAGCATGCGCCCTTGTTTGTTTAGTAAACTGCAAAGTAAATCGCCTTGTTTACCATTTTTTAAAAGGCTATTTTGTTTAAGTGTACCTTCGGTTTCAATTTTATTAATTAAAGTAATATGTTTTCTGTTTTTGCTTTGTGTTATATTAAAATTTATAAAAAGCAATTTGGGTTTGCCGCTTTTGGTAAGGGTTGGTGGTTCTATATTTTTACTTGCACATGCCGTTAAGTTTAATAACAAGCATACGGTTAAAAAAAGAAGACATAATATTGTGGGGCGTTGCATAACACAAAGTTACTAAAAACTGTTTAGTGTTGTTGCTTAAAACTACAGAAGCCCCATTTTTTTGGAGCTTCTGTAAATTTGTTATTTTAATATAATTACTTAACCTGAATTCTTACGCCTTTACTGTGGCTACTAAACTCGGGCGCATACATGCTTTGTATGGTAGTGATACCGTTGCTCATGTTTCCGGTATTGTTTACACGTAAATCATATTCAAAAACAAAAATACCTTTTGGTAAATAATCAAAAAAGAAGTTTGTACTGGCGTCTTTTGTACTTTCATAGTAGCCTAACCCGTCTTGCCATTTGTAGTTAGATAAAACGTTTACAGGCTCTAAACCAGCGGCACGCATATCTTTCATATGTACAAATTCCATAGGTCTGTCGTTTTTAATTTCAATTCTAACGCGTATCAGGTCACCAACTTCTAAATTGCTTTTTGAAGTTATTTCACTAAGAGCTTCACCTGTATTGGTGTTTTGTTTTAAAAATAATTTTTTAGAGATTTTTAATGAGGTTTTAGCTGATGTAATTTTATCTAAATCTTCAAAATATTGCCAATATAAACCACCCCAAGCAATACCATTACCTTTTTTTGTTAGTGTAACATTGCCCATATTTGGTTTAATTTCTTGGGCATTCCAAGAGGTTTTAAAATACCCAGTGCCAGCTTCAATTTTGGTGTTTTCTAATTTTGAAGGATTTACAGTTTCTTCACCAACAGAAACATCAACCATATCTGTAACATCCAACCAATTGCTGCCTTGAAGTAGTAAGGCATACACCGCTTCGGTAGTTGCTTTGGTAGTTTTCCAACGGTTAGTTTGTTTATTTTTAAGTAGCCAAATTTTAAGGTTGTCTATAGTTTCTAAATTTTTAGTTTCATTTTGAATGCGTGTGCCAGTTTCAGAAAACGCTTCAATTAGTAGTGCTTGCGTTTCAATTGGTGCTTGATACCAAAACCAAGAGTTTGTGTTTTCTTTCCAGTACATGCCTAATTCTTCATTGGTAATGCTATTTTCTTTTAAAGATTTTATAATTTTTGAAGCTGTTTTTACATCATTGGCTCTATGTGAAATTAAAGCCATTAAACCTTTGGCGTACAATGAACGGTTTAACCAGTATTTTTGAATTTGCGATTGGTAATATGCAATAACATTTTCAACTTCTTTAGATTTTTTTACCTGCGGAAAGAAACTACGCATGTATAAATAATGCAATTGATTATGGCTTAAATGGTCTTTGTTTAAATCAATATTCTTATTGTACTTTTTTAGGTCTTTGTATTCTTTTATAAAAGCTTCATCTAAATATTTAATGGCCTTTTTAATCATTTGAGATGTATTGCTAGCGTTATTGGTTACTTTAAGTTTATGCAAGTGCCCAAAACCAGTAATAATATGTTGTGTAATCCATCGGCTTTCATAACCGCCATTAAACCAAGGCCATGCGCCTGATGACATTTGATTGCCTTTTAGTTTATTTAAAGCCAATTGTAATGCGTTATTCATTTTATTTAAATTGAACAACAAAGCAATACGCTTTTTCTGTTCGGTTTCACTTTGTGCATCGCGTAACCATGGCGTTTCTTGAATTAAAATAGATTTTAATGTTTCATTTTTTTCAAGGTTTGAAATGAGCACGTCTTCTGATGCCCACTGATTAAAAACATCTTTTATTCTAGGGTTAGAATTTACAATATGGCTAGCTAACGCATTGGCGTAATACCTGCTAAATGTTTGCTCATTACATTCATAAGGGTATTCCATTAAATAAGGTAATGCTTGTACCGCATACCACGCCGGATTAGACGTTATTTCTAAGCTTAATTTGTGGTGTTTTAATGTAGAAGAGGTGTTGTTTTTTAGTTTATTTAATGTAAAGGTTTTAGTTTCGTTGCTTTTTATCCACATAGGTAAAGTTTCTGTAACCAACATGCGGTTTGAAAGTACAGGTAATGCATTTTGCTCGCCATCACTAAAACTTTCAGATTTTGCAACTATTTTATATTGAATAGCTTGAACATCATCAGGTATTGATAAACGCCACGATACTTGAGTGTTACCTTTTGATGATACTGAAAAATTTTGCACACTTTTAAGTGTTAAAGTACTATTATTATTCACAAGTAATTTTGATGTAATATCTTTTCCTGAAATAGCATCTGTTAAAATAAGTAGTGCTTGTCCTGAAAGTGGTTTTACGGTTAAATTTGAAATTTTAGTACTTATATTAATACTGTCACCTTCGCGTAAAAAACGTGGTGCATTTGGTATAACCATGAGTTCTTTTTGAGTAACTGTAGTTAATGTTTTTGTGGCACTTTTTAAGTTTTTGGTATGCGCTAATAATTGCAATTTCCATTGTGTTAACGCTTCGGGAGTTGTAAAACTAAAACTTACATTGCCTTCATGGTCTGTTTTTAAATGCGGAAAGAAAAAGGCGGTTTCTTTTAGGTTTTTTCGAATTTTGATTTCGCTAAAATCTGTTTTAGTTGGACTCTCAGGTTTAGGAGGCGGAGGAATATTTAGTTCATTGTCATTTGCCTGTCCTTTTATCATTGCTTGTCCTTCAGAAACTTCAGCTTCTTCAGCCATAACTTTAGATACTGCTCCTGTTAATTCTTTTCTTTTTTGTGTGCCATAACCAACCACCACAACTTCATCTAATTGGGCGCTATCTTCAACTAAGGCTATTTTTAAAACATTATTATTGCCAATTTTAACTTCATAATCTAAAAAGCCTAAAAAGCTAATTTTAAGAGTGTTTCCTTTTTTTGCTTCAATAGTAAAATTACCATCAAAATCTGTGATTGCTTTGTTTTCTGTTCCTATAATTATAATGTTTGCTCCTGGTAAAGGCTCTCCAGTTTCATCATAAACAGTACCGCTAATAACACCTGTTTTTAAATTTTTATCAAAAGTTTCTTTATGTTTTGATGTGAATTTTGGTCTTAATGCATTTAAATATCTGTTATACGTCCATTTATTAAAGTTCATTGAAAACCCAAACCAATTCCATGTGTCATAATATTGCTTTGGATAATGGTAATTATAACTTAATGAATTGTAAACTTTAAAGTTTGTGGTGCCAAAACTTTGGAGCATATTAGTTCTAAAAGCACTGTAATATACGGGTTTGTTAATAGGGTTGAAGTACCAATAATGGTTTTTAAACTGGTTTAAAGAGGCATCATACATACTTGCTAAAAGTTCGGCACTAACTTTGTCGCCTTTTGGACCTTTAATGTTGAAATTCCAAGTTTCATCTGTTCCGGGTTGCAAACGGTCTCTAAAGGTGTTGGTTTCAATTTGCAAATCGGTTTCTGGGTATGGTACCAAAATTGGCAATGTACCTTGTTGAGCACTGTTAAAAGCAGCAAAACTGTAATGAATAGCAAAACCACCAACATCATTTTGTGTAACGGGAATGCTTAATGTTTTTTTATTGTTATTTAAACGAATTATTTGCGTATCAATAATATCATGATTTTTTTCAACAGATACTGTAACTACTATGTTTTTTGCAGCCGAAGCTAAGGTTATATAAGCCGTTTCGCCTGCGTTGTATGTAGTTTTGTTTGTTGTTATATTAAATAATTGATTGTCGGCTAAACTATCATCTTTATCACTAAATAAAGATATTTTTGATTCGTCTTTAACCTTTTGATTAAACGTATCTTTAGTTTCTAAAATGACGATGTATTGCCCTGATTCCCATTTTTTAATTTTTCCTAAATCAAGTTTTTTTGAAATTTCGGTATTAAAAGTTTTGTTTAAAACAAGAGAGCCTTTTTTCCATTCATTAGGTAAATGTTCGTTTGTAAAAGCCTCATTTGGAAATAAGTTTTTAAATTTTTCTTTTGAAAAATCTTGATAATCTGGCGCAGGCCAAGGGCGTGGTCTTACAACAGTATTTGGAGCTTTAAGTTTGTAAATTTTTATGCTGCCTTTAGCGGGTGTGAATTCGCCATTTAAGTTTTTTGTATCAATAGTTAGTGTGTGGTTTTTATTGTTTTTATTGAGCGCATCATTAATAATAATTTTGGCAGTTAAAGCATGATAACCAACATTTACAAGGGTTGTTGCACTTCGGGTTTCGCCGTTTACATCGGTAACATCGGCAGTGATTTCGTATTTAAAAATAGGCAGACTTTTTTTATCTACACTCGTGTCTGGCAGCGCTTTAAAGGTAATGCTGAATTCACCATTGGCATTGGTAACGGTTTCGCCGTGAGTTATTTCTTGAGGCTCGCTGTTAAAATTTGGCCTGTACCAATAAAACCAATGCGGATATTGCACTTTACGGTGTACACGATATACAACTTTAGCATTTGTAATGTTACTTCCAGCAAAAGCAATAGCATTACCTTTTACGGTAACAGAATCGTTAATTTTAAAAGTTTCTTTAACGGGGTTAAAGATGGTTTCAAATTTTGGGCGCTTGTATTCTTCAACAGAGAAATAATGATTTGAATACAAATCACTTCTGTCAGCATCAATTTCAATGTAATACTGGCCGTTTAAACCTGTGTTTGGTAAAATAAACTCGCCGCTAACAGAGCCAAATGCATTGGTTTTTAGTTCTAATTCTTTTATTTCTTCACCATTGGTATTGTATAAAACCGCATATAAATTTTCATTAGCTAAAACTTCAGAAGTGTTGTTTTTAGTTTTAAGCGCAATGGCTTTAAAAAATACGGTTTGTCCAGGTCTGTAAATACTTCTATCAGTAAAAATAAAAGCTTTGTACTGTGTTTTTTGTTGTTGCTTGTTTTGGCGTGAACCCATCCAGTAATTTCCAAAATAAGCCGTTTCATCTTTATGGTTTACTTTAATAGCTATGTTGCGGTAGTAATTATTTGTTTTTTTAATGATTATTTTTCCTTGGCTATTGGTGGTGTGGTTTTGGGTTTTTCTATTGCCGTTGTATCTGGAACTGTATGACATTTTAATGGCTGCATTAGGTATAGGCTCGCCATTGTTTCTGTTAATTAATTGAAAAATTTGATGCGTGTTATTTTCAGCATCAACCAGAGCTAAATCGGTAATTTGTAACGTGGTTTGAGCAAAAAAGGCATTGCTATTTTTGTTAGTTGTGGCTAAAACAACATAGCGCCCATTGTTTAGTTTAGGCAGTAATATTTCGGTACTATGGCGCTGATAATCGTTTTCATTGCGTAGTAAGTTTTCCCAAGTTTTAGTAGGTTTTAATGTGTTTAAAAATTCCCATTTATCAACTTGATTATAAATTTTAGCAAATTTTTCAAACTGTTTTTCGTTTAACTTGAAAGCTTTAAAGTGCAGTGTATTAATATTTTTGTAGTTTACCAAAACTCTAGCATGCTGTTGTATTGGTAAATAATTTTCGGTAGTAATGTTTAAAGCTGGTTCTAATATTTGCTTTTTTAGAATTTTACATTTTTCGGCACCCAAGCTTTCAGGAAAATAAGCTATGGTAGTATTGCAAATTTCTAGCGCCTCTTTGGCTTTAAAGCGGTGTTCTTTATTGGTGTTTCCGTTGTAGGTTTTGCTTAATTCAAGATAAATTGAGGCTATTTCAAAATGGTATAAAGCCGCAGTTTCATTCGTTTTATTTTTATCGACTTCAGTTTTTAAAGCGTTTAATAGCAGTGATTGTTTTTTGCTGAAAGTAGCATGCGTTTCAACAAATTTTAAGCGTTCAATATTAACATTGGCTAAAGCTTTTGCGTTTTTGCTTTTTAAATGAAAATGCATTAAGTTTTGATAAATTTTTAAAGCCTGTAATTGCAAAGAAGTACTGTCTTTTGATGTAATGTTTAATGCCGAAAAGGTTTCAGCGTTAGCTAAAAAATCTGGGTTATCAATTTCAAATTTATATGCCGGTTTTGTAATGTGTGTTTCGTTGGTTTTGTAAAATTCTAAAGCATTATGGTTTAAAAAATCAAAAAGTGTTGGCCTGTAAACCTTGGAATCTTTTTGGGTGTTTAAAATGGCATTATAATTGGCTAAATCTTCTAATTGAAGCATTAAGCCGTTTTGTAGTGAGTTTTGGTAATGCACATTAATTTGGTTGAATAATGTTTGTAAATCCCAGGTTCTAAAATCGGTTTTATTTACTTTTTCATCAGTTTTGGTGCGGTTGTAAAATTGCCATCTATGTTGTTTAAAATATTGCCAATACAAATTAGCTAGTTGATTTTCTAAAACATTTTTTATTGGGAAACTGCTAGTTTCAATAGTAGTTTTAAAATCATTAATTATATTAAGTTGCGCATCTTCCTCTAAAATTAAAGCAAACTTACTTTTAAATAAAAGTGTTTTAATAAGTTGTGGGGCGTTGTTATCTTTTTTAGCTTTAAGGGCAATATTATTAACAATTTTAAGTGCAGATTTAGGTAAACCCTCAATTTCAAGTTTTTCAACCTTTTGCCAAAGCGCTTCGTAATTGTTGTGTTGGGCATTGGTTATGTTTGCAAAAAGTATAATCATTAATGCTAATAGTGAGTTTTTCATAAACTGTGCGTTGTATAAGGTTACTTTTTAATTGGCTTGTTTTGCTAAGCTAAATTCAAAAGCTGTACCAAAAAATAGCCAATGAGTAAACCTCTATTTTGGGTGAGTTAATTTACTCATTTTAAAAGAAACTTGTAATGTTTAACTTTGTGAAACCGACAAAAAACTTATGAACAAATTAATATACCTACTGTTGTTGCCTGTTTTAACTTATGGACAGTTAAATATTGAGCAAGCGCAAACCATGTTAGCAAAAAAACAGTATGCCAAAGCAGAACCTGTTTTAGTAAAATTTGTTGAAGAAAACCCTAATAATTTATTGGGTATAGAGTTGTTGGGCGATGCCTATGGCCACCAAAAAAAATGGGATAAAGCCATAAATAAGTACAAAATATTGGTTAACGCCAATGCTAAAAATGCCAATTACCAATATAAATACGGTGGTGCTTTGGGTATGAAAGCGCTATCGGTAAGTAAAATTAAAGCATTAACTATTATTGATGATGTAAAAGCTGCCTTTTTAAAAGCTGCCAAATTAGATAAACAACACGTTGATGCCCGTTGGGCATTGGTAGAATTATACATGCAACTACCCGGTATAATTGGCGGTAGTAAAAGCAAAGCATTACACTATGCTAATGAGCTGCAAAACCTTTCAAAAGTAGATGGTTATTTGGCCAAAGGCTACATTTATGAATACGATAAAGAACCAGAACAAGCCGAAAAATATTATAAATTAGCTTTAAACACAGGCGGTTCTGTAACCTGTTTTGAAAAATTAACCAATTTTTACGAAAAGCAAAACAAACCAGAGCAAGCCATTCAAAATATTGAGCAAGCTTACCAAAAACACAACCGTAATGCCATGCATTATCAAATAGGAAAAGTATGCGCAGACTATAATATTCAATTAGAAAAAGGCGAAAAATGCCTACATGCTTATATAAAAAACCACTCGGTTAAAGATGGTGTACCTATTGAATGGGCCTATTTTAGGTTAGCCCAAATTCACAAAAATAAACAAGACAAAACCGCCGCTTTAAAATGGATAGACAAAGCCTTGGCAACTCGCAGCAACTTTAAACAAGCCAAAGAAGAAAAAATTAAAATTTTAAGACTATAAATTAGGGCGTTACCCACAAGGGGTCGGGCTTTCGGCAGTCGCTTTTTGCTCGTGCCTCACAAAAGAGCTCCAACAAATGCCTCAATCCCTAACGCATATCAAAACCGTCTATAATCATTTATTACTGTTAGGGTATTAAACTTTTCAAAATTAAACTTTGAACTTTAAGCTTATAAGTAGATATTTGTTATATGAACGTACATTTTATAGCCATAGGAGGTGCTGCAATGCACAATTTAGCTTTAGCATTGCACAACAAAGGATACAAGGTAACAGGAAGCGATGATACTATTTTTGAACCTTCAAAATCAAGATTAAAAGCAAAAGGATTGTTGCCAGACGCTTTTGGTTGGTTTCCTGAGAAAATCACTTCTAATTTAGATGCTATTGTTTTAGGAATGCACGCTAAAGAAGATAACCCTGAATTATTGAAAGCCCAAGAATTGGGTTTAAAAATCTATAGTTATCCTGAATTTTTATACGAACAAAGTAAACACAAAACCCGCGTAGTTATTGGTGGTAGTCATGGTAAAACAACTATTACTTCAATGATTTTACACGTTATGCATTACCATGATAGAGATGTAGATTTTATGGTAGGCGCGCAGTTAGAAGGTTTTGATGTAATGGTGAAACTTACTGAGGAAAACGATTTTATAGTACTTGAAGGCGATGAGTATTTAAGCTCACCAATTGATAGACGACCAAAATTCCATTTATACAAACCCAATATTGCGTTGTTAAGTGGTATTGCTTGGGATCATATAAATGTGTTTCCAACTTATGAAAACTACGTTGAACAATTCAGCATATTTGTAGATTCTATTGTTAATGGCGGAAGTATTAACTACAACGAAGAAGATGCTGAGGTAAAACGTGTGGTTGAAGCTAGTGACAATACCATTAGAAAAATACCGTATAAAACTCCAGAATATACTGTTGAAGATGGCGAAACGCTTTTAGAAACGTCAGAAGGTGCATTACCAATTGAAATCTTTGGAAAACATAATCTAAATAATTTAGCAGGTGCTAAATGGATTTGTCAGCATATGGGTATTCAAGAAGATGAGTTTTACGAAGCCATAGCTACGTTTAAAGGGGCTAGTAAACGCCTTGAAAAAATTGCTGAAAGCCCAAATAGTGTTGCTTACAAAGACTTTGCGCACTCACCAAGTAAGGTTGAAGCCACTACCAATGCGGTAAAAGAGCAATACCAAAACAGAACCTTAGTAGCTTGTTTAGAATTACATACGTACAGCAGCTTAAATGCCAAATTTTTAAAAGAATACAAAGGCGCTTTAAATGCAGCCGATGTTGCTGTGGTTTTCTATTCACCACATGCTGTTGAAATTAAAAAATTAGATACCATTACTCATAAGCAAATAGCTGATGCTTTTCAGAGAGAAGATTTAATAATTTATACCAATCCTGAAGATTTTAAGAATTATCTCTTTTCTCAAAACTTTACAAATAAATCGTTATTGCTTATGAGCTCTGGTAATTATGGTGGTTTAGATTTTGATGAGGTTAAAACGTTAATTAATTAAATTGGATTAATCTCCAAAGCATTAATAATCCATTTGCCGTCAAGGGTTAATTCTAATAATTCGTCGTCACCAATAGTAACTTCAACAGTTTCTATCTTTTGTTTTCCAGAATACACTTTTTCATTTTTCATAAGTGTTTTTCCGTTTATGGCAAAAGACATATCAAAAGTTGCACCTTTAAAGTAAATCATTTCAGCCTTAATTCTGGCGTCACCCATATAGTATTTTATGTTGTACTTTCCTTTTTTTAGTCTAACATAAAACTTCGCTTCTTTTTTACCTGTAAGTCCGTCTCTTTGCCAAAATATAACACGTTCTGAGGCTTCATTGTGATGATACCAAATGTTATCAACATCTTCTGCTCGCCAACCAAATTGATTTTTATTTGCATCGTAAACATGACGCTGATTTACAGGTGTAAAGCCTAAAGCATCAATCATGGAATACAAGGCAAAATTAAGTTTCACCTCAGTTAAAGCTTCTGGTTTAGGGTAGTTTCTAACTTCGGCAATATCTTTTGTGATTTTTGGAGTTTCAGCTTGTTTTGTTGAAACGTATTGAGCAATAGTATTGTAACTTTCTGGAGCCCCAATTAAAGCTCGTTTTTGAATTAATTTTGCTTGGGCATCAGTACAAATAACCATTCTGTCAATACCAATTCCGGTATTAACTTGATATAGTTTTATGGTGTGGTAACCTGCCTTATCAACCGTTATTTCAAAAGGTATTTTTTCCATACCAGATAAAATGTTGTTTTCCCAACTCCATTTTTCTGTGGTACCGCTTGGTAGTTTAGCCGATATTCTTTGTCCTTTGTGTCTTATACCGCTTAAAATTTGAGGTTTTTCATTATCTAATCCTATAGCAATTTCAGAAGTTTTACCTTTTCCTTCGTTAAGTGTTGGTATGCGGTATAACTGACCGTAAAAAGTACCTGTGTTGGCAAAATATACAGAATACTCTAAACGAGCAGCATTGGTTTTAATGTCTTTTTCAACTTTAGTACCGCCTTTAATAAACATAGAAGCCCCGAAGTAACCAAAGTTGTCATGTTTTTGCCATTTAGAAGCTTTACCATCTTGTTTTGAGGTGTAATTCTCTGCTTCAATAGCTATTATGTTATTACCTTCAACATATGATTTCTCTTTAAGTTTTAAATCATATTTTGTTGCTTTTACAGGATAAGATTTAGAATTACCATGTTCGTCTTTAACTGTTATTGTTGCTTTGTTGTCTCCGGTTTCTGCTTTGTCCCAATCAATGTTAACGAATAAGCGTTCTTCAATGGTTACGCTTCCAGATGTTTTTGAGAATTTTATCCAATCAACATCACTTTCAATAGTCCAATGGTTAGCGTCAATTTCTTTGTTGAAAATATCAATAAATCGTGTGTTGTCTTCAAAAGAAGAAAAACGAAGTTCTATGTTTTCGTTTCCAATGGCTTGACTTTCGCAAACCGAACCAATGCCTTTGGTAGCCTCTTCAATAAAACGCTCGTCATAAACAAGGTTGTTGGGTATATTGGCCACATCGAATATGCGCTCTTTGAAGTTGTAAAGTGCATAAGGGTCCATGATGCCATTCCATTTTCCATCTTCAAGTTGTTTGTAGGTTTCTAAATCGGCTTGAATAGCTTTTTCTGCGTTTTCAGATAAGGTTTTATAAGCATTTAAACTGGCATAACGCCCTTGTTTTGCATAGGCAACATTTCGTCTGTAATAGTTAACTTTTTCTAGCATTAATCGGGTTGAACGAATAGGATAATACGCAAGGTGCCAAAAAGGCGTTTTAGCAGATGCGTCTAGGTTATCATAAATAGCTTTTGCTTTTTGCTCCAGCTCATTTGCTGTTTGAATTTGACGAAGCGACTCATCACCATAATCAAAAAGACTGTAAAAATTGTATCTCCAATTGTTTTCTAATTTCCAGTCCCAGAACGGTATTAAATGCTCTGGTTTTTTAGGGCGACAAAGGTTATGGAAATCGGTAATTAAATTGGCTATTTCTTTGGCATTGGCATCGTTAACACCAAATTGCTGTTTTGCACTTTTTTGAAGAAAATCTTTAGTTGTGTTTTTAGGGTACGAATCAATATCATAAGCCAAAGCCATATAAAATTGAAGTCCTAATTCAGCAGGTTTTATGTCACCCACATTTACAATCCAGAAGTCGCGTACGTTTTCGTTGTATACTTTTTTCAATTCCTCTTGAACCAGTGGTAGCGGTGTGGTGTACAACCAATCGTAAGTAGCGCCACCCTGATAAGCTAAATGATAGTATAAACCATTTCCTCCTGCACGTTTTTGCTCGTGAGGACGTGGCAACTGGCGTGCATAACCAAAGTTGTCTTCCGTCCAAACCATAATAACATCTTCAGGAAGTTTTAAACCTTCGCATTGCT
Source organism: Seonamhaeicola sp. ABD4_340 (assembly GCF_056312135.1). Classification (NCBI taxonomy): domain Bacteria; kingdom Pseudomonadati; phylum Bacteroidota; class Flavobacteriia; order Flavobacteriales; family Flavobacteriaceae; genus Seonamhaeicola; species Seonamhaeicola sp. ABD4_340. The sequence continues at coordinate 653,766 of NZ_CM149981.1, read as the reverse complement.
CTTTTCCATCTTTACTCTCGCCATTGTAAAGCTCACCCGTTTCTTCATAAGGCACAAATATTTGAGTTACCGCATCTTCTGAACCAAAGGTTTCTTTAATCATTTCACGCTGGCGGTCAATAACTTTCTGCAATAATTTAACTTTATTCTCAAGGGTTGGATTTTTAAGATTTGCATATTCAAAAGGCGAATCGTGTACACCACGAATACCTAGTGTGTAAATCATATTAAAATCTTTAGACTCATTTAAACGCTCTTGCCAATAGGCTTCAATGGTGAGCGGATTTACCGTGTAATCCCAAACAGGAACGCCCTTGGCATCGTACATATCTTTATGCGCTTCTGCCCAATCATACCACTCTGCATAATTATTTCTTGCCATTTGCTCGCAATGAGATGAACCTACATAAATGCCATATTCTTTGGCGTTTTTAGGGTTAATAGGCACGCCGTTTTCGTCTTTTGCCTCAAAGAAGTAACTCCCAGCTTGCATCATTCCTGGCCAGATTGAATTTGCTTTTAAACGAAGCAAAAGTTCAAAAATACGTTTGTAAGCTTCAGGGCTTATGTGTGAGTTGTGTTTGTTGGGTAATGTTTTTTCACTCCATTGTATTAATGCCTCTTCATCGTTAATAAAAATACCACGATGTTTAACCGAAGGCGATTTTGGTAAGGTTAAAACATTGTTCAATACAATTTTATCTTGTTTTTTAGGAACCACATCGCACCACCAATATAAAGGCGAAACGCCTATTCTTTCTGAAATATCGTAAATTCCGTAAACTGTTCCCATAGCATCACTACCCGCAATAACTAAGGCGTTTTTTATGTTTTCGGTTGGGTTTTTAACAGTTTTGAGTAGAAAAGCTTCGGTTAAAGATTCATTCCCTTTAAATTCATTTAACGCTTCACTTTTTTGAAGTTTTTGAATGTCAGGGTTTTTTGAAGTCCCAATAATAATTACATTATCACTTGCATTTTCTAAAGAATGAATAATTTCAGCTTTCACACCGGTAACCATTAAAATATCATTTTGTAAATCTTTTACGGCACGAATTATTTGAGGTTTTTCGGTTTTAGAAACATATATAGATGCTACATTGCCATTTTTAAACAGTGCGAAACCATCTTTTTCAGATGACGTAGAACAACTGGTTACAGCAAATAGCATTACAGTAATTACTAATAAAAGCTTTTTCATGTTTAGTTTAGTTTTCTGGTTAACTCAAATTTAAAGATAGTTTATGTTTTAAGAGATTTAAATTTGTTTAATTACGTTTTTTAACCGTTTAAAATTATGTGTAATTAATTGTTTTTTAGGTTGTTGTGGTTGTGTTTTTGGTGCGAGTTTCTTAATTCGGAAAATTGTAAATTCTTTATTAATTTTGAAAGATTTAACTGTTAAATGAAGTTTACAAGAGACCAAATAGAATATCAACTTGATAAAATTGTATCAGACAAGGCATTTTCTCGTTCTAAAATTAACGTAAGGCTTTTAAAGTTTTTAGTGCAATCTACTTTAGATGATAAAGACATAAAAGAAACGGTAATTGGAACTGAATTTTTTGGTAAGAAATATGATCCCATAAAATCTGACAACAAGGTTAGGGTTTATATATATCATTTAAGAAAGAAATTAGAAGACTACTATCGTAATTCCGCTAGTTCTAAAGATATTGTTTTTTCAATAGATAAAGGGCAGTATAGAGTAAGATTTGAAGAATATAGTGCGCCAATAACAAAAAAAAAGACTTCATTAAAATGGAGTTATGTATTGGCAGCAATTGTTGTTTTTTTAGTTATAGCTTTATACGCTTATAAAAAGCCGGTTAATGCATTTTGGAAACGTTTAATGCAAAATGAACTTTCTACCACGGTAATTTTTGGAGATTATTTTACTATTGAAGGCCCTATTACAACTAGTAAAAAGGGAATAATACGCGATTATGAAATAAATTCTGAAGAAGAATTACAAAAGTATATTGAACACCACCCAGAACAACAAGGGAAATTAATAGCAAGTAAGCACCACTATTTTAACTGGATGGCGCCGTATTGCAGTAGAACTATAACCGATTTTTGGGGTGATTATGATTATCCGTTTGATATTACACAGGTTTCTGAGTGGAGTGTAACGCAGTTAGAAAAGGAGAATTTAGTGTATTTTGGGCAGACTAAATCTATGGGAATTTTAAAAAATATTTTAATTGAAACGTTCCCGCAATACAGTTATAAAAGTCAAATAATTGAACGAATAGACCCTAATACAAAAATTAAAACAGTTTATAATGATGTTGTTTCTCACAATAATAAAATTACAGATTATACTTTAGTGGCAAAAATTTCTATGCCAACAGGTAATGAAATGCGTTTTTTTCTTTCAGATCAAGATTGTGGCGCCATAAGTGCTTTAGATTATTTTACTCATAATGATTCTGTTAAAACCTTTTACAAAAGGCATCAAATTAAAAAAGATGAAGATTTTATTGCGCTTTTTAAAGTAACCGGATGGCAACGTAAATCTTATGATATGGAGTTTGTATTATTAGATAAAAAGTAATTAAATTTTTTAAACACCAAACTGTTTAAAATGGTGGTCTAAATGTTTGTATTGCGCTTTTCCCCATTGGTCTGCAGTAAAACTTCCAAAAATAGGATGTTTCTTTTTAGGTTCAAAATACCCTTTTGAGCTGCTCATTTTTTCAATCTTTTCAATAAGAATGTCTTTTTCATAAACAAAATCTTTTTGGCCAGCAATAATAAATTCGTTAGCGGTTGGTAAGCCTTGTTTCCATGGTTTGTCATTGTATAAACTTGGCGCAACCATTTTCATCATTAAACCTACCAAAAAGTTGGGCTTTTTTATTGTAATTTCATCAAGTGCTAATGCAATGGGTCTTTGGCAATGTACAAGCATTTGATTAACATTCATTTTACCCCATTTTGCCTGTGATTTAGGAGATAATTTATTGAGCCTATTAAGTATTTCAAATTTAGTTTCAGATTCAAATAAAGATTTCATGGGTTAGTAAATTTATTATTGCAGCAGTAATTTACAATAATTATCTTTATCAAATGCCAGAAAAAAGCTCATCGTTTTCAATAAAAAATTGGTCGCAAGATGATCAGCCTCGAGAAAAACTACTTTACAAAGGTAAAACCGCTTTAAGTGATGCCGAATTGGTAGCCATTTTAATAGGTTCTGGTAACAGAAACGAAAGTGCTGTAGCCCTTTGTAAGCGTATTTTAGCCAGTGTAGATAATAATTTGAGTGCATTAGGTAAATTATCTATTAAACAACTTATGGCATTTAAAGGTATTGGCGAAGCTAAAGCCATAACCATTGCTGCTGCCTTAGAATTAGGAAGAAGAAGGCGAGGAGAAGAGGCTCTACAAAAAAAGCAAATAACCTCAAGCACTTCGGTTTTTGAATTAATGCAACCTATAATTGGAGAACTTCAACATGAAGAATTCTGGATAATCTATCTAAATAATTCAAATAAAGTGCTGCAAAAAAATCAGTTAAGTAAAGGTGGTATAACTGGTACCTTGGTTGATGTGCGTTTAGTGTTTAAACAAGCTTTAGAACTTGGTGCTACGGCTTTAATTTTAGCACATAATCATCCGTCAGGAACTTTAAAACCAAGTGAAGCCGATAAACAAATTACCAATAAACTTAAAATTGCCGCCCAAAGTTTAGATATTAAAGTGCTAGACCACTTAATTATTACTGAAAAAGCCTATTTTAGTTTTGCCGATGAAGCCGTTTTATAGCTAACTAAATAAATTTTGAAGCCTTAATGTTACTAGTTTATACACATAAAATATCACCAAGAGTTAAGTATGCTTTTAAGCATATTTGCACGCGTGTTTTGGGTATAGAAGTAGATTTTACAACAACCATTGAAAAATTTATAGCGCATGATAGCCTTAAAATGTCATACACCAAACAACAATTAGGCAATGAGTTTTTTATAAAAAGTCATGAAATAATGTTTGAGCAGGGTTTGTCAGACATCAGTATAAACGTGCACGATTGGGAAAACACCAAATGCTTTTTTTATATAGGCGAAAAGGGCGCTATACCTTTTGATATATTTTCGGCTACATTTTATATGCTATCTCGTTATGAAGAGTATTTGCCACATGTAAAAGATGAATATGGCCGTTTTACAGCAATACAAAGTTTAGCGTTTAAACATGGGTTTTTGCATCAGCCGGTTGTAGATATTTGGGCATATAAATTTAAAGCTGCATTACAGCTACAGTTTCCAGATTTTGTATTTCCAGAAAGAGCATACAGCATAAAACCTATTATAGATGTACCTTGTGCTTATAATTACAAGCTAAAAGGTATTGTACGTACAATGGGTGGCGTTATAAAAGATATGTTAAGGTTTAGGTTTAAAAGTTTATACTTAAGGTTTGCAGTGCTTTTAGGCTTAAAACATGATCCGTATGATACATTTAAGTATATAATAAATAGGCAAAAATCTAGTGATTATAAGTTTTTGTTTTTCTTTTTACTAGGCGATTATTCAACCTTTGATAAAGGTATAAACCCAAACAAAAAAAGCTTTATATCTTTAATTAAACATGTAGCCGATTATTGTAATGTAGGGCTTAAAGCATCTTATTTTGCTATTGACGATGTTGAAATTCTAAAAAAAGAAAAAAACAAAATAGAATCTATAGTAAACATGTCTCTGCAAGCATCTAGACATTCGTTTTCTAGGTTAAATTTACCCGAATCTTACAGAAATTTAGTTGATTTAGAAATTAATGAAGATTACAGTATGGGCTATGTAAACCATACCGGATTTAGGGCAGGTTCTTGCACACCTTTTCTGTTTTATGATTTAGATTATGAGGTGCAAACACCTTTAATGGTTCACCCGTACCATATCATGGATTTTGTACTATTAAAAAACCGCTCATTGTTAGATAAAAAGCAAACGCTTTACAAAATTATTAACCAAGTAAAGCAAGTAAATGGGCAGTTTGTGCCTGTTTTTCATAACTATACCTTTTCTGATGTTTACAGGTGGAAAGGATTTAAAGAATTATTTAATATAATAATAGAATCTGCTCAAAATGACTAAAAATATAACCGATGTTTTTTTTGATTTAGACCACACATTGTGGGATTTTGATAAAAACTCTGCACTTACCTTTAATAAAATATTCACACTAAATAATATTGACATTAATATTGATGAGTTTTTGAAAGTTTACCAGCCTATAAATCTTAATTATTGGAAGCTTTACAGGGAAGAAAAAATTGATAAAGAATCATTACGTTTTGGTAGGCTTCATGATGCTTTTTCAGCATTAAATACATATGTTGAAAAAGAAGTAATATTAAAACTATCTGATGATTATATCAAATATTTAACAAGCTATAATTATTTGTTAGATAACACGGTAAATGTTTTGAATTATTTACAAAATCAATATAAATTACATATAATAACTAATGGTTTTGATGAGGTTCAGCATAAAAAATTAACAAAATCTAATATTTTGCATTATTTTAAAACCATAACAAATTCTGAAATGGTTGGTGTAAAAAAACCAAACCCTAAAATTTTCAATTTCGCATTAAATAAAGCACAGGCTAATGCTGAAAGTAGTGTTATGATAGGTGATAGCTATGAAGCCGATATTGTAGGCGCTCAAAATATAGGTATGGATGTAATTTATTTAAAAGTAAATAATACAGCGCAGGCTAATGGCGTTAAAACAATAGATAATCTAATTCAGCTAAAAGAATATTTATAATAAAACGTATATTTACAAATACCACTAATAATAAAAAATACAATGAAATTTAAGTTTATATCTTTAATAATTACTTGTTTACTTTTTACATCGGTTTATGCGCAGCAAAATTTAAACAACTACAAATACGTTATTGTACCTAACAAATTTGATTTCTTAAAAGAAAAAAATCAGTATCAGTTAAATGGGTTAGCGCAATTTTTATTCAATAAATATGGCTTTAAGGCTATTATGGAAGGCGAAGAATATCCAGACGATTTAAAATTTAACAGATGTTTAGGTTTAAAATCTGATGTTTTAAAAGATTCCGGAATGTTTAAAACCAAACTACAAGTAGAATTAAAAGATTGTAATGATAGGGTAGTGTATACCTCGCCTGTTGGTGAAAGTAGAGAAAAAGAATATGATAAAGCTTATAATTTAGCCTTAAGAGCAGCGTTTAACCACATAGCAAACTTAAATTACTCCTACCAACCAAGTGATGCTATTACATCTATTTCTACAGTAGCAAAAGCACAATCGCAAAGTTCAGCTGAAAAAAATGAAGTTTCAAAAGAAATTGAAGCTTTAAAAGCAGAAATTGAAAGCTTAAAAACTTCAAAAAAGCAAGTAGTTGAAGTTAATACGCCCGCTCAAACCACAGTACAAACTCAAAAAGTAACAACAAAAGTAGTACAACCATCAACTAGCAATGTTTTATATGCCCAAGCTATTGAAAACGGATTTCAGTTAGTTGATAGTTCGCCTAAAGTGGTCTATAAAATTAAAACAACAGGTTTAAATAATGTGTATTTAGTTGAAGATACTTCGGCTATTTTGTACAAAAAAGACACTACTTGGTTTTTAGAGTATTACCAAAACGGACAGTTAAAACAGGAAACACTAAACATAAAATTTTAATAATAATTAAAGTTTAGTAGTTGTATTTATTTTTCCAGCGTTGTTTTAAAAATTCACGGTGTGCGTTTTCACGTGCGTTATTTCCTGGTTTATAAAACGTAGTGTTCTTAATTTCATTGGGTAAAAACTCTTGTTCGGCAAAGTTATTTTCATAATTATGGGCATACTTGTAATTTTCACCATAACCAAGCTCTTTCATAAGTTTTGTTGGCGCATTTCTAATATGCAAGGGCACACTTAAATCGCCTGTTTCACGCACTTTTTGTTGCGCTTCATTTATAGCCATATAAGCAGCATTGCTTTTAGGCGAGCAGGCTAAATACGTGGCGCATTGACTTAAAATTATACGAGATTCTGGGTAACCAATAGTAGCAACTGCCTGAAACGCATTGTTAGCAATAACCAAAGCTGTTGGGTTGGCATTACCAATATCTTCACTTGCCGAAATTAGCAAACGGCGGGCAATAAACTTTATGTCTTCACCACCTTCAATCATTCTTGCTAGCCAATATACAGCACCGTTGGGGTCACTACCTCTAATAGATTTTATAAAAGCCGAAATTATATCATAATGCTGTTCACCTGTTTTATCATAACGCACCGTGTTATTTTGCACTTTTTCAAGCACAATAGCATCAGTAATTACAATATCTTTATCATTTTCAAAAGAACTTACAATAAGCTCAAAAACATTTAAAAGTTTGCGTCCGTCACCGCCAGAAAGCCTTAAAAGCGCAGCAGTTTCTTGTAATGTAATATTTTTTTTAGCTAAAAATTCATCATGTTTAATAGCACGGTTAAGTAAAGTTTCTAAATCTTTTTTTTCAAAAGCATTTAAAATATACACTTGGCAGCGTGATAACAGAGCCGAAATAACCTCAAAACTAGGGTTTTCTGTAGTAGCGCCAATTAAAGTAACCCAACCTTTCTCAACAGCTTGCAATAAGGAATCTTGTTGCGATTTGCTAAATCTATGAATTTCATCAATAAACAAAATAGGGTTTTTAGTAGTAAAAAGTCCGCCACTTTGTTTAGCCTTTTCAATAACTTCACGCACCTCTTTAACGCCAGAACTAATGGCGCTTAAAGTGTAAAATGGTCTGCCAGATTCTGTAGCAATAATATTAGCCAAAGTAGTTTTTCCGGTACCAGGTGGCCCCCAAAAAATCATAGACGGAATTAAACCATGCTCTAAACTTTTGGTTAAAGCACCATTTTCACCAACCAAATGCTTCTGGCTCACATAATCTTGTAAAGTTTTTGGGCGTAATCTTTCAGCTAAAGGTTCATTCATACAGTAAAATTAATCTATTTTTTTGTTATAGCGTGCCCCAAATACATTTGGGTCGGGCTTTCCGCTAAATCTTTTTTATCGTACCTCAAAAAAGGATACCGCTGCAATCCCTCACGCGCATATCTGCCAAAATAACACCTTTACTATAAATGGTTTATTATTTGCTATTTTAGTATTATGAGCAGCAAGCATTTTACATTTAGTACCGGCGTAATAGCATACCCAATATTTTTTGTATTAATAATATGGTCGGTTATGTCTTTTGAGGTGCAATTTCATACAAATTTTAATAAATATGGCATCTATCCGCTAAGCTTAAAAGGCCTACGTGGTGTTATATTTAGCCCGTTTATTCATGGTAGTATAGAGCATTTATATCATAATACAGTACCGCTTTTTGTGTTAAGCATGGCTTTATTTTATTTCTACAGAGCTTTAGCTTGGAAAATTTTAATTTATGGTATTTTAGTTTCTGGTTTTATAACCTGGTGTATTGGCAGGCCATCATATCATATAGGTGCAAGTGGACTTATTTATGTACTTGTAAGTTTTACTTTTTTTAAAGGTATTTTTGCAAAACATTACCGTTTAATAGCCCTAAGTTTATTGGTTGTGTTTTTGTATGGTAGTATGGTTTGGTATGTAATGCCTATTAAAGAAGGTGTGTCTTGGGAAGGCCATTTAGCAGGATTAATAACAGGTTTTATATTTGCCTTACTGTTTAAAAGTAATATAGCAAAACCAAAAAAGTACGATTGGGAAAATGAGAATTATAATGAAAACGACGACCCTTTTTTAAAGCATTTTGATGAAGATGGTAATTTTATTGAAACAAAACCACCAGAAGAAACTGATGAAAATACAACAATAAATTACATTTATAAAAAGGAAAACGAGTAACTTAAAAAAAATATTAATTATCGTTTAAAATTCTTTGGCGCACTGCTTCATATAAAAAAGCACCACAAGCCACAGATACGTTTAATGATTCAATATCGCCCAACAACGGTAGTTTAGCCTTTTCATCAACCACTTTTAATGTAGATGGATTTATACCTCTATCTTCAGAGCCCATAATAATAGCACATGCTTCATTAAAAGAAACATCATATAATGTGTTGTCTGTTTTTTCAGTTGCAGCAATAACTTTTATACCCGATGCTTGCATGTAAAAAACAGCATCTTTAATATGGTCAACTTTGCATAAAGGCATTTTAAAAACGGCACCAGCACTTGTTTTAATAGTATCTCCGTTAACAGGAGCACCACCTTTTTTCTGAAAAATAATACCGTTAACACCAGTACATTCTGCAGTTCTTATAATAGCACCAAAATTTCTAACATCGCTCAACTGATCTAATAGTAAAAATAGTGGTGTTTTACCAGCTTCAATAGTGTTTAAAACCAAATCTTCAATATCAAGAAAATCTACGGGTGAAATATTGGCAACCGCACCTTGATGATTTTTTTTAGTGAGCCTGTTTAGTTTTTCTACAGGCACGTAAGCCATGTTGATGCTTTGTTTTCTAATAAGAGTTTCTAATTCAGAATACAAATCGCCTTTTAACCCTTTTTGTAAAAAAACTTTATCTAAGGTTTTTCCAGCGTTTATGGCTTCAATAATGGCTCTAATACCGAATATTTGTGTTTGGTTTTGCATGGGGTAAAGGTATAAAAAAACCACCTCTATTGAGGTGGTTCTAATTAATTTATTCTACTCTTTAAAGTAAGTAATAGTATTATGGATTTTGATCTCCTTGAGTAATTGCATCATTTAAATTAATTTCACTTTCAGGAATTTGAAAAGTAAACCTAGGATCTCCTGCAGGGATATTAAAATATGATGTAGGATCATTAGGATGTGTACTTCCATCGAAAACTCTAGTTAAACCAACACCCCATCTTTTCATATCTAAAAGACCAAATCCTTCACCCCATAATTCTATTCTTCTATGAATTTTAATTTCATCAAGTAAAGCTGTACCTGTGTTAGAAGAAAGAGTGTAGGCACTGTCTCTAGTGCTTATAAGATCATAAAGTGCTTGAGCTGCACCAGCATCATCTCCGCTAGCAGCTTTAGCCTCGGCAATTATTAAGTACATTTCAGCTACGCGCATGTATACATAATCAGCTTCAAAGAAAGTATCGTCATAAAACTTGTAGTTATAAATTTGTTCTGCCTTAGGTCTAAAAATTTCCCCATTATCTGGTCCAAACCAATTTTTTCTTATATCTGTATCAGAAACCTCTTCATATAGTCTAACGTCAACTGTTCTATGGTGTCCTAATTGGCCAGTATAACCAGGTGTTATACCATTTGCAGCTTGATATTTAGGAGAGTATGATTGCATTTGAGCAAAAAATGAAGCATAGTAAGTTGAAGTGTCTCCATTTAGGTCAGCTCCCCATATCCATTCTGGGTTGCTGATAAATTGAAATCCGTCTGTAAGTTGATCGGCAGCCAAAGAACCACCAGCTTTAGCAATTTCTGCATATTCAACAGCTTTTGTGTAGTCCATTGACAAAAGGTAGAATCTTGCCAATAAACCAGCAGCTACATTTTGATTGACTGAAGTTTTATCTGCTCTAGAATAACCTTCAAGTTCTTCATAGCCTTCTGTTAAATCACTTTCAATTTGATTATAAACATCTTGAACTGTCATTCTACCAAAACCAGGCCCGTTTACAACATCAGCAGTTGGGTCAATAATTGGAACACCAGCATCTGTCATAGATGGTTGTCCTTTTTGATAAATTTGAATTAATTGTAAATAACATAAGCCTCTAACTACTTTTGATCTAGCTAATACATATGATAAATCATCTGTCAAAACAGAAGGGTCTAAACCACCAATTAATAATATTGTTTGGTTTGCTCCTTTAATTATTTCATAATAATAATTCCAAATAGTATTTGTTTCTGTACCTGCTTCTTGAGTTCTTCCTATGAACTTGTACACATCATCATACCACCAGCCATTGCCAGAATCAATCATATCATTAGATGTTAAGTCCATCATAATATCAATTGATTTTTGCCCATAGTCATTATGATCACCACCACTTTTAGCGACATCAAATGTTCGCATGTTATTAATGGTTCCAATATCAAAAGAATTAGCAACATTTAATAACGCTTCAGGTGATTCTTCAGCTAAAGCAGCAATTGTATCATCAGTAACTATGTTTTCTAGATCAGAGTCTAAAAAACTCTCTTCACAACTTGTTATAAAAACAAGTGCAAATATTAATAAACTAAATTTTTTCATGCTTTTTTTTTTAAAAATTAACGTTTAATCCTAAACTAATAGTTTTAAGAGTAGAATATCTTACAGAATTATTCCCACCAGTAACTCTTTGTCTAGGGTCAAAACCTTGAATATCAGATTTAGTCCACATAGCCAAGTTGTTTCCTAATGCATAAATTCTCACCTTTTCAATACCTATTTTTTGTGTGGTAGAAGCGGGGATAGTGTAACCTATAGCAACATCATTCAAGCTAATAAAGTCTGATTTTACAACAAATAAATCCGAAACACTATAGTTTCTTGAACCATCAACTACGCGAGGTAATGAAGCATTAGTGTTGTCAAATGTCCAAGTTTTAGAGAAATCTCTATGGAAATTACCTCCAATGTCTCCTGAGAATCCATCGTTGTAAATAGCGTCATAAGCATAACCGCCAAATTGGTAAGATAAATCTACTGAAAAATCAAAGTTTTTGTAAGTTATAGCTGTAGAAAAACCACCGTTAACTTTTGGTAAAGCAGCTTTGTCTAGGTATACTTCATCTGCATGTGAATAATCTTCTGTTTGATTGTCAACGATAGGAGTTGTTCCGTCTGCTTCAAATTCTTTTGCAGTAAACCATCTTGCATTACCATTTTCAGGATTAACCCCTGCAAATTTTCTTATGAAAAAATCGTAAGCACTTTTCCCTACTTCCCATCTATATAATGTTCCAAAATTTGCATCTGGCTCAATGAATTCTCTACCAGGAGCTAACTTTGTTATTTCATTTTTGTAATGAGTTGCATTTAAAGTTGCAGACCAAGTTAAGTTTTCATTGTTTATAATATCATAAGAAATACTTGCTTCTATACCTTTGTTCTCCATATCCATAACGTTTTCAGGAACAGATGGTAAACCAGATGAGTTCGGTAGTGGTCTGTTAAAAATTAAATCTGTTATGTTTCTAACAAAATATTCAGATTCTAACCTTAATCTGTTGTTAAACATACCTAACTCAAATCCAATATTAAAGTTTGTTGTAGTTTCCCATTTTAAATCCTTATTACCAAGGTAATCTAAACCTAGTTCAAAAGATTCTCCATTAGTTGTAACACCCCATTGGTCTAGGTAAGGAGCGTAGTTTCTAATTAAGAATCCATCTCTATCTACTGCTCCAGGATAATATACAACATCATTACCTTGTTGGCCAATACTTGATTTTAATTTCAACTCAGAAAGCCAATCAGCACCATCCATAAATGATTCCTGTGATATTCTCCAAGCTACACCTGCACCATAAAAATCACCCCATCTGTTATCTGGGTGGAATACAGAAGATCCGTCTCTACGGTAACTAGCATTAATATAATACTTGTTGTCTAAATCATATAAAACTCTACCAAAAAATCCTTCTAAGTTATATTCTTCAGGGCCACCAAAAACAGAAGGGGCGCCATCATTTTCTGCAAATAAATCTGGAGATATATCTGTTGAAATTAACTGATTTCTTTTATCTGCTCTTAACCTATCAGATTTAAATCTTGAAGATTCATGACCTAATAACACTTCTAAATTATGAACATCATTTAAGGTTTTTTTCCAACTTAATAGTTGTTGATTTGTGAATGTTTGTCTTCTTCTGCTAACTTTAGTTAAACGTCCGTTTATATCTCCAGTAGAACTACCAACGAAATTATTAGTATAGTCTGTATCGTTAAAGAATTCTAAATCAACACCAAAATTATATGTGAAATTAAAGTCACTTAAAAAGTCTAAAGATCCATAGGCTCTAGCTGTAAAGTTGTCTCTTATTTGCTCATTAACGTTAAGAGTTTGCAGTGCATGTGGATTTGAGAACCCATTAAAAGGTCTTCCTCCAACAGCGTTAGGTGATATAACATCAGCCCAATCCCATAAAGCTCTACCTTTATTATCCCTAACTACTTCACCAGTTGCATGGTCAACAGCATAAACTGGATAAATAGGAGCAATGTTTCTTACCCATGCAAAATTACCTGTTATATTATTTGTAAGTGTGCCTTCAATTTTTCTGTTAGAGTAGTTTGTAGATAATCCTATTTTTAAATTTTCTGTAACTTGTGAATTTAAGTTTAATCTAAGGGTGTATCTTTCAAAACCTGTATTAACATTGTACCCATCATTTTCTTCGTGACCAAGAGATAAAAGGTAATTAGATTTATCCGTGCCTCCATTTACACTTATATAGCTACTTTGAATACCACTAGAGTTGTTGAATAAAACATCTTCCCAATCAGATGTCCAAAGTAAAGAACCTCCTCTTGATTGTCCTGTTACAGGATCTACAACAGTTGTTCTGTCTCCACCGTAAGGATTATATACTAATCCAGTTGGGCCATCAAACAAATTGTTAGAAGCTATAACTCCGGCATCGTTTGGAGCAGTACCATTAGCAAGTATTTCTGATGTTTTTAGCATTTTGTGGTATGATTCTAAATATTCGTCTACACCCGTCATTACATCATAATCTTTAACTGCTCTGCTAGTGAAACTGGTTTTAACATCTATGTTGACTTGTAATTTACCGGCTTTACCTTTTTTTGTTGTAACGATTACAACACCGTTTGCTCCTCTGTTACCATAAAGAGCTGCTGCTGCTGCATCTTTTAAGAACGAGATAGATTCAATATCGTTTGGGTTTATAGATGTAATAGATTCATTAAAAGGAACTCCATCAACTACAAAAAGTGGAGCTGAAGAACCATTTAAAGATCCAATTCCTCTAAATCTTATTATTGGAGCTGTACCAGGTTGACCAGAGTTAGAAAAAATTTGAACACCAGCCACTTTACCTGTTAATCCTGTGATGGCATTACCAGAAGCAACTTTAGTAAATTCCTCTGATTTAATTTCGGTAATTGAACCTGTAAGAGATTCTTTCTTTTGAGTTCCATAAGCTGTTACAACAACCTCTTCTAAAGAAGCGGCATCTTCTTGCATTGTTAAATTAATAGTATTTGAAGCTCCAACTGTTGCTTCTTTGGTGGTATAACCTACAAAACTAAACACAAGTACAGAGCCTTGACTTGCTTTTATAGAGTATTTACCATCAAAATCTGTTGATGTACCAGATGTGGTACCTTTAACTAAGACGGTTGTTCCTGGTAATGGTAGGCCAGATTCATCTGTTACCGTACCAGAAATAGTCTTTTCTTGTGCAAAAGAAATATGCACAACTAACGCCAGCAATAGCGTTAGAATTCCACTAAACTTTGTTTTCATTTTATAATTATTTGAATTAGTCAACGTCAAAAATCAAAATAAAAAGTTAATAAAACAATAAATAATGGTTAAAATTTGCTTTTTTGGGTAAAAAAAAAACTAAAATCAAATAAATAATTGAAATTTTAAGGAAATGATAGTTATTTGTTAAAAAATTGTAGTTAAACTAATGTGAACTTTTGAGTTGGAGAATTTGAATTGTTGGTTTTCGGTTTTACCATTGGCGTAATTTAGTTTGAATAAACCAGATTTAGTTAAAATGCCAAACCCAAAACCATATCCAAAAAGTTTTTCTTTACTATTTATGATGTCATTTTCATAATAGGCTGCATCAATTACACTGTGTAAGTAAATGCTGTTATTTAGTTTTAATCTGTATTCTGTATTTATAACACCAAAAAGTGTTGCGAAAAGACTGTTTTCTTCAAAACCTCTAATTGAGTTAATGCCACCAAATCTTAATAATTCATTTTCAAAAAATGTATTTGAGTTAATTGTAGAACCGTTCACTCCAATATATAAACTGTTTTGGGTGTTTAAGTTGAAAATTTTAAATGCATTTATGTTTTGTGAATTTTGTTTTTCTGCGCTGTTTGCTTCTTTACGGTTGCCAAAATTACTTTCAATATAAAAAAAAGCATTTGTTGGAAAAAGAACATCGTTGCTTTGTGGTTTTGTGTATTGATAGGCTAAGCTTAAGTAGTTTTTTTTGTAATCAAAAATAGTTGTTTGCGTATTAGAGTTTAATAAGTTGCTAGATGTTTCGTTAACTATGCCAGCGTAAAACTTTTGTTTAGGGTTTATTTGGTAGTGTAATTTAGCACTTTGTGTGGCTGTTGAGAAGGTAGAGTCTTTTTTAAAAATATTTAAAGCTAAATCTATTCCAATGGGTAGTTTAAATATGTATGGTAATGATAGGTTTGCGTTAAATGTTTTTTGGTCGTTTTCATCGCTTTTGTATAAAAATTTAAATGATTCTCCAAAATTTAAATTATTAGTGAGGTTAAGGTTTAAATAGCCGTCAAATTCAATTTTATTAGTTTCTTCGTTAGTTCCAAACCCTAAAAAGCCGTCAAAAGTATTACTTTGTATTTTTTTTAGATACAGATAAAGAGTGGTGGAATCTTTAGTAAATAAAACTTCGGGTGTTTTTATTTCAGAAGCAAATGTGAGCATTTGTAATGCTTGCGCTTGTTTTTTTATCTTGTTTATGTTGAAAGGTTGTTTTGTTTTAATTTTTAAATAATGTTTCAAGAATGATTTTGGAAACTTCTCATAGCCTTTAACAATAATAGCGTCTGTAGTTCGTTTTTTTGTTTTTTTTTCAACCACTAAATTGGCAACTACCGTTTTTTTATTTGTAATTCTTAAATTATCAAGTTTTAGCATTGTGAAGGGAAATCCCTTTTCTATTATTTTTTTATTTAAATTGTTTAAAGTAGGTTCTATTTCAGAAAATTTCAACTTAAACGGGGGTTTGTATTTGTTGCCTAAAGCTTGTTTAATGATGTCTGTCCCTTCAGTACTATAAACTGTTAAGTTTTTATATAAATTATTTAAATGTATTTTACACTTAAATGTGCTGTCATTAATTTTGGTTATAGGCTCAGGGTTACTTTCTAAATAGCCTATTTTGTATAGTGTTTTTAATGTTGTATTTATTTCGGTTTCAATAGCTGATAAATCTTTGTGTTGCTTGGTGTAGTTTAATGAATCAATAATAGATGTTTCATATTGTGAATTTCCGTAGATTTTCAAATTCAAATTTTGACTAACCGCATAAAAAAAACAGCTAAATAATAAAAGGAAAAGCAAATAGTGTTTTTTCACAGTAGTGTTTTGAGGTTTTATTATGTAAAACTAACGTAAAATTATTTAGCAACCATATTATAGTTTGGTTGTAAAATTAACACCTATTTATTTGTATGTTTTTAAAGTGTTAATTGGTAGTTTATTGTATTGGAAATTTTTAATGCCAACTTTTTAAAAATAAAAAAAAATCTATCTACTTTGAAAATTAATGAATTAGGGTTTGAATAATTCAATTTAATTACTACCTTTGCAGCCCTCTAAGAAGAGGATTTTAAATTTATATAAGAATTTATATGCCAACAATTTCACAATTAGTAAGAACAGGAAGAGCCAAAATAACCAAGAAGAGTAAATCGGCTGCTTTAGATTCTTGTCCGCAGAGACGCGGTGTGTGTACTCGTGTTTATACAACAACACCAAAAAAACCTAACTCAGCAATGCGTAAGGTAGCAAGGGTGCGTTTAACAAACGGTAACGAGGTTAATGCATACATTGGTGGAGAAGGACACAATCTACAAGAACACTCGATAGTATTGGTTAGAGGTGGAAGGGTAAAAGATTTACCAGGAGTTAGATATCACGTTGTTCGTGGTGCTTTAGACACAGCAGGTGTTAACGGTAGAACGCAACGTAGATCTAAGTATGGTGCTAAACGCCCTAAAAAGTAATTAAAACTTTGTAACAAGAAGACATGAGAAAAAGACAAGCTAAAAAAAGACCTCTTTTACCAGATCCAAGATTTAATGATCAGTTGGTAACACGTTTTGTGAATAACTTAATGTGGGATGGTAAAAAGTCTGTAGCGTTCAAAGTATTCTATGATGCCATTGATATTGTAGATGCTAAAAAAACAGATGATGAAAAATCTGCTTTAGAAATCTGGAAAGATGCTTTATCTAACGTTATGCCTCACGTAGAAGTGCGTAGTCGTCGTGTTGGTGGTGCAACATTCCAAATTCCTATGCAAATTCGTCCAGATAGAAAAATTTCTACAGCAATGAAATGGTTAATTGGTTATGCGCGTAAACGTAATGAGAAATCAATGGCTCAAAGATTGGCTTCAGAAATTTTAGCTGCTTCAAAAGAAGAAGGTGCTGCGGTTAAGAAAAGAGTTGATACCCATAAAATGGCAGAAGCAAACAAAGCATTCTCACACTTTAGATTTTAAAAATAATGGCTAGAGATTTAAAATACACAAGAAACATTGGTATTGCTGCTCATATTGACGCAGGTAAAACAACAACTACAGAGCGTATACTTTATTATACAGGTGTATCTCACAAAATTGGAGAAGTGCACGATGGTGCTGCAACCATGGACTGGATGGAACAAGAACAAGAAAGAGGTATTACAATTACGTCTGCCGCTACAACTTGTACTTGGAAATTCCCAATGGAAAATGCGCAACCATTGCCTGAAACTAAAGATTATCACTTCAATATTATTGATACTCCAGGTCACGTAGATTTTACGGTTGAAGTAAATCGTTCTTTACGTGTTTTAGATGGTTTAGTATTTTTGTTTTCTGCAGTTGATGGTGTTGAGCCTCAATCTGAAACTAACTGGCGTTTAGCAGATAACTATAAAGTTCCTAGAATTGGTTTTGTTAATAAAATGGACCGTCAGGGATCTAACTTCTTAGCTGTTTGCCAACAGGTAAAAGATATGTTAAAATCTAACGCTGTACCAATTGTACTAAATATTGGTGATGAGGCAGATTTTAAAGGTATTGTAGACTTAGTAAAAAACCGTGCTATTGTATGGCATGATGAAACACAAGGTGCTACGTTTGATGTAGTTGATATACCAGAAGATTTAAAAGAAGAAGCTAGAAAATACAGAGCATTACTTATTGAAGAAGTAGCAACGTATGATGAGAATCTTTTAGAAAAATTCATGGAAGATGAAGATTCTATTACAGAAGAAGAAGTGCACGCTGCATTAAGAGCTGCTGTAATGGATATGGCTATCATACCAATGGTATGTGGTTCTTCATTTAAAAATAAAGGTGTACAGTTTTTATTAGATGCTGTATGTCGTTACTTACCGTCTCCATTAGATAGAGATAATATTGTAGGTACAAACCCTGATACTGATAAAGAAGAAGTGCGTAAGCCAAAAGCGAGTGATCCTTTTGCTGCATTAGCATTTAAAATTGCAACCGATCCTTTTGTAGGTCGTTTAGCTTTCTTTAGAGCATATTCAGGTCGTTTAGATGCTGGTTCATATGTGTTAAATAACCGTTCTGGTAAAAAAGAGCGTATCTCACGTATTTACCAAATGCATTCTAACAAGCAAAATGCTATTGAATATATTGAAGCGGGAGACATTGGAGCAGCTGTAGGATTTAAAGATATTAAAACAGGTGATACATTATCTGATGAAAAATCACCAATTGTTTTAGAATCTATGGATTTTCCAGATCCAGTAATTGGTATTGCTGTTGAGCCTAAAACTAAAGCTGATGTAGATAAGTTAGGTATTGCTTTAGGTAAATTAGCTGAAGAAGATCCAACATTTACTGTTAGAACAGATGAAGCTTCAGGTCAAACAATTATATCTGGTATGGGTGAGCTTCACTTAGATATTATTGTTGATCGTTTAAAGCGTGAATTTAAAGTTGAAGTTAGCCAAGGTCAACCACAAGTAGAGTACAAAGAAGCTATTACACAACGTGCTGAACACAGAGAAGTTTACAAAAAACAATCTGGTGGACGTGGTAAGTTTGCAGATATTGTATTTACTGTAGAGCCTGCTGAAGAAGGTAAACAAGGTCTTGAGTTTATTTCAGAAATTAAAGGTGGTAACGTTCCTAAAGAATTTATCCCTTCAATTGAGAAAGGATTCAAAATGGCTATGACTAATGGTCCGTTAGCGGGTTATGAAGTTGATGCTTTAAAAGTTACTTTAACTGATGGATCTTACCATGATGTGGATTCGGATCAATTATCATTCGAATTAGCTGCAAAATTAGGTTTTAAAGCAGCATCAAAAGCAGCAAAAGCTGTAATCATGGAGCCAATAATGAAGCTTGAAGTTATTACTCCTGAAGAAAATATGGGTGATATAGTAGGTGACTTAAACCGTCGTCGTGGTCAAGTAAATGATATGGGAGATAGAGCTGGTGCCAAAGTTGTAAAGGCTAATGTACCATTATCTGAAATGTTCGGATATGTTACTTCTTTACGTACATTATCATCAGGTAGAGCAACTTCTACAATGGAATTTTCACACTATGCTGAAACTCCTTCAAACATTTCTGAAGAAGTAATTAAAGCAGCTAAAGGCGTTGAAGCTTAAATCTAAAAGAAAATGAGTCAAAAAATCAGAATAAAATTAAAATCTTACGATCACAATTTAGTAGATAAATCTGCTGATAAGATTGTAAAAACAGTAAAGAGTACTGGTGCTGTTGTAACTGGGCCAATTCCATTACCAACACACAAAAAGATTTTTACTGTATTACGTTCTCCACACGTTAACAAAAAATCAAGAGAGCAGTTTCAATTATCTTCTTATAAAAGATTATTAGACATCTACTCTTCGTCATCAAAAACTATTGATGCGTTAATGAAACTTGAGTTACCAAGTGGTGTTGAAGTAGAGATAAAAGTATAGTTTTCATTCCCACGAAAGTGGGAATCTATAACATGTCCCACCGATGCGGTCGCGGGAAAAACGGAAAAATACATTTCAGGGACGAAACGTATTTGTCCCTGAATTTTTTTTTAAATAAATAATAAATAAATTAATAATTAAATTATGTCTGGGTTAATTGGAAAAAAAATCGGTATGACCAGCATTTTCGATGAAAACGGGAAAAATATTCCTTGTACAGTAATTGAAGCAGGTCCATGTATCGTTACCCAAGTCAGAACTGAAGAAGTTGACGGTTATGAAGCTGTACAACTTGGTTTCGATGACGCGACAGAAAAAGGTGCTACTAAAGCAGACTTAGGTCATGCAAAAAAAGCAGGTACTTCTGTAAAACGCAAAGTTGTTGAGTTCAAAGGTTTTGATGCGGAGTACAAATTAGGTGATGCTATCAATGTAGATTTATTCAACGAAGGAGAGTTTGTTGATATCTCTGGTACATCAAAAGGTAAAGGATTTCAAGGTGTAGTTAAACGTCATGGTTTTGGTGGTGTAGGTCAAGCTACTCACGGACAGCACAACCGTTTAAGAGCTCCAGGTTCTATTGGTGCAGCATCTTATCCTGCAAGAGTATTCAAAGGCATGAAAATGGCCGGAAGAATGGGTGGAGATAAAGTAAAAGTACAAAACTTAAAAGTGTTAAAAGTAGTTTCTGAAAAGAATTTACTTGTTGTAAAAGGATGTGTTCCTGGTCACAAAAACGCTTATGTAATTATTGAGAAGTAATGAAAGTAGCAGTTTTAGATATAAACGGAAAAGACACAGGTAGAAAAGCAGAGCTTTCTAAAGATGTGTTTGCTATTGAGCCAAATGATCATGCGGTATATTTAGACGTTAAGCAATTTTTAGCTAACCAACGTCAAGGTACTCACAAATCTAAAGAAAGAGGAGAAATTGCCGGAAGTACTCGTAAAATCAAGAAGCAAAAAGGAACTGGTACAGCCAGAGCAGGTAGTATTAAATCTGGTGTTTTTAAAGGCGGTGGTCGTATGTTCGGTCCAAGACCAAGAAACTACAGTTTTAAATTAAATAAAAACTTAAAGCGTTTAGCACGTAAATCTGCATTAAGTATAAAAGCAAACGAAAAGGCTATAACAGTTTTAGAAGACTTCAATTTTGAAGCTCCAAAAACTAAAAACTTTACGGCTATTTTAAAGGCTTTAAGCTTAGAAGATAAAAAATCATTGTTTGTGTTGGGTGGGTCAAATAATAACGTATATTTGTCATCGCGTAATTTAAAAGGTTCTGAAGTCGTAACTAATTCAGAATTAAGCACTTATAAGATTTTAAATGCAAATCAAATTGTGCTTTTAGAAGGCGCTTTAGAAGGAATTGAATCTAACTTAAGTAAATAAGAAACAAATGAGTATCTTAATTAAACCTATAATCACAGAAAAAGCGACTGCTGATAGCGAGTTAAGAAACTGCTATACATTCGCAGTGAATACAAAGGCGAACAAGGTGGAAATAAAAAAAGCTGTAGAGGCTACTTATGGTGTTTCTGTTGAAAAAGTTCGTACTATAAATGTCCGTCCAGATAGAAGAACCCGTTACACAAAAACAGGTATTCAACATGGTAAAACAAATGCTGTTAAAAAGGCAATTGTACAACTGGCGGAAGGTGAAATGATTGATTTATACGCTAATATGTAATTAGACAACAATGTCAGTAAGAAAATTAAAACCAATCACACCAGGACAGCGATTTAGAGTGGTAAATGGATTTGACGCCATTACTACTGATAAGCCGGAGAAAAGTTTATTAGCTCCGAAAAAACGTTCTGGTGGTAGAAACAGTCAAGGAAGAATGACCATGCGCTACAAAGGTGGAGGTCATAAGAAAAAGTATCGTATCATTGATTTTAAACGAAACAAAGTAGGAGTTCCTGCAGAAGTTAAAACCATAGAATACGATCCAAACAGATCTGCTTTTATTGCTTTATTGAATTATCAAGACGGTGAGAAAAGATATATTATTGCTCAAAATGGTTTGCAAGTAGGGCAAAACGTAGTGTCAGGTAATGAAGGTATTGCTCCAGAAATAGGTAATGCAATGCCATTAAGCCAAATTCCTTTAGGTACTATTATATCATGTGTAGAATTACGTCCTGGTCAAGGTGCTGTTATGGCTCGTAGTGCAGGAGCTTTTGCTCAATTAATGGCAAGAGATGGTAAATTTGCTACCATTAAATTACCTTCAGGAGAAACACGTTTAATATTAACTACTTGTATGGCTACAATAGGTGTTGTGTCTAATTCAGATCATCAGTTATTAGTGTCAGGTAAAGCAGGTAGAACAAGATGGTTAGGTAGAAGACCTAGAACAAACCCTGTTAGAATGAACCCAGTAGATCACCCAATGGGTGGTGGTGAAGGTCGTGCTTCAGGAGGTCACCCTCGTTCTAGAAACGGTATTCCTGCAAAAGGATTTAGAACACGTTCTAAAACAAAATCTAGTAATAAATATATTGTAGAACGTAGAAAGAAATAAGACATGGCAAGATCATTAAAAAAAGGACCTTACGTTCATTATAAATTAGAAAGAAAAGTAGCTGCAAATGTTGAGGCTAACAAAAAAACAGTAATCAAAACTTGGTCTAGAGCTAGTATGATTACTCCTGATTTTGTAGGACAAACAATAGCAGTACACAACGGCCGCCAATTTGTGCCTGTTTATGTAACAGAAAACATGGTAGGTCATAAATTAGGAGAATTTTCACCAACACGTTCATTCCGTGGACATGCAGGTGCTAAAAACAAAGGTAAAAAGTAGTAAGCTATGGGAAGTCGTAAAAAACAAATGGCAGACGCTATTAAGGAGCAAAAGAAGCAAATTGCTTTTGCAAAACTTAATAATTGTCCTACATCACCAAGAAAAATGCGTTTAGTAGCTGATTTAGTAAGAGGTGAAAGCGTTGAAAAAGCACTTAATATCTTAAAGTTTAGCCAAAAGGAAGCATCAAACCGTTTAGAAAAGTTATTACTTTCTGCAATTGCCAACTGGCAAGCTAAAAACGAAGATGCAGATGTTGAGTCGGCTGAATTATTTGTACAAGAAATTAGAGTTGATGGCGGATCAATGTTAAAAAGATTACGTCCAGCACCTCAAGGTCGTGCACACAGAATTAGAAAACGTTCTAACCACGTTACGTTAGTGGTTGGTTCTAACAATAACACACAAAGCTAAGATAGAGATATGGGACAAAAGACAAATCCAATCGGGAATCGCTTAGGAATTATCAGAGGATGGGAATCTAACTGGTATGGAGGAAATGATTATGGTGATAAATTAGCCGAAGACGATAAGATTAGAAAATACGTTCACGCACGTTTATCTAAAGCTAGTGTGAGTAGAGTAATTATTGAAAGAACTCTTAAACTTGTAACCGTTACTATCACTACGGCTAGACCAGGTATCATTATTGGTAAAGGTGGCCAAGAGGTAGACAAGTTAAAAGAAGAGCTTAAAAAAATTACAGGAAAAGAAGTTCAGATTAACATCTTTGAAATCAAAAGACCTGAACTTGATGCGTTTTTAGTAGCTTCAAGCATTGCAAGACAAATTGAAAACCGTATTTCATATCGTCGTGCAATCAAAATGGCTATTGCTGCTACTATGCGTATGAATGCTGAAGGAATAAAAATTCAAATTAGTGGTCGTTTAAACGGTGCTGAAATGGCACGTAGCGAACATTACAAAGAAGGTCGTATTCCTTTATCAACATTTAGAGCCGATATTGACTATGCTTTAGTTGAAGCACATACTACTTACGGTAGATTAGGTGTTAAAGTATGGATAATGAAAGGTGAAGTATATGGTAAAAGAGAGCTTTCTCCGCTTGTTGGATTATCTAAGAAGCAAGGAAAAGGTGGCGGTAGAGGTAATAATAACAAAAACCCTCGTCGTAGAAAGTAATTTTTTAAAGTAAAGAAACATGTTACAGCCTAAAAGAACAAAATTTCGTAAGCAACAAAAAGGACGTATGAAAGGTCTGTCTCAAAGAGGACATCAACTTTCAAACGGAACTTTTGGAATAAAAGCATTAGATGCTACGTTTATTACAGCTCGTCAAATTGAAGCTGCACGTATTGCCGCTACTCGTTATATGAAAAGAGAAGGCCAGTTATGGATTAAAATATTTCCAGACAAGCCTATTACAAAAAAGCCTCTTGAAGTACGTATGGGTAAAGGTAAAGGTGCCGTAGAATTATACGTTGCTGTTGTAAAACCAGGACGCGTAATGTTTGAAGTTGGTGGTGTACCTTTAGAAGTAGCTAAAGAAGCATTACGTTTAGCAGCTCAAAAATTACCAGTAAAAACTAAGTTTTTAATTGCTCGCGATTACGAAGCATAATTTATTTGATATTATGAAACAATCAGAAATTAAAGAATTATCTACAGCTGAGTTACAAGAAAAACTTGGTGAGACAAAAAAAAGTTATTCAGACCTTAAACTGGCTCATGCAATATCTCCTTTAGAAAATCCAATTCAATTACGTTCTGCAAGAAGAACTGTAGCTAGAATTGCAACCGAATTAACTAAAAGAGAATTACAATAATTCTGCTGAAAGATGGAAACAAGAAATTTAAGAAAAGAACGTATAGGAGTTGTTACAAGTAACAAAATGCAGAAATCAATTGTGGTTTCTGAGGTGAAAAAAGTAAAACACCCTATGTATGGAAAATTCGTATTAAAAACGAAGAAGTACGTTGCACACGATGAAAAAAACGACTGCAACGAAGGTGATACAGTAAGGATTATGGAAACTCGTCCTTTAAGTAAATCTAAGTGTTGGAGATTAGTTGAAATAATTGAAAGAGCTAAGTAATTATGGTACAACAAGAATCAAGATTAAAAGTAGCTGATAACACAGGAGCTAAAGAAGTTTTAGTAATTCGTGTTTTAGGAGGTACAAAAAGAAGATATGCTTCTGTTGGAGACAAAATAGTTGTATCTGTAAAAGATGCTACACCTAACGGAAACGTTAAGAAAAAAGCAGTCTCTACAGCAGTAGTTGTACGTACCGTAAAGGAAGTAAGAAGACCAGACGGATCTTATATTAGATTTGATGATAACGCATGTGTTCTGTTAAACCCACAAGGTGAAATGAGAGGTACACGTGTATTTGGTCCTGTTGCAAGAGAACTTCGTGATAAGCAATTCATGAAGATTGTATCATTAGCACCTGAAGTGCTTTAATACATTATTAAAATGACAAAGCTTAAAATAAAATCAGGAGATACCGTAAAAGTAATTGCTGGAGACCACAAAGGGGCTGAAGGTAAAGTACAAAAGGTATTAATAGATAAGAATAAAGCAATCGTTGAGGGTGTAAACATGGTTAAGAAACATACTAAACCAAGTGCACAAAACCCACAAGGAGGCATTGTAGAAAAAGAAGCGCCAATACACATTTCAAACTTATCATTGTTAACTTCAAAAGGAGAAACAACAAGAGTAGGTTACAGAATGGAAGGCGATAAGAAAGTGAGATTTTCAGTAAAATCTAATGAAGTAATATAGTTATGGCATATTCACCAAGACTTAAAGAAGAGTATAAAAGCAGAGTAATTGCAGCTCTTACCGAAGAATTTGGATATAAAAACGTAATGCAAGTTCCTAAACTTGAAAAGATAGTAATATCAAAAGGTGTAGGTGCTGCAGTTGCTGATAAAAAGTTAATAGACTACGCGTTAGAAGAGTTAACAACAATTTCAGGACAAAAAGCAATAGCAACAATGTCTAAAAAAGATGTTGCATCGTTTAAATTACGTAAAGGTATGCCAATTGGAGCTAAAGTTACGTTACGTGGCGAAAGAATGTACGAGTTTTTAGATAGATTAGTTACATCAGCTTTACCACGTGTAAGAGATTTTAACGGAATTAAAGCAACAGGTTTTGACGGAAGAGGTAATTACAACTTAGGAATTACTGAGCAAATAATATTTCCAGAAATAAATATTGACAAAGTGAATAAAATTTCTGGTATGGATATTACATTTGTAACTTCTGCTGAAACTGATAAAGAAGCAAAATCATTATTAACTGAATTAGGGTTACCTTTTAAAAAGAACTAAGATATGGCTAAAGAATCAATGAAAGCCCGTGAGGTAAAAAGAGCTAAAACAGTAGCTAAATATGCAGCTAAACGTAAAGCTTTAAAAGAAGCTGGAGATTATGAAGCATTACAAAAGTTACCAAAAAATGCTTCTCCTATTCGTCAGCATAATAGATGTAAACTAACAGGAAGACCTAAAGGGTATATGAGAACTTTTGGTATATCTCGTGTAACATTTAGAGAAATGGCTAATCAAGGCCTAATCCCTGGAGTTAAGAAAGCTAGTTGGTAATATTATTTATATAATCAGATTTAAGGTTCAGTTACCAACACTGAAAACCAAAATCGCAAAATCAATTAATTATGTACACAGATCCAATTGCGGATTTTTTAACAAGAATTAGAAATGCAGTGCGTGCTAACCACAGAGTGGTAGAGATTCCTGCATCTAATTTAAAGAAAGACATAACTAAAATATTATTCGAACAAGGATATATTTTAAGTTACAAGTTTGATGATTCTACAACACAAGGTACTATCAAAATAGCACTTAAATACAATAGTGTTACTAAAGAGCCTGTTATTAAGAAAATTCAAAGAATAAGTAAACCAGGTTTACGTAAGTATGCTGGTGCTAAAGAATTACCTAGAATCCTTAATGGTCTTGGTATTGCTATAGTTTCAACTTCTCATGGAGTAATGACAGGAAAGCAAGCTAAAAGAGACAACGTAGGTGGTGAGGTATTATGTTATGTTTACTAATCTATAAAAAGGAAGAAAGCAATGAGTAGAGTAGGAAATAACCCAGTTTCAATTCCAGAAGGCGTTACTGTAGATGTAAAAGATAACGTAATTACTGTAAAAGGTAAATTAGGAGAGTTAACACAAGAATTTGATACAGTTGATATTAAAGTTGAAGAAGGAAACGTACAAGTTTCACGTTCATCTGATGCTAAAGCACAAAAGGCTAAACATGGTCTTTACAGAGCTTTAATTAACAATATGATTGAAGGTGTATCAAAAGGATTTACAAAAGAGTTAGAGCTTGTTGGTGTAGGTTACAGAGCAAGTAATCAAGGTCAAAAACTTGATTTAGCTTTAGGTTTTTCACACAACATAGTTTTAAATTTAGCTCCTGAAGTTAAAGTTGAAACAGTAAGTGAAAAAGGTAAAAACCCAATAGTAAAATTAACTTCTCATGACAAACAACTTGTAGGTCAGGTAGCTGCAAAAATTCGTGGTTTCAGAAAACCAGAACCTTACAAAGGTAAAGGTATCAAGTTTGTTGGTGAAGAAATAAGAAGAAAAGCAGGTAAATCAGCTTAATAAGTAAGTTATGGCATTAACAAAGAACGAAAGAAGGTTAAGAATAAAAAACAGAATACGTAAGGTAGTTTCTGGTACAGAAGCAAGACCTAGATTAGCTGTTTACAGAAGTAATAAAGAAATTTACGCTCAAATTATAGATGACGTTTCTGGTGAAACTATTAGCGCTGCATCTTCTAGAGATAAAGATATTGATACTGCTAAAGTGAATAAAAGTGAAGCTGCCAAATTAGTTGGTAAGGCCGTAGCCGAAAAAGCTTTAAAAGCAGGTATTGAAACTATTGCTTTTGATAGAGGTGGATATTTATACCACGGAAGAATTAAATCATTAGCAGAAGGAGCTAGAGAAGCTGGACTAAAATTTTAAGAAATTATGTATCAAAAATATAAAAGTGCAGAATTAGTAAAACCAGGTGGATTAGATCTTAAAGATCGTTTAGTTGGTGTACAAAGAGTTACAAAAGTAACTAAAGGTGGTAGAGCATTTGGTTTTTCAGCTATAGTTGTAGTTGGTGATGAAGCTGGTGTTGTAGGTCAAGGTTTAGGAAAATCTAAAGATGTAGCTAGTGCAATTGCAAAAGCAGTTGAAGATGCTAAGAAAAACCTAGTACGTATTCCTATAAGAAAAGGTACTTTACCACATGAGCAAAAAGGGAAATACGGTGGCGCAAGAGTAAATATTATTCCTGCGGCTCCTGGTACAGGTGTAATTGCAGGTGGTGCTGTTAGAACCGTTTTAGAGGCCGTTGGTGTACATGATGTATTATCAAAATCTCAAGGCTCATCAAACCCTCATAACGTAGTAAAGGCAACTTTTGATGCTTTATTACAATTAAGAGATGCTAATACTATTGCAAAAGATAGAGGTATTTCACTTGCAAAAGTTTTTAACGCTTAATAACATTAATAATGGGAAAGATTAAAGTAACAAAGGTTAAAAGCGCTATCAATCGTACGCAAAGACAAAAAAGAACTTTAGAAGCTCTAGGTCTTAAAAGAATTGGACAAGTTAAAGAACACGAAGCAACACCAAATATCATTGGTATGATTGCTAAAGTTTCACATTTAGTTTCTGTTGAAGAAGCTTAAATAATACAAAACTGAAAATGGATTTAAGTAATTTAAAACCTGCAGAAGGTTCAGTAAAAAATCAAGGTAAAAGAGTAGGACGTGGTCAAGGTTCTGGTAAAGGTGGTACTGCTACACGTGGTCACAAAGGAGCTAAATCACGTTCAGGATACTCAAAGAAACTAGGATTTGAAGGTGGTCAAATGCCACTTCAAAGACGTGTTCCTAAATTTGGTTTTAAAAATATTAACCGCGTAGAATATCAAGGTATAAACCTTGATACTTTACAGCAATTGGTTGATGATAAAAAAATTAGTGATACTGTAGATTTAGATATTATCTTATCTAATAATTTAGCTGGAAAAAATAATCTAGTTAAAATTTTAGGTAGAGGTGAATTAAAAGCTAAATTAAAAGTATCTGCTCATAAATTTACTGCCTCAGCTAAAGCTGCTATTGAAGCTGCTGGAGGTGAAGCTGTAACATTATAAGACCCATTATAACGTATGAAATTTATAGAAACAATAAAAAATGTTTGGAAAATTGAAGAACTAAGAAACAGAATAGTGTTAACACTAGGTTTGCTATTAGTTTATCGATTTGGTACACAAGTTACACTACCAGGTATTGATGCTGAACAATTACAAAATTTAGCGGATAATACAGATTCTGGTATCTTGGGAATTCTTAGTGCATTTACAGGCGGTGCTTTATCAAGAGCATCGGTATTTGCCTTAGGTATTATGCCATACATTTCTGCTTCTATTGTTGTACAATTAATGGGTATTGCAATTCCTTATTTACAAAAACTTCAAAAAGAAGGAGCAAGCGGCCAAAAGAAAATAACACAAATTACGCGTTGGTTAACAATAGCAATTTGTTTATTCCAATCGCCGGCTTACTTAGCAAGTTTACCTAGTTTAGGTGTGCCTCAAAGTGCATTTTTACTTGGTACTGGGCCTTTATTCTATTTTTCATCAATAAGTATATTAGTTACAGGGTGTATTTTTGCCATGTGGTTAGGTGAAAAAATAACAGATAAAGGTATTGGCAATGGTATTTCATTATTAATTATGGTAGGTATTATTGCCACATTACCTCAATCTTTTGTTCAAAATGCAGCAACAAGAATGGAAGGTAATAATGTAATGTTAATTCTTTTTGAACTTGTAATATGGTTTGTTATCATTTTAGCATCTATAATGCTTGTAATGGCTGTTAGAAAAATAGCTGTACAGTATGCAAGAAGAACCGCTAGCGGAGGTTATGAAAAAGCAGCTGCAGGAGGTTCCAGACAATACATACCATTAAAATTAAATGCCTCGGGTGTAATGCCAATTATATTTGCCCAAGCAATTATGTTTGTGCCAGGTTTAATTGGAGGATCTTCATTTATGAAAGAAACAACTGCTGGCGCATGGTTACAAACAAATTTTTCAGATATTTTTGGATTCTGGTACAATTTATTATTTGCTTTATTAATTATAATATTTACTTATTTCTATACAGCAATTACGGTACCAACTAACAAAATGGCTGATGATTTAAAACGTAGTGGTGGTTTTATTCCTGGTATTCGTCCAGGCTCTGATACTGCTGAGTATTTAGATAAAATAATGTCTCAAATAACCTTACCAGGTTCAATATTTTTAGCTCTAATTGCAATATTTCCTGCTTTTATTGTTAAGCTTATGGATGTACAACAAGGATGGGCATTATTTTTTGGAGGTACCTCATTACTAATTATGGTAGGTGTAGCAATTGATACTGTGCAACAAGTTAATTCATACTTGTTGAATAGACATTATGATGGCTTGATGAAAACTGGTAAAAATAGAAAAGCAGTAGCTTAATATATAAAGTACTATGGCAAAACAAGCAGCAATAGAACAAGACGGAACAATTATAGAAGCATTATCAAACGCTATGTTTCGTGTAGAGTTAGAAAATGGTCACATTGTGACAGCTCACATTTCTGGTAAAATGCGTATGCATTACATTAAATTATTACCAGGAGATAAAGTAAAATTAGAAATGAGTCCTTACGATTTATCGAAGGCTCGTATAACTTATAGATATTAATTATATCAAGTTATAAAGTAATAAAGTTAAAAGTTGCAAAGTAGAGTTGTTCAACTTTTAAACTTTGAACTTTAAACTTTTAAACTATATAAAGATGAAAGTAAGAGCATCAGTAAAGAAAAGAAGCGCAGACTGTAAAATAGTGCGTAGAAAAGGAAGACTTTACGTAATTAACAAAAAGAACCCTAGATTTAAACAAAGACAAGGTTAAATTAGAAAACAAGTCATTAGTTTTTTAGTGGTTAGAATGAATCTGCTTGAAATAGAAATGTTTAGGATTCTAACAACTAAAAGCTAACGCTAGAAACTAAAAGAATATGGCAAGAATTGCAGGTGTAGACATACCAAAACAAAAAAGAGGAGTAATTGCTTTAACTTATATTTACGGAGTAGGTAAAAGTAGAGCAGCAGAAATTTTAGCTACTGCTAAGGTAGATGAAAACATTAAAGTTCAAGATTGGAATGATGACCAAATTAGTGGTATTCGTGAAGCTATTGCTGCGTACACTATAGAAGGTGAATTACGTTCTGAAACACAATTAAACATTAAACGTTTAATGGATATAGGTTGTTTTAGAGGTATTCGTCACAGAGCTGGTTTACCATTAAGAGGGCAACGTACCAAAAACAATTCTAGAACTAGAAAAGGTAGAAGAAAAACTGTTGCTAACAAGAAAAAAGCATAATTAATAAGATATTAGTCATTAGTATTTAGACGTTAGATGAATCTGCTTGAAATAGAAATGTTTAGGATTCTAACAACTAAAAGCTAACAGCTAGAAACTAAAAGAATATGGCAAAAACAAGTACAAAAAAACGTAAAGTTATTGTAGAGTCTATAGGCGAAGCTCATATTACAGCTTCTTTCAATAACATTATTATTTCACTTACCAACAAAAAAGGTGATGTAATTTCATGGTCATCAGCTGGTAAAATGGGATTTAGAGGTTCTAAGAAAAACACACCTTATGCTGCGCAATTGGCTGCAGAAGATGCTGCTGGTGTTGCACAAGAAGCAGGTTTAAAAAAGGTAAAGGTTTATGTAAAAGGACCAGGTAACGGTAGAGAATCTGCTATACGTTCAATTCACAACGCTGGTATTGAAGTTACAGAAATTATTGATGTAACACCATTACCACACAACGGATGTAGACCTCCTAAACGTAGAAGAGTTTAATTAAAAGCAAGATTTTTAACTACATTTAATTAGTTAGAAAAAGTATAAATAAAATTAATATCATCTGATAATCAGATGATATTAATTTTTTATGTACATTTGCAAACTGAAAAATAACAACAAGTATCAACAAGAGATCAAACGGTTATCGAAGGATAAGATTAAGACCTTAATTCATAACCACTCTTAAAAACAATTAAAAATGGCAAGATATACTGGTCCTAAAACTAAAATAGCTAGAAAATTTGGTGAAGCTATTTTTGGAGAAGATAAATCATTTGAAAAAAGAAATTATCCTCCAGGTCAACACGGAAATAACAGACGCCGTGGAAAAAAATCTGAATACGCAATTCAATTAGCTGAAAAGCAAAAAGCTAAATACACTTACGGTATTTTAGAGCGTCAATTTAGAGGATTATTTAAAAAAGCAAGAGCTTCTCAAGGAATTACAGGTGAAGTTTTATTACAATTATGTGAATCTAGACTAGATAACGTTGTTTACCGTATGGGAATTTCACCATCAAGAAGTGGCGCAAGACAATTAGTTTCTCACAGACACATTACTGTAAACGGTAACTTAGTAAATATTCCTTCTTATCAATTAAAAGCAGGTGATGTTGTAGCAGTAAGAGAGAAATCAAAATCATTAGAAGTTATAGCTAATTCTTTATCTAACTCATCTCAAGTATATGAGTGGATTACTTGGAATAACGATACTAAACAAGGAACATACGTTTCAGTTCCTGCAAGAATTCAAATTCCAGAGAATATCAATGAGCAATTCATCGTCGAATTATACTCTAAATAATAATTAACAACATTGGTATTTGGCCAAAGGGTTTATTTGTTCTTCTTCAAACTTATAAACCGCGCAACCAAATAACAATTAAAACGAAGAAACAAACATATGGCAGTATTTAATTTTCAGAAGCCCGACAAAGTAATCATGATTGATTCAACTGATTACGAAGGGAAATTCGAATTTCGTCCTTTAGAACCTGGTTACGGTTTAACAGTTGGTAATGCACTTAGAAGAGTGTTGCTATCTTCATTAGAAGGTTATGCAATAACTTCAGTAAGAATTGAAAGTGTAGATCATGAGTTTTCTGCAATTGCGGGTGTGGTTGAAGATGTTACAGAAATCATCTTAAATTTAAAACAAGTACGTTTTAAAAAGCAAATTGATGATATTGATAACGAATCTGTTTCAATTTCAATTTCTGGCCAAGAAAGAATTACAGCTGGCGATTTCCAGAAATTTATATCTGGTTTTCAAGTTTTAAACACAGAGTTAGTAATATGTAATTTAGATCCTAAAGTAAACTTAAACCTTGAAATTACAATTGAAAAAGGTAGAGGTTATGTGCCTGCAGAAGAGAATAAAAAAGCTGCAGCACCAGTAGGAACTATATTTACAGATTCTGTTTACACACCAATAAAAAATGTTAAGTATAGTATTGAGAACTATCGTGTAGAACAAAAAACTGATTATGAAAAATTAGTTTTTGAAATTATTACTGATGGCTCAATTACACCACAAGATGCTTTAACTGAAGCAGCAAAAACGTTAATTCACCACTTTATGTTATTCTCTGATGAGCGTATAACTTTAGAAGCTGATGAAATTGCACAAACTGAAACGTATGATGAGGAATCATTACACATGCGTCAATTACTTAAAACGAAGTTAATTGACATGGATTTATCTGTGCGTGCTCTTAACTGTTTAAAAGCTGCAGAAGTTGATACTTTAGGAGACTTAGTATCTTTCAATAAAAATGACTTAATGAAATTTAGAAACTTCGGTAAGAAGTCTTTAACCGAGCTTGAAGAGCTTGTAAATGTTAAAGGTTTAAACTTCGGAATGGATTTAAGTAAATATAAATTAGATAAAGACTAATTTTTAGTCATAATTATTAATCATATTTTGCTCCCACAGCAATGTGGTTTGGAAGCAAGATGATAAAACAAATGTCATGAGACACGGAAAAAAAATTAATCACTTAGGTAGAAAAACTGCCCACAGAAAAGCAATGTTAGCTAATATGGCTTGTTCTTTAATTGAGCACAAACGTATTAATACTACTGTTGCAAAAGCAAAAGCTTTAAAACAATTTGTAGAGCCTTTAGTAACAAAATCTAAAGAAGATACAACACATAACAGACGTCTTGTTTTTTCAAAATTAAGACAAAAAGAAGCTGTTACAGAATTGTTTAGAGAAGTAGCTGTAAAAGTTGGAGACAGACCAGGTGGTTACACAAGAATCATTAAGTTAGGAAACCGTTTAGGTGATAACGCTGATATGGCTATGATAGAGCTTGTAGATTACAACGAAATTTATAATGCAGATAAGCCTAAAAAGAAATCTACTAGAAGAAGTAGAAGAGGTAGTGCTAAACCAGCAGCTGCAGCTCCGGTAGAAAATACAGCAACTAACGAAGAGGAAGAATAAATGTTAATAAGCATTTAATATATAAAGGATAAACTATTTTTAGTTTATCCTTTTTTTTTGAATTTTTGTAAAACTTTTTAGTGTGCAACAAAACATGTAAAAGCACATAAAACAACACTAATTAAATGAAATATCAAAAAAAACAAGATGCCGTAGTACTTTTAGCTGATGGAACAATTTTTTACGGTAAAGCAGTAGGAAACAAACAAGGTACAGCCTTTGGCGAGGTTTGTTTTAACACAGGTATGACTGGTTACCAAGAAATATTTACCGATCCTTCGTACTTTGGGCAATTAATGGTTGCTACAAATGCACATATTGGTAACTACGGTACAAATGCTGATGAAGTAGAATCTGATTCTATTAAAATTGCAGGTCTTATTGTGAAAAACTTTAGTTATGAATATTCACGAGATGCTGCCGATGATTCACTTGAAAATTTTCTTGAGAAGAATAACCTTTTAGCTATTTCTGATGTTGATACAAGAGCACTTGTAAGTTACATTAGAGAAAATGGCGCAATGAATGCGGTTATAAGTACCGATGTTGATAATATTGAAGGACTTAAAAAACAACTAGCCGATGTGCCAAACATGAACGGTTTAGAGCTAGCATCAAAAGTATCAACCAAAGAACCTTACTATTTTGGTGATGAAAACGCAACTTATAAAGTGGCGGTGCTTGATATTGGTATTAAAAAAAATATATTAAGAAACATAGCTAGTAGAGATTGCTACATAAAAGTGTTTCCATACAATTCTAAATTTGAAGATTTAGAAGCATTTAATCCTGATGGATATTTCTTGTCAAACGGTCCAGGAGATCCAGAACCATTAGTTGAAGCTCAAGAAGTAGCTAAAGAAATTATAAAAAGAGATTTACCGTTATTTGGTATTTGTTTAGGACATCAAGTAATAGCTTTAGCAAACGGTGTTTCAACCTATAAAATGCACAATGGGCACAGAGGTATAAATCACCCAGTAAAAAACTTAAAAACTGGTAAAGGTGAAATTACATCACAAAATCACGGTTTTGCTGTAAATAGAGAAGAAGCTGAGGCTAATACAAATTTAGAAGTAACACACGTACATTTAAATGACAATACAGTAGCAGGATTAGCTATGAAAAACAAAAATGTATTTTCAGTACAATATCACCCAGAGGCAAGCCCTGGGCCACACGATTCATCGTATTTATTCGATCAATTTATTGAAAATATAAAAAAATAAATATTTAATATAAGCCTTATAAACACCTGTTTTTAAGGCTTATATTTTACTAAAACGTTATAGCGATGTTTTTAAAAAAATATTATCAAACATCGGTAAAAAAACAAGATTAAACCTTAAATTTGAAATATTAATTAAAGTAAAAAAACAAACCAATTATGAGTTCAATAATAAATATTCATGCTAGACAAATTCTAGACTCTAGAGGAAACCCAACAGTAGAGGTAGATGTTATTACAGAAAATAATGTTTTAGGAAGAGCAGCGGTTCCTTCAGGAGCTTCAACAGGAGAACACGAAGCTGTTGAGTTACGTGATGGAGGTGATACTTACATGGGTAAAGGCGTTTTAAAAGCTGTTGAAAATGTAAACACTGTTATAGCTGAAGAACTTTTAGGTGTTTCTGTTTTTGAACAAAACTTAATAGATCAATTAATGATTGATTTAGATGGTACAGCAAATAAATCTAAATTAGGAGCCAATGCCATTTTAGGTGTGTCTTTAGCCGTTGCTAAAGCAGCAGCTTCAGAGTTAGGTTTACCATTATACCGTTACGTAGGTGGAGTATCTGCAAATACGCTTCCTGTACCAATGATGAATATTATTAATGGTGGTTCTCATAGTGATGCACCTATTGCATTTCAAGAATTTATGATTATGCCTGTAAAAGCTCAAACTTTTACACACGCTATGCAAATGGGAACTGAAATTTTTCACCATTTAAAGAAAGTGTTACATGATAGAGGTTTAAGCACTGCAGTTGGTGATGAAGGTGGTTTTGCCCCTAACTTAGCAGGTGGAACTGAAGATGCTTTAGATACTATAGCAAAGGCTGTTGAAAACGCAGGTTATAAATTTGGAGATGAAGTTATGATTGCTTTAGATTGTGCATCGGCTGAGTTTTATGTTGATGGAAAATACGATTACACAAAATTTGAAGGCGATAAAGGTGAAGTAAGAACTTCTGAAGAGCAAGCTACTTATTTAGCTGAATTATGTGAAAAATATCCAATCATTTCTATTGAAGATGGTATGGATGAAAACGACTGGGACGGTTGGAAATCTTTAACCGAGAAAGTTGGTGATAAAGTACAATTAGTTGGTGATGATTTATTTGTAACTAACGTTGAGCGTTTATCTAGAGGTATTGAAAACGGTATTGCAAACTCAATTTTAATTAAAGTAAACCAAATAGGTTCTTTAACTGAAACTATTGCAGCAGTAAATATGGCTAAAAATGCAGGATATACTTCTGTAATGTCACATAGATCTGGTGAAACTGAAGATAACACAATAGCAGATTTAGCAGTAGCTTTAAACTGTGGTCAAATAAAAACAGGATCTGCCTCACGTTCAGATCGTATGGCTAAATACAATCAGTTATTAAGAATTGAAGAAGAGCTTGCAGATGTTGCATATTTTCCTCAAGAAAAAGCATTTAAAATTAAGTAGTAATACTTATTTTATAATAAATACTTAAAAAGCGATTATTTTTAATAATCGCTTTTTTTTGCTATCAATATTTTAATTTAGTAAACCTATGGTTAAAGTACTTTAAAAATCCTTAGATATTTTGTAAATTAGCACTCCGCTTAAATAAAATAAATTTACTTAAACTTATGGCAAATAACGCAACCATAGAAATAGATGGTAAAAAGTATGAATTTCCTCTAATTGAAGGAACTGAAAAAGAAGTTGCAATAGATATTAAAAGCCTAAGAGCAGCAACAAATGGTTTAATAACTTTAGATTCTGGCTATAAAAATACAGGGTCTTGTGAAAGTGCTATTACTTTTTTAGATGGTGAAAAAGGTATATTACGTTACCGAGGATATTCAATTGAAGAATTAGCTGAAAAAGCAGATTTCTTAGAGGTAGCTTATTTGTTAATTTTTGGAGAACTACCAACTTCAGATCAATTGAACAAGTTTCATACAGATATTATGAACAATTCAATGGTTGATGAAGATGTTCACAAAATTCTAGATGCCTTCCCTAAAAATGCACATCCAATGGGTGTTTTAACCTCTTTAACTAGTGGCTTAATTGCATTTAATCCTTCATCAGTAAATGTAGATTCTGAAGAAGAAATGTACAGAGCTATTGTTAAAATATTAGGACAATTCCCTGTATTAGTTGCATGGGTAATGCGTAAAAAGAAAGGTTTACCACTAAACTACGGTTCTAAAAAACTTGGCTACGTTGATAACATGATGAAAATGATGTTTGAAGTACCAATTGAAGAATATAAAATGAACCATATTGTAAGAGATGCATTAGATAAATTATTAATATTACATGCAGATCATGAGCAAAACTGTTCAACATCAACTGTAAGAATCGTAGGTTCATCACATGCTGGTTTATTTGCATCTTTATCTGCTGGTATTTCTGCGCTTTGGGGTCCACTTCACGGTGGTGCAAACCAAGCTGTACTGGAAATGTTAGAAGCTATAAAAGCAGATGGTGGAGACACTAAAAAATACATGGCTAAAGCTAAAGACAAATCAGATCCTTTCCGTTTAATGGGCTTTGGGCATAGAGTTTACAAAAACTTCGACCCTAGAGCTAGAATTATAAAGGTGGCTGCCGATGAAGTTTTAAACGATTTAGGTATTAAAGACCCAATTTTAGATATAGCCAAAGGTTTAGAAAAAGAAGCTTTAGAAGATCAATATTTTGTTGATAGGAAATTATATCCAAACGTAGATTTTTATTCAGGTATAATCTATCGTGCAATGGGTATTCCTGTTGAAATGTTTACTGTAATGTTTGCACTTGGGCGTTTACCAGGTTGGATTGCTCAATGGAGAGAAATGCGTTTACGCAAAGAACCAATTGGAAGACCAAGACAACTTTATATTGGCGAAACTGAAAGAAAATTCAAATCAATTTCAGATAGATAAAAATAAATTTGTTTTAAATAATTGTTAAGCTTCACGTAAAAACCGTGAAGCTTTTTTTGTATAAATACTTATTTTTAAGAATTATTCAAAAATTACTTTTTTATCACTAGTTTTGAAACTTTAAAATTCTAAAGCAAGTGAAGTTAAATATTCAAAATGAAACGTCTAGATTAAGAGCTGTTATTTTGGGTACAGCTAAAAGTTGTGGTCCAACACCAAAGGTAGAAGATTGTTATGACCCTAAAAGTGTTGAACACGTTTTAGCAGGCACTTATCCAACAGAAGAAGATATGATTCTTGAAATGGATGCTGTAGCTAAGGTACTTGAAAAGTATAACGTTACTGTTTACAGACCCGATGTTTTAAAAGATTGCAACCAAATTTTTTCTAGAGACATTGCTTTTGTGATTGATAACAAAATTGTTAGAGCAAATATTTTACCAGATAGAGATAAAGAAATTGAAGCTATTAGGTATGTTTGGAATAAAATTGATGAAAAAGATAGAATCATTTTACCCGAAGAATGCCATGTTGAAGGTGGCGATGTTATGCCCTGGAACGACTATGTTTTTATAGGAACTTACACTGGTAAAGATTATCCAGATATAATTACGGCCAGAACTAATATACAAGCGGTAAACGCTATTCAGGAGTTATTTCCTCATAAAAAAGTTAAAGCATTTGAGCTTAGAAAATCTAACACCAATGCCAAAGAAAACGCATTGCATTTAGATTGTTGTTTTCAACCCATAGGAAAAAATAAAGCCATAATTCATAAAAACGGATTTTTAGTTGAAAGTGAATATGAATGGTTGGTTAATTTCTTTGGAAACGAAAACATATTTGAAATAACAAAAGATGAAATGTACCAAATGTACAGTAACGTGTTTTCAATTTCTGAAGATGTTATAATTTCTGAAAAAAGCTTTACACGATTAAATAATTGGTTAAGAACCCAAGGTTTCACAGTTGAAGAGGTGCCATATGCCGAAATTAGTAAACAAGAAGGATTACTGCGTTGTACTACAATGCCATTAATTAGAGATTAAAATGCAACAAACTACAAACACAATATTAATGATTCGTCCTATAAATTTTAGGATGAATGAACAAACAGCGGTTAATAATTACTATCAAAAAGTAGTTGATAATTTGTTACCTGCAACCGTTAATAAAAAAGCACAAGATGAGTTTGATGCTTATGTTGAAAAGCTAAAAGCACATGGAGTTAATGTAATTGTAGTGTCTGATACCGATGATTTTGATACGCCCGATTCTATTTTTCCTAACAACTGGATTTCTTTTCATGAAAACGGAACGGTAGCATTATATCCTATGTTTGCTGTAAACAGAAGGCATGAACGCAGAGAAGATGTTTTAGATACTTTAGAAGCAAACGGATTTGTTATTGAAAATATAGTTGATTACACATCGGCGGAAGATGAAAATGTGTTTTTAGAAGGCACAGGCAGTATTCTTTTAGATAGGGAAAATCAAATAGCCTATTGTGCACTGTCTGCTAGAGCTGATGAGAGTTTGTTTATTGAATTTTGTGAAGATTTTGAGTATACACCTGTTGTATTTACAGCAAATCAAACTGTAAACGGACAGCGTAAAGCCATATACCACACAAATGTAATGATGTGTTTAGCTGAAACTTTTGCGGTTATTTGTTTAGATGCTATTGATGATAAAAAAGAGCGTAAACATTTAGTAAAAAAATTACAAGAAACTAACAAAGAGGTTATTACTATAACTGAAGCACAAGTAAATAATTTTGCTGGTAATATGCTGCAAGTAAAAGGCGAAAATAATCAACTGTATTTAGTTATGAGTCAAGCGGCATACAATTGTTTAACACCAAACCAAGTTGCACAAATTGAAAAACATTGTCCAATTATTTCAAGCTCGCTAGATACTATTGAAGCTTGTGGAGGCGGTAGTGCACGTTGTATGATGGCCGAAGTGTTTTTACCTAAGGCTTAATTACTTCAGCTTATCAAAAACATAAGCACCTTTGGTAGCACCCCAAACGTGATTGCCTAAAGAGTCAAAACCTCGATCCCATGATAAAACACGTTCTGATGTTATTTCAACCTTGCTAGTAGCAAAACTAGCGCCTCTAAGTGAGCTTTCACAAGATTTGAAAATGGTTGAACCTTTATAATGCTTGTCACCTAAGCGCTTTAAAATAACTTCACAGCCTTGTTTTAAAGCAATGTCTTGCGGAGATATAGAATCAAAAACTTTAGGATTCTTCCATTTTCCAACCCATAAAGAATCAGTTTTTAAAGTATAAATAGCCGATTTGAATGTACTATCACTATCTCTTGTAACTTCATAAATACGCTGTCTGTATGGTTTGTTTTGCATGCTGTTTAAAGCCTGTTCTACATACAGGTAATTTCCTTTATCTTCCCAAATTGGGTACATATGAAGTGAAATATTGTAATACGTAGAGTCTGCCTTGGCTTGAGCTTCAGAATTGTAAGAACCTTGCATTAATACAAATAATTCATCAAGTTCTTTATCTATTTTTGGGGTTTCAGTTTTTTGTTTACAAGCAGAAATAGCTATAATAAGTAGCAGCAAGAAGGTTTTTTTCAAAATACGTATGTTAATAAGTTATTTAACTTGGTTTAGATTTTGGTAACTGCACATAAAATGTACTACCTACATTTAGTGTACTTTCAACCCAAATTTTACCGTGGTTAAGCTCAACTAATTCTTTACAAATTGAGAGGCCTAAACCAGTACCTTTTTCATTACTGGTTCCCATAGTAGTAAATGACGTATTTTTAAATAACTTTTCCAAATTTTGTTTTGAAATACCAATGCCCGTATCGGCAATGCTAATAATACAACTACCGTTACTTATGTGATTTGAAATGGTAATTGTATCACCTTTTTTAGAGAATTTTATAGCATTAGCTAAAAGATTTTGTACCACAATTTCAAACATACTTCTATCAGCATAAGCAAAATCACGTAAAGAGTGGTCAACTAAGTTTATGCCTTTACTTTCAATACGTTGTTCAACAAGTTTAATTTTGTCTTCAAAAACTTCTTGAATATCAAACAAACTTGGTTTAGGATCTAAAGATTGCATTTGTGATTTAGACCAGTTTAATAAATTGAAAAGTAGTAAAGATGCGTTATTGGCATTTTCACTTAATTCTGGAATTAAATTGTCAAATTCTTCTCTAGATAATGAGCCATCTTTTAGTAATTCAATAAACCCGTTAATTGATGATAATGAGTCTTTTAAATCATGAGAGACTATAGAAAATAACTTGTCTTTTACATTGTTTACATTTTCAAGGTGTTTAGTTTGCTCTAAAAAAGCCTGATTTTGTAATTCAATTTTAATGTTTTTTTCTTCTAATTCTTGGGTGTATTTTATGTTACTATTTCGTTTTAAATAAATTAAAACTAAAAAGGTTGTAACTATAGCTAAAGCCGCAAGTAAACCGTAAAAAATAAGTTTGAACTTGTCTAATTGCGTATTTTCATTATTTATAGGTGTGTTCTTTATGTTTTGGTTTTTTGTTTTTCTAATGTTAATTTCAGGTGTATCTAAGTCTTTAACAGCAGTTAAATTATTATTAGTGTTGGTCTTAGTTTCTAAAGCATCAATTTTTTCTTGATTTAGCGCATGCTTTAAATCATAGTATTCTTTTTGCCAGATAAAAGCTTTATCAAACTTGTTTTTAATAGAATCTAAAGATTTTCGAAGTTTATAATGCTTTAGCAATTCTTGCTTGTTATCTAATTCAATAGCAATTTCTCGTGCTAGCAATAGTTGTTTTTCAGCAACAACCAACCTATCTTGCTGAATATTTAAGTTAGCAAGGTTGTTTAAAGTAATTAATAAATTAGGTTTATCATTAATTCGTTTTGTAACATTGTAGCCTCTTACTAGGTATAATGTTGCTTTTGAGTAATCGTTAAATTTTAAATATTCACCACCAAGTTTTGGGTAAATTTGGGCTTTGGCAGAATCTGTTTTAACACGTTTAAGTATTTTTTCATAATAATTAATAGCTTTTCTGTGTTCTTTCTTTTGCGAATACAGTTCAGCTAAATTACTATAAGATATATTAGCGCCTTTATAATCTTTAAGTTGTTCTTGTAAAGCAAGTGCTTTTTCATAATACTTAACCGCTTCATCAAAATTATTATTTTTAATGTAAGCAGTTGCTAAATTATTGTAGGCTACTTTTAAATCAAACGGTTCGTTGTGTGTTTCAAGAGATTTTAATGAAGCCAATGTGTACTGTAAACCTTGGCTATAGTTACCGCGTTTAATTTCAATACTAGCAATGCTGTTGTTTACTTTAGCAATTTGTAGTGTATCATTCAAATTGAAAAAAAGCTCTTTAGCCCTTTTATAGCCGCTCAAGGCATTTATATAATCATCTTTTTGGGCATAAATTAGTGCCTTGTAAAATGTTATTTGCGCAATACCTTTTTCATACTTTATGTCACTAGATAAGCGCTCACTTTGCACAATATATTTTAATGCTCTGTCGTATTCACCAATTTGGTATAGAGATTTTATTAAACTTAATGAGGTGTCTACTTTTGTTGAGTCTTGGTTTTGGTAAGCTAATTGTATGGTAAGGCTATCTATGTCATTAGTTTGGCTATAACTAATGCCCACAAATAAAAGAGTTAATAAAGTAAAAATTCTCCTCATAAACGTTTAAAATAGAACACAATAAAACAACCACAAAAGAAGCCTTATTTTGAGGGAAAATTAAGATTACTTTATAAAATAGTGATAGTAGTATGTGTTACCAACAATGTACAAGCTTAAACTTGTAACTAATAATAGCTTTTTTACAGAAACAAAAATTGAAAAATCAACCATTAAAATCTAATTTTTAAGTTTTAATACCAATAAATCAGTTAAAATGACGGGGAAAAAATCATGAAAAAATCGACGAATAGATAAACGGTAAAAAACATAGAAAAAATACACTTTTGTCGATAAAATACATTATCGAACACCTTAAAAAACAAGGTGTTCGCCCAATTTTCTAAATTGTAATATTTGTAGTATAATTATTATTTTAGGTAATGTTTTTTCTTCAATTAAGAAGTTGTAATTGGAATAATTTTTATTAACCAAGGTTTCATAAAAGTTTTATCTTTGCCACCTAAAAAGTAGCGTAAATGAATTTACAAGAAACCTTATCTAATCAAGTAAAACAAGCTGTTTTAGCTTCATATAATGTAGAAATTGAATTTGTAGAGTTTCAGGCAACTCGTAAAGAATTTGCAGGTGATATTACAGTGGTTGTTTTTCCTATGTTAAAATTTGTAAA
Organism: Seonamhaeicola sp. ABD4_340; assembly: GCF_056312135.1. NCBI lineage: Bacteria > Pseudomonadati > Bacteroidota > Flavobacteriia > Flavobacteriales > Flavobacteriaceae > Seonamhaeicola > Seonamhaeicola sp. ABD4_340. The sequence continues at coordinate 610,203 of NZ_CM149981.1, read as the reverse complement.
AGGCAATCCTGTACAAATAGGTGAAACTATTGGCAATTATTTGGTTGATAATGTTGAAGATGTTAAAGCGTTTAACGTAGTTAAAGGTTTTTTAAATATTGAAATTAACGATTCTTTTTACTTAAACTTTTTCAACAGCATAAAAAACAATACAACCTATGGTTTTGTAGAGCCACAAGCTAGTAAAAAAGCTGTTATGGTAGAGTATTCTTCGCCTAATACCAACAAACCTTTACATTTAGGGCATATTAGAAATAACCTTTTAGGCTATAGTGTTGCCGAAATATTAAAAGCAGCAGGAAACAAAGTTTATAAAACCCAAATTATAAATGATAGAGGCATTCATATTTGTAAAAGTATGTTGGCATGGAAACGTTTTGGTAATGGCGAAACACCAGAAAGTACCGGTTTAAAAGGCGATAAGCTAGTTGGTAATTACTACGTGAAATTTGATCAGGAATATAAAAAAGATATTCAAGCTTTAATAGACAGTGGTAAAAGCGAAGAGGAGGCTAAAAAAAATGCTCCTATTTTGTTAGAAGCTCAAGAAATGTTACGAAAATGGGAAGCTGGCGATGCAGATGTAGTGGCTTTATGGGAAACCATGAATGGTTGGGTTTATAATGGCTTTAACCAAACTTATAAAAATTTAGGTGTAGATTTTGATACGCTTTATTACGAAAGTAATACCTATTTATTAGGAAAAGAATTTGTAGCCGAAGGTTTAAAAACAGGCGTATTTTACAAAAAAGAAGATGGCTCAGTTTGGTGTGATTTAACTGAAGACGGACTTGATGAAAAAATTGTACAACGTGCCGATGGAACAGCTGTTTACATGACGCAAGATATTGGTACAGCTATACAACGTGTTAAAGATTTTCCTGATGTTGGTGGTATGGTTTATACCGTTGGAAACGAGCAAGATTATCACTTTCAAGTGCTATTTTTAATTCTGAAGAAATTAGGATTTTCTTGGGCCGAAAATTTATACCATTTAAGTTATGGTATGGTAGATTTACCTAGCGGAAAAATGAAAAGCCGTGAAGGAACCGTAGTTGATGCCGATGATTTAATTGTAGATATGGCAACTACTGCCGAAGAAATTTCGGAAGAGTTAGGAAAACTTGATGGCTATTCTAAAGACGAAAAGAAAAACCTTTATAAAACAATAGGTTTAGGAGCGTTAAAATATTACATTTTAAAAGTAGACCCCAAAAAACGTATTTTATTTGACCCGAAAGAATCTATAGATTTTCAAGGAAATACAGGGCCTTTTATTCAATATACTTACGCTAGAATTCAATCTATATTGAGAAAAGCTACAGCTGAAAATTTAAACGTTCAAGTACGTTTACATGAAAAAGAAAAGGAATTGCTTAAACAAATACAGTTATTTCCAGAGGTTATACAAAATGCAGCTGTACACCACAGTCCTGCATTAGTAGCCAATTACACCTATGATTTGGTTAAAGAATTTAACTCCTTTTACCAAAACGTATCTATTTTAGGTGCAGATAATGAAGATGAAAAAATATTTAGAGTGCAATTATCTAAATTAGTAGCAAATACAATAAAAAATGCGTTTAGCCTTTTAGGGATTAATGTGCCAGAAAGAATGTAATTACTTTTAAAAAGTATATCTATAAAAAATAAGAAATAAAAAAACCAGAGAATTTTCTCTGGTTTTTTATTTTATGGTTTTGAATTACGCTAATTTATTGAGATAGTTACAGAATCACTTTTGCAACCCTCAGCATTTGCAATAACCTCAACAGTACCTGTTTTATCTTTTGCTTGAATAATTAATAAAATCTTTCCATTATGCGTTGTTCCTTTGTTAGATTGGAATTTCTCAACACTATTTTTCCAACCGCTATCAACTCCCAGTAATTTTGCTTTACCATTAATTGTAAATGTTATTAGCTTATTATCACTTCTGGCTGGGTTACCATTATCATCAAATAATTCAGCTACTATATGCACAACATCTTCATTATTCGCTTTTATTGTTGTTGTATCGGTATTTAACTTAATGTTAGTTGCTTTTTTAGCTGTTATTAATTGAGATTCTATGGGTTGTCCATTTTTTACACCTTTAGCAACTAAAGAACCTTCTTTATAAGGAATAGCCCATTTATAAATATTACCAACAGTTTCAGATAATTTTTGTTTACCTAAAGATGTGCCATTAAGGAATAACTCAATTTCATCGCAGTTAGAGTAAATTTCTGTTACAACGGTTTCGCCATCATTATAATTCCAGTGTTCATTTACATCTTGCCAACGCCATAAATAGTGCTTCCATCCGTCTTTTTTCTTTTCAACTAAATTGTCACCTTCTAACTTATATAACGATTTTTCTAGCGTTTGTGTAGCCATATGAATCATGGGTTCATCTGTCCATAAAGACTTCATCATGTAATACGACCCTTTAGGGAAACTGGCTGTGTTTATCATACCCGAAGGTTGTACTCTTGTTGGCCATTTTTGTCTTATTTCACCCATATAATCTGCACCTGTCCATAAAAAAGTTCCAGAAATAAAAGGGCGTTCCATAATGGCTTTCCATTCGTGGTATTGCGCTACGTTTTCGGTTCCCATAATTGGTAAGTCTGGATAGTTTTTATGGCCATAATCGTAAATTACTCTTCTGTAGCTATAACCAATAATGTCTAACGCATCTGCATAACCCGATTCATAGCTAGACGAAGGTAAAATACAGTTGGCAATTACAGGTCTTGTGGTATCTATTGCTTTGGTCCATTTAGATAATTTTTGAGCAGTTTTACCAATATCATATTTGCCCCTTGGTAGTGTTTTCATGAGTTCTCTAATCTTTTCGATAGAATGAGGAGGCTCAGACCAAAAATAATTTCCTTGCCATGTCATTTTATCAAAGAACCCTGTAGATGCCGCATTTCTAGGGTAAGTCCATTCTACTTCATTTCCTATACTCCATTGAAAAATAGAAGGGTGGTTACGGTGGCTAAGCATCACATTGGTTAAATCTTTTTTAGCCCATTCTTGAAAATGCTCGCCATAACCTCTAGTGATGTAATCCGTACTTTTTTCTTCCCAACGGTTGTACCTTTTGTCTTTGGGGTTGTCCCATTCATCAAAAAATTCATCTTGCATTAAAAGTCCCATTTCATCACAAAGTTCTAATAGTACTTTTGATGCAGGGTTGTGTGAACTTCTAATAGCATTACAACCGCCATCTTTAAGTACTTGTAATCTTCTTTTCCAAACACCTTTAGGTACTGCAGCACCAACTAAGCCAACATCATGATGTAAACAAACTCCTTTAATTTTCATGTTCTCACCATTTAAGAAGAAGCCTTTATTGGCATCAAATTTTATGCTTCTAATACCAAAACGCGTTTCATAAGTATCAAAAATATGCCCACCTTTTTTAATGGTTGTAACTGCTGTATATAAAGAAGGGTTATCTACACCCCATAAATTTGGATTATTAATTTCAACGTTTTGAGAAATGTTTTTAGTACTTGTTTTTTCTACCGTAATAGTTTTTGAAATACTTGCAACTTCTTTTTTAGTTTCATCTAAGAATTTAGTGGTAATTTCAACGTCTTCATCTTGTAAAAAAGCATTTTCAACAGAAATTTGAATATTAACTTTAGCCTTGTCTTTAGCTACTTGTGGCGTGGTTACAAAAGTACCCCAAACAGGTATGTGTAATTTTTTATTGGTTATTAAATCTACTTCTCTATAAATACCAGCGCCAGAGTACCAGCGGCTATCTGCATATCTAGAATGGTCTATTTGTACTGCAAGTACATTGTTTTTTCCGTTTTTGTTTAGGTGTTTTGAAATTTCAAAGTAAAACGGAGAATATCCGTATGGGTGAAACCCTAATTTATGACCATTTATAAAAATTGTGGCATTGTTATAAACGCCATCAAATAGCACGTAAACTAGTTCATCGTCTAAAACTGTCTTATCAAATGTTTTGGTGTAGTACCCATAACCTTCACCTCTAATATAGCCTGTTGCCCATGCGTCTTTTCCTAAAGATTCATCAAATTCACCTTCAATAACCCAATCATGAGGAAGGTTTACTTTTCTGTATTGGTTGTTTTGAATGGTATTGAAATTAACTTCTTTATCACTTAAAAAAAAGTTCCAACCTAAATTAAAATTTTCTTGTGTTTTTGTAGTTTCTTCTTTAGCGCAGGATAACATTAAGAAGGCTATTAAGCCAACTAATATATGCTTTTTACTCATGTTATAAATATTTAGTTGTTTACTACAAAGTTGGGAGTTTTAAACTAAATTCAAAGATATTGCATCTATATTTTTACTAAACAAATTGTAAAAATGTAGTGTTTAGTTAAAAATTAAGGTTGAAATCAGTTCATCAGGTGCTTATAATAAAGAATGCTTTTTTTAAGCATTGTAAAAATTACTTATTTATAATTTTACAACTTTGTGAATTTCTTTTTTATCTCCTAGAATTTCTACTAAATAAAGACCACTTCTAAGGGTTGTAAAGTTTATATCGGCTTTACCATCTACTATGGCAACGGTGTTTTCAGAAATATATAGTCCGGAGGCATTGTAAATTCTATAACTAACGGTTTCAGAAGTTTTAATACCAGTTAAATGTGTTACATTTCGGCATGGGTTAGGGTATAGCAACCAGTTTTTAGCATCATCAATTGTGTTATTAGTTGAAGCGACACAGCCTTTTGAGATGTCAAACTCTGATTTTAAAATATCAGCAATTTTTAAATTTGTAAAACTATCATTAGAGGTGTGATTAAAGAACGTTTTATCTATAATAGTTTTATCTGCTCCTAAGAAATCTTGTAATAAAGAGGCAAAAGTTTGCCTGTAATCATACTGTACACTTTGAATTTGCCAGTTGTTTGCTTCTGAAGCTTCAGATAAATTAGGATTAATACCAGTGATACCACCTTCTATGGGTCTGCCAAATACAAACATGGGCGCAATTTCGCCATGGTCTGTGCCAAAGTTGCCGTTTTCAGCTGCTTTTCTACCAAATTCAGAGAAGGTTACACCAACAACATCACCACTTAAATTCTGGCTTTCTAAATCTAATACAAAAGCTTCCATACTTTCAGAGAGTTCTGTAAGTAATTCATGGTGTTTACCAAGTACATCTCCTGCACCTTGCACTTGGGCGTTATGAGTATCAAAACCTGAGATTCTCACCATATAGATTTTTGAACCTAAATTGCCACTAATTAATCTTGCAACAGTTTTTAATTGGTCTGACAAATCTGTATCAGGGTATGCAATATCATTTTTACCTTTACTGAAGGCTATTGAAATAGCTTCTGCATAGGTGTTTGTTAATGCGCTTGTATTGGTTATAAACTCAAGCTGATCTCCGTAATCTGAATTTGGGATGTTTAAAGGTGGTTCGCCCCCAAGGCCACTAACCACATTATAAAAACCTGCAGGGTCTTGCCCCGTAATATTTAATGATAAACCATGAGCTTCTTCGGCATGAAACCCTAACGAGGTTTTGTTTGAACCAATTTCTACTGCTAGTGGATAATTTTCAACTATTAAATCTTCGTAGTATTGTTCCATAAAACGTCCCATCCAACCGGTTTCAGAACCATTTAAAACACTATTGCCGTCGTTTCCTGTAAAATATAAATCGGTTGATTTAAAATGACTTTTATTTTGTGATGGATAACCTACGCCATTTACTATTCTAAGTAATCCTTTGTCATATAAAGATTTAAAACCAGAAAGTGCTGGGTTTAGTCCAATTTGTTGTTCGTTAGGTAAGGTTCCATCTAAAGTAATGTATTTATTTATGCCAGTTTCTGGAACTTTTATGGTGGGCCTTAAGTTGCTATATGTATCATATTGATTTAGAGGTACAATAGTGTTTAAGCCGTCGTTGGCACCTGCTAAATTAATTAGCACTAATTTTCTGCCTGAAATATTTGAGCATTCAAAAGGAATAAACGATTTTAATGCAGCTTGAACTTGAAAAGGGGTTAATCCAATTACTGAAGCTGTTGCCGATAATTTTATAAAATTTCTTCTTTTCATAACGTTTTACATTAATTGGAATTCTGCGGCATTTACCAACGCAATAATTAAAGCATCTAACCTTGTTTTAACCGTATTTTTGTTGCTTTCGCTGTGTGTGCTTATGTATTGAGACCAAGCACGTGTCCAGTAAAAATCATTTGAATCTTCTATTAAAAAGGTTTTAAAGTAATTAGTTCTATCTGTATCTATGCTTTCAGGAAACATTAAATCTGTTAAGGCAGTAATAAGTAAATTAGGGTCTTTTGCATTATTAGGGTCAATTTTATTTTCAACAAATAAAACCGTATCTAATTCTGCTTTATTATTATTCTGCGTTAAAATACCAGCCACTAAAATGTATCTACCAATTATGGTGTTTGATGAAAACCAATTTCTATCAAAACCAGGTTCTTGGTAATAGGCTGGGTAGCCTGCTACAGAATCTGGGTTAAAGAAATCCATACCAGCAGGTTGAAAAAAGCCACCTGTAATATACCAATGGAAAAAATTTCTGTAGAAAAACAACTGCTCGGTTTCTGGGTTTGGGTATTTAATGTTAAACAACGAAAATACTTCACAAAGCAATTGTAATGGGCTTTTTATAATAGCACCAATAGTATGGTCTGTTGGGTCACTATCATCTGCATCATAAAAGTGCTGGCTAGCTAATAGTGTGGTAACCACTGGTAGCACCTCATAATCATTGTTTATTAAAATTTGAGCTAAAGGTTCTATAATATCTGTTTCAACTTCGGCAGAAATTTTACTTTTAACAAAGTATTTGTATAATCTTCGGCAATAAGCTTTGGCGGTTTCTTCTTGTGCAAATACCATTTCTACAAAATCATCTAGCTCATCAAACATAGTTTCCGTGGTATCTCTTCCAGTAATTACATGATTGTTAAAGGCTTTTGAAAATGTTTTATCATTAGTGTCGTGTTGGTTAAGATTTGCGTAGCCCATTGGTAAATTGGTGTCTGTATCAATTTCACCGCTTCTATCGTATGTTTTTTTAAAACCCGATAATACTTTGGCTGCCTGCTGTATATCTAATTCTGTGTAATTAGTATAATCACCATCACCAATTTGTTCGCCTTTTAAAATGGTAAATAGTTCTAGGTATTCTCTAGAATAATTTTCGTTAGGGTTGTTTTTATTGTTCTGTGTGTTGTCTAGATAATCTAACATGGCATTATCTAAATTTATTTTTTTTGCTAAGGTTTTAATGTTGCCTAAGGCATAAAAATCTAGTAACCTTAAATAGTCATAAAAAAAAGGAGATAAACCAGCGCCATCATCTTTGGCCACAGTAAAACAAGTATGAAAAAAGAATGATAGTTTATATTTTAAACTAACTTGGTTAAACGCATTGTGCCACCACCAAGCAGCTATATAGGCGCGTTTTCTGCCTTGTCCGTCAAAAGTATTAGGGTGCTCGGTAGATGAGGTCCAATAACCATCTGGGGCTTCCATTGGAAGTGGATCGTAAGGTTCAGATAATATATAAGGTACATTTGTAGTTAAGCTGTTAACAGCATCTGTTGCAGACATGCCTACAAAAGTATCTAATTGCTCTTTGGTGTAGTTAAAAGTAGCGCGCCTAAGCAAATGCTTAGCTTTTCTTAAATCTAAACTTGAATTAAGAGGTGATAATGAAGCCATCCTTTATTTTTTTGTTAAAGTATATAATAATTGGCTTAATTCCAGAAGGTTGGGTGGTAATTCGTCGAAATTCAATTAGTAAAATCGATTAAGTGTAATTCTGCTTAAAAATGAATTCTAAAACTTACGTTAGGTGTAATGCCCAAAGATTTGTTTTCAACGGTGTTAATATTGTCGTTATCATCACGAGTGTAGTATGTGTTTATAATGTTTTTTCGGTTTAAAACATTCCAAACAGATGCGCCAATAGTGGCGTAAGACGTTCTTGATAGGTTAAATTTATAGGTAGCAGAGCAATCTGTTCTTAAATAATTTTCTAGGTTGCTACTATTGGGGTTTTGGTAAACAATGGTATTGTTTTGGTTTTGGTTTACAGCAGGAAGTGTTGTGGGTTTTCCAGAGTTCCAGTTAATACCTAATGCTAATTTAAAATCATTAAAAGCATACGTGCCAGCAAACGTTATGGCGTGCCTAATATTGGTGTTGTTAGGGAACTTTTTACCATTATTTAAGTTTGAAAATATATAATTATTATCACTAAATGAATACGAAACCCAAGTACTTACCGCCTCATTAAACTGTTTATTAAATAAAATGTCAATGCCTTTAATTTCATAACTACCTGTGCTATTTATAAATTGATATTGATTTTGAAAACCTTGACTACGCGTGGTTATACCATCAACCTTTTTTATATAAGTTTCGGCACTTGCCAAAAAATCATTCTTTTTGTAATGTATACCAATAGATGCTTGTTTGCTTTTTAAAACAGGAATGTTTTGGTTGTTTGAAAGTACCCAACGGCGTTTTTCAATACCTAAAAAATCGTTTTGTAAATCTATAATTTGTGATGTGGTTTGACTTTTAAATTCGCCCAAAATTTCAAATCTAAAATTGCCTAAAAACCGCTGGCTAAAGTTTATGCGAGGTTCAGCAAACAGCATATCAAACTTTTTAATGTAGTTTAAACGTGTGCCAAATATTAGTTTTGTGTTTGCCCCGTATGATAGTAAATTAGTTTGGGCATACACAGCATGACTTCTTATAACTTCTTTTATGTAACTTCTAAAATTTGGGTTGTTTACATCTTCTAAATTACTAATGCCCACCTCGGTAAATTGGTAGCCACCATTAATTTTTAATTGATAGTTGTGCGTGTAGTTTATATCAATTTTTGCTGCGCCATCATACACCTCGTTTTCTTGCACTAAGCGTTGGTTGTTTAAAATATCATGGTTAGTAGCATCTAAATCGTAATTTGATACATATAGTAAAGCAGTGGTTTGTAGTTGGTTATTCCAATCTTTTATATAAGTTACACCCGCAGCGGTATTTTGTTGCCATAGTTTACTGTTTAAAGCTTCGGGTTGGTTGTTTATGGTAGATTGTTCTTCGTAATTCAACCTGTTATTTACGTTTAATACATGAAACCGAAGTTTATCTGTTTTTGAAATATCAAATAAAAATTTAGCAGAAACATCATAAAAATAGAACGATTCATTTTGTGAAATTGTGTTTGAACCTTTATTATTGTTTGTAAAATCTGAATCTTGAAAAATACGCTTAAAATACTGGTTGTACGTACTTGTTTCAATAATATCAGTTACTGAACGACGTGTAGAAAGTTGTAACTCTGTTTTTTTTGAAAGTGGAATTTTTGCAAAAACATCGGCATTTATAAAATTAATACCACCACCAGCCTTAAACTCATTATCTACAGTGTTGGGCAATTGTATATCTATAACACTAGAAATACCATCGCCATACTTAGCACTTGACCCATTTTTATAAATATTTATTTTTTTTGTGATATGCGGATTAAATGCCGAAATAAGCCCAAAAAAGTGCCCAGATTGATACATTTTTATACCATCCCAAAGTATTAAGTTTTGGTCGTGTGTGCCACCTCTAATGTTTATGTTAGATACAGTTTCGTCTGTACTTAAAATACCAGGAAGCGCTTGTATGGTTTGTAAAACATCTGGTTCAATTAAGCCAGGTAAAATGCCAAAATCATCAGGTTTTATAGTAACCGATCCATCATTTAATTTGGTTAAACCAGTAGTAAGATAATTGTTAATTATAACTTCATTTAAATTTTGAATTTTAAAGCTAGAGCGCTTTTTTTTTGAAGGTTTTATAACAACAAACCTATTATCTAAAAGTTCAAAATCTAAATGCGTTTCTTTTTTTAGTGTATTTATAGCGTCTTTTAACTTAGTGTTTTTATTGGGTAATGTGGCTTGTTTGTTTTTTATGGTTTTATCGGCGTAAGAAAAGCTAATGTTATATCTTTTTTCTAAAGTATTTAAAATTACGCCAAGTGGTTGTTTTTCTTTTTGAAAGCTTTGTGCTTTTAGTGTTAAAACATTCAAAAAAAGTAAGAAAAAAGTAAAAAATAATAGCTGTTTATTGCGCACGCTTTAAAATTATATTACCGTTATTATTGCTGTACGTTAATTGTAAAGGTAAAGTAATAGATTTTAAAGCAACATCAATGTTGTTGTGGGTAAAATTACCTGTAAAAAGCTCGCTAGAATTTACACCAACAAGGGTAATAGTAACATTGTATTGTCTTTCAAACTCTGCAATAACTTGTTTGTATGGTAGGCTTTTAAACTGGCTTTCGTTATTTAACCACGAAGGCGTTGTGTTACTTTCTTTTTGTTTAGCAATTTTTTTCCCATCAATAATTAAAAAACTGTTGCCAGGTTTTAATTTAGTTTCAATAGAATTAAAAGTAACGCCAACTAACCCTTCATAGCATATAACTTCAAAATAATTGGCTCTTTGTTTTACGTTAAATTGGGTGCCGTAAACCGTTACGGTGCCGGCTTTTGTTTTTACGTTGAAAGTTGAGCCTTTGGCCACTTTAAAAAAAGCTTCGCCCTGTAATTCAACGTCTCGGTTATTTTTCCAAGTATTTTTATTATAAATTAGAACAGATTTTGCATTTAAAAATACATTAGAAGCATCGGGTAAAGTTACTTCGGTTTTTTGCGCTAAATCTGTTGTAATAGTGGTGTTTAGTGTAGTTGTGTAATAATAAAGTCCAAAACAAATAGCTAAAATAGCGGCAACACGCATTAACGGTTTTATATAGCTTTTCTGCGGTTTTTTAGTTGTTTTTATTGTGTTGAGTACATTGTTTAAAGCGTCTGTATCATTAAATTTTGGTGCTTTAAATGATTTAATATTGGTGTCTAATTGTATTAAATCATCATAATCTTCAAGTTTTTTAAACGCCTGAAGTTCATGATCATTCAAATCATTATTTAACCATTTTAATATTAAAGCTTCTCTATCCATTTTATCTTTATTCAATTATAAAACAAGTTACTTTTATTTTTTCCTACCCTTGTATTTAATTTTTTTTGAAATTTAAATTTTCAGTCTTTAGTTTACTAGAAACTATTATTACAACTCTTTAATGTCTTTTCGTAATTTTTCCAAAGCGCCATAAATACGTTTTTCTACTGCTTTTGTTGAAATACCTAAAATTTCGGCAATTTCTTTAAAACGCTTTCCTTCAATGCGGTTCATTAAAAAGGCTACACGTTGTGGTTCAGTTAAATTAGCTAAAGCCTTTTGTAGTTTTTTATTGTATTCGTCTTCTTGCATTAAAAACTCGGGGCTTTCATTGGTGCTAAGTTTTGGTTTGGCTATTTGTTGGTGTTTTAAAACAACTTTTTGGTGAGCAGCTTCATTTAACATTAAATTATTAGCTGTGGTAAACAAAAAGCTTTTAGCTTTGTCTGGTGTTATTTTGCTGCAATTTTCCCAAAGTTTAACAAAGGCTTCTTGCGTTTTGTCTTGCGGATTTAAAAGATTGCCAAACTTGTAGTATAGAAAATTGTGTAAATCTGTGGCGTGTTTTTTAAAAATAGACGAAAAAATACGCTCTTCACAAATATTATCACGTAGTTGTTTACTCATTTTAAAGTTTAGTTAATGCCACTAAAATAAAGGTTTTAGCAATTTGTTGTGGGTTTATAAAATTATTTTTTTTGATTTTTTTTAACAATTAGGGTAGGAGTTTTTAAAGTTAAATTGTTTTATAACCAAAAGCTATGTGTAACCCAAAATTAAATACTATGAAAACTAAATGGAGAATTTTACTAATGCTACCTTTTTTTGCCCTCATGTTATTTACAGCATGCCAAGAAGAAGTAGTTGAAATTACAGAACCATCTGAATCTGAAGCTTTAGTTGCTGATGCAGAATTAACAGCCTTTGTTAGCGCTACCGCTAAAATGGATGGCTCTAAAGACAATATTATAGACCAAGCAAGCTGCATATCGGTTAAATTACCACTTACAGTTATTGTGAATGGCTTAGAAATAATTGTAGATTCTGAAGAAGATTTTGATGTTATTGAAGCCATTTTTGATGAATTTGATGATGATGAAGATGATTTAGATATGATTTTTCCAATTACAGTAATTAATGCTGAACATGATGAAATTACTGTTAACAATGAAGATGAACTTGAAGCATATGTTGAGGCCTGTGCTGGCGAAAATGAAGAAGATGATGATATTGAATGTATAGATTTTAATTACCCAATATCATTCTCAATTTTTAATGCCGAGTTTCAAATAATTGATACCGTTAAAATTGAAAACGATAAGCAATTGTTTCGTTTCATGAAACGCATAAAAAATAAAGAAGTAATTGCAAGCATTAATTACCCTGTTAGTTTAGTACTTGCCGATGGTACTCAAATTGAGGTTAACAACAATCAAGAACTTCACAATACCATTAAAGATGCTAAAAATGCTTGCGATGAAGATGATGATAATGACCATAATGATGACGATTTTACTAAAGAACGTTTAGATGAATACTTAAAAAAATGTCCATGGTTAGTTTATGAATTTAAAAGAGATAACCAAGATAATACTGAAGGTTTCTTTGAATATGCCATTAACTTTAAAGAAGATGGCGTGGTAATTATGAGAGATAGAGAAGGTGATATTTTAACAGGAAGTTGGGAAACTAGAATTACAGATAGAGGTGCTAGAATTAAAATGGCTTTTGAAAATTTAGCAGATTTTACCTTAGATTGGTTTGTATACGAAATTGAAGAAGGTAAAGTTAAAATTTATCAAGAAGGCGGTAACCGCATTATTTTAAAACGTAATTGTGATGTTGTAATTGAGCACACAAAAGAACGCGTGCAAAACTATCTAAAAGAATGTTTATGGCGTATTACAAAAATTAATGTTGAAGGAACTGACAACGACAAACAATACATAGGAACACCTTTAAAATTTTACGATGATAACGTAGTTAAAATTAGAGTTGACGGACAATTAATTGAAGGTACTTATGAAGTGTTAGTTAGAAATGCCGGTATTGGCTTAGAAATTAATTTAGAAGGCAGGCCAAACTTAAAATTAAAGTGGTTAATTACGTTCCTTTCAGAAAACATAATAAAACTAGAAAACGTAAATAATAAAATGGTTTTAGCAAGATATTGCCCTGAAGAAGACCAAGATGTAAACTACATTTTAGATGTATTAGTTTCTAGTGAATGGAAAGTTGCCAATTATAATGATATTGGAGCAGATGAAACTCAAAACTACGCAGCTTATGTAATTGGTTTTAATGAAAATGGAAAAGTATTTGCTGAAGGTGATGGCAACAACTTTTACGGTTCATGGTTATCATACAGAAATGAAGGCTTATACTTGGGCTTAAACTTTAAAACACAAGATGAACCTTTTAGTGAGTTTACACACCGTTGGAAAATTAAAGAAATATCACCTAACAGAGTAGAGTTAAAAGACTATTCATCTACAGGCGAAATAGAACGCATACTTGTGTTAGAGAGTACACAATAATTATAAATATAGAAACTTGGATTTTCGGTTTTTAGGTTAATTAGCTAAGTTTCCTATAAAAGGCTGCCAATTATGGTAGCCTTTTTTTGTTTTTACAAAAAACAAACTTTATAAATACAGGGCAATTCACTAAATTTGCAATTCTTAAAATTTAAAAAAATTATGTTTAATAATTTAAGTGATAAATTAGATAAAGCTTTACACGTTTTAAAGGGGCACGGAAGTATAACCGAAGTAAATGTTGCTGAAACCCTAAAAGAAGTAAGACGCGCTTTATTAGATGCCGATGTTAACTTTAAAATAGCCAAAGATTTTACCAATAGAGTAAAAGAAAAAGCACTTGGGCAAGATGTATTAACTACATTACAACCAGGGCAATTAATGGTTAAAATTGTAAAAGATGAGTTAACACAACTTATGGGTGGTGATGCTGCAGGTGTTAATTTATCAGACACACCAAGCGTAATTTTAATGTCTGGTTTACAGGGTTCTGGTAAAACTACCTTTTCTGGTAAACTAGCAAACTATCTTAAAAATAAAAAAACTAAAAAACCGCTTTTAGTTGCATGTGATGTGTATCGTCCTGCAGCAATAGATCAATTGCATGTTGTTGGAGATCAAATTGGTGTTGAGGTTTTTAGTGATAGAGGAAATAATGATCCTGTAGCCATTTCGCAAGCAGCAATAGCACATGCAAAATCTAACGGGCATAATGTAGTAATTATAGATACCGCAGGTCGTTTAGCTGTAGATGAAGCTATGATGACCGAAATATCAAACATTCACAAAGCTATCAAACCACAAGAAACCTTATTTGTGGTAGATTCTATGACGGGGCAAGACGCCGTTAACACAGCAAAAGCATTTAACGATGTATTAAATTTTGATGGTGTAATACTAACAAAATTAGATGGTGATACACGTGGTGGTGCAGCCATTTCAATAAAATCTGTTGTAAATAAACCTATTAAATTTATTGGTACAGGCGAAAAAATGGAAGCTATTGATGTATTCCATCCATCGCGTATGGCCGATAGAATATTGGGTATGGGAGACGTTGTCTCGCTTGTTGAAAGAGCTCAAGAACAATTTGATGAAGAAGAAGCTAGAAAACTTCAAAAGAAAATTGCTAAAAACAAATTTGGCTTTGATGATTTCTTAAAACAAATTCAGCAAATAAAGAAAATGGGTAACATGAAAGACCTTATTGGTATGATACCTGGCGCTGGAAAAATGATGAAAGATGTAGATATTGATGATGATGCTTTTAAAGGTATTGAAGCTATTATTCACTCAATGACTCCAAAAGAAAGAGAAAACCCATCAATAATAAACGCAAGTAGAAAAAAACGTATTGGCAAAGGCTCAGGTACTTCAGTACAAGAAGTAAACCAGTTGTTAAAGCAATTTAACCAAATGAGTAAAATGATGAAGATGATGCAAGGTGGCGGTGGCCGTAAAATGATGCAAATGATGCAAAATATGCGTTAATCTTGTTAAAAGTTAAAAGTTAAGTGTTGCTATATGCACACAAAACATCTTTAAAATATTTAAATATAAACTTGGCGTTTTTTGCGCCTTTGCGAGAAATAATAACATGACAATTTTAGACGGTAAAAAAGTTAGTAATGATATTAAAGAAGAAATAGCAGAACATGTAGCTGCTATGGTTTCTAAAGGTGAAAAAGTGCCTCATTTAGCAGCCATATTAGTTGGTAGTGATGGTGCAAGTATGACCTATGTAAATGCTAAAGTTAAAGCTTGTGAAAAAATAGGTTTTAACTCTACACTAATTGAATTACCTGAATATACTTCTGAAGAAGCATTGTTAGCAAAAATACACGAGTTAAATAACAACAATGATATTGATGGTTTTATAGTACAATTGCCATTACCAGAACAAATTGATGAGCAAAAAGTATTAATGGCTATAGATCCTGATAAGGATGTTGATGGTTTTCATCCAACAAACGTAGGCCGTATGGCTCTAGATTTGCCAACCTTTTTACCAGCAACACCATACGGAATTATGGAGTTGCTAGAGCGTTACCAAGTTGAAACATCAGGTAAAAATGTAGTGGTTATGGGGCGTAGCCATATTGTAGGGCGCCCAATGAGTATTTTAATGAGCCAGAAACGTAAAGCTGGTGATGCTACGGTAACAGTGGTACATAGTCGTTCTAAAAACTTAAAAGAAATTACTTTAGCTGCCGATATTATTGTGGCTGCTATAGGTATATCAGAATTTTTAACCGGAGATATGGTTAAAGAAGATGTTGTTGTTATTGATGTTGGTATTACACGCGTGCCAGATCAAACTAAAAAGAATGGTTACCGTTTAGCTGGCGATGTGCATTTTGAAACTGTAAGCAAAAAAGCAAGCTATATTACTCCAGTTCCTGGCGGTGTTGGCCCAATGACTATTGCTATGTTGTTAAAAAATACGCTACTTGCTAGAGAAAGGCATTTAAAAAGTTAAGCACGTTTTCTTCTGCTTAAGTTTTTAGGTTTAAATTCTTTAGAAGAGTTACTAATAAGTTTACTTAATTCACTAAATTCATCTTTAGTCAATTCTCTATATTTTCCAAGGGGTAAATCTAGTTTTATATTCATAATTCTTACCCGTTTAAGTGTTTGTACTTCGTAATTTAAATGAGCGCACATACGCCTAATTTGCCTATTTAAACCTTGGGTTAAAATTATTTTAAAGGTAGAAGTATTTATCTTTTTAACTTTGCAAGGTTTAGTTGTTTGTTTTAATTCTTCAAGATAAATGCCTTTTTGCATGCGTTCTATAAAGGTTTGCGAAATAGGCTTATCAACCGTAACTACATATTCTTTTTCATGGTTGTTACTAGCCCGTAAAATTTTATTTACAATATCGCCATCATCGGTTAATAAAATTAAACCTTCGCTAGGTTTATCTAATCTTCCAATGGGGAAAATACGTTTGTGGTACCCAATAAAATCTATAATGTTATCTTTTTCAACACGCGTGTCAGTTGTACAAACAATGCCAACAGGTTTGTTAAAAGCCAAATAAACAAAGCTTTTTTTTGTGTTTTCAATAATTTCACCGTCAACAGCAACCACATCGTTTGGTGCCACTTTAGTGCCCATTTCGGGTACAATGCCATTAATAGTTACTCTGCCAGCATCAATAAGTTTATCAGCTTCTCGTCTAGAGCAATAGCCAACTTCACTTAAATATTTGTTTAATCGTGTTAAATTATCGCTCAAAAGTTAGGTGTTTATAAAGTTAATTATGGCATCATCAATACTTGCATCTTTTAAACCATGCCCAAAACCTTCGGTAGTTTTTAACGTTGAATTTTTATAATTTCTAGCAATAAGTTCAGCTTCATCATAACCAATAATTTTATCTTGTTTATCATGAATTATTAACCCTTCGGTTTTTATTTTTTTTGTGAAATTAGCCGACGAAAAGTACGCTGTATCTTTATCAAAACGTTCTTCAACCATTTTATTAAGGCCATTTTCTATTTTACTGTTGAAATTTAGCATACGAACATAACCTTTGAAAATTTTAGTAAATTCTGAAGGTGCGCCAAGTAAAACCAATTTTTCTAAGGTTTTAAATTGATAATTATGCTGAAAAAATACAGAAGCCATTCCGCCAACCGAATGACCAATAATAATATGAGGTTTATAGTGGTTTGCAACCACATTTATAAATTCAGAATATAAAATAGCATTGAATTTTGTGCCGCTAGATTTTCCGTGTGCAGGACCATCAAGTGCTACAATGTTGTAATTAAATGCTTGTAATTTTTTAATTAAAGTTTTCCAGCGGTAGCTATTGCTTTCCCAACCGTGCGCTAATAAAATTGTTTTGCCATTGTTAGCCCAATTATAAGTTTGTATACGGTGGCTTTGGTATTTTAATTCTAGCTGCTGCGCTGTATCAAAAAACGCACTTTGTTTTTCGGTTAAACGGCCTTTACGCGGTGTCATAAAAATATCTAAAGCTTTTGATGTTGCATATTTTGGAGCAATAAAGCTTAAGGTATTTAATGAGGTTCCTATAATTTTAGGGATGCTTTTTTTTATAATCTTTTTCATGAGTTAATCTTCTCTATAAACTAAATCCATTGAAAAAGCTGGTAAACAAATGGCTAAGTATTCACAAGGTTCTTTAAACGGATTTGAATACTGAACGCGCGTGTTTTTTTCAATTTTAATAGATTGTCCTGCTTGCAAAGTTACAACCTCGTCTTCAATTATAAATTGTTTTTTTCCTTTAATAATAAATGTATACTCATCAAACTCGGGTGTTTGAAACGGTTCGCTCCAGCCTGCTGGTGCAACCATGTGGGCAATACTAATTTGTGAATTACCATTTGTGGCATTGCCAAAATGCTCTTTTATGGTTTTGCCATCGGTTGTTGGTACTATAAATGGGTTATTTTGTATGGTGTACTTTTTCATAGTATATATTTAATCATTCCACATTAAGAAAAAGTATTTAATTTTAGCATTGTCTGGAATGTGTGTTTCTTCAAAATCTAAATTTAAATCAAAACGTAAATTTGCGGGTAATTCTTTTTTGTCAATAACAAAACTAGCATTGATTTCATTTACAGATAGTGCTACAGAATTTATTAAATTATCAATTTTAGAAATTTTATACGCAGCGGCAATATCTTTAAAAGTGCTAGCTGTAGAAATGCCTTTAGCAGTTTTGTATAAAGGATCAATAATTTGAATACTTTGAATGGTTGAGGTAGAATCTAAAGCGTTTTCAGGGGTTAGCACTAATAGTTTTTCGCCAGTTTTTTTAAAAATTTCAATATTACTTATGCCTCCAGCAAACTCATCGCCTGCGGTATATTTTGTTACTGAATCATTTATAAAAATTGTTTTTAAATCTTTAATTTGGGTAGAGTCTGTTAGTAAACCAACATGTTGTTTGGTAACTTCAAACGGGTTTTGTTCTTTTTTACAACTAGTTAAAAATAGGGTAAGCGCCAAAAGGCTAAAAATTAATTTACGCATAGGTTTTTGTTTTAAATAATACAGCTTATCTGTTTTTCATTACTTTGGTTAGTATACCAAAAACGCTTCTAATAAACGTGGCGCTTGTTAGTACTTTAACTACAGGATTCATTCTGGTGCTTCGGCGTCTGGTTGAGGTGCTTCTAGATTTTCTTTTTGCTTCAGCTTTTTTTAAAGCTTCTTGTTCTTGTTTTGCTTTTTCTTTAGCTTCGTCTGCTTCGGCTTTTTTAATTTTTTCGTTAAGCATTTCGTAAGCACTTTCTCTATCTATTGTTTTGTTGTATTTTTTGGCTAGTTTAGAGTTGGCTACAAGGTTACTAAGCTCATTGTCGGTTAAAACATCCATACGGCTCATTGGAGCGCGCATCATGGTAGCGGCTAATGGTGTTGGGCGGCCTTTTTCATCAAGAGCAGATACTAAGGCTTCGCCAATACCTAATGATGTTAAAACTTCGGTAGTATCATAATAATCAGATTCGGGGTAATTTTGCGCAGTAAGTTTTATAGCTTTTCTGTCTTTGGCAGTAAAAGCTCTTAAGGCATGCTGAATTTTTAAACCTAATTGCCCAAGTACTTCTTCGGGTACATCGGTTGGGTTTTGGGTTACAAAATATAAACCAACCCCTTTACTACGTATAAGTTTTACAATGCTTTCTATTTGATTTAGTAGTGCTTTTGAAGCTTGATTGAAAATTAAATGCGCTTCATCAATGAACATGACAAGTTCAGGCCTATCACTATCACCTTGCTCAGGGAAGGTTGAGTAAATTTCTGCCAAAAGGCTAAGCATAAATGTTGAAAATAGTTTTGGTCTATCTTGTATATCGGTTAGTCTAATAATATTTATGTAACCTCGTCCGTTTTCATCAACGCGCAGTAAATCATCAACTTCAAAAGAGGTTTCACCAAAAAACAAATCGGCACCTTGTTGTTCTAACTCTATAATTTTTCTAAGAATTGCACCTGTTGATGCGGTAGAAATGCGCCCATAAGCCTCGGTAAATTCGGCTTTACCTTCTTGAGTGGCGTATTGTAATATTTTTTTAAAGTCTTTTAAATCTAAAAGCGGTAATTTATTGTCATCACAATATTGAAAAATAACCGATACAATGCCACTTTGTGTTTCGGTTAAATCTAAAATTCTAGATAATAAAACGGGGCCAAACTCACTAATGGTAGCTCTAAGCCTAACGCCATCTTGTTCAGATAGCGTTAAAACTTCAACAGGAAACGCTTTGGATTCAAAAGGTAAGCCTATTTTTTCGTGGCGTTCATCAATTTTAGGGTGTCCTTCACTGGCTTGGGCAATACCACTTAAATCGCCTTTAATATCCATAAGTAAAACAGGAATGCCTTTTTCACTTAAATTTTCGGCTAATACTTGTAACGATTTTGTTTTTCCTGTACCTGTTGCACCAGCAATTAAACCGTGGCGATTTAAAGTTTTTAACGGTATTTTTACATGCGCTCCTGTAACAGTTTCGCCATTTAACATAGCAGCACCAACTGGTATAAAATCACCTTTGGTTTTGTTGCCTTCAGTTATATAATTAAAAAACGTTTCTTTAGTATTCATGCCGTATAATTTTGCATAAAAATACACTAAAAGCAAAAAGAAAAAAAATAGAAGCTAATGCTTTAATATTTTAATTTGAATAGTGTTGAAAGTTAGCTATCTATAAGCTTCATAAATAACTAAAATATCATCAGAGTGGTTTGCCACATTAAGAGTGAAACCATCAGCGTTAAAACTAGTTAATGAAGCATTTGTTAAGCCTAAAGAATCACCGTTTTGGTTAGAGTACCTGAGCCCAATAGCATGACTGCTTGAGGCGTAACGCGAAATGTCATTAATAGAGTTTCCGCTACCACCAATATACATAACTTGCTGGGTAATTGAGCCGCCAAAGTTGCTGGCATAACCACTCATCATGCCAAAAGCATTAGCTAATCCGCCATGGTTATTACCAACGCCATTATCAGCGTTTAAGTTATTGGTTTCAACATTGGCACAAGCTGTGAATTTTATTTGAGAAGGCATAAATGGCAAACCCGTAATTGTGGTTGCGCCCGTACTGCTAATTATAAAACTGCCAAAATACGCAGAAGACGATGAGGCTGTTTGTATATCGTCCCAAATAGGTATAGATGGTGAGCCACTATTGTACTGAAACTTATTAGTAGTTGTGTTAAATACCATTAGGCCAATAGCTGGGTTTGTAATGGCAGTAATTTGCGCATCAGTTAATCGGGGTATTAAAATACCTTTATCTGTGCTTTCAACATGTAAAATGGAAGAAGCATCAGGGGTTGTGGTACCAATACCAACTTGTGAAAAACTAAAGTAAACATTAAAGCATAGTAGCGCTAGCGCTAGTAGGTAGGCTGTTTTTTTCATTTTGAGAGAATTGAGAGATTTGGGTAAATCAGCAATTTATATAAATCAAATATAAAGGTTTTTAACGTAATTTCAAAATTTATAATATAAAACCATACTAATACGTATCTTTGTGCCCTTATGAATAAAGAGATACAAACATTGGTAAACAAAGGTGAAATGTTGCCTTTAATGGAAGAGTTTTACACCATACAAGGTGAAGGCTATTACAAGGGTACTGCCGCTTATTTTATTAGGGTTGGTGGATGCGATGTGGGTTGCCATTGGTGTGATGTGAAAGAAAGTTGGAATGCTAATTTGCACCCACCAACAAAAACCACTAAAATTGTTGAAAACGCTAAAAAGTATAGTGATACCATAGTTGTTACAGGAGGAGAACCTTTAACGTGGGATATGACGTTGCTAACAACCAAATTAAAAGCCGAAGGTTTAAAAACACATATTGAAACCTCGGGTGCATATAAATTAACAGGTGAATGGGATTGGATTTGTTTATCACCTAAAAAAATGAAATTACCAACCGAAGAAGTTAGCAAAAAAGCCAACGAACTTAAGGTTATAGTTTATAATAAAGACGATTTTCGCTTCGCGGAAGAACAAGCCGCTAAAGTAAGTAATAATTGTATTTTATATTTACAGCCAGAATGGAGTAAACGCGATAAAGTTGTGCCGTTAATTGTAGATTATGTTATGCAAAACCCCAAATGGAAAGTATCATTACAAACGCATAAGTATTTAAATATTCCATAAACAAAAGGTTATGAAGTTACCAAGCTTTGGAAGACATTTTAAACCCGATGAAAAAGTAATTTTAAGAGATTATTTAGCCATTGAACGCACACGGTTAGCAAATGAGCGCACATTGCTGTCATACATAAGGTCTTCACTATATTTATTACTTGGTAGTATTGCATTTTACCAATTAAAAGATTTTCCTAATTTTAAATATTTAGCAGGCGCATCATTAGTATTTAGTGGTTTGTTTTTAATAATTGGTGTGTACCGGTTTACAACGTTAAAACGAAGTTTGAAAAAACTTTACTACATGTCTGAAGCTTTAGATAGTTTAGATGATAAAGCATAAAAAAAGCGCTGAATTACAGCGCTTTTTTGTTTCATAATTTGTTTTGTTATTTAGTGAAAGGTACAGCTACTCTTGTTGTTCCCCATCCTAAATGCATTGTAACACCGTTGCTAGCTTCAGTAAATGCTATAGAAAATGCTTCTAAAGAATCACTTGCATTAGTTACAGGCACGGTAAGTCTTGCAACATCATTAGCTTCTTTATAAAAATAAGAACCCCAAACATTAACATCTTTACTAATAATGGCAGTCCATTCATTATCTCCAGGAATAGTGTAAAATGAGTATGTGCCAGCTTTAACGGTAGTATTACCCAATTTCATATCTGTAAATAAGGTAAGTTCTGCAGCTTCGTTAGCGCCCGTTCTCCAAACTTTTCCGTTAGGAGCTAAAGTAGCAATATCTCTTCCTTTTAATTGCGGACGGCTGTATACTATTTTAATTAATTTGTCTGAATTTTTGTAGCTTGTAGGAAATGCAGCAGCATCCATTGGGCTTTTGTCTAAATCTCTAAATTCTTGAGCGGTAACATTGGTAGTTAAAAATAAGGTTAAAGCTAATGTAATAGCACCTAAAAAAGATAATTTTTTCATGTTTTTTGTTTTATGTAATTCAATTAATGTTGTCCGCAAGTTAGTGTGAAACTTACCTTGTAAACGTTAAATTTTACATAAAATATGTTAAAGCCTAAAAGCTTAAACCCACAAGTTATAATTTAATTATTTGTTTTGAAACTCTACCTAAGTTATTATGAAATTCAACAATATAAATACCGCTATTTAAGTTGTTTAATTTAAAATTATATGTTTTTTCTGTTGAAGCTGTTATTATATCACGCTGTAGTTTTTTTATTAATTTACCATTGCTGTCATATAAGTTTATAAGAAGATTGTCTGGTGACTTAAAATCTATTTTAAAAGCTAAAATGTCTTTTATTGGGTTTTTGGTTATGGCTATGTTTAACGGGTTTTTAGAATGATTTATATTGGTGTTTTCAGTGTTTAAAGACGCATTACTAAACTTATAAATACTAGTGCCACTTGCATAAGCTAAGGTATTGTTTATAACAAAAATGCGGTTTAAATTTCCACCTATGTTTAAATTTGTCCAGGTTTGTCCTCCGTTGGTGGTTTCATAAAAACCAGTGTTGTGGCCACCCATATAGCCGGTGTTTTCATTAATAAAGCCTACAGCTTGAATATCACTTTCTGGTGCATTAAAACTATTCCAAGTATTACCAGCATTTGATGAAGAAATTAACTTCCCTGGGTTAGGAGCAGTGCTATAAATTGCTCCAAAAAAAATATTAGGGTTGCTGTTTAAAATTTGAAGTTTCCATACATATTCACCAGCAATGTTAGAGTTGTAAATCTCTGTCCAAGTTAAGCCGCCATTAGTAGTTTTTAAAATAATAGCGCCAGTTGCACTTTTTCCTGCGGCATAACCTGTAGTTTCTGAAGTAAATTTTATTTCAACTAATGCTGTGGCGTATGCAGACATATCAATGTATTGCCAAGTAGCGCCGCTATCTGTAGATTTTATAATGTGGGCAGGTTCAAAGTAAGCGCCACAACCATAAACTGTTGATGATCCAGCGGTATCGAGACCGCAAATAGCATTGGGGTTTGGTGTAATATTTGTTACTTCGCTCCAAGTTTGTCCGCCATCTGTAGTTTTAAAAAACGTATTGTTAAGGGTGCCTAAAAACCCAATGTTTTCATTTAAGAAAATGATGTTTCTAAAATAATAATCGCCAATTAAATTGGTTTCATTAAGCTGTTCTGTCCAGGTTAAACCGCCATCAGTAGTTTTATAAACAGCCGCATGCCAACCATTTGCTGCCCAACCTATGGATTCGTTTAAAAAGAAAACATCATCAAAACGTGTTCCGTCTCCGTTTGAGACTAAGTTGGGCACTGCTTGCCAATTTGCTTGTGCAAAGGTAATTACACCTATAAAAAAAGGTAATAATTTTATGAATTTCATATAACAAACTTAGCTAAAAAAGCGATAAGCTAAGTTTGAAATATTATTTTTTCATCACTTTTACATTCATTTCTTCTACCTTTTTATCAGATAAAAGTGATGGTGCGCCAAAAAGTAAATCTTCACTGGTTCCTGTTTTTGGGAAAGCCATAACTTCTCTAATTGATGCTTTCTTTTCTAAAATCATCATTAATCGGTCTACACCCCAAGCAATACCACCGTGTGGTGGCGCACCATAATGGAATGCCTTGTACATGGTGCCAACACTTTTCATCATATCTTCTTTGTTGTACCCCATGTTACGGTATGTGGCTTCTAAAATTTCAGGTTTATGTGCACGCACAGAGCCGCCTCCAATTTCGTAACCATTCAAAATTAAATCATATTGTTGAGCTATAATTTTGCCAATTTCTTCTTCTTTACCGTTTATATGTTTTTCAATATCATAGGTTGCTGGCATTGAAAAGGGATTGTGGGTAAACGTCCAGTTGCCTTCGTCGGTTTTTTCAAACATAGGAAAATCTACCACCCAAGCAGGTCTTAATTCTTTAGCGTTTATTAGGTTTAGCATGCGCCCCATTTCTTGCCTAACAGCATCTAAGGCTTTGTTTGCTGTGGCATAATCTGCAGCTGAGAAAAATACAATGTCTCCAACTTTAGCATTTGTTGCTTTAATAATGTTGGCTGCAATAGTTTCACCTAAAAACTTAATGATAGGTGATTGTAAATCGTCTTCATTCATAATAATGTAAGCAAGTCCGCCTAAGCCATGTTCTTGGGCAATACTAGTAAGCTTTTCAATTTGCCCTTTAGACATGCGTTTTTTACCTTGCTCTTTAGCTGATACTTTTATGCATTTTACAATACCGCCTTCATCAATAGGTTTGCTAAATACTTGGAAAGTAGTATCTTTTACAATAGCTGTAATGTCTTGCATTTCTAATCCAAAACGAAGATCTGGTCTATCACAACCATACTTGTCCATGGCTTCTTTGTAGGTTAAAACTTCAAAAGGTTTTAAAATCCATTTTTTACCATAAATTTTGGTAACAATATCATTGAACATTTTGGTGTTCAAATCTATAATTTGTTGCATGCTGGCATAAGCCATTTCAATATCTAATTGGGTGAATTCTGGTTGACGGTCACCACGAGAATCTTCGTCTCTAAAACAACGTGCAATTTGGAAATATTTTTCATAACCACTCACCATAAGCATTTGTTTAAATTGCTGAGGTGCTTGTGGTAAGGTGTAAAACGCTCCGGGTTCTTTACGTGAAGGTACAATAAATTCGCGTGCACCTTCATCTGTACCAGCACTTAAAATTGGTGTTTCAATTTCAAGAAAATCTTGTTCATCTAAAACATCGCGTATTAATTTTATAACCTTGTGGCGGTTTCTAATAACGCGGTGTACATCTTGGTTTCTGTGGTCTAGAAATTTATACTGAAAACGTGTGGTTTCATTAGTTTTTAATGCGCGTTTTATCTCAAAAGGTAAGGTTTTTGAAAGGTTTAGAATTTCTAAAGCAGATGTTTCTAATTCTATAGTACCTGTTCTTAAGCTTGGGTTAAAATCGTCCTCTTTTCGTTTTACAATAACACCCGTAACCATAATAACAGATTCTGGTTTTAGTTTTACTAAATCGTCAATATTACCATAGGTTTCTCTGCTTAAACGCACTTGGAAAATTTCGTTACTAGAATCTCGTAAATCTATAAACATTAATTCACCGTGGTCTCTAACACTAGAAACCCAACCTGCTAATGTTACAGTTTGTGATATGGCATCTTCTGATAGTTGCGATGCAATATGGGTTCTGTATTCATCTTTAATAACTAACGGAATTTCTGGTAAAACCTCTTCCTTTTGTGTGGTTGTTGGTTGCTGATTGTTGGCTATTGATGTTTTTTTACTGTGAATTTCGGTATTTTGTTTTTCATCATTTTTACCCGAAAGTGCCTTTAAAATACTTTCGCGAATAACTTTACCCGAAGCGCCTTTACCAATAATACCAATAACTTTACCAACTAAAATACCAGCTTTTCCTTGGTTTCCGGCTTTAATATCGTTAGCAACGGTTTCGTTTTCAGAAATTACTTTAGCAATAGCATTGTTTATAGTGGTTTCTGAAATGGTGTTTTCTTCAAAATAGGTTTTATAGTTGAAGTTTGGATTTTCAATAAGTTTTGAAATAGCATTTTGTGCTAAAACAGGTGTAACTTTATCTTCTTTAAATAAACTGAAAACTTCAATAAAATCATTGATGTTTTTAATGTTGGCGTAATCTTCTGGTTTTAAATTGTTGGTTAGCGTTTTAGCAACAAATGACGGTTCTTTAATTACATTGTTTATGGTAACAAATGTTTGAGAACGTAAGGCATCTGCGGTAAAAAACTTAGCATCTTGTGGTAGCACGCCTCCTTTAATTAAAATACGCTCAACGGCGTGGGGTAGTGCGCTAGTATCAACATTAATAGCATTAACAACGTCTTTTATATTTACAAAAGGTAAATCTGGCTCAGAGATAAAGCGGTAATCTGCTTCAAACTCTTTTTTACGCATGGTTTTGGTTTGCTTTAAATCTGCATCAAATAAAACCGTAGTTTGGTCTGGTCTAAATTTTTTATGCTCTAAAAAGTAGTTGAGTTGTTTACCAACTTCTTCAATTAAAGCTTCGGTCATGAATTTAAAAGAATTGAGGTTTTTAATCTCGGTTCTTGGGTTAAGTTCATAACTATGCTTTTTTCTTAAAGATACCGAAACATCAGATTTGAACTCACCTTTTTCAAGATTAGCTTCAGAAATTTTTAAGTTTTGAACAATACGTTGTAAGTATTGCGCGTAGGTTGAAGCATCTTCAATATTTCTAATACATGGTTCTGTAACAATTTCAATTAAAGGTACGCCGGCTTTATTAAAATCTACTAAAGACACGTTTTTTTCGTGCATTAATTTAGCGGCATCTTCTTCAATATGTACTTGTGTTAAATTTACGGTAAATTCACTACCATCGTTTCTAAAACACGCTACTTGTCCGTCTGGAATTACCGGATTATGAAATTGTGTAATTTGAATGTTTTTTGGGTTATCAGGGTACTCATAATGCTTTCTATCCCAAGAAATAACCTCATTGCTAAAAGTAGATTTTACTGCTTTTCCAAAGTAAATAGCTTTAGTAATGGCTTCTTTGTTTACAGCAGGTAAAACACCCATTTGCCCAGTACAAACAGAGCAAATATGATGGTTAGGTATATCTGTTTCCTCATTAGGACACGAGCAGAATAATTTGGTTTTTGTATTTAATCTAATGTGTGTTTCTAGCCCAATAACCAATTCAAGTTCGTGCGCTTTTAGTGCGTTATTTAATTGCTCTAAATCCATTATAGTATGTCTTTTAAGAAGTTAGCAAACTTCAAAACAAGTTCATCATTATTTTTTGCAGCCGTAATTTGTAAGCCTGTTTCAGTACCTTGTGGAACTGTTAAAGTTGGTAATTGCCCTAAGCTAAAACCAACGGTATAAGCATCAGATAAATACATGGCTAGTGGGTCTTTTAAACTGTCGCCAATTTTTGGTGGCGCCATTGGTGTTACAGGTGAAACAATAACATCAACTTCATTAAAATCGTTTTCAAAATTTTGAGAAATTTGGTCTCTTAAAGCCAAACCTTTTAAGTAAATTTCATCACTAAATCCTTGTGATAGTACTTGATTACCACCAACAATTCTGCGTTTTGTTTCTTCCGAAAGGTTTTCAGATCGTGTAATAGAATAGCTTTCTTTTAAATTATCGGCGTCAATACGGTTGCCGTAATTTGTGCCATCTAAACGTGAAAGGTTAGAGGCAGTTTCGGCCATTGCCAATGTGTAATAGGTAGAAACTAAAGTATCTGCTTCAAAAAAATCTAAAGCTTTTACTTCAATACCTTTTTCTTTTATTTTTTCAATAGTTGAAAGGAAATCTTTTTTGATATTTTCATCAATAGCCTTACTGTCAACAAAGTTTTTAAAATAGCCAACGGTTTTTATATTTTCAGTATTTAAAACTGCATTTTGCTCAATTTCTACAGAAGCGTAAGTAGTTTGATCTTTTACATCTTTACCACTCATAGCATTTAATACAATACGGATATCTTCAATAGATTTTGCAATTGGCCCAACGCAATCTGTTGATGAGGCATAAGCCATTAAACCGTAGCGAGAAATACGACCATACGTTGGTTTTAAACCATAAATGTTATTGTAACCAGCAGGTTGACGTACAGAGCCGCCGGTATCACCACCTATTGAGAATACGGTAAAATCTTTAGCAACATTTACAGCAGAACCGCCACTAGAGCCGCCACCAACAAGTTCTGGGTTTTTGGCGTTTTTTACTGCGCCAAAAATGGTGTTTTCACTAGATGAGCCGTGACCAAAACTATCGCAGTTTTCTTTTACTAAAGGTATAGCGCCGGCATCTAATAATTTTTTTATGGCTGTTGCAGTATAGGCCGATTTGTATTTTTTTAACAAATTTGAACTAGCTGTAGTGTATGTGCCTTCAACCATATACACATCTTTAATACCAAAAGGTATGCCTTCTAGCAAGCCAATAGGTTCGCCATTTGCTATTTTTCGGTCTACTTTTTCAGCTAAATTAATAGCTATATCATCAAGTAAGCTATTAACGGTATTGTGTGTGTTTGCTTTTAAAAGTGCTAATTTTTCTTTAACTAAACTTACACAAGAAATTTCTTTGCTTGTAAGTTTATTGTGTAATGAGCGTATTTGAGAATCCATACTTATTCTTCTATAACTTTAGAAACAACTAAATATCCTTTTTTCTGCTTAGGGAAATTGTCTTTTATAATTTGTTTTTCTGTTTCAGAGCTTTCAATAACAACATCATCTCTTAAACTGCTAACAGAAACAGCATTACTTTTATTGGTATTAAATGTATTGTTTGTGGCGTGTGCATTTTTTATAACATCAAACAATTTGCTAACGGCTTCAGAAGGTTTAGCGTCTTTAATACTCGACAGAATGTCGACTGTCATGATTTTGCTCATTACTAACTTTTTTAGATTAAAAAAAGCCTTCCGTTATTGGAAGGCTTTTATATATTTTTAAACAATAACCTTCCAATCCTAACAATTAGGATTATTGAAATTATTGTTGTTGTTATTAATATGTCTCATTTTTTATTGCTCCAAAGATAGTTAGAATATGCATAGTAACTAAATTTTTTTTAAGGCGTATTTCATAATTAAAGAATTGCTAAAAAAAATGATTTTAAATTGTAATCTGTTTAAGTTAATTGTGAAAATAATAAGTGTTTTTAGAGTGTATATTGTAATAGTTTAATACAAACCAATACAATGTAAACTTAATTTATAAAAGTTTGTTCATAAAACATGCGTTGTAAGGCGTTTTTATGTTTTTTGTTGAAATAAGTTTTGATGCGTTATATTGAAAATTTGTTTTAAGGTGTTTTTTAGCGCGTTTAAGCAGCTTTTTTAATTTGCAGTAATTGTTAATAATTTTTGTATAAACTCTTTTAAAAGCGTTAAAATCGCTTTTTTATTTCGTATATTTGTTTTTAATGACGATGAAATGATGCGTCATTTTTTGTTTAAACAAAACTCTAACTGCAGTAATAAGCAAAATAGCTGCAACATAAATTTAACTTGCCTTGGCGCAGTAACAAAAGCAAAAAAATAAAATAAATAAAAAAGTATGAGCGAAGAAGCTAAAAAGCATAATTATTCGGCTGATAGTATTCAAGCATTAGAAGGTATGGAGCATGTACGCATGCGCCCTTCAATGTATATTGGTGATGTTGGTGTACGCGGTTTACACCATTTGGTTTATGAGGTGGTTGATAACTCTATTGATGAAGCATTAGCAGGACATTGTGATACCATAAAAGTAACAATAAACGAAGATAACTCTATTACTACTGAAGATAACGGACGTGGTATTCCAGTAGGTTTACATAAAAAAGAAGGCGTATCTGCACTTGAGGTTGTAATGACTAAAATTGGTGCCGGTGGTAAGTTTGATAAAGATTCATATAAAGTATCGGGTGGTTTACACGGTGTTGGTGTAAGTTGTGTTAATGCACTTTCAGAAAGTTTAAAGGCAACCGTTTACAGAGAAGGTAAAATTTGGGAACAAGAGTATGAGCGTGGTAAAACACTTTACCCTGTAAAAACTGTAGGCGAATCAGATCTAACAGGAACTGTGGTAACTTTTAAACCAGATCCGCAAATATTTCAACAAACTTTAGAGTATAACTATGATACTTTAGCTAGCCGCTTGCGTGAGTTAGCCTACTTAAATAAAGGTATTACCGTAGTACTAACAGATTTAAGGCATAAAGATGAAAAAGGTGAATTTATAACTGAAACGTTTCATTCTGAAGCTGGTTTAACAGAGTTTGTTCAATATTTAGATGCTACACGAGAGCCTTTAATGAAAGATGTTATTGCTTTTGAAGGTGAAAAAAATGGCATTCCTGTTGAGGTTGCCATGATTTACAATACTTCATACGCTGAAAATTTACACTCATACGTAAACAATATTAACACACACGAAGGAGGTACGCACTTATCTGGTTTTCGTCGTGGGTTAACACACACATTAAAAAAATACGCAGATTCATCTGGTTTAACAGATAAGTTAAAGTTTGATATTTCTGGTGATGATTTTCGTGAAGGTTTAACAGCTATTGTTTCTGTTAAAGTAGCAGAACCTCAATTTGAAGGACAAACAAAAACTAAATTAGGAAACAGAGAGGTGTCTGCTTCAGTAAGTCAGGCCGTATCTGAAATGTTAACCGATTATTTAGAAGAACATCCTGATGATGCTAAAACAATAGTACAAAAAGTTATTTTAGCAGCACAAGCACGTCATGCCGCACAAAAAGCACGCGAAATGGTACAGCGTAAAACCGTTATGAGTATTGGCGGTTTACCTGGTAAATTAAGTGATTGTTCAGAACAAGATCCAGAAAAATGTGAGGTGTTTTTAGTTGAGGGTGATTCCGCGGGCGGAACAGCCAAACAAGGTAGAGATAGAAATTTTCAAGCTATTTTACCGTTAAGAGGTAAAATTCTTAATGTTGAAAAAGCAATGCAACATAAAGTGTTTGAAAATGAGGAAATTAAAAACATATTTACAGCTCTTGGTGTTACCATTGGTACAGAAGAAGATAGTAAAGCCTTAAATCTTTCAAAACTACGTTACCATAAAATTGTAATTATGTGTGATGCCGATATTGATGGTAGCCATATTGCAACTTTAATTTTAACATTCTTTTTCAGATATATGAAAGAATTGATTGAAAGTGGGCATGTTTACATTGCTACACCGCCATTATATTTAGTAAAACGAGGAGCCAAAAAACGTTACGCTTGGAGTGATAAAGAACGAGATGAAGTTGTTGCAGAGTTTGGTGATGGCAGCAAAATACAACGTTACAAAGGTCTTGGTGAAATGAATGCTGAGCAACTTTGGGATACAACTATGAACCCAGAGTTTAGAACCATGAGGCAAGTACAAATTGATAATGGCTCTGAAGCTGATAGAATTTTTTCTATGTTAATGGGTGATGAGGTGCCACCACGTAGAGATTTTATTGAGAAAAATGCTATTTACGCTAATATTGATGCGTAATACCACTAAATAAGACAGTTTTTTTGAAAAGCCTCGTTTTAAAACGAGGCTTTTTGTTTAATCTAAATTTTCTTTAGTAATTATAGTAATAGGAGCATAATAATGAGATTCTGGTAATTTATTCATAACCAAATAATCACTTAAAAGCTTAATGCCATCATAGCCTTGAGAAAATGGATTCTGAGATATTAAAAAATCAATTGTATCATTTTTTAAATAAGCTATGTTTTTTTTGCTCGTGTCATAACCAATAACTCTCATATTTTTAATGTTTGAAGCTTCTAAATACTTCGAAATTAAAAACGTATTACTTGATGGCACAAAAACTCCATTAAATAGTGTACTATTAAACGCAAGGTTTAGTTTTTCAGTAATACTATTAAAATCTGTAAAACTAGGTATGTTTACTTCAATAATATTTACAGCATGTTTTTTTTCTTCAAAATATTGTTTAAAACCATTAATGCGTTCGTTTATTGAAGTATGGTTTCCTTTATTTAGTCTAAATACAGGAATTAAAATATTACTGCTTTTAGGTACCATTACTTGCATAAGTTTAGCCCCTAAATAACCACTTTTAAAAGAATCTTGCCCAATAAAAGCCAATGGTTTCAAACCATTTATTTGAGAGTTTATAAAAACGTATGGTATGTTTTTTTTGTCAAGCAATTTAACAATATCAATAGTTTCCTTTTGAAAAATAGGCGCTATTAACACAGCATCAAAATCATTATTTATAATAGCATTAAAAGCACTTATATATGAAGCGCTATCAAATTGACTATACATAAAAAAAGAGGTGCTTACTCTAAAGTTTTTAACATCTTCAGTAGCGTTTTCTATACCTTTTTTTGGGGCGCTCCAAAATTCATTTTCAGTGCTAGCTTCAGGTATTAATGCAGCAATTTTGTAGGTTTTATTCAATGCCAAAGTACTGGCAATTGTATTTATTTGAAAATTATGTTCCTTAATAATTTTCTCTATATGTGCTTTTGTTTTTTTTGATACGCCAGGTCTGTTATGTATTACTCTATCTACCGTTCCTGTAGAAACGTTTGCTTTTTTTGCTATGTCTTTTATTGTTGTCAATATTCTAAACTATTATAAACGCATATTTTAACGCTACAAATTAACATAAAAAACTGTATTTATTTGATATAGTAAAACTAAATTTATAATTTTACGTGCACGCACACGAAAACTAAATAATATAATTATTAATTAATTTAAAATGAATGTAAAACAAAATTACAGAATACTGTTTACGCTAGCTTTAGCGTTAGTAATATCTGTTAAAATTAATGCGCAAGCTAATAATAGCGAGTGGAAATCACTTTTTAATGGAAAAGATTTAAAAGGTTGGAAACAGTTAAATGGCAAAGCAGATTATAAAGTAGAAAACGGCGCCATTGTAGGTACATCAATAAAAGGAACGCCCAATAGTTTTTTATGTACAAAAGACATGTATTCAGACTTTATTTTAGAGTTTGAAGTTATGGTAGATCCTATTCTAAATTCTGGTGTTCAATTTAGGTCTAATAGTTTTAAAGATTATAATAACGGACGCGTTCATGGGTATCAATTTGAATTAGACCCTAGTAGCCGTGGTTTTAGTGGAGGTATTTTTGATGAAGCCAGACGCGGTTGGTTATACCCACTTTCTTTAAATGAAAAAGGTAGAAAAGCTTTCAAAAATGGGCAGTGGAATTCTTGCCGAATTGAAGCTATTGGTAATTCAATTAAAACATTTATAAATGGCGTTCAATGTGCCAATTTGGTAGATGATATTACGGATTCAGGTTTTATTGGCCTGCAAGTACATGCAATTGGTGGTAACAACCAAAAAGATGGTAAGCAAATAAAATGGCGCAATTTAAGAATTAAAACCAATAATTTAGAAAACAGTAAAACACCACAAGATCCTGAGGTTAAAGAAATGAGCTATTTGGTTAACACTTTAACTAATACTGAACTTAGAAATGGTTGGCGTTTACTTTGGGATGGCAAAACAAGTAACGGTTGGCGTGGTGCTAAACGTGATGATTTTCCGCCTTCAGGATGGGAAATGAATGATGGTGTTTTAACCGTTTTGGCTACCGATGGAGGCGAGTCTACAGGTCCTGGTGATATTGTTACAACTGATATTTTTAGCAATTTTGAATTAGAATTAGAATTTAAAATAACCGAAGGGGCTAACAGTGGTATTAAATATTTTGTTGATCCTAATTTGAATAAAGGCGCAGGTTCTGCAATTGGTTGTGAATTTCAAATTTTAGATGATAAAAAGCACCCAGATGCTAAAAAAGGTACAAACGGCAACAGAACTGTTGGCTCTTTATACGATTTAATGACTGCTGAAGGTTATACAGTTGAAGGTAGAAGTAAACAATTTAAAGGTATTGGTAACTGGAATAAAGCCAGAATTATTGTAAACGGCGGCAAAGTAGAGCATTGGTTAAACAACGAAAAAGTAATTGAATACGATCGTTTTTCGCATATGTTTAGAGCGCTTGTTGCTTACAGTAAATATAAAAAATGGGATAATTTTGGTCAGTGGCCAGCAGGTCATATCTTGTTACAAGATCATGGTGATACGGTACATTTCAGAAGTATAAAAATTAGAGAATTCAACTAAACTAATAATATTAAACAATATGAATCCAACAAGACGACAGTTCATAAAAAAGGCAGCTACCGGCACTTTGGCCGCTACGGTTTTACCAAGTATGAGTTTTGCAAATAGTAGCATTTTAGGCTCTAATGAGCGTGTAAATGTAGCTGTTATAGGTGTGCGTAGTAGAGCAAAATCTTTAATGCAAGCTATTCATAAATATCCTAATGCTAAAATTATTTATACCTGTGATGTTGATGATAATATAATAGCTAAGAACAATGAATGGATGCTTGAAAAGCTAGGTTATAAAGCTAAGGTTGAAAAAGATTTTAGAAAGGTTTTAGAAGATAAAGATGTTGATGCCGTTTTTATTGCAACACCAGAACATTGGCATGCACCTATGGCTATTTCGTCATTGCAAGCAGGTAAACACGTGTATGTTGAAAAACCGTGTAGCCACAATCTTTTTGAAAATGAGTTATTGGTAAAAGCACAAAAAAAGTACAATAAAGTAGTGCAAATGGGTAACCAACAACGTTCAGCTATAACCAGTCAGCAAGCGGTTCAAGAAATAAAAGAAGGTATCATAGGCGAAGCTTATAAAGGTGAAGCTTATTATTCAAATAATCGTGGCTCAATTGGCAAAGGTAAAGTTGTTGCAGTACCAAGTACTTTAGATTGGGATTTATGGCAAGGGCCAGCACCAAGAGAGGAATATAGAGATAATATTCACCCTTACAATTGGCACTGGTTTAAAACTTGGGGAACAGGAGAAGTACACAATAACGGAACACATGAAATTGATATTTGCCGTTGGGCACTTGGTTTAAATTTACCCAACAAAGTAACCTCTTTTGGCGGTAAATATACGTATGATGATGATTGGGAATTTACCGATAACCAAGAAGTTTTTTATGAGTTTGATAATGATAAGTACATAAAATGGGTTGGCCATAGCCGTGGTAAAGTAAAACCAGAAAGACCAGGTAGAGGCGCTACTATTTATGGTAGTAAAGGCACAATTACTTTGAGCCGAAATAGTTATCAATTATTTGGTTTAGACGGAAAATTAATTAAACAAGTTGATGAAAAAGAAAAGAGTGCAACGTTAAACACAGCAGGAGCTGGTAGTTTAGATGTTAAGCATATTGGTAACTTTTTTAATGCTATTAGAGTAGGCGAAAAACAAAACTCACCAATTGCCGATGCAGCTATAAGTACAGCGTTATGCCACTACGGAAATATGGCCCAATTTGTAGGTGAAACAATTAATATTGATACACAAACAGGTAAAGTTAAAGGTAATAAAAAAGCCATGAAGCATTGGAAACGTGAGTACGAAAAAGGTTGGGAACCAACACTGTAATTTTTTTTAAAACATCTTGAAATTATTCTAGGTTAATATTTATAAAAAAAGCTTCCAATTTTAGGAAGCTTTTTTTATGATTTAAAATAAACCAACACTAACACGTGGTGTTCTTAACCGAATACTGGTATTTATACTTGTGCCTCGGTTTGGGTATCTTTCATAATAATGGTTGTCATATCTGTAGTAATAAAATGATGCATGACTGTAGTAATGTTGCCCATGATGACAATGATTATCACAATGCTCATAATGTTCAGCATACGCATCTTTTTTTCCTCGCATATATGCTCTATAAGCTTTTTTGTCGCGCTTTTTTAGCTCTTTTTCATACGCTTTTTGTTCTTCCCAAAAGCTTTCTTCTTCGGTGGTGTTTTCAGCTTTAAATGTTTGTTCAAATTTAGCGTCTTCTTTAGCGCGTTTTTCATAATAACTCATTTTATCGACTGAAGCATTTTTAGTTGTATCTTCATTATTTTGAGCATATATTGAAAATGACATTGTAAAAAGTAAAGCTGTTATAACTGTTTTTAGTGTTTTCATAATATTACATTTTTAGTTTAACAAAGGCGTTTTAAACGCTTTTCATTAATAAGACACTTACAGTTGTGTTTACCCTACGCTTTTTTTAATTTTTTTTAAAAATCGAAGCCCAATGAGAATTGCCACACTCTATTTTGTGGGTCGCCTTCATCATAAACGCTACCCATGCCTAAATGATATCTTATACCTAAGCTTACGCCAGAATTTGTTTTAAAGCCAGCGCCAAGGTTTACGCCCCAATCAAAATTATTAGGATCAAACTCTTGTGATGTGCTGAATAAGCTAAAGTTACTATCAAACTCTTCTTTATGATTTATGGCTAAACCAACTTGTGGGCCAGCTTCTAGATAAAAATTATTATCAGGATAAATTTTTAAAAGTAGCGGCATGTTAATATAATCTAGCTTTTGGGTAAAAGTGCCACTACCATCATTAAGCTCATAACCTTGTTGTGAATATAAAACTTCAATTTGAAGTGCTAATGCTTCAGATAAGAATGATTCACCATAAAACCCGGCATGAAAACCGTGACGTTGGTTAGTTTCAGTTTCACCATCAAAACTTACAGCGGCTAAATTGTAACCAAATTTAATACCTGCGTTTGAAGTGGGTTTGTCTTGAGCATGTAGGCTAAACACAAAACTTAAAATAGTAATAATTGTTAAAAAATTAGTTTTCATAATATATAATTTAGGGATTAATATTTTTTATTTTCCGCCATTGGCTTTTAAATCGTCTAAACACTGTGCATCTAATTGTGGGGCCGTATTCATGTTAGACATGTTGCTAATTGAAGCACCAGACTCTGCGGCCCAATACATTAAACAATCTTGTTCATTACAATGCCTGGGGTGTTCTTCATCTTCATGATCATTTAGCATATCTGTACCTGCATTTGTTAAACCTAATAAATGCCCAAACTCATGGGTTATTACTGTGGTTTCAAGTAATGTTCTTTCTGGTTCAAAAGGCCCATTACTTAGGTTTTCAATAGTTTCTTGGTAAATTACAAATGATGTATTCCAATAAGCACTTCCAAGCGTAACGGTGTTGTTGGAGTTGTTACTAGATTTTCCGTTAACAAACAATGCCCAAATAGCTATTTGCGTATCTGTATTGTAAAGTTGGCGTTGTTCACGTTCAATATCAGCAATTTCGTTAATTGTATACGTATCTTTTCCTGTAGCTGGTATAGCGCGTTTTTGTACTGTTATACCGTTTGGTTTATTAGAGGTGTTGTTTATAAATGAAATTAAATTATTAATGGCAGTTTGTGTAGGCTCAAAACCTTCAACATACACTAATTCTATAACCAAGCTTTTAAAAGTGTTGCTAGATAAAATGTCATTGGCAGAACTGCCTGTTTCTTGCCTGTTTATATTTTTATTTACACTGGTATTTGTGTTAGCACTGTCATCATCTTTTGTACAGCCAAAAAATAAAAGTGAAAAAGCTAGTAAGGTTATAATTTTAAGTTTCATTTTTTATAGTTTTTATTTTTAAAAACAGCTGCCAAATTCATGACAGCTGTTTTACCATAACATATGTTACAAATGCTAAACTAGTTTAAATTTTAGTTAAAACAAGTGTTGCGGCTGCATTTGTAGTACTTTGCAGAGAGATTGAGTTTTCAGAATAACTGGTTACTTCCCATGTTTTGTTTAATACATTAAAGGTAGTGTTACCTGAAAAGGTTAATGATAAATAAACTTCAAGTTCAGATGTTACAGTGTATGTGCCTTCAACAGTTTCGGCAGTTGTGTTTACGGTATTTGTTGCAGTACAAGTTAAATTGTTAGCAAAGTTTATGCTATAGTCTGCAAAATCATTAGCGGTGTTAACACCAGTATTAATAAACGATTCAATTTTGTAAGCACCCTCAATTAAAATGCCTTCAACTTGGTTTGCATTATCTTCAGCTTCATCCATATCTTCATCAATATTTAAACACTCGTTAATTCTTGCGTTTAAATCCATATCACTTGAAATTTCAACAACGGTTTCATTGTTTAATGTTGCAGTTATTGGGTAGTTAACAGAAAATAATTCGTTATCACCAAAATTATTCATGTAAGTATAAAGAGCTTGTTCACTTTCAATAACTATGCTGCCGGTTTGTTCAAGATTTAAACTGTATGTTAAAATGGTTACAGGAAAATCAATATTTAAGCAGTTAATAGCATTTTCGGCTTTGTCTTCGGCATCTTCACAAGCATTCATTAAAGCATCATATTCAGCTTGGTTTGTTACTTGTACTTCGGTATAATTACTTAGTCTTACAGATAAAGGGAATTGAAATTCAATACTATCATCATCACCAACAATTTCACCTAAAATATTTAAAACTAATGCATAATCTGCTTGCGAAATTAATGTAACCTCCTGGTTGTTTATTGTGGCAGTAACAGGAAGTAATATTGATGAACAAGACATGCCGTCTAGAAAATCATCAAAACTACCATCATACATTGATGAGCGTTCTAAATTATTTGCAGTAGGTGACGTGGCTGAATTGGTGTTTGTTCTGTCTCCGTTTTCACTGTCAATTTCATCTTGACATGAGGTAAACGTTAATAACGACATACATAAAATAGCGAATAAAAATTTTAAATTTTTCATGATTTCAATGTTTTTTGGGTTTTTAAATGTTTCTTTTTCATAGCAATTTTGCTTTCTGTTGTTAAGACACTCCATATTTATTTTACCCTACACATGTTTTGTTTTTTTATAACGGCAAAATAGTATTTTGTGTTTACAGTAATAAGACACCAACATAAAAAAATACCCTACCATTTTTTTGTTTTTCTTATCAAAAAGAGTGTATTATATTGATTTTTAGACAAATAAAACTTTATTTTTTTATTTATATTTTTGCTGAATACATGAGTTAATATAAATTTATGAGCAACCCTAAGTCTAATCTTTGTGAAGAAAATTACTTTAATACCTTTTATTTAGAGCATGTTGAAGCTGTAAATAATTTTGCATTTTATAAATGTGGAGACCAAGCTGCAGCATTAGATTTGGTGCAAGATGCCTTTGCTAAAATTTGGGAAAATTGCTCAAAAATTGATGTTTCAAAATCTAAAACCTATTTGTTTACAACCGTAAATAATTTGTTTTTAAATACTGTTAGGCATGCTAAAGTGGTGTTAAATTACGCAAAAGAAACGCCTTATATTGATAAAACAAATTTAAACCCTGAATATATTTTAGAAGAAGATGAGTTTAAACAAAAACTGCAAAATGTTATAGCTAATTTAAGTGATGAGCAGCGCGAAGTTTTTTTATTAAACAGAATAGAAGATAAAAAATATAGAGAAATAGCAAGTCTTTTAAATATTTCGCAAAAAACAGTAGAAAAGCGTATGTCTGCCGCTTTAAAAATTTTAAGAGAAAAAATGGATGGTGTGAAAATTTAATTTTTAATTAGTGTAGGGTAAAAAACAATAAAGGTGTCTTAAAGATATAAAGCCAAAAAAATGCAAAAAGAAAATGACATATTAAAATGGTTTGATGGTGAAATTTCTTCAGAAGAAATACAACGTTTATACCCAAACGAAGACTTTGCAACTTTGCGAAAAATTGGGTTTTATTCAAAGCATTTACAAACACCAAAACTTGATAAGCACCAAGCACTACAGGCATTTAAAAACAAACAAACTAAAAAAGAGCCAAAGGTAATTTCGCTTCAAATAAAAACGTTTTTACGTGTTGCAGCAGTATTAGTTGTGCTTTTAACAGCATCATATTTTACGTTTTTTAATAATACAAAATTATTTTCAACAGCTGTGGCTCAAACCGAAACATTGCAGCTTCCTGATGCATCTGAAGTTATATTAAATGCACAATCTAACTTATCATTCAACAAAAAAACATGGAAAAATAATAGAACTTTAAATTTAGATGGTGAAGCATTTTTTAAAGTAACAAAAGGTGAAAAATTTACCGTACAAACAAGTGCAGGCTTAGTACAAGTTTTAGGTACACAGTTTAACGTGAAAGAGCGCGATAATTTTTTTGAAGTAACTTGTTATGAAGGTTCAGTAAGTGTTACACAAAACTCCAATAAAACTATTTTAACACCCGGAAAAACCTTTAGAGTTGTAAATGGTAATGTTGTAAATGTTGAAGACTTAAACACAAAAGCACCTTCATGGTTATTAAAAGAATCTACGTTTAACAATGTGCCGCTATGGCAAGTTATAAATGAATTACAAGTACAATATGATATTGTAATTACAGCCAAAAATATTGATGTATCAGTGCCTTTTACAGGTAGTTTTACGCATACCAATAAAAATATTGCGCTGCAAGCCATAACTATTCCTTTAAAACTTAGCTACAAAATAAATGGTAAAAATGTTGAGTTATATAATTATGAAGCTAAATAAAGCCCTTATATGCTCGGTAATTTTTGTCTTTTTCACAATACAACTACAGGCACAAGAACAGCTAGCTTTAAAAACAGTTATTTCTAATTTAGAAAACACTTTTAATGTAAAGTTTTCATATTCAGTAAATGATGTTGCAGATGTTGAGGTTTCTATACCCAAGCAATTAAAAACATTAAAAGGCATAGTAAATTACTTAAATGACGTTACGTTACTAAATTTTCAATTTTTAAATGAGCGTTATATTACAGTGTCAACATTACATAAAACCATTACGGTGTGTGCTATTTTGGTTGGAAGTAATAGCGAAGAACCACTTTTTGGAGCTTCGGTAGCAGTAAAAAATACATCAAAAGGTGTAATTACCAATGAAACAGGCTTGTTTACGTTAACTAATTTGAAAGTAAATGATGTTATTGAAATATCGTATTTAGGTTTTGAAACTGCTAGTTTTATTGCTAAAGATTTATTGAAAACCGATAATAGTTGTAAAACCATCATATTAAATGAGCAAAAAGAAAGCCTAAATAAAGTGTTGGTTTATAAGTTTTTAACCACAGGTTTCCAAAAACAAACCGATGGAAGTACGGTTTTAAACACCAAGTTATTTGGCATTTTACCAGGACTTACAGAACCAGATATTTTACAGTCTATTCAAACATTACCTGGTGTAGAAAGTGTAAATGAAAGCATTGCTAACATTAATGTACGTGGTGGTACTAACGACCAAAATTTAATACTTTGGGATGGTATAAAAATGTATCATTCGGGGCATTTTTTTGGTTTAATTTCGGCGTATAATCCGTATTTAACAAATAAGGTTTCAGTAACTAAAAATGGTACATCCAGTGAGTTTAGTGATGGTGTTTCAAGCACTATAAACATGCGAACTAAAAACACCATTAATAAAGAATTTTCTGGTGGTTTTGGCGCTAATTTAATGCACGCCGATGCTTTTTTTGAAATACCAATAACCAAAAAATTAGCATTTCATGTTTCCGGTAGGCGTTCATTTACAGACTATTTAAGTTCTCCAACCTATAATAAGTATTTTAACCGGAGTTTTCAAGATAGTGAATTAACCACAAATAGTGATAATATAAGTGAGAGTAATCGCTCGTCTAATTTTTTCTTTTATGATTATACCGCAAAATTGCTTTTCAATTTAAATAAAAATCAAACATTTAGAGCGCATGTTATTGGTATAAATAATAATTTAGATTATACCGAAGTATTTACAGATACTAACAATAAAACACAATCTAAAACCAGTAATTTAAAACAAGAAAATTTAGGTTTTGGTGGTAATTGGAATGCTGTTTGGAATACAAAATTAACAACCAATTTTAGCGGGTTTTACTCAAAATATAATGTATTTTCAAAAGATTACAGAGTTGAAACAGATCAAGAACTTACACAAACTAACGAGGTTTTAGAAACCGGTTTAAAACTTAAAGTTAATTATAAACTTAACAATTTTATAAACCTATTAAACGGTTATCAGTTTAGCGAAATTGGTATTTTAAATGCAACAAATGTAAGCGCTCCAGCTTATGATAAAACAAAAAAAGACGTGTTGCTAAATCATGCCGCTTTTAACCAATTAGAATTTAATAATAACAAAACGTATGCGCGCGTTGGCGTAAGGTGGAATTATTTTCAAAAGTTTAGTAAGTTTTTAATAGAGCCAAGGTTAAACTTCAGGCAAAAATTGTGGCCTAATTTTGCGTTTAAATTACAAGGCGAATTTAAAAACCAGTCGGCTACTCAAATTATAGATTTTCAAGATGATTTTTTAGGTGTTGAAAAAAGGCGCTGGATTTTAGCTAATGAACAAAGCATACCAATTTCAGAAAGTAAACAAATTTCAAGTGGGTTTCAGTATAATAAAAACAATTGGCTTTTTGATGTTGAAGGATTTTACAAATATGTAAACGGAATTACTACATCAAATCAAGGGTTTTATAACAATTTTCAAAGTATAAATGCCATAGGTAATTATACTGCAAAAGGTACAGAGGTTTTAATTAACAAAACGGCAAATAATTACAGTGCTTGGTTGAGTTATACGTATAGTTTAAATGATTATGAATTTAAAACCCTAACACCATCGGTATTTCCTAATAATGTAGATATAAGGCATTCTGTTTCAGTGGCATTTAATTATGATGTTTTAAAAAAAATAAATGTTGCAGTTGGTGGCATTTGGCGTACTGGGCAACCGTTTACAAAACCTGTTGAAGGTAATGAAACCGTACAAAGCGGTAATAATGTTTTTGTGAATTATGATACCCCAAATAACCAGAATTTAAATGATTTTATACGATTTGATGCTTCTTTAAACTATAGTTTTAAAATAACAAACAGCCTAAAATCATCATTAAAAATAGGTGTAATTAATATTTTAGATAAACAGAACATTATAAACACTTATTACGAAGTAAACCCCAATGATACCAATACAACTATTAAAATTGAAAACACATCACTTGGCTTAACGCCTAATGTTAGTTTTAGATGTCAGTTTTAGTTGAAATCATCGATTAAAAGCAAAAAATATCGACAAAAAATTGTTTTGTGTCGTTTTTTTTATACATTTGTTAAACCAAAATCTCAAAATTACCTATGAAAAAGTTAACGTTACTACTAGTGTTATGTTTAGCTACAATTACAACCAAAGCTCAAGATATTGATGCTTTACTAGCTGCAGGAGTAGACAATGCAGAATTATTTGCTAATGATTATTTAAAACCAGGAACAAATGGTTTAATGCACAGCATGAATGCCAACTGGTTTAATACTGCCGATGCTAAACCCCTTGGTGGTTTTGAAATTTCTATAATTGCAAATGCAGCCATGGTTGATGATGAAAACAAATCTTTTTTAATGAATATTGCTGATTATAACAGCAATCCAGATCAAGATTTTACCATAGAATTTGCAGACCAAGCTACTTCTAAAAGCGTAGCAACGGCTTTAGGTGAAAATAACCCAGATGTAGATGTTATTATTACTTATGAAGATGCTATTTTAGGTGAACAACAAGAAACAATAACGCTGCCAAGTGGTATAGGTTCTGCTACGGCAAATTTATTACCAACAGCCTTTTTACAAGGTGCAATAGGTTTAAGTAAAGGTATTGAATTGAAAGCGCGTTTTGTGCCTAATATTGAAACTGATGATGTAGAATTAGGTATGTATGGTGCTGGTTTGCAGGTTGAGTTTACCAAATGGTTACCTGCAGATAAATTATTGCCAGTAGCTATATCTGGTTTAGTGGCTTACACAAACTTAAACGGAAGTTATGATTTAACCGAGTCTTCAAATATCGATGGAGAAAACCAACGTTTAGAAAATAATACAAGCACTTGGTTGTTTCAATTAATTGCCTCAACCAAATTGCCAGTAATTAACTTTTACGGCGGTGTTGGTTACATTAAAGGCACATCAGAATCTGATTTGTTAGGAACTTATACAGTGCAAAGTGGCCCATTCATTTCTGAAACCATTCAAGATCCATTTTCTGTATCAAGTGAAGTATCAGCCGTAAGAGGAACAATAGGTACAAAATTAAAATTAGGTTTTTTTAGACTTAATGCAGAATATCATTTATCAGATTTTAACGCCTTTTCTGTAGGTGTTAATTTCGGATTCAGATAATAAAACACAACTATCAATTTTAACGATAGTTCATCAAAAACAGGATGTTTTAATTTTAGTTAGTTTATATTTAATTTTTTGTTTAAAAAAGTACAAGATTTAATCTTGTACTTTTTTTATTTAGAGCATATTAATTCTTAATTTTGTATGACTTTAATCAAGAGTTTTTTCTTTTTATTTGTTGAAATTTGCTAAGCAAACCCAATAAAATAGAACGTTAAAATATTTTCAAATAATATAACAAATAATAAAAACATGAAAGTAACAGTAGTAGGAGCAGGAGCAGTAGGTGCAAGTTGCGCTGAATACATTGCTATTAAAAATTTTGCTTCAGAAGTAGTTTTGTTAGACATTAAAGAAGGCTATGCTGAAGGTAAAGCTATGGATTTAATGCAAACAGCATCATTAAACGGATTTGACACTAAAATAACTGGTGTTACAAATGACTATAGTAAAACAGCTAATAGTGATATTTGTGTTATTACCTCTGGTATTCCTAGAAAACCAGGTATGACTCGCGAAGAGTTAATTGGTATTAACGCTGGCATTGTAAAATCTGTGTCTTCTAGCTTAATTGAGCATTCACCAAACACCATAATTATTGTAGTTAGTAACCCAATGGATACTATGACTTA
The DNA here is from genome assembly GCF_056312135.1 of Seonamhaeicola sp. ABD4_340. NCBI lineage: Bacteria > Pseudomonadati > Bacteroidota > Flavobacteriia > Flavobacteriales > Flavobacteriaceae > Seonamhaeicola > Seonamhaeicola sp. ABD4_340. The sequence goes on along the minus strand of NZ_CM149981.1, from coordinate 565,302 downwards.
TTTGGTACACCAATCTACTAACTTACCAAAAAATAGAATTATTGGTATGGGTGGCGCTTTAGATTCTGCACGTTTTAAATACAGATTAGCAGAAGCTTTAGAAGCTCCTATTTCTGATGTAGATGGTATGGTAATTGGCGGTCACAGTGATACTGGTATGGTGCCATTAACAAGTCATGCTACTAGAAACAGTATTAAAGTATCTGAGTTTTTAAGCGAAGAACGTTTAGCACAAGTAGCCGCCGATACTAAAGTTGGAGGTGCAACATTAACTAAATTATTAGGTACATCTGCTTGGTACGCACCAGGTGCTGCAGTTAGTGGTTTAGTACAAGCTATTGCTTGCGATCAAAAGAAAATTTATCCTTGTTCAACCTTGTTAGAAGGTGAATATGGCTTAAACGATATTTGCATTGGTGTACCAGTAGTTTTAGGAAAAAACGGTATTGAAAAAATAGTTGATATTCCTTTAAGTGATGCCGAAAAAGAGCACATGAAAGCTAGTGCCGAAGGTGTTAGAAAAACTAACGGTTTATTAAATGTTGAAGCTTAATGCTTTAACACTAAAATAACATTTAAATAAAGACTGTAGCAATACAGTCTTTATTTTTATATATTTGGCGCATGAACGCAAAATGGTTCTTTAGTACATTTTTATTAGCATTTGCTTTTTTTGGATTAACCCAAAAGCAGGTTACTGTACCCAATCAGGAAGTTGTTTTAGAGTTTGTTAATAATGCAAACGTTACCAAACAAACGGTACAAGCAGCTATAAATAATGTTAAAAAACAGTTGCAAAGCGTTGGTGCTACTAATATTAAGGTTCAAGAAGGAAAAAACGGCACCTTAAAAATTTGTTACTTCAGTGTAATTAATGTAAATCATGTAAAACAAATACTAGCCAAAAAACATGGTTTAGTATTAGAACAACTACCTTTTGAGCAAGAAAATGATGGCTCTTCTTCATCAAAATCATCATATAATGTAAATGTTTACGAAATTGAAAAAGGCTCAGACCCTTCAAGTTTAAACGGTAAACACATCATACAAATAAAATATGATTCCGATAGGTTTACCAACCCAAACGTATATTTTCCGCTAATAAGCGTAGCAATAAACAAAACCAATCATCTAGTAAAAACTGCTTACAAAGTAAACAAGCAGGTTCAATTTACTGTGAAAAACGTACCTCATAAAGTTCCAGAGGTAAGGGCAGGCCCTATCTGTTAAAAAATCTTCACAACCCCACTATCATTAAAAAATAAAAGCGTTCTAAGCGCTTATATTTCAAACAATATCATAAAAATAATTGTCAAATTTTCCCGTAAATTATACATTTGCGCGTTCTAAAATTTAGGACTATAAAATTTTTGACCAAAATAATATAAGAATGCAAAACAAAGGATTAGTAAAAATATTTGCTTTGTTGTTTGGTTTGGTAAGTATTTATCAATTATCATTCACATTTAAAGCAAATCAAGTTGAAAGCAATGCCGAGGCTTTAGCTATTGAAAAAATAGCCGAAACAGAAGAAGATTATCGCGCAAAAAGAAGTCAAGAAGAAGCTAGTTATTTAGAGTCTATTGCAAAAGATACCGTTTTTAATATTGGTGTAGCAAAATACACATATGACGATGTAAAATCTAAAGCCATGAATTTAGGTTTAGATTTAAAAGGTGGTATTAACGTAATTCTTCAAGTATCTGTAAAAGACATTTTAAAAGGATTAGCAAATAATACAAAAGATCCTGTTTTTAATACAGCTTTAGAAAACGCTTCTGAAGTACAAAAAAACAGTCAGAATACTTTTTTAGAAGATTTCTTCATTGAATTTGATAAAATTAAGGGCGATACAAAATTAGCTTCACCAGATATTTTTTATACAAAAGATTTAGATGGTGAAATTAATGGAAGCATGACAGATGATGAGGTTAAATCAATAATTTCAACTAAAATTGATGAGTCTGTAGTATCTGCTTTTGAAGTATTACGTAAGCGTATTGATGGTTTAGGTGTAACATCACCAAACATTCAGCGTTTAGGAAATTCAGGTAGAATTTTAATTGAGTTACCAGGTGTAAAAGATATTGAGCGTGCAGAACGCAATTTTACAACAATGGCACAATTACAATTTTGGGATGCTTACAAAGGTGAGCAATTCTTTAATTTTTTAGCGCAAGCTAATGAGGTTTTAAAACCATTGGTTGAAAGTACTAAGCCACAAGAAGAAGTAAAAGGGAATGATGCTGAAGATGCTACCGCACAAGACGCTGTTGATGAGCTTTTAGGTGAAGCAACAACCGATTCTACAACGGTTGCAACAGTTAATCCGTTACTAGATTTAGTTAGAGGTCCTGGTTACCAAGGCGGACCAGTTATTGCACAGTTTGAGTTAAAAGATAAAGAAACAATTCTTGAGTATTTAAACAAAAAAGAAGTAAGAGCACTTTTACCAGCAGAACAACGTTTTGCAAAATTTGCTTTTGGCAAACCAAGTAAAGATTCTGAGCTTGTTGGTTTATATGCCTTAGTTGGAAACAGAGAAAATGTACCGCAATTAAGTGGTGCCGTAGTAACAGATGCTCGTGTTAATTTTGGGCCAACAGGTAAGCCAGAAGTATCAATGCAAATGAACGCTAAAGGTGCTAAACTTTGGGAAAAAATGACAGGCGATGCATTTAACAACAGAAGCCAAATAGCTATTGTTTTAGATGACGTTGTGTACTCTGCGCCAGGTGTTACTACTGGGCCAATTGCTGGTGGTAATTCTTCTATATCTGGTGATTTTTCTGTGGCAGAAGCAGATGATTTAGCAAACGTTTTACGTGCAGGTAAATTACCAGCATCGGCAGATATTATTTCAAGTGAAGTTGTAGGGCCATCATTAGGGCAAGAAGCTATTGATAGTGGTACAATGTCTTTTATTATTGCATTAATTGTAGTATTACTTTGGATGATTGTTTACTATGGTAAAGCAGGTGCATTTGCTGATGTTGCTATGGCTTTCAATATTCTTTTAATATTTGGTGTGTTATCTGGCTTAGGAGCTGTTTTAACATTACCTGGTATTGCTGGTATTGTATTAACAATTGGTATGTCTGTAGATGCTAACGTGCTTATTTTTGAGCGTGTAAGAGAAGAACTTGCTAAAGGAAAAGGGTTGAAAGACTCTATTGCCGATGGTTTTGGTAACGCATTATCTTCAATTTTAGATGCTAATATTACCACAGGTTTAACAGCTTTAATATTATTTATTTTTGGTACAGGCCCAATTAAAGGGTTTGCAACTACTTTATTAATAGGTATTGGTACATCATTATTTACTGCTATTTTTATTACTAGATTATTAATAGATTGGTACGTAAACAAAGGCGGAAACTTAAACTTCTCTACACCTGTAACTAAAAACTTATTCAGAAATATAAATATTGAATTCTTAAAGAAACGTAAAGTTGCGTTTATAATTTCAGGAATTTTAATAGCGGTAAGTTTAGGGTCATTAATTACAACAGGTTTAGATCAAGGGGTAGATTTTGTTGGTGGTAGAACATATCAAGTACGTTTTGCTAATGATGTTAGTCCTTCTGAAATTACAAACGCTTTATCTCAAGAGTCTGTTTTTGGTAGTGCTGAAGCTAAAACGTTTGGTGCAGAAAATCAGTTAAAAATTACAACTAAATATAAAGTAAACGAAAGTGGAGCAGAGGTTGATGAAGAAATTAAACAAAAATTATTTAATGGTTTACAGCCTTATTTAGATGGCATGACTTATGATGCGTTTGTAGATTTAAGTGATGATACTAAACAAACAGGTTTAATGCAGTCAGATAAAGTAAGTCCTACAATTGCCGATGATATTAAACAAGCATCTGTTTGGGCTGTATTAGGATCTTTAATAGTTGTATTCCTGTACATTTTATTCCGTTTTAAACGTTGGCAATATTCACTTGGTGCTGTTGTAGCAGTTTTCCATGATGTATTAATTGTATTAGGTATATTTTCATTAACATATAAGTTTATGCCTTTTAACATGGAAATAAACCAAGCATTTATAGCAGCAATTCTAACAGTAATTGGTTACTCATTAAATGATACCGTGGTTGTGTTTGATAGAATTCGTGAATTTTTCAATGCGCATACAGGTTGGAAGTTTGACCGTGTTGTAAACCAATCATTAAGTAGTACGTTAAGTAGAACATTAAACACCTCATTAACTACATTGGTAGTATTATTAGCTATCTTTATATTTGGTGGCGATTCTATTAGAGGCTTTATGTTTGCTTTAATAGTAGGTGTAATTGTAGGTACATATTCATCGTTATTTATTGCAACGCCAATAATGTATGATACTGTTCAAAGATTAGAAGATAAAAAGAAGAAAAACTAAAACAAAAACTAACTATTATGTTTTAGCCTATCAACATTTTGTTGATAGGCTTTTTTATTTTAATTAGTAAAGATTTATATTTATTTAATAACACCAAAACTATATGTAACATATTCTTTATAAGTGTCATTGGGCTTTAGCAATGTACTAGGAAAATTAGGTAAATTTGGCGTGTTTGGTAAATGTTGTGTTTCTAAACAAAATGCCGAATGTGGTTTGTAGGTAACCCCATATTTTCCAATAATTTTATTACTAATAGCATTACCACTGTAAAACTGTACACTAGGTTGTGTTGTTGTAACCGTCATTGTTCTGCCAGAAATAGGTTCAACAACTTCAATAACCGTTTTGCCTTCATTTAAATTCTTATTAAAAACATAGCAAAAGTGGTATCCGTTTTTATTAAATGTGCCAATATTATCACCAATTCTTGTAAGTTTAGTTAAGTCTTTTGGTGTGTTTACAACATTTTCTAGAGTACCAGTAGGTATTATGTCTTCATCAATAGCAGTAATATTGTCAGCAGCAATTTTTATTTTATGATCATAAATAAGTTTATCTGTACCAGCTAAATTAAAGTAGCTGTGATGCGTTAAATTTACATGTGTGGTTTTGTCGGTTGTGGCTGTGTAGTCAATCCTTAAATCGTTTGAATTTGTTAATGTATACGTTACAGTACTGTTTAAATTTCCAGGAAAACCCATAGCACCATCTTTAGATAGGTAACTAAAGGTTACACCTACAGCATCATCGTTTTTAAAAGTATTACCTTTCCAAACAGCTTTATTAAATTCTTGCCCGCCATGAATATGATTATTACCATCATTTTTTTCAACATGGTATAAAGTGGAATCTATTGTGAATTGCGCTTTTTTAATACGGTTTGCAAACCTACCAATAGTGGCGCCAAAACAAGGATTATCATCAACATATTGTTGTAAATTATCAAAACCTAAAACAATATCGGTAAAGGTGTTGTTTTTATCAGGAACCGAAAGCGCTGTAAGTATGGCACCAAAATTAGTGAGTTTTGCTTCTGTGCCATTTTTATTGGTTAAGGTGTAAAGTTGTATTGGTTCATTATTAAAAGTGCCCCAGTTTTCAGTTTTTATACCTTTTTTTTGAGGTGTTGAACAGCTTACGCATACTATTAAAAGTACGCAAGAAATTAGTTTAAATGTTTTTAAAATCATAAAGTTTAGTTGTTTTATGTAATAAATATACTAAACTTAAAACTTGTTTTTAAAAACTTAAGCTATCACCAACATTTATGTTAAGAGATTTAGACAATCCTGCATTTATTTCTAGTACATATTTTGCAGGTGCCTTTGATGGTAACGAAGTTTCATCAAAAGGTTTAGCATTTTTTTGAATGCTTACAATGGTTTTAGCTGCATTTACATAAATAATATCTAAGGGTATTTTAGTGTTTTTCATGTAGAAATACCGTTCGGTTTCATCATTAAAAACAAATAGCATACCTTGGTTTTGTGCCATTGAGGTACGATACATTAATCCTGTTTGAATATCAAAATCAGTATCAGCTATTTCAATATCAAAATTAATTTTTGAAGTATCAGGTGTTTTTTTATGTATTGTAAGTTCACCTTCTTTGGTAAAAGCAACCTTAGTTTGCGAAACTATTTTATTATCGTTTTTACATGCGGATAATGCTATAAAAACTAAACAGAAAACAAGCTGTTTTATGTGCATTATTTTACGGTGTTTTTTTGTTTGAAACCAAACATAAAATAAAGTCCAATTAAAATAAACGGAATGCTTAACCATTGGCCGGTGTTAAAGCCAAACCAATTTATGTACTCGTCTCCTTGTGGTTCTTTAAAGAATTCAACAATAAATCTAACCGTCCATAATAAAATTAAAAATAGGCCAAATAAAAAGCCGGTTTGGTCTTTTTTAGTTGTTTTGGTGTAGAAAAACCATAGTATTAAAAATACAATTATATAACAAGCAGATTCATATAATTGTGCTGGGTGGCGGTAAGGCACTTTGTTTAATAATTCGGCAAATTGCGGATTTTCGGTTACGGCGTTGTATGCCTTTTGAACATCATTTATACCTGTTAATTTAACAATTTGGCTTTTATAATATTCATCTTGAATAAAACGAACACCTAACGGAAAATTGCCTGAAACTTTTCCTATTATTTCAGAGTTTATAAAGTTTCCTATTCGTATAAAAACAGCACCACTTGCTACCGAAATTACAATTCTATCTAAAATCCAAAGCATTGATTTATACTTGTATTTTCTGCGGTATAAATACATGCCAATAATAATACCAATAGCAGCACCATGACTTGCAAGCCCTTGAAATCCGGTAAATTCTATGCCGCCTTTAAATTTAAACGGTAAGAAAATACTAAAAAAATCATCATCAATAAGTTCAGATTGGTAAAATAATACATGCCCTAAGCGCGCACCAATCATGGTGGCTAAAACGGTGTAAATAAATAAAGGATCTAGATAAGTTAATGATACTTTTTCTTTAGTGAAAATACGTTTCATTATATACCAGCCAAGTATAAAGGCAATTACCCACATAAGACTGTAAAAATGAAGTTTAAAATTACCAACAATATCTATTCCTGTAATAGGGTTCCAATCAAATTTTAATGCTTGCATGCTTGTGTTTTTTGCGCTGTAAATATACGTGTTTGCTGTAACTTAAGTGTTAAAAAAATGTTGGGTTAATTAATACTTAAAACTTCTACTTCAAAAATTAAGTTTGATTTTGGCGGAATACCTCTGTTGCCTTCTTCACCATAAGCTAAATGGTATGGTATAAAAAGGGTTGCTTTATCTCCAACGTTAAGTTGCTTTAAGCCTTCTTTAAAGCCCGGAATCATTTGCGCATCTGCACTTATGCTAGCAATAATTGGTTGGTATCCGTTGGCTTTTTTTCGTTTTTGGTTTACGGCGTTTTGTTTTGTAGCAATTTCTAAACTACTTGTTTGTAGTAATTGGCCATTTTCAAAATATACAGCGTAATGTGTTTTAACATCAGCGTCTGGAGGTAATTTTGGGCCACTGCCTTTTTTAGTAATGTAGTATTTTAAGCCAGATGGTAATGTTATTGCTTTTGCTTTTTGTTTTTCAAAATGTTTTTTGGTTTCTTTTAATAAGGCTAAGGCTTTTTCTTTGGCTTTCTTTTCTTTTTTAGCTTCAGCAATAAAATGGTTTTTAAATATTGTTGGAGCATCAAACGTTTTAGCGTCTTTACCTTTTCTAATAATATTTACAGTTTCAATACTAATGGTTTCAAGTGGTTTATTATTAGCATCGGTTTTTACGTTAGATATGCTATCTTGTATTTCTGTGCCTTCAATTAAATGGCCAAATACGCAATAACCGCTATTAAGGTCTGGTCTTGCAACTTCAGTAATGTAAAATTGACTACCATTGGTGTTTGGGCCAGCATTGGCCATGGCAATAACACCAGGTTTATTGTGGTTTAAATCTGGGTGAAACTGATCATTAAACCTGTAGCCTGGGTTGCCTAAGCCGTTTGCTAATGGGTCTCCTCCTTGAATCATGAATGAGTCTATAACACGGTGAAAAATGAGTCCGTTATAAAACTTTTTACCCAAATAAACGCTATCTACAAGTGTATTTGTGCCTTCGGCTAAAGACACAAAATTAGCTACCAAAACAGGGGCTTTCTTGTAGGCTAATTTAGTTAACATGGTGCCTTTGGTTGTTTTAATTTCGGCATAAATACCTTCGTCTAAATTTTCATAAGAAGATTTGCATGAAATGAAAACTATGGTTAACACCAGTAAAAACAGCTTAAATTGGGGGCTTAATTGCATGTTTAGTTTTGGCTTTTGGTAATAGAGTTTACAGTTACTTCACAAATTAAAGGTACATTAGTGCCAATTTTATTTTCATCACCATAATAACCGTATGCTTTTTGAGATGGAAATAAGAAGGTAACAGTTTCTCCTGTTTTCATAAGTTTTAAACCTTCGCGTAAGCCTGTGAATAATTCTTCTTTATCCATGGCGTAATTTTGAGTTTTAGTATCGGTTTTACTGTAAATTACATTGCCATTTAAGGCTTTAACATTATAATTGTAGTTTACAATGTCTCCAAATTGGGCTGTAAAAAGTGTATCTGCTTCAGTTTTTGTATTGTAATAGTACCAAAAACCACTTTCTGAAGCTATATAATTTTTGTTGCTTTCTTGCATTATTTTTTCAATAATGGCAGTTTCTTTAGCGTTTAAGGCTTTATTTCTGGCAATAGATGCATTAATGAATGATCCTGATTTTGAAGCAATAGGCCTACGAGCCTCGGGTGTTTTACAGCCAAAAATTAGTAATACTATAAAGTAGGTAATGTATTTATGCATTGTTTAGGGCTTTGTTATATGTTGGTAAGATACTAATAAATTTTTCAACAGTATCTTTTAACGTTAAATAGCTTTTTCCGCCGGCAGCATTAGTATGTCCGCCACCATCAAAGTGGGCTCTAGACATTTCATTGACCGAAAACTCACCTTTTGAGCGTAATGATATTTTAATAATACCTTCTTGTTTATCTTCTATAAAAATAGCAGCTAATACAATTCCATTAAGTGATAATCCATAGTTTACAACACCTTCTGTGTCACCTTTTGTATAATTATATGTGTTTAAGTCTTCTTGAGAAAGTACAATGTAAGCAGTTTTTAATTCTGGTATTATTTTTAAGTTATTTAAAGCACAACCTAATAATTGCAACCTGTTGTAGCTATTAGTGTCATAAATATTATTGTGTATTTGGCTGTTGTTTGCGCCTTTTTCAATAAGTGTAGCTACAACTTTGTGAGTTGTGCTGGTTGTTGATGAAAACCTAAAAGAACCCGTATCTGTCATAATTCCTGTATATAAACAAGTGGCTATATCGGCATTAATGGTTTCTAAATCACCAAGCATATCAATAAAATGGTAAACCATTTCGCAGGTAGAACTCATGCTAACATCACTATAGGTGTAAGTGGCATAATCATCGGGAGCCTGGTGGTGATCTATCATTATTTTTAAAGCGTTACTATTAGCCAAAATGGTTTGCATATTGCCTGTTCTATGAAAGGCATTAAAATCTAAGGTGAAAATTATTTCGGCTTCATTAATTAAAGCATCGCATTGTTTTGTTTGGCTATCATGCTTTAAAATGGTTGATTCACCAGGAATCCACTTTAAAAAAGTAGGATAATCATTAGGTGTAATTACGCTAACGTTATGGTTGAATTTATTTAAATAATGAAATAAGCCAAGGGTAGAGCCAATAGCATCTCCATCTGGGTTTTTATGCGGTACAATTACAATTTTTTTTGGTGTAGAAAGTAATTGTTTTATGTTAGGAATATCTTGTTTTATCATAATTAGCGAATATACAATTTAATAACATATGCTTTAAAGCAATAGTTTTACTTTTGCATTAAAATTAATGAACATTAAATAAATAGCGTAAATAAATATAAAACAGTATTTTTGCGCAAAATTTTAAAAAACAAATGGCAACAAATAGAACATTTACAATGCTTAAGCCAGATGCTGTAGAAAAAGGGCACATTGGCGCAATATTAGAAAAAATTTCAGCTTCAGGTTTTAAAATTGTAGCAATGAAATTAACACAAATGACTAAAGGTGATGCTGAAACGTTTTACGCTATACATAATGAGCGCCCGTTTTTTGCAGATTTAGTTGAATACATGACGCGTGGTCCAATAGTAGCAGCTATTTTAGAAAAAGATAATGCCGTTGAAGATTTTAGAACTTTAATAGGAGCAACAAACCCTGTTGATGCTGCTGAAGGTACTATTAGAAAATTATATGCAGAATCTATAAGTGAAAATGCTATTCATGGAAGCGATAGTGATGAAAACGCAGCTATTGAAGGTGCTTTTCATTTTTCAGGTAGAGAGCAGTTTTAATATAACATGTTATAAAAAAACTAAGCCCGCAATTGCGGGCTTTTTTTGTAAATAATAAGTAATACTATATGTTAAATTACCTTTACGTTTACTGCGTTTAAGCCTTTTCTACCTTCCTGTAGGTCAAACTCTACTTCATCTCCTTGCTTAATCTCGTCAACCAATCCAGAAATGTGAACAAAATGTTCTTTTTGTGAACCTTCTTCTACAATAAAACCAAATCCTTTAGTGTCATTGAAGAATTTAACTGTTCCTTTACTCATTTTAAATAAAAATTAAATTAATACTGCTGCTAAGGTAGTGTTTAAAACAATTGTAAATCATTAATTTACGTTATTTTTTAATATTTTTTTTTAAGCTTTGCTTATAGCCTTTAAAACAGGGGGTTGTAAGAGGTTTTTTATTTGTTGAGGTTGTGCGCTTTTTAACGCAAAATTAATTTTTTAACAATTTCTTTACCTAGCTCTTCGTTAATTAACGATATAATTTTTTGTTTTCCGTAGCTAAGTTCTTCTCTTAAAACACTAGAACTTAGTTGTACATACAGTGTGCCGTTTTGTAGCGTTATAGTGTTTGTGTAATTGTTTACGCCATTACCCATTAATTTTGCCCAAGCATCGGCAACGTTAACTTTATCTAAACCTTTGTCTAGCTTGTTACTTTCAACAAATTCTTTTAAAGCGTCTTTTATGCTTATATGTTCGCTATGGCGTTTGGGCATGGTTTTTAAAGCTTAAGTGTGTGTAGTTTTAACCTAAGATTTAATAAAAAAAACAAGCTTAGGTTCATAATTTTCAAAAGTACCAAAATTTTAAATGGTAACATGTTAAACTATAATTTAAAAATTTCAAAAGATTGATGCACTTGTTTTACAGCATTTTCAGTTCTATCGGCGTGGGTATCGCTAATGAATAATTGCCCAAAATTTTCATCATCAACTAATTTAATTATTTGCGCTACACGTTGTTCATCTAATTTATCAAAAACGTCATCTAACAATAAAATAGGGTTAACGCCGCTTTGTTCTTTAATAAAATCAAACTGAGCCATTTTTAGTGCTATTAAAAAGGATTTTTGTTGACCTTGACTACCAAATTTTTTAATAGGGTGGGTTTCAATATCAAAACTTAAATCGTCTTTATGTATACCTACACTGGTGTATTGTAATGCCTTGTCTTTATTTATTACTTGTTTTAATAAGGTGTTTAAATCATTATTAAATAAATGGCTGTTGTAAACCAAATCTACGGTTTCATTACCGTTGCTTATTGCTTTGTAACGTTCTTTAAAAATAGGAATAAAGGCATTTAAAAAAGCTTGTCTTTTTTCAAAAATATGCGTGCCAAATTCTGTGAGTTGAGTGTTGTAAACGTCTAAAGTATCGGCGTTAAATGTATGGTTTAATGCAAAGTATTTAAGTAAGGCGTTACGTTGTACTAAGGTTTTGTTGTAATTAATAAGGTGGTTTAAGTATGTTTTATCGCTTTGTGAAATTACGCTATCAATAAATTTTCTTCTGGTATCACTACCTTCAATAATTAAGTTTCTATCTGCGGGAGATATAATTACAAGCGGTAAAAAACCAATATGCTCACTAAATTTATCGTAGGCTTTACCATTTCGTTTTATTACTTTTTTTTGTCCGCGTTTTAGGCTAACAACAATTTTTTCTGGTTTATCATTTTTTGTGTATTCACCATTAATAACAAAAAAATCTTCGCCATGTTTTATATTTTGAGAAGCTATTGGGTTAAAATAACTTTTACCAAAAGAAAGGTGGTAAATAGCATCTAAAACATTGGTTTTACCTATGCCATTGTTGCCAACAATGCAGTTTATTTTTTCATTGAAAGTAAACGTTTTACTATCAAAATTTTTATAGTTAAGTAATGAAATGGATTTTAAAATCATATAACCAAAAGCAGTTTTTTAATGGTTTTTATGTAAAAACCTTCAAAAAGATGTGCAAATTATTGAAAAATATCAAATAAATAGCCTTTTAGTTATGAAGAAAAATTATATTTTTGCGGCGCATTAATTTAAAATATATGGCAACGTACAAGAAGAGAGGATACAAACCTACAACTAAAGTTGAAAAACAACATGATATTGAAGAAAGCTCTACAACTGCAGAGGTTTTTAATACTTTAGATGAAGGTGCTTCAAAAACAGAAGCTTTTGTTGAAAAAAACCAAAAATACATTTTCATAATTATTGGCGTAGTAGCTGCTGTTGTTTTAGGAACCATTGGTTATAGAGAGTTTATAGCTGGCCCAAAGCAAACTACAGCTATGAATGATATGTTTCAAGCACAAAAATATTTTGACCAAGCCACTACAGCCGTTGAAAAAGATTCACTTTATAATTTAGCATTAAATGGAGGTGAAGGTAAATATGGTATGCTAGATATTATTAGTGAATATAGCGGAACCGATGCTGCTAATTTAGCAAGCTACTATGCAGGAACAGCGTATTTAAGATTGAAAGATTATGAGAAAGCTGTAGAATATTTAAGTGATTTTGAAAGTGACGATGAAGTTTTAGCGCCTCTAGCAAAAGGAAACATTGGTGATGCTTTTGTGCAGTTAAACCAACCAGAAGATGCTTTAGGGTATTATGAAAAAGCAGCTAATATGAGAGATAATGAATTTACAACACCTATGTATTTGTTTAAAGCAGGTAACATTGCTTTAGATTTAGGAAAGGCAAGCAAAGCATTATCATACTTTGAAAAAATAAAAACAGATTACCCAAATGCTACAGAAGCTGCCAATATTGATGCATTTATTGGTAAAGCCCAAGTATTGGCAAGTAAATAATATTGCCTAACTTTGTAGTTTATAAGCTAATTCAAAATTAATTTTGAAATTTTTATGGCAACGGTAAACAAAAATCTATCAGATTACGATAAAACAACAATCCCAAACGCGAGTAAATTCCGGTTTGGGATTGTTGTTTCAGAATGGAACAACAACATCACCGAAGCACTTTACCAAGGTGCGCATGATGCTTTAATTGAAAATGGCGCTTTACCAAGCAACATTATACGTTGGGATGTTCCTGGAAGTTTTGAGCTTATTTACGGCTCAAAAAAAATGCAAGAGCAAATGGTAAACGTTGTTATAGCAATAGGTAGCGTTATACAAGGTGAAACTAAACATTTTGATTTTGTTTGTGAAGCAGTTTCACAAGGCATAAAAGATTTAAATGTAAACAGAGAAACACCTGTTATTTTTTGTGTGTTAACAGATAATACTATGCAACAAGCCATAGACCGCGCTGGAGGTAAACATGGTAATAAAGGAACCGAAGCTGCTGTTGCTGCTATTAAAATGGCAGAATTAAGAAAAAACAGCTAATATTAATGTTATTTCATAACTTTCTGTTAAGTTAATAAGCTTCTACTTTTAACTTCAAACTATAGTTTGTATTTTTGAAAGTACAAGCATTACTTATTTTGTTTAAGCAGCGTAAACATAGAACGTTTAATTACAAGCCAAGGTTTTCAAAAGAACATGAGCCTGAAGATTCAATAAACATTGAATCTAAGCCCGATTTTATTTCTAAATGGAAAGCTGCCAAAGATGGCAAACGCAAAGTTAAAGGTGTATTGCCCGTAAGAACCCTAATTCTAGCTTTGGTATTATTATTGATTCTCATGTATGTATTAGAAAAAAAATACATGTAACTCACAAAAACAACACATTATGGGACTTTTAAAAACGCGAAAAAACAAAAAATTTAGTTATTCGCCACGTTATTATAAAGGTGAAGGCAACCCTTATGAAATTAAACATAAATTTGATGAGCATAGAACCACCATTGGAAACAATAACGGTATAAAAGCAAAATTTAATAATGCATTAAACGATTACAAACATAACCCAGATAAAGAAGCAGATAAACGGGTGCTAATAATTATTGGTATACTAGTATTAATTTTCTTGTTTATTATTGGGTTTGATTTATCTATTTTCTTTTCAAAATAATAAATGGCAGACATTATACAGCTATTACCTGATCATGTTGCAAACCAAATAGCTGCTGGCGAAGTTGTACAAAGGCCAGCATCAGTTGTTAAAGAGTTATTAGAAAACGCTATTGATGCAGGTGCTACAACCATAAAATTAATTATAAAAGATGCAGGCAAAACCTTAATTCAGGTTATTGATGATGGCAAAGGTATGAGTGTTACAGATGCCCGTTTGTGTTTTGAACGTCATGCTACTTCAAAAATTAAATCTGCCGATGATTTATTTCAACTCAATACCAAAGGTTTTAGAGGCGAAGCCTTGGCTAGTATTGCGGCCATTGCACATATAGAATTAAAAACCAAACAAACCGGTGATGATGTTGGTACCGCTATTGTTATTGAAGGAAGCACAGTAACATCTCAAGAGGTTGTTGTTACACCCCAAGGCACTTCAGTTTCAGTTAAAAACTTATTTTTTAATATTCCGGCACGTCGTAATTTTTTAAAATCAAATGCGGTAGAGTTACGCCATATTATTGATGAATTTCACCGAGTTGCTTTAGTGCATTGTAATATTAATTTTGCACTTTACAACAATGGAAGTGAAACCTTTAATTTACCCGTTAGCAATTACAGGCAACGTATTGTAAATATTTTTGGTACAAAAACCAATGAAAAATTAGTGCCTGTTGAAGAAGATACCGAAGTTTTAAAAATATCAGGTTTTGTAGGAAAACCCGAATATGCTAAAAAAACAAGAGGCGAACAGTACTTTTTTGTGAATAACAGATTTATAAAAAGTGCCTATTTAAACCATGCCATAGCATCGGCTTTTGATGGTTTGTTAAAATCTGGTACACATGCAAGCTACTTTTTAAACCTAACAGTAGACCCGCAAACTATTGATATTAACATTCACCCAACAAAAACCGAAATTAAATTTGATGATGAGCACACGCTTTATGCCTTATTGCGCTCTGCAGTAAAACACAGTTTGGGGCAATTTAATATAGCGCCTGTTTTAGATTTTGAACGTGATGCAACTTTAGATACGCCGTATAATTTTGAGCGTAAACAAACCAATTCTCCTACTATTGAGGTAGATAGAAGTTTTAATCCGTTTATTGCAGATAA
This sequence comes from Seonamhaeicola sp. ABD4_340, assembly GCF_056312135.1. Taxonomy (NCBI): domain Bacteria; kingdom Pseudomonadati; phylum Bacteroidota; class Flavobacteriia; order Flavobacteriales; family Flavobacteriaceae; genus Seonamhaeicola; species Seonamhaeicola sp. ABD4_340. The sequence goes on along the minus strand of NZ_CM149981.1, from coordinate 549,868 downwards.
TACGCCCATAAAAACACCATCATCAACTTCAACCAATTATTCTTATAAAAAAGAAAAAACGAGTAATTGGGAAGGTTTGTACGTAGGTTTAGAGTCTAAAAGTAATAATGAACCACAAGAATTTAGCGAGGTTCATTTTGAAAGTGAACAAACTACAACTTCTATTTTTAATGATGAAAAAGAAGTAGAGCATACACATACAACTTATCAGCTTCACAATAAATATATAGTAAGTACTATAAAATCTGGCATGTTGTTAATAGACCAACACCGTGCACACCAACGTATATTATATGAAGATTTCTTGAAAAATATGACAATAAAAGAAGCCGTAAGTCAGCAATTACTATTTCCTTTAGAATTACATTTCTCAGTTCAAGAAATTGAAATTTTAAAACAATTAAAAGAAGATTTAGAGCATACAGGCTTTGTGTTTTCTAATGTTTTAAACGAATCTGTAGAAATCACTGGCGTGCCTGTTAGTGTACCAGAAAGTGAAGTGTCAATTATTTTAGAACAGCTTATTAGCGATGTTGAAAATGAAGTGCCTAATGCGCATTTTAGCGCTACAGACTTGTTGGCAAAATCTATGGCAAAAAGCTTAGCTATTAAAACAGGGCAAAGCTTAAAAAAAGACGAACAAGAACATTTGGTAAATAAGCTTTTTGCTTGTAAAGAGCCTAATGTTACACCAACTAATAAAACAACATTTATAACCATGAGTGTTGATGAGTTAGATAAAAAATTTATTTAAAATATGATGCGAATTTCAGAAACCGTTAAACATTTAATAATCATTAATGTTATTATGTTTATTGGTACTTTGGCTGTAGGTAACGGCATATTGTTTTATGATTGGTTTGCAATGCATTTTCCTAAAAATGATGCGTTTAAACCATGGCAAATAGTGACCCATATGTTTATGCATGGTGGTGTTGCGCATTTGTTTTTTAACATGTTTGCCCTTTGGATGTTTGGTACACCAGTAGAGCAAGTTTTAGGCAGTAAACGGTTTTTGTTTATATACTTTTCGGCTGGTCTAGGTGCTGTGGCTTTACAAGTTGGTTACCATTATTATGAGTTTGTGCCAACCTATAACACCTTAGTTTCATCGGGTTTAACGCCAAGTGAAATTTTGCAAATGTTATCAACCAACAAAGTGTTAGATACAGGTATAACAGAGCTGCAATTTTCGCAATTACAAAGCATATTTTCGGCTTTTAACGCATCAATGGTTGGTGCATCTGGTTGTTTAATGGGTATAATGGTTGCTTTTGCAATGATGAATCCTAATGCAGAACTTATGATGATATTTCTACCAATTCCTATTAAGGCAAAGTACTTTATTCCGGGTATTATTTTAATAGATTTAATTTCAGGTATTAGCGGTCAATCTATTTTTGGTTACGGTAATGTGGCCCATTTTGCGCATGTTGGTGGTGCTTTAACGGGATTTTTAATTATGTGGTACTGGAAAAAAAATCAGTTTAATAAAAACCGTTGGTATTAATGGCAACGTTTATAAATAACATAAAATATAAATTTAGCAGACTCAATGTTCTAGAAAAAATAATAGCTATAAATGTTATTATTTATTTAGTGCAAGTATTATTACGCTTAAATTTATCATGGTTTATGCTACCAAGTAGTTTTTCTAGTTTTATTTTAAAACCATGGAGCTTGGTAACTTATGCGTTTTTGCATCATGATTTTTTTCATATCCTTTTCAATATGCTTTGGCTTTACTTTATTGGTAAAAGTGTTTTGAATTTGTTTAATCCAAAATTGGCGTTAAACGTATATTTTTTAGGAGCCATTTTTGGTGGTTTACTGTTTATGTTGGGGTATGAAATATTCCCTGGAATTTTTGGCGGAACATCTACACTAGTTGGTGCATCAGCATCAGTAAGGGCCTTGCTCATATTTATTTGTGCATATATGCCCAACCAAGAAGTTGCACTTTTAAGTTTTAGAATTAAGCTTTGGTACATAGCTGTAGCAATAGTGGCTTTAGACGTAATAGGTTTAGGCTCAGTAAACGCTGGCGGAAATTTAGCCCATTTAGGCGGTGCTTTGTTGGGGTATTTGTACGCAACACAGCTTACTAAAGGCAATGATATTGGTAAAGGTTTTGAGAGGTTTATGGATGGGTTGGTTAATGTTTTTAAGCCTTCAAAAAAGAGTCCGTTAAAAACAGTTCATAAAAATAAAAGTAAAGTTGGTGGTTATACTAAAAGTGAATTTAACGAGTTTAATAACCAGAAAAAAGTAGATGTAATTCTAGATAAAATTAGTAAAAGCGGTTACGATAGTTTAACTTCAGAAGAAAAAGATTTCTTGTTCAGAGCCGGAAAACAATAATACTTAAAACACACCAATAATTTAAATGAAAGATGAAGCACCTTAGTTTTTTAAATAAAATTATTTACTTCATCAACGTTATTGTAGCGCTGGCACTTTTGTTTTCATACGTGCTGCCTTATTTGCCGCCTAAAACTTTTTCGGTATTATCAGTTTTAAATTTAGGGGTGTCTTTACTCATTCTTCTAAATATTTTATTTGCTGTTTATTGGTTGTTAAAGTTTAAAAGGCAAAGTTTGCTTTCAATTGTTATTTTATTAATTGGATATGTTTTTTACGGTTCGTTATTTAAGTTTTCAGCATCAAAAAACATCGAAAGTCCTAACAATTTTAAGGTGATGAATTACAATGTTAGGTTGTTTAATTTATATAAATGGATTGATAAAGATAGCATTGAAACTCAAATTGTAGATTTTTTAACCACCGAAAATCCTCAGGTTTTAAGCATTCAAGAGTATCATCCGCATAAAAATATAAACCTGTCTTTTTTTAAATATAAGTTTGAAAAATTATCGGGTAAAAAAGATAAATATGGTCAGGCTATTTTTTCGCAATTTCCTATTGTTAATTCGGGTTCTATTGAGTTTCCTAATACAGCCAATAATGCCATTTTTGCTGATGTTGTTAATGGTGCAGATACTATTAGAATTTATAACATTCACCTAGAATCTTTAAAAATTAATACCAGTGTTGAACATTTAAAAAACGAAGATTCTGAGCGTTTATTTAAGCGCGTAATTTCAACATTTAAAATGCAGCAATTTCAAACCGAATTATTTTTAATGCATAAAAAACAATGCCCATATAAAATGGTTATTTGTGGCGATTTTAATAATACAGCATTTTCGTATGTGTACCGAAAAATTAAAGGTAATTTACAAGATACTTATGATGAAGCTGGTACTGGTTTTGGGCGAACGCACGATTTTAAGTTTTTTCCTATGCGTATAGATTTTATTTTTGCTGATGAAGCTTTTAGCGTGAACAGTTTTAAAGCCTACAATCAGCATTTTTCTGATCATTTTCCTATTACGGCTAACTTATCACTTGAAAAAGACTGATTTTTTTATGTCATAAAACTACAATCAACAACATCAGAAATTATATGTATTACCAAACCTAAGGCTATCAGTCTGGTTTTCTTCGGAATTAATAATAAAATATAAACAGCAATAGCATAATAAGTATGCAACGGATGAAAATTAATACTGCACCGGTTTGGGCTAAAAATTGGTGTTGCTAAAAGATGATCTAAGTCTATTAACATACCAGCAATCATAATTAAATAGGCTTTTTGCCAGTGTTGTTTAAAAGCAATTAAAGCAACGGCCAATGGTAATAAAAAATGGCAACCGTAATGTGCTATAGGTTGAAGCATTAAAGGGTAATTAAGGTTTGGTTTTCCAAATAATTTAGTGCATTTGGGCCTTCGTTGAACAATACATCTAAAATGCTTAAATTTTCAATAAAACCGTGCTTTGAACTAAATACTTGGGTGTATTTTTCAAAATTATAAATCGGTTCTTTTTTTGCGTTCACTAAATGCCTAAAATCTGTTTTGTTAATAGGTTTTTTTTCAAAAATAGTAGTTTGTAAAGGTGTGATATCTAATTGTAAACAATCACAAATAATACTAAAACATTTTAGGTTAAAGTTTAAAATGCTGTCTTCTCTTTCTTCAAATAAAGGTTGAAGTTCATCTTCATAATACTCAAAAAAAGGCGATGTTCTGTAGGCTGAAAGTAAAGATTTCCAGTGGTTGGCTTGCCAGTTTTCGTCATTAAAAATTTGTACTTCACTGTATAATTGTCTGTTTTTTTGTGTGTAAACTACAGGGATGTTTAGGGCTTGTTTGCCATTGGCACCATAAATGTAAGTACGGTTTCTGTAAGTTTGCTTAACAAAATTATCAGCAACTTCAAAATGCACATTTTTAGCACTAACTATAGCAACAAAATGAGCTACATTAGGAAAATATGTTGGGTGAATAAGTATGTTATTCATGGTTTAACCCTATAAATTTAGGCATTGGCTTGTTTGCGTTTTCGCCATTTATTAAAACCTATCCAACCTAAAAGAGCTATTACAAACGGAATGAAGAATGATGTTGCTTTACCACTACCACCAACGGTTGTGAAAAAGCGCTCCCAACGTGCATTAGGGAAACCATCCCAACTCATCCAAATAAACACAGGTTTACCTACAACATGATCAAAAGGTACAAAGCCCCAAGCGCGCGCATCAATAGAGTTGTGGCGGTTATCACCCATCATCCAATAATAATTTTGTTTAAAAGTATAGGTAGTAGCTAAGGCATCATTAATAAATATTTGATTGCCTTTTACTTGCAGTTTGTTGTGCTCATATTCTGTAATTACACGTTTGTAAAGTGGTAAAACTTCAAGGTTTATATCAATAGTTTTTCCTTTTTCAGGCACGTAAAGCGGACCAAAAAAATCACGATTCCATTGGTAATTTGGGTCGTGAGGAAAGGTTTCTTCAGGTGTGCCTTCACCTTCTTTTTGTTTATTAGGCACAATGTTTACAACATTGGGGTGGTTTTTAAATTTGGCTAAGGCCTCATCACTCACCGCCGATAGTAAATAGCTTGTGCCTTTGGCATCCATGGCGTAAATGTTATCGGTAATGTCGTAGCGTTTTTTTAAATAATCGGGGTTTAAGCGGCCTTTTGTTTGTACATAATAACTAAATTGAAGTTTAGCTCTGTCTGGTAATTCATTTTTTTTGCCGTTTATGTATACGTAGCCGTCTTTTATTTCAAAGGTGTCACCAGCAATAGCAACACAACGCTTAACTAAGTTTGTTTTTTTGTCAATAGGTTTATAGTAATTCCTGTCTGGATGAAAATCATTCATATCACGAAGTGTATCCGCAGGTTGATTAAATACTACAATGTCATTTCTTTTTATTTTTTGAAAACCAGGAATTCTTAAATAGGGAAGTTGTAGTTTGTTTAACCACGAGGTGTTTCGTTTTGAAAAATCATCGTCAAAAACATACGATTTTGTTTTTAAAACAGGAATGGTATCATGCACCATAGGAGCAGCAACGGTTGTCATTGGCACTCTGGCCCCATAATGAAACTTACTTACAAATAAAAAATCGCCTACTAATAATGATTTTTCTAATGATGAAGACGGAATTGTAAACGGTTGCATAAAATATGTATGTACAATAGTAGCGGCTACAATTGCAAAAAGTATAGAGCTAGTCCATTCACCTGACGATGATTTAGGGTTTAAATCTCTATTTTCTACATAGCTAACATCTGCAACATAGTTTAAATAATAGTTATAAAAGCCAAGTGTAACTACAGCTAAAAAAGTATCTAAATATTGGTTTTTACCAAAACTTCTAGCTGTTTCAACCCAAATAATAGCAAACATAAAAAGGTTTACTATAGGCAGAAATAATAAAATTACCCACCACCATGGTCTATTAATTATTTTCATTAAAATAACACCGTTATAAACAGGAATAAAGGCTTCCCATGCTTGTCTGCCGGCTTTAATGTATAATTTCCAAGTGCCTAATGCATGTATCACTTGAATTATTAAAATTAATATGAACCATTGAGATAATGACATAATTTTATGTTATTGTAATTGCTTGAAAACAATTAGGTTAATTTTTTAGCGCTTCAAATTTGCAGTTTTTCTGGGTGAAATAAAAATTATGAGTGCGCATTTATACCCATTTAACAAAGATTTACAAATTTATTTAATGCCTAAAACATCATTCATTGAAAAAACCCCCGTTTTTCCCACTAACCATTCTGCAGCAACAACAGCACCTAAAGCAAAGCCTTGCCTGTTGTGTGCTACATGCTCAATGTTAATAGTGTCAACCTCACTAGCATAATTAACTGTATGTGTACCAGGTACATCGCCAATACGCTTTGCTACAATTGGTATAGCGTTATTGTTTTTAGTTTCGTTTAACTCCCAAGCATTATAATTTGTGTTGTTTTCAATAACTCCTTCGGCCAAAGTAATGGCTGTTCCGCTAGGAGCATCTAATTTTTTTGTATGATGAATTTCTTCCATAGTAACTTTATACTGTTTTAAGTTACTCATCATTTTTGCTAAGGTTTTATTTAGCTCAAAAAAGATATTTACACCCAAACTAAAATTTGAAGCATAAATAAAAGCACCTTTTTTATCATTACAAAGGGTTACTGCTTTTTCGTGATTTTCTAACCAACCGGTTGTGCCAGAAACTACAGGAACACGATTGTTTATGCAGTTTGTTATGTTTCCAAAAGCAGCTGTAGGTAAGCTAAAATCTATAGCAACATCGGCTTGTGTTATATCATAATCTACATCATCTTTATCAATTTTTAAAACCACATCGTGTCCGCGGCTAATTGCTATTTTCTCAATGGTTTGCCCCATACGTCCGTATCCTAATAAAGCAATTTTCATGTGTTTAATTTTTGAAAGGTTATGTGTTTTTAGCTAAAGTTCAAGTAAAACTGAACTAAAATTTAAAGTTTAGAGTTAAACCAGCATTACTTTTGCCGTCAAATTCATTGAACTTGTAATGCGGTGCCAAAGATAAGTTTTCATCTACATTGTATTGCAGTAAATGCGCATCAACGTTGGCATCAATAATATTTAAAGCATAAATGCCAATGGTAACAAGTAATGATATTTCTTTATTTCTTCTGTAAAATTTTTGAGCGCGCTCCAAACCTTCGGTAGTAACACGTTCGGTTATAGAACCATCTGGTTCAACGGTTAAAAATTCATCATCAGTAAAACCAGCAAGCCTTCTTTTGTAGGCATCACGGTATCTGTTATATTCTTTATTATTGTTGGTGTAAAAGTAAATACCTGTGCCCAAAGCGCCCCAAACTATGGGTGCTTTCCAATATCTTTTGTTATAAATTTGCCCTAAACCAGGTAATATAGCAGAGTAAAAAGCTGCTTTTGAAGGAGATAAAGGGTCTATAGGTTCTCTTGGTATTACAGAATCTACTACTATTTCTTTTGAAATTTTTTTTCGTTTTGATTTTTTTTCTTTTTCCTCTTGGGCTACCAACGAAAAACAAAACAAAAAGGCTAGTACGCTTACTATTAAGGATTTATTTAGCACCTTCAATTAATTTTTTAATACGATTAAAGTCTTCTTCTGAATGAAAAGGAATGCTTATTTTTCCTTTACCATTTTTAGAAACTTTAACGTCTATTTTGTGTCCAAAGTATTCTGAAAACACGTTAATACCTTTTTTTATGAATTTAGGTGTGCTTTCATCATTATCACTTTCTTTGGTAGGTACGGTAACTTTTTTAGTGGCGTTGTAATTTTTAATTAAGGTTTCTGTAGCTCTTACTGAAAGTTCATTTTCTAATACTTTGCCATAAATATCTAGCTGTGTAGATGTGTCTTCTACAGAAATTAAAGCGCGCCCGTGGCCCATAGAAATAAAACCATCACGCATGCCCGTTTGTATAATTGGGTCTAGTTTTAATAAGCGTAAATAGTTTGTAATTGTAGAGCGTTTTTTACCAACACGCTCGCTCATTTGTTCTTGAGTTAGGTTAATTTCATCAATTAAACGTTGGTAGGAAAGCGCAATTTCAATAGGGTCTAAGTCTTGACGTTGAATGTTTTCAACCAAGGCCATCTCTAATGATTCTTGGTCGTTTGCTATTCGTACGTAAGCAGGTATTGTTTCTAATCCAAGTAATTTAGAAGCTCTAAAACGTCTTTCACCAGATACTAATTGGTATTTATTGAAATCTAGTTTTCTAACTGTTATAGGTTGAATAACGCCTAATTCTTTAATAGAAGTGGCTAATTCTTGAAGGGTTTCTTCGTTAAAATTGCTTCTAGGTTGAAACGGATTTACTTCAATATAATCTAAATCTAATTCAATAATATTGCCAACTACTTTATCTGCTCCTTCATCTTGAGCAGATTGTATGTTGTTTTCAGGGTCTTTTAATAAGGCCGATAAACCTCTTCCTAAAGCTTGCTTCTTATTTGCCTTGGCCATTTTTTAGGAGTTTTTATTTATAATTTCGTTTGCCAAACTTAAGTAGTTATTGGCGCCTTTACTGCTAGCATCATAGTTTATAATACTTTCGCCGTAACTTGGTGCTTCACTTAAGCGTATGTTTCGTTGAATAATGGTTTGGAAAACCATATCGTTAAAATGCTTTTGAACTTCTTCAACAACTTGGTTAGATAAGCGTAAACGCGAATCATACATGGTTAATAGTAAACCTTCAATATCTAAATTTTTATTGTGTATTTTTTGTACACTTTTAATGGTGTTTAATAGTTTGCCTAAACCTTCTAAAGCAAAATATTCGCATTGAATAGGTATTATTACGGCATCTGCAGCAGTTAAGGCGTTTAGTGTTAATAAGCCTAATGATGGTGCGCAGTCTATTAAAATATAGTCGTATTCATCTTTAATATCGCTTAAAGCTGTTTTAAGCATATATTCTCTAGATTCTTTGTCAACCAATTCAATCTCAATAGCAACCAAATCAATATGAGCAGGTATAATATCAAGATTAGGAGTTTCTGTTTTTACTATAGCTTCTTTGGCAGTATGTGAATGTTCCAATAATTGGTATGTGCCAATTTCAACAGATTCTACATCAATTCCAATACCTGAAGTTGCATTTGCTTGAGGATCTGCATCTATTAGTAATACTTTTTTCTCAAGAACACCTAGTGAAGCTGCTAAATTAATAGATGTAGTTGTTTTTCCTACACCACCTTTCTGATTAGCAATTGCAATGATTTTACCCATTAAATAGTTTGGTTTTATTAACGGTAAAAATACAATTATTTATGAGGAATAAAAACCCATTTTGTTAACAATGATTAAATAAAAATAGAATGCAGTTTTTAGTTGGTTATTATCAATTTTAATCCAATAAAATTTCTAAAATTTTAATAGCTGCATCGCTAATTTTTGTACCAGGACCAAAAACGGCAATTGCACCAGCATCAAAAAGATATTGGTAATCTTGTTTTGGTATAACACCGCCAACAATAACCATAATATCATCTCTGCTATAATTTTTTAAAGCTTCAATAACTTGCGGAACAAGGGTTTTGTGGCCTGCCGCTAATGATGAAACCCCCAAAATATGTACATCATTTTCAACGGCTTGTTTTGCGGCTTCTTGTGGTGTTTGAAATAAAGGGCCAATATCAACATCAAAACCAATATCTGCATAACCGGTGGCCACAACTTTGGCACCACGGTCATGACCATCTTGTCCCATTTTAGCAATCATAATACGCGGGCGTCTGCCGTCTTGTTCGGTAAAAGTATTGGCTAATTCTTGTGCTTTTATGAATGATTTATCGTTTTTCACTTCTTTACTGTATACACCAGAGAACGATTTTACTTGTGCTTTGTAACGTCCAAAAACAGTTTCTAAAGCGTTGCTTATTTCACCTAAAGTTGCACGTGCTCTTGCGGCTTCAATGGCTAAAGCTAACAAATTTTCTTCACCTGTTTTAGCAGCCTTGGTTAATTTTAAAAGCGTTTGTTTAACTTTTTCAGTGTTTCGGGTAGCTTTCAGTTTTTTTAAACCTTCAATTTGTTGGTTTCTTACGGTATGGTTATCAACTTCAAGTGTAGCAATTGGATCTTCTTCTTTGAGAACGTACTTGTTAACACCTATAATAATATCTTGCTCAGAATCTATTTTTGCTTGTTTTTTTGCGGCAGCCTCTTCAATGCGCATTTTTGGTATGCCAGTTTCAATAGCCTTTGTCATACCGCCAAGGGCTTCAACTTCTTCAATTAAACTCCATGCTTTTTGGGCAATATCATGTGTTAGCTTTTCAACGTAATAGCTGCCTGCCCATGGGTCTACGGTTTTGGTAATATGTGTTTCTTCTTGTAAAAATATTTGTGTGTTACGAGCAATTCTGGCAGAAAAATCTGTTGGTAGTGCAATGGCTTCATCTAAAGCATTAGTATGTAAACTTTGTGTGCCACCAAAGGCTGCGGCCGCCGCCTCAATAGTAGTGCGGGCAACATTGTTAAATGGGTCTTGCTCAGTTAAACTCCAACCGCTAGTTTGGCAATGTGTACGTAATGCTAATGATTTTGGGTTTTTAGGATTGAATTGTTTTACAATTTTTGCCCATAACATTCGTGCGGCACGCATTTTGGCTATTTCCATGAAATGATTCATGCCTATAGCCCAAAAAAATGATAAACGTGGTGCAAAGGTATCAATATCCATACCTGCTTCAAGGCCTTTTCTTATGTACTCTAAACCATTGGCTAGGGTGTAGGCTAATTCAATATCACAAGTTGCACCCGCTTCTTGCATGTGGTAGCCAGAAATACTAATACTGTTGAATTTAGGCATGTTTTTGCTGGTGAATTCAAAAATATCGGATATTATATTCATTGATGGTGTTGGCGGATAAATATAGGTATTACGCACCATGAATTCTTTTAAAATATCATTTTGAATAGTGCCTGATAGTAATGCTGGCTTTACACCTTGTTCTTCAGCAGCCACAATATAAAATGCCATAATTGGCAAAACAGCACCATTCATGGTCATGGAAACCGACATTTTATCTAGTGGAATTTGGTTGAAAAGCATTTTCATGTCTTCAACCGAATCTATGGCTACACCTGCTTTACCTACATCGCCCACCACACGTTCGTGATCACTATCGTAACCACGATGTGTAGCTAAATCAAACGCTACAGATAAGCCTTTTTGTCCTGCTGCTAAATTTCTGCGGTAAAAGGCATTGCTTTCTTCAGCAGTACTAAAACCTGCATATTGCCTAATAGTCCACGGTCTGCGTACATACATGGTACTGTATGGGCCACGTAAATTGGGTGCAATACCAGCAGCAAAATCAAGATGTTCTAAATTTTTTATATCGTTTTTAGAATATGTTGATTGTATTAAAATACCTTCGGAAGTTTCAAAAGTATCTTTCTCTTCTGTTGTATTGCTTTGGCTATTTTTTAGGGTAATATGTTCAAGGTTTTTTCTCAAAAGCTATTTGTGTTTTATTGTTGCTTTGGTGTAGTTGGTGTTTTGTTGAAATCTACTTTTGAATCTACTTTATGCGGATTTACTTTTGTTAAATCTACTTCAAAAAGTTTAGCGTAAAAGAAATCAAAAGCAATATAAGTTGCTAAATGCTTATCGCTTAAAGCGCTTCGGTAGTTTGAAACAATTGGAGGCCCAATTAGTTTTGGGTTCAAATCATTTATTGAAAGTAATGATTTAAATGTTGTTTTTAAATTATCATTTTTTAAGTTTTCAGCAACACATTTTATGAGTGGGCTGTTGTAATTTAAATGGCTTTTTGTGTTATTGGCATCCCACAGTGTGTTATCGTTTTTTAAAGCTTGAAATACATTTATAGTGTGTTGTGAAATAACACTTTCAAAAGGTGGTTTGCTATAAACAGCATTTCTAACAAATTGGCTATAAGCATAAGTTAAATTAGGTTGTGCGTTGTTGTTTCGGCTATTTTTTCCGTAGTAATTTAAAATGTCTTCTTCAAAAGCATATAAAGCTTCTGCATAAAGTTTACTATTAGTGTTTTTACAAGCAACAGTAGCGGGTTTGTTAGTGTATTTGTACTCTAAATTATTGCTAGTGTTTTTGCAATTAAACAACACAAAAGTAAGTGCTAAAATGAAGGTTTTTAAAATTGATTTCATGGGTTAAATTAATTGTAAAAGGTTTTATGCTTCAGTTTTTAAACGGTTTTGTTCTAAAGTTTCGGCTAATCGTTTTTCAATTATGGGTTCAATGAGTGTTTTTCTTTTATTGGTTTTAACAAACGGATATAACTCTAAATTGTTTTTCATTTTATCTAAACTATTTGGGTGTTTGTTTGTGCCTAAAAGTACTAGTGTTCCGTTGTTAAATTGTTCAATTTCTTTAGCGGCACTTTCTTTTATTTTACGTTGAATAATGCCCAGTTTTAGCTGTTTTAAAAATCCGCCATTACTTTCAATATTTTTGAATAATTCTAAAGCTTTTTCAGCTAATTGTTGGGTTAAGCTTTCAATATAATAAGCGCCATCAGTAGGATTGTTAACCTTATTAAAATAACTTTCGTGTTTTAAAATTAATAGTTGATTTCGGGCTATTCTACTACCAAATGCATTGGTTTTATTATAAACACTATCATAGGCTAAATTACTAATGGTGTTAGCGCCTCCTAAAATAGCGCTCATACATTCGGTGGTTGTACGCAGCATGTTGGTATTATAATCGTAAATAGTTTTGTTGCGTTTGCTAGGAGTTGCAAAAATATGGCACTCTGTATTTGTTTGGTATTCATGGGCTAAAGTTTCCCATAAAAGCCTTAGGGCTTTAAGTTTAGCAACTTCAAAAAAATAATTAGAACTTACTGCTACATTAAAATTTATTATGGCGTTTTGTGGCAATATTAAAGCGTTTAAATACTCATTAGCATGGGCTAAAGCATATGCTAATTGCTGCACTATGTTAGCACCTGCGTTTTGGTATAAGGCAGTATTTATACTTATACTATTTGTTGCCGAAACAATATTTTTTAATGTATTAAAATCTGAATTTAAATTAGAATACCAGTTACCTGTTTTTGCTAAATTGTGAATAATGTCATTTTGAAAAATAGGCTTTTTTATGAATTTTGAATGTGTGTTTTTAGTGAATGATTCTGATAAAAAATCACATTCAAAATGCATTGAAATGTTTTCAGTATTTATAGATTCTATTAAAGTTTCAATTGAAATGTTTTGTGAAGGGATAATGAATTTTATACTATCAGCACCTTTTTTTATAGCATTTACAGCATTTTTGTTGGCTGTTTTTTCATTAGCAACATAAATAGTTTCACAAATACGCCATTGTGTGGCTTGCGTTTTGGATGTGTTTGGAAGTGCTTCAAAATCATCGGCATGATAAAAAGGTTTAACTGTAATGTCATGATTTGTGTTCCAGTTTAATGTGGTGTTATAATCTGCACCTTTTAAATCAAACTGAATTTTTTGTTTCCACTGTTTAGCCGAAACCGCATCAAAACCATTAAACAACTTTTTATTCATTATTTTTTGTTTTTAGGCTATCTTCATATTCAATAATAAAAATTTCTTCATTATTGCGTTTCATGTAATATTCTTCTCTAGCAAATTTTTCTAAACCTTCGTCTGTGCTAAGTTCTTTTAGTGCTTTATTGTCTTTTTCTATTTCCTTTTTATAGTATTCTTTTTCATCTTCTAAATCATTTATTTCAGAATTTAATTCATGATGAATAAGTAGTGAATTAGCATCAAAAAAAAGCATCCAAATACCAAAAGCCACTAGTATTAATATAAAAATGTTTTTAAATGGTTTAAAAAAAGGATGTTTAAAAAATGCCATTATAGCTTTTCGTTTATAATTGTTTTAACAATATCAATAGCAACGGTATTGTACCTGTTATTTGGTATTATAATATCGGCATATTCTTTCATAGGTTCAATAAATTGCTCGTGCATAGGTTTAAGCGTGTTTTGGTAGCGCGATAAAACTTCATCTAAATCTCTGCCGCGTTCAGAAATGTCACGTTTTAAACGTCTAATTAAGCGCTCGTCAGAATCTGTGTGAACAAATATTTTAATATCAAACATATCCCTTAACTCTGGGTTTGTTAAAATTAAAATACCTTCAACAATCATAACTTTTCTTGGGTGCGTTAAAATAGTATCGCCCGTGCGGTTATGTTTTACAAAAGAATAAACGGGTTGATGTATGGGTTTATTCTTTTTTAATTGTTTTAAATGAGCTTCTATAAGTTCAAAATCTATAGATCTTGGGTGATCAAAATTAATATTTACGCGCTCATTATAAGACAGGTGTGACGTGTCTTTGTAATACGAGTCTTGCGAAATAACACCCACTTCACCTTCGGGTAATTCTTTAAGAAGCTGGTTTACTACTGTTGTTTTTCCGCAACCTGTACCGCCTGCAATGCCTATTATTAACATGTGTTTTTGCCTAAAATTATACAGGCAAATTTAAAATTATTTATTGTATTATTTTAGTGTATTTAATGTTTTTGTTACGAATAATTAAATAAAAACCTGTTAAAAATTGTTTAAATGCATAAACAGTATTTTGTGTTTAATTTTGGTTTTGGGTGTTTTCAACTTCGGTTTTTGTAAACATTTTGTTGTTTTTATTGCCCCAAGCGTTGGTTATGTAGTTCATAACATCGGCAATTTCATCATCACTTAAGCCTAGTGTGGCCATGGTGTTGTTGTAGGTTTCTCCGTTTACAATAATTTCACCCGAAATGCCAAATTTAATGGCTCTTATGCCAGCTTTTCGGTTGTTCATTAAATAATCAGATTTTGCCAATGGCGGATAGGTGCCTTTAACGCCTTCGCCTTTTGCCATGTGGCACGTTACGCAAAAATCATTGTAAATTTCTTTACCGTTTTCAATACTTTGTTTTAGGTTATTCTGCGCCTGTGCAAATGCAAATGACAAGCAAGCTAGTGTAAGTAGGTAATAATTTTTCATCTTTTTTTTAAAATTTAATTTGGAACAATTTTAACAATGCCTTGGTTTTCAACGGCTACATATATAAAACCATCTGGTGCTTGTATAACGTTTCTAACTCTACCAATATTTTCAAAAAGTTTTTCGCGTTTAATAACTTTATTATTTTCTAAAATTAAACGCTCTAAATATTGAAATTTTAAAGAGCCCACTAAAACATTACCTTTCCAGTTAGGGTATTTATTTGAAGATACAATAGCTAAACCGCTTGGAGCAATGGATGGCACCCAATAAAATAAAGGTTGCTCCATGCCTTCTTTTTCAGTAATATCAGTAAAAGTAGTGCCGCTATAATTTATACCGTATGAAATTACGGGCCAACCGTAGTTTTTACCTTTTTCAATAATATTTATTTCATCACCGCCTTGCGGACCATGTTCATGTGTCCAAATTTTGCCAGTTACAGGGTGTTTTACCATGCCTTGTGGGTTACGGTGCCCGTAACTATAAATGGCGGTTTTAGCATTTTTGGTGTTTGTAAACGGATTACTTTCTGGCACGGTACCATCATCATGTAATCTGTAAATTTTACCACAATCTTTGGTGATATCTTGAGGGTTTTCATCTCTATTGCCACGGTCTCCAACCGAAAAATATAAGTAGCCCTCATTATCAAAAGCAATTCTAGAGCCAAAATGCTGCCCTTTTTTTGTGTTAGGTTCAGCTTTATACAGGGTTTCTAAATTTTCAAGTTTGTTGCCATTAAGTTTTGCTCTAACTAACGCGGTGTTTCCGCCGTCACCGTTGCCTTGGCTAGAGGCGTGCGTCATGTAAATCCACCCGTTGTTTATATAATTGGGGTGCAGTTTAATATCTAAAAAGCCACCTTGCCCACGAACGTAAACAGCAGGCGCACCTTCAATAACAGTTTTTTTATTGTTTTTAAAATGAATTAAATCGCCACTTTTTTCAGTAATAAGCATGCTACCATCGGGTAAAAAAGTCATGCCCCAAGGTATTGTTAAACCTGGTACAACCATTTCGGTTGTATAGTTTATTTCTGTGGGTGTTTCAGCTTTTACAACAGATTCTGTTTGTTGCGCACAAGCAGCAAAAGTTATAAATGTAATAAGTATTAAACTTAGTTTTTTCATTGTTAAAATGCGTAATTTAAGTTAATGCCGCAGTAATAATTTACAGGATTTCCCGGATAGTAATATCGGGGTGCATTACCGCCAAAACTAGAGGCGTTTATTAAAATTTGCGATGCATACTTTACATCAAATATATTATTTATACCAATAAAAAGGTTTGTTTTTATGTTTTTATTTATGTTTTTCTTGAAACCTATTTTGGTGTTAGTAAGGTTGTAAGCGTTTGAAAATAAGTTGTTGGCATCTGTAATTGGCATTTTCCCAACGTGTAAAAAGTTGATGTTGCCATAAAAACCTAAAGCTGTATTAAATTTAGAAATAATGTTTACGGTGTTTAAAGGAACGCCTGTAACTTTATTGCCAGAGTAGTTGTTAGTAGCATCAATAAATTGTTTGAATTTGTAGTTTGTGAATGATGCGCTAATGCTTGCGTATAAATCTATTTTTTTGTTTGAAATAATTTGGTGACTCATGCTGGTTTCTAAACCGTTGTGTTGTGTTTTGCCAGCATTTATGCCAATAAATTCATCTTCGGAAGTTCTTCGGGCTACTAATAAATTTTTTAGGCTTAACCTGTAAACAGCCATATTAAAATGTAATTTATGGTTTGTTGATGTTGCTCTTAAGCCTGTTTCAAAATTCCAACCAGTTTCAGGGTTTAAATCTGGATTTATTAATCCGTTTGGTAGAAGTGTTTCATTTAGAGAAAGTGGTGAAAATCCGTGACTTACATTGCTGTAAATATTTAAGTTTTTTGTGGCTTGATACGATACACCAAATTTTGGTGATATTATGGTTTTGTATTTGAATTTGCCTGATTGATCTGGATTATCGGTACTTGCTGTAAAATTATCATATAGTGTATATGATGTTTTATTTAGGTTTGAACCAATTATAACCGTTGTATTTTTTGTTAGGCTGTAATTAGCTTCAAAAAAAATATTGAAATAGCTTCTGTTTTCTTCAAAGTTTGAAAGTAAATCACCTTGAACACTACCTGTGTTAGGCGGAAAATCTTCATATAAATTTTCAAAAGTTTTGTATGAATAGATATCTTTAAAATACTCACCACCTAAGGTCCAATTTAATGGTTGGGTAAATAATTTTAAGTTGTTAGTTAATCGGGTTCGGGCGCCATAAGTCACGGTGTTTTCTTCTAAAATATTAAATGGTCTAGGTTCAAAAGCATTTCTAAAAGATGTAAAAATACTTGTGGTTTGTTTTAGTTTTTGGCCGTAGTTATGCTCCCATGATATGCCAAAAATACCTCGTTTAGAATCTTCAAAACCCTTGGCGTTATTCCAGTTAATATCTGCAATTTCGGGGTTGTTTTCAAAATTACTTTTGTTTAAAGAACTTGGTATAAAAGCTTTTAAATTAACATAACTTGCCAAAAAAGATACTTGGTTTTTACTGTTTATAAAATGATTTGTATATAGTAAAAATGTTTGTCTATTATATGTATTATTAGCTCTAAAACCATTACTATGCGTATTGCTGTAAATAGTATTAAAACTATGTTTTTTAGTGTGAAAATTTATATTGGTTAAGTTTTTAATAAGCTCAAAAGACCCTATTGTAAATTGGTTATTTATGACTTGAGAATTGAAATTTGAAGTTTCAGGAAATAAAGTTATTGTACCACCTAAACCAGCCCCATAAACACTAGAAGCATTGCCTTTTGTGATTTCAATGCGGCTAATGGCGCCAAGTTCAAAATCTTCAATGTTTGTTTCGCCACTACCATTGGTTAATGGAATATCTTTAAAATAAGCTCTAATTTTTGATGTGCCAAACAAATTTCTAGCACCAATGCCTCTTATTGTAATACGGTTAGTGTTTAGTGCACCAGATTGCATGAAAATACCAGGTATTGTGTTTAAAGTATTGTTAATATTAATGTTGTTGCCTAAATCAATATCTTTTTTTAAAATAATATTTGTGGTTGTAGGTAGTGTTTTTAACGTTTGAGGTATTATACTACTGGTAACAATAACCTCATTTAATTGTGAAGGATTTAGTTGAAGTTGAATATTATAATTTTCTCCAAAAATTAACTGTATGTATTCTGTAGTATAGCCTTCTTTTTTAAAAGAATAAACACCTTCTGCTTTTATTCCGAAATTTCCGTTGGCATTGGTAAAAAAAACATCTTGTGTTTTAGTATTTTTAATCTCAACAAGATTTAAAATATTGTTATTAGAATCGGTAACTTTTCCTAAAATTATTTTTTGACTAAAACTTAGTGCGCTAGTAAGCAACACAACAATAAAATAAATGTTTTTTTTGTTCACAAGGTGTTGTTAAGAGCAAGCAAGTTATGTAATAAGTTTAAAAAGATTTAGATTTTAATATTTTTTTTGAAAAATAGGTATTGAAATAAATAAAAAAAGTATATTTGCAGCCCGTTACAATTTCGGGGTGTAGCGTAGCCCGGTTATCGCGCCGCGTTTGGGACGCGGAGGTCGCAGGTTCGAATCCTGCCACCCCGACAAAAAGCATTGCATTTTGCAATGCTTTTTTTATGCCGTAATATTTGTACTTCGTAAAAATTGCTGCAAATTCCGTAAGTTTATACCTTTTAAATTCTCACTTTTATTATATGAAGAAATTGGCATTACACTGGAAAATACTAATAGGCATGGTGCTTGGTGTTGTTTTTGGTTTCACAATGGCATCATTTAACCTCCAACAATTTGTTTTAGATTGGATAGAGCCTATTGGTAAAATATTTGTTAAGTTGTTAAAACTCATTGCAGTGCCTTTAATTTTAGCTTCGTTAATAAAAGGCGTGTCAGATTTAAAAGATATTTCAAAATTTAAAAATATGGGTGTACGCACTATTTTTGTGTACATTTTAACTACCGTAATAGCAATTACTATAGGTTTAGGGTTGGTAAATTTTTTAAAGCCAGGAGCTGGCATTACACCTGAAACTGTTACAATGCTAAAAGAAAAATATGCTAGTAGCGGAAAAGCACAAACCATTTTAAATAATGCTAAAAAACAAGCTGAAGCTGGTCCGTTAGATTTTGTGGTTGATATGGTGCCTGATAATGCTGTTACAGCCATGAGCGATAATAAATTAATGCTTCAAGTTATTGTGTTTTCAATACTATTAGGTATTTGTATTTTGTTAGTTCCTGAAGAAAAAGCAAAACCTTTAAAAGACTTTTTTGATTCTTTAAATGAAGTTATTTTGAAATTGGTAGATTTAATTATGCTATCTGCACCCTATGCAGTATTTGCGCTTTTGGCAACCGTTGTAGTATCTGCCGATGATCCTGAAATACTCATAGCCCTATTAAAATACGCTGGTGTAGTGGTTTTAGGTCTCGTATTAATGATATGTTTTTATTTACTTTTAATAGCATTATACGCAAAAAAATCGCCTATTTGGTTTTTAAGCCAAATTAGTCCAGCACAATTATTAGCGTTTTCAACAAGTAGTAGTGCTGCAGCATTACCGGTAACTATGGAACGTGTTGAAGAGCATATTGGAGTAGACAAAGAAGTCTCTAGTTTTGTTTTACCCGTTGGAGCTACAATAAATATGGATGGTACAAGCCTTTATCAAGGTGTTGCTGCAGTATTTATTATGCAGGTTTTATGGCCAGAAGGTTTAGTGTTTAGTAATCAGTTAATGATAATTTTAACAGCGCTTTTAGCATCAATAGGAAGCGCTGCCGTACCAGGGGCAGGTATGGTAATGTTAGTAATTGTTTTAGAAGCTATAGGTTTTCCGTCTGATATTTTACCAATAGCCTTAGCCTTAATTTTTGCAGTAGACAGGCCGTTAGATATGTGCAGAACAACAATAAACGTAACTGGAGATGCTACAGTTTCTACCTTAGTAGCCAAATCTCTTGGTAAATTGGGTAATCCTAAAATTAAAAATTGGGATGATAATTATCCTAAAAATTAATATTACAAAAAAACTAATAAGGGTATTGCTTTTAAATGACGTCTAAAAATATACAGTAAAAGTTTTTTTGCTTACCATAGCAATTACTTATTTTTTTATAAAAACTGTTGATACATTCTAAGTAAGGATTAGTTTAAAAATTCTACTTTTGTTTTAACCTAAAAGATTTTAAAATTATGTCTAATACAATTGAAAGAGTAAAGTGTTTAATAATTGGTTCCGGGCCAGCAGGCTACACAGCAGCAATATATGCTGCAAGAGCCAATATGAACCCTGTTTTATATCAAGGTACGCAACCAGGTGGTCAATTAACAACTACTAACGAGGTTGAAAATTTCCCAGGTTACCCAGAAGGTGTTACAGGGCCAGAAATGATGTTGCAATTACAAGCGCAAGCTAGACGTTTTGAAGCCGATATTCGTGATGGTTGGGCTACTAAGGTTGATTTTTCGGGAGATGTACATAAAGTTTGGATTAATGACGAAAAAGAAATTCATGCCGATACAATTATTGTTTCAACAGGAGCATCAGCAAAATATCTAGGTTTAGAATCTGAACAAAAATATTTAAAGTTAGGTGGCGGTGTTTCAGCATGTGCGGTTTGTGATGGTTTTTTCTATAGAAATCAAGAAGTTGTGATTGTTGGGGCAGGAGATTCTGCTTGTGAAGAAGCTCATTATCTTTCTAAACTTTGTAAAAAAGTAACCATGTTAGTAAGACGTGATGAGTTTAGAGCATCAAAAATTATGGCAGAACGTGTTAAAAACACAGAAAATATTGAAATTTTATTTAATACAGAAACCGATGAGGTTTTAGGTGATGGTCAACTAGTAAACGGCGTGCGCGTTTTTAATAACCAAACACAAGAAAAACACGTAATACCAGCAACTGGGTTTTTTGTAGCCATAGGGCATAAACCTAATACAGATATTTTTAAAGATTATTTAAATTTAGATGAAACAGGTTACATAATTAATACACCAGGTACAGCAAAAACAAATGTAGATGGTGTATTTGTATCTGGAGATGCGGCAGACCATGTTTACAGACAAGCAATTACTGCTGCAGGTACAGGTTGTATGGCAGCTTTAGATGCTGAGCGTTATTTAGCAGCTAAAGATGCTTCTTTTGAAGTATCTACATCAACATATAATTAATAGCAAATAGCTACTTAAAGAAACACAAAATAGCCAAAGGAAAAACTTTGGCTATTTTGTGTTTTGTAATTATTTAAAAATATGTTTTCTTTGGAAACTATTTAAAATTCGGGATGTGGCGCAGTCCGGTTAGCGTACACGGCTGGGGGCCGTGTGGTCGCAGGTTCAAATCCTGTCATCCCGACTTTTTTTTCTTGCATGTTATAATGTTTTAAGAATATAATAATCAGCATTTATTTTGTGTTAACTGTTTTTATCTTAATTATTTTAATTTTCTTACTAAAATAAAACATTATATAGTTTTTCTTTTTCTATACAAAGTAGTCTTTTACCCGCATTTTAAGGTAAATACTGTTCAAAACTTAGTAAAATAATCATTTGTTGCAATGTTTCAAACATTTGTAATCTTGTATAGTTTTTTTAATTTACTAATTTTATGGAACTAAACAAACTAACTACAACAAACTGAAAAAACTACATTTAGATATAGGTTCTAAAAAGTTTACCAGTTTATTAGAAAAAAAAGATCCTAATGCTCATGAGGTTCTTTTTCGTCTATATTACGGTAAATTATTGCACATAGCCAAAGGATATCTTGATAATTATGAAGATGCCGAAGGTGTAGTGCAAAATGTATTTATCAAAATATGGGAAAGAAGTTATGGTTTATCTACCGTTAAAAACTTGAATAATTATCTTCATACCATAACAAAAAATGCTTGTTTAGATTTGTTAAAGCATCATAAGGTTAAAAATAATTTTTCGATATCCTATCAACAAAAAGTTTCAATTCAAAAAAAATTCATTAAAAATGAGGCTGTTTCATTAATTATTGAATCTGAATTACAAGAACGAATAAACAGTGCCATAGAAGCATTGCCTGAAAAATGTAAAAAAGTATTCATAAAAAGTAGATTTGAAGAATTAAAGCATGCTGAAATTGCCGAAAAACTTCAAATTTCAAAAAGAACTGTAGATGCCCATATATCAACGGCTTTACAGCATATGAGGCTTCATTTAAAAGAATATTTAACATTAATTATTATTTTTTTTAAATTATGACTAGGTATAGTACTAAAGTTAGTCGTCTATATAATACCAACTAACTATGAAAACTACTGTACTCTTAAATTATATTAAAGGATTAGTTACTTCTGAAGAAGCCATGTTGATAGAAAATTGGATAAATTCTTCAGAAGAAAACTCCCATATATTCAATACTTTAAAAGCAAAGTATGTGTCTTCTAGTTTTGAAGACACATTAAAAAAGACGAGCACAGAAAAAGCTTATGCTGCTTACAAAAAGCGTTTAAATAAAAAAACAAATAATTTTTCAGTAATTTTAAAATACGCAGCTATATTAGTTGTTAGCTTAAGTGTAGGTTATTCTTGTTTTTTATTAAAAAGTACTAATGAAACTGTAATTCCAGAAAATGCTATTGTATTAGAGCTAGAAACTGGTGAAACAAAAATAATTACAGAGAATAATGAAGCTGATATAGCAGATTCAAAAGGAAATAATTACGGGCAGCAAAAAGGAAATGTTTTGCATTATAATAACAATAGCAAAACTGAAGAATTGATATATAATACCTTAAAGGTGCCTTATGGTAAAAGGTTTAATGTTGTGTTGTCTGATAGTACAAAAGTAACACTAAACGCTGGTAGCTCGCTAAAATATCCAGTTAAATTTTTAAAAGGGTTTAATAGAGAGGTTTTTATTACTGGAGAGGCGTTTTTTAATGTTGCTAAAGATAAAGTTCACCCTTTTATAGTAAAGGCAAAAGGTATAAATGTTAAGGTTTTAGGTACACAATTTAATGTGTCTTCATATCCTGAAGATTTAGAAACCGAAACAGTATTAGTAGAAGGCGCTGTAAGTTTATTTGGGGAAAACATTGATGAAACTCAAGCAACATTAAAACCTGGAGAAATAGCTGTTTTAAACAGGGAAAGCACTAATTTAATTGTAGAAAATGTAGATGTTTCATTGTATACCTCTTGGATAAATGGTGTTGTAAGTTTTAAGCACGAACCATTTATCAATATTCTTAAAAAGTTAGAAAGGTATTATGATGTATCAATACAATGCAAAAATACAACCTTAAATAACACAGCATTTACTGCTAGTTTTAATAATGTAAGTATTGATTATATTTTGCAAACATTTAAAGAGAATTATAGTATTAACTATACTATAAACAAACAAACAAATAAACCAACTATAATAATCAACTAAACTAAATGATACCACATATGACATAGAAAAAACACTACACAACAAACTAATTTATTATTCTACTTAATCACTTGTATGCCAATACATGGCAAAAAAAACCGGAAAATGCGGGAACATTTAACCGGTTAAAGGTGTGATTAAATTAATAACCAACGTAAAGAACTATAAAAGTAATGAAAAACCTTGTTATTCAAAGGGAAACTATTCTCTTTCTGTTACAAAGCAATTTAAAAATGAAACTTACCACAATCTTTTTAGTTGTTGCCTTGTTTCAAACACATGCAAACCCCGTATCTAAAAAAAATACTACGGTTACTATTAATTTAGAAAACGTGCGTTTGGAAAAGGTGTTAAATCGGATAGAAACAATAACCGATTACAAATTCATCTATAAAGATGAAGATGTTAACTATCTAAAGCGCGTTTCAATTAACGCAACAAAAAAACCGCTTTTAGAAGTATTAGATAATTTATTTTTCAATACCAAAATTCAGTACAAAGTTTCCAGAAAACAAATTGTACTAAAGCCTAAAAAAGCACCTAAAAAATTAATACCAGTTAAGCAAACTCCAAAACAAACAAAGTTTTTGGTTAGCGGAACAATTTTAGACGAAAATGGGCAGCCACTACCAGGTGCAAATGTTATTGAAAAAGGCACAACAAATGGTGCTACTGCAGATTTTGATGGTAATTTTGCCCTCAAGGTAGCTAGTGAAAATGCCATATTAACTGTATCTTTTTTGGGGTTTGATACCAAAGAAGTACCTGTTAACAATCAATCACAAATTAAAATAGTATTAAAAGAAAACCTATCAGAACTAGATGAGGTTGTGGTTGTAGGTTATGGTAGCCAAAAGAAAGAAACCGTTGTAGGTTCTGTAACACAAGCTAAGGGTGAAGAAATTTTAAGAGCAGGATCTGTAGCAACAGTATCTGAAGCACTTTCTGGTATTATGCCAGGTGTGTCAACACAACAAGCCGCAGGACAACCGGGTTCTACAGCATCTACAATTTTAATTAGAGGTCAGTCTACCTTTGGAGGAGCAGGAAATGTACCACTATATATTGTTGACGGTGTTGAACGTGATTTTAATGATTTAGACCCTAATGAAATTGAATCCATATCTGTATTAAAGGATGCTTCAGCAACTGCGGTATTTGGTGTAAAAGCAGCAAATGGTGTAGTTGTAGTTACTACAAAAAGAGGTAAAGCGGGCGAAACAAAAGTAAACGTATTTAGTAGTTGGGGTTTAAAAGAACCAACAATGGATACAAATTACTATGCAGATTATGCTTCTACACTTGAAGCTTTTAACGAAGCTGCCATGAACGATAGGGCATACAGTGTAATGTTTCCACAAAGTGAAATAGATTTATGGAGAGACCCGAATAGAGACCGAGATTTTTATAGTTATACAACTTGGATTGAGGAACTATTAACAACAGGTGTAAATTCTCAGTATAATGTTAATGTAACTGGTGGTAATGATTTTGTAACTTATTTCTCGTCTCTTGGATATCAATTTGATGGCGATATTTTTGATTTTGAAAAACAAAAAGATTTTGATCCGCGTACCTATCAAAGAAAATTTACATGGCGTTCAAATTTAGATTTCAACTTTAGTAAAACTACAAAATTTAAAGTAGGCCTATCAGGTAACTTTAAAACTATTAATAAAAACTCGTTAACTAGGTTAACAAATAATGGTATAACAACTGGTGGAGGTAATACATTTGCACGTATTTGGCAAACGCCATTGGTAGGGCCACAGCCTATTTTACCAGATGGTAGATTAACTACTGAAGAAGGCGCTGTTGTTAACCCTAACTTTTATAAAGGTGAACGAGAAGGCCAATGGAGAGATCGCTCTAATACATTGTATACAGATTTTACTTTAATTCAAAATATAACCAAAGATTTAAAAGTTCAAGGAAGATTATCGTATAACTTTTTTCAAGAATATGGAAATAACAGCGGTATTATAAGGCAAAACGTTTTGTTTTATTATCCTAATGCTGATTTAACAGGCTTTATACAAGATGGAGACCCTGATGAAATTGTTGGGCCACCAACTGTAAACCCAGAAAATGTTACAGGTTCAAGCAATAGTTTGTACTATGAATTTAGAGTAAATTATGATAAAAGCTTTGGAGATAA
Organism: Seonamhaeicola sp. ABD4_340; assembly: GCF_056312135.1. Lineage (NCBI taxonomy): Bacteria > Pseudomonadati > Bacteroidota > Flavobacteriia > Flavobacteriales > Flavobacteriaceae > Seonamhaeicola > Seonamhaeicola sp. ABD4_340. The sequence continues at coordinate 524,356 of NZ_CM149981.1, read as the reverse complement.
CCACCAAGTAGGAGTAATGGGGCTTTTTAGTAGAAGAAGAGCTCAAAGCGGTACAAATTTTCCGCGTTTTGAAGAAAGTTGGGTTGGTAGAGCAACATATGCTTATAAATCAAAATATTTATTAGAGTTTAATGGGGCTTATAATGGTAACGAAAACTGGGCACCTGGTTTACGTTACGGTTTCTTCCCATCATTAGCAGGTGGCTGGGTTGTATCTAGAGAAGATTGGTTTAAAGACAAAGTTAAGTTTATGAACTTTTTAAAGTTTAGATATTCTTATGGTGAAATAGGTTCAGATAAAGGTATTGGAAATAACCGTTTCTTATACCAATCACAATATGATAGCCGTTCAGGAGGTACTGCACAATTGTTTTTTGGAGACCCTTTAATAAACTATGGGCAACTTTTCCTAGAAGGAAGACCAGCAGTTCCGGGTAATACATGGGAAACTGCTATTAAACAAGATTTAGCTGTAGAAATGGGCTTTCTTAATAATAAATTGAGAACTACAATAGAACTGTTTCAAGAAAATCGTGAAGATATATTAATACAAAGAAATACAGTAGCACCCTGGTTTGGTGCAGTAACACCATTTGCAAATATTGGTGAAACAAAAAATCATGGTATTGATATAGAATTAAAATGGAATCATAAAGTAAATGAGAATTTTGAGTATTTTCTTCGTGCAAACGCATCACTTAGTGAGAGTCGCATAGTAGCACAAGATGATGCTCCTTCTACATCACCACAGCAACGTAATGAAGGTAAACCAATAGGTTGGCAACCAGGTTTGTTAAATGATGGTATATACCAATCATGGGATGAGGTATATAATAGTACAACTTCTGGTTTTTCTCCAGATGCTCAACTTATTCCAGGAAATTTAAGCTATGTAGATTATAATGCTGATGGGGTAATTAGCCAATTAGATAGAGTGCCAATTAATAACCCAAGATTTGCAACAAAAACTTATGCCTTTAATTTAGGTTTTGCATACAAAGGTTTTTCTGTAACAGCATTATTTAACGGTATGTGGGATTTATCAAAAAATATAGACCAAAGTTATTTATATGAGTGGGCTGGAGCAGGTATGTTAGGTTTCCAGTTATTAAATAATGAGCAACAAGATGCTTGGTCTTTTGATAATCCTAACGGTAGGCACCCTGCATTACGTACACAAAACACGGGGCATGATAATCAATTGAGTACTTACACAAATAGATCTAGTGCATTTTTAAGATTTAAAACACTAGAGGTTAAATACAAATTAGGACAAAAGGCTAGAGATGCTATTGGGCTTTTTGATTCTTTTGAGGTATTTATAAATGGTAACAATTTAGCTACCTGGACAGATTTGCCAAGTCAATTTGATCCAGAGCAAAATCAATTAATTGTATACCCAATTACAAAACGCTATAACCTAGGTGTTAGGTTGTCATTTTAGTAAATAAATAATCTAAAAAAACATAACATTATGAAAAAATATATAAAAACGCTGCTATTAGTAGTTTCAGTATCAGTAGTTTCTCTTTCATGTGAAGAGTATTTAGATGTTAGTCCTGAATTAGGAGTAAGTGAAGACGAGGTGTTTACAGATTATTTTTCAACAAGAGGAGCATTAGATAGAGCTACTCGTTTGATTCATAATTATGTATACAATGATACAGATTGGTCTGGTGAAGTAGGTTGTATGTCTGATGAAATGCAAATATCTAAAACGCAATTTCCAGTACATTATGTAATAAATACAGGAAACTGGATGGACTCAAATTTTAGAGATTTAGGCGGTATGACATATGACAACGTAGGGGCAGAGTTTAACGGAAATGATATACCAGCAGAACCAGTATCAAAAGCATTTGTTGCCATTCGTGCCGTTAATAATGTGCTAAAAAATATTGATAAGTTGGTTGAATTTCCTACTGAATTAGGATATACACCACAAGAGTTAAAAGACCAAATTGTAGGTCAAGCTCATTTTTTAAGAGCATTTCATTATTTTACAATTGTTAAGAGATACGGCAGTTTTCCTATTATGGATGAAGTTTTTGATCCATCAGCAAATTTTGATGTTCCAAGGCCAACATGGTTAGAAGGTGCAGATTGGATGGTTGAAGATTTAGATAAAGCCATAAGTTTATTACCTGTGAAATGGAATAGCCAAAACCTAGGTAGAGTTACTAAAACATCAGCAAGAGCATTAAAAGCCATGGTTTTATTATATGCTTCAAGCCCTTTAATGAACCCAGATTTAAATCCATATGGTTCATCTTCAAAAACATACAATATCACCTATGCTGAAAAAGCAGCAGCTGCAGCAGCAGAAGCTATTAATGGATATGCTGCCGGTGGTTATGAAATGTTTACTATGGAAGAGTATACAGAGAACTGGCGCAGTAGAACAAGTGGCTTTCCAAAAGAGGCTATCATTCAAGCACCATTATCTCAAGGCACAGACCCTAATGGCTCTGGAAGAGCAGGTCAAGGATGGTTTTTACCACAATTTGCTGGTGGGTGGTTAGCTGAAAATCAGCCAACACAAAATGCTGTTGATTGGTTTGAAACCATTGATGGTTATGATGTTAATGACCCTGAAGCCATTTCAAGTGGTAGCTTTAATCCATCAGACCCTTATAGTAATAGAGACCCAAGGTTGCGTGCAAGTGTATCAGTACATGGAGACGATTTGTATCCTGGTTTACCAAATCCTAACCCAGGAAAAGCAAGAACGCTTGATGCACTACCTAACGGTTGGCACTATAAATATGAAAACAGCCGAAACAAATTTTGGGCAGGTTACTATAGTAAAAAACACAAATGGCCTGGTTGTAATAAGTGGCACAGAGCAAGAGGTTGGTTTAGAATGTTTCCGCATATAAGAGTGCCCCAACTGTACTTAGATTTTGCTGAAGCCGCCAATGAAGCCTATGGGCCAAATGGTGCAGTTCCAGGAGCTTCTTTAACAGCCGTAGAAGCAATAAACATAGTTAGAGCTAGAGCAAATATGCCACCAGTTTTAGCTAAGTATACTACAGATAAAGAAACATTTAAACAACGTATTTATAACGAAAGAGCCGTTGAGTTATACCATGAACAACACAGATGGTTTGATATAAGAAGATGGAAAATTGCAAAAGAAGTTTTTGCAAATGGTATTTGGGGAGCCGATATCAAAGAAATAAACGGTGAGGTTGTTTATGATAAAAAGCTTATGGATGGTGCATTAAGAGTATTTGAAGATAAGCATTACTGGTATCCTTTTCCAACACAGGTTATGAATATTATGACTCAGTTTGAACAAAATCCTGGGTGGTAAATAATAAAATGATAAATATGAAATATTATATATTACTAGTTTTAACAGCCATAACGGGTGTTATATCTGCACAGCAGAATAATAATGACTCTATAACAAAAGTTGAAATAAATAATAAAGTTATTTTACCTTTTGGAGAAGTTGATAAAGATAAATTAGTAGGCGCTGTTGATGTTATTAAAGCAGATGATATATCGCACACTTCAGATTATAACGTGGAATCTGCACTTGTAGGTTTAGCGCCTGGTTTAATTGTAAATAAAGCATCAGGAGCTCCTGGTTTTGATACCACATGGATGCGTATTAGAGGTATATCACGTGGAGGTAATAGTGATGCACCTTTAATAGTTATTGATGGTATTGCTAATAGGTCACTTTCAAGTATTTCTATAGATGAGGTTGAAAGTATTCAGGTATTAAAAGATATTACTGCCAAAATGCTTTTTGGTAGTAAAGCTGCCAATGGTGTAGTAATGGTAACAACAAAACGAGGGTATGATGGAAAAAAGAAAGTTGAGTTTTTTGTAGAGTCTGGTTTAAAAAGACCAACAGAGTTGCCAGAATATCTAAACTCTGCACAGTACGCAAGACTTTACAATCAAGCCAGAATTAATGATGGTTTAGAGCCGCTTTATACAGATGAAGCAATTGATAATTACGCTAATAATCCGTCAACACTTTTTCCTGATGTAGATTTTTATGATACTTTTTTAAGAAAAAGTACCACTTTCCAAAGATTAAATGCGCAGTTAAGAGGAGGTGATGACAAAACTAAATACTTTTTAAATGTAGGTTTTATAGGTGAAGATGGTTTAGAAAAAGTTGGTAAACAGCAAAAATTTAACAGAATTAACGTTAGAAGTAATTTAGATTATCAAGTTAATAATACTGTTTCTGCTTTTTTAGATATAGCAGGAAGAATGGATATTTGGGACAGAGCTAATATTGATAATGGTAGCTTTTTTAATACATTATCATCTCACAGACCAAATGATTACCCATTATGGGCAGGAGATATTGGTGATACAGATAACTTAGGGTGGAGCCCAAGAGTAGGAACCAACTTAATGGGAGAATTAACTAGGTCTGGTTACGTTAATACTAAAAACTATTATGCACAAACCAATTTTGGGTTAAATTTTGATTTAGGTAAACTTATTGACGGTTTAACAGTTGGAGGTTATGTTACTTTTGATTTTTTCAATAATATATCTATAGGGAAAAACCTATCCTACTCTAGGATAGACCCGTCTGACGGTACAAGAATAGGTACAGATGTACTTCAATCATCTGAATCTCGTCAAGGTGATAACTCAACCCAAAACTTAGGATTAGTAGGTAATATAGATTATGTTAAGTCTTGGGGGAAAAATGACTTACAAATAAACATAGCAGGCTTTAGGCAAACATTAACCAGGAAATCTACCTTAGATGGTCCAACAACTCAGCAAGATGATAAAAACATAAATATAGGAGCTCGAGTAAACTATACCTTCAATAATAAATATACAATTGAAGGTAACGCATCTTACATGGGGTCTGATAAGTTTACAAAAGAAAACCGTTGGGGTTTATTTGGAGCTGGTGGTTTTGGCTGGATTATGTCTAATGAAGATTTCTTAAAAAATAATAACACCATAAACTATTTAAAATTAAAAGGGTCTTTTGGTGTAATGGGCTATGATTCTTCAATAGACTATTTATTATATCGTGATTTCTACCAAGGCGGTGGAGGCTTCAGGTTTGGACCTGAAAATGCCGTAATTGAATACGCTTGGAGAGCAGGACAAATTGGAAATCCAGATTTAACATTTGAAAAATCAAGAGAATTTAATATTGGTATTGAAACTAAACTTTTTAATGAAAAGTTAAATTTAGAAGTGAATTATTTCAATGAGTTAAGATATGACATTCCGGTAGTACTTAATAATGCTGTGCCAGATTACACAGGGGCTTTAAAACCAATAGGTAATTTTAATGAAGTTTCTAATAAAGGTATAGATTTAAGTGTAGACTATAGTAATGCTATAAATAACTTTAAATACTCAATAGGGGGTAATTTAATTTATTCTAAAGCAGTTAATGAAGTTTTTGATGAAATAAATGAGTATAGTAATTTAAACAGAACGGGGCAAGCTTCAGATGCCATTTTTGGTTGGGTTGCAGATGGATTATACCAAGACCAAGCAGAAATAACAAATCATGGTGTAACGTCATCATATGGAGATATTATACCTGGCGATATTAAATTATTAGATGTTGTTAACGATAGAGATGATAATCTTATAGATCAGTTTGATAGGCAAGTAATAGGAAATTCAACACCAAGAATCAATTACTCACTACATTTAAACCTAGAGTATAAAGGTTTTGAGTTATTTGTTTTAGGGCAAGGTATAACAGGTTTTGATAGGTATTTAACTAATAGTTATTATTGGAATGTAGGCGAAAATAAATACTCTGTACAAGCATTAGGTGCAGCAGTACCAGGAGCAGTAGCTGGCGCGCAATCACCAAGGTTAACGTCATTAACACAATCGCACAGTTACCGTGGGTCTTCGTACTGGTTAACAGATGGATCTTTCTTTAAAATAAGAACAGCAGAGTTAAACTATGCTTTTAAAGAAAATGTAAGTAAAAAATTAGGAGCAAGTGCTTTTAAAATATTTTTAAGAGGGAATGATTTATTTACATTCTCAAAAATTAAAAATTCAGATCCAGAAAACTTAAACGCAGGTGTAACAAACTATCCTATGTATACAACTGTTTCATTAGGTTTAAAATTAACTTACTAACAAAAAATAAGTTTAAAATTATGCAAAAAACATATAAAAAAGAAAACTTTAAAGGGCACTATAAAGGTAATTTTTTTAAAGTTAATACTTTAAAAAATGCAGTCTTAGCCTTATTGGTTACAGTATTATTTTTCTCTTGTGAAGATTATTTTGAACCAAAGTTAACAAATGAAAGAACTGAAGAACAATTACTAGCAAATGCCAATTTTGTTGAAGGGTTATTAACCTTTGGTTATAGAGCATTACCATCATCATATGAGGAGTTTGGAGGTGATTTTTTAGATATAGGTACAGACAATGCGCTTTCAAATAATTTATCAAGTGCATTAAGTAGAATGGTAGCTGTAGACGGATATTACACATCAGTAACAAACCCATTAAATGCATGGACATCAAGGTATGATGAGCTAAAAACTATCAATCAATTTATTGAAGTTGGTTTAGATGGTAATGTGGTTTATATAAAATCTAATTCAGATTTAGATGATACTTTTAGAAACCGTTTAAGAGGCGAAGCCTATTTTTTAAGAGCTTGGATTCATTTTGATTTACTACGCCGCTTTGCAGGTCTTGATGAAAGTGGTCAATTAATGGGCATACCTTTAATTACATCAACATTAGATATTAATGGAGATTTAAACTTAACCAGAAATACTTATGCAGAATGTGTACAACAAATCATAGACGATTTGGATGAAGCTCTTGCAGCTGGTTTACAAGATGAATATGTAGGAAATGATGAGGTGTTGGGAGATAATAACTTAGGGCGCCCAACAACAGTAGCTTGTAGAGCTCTTAAATCTAGAGTATTATTATATGCAGCAAGTCCTGCTTTTGGTACCTCAAGTTATGAGGTTGCTGCCCAAGCAGCTAAAGATGTTATTGATCAAATAGGTGTTGCATTGCCAGATATTTACAATGTAAATAATATATCTAATAGCTTTTATAATAATGATATTAATAACGAATTAATACTTCGTAGAGTTAGTGGAGGTAATATCGGAGATAATGCTGTGGAAAATAGAAACTTTCCACCATCACATCTTGGTGGAGGCAGATGTAACCCCTCGCAAAATTTGGTAGATGCATTTCCTATGGCAAACGGTTACCCTATTAGTGATGCAATGAGTGGATACGATGAAAGTAATATGTATGATGGCAGAGACCCTAGGTTTTATATGACTGTTATTTATAACGGACAAAATTTTAAGGGGCAAACCATTGAAACTTTTGAAGGAGGAAACAACACACCAGGAGCACCAGGAGTAACCGTTGAAAACGCAACACGTACAGGTTATTATTTACGTAAGTGGGTAAGTAGTAATGCTAGTTTAGTGCCAGGTAATATTACTAGAGACCAGCATTATAATGCCATATTTAGAAATGTAGAAATGTTTTTAAATTTTGCTGAAGCTGCTAATGAAGCCTATGGGCCAGATGGAGGTGGTCTAGGATTAACAGCAAGAGAAGCAATAGCCGAAGTGAGAAGAAGAGCAGGAATAGCATTAGGCGGAACTGATGATTATTTAGCTTCAATAACATCTAAAGAGGCTATGAGAACTTTAATTAAAAATGAACGTAGAATTGAATTATGTTTTGAAGGACATAGATTTTTTGATCTTAGAAGATGGGATGATAATTTAAATGAGCCAATATCTGGGGTAACAATTACTAATGATAATGGTACACTAAATTACCAAAGAAACGTGTTGGTAACTCCAAACTTTAAAGATTACATGATTTATGGGCCACTGCCTTTTAATGAATTGTTAAAAACAGGAGGAGACATTACCCAAAATCAAGGTTGGTAATTATTTGCCAAAGTTATAAATGAATAGAAAAATAAAGAAGATGAAAAAAATATCATTAATTGTTTTGTTAGCAACATTGTTTTTATTCCAAGCATGTTATGACGATTATAAAACGGACTTCACGTATTCAGCTACATATTTTCCAAGGCAATTTCCTTTAAGAACATTAGTTGATGCAGACGGACAAGATTTAAAATTTGAAGCAGGTGTTGTTTTAGGCGGTAAATATACCAACGATGTTAACGAAGAAGTAGGCTTTATTATAGAAGACACACTATTAAATGCATACCCAGACTTAACAAAGTTACCTGATAATTATTATAGTATGAATGGTACAAGTATAACTATTCCAAAGGGGAAGTTTAAAGGTAGTTTACCAATTACTTTAAATAAAGATTTATTTATGAATGATCCTTTAGCTGTTGGTAAAAATTATGCCTTACCCTTGCAATTAGTAAGCTCAACCACAGATTCTATACTAGACGGAAAGCATTATTCAATATTTGTGGTACGTTACTATAACAAATACCATGGTTGGTATTATGTAAAAGGAACAGATACTAATACAGTTGATAATTCAGTAGTAACATATTCAGAACAAGACTTAGTAAGCAATGAAGATATGTTATTAACAACCTTAGATAAAAGCTCGTTAAATGCACCTTATGCTGGAAATCCTGATGTTTCTGGAAGAGGTATGAATGTAGAAATAGATGATTCTGGTAATGTAACATTGTCTGATGGAACAGGTGATATAACCAACCTTAGCGGTACAGGAACTTACAATGATCAAACAAGAGGTTTTACATTTCAATATAGTTATACCGATAATAACGGTGAAGTACACAATGTTTCAGAAGAGCTTATTTATAGAAATACCGAATTAATTGTTGAAGAATGGCAATAAAAATTTTTCTAGATGAAAAGTAAATTTTTAGCTAATGTATTTTGGTCTAAAGATTTATAATTATTTAGTTAGTTTTGTTTAGTTTTGGAGCCCTAATTATTATTAGGGCTCTTTTAGTTTATTTACCTTTATTAAGCCAAAGTGTAACTCTATTCATATTTTCAAAAGGTGGATATACATAAACACCTGCTGTTACAAGATCTTTAAATCCATCATTATTAAAATCTCCAATTTCCATAGTAATCAAATGTGTTGGGCTTTTTGCAATGGTGTGTTTTTTAAAGGAGTTACTTCCAGAGTTTTCTAACCAGATAAGACTTTCTGCTTGCGGTTTTTCCCAATAGTTAAATCCGCTTACAGCAAAAATATCATCATCATTATCTTGGTCAAAATCAATAACTCTAGCACTAAAAGCTCCAGGTAGGTCGCAAATTCTATGATACTTAAATTTTAAATTGCCTTGGTTTTCTAACCATTGTATACCATGCCACGGCCTAGGCAATGGTGGAATATAATCAAAAGCATCACCATTAGTGTAAAGTACATCGGGTTTACCATCTTTATTGATATCTGAAATTGAAATACCACTAGAACCAAAGTCCTCATTACTAGAGCCCCATAATAATTTAGATTCAAAAGTCCCCTTTCCATCGTTTATAAAACAATAAATTTCTTCCCATTCTTGGCTAACAAGAGAAATAATGTCTAAATCATTGTCTTTGTCTATATCAACAATTTCAACATTTATCGGTCCTGAGACACTTTGCAAAATATGATTTTTAAAACTCCAGTTACCTAAGTTTTCAATCCAAGAGGTTTGACCATCATCATATCCAAATTGAGCTGTAACCAAATCCATGTCACCGTCATCATCAATATCTCCTGCTCTTACATCAGCAACTCTAGCTAATTTTTCTGCAATTATATGTTTAGTAAAATTTAAGTGGCCATCATTTTCTAGAATTATTACGGATCCAATGTTATCATTATTTGGAAATAGCATACCTAATCCGGCAACAATTAAATCTTTATCACCATCTTTATCAAAATCCAAGACTTGTACATGCGCTGGGGTGTTAGTGTCTTCAGATAAAATGGTTTCCGTAAATTGATTACTAGAGCTTTGTTTTATTAAAGAAATGTTGTTGTTTTTTATATCACAAATTATAACATCAAGATACCCATCATCATCAATATCATTAGCAGCTAAATGAGAAATTTGAGGAGGTTCGTTAAAGCTTTTACCAATTGATACTTTAGAAAATAGCTCAGAGGTTTTATTTTTAATTTCTGTTGTAATTGTAGGCATTGTCTCTTTTTTATCAGACTTACAAGTATAGCATAGAATACAAATTAAGAAGAATGGAATTACATATGTCTGTTTATGTTCAAGGTTTTGCTTTATGATGTTCATAATTAATTGGTTAGTGCGTTTTTATCACATGTTGCTATTAAATATTCGGTAATTAAATCAATTTCTAATGCTGTTAATGTGGTTTTAGCCATTGTACTGTTTTTAAAGGGAATACGTTTTTCAAAGTTAGGATTAGAAATGGCTCTTTTTATGTAATCTCTATTAACAGTTACAATAAATTCGGTACTATCTCTTAGTACGGTAACTTGCTTTCCTAAAGTGTATTTTAATGTAGGGCCATACAGTTTTTTATTGTCTAAAGAATGACAATTAACACAACCAACAGTGTTAAATAATTCTTGGCCTTTTTTTATGTTTTCTATAGCTAAAGTTTCATTGCTATTTTTGCAATTCTGCAATAAGCAGAAACTACAGGTAATAAAGAAAATTATGAATTTAAAGGCTGTTTTATTTCGAATCAAAAGTTGGATAATTTTAGTTAACAGAATGGTTAATGTAAAATTACGAAAATAACGAGATTTACTAGGGTCTTACGCTGTTTTTTTACGTCTATTTTAGCTTTTGTTTTTGCTATTTTTGCTATTTTAGTTGCTCATTATTAATGAATAAAACTTTTAAGACAAATGGCGGTTAAAAACAAATCTATTTTTATTTCTTTAACGCTTATTTTAATCGCTGTCTTGATCTATTTTGGGTTGAGTTTTTATGAGAAAAAGCAATTAATTTCAGAGTTGCCAGAACTCCCCCAGTTAGGTAAAGCCGAAATAGCTCTTAATGAAAGTTTTTTAGAAGCTTTTAGAAATGTTAAGAGTAATCCCTCCTCTAAAAATATTGGTGCTTTGGGAATGGTTTATCATGCCAATAATTATTTTAAAGAAGCTGAGGAGAGTTATCAATTGGCTATAGGAAAAGATAGAGAAGATTGGGAATGGAGTTATTATTTAGGTTGTATAAAGCGTGAACAAGGTAATTCTGAAGATGCCGTAACTCATTTCAAAGAAGTTTTAAAAGTTAATCCTAAATCTTATATGGCACTGTATTATTTGGGAGAAGCTTATCAACAGTTAGATTCAATATATTTAGCAGAACAATTATTAAAGCGAATATCAAAAATGAATAAATCGGTATTTGTTTACCCCCAAACCAAACGAACATCTTATTTCCCCCTGCCGCTTTATGCAAAATTACAACTAGCAAAACTTTATGTAAACAACTCTAAAACTGAATTAGCAGAAAACGAATTAAAGTTGTTAATAGAAAACAATATTACTTTTGGTCCAGCCTATAGACAATTAAGTAATCTTTATGCTCAAATGGGGGATAAAGGTTTAAGCAAGCATTATTCAGAGCGCGCTAATGATCTTAATATCTACATTTCTCCAGTAGATACATTATTAGATAAACTAAGCTTAAACTCAAAATCTGAAACTTATTTGCTAAAACAAATTGATGATGCTATTAGAAGTAGTAATTCGCATTGGGCTTTAGAACTGATAAATTTGGCTTTAAAAAATCTTCCAAATAGTAAATATTTAATTTCAAAAGGTATAAAGCATTATATTGATATGAATGCTACTAATAGAGCATTACCTTTGTTAGAAAAACATTTGCACCTTTTTAAAGACAATTATCAAGAGATTATTGAGGTAGGTGTAGGTTTATCACATAAAGGATTTAAAAAGGAGGCACTTAGTTATTTCAGAATTGCAGAAAAAATTAATGGTATTGATGTTTCAGCAAAAGCTACATTAGCTGGTATGTATTTTGAGAAATTGGGTATGAAAGATAAAGCTATAGAATTGATAAATATTTTACTTAAAAAAAATTCAAATGATACAGATGTGATTAGCGCAGCCATATTTTTGTTTTTACAGTCCCAAGATATGACAAACGCTAAAAAGTATTTAAATAAACTTAAAAAACAAGATCCTTTTCATAAGGACATTAATGTGTTTAATGGAATAATTAATCAAACAAAAGGAGACGAAGTTAATTCAGTTAAATATTATGAAAAAGCATTAAAAGTCTACCCAGAAAAAAAGTTTATAACCAATTATCTTAGAGAGTATTATAATAAAAATAAACAATGGGAAAAAGTTTTAGAATTATACCAAACGGTTTTAGAAAATACACCTAACGATTCTGAAATTCAAGAAGCCTATGGAACACTTTTATTAACTTGTCCTGATGAGAGTTTAAGAGATTTAGGGCTAGCCAAAGAATTTTCTGAGCGTGCTTTTATAAATGTTAGATACAAATTACCAGTTAGGGTGGCTGCAGGAAGGTCATATGCAATAGCATTATTTGAACTTAATAACCATGGGAAGGCAATTTATTATATGAATAAAACTATAGAGATAGCGAAAAGAGCTAGGGTCAATAAACAATACATATTTGAGCTTGAAAGTATTATGAAGGATTTTAGAAGAATGTCTAATTAAAAATGTTTTCAATTATTTTTTTAATTATATTTTTACAGTACACATAAAACACCTAACAAGATGACACTATACCCTTTAAAATTCACCCCTTTATTTAAATATAGAATTTGGGGAGGCGAAAAACTAAAAGATTTATTTAATAAAGATTATACCGAAGAAAATATTGGAGAATCTTGGGAAATATCTGATGTAAAAAATGATGAAACATTAGTTAGTAATGGTAGCTTACAAGGAAAAACTTTAAAAGAACTTATTAGTGAATACAAAGGCAACTTTGTTGGCAATACTGTTTATGAAAAGTTTGGAGAAGAATTTCCGTTACTAATTAAATATATTGATGCTAAAACCCCGCTATCAATACAAGTACATCCAAGTAATGAAGTTGCTAAACAACGTCATAATTCATTTGGGAAAAATGAAATGTGGTATGTAATGCAAGCCGATGATGAAGCCGAATTAATTGTTGGTTTTGAAAAAGAAATAAGTAAAGAAACCTATTTAAAACATTTAGAAGCAGGCACTGTTTTAGATGTTATGCATCATGAAAATGTTACTGCTGGTGATACATTTTACATTCCAACAGGCCGTGTGCATGCCATAGGTGCTGGTGTTTTATTGGCTGAAATCCAGCAAACATCAGATGTTACATATAGAATTTATGATTATGATAGAGTAGATGCCAAAACGGGCCAAAAACGTGAATTACATAACGATTTGGCTTTAGATGTTTTAGATTTTAAACCACAAGATAGTTATAAAGCAACCTACAATTTAACGCCTAATGTTTCAAACACACTAGTGCACTCGCCTTATTTTAAAACCAATATAATAGATTTAAAAAATAGCATAGATAAAGATTATTCAAACATAGACTCTTTTATAATTTTTATGTGTGTTGAAGGTGAAGTAACATTAACCCATAATAACAAAGATTATAGTATTAAAATGGGTGAAACTTTACTGCTTCCGGCAGCAATAAAAAATATAAGTATAGCGTCAAATTCGGCTAAAATATTAGAAGTGTATTACTAAAAATCACCTCAATTTCTTCTGAATTTTTGATGTATCAACTAATCTATTTACGGCAATCTCAGGGTTGCCGTAAATATTTATAGCACTATTGCCAGAGGCCTCAATATTAATGTTATCTATAGCTTCTACAGTAATATTGCTAGAAATTTCTGCAATTACCATTACTTGTTTTACTGTTAAATTTTTTCCTGAAAAATTAGTGTTATTATTTGCTTCAATATTGGCAGTATCAGTATAACCATCAATGTCAACGCTTGCTTTTTCATGTAAAATAAATTGTGAAGTATTACTATTTATTTGTGTATTAAGTTTAGCAAAATCTTGCAAACTTGCCGTCATGTTTTCGCTATTTAAGTTTAATGCTATTTTACATTTTCCTTTGCCAGTTAACTCAAATTTAGTGCTGTTTACGTGCATGTTTACTTTTGAAGCATCATTAGAATTAATTTTAAAAATATCTGATTTTATAGGTGAAGTGGTTTTAATTTCAGCGTTATCATTAGTAATAATTTCTTTGAGCTTATTTGTGTAATTTACTTTAATTAATAGTCTTTTTTTTGATGTTATTTTTTTCAAAAAGTCAAAAGTCAAAACACTATCATTAACACTAAATTTAATAACATCATGCAGGTTACTATCTGTTTCAATAATTACTAATGGTTTGTTGCTATGCATAATTTCAATGTCAAAATCTTCATCTAATGCAATAGTGTGAAAAGCGTCAACCTCAGTTTCAAGAGTAGTTATGGTTCTATCACCTTTAATTTTTTCGGTGTTTTGTGCATATATATTAAAAATGCTAGTTATACAAAGTATAATTGCAGGTAGTAATGTTTTCATTTGTAATGGGTTAAATGTTACTTAAGTAAGTTTTAGACCCAAAAAACATGGTGAAGTCACAACATTTTATTCAAAGAAAAACCACAGTAACAAAAATTTACTGTGGCTTACATTGGTTGATTATAGTTTGGTTTGCGTTGATTATTTTTGTTTAATACTACCCGAAGCGCTATCGGTTTTGTCAACTTTTTCCGGGTTTCCGTAGTATTTAATATCGCCACCGCTAGAGGCTTTTGCAATAAGTTCTTTAGCAGTGTTAACGGTAATATCTGCGCCACTGCTGGCTTTTACTGTGCTAGATTGGGCTTGTAAATTGGCCGCCTTAATATCACTACCACTAGTGGCTTCGGCAATTAATTTGTTGGTGCTTCCTGATATTTTTAAATCACTTCCGCTGGTAGATTTACAGTTTAAAATTTGGGTATTTACGCTAAGCGTCATATCACTTCCGCTGGTAGATTTTACATCTAACTCATTAACAGTAATAGTGTTTTCGGTATACACATCACTTCCGCTAGTAGAAATAATGGCGCTAATATCTTTAAAGCTTACATGTACTTTTTTTGATGCTGCACGCCCAATACTTTGTTTGGTGTGAATTTTTAAAACACCATCTTCAACATCAGTTAAAATAAGGTCATGTATGTTTTCATCGGCTTCAACAGTTATGTTTGTGCTATTGCCTTGTGTTAAATAAACATCTAAACCTTCGGTGGCTTTAATGGTGTTAAAGCTGTAATCTATATTACGTTTTTTAGTAATTACATTACCGTTGCCTTTAACGCCGGCATCAAAGTTCATATTAAAATTACACGAAAAAAGTGTAAAACTTAGCACGGTGGCTACAATAATTTTTACTAAGGTTGTCATAATTGTTCGTTTTTTGATTTGTTTGATTTTTTGTTTGATGAAGCAAATATTACAAGTTTTGCTGTGTGTTTAAAATTTCAATTTCTGAAATGTTATTTTTTAATGATGAATTGTTATTTAATTGTCTTTTGATTTTACTTCAATACCATTGGCATCAATTTTCACCTTAACATCGTTATCTTCAGATAAAATACCGTTGTTGTTAACTTTAATATTAACATCGTCGTCTTTAATTTCAATACCTTTTTTGTTGATTTTTACTTTAGAATGATCATTGTCAACATCAATGTTAACATCAAAATTATCTTCATCATTATTTGGGCAATCTAAACATATTATATCATCTTCAATAATTTCTAATAAATGGTTGGTGTTGTTTGCCGAAACAATGTCACTACTGTTTTTATAATACCCCAAAAACGATTCTGTGTTGGTATGAAATTTAGCAAAGCTTCCTTCAGGTAAATATAAAATGATGTCAACCTCTTGGTCACTAAATTTATTGTCAATTTCGGTAGTTAAAAACGCATCAAGTAAAAGCGTGTTGTTGTTAAGGTTATAATTGTAATGTATGTTTTTAGCACGGTTAATGGCTTTATCATAATCACTACCATCGGCACGTTTTTTTAGGTTTATAAAGGCTGTAGAGTCTGTGGTAGATCTCACAATAAGTTTAACATCAGAGTTATACATGGTTTTAGAGCCGTTTTTGTTGTTTATAATTTTAAACGAACCATTTCGGTTAAACCTATTATCAATAACATCGTTAGATGTCATTTTAATTTTTAAAGTATCGTTACTTTTAACGTTAAGCGTATGTTTTACGGTGTAGGTTTCAGTAAAAGCATGTTCTCTAGCCTCATTAATACCTATAACTGTAAGCCCAATAACACTAATTAGCCAAACACCAAGTAGTGTAAATTTGGCTACTTTACCAATAGATTTTAAGTTGTTTATTAAAATTTTTAAACCTAAATAAAATAGAAAGAAAAACGGTACACCAACTGCAAATAAACCTAGCAATGATACTAACCAAATAGGCGTGTTACCTGCATTTATAAAATGAGAAAAATTACCCGGAATCATATCTAAAACACCCACTGAAAAGAATGCAATTACTAACGATATAAGTGTTACAGCACCAATAAAAACAAGCAGTAAGCCAATAAATTTTGCAAAAACTTTAAAGAAGAACATAAAAATTTCTCCAATGGTATCAAAAAAAGCACTTGATGAAGATTTTACTTTATTAGTTTGCTTTTTAAAATCAACTTTTTTTGCAGCATCACTCACGTTTTTAGCAGCACCAGATACAGAGTGGCTAACATTTTTAGCAACATCGCTTACGGTATCAGTAACATTTTCAAAGCCATCTTTAATTTTCTTTTCAATATTACTAATATTAACAGGCTCACCTGCCATCATTATTTTTTCGGCAGTAGTTTTAGCTTCGGGTACCAAAATCCAAAGTAAAATATAAAGTAAAACACCGGTGCCAGCACCAAAAATTAAAAGTATCCAAGCTAAACGAATCCAAATAGCATCAACACCAAAATAGTGGGCTAAACCGGCTGATACACCGCCAATGTATGAGTTATCAGTATCTCTAAAAAGCTTCTTACTGGGCGCAGATTTTGTTTTATAATTAGTATTTGGTTCGTCTTCAAAAATTTCGTCATCAACCAAATAATCTTCAGGTTGCCCCATTATAGAAATAACTTCATCTACTTGGCTAATGCCAATAACTTGCTTTGTGTTTTGTACACGCTCATTAAATAACTCTGCAATTCTAGCTTCAATATCTGCAATAATTTCAGAGCGCCCTTGAGAGTCTGTAAAAGACCGTTTTATGGCCTCCAGATAGCGTTGTAATTTAAGGTACGCATCTTCATCTACATGAAAAAATATACCCGCCAAATTTATGTTAACTGTTTTATTCATTGGTTGTTGTTTTTTGTGCTGTACTTGTTTCTGTATGGTTTGTTACTATGTTAACGGCGTTTTGTAGCTCGTTCCAAGTGGTGTCTAATTCTTTTAAAAAAAGTTTACCGGTTTCAGTTAAACCGTAATATTTACGTGGCGGTCCAGAGGTAGATTCTTCCCATCTGTAATTTAATAATCCCGCATTTTTAAGTCGTGTTAGTAAAGGGTAAATAGTACCTTCAACCACCAGCAACTTTGCATCTTTAAGCGTGCTTAAAATTTCTGCAACGTATGCATCGTTATTTTTTAAAACAGATAGTATACAGAATTCTAAAACGCCTTTACGCATTTGTGCTTTTGTGTTTTCTATCTTCATAGTTTCAATTCGTTTAATATTTTAATACTGTTCATTTTTTGATTGATTGATTGTGTTGATGAAAGTTTATTTTTTTGGCGTTACCCTATCGGGTCGGGCTTTACGTTTCAAGTCCTCGTTCGTACCTCACTGTGGGCTTTCCACTGCAATCCCTAACGCGCCACTCATTATTTTAAAAAATTAATAGTAAAAGGGTATTGGTAATACTCGCCATCTCTAGCTTTTAAGCTGGCAATAACAATTAAAACAAGTTCAATAATAAAACCAATAACCGCTAAAAAACCCAATGCACCACCAATGTATAAAAGTGGCGACGGTTTGCCCACATTCACATGAAAATTGCTAAAACCATTAAAATCTATAAAGTCTATACCGCTAAAAATTTTAAAAATAAAAAACGGAATAGTTAAAGTGCCAATAATAATAGCGTACAACAAAATACTAATTTGAAAATTTATAGCTTGTTTACCGTGCATATCTATAAATTCCGATTTTTCTTTATTCGTAATCCATAAAATTATGGGGCCAATAAAATTGCCAAACGGTATTATAAACCTGCTAAAAGTAGAGAGGTGAATAAAGGTGGCAATGTTTTTTACGTGATTAGTTAACATGATGATTATTGTCTTTTTTTTGATTGATTTTTAAAACATATAATAGTTTCTTATGCAAATATATGTTTAAAATCAGGTACTTTGTTACGCATAGTACTTAAAATTAACATTTTTTTAACATTTTGTATTGTGTTTTTATTTCATAAATTAGAGAAAAATTAAAAGCAAATAGTATGAATGTAACTCCCAGTAAATTAAATAGTTTTACAATGTTTAAGCTGCCTTCGGCGTATTTATGTGGTGTAAGAGCAAAGTATTTAGATGATACTAAATGCATAATAACAGTAAAACATAAATGGATTAATCAAAACCCATTTAAATCTATGTTTTGGGCAGTACAAGGTATGGCGGCCGAATTAGCATCAGGAGCGTTAATGATTAAAAAAATACAAGAGTCAGGCAAAAAAATATCAATGCTAGTAACCACTAACAATGCTACTTTTACCAAAAAAGCAACAGGTAAAATAACCTTTACCTGTAATGATGGCGCCTTAATTGATGATGCCATAAAAAAAACTATTGAAACCGGTGAGGGGCAAACCGTTTGGGTAAAAGCAGTTGGCGTTAATAATGATGGCGTTGAGGTTTCTACCTTTAATTTTGAATGGAGTGTGAAGGTTAAAAGCAAACAGTAAATTGTAACAAAACACAAAACAAATCAACATATATGTAAATCAACATTAATTAAAAACATCAATTAAAAAATGACAGCACACGAAATAGATTACGTAATCTACGGCGAAGAAATGCAATACGTAGAAATAGAACTAGACCCGCAAGAAGGTGTAATTGCTGAAGCCGGAAGCTTTATGATGATGGACGAAGGGATTAAAATGGAAACTATTTTTGGCGATGGTTCACAAAAAGACACTGGGTTTTTAGGTAAAATACTAGGCGCTGGAAAGCGCATTTTAACTGGCGAAAGTTTGTTTATGACAGCTTTTTACAATGAAATAATTGGTAAACGTCGTGTGTCATTTGCATCACCATACCCAGGAAAAATTATTCCCATAGATTTAACGCAGTTTGGAGGCAAATTTATTTGCCAAAAAGATGCCTTTTTATGTGCTGCCAAAGGTGTGAGTGTTGGTATTGAGTTTTCTAAAAAATTAGGTCGCGGACTTTTTGGTGGTGAAGGATTCATTATGCAAAAACTTGAAGGTGATGGAATGGCTTTTGTTCATGCTGGTGGTACTATGGCAAAAAAAGAATTAATGGCAGGCGAAGTGCTAAAAGTAGATACAGGCTGTATTGTAGGTTTTGATCATACTGTAGATTATGATATTGAGTTTGTTGGTGGTATAAAAAATACTGTTTTTGGTGGCGAAGGTTTGTTTTTTGCAACTTTAAAAGGCCCAGGTACCGTATTTGTACAGTCTTTACCGTTTAGCCGTTTAGCCGGACGTGTTTTAGCATCGGCTCCAAGAAGTGGCGGAAATAGTAAAGGAGAAGGCAGTATTCTTGGTGGTTTAGGTGATTTGCTTGATGGCGATAATAGATTCTAAAATAGATACTAAATAAAGAAACAGCCCTTATTCAAATTATGAATAAGGGCTGTTTCTGTGTAGTGATTTGGGGGATTTTTAATATGTTAGTATTTTATAATTTTACCTGTTTTTACCTCATTGTTGGCTGTAATACTTATAATGTAAACGCCGTTAGCATTGTTTGAAAAGTTAATAGAATTGGAGGTTAAGTTATTAATAGATTTAACTTCTTGCCCAATGCTGTTATATACTTTTGCATTTTTAATTTCTGAAAGATTATTAAAATTATTTATAACTATACTTCCTGAGGTTTTATCATAAAAAACAGATAGTTTTTCATCTTCATTATTATTTTCAACGTTTAAACTTTGTGTTTCTTTAAATACTATAGAAAACCTATCGTTATAATCACCTTTTTCTATATGAATTTCAGTATTATCGCTGGTTAAATTATAGAAAGAATTGCTAGAGTTATCTTTTAAGAAAACATCAATGTTTCCTGATAAGTTTTCAGTTTTATCAATGCCAAATTTAAAAATACCGGCATCAGTAACTTTAATTTTTAAAGGGAGTTCTTTTTCAATTTCTATTTCAGGCAATGCTTGTATTGCTAAAGTTTCTTCATTTAGCAACCAATTAGCATCATTTCTTAAATCGTCATAACTAATAGCATCATAACCTTTATCGTAACCCACTGTGGCGTTTTTATCAAAACCAAGCCCAAGTTGTTTTGTCATTTTATTGGGCTTTGTGAATGATAACCAAACTTTAGTGCGTTCGTCTTTCTTAACTGTAGCTTTTTTATTTTTTCCTTTAAAAAATACAGATTCACTTAATGATTCTTTTGCAAAAGCACGTTGC
Source organism: Seonamhaeicola sp. ABD4_340 (assembly GCF_056312135.1). Classification (NCBI taxonomy): domain Bacteria; kingdom Pseudomonadati; phylum Bacteroidota; class Flavobacteriia; order Flavobacteriales; family Flavobacteriaceae; genus Seonamhaeicola; species Seonamhaeicola sp. ABD4_340. The sequence goes on along the minus strand of NZ_CM149981.1, from coordinate 503,708 downwards.
CCATTATTAAATTGAATATTACCACCAGCACTACTTGCTCTTACAAAAAAGCCTTGGCCAACAGAAATGTATTGTGGCGGTGCGGGTTTTGAGGTAGAACCATTACCGCTTGTTAAGCCAGAGGCGTCAGAAACCGCTGCAGTACCCATCATTAAGTTTCTAATAGCGTAACCACCTTCATAATCTGATAAATTATGACTGCTATTTGTTGAAAAATGCTCCCAAAAATATAGTGAACCATTAATTACATGTAAATTGTCATTTATAAATTCTTCGGCATCTATAGCAGAAGGGTAAGGGTTTCCTATTAAAATATCATCGCCAGCGGCTATTGGTATTATGTAGTTGCCATCATTAGGTATGCCTTTAAAAATATATTCTTGTTCAGCTGAAACAGCACCAGAACCTTTCATTGTATAACCGTATCCTGGTGTTAATGTACTAGAGGTTGTTAATTTATTCCAAGAAGCATAGTTGTTTGATAAGCCATTGTAACTGTAAAGCCATGTAGAACTTAGTGTAATTGGTGTGGTAGAAGCATCGGCATTTGGGTTGCTATGAAAGTTTATAACACCATTGGTATCTTCAATAGCGCCAATTTTCCAGTGGCCTGCGTTGTTAACTGGTGAGCTCCAAAAGTTATAATTATATAAATTGGTAGCGCCTTGTTGCTTTTTTATAAGCACACCGCTACCACTGTTGCTACTTGGGTAATTATGATTTTGAATTAATTGAGCTTCGCCCTGTAAATCAATAGTACCATTGGTATTTATAAAATTTTCAACTTCAAGTAAAACACCATCATTAACTATTAGTGTAGCGCCAGGTTCAATTTCAATTTCTCTAACATGTGCGTGTGATGTGATTACGGCATCAGTTCCAGGTTTAACCGTTAATTTTAAACACTCATCAGTATCACTTGGTGCTTGAGAGCTTCCTGAACCATTGCAAAAAGAACTTCCGTTCCAAACTATTTCATCAGTATATCTTAAAGTAAAATAGCGGTTGTTTCTAACTCTTACATTTGTAGCGGTTGCTGTTGTACCAGTAATGGTTAGGTTGTAAACTTCGTCATTAGAATCTGTCATTGAAAAATCTGCATCATTATCAAAAACAAGTTGTAAAGGTTTGCAGCTTTGTTTTCCAGATAAGTCTAGAGCACTTATATCAAAAGAAATGTCAACTCTACCAACATTACCAATTTTTTGTACGCGCCAAACAGAGTTTAATTGTTCAGTATGTGTTAGGTTATTTGTGCTAAACGTGTAAGTTGGATTTGCCGTTTTTTCACCCCAAAATAAGTATTCGTTATTGTTTAAGTTTGTAGGATTGTTTATTCTAACAATACCAGAACCTTTAGAATCTGTATGGTTAGAGCCATCTGAAGCTTGACCAATACCCGCAACATTAAAATCAAAGTCGCCTGATCCACTATTGTCATGCGTGTATAAATTGTTTGAAGATAAGTTTATATTGTATTTTGCAGATAGGTAGTTGTTTATAATTGTTTCTTCAGCAAGATTTAAATCTTTATTAAAATGAATAACCTCGGCATAATCTGCTCCTAAATAAGAACTGTAATTATGGTTTAAAGCTCCAATAACTAAATCTGCATTACTATTAATTACACTTGTACTAGATTCTGAGCTGGTTTTAACCAAATTGCCAGCGCTACTAATGTGTGTTCTTTGGTTAGATGGTAAGCTACCGTTAAAACCAAGTTTTAAAATATAGTTTGTATTATTGGTAAAACTAGTAGGGCTTGTGCCAAACCTGTTATTTTGTGTATTTATATCGGTAGTTAAATAATTACTTCCCCAAAAAAACCAAGTGTAAGCATAGTTTGATGAAACGGTATAAGTTATTCTTTTTCCTAAAATACCTCTTGGAGTACTTCCATTTAAGTTATTAGGCCTTACTACAGCAAAAAAAGTTAATCCTTCAGAGCCATCAAGAATATCAGCGTCACTAACTAGCATTTGGTCGTTTAACCCATCAAGTCTTACAGCGGGCATATTATTAAAACTACTGTTAGAGATAAACAAGGGCTGTTCAGTAATAATGGCATTGGCGTGGTTGTTGTTGCCAGATGCATCGTTCCAAGTAACAACTGGTGTGTTGTTTGTTTGTGAAATACCGTCTGCTCTAAGCCACAAACCATTGTTTGAAGCATTACCAACACCACCAGGCCCAGTTTGAGCATGGGTACATAAAAATAGCAGATAGCATAAAGCTAATAGTAGGTTTTGAGAGTTCATAGCAATTTACATTTAAATAATATAGGCATATTGCGCTATATTGTTTAGAAACAATAATTTACGATTGGTCACATTGCTTTAATCTTTACAGATTAATGAGAGGCATGTGTTTTAATAAAATTAACTGAGTTTAATTACTTTTCTTAAAAAAGGTTTTTAACTGAACTGAGAGAAAACGTAGGTATATTACATTCATAATACGAGAGATTTGGTTTATTATTTTAGCAATTTGAATAGTTTGGGGTTATTCAGTGGCTAATATAGTAAATTTTATAGATGAAACAAGCTTTTTTTTCGATGAAAAGCTATTTTTGTATCGATGAACTGTAAAAACATACGGTTAAAATGTTAAATTTTGACTAAAAATAATTTTGAGAATTATTTTTTATTAATTTTAGTTCTGCAAAATTTTAATATATTCGCCTATAAACAAATCTACTTTTATAAATTTTTAAAAACCTAAACCTTAACATAATTATGGCAAGAGCAATGCTAGAGTACACTAAAACTGTACTTAATAAAGTGAGTTTTGATGCTACGTTGTTTTGCAGAGAAGTACAAAAAGCGGTTACTAGATTATTACCGTATGAAATTGAAGAGCTTAAAATATTTATCAATTCACTTGTACTGCAAAACCCAGAACTTAATCAGTGTTTAATTTATTTAAAACCATAAAGAAAAGCGACCAAAATGAGGTCGCTTTTTAATTTCTATTACGTTTTTTCTTAAAATACTTGTAAAGTTATTTATATTTGCAGCTAAATTTTGAAAAAGCTATTTCTTGTCATATTACTAGTTGCTTTTTTAGTAAAGCCTATGTATAATTTATGTTATTTGGCATATTACCAAATAAATATAGATTATATAACAGATGTTTTTTGTGTAAATAAAGAAAAAGTAGAAATGGCATGTAATGGTAAATGTCATTTAGCTAAACAACTTCAAACTACAGAAAATAACTCAGAAGAAGATACAGCAATTTTACATTTTTTAGATGTTGTTTCGGTAGTATTTTACCAAGCAGCACAACAATTAACAATATCAAACCCTTCAGAATTTACAAATAAAAACATTTTAAATAGTTATACTAAACTATACACTTTCAATTTTCAATCATTTCAATTTAAACCACCACGGTTTATAGCGTAATTTTTATAAATTCATTAGGATAAAAAATGTTATCCTATTTCTCTTTTTTAAACAAATCAAACAAAAATCAACTATTGTAGCATTACTTATAGCAGTGTTTTGCTACCCTATAATAAAATTAAGAAATGAAAATTGTAAAACTTTCAATAGCACTTTTAATGTGTGCAATAATGGCTTCATGTTCATCAGATGATTCTGAAGATTTAACAGGACAAACAGGAAACATCGTATTAAAATTTGATAACGGTGTTGATGGTAATGATTTTATTTTCAATACTGAATATAGTAAATCAAACAACGAATCATTCAAACTAGAAACCGTAAAATACATAATTAGCAACGTTAGATTTAAAGATGCTAACGGAAATACTTTTATGTATCCTACAGAAAATAATGCCTTTATTATAAATGAAGCAAATGCCAATAATGCTGGCGAAATTTGGGTAGAATTAACAGGTGTTGATGCAGCAAACTATACCGAAATTACGTTTGGTATTGGTATAGATCAAGCACGTTTTGCTTTAGGAGCCGAAGGTCAAGGAGATTTTTTAGAACAAGCTGAGGCTGAAGGCATGATGTGGAGTTGGGCTACTGGCTACAAATTTATTAGGTTTGACGGTACGTATTCTAATGATACTGTAACCAATGAAGCATTAAATATGCATATGGGTAGCGTGGGCACAAGTTTAGATAATTACAAAGAAACCACACTTACTTTTCCAAACAATATAGTTGTAAGAAATGATAAAACACCTGAGGTTCATATTGTAGCAGATTTAATGAAAGCTTTTGATGGCGTAGAATCTGTGAATTTTTCTGATGGGTATGATCAAGTTCATGTAGATGAAGTTGAAACTCCTATTATAGCAGCAAATGTAGCAGCTATGTTTATGGTACACCACGTACACAATCACTAAAAAATAATATTGAAGTTGTGTGAAATTTTTAAAAGTAGATTTTGCACAACTTCTTATAAAACAATTAAAGTTATGAAAAAACTAATAGTAATATTACTAGTTTTAGTAGCCTTTTCTTGTTCCAAATCTAATGATGTTGATGATTATGTGCCTGTGCCTTTAAATGTTGAAATACCTTCAAACTTTCCAGATATAGTTTATAACTTAGAAAACAACCCTGTTACAGAAGAAGGCTTTCAGCTAGGTAAAAAATTATTTTACGAAGGTAAATTATCAGCAAATAATGCCATTCCGTGTGCCTTTTGCCATGAGCAAGCATTTGCCTTTACGCACCATGAACACACGGTTAGCCACGGTTTAAATGGCGGTGTTGGAAAACGCAATGCGCAACCTATGCAAAATCTAGCATTTCAGTCTGAATTTATGTGGGATGGTGCCGCAACACACCTAGATTTACAACCTATAATTCCATTAACAAGTGATGTTGAAATGGGCGAAACTATTGGTAATGTAATAACTAAACTTAAAGCCGATGCTTACTACCAAAACCAGTTTGCAAAAGCTTTTGAAGATGGTGAAATTAATAGTGAAAATATGCTTAAAGCTTTATCGCAATTTATGGTTATGATGATTTCATCAAATTCTAAATACGATAAATATGTTAGAAATGAAGATGGCGTAACGCTTTCAACCATTGAAATGGATGGTTTAAATACCTTCAAAAATAAATGTGCCACGTGTCATGCAACCGATTTGTTTACAGACCAAAGCTACCGAAACACCGGCTTGCCCGTAAACCCAAGATTAAATGATAAAGGCCGATTTAATATTTTTGAAAACACTAACGATTTATACAAGTTTAAAGTTCCCAGTTTACGAAATATTGAAAAATCTAATCCATACATGCATGATGGTAGATTATCAACTTTAGAAGCTGTTTTAGATTTTTACAGCAATGGTGTTACAGAAAATGGAGGCAACGTAGATGCTGTTTTGGTTAAAGAAGATGGTAGTTTGGGTATTGATTTATCGGCGTACGAAAAGGAAAGCATCATTGCTTTTTTAAAAACACTAACAGATTATGAATTTTTAAATGATGAAAGATTTGCCGAGTTTTAATAAAATACATTTAGTTACTATTTTTTTTGTATTGATTTTTACAAAAATTAATGCTCACGAAGATTTTGAATGGCCATGTAAATCACATACAGACTTTGGTGTTTTGTGTGATTTGTGTAGCTGTTCAACCAGTAGTGGTAGCATGGGCTTTGGTACCTTAAATAATGCTAATTTTGTAGGCTTGCGTTATATTTATCAAAGGTTTGAATCTCAAAACGGTGTGTTTCAAAATTCACCTAAAAGCAAAGAAAACTTTAATGCCTACCAGCTTTGGGCCCAAATTCCAATAAATAAAAGTTATTATATAACTGCTAATGTGCCTTACCAAGATTTAACAAGAACATTAAACGAAACAACTCAAAATATTAATGGAATTGGTGATGCAAACATAATTGCATGGTACAAACTACCGCTTTTAAAAAAGAAAGACAAAGATGATAAAGTAGATTTTAATAATACCAACCAAACAACTGCACATACACTATTATTTGGTTTTGGTGTAAAATTACCTACAGGGAAATTTGAAGAGGCTTTAGCAGATAATGTTAATCCGGGTTTTCAAGTTGGCACAGGTAGTTTTGATGGTATTTTTTCTGCAGGATATAATTATGCGGGTAATAAAATAGGTGTAAATACACTGTTTTCTTATTATTTAAAAGGTGAAAACAAAAACGAATATAAGTTTGGAGATCAAATTAGTTTTTCAACCAATGTTTATACAGTTTTTAAAACCGAAAAAATAAATGTTATGCCTTTTTTAGGGCTTTCAGGAGATAGTTACAGCAAAATTAAGCAGTACAATGAAACACTAAATGATACCAATGGTACTATTGTTAACGCTTCAATTGGTACTGAATTTAACTTAAAAGCTTTAGTTTTAGGTGTTAATTTTACGGCGCCAATACATCAAGATTTATTTGGGGGCAACGTACAATCTAAAAACAGGCTAGCATTATATTTAAATTATAGTTTATAAAAAATAGCTGCTTAGCAAATACACTTATTGTTAAGCAGCTATTTTGTTATTTAGGTAACGGACTAATAATTTTTACATCCTGAAACGCTATAGCGCCTCTAACTATACCTGCAATTACATCTTGTAGGGCTTCAATAATTTGCATTTTAAGTTCGCTTTTATGGTAAATTAAACTCACCTCTCTAGCTGGTGGTGGTTCATTAAAATAGTGTAAGTTGTTTTTTTCTTTGTCGTTTATATCTAAGGTATGTAAATAGGGCAAAAGTGTCATGCCTAAACCTTCGTTTGATAATTTTATAAGTGTTTCAATACTACCACTTTCTAATTGAAATTTATCATCTTCATGGTTTTTAAATATTTTGCATAGGTTTATAACACCATCTCTAAAACAATGCCCGTCTTCAAGTAGTAGCATGTCTTCAATTTCTAAATCGCTAGTAGCAATGGTTTTTTGTCCGTATAGCCTGTGGTTTTTTGGTATGTAACTTACAAAAGGTTCGTAGTAAAGTGGGCGTTCTTTTATGTTTTCATCTTCTAAAGGTGTTGCGGCAATGGCAGCATCTAAATGGCCATCTTTAATGCGGCTCATTATTTCTTCAGTAGTTAACTCTTCAATTTTAAGCTTTACTTTTGGGTGTTTTTTTATAAAAGTTTTTAAAAACATGGGCAGTAAAGTAGGCATTATAGTTGGTATTATGCCTAATTTAAATTCGCCACCAATAAATCCTTTTTGTTGGTCTACAATATCTTGTATTCTGTAAGATTCGTTTACTATGTTTCTGGCTTGTGTTACTATTTTTTTACCAACTTCAGTAAGCTCAATAGGTTTTTTACTTCTATCAAAAATTTGAATATCAAGTTCATCTTCTAACTTTTGAATTTGCATACTTAATGTTGGTTGTGTTACAAAACATTTTTCTGCTGCTTTTGTAAAGTTTTGATGTTCGGCAACCGCCAAAACGTAATATAGTTGTGTGATAGTCATTTTAATCAATTTAGATTATAAAAATATAAAAACTATCAATATTATTTATAATAAATTACGTTAATTATAAATTAAATTTGTTGTAACAAAAAAACGATATTACAATGAAAACAAATAGTATAGGATTAGACAGCAAAAAAACAGTAGAATTAGCAAACGATTTAAATGGTTTATTAGCTAATTTTCAAATTTATTATCAAAATTTAAGAGGTATTCATTGGAATATTAAAGGGAAAGCTTTTTTTAATTTACATGAGAAATTTGAAGAGCTTTATACCGATGCAAACGCTAAAGTTGATGAAATTGCAGAACGTATTTTAACTTTAGGTGAAACACCTTTGCATACTTTTGAAGATTATACGGCAGCAGCAAAAGTACCGGTTGGTAAAAATATATCTGAAGATGTTAAAGCTGTTAGATTAATTGTAGATTCTTTAAAAGAATTATTAGAATTAGAAAGAAACATACTAGAAAAAGCTGGTGATGCTAATGATGAAGGAACAAATAGTATGATGAGTGATTTTATTACCGAACAAGAAAAAACCGTGTGGATGATGAAAGCATGGTTAAACGAAGATGTATAGTTAGTTTGGTTTGATTAATAGCAAAGGCTTTTTTAACCTATTAGTTAAAAAAGCCTTTTTTTATAATAAACCTCTAGCTTTTATTTCTAAGTATTTGTTTATAGTATCAATAGTTAAATTTTCGGGAGTAGTAAGAATTGAGTAAATGCCGTATTTTTTTAATTCGTTTACAATAAGACGTTTTTCAAAGGCAAACTTTTCAGCAATTACTTTGTCATAAGCTTGTTGAACAGTTTCGGCTTTGTTGTGTATTAATCTATTAAGTTCTGTGTTTTTAAAAAATATAACTACTAATAAATGACTTTTTGCAATACCTTTTAAATACGGTAGTTGCCTATGTAGTCCATCTAAGGTTTCAAAATTTGTGTATAATAAAATTAAGCTACGGTGTGTTATATTGCGTTTAATATCTGCATATAAACGCCCAAAATCACTTTCAAAAAAATTAGTGTTTACGTTATATAGCGCTTCTAAAATTAAATTCATTTGTGAGGTTCTTCGCTCTGCAACAACTCTGTTTTCAACTTTTTTTGAAAACGAAAAAATACCAGCTTTATCTTGTTTTTTTAATGCTACGTTTGATATAACTAAAGCTGCGTTAACAGCATAATCTAAAAGCGATAAGCCATTAAAAGGCATTTTCATAACCCTACCTTTATCAATAACCGAATAAATAGGTTGCGATTTTTCATCTTGAAATTGATTTACCATTAACTGATTTTTTTTAGCTGTTGCTTTCCAGTTTATGGTGCGTAAATCATCACCTAAAACGTATTCTTTTATTTGTTCAAACTCCATGGTGTGCCCAAGTTTGCGCACTTTTTTTATACCATATTGTGATAGGTTATTGCTTATAGCCAGTAAATTATACTTGCGTAACTGTATAAAACTGGGGTAATTTGGTACCATTACGCCATCGTTAAAAGTAAAACGACGTGCAACCAAGCCAAAAACCGAGTTTACATAAATATTAAGCTTGCCAAAGTGGTATTCACCACGTTCAGTAGGGCGTAATTGGTATTCTAAAGTTGTCCTGCTAGTGGGCGCTAATTTTCGGTCTATTTTAAAATTTCTAAGTTGAAATTGTTCGGGCACTTCATCAATAATCCTAACAAAAACAGGAACCGTATAAAAGTTTTGTATGTTTAATTGAATGGGGTTTTCATCACCGTTTGATAATTTTTCGGGCACTATTCTTTCACCAAAAACGCCTTTTTTAGTGGTGTATAAAAACAAGGTGTCTAGTAGCGCTAAAGCAACTAAAATAAGTAGTAAAAGCCTAACAGTGTTAAACCAAACAGGAAATACAAAACTTATTATAAATAGTATCATAATACCAATACAGGCATAAAATAAACGGTTTTGTATGTAAAATGATTTTAGGCGTTTCACTAATCTTGTTAAAAGTTAAAAGTTAAAAGTTATCTGGGTATTTCAACCGTTTCAATAATTTGTTTTATAATTTGTTTGGTTGTAACGCCTTCCATTTCGCGTTCAGGTGTTACAATAACGCGGTGTTGTAAAACGGGTATGGCAGCTTGTTTAATGTCTTCGGGTGTTACAAAATCTCTACCATTCATAGCTGCAAAGGCTTTACTTGCTTTCAAAATAGCAATAGATGCTCTTGGTGAGGCACCCAAATATAAAAAGGCATTGTTTCTGGTGTTTACAATTATGTTTGCAATGTATTTTACTAAATGTGATTCTATTATAATTTGGTTTACTAAATCTTGAAATTTTGCTATTTGTGTTTGGTTTAAATGTGCTGTTACTTTATCGGTTTTAGTGCTACCTTGCAAGTTTTGTTCTCTGTTAATAATTTCAATTTCTTCATCTAAATTAGGGTAATCAATATCAATTTTAAACAAAAAACGGTCTAGTTGAGCTTCGGGTAGGCGGTATGTGCCTTCTTGTTCAACTGGGTTTTGGGTTGCTAACACAATAAAAGGTAAATCCATTATAAATTTGTTGCCATCAATAGTTATTTGGCGTTCTTCCATAACCTCAAAAAGTGCAGCTTGAGTTTTTGCGGGCGCACGGTTTATTTCATCAATTAAAATCATGTTTGAAAAAATAGGCCCTTTTTTAAATTCAAATTCTGAAGATTTTACATTGAATACCGATGTACCTAAAATATCACTTGGCATTAAATCTGGTGTGAATTGAATACGACTAAAACCAATGTCTAACGATTTTGCCAATAATTTAGCTGAAATTGTTTTGGCAACACCAGGAACGCCTTCTATTAACGAGTGACCATTGGCTAAAATTGAAGCAATTAAAAGATCTATCATGCCTTTTTGCCCTACAATTACTTTGCTAATTTCAGCTTTTATAAGGTTTATGCCTTCTTGTAACTCTGTTAAATCTATACGGTTTTTAAAGGCCAAATCGCCATTGGTGTTGTTTGAAGGTGTTTGTTCAAACGCTTCTTGTTTGTTGTTTGATTGTAAATCTTGGTTTTCTGGGTTGTTAGTGTCCTCCATAATTATGCGGTATAAAAATCTTCAATAGCTTTGTTAAGCGCTAATAAATCGGCTTCGTTACAAAGGTTCTTGGCTTTTAAATTTAAAATTAATGTAATAAGCGGCGCAATTTTATCTTTTGGCTTATTGGTTTTTAAGCTTAGGTTTTTAACAAATTTATCGTCTAAAACTTCGGTGCTTAATAAATATTTTCGTCTTATATGTTCAAAAAAATACGTTGTTTTTTTATCAATTATGGTGTTATGGTCTTTAGTTTCATAATATAAATTACCAATTGTTTTGGTGAATTCAACGGTAGAATTTTCTAAAGGTTTTATAACTTTTACAATGCGTTGCCTGCGTTTTGCATTAAAAATCATGAATAAAATAAGTGTAATTAATGCTAAATACCAAGCGCTTCTTAATGCTGGTTTGCTTAAAATAAAACGCATGGGCGAACTGCTTAAATTAGCGCCAACTTTATTAGGCGAATCATAAAACAAAGTTTTAGGTGTTTGCAAATAACTTAAAATACCCGCGGCATATTTACTATTATTATTTTTTAGTAAATGATAGTTTGTAAATACAACAGGTTGTAAATGAATAAAAACTTGGCCTTTACCGTGTGCTATTTTAACGTAGTTAATTCTATTAATACTATCAAATTTTTGGTAGCCCAAAACCGTGGTATTTTCTTTGTCCAATTTTGAAAAATAGTAGTTGCTAAGGCCTTTTTTAATGGTAATAGAATCGTTTTTTAAGTATTTGTTTGAGAAACTTAAAGTGGCTTTACCTTTAAAATTGTAATGGTTTTTTACTTTAATAGATAGTGAATCTAATATTTTTTGTGGTGGATAGTTTGATGAAATAAAAACTGTGTTGCCATGTAATGCAAAATCTAAAAGTTCTTGTGCAGATATATCATCTACTTGCGAAAAGTTTTTTATTTGAATATAGGTGCCAGTTTTAGTGTAAACACTGTCTGTGGTATTGAAACTGGGGTTGAAGTACTGGTAAGGCGTGGTTTTTATGTTTTTTAATGCACTATTTGGAAATAGCGTTTTTAATTCATTGTGTAAAATATATGTGCCATAAGGTATTTTGTCTTCTTCGTTATAAGTAGCACTCCAATCTACAGGTTTTGGCTTTGTGATGTCAATAAAAATAACACCAGCAAAAAGCACAATTAAAACAACAAGGTATATTTTTATAGTTTTATTCATGCTTTTAAACTATTTAAAAAGTTAGAAAAAGCATGTTTGGCTTGGTCAAATTCTGTAGCGGTTACATTAAACTCGCCGTACCAAATGTAGTTGTATAAGTATGATGTGTAGGCAAACTCTTTTTTTATGTTGGCTTTAGTAATTTCGTTTTGGTAATCGCTGTTTGTTTTTTCAACATCATATTCAATAATAGCAGCTTCAGTAAGTTGTTTTAAAAGCCATAAATAGTAATACCTAATGGCTAAACGGTAATTGTTATTGGTTTCGGCTTCATTAATAAGTGCATTAAAATCGGTTACATGAATGTTGGTTTCAACATCAGTAACAGGAATAATGCTTTTATCAGACGATTTACCAAAAACCCAAGTACCTTCTTTGTTTATAATAGCTTTAAAAATGAAGTAAATTACTAGTAAAAATATAATTACACCGGCAATATTTATAGCAATATCTGTGGCTTTTGATGCTTGCCCTTGATTTGTTAGGTTGAAAAGATCTGAAAAGAAATCATTCAACCATTGTTTAAAACGCATCCACCAGCCAGCTTTATCAATATCATGTTCATAAATAAAATCTTCGGTGTTATAGGTTTCGGTTAAATTATCTAAACTTTTAGGTTTTATAACTGTTGAAGTATCAACGTTTAAACTGTCGTTTGCCGGTAAGTTATTATTAGCAAATGCTGTTATTCCTATAAAAAATAAAATAATATGTAAAAAAAGCTTTTTATGCACCTGCACCAATTTGATCTATAATATCTTTTGTGTTTATATGTTCTTTGTCTTCTTTCAAACTATAAAAAACAATACCTTGATTAAGCAGTAAAATGCTACCTAAAATAGTGCTTAATGCAAATGATAAAAAGAATGTTACAATCATGAAAACAGACATACTATTGGAAACATCAGTAGGGTTTACAGTTGCCGATGTTGGATTTATAAACAAACCACCCATAGTAAATATTGACGTTATTAATTGAATAATATACTGCAAAGCATAGCTTATTAAGTAAAAAATACCAACACAACCAACGGCCGCCCAAAATTTTGATGTTAATAAAGACCACGCATACCCAAAGCAATCCCAAATGCCTTTTTTGTTTTCTAAATATTCAGATAACGCCATATAATAAAACAAAGCAAAAGCGCCTATTAGTAAGGGTAATGCTAAAAAACCTATAATTGTTATTATAAGTACAAGAGCACAAATGAAAAATACAATTAGTAACGGAATACCCATTAAAATACCACAAACTATAAAGGTTAATAGTTTGCCAATATTTTTTTTATAGCTAGTAATTATAGCTTTGGTATCAAAGTTATTACTACCATGCGTATTGTAAAGTTGCAGGTAAATTGGTGTATAAGAATATGAAATAATGGCCGAAATTAAACCAACAATGCAAAATAATATTACTAAAATAACAAACATGGGTAAGTTCTCATTCATATAACCATCTAAAGCGCCCGGGTTTTGTTGGTTTGATAAACCGCTAAAAATAAAATCTGAATAAAACTGCGTAAAAAAATAGCCAATTATTAGCAGCAGAATTAAAAAAATACCGTTTGTAATAAAATAGTGTTTAAAAAAATGTTTCCCGTTTAGTTTTAAAAAACTAAAGGTATCTTGAAAAAAATCACTAAATCCTCTAGATTTATATAATTGCATGTTTGTTTTTTAGTTTTTTATGTAAAATGAATGGGTAAATTAAGTAGTAAAATGAAATAATACTTAAGGATGTTAATATAATACCAACCGATAACCAATTAGGCATGGTGTTAGAATAGCGGGTAACATACCCTTCTAAAATGCCTGCTGCAATGGTAAAAGGAAATGTGCTAATTAATATTTTAACCCCATCTTTTACGCCCATTTTAAATGATGTTATTCTAGAATATGTTTTAGGAAAAAGTATACTAGCACCCAACGCTAAACCAGCGGCAGCTTCAATAACTATAGCAAAAATTTCCATGGCTCCATGAATCCAAATACCTCTAACGCTTTCCCAAAGTACGCCATGTTTGTAAAACATAAACTGAAAAGCGCCTAACATAATACCATTGTTAAGCATGTAATAACCAGTGCCTAAACCGCCAGCGGCACCAAATACAAAAGAGCAAATGCCAACATATAAATTGTTTAAAGTAATACCAAAGGCGCTACCCCAGTTGCTGCCACTTTTATAAACCGCTACGGGGTCTCCTTTTTCAATATTTTCTAACGTCATGTTTACATAGTGGTCACCCAAAATGAGTCTAACAAACGTATCATCATAAGCTGCAGAAAGTGCACCAATAGCAGCAAAACTAAAAAATATAATAAAGGCATAAAGTACATAACGTCTGTATTCATATACAATTAAAGGTGCTTCAATTTTCCAAAAATGCACAAAACGGTTGGTATCTTGCCGTTTTGTTTTATAAATTTTTTGAAACGCCTTAGCGGCTAAGTTGTTAAGGTAAAGTATTGTTTTACTTTTAGGGTAATAGGTTTGCGCATACGAGAGATCATTTACTAAATGTATGTAAAGTGAAGCAAGTTCGTCAGGGTTTTTTAGGTTTTTTCCAAAAATAGCTTTTTCAAAATTCAGCCATTTTTCTTTATTTTGTTTAATAAAGGCAACTTCTCTCATTAAAATCAAAGCTACATAAAATTTTATTAAAGTACTTCATATCTTACAATAATTTACAATAGATTTGTAAAAGAAAAATAATACTTTTTAATGGCTCAATTACAAATAAATACCACACAAAATGTAAATATTAATTTTACTGCTGCTAGTGTTGGTGAACGCCTTTTGGCTTATTTAGTTGATTGGGTAATTAAAATAGCGTACATAATTGTTACCTACCAAATAGTGTTTAATTTACTTAGAGTAGAAGATTTAGTTTTTGGTATGGACAGGTGGTCTCAAGCCGCTATTTACGTGTCTTTTTACTTGCCTGTAATTTTTTATTCGTTAATATTTGAAACTTTATTAGACGGACAAACACCAGGAAAACGTGTGCTTAAAATTAAAGTAGTTAAAATTGATGGTTACCAAGCCTCATTAGCCGATTTTGTTGTAAGATGGTTTTTCAGAATTATAGATTTAAACATAGCCAGCGGTATAGTAGCATTAATTGCTATTGTAACAAGTAAAAAAAATCAGCGTTTGGGTGATATAACTGCAGGAACTGCCGTTATAGCCTTAAAAAACAATGTAAATATTAGTCATACTATTTTAGAAGATTTAAAAGAAAATTATACACCATCATACCCCAACGTAATTAAATTATCGGACAATGATGCGCGTATAATTAAAGATACATTTACTACCGCAAAAGCATCAAAAGATTATCCAACGTTAATAAAACTACGAAACAAACTTATTGAGGTTGTAGATATTAAAGAGGTGAAACAAAAAACCGATATTGAGTTTATTGATGTTATTTTGAAAGATTACAATTACTACACACAAAATATGTAAACCATCATTATTTGAAAAAGTGTGTAAAATTATGTTGTTTTGCATACTCGTGGCACGTCTAAAAGTCTTTGGTATTTCGTATAACACAGCCAGTTAAAAAGACAAAATCACAATTTAAATATTGAAAAAATGAGCATGTTTTACATTATAAATATTTTGGGTACCATTGCATTTGCAATTTCTGGAGTTTTAATAGCTTTTGAAAAACGAATGGATGCTTTTGGTATTTTAATTATTGCCTTTGTAACAGCTGTTGGTGGCGGTACCTTGCGCGATGTTTTAATAGGAAGTACACCTGTTTTTTGGATGGTAGATATAAGCTATGCTTACGTTATTATCTTCTCAACTATTTTTGCAATTATTTTTAGAAAACGCTTAAATTATTTACGTAAATCATTGTTTTTGTTTGATACCATTGGTATTGGTTTGTATACCTTAATTGGTATTGAAAAGGGTTTACAAGAAGGTTTACACCCGTTAATTTGTGTAGCTTTAGGTACCATGACAGCTAGTTTTGGCGGCGTAATTAGAGATATTTTGTGTAACGAAATACCTATTATTTTTAGGCGCGAAACCATTTACGCTACTACCTGTATTTTAGGAGGTTTTGTGTATTTTCTATTAGATAATTTTAATATTGATAATAACATAGTTTACATGGTTTCAGCAGCCGTAATTATTGTAACTAGGTTATTAGCTGTTAGGTTTAAAATTTCACTGCCAAATATTTATAAAACAGAGTTTTAGTTTGATGATTTTAAAGTTGAAAGTTGAAGTTTTACAAAAAGAAAGCCTTTTAAAAGCGTAGTTTAAACCAACAACTAATCAATAATTTCTACTTTTCTTATGTAAACATTTTTCATAGGCCATTCACCATCATCTGTTTCAACATTGGCTATTTTATCAACTACATCCATGCCGTTAATTACTTTTCCAAAAACGGTATAATCACCATCTAAATGGTAAGCGCCGCCTTGTTGTTGTACAATAAAAAATTCGTAAGGAGATGCCAATTTATGCGGATTTTCAATTTCGCTACTAGGCATTGATACAACACCACGGTGATGTTTAAAACCTCTTTTAGTATCTGGTGGTAACAAATATTTACCAATATAAGCACGTTTTTTTGAAGTTTTAACATCATCACTATTACCACCTTGAATTATAAAATTGGGCACTACACGATAAAATTGTGTGTTTGTAAAATACTGCTGTTTTGTTAAAAAAATGAAATTTGAACGGTGAAAACGGGTTTCATCAAAAAGTAAAATATCAATAGTGCCAAAATCTGTAAAAATGCGCACCTTATTTTCTTTGTGAATGTCGTTGTACTTTAAAAAAAACTCCATAGCGCTTTTAGAGTTTAATTTAGGAAACGGTCTGTTAGGTTCAGTTTCTGTAACTGTATCAGTATTAATGTCTGTTTTCTCTGTGTTAACTGTTTTTAATGTTTTAGTTGTAGTTTTCTTTTGTTTATCTTCACAATTAAAAAAAAGAATAAACGCAAAAAAAAGCATTACATAGCGCATAGAATATGAATTATGATGAGTTTTTAAAATCTATTTCAAAAATAGAAAATATACCATTGCCAGCCGAAACATCGCAACTTAAAATGGTGCCTCCTTTTAGAAAGCAATTAATGCAGGCACAAAAAAAAGCCATGAAAAACCCTAAAAAGGCAGGTGTTTTGGCTTTGTTTTATCCAGATTTTTCAAACCAAACTAAATTCGTTTTAATTTTAAGAAAAACCTATAAAGGTGTTCATTCTGCCCAAGTGGCTTTTCCTGGTGGTAAATTAGAGCCACAAGACACATCCTTAAAAGATACAGCACTAAGAGAAACGTTTGAAGAAATTGGTGTGCCCACAAACCAAGTTGAAATAGTTAAAAAAATCTCGCAAGTTTACATTCCTCCAAGTAATTTTAACGTACAACCTTTTATAGCAATTACAAAAAAAACACCTGTTTTTATTAAAGAAGAAGCTGAAGTTGAACGCATTATAGAGGTTGATGTTAACCATTTTTTAGATGAAACAGTTCAAGTTGTAAAAAAAGTTAAAACATCATATAGTGTTGAGGTTGAGGTGCCTGCATTTAAATTAAATGGTTATACCGTTTGGGGTGCTACAGCAATGATGCTTAGCGAAATTAAAGATATATTAAAGGCGCTACTCTAATAGCTTAGTTTTATTACATTTGTAGCAAAACCAAGCAGAAACTAAATTTCATGGGATTATTCAAAAAAAATCCTTTCGGACATATATTATTTTTAAAAAAATGGCTCATAAGAATTTTGGGCACCATAACTCACAGGCGTTTTCGTGGGTTTAATGAATTACAAATTGAAGGGTCTGAAATTATTAAAAATTTACCCGATAAAAACGTACTGTTTATATCAAACCACCAAACATATTTTGCTGATGTTGTAGCTATGTTTCATGTGTTTAACGCCAGTTTAAGCGGTAGGGTAGATTCTATAAAAAATGTAGGATATCTTTGGAATCCCAAACTTAATATTTATTATGTGGCAGCTAAAGAAACCATGAAAGCTGGTTTACTACCTAAAATTTTAGCATACGTAGGTTCTGTTAGCATTGAACGTACATGGCGTTCTGCAGGACAAAACGTAAACAGGCAAGTACGCATGAGTGATATTTCAAATATAGGAAAAGCTTTAGATGATGGTTGGGTAATAACATTTCCTCAAGGTACAACCACACCTTTTAAGCCTATTAGAAAAGGTACTGCACATATTATAAAGCGCTATAAACCTATTGTTGTACCTATAGTTATTGATGGTTTTAGGCGGTCATTTGATAAAAAAGGCTTAAGAATTAAAAAGAAAAATATTTTACAAACAATGGAAATTAAAGCACCATTGGAAATTGATTACGATAACGAAACAACCCAAGATATTGTTAGTAAAATTGAGTATGCCATTGAGCAGCATCCATCATTTTTAAAAGTGTTAACACCGCAACAAATTAAAGAACAAGAAGAGTTAAATAAACTTAGAGAATGGTAATTTTTAATATTTGAAGATGAAAACACTTAAGCTTATTTGGGATTTTAGAGGGCCTGCTGCTGAAAATACAGCTCGCCATCATGAAATTCATTTGAAAGAATATGCTATTGCCGAAAATTTAGAATATAAAATTACTGGTGTTGAAACCATAAATGACATGCATACGCTGGCATTTTTAGTAGTTTCAGAAACTAATATGCCACAGGTAAGAAATGCGTTAAAACCACATAGAGGTCAAGTTTATAATGCCTAACTTGTAGGCATGAAACAAATTTCACGCCTTTTATTTCTGCTAACATTTGTTATGTTGGTTAATTGCCAAAATAAACTTGGTGAACATTCTAACTTCACAAAAGTTGAAACATCAAAAGTTGATATTATTGATGTTTTGTATGCCAAAGAATTATCAAATAAAATACTTACTGCACAAAAAACAGGCAGTTTTTATAGCTTACATGAAAGCGAAGCAACTCCAGATATGGTTAGTGGTTTAAATGAAAGTCTTCAAAAAACAACCTACCAGCGTATCAAAGCTTCGGTAGGCGATTATGTTGGTTTAAATTTTGAATCAATGTTTGAAGGCAATGTAGCAAACCCTTATAAAATATACAGGTTTAAAGGCGTTTTTACTTCAAATTCTGATATAGAAGTTAGAGCTGTTTTCAATTTAAAAGGTAAACTGGCTGGCTTTTTTGTAAAACCTTGGAAAGAAACTTTATAGGTTTTAAAAATTCTTCAAAAAAATAATCTAAAAAAACACAAGTAATTGTAAAATAATTTACTTTTGCGCGCCTTTGAAAAATTCATGGTTTACGCAAGGGTAAATTGTGTTTAGTACATATGAAACATTGATTCAAGGCCTTTTGGATAAAGGTTTTGAATCCGTAGACAATTGGTTGACAGCAGAACAACTAAATGGTCTCCGAAAATCACTTCTAACACGTTATCAAAATGATAATTTTCGTGTAGCGGGTATTGGTAATAAAGATAATGTTCAAACTGCAAAAAGAATTAGAAATGATCAAATTCATTGGTTAGAAACTTCAAAAGCCGATGACAATGAAAAAGCATTTTTAAATCAAATTGAACATTTTGTGCAATATTTAAATAAAACCTGTATGGCGGGCTTAAAATCATTTGAGTTTCATCATGCGGTTTATCAACAAGGTTCGTTTTATAAAAAACACGTAGATCAGTTTGTTAATGATGACAGCAGGCAATTTTCAGTAGTTTTATATTTAACAGAAACGTGGAGTGAAGGCGATGGTGGCGAGCTACTGCTATACGCTAACAATAATACAGCTACCAAAGTGCAGCCATTACCTGGTAGGCTTGTTTTTTTTAAAAGTACACTGCCACACGAGGTGCTAACAAGTAACATTACTAGATTAAGTGTAACAGGTTGGTTAAAAAATAGAGTATAAGCGGTTAATAAATCATAACAAAACTGTTTTATTAAAAACACATAAATGCCTATTTTGCGTTGTTAAAATTTAATAAACGTAAATGACAGTTTGTATAGCAGAAAAACCAAGTGTTGCCAGAGAAATAGCGGCTGTTTTAGGAGCTAAAACTAAGCACGATGGCTATTTTGAAGGTAATGGCTATGCGGTAACTTATACGTTTGGGCATTTATGTACTTTAAAAGAACCTGTAGATTATAAACCTTACTGGAAAAGCTGGGATTTGAATAATTTACCAATGCTTCCCGATAAATTTGAAGTTAAAGTTGTAGCAAACTCTGGCATTCAAAAGCAATTTAAAATTGTAAAAAGTTTATTTGAAAAGGCCAATGTTGTTATAAACTGTGGCGATGCAGGGCAAGAAGGAGAACTCATTCAACGTTGGGTAATGAATGAGGCTAATTACCAAGGTGAAGTAAAACGTTTATGGATTTCATCATTAACCACCGAGGCTATAAAAGAAGGTTTTGAAAACCTTAAACCAGCCACAAATTATGATAATTTATACTATGCTGGTTTTTCGCGTGCTATTGGAGATTGGCTTTTGGGCATAAACGCCACCAGATTGTACACCGTAAAACATGGTGGTTATAAACAAGTACTTTCGGTTGGGCGTGTTCAAACACCAACACTAGCCATGGTTGTAAATAGGTTTAGAGATATTGAAAATTTTAAACCACAACCATATTGGGAGCTTCAAACCAAATATAGAGATACGCTTTTTAGTTATGAAGAAGGTCGTTTTTTTAAAAAAGAAGCTGGCCAAGTTTTAGCCGATAAAGTAAAAGAAAGCGATTTTGAAATTGTTTCAATTGCTAAAAAGAAAGGAAAAGAGTATGCACCAAAATTGTTTGATTTAACAGGCTTACAAGTATATTGTAATACTAAATTTGGATTTTCGGCAGAGGAAACTTTAAAAATAGCGCAAAGTTTATATGAGCAAAAAGTAGTTACATACCCAAGGGTTGATACCACTTTTTTACCAACAGACATTTATCCAAAAGTTGAAGGTATTCTAAAAAAACTTACTAATTACGCTGCATTAGTAGCACCTTTGTTAGGAAAAAAAATTAAAAAGTCTAGCAGGGTTTTTAATGACAAAAAAGTAACAGATCACCACGCTATAATTCCAACAGGTATTCAAGGTAGGTTGCAACCTGCACAGCAGCAAGTGTATGATATTATTACTAAACGTTTTATTGCAGTTTTTTATCCAGATTGTAATGTGGCAAATACCACCGTTACTGGTAAAGCGGCCGATGTTTTGTTTAAAACTACAGGTAAAGAAATTTTAAGTAAAGGTTGGCGCGAAGTATTTATAAACCCAAATGCTAAAGAAAAAGAAACAGGCGTGTTGCCAACATTTACAAAAGGCGAAAAAGGACCGCATGAACCAAGTTTTTTAGAAAAAGAAACCAAACCACCAAACCAATTTACTGAAGCATCATTGTTACGCGCCATGGAAACCGCGGGTAAACAAGTTGATGATGATGAAATGCGCGATTTAATGAAAGAAAACGGTATTGGGCGCCCATCAACGCGGGCAAATATTATTGAAACACTTTTTAAAAGAAAGTATATAAAGCGCAACAAAAAACAGGTTTTGCCCACACAAACGGGTATTCAACTTATTGATACTATTCAAAATGATTTATTAAAATCGGCTGAATTAACAGGGCGTTGGGAAAAGCAATTAAAAGATATTGAAAAAGGCCATTTTAGTGCGGGCGCATTTATAAATAATATGAAGCGTATGGTTGATGCTTTGGTGTATGAGGTTAGAACTGAAACCAAGCGTGCTAATATATCATATGAGGCTAACGTTAAAAAAAATAAAGCTAAAGCCGAAGCTAAAAAAGATGCAGGAATAACCGCTATTGCCTGTCCAAAATGTAAACAAGGCAATTTGTTAAAAGGCAAAACAGCTTACGGTTGCAGTAACTATAAAAACGGTTGTAGTTTTACATTGCCGTTTAAAATTCACAATAAAAAAATATCTGAAAAACAATTTATAAGGCTCTTAGAAAAAGGATGCACTGTTAATTTAAAAGGTTTTAAAACTGAAACAGGAACTGTTGAAGGTTTATTGCGTTTTGATGATAATTTTAATGTGAAGTTAGAACCAAAAAACGCTACGGTTAAAATAAAACAAGCAGATAACATTTGCCCAAAGTGTAATAAGGGTACCATTATAAAAGGTAAAACAGCTTATGGTTGTAGTAACTATAAAACAGGTTGCAATTTTAAGGTAACTTTTGAAACCGTTAAAGCTAAAATTAACGGGCAAACACCAACAAAGGCACTTGTTTATAATATTTTAAAGGAGAATTTTTAATGTCTCACCGCCATTTTATTATTTATAAGCCCTACGGATTTTTAAGTCAGTTTATGAGTAACGACTCTAAGCAGCAAAAAAAGAAATTTTTAGGTGAATTATATAATTTTCCTGAAGGAATCATGGCCATTGGTAGGTTAGATGAAAAATCTGAAGGTTTGCTACTTCTTACTACCAATGGTAAAATGAGTGATTACATTAACAGCCAAAAAGTAGATAAGCAATATTATGCCTTAGTTGATGGCGCCATAACAAATGAAGCCATAGCGCAATTAAAACAGGGTATTGAAATTGGTTTTAACGGTAAAAAATATAAAACCAAACCTTGTGATGTTTATGTTTTAAATGAAACGCCTAATTTACCAACGCGCTCAAAAAAAATACGCGATGCTAGGCATGGGCCAACTACTTGGGTTTCGGTTACTTTAAATGAAGGCAAGTTTAGGCAAGTACGAAAAATGACATCGGCGGTGGGTTTTCCAACCTTGCGTTTGGTGCGTGTGCGTGTTGGTAATATGCACTTAAATAACATGCAAGTTGGTGATGTTATTGAACTGCCTAAGCTTTGCGTTAGGGATTGAAGCAACTACCGTGTAGTGCGGAAAGCCCGACCCGATAGGGGAACGCCCAAATTATTAAACTTCTAATTTTTTAAGTTCGTTATAATTTTTGTTTAGGCGTTTTAAAAGTAGCCCATAAATAAGCCTGTAAAACAACCAAATAATTACTATAAACACAACAGAAACCAGAACGCTTATAATAATATATACCGTCATACCTGCGCTTTCAATGGCTTTCATAACGTTAGGATCATAATGTGATGAATAATAAAAGCCTATAATAAAGGAAACGGCAACCATTATTAAGTTATATAAAACATAATACTTTATAATTTTTCTGGTATTTATAATGCTTTTCATTAAACGTCTGGCATTATCTGTAACAGAAATAGATTTGTATGCTTTGTACAGTAGAAAAATAAAAACTAAAATTACGGCATAGCTAAAAATGCTTAATCCTGTCATGATACCGTCAGAATATACTTTATCAAGTTGAGATCTGTAGGTGTCTGATGTGAAATAAGGTATAGTGTTAACTAATATCCAGAAAACTAACTCTGCAATACTAATGTAAAAAAGTGTTTTTACTATTGAAGATGATTTTTTATGTAGCATTGGCAAGATATCTTTAGCTTTTAATGTAGCTTGGGTATCTTGTTTATTCCAATCTTTTTTTAGTAAATCTAATCCATCCATGGCTATTACGGATTTAAAATGGTTCTTAACTTGTTTTTAATTCTGTTCATTTTCACGCGGGCATTTACCTCGCTAATTCCCATTGTCTCGCTAATTTCTCTATAATCTTTGTCTTCTAAATACAAGAAAACTAATGCTTTTTCAATATCGTTAAGCTGGTGTACTGCTTTGTAAAGTACTTTTAATTGTTGTTCTTCGGTATCATCATAATCTTCAGATTTTATTTTAAAAGCAACACCATCAAAATCTTGGGTGTTAATGGTTCTTTTAGACTTTCGGTATAGGGTAATGGCAGTATTTAAGCCAACTCTATACATCCAGGTACTAAATTTTGCATCGCCACGAAACTTTGGGTAGGCTTTCCAAAGTTGAATGGTTATTTCTTGGAACAAATCATTATGAGCATCATAGTTGTTGGTATACAACCTACATACTTTATGTATGATGTTTTGATGCTTTTCAAGCAGTTCCACAAAATTTTGTTCTAGTTCGTTTTTCAATGTGATGGTTTGGTTATACCAATAGGTAGCTTAAAAATTAAAAATGTTACAAAAAAGATGAAAATACTATTAAAATTTCAATTCATCTATTAGATTTTACAGTTCGGTTATTTAAAGTTTAGAAACTCTTAATTCTATTTCAAATTTGCAATGTCAATCAATAATAACAAATAGTATTTAAATAATCATGAAACAACTAATCATCATTTTAATTACATTATTTAGTATTCAATTACAGGGCCAAACATTAATTAAAGGTAAAGTAGTTAATTCAAAAAAAGAACCAATTATGGGTGCCAATATTTATTT
Source organism: Seonamhaeicola sp. ABD4_340 (assembly GCF_056312135.1). Classification (NCBI taxonomy): domain Bacteria; kingdom Pseudomonadati; phylum Bacteroidota; class Flavobacteriia; order Flavobacteriales; family Flavobacteriaceae; genus Seonamhaeicola; species Seonamhaeicola sp. ABD4_340. The sequence continues at coordinate 479,676 of NZ_CM149981.1, read as the reverse complement.
AGAAGGCACTTATGATGGAAGCACTTCAAATGAAAAAGGCGAGTTTTCATTTACAACCACAGAAACCGGCACTCAAAGTTTAAAAGTATCGTATTTGGCTTATGAAACCTTTACAATGGTAGGAGATTTAACTTATATGAAAGACTTAACTATTACACTAAAAGAAGATGTAAGCACTTTAGATGCAGTAGTGCTATCGGCAGGTACATTTTCGGCCGGTGATAATAGTAAAGTAAGCGTGCTAAAACCTTTAGATGTTGTAACTACAGCAAGTGCTTTAGGAGATTTTGTTGGGGCATTGCAAACGCTTCCAGGAACATCAACTGTGGCAGAAGATGGTCGTTTATTTGTACGTGGTGGCGATGCTAATGAAACACAAATTTTTATTGATGGTATTCGTGTATTTACACCATACACACCAACAGCAAATAACACACCAACACGCGGGCGTTATTCTCCTTTTTTGTTTGATGGCATTACCTTTTCAACAGGCGGTTATTCTGCAGAATATGGGCAAGCTTTATCAAGTGTTTTATTGTTAAATACTATAGATGAACCAGACCAAGAAAAAACAGATATTGGTATTATGAGTGTTGGAGCAACCTTAGGAAATACTCAAAAATGGGGTGCTAATTCTTTAAGTGTAAATGCATCTTATGTAAATTTAGCGCCTTACATTGCTTTGTTTCCAGATAGAAACGATTGGAAAAAACCTTTTGAAACCTTTGCAGGTGAAGCCGTTTACAGGCATAAAACAGATTCTGGTTTATTTAAGTTTTACGGCGCTTTTGATACCAGTAATTTTGAATTAACACAAACACATATTGATTTTTCTGAAGGTGCAAACTTCAAATTAAATAATAAAAATTTATACATGAATGGCTCGTATAGCTCTGTTTTATCTAATACTTGGTCTATGTTTGGCGGTTTAAGTTTTACAAGAGCTAATAATAAATTGGGGGTAATTGATAGTGATATTAATAATATTGAAAATTCTTTTCATGCTAAATTGAAGTTTAAAAATCGTTTTAGTAATAGATTCAAATTTTACTATGGAGCAGAATATTTTGCCACAGATTATGATGAAACTTATAAAGATGTAACTATTGATGAAGTAAATTATGGTTACAATAATAATATAGCTGCTGCATTTGCCGAAGCAGATATATTTATCTCTAAAAATTTAGCTTTTAAAACAGGTGTTAGAGCAGAGTATAGTGAAATTTTTAAAGATGTAAACGTAGCTCCAAGAGTGTCTCTAGCTTATAAAACATCAAATAAAAGTCAGTTGTCTTTAGCTTATGGTAATTTTTACCAAAATCCAACCAGTGATGTTTTAAAATTTGAACAAAATTTGAAAGCCGAAAATACCACGCATTATATTATGAACTATCAATACAACGCAGATAGACGTATTTTTAGGGCTGAAGCTTACTACAAAAAATATAATAACCTAGTAAAATATAATACCGCTTTTACAAGTTTTGAAAGTGATTTTAACAACAACGGAAATGGTTTTGCAAAAGGCTTAGATTTATTCTGGAGAGACAATAACTTTATTAAAAACTTTGACTATTGGTTAAGTTATTCCTACTTAGATACTAAAAGAGATTACAGAAATTACCCAACAAAGGCGCAGCCTAATTTTGCCAACAAGCATAACGTATCTGTAGTAGGTAAGTATTTTATAAATAAATGGCGCAGTCAAGTTGGGTTTAGTTATGGTTTGGCCTCAGGAAGAACTTATACAAACCCCAATGAGCCTGGTTTTTTAAACCAAAAAACAAAAGCATTTAATAACCTAAGTTTAAACTGGGCGTATTTAATATCACCTCAAAAAATATTATACGCCTCTGTTAATAATGTTTTAGGCTTTAAAAATATAAACGGTTACCAATACGCAAGCACACCAAACATGAATGGGCAATTTAATAGGCGTGCTTTAACACCAGCTGCAGATCAGTTCTTTTTTATTGGTTTTTTCTGGACAATTAGTGAAGATAAAAAAAGCAACCAGCTAGATAATTTGTAGAACTAAATTTTGTTTTTTATCTTCTAAAAAATAACCTGTTAAATTGGTTAACCAGTTTTAAATAATTGGTTATCTTGCAATAATTTAAAACTTTAAAAAAATAAATATGGGGCAAGTTATTACGTTTGGTGAGGTTTTAATGCGTATTTCACCTTGGGGAAATAAAAAGTTTATACAATCTAACGTGGCCGAATTTTTTTTTGGTGGCACAGAGTTAAATGTTGGTATTTCTATTGCACGTTTTGGCGGCCATGTAAAACACATTAGTGCAGTTTCAAATGATTTTATTGGTGAAACAGCCATTTCTTACATTAATAAATTTGGGGTAGATACATCATCAATTGTGCGTTCAAAACGTCCGTTAGGGGTTTATTTCTTAGAAGTAGGAGCCGTAATGCGCCCAAGTACCATTTCGTATAATCGTTCACATTCGTCTTTTTCTGAAATACAACCCAATATGGTTAATTGGGATAAAGCATTAACTAATGGTGAGTGGTTACACTGGACGGGTATAACACCTGCTCTCTCAAAACATGCGTTTCATATTTTAAAAGAAGGTTTGTTATTAGCAAAAGAAAAAGGTATGACCGTATCTGCAGACCCAACTTACAGAAACGGACTATGGAATTACGGTATTGATGCAAAAGATGCTTTAATTGAATTATTAGAGTTATCAACCGTTTTTATTGGTGGTATAAATGAAATAAACGAAGTTTTGGGTACAAATTATGGGTATTCAAATGATGATTTTATTGAAGCTTCAAAAGCATTAATGCAAACATTTCCTAGTATTGAAAAAGTATTTGATAAAATTAGAACGTCATTAAATTCATCATGGCATAAAATACGCGCCAGAATGTATAATGGTAAAGAGTTTAAAGAAACTATAGATTTAGATATTACACATATTGTTGATAGAATAGGCACGGGCGATGCTTTTGCGGCAGGATTAATTTATGGTTTACAACGTTTTGATGATTGTAAAGCCATGAAATTTGCTAGTGCTGCTTGTGCGTTAAAGCACACCTATGAAGGCGATGTAAATTTAGCCACAGTTGATGAGGTTACCGCTATTTTAAATGGTAATACTTCGGGTAGATTGCAAAGGTAAATTACTCGGTTAATTGTAATAAGCCAAACATAGTAGGTTGGTGTACATCTTTAGTATTAATATTTTCAACCGGAAAAATAGTGGTGATAGAGCGGTTTTCTCCTTCAAGCTCATTTCTATCTTGCCTAATGGCTAAAAACATATATTCTGCACCGGGTTTTACGGGGTAAGCTCTGTCTAACCCCCAAAGTACATTAAAAGGTATTTTAAACTCCATAGTCCAACCCTTATCAGTGTCAGAATTATCATTTACAGAGCCATCAATAGTTACGGCAACTTCATATTCGGGGTTATACCATTTTGCTACAATATTTTTATCTTTTTCAAAATCATTAATAAACAAAACATCGTTTTTGGCTTTGTTTAAATTAACCTCAAGTGCAATATGTGCGTTTAATGGTTTGGGGGCTGGTATTAAAAATAATTCAGCACAATCATCAAAAAATGGTTTACCGTCTCTTTGGGTTTCTCGGGCAACAATATTGGTGTCTTCACATTCAAAAAATAAATACAAATTTTCAGTATCCCAAAGCATTCTATAGGTTGTGTTTTGGTAGGTGTTGTTGCTTTTTAGTGGGTAAAAATGTGTCAACTTGCGGGCTTCTGCTTTATGCCAATTGGTTTCGTTCATTTTACCATCAATAACCATGTTTTTTTTGGTTTTTATAACCTTATAAATGGGCCTTTCTTGTTGTTGGCAATTAGCTAGTGTGCTTGATAATAATAAAATTATAATGTAGAAATAAAGTTTCATAATAGTGTTGTTACATAAAACTAATGTAAGGCTTTTGAATGATACTTGCAGTTTTAGATATGATTTTTGTCATAGTTTATCATGTACTTTGAAACTACTTTTATGGTATAAAATTTTAGAGTCATGAAACCAAAAAAGAATCCAAATTTAGAAATAGGACGCAATAGCACATTGTATTTTGCTATAGGTCTTAATTTGATGCTGCTTCTTTCTTGGCGTATGTTAGAATACAAAACTTACGAGAAAGATGAAGTTTCAATTGATATTGTAGAAGTTGAGAGTGAATTTGAAGAAGAAATACCAATAGTAAATCAAATGGCGCCACCGCCACCGCCACCACCACCGGTTGCTCTTCAAGAAAATGTGCAAATTGTTGAAGATACTGAAGAGGTTGAAGAAACCTTTATAGAAAGTTCTGAAACCGATCAAAACGACGCTATTGCAGAGGTAGTTGAAGTGAGCGATATTGTGGTTGAAGAGGTGTATGAAGACGTAGAGGTGGCTTTTGCTATTATTGAAGACGTACCGGTATTTCCAGGTTGTGAAAAACTAAGTAAGGCAAAAACAAAAGCTTGTTTTCAGCAAAAAATGCAAGAACACGTTGTAAAACACTTTACATATCCGCAGGCTGCACTAGATATGGGAATACAAGGTCGTGTATCAGTAATATTTATGATAGATACTAAAGGGCACGTAACAGGTGTACGTTCTAGAGGACCCGATAAAATATTAGAAAAAGAAGCAGAGCGTATTATTGGAATGTTGCCAAAAATGCAACCCGGTAAACAACGCGGTAAACCAGTTAAAGTTTCTTATGCTGTGCCAATATTCTTCAAGTATCAAGAAGGATAGGTCTGTAAAAAGTTCTTTATTTCAATGTGGGGGAAACCAAGAGTTAATTAATTAGCTCTTGGTTTTTTTGTTTTTAGCTACCGCTAAATTATGTGCTATTTAAAGTATTTACAATTCATCATATAAAAATTACAGTTGGGTAATTCACTTTTTTATAACCTTCATGTGTGTTGCATATTTGTGTCATAATTAAAAAACAAACAGTTATTAATCTAAATTTAAAACACATGAAAAAACTAATCATCATTACCGTATTATTAATTACAGGTTTAGTAAATGCACAAGGAAATTATGAAAAAGGCATGAAAAAAGCTTTTGATTTGTGGAGTAACGGCAAACCTGTTGAAGCAGCTAATTTATTTGAACGTATTGCAAATGCAGAACAAGATAATTGGTTGCCGCCATATTACGCAGCCCAAATTAACATTGTGTATAGTTTTGGTTTAAAAGACAAAGAAAAACTAACCGCTCAATTAAAAAAGGCACAAGATTTATTAAATGATGCCACTGCAATATCTAAAAACAATGCTGAAATTTTAGTAATGCAAGCAATGCTGCACACCGCTTGGGTAGCTTTTGATGGCGCAACATATGGCATGACATTGTCTCCAAAAGTAGTTGAAATTTACACTAAAGCTAAGGCCATTGCCCCAAATAACCCAAGAGTTGTGTATTGCCATGCCGAATGGAATATTGGCGGTGCTAAGTTTTTTGGGCAAGATACCACACCGTTTTGCAAAGATTTAGAAAAAGCTTTAGATCTTTTTGCTAATTTTAAACCAGAAACACCTTTTCACCCTAATTGGGGGCAAGATCGTGCTGAAATGGCTTTAAAAGCTTGTAAAGAATAATAAGGTAAATACCGTACAAATACAAAAACGTTACAATGAAACATCTTTTAAAAAATATAATTACATCATTTATAATAGGCATTGTTGTGTTTGTTGTTGGAAGTTTTTTATCAAACGGATTTAAATATCAATCTACTGAAGATTTTCTTGTAACCTTTGTAATTTATCAGTTGTACTCATTTGTAATTGGGTTTTCAAACATGTATTTTTTTGATTATTTAGAAAAATTAACCTGGAGACCAACCGATAAAATTAAACGTATAATTATAGGTATTATTGGTGCAACCGTACTTACACTTGTGTGTCTTTTTGTACTAAACTTAATAATGGCTATAACATTACGTGGTGAAACAGTAAGCCATTTTATAGCAAACCAATCTTACAGGCATTATAGCTTTGGTTTATGGATTACACTTACCATTGTTACCTTTTTTCATGTAATTTATTTTTACAATAGGTATCAGCAAAATAAAATAAAAGAGCAAAAAGTAATAGCAGGTACAGCAAGTGCAAAGTTTGATGCTTTAAAAAATCAATTAGATCCGCATTTTCTATTCAATAGTTTAAATGTGTTAACCAGTTTAATTGATGAAAACCCAGATAAAGCTCAAGATTTTACAACATCACTTTCAAAAGTATACAGGTATGTTTTAGAGCAAAAAAACAAAGAATTAGTATCTGTAGATGAAGAGTTGCAATTTGCAAAAACGTACATGTCTTTAATAAAAATGCGTTTTGAAGATAGTATAATTTTTACAATGCCAGCAAAAGCTTCTAACCCAGAAAGTAAAGTAGTTCCATTGTCATTACAACTACTTTTAGAAAACGCAGTAAAACACAACATGGTAACCCCAAGTAAACCTTTACACATTACCATTTTTGAAGATAATGGTTACCTAGTAGTAGAAAACAATTTACAACCCAAGCAAATTGTAAAAAAAAGCAGCGGTGTTGGTTTAAGCAACATTATGCAACGTTACAATTTGCTAACTACCCGCAAGGTAGATATTAACAAACAAACAACTAAGTTTTTGGTAGCAATACCAATGCTTACAAAACAAATATCAATTATGAGAACAAAATCATCAAACCAAATAGACGATAGTTATTTACGTGCACGCAATCATGTTGAAGAGCTTAAAGGCTTTTACTACAGTCTAGTGGCATATATTTTTGTAATTCCTTTTTTAATTTTTGTAAATTATAGAACTTCATGGCACTTCCAATGGTTTTGGTTTCCAATGTTTGGTTGGGCTATAGGTTTGGTTATACAAGCATTTAGGGTTTTTGTACACAACGGTGCTTTTGGTAGAAACTGGGAACAGCGCAAAATACAAGAATACATGAAACAAGAGGAACAAAAAGATCGTTGGAACTAATTAAAAAAAACATGGAACAATTAAAAGATTTTAATACAGACTATAAAAAAGAAGAGGCTTATTTACGCGCGCAAAAACGTGTAAAAGATTTAAAAGGATTTTACGCTCACGCCTTGTGGTATTTGGTAATTAACATAATACTTATTGTATTAATTGGTGCAAATTCAAACGGAAATATTTGGCACTTTGGCACATTTGCAACAGCATTTTTTTGGGGCATAGGTTTAGCATTTCATGCTTTGGGGGTGTTTGGTAAAAACATATTTTTTAGTAAAAACTGGGAAGAACGCAAAATACAAGAATACATGCGTAAAGAGGAAACTGAAAAATATGAGTAACATGAGCAAACCAACCAATAATAAAAACAAACAAGCCTATTTTAAAGCCAAAGAAAAAGTAAGACATGTAAAAATATTTTACTTGCATTTGGTGGGCTATTTAATAGCTGTTGGGCTTATGGGGTACAATATTTATTACATTCATATTTATACAAGTAAATACACTAACTTTTTTACGTGGTTTAATAGTATATTTATTGTAACGTGGACGGTTTTTATTGTGCTACACTGGCGTTGGGCCATAAAAGGAAAAACCTTTTTTAGTAAAGGTTGGGAAGCAAAAAAAGCCAAAGATTATATTGAAAAACAAACCACAAAGGAAGAAACCACAATGTGGGAATAGTATAAATATCACAATTCAAAATATTTAAAAATTTACTGTAGTTATTATGAATGTTATTATTATTGAAGACGAAAAACCATCGGCACGCCGTTTGCAACGTATGTTAAGTAAATTAGGTGTTGAAGCTGAAACCATGTTACACTCTGTGGAAGAATCTATACAATGGTTTCAGGAAAACACGCATCCAGATTTAATTTTTTTAGACATACAGTTAAGTGATGGTTTATCATTTGAAATTTTTGAAACCATTAAAATAAAATCGGCTATAATTTTTACAACAGCTTATGATGAGTACGCACTACAAGCATTCAAATTAAACAGTATAGATTATTTACTTAAACCAATTGATACTGATGAATTAGAAAATGCAGTAGTAAAATATCAAGAAAATGCGCCTAAAAAACAAGCTGTAACTTTAGATTTTACCGATATTAAAAATCTGTTAGTGAATCCTTTAGATAGAGAATACAAAAAACGATTTTCAGTAAAAGTTGGTCAGCATTTAAAGCTTATAAATGTTGATGACATTGAATGTATTTATTCTGAAAACAAAGGCACTTATTTGTTTACAACTGATGGCAGAAACTATTTGTTAGATAAAACTTTAGATCAACTTGAAGAAGATTTAGAACCACAAACCTTTTACCGCATTAACCGAAAGTTTTATGTAAATATTAACGCCATAAAAGATATGGTAAGCTATACCAACTCACGTTTACAAATAAAATTAAATATCTATAATGAGCAAGAGGTTATTGTGGCTAGAGAGCGTGTAAAAGATTTTAAAGCTTGGTTAGAGTAGTTAGTTTTAAGAAACTATTCTTTAATTCTTTTAAAAATCATCTGATTGTTTTCTGTAAATTCTAAAGGTCTATCGCCTTTAAAGCCTATTGAAAATAACATATTGTCATTATCAATTTTTTTAGCAATACATAATAATCGTTTAGTTACATTATCGTCAAAAATAGTAACAACAAAATCAACTTCTATTGGCGATTTAGAGTAGTCAACCTCATATTCCATTTTACCTCTTTTTCCTTGGAACTCGAAGTCTTTTCCGCCTAATTCAAATTTTTTCACCTTCATATACGCATAACCTTCAGCATCAAAAATAAAATATCCAATATCACCTTTATCTTCTCCTTCCCATTTTCCTACAATACTAAAATCAGAATTTTCAGAAGTGTTAAATGCAGTTAGCATTAAAGCGGTGAAAAGTAGTAAAATTATTTTTTTCATGGTTTTAGGTGTTTTAGAATTAAGTTAAGCATGGCTTAAATAAATAAAATCATTCTTCTATACGATTTTCATCAAAAGCCGAAGGTAAAAGTTTAGGTATAAACTTAACAACAAGTGGTAATAAAATAGCGCCACCAGGCAACATAAAAATGGCTAAACTTGGTATGCTTTTAAAAACATCAAGCAGTTGGTCTTGTACTTTTTTTTGTTCTTCTTGTGTTAAATCGCGCACTGTAGATTGTGTAAGCAACACCATAAGTTCTTTACTGTCTTTTAACTCTTGGTACAGGCGTTTGCGGTTTCTAGAAATAAGTTTAGTAACCATTTTACTAGAATTATTATAAAAACTTTGCACTAAATTTTTAGAGCTTAAAAGCGCAATGTTGTCTTTGTTTTCTGTGTAAAACTTATTAATGGTTGTAATAGCTTCTTTGGTGCGTTCTTTAGGTATGTTTAAGTCTGCACCAAGTTTTACTAAAAAGCGTTGTTCGTTTTTATCAATTTTTTTATCAGTCCAAGTAGCCATACACGCCAAGTCTAAAATGTAATTTTTTTCTTGGTTTGTAGTAATGTAGTTTATGGCAGTATCATATTGCAGTGGCTCACTGTTGTGGTAGCGTAAAGATGATTCAAAAAGTTTTATTAAACTTTCATCATACTGGTTTTTATGTGATTTTAAATTTAAAACCGAAAGTGTAATAGCTTCAATTGAGGCTTCAATTTGTTTTAAATAATCAATAGTAATGGTATTGTTTTTTAAATATTGTTGGTAAGCTAAAACATCAATATACAATAGGGCATTTATAATAAAATATTTAAAGTTTTTTGTAAGCACATTGGCATCAATTTGTGTGCGTTTGTGTATAAGTTTTTCTAGTTGTTCGTTGTTTTTTTTACCACCTAACAACCCTTGAAAAAATGAGGTTTTTAACTCATCAATAGCCGTATAAAAATCAATGGTACTATCAATAAACGGTATGCTTGTTTCAGCTTTGCTATGGGTATAAAATAGAGCAAGTAACAGGTTGGTTTTAGAGCGCTCTTCTTCCGTTAGGTCTTCATTTGTAATAACACCAGCAACCACATTTAGGTTGCTGCCGTAAATAAAACCACAGTTTCTTAAACCATCATAAAATTGGGTGGTATTCAAACTTAAAAAAGCAGGCGTTTGTTCTACTTCTTTCAATAATTTTTTAATCCAACCTTGTGCAGATGGGTTCATGGGGTGTTTTTTTGCTTATGTAAATGTAGTATTTAAAGCGTATAAACTAAAAATTTTTTCGTTAACAAAATTTTAACAAAACCGCTAAAACTGTTTTTTCGTAGGTATGGGCATAAATGAATTTTTAATTAACTAAATGTCAAAAATTATGAAAAAAGTTAGAAATGTTATAGGAATAGCTATTATAGCAATAGCAGGTTTCTTTATGGTGGCAGCAGATCATATTGATGCGCCCGATGTACAGGGTGGTACAAGTGATATCACCGATTTTTATGCCTTCCAAGGTGCCAATACAGATAATATGGTATTTGTAGCTAATGTACAAGGTTTGTTAAGCCCATCAGCAACAGGAGCAGCTGCTTTTGATGAAAACGTACTTATTGAATTTAATATTGATAATACAGGCGATAATGTTGAAGACCTAGTAATTCAAGCTATTCCAAGAGATGGTAAAATGTATTTCTTTGGTCCCGTAGCGCCGTCATCAACAGGTTTAAATAGTACTGTGCAAATTAATGCAACTTCAGGTGGTGTTGTAGATATTACGCCGTATGATGCCACAGAAATTATTGCTACCAATGGAGGTATGACATTTTTTGCTGGCCCAAGAGATGATCCTTTCTTTATGGATTTTGCTCAATATTCTGAAATTATTGCAGGTAATGCCACAAGTTTTAACAATCCTGGAGCCGATACTTTTGCGGGTACCAACGTAATGTCTGTTATAGTTGAAGTACCAAAATCTATGATTGGTGGTAGTGGTACCATTAATACTTGGGTTGAAGCTAAAAGAAAATAACTAACACTATTTAAAATTTAAAATTATGAAAAATATAAAAATATTAGCAGCACTTGCTGTAGCATTTGTAGCCTTTAATTGTTCAGATGATGATAATAATGATATTATGAAACCAGATCCTATAGATTTTTCGGGAACCTACGCCCAAAAAGATCAAATGGGAAGACCTGCTGTTAACACCGTTTTTGTGTCTTCAGATAGTAAAGATATGTTTAATGTAACAGTGCCATCGGCTCAAAATGCAGCATTTCAAAACATGTTTCAAACTAATTTAACAGCTTTAAGTCCTGCTTTTGCAAATGATGGAGACACCAATGCTCTTGGACAAGATGCAGCAACTTTTACAGGCCTTTTAGCTACCGATGTTTTAAATGTATCATTAGACGGAACTACTACGTTTTACGACGGAACAAACGTTTTAACAGGAAGAGCCTTGGCTGATGATGTTATTACTGTTGAACTACTACTTATTTTTGGTGGCGAAGATTTTTCTGAAAATCCAGGATTATCAAATGACAATGTTGATGCAAACGACAAACCTTTTTTAGCCTCATTCCCTTACTTGGCATCGCCATGGTAACATAAAATCCCAAGGCTTTTAAAGTCTTGGGTTTTTAACTATGCCCCAAACCTACTATAGTTAAACCCAAAAATAAAAGAATATGCAAACCAAAACCATAATAGCACTTTTTGCACTTGTTATAACCCTGAGTAGTTGTAATAAAACATCGCAAAAAGTAACCAAAAAATCAGAATACTCAGCATTTTTAAATACTACAGATAATGAGATGTTGCGTTTAGCAAAAGAAGATGTAACATTTTGGGAAAAAAAGCTTGAAAAAGAACCAAATCAATTTCCTTATTTAGCAAAACTAGCAGCATCTCAAACTGTTTTATTTAATGAAACAGCTAATATTGAATATTTAAAAAATGCCGAAAAATATTTAATAGAAGCCAACAAAAGCACGCATTATAAAAAAGCGGGTTATTTAAGAAGTTTGGCAAGAAATTACATATCGCAGCACCGTTTTAAAGAAGCACTTGAATTAGTTGAAAAAGCCGAAACCATTGGGGAAAATTTAAGAGGCACACAGTGCATGTTATTTGATGTACATTTAGAATTGGGTAATTATAAATTAGCAGAAAATTATTTAAAAAAGATTGAAGATTTTAAAGATTTCGATTTTTTAATAAGAATTGCCAAATGGTCAGACCACAAAGGAAATTTAGATGCTACCATTAATTACATGGAACGCGCTAAAGACATTGCAGAGTCTTCTAACTTAAAAGGCATGAAACAATGGGTTTACACCAATTTAGCCGATTATTACGGGCATGCCGGAAACATAAAAACATCATATAATCACTATTTAAAAGCCTTAGCGTTAAACCCCAATGATGCGTATGCCAAAAAAGGCATTGCTTGGATAGTGTATTCTTATGAAAAAAAGCCAGATGAAGCCTTAAAAATTTTAGAAACCATAACTACAACTTACAAAGCGCCAGATTATTACTTGTTAAAAGCTGAAATAGCAGCCTACAAAGGAGATAGTGAGCTTGAGCAAACACAGTTAGAATTATACAAAAAAAGTGTTAAAAACCCGCAGTATGGCCACATGTATAATACACATAATGTACTTTTGCATGCCGAAGAATCAGGGCGTTTTGATGAGGTTTTAAGTGCAGCTTTTTCTGAAATAGAAAATAGAGCTACACCACAAACTTACAGCTTGCTTGCGTGGGTTTACTTCAATAATAACCAAAAAGAAAATGCATTAACAATAATGCAAAACCATGTAGTAGGCAAAACGTTTGAGCCAGAAGCATTATATCATTTAGCCCAAATTTACAAAGCAAATGGTATGCTTGATGAAGCCAAAAAACTAAAACAAGAGTTGCTAGAAAGTAGCTTTGAACTTGGCCCTATTACAACCAAAAAAATACAAAATATTTAATTATGACTAAAAAACTAACCACACTACTCTTTAGCTTGCTAATGTTGTTTATTTTCTCAAATAGTAATGCTCAACAACTTAAAGGACACGTAAAAAATACTAAAAAGCAACCTTTAGAAGCCGCATATATTTACAATTTAAACTCAAAAAGTCATGCACACTCATTGGAAACTGGCGCGTTTATTTTAAATGATACAAAGGCGGGCGATTCTATTAAAATTGGACTCTTAGGTTACAATACTAAAATAATAGCTGTAGAGAATTTGCAAGAGCATATGGCTATTCAATTATCTGAAAAAATATATAGTTTAGATGAATTGGTGATTTCTGAACAGTTAAATGCGTTAAGCACTATTACTGATTTAGATTTGAATACAAACCCCGTAAAATCATCACAAGAAATATTACGCAAAGTACCAGGTTTAATTATTGGTCAGCATGCTGGTGGCGGTAAAGCCGAACAAATATTTTTACGCGGTTTTGATATTGATCATGGTACTGATATTGCACTGTCTGTTGATGGTATGCCCGTAAATATGGTATCTCACGCGCACGGACAAGGCTACAGTGATTTACACTTTATTATACCTGAAACCGTAAATAAAATAGATTTTGGTAAAGGGCCGTATTATGCCAATAAAGGCGATTTTAACACTGCGGGTTATGTAGATTTTTCAACTAAAGATTACTTAAATAACAGCGAAATTTCATTTGGTTTAGGGCAATTTAATACATCTCGCGTGTTAGGTATGTTTAATTTGCTTGATAACGTGAATAATCAACATGCGTATTTAGCCATTGAAAATTTACAAAGCGATGGCCCTTTTGAGTCTCCACAAAATTTCAACAGACTTAATATGTTTGGAAAATATGTGTTTTTAACACCTTCAAACGATAAAATAACGCTAACGGCATCACATTTTACAAGTACTTGGGATGCTTCGGGCCAAATTCCTGTAAGAGCTGTTAATAGCGGATTAATTTCAAGATTTGGCGCTATTGATGATACTGAAGGTGGCACAACAGATAGAACCAATTTCAATGTAAGCTTCACAAAACAAGTTAGTGATAATACTACGTTTAAAACCAACGCTTTTTACAGTAATTATAATTTTGAATTGTTTTCAAATTTCACCTTCTTTTTAGATGATGAAGACAACGGAGACCAAATTAAACAAAAGGAAAACAGAAATATTTTTGGCTTAAACACTGCTTTTACAACCGAAACATTTTTAAATGAAACCGAAGTAAATTTAAATTACGGGTTGTCTTTTAGACATGATATTTCAAACAACAATGAATTATCAAAAACTATAAATAAAACAACGCTAAACGAAGCTGTTCAGTTAGGAGATATCAATCAAACCAACACATCGGCGTTTTTTAATACCGCTTTCACAAAAGGTAAATTTACGTTTGCACCTGGTATTAGGTTAGATAATTACAAGTTTATTTACAAAGACAAACTTAATAATACAGGCAGAACACAGTCTGAAAGCAAAACTATTTTCAGTCCTAAATTAAACTTGTTTTACACGGCAAATAACAATTTAAAATGGTTTTTAAAATCGGGTATTGGTTTTCATTCCAACGATACGCGTGTGGTTGTTACCAATGCTGAAGAGAATATACTACCAAAAGCGTATGGTGTAGATTTTGGTAATATTTGGAAACCCACAAAAAACCTTTTCATTAATACAGCACTTTGGTACTTGTATTTACAACAAGAGTTTGTGTATGTTGGTGATGCTGGTGTGGTTGAACCTAGCGGAAAAACAGAGCGCTATGGCGTAGATTTTGGTGTGCGCTATCAGTTTTCAGATTATTTATATTTTAATACCGATGCTACATATACCAAAGCCAGAAGTATTGAAGAAGATGAAGGTAATGATTACATTCCGTTGGCACCAGATTTTACTGTAACTGGTGGTTTGTCTCTGCAAGATTATAAAGGCTTTTCAGGAAGTATTAACTACAGATATTTAGATGATAGACCTGCTAATGAAGATAACAGTATTGTAGCCGATGGTTATTTTGTAACCGATATAAATGCTAACTATACTGTTAAAAATATAACCTTTGGTGTTGTTATTGAAAATCTTTTTGATACTGAGTGGAACGAAACACAATTTGCTACAGAATCTAGATTACAAAATGAAACCGCTCCGGTTGAAGAAATTCATTTTACACCAGGTACACCATTTTTTATAAAAGGGGTTATAAGCTATAAATTTTAAAAATTCTCTAAGAACTATTGGCAAGGGATTGCTAATTTTTTGGTTGGTTTGCAAGGAAAGTTACTTAATTAGAAATAATTAGGTGCTTTCCTTTCTTTTTTGTTAGCAAGTCAATAAAATAGAGAGAGCAAGTTGTTATTATTTTAAAACAAAAAAATAATAATTGAAGTATTAAAAAAAACAGGAGTTTCCTTATGAATTGTTTTCAACAACACCTAAAGTGTAAAGTTGTTCTAGAGTAGGTGTTATACTGCCGCCGGCGGGCTCTAAAGTAATACCAAATGCCTGAGATTGGTTGGCGTTTTCTATAGTGAATATTTTATTTTCGTCTGTGTTAAAATCATCTAATGTGCCTAAACTAGTTGGACTTAACGGATTTAAAGTTAAAGACCAAACTTGATACACTTTACCATCTGGAGGTGTTGGTAAACCTTGCACATCTAAATAAATATTATTGGTTTTTTTATCCCAATAAACTTTTGCGTAAGCATCGGGGTAAACGGTTTGTCCTGCAAGTGGTACCGCAATAATATCTCGGTCTCTTAAAACCGAAATAAGATGTTTGGCATCTTTTAAGCTGTTATTAGCTTTTTCAATTTCAAATTCTAATAATTGCTCATTTACAGTTGCAACATTAATTTCAGATTGTAACACATTATTTTTATTTACAGTCCACAATAAACCAGCTCCTAAAATTATAGCAGCTGCCCAACCAGAATATGTTAGCCAATTATATTTAGGTTTTATTGAAACTATTTTGGTGTTTTTAAAACCTAATTTTTCTTTTAAATGTTGAACCGTTTTTTTAGGATTGTGTGTTGAGGTTGCTGCTGTAAGTTTAACTACAGCGCTTTCTATTTCTAAAACCTCTTGCAAAATTTCAGGATGTTTTTGCATAAGCGCGTACACCTCTTTGTTTTCTTTTTCAGAAAGGGTGCCGGCTACGTATAGCTCTAAAATTCCAGATTCTATGTATGCTTTTATATCCATTTTTTAATTAAGCACTAATTCTCGTAATGCTTTAATGCAATTTCGGTTTCTTGTTTTTATAGTGCCAATTGGCATGTTTAATGTTTCTGAAGCTTCGCTTTGTGTATAACCTTTAAAATATAGTAGGTTAATTAGTTTTTTACAGTTATCGGCTAGTTTGTTAACAAACGTTTTTATACCAATAGCATCGGTTTTATTATCTAAATTATCAGAGGCTTCTATAATGTTTACGAAAAAATCGGCATTAAGGTTTTGTTTATTTTTCTTAAAATTTTTTGAGCGTGTTTTATCAATGGCTGCGTTTCGGGCAATATTTAAAATCCACGTAAAAAATCTACCTTTGCTACTGTTGTATGTGTGCGCTTTATCCCAAGCTTTAATAAACACATCTTGTGTAATTTCATCAGCTAAATCACTGTTTTTCAAAATATTAAAAACAACACCGTGAATGCTTTGGCTATACATAGTGTATAAAGCCTCAAAAGCTTGTTCGTCTTTATTCTGAAAATTTTTTACAAGAGTGTCTAGTTGCATGCAATACTGCGTGTTTCTTTTTTTAAGAAATTTTTGGTGAATTTAGGTTATAATTTAGTTGAAACCAAAAGCAAAGGCATTAAATAGCATTTTCTAATACATTTACTAAGTTTTCAATCATGGTTGTGCCTTTTCGTAATTGCTCTTTTGATATAAACTCATTGGCTCTGTGTGCTTGTTTTATAGAGCCTGGGCCACAAATAATACTTTCAAAACCAGCATTGGCAAAATGGCCAGCTTCTGATGCATATGAAACCGTACTCCATTTGTAATTGCCTGTTATTTTGCCAATTAAATTAACAGCGCTAGATGTTTGGTGTGTGTTTAAAGCGGGTACAACAGGATGGTTTTCAACAACACTAATTTTAAAACCAGGAAACAATGCTTGCTGTAGTTTTTCTCTGCCAGCACAAAAGTTTAATAAATCTAAGTGTAATTGGTTAGCATTGTCTTTTGGTAAACATCGAATATCTAATGATAGTGTAGCTTTGTTTGCTATTATATTGGCCGCAATGCCACCATTAATAGTACCAACATGTAATGATGAATGTGGCGGATTAAAACGCTCATCTTTACTAATTTGTATGAGGCTGTTCATTTTTTCTTCGGCCCAAAGTACAATTTTAGCAGCTTCGTGTACAGCACTTACTTCTTGTTTAATACGGCTACTATGGCCTTGAGAACCGTTAATAGTAATATCTAAAATATGAATACTTTTTTGCCCAATAATAGGTTGTAGCATTGATGGTTCTCCAATAATGGCATATTGGGGTGTTTCGGTATAGCTTTTTTTTAAATGATTTATTAGTGATTTGGCAGCTAAACATCCAATTTCTTCATCATAAGTAAATGCAAAATAAATGGGTTTTTGTAGTGGTGCTTTTACCATTTTAGGCAACACAGATAGGCAACAGGCTAAAAACCCTTTCATATCGCAACTACCGCGGGCGTATAAATTACCGTCACCTTTATCAATTAGTTCAAAGGGGTTAGTTTCCCAAGGTTGGCCACTTACAGGCACAACATCGGTGTGGCCAGAAAGTATAACACCGCCATCAACAGCTGGCCCAATACGGCAATGTAGTGAAGCTTTGGTGTAATCTTCATTAGGAACTAAAAAAGTGGTTACACCAAAGCTTTCAATATAATTTTTAATCCAATTAATAATATCTAAATTAGAATCGCCTCCTAAAACAGAAAATGATACTAATTTTTCTAGAATTTGTTGGGTTGTCATTAAAATTGAGATTTATTAGTTTTCTCTAAGGTAAGTATTCACCTCAATAGCAACATCTTCCCAAGTCTTACTAACACCGTCTGGCCCTTTATGTAAATCAAAACATACTTTGTTTAAAGCAGCTAAAGCGTCAAGCGCATTCCAGTCTTTTAAATTCATAACACCGCTTAAAGTAACGCGTCTTTCATCAGTAATTTTAACATCTAAAGGTAAATTGTTGGTAACGCCATTCATTGTTAAAGATGCTACATATTTATTGTCTGCAACTTTAATGGTGCCTTTAATAAATTCAGTGTCTAACATAGTGCCAAAAAACGATTCTTTAATTTTAGCATCGCGGGTGTTAGTAGCATCATTTGTAAATACGCTACTAATAGGAATTGAAAATGTTAGGTTATTTAAGGCTTCTTGTGGAGATGCGCCCGATTTCTCATCAAAATTTAATACTGTAAATTCGCCACCAACACCTAATTTCTCAGTTGTTTTATAAGCGGTCCATTTAACTGATGTTGCTTCAGGTTTTACAACAAACTGCGTTGTTTTTTCTGTAGCTTCTGTTTCAGTAATTTTTGTGTCTTTTTTTTCGTTTTTACAAGCAACAATACTTAATGTAAAAACTAATAATAAAAAACTAATCTTTTTCATGTGGATTGTAAGTTTTTAAAGGTTTTTTATTGTGAAATTTTATAGTGTGAAGGTAATCATTATTAGGCTAACATCAAATTAAAGACATGATATATGTCATATTTTAATAACGCCATTGCCTGTAGTTTTGTAGCATAACAGTTAGGTATGTTAAAAGCGTTAATAAATAAATATAATATTGCGGGGCCGCGTTATACAAGTTACCCAACGGTGCCTTATTGGAATGCTAATACGTTTTCTTTAAAAAATTGGCAGGCATCAATGGCTAAATCTTTAAATGAAAGTAATTTAAAAGAAGGTATAAGTCTGTATATTCATTTACCATTTTGCGAAAGTTTATGCACATTTTGCGGATGTAACAAGCGTATTACAAAACAACACAGCGTAGAAAACCCGTACATAAACGCCGTACTAAAAGAATGGCGTTTGTATTTACTATTGTTTAATGAAAAACCAGTAATTAAAGAGTTGCATTTAGGTGGTGGTACACCAACATTTTTTAGTGCTGAAAATTTAAAATTACTCATAAAAGGTATTTTAAATGATGCTGTTTTAGCCAATAATTATGAGTTTAGTTTTGAAGGACACCCAAATAACACCACCAAAGAACACTTACAAACCTTATTTAATTTAGGTTTTAAACGCGTTAGTTTTGGTGTGCAAGATTATAATGAAACAGTACAAAAAGCTATACATAGAATACAGCCTTTTGAAAACGTAAAACGCGTTACAGAAGCTGCAAGAAATATTGGTTACACATCTGTAGGGCATGATATTATTTTTGGTTTACCGTTTCAAACATTACAACATGTAAAAGAAACTATTTTAAAAACCAAGGCATTATTACCAGACAGATTAGCTTTTTACAGCTACGCACATGTGCCGTGGATAAAAGGAAATGGCCAACGAGGTTTTAGTGATGAAGATTTGCCATCGGCAGCTTTAAAACGAAGCCAATATGAGTTAGGAAAACAGCTGTTAGCACAGGTAGGCTATCATGAAATAGGAATGGATCACTTTGCGCTAACTTCTGATAGTTTATACAAATCAATGCAAAACGGAGATTTACACCGTAATTTTATGGGTTATACAGCCTCTAAAACGCAGGCAATGATTGGTTTAGGTGTATCATCAATAAGTGATAGTTGGTATGGTTTTTCGCAAAATGTAAAAGGTATTGAAACGTATTATCAACTTTTAGAAAAAGATGTCATTCCTGTTTATCGTGGACATATTTTGAACGAGGAAGATTTGATAATAAGAAAGCATATTCTTAACTTAATGTGCAGGTTTAAAACCTCTTGGAGTAAAAATAACTTGTATTTTAACGAGCTTCCAGAAACGTTAATACGATTGAAGGAAATGGAAACCGACGGATTAATCAATATAAATTCAAAAAGTATTGAGGTAACTAAAAAAGGACAGCCATTTGTTAGAAATGTGTGTATGGCGTTTGATTTGCTATTGAAACGTAAACAACCCAACACGCAATTGTTTTCAATGACTGTTTAGTTTAAACTAAAAAAAAGAAAGAACATGGAAAAAATAATTGTACCCGTAGATTTTTCAGAGTATTCTGAATATGCATTAAAAGCTGCTGCAAAATTAGCAGAAAAAAATAATGCCGAAGTTTTAGCATTACACATGCTAGAAATGCCAGAAATAATGCTTACTAGTAGTGGTGAAGAACCTCAAAGAGTAATTTACTTCTTAAAATTAGCCGAACAAAAGTTTCAAAGCTTTTTAAATAAAAACTATCTGCAAAATATTAAAGTTACGCCCATAGTAAAACATTTTAAAGTGTTTAGCGAAGTTAATGAAGTTGCAAAAGAACAAGGCGCAGATTTAATTGTAATGGGATCGCACGGTGTAAGTGGTGCTAAAGAATTTTTTGTAGGTTCAAATACAGAGCGCGTTGTACGTAATGCCGATGTGCCAGTTTTGGTGATAAAAAACGATATAGCCGATGTTAATTTTGATGTAGTTGTTTTGGCTTGCAATTTTTCTGAAGAATGTTTGGCTTCTTACATAAAGGCCTCAAAAATATGTAATGAAATGAATTCTAAACTGTATTTGGTACACGTAAACTTACCAAATGATGGTTTTAAAAGTTCTGTTGAAATTGAAAAACAAGTAGTAAACTTTTTTACTAAAGCTGAAAAGAATTTAGATAAAATGGAAGATGTTTATTACGTTAACGATTATACCGTTGAAGATGGTATTATTAATAGTGCCAATAAATTGGGAGCAGATTTAATAATTATGCCAACACATGGCAGAAAAGGATTAGCTCACTTTTTTCAAGGTAGCATAAGTGAAGATGTTGCAAACCACTCAACACTACCAGTTATGACCTTTAAATTATAGAATAGTGTGATTTTTTAGATAATTAGTTTTTGTTAAAAAGCGCCGAAACTGTGTGTGATTTCGGCGCTTTTTTCATGTTTAATTATTAGGTAAAACTAAAATGTTAAATAAACTAGCTTTAGTTTTTAAAAATAAGTTTTCAATATCAATAGCTTTTAATTTTGATTCTATTAGCTTAGCTTCTCTGTAATTTACTAGAAATAAAGAACTTTCGCCTAAAAAGAATTTACGTTCTTCAGCAGATAATAAGGTTTCATAATCTTTAACAATAGTAGTGGTGTAATTAGTTTGTTGCGTGTAAGAGTCTAATTGATTGCTTAATGCATTTACCTTATTTTTTAATGCTACTTCAGTGTTTAAAATTTCTAACTTGGTATCTTGTAATTTTAGTTTAGCAAGTTTTAGGTTGCTGCGTTCTTTTCTTAAAAACAATGGAAAACTTATGTTTAATCCGCTTTTGTAAGCCGATGTACTAAAAGATCGTACAACATCGGGTGTTTCAGATAAAAAATTGTATTGCAAATCTATTTGTGGTAGAAGTTCATTGAGTTTTAGGCGTTTTTCAATATTTAAACTTTGGTATTTTAAATCTAGAGCTTGCAATTTGGGGTGGTTATTTATTTCAAAATTTTCAATATTAAAATTTAAAGTGTTTAGGGTTAAATCTACAGTTGTTTTAGTATCAATATCAGGTATAACACCAGCTTCAAGCTCAATTGGTGTATTGTTGTCTAGCCATAAATAGTTTGAAATTTCTAAAGAAGATTTAATAAAGTTTATACGAGCCTTTTCTAAATTAAGCTTTCTACTGGTTAATGTTATATGTGCTTCAAGTGTGTCAATGGCGGGTTTATCGCCAGCTTCAAAACTAGTTTTGGTGTTTTTAAAGCGTATTTGGGCGTTAGCCAAAAAGGTTTCGTACACTGTTTTTTCATTGTAATGTTTTAACCAATTAAAATACGTTTCTGTGGCTTTGTACAAAATATTGTTTATGGCCAATTGCCTTTTGGCCTGGGCTTGTTTTACGTATAATTTAGACTGTTTTAGGGTAGCCATACGCTCATTGGTTAATAACCCTCTGGCCACTGGTACAGATACGCCAACACTGTATAAGCCATCTAACGGCACATTGTTTTCTGGGTTTAAATATTCGCCAGTATTTTCTTCAAGATTACCTTTTAATTCAATGCCAAACCATGTTGGTATTTTAAATGTAGTGTTTAATTTGTCGTAATATTCAGTGTTTTTAAACTTCTTTCGGTTGTAATCAACCTCAAGTTTGGGGTCAAAAGCACCACGGGCTTTCATAAGTTTTGCTTCGCTTTCGCTTAAAGCTATATTGGCTTGTTTTACAATGGGGTGAAATGATTTTACGTAGCCTAAATACTCTGAAAGCGATATAACCGATGTGCTATCTTGGGCATTTAAATAGCTTGAGGTTATGGTTAATAAAATGCTTAAAAGTAAGTATCTCATGGTGTTACTTTTTTTGTTTTTTGCTGGTAGTTTGTGGCTGGTAATAGTTTGGTGGGAAACTGTTTAGTTGTCTCCATAATTCAAACCAAATAGGCACATCGTCTAGCAAAGCAATGGTTTGTGCACCAGAGCCAACTCTTAAGGCCTCTGGCCATTGATGATCGGTTTCATCTGGCGCCAATAAAACACGGTATTTACCATTGGCGCTAATATAGGTTTCTATAGCTACAATTTTAGCACCGTAAGTACCGTATGATACGTTGGGCCAACCGTTAAAAACAATGGCAGGCCAACCATCAAACTGAATGCGTACTTTTTCACCAATGTGAACCAGAGGTAAATCTATTGGTTTTACATAGGTTTCTACCGCCAAATCATAATCTGAAGGCATTATGTTAACCAATGCTTCACCTTCTTTAAAGGTAACACCAATACCGCCCGTTAATGCCTTGTTTATGTAGCCGTTTTGTGGTGCTGTAACATATAGTAAACTGTTACGTTTTTTGTAGTTTGAAAATGCGTTTTCAAGTTTGTTAACCTGCGCTTCGGTATCAAATTTGCTAGACTCTGCCGTGTACATATCACTTTGCGCTTTAGATATTTTATCAATGTAGTAACTTTTAAGTCTAGAGAGTTCTAAATTGGCGTTAATTACTTCGTTTTTAGCAGCTAAAAATTTGTTTTGTTGTGAAATGTACTTGGCTTGATTTTCTTGTAACTTAAGTTGCTTTTCTTCAACATCTTTTACGGCTTTTAAACCTTCATTTTGAAGCGTTTGTGTACGGTTAAATTGGGTTTGTGCTATGTTTAAATTAGTTTGTGCAGCTTGTAAATCTATACTATCACTTTTTACTTTTAATTGCGATTGTAATAATTTGTTTTTTGCTTGCTGAAGTTTTAAAACTTGCTCATTTTGTAAAGCGTTTATTTGATTTTTTAAAGCTTGTACTTTGCTTGAATATGCTGTTACAGATGACGCTTTTGCTTTTAATTGATTGTTGGTTCTTTCAACAAGTTTGTCATCAAAATAATCTGTTTTTATTTCAGAAATTCTTAAAATAGTATCTCCTTTTTTAACGTATGCGCCCTCTTGTATAAACCATTGTTCTATTCTGCCAGGAATAGGTGATTGTATGGTTTGCGGACGCTGATTGGGTTTTAGTGTTGTTACAATGCCTTGGCCAGTAATATTTTGTGTCCAGGGTAAAAACAGCACTATTAATAAAATAATGGCTGCAGCTAATAAAAACTTATTAAAGTATTTAAAGTAGCTTTTTTTTATAATGTAGTTAGCAGATTTGTACTCTGTAATATCTACTTTTTTTAGTGTATTGTTAGATATATTTAGCATGCTATTAGTTTTTTATTTTACCTTGTTCTAGAGTTATTATTTGCGTGCATTTGTTTATCCATGCGCTGCTACTACTTACAACAACTAAACCCCAAGGCCTGTCTTTATGCGTTAAATATTCTATTATGGTTTGAGTTTCTTGTTTGTTAAATCTATCAAGGGCATCTTCAAGAATTAAAACTTTTGGTGCTTTTAAAATGGCTCTTGCCAATACTATTTTTTTTGAAATAGTGTATGAAAGTCGTTTTCCGTCTGGGTAAAGTACGGTGTTTAGTCCTTCGGGTTGTTCTCTTAAAAATGATTTTAAGCCAACTGTTTCTAAAACATTGTAAATAGCTTCGGTAGTAATATTTTCATTGCCAAATGTTAAGTTTTCTTTTATAGTGCCTTCAAAAGGAGATTCATCAGACAGTGATAAACCTAATTGAGATCTGTAATGGTTTAATTTTAAGCTGTTTATAGACATGTTGTTTACGTAAACATTGCCCGCTGTTGCTGTAATTACACCCGAAATTAACCTAAGTAAAGTAGATTTACCCGAGCCACTTTCGCCTTTAATTAATATTCTACTTTTAGGTTCAATATTTAAAGAAATATTTTGAAGTATAGGTTTGTTTCTGTCTGAAACACTGTATGTTATGTTTTCTAACTCAATGTTTATATTTTTTGAGTATTCTGGTGTGTCTCCTTCTTGACTTTCAAGTTCTTTGTCTACAATTTGGCCTATTTTTTCTAATGATGTTAAGGTGTCATAAAATGGTTCTAAACCTAAAATTAGTTTTTCAACCGATGCTATAATTAAAATAATAATAATTTCGGCGGCAACAAATTGGCCAATATTCATTTCTTGGTTTAATACCAAAGCACCACCAATGAGTAGCAAACTAGCTGTAACTATAACTTTAAAACTTATAAGTTGAATGAACTGAAGCATTAGTATTTTAAAATGACTTTCGCGTGCTTTTAAATAGTTACCTACTAAAACATCATTTTTACTTAAACCTAAATTAGTACTCCCTGATAGTTTGAAACTATGAATAGAGCGTGCTATTTCTTGAATCCAGTGGGCTACTTTGTATTTACTTTTAGATTCTTTTAAACTGGTATCTAAACCTTTTTTAGCTGTAAATTTTATAACAACTAAAACAAGAACCAATAACAGTAAACCAAAAATGATAAAAAACGGATGGTAAAAAGAAAGTAGTATGAGTGCAAAAATAATTTGTAAAACTGCAGTTGGAACATCAATTAAAATTTTTGATAAGCTTTTTTGAATGGTAATGGTATCAAAAAACCTATTGGCTAATTCTGGCGGATAATAATTACGTAATTCAGCCATTTTAATTTTTGGAAATCTGTAAGCCAATTCAAAAGACGATTTTGTAAAAATACGCTGCTGTATGGTTTCAATAATGCGTAGTTGCATAAGTTGTAGCGCTCCTGAAAATGCTACACCAATAGTAACTAAAATAACCAAAATAACCCACGATGTAGATATTTGTGCACCTTGAATTAAGTTAATAATAGCTTGTATACCAAGTGGTAGCGAAAGCGCTACTAAACCCGAAAAAATGGCATAATAAAAAATTTGAAAAATATCTTTTTTCTCCAGTTCTAGTAAGCCAATAAGCCTAAGCCAAGGCGTTTTTTGTTTTTTCATACAATTTGATTGTTAATAGTGTTGAAAACTAAATTTTTTATGAACGCCGCTGGCGAAACATTTTCATCACAATCAGTAATAGATTTAAAGTGGTCTTTTAAATAGTGTTGGTGTAAGCTGCTTTCAATAATGGTACTTGCAAGACTAGATGCATATTGGTAATTGGGGTTAAGCGCAGTAATCATATCTCTTAACCTATATACAATACGTTTGTAAATAATAAAATAACCTTCTTTATTTTCTTGGTCAACTTCTTTTGTTAAATAAGATTTTGAGTTTTCACTAATAATAATCTTATTTAAAATAACTTCATTTATATGCATAAAGTTAGCATCTTGTTGGGTGGGCCTTGAAACAATTTCAATGGCTTTGGTTAGCTTTTCTTTGGTGTTTAAATTATGAGTTTCAAGCACTAATTGGTATTCTACCCAACACCAATACCATGATGATAGGTATAAAAGAAGTTTGTGTTTGCTTTCAAAATACCTGTAAATAGAACTTTCATTAGATTCTATTAAAGCGCCTAGTTTTTTAAAGTTAAAGGCTTCAAAGCCTATTTCATTAATTAGTAAAATACTATGTTCAACTATGCGTTTCCCTAAGTTTGAAGATTCAGGGTCTTTTATATAAATTTTTTCAGGAACTGTTATTTTTAAATTTGAAAGCAGTCTATCCATTATTAATATATTTGCTAACAAAAATAATAGTAATACTTTTATTTTTGAAATATAAACTATCAATTGTGTTTATGGGTTAAATAATAAAATTTTATAGTATACTTTTTATTACTGTGTGAAGCATAGTGTAAATAAAACTAAAATAAGCGTAATGCCAATAGAAAGTACATTACGCTTATATTATTTTTTAGCTTTTATGTTTAGGTTCCCAAATTAGTCTTAAAAAAGAACTAAATCTCTGGTTTTCTCTATTAACAGGTACACCAGCTATAATACCAACTAGCAAATTTTCTGCAATACCAACTCGCATTTGTGGGCGCATTGTCATATCAAAATCATTTTTGTCAAAAGATTTGTTAAATTCAATGCCAACCAAATTTCTGGTACCAGGTATCATATAGTGAAAACTAGTATTAATATCATAAGTTGTGTGAAATTTATGTGTGTTAAAATTTTGTTCAATCATGGGTCCTGTGTAAACTAATGAATGAAAGTTGCTTCCCCAACGTTTAGCAATAACAAAAAATGGGTTGTAAACATTACCTTTAATAAAAGGGTCTCCAAAATTTTTAAAATCAGATAGTTCAAATTCATTTATATAGCCAATTGCCATAGAGGTGGCTATTTTTTTATTCACAAAAAAAGACCATTGGGCAGCTATTTTTATACTGTTCAATTGGTTTGAAGGTGTTGGTCCGCTACCATTAACTGGTGTATAAAATGTAAAAGGCAGTTCAACTTCTAAACCTAACCTATCTGCAGGTGCCCATTCATATTCAACTAGGGCTTCGTAAGCATCAAAATTTAAGTTGTCTGTAATGCCAAATCCTAAGTTCCATTCTCTCTCTCCTTTTCTAGCGCCTAAATCTCTAATTAGGTCTATATATAAAGGTTCGGCATGTAAAACTTTGTCAGGTTTTTTTGTGTCTTCTATTTCTGAAATATATAAACTATCTTTTACAGTATTTGTGTTTTGTGAAAGTATATATTGTGATGATGATAGCAATACAAAGCCAATCATCAATGATTTTTTTATATTCATTGTTAATAAAGTTAATTGTTAAAAAAGGAAACCAAGCATTTATTCTTGGAGTAATTTGTGTTAACAATAAACTTTTGGAGGCGGACTATCAATTTCTATGAAACCGTTTAAAACCGCAGCACTGTGGTTTACAAACTGTTCTTTTTTAGATAAAGTAATTAATGTAGTGGTGTTTTTTGTTGGCAAATAATTAATTAATAAATTAATTTTTACCTGTTTTTTATTGTTGTAATCTTCGGAATCGCAATCATCGTATTCATCAATGGCATCTTCAAAACCCAAAACTTTTTCAATAATAATTTCAATAATACTTTCTTGGTCGTTAAAAGTAAGATCTTCAGCAATATATTGCGGATTAGGGTCTGCAGTATCAACACAAATGTTTAATAAATACAAGCCCATAAAACCCCAAATAAACTTTGTTAAAGTGCTATTTTTTAATTTTGAAAGCATTTTTCAAAAATAAAACACTTTTTAAAGCTATTTATAACTTTAAGATTAATTTAAGAAAATAAATTAATGACACTCTATACTGCTATTAACTATATTTTGCACAGGGGCAGGAGATATGTAAGGAATACCAAGACCTAAGCCTCTTAAAATAAATAACACGCCTATTAATACAACAAAAACAGGAATAGCTTTTTGTATTTTTTGTCTAGCATTTCCTTTTAAAAAGTGGCTTGCGTAAATAGCAGTAGTCATTAAAGGTACAGTACCAAGACCAAAAAGTAGCATGTACAAACCACCATTAAAAGCATTTCCAGCAGATACTGCTCCAAAAACCGCCATGTAAACTAAACCACACGGTAAAAAACCGTTTAAAAAACCAATGGTTAAAAACGTATCGGCCGATTTTTTTTTAAGCGAAGCACCCAAAGCAACTTTTATTTTACTAATTACTTTATAAATAGGTTTTGTAAGGCCAAAATTATTAAGTTTTTGTTGTGGTATTAAAACAATAACAATCATAACAACACCAATAATTATAGAAATTTGTTGCTGAAAACCAAATAAGTAAAAGCTTTTACCAACAAGGCCAAATACTAAACCAATTATGCTATAAGCAAGCAACCGGCCAAAGTGATATACTGTAATTTGAAGCGTTTTTTTTAAAATATTAGTTCTATCAACAGGAAGCATAAAGGCAATGGGCCCGCACATACCAATGCAGTGAAAACTACCCAAAATACCCAATACAAATGCAGCTGTTAACATGTTAATAAGTAATAGATTTTTTAAATAAATAAGAAATTCCGTTATATTGCCAATCAATTTTAATGTTCCAACGGCCATCTACCAAACGTGAGTCAGGTATGAGCAAATGTGTATTAGATAATGAAATGGTACTTTCATAATCTAGTTGTTTGTTAGATGGCCTGTATAGGAACACTTTTCCAGTAATATTTTTAAAATCTAAATCATCAGGAAACACAACAACCAAACCTTCGGTAGTGTGTTTAACTATAATATTGGTGCTTAATTTTTCGGCATTTTTTAGCTTATTAATATCCGTTTGGTAAGCTAATTCTTCAGCATAATAATTTTCAACCACCAAATCATGATCATAATTAGTATTTACGCTCATTGTAATAATAAAGTACATTATAAAAGCAATAAAGCCTACAAAAGCAATAACAATACCGGTTCCCCAATTTAGTTTCATAATAATTATATTTTTATACTCTTAATTTACAATTAAGATATTTAATTTTTTGGGCATTACCCTTTAGGGTCGGGCTTTCGGCAGTCGCTTCTTTACAAGAGAGCTCCAACAAATGCCTCAATCCCTAATGCGCTAATTAGCCAAAGTTGTTTTAAAACTTCAAATTATATTATTAGTTTTTGGTGGTCTGTTCTTACATTCAACATTCAATCAAAAACTAAAAATTTATTTACTTATAACTTCTAGGACCTAAAAAATTAGCCGTACAAGTTTCAATAAGCGTATCATTGGCGTAAACACCAATTTTAATTTTATTTCTATCGCCACTTAAAGCAGCATTATTAATTTCAATAAACAGCGTACCTTCAGCAATACCTTGTTTTGGTACTGTAAACACATTAGTGGTTGATACTAATTTTAAATCACCTTTATGCGATAATAACTTAAGCGAAACATTATTAATAGCCTTGGTGGTTTTATTAACCAATTTATAGGTGAAAACATTACTAATAATGTTGTTGTCTTTGTGCTCATAAAGTTGCCCAGGTAGCCTTAACACATTGGCTTCAACCTCGTTTCTTAAAAACAGCATGCCCGTTAAAATGCCAATTAAAATGGTGAGTACCGCAACATAGCCTTTCATTCTGGCAGTTAGCTTAAACGGTTTGTTGGTTTTAATGTTTTCTTCGCTTGCGTATCTTATCAGCCCTTTTGGTAAATTAATGCTTTCCATAATATGGTCGCACTCATCAATACAAGCGGTACAGTTAACACATTCTAATTGTGTGCCGTTTCTAATATCAATTCCTGTTGGGCACACGTTTACGCACTGTAAACAATCAATACAATCACCGTGGCCTAAAGCATTTCTATCTTCGTTTTTTCTAAATTTTTTTCTGCCGTTAGAGCCTTCACCACGTTTATAATCATAAGCAACCACCACAGATTTTGTGTCTAAAAGCACACCTTGTAATCTTCCGTAAGGGCATGCAATAACACAAACCTGCTCTCTAAACCAAGCAAAAATAAAGTAAAAAACGGCCGTAAAAATAGTTAATGGAATAAGTGTGCTCACGTGGCTAAAAGGGCCATCACCTATGTACTGTAAAAGTTTATCACTACCAATTAAATACGCTAAAAATATATTTGCAATTAAAAATGAAATGATTAAAAAAATGAAAAATTTAAGTCCTTTTTTTCTTATTTTTTCAGCATTCCAAGGTTGTTTGTTTAGGCGTATTTGTTTGCCTCTGTCACCTTCAATCCAATATTCAATGCGTCTAAAAACCATTTCCATAAAAATGGTTTGCGGACAAATCCAACCGCAAAAAATTCTACCAAAAGCCACTGTAAATAGCGTAATAAATACAACGCCAATTATCATTGAAATAACAAACAAGTGAAAATCTTGTGGCCAAAACGGAAAGCCAAAAATGTTAAAACGACGTTCTAAAACATTAAAAAGCAAAAACTGGTTACCGTTTATTTTAATAAAAGGTGCTGCAAATAAAAAAGCCAGCAAACCGTAGCTTACAAGTTTTCTTTTATCATAGTATTTGCCGCTTGGTTTTTTAGGGTACACCCAAGCGCGTTTACCTTCGTTGGTAATTGTGCTAATAGAATCTCTAAATATTTCGTTTTCGGGTGTTTCCAATTTTTGAATTTTTGTAAACCTGCAAGCATGGTTACTTGCAGGTTTTAGTTAACATTAGTTAGTTTATGTAATAATGTTAGTTTTCAATATTTGTGTTTTCTTCAACCCATACATCGCCTTCGGCAGGTTTAGGGTTGGCGGGTGTTGTACCTTGTAAACTTAAAACGTAGCTGGCAACTTGTGCTATTTGCGATGGTTTTAATTGAGCTTTCCAAGCAATCATACCTTTGCCAGAGCGTCCGCCTTCAGAAATTGTTTTAAAAACATTTTTAATGCCGCCGCCTAAAATCCAGTGTGCATCGGTTAAATTAGGGCCAATGCCTCCGCCGCCATCTACCATGTGACAAGCCACACAGTTGGTATTGAATACTTCTTTGCCAGCGTTTAAATCTGATGCATCGGTTAATAAAGTCACAGTATTAATATCAACTAAATCTTTAGCTGTTTTTTTGTATTCTTCAATGGCTATTTTAGCTTGCGCTAGTTCAGTTTCAAGTTCATCAATTTGCCCTGGGCCATCAAACATGTGAAATCTTACTAAATAAATAGCGGCAAATACAATAGAAATATAAAAGCCATAGAGCCACCAAGGCGGTAGGTTGTTATCAAGCTCTCTAATACCATCATAATTATGGTCTAAAACTATTTCGCCTTCTTGTTCAATAGGTTTTTGGTCTAATAATTTGTTGTAAATTTTCTTAAACCATGTAAATTGAACTGTTTTTTCTTTATCGGCTAGAAAGCGTGCTTTGGCAGCTTCGTCCATTTTTTGAAGCATTACATTTTCTAAGGCACCAACTATAGCTTCAATAGCAATTAAAATTAAAAGCACTAAAAATAGAAACAGTAATACTACTGGAAATTTTATAAATGCAGGTTTCTCGCCAGAGTCAATAAAAAATTCTACAACACCAAAGATGATGAAGAATACAACGGGTACTCTTACCCAAGATGGCATTAATTTTCTCATGATATTTTGTTGTTATTTTGGTTGTCTAAGGGTAAGTTGCTAACGGTTTTTATATAGTCTTTTTTTGCGGTTACAACCCACCAAAAAAGTGCTACAAAAAAAATGAAAAATATAAGTAAAGAGATTATTGGGTATATTTCTATACCTGTAATGCTCTCCATATGATTTTTTACAAATTTTAACATAGTATTCTGTGTTTTGTTATTGTTTGTTGGTTTTTTCTAATAACCAACAGGTTAGTACTATTAGCTATTTTTGTGCTGTTTCAACATTAATATCTGTTCCTAAGCGTTGTAAATAGGCAATAAGTGCTACAATTTCTCTGTTATGCATTTCAACAAAATTTTCGCCGTTTTCAGCTGCATATTTTTTATTGGCTTCATAGTTTTTAGCAAAATCGGGATCAGAATATAAATTTTCTTCTATTTGTTTACCTTGTTCTAGCATACTTTGTTGTGCGTTGGCAATATCTTCATCTGTATATGGTACGCCTAAAGCAATCATGGTTTTCATTTTAGATTCAGTATCAGATTTATCTAGTGTACTTGAAGACCCTGTAATTAGCCATGGGTAACGCGGCATAATGGAACCAGATGAGGTACTTTGTGGGTCATACATGTGGTTAAAGTGCCAGTTGTCAGAGTATTTACCGCCAATACGGTGTAAATCTGGTCCAGTACGTTTACTTCCCCATAAAAAAGGATGATCATACACAAATTCTCCTGCTTTACTGTATTCGCCATAGCGTTCAACTTCACTTCTAAACGGACGAATCATTTGTGAGTGACAACCCACACAACCTTCGCGTATATAAATATCTCTTCCTTCTAATTCTAAAGGTGTATAAGGTTTTACACTTGCAATAGTTGGTATGTTAGATTTTACCATTATGGTTGGCACAATTTGAATAATTCCACCAATTAAAATAGCTACAGTTGCTAAAATGGTTAATTGTATTGGTCTGCGTTCTAACCACGTATGGAAACCTTCGCCAGCAGTACGTCTTTTTGTAACACGCTCAAGCGCAGGAGCCTCGGCTAACTCATCTTCAACTTTACTTCCTTTTTTAATGGTAACAGCAATATTGTATACCAAAATTAGTAAGCCAATAACGTACATACTGCCGCCAATGGCACGCATCCAGTACATTGGTATAATTTCGGTAACTGTTTCTAAAAAGTTACCATAAACTAAGGTGCCATCTGGATTAAATTGTTTCCACATACTAGCTTGGGTAAAACCAGCAACATACATGGGTAATGCATACATTATAATACCTAAAGTACCTAACCAAAAGTGTAGATTAGCTAATGCTAAAGAGTGTAATTTGGTTTTAAATAAACGTGGTATTAAATAGTAAATAATACCAAAAGCCATAAAGCCATTCCAAGCTAAAGCACCAACGTGTACGTGGGCAATAATCCAGTCTGTAAAGTGGGCAATGGCATTTACGTTTTTAAGAGATAAAGTAGGGCCTTCAAACGTTGCCATACCGTAACCAGTAATAGCTACTACCATAAATTTTAAAACAGGATCTGTTCTAACTTTATCCCAAGCACCACGCAGTGTAAGTAAACCATTTATCATACCACCCCAAGATGGCATTAAAAGCATTACTGAAAATGTAACCCCTAAATTTTGGGCCCATTCTGGTAAAGCAGTGTATAACAAGTGGTGAGGGCCAGCCCAAATGTAAATAAATATTAACGACCAAAAGTGAACAATAGATAGCCTATATGAATAAACAGGCCTGTTAGCAGCTTTGGGTACAAAATAGTACATTAAACCTAAAAACGGCGTAGTTAAAAAGAAAGCTACCGCATTATGCCCGTACCACCATTGTACTAAGGCATCTTGTACGCCAGCGTAAACCGAGTAACTTTTCATGCTTGAAAAAGCAACAGGAAGCTCTAAACTATTAAAAATGTGCAGCACAGCAACCGTAACAAATGTGGCAATGTAAAACCAAATAGCTACATATAAATGGCGTTGTCTACGCTTTAAAATAGTCCAAATCATATTCACACCAAAAACCACCCAAACAAGGGCAATGGCAATATCAATTGGCCACTCTAACTCGGCGTATTCTTTTGATGTGCTGTAACCTAAAGGTAATGATATAGCGGCTGCTAAAATAATAAGTTGCCAACCCCAAAAGTTAATGTTGCTTAACAAATCACTAGCCATACGGGTTTTAAGTAAACGTTGTAATGAGTAGTAAATACCTGCAAACATGGCGTTACCCACAAAGGCAAAAATTACAGCATTAGTGTGTAGTGGCCTTAAGCGCCCAAAACTAAGCCATGAAATACCATCTGTTAAGTTTGGAAACAAAAACATAAATGCCAGTAGTAAACCAACTAGCATACCTACAACACCAAAAGCTATGGTGGCATAAATAAACTTTGTAACTATTTTGTTATCGTAATGAAATTGTTGCAGTTCCATATTTAATTCTTAATCTTTTTTTTGGTTAGTACAGTTTTCTTCAATGTTTTTTTTAATAAGTTCATCTTCAAAAAGCATGCGTACAGAAGGCGTGTAACTATCATCATATTGTCCGCTTTTAACGGCTAAAATGAAAGCTATAAAAAAACCAACAGCTACAATTACGCTTATAGCTAATAAAACATATATAACACTCATACCTATTTGAAGTTATGGGTCAAAAGTACTTTCAACCTTTATTTTATAAAATGACATTTGTCATGTTTCTTGCAGTATCTTTTTTTTTGGCGTTTCCCTATCGGGTCGGGCTTTTCGTTATATCTTTTTTGCGTGTTTAAGCAACCTGTAAGTAAATAACCTTACGCCGTTGTTATGCCTCAAAATAGCAGAGTATTTTTAAAAGCAAAAAAGGATGCCACTTCAATCCCTAACGCAATAATTTGCCAAAATTAGCACTGTTTCTATTGCAATTTCTTACCAATAATGTTTGTACAAATGGTTGTAAAAACCACAATACTAATAGAACTTAAGGGCATTAAAATAGCAGCAACTACGGGCGCTAATTGCCCTGTAACCGCAAAGTAAAGCCCAATGAAATTGTATATAAAAGAAAGCACAAAACTCCATTTAATAATACTAATGGCCGATTTTGCAATTTTTAAATAATTTGATAACTGATTGAATTTTGAAGCATCTAAAATAGCATCGCATGCAGGCGAAAAAATGTTCACATTTTCTGAAATTGCAATACCAACATTACTTTGTGCCAGCGCCCCAGCATCATTTAAGCCATCACCAATCATTAAAACATTGGCGCCTTCACTTTGGTGGTATTTAATATATTCTAGTTTATCTTCGGGTTTTTGGTTAAATAGTAACTTGGTTTTAGATGGTAATAGCTTTTTTAAATTATCTTTTTCACCTGCATTATCACCCGATAAAATAGCTAAATCATACTCTTTTTTCAGCTTGTTAAAAAGTTTAGACATCCCTTTTCTATACGCATTGTAAAAAGTGAATTTACCTTTGTAAATATTATTGGTGCTTATATGCACTGCTGTGTTTAAGGCGTTATTATTTTGGGGTTGCAAACCCACAAAATTAGCAGCACCAACTTTTATAGATTGGGTTTTGTAGTGCGCTTCAATACCTTTGCCGGTGTGTTCTTTATAATCATCTAAAGTTAAAATGTTTTCATTGTCTAAAATATCATATAAAGAACGACTTAAAGGGTGGTTTGAGCCGCGTAAAGTACTTTTAAGTAAATTTTCTTCATCAGCAGTAAGTGTATCGCCTTCATAAGTAATAGTGGTGCTTTTATTTGAGGTTATAGTACCTGTTTTATCAAAAATAACGGTGTTAATTTTAGCTAGTTGCTCTATAACACTAGCGTTTTTTAGGTAAAATTTCTTTTTACCTAAAATGCGTAAAATGTTACCAAAAGTAAATGGCGCAGATAAAGCAATGGCGCATGGGCATGCAATTATTAAAACAGCTGTAAATACATTTATGGCTTTGCTAGCATCAACAAAAAGCCAATAGCTAGTGGCAACAAAGGCAATACATAAAATAGCAATAGTGAAATTTTTACTTATGCTGTTGGTAAGGGTAGTAAAAGCAGATTCTTTGTCTTTTTTAAACACATCATTACTCCATAATTGGGTTAAGTAACTTTGTTCAACAGTTTTTAAAACATCAACTTCGATAGTGCCGTTAAGTTGTTTTCCGCCGGCAAATAACTTATCGCCCGATGCTTTGGTTACCGCCTTAGATTCTCCAGTTACAAAACTATAATCAATGCGTGCTTTTCCTTTAATTAAAATACAGTCTACTGGTATTAGTTCTTCGTTTCTAATAAGTAATCGGTCTCCTTTTTTAATATCATACACCTGAATAGAAGTTTCATTTCCTTCAGCAGTAATTTTTGTTATTCCTATGGGGAAATACGATTTATAATCACGTTCAAACGATAAAAATGTATAGGTTTTTTGCTGAAAAAATTTACCAACAAGCAAGAAAAAAATAAGGCCAGTTAAACTATCAAAAAAACCAGAGCCAATATCTAAAATAATTTCGGCACTACTTCTAATAAATAATACAGCGGCGCCAAGGGCAATGGGTACATCAATATTTAAAATTTTTGAGCGTAAGCCTTTGTATGCTGATATAAAATAATCTTGCGCCGAATAAAAAACTACAGGTAAACTATAGCAAAACATAAGCCAACGGAACAGGTGTTTGTACTGTTCTAGCCAGTATTCACCAACTTCAAAATACTCAGGAAACGATAAAAACATAACGTTGCCAAATGCAAACCCCGCTACGCCTAATTTGTAAATTAAAGAACGGTTGGTTTTCTTTTTTCCAACACTGTAATCTTCTAAACTAATATAGGGTTCATAACCAATACTGCTTAGTAAAATTACCAGTTCTTTAAGGGTGGTTTTTTGTGGGTTGAATGAAATTCGTACCGTTTTTTTACCAAAATTTACCGTTGATGTGCATACGGCTTTGTTTAGTTTATTTAAGTTTTCTAAAATCCAAATACAAGAACTGCAATGTATATGCGGAATGTAAAGGTTTACAATATGCACATCATCACTGTTAAACTCTAAAAGTTTTTCTGTTATTTTAGGGTTTTCTAAAAAGTTGTATTTACCAGCTACTTCTTTGGGTGTTGCGCCAGGAGCCGCTTGCAAATCGTAATAACACGTTAAATCGTTTACTGTAAAAATTTCGTAAACCGTTTTACAGCCATTGCAACAAAAGGGTTTGTTGTCAAAAGTTATATTTGCTTTTGTAGCATCTAATCCACAGTGGAAACATGTTTTATGTTCCATAATTTTTGCTCATTTTACCTTTTGCAAAATTGTGCAGATGCTTAAAATTAAAATATGATTTCTGTCATGAATTATATATTTTTACCTTTTACAGTTTTATGTAACCAACTAATGTTTTAATGATTTTTCAAAACGATACAAATGTTTTTAATGTGCTTTTTGAAGCTGTTTCAGAAGGCGTAATTGTAGTAGATAAAACACAGCATATTGTGGCAGCAAACAAATCTGCCGAAAGTATGTTTGGCTATAACCACAAAGAATTAATTAATAAACATTTAGATACGTTAATACCCAAAAAGTACAAAGCAGGCCATAGTGCGCATGTTGAAGGGTTTATGAAAAAACAAAAAAAGCGCCAAATGGGGCAGGGGCGAGATTTGTATGGCGCTTGTAAAAACGGCACAACGTTTCCGGTTGAAGCAGGTTTAAACCCGTTGCACATTAATGGCGAAGATTACATAATGGCGCTGGTTATTGATATTTCTGTTAGAAAAAAACAAGAGCAAGAATTACAAGCGTTAAATAATAAATTAGAGCAAAAAGTAGCCGAAAGAACAGCACAGTTAAGCACTACCGTTACAGAGCTTAAAATAGCCAACCAAAAACGTGATATTGAAATACAAAAACGTATTGAAGCTCAAAATAAAATAAGTAATGCGCTTAAAAAAGAAAAAGAACTTAATGAGTTGAAAACCAAATTCTTGTCATTAGTGTCGCATGAGTTTAAAACACCATTAAGTGGCATTTTAACATCGGCTATGTTGTTAAGTAAATATAAATTAACAGAGCAGCAGGAAAGGCGAGACAAACACATAAAAACTATTACAGATAAAGTACATTATTTAAACAATATTTTAAACGATTTTTTATCAATTGAAAAGCTAGAAACCGGTAAAGTATCATACAAATATGTAAACTTTATGCTTACAAAAGTGGTTGATGAGGTTATATATAATGCCAATATGCTTTTAAAAGAAGGACAAACTATTAAATACCCTGAAAATATTGATGGTTTATCTCTCCATCAAGATGAGAAAATAGTAGAATTAGCTTTGAGTAATTTGGTGCATAATGCTATTAAATATTCGCCAGAACACTCAGAAATTGTTTTACAAATACAACAAGATGAAAGCACTACAACTTTTACTGTAACAGACAACGGTATTGGCATACCAGAAAAAGACCAAAAACAAATTTTTAATCGTTACTTTAGGTCTGAAAACGCATTGTTAATTCAGGGCACCGGCATAGGCTTAAATATTGTAAAAAGTCATTTAAACAATTTAGGCGGCACTATAAATTTTATAAGTACAGAAAACAAAGGAAGCACATTCACCATAAAATTACCAAATAAAGCTAATTAATGAAACACATACTTTTAATAGAAGACGACGTTATTTTAAGAGAAAACACAGCCGAATTATTAGAGCTATCAAACTACAACGTAACCACAGCACCAAATGGTAAAA
This sequence comes from Seonamhaeicola sp. ABD4_340, assembly GCF_056312135.1. Classification (NCBI taxonomy): domain Bacteria; kingdom Pseudomonadati; phylum Bacteroidota; class Flavobacteriia; order Flavobacteriales; family Flavobacteriaceae; genus Seonamhaeicola; species Seonamhaeicola sp. ABD4_340. Next base: position 441,538 of record NZ_CM149981.1, on the reverse strand, counting down.
TAGGCTTAAACACGGCATTAAATATACAGCCAGATATTATTGTATGTGATATTATGATGCCCGAATTAGATGGTTACGGTGTGTTGCAAGGATTATCAGAAACAGAAGAAACCAAACACATTCCGTTTATATTTTTATCAGCTAAAACTGAACGAAAAGATGTGCGAAAGGGTATGGATTTAGGTGCCGATGATTACATAACAAAACCCTTTGAAGAAGATGAGCTAATTAGCGCCATTGAAAGTAGGCTAGCCAAAGCAGCTATTTTAAAAGATAACAGAGAAAATGCTGTAAATAGCGATGATGATGACCAAAGCATTAGAAATTTAAACGATTTAAAAAACTTTTTTGATGATAATGGTAAAACCTTCACCTTTAAACAAGGCGAAATAATTTATGAAGAAGGTCAGCATTCAAACTACATTTATTTAATAGAAAAAGGCTTAGTAAAATGCCATAAATTAGATGATCAAGGAAAAGATTTAACCACAGCATTACACAAAGAAGATGATTTGTTTGGTTATACCTCTTTTACAGATAATACTACTTATAAAGAAACAGCTGCAGCCATTAAAGAATCTGTTTTACTAGGTATTACAAAAAATGAATTTATGGAAATTATTAGTAGCAACCATAATGTTACTTTAGATTTAATTCAGCTTTTAAATGACGATTTAGTAAATGTAAAAGATCAATTGTTAGAAATGGCTTACAGCTCTGTTAAAAAGAGAACTGCTACTACTATTTTAAAGTTTGCGGATAAATTAGGCAGTAAACCAACCGATTTTATTAGAATTTCTAGAAACGATTTAGCCAGTGTTGCCGGTGTTGCAACCGAAAGTTTAATTAGAACATTGTCGCGTTTTAAAGATGCTGGTATTATTGAAATTGAAGGTCGTAATATAAAAGTATTAAACCTACAAGAGCTTAAAAGAATAGAATAACCGGTTTTAGCCAGCTTAAATTCTGATATTGGTCATATTTCAATTTTAGCCTTAGCACTACCTTTGTCCTTGTAAATTAAGGAAGAAGAAGCAATGGCTAATATTTTAATACCAACAGATTTTTCTGATAATGCTTGGAATGCAGTTGAGTATGCGGTTCATTTTTTTAAAAAATCAACCTGCAACTTTTACGTGTTACATGTTTGCCATGGGCCTAATGCAAAGGCGTCTTTTAATGAACAGGAAACATGCAAAAAGCAGTTGCAATTACTTTTAAGTAAAATTAAAAAGCAATTACCAAACAGCTCAAAACATAAGTTTTTTAGTGTTGTAGATGCAGGCTATTTGGTGAGCTCAGTACGTAAACAAGTTGAGCAAAATCAAATAGATTTTATAGTAATGGGTACCAGAGGAAGTTCTGGTATTAAAAATACACCCATTGGCAGTAATGCATCAAACGTAATTACCAAGGTTAGGTGTGCCACTATTGTGGTGCCAGAAAATGCAAAATATTCACAATTAACAGAAATAGCGTTTCCAACAGATTTTCTCTCGGTGTATTCTTCAAAAACATTAGATGCTATTACAGGAATTATAGAGTCTAACAAAGCATCGGCAAGGGTTTTACACATTAAAAATGAAACTACAGTTTTAAACGAAGACCAAAAACGAAATAAAGAATTACTAGATGCTTATTTAGGAACCAATGAACATAGTTTTCATTTCTTATCAAACAATCACATAGAAAATCAGGTGCAAGACTTTGTTGAAAAACAGCAAATTAACCTAATAACTATGCTTGCCAAAAACTTAAGCTATTTTGAAAAAATCTTGTTTCATCCAAAAATGCCAAAAATAAAATATTACACAGATATTCCTTTCTTGGTATTACACTAAAAAACGTCAGGTAGTTTATTAAAACAACGTATTATGGGCAAATGTGAACAATGTATCATCAAACAATTTAATTCGCTTAAATCATTAACAAAAAGTGAGTTAATTAGAATTTCAGCATGCAAAACTTCAAAAACAGTAAAAAAAGGCGATGTTATTTTTGAAGAAGGCGATATGCTAAATGGCGTATATTGTATACGCGATGGTATTTGTAAACTCACCAAATTAAGCGAAAACGGTAAAGATCAAATAGTAAAAATGGTGGTGCAAGGAGATTTGCTTGGGCAACGTTCTGTAGTAAGTGAAGAGCGCTCTAACCTAAAAGCCATAGCTTTAAATGATATGCAACTATGTTTTATTCCTAAAAGAGAAATTCTAGCCGATTTACAAAAAAATCCAAAATTTACTTTAGATGTTTTAAAAAATATGGCTAATGATTTAAAGGAAGCCGATGAGGTTATAGTAAACATGGCACAAAAATCGGTAAAACAGCGTTTAGCTGAAACCTTAATTTATATTCATGATAGTTTTGGCGAAAACAATGATGGTACTCTCAGCGTACTTTTATCTCGCGAAGATTATGCCAATATTGTTGGTACTGCAACAGAATCTGCCATACGTGTATTATCTCAATTTAAAAAAGAAGGTTTAATCTCAACTAAAGGCAAATACATTAAAATTGAAAATATTGAAGGGTTAAAACGTATTGAATAGCTCACAATAATAAAATTGTGTTAAACTATAGATAAATATAATATCACCCTATAAAAGGTTACATCAAAATGTAGTATTTTTATAGGGCTATGAAACACACTAAAACCGTAAAAAAGGGCTTTGTATTTAAAACATATGAAGCACCATACCAATCGCCTTTTGATAAGCTTTTTGAAATATTTAAAGAGTTAATAACACATACTTCTGGTGATTTTGATGAGGCCATAGATTGGTTAAGAGAGCTAGATAAAGAATACAAACTTACCACACCAGATTATACCGTTGATGATTTTATTGAAGACCTCAAGAAAAAAGGCTATTTAAAAGAAGAAATAGACCCTAACGGCAATGGTAGTTTAGCAATAACTGCAAAAACCGAACGCGCCATTAGGCAACAAGCCTTAAACCAAATTTTTGGTAAAATTAAACGCAGTGGCCAAGGCAATCACAAAAGTAAAGCACCAGGAATTGGAGATGAACACACCGGAGATTTTAGAGCCTATCAATTTGGTGATGCTTTAGATAAAGTATCTATAACAGAAAGCTTAAAAAACGCACAAATAAATCATGGTATTTCAGATTTTACCCTTTCGGAAAACGATTTGGTTGTTGAAGACACCTTGCATAAATCTCAAATGAGTACCGTACTCATGATTGATATTAGCCACAGCATGATTTTATATGGCGAAGACCGCATAACACCCGCCAAAAAAGTAGCCATGGCCTTAGCAGAATTAATAACTACCAGATACCCTAAAGATACTCTAGATATTTTAGTATTTGGTAATGATGCGTGGCAAATAGAAATTAAAGATTTACCTTATTTAAAAGTTGGTCCATATCATACCAATACCGTTGCTGGTTTAGAATTAGCAATGGATTTATTAAGAAGAAAACGAAATACCAATAAACAAATTTTTATGATTACCGATGGTAAACCAAGCTGCTTACGCTTGCCAGATGGTCAATATTATAAAAACAGTATGGGGTTAGATGAGCATATTGTAAACAAATGTTATATGATGGCGCAGCAAGCCAGAAAGCTTCACATTCCAATAACAACATTCATGATTGCTCAAGACAATTACCTCATGCAATTTGTGCGTGAGTTTACTTATGCAAACCAAGGAAAAGCATTTTACACAGGCCTTAAAGGTTTAGGTGAAATGATTTTTGAAGATTATGAAACCAACAGAAAAAAAAGAATAAAAGGCTAATTAATTAAACGTTAATAGCAAAAGCTAAAGAAATGGAAAATATTAAAACATTAGGAGCACTAAAAAAAACAGGATACCAACCTAAATCAATAAAAGATGAACTTCGAGATAATTTAATTGAAAAAATTAAAAATAAAGAAACGGCATTTACAGGCGTTCATGGTTATGAAAATACCGTAATTCCAGAGTTAGAGCGTGCCATTTTATCACGTCATAATATCAACCTATTAGGGTTGCGTGGGCAAGCAAAAACACGTTTAGCACGTTTAATGCTCAATCTTTTAGATGAATATATACCAGTAGTTGAAGGTTCTGAAATTAATGACGACCCTTTAAATCCAATTTCAAGATATGCCATTGAATTAATTAAAGAAAAAGCAGATGATACTCCAATTAAATGGTTGCACAGAAGTGCACGTTTTGCTGAAAAATTAGCCACACCTGATGTAACTGTGGCCGATATTATTGGCGATGTAGACCCCATTAAAGCGGCTAATTTAAAATTAAGTTATGCTGATGATCGTGTTATTCACTATGGCATGATTCCAAGAGCCAACCGTTGCATTTTTGTAATTAATGAGTTGCCAGATTTACAAGCCAGAATTCAAGTAGCGTTGTTCAATATTTTACAAGAAGGTGATATCCAAATTAGAGGTTTTAAAGTGCGTTTGCCTTTAGATGTACAATTTTTATTTACAGCAAACCCAGAAGATTATACCAACAGAGGTAGTATTGTAACACCTTTAAAAGATAGAATTGGTTCACAAATTTTAACACATTATCCGCAAGATATTAAAACAGCACGCACCATTACAGCACAAGAAGCTAATTTGGTTGAAAGCCAAAAAAATAATGTGTATGTGCCCGAATTAGCCAAAGATTTATTAGAACAAATAGTGTTTGAGGCCCGAAATAGCGAGTACATTGATGCCAAATCTGGTGTAAGTGCGCGCTTAAGTATTACCGCTTTTGAAAACTTATTAAGCACTGCCGAAAGACGTGCTTTATTAGCTAATGATGAAAACACCATGCTTAGATTAACCGATTTTTTAGGCGTTATTCCATCTATTACAGGCAAAGTAGAGTTGGTGTATGAAGGCGAGCAAGAAGGAGCTGCAGTGGTTGCTTACAGTTTAATAGGTGCTGCTGTAAAAAGTTTATTTGAAACAATGTTTCCGCCTATTGAGAAGTTGAAAAAGCAAAACGAAGAAACTCCTTATGATGATATTGTGTCTTGGTTTTTTAACCAAACCGAAGGTTTTGAGTTATATGACGATTTAAGAAATAAGGAATACCAAAGCATTTTAGATGCCGTGTCTCCTTTAAACGATTTGTTGGCTAAATACACACCCAATTTAAAACCAGAAGACACGTACTTTATGAAAGAATTTGTGCTTTGGGCGCTTGCCGAAAATAAACAACTTAGCAAAAAACGTTTCTCAAAAGGCTTACAGTTTAAAGATCCTTACGGAAGTTTTATTAGCGGTATTTAGTATTGTTAAATCAGCAACAAAATACTACATAGTTTCACATATCAGCAATCATAAAACTATCAGTTTAGCACATTCTGAAAATGTATTAAAACAGTCCTTTTTTGCTTGTTTTTGTGTGTTTTTAGCCTTAATTTAATCAAAAATCAGGTAAAAACGCATAAAAATTAAAATTTTTCTATGAGCGAAAAAGGCATTAAAAATCAAGATAACATAAAGTTGTTGTCCTTTGATATTGATAATACTTTAATAGATTTTCATACCTATAAAAGTAGTTTTAAAAATGTTTGGAAAAAGCATAAGCCCGAAAGTATTCTTTTAACATACAACACTGGGCGTTTAATTGATGATGTTTTAAACTTAATAGAAAATGGCGTTTTACCAGAACCAGATTACATAATATCTGGTGTTGGCACACATATTTTCGATTTTAAAAATAATGCTGTTCTAAAAGAATTTAATGATGTTTTAGATGATGGGTGGGATTTGCAATCTGTTGAAACTATTATAAACAATATAAATCATCCAATAAGTGAGCAGCCTTCAAGGTTTCAACATGCTTACAAACGCAGCTATTTTTTTCATAACGCATCAGCAAATTTAATAGAAAACATAGAGGCACAATTTTACAGTGCAGATATGCATGTAAATGTGGTGTATTCACAAGAAAAATATTTAGATATTCTTCCAAAATTTGCCAATAAAGGTAACGCACTACAATGGTTGCTTAAAAAGTTGAATATTAGTACAGTTGAAACTGTTGTGGCGGGCGATAGTGGAAATGATTCGGCCATGTTCGATTTAAAAAATGTGAAAGGTATTGTGGTTTCAAATGCCCATGAAGAACTTTACAAATACACAAAGCACAAACAAGTATACCATACAGAACAAGAAAAAAGTAATGGTGTTATTGAAGGGTTGATATATTTTGAAGTCCTTCCAGAAGAAGCAAAAGTAGCTACAACCATTGATCATAGCGATGATTTTTTTATAAAAAAAGAGTTAGATAGTATTGCTTTAGAAGATGAAGATGAAAAAGTAGCACTAATTAAAGAAGGTTATGTAAAAGCGGTTGAAGCCTTGAAAAAAAACATTACACCTTTAGGTTTTTCAGCCTGTTCAATAGAAGATAACGTAGCGCATGGTACAGATGAAAATTATTATAGTGTGTGGGCAAGAGATGGTGCTATTACTGTAATAGGCTCGTTACCATTAATTCATGATAAAGAAATACACCAATGCCAAAGGCAAACATTATTAACACTTTTTGAGCATATTTCAAGAAACGGACAAATACCTTCAAATGTACGCATAAAAGACAACGTTCCAGATTATTCTGGTGTTGGTGGCATATGCTCAATAGATAGCGGTATTTGGGTAATAATTGCTTTTTATGAATATGTAAACGTAACTAAAGATATTGTTTTTCTGCGCGAACATATTGATGGAATTAAAGAAACCATGCGTTGGTTAAGTGCGCATGATAGTAATAATGATGCACTTTTAGAAATTCCTGAAGCAGGTGATTGGACAGACCTTTTTGGTAGAAGCTACAATATTTTATACGATGAAATTTTATGGTACAGGGCCAATGTTTGCTACGGGCGTATGCTTGAAATGTTAGGTGATCATGAGCAAGCAGGCGAATATATTCGTTGGTCTCAAGTTATTAAAAAAGAAATTGTACAAAACTTTTGGCCATCAACACAGCAACAATTATTTCAATCTGTTTCTTTTGCCGAAAAACAATTCACACTAGGTGATACTTCCTATTTAATTGCTCAAACCACACCTTTTGATTTTAGTTGGCGTTGTGATGTTTTAGGAAATGTTTTAGCCTTTTTACATGGTACTATTGATGCCGAAAAAGCACATCAAACGTTTAAATTTATGTTAGGTGTTGGTGTTAATGACCCTTATCCTGTTGCTAATGTATACCCTGTAGTAAGTCCAGGCGACCCTGATTGGAGACCATACTACACGGTTAATTTACTAAACCTTCCAAACCATTATCACAATGGGGGTATATGGCCATTTGTAGGCGGTTTTTGGGTAAAGTTTGTTAATAAATTAGGACTAAAAGACGTAGCAATTTCAGAATTATACAAACTAGCCTTAATAAATAAAGAAGGTATAAATAACGAATGGGAATTTACAGAGTGGGCACACGGAACCACAGGAAAACCAATGGGTAAAGCATACCAAGCATGGTCTGCCGCACAATATATATCGGCTTGCCATGATTTAAAATTAATTAAAAAATAAAACTACAGAATTATGAAATCAATTTTAATGATCTCTTTACACGGATACGTATCAGCAACACCAGAACTTGGAAAACCTGATACAGGCGGACAAGTAGTTTATGTGCTTGAATTAGCTGATAGATTTAGCCGTTTAGGCAGAAATGTAGATTTAGTTACACGCCAGTTTGAAGACCAACCAGAATATGATCATGTAGATGAAAACTTTAGCGTATGGCGTATTCCATTTGGTGGTAAAGAATTCATTAGGAAAGAAGATATGCATGACCACCTAAAAAAGTTTGTAACTAATACCTTGGCGGCCATAAAAAAAGAACGAAAAAAGTATGATATAGTATATTCTCATTACTGGGATGCAGGTTGGGCAGGACAAAAAATAGCCGAAGAATTAGGTATTTCGCATGTGCATACACCGCATTCTTTAGGGTGGTGGAAACAACACACTATGGGAAGCGATATGGACGAAAAAGAAATGGAGAAAACCTATCGTTTTAAAGAGCGTATAAGAAAAGAATATTTTGTATACCAAATGTGTAACCATATTGTAGCAACAACACTTCCGCAGGTAGATTTATTAACGCAACAATATGATGTGTTACCAAGAAATTGTACTATGATTCCACCAGGAATTGATGAAAATAGATTTTTTCCGGTGCCAACCAAAGAAAACGATAAAATAAGGGTGAAGTATGATATTAATCCAACTGATATTTTAGCCTTAGGAAGAATGGCACATAACAAAGGTTATGATTTGTTAATTAAAGCATTACCTACTGTTTTTGAACTTTGCCCAGAAGCACGATTGGTGGCAGCCGTTGGTGGAGATTCTACACAAGATAAATTAGGTATTAAAAAGCTGAAAACATTGGCTGCAGAGTTAGGCGTAACAGATAAAATTAAATGGAAAAATTATATAGCCGATGAAGATTTAGCCAATGTATATCGCTCTGCAAATATATTTGCAATGCCATCGCGTTACGAGCCATTTGGTATGGTAGCTATTGAAGCTATGGCTTGTGGTACACCAAGTGTAGTAACAGTGCATGGTGGTTTGTATGATTTAATTGATTTTGGAAATCAAGCACTTTTTGCAGATCCGCATAGGCCAATAGAATTTGGTGCAATGCTTTCAATGCCTTTATTATATCCAAATTTAAGAAACGAATTATCTGTTGAGGGTGCTCGTTTTGCTAGAAGAAATTTTGGTTGGACAGGTATTGCTAAACGCATGTTACAAGTGTTTAGAAATTCAATAAACCAACAAACCATGGAAACAAACATTTATTAATTATGTATAAAGTTGTTTGTTTTGGTGAAGTATTATGGGATGTGTTTCCAAACAACACCAAAAAAATTGGCGGAGCACCATTAAATGTAGCACTAAGGTTAGCTTCTTTTAATCATGACGTGAAAATGATTAGTGCTATTGGAAAAGACGATTTAGGTGTTGAACTTTTAAAACACCTAAAAACGTACAAATTAAACACCGATTTAATTCAAGAAAAAAAAGATTATGGTACAGGTGAAGTAGCCATTTCTTTAGATGCTAATGGAAGCGCAAGTTACACCATAACCTATCCGAAAGCATGGGATAAAATAGTAAAATTAAGCGCCATGACAGATGCTGTTAATTACGCCAATGCTTTTATTTACGGTAGCTTAATTACTAGAGATGACGTGTCTAGAAAAACCTTATTTGAGTTGTTAGACGTATCACCTTATAACGTTTTTGATGTTAATTTACGAGCGCCTCATTACACAAAACGTACGTTAATAACATTAATGGAAAAAGCTAATTTTATAAAGTTTAATGATGACGAACTTTTTGAAATTTGTGAACTACTAGGAAGCAATTTTAGTGAGGTGCAGCCTGCAGTAAAGTTTATTTCTAAACAAACAAACACAAAGCATATATGCGTTACATTAGGTGCAAAAGGGGCGCTTTTATTTTATAATAACGAAATTTTTTTTAGTAAAACCTATAAAATAAAGGTTGAAGATACCGTAGGTGCAGGCGATTCTTTTTTAGCATCATTAATTAGTCAATTATTACAAGGTAATGATAAACAAAAAGCACTAGATTTTGCAAGTGCTGTAGGTGCTTTGGTAGCCAGTAAAGAAGGGGCAAACCCCAAAATAAACCTAAGTGAGGTAGAAAAGTTTATGAATGCAAATTAATTAGCGCGTTTTAATATTTGCTTCACAAAGTTTAATAATTTCTGTAATTCGTTTTTGTTGGGTTTCTTGCCGTTTAGCACTATTTAACCAAGATAAATATTGCTTTTGGTAACCTTTGGCAAAGTTTTTATAGTTTTTAAATGCTTCAGGGTTTTTATTAAAAGCTTTTTGAAGTTCATTTGGAATAATACCATTTTCAACAGCATCCATTGCCGTCCAAGTACCGGTTTGTTTTGCTAACTCAATCATTTTATAACCCGGTTTTTGTATTAAACCAGATTGTTCTAATTCTGCTATGTAGCGCTTGTTAAGCGCACTCCATGTACTTTTAGGGTTACGTTTGCTAAAATATTGACGCCTTTTACCGTTGCCTAAACTTTTTACAGTAGAATCTATCCAACCAAAGCAGAGTGCTACTTTAACAGCTTCTTCCCATCGCATTGTAGGAATGTTCATTTCTAATTTATAAAATATAAGATAAACGGCATCGTTGGTGTGGTGGTTTTTTAAAAGCCAATCATACCAATCGGTATCTCGTTCAAAATAAAGCTCGGGTAATGCTTTCAAGAGTTAATTGTTTTTCACTTCAATATAAAAATTAGCATCTGCTTTAAAATTAGTGACTTTTTTATCGGTTTTCAATGTATTCCAATCGGCTTTTGGAAATAGCCATTGTATTTCATTATTCAATATAACTTTAATAGGCATATCAAAACCGTCAACAATATTAGTGTAACGGTATTTTAAGTTTTTACCATTAATAGTATATTCTAAAGTTGGAATTTTTATGGTTCTTAAATACTGATTAAAAAAAGCGGTTAAATCTATACCTGTTTGTTGACTTAAATAATCTTCAATTTGTTTAGTTGTAACTGTTTGATGATAAAATGTGGTGTTTAAACCAGTTAAAATTTCACGCCATTTCTCATCATTTTCAATTAGTTGGCGTAAGGTGTGCAGCATGTTAGCGCCTTTATAATAAATATCGGCAGAGCCTTCGTGGTTTACATTGTAATTGCCTATCATAGGCCTATCATTAGCTACAGCGCGTTTTGTGCCAACAACATATTCTGCGCCTGCCTGCTTACCAAAAAAGTACTCAACGTATAAACTTTCAGAATATGCTGTAAAACTTTCATGTATCCACATATCGGCAATATCTTTATTGGTTATATTGTTTGCAAACCATTCATGGCCGGTTTCGTGAACAATAATAAAATCGAATTTTAAACCCCAACCAGAACCCGATAAATCATTGCCTAAATAGCCATTTTTATATTTATTTCCGTAGGTAACACTGCTTTGGTGTTCCATACCTAAATACGGTACTTCAACAAGTTTATAACCATCGGCATAAAAAGGATATTGCCCAAACCAATGCTCAAAAGCTTCAATGGTTTTTGGTGCTTGTTTAAATTGTTCTTTGGCCTTTTCTAAATTGTCTCTAAGTACATAATAACTCATTTTAAGGTTTCCGCCTTTGCCATCATAAACTTCAGAAAAACTAACATAATCACCAATATTAATATTAACACCGTAGTTGTTAATAGGGTTTTTTACAAGCCAACGGTATGTTTTTGTATTACCATATTGTTCTTCACTTACAAGTACTCCGTTAGATACATTCATTAAATTATCGGGTACATTAACACTAATTTTCATGCCTTCAACTTCATCATACATATGGTCTTTACAAGGCCACCAAACACTTGCGCCTAAGCCTTGGCAAGAAGAGGCTATAAAATGATTTCCGTTGGTGTCTTTTTTCCAAGAAATACCACCATCCCAAGGGGCATTAACCGCTTCGCGCGGGTGGCCTTCATAAAAAACATCAATGGTATTAATAGCGTTAATTTCTTGCGTGTCTATAAGCGTAATAAAGTGCGCATTACCTTCATGTTTTATACTAAGTTTTTTACCGTTTTGTGTTGCTTTTAAAAGTTTCATGGGTGTTTGCAAATCTATTTGCATTACCGTATGTGGTTTTAAAACTTTATAGGTTATGGTGTTTTTACCAGAAATAATTTTTTTTTCGGGGTTTACCTTAATATCTAAATGGTAATACGTTAAATCCCACCAAGCGCGCTCTGGTGTTATGCTGCCACGAAGTGTATCTTGTTTGGTAAAGTGGTGTTTTTCAGTTAGTAATTGTGCTTGTATATTATTTACTGAAATACATATTAAAATGAATTTTATGTAAAAATGTTTCATATTTTTAATTTTTCTTAAAAATATTTATTTATCAATAGGTTTTTGTTAAAGATTGTATAATTTAATTTTGAAAAATTTCATTTGGAAATGTTATAACGCTTTCAAAACCATTTTCGTTAATAGATGAAATTCCGAAGAAAAAATTATCAATAACAATACCATTTAGTGTAAATTCTGAAACATTGCCTACATATCGGCTATGATCCCAGGTTGGTGATGTGGTATCTCGCCAATAAATTTTGTAGCCTTTAACATCTTCAACTTTAGTCCATTTAAATTTTACCGAAGCTTCAACAATACCACCAATAGCTACATTTTTTGGTTGTGGTGGCGCCCAAGCTAAACTTGCTAAATTAATTGCGTTTACAGCTGTTAGCTTTTTAGCGTAATTAAAATTTACGTGTTCAATAACATCACCGTATTTGATACCATTTTCTTTACGAATATCTTGGTGTTGTTGTGTGTAATTTTCGTGGGCTTCCATTATACGAATACCCGCAAAACCTAAGTCGTTAAACGGACGATGGTGACCGCCACGACCAAACCTGTCTAACCTATAAACCATCATAGGGTTCATTTCAGGCATGTATGTTTTTGTGTTTTTATGAATGTAGCGTGCCAATTGCCTCGAAATTCCATCAACTTCGCCACCATAAAAACGGCGTAGTTTACGTTGGCGTTCGGTTTCTGTGGGTGGCACAGGTTCAGAAAAAATTCTAAAAGTTCTATTATCAATAACACCGTCAACTCCTTTTATGTTTCCAATCATATCATTGTTTAAAACTCCAATAATATCCCAATTATTATCTTTTGCATATTTAGCTAAACCAGCGCCTCCAAAAAGCCCTTGTTCTTCACCCGATAAGCCTACATAAACAATGCTGCTTTCAAAAGTGTATTTACTTAAAACCCTTGCAGCCTCAATAGTTCCTGCCATACCAGAGGCATTATCATTTGCTCCAGGAGCATCAGTAGTAAAATCCATAGTATCACTGGCTCTAGAATCTATATCGCCACTCATAATTACAAAGCGGTTTGGGTATTTTGTGCCACGTTGAATTGCAACTACATTTACAACCCACGCATCATGAGGTACTCTGCGGTTGCCTTCTTTTTTTACAAAATCTTTTTGGTAAAACACTTCTAAACAGTTGTTACATTCTTTTGAAATATTTTCAAATTCTTTTTTAATCCATCGTCTAGCAGCGCCAATTCCGCGTGTGTTAGAAAGCGTGTCACTAAAGGTGTTACGCGTGCCAAAGTTTACTAAAGTTTGAATGTCTTTTTGAATTCTTTCAGCCGAAACAGCTTCAATAATATTGTAAATTTCAGGTTTTTGTTGGCCGTAAGTTATACTTATAGTAAAAAGAAAAAGTACCAGTGTTTTAAATGTCATTTTAATGAGTTTTTATATCAAAAATACTGAAAATAAGAAGCGCATCAAAAACTTAACTGTAAGAGGCTCTTGATACAAAAACAGTTTTATATATTTGAATTTTAAAAAATATCCCTCAAAATAATGACTAAACAAGTTTTGCTTTCTGCCTTTTTTCTTTTTTGTATACTATGCAGTTCACAAAATAAAGAAAAGATAAAAGGAAATAGGGTTGTAACTAACCAGTTGAGTGAAGTAGCGTATTTTACAAAATTAGCTTTTGCCGATAATTTTAAAGTAACGTTGGTACAAGGTTGTGATCCTTCGGTTGAAATTATTACTGATAGTAATTTACATGATGTTATTGCTTTTAATGTTTTTGAAGGTGAACTTAAATTTCAAACAACTCATAAAATAACATCTAGTAAAATGTTAGATGTTAGAGTTATTTATACCGAAGCGCTTAACACCATAGCATTAGCTGGTAACGCAGAGTTAACATCGCTCACCACTTTAAAGTTAGATACATTAAAAGTGCTGGCTAATGATTTTACAAAAGCCAATTTTAATGTAATTTCTAAAGATTTTGAATATGTAAGTAAAGGTAAAGCTAAAGCCGATTTGGGTATAACGTCTAACACCATAGCATTATCACTTAAAGACAATGCAAGACTAAATGCACACATTACAGGATCTGTAATTACAACAAATTTAAGCCAACACGCCAATGTTTTAATTGATGGCGGATGTGCTAAATTAACTGCTAATTTAAAAGAAACTAGTAAGTTAAATGCTGAAAATTTGTTGTTAGATGATATAACTTTAGTAACAAAAGATAAATGTGATGCTGTTGTGAATGCAGCAAAAACACTAGCCATAGAGGCTTATGGCGATTCTGAAACCGTAATTTATGGTACGCCAGATATAAATTTAATAGCTTTTAAAAATAATGCTGTACTTAGAAAAAAAGAAAATAAACAACAAGAAGAATAATTAACAGAAAACTGCTAATTAAAAAAGTCTTTACAGTTACGTAAAGACTTTTTTGTTTTTGAGTTAGTCACAATATACTTTTAACAATTAAAAGCAATATTTATTTTCATTAATAACCTTGTTGGCAATTATGTTTCTTAATTCAATTATGTTTGGCATGTTAACGTATTTAATATAACGTTTTAAGCCCATTAACATCATACGTTGCTCATCACCACTAGAAAATGAAATTATTGAATGCTTACCTGCAGTTTCAATAACATCAATAGCATGGAAAAGGTTAAGTTTGGCCATAGCTATTTGCTCTTTTACATTGTCTTCGCCTTCTTTTTTAGCCATTTTTTCGGCACGTAAAATAGCCGATTCTGCTAAGTAAATTTGAATCAATATATCTGAAGAAGCTAACATTAATTGTTGTTGCTCTTCAATTTTTTCACCATATTTTTCAAGTGCAGCACCAGCTACCATTAAAAATAACTTTTTTAAGTTTTTGATGATACTTTTTTCTTCTGAAAATAATTCTGAAAAATCAGGTGTATCAAAAGAAGGAATACCCATTAATTCATCTTTTACAGCCATAGCAGGTGTTAACACGTCAACATGGCCTTTCATGGCTTTTTTAATAAGCATACCAACACTTAACATACGGTTAATTTCATTGGTGCCTTCATAAATTCTAGCAATACGCGCATCTCTCCAAGCAGATTCCATTGGGGTTTCTTCAGAAAAGCCCATACCACCTAAAATTTGAATACCTTCATCTGTACAATTTTGTACAAATTCTGAAACCGAAACTTTTAAAATTGAACATTCAATAGCATATTCTTCAACACCTTTTAATTCTGCTTCCTGGTGTGTGTCTTTACCATTGTTTCTTCTTAGTTCAATACGGTCTTCAATTTTTTTAGCAGCTCTGTAACTTGCGGCTTCTCCTACCCAACAGTTAGTGGCCATTTCAGCTATTTTTTGACGAATAGCACCAAAACTTGAAATTGGCGTTTTAAACTGAATACGCTCATTGGCATATTTAATAGACTCTGTAATAGTTCTGCGTTGTGCATCTAAACAAGCGGCAGCTAATTTTATTCTACCAACGTTTAATGCATTCATAGCAATTTTAAAGCCATTGCCTCTGGTTGATAGCATGTTTTCTGCGGGTACAACTGTATCATTAAAAAATACCTGACGTGTAGAAGAAGCACGAATACCAAGTTTATGCTCTTCTTCACCCATAGTTATACCGTTTGGGTTTTCTGGGTCATATTCTACTATAAATCCGGTAATGTATTTATCGTCTTCAATTCTAGCAAAAACAATCATTAAATTACAGAAACCAGCGTTTGAAATCCACATTTTTTGTCCTGTAATTTTATAGCTTTTTCCATCTTCAGAAAGTACTGCTTTTGTTTTGCCAGAGTTGGCATCACTACCAGCACTAGGTTCAGTTAAACAGTAAGAGCCAAACCACTCGCCACTTGCTAATTTAGGTACGTATTTTTGTTTTTGCTCTTCGGTTCCGTAAAGTGTAATTGGCATTGTGCCAATACCTGTGTGTGCTCCAAAAGCGGTACTAAAAGATCCTGTTGCTCCTGAAATATAATCGCACACCAACATGGTATCTACAAAGCCCATGCCCATACCGCCATATTCGGCAGGTACAGCAACGCTTAAAAACCCAAGTTCACCTGCTTTACGCATGCAAGATTCGGTTAAAGCATAGTCTTTCTTTTCAAATTGTGCTTTTTTAGACCAAATTTCTCTATCAACAAATTCGGTTACAGCCTCTTTCATCATTAGCTGGTCTTCATTAAAATCTTCAGGTGTAAATACATCTTCACAATTAGTTTCTTTTACAAGAAATTGTCCACCTCTTAATATATCTTTTTCTTCCATTTTTTATAGTAGATTTTATAAATCAGTTTATACTTAGTTTATGTTGTGTTTTTTACTTAAGAAATTCAAAAATGCCACAAGCCCCTTGTCCGGTTCCAACACACATGGTTACTGCGCCGTATTTACCTTTCATATCTCGTTTACGCATTTCGTCAAATAGTTGTACTGATAGTTTAGCACCTGTACAGCCTAGTGGATGGCCAAGGGCTATGGCGCCACCGTTAACGTTAATAATGTCTGGGTTTAAACCTAATTCTCTAATAACAGCTATAGATTGAGATGCAAAAGCTTCGTTTAATTCAATTAATTCTAAATCGTTTTGTTTTAAACCTGCTAATTTTAAAGCTTTAGGAATTGCTTTAACGGGGCCAATACCCATAATGCGAGGTTCTACGCCGGCTGCGGCATAATTAACCATTCTTGCAATAGGTTCAAGATTTAATTCTTTCACCATATCTTCGCTCATAACCATTACAAAAGCTGCGCCATCACTCATTTGTGATGAGTTACCCGCTGTTACACTACCGCCTTGAGCAAAAACAGGGCGTAATTTTCCTAAAACTTCAATACTTGTACCTTTTCTTGGGCCTTCATCTTTATTTACAGTATAGGTTTTGGTAGCCTTTTTTCCGTTTTCATCAATATAGGTTTGTTCAACTTCAATAGGCACAATTTGGTCTTGAAACCTGTCTTCAGCTTGAGCTTTTAATGCTTTCATGTGTGAGTTGTATGCAAACTCATCTTGATCTTGACGTGATACTTTAAATTGATTAGCTACAGCTTCGGCAGTATTTCCCATGCCCCAATAATAATCTTCGTGTCCGGCTTTTACAACGTCATAATTAAGTTCAGGTTTAAAACCTGTCATTGGTACTGCACTCATGCTTTCTGCACCACCGGCAATAATACAATCGGCCATTCCAGATTGTATTTTAGCTGTTGCAATGGCAATGGTTTCAACGCCTGAAGAGCAAAACCTATTTACGGTAACCCCAGGTACATCAACACTGTTTAATCCCATTAAAGAAATTAAACGCGCCATGTTTAATCCTTGAGAACCTTCGGGCATTGCGTTACCAACAATAACATCATCAATTCTTGATTTGTCTAACTGCGGAAGTTCATTCATCATATGCTGAATGGTTTCGGCAGCAAGTTCATCGGTTCTTTTGAACCTAAACAAACCTTTAGGAGCTTTACCTACGGCTGTTCTGTATGCTTTTACTATATATGCTGTTTTCATTTTTTCTTAGTTTCTTAAAGGTTTTCCTGTTTTAAGCATGTGCTGAATACGTTCTAATGTTTTGCGTTCTGTACATAAGCTTAAAAAAGCTTCTCTTTCTAAATCTAACAAGTATTGCTCTGTAACTAGGGTTGGCTCAGATAAATCACCACCTGCCATTACATAAGCTAGTTTGTTAGCTATTTTTTGATCATGTTCACTAATGTAATTTGAAGCTTCCATAGAATCTGTTCCAACTAAAAACATACCTAAAGCTTGTTTACCAAGTACTTTTACATCTTTACGTTTAATAGGTTGTGTGTAGCCTGCATTAGCCATTAATTTGGCGTGTGCTTTTGCTGTAGCAATTTGGCGGTCTTTATTAACAACAACTACATCTTTTCCTTTTTGAAGAATTCCTAAATCAAAAGCTTCATAAGCAGATGTGGAAACTTTTGCCATACCAATTGTTAAAAAGTGTTCTTGAAGTACATTTAATTCTACATCACCTTTACTAAAGGAATCTGAAGCACGAAGAGCCATTTCTTTAGAGCCGCCACCTCCAGGAATTACGCCAACTCCAAATTCAACTAAACCAATGTAACTTTCGGCTGCAGCCACTACTTTATCGGCATGCAATGATAATTCACAACCACCACCAAGCGTCATGCCGTGAGGCGCAGATATTGTTGGAATGGCTGAGTAGCGCATGCGCATCATGGTATCTTGAAAATACTTTATGGCGCCGTTTAATTCATCATATTCCTGTTCAACAGCCATCATAAAAATCATACCAATATTAGCACCTACTGAAAAATTAGCACCTTGGTTGCCTATTACTAAGCCTTCAAAATCTTTTTCAGCTAAATCAATGGCTTTGTTTAACCCTGTTAAAACATCGCCACCAATGGTATTCATTTTGCTTTGGAATTCGCAGTTTAAAATACCATCGCCTAAATCTTCAATTACAACTCCAGAGTTTTTAAATACTTCATTTGATTTACGGATGTTGTCTAATATTATGAAAGCATCTTGTCCTGGTTTTTTTACTTGTTTTTTTGAAGTAATATCGTAGAAATATGTTGCACCGTTTTGTACTGTGTAAAATGATTTACAACCAGAGGCTATCATATCATTTACCCAAGCAGCAGATGTAACACCTTCGGCTTTCATAATTTCTAAACCTTTTTCAACGCCAATGGCGTCCCAGATTTGAAATGGGCCATGTTCCCAGCCAAAACCGGCTTTCATGGCATCATCTATTTTATATAATTCATTGGTAATTTCGGGGATTCTGTTTGATACATAGGCAAACATAGCTGCAAAGTTTTTTCTGTAAAATTCGCCTGCTTTATCTTTACCTGATACTAATATTTTAAATCTATCGATTACTTTTTCAATCGATTTAGTAAGTTCTAAAGTTGAAAATTTTGCTCTTTTTTTAGAACGATATTCTAAGGTGTTTAAGTCTAATGATAAAATATCGCTTTTACCATTTTCTCCTTTAACTTTTTTGTAGAAACCTTGTCCTGTTTTGCTTCCTAACCATTTGTTTTCCATCATGGTGTTTATGAAATCTGGAAGTTTAAAAAGCTCATGCGCTTCATCATTAGGGCAATTATCATAAATGCCGTTTGCAACATGCACAAGGGTGTCTAAGCCAACAACATCAACAGTTCTAAAGGTTGCCGATTTTGGCCTGCCAATTACAGGGCCAGTAAGTTTATCAACTTCTTCAATGGTTAAATCTAATGCTTTTACTTGGTGAAATAGTGATTGAATACCAAAAATACCAATACGGTTTCCAATAAAAGCAGGTGTGTCTTTAGCAACTACCGATGTTTTTCCTAAATACTGTTCGCCATAATTATTTAAGAAATCTAAAACAGATTGACTGGTTTTGGGTCCAGGAATAATTTCAAAAAGTTTTAAATATCTAGCTGGGTTGAAAAAGTGTGTGCCACAGAAGTGCTTTTGAAAATCGTCACTACGGCCTTCGCTCATAAATTTTATAGGAATACCCGATGTGTTTGAGGTAATTAAAGTACCTGGTTTGCGGTGTTTTTCAAGGTTTTCAAATACTTTTTTCTTGATGTCTAAACGTTCAACAACTACCTCAATAATCCAATCTACATCGTTTACTTTTGCTATGTCATCTTCTAAATTACCTGTTGTAATTCTATTGGCAAATTTTTGATGATAAATTGGTGATGGTTTAGATTTTAAGGCCTTCGTTAATGCATCATTTACAAGCCTGTTTCTAACAGTTTTGTGTTCTAAAGTTAAACCTTTAGCTTTTTCAGTGTCATTTAGTTCTCTTGGTACAATGTCTAGTAGTAATACTTCAACACCAATATTGGCAAAATGGCATGCAATACCGCTACCCATAATACCAGAACCAATAACTGCAACTTTTTTAATAATTCGTTTGCTCATTCTTGTTTAGTCTAATTACGTTTTAGTGTAAATTTTTTTGTTTGAAACCATATCTAAAATTAATTCTGCAACTTCATAAAAGTTGTTTAGTTTATCTTTATCAATACACTCTTTTATAGTATTGTTAAAGGTTAAAACGCGGTCTTTTGAATACGTTCTTTTTTCTTTACCAAAGTCTGTTAGGTGAATTAATACACCTCTGCCATCATCTGGGTTTGGGTGTCTTTCAATTAGCCCTTTTTTTTCCATTGTTTTAAGTATTCTTGAGAGGCTTGTGGCTTCCATTCCCATTTTAGGACCTAAAGCGGTTGATGGTGTGCCATTTTCTGGGTCTATACTTAACAATGTAAATCCTGTTGCCATTGTACTATCAAACTTTGCGGCTTCTTCGTTGTACATTTTTTGAACAGTTAGCCATGTTGTTCTTAGTACATAATCAATTGTTTTATCCCTCATGGTTAGTTCTTATATTCCAAATATATAAAAAAATACTATGCATGCATAATATTTTTTTAAATTACCTTATAAAATAAAAAATGCTTTACTGTTTTGTAAAGCATTTAGTTGTTATATTTAATTGTTTGATTATGTATTATTTAAGTATTAACTATGTGTTAGCCTCTATAAATTTTTTCAATTAAATTTTTATATTTTTCTTTAATGGCTTTACGTTTCATTTTCATGGTTGGGGTAAGTAAGCCATCATCAATAGTCCAAACATCGGGTGTAATTTCAAACTTTTTTATTTGTTCCCATTTACCAAATTTTGTGTTGGCTTGGTCAATTTCTTCTTGAATACGTTCTTTTAGTTGCAGGTTTTCAATTAGGTTTTGGTTTGATATATTATGACGACGCGCCCATTCTTCAACAAATTCAAAATTTATTTGAATAAGGGCTGCTGGCATTTTTTCGCCTTCACCTATAACCATAATTTGTTCTATAAAGCGAGACTGTTTAAACTCATTTTCTAATAGGGCAGGTATTACGTATTTACCGCCAGAGGTTTTAAACATATCTTTTTTACGGTCTGTTATTTTTAAGAAATTGTCATTGCTTAACTCACCAATGTCTCCGGTGTGGAAATAACCGTTTGAAATAACTTGAGCTGTACGTTCTGGGTCTTTATAATAGCCCATCATTACATTGTTGCCTTTTACTAAAATTTCGCCATCATCGGCAATTTTAACTTCAACATTATCAATAACTCTTCCAACGGTACCTATTTTTATACCTTTATTAAAAGGACAGTTAACAGATATTACGGGTGATGTTTCGGTAAGGCCATAACCTTCTAGAATTGGCATTTCGGCAGCCGAAAAAATTCTAATTAATCGTGGTTGTAAAGCAGCACTACCAGATACTAATGTACCAAGGTTACCACCTAAGCCTTCTTTCCATTTGCTAAAAATAAGTTTGCGGGCAATTTTAAGTTTAAATTCGTACCACCACCCGTTGGCGCCGTATGGTTCAAATTTTAAGCCTAAATCTACAGCCCAAAAAAACAGGGCTTTTTTAATGCCAGTTAGTTCAGCGCCTTTTGCAATAATTTTATCGTAAACTTTTTCATAAAGCCTAGGAACGGCAGTCATTACATTTGGTTTAATTTCTTTTAAATTATCGCTAATGGCTTCAATGCTTTCAGCAAAATAAATTTCAATACCACAATATTGATATAGATATAGTATCATGCGCTCAAAAACATGGCATACGGGTAAAAAGCTCAGTGCTTTTGCTTTACCGTTTTCCATGGGTACGCGAGGTGAACTATCAATAACATTTGAAACCAAGTTTTTATGAGATAGCATAACACCTTTTGGAGTTCCGGTGGTACCCGATGTGTAAATTAAAGTGGCTAAATCGTCACTTTTAACGTTGCTTTTTCTGGTTTCAACATCAGTTTGGTTGCTATCATCTTCACCTAAATTTAAAACCTCTTTCCAGTTGTTTTCACCTGCAATGTCATCAAAAGTATAAACAGCTTTAAGTTTAGTGTTGCCTTTAACTGGGTTTAATTTTTCTAAAACCGATACATCAGATACAAAACAATAAGTGGCTTCAGAGTGTGAAAGTACATATTCATATTCTTCTTTAGAAATAGTTGGGTAAATAGGCACATTTTGGGCGCCAATTTGTAAAACAGCCATGTCTAAAATATTCCACTCAGTTCTGTTGGTGGTAGAAATAACGGCAATTTTATCATTGGGTTGTACGCCTAACCTTAGTAAACCTCTACTTAATTTATTGTATTGGTTTATATACTCTTGGGTAGATATGCTTTCCCATTTTCCGTTGTATTTAGAAGTGAATGCTTTTTCTAAATTGAAATTCTCTAATTGGTAGTGAGGAAAATCAAAAATTCTATTAATCTCTTTCATCTTTTTTCAATGTGGTGCACCAAAATATGAAAATAAATAAAAATTACAATAGTTGTTTTAATAATAATGTGTTAAAGTACGTGATTTTGTATTATTAAAATAGGAGTAAAGAGGCTTTAATTTTAATAAAATGATAATTTAATAGGTTGTTTTGTTAGGATTATGATAATTAATGTGTTTATGACAAATGTCATCTAAATGCTTAATATTCAGTCATAAATTTGAACTTGTTAAATACTAGTTACTCATTTTAAAAAGAAATATTATGGAAGTTAAAGCATTTAGAGCGGGTGTTTGGAATGATAAAATTGATGTTAGAAATTTTGTTACAAACAATATTACATCATATTATGGAGATGCCACTTTTTTAGTTGGTCCTACACAACGCACAAAAAAACTTTGGGACATTTGTTTAGAAGCCGCCAAAGAGGAAAGACAAAATAACGGCGTTAGAGCTGTTGATACAGAAACAATTTCTGGTGTAAATAACTTTGAAGCGGGTTACATAGATAAAGAAAACGAAGTAATTGTTGGTTTACAAACCGATATGCTTTTAAAACGGGCCATGAAACCATTTGGAGGTTTTAAAGTAGTGCAAAAAGCACTAAGTGAACATGGTTTAGTAGCTAGTGATACCGTGTCTGAATTATTTAGTAAATACGTAAAATCTCATAACGATGGTGTTTTTGCAGCTTACAATGCCGAAATAAGAAAATTTCGTTCAAACGGACTTTTAACTGGTTTACCTGATAATTATGCCCGAGGTAGAATTATTGGAGACTACCGTCGTGTGGCGCTTTACGGTATTGATGCTTTAATTGAAGCTAAAAAAATCGATTTAAAAGCAATTAAAGGCCCTATGACTGATGCTGTTATTCGTCTTCGAGAAGAAGTGTCAGACCAAATTAAGGCTCTAAAAGACATGATAGAAATGGGTGCAAAATATAACCTAGATTTATCGCGTCCTGCTGAAAATGCACGTGAAGCTGTACAATGGACCTACATGGCTTACCTTGCAGCAGTTAAAGAGCAAGATGGAGCAGCCATGTCTTTAGGTAATGTTTCTACATTTTTAGATATTTATATTGAAAACGATTTACAAGAAGGTATAATTACTGAAAACGAAGCCCAAGAATACATAGACCAGTTTGTAATGAAACTACGTATGGTACGCCACTTGCGTATGGCGGCTTATGATGAAATTTTTGCTGGCGACCCTACTTGGGTAACCGAAGCTATTGGCGGTATGTTTGAAGATGGTCGCACCAAAGTAACCAAAACATCATTCCGTTTTCTAAACACACTTTACAATTTAGGACCTTCACCAGAACCAAATATTACCATTCTTTGGTCTAGTAATTTGCCAGAAAACTTTAAAAAATTCTGTGCTAAAGTAGCAATTGATACATCATCAATTCAATTTGAAAATGATGATATGATGCGTACTTTAAGAGGCTCTGATGATTATGGTATTGCATGCTGCGTATCATACCAAGCTTTAGGTAAACAAATTCAGTTTTTTGGAGCACGTACTAATTTAGCTAAAACATTATTATTAGCTATAAATGGCGGACGTTGTGAAAACTCTGGAACACAAATGGTTGAAGGTATAGCACCTTGTAACTGTGAGTATTTAGATTTTGATAAAGTAATGGCTAACTTTAAAATAGCCATGAAAGAAGTTGCACGTGTGTACAATGATTCTATGAATATTATTCACTACATGCACGATAAATATTATTATGAAAAAGCACAAATGGCTTTAATTGATACAAATCCAGATATTAATATTGCATACGGTATTGCTGGTTTATCAATTGTGGCAGATTCATTATCGGCTATTAAATACGCAAAAGTAAAACCTATTAGAAATGAAGAAGGTTTAACGGTAGATTTTAAAATTGAAGGCGATTTCCCTAAATACGGAAATGATGATGATAGAGTAGATGTATTTGCTCATGATGCAGTAAGAGATTTTAATAACGAGCTAAAACAGTTGTCTGTTTATAAAAATGCAGAACCAACACTATCTGTACTAACCATAACATCAAACGTGGTGTATGGTAAAAAAACAGGCGCTACACCAGATGGTAGAGCTAAAGGTGTACCATTTGCACCAGGTGCCAACCCAATGCATGGGCGAGATTCTAACGGAGCCATAGCATCATTAAACTCTGTAGCTAAAATAGATTATGAAGATTCTCAAGACGGTATTTCAAATACCTTCTCTATAGTACCAAAATCATTAGGTGCTTCACAAGAAGATAGAATAGACAATTTAACCGCTATGTTAGATGGTTATTTTGAAAAAAATGCGCAACATTTAAATGTTAACGTGCTTAATAAAGAAACACTAATGGATGCCATGGAAAACCCAGAAGCATATCCGCAACTAACAATACGTGTTTCAGGCTATGCTGTAAATTTTATAAGATTAACTAAAGAACAGCAGTTAGAAGTTATTACAAGATCGTTCCACGAATCTATGTAGTTTTTAGAATTAGTCAAAAACAAGAACTTCCGAAGGTGAAAATACCCATCGGAAGTTCTCATAAAAGCACATGTTATTAAAACTTTAGAAAACACATTAAGAGTTCATTCTGTAGAATCTTTTGGTACTCATGATGGCCCTGGTATTCGTATGGTTGTATTTTTACAAGGCTGCAAATTAAAATGTTTGTATTGCCATAATCCAGATACTATTGATACGCACGGCGGTACAGAAATGCCCATTCAAGATTTAGTAAAACGCGCAGTTAACATGAAACCTTATTTTGGAAAAGAGGGTGGTGTAACAGTGTCGGGTGGAGAACCACTTCTTCAGTCTAAAGAATTAATTCATTTTTTTCAGCGGTTAAAAGAAGAAGGAATTCATACAAATATTGATACTAATGGTAGGGTGTTAAATCATTTTACAGAACAGTTGTTAGATGATTATGCAGACTTGGTAATGCTAGATATTAAGCACATGCATGAAGATGGCTATCAAATGATTACAGGTCAAAAAAATAACACAACAACCTTTAATTTTGCTAAGCATAGAGAGGCTTCCGGTAAACCCATGTGGTTGCGCTATGTGTTAATTCCAGAATTAACAAACACCCCAGAACTGTTGCATGCAATGGGTAAGCATTTTAAAGATTATAAAACCATAGAAAAAATTGAGTTACAGCCATATCATAAACTCGGTATTCATAAATGGGAAAAGTTAGGGTGGCAATATCAATTGCACGATGCTAGAGAGAATACAGAGGCCGAAATTGAAAGCGCTACAAATATTTTACAACTTTATTTCAAAGAGGTAAAAGTGAATTAAACAGTATGTAATATGAAATCATACAAAGAATTACATAAACCAGCATCAGAATTTGAAACCAGGTCTGAGTATTTAGATCATGAGTTACAAATTATGAAACCCAAGCGTTATAGAATAAATTTACCGGGTAGAGATTTTAGATTTGAATTTGAAGATTTAGTACCCGCATTAGCTGGAACTTTAGGTATAATTGCCATGTATTCATCAGTTATGATGGCTTGGGCCAAAGGATTAACCGAAGCTTGGGATCATGTAACTTTAGGTAAAGAATTTGCCATAGAAGTTTCTAGAGTAGAAATGCTTATTCCTGCTTTGTTGTTTGTTGTTTTGGCATCAGGTTTCATTAACCCAAGGGCTAATTTAGCAGGAAACCACGGGCCCATGATACCGTTAATTGCAAGTATTGCTTTAGCAGGTGCTCACCCGTTAGCATTAGCCATTTTAATAGGTGTGTTAGGGTTGTTGCTAAGCGTTTTTAAAGGCGGCTCTCGTCTTGTTAATTTAACAAGTAAAGGGGTAGCAGGTGGTTTATTAATATTTTTAGGCTTTACAGGTGCATTAAGTCAAATACAAACCATGCAGGCATGGGGTATGGGTTTAGAGTCTTCAACAGTTCAAGCCGGCTCCATGGGCTTTTTAGGGTTAGTAATTTTAGGGGTAACAGTATTTTTATATAGTTATTTAGCTCGAATAGATAAACGTTGGTTAGCTATTCCTGCATGTGCCATTACAGCATTAGTAATTGCTTTAATTGGTGGTGCTAGTTTTGATTTGCAATTTACAACACAAATGGGTTTGCCTAATCTTAATCCAGTTCATTGGTGGGGCAGTACAGAAGAAGGTTGGATGCTTGGGTTGCCAAACACACAACATTTCATTGCCTCTTTACCATTTGCAATTTTGGCAGTGGCTATGTGGTCTCCAGATTTTTTAGGACATAGAATTTTTCAGGAAATGAATTACCCTAAAAAAACAGAAAAGGTTTTAATGGATGTTGATGATACCATGACAATGTGTTCCATACGCCAAATGGTGGGTACTGCTGTTGGTGGTGGTAACATAACATCTTCATGGGGTACGTATATGATACCCGCAGCTATTGCAAAAAGACCCATTCCTGGTGGTGCTATTCTATTAGGGTTAATGGTTATAGCTGTGGCTATATTAGGTAGCCCAATGGATGTAGCTGTATGGCCACCAGTAAGATGCATAGCTTTGTTGGTAGGTGTATTTTTGCCAATGATTGAAGCGGGTATACAAATGGTAAAACGAAGTGCCTGTGCTCAAGCTGCAGGTATTTGTGTTTTTACTGCTATGGTAACAAACCCAGTATTGGCATGGGCTTTAGCTATGTTTTTAGATAATAATGGTTTAATAGGCGATAAGGATAGAGCTAAAAGTTTATCAATTGTAGATAAGTTAGTAATACCTTTAAGTATTTTAATTGTTTGTATTTCAGCAATTTTAACGGTAGGTATGTTAAAGGGTACTTATGGTATACAGGCTCTATTATAAAATAAATATTTGAAGTTTGTTTAATTCAAACTTCTAAAACTTCCATTTTTTCTTTTTTTATTGAAAACCCCGAAGCTATAAATTTTAAGCTCCGGGGTTTTTGTTTTTTCTTTATATTCTGAAATTAATAAAAATGTTTTTTGTTTTTTCAGAAAGAAAGTAGGCTTATTGTTTTTCAATCCAAAGTCTAGCATTCACAAAGGCTTCTAACCAAGGAGACACTTCATCTTTACGTCCATTTGGGTAATTAGCCCAGTTCCATTGGAATGTTGAGCGCTCAATATGCGGCATAGTTACCAAATGACGGCCTGTTTTATCAGTCATCATAGCGGTGTTAAAATCGGAGCCATTTGGATTGTGCGGATAGCCTTCATAACCATATTTTGCCACAATGTGATATTGGTCTTCAGAATAAGGTAAATTAAATTTTCCTTCACCATGCGAAATCCAAACACCTAAAGTACTGCCCGCTAAAGTTGATAGCATCACAGAATTATTCTCTTGTATTTTAACTGAAGTAAAAGAACTTTCGTGTTTATGAGAATTGTTATGAACCATTTTTCCATGAACCTCGTGTTCTGGGTTTATGAGGTCTAATTCCATCCATAATTGGCATCCATTACAAATTCCAACAGAAAGTGTATCTTCTCTTTCAAAGAAGTTTTTAATAACTTCATTTGCTTTTTCGTTATACTTAATGGCTCCTGCCCAACCTTTTGCAGAGCCTAAAACATCAGAGTTTGAGAAACCTCCAACAGCACCTAAAAACTGAATATCTTCTAAAGTTTCACGGCCCGAAATTAAATCGGTCATGTGTACATCTTTTACATCAAAACCAGCTAAATACATAGCGTTTGCCATTTCGCGTTCAGAGTTACTCCCTTTTTCACGAAGTATAGCTGCTTTAGGTCTAGAATTTTGGTTATTTAGTTCAGGAAGTTTTCCTGTAAAGTGTTTTGGAAATTCAAACTGTAATGGTTGGTTTTTGTAATTATCAAAACGATCTTTTGCTAAACCGTTTGCTGTTTGTTTTTGGTCTAGTAAAAACGATGTTTTATACCACATATCACGCAAACGCGAAATAGTCATAGTAAAAACATCAGTACCATTAATAATGCTTAAAACATCAGCATCAGTAACGCTTCCTATGTTGAAAAATTCAATATTTGCTTCAGCTAAAACTGTTTCAATAGAAGCATCGGCAGCTTGAATAACCAATCCTGCATTTTCAGCAAATAATAATTTAAACGAATCATTTTCAGCTAAAACAGATAAATCTAATTCGGCACCTAAATTATTATCAGCAAAACATAATTCAAGAAGTGTCGTTATTAATCCACCCGAAGCTACATCGTGCCCTGCAACAATTTTTTCATCTAAAATTAATTGTTGAATGGTATTAAATACTGTTTTTACATAATGGGCACTTTTTACTGTTGGCGCTTCATTTCCAATTTTATTTACAATTTGTGCAAACGAGCTACCACCTAATTTAAAATTGTCTTGTGATAAGTTGATGTAATAAATATCACCAGCATTTTTTTGTAAAACAGGTTCAACTATTTTGGTAATATCCGTACAGTTTGCACCAGCCGAAATAATGACTGTTCCCGGAGAAATTACTTCTTCGTTAGCATATTTTTGCTTCATAGATAGTGAATCTTTTCCTGTTGGAACATTCACACCTAAATCTATTGCAAATTCTGATACTGCTTGAACAGCTTCATACAAACGCGCATCTTCGCCTTCGTTTTTACAAGGCCACATCCAGTTTGCAGAAAGCGACACATTTTTTAAACCGTCTTTTAAAGGCGCCCAAATAATGTTGGTTAAGGCTTCGGTAATAGAATTTTTACTACCAGCAACCGGATCTATTAACCCAGAAATAGGCGAGTGCCCAATAGATGTAGCAATACCTTCTTTTCCTTTAAAATCTAGAGCCATGACGCCTACGTTGTTTAGTGGTATTTGTAATGGGCCCACACATTGTTGTTTGGCTACTTTACCACCAACGCAGCGGTCTACTTTATTTGTTAACCAATCTTTACAAGCTACGGCTTCTAGTTGTAAAAGTTGATCTAAATAATCGTAAAATTTATCTTTATTGTAAGCTACATCGGTATAATTTCGTGTAACCGTATTGTCTGTCATTATTGTTTTTGGCGAGCTCCCAAACATGTCTTCCATAGCTAAATCCATAGGTTTGTTGCCTTTGGTTTTAGATTGGAATGTGAATCTATGATCACCTGTAACGGTACCAACGGTGTACATTGGCGAACGTTCTCTATCAGCAATTTTTTGTAAGGTTTCCAAATGCTTTTCAGCAATCACCAATCCCATACGCTCTTGAGACTCGTTACCAATAATTTCTTTATCAGATAATGTTGGGTCTCCAACAGGTAATTCATCTAAATCTATATGCCCGCCAGTATCTTCAACCAATTCACTTAAACAGTTTAAGTGGCCACCAGCACCATGATCGTGAATAGAAACAATAAAATTTTCGTCACTTTCTACCATGCCACGAACTGCATTTGCAGCACGTTTTTGCATTTCTGGGTTAGATCGTTGTACAGCATTAAGCTCAATGCCAGATTCAAATTCACCGGTGTCAGCACTAGAAACTGCTGCGCCGCCCATACCAATACGGTAGTTTTCACCACCAAGAATAACAACTTTGTCGTCTTTTTTTGGAGTGTCTTTAAGGGCTTGATCTGCTTTACCATAACCAATACCACCAGCAAGCATAATTACTTTGTCAAACCCAAGTTTGCGTGCTTCCTCTTCATGTTCAAACGTTAATACCGAACCTGTAATAAGTGGTTGCCCGAATTTGTTACCAAAATCTGAAGCACCATTACTGGCTTTTATTAAAATATCCATTGGCGTTTGGTATAACCAATTGCGCTCTTTAACGGCTTGTTCCCAAGGACGATTTTCTTCTAAACGGGAATAAGAGGTCATGTAAACCGCAGTTCCAGCTAAGGGAAGTGAGCCTTTTCCGCCAGCTAAACGGTCGCGAATTTCACCACCCGAACCTGTTGCTGCACCATTAAAAGGCTCTACGGTAGTTGGGAAATTGTGCGTTTCAGCCTTTATTGATATTACCGAATCAAAATCTTTAGTTTCATAAAAATCAGGCACATCGGCACGTTTTGGTGCAAATTGTTCCACTTTTGGGCCTTTTATAAACGCTACGTTATCTTTATAGGCAGAAACAATATCGTTAGGGTTTGCCTCCGATGTTTTTCTAATTAATTTAAATAACGATGTTGGTTTTTCTTCACCATCAATAACAAACGTACCGTTAAATATTTTGTGGCGACAGTGCTCACTGTTTACTTGTGAAAAACCAAAAACTTCAGAATCTGTTAGCGGTCTTCCAATTTTTTTAGAAACATCTTGTAAATATGCCACTTCTTCATCACTTAAAGATAAACCTTCTTGTTGGTTATAAGCGGCAATATCTTCAATGTTCAAAATAGGTTCTGGTTGAATATTTATTGTGAATGATTCTTGGTTTAACCCCTTAAATTTCTCAGAAATCATAGGGTCATAGCCTTTAAAATCTTCAGTAACAGTAGTGAATTCTTCAATGCGAATAATGCCTTCAATACCCATATTTTGGGTTATTTCAACAGCATTTGTACTCCAAGGTGTTATCATAGCTGCACGCGGGCCAACAAAAAAAGCATCAATTGATGCTTGCTCTATTTTAGGCTGGTTGCCAAATAACCATGTTAATTTTGAAATAGTTTCTGCAGTAAATTCTTTTGTTGCTTGAACAGCAAAAACTTTACTGTTTTGGTTTCCGAAGAAATGAATCATTTGTAGTGTATTACGATTGCTTTTAAAAATGCAAAAATACATTTTTTTAGCTATTCATAACCTCTTTTTTTTAGAAACACAATTTGATTATTAACAAAAGTTTTAACAAAAACACAAAGGTTTATTCAATAATTAGTTTTTTAGTTGATGCGTTTAAACCATCAAAAAGTTGCAAAATATAAATACCAGCATGTAATTTTTTAAGCTGTATTTTATTGTGTTTTGGGTTTACATTGTTTGAAACTATTAGAGTTCCCATTACATTGAAAACATTTACTGTAATGTTTGTTGAGGTTTCAATATTTAAATAAGAGCCCATTTTAATAGGGTTTGGGTGAATTTTTACGTTGTTTAATTGTGTTTTTTTTGTGCTTAAACTTGGGTGGCATGTCCATGATACATCATCTATTCTAACTCTGTTTGATGATGATTGATTTTCTAAAACCACCGTAACATTTCCTGAAATATTAATGTTAGAAATTGTGGTAGTTGTTGACGAATTTTTGTTGTAAGGAATATTTCCAACAGCGTTTCCATTTACAAGTAATGTGAAATTTCCTGACGAATCTGAGCTAAATGTAGATTGCATAGTAACGGTTAAGTTACCAATACCACCAGATATTGTTGGAGATGTTAATGATCCATTTCTAATGCAAATACTTCGGTTGTTTAAATTTTGATCTGTTCTGGCGTCTGTAGCTGTCCAAGTACCACCATCATTACCAGCCCATGTTCTTGTAGTGTAGTTTGAAGCATTGGCAGGAATGTTTTCAAAAGTTTCATTAATACAGTTATTACCATTATTATTACTGCCACTTGCTAATGTTGTTTGGTTAACAATATTGCTTAGTGTAGATGTGTTATTGGCAGCATCTTTAGCTAAAACAGCAAAACTGTATAAGGTTTCTGGAGCTAAGCCTGTTACAATGTATGAGGTTGAAGAACTATTTGTAGATGCATAAAAATTGTTGTTAACATATACGTTATAGGTTGTAACTGCTAGATTATCGGAAGAAGCCGTCCAGTTTAAGTTAACCGTTGTGGCTGTAGGGTTTGAAGCTGTTAAATTTGTTGGGGTAGTGGGCGCTTCATTATCTGGAGTTGTTGGGTTTTCCCAACGGTTCTCGGCAGGTGTGCCACCCCAAATTATGGTAGCTAAATATGGGTTATCTATAAACGGATTTCGGTTGCCTTGGGCGTATGTGTTACTTGTTTTACTGTGGTATGTATTTCGGTTATCTTCAAAAGCAGAAACAGGGTCTTGGGCATTCCATTCTAATAATAAATCAATCATATTGGTGTCTATATTATTTGTTGCACCAATTGTAACATTTGAAGGTAAACACCGTGAACCATAGCGTAAGTACATATACATCATCATTCGTGCAACATCACCTTTCCATTCATCTCCAGGGTACCAACCTCCTGAAGTACTACCTGCAAAACCAGAACCGTCAATGTATTTTTTGTTTCCTCTGTTTGCATTCATTTGCACATCAGAAGGACGTAAATGATGGGCATCGGCACCAGGGCCTACTGTACCTAGATTTGGATTTCCTAAAGATTTTGGATAGGTGTGTTCTCTATTCCAATCTCCAGAGTTACCACCGTTACTGTTCTTGCTGCGAGAGCGATGTACTGTGGTGCTACCGCTATCATTGTAGCCGTAAATGAGTAGAACATTATTACTATTGTTTGGGTCTTCATCTGTAAATTTACTGGCTTCCCAAATTCCAGGAGTGTAACTTAAAAAGTTGGTGTGTTTACTAGAGGTTTTGTTAGCTAAATCATTAAATAAATTTAAACCTGTTTTGTTAAAATCTACACCGTTATAATAGCTTTGTAAGTTTGCAGGCGGTGTAACTTGCGTGTAACCCAAAAAGGTGGTTACAAACAACAGTAGGTGTATGTGTTTCATTTTATTACGTTAGTGCTTTTCTAAAAGCGCCATGTAAAACCCATCATATCCAAACTTGTGGGCTAGCACTTTTTTGTCGTTTACAAAGGTAAACGCTTTACCTGCTTCTGATGTTAAAAAATCATTAACTTGATTTTCGTTTTCAGAAGGTAAAACAGAGCAGGTAGCATACACTAATTTTCCGCCAGATTTAACCATTTTAGAGTATTGTTGTAAAATATCTTGTTGAATACTTCTAATTTGATCTAAAAATTGCGGTTCTAATTTCCATTTTGAGTCTGGGTTTCTACGTAAAACACCTAAACCAGAACATGGGGCATCAATTAAAACACGATCGGCTTTATTATATAGTTTTTTTATAGGTTTTGTAGAGTCTATAACCTTTAAATCAATGTTATGTACACCATTGCGTCTGGCTCTAATTTTTAATTTTTTTAATTTACTTTCGTAAATGTCCATAGCAATAATTTGCCCTTTATTTTCCATTAAAGAGGCCATGTGCAATGTTTTGCCACCGGCTCCTGCACAGGTGTCAACTACTTTCATGCCTGGTTTTACATCAAGCATTTCGGCAACTAATTGAGATGAGGCATCTTGCACTTCAAACAATCCTTTTTTAAAAGCATCAGTAACAAAAACATTGGCGCGCTCTTTAAGTTTTAAAGCCAATGGGTAGCCTTTAATGAATTCGGTTTCAATACCTTGGTCAAACAATATGTTTTGTAATTGCTCCTTAGTAGTTTTTAAAATGTTGGTGCGTAAAATAACATCGGCTTGTTTGTTTTGTATTGCAAGCTCTTTGGTCCAGGTGTCTTCACCAAGTTCTTTAGCGCCAATTTCGTCAATCCAATCTGGTACAGATTCTCTAAATTTTCTAATTTTTGAGAGTTCATCAAATTTGCCTTTTATTTTTCTAGTTGGTGTGTTTGTAAAATATTTCCAATCGGGTAATTTAATGCCTTTCAGTGTTGCCCAAACTGCAAATAAACGCCATAGATTGTCTCGGTTAAAAGGTTCTTTAACTTCAGCAATTTCTGCATACAAGCGTTTCCACCTAACAATATCATAGGTTGTTTCTGCCACAAAAGCGCGGTCTCTGCTGCCCCAGCGTTTATCTCTTTTTAAGAGGGCTTGTATAACCTTATCGGCATATTCATCTTCATTAAATATTTGGTGTAAGCCATCAATAACGGCAAAGCATAAATTTCGGTGTAATCGCATTGTATATAAATAAGGATGCAAAGTTACACTAATTGTAAACATTTAGCCAATGTTTTTAATATTTAGCATATTAAGTTATCTTTCAAAAAAAATAATTAATGAAACATTTTTTAGCCTATTTAATTCTAGTTTTAATTTTAGCTTCTTGCGGAAACAATAAAGCTGAAAAACCAATAATTTTTAATGAAATTAATATTGAAACTATTTTAAATGATACACTTTTAAGTATTAGAGCTATTGATGTTTTAGATAAAAACAGTTTGTCTTTTGCAGCTAATAACAATACTTACGGTTTGTACGATGCAAAAACGGGAAAATGGCTTATTTCAAAACAAAATTATGATAGTTTGAATTTAGAGTTTAGAGCTGTAGCAAATAATAATGCAGATTTTTTTATGTTAAGTATTGCAAATCCGGCATTGTTGTTTAAAACTGGAAATTCTGGTGAAATGGAATTGGTTTTCAAAGAAACCCATAAACAAGTGTTTTATGATGCCATGGCATTTTGGAATACACAAGAAGGCATTGCTATTGGCGACCAAATTGATGGCTGTTTAAGTATAATTATTACCAGAGATGGTGGTAATACATGGCAAAAAATAGCGTGCAATAATTTGCCTGAAGCTCTTGAAAACGAAGGTGCTTTTGCTGCCAGTAATACAAATATTGCTATTGTAGGTAATAAAGCGTGGATAGCTACTACGGCAGGTAGAATTTATTTTTCAGAGGATAAAGGAAAAACATGGCGTGTTTACAACACACCAATTATTAGCGGTAAAGACACTGAAGGTATTTACTCTATTGATTTTTACGATGAAAATAACGGTTTTGCCATTGGTGGAGATTACACAGCGCCTAATAGTAATGCAGCTAATAAAATTAGAACTAACGATGGTGGAAAAACTTGGAAGTTAGTAGCACAAAATATAAATCCTGGTTATAGAAGTTGTGTGCAATATGTGCCTAATAGTAACGCAAAAGCATTAGTTGCTGTTGGTTTTAAAGGTATTGATTATAGTAATGATGCTGGAAATACTTGGAAACATTTAAGTGATGAAGCGTTTTATACCATTAGATTTTTAAATGATACTGTTGCATACGCTGCTGGTAGTGGCAGAATTTGTAAGCTTACATTTATTGAATAAAAAAAGAGACGATTGTTGTGCGTCTCTTTTAGTTTTATCGTTTATCTGGGCCTCTGTGTTTTCTGTAACGGTCTAGCATTTTTCGTTTAAAATCTTCTTCGGCCACCTTAAGTTTTATAACTTTTTTTGGTGGTAAAATGGTTTTTATTTTTTCAGAAAAATTGATTCTAAGTGTACATAATCTAGATTCAATACTTTCTATTTTAGTCATTAGCTCTAAAGCTTTTTCATCTGTAAGCGTGTTTACGTTCTCTTTAATTTCTTGCCTTAGTGTGCGCATTTCATGATATTTAATAGTGGCACTTTTTTTATCAAAAGCATTGTAAACTGGCCAAAAATCTTGAGCTTCTTTTTTAGTTAAATCTAACTGCTCTGTAATAAACGCTACTTTTAATGATTGTATTTTTTCGCGGTTATGCTGCGCGTTTATTGTTAGTGTAACTAAGCAAATTATTATGGTTATTATGTATTTTTTCATAGTAGTTTTTTTAATATAAATCTTCAACATTTAAATTATTTAAAATGTAATCTTCAACAGCATCTTCTTCAATGGTGTTATACTCAATAAAATTTGTTTCGTTTAAATCTGTATCTTCTAATAAAGCAGCTATTTCATAAGAGCTTATATCTTCTTCAATAATATAGTTTTCAACCGTAGTGTAATCTAAATCTGTAGTTTTTTCAGTAGTTTTAATATTTAAAGTGAACAATAAAACAATGGCTGCAGCAACGCCAGAAATATATATTAATTGTTTTTTGGTGAACAGCTTAATAATTTTAGGTTGTTTTTTTGAAGCCGAAACTTTGTTAATTATGTCATCTTCTAGCTTATTAAAATAATCATTTGGAGTTTTAAAGCCTGGGTTTTCTACTTGCGCTTTAAGTTTGATGTTGTTAATTACGTTATCATCAAAACTATTAAAGTAGTTTTTTGGTGTTTTAAAACCCGTATTTTTAATATTATGTAATTTATCTTTTTTCATCTTAATACTAAGACTGTTATTTTTTTTAAAGGTTTAATTGTTAGTTAAATAGCTTTCTATTTTTTTAACGGCTATATGGTATGATGCTTTTAGGGCGCCTTCGCTAGTTTCTAAAATTTCGGCTATTTCTTTATATTTTAAATCTTGAAAATATTTCATATTGAAAACCATTTGCTGTTTACTTGGTAATTTGGCAATAGCTTCTTGTAATTTTAATTGAATGGTATCACCTTCAAAATACACATCGGATGTTAAATTATTTATAGCTAATTGTTGTATTTCTTCACTAGTAATTTGATGTTGTTTGGCTTTTTTATTTAACAAAGTTATAGATTCATTGGTTGCTATTCTATATAACCATGAGTATAGTTTGCTGTCACCTTTAAAATTATGTATGTTTTTATACACTTTTATAAAGGTGTTTTGTAAAGCATCATCAGCATCATCATGAATCTTCACAATGTTTCTAATATGCCAATACAAACGTTCTTTGTAAAGCGTTACAAGTGCTTTAAAAGCTTGTTCTTTGTGCGTGTTAGATTTTAGTTGTTGTATTAATTCGTCTTCGTTTATCACCAGCAAAGTTTAGTTATAAGACGTTTTAAAATTACAAAAGTTTAATTGGTTTGTAGAAAAATTTTAAACAAAATTAATTTATTGATATTCAATTATTTATAATAATTTTAATCGACGAAATACATTTAAAATCGATTAAACGCATTTTTTTCTTGTGAAATATTTCTTTTTGTAATATGTTTGTACCAGAACCTACTTGTGTTGATAGATGCCCCAAATGTCTATCAACTAACTAAAAAAAGGATAGATGCCCCAAATGTCTATCCTTTTTACTTTTTATGTATTTTGTATTTAAGCTAAACTTTGCATTTCAACAAGGTTTTTGTAGGTGCCATTTTTTTCAATGAGTTCATTGTGTTTGCCTTGTTCAACAATTTTACCTTTTTTAAGCACTATAATTTCATCGGCGTTTTGAATAGTAGAAAGCCTGTGTGCTATTACAATTGATGTTCTGTTTTTCATCATGTTTTCTAAGGCTACTTGCACTAAGCGTTCACTTTCGGTATCTAAGGCAGATGTTGCTTCATCTAAAACCATTATTGGAGGACTTTTTAAAACGGCTCGCGCTATGCTTAAACGTTGTTTTTGTCCGCCAGAAAGCTTGTTGCCAGAGTCGCCAATATTGGTTTCAATGTCATTGGGTAAATCGCTAACAAATTCCCAAGCGTTTGCCACTTTTAAGGCCTCAATAATCTCAGCATCAGTAGCTGTTTTTTTTCCTATTAAGAGGTTGTTTTTAATGGTATCATTAAATAAAATAGATTCTTGTGTTACCAAACCAATTAAACTGCGTAATGATTTTTTTGGCATGTCTTTAATATCAACACCATCAATACTTATGCTGCCTTTATTAACATCATAAAACCTAGTAACCAAATTTGCAATGGTACTTTTTCCGCTACCAGATTGCCCAACTAACGCAACAGTTTTACCTTTTTCAATAGATAATGAAAAGTCTTTTAAAACGTATTCGTCTTCGTATTTAAAAGATATATTTTTGAAGCTAATAGTGTTTTGAAAGTTATCTTTTTTAGTAGTTTTAGGTTTGTCTTCTAAAGGTGATTTTGTGTTTAAAACATCTAGCACACGTTCTGCTGCGGCATTTCCTTTTTTAACACTATAGCTTGCTTTACTTATAGCTTTTGCAGGTGTTAAAATATTATAGGCCAAACCCATATAAACTATAAATAAACCAGCGTCTAAAGTTTTATCTATTAAAACCATTTGGCCACCGTACCAAAGTAATACAGATATTACGGAAATACCTAAAAATTCACTTGTTGGCGACGCTAAATTTTGACGATTTAATAGCTTGTTTGAAAAATTGAAAAACCTGGTAGTAGAGTTTTTAAAACTGTTACTAAATTGTTCTTCTGCATTAAAGCCTTTTATAACTTTTAAACCGCCTAGTGTTTCTTCAATAATAGATAAGAACTTACCTTGTTCTTTTTGAACTTTGTCTGATTTTCTTTTTAAACTTTTACCAACTAATGAAATTAAAAAACCAGAAACAGGAATGAATATAAATACAAATAGTGTGAGTTTTGCACTAATTATAAACATAGTGATAATGGTAAAAATTATCATTAGAGGTTCTCTAATAATAAGTTCTAAAATTGATAAAAATGAATGCTGAATTTCTTGAACATCATTAGAAATTCTTGCCATTGTATCACCTTTTCTCTTTTCTGAAAAATATGAAAGAGGAAGGTTAATTATTTTATTGTAAAGTGCGTTTCTTAAATCTTTTAAAACACCATTGCGTAAAAATGTAATAAAATACATGGCTAAGTAATTAAAAATGTTTTTTAGTAAAAACATACTAATTACTAGTATTACCATAAAAATTAAAACATCATCATTACCTTGATTTGCTTTTTGAGTAACAAAATAATTTAAATAACTCTCTGCATATTCTTTAGCATTTGCAATGCCACTCCAAATAGGTTTAGTTTCTAACCGCTTGGTTTTGTCAAATAAAACATTTAGCATTGGAAATAACGAAACCATTGCTAAAGTGCCAAAAAGGGCGTAGAATATGTTTGATATAATGTTTAGTATTGCATAAGCTTTGTAGGGCTTAGCAAAAGCAATTATCTGTTTAAAATAGTGCATTAAATAAGCTTCATGTCTTTTAAAATAGCATCTAATTTATCGTCTAAAGTATTTTCAATATTTTTAAATTCTGAAATAGATTTTAGAGAGGTGTTGGCACTTACATAAAATTTAATTTTAGGCTCTGTACCACTTGGTCTTAATGCTATTTGTGTACCATTTTCTGTGTAGTAAATTAATACGTTAGATTTTGGTACGTCAATATCTGTTTCTTCACCAGTTAGCGTGTGTTTTGCTTTTGATGTTTGGTAATCTTCAATAAGCACTACTTTTTCGCCGTTTATTTCTTTTAAAGGGTTGTTTCTGGCATCAACCATCATTTGTTTAATTTCTTCAGCGCCTTCAATACCTTTTTTTGTTAATGATACTAGCTTTTCTTTGTAAAAACCGTGTTCTACATAAAGTTTTAATAAATCTTCAAAAAATGAGCTGCCATTTGCTTTAGCGTGTGCTGCAATTTCAACAGCTAAAAGGGTAGAGGTTACGGCATCTTTATCGCGTACAAAATCACCCACCATAAAGCCAAAACTTTCTTCGCCACCGCCAATAAAATCTAACTCAGGGAAATCTTTTATAAGTTTAGCAATCCATTTAAAGCCCGTTAAAACTATTTTGTTTTCAACGTTATAGCTTTTGGCAATTGTTGAAAGCATTGGGGTAGATACAATGGTGGTTGCAATAAACTCGTTGCCATTAATTTTGTTTTCGTTTTTCCAGAGTTTTAAAAGGAAATCGGTCATCATTACCATGGTTTGGTTTCCGTTTAAAAGCACCAATTCATTATCGGTATTTCTTACGGCTACACCAAGCCTGTCACAATCTGGGTCTGTACCAATTACAATATCTGCATTTACTTTATCGGCTAATTCTAAAGCCATTTTTAAAGCAGCAGGTTCTTCTGGGTTTGGCGATTTTACCGTTGGAAAGTTTCCGTTAGGTTCTCTTTGTTCTTCAACAATATGTACATTTTTATAACCTGCACGTTTTAAAGTTTCAGGAACAGCGGTAATGGATGTACCGTGAAGTGAAGTAAAAACAATGCTTAAATTATCTTTTGCTTGCTGTGTTAGGTTTAAACTACCGTTTTTTACTGAAGCATCAATAAATACATCATCAATATCTTTACCTATATAATTAATGAGGTTTTCATTGGCTTCAAATTTTATGTCTTCGTATTTTAAAGCATTTATTTCATTTATTACAGCGCCATCTTGTGGTGGTACTAATTGTCCACCATCTTGCCAGTACACTTTATATCCGTTATATTCTGGCGGATTGTGAGATGCTGTTAAAACAATACCACAATGGCAGTTTAAGTGTTTTACAGCAAATGAAAGTTCTGGGGTAGGGCGTAAATCTTCAAATAAATATACTTCAATACCATTTGCCGAAAATACATCGGCTACAACTTTAGCTAATGTTTTACTGTTATTTCTACAATCATAAGCAATAACAGTTTTTATGTTTTCACCAGGAAAAGATTCTTTTAAATAATTACTTAAACCCTGTGTGCTTTTGCCTAAGGTGTATTTGTTTATTCTATTTGTGCCAATGCCCATAACACCACGCATGCCACCGGTACCAAATTCTAAATCTTTGTAAAAGCTTTCTTGAATATCTTTAGGGTTGTTGGCAATACTATCTTTAATAAATTGTTGGGTTTCTTCATCAAAAGTTGATGTTAACCAAGTGTTTATTCTGTCTAAAATTTTTGGTTCAATTTGAATCATGGCGTGGATAAATTTTTATGGTACAAAAATAGTTAAATGATTAAAAAATACGGCTATAAATGCAAGGTTGTTATAAATTTAGTTTGTCTTTTATTAAGTAGCGTTTTTTGTCTTGGGTTGAGCGTAGTACAATTTCGCCTAAAAAGCCAGCAACAAAAAATTGAGTACCAATTATCATGGTTGAAAGGGCTATGTAAAATTGTGGACGATCTGTTATTAAACGGCCTGTGGGGTTTAAAAACAATTTATCTATACCCAAATACATTGAAAAACCTAAGCCAATTATAAACATAATAACACCTAAGGCGCCAAATAAATGCATGGGTTGTTTGCCAAACCTTGAAATAAACCAAATGGTTATTAAATCTAAAAAGCCATTTATAAAACGGTTCATGCCAAATTTGGTTTCGCCATATTTTCTAGCTTGGTGAATTACTATTTTTTCACCTATGTTGGCAAAACCAGCGTTTTTTGATAGTACGGGTATATAGCGATGCATTTCGCCGTTAACATCAATATTTTTTACAACAGTTTGTTTGTAGGCTTTAAGGCCGCAGTTAAAATCGTTTAGTTTTACACCCGATGTTTTTCTGGCAGCCCAATTAAATAGTTTTGATGGTAGATTTTTTGCTAAAATAGAATCAAAACGTTTCTTTTTCCAGCCAGATACTAAATCGTATCCATCATTAATAATCATATTGTAAAGTCCGGGTATTTCGTCTGGGCTATCTTGTAAATCGGCATCCATGGTTATCACAACATCTCCTTGGCTTTTTTCAAAACCAGCGTGTAATGCCTGTGATTTTCCAAAGTTTTTTAAAAACCTAATACCTTTAACATTGGTGTTTTCTAAAGATAAACTTTTAATTACTTGCCAAGAATTGTCTGTGCTACCATCATCAATAAAAATGATTTCATATGAAAAACGATTGGATTGCATAACTTGCGCAATCCAATCATGTAATTCTTTTAAAGATTCTTGTTCGTTAAGTAGTGGTATAACTACAGATATATTCATTTAAAAAATTTGAAAACTTAAGATAGCCTCAAAAATAGTGAAATTATCTGGCCTCTGGATTATTTTTTTTCATAACTGCAGCAACTAGCAGCCCAATAATACTTAAAGGTAGTAAGTAATTTACAAATAATGATATTATTGAGTTTTTTAAAGAATACATGTTGTCTGATTCTATTTTCTCAACCATTTCTGCAATTTTATCAGGGGCAAAATTCATACTTTTATAAACACGCGCAATTTTTTCAAGCGATTTTTCTTTTAATAAAGCAGCAGCTTCAACATCAACAAAATTAAATAGTATAAATGATACTAAGGTAACAATGCCAAAACCTATTAGTATTGTTATAAAATACGTTGTAAAAGCTTCTTTAAAACTAATAAAACCGTTTAAAAGTTTTTTTACGTTAATAATAGCAACAATGGCTAAAGCAATGGCAATTATGTAAAATGATACACCAAATAGTGTGTTTAAAAACAGCTCAACGTTAATTATGTAGGCGCCAAGAGTAAGCATTGTTAAGGCAATACCCAAATAAAGCCCAAAATTTACCGCTACAGATTTGAATGATTTTTCCATTATATTTTTGTAATTTTAAAGTTGATTTAAAGCGTTAGTGCATAAAAGTAATGAATAGTTACAAAAAAAGTTTAAATAAAATTTAAAAAAAGTGTTGTTCAATTATAAAAAATGATTAAATTTGCACCTCGAAAAATTAAGGACTTTAAAAGTTTAAAGCGATGAAAAAAGGTATACATCCAGAAAATTATAGAATAGTAGCGTTTAAAGATATGTCTAATGATGATGTTTTTTTAACAAAATCTACTGCTGATACTAATGAAACTCTAGAGGTTGATGGTGTTGAGTATCCACTAATAAAAATGGAAATTTCAAGAACATCGCATCCTTACTACACTGGTAAATCTAAATTAGTAGATACAGCAGGACGTATTGATAAATTTAAAACTAAATACGCTAAGTTTAAAAAATAAACTTAACTATATAATAATATTTGTGAGCCTTTCTGAATAAGAAAGGCTTTTTTGTTTTATACTTTTAAATTACATTTGATATTGAAAACGTTGTTAAAACAAAACGTTTAATATTAAACTTCAAACTATAAAAATGAACTATATTCTTTTTGATGGGCCTTTTAGAAATAATTTACTACCATTTACCTACACGCGCCCTGTAGCCGATATTAGAGTTGGTATTTTAACCATTAGAGAAAAATGGGAAACGTTTTTAAATACTACCACAACAACAGTTACTGAAGATTATTTGTCTGAAAAATATCCAATGGTAGAAATGGATGAAAATATAATGATTAATGCATCCTATTTGCCAAATTTAGAGTTGGTTGAAATGGTGTTAAACTTACAAGAAAATCAGGCTATTTTTAAAGATGAAGATGTAATTGCATTTTATACAAAAGAAGCTCAAGAAAATATAGATTTTAATACATTTGAAGCCATTGATTTTGAAGATGATTGCTTGAAAATTGAAAATACTTGGGATATTTTTTCAAAAAATGGAGAAGCAATACAAGAAGATTTTAATCTTATTACAAAGAATAGAAAATCGCAGCCAATTCCTGCCACTGTTAATACACTAAATGCCGAAAATATTTTTATTGAAAAAGGAGCAAAATTAAATTTTGCGACCCTAAATGCTAGTTCTGGCCCAATATACATAGGTAAAAATGCCGAAATTATGGAAGGAACAGTAGTACGTGGGTCATTAGCTTTGTGCGAAAATGCTACATTGAAATTAGCTACGAAAATTTATGGGGCAACTACGGTTGGGCCACATAGTAAAGTTGGTGGTGAAGTTAATAATTCCGTTATTTTTGGATATTCAAACAAGGGGCATGATGGGTTTTTAGGAAACTCTGTTTTGGGTGAATGGTGTAATTTAGGTGCAGATACCAATAACTCTAACCTTAAAAATAATTACGCCGAAGTTAGACTATGGGATTATAAAACAGAAGGTTTTGCAAAAACAGGCTTGCAATTTTGTGGTTTAATGATGGGAGATCATAGTAAATGTGGTATTAACACCATGTTTAACACAGGTACTGTAGTTGGTGTTAGTGCTAATATTTTTGGTAGCGGTTTCCCTAGAAATTTTGTACCAAGTTTTAGCTGGGGTGGAAGTAGTGGTTTTACAACCTATTTAACCAAAAAAGCTTTTGAAGTTGCTAAAGTAGTTATGGCAAGACGTAAAATAGACTTTACAGAATTAGATAAAAAAATACTAGAACATGTTTTTGAAGAAACTAAAAAATATCGTAGAACATAACACTAAATAACATGTTTCTTAGTTGTTAACCATTGATTTGTATGTATTTAAACGAATAGTTTTAGTTTTGCTTTTTATAATTTATAATATTATTTACTTTAGTATACTATACAATAACTAATTAATGCTGTCTCTCTTTAAAAACAGGAAATATTTTTTTTTAATATATTGCAGTTTACTTTTAATAGATCTTATTATAAAATCTATTGAAGAAACTTCATTGTTTAGGGTTATAACCAAATCGGGTCTAGTAATAGCTTTATTTCTTTATTGTTTTGCTAATACCAAATACCAAAAAAAACGTCATTTTATATATGTTACAATAGCGTTATTATTTTTTTGGGCTGGAGATATTTTAATGTTATTTTATAAAATACCACATTTATACGATGCAGCGGTAATATGTTTTACACTAGCCAAAATATGCTATATATTAAGGTTAATTACAAATACCGACTTTAGGTTTTCTAAAATTTTACCTTA
Source organism: Seonamhaeicola sp. ABD4_340 (assembly GCF_056312135.1). Taxonomy (NCBI): domain Bacteria; kingdom Pseudomonadati; phylum Bacteroidota; class Flavobacteriia; order Flavobacteriales; family Flavobacteriaceae; genus Seonamhaeicola; species Seonamhaeicola sp. ABD4_340. Next base: position 397,185 of record NZ_CM149981.1, on the reverse strand, counting down.
TTTATCAATTTTGTTTCTTTACATGGTGCTTATTTTTTCATTAATGTACACTAACTTTAATGACCAATGGTTTTATTTAGCTATGACTTATTTGTTTGTAGGTGTAAATGTATTTTTATTTACGCTATTAAGAAAAAATGCCGTTAACAGGTCTAGTTATTTGTGGGTTTTATATGGTGTTCTAGCTTCTATTGTTTCAGATAGCCTAGTATCTTTATCTTCTTTTTCGTCATTAATTATTCCTTTTAACCCATTGCTTATGATGCTTTTTTATGGCGTTTCGCAATTATTAATTATTATAGGTTTAGTTGAAGAAGGTAAAAAACAACATGTAAAACCACTTTTTGAAAGTAAATTTTAATTGCTTGCGGCTTTTTTTACAAATCGTAAATCTATCATGTTAATGGGGTTTATGCCTAAACCTTCAACATTTTTTCTTGTAAAACGTATGACTTCATCATAATATAGCGGCACCATAATAGCATTATCCATAGCTATAGAATCTATAGTTTTGTAAATATGTTTACGTTCACTAATATTACTAATTGTAAAGGCTTTGTTGTATAGGCTATCAACAGTTTTGTTTTTAAAGTGAAAATAATTTGAACCGTTAGGCGCAAAATTTTTGCTGTAGAAAATAGATAGATAGTTTTCGGCATCTAAATAATCGGCAATCCAAGAGCTTCTAAACATATCTACTTTACCGTTTGAGCGTGCACTACGTAATGCAGCTTCTGGCATAACATCAACATTAATTTTTAAACCAGCTTTTTCAAGTTCGCGTTGAATAAATTCACAAAAGCTTAAATAATTACTTGTTGTTACTAATGTAATTTCAGGGTTTTCAATACCTGTTTCTTTTTTAAACTGTGTAATTAATTGTTTGGCTTTTTTAGGGTTGTAGTTATAACCAGATTGTTTACTGTGGCCAGCTAAACCTAAAGGAATAAAACCACCATTTGCAGGGTTTCCAACACCGTTGTTTAAGTAAAGCATCATTTTTTTTCTGTCAAAACCATAATTAATGGCCTTTCTTATGAGTTTAGATTGAATTTCAGGTGTTTCAGAATCTAAATAAAAACCCAAGTATTCTGTGTTTAAATAGGGGCCACGAATCATATTCACCGTTGTTTCATATTTTGTTCTTAAAGTACCATTGCTGGTTAAAAGCTCATCTTTGTATGATGCATCCAAGCCCGATATAAAATCTATATTACCTTGCGCAAATTGTAAAAATTCGCTTTGCTTATCAGGTAAAAACGTAAGCGCAACAGCTTCTAAATATGGTAAATTATTTCCAAGACTATCTTTTTCAAAATATAAATTGTTTTTTCGTAGCACCAATTTTATGTTTTCTTCCCAACGTTTAAATTTAAAAGGGCCTGTACCAATGGGGTTTGCTCTAAAATTGTTGCCATAATGTTCAACAATTTCTTTTGGCACTACAGAGCAGTATTTCATGGTAAGCAAACCAATAAATGCAGGAAAAGGTTGTTTTAGTTGTATTTGAAAAACGGTGTCGTTTATGGCTTTAAAATCATCTACTTTATTTAATACCCAACTGCCGGGAGCCGCTATTTTTTCATCTCTTAGGCGGTTTAAGCTGTATTCAAAATCTGAAGCTTTTACGGTCCTGGTTGAATCTTTGCCAAATAGCAAATGTTTATGAAAATAAACATCGTTTCTTAAATAAAATGTATAGGTTTTTGCATTTTTAGAAATGGCCCAACTTTTTGCAATACAAGGTTTTATATTAAGTTCATCATCTAGCTGAACCAAGCCATTGTATAACTGATTGTTTATAGAGTTATCTTGTAACGTTCTAGAAAAAGCAGGGTCTAGCGTGTTAATATTAGCATATTCATTGTACCTAAAAACAAGATGATCTTTGTTTGTTTTTTCATTATTAGCACAAGAAAATAAAAAAATAATAATACAACTAATTGAAAAATAGTTTGTTAATTGGTTTGTTATAGGTTTTATCATATAACTTATTAGTTGTAAATTTGCAATCTTTTAGTTGTAAAGATAATTTTAAATAGAACCTGATACAAGTTAAGGGCACAAATATAATGAACAAAAAAGTGGCATTTTACACATTAGGCTGTAAGCTTAATTTTTCTGAAACATCAACCATTGCAAGAAATTTTAATAATGAAGGTTTTGAAAGGGTAGATTTTTCTGAAAAAGCAGATATTTATGTAATTAACACATGTTCTGTTACTGAAAATGCCGATAAACGCTTTAAAACCATTGTAAAACAAGCACAAAAAACTAATGAAAAAGCATTTATAGCTGCTGTTGGCTGTTATGCCCAATTAAAACCACAAGAATTAGCCGATGTAAATGGCGTAGATTTGGTGCTTGGTGCTACCGAGAAATTTAAAATTACAGATTATCTGAACGATTTAAGTAAAAACGATTTTGGCGAAGTACACTCTTGCGAAATTGAAGAGGCAGATTTTTACGTGGGCTCATACTCTATTGGAGACAGAACACGTGCTTTTTTAAAGGTGCAAGATGGCTGCGATTATAAATGTACCTATTGTACAATTCCTTTAGCACGTGGTATTTCACGAAGTGATACCATGGAAAATGTACTAAAAAATGCCCGAGAAATTTCTGCTAAAAACATAAAAGAAATTGTTTTAACGGGTGTTAATATAGGCGATTATGGTAAAGGTGAATTTGGCAATAAAAAACATGAGCACACATTTCTAGATTTAGTTACAGAGCTTGATAAAGTTGAAGGTATTGAGCGTTTACGTATTTCATCTATTGAACCTAATTTGCTTAAAAATGAAACTATAGATTTGGTTTCAAAATCTAGAGCATTTGTACCACATTTTCATGTGCCTTTACAAAGTGGAAATAATGAAATTTTAAAAAAAATGAAGCGCCGTTACATGCGTGAATTGTATGTTGATAGGGTAGCTAAAATAAAAGAAGTTATGCCACATGCCTGTATTGGTGTTGATGTTATTGTTGGTTTTCCTGGTGAAACTGATGCTCATTTTTTTGAAACATATAACTTTTTAAATGAATTAGATATTTCATATTTACATGTGTTTACGTATTCTGAACGAGATAATACTGAAGCAGCAGCTATGGGCGGTGTAGTGCCAAAAAACATACGCAGTAAACGCAGTAAAATGCTACGTGGCTTATCAGTTAAAAAACGTCGTGCTTTTTACGAAAGCCAAATAGGAACTACCAGAACAGTGCTTTTTGAAAGCGAAAATAAAGAAGGTTATATTCATGGCTTTACAGAAAATTACGTGAAGGTAAAAACACCGTGGAATCCTGCTTTGGTTAATACGTTGCATCAAGTTGAGTTAACCGAAATAGATGCAGATGGTTTGGTGCGTTTTAATTTTACTAAAGTATTAGCCTAAATTTTAAACTTAAATTTATAACGCTTAAACAGATTTGTTTGTTTTCATTACATGCTTAATGTTACATTTGAATTGAAAATATTAAGTTTCAAAAAAAAATGACATATTGGTCTAAAATAGTATTAATTGGTTTTGTTTTAACATTATCGTGTTCTAAAGATAATGTAGATGAAAACACTACTATCTATGGTACTTGGCAAAATATATCAACCATAAACCAGAATACACACACCTTAAAATTAATTTTTGGAACACATGGTGCATCGGCAAAAATAAATGTTGTTGAAGATGCTGAAGGACATGTTATTTCAAACTTTCAAGGCAATAAAAGCTGGAAAAACACTAATGGTATTATTGAAATTGTTCTGGCAAGCGGAGAAACTGAAGTATATACTGTAAACACACAAAACCAATTAGTGGCTAATAATCAAACTAATATCATATTAAATAAAATTTCAAATGATTATTCGCTTTTAGAAAATAATTAAAAAAACCGCTAAAACTAAGTGAATACTCAATGTAGCGGTTTTAATTTTTTTTAAATGAAACTTAAATTCTAACACCAACAGGTAACATACGCTTGTATTTTCGGTTACTTCTTACAAATTTTGCAATTTCCGGACTTGTTGGTACAATGCTTAAGTTTCTTTCCTGAATTAACTCAAAAACAGCTTCTAAAAACTCTTTTTTAAAATCGTCATCACTAATTGTTTCAGGAATAATAAGTTTTGTTAAAAATATTTTACGCTCTTGTAAAGAATATTCAATTTTAGCTAACTTGTCATCAACTTTTAATTCAAATTGGCGTAAAAAATCATTGTCTATTAATTCAGCAGCATCAACCATTTGTATATTTGTTTTAATTTAAGCGAGGAATAAAATACGTAAACGATTTACTACGTTTACTTTAAAGTGCAAAAGTACGAAAAAAAAACCATATATTAAATATTTAGTAAAGTTAATAGCCTATGAGTCAAGAGTTAATACACATATACTTAATGCCGGGTATGGCCGCTAGTTCATTAATTTTTGAATATATAGATTTGCCTCAAGATACTTTTAAATTGCATTATTTAGAATGGGAAATACCCTTAACTAATGAATCCTTAGGTAGTTATGCTTTAAGAATGACTAAAAAAATAGAACACCAAAACCCAGTTTTATTAGGTGTTTCCTTTGGTGGTGTGCTTGTGCAAGAAATGAGCAAACACATTAAGGTAAAAAAAGTAATTATAGTTTCTAGTGTTAAAAGTAGGCAAGAAATACCAATACACATGCAATTAGCCAAAACCACAGGTGTTTACAAGTTGCTACCAACACATTTAGCAAGTAAAATTGATGTTTTAGAAAAATACGCTTTTGGCAAAGGCTTTACTAAACGTTTAAAACTGTACAAAAAATACTTAGCGGTTAGTGATAATACATATTTAGATTGGGCAATAAAAGAAATGGTAAGTTGGAACCAAGAAAAACCTCAAGAAAATATAATTCATATTCATGGAGATAATGATGCCGTTTTTCCTATTAAAAGCATAAACCATTGTATTACAATACCCAAAGGAACACATATTATGATTATAAATAAATACCGATGGTTTAACACACATTTACCCAATATTATTTTAAAAGATTAATGCTTTTTTAGTAATTTTAGGCAAAACTTTTAAATGATAAAGACAGCAGAACGCATTTTAGCGTGTGTAGGATTGTTAAGTTTATGTTTTATATTTATTTATGCCCTACAAGACGCACCTACCGATGAAAATTTTGAAAAAAAATTAATAAACGATTATAATGTTTATGCATTACAAGTGCCTGAAAACTTAAATTTTGCAGGTGAACAAATGCCTTTAAGCAATCCAGATATTTTAGAACGAATGGACAGAGAGCTTTTAGTTAACACCTATTGGCAATCTAACGGGTTATTAATGTTTAAACGTGCAAAAAAATACTTTCCAATAATTGAACCTATTTTAGCTAAACATGGAGTGCCAGATGATTTTAAATATTTAGCCGTTATTGAAAGCGGATTAACAAACGCCGTGTCACCAGCAGGCGCAAGAGGTGTTTGGCAAATTATGAAAGCTACCGGTAGAGAAAATGGTTTAGAAGTTAACACCAATGTTGATGAACGATACCATTTAGAAAAAGCTACCGAAGTAGCTTGTAAATATTTAATTAGAGCTAAAGAAAATTTAGGCTCATGGACACTAGCTGCAGCTGCATACAACGCTGGTACCGCAGGTGTTTCTCGAAGATTAAGAGAACAAAATGTAACAGATTATTATGATTTGTTACTTGGTGAAGAAACTGGCCGATATTTATTTAGAATAGTAGCTTTAAAAGAAATTTTATCAAACCCAGGTAAATACGGTTTTAATTTTAGAGAAAAAGATTTATACACTAATATTCCAACTTATAAAGTAGAAGTTGATACTGCTGTAACAGATTTTTCAAAGTTTGCCGAAAAATTTGGTATAAACTATAAAATTTTAAAGTTGCACAACCCTTGGCTTCGCGAAAAACATTTAAATAATAAATCTAGAAAACTTTATCACATAGATATTCCTAAAGAAGGCTATTACCAATAATATGTTAGAATACCTAAAACACAATTGGTGGAGTATTCTAATTATTGTTAATTATGTAATTGCAGCATCGGCAGTAATAACAATTATACTTAAAAATTTAAACCCAACAAAAACACTATCCTACATTGTAGTTTTAGTGTTTTTTCCGTTTTTAGGACTTATTGTTTACTATTTATTTGGACAAGAATACCGAAAAAACAAAATCTTCAGCAAAAAAGGAATAGTAAATAAAAATGTAATAAAAACAGTTAATAAAGAATTAGAATTAAGCCGAAATCAATTTAATAAAATTGAAAATTATTTAGATGAAAAAGTAAAATTAGTAAAGCTGTTGCATAACAATGAAAATGAACTTTTAACCCTAAATAATGATGTTGAAATTTTAATAAATGGTAATGATAAGTTTAAAAAGTTATTAAACGATATTAAGCAAGCAAAAGATCATGTGCATCTAGAGTATTACATTGTTAAAGATGATGCTATTGGTAGTGAATTGCTTAATTTATTATGTGAAAAAGCAAAAACAGGAACCACTGTAAGATTAAGTTATGATGATGTAGGGAGCAAAATTTCAAAAAAAATGAAGCAACAGTTAACAAATGCTGGTGTTAATCATTTTCCTTTTATGCCTGTTTTATTTTCTGCGTTAACAGGTAAAATGAATTACAGAAATCATAGAAAAATAGCCATTATTGATGGTGAAATAGGTTATGTTGGTGGTATTAATGTAGGTGATGAATACATAAATAACGGCAATAAATTTTGGCGCGATACCCATTTAAGAATTATTGGTGATGCTGTAAAATCACTACAAATACATTTTTTATCTACCTGGAAATTTGTTTCAAACGAAATTATAACACATTACAAACCTTTTTTTCCTGAAACAAAAGCATTAAACACCAAAATAGCATTACAAATTGCAGGTAGTGGCCCAGATACAGACTGGGCAAATATTATGGAATTAGCAATTACTGCTATAATTACAGCTAAACAATATGTGTACATTACAACACCTTATTTTGTGCCTAATGACGAAATGATTGCTGCCATACAAATAGCGGCTAAAAGTGGTGTTGATGTGCGGTTAATAATTCCAGAAAAGTCAGATTCTTGGGTAGTTAAGCATGCCTCAAATTCATTTTTAGAAGCTTTGTTAAAAGCCAATGTAAAAGTTTTTAAGTATCATAAAGGTTTTGTGCATGCTAAAACTATTGTTATTGATGATATTTTTGCTATGGTAGGCACATCAAATATGGATTACAGAAGTTTCAATATTAATTTCGAAATAAATTCTCTTATTTATAATATTGAAAAAAGTAAAGAACTAAAATCACACTTTTTAGAAGATTTAAAACATAGCAACCAGGTAGATTACAAAGCACATTCAAATCGTTCTAAATTTGAGAAATTAAAAGAATCGTATTGCAGGCTATGGTCGCCCTTAATTTAATTAGTTTTTTTCTTCTTTTTCTTAAGTTTATTTATCCAAATAATTGTGCCTGTAACGGGTAAACTTGTTCCAATTAAGCAGGCTAAAAAGTATATTATTTTTGTAGTTGTTCCAAAAATTTCACCTGTATGAATTGGTTTAATTAGCGATGCTATTTTTACATTTAAAGGTTTGTTTTTAAAAATATCAACAGCTAAAACATTTCCAGATTGGTCTATGTAAACCTTATCGGTTGTTACAGGAGACCAATTATTAGCATTAGTTTTTCTAAATGCATAATAATTATTTTTCTTGTTTGGAAATGAAACACTAAGCTTTCCGTTATAGTTAAGTGTTTTATTGGCAATGTTTATGGCTTTATCAACAGAAATAATATTTTTAGTTGTATTGTTTAGCTCTATTTTGGGTGTAGATCTATTAAAAATTTTAGTGCCAATTAAATTGCCTAAACCGTTACGGTAACCTTCAAAAGACCAGCATAAACCAGTAATTCCCATTATAACAATAAAAATGCAAGCGTAAAAACCTAATGTGTTATGCAAATCGTGGTTAATGCGTTTCCAATTTGCATTGGTTTTAATTTTAAATCCGGGTTTAAAATTTTTCCATTTTAATTTCCTTGGAAACCATAAAATAATACCAGAAATAGATAGTATTAAAAATATTATGGTAGCAATACCTACAATGGGTCTTCCTATTTTTGAGTCTAATAACAACCAGCGGTGTAGCTTAAACATGCTAAATAAAAAGGCGTCGGCGCTTGTTTTTTCAGCCGTTTGTAGCTCGCCAGAGTAGGGGTTTACAATCATAGAGCTACCGCGTCTTTCTTTCATGCTTTTTTTTACTGAAAATATATATGCTTCATGAGTGTTGTTGGGTATACTCAAGCCTGTTACAAAACCGTTATTACTATTTTTTACAATGTTAATTAGTTCTGTTACAGTTTTTTTGTTTTCGGCTTCATTAATTTCAATTTCATTAGAAAACAAATGTTTTATTTCGTGTTCAAAAGCTAAAATAGTACCGCTAAAGCAAACTAAAAATATAATAATGCCACTACCAATACCCAACCAAAGGTGTATATCATTTATTAGTTTTCTAAAAGTATAGGTGTTTTTTTTCATATGTATTAGTGTGCTTTTATTTGTTGGCAAATCTAATTTTAAAAAATAAATTCACAAAATTTATTTAGACTAATTATAAATAAATATATTTTTACTAATTAAAGTTCAAGTTTAAACCAAAAAAAAAGCAAAGCTTAAAGCTTCACTTTTAATGTTGTTATGTAATGAGGTATTATCTGCTACGTCTTTTTTGTGATCTTAAAGATCCGCCCGCACCATAATGTTGGTTAGGGCCAACTGCACGTTTCATGTTTTGTTTCATCATTTTAATTTGATCTGTTAACATACCGTGTTTATCAAGTGTTTGAGCTTCACTTAATAATTTTTGAGCTTCTTGTTTTCTACGTTTAGAAAAAGCAATACCAGCAAGGTTTAATTTAGCCATGGCTAAATCATGTTTCATTGATAGGCCTAAAGACACTGCTTTTTTAAAATATTTTTCAGAGTCGTTCATATTATCCTGCATAGTCATTAAACCATGTAAATAATTATAGTAGCCTTGTTGTTTTTTTACTAAAGCGGCTTCTGGATTTTTAATTTTATCAAGCCATTTTTTTGCGCCGTCAAAATCTTGCTTACGCAATCTTAAAAAAGAAAGTAAAATAAATTCATTTTTAAAGTACAGAAAAATAAAAATACCCGATAGTAATATAAGTGCTATACCGTTACCTATGTAACCTTCAATAAATTGATAAATGGCGTAAGCTATAATTCCTGCTGCTATAATTAGCTTTATAATTTTGTTGTACATATTTATTTTAAATATTTATTATGGGTAAATTTGCCCATATTTACTAGGGTTTTGTTTTAAAATGCAAAGAAACTAAAATTTTCTATAAAAAATATTTTTAAAATAAGTTTGTGAAATAAAAAACTGTTGTATATTTGCACTCGGTTTTGCGGAAAGGTCAAAGCCATATATTAAAATTACATTTCAGATATTTAAAGATATAAGACAATGAGTAAAAGAACGTTTCAACCATCAAAAAGAAAGAGAAGAAACAAACACGGTTTCAGAGAAAGAATGGCTACTGCTAATGGTAGAAAAGTACTTGCCCGTAGAAGAGCTAAGGGTAGAAAGAAATTGTCTGTTTCATCTGAGTCTAGACATAAAAAATAATGATTAACAATTGTTTATAAATTAAAGGTGTTGCTTAAGTGTAACGCCTTTTTTTATGTTTTCTAATTACTAATTTTGTAACTAACTTTTTTTAACAAGAATACTTTATAAAAATGCCAAAAAATCCAAATTTAAAATCTATTCTAATTATTGGTTCGGGTCCTATTATTATTGGGCAAGCGTGTGAGTTTGATTATTCTGGTTCACAGGCATTAAGGTCTTTAAGAGAAGACGGTATTGAAACCATTTTAATTAATTCAAACCCAGCAACAATAATGACAGACCCTTCAATGGCAGATCATGTGTATTTGTTGCCGCTTAACACCAAATCTATAATTAAGATTCTAAAAGAACACCCTCAAATTGATGCCGTTTTGCCAACTATGGGCGGGCAAACTGCATTAAACCTTGCCATTGAAGCCGATGAAAAAGGTATTTGGGAAGACTTTGGTGTAGAATTAATAGGTGTTAATATTGATGCTATTAATATAACTGAAGACAGAGAGCAGTTTAGAGAGCTTATGGGTAAAATTGGAATTCCAATGGCACCACAAGCTACAGCAACATCATTTTTAAAAGGAAAAGAAATAGCGCAAGAATTTGGATTTCCTTTATGTATACGCTCATCATTTACATTAGGTGGCGCAGGTGCAGCTATAGTTTATGAAGAAAAAGACTTTGATAAATTACTACGTAATGGCTTAGAAATTTCGCCAATTCACGAAGTAATGATTGATAAAGCCTTATTAGGCTGGAAAGAATACGAGCTTGAGTTGCTAAGAGATTCAAATGGTAACGTAGTTATTATTTGTTCTATTGAAAACATGGACCCAATGGGTATTCATACAGGTGATTCTATAACAGTAGCACCAGCCATGACTTTAAGCGATAGAACCTACCAAAAAATGCGCGATATGGCTATACATATGATGCGTAGTATTGGCGATTTTGCAGGTGGTTGTAACGTACAATTTGCGGTTTCACCAGATGAAAACGAAGATATTATTGCTATTGAAATTAATCCGCGAGTATCACGTTCATCAGCCTTAGCAAGTAAAGCAACCGGTTATCCAATTGCAAAAATTGCGGCTAAATTAGCGCTAGGGTATAGTTTAGATGAATTGAGCAACCAAATTACAAAATCAACGTCGGCGTTATTTGAGCCTACTTTAGATTATGTCATTGTGAAAATACCACGTTGGAATTTTGATAAGTTTGAAGGATCAGACCGTACATTAGGACTTCAAATGAAAGCCGTAGGTGAAGTTATGGGTATTGGGCGCTCTTTCCAAGAAGCGCTTCATAAAGCAACACAATCTTTAGAAATTAAACGTAATGGTTTAGGTGCCGATGGTAAAGAAAATACCAATTACGAACAAATAATTGAAAAATTAACACATGCCTCCTGGGATCGTGTTTTCATCATTTACGATGCCATTAAAATGGGTATTCCGTTAAGTAGAATTCACGAAATTACCAGAATTGACATGTGGTTCTTAAAACAATATGAAGAATTGTATTTCTTAGAAAAAGAAATTTCAACCTTCAATATTAACACCATTGAAAAACCACTTTTATTAGAAGCGAAGCAAAAAGGTTACGGAGATAGGCAAATAGCCCATATGCTTGGGTGTTTAGAAAGCGAAGTTTATAGCAAGCGTGAAGCGTTAAATATAAACAGAGTTTACAAACTTGTTGATACTTGTGCGGCAGAGTTTGAAGCCAAAACACCATATTACTATTCAACATTTGAAAGTGATATGCAAACAGCTAATGGCGAGCGTTTTTCACATAACGAAAGTGTTGTAACAGATAAAAAGAAAATAATTGTTTTAGGCTCAGGGCCAAACCGTATTGGGCAAGGTATTGAGTTTGATTATTGTTGTGTACATGGAGTTTTAGCTGCTGCAGAATGTGGTTATGAAACTATTATGATTAACTGTAACCCTGAAACAGTTTCAACCGATTTTGATACAGCCGATAAGTTATATTTTGAACCTGTTTTCTGGGAACATATTTATGACATAATTAAGCATGAAAAACCAGAAGGTGTAATTGTACAGTTAGGTGGGCAAACAGCTTTAAAACTCGCTGAGAAATTAGATCGTTACGGTATTAAAATAATAGGTACAAGTTATAAAGCTTTAGATTTAGCCGAAGATAGAGGAAGTTTCTCTACATTATTAAAAGAGAATAATATTCCTTACCCGCAATTTGATACGGCAGAAACTGCCGATGAAGCCTTAGCCGTTGCTAAAGAATTAGATTTCCCAATTCTTGTTAGACCATCTTACGTTTTAGGAGGTCAGGGAATGAAAATTGTAATTAATGAAAAAGAATTAGAAGAGCACGTAGTAAGTCTTTTAAATAAAATTCCTAATAATAAGTTGTTATTAGATCATTATTTAGAAGGAGCAATAGAAGCTGAAGCAGATGCCATTTGTGATGGAGAAGATGTTTATATTATTGGTATAATGGAACATATTGAACCTTGTGGAGTGCATTCAGGTGATAGTAATTCTACATTGCCACCATTTAACCTTGGTGAATATGTAATGCAACAAATAAAAGATCATACTAAAAAAATTGCATTAGCACTAAATACAGTAGGTTTAATAAACATACAGTTTGCAATTAAAGATGATAAAGTTTATATTATTGAAGCAAACCCTAGAGCTTCTAGAACAGTACCATTTATAGCAAAAGCATACGGAGAGCCTTATGTAAACTATGCTACTAAATTGATGCTAGGAGAAAAGAAAGTAAAAGACTTTACGTTTAATCCTCAATTAGAAGGTTATGCTATAAAGCAACCAGTTTTCTCATTTAATAAGTTCCCTAATGTAGATAAAACTTTAGGCCCTGAAATGAAAAGTACGGGTGAAAGCATATTATTTATTGATAGCTTAAAAGATGATGCGTTTTACGATTTATACTCAAGACGAAAAATGTATTTAAGTAAGTAATAATAAAATAATTTAATTATAAAAAGCCGCTAAAATTAAAATTTAGCGGCTTTTTTTATAAGATAATTTATAGGTATATTATTATATTATTCTCTAAAAATGCTTGTTGTACCATTGCATGTCCATAGCGTTTCCCCATTGTCAAAAGCAGAGAAAGTATTGGTGCCTGTAAAGCTATTTGTGTCTTCAGAATATGTGTAAGTGCCTACAAATTCGCGTGTGTTTCCAGATGGTAAAGTGTATACGGTTTCTAGAGTCAATTCGTTGTCAATTAATTCGTAATACGAACTTGTTAGATATCCTGGTTCTGTAAATTCAACAGTGTTATTATCATGAAATATAAAATCGAAAGAAGGGCCTTCTTCTAAGTCAAAACCGTTTGAACATGTTTCTCCGTGTCTTTGAAACTCCCACGAGCCAATAAGAATTTCATCTTCAAGTTTATTCTCAGAGTCGTCAGAAGAGCAAGAAAATAACAACAAAGCTAATGTAGTAAGTAGAAATATTTTTTTGTATGTATTAAAAATCATTTTAGTCTATTTAAAGTTATAATTTATAAATTCATCATTACGTTATGTTGTTTCAAAATGTCTAAATAATCATCAAGTTCAAACTCTGAAGCTTTAAATTTTGAACTTCTCTTTTTAGCCTGTTCTTGTCTGGCAATGCTTCGTGCAAAACGTCTTACGCTTTCAACACTATCAATAATAAGTCCAGGTACTTTGGCGTTGTTTCCATTTTCATCTTTTGCAACCATTGTAAAATATGATGAGTTACAATGTTTTACTACGCCTGTTTGAATGTTTTCTGCTTCAACCCTTAAACCCACAACCATTGATGTTCTTCCGGTGTAATTTACAGATGCTTTTAAGGTTACTAGTTCGCCTACTTCAATAGGATTTAAAAAATCTACTCTGTTAACAGATGCTGTAACACAATAATGTCTTGAATGTTTTGATGCGCATGCAAATGCAATTTGATCCATTAAATTTAAAATATGCCCACCGTGAATTTTTCCACTAAAATTTGAGTGTGATGGTAGCATAAGTTCTGTAATTGTTACTTGCGATTCTTTTGGGTGTTTAAACATGTTTAAGCTGTTAAATTGAAAAGTATTCCTGTTATTATGGCTATGCCAAAGCTTATTAGTGTGCCTATTAAAATGTACTCTGTTAATTGTCTGTCTTTTGAATCTCTTAAATCTTTAAACCTGAAAACAGATTTGGCCGTAATTAAAAAGCCAACAGCTTCCCAATGGTTTGATATTATAAAAATAAACACCAACAAGCGTTCTAAAATACCAATATATTTACCAGCATCTTCTAAAGAATCTTCACTTTTAAAAAGTTCTGAAATATTCCACTTTAAAAAAATAGTTTTCATAATTACTGATGCCGGAATTGTTAAAAATAACAAACAGGTTACCAACAAAATATTAGTTTCATTAAATAAAATAGCGGTATTTATAACTTTTTTTGTAGCTATTATATATGCAAAAACAATAACTATTATATGGCACAATTGATCTAAAAAAAATAAAATGCGTTTGTTTTTTTCATTTTGAAGTATGAGTTTTAACGCATCAATTATAAAATGTGATATTCCAATTAAAAGTAATATATGCCATAAATTAATATTCCATAATAGTATTGCTGTTATTATAATATGAATTAAAACATGTATGTAAAGCTTGCCAGATTTTAGTTTTTTTTGTTTTTTTTCGGCTACCCATTTTGATGGTTGCAGAAAAAAATCGGCAATAATGTGTGCTAAAATTAGTTTTATTAAAAGCATCATAGTGTGGCAATTTTTTGTTTAAACATTTGGTTTAATTCTAAAATATTATCTAAAGCAGCTCTTTTTTGGCGTTTGCTTATAGCATCTTGTTTGGTGCCTATTTTTTCGGCGAGTTCTTTTTGTAGCGCATTAGGGTTTTCAATGGAAAGTTTTACTATTTCGGCAGAATTAGTAGTCCAATTATCCATGGTGGTTAAAGCCAATTTAAAATATAGATTTAGCTCTGCATTTAAGGTTTTGTTACTAGTTTTAATTTGAAGGTTTTGTTTTTCCTTCTTTAAAAGTTCTAATGTTTCACCAGAAAAAATAAAAGCTTCGCCGTTAGATTCTGTTACCATTTTGCCATTAAATGTTTTTTTGCCAATACCAATGGCAATTCTAACATCAAGATTTTTTAAGGTTTTTATACAGGCTTTTATATATATAGCAGCTAAAAAACTGTCTTCTATTTTAGGAATTTCAATCTGAAAACTATCACCGCGGTAAATATCCCACTGTGCGTTATTTGAATTTAATTTTACTAATGCGTCTTTTAAAACACTCATCCAAACATCAGGGGTTGTGCCTCTAGATTTTATAATATCACCTGTAATTACACTTGTCATAAACAACAGCTGTTTTAATTCCATATTTAAGGAATAATTGAAAATATTCCGTATTTAAGGAATAATTAAATATATTCCATATTTAAGGAATTTTAAATATATTGTATTTTTTTGTGATATTCAACAAAATCATGTTTTTATGTGATAATGTTGTGCTGCTTTTACTCTTCATCTGCACGTTTAATAATGGCTTCCGGTAGCGATTTTTTTGCTTTAGCTCCCATTTTTTTGAGTTTTTCTACACTAGTTATCAGGTTTCCTCTGCCTTCAACCAATTTATTCATAGCTGCAGAATAATCGGTTTTAGCAGCGTCTATTTTTTTGCCAACACCAGTTAAATCTTTTACTAAACCTTCAAACTTATCATAAAGTGCACCGGCTTGTCTTGCAATTTCTAAGGCGTTTTGTTGTTGCTTTTCATTGGTCCACATGCTATCAATGGTGCGTAATGTAGCTAAAAGGGTAGACGGTGTAACAATAACAATATTTTTTTCAAACGCTTTGTTGTATATGGTGTTATCTTGGTTTACAACAACGGCAAATGCAGGTTCAATAGGAATAAACATTAATACAAAATCGGGCGATTCAATATCATATAAGTCTTGATAGTTTTTTTCTGAAAGCTGATCTACATGACGTTTAACCGAATTTACGTGTGCTTTTAAAAACAAATCTTTTTGCTCATCATCGGCATTAACAAAGCGTTCATAATCGGTTAAAGATACTTTACTGTCAATAATCATTTTTTTACCGTCTGGTAAATGTAAAACCACATCGGGCATTACACGCGAGTTGTCATCTCTAGTGAAACTTTGCTGTACAAAATACTCACGATCTTTTTCTAACCCCGATTTTTCTAACACACGTTCTAAAACTAATTCGCCCCAATTACCTTGCATTTTGCTGTCGCCTTTTAGGGCACGTGTTAGGTTTGTGGCTTCTTTAGTCATTTGTTGATTTAAATCTTTTAAACCTAGTAATTGCTCTTTTAAAGCCGAATGCATGCTAATGCTTTCTTTTTGTGTTAAATCTACCTTCTCTTCAAAGGTTTTTATTTTCTCCTGTAACGGATTTAAAATATTTTTGATGTTTTCTTTATTCTGCTCTGTAAATTTATTTGACTTTTCATCAAGAATTTTATTGGCTAAATTTTCAAACTCTTTAGTGAATTTTTCTTGTAGTTTTTCAACTTCTTCTTTTTGTTCGTTATTTTTAAGTTGAAGGTTTTCAAACTCAGTGTTTTTTCTGGTTAATTCGGCATTTAAAAACTCTTTTTCTCTTCTAACAGTTTCGCGTTCAGTTTCAATTTTTGAAATAGCTTCTTTTAAATCGTTTAACTGACTGTTAAAACGTTCATTTTGTTTTTCGTTTTCAGTATTGTGAAAGGTTTTAAGCGCTGTTATTTGTTGTTGTAAATTATTGTTGCGTTCTTCTAGCGTGCTTTTTTCGGTTTTGCTTTTTAGTTTAGCAATGGTTAAACCAATGTAACCGCCAATGCAGGCAGAAACGAGTATTGAAATGATGAGAATTAGGCTGTCGTTCATTTGAAATTTTAGATTTTATCAAAGATAATTTTTATGTAGAAAAGTTGCTAAGTAAATTATTATTTCTTCACTTTAAAACTACCTGTTTTTTCATCAAAGGCAATTAAATCTTCAGGGAAAAGAGCGTTAAAAATACCACTAGAAATAAGGTTGCAAGGTGTGTTTATAACAACTTCATTTTTTGTCATTACAATCATTTCATCACAAAGCTGAATGGCTAAATCTATTTCATGTGATGAAAAAAGGATGGATTTATTGGTGTTTTTAGCTAGGTCTTTTAAAAGTTTTAATGTGCGTGCTTTATGATACATATCTAAATGCGTGGTGGGTTCATCTAGTATTATAATGTCTGTATCTTGTGCTAGTGCGCGGGCAATTAATACTTTTTGTAATTGCCCATCACTAAGTTCAAAACACTTTTTGTTTTTTAAGTGTTCAATATTAATTTCTTTAAGCGCATTATTTACTATTTGAGTATCGGTTTGGGTTAAATTACCAATCCAATTAGTGTATGGCTGCCTACCCAAAGCTACCAATTCAAAAACGGTAAAGTTTTTTGAGGCTAAGGGTTCTGTTAGTACTAAACTTAATGTTTTTGCTAAATCTAAACTAGAGTATGTGTTTAGTAATTTATTGTTTATAAAAATTTGTCCGCTAATAGGCGGTTGCACTTTGGTTAGTGTACGTAGCAATGTAGATTTACCAATGCCATTAGTGCCAATTAAACCAATAAGTGCACCTTTTTTTAGGGTTACATTAATATTTGAAGCCACAACGGTTTTCGCTTTTTTAGAAGTATAACCAATGGATAGGTTTTTGGTTTTTAAAATGACGTTGTGTGCTTGTTTAGTTAGCATTTTAAATTCAGAATTTAAACGTTTTAAAATAGTATGTTTCGTTTTCTAACCAAAAGCCAAATAACTACGGGTGCTCCAACTAATGATGTAATAGCGTTTATTGGTAATGTAAATTCGGCGCTTGGTAATTGGGCTATACTATCGCAAATTAACATAACTATGGCGCCCATTAAAAATACAGCTGGCACCAATATTTTATGGTTTGTAGTATTAAAAACTTGCCTTGTTATATGCGGAATTGCTAAACCAATAAATGCAATTGGGCCTGCAAACGCTGTAATTGTTCCGGCAAGTAAACTGGTGGCTATTATTAATAATAACCTACTTTTTTTTATGTTAACACCTAAGCTTTTGGCATAGTTTTCACCTAATAATAAGCTATTTAAAGGTTTTATGGTTGTTATACTAATTAGTAAACCAAATAGGTAAACTATGCTTAAAATAAAAATTTCTTGCCATGATAAATTACCTAAACTACCAAAGCCCCAAAAAATATATTGCTGTAATTGTTGGGCAGAACTAAAATATGAAAGCACGCCAACAATTGCAGAAGTTATGCTAGAAAACATAAGTCCAATAACAAGTATGGCCATAGTATCTCTTACTCTAGTAGAAACCAAAGTAACTGCTAAAAGCACTAAAAAACTGCCTAAACTAGCGGCTAAAACTATACCCCATTTTGAAGCAAAAACCATAGCGAAAAATCCACCAAAAATAGAAGCCCCCAATATTACAAGTGCAACACCTAAGCTTGCCCCAGAACTAATGCCTAAAACAAATGGACCCGCCAATGGGTTTCTAAAAAGTGTTTGCATTAACAAGCCAGAAATACCTAAACCAGACCCAACTATTATGGCTGTTACAGCTTTTGGCAGCCTGTATTGTAATATAATATGGTTCCAAGCAGTGTTATTAGGCATATTACCTATTAAACTTTTAAAAACAGATTTTAGCGGTATGGCTACAGAACCAAAACTTATGTTTGCCAAAAAACAAATAAGCAACACTAAAAAAAGTGCTATAAATAATAAGCTATGTTTTTTACTATTAGGCAATTATTGTAGTTTTTTAAAAAAATGAGGTGTGTAGTTTGTTAATAATTTTGGGTGGCAAATTTTAATAATATCTTTTAAAACCCAATCTGGTCTTGCAAAGCCTAATTCATAATATAAAACACCACCACTAGTTCCTGTTGTATTAGCTGTAGTGTAAATACTTTTACTTTGGAAGGCTTTAAACTTAGTATGGTGTAAACTACCGTTTTCAAGGTTTTCTAAACTTGAGTAGTTTGATGGGTTTAACCAAATATCGGCTTGTTGTGCTTTGTTAAAAACAGTTTCAAAATTAAGTTTTAAACTACCAACACCACTTGTGTTTGCCCATAAATAGTTTACATTGGCATCTTTTAAAAGTTGTGCTTCAGTACTTGTGCCATTTGGTAAATACCAAACATCACCATGCATGGCTCCACTTAAAATGGTTGGTTTGTTTTCAACTTTAGCAGCTATTTTTTTTGCTGTGTTATAATTGGTTTCAATGGTGTTAAAAATAGAATCTGCTTTGACTTCTTTATTAAAAAGGATGCCAAAAAACTTAAGCCATTCTGCTTTTGCCAATGGCGAATTTTCAACCCAATCTCCATTATAAATTACAGGAATACCAGTTTTTTTAATAGTTTCAATGGTTTTGTTGCCGCCTTCAATACCAAAACTAATTACTAAGTTAGGGTTGATATTTAAAAGAATTTCGGTATTTATACTTTCGTTTTTACCAATGTCTTTAACAAAACCTTCATCAATTCTTTTTCTTATTTTTTTAGAAGAAATAAAATCTGTTTGCGGAAAACCAACAAGTGTATTTTCAACATTTAAAAGTTCTAAAGCTGGTATATGTGTTGTAGATGTAGCTACTAGCTTTTCAATGGGTGTAAGTATTATAGCATCAAATTCATCTTTTAAAAAGCTGGTTTTTGCAGCGTTTTCTTTACTAATTATTGCGTATTTATATGTTTTTGAGGCGTTTGGCCAAGGTTTGTTTATTTGTAAAATCTTATAAGAACCATAATTTTCACAAGAAAAACCTGTAGCATATTTTAGTTCAATTTTTGTACCTGTTGGTGTTTTTTTAAGTTGGGTTTTAGGCTTGTTTTTACAGCTTAAACAAGTACAAATAAAAACTAGTATTAAGCTGTATTTTATTGCTTTTATGTGATTTTTATCACGTTTTTTCATGTAGATGATTTCTAATTTTGAAAAAAATATAACCATGAGAGACGGTTCAAATTTAACAATATATATAGTAGCTGGAGTAATTATTGCTCATTTTCTTATTGGTTTTATTTTTCTTATTTATAAAATGAATAAGAAAAAGTGAGTTTTATTAGAGTTAAAACAATTTTTAAAAGTATTTTTGAGCCGAAATTTGGTTTTGCTCAGTTTCTGCTGGGTAGATTAAAAGGGAATCTGGTGAAATTCCAGAACTGTTCCCGCAACTGTAAAGTTTACGCTAGATAATTCTAGTACCTCAAATTAAGGACATTATTTACTGCAATACCACTGGTTTTTTCTGGGAAGGTATAAATAATGTAAAACAAGTCAGGAGACCTGCCAATTTCACAAAAAAAATAAGTTAAACTTTCGGGATAAAAGTTTGCGTATGATAATCCATGCGATTCTCGATTAATTAGTTATTAAAATGAACAAAAAAACACATGTTTTTGCATTGTTATGCTTAGGCATATCATGGGTTGGCTTTGCACAACAAAATGAAAATTCAACTAATGTTGAACAATTAGATGAAGTGGTAGTTACAGATTCTAGATTTGCGTTAAAACGTGAAAACTCAGGTAAAACTGTTATTAAAATTTCTAGAGCAGAGATTGAAAAAAATCAAGGAAAAACCATTGCACAGCTTATAAATACCAAAAGTGGTATTGAGGTAAATGGTAGCCGCAGTGTTGCCGGACAAAACATAAGCACTTTTGTGCGTGGTGGCAATAACCGCCAAGTTTTAGTGTTAATTGACGGTGTACAAGTTAATGACCCATCTGGCGTTGCTAATGATTTTGATTTAAGATTTTTAGATTTAAACACCATTGAATCTATTGAAATTATTAAAGGTGCAGCTAGTACACTATACGGTAATGCAGCTGCTACGGCCGTAATAAATATTACTACTAAAAAAGCATCAAAAAACACTATTTCGGGTAGTTTTTTAACGGTGGTTGGTACTAACCAAAACCAAGACAACCAAAATTATAATGCTGCTAACTTTTCAAATAATGTAAGCATTAACGGTACTGCAAATAAATTTAGTTATGTTGCAGGTTTTGGTAATAGTTATGCCGATGGTTTATCGGCTGCAAAGTCTGAAAATGCTGAAAAAGATGCCTTTTCAAGATATAATATGAATGTGAATTTGGGGTATCAATTTTCTGATAGTTTTGAAATTAAAGCATATGCTACACATGATAATTTTAAAACCGATATTGATGGTTTTCCGGCGCCAACATACACCTTTGCAGATACTAATGATGCCTATAAATCTGAACAAACTAGGGTAGGAGTAGCGCCTAAATTTACTTACCAAAACGGTAGTTTTAACGTAAATGCAGCTTACACAAAAATTGACCGAGAAACTATTTCTGAATTTAGTGCTGCTTTTGAAGCAGAAAGTTACGTGGTTGATGCTTTTAATAAGTATAATTTTAGTGATAAATTTTATACCATTGTAGGCTTTAATTACGGTAAATTTCAAACCGTTTTTACTGATGAAGAAGATTACACCACTTCAGATCCATATTTAAATGTGGTTTATGTATCAGATTACGGATTTAACTTAAACCTTGGAGGTAGATTAAACAACCACAGTGAGTATGGTTCTCACTTTGTTTATAGTATAAATCCATCTTACAAAATAAATGTGAATAACGGTTATGCTAAGTTTTTTGGGTCTTATGCAACATCATTTATAGCACCAAATCTATCGCAATTATTTGGCTTTTTTGGAGCAAATCCAGATTTAGAGCCCGAAGAAAACGCAACTATTGAAGGTGGTTTAGAGTATAACACCAAAAAAGGATTGCTACTTAGCGCTTTATATTTTAACAGAAAAGAAGAAAACACCATTATTTACACAAGTGCTTATGAAAACGCAAGTGCTAATGCTACTGTGCATGGGTTAGAGGTAGAAGCAAATGTTAAGCTTATTGAAAACTTAAGCTTTAATGCAAATTATACGTTTACTGAATTGAAAGACGGCCAACGTTTAAGAGTGCCAAAACACAAAGCAAATGCAGTTTTAGGGTATAGCTTTAATGAAAAAACGTTTGCCTCAATTAACTATCAGTATGTAGGTACGCGATTAGATACAGATTTTGCAACATTTTCTAATGTTGATTTAGATGCATTTTCTTTAATAGATGTGTATTTCAGCCAAAAATTAATAAAAAATAAAGTGAAGCTTTTTTTAAACGTAACTAATATTTTAAATGAAGATTATTTTGAAATTCTAGATTACACAACAAGAGGCCGAAACGTAAACCTTGGTTTAAATATAACCTTATAGTGAGAGGTAAGGTTTTGTATAAAAGCATCACACATTATCTGCTAGTGTGTGGTGTTTTTTGTTTTGAAAAACACATGGTATTATGAAGTACAATTTGAACAAAATGATGGCGCTAGATGTGTATTTATCTGCTTTAAATAATGATGAATATAAAGCTGTTTCTGGTAAGTTAGAGTATAACATTAAAAGCAGAATGCCATTGCAAAGTTGGGATGTAATTAATGAGAATAGATTAAATTTATTTGAAAAAGCCGAACGCCAACGCGATATTAATAGCGTTAAAACATTAGCCCAAAAACTACATTGGAAAAACAATATTGATGCTATTTTTAGTAATACCAATTTTGAGGCTATTATAGTTACAGATGTTTACCAAAATATTATTTGGGTAAATAAAGGTTTTACAAAAATGACAGGTTATGCTAAAGTTGAAGCACTAAACAAAACACCAAGGTTTTTACAAGGACCAAAAACAAGTTTAAAGGCAAAAGAAAATATTAAGAAGTTACTAAAGGAAAATAAACCATTTCATGAGCTTGTTGTTAATTATAAAAAAAGTGGTGAAATTTATAATTGTGAAGTAAACATTTTTCCGTTGTTTGGCTATAATAACAAAACACACTTTATGGCGCTTGAAAAACAAATTAGTTGTTAAGTGTAAAAATTACTTTGGTACTAAATCACAATACCAAACGCCATATGTATTGGTATTACTGTTACATACAGAATCATCTGTTTTTGGGTTTTTATATTCGCGATATATTTTTTCACCAATAGAAAAAGTTACCGGTTTTTTAAAAATGGGTCCGTCAAAACAAAAGGTGTGGAATTCTCCGTTTTCACCACAAGGGTCAACATCTTCGGGTAAGTTATCAATAAAACTGTCATCTATTATTGTGCCTACAAAATCGGCATTAAAAAATTTAGAATTGGCACAGACAACAATGGTTTCAAAACCTAATTGTAAAAATTCATTGAGTAGTTCTTTAGTATCACGTTTCCATATTGGGAAAACAGCTTTAAAGCCTTGTTTTGCTAATTGGTCTTCACGGTATTTGCGTAAATCTTCTAAAAAAATATCACCAAAAGTACTGTGTGTATAACCTTCATTTTTTAGTCTATAAACCGTTTTATTCATTATGGTTTCATAGGTTTCCATATCTGGCATTTCGGGTAATTCAATACGGTTGGCTTTTATACCAATAGCATTGGTTTGAGCTTCAAGTAACTCATTTCTAAGTCCGTGCATAGAAACCCGGTTGTAATGGCTATTTACGGTTGTGATTAATTCATCAACTATGAATTTTTCATCTTTCAACATGTAATATAGCGCCAAAGCAGAATCTTTTCCAGTGCTCCAGTTAAAATAGGTTTTGTGTTTTTTCAAGGAAAAAAATTATTCAGCAATCATGCCACCTTCACGTGACGAAAAATCATTGCTATCTTTTACAAGTTTAAAACTAAAACTTTCAGATTGTTTTTTAAGTATATTTATTTTAGTTGTAGAACCTTCAATTTGGGCTAATGCAAACGCTAAAAAAGGTTCGTTTTCATCACCAATAATACCGTAATTTAAGTTGTTTTCTTCAAACTCAATATCTGGCGTTAAACCTGTTTGTGGTACTTTAATACCGTTTTTATTTACACCATCGGCAATTAATGGTTGCATTGCATAGGTGTGATTTGGGTTAGCGCCTTCGCGCCTGTAATCATTGTTAGGAGAATCATAAACTGTTCTTGAAGCTTGTGTTTTTCCGGTAGTGTTAGTGCCTATTTGCACTACATCAATATATGGGTTTAAACCATTAATTAAACCCTCACTTGCCGATGCAGATGTGCTTGTTGTTAATACATAAACTTGATTTAAACCTAGGCTGTTTAAAGCATTGCCGTTATCAATTTTATCAGTAAAATTAAAATTACTATCGTTAAAATTGCTGTTATAAATAAGTTTTGTGAACAATTGGTTTGTAAATTGCCCAGTTATTAAACTGGCTAAATAAGTTTCTATTAAAACGCTTCCGCCAGGGTTGTAGCGTAAATCTACCACTAAATGTTGTACGTTGTTAGCTTTAAAATTACCAAAAACATTATTTAATTCGTTTTCATAATTTGAAGTAAAACCGTTAAACATTAAATATCCAACGTTTTGTCCGTTTACTTCAAAAATGTTGGTGTTGTAAATAGGGTTTTCAACATATTCAGCCTTGGTAAGCGTAATGCTTTGGTTGCTGCTTTCAACAGTATCATCAGTAGTTTCTGTTGTGCCATTATTATTATAATTGGCAAAATTTAAGGTGTACGTTTCGGGGTTAAATAGGTTTAAATTATTATCTGTTTCAGAATTGTAAAAAAGAGCTTCACCATTAACAGCATTAAAAATATCACCACGTTTTAAACCTTTGTTATCGGCATCACTATTAGGTAAAACCAACCTCACAACACCATAAAGTTTTGAGTTGCTATTAGGTTGAAAAAATAACCTGAATTCCATGCCATTTGTACCTCTTATGCCTTGAAACTGTCGTTCTAATTCAAAATAATCATCAACAATCCAACTAAATCTATCTACGTTTTGTCTATCAAAAATTAAGCTTTCAAATAATGTTTCGGGTGTTTCAAAACTGTTTAAGTAGTTGGCATATTCAGCATTACCTGTAAATCTGTCATTATCTAAATCAGAAACATTGTCTTTATATAAATAATACCTGTGCATGCCTTTGTAAACAAAATCGTTTATTTGGCTGGCGCTTACAGTGTCATCATCGTTATCTTCAAAGCAGCTTACAAAAGTTATAGCCAATAAGCATATAAGGTATAGTTTTATGTTTTTCATAGTGCAATTTTCTACATTTAGTAGTATTTAAAAACCTAAAATTACACACAAAATTGTGTAACTAAAAATAAAAGCTTGTATTACAACTAAAATATAAGTGTTTAATGGGCTTAAATATTAGTTTAAAGGGATGTTAAAATTGTTTTTTTGAAAAAAAATAAAAGCTGTGTAACAAAAAAGTAAATGGCTCGTCGTAATTACAAATAGCCCAAAAAGCTAACAAACCAAACCACCAAAAAATGACTCAAAGTGAGTTTTTAAATATTGTAATGCCTTTTAAAGATAAAGTATTTCGTTTAGCAAAACGTTTACTAATATCTACAGAAGAGGCCGAAGATGCCACACAAGAAGTACTTTTAAAACTTTGGAATAACAAAACCAAAATGCAAGAGTACAAAAATGTTGAAGCGTTTTCAATGACCATGACAAAAAACTTTTGTTTTGATAAGTTGAAATCTAAACAAGCACAAAATTTAAAAATTGTGCATAGTAATTATGAAGACGGAAACACATCATTACAAAAACAGGTTGAACTTAATGATAGCGTAAATTGGGTAGAAAAAATTATAGAAGATTTACCAGAACAACAACGAATGATTATTCAATTAAGAGATATTGAAGAATATGATCTTGATGAAATAGCAAAAATGCTAGATATGAATAACACGGCAGTACGTGTAGCCTTATCTAGAGCCAGAAAAGCAATAAGAGAAAAATTAACTAATACACATAATTATGGTATTAAATAATATAGAAAAATTAATAGAAAAGTACGAGAACGGTGAAACCACCCTAAATGAAGAAGCGCAGTTAAAACACTATTTTTCGCAAGAAACTGTAGCACCACATTTAGAAATGTACAAACCCATGTTCAACTATTTTTTGTTAAATAAGCAAGAGCAGTTTACTAAAAACGTTCCATTAAAAACTAAAAAAACATTTAATTATAAATGGATTTCTGTTGCAGCAGTGGCGGTTCTTATGCTAGGGTTTTATTTAAATTCAAATGTATTTAATACAAATGATTGTAATGAGTTAGGTACTTATTGCGAACCCGAACAAGCTCTAAACGAAGTATCAAAGCAATTAGCAATGATTTCAAACCACTTTAATAAAGGCACACAAAGTGTAAATTATTTAAATACGTTTGAAAAAGGCGCAGCAACCCTTGGGTACTTAAACGAAGTAGAGAACACAACCAGTATTATTTTTAAAAAGTAAAAAATTAAAAAAAAATGAAATCAACAATAAATTTAAGAACAATAGCAATGAAAAAGAGAATAATAATAGCAATAATGGCCATAATGTTGTTGCCATTAACAGCCGTAGCACAAAGCAATATTTTTGAAAAATATAGCGATAATGCCGATGTAACTTATGTATCAATAAAACCAAAAATGTTTCAAATGATAGCAAAAATGGGAATTGATGTAGAAGATCCTGAAGCTAAAGCATACATTGATATGGTTAAAAGTATAACCAGTTTTAAAACCATAGTAACAGATAATAAAGCTATATCTGGTGATATTTCAAAATGGGTAAAATCACGCTCAAGCGCTTTAGATGAGTTAATGGAAGTAAAAGATGATGGCACCGAAGTTAAGTTTTATGTAAAAGAAGGTAAAGATGCAGACCACGTTAAAGAACTTTTAATTTTTGTAAACGGTATTGATAAAGTAATGGATGATAAAATTGAAATTAACGGTAAAGAACGTAAAATTGAAACCGTAGTGGTGTCTCTTACTGGTGATATTAATTTAAATGAAATATCAAAACTTACAAATAAAATGAACATTCCTGGAGGCCAACACCTTAACGATAAATAATAACAAATACATCATCATCAATCATGCAACGAACTTTTAAATATTTATGCTTAACCATTTTAACCGCAGTTTTATTAATAAGCTGTGGTAATGGTGAAAGCCTACAGCGTTATTACGTTGATAACCAAGAGAATTCAAATTTTATATCGCAAGATTTTCCAATATCAATGTTAAATATTGATAAATCGAACTTTACAGATGCTCAAGAAGAAGCCTATAATTCTGTGCAAAAACTTAATTTTTTAGGTTTTAATGCTTCTGAAGATAATATTGAAAATTATACTGCAGAAATTACCAAAGTAAAAAATATTTTAAGCCATGAAAAGTACAACGACCTTATGGAAGTTAGTGATAAAGGCCGAAAAATAATGGTTAAATATATTGGTGAAGATGATACAGCCGATGAAGTAGTTGTTTTTGCAACAGACAAAAATATGGGGTTTGGTATTGTACGCGTTTTAGGTAATGATATGAATCCTGAAAAAATTGGTGTATTAATTAATAGTTTACAAAATGCCGATGTTGATGGTGCACAAATTGAGCGTATTATGAATTTTTTTAAATAATAAAACACTCATTCTAAATAAAAAAAAGGTTTACCAAATGGTAAACCTTTTTTATTTCTTTTTATTTAATTCTTCATTGTCTTTTTTAACAAAATTTTTTGCGGTAATTAAATTAAGTACAATAGCTAAAAATGCTAATGTTAATAAAGTTAAAACAATAAAATTATTAAGCGCATCTAACATACCAGCAACAAAAAAAACTACAGCTATAAATCCGCAAAGTAGTATAGATTGTTTGTCGCTTAGCATAAATTGTTAAATATTAAATTCCTGTATAGTTGCTAGGTGTAATACGTTTTAATTCGTCTTTTATTGTATTGTTTACCTCTAAAGTATCAATAAAATTTGAAATAGAGTCTTTATTTATAGCTTCATTTGTTCTTGTTAAGCCTTTTAAAGCTTCATAAGGGTTTGGGTAGCCTTCTCTTCGTAAAATAGTTTGAATAGCTTCAGCTACTACAGCCCAATTATTTTCAAGGTCTTGGGCAAATTTACCTTCGTTTAAAAGTAATTTGTTTAAGCCTTTTAAAGTAGATTTAAAACCAATTATAGTGTGCCCAAATGGTACACCAACATTACGTAAAACTGTACTATCAGTTAAATCACGTTGTAATCTGGAAATTGGAAGTTTAGCTGATAAATGTTCAAAAATAGCATTAGCAATACCTAAATTTCCTTCACTATTTTCAAAATCAATAGGGTTTACTTTATGTGGCATTGCAGAGCTACCAACTTCACCTTTTTTAATTTTTTGTTTGAAATAGTCCATTGAAACATACGTCCACACATCTCTGTCTAAATCAATTAAAATAGTGTTAATGCGTTTTAGGCAATCAAATAACGCAGCCATATGGTCATAGTGTTCAATTTGCGTAGTTGGAAATGAGTGGTGTAACCCTAATTTTTCTTGAACAAAACTAGATCCAAAAGCTTTCCAATCTATTTCGGGGTATGCAACATTGTGTGCATTAAAATTACCAGTAGCACCACCAAATTTAGCGGCACTTGGTATATCATTTAACAAATTAAATTGTTCTTCTAAGCGGGTTACAAAAACCTGAATTTCTTTACCTAAACGTGTTGGAGAAGCTGGTTGACCATGTGTTCTTGCTAACATTGGTACAGCTTTCCATTCTTCAGATAGTTCTTTTAATCTTTTTAAAACTTCAAAATATTCAGGCACATAAACATCATTCATAGCTTCCTTAATACTTAATGGTATTGCGGTGTTGTTTATGTCTTGTGATGTTAATCCAAAATGAATAAATTCTTTGTATTGTGATAATCCTAAGGCATCAAATTTTTCTTTTATAAAATATTCAACAGCTTTAACATCGTGGTTTGTTACACTTTCAATATCTTTTATGGCCAAGGCATCTTCCGCAGAAAATGTTTTGTAAATGGCTCTTAAATCGTTAAAAACAGCGGTATCAACGTCTTTTAATTGCGGTAACGGAATTTCGCATAAGGCAATAAAATATTCAATTTCAACTAAAACGCGGTATTTAATAAGTGCTTCTTCAGAAAAAAAAGGGGCTAAGGCGTTTGCTTTGTTTCTATAACGACCATCAATTGGTGAAATGGCATTTAATACAGATAATGACATAGTGTAATTTGATTTTTAACAAGTTGCAAAGATAGTTTTTTTAATGAATTAGCAGTTGAAATATAAATTTTCAAAACTTAAAAAAGTAGAAACTGTTTCAAAATTATTTCAACTTTTTAAGTATTTGTTTTGCCCTTGCTTTAAAGGCAGCACTTTGTTGGTTAAAATCACGCTCTAAAATGGTAATAAGTTCGGGGTAAACCCAATCAAACTCTTTTCCAAAAATATAAAGCGTTGTCATGCTGTATGCTTTTGGGGCTACTTTTTCATCATTAATTAAATAATCAAAACACGTTTCAATTATTAGCTCTTTGTGGGTTTGGGTTAAGGCGTTTGTTATTTTTTTATGGTTGTTTTTGTAGGCTATAGCAATAAGTTCGCAAACTTTTGCAACGGGTCTTACGGCAGCATCAATGTGTACATGCTTAATATTTTGGGTAAATGTGCTTAAGTGTGGTACTACAAAATCAATGTTTTTACTGCACATAAACTCAAAAACCCAAGCGGCTCTTGGCGAAATTTTATCGTCAACCATAAATAAAATATCAAGTAGTTTTGGTATTAAATTAGGGGTATTAATTATTAAATTAGCGTAGTAGTTACGTTTTTCGCGCGAGTGATTTACGTAATTTAATTCGTTATAAAGTTCGGTGGCTGTCAAAATCTAATTTCATATTTTTATAACCTAAAAGTATTAAAAATGAAAATTATAAAAAAGGTATTATTAGCACTTGTTGTTTTATTAATAATTGCCCAATTTTTTGGTCCAGAAAAAAACAATGGAAATGCAGCGTCTATAGATGCATTTTATGCTGAGACTAACCCACCAGAAGATGTGAAATTAATTTTGAAAAACGCCTGTTTTGATTGCCATAGTAATGTTACACGCTACCCATGGTACAACAGTATAACACCACTTAATTATTGGTTAAATCATCATGTTGAAGAAGGTAAAGAGCATTTTAATGTTTCAAATTGGGAAGGCAATTCTTTAAAACGAAAAGACCATAAATTTGAAGAACTTATTGAAGAGGTTGAAGAAGGTAAAATGCCTTTAGATTCTTATACATGGACGCATGCCGATGCTAAACTAACGCCAGAGCAAGTTAATGCTTTAATTACCTGGGCAAAACAAGTGCGTACATCGTACGATTTGAAACAAAAACCAGAGTAAATCTTTAAAATTTTCAAAAACTAAAAATTCCAAAACCCAAGTATAGAAGCGCTTTGGGTTTTGGAATTTAATTTTTTATATTGTGAATATAGCCTTATGAGTAATACCTTGCTAATTATTGGTTTTGTTTGGCCCGAGCCCAAAAGTTCGGCAGCAGGTAGCAGAATGTTGCAACTTATTGAAACGTTTCAATTAGCTAATTACAAAATAACTTTTGCCAGTGCTTGTGCAAAAACCAGTAATGCGTTTAACCTAGAAAGCATTGGGGTTACGCAAGTTTCAATTCAATTAAACAATAGTAGTTTTGATGCTTTTATAAAGCAACTAAACCCCAAAATAGTTATGTTTGATAGGTTTATGACCGAAGAACAGTTTGGGTGGCGCGTTACTGAACAATGTCCTGAAGCACTTAAAATTTTAGACACTGAAGATTTACATTGTTTACGCAAAGGAAGACACCAAGCTTTTAAAGATGGGGCTGTTTTTAACAAAGCATATTTGTTTAATACCATTGCTAAGCGCGAAATAGCAAGTATTTACCGTTGCGATTTAAGTATTATGATTTCTGAAGCTGAAATAGATATACTTAAAACAAATTTTAATGTAAACCAATCTCTATTGTGCTATTTACCATTTTTATTAGAACAAATTCCTGAAAATGACATAAAACAATTAAAATCATTTTCAGAAAGATCACATTTTATAACCATTGGTAATTTTTTGCATGAACCCAATTATAACGGTGTTTTGTATTTAAAACAAAATATATGGCCACTTATAAAAAAACAATTACCAAATGCCGAAATGCATATTTATGGCGCCTATGCTAGCGAAAAAGTAAATCAATTACATAATAAAAAAGAAGGTTTTTTAATAAAAGGGTTTGCTGAAGGTGTTGCCAAAGTTATGCAACAAGCCAAAGTGTGTTTAGCGCCTTTGCAGTTTGGTGCTGGTTTAAAAGGCAAGCTTGTTGATGCTATGCAAAATGGTACGCCATGTGTAACCACACATATTGGGGCAGAAGGGATGTTTGAAAATTTACCACCTAATGGTTTTGTAGAAAACTCAGTAAAACAGTTTGCCCAAAAAGCGGTTGAATTATATACAAATGAAACCCTTTGGAAAGAAAAACAACATAACGGGTTTGAGGTAGTAAATAACAGATTTAATAAAAATAACTTTCAAACTAAATGTATTGAAAAGATTGATTTTTTATTGCAAAATTTACAATCACACAGACTTAATAACTTTACAGGGCAAATGCTTCAGCATCACACACTACAAAGCACTAAGTTTATGAGTAAATGGATTGAAGCTAAAAACACTAAATAACAACATGTTACAAAACAGTTTATTTAATGAACAGCCTGAAATAATAGACTTCAATTTACCTGATGCTAATGTAGTGTTGTATGATAATTTTTTTACTTCGGAAGAATCAAATAAATTATTAAATAGTTTAAAAACATCCATTAAATGGCAGCAAGATCAAGTTAAGTTTTATGGTAAAATAATTGATGTACCAAGGCTTACAGCACTATATGGAGAAACAAATGATGTTTATAAATATTCCGGATTAACATTTTATCCGCATGCATGGACAAACGATTTACAGTTTATAAAAAAACGTGTAGAAACTGTGGCAAATGTAAAGTTTACTAGTTGTTTGTTAAACTACTACAGAAACGGTAATGATAGTATGGATTGGCATCAAGACAATGAAAAAGAGTTGGGTGAAAATCCCGTTATTGCATCGGTAACTTTTGGAGAAACACGCACATTTCAGCTAAAACACTTAACTAAAACAAATTTAAAGCGGGTTGATATTCCTTTAAAACACGGTAATTTTTTATTAATGCAAGGTAAAACCCAGCATTTCTGGAAACACAAAATACCTAAAACCAAAAAACAAATTAATTCAAGAATAAATCTTACTTTTAGAATTATTAAAAACCAATACAAGTGAACTGGATTTTGTTAATTATTGCAGGCTTATTTGAGGTGGCTTTTGCTGCGTGTTTGGGAAAAGTAAAAGAAACAACAGGAAACCAAGCAACCTATTGGTTTATAGGGTTTTTAGTGTGTTTAGCTATTAGCATGTTGTTATTGGTAAAAGTTACAAAAACCTTACCCATTGGAACCGCTTATGCCGTTTGGACGGGTATAGGTGCTGTTGGAACCGTGCTAGTGGGCATTTTTGTATTTAAAGAGCCCGCTACATTTTGGCGTTTGTTTTTTATAACAACTTTAATAATATCAATTATTGGGCTAAAATTTGTGGCAAATTAAAGTTTTGTAATAAGTGTTTTTACGCCCGTTGTGGCAGGTTCTGCAATAACCGTTAAGTTTTTATTTTGTGTTATAGCAGGGTTGGGGTCTATAAAATAAATGGGTACATTATTTTTTACATAGTTAATTAAACCGGCAGCAGGGTATACTTGCATTGATGTGCCAATAATTACCAAAATATCGGCGGTTTCGCAAATTGTAATGGCTTTTTCAATCATGGGTACATCTTCACCAAACCAAACTATATGTGGCCGCAGTTGATGCCCTTTTTTACATAAATCGCCTAAAACTAAATCGGTTTTCCATTCTTGTATATCGGTTTCATCAACGGTGCTTCTTACTTTTAAAAGTTCGCCATGTAAATGAATAACGTTTGTACTGCCACCACGCTCATGTAAATCATCAACATTTTGGGTTATAATGGTTACTTTATAATTGTTTTCAAGCGCTGCTAAATCTTTATGCGCGCTGTTAGGTTCAACCTCAAATAATTGTTTGCGTCTTTGGTTGTAAAAATCTAAAACTAGTTTGGGGTTGGCGGCATAACCTTGTGGAGATGCTACTTCCATAACATCATGCCCTTCCCAAAGTCCGCCAGCATCTCTAAACGTTTTTACACCACTTTCGGCACTAATACCAGCACCAGTAAGCACTACTAAATGTTGTTTCATAGATATAAAAATAAGTAATCTGTTTTTGTAAACAAAGCCATCAATCTTTTTAAGTTTATTACATTTGAATTATGATAGATTTAGAACTTTTAAAACATTTAGAAACTTTTTTAACTGAAAATAGGCGCCAAAGGTTTAACCAAGTTTTACCACAGCGTACCAAACATTTTACGGTAGCTACCGAAGATGTTTATCAGCTACACAATACCAGTGCTGTTATAAGAAGTTGTGATGTTTTTGGCATACAAGAAGTGCATATTGTTGAAGAACAAAATACCAAACGCATTGATAGAGAAATTGCTATGGGTGCACAAAAATGGATAGACTTGCAGCGTTATAATTCTGTTAAAAGTTGTATTGAAAATTTAAAAGCAGAAGGCTATCAAATTGTAGCAACTACACCACACACCAATGATTGCGAATTGCATGATTTTGATGTAACAAAAAAGTCTTGTTTTTTCTTTGGAAGAGAAACCGAAGGTTTATCTGAAGCTGTTATTGAAGCAGCAGATAGTTACTTAAAAATACCCATGTTTGGCTTTACAGAAAGTTTAAATATATCGGTTTCAGCAGCAATTATTTTGCAACATGTTACCACAAAGTTGCGAAAAACCAATGTAAATTGGCAGCTAACGCAAAATGAAATAAATGCAAAAAAAATAGATTGGATAGCTAAAACTGTTAAGAGTTATGATGAAATTGTAGCACGTTTTTATAATAAATCATAAATTTTTGTAAATTTAGTAAACTAACTAAAACCAAAAATTATGTATACTCTCCTTTACGTTATATTGGCGCTGGTTGTTGTTTTTGCAATTTTAGCGTTAATAGCACCAAAAAAATATCATGTTTTTAGAAGTGTTGAAATAGAAAAACCGCTAACCGATGTTTTTAATTATTTAAAGTTTATAAAAAACCAAGATGCGTGGTCTCCGTGGAAGAAAAAAGATCCTGATATGGATCAAGATTTTGAAGGTGTTGATGGCGAAGTTGGTTTTATATCTAGATGGAATGGTAATAAAGATGTAGGCTCAGGTGAACAGGAAATAAAGCGTATTGTTAAAGATAATGTTGTAGAGTCTGAATTGCGTTTTTTTAGGCCATGGAAATCAGAATCTGATGCTTATTTAAAAGTTGAATATTTAAGTGATAATAAAACTAAGGTTGTGTGGGGGTTTTCAGGGAAAAACAAATTTCCATTCAGTATTTTTATGTTGTTTTTTAACATGGATAAAGCCGTAGGAAAAGATTTTGATGAAGGTTTAACGGCTTTAAAAGCTATTTTAGAATCATAAAAAATTACAAACGATTATTTCTGCCTCTACTAAGTACTTTGTATTCTTCGTAGCACTCACTAATAGCATCAAGTATTTGTAAATCGTTGGCAGTTTGTATAAAACCCTTTGAGTAGTTGCATTGGGTTACAATTTCGTCTAAATCAATCTTTTCAACTTTAAGTAAAGCAGTAAGCATTTCTCTGTCAAATTTTGAAGCTAATAAGTTTCTAATTTCATCATCTTGCTTCATTTTTTTAAGCTTACGTAACTCATTAGGTTTTTTACCAAACATGCGGTGTAAAAAATCTGCCGGATTAAAAATAGAGCCAATTATTTTGTTTATTGCTGTTGGTTTAGAAGCTTCATAGCCTGTATGTAAACCAGATATTTGGTAGCGGTAATTGCTGTTAGGTTCTGGTACTTGTTTAATATCAACCTCTAAATAACCTGTAAGCCTTAATTGGTTTACAACAACTTCTTCTAAAGCTTCGGCTAATTCAGTAAGTTTAATTTCAGAGCTTCCAAACTTCAACCAATCGTTTGTTACTCTAACTTTTATAGATTTATAGCCTAAGTACGAAAAATGTAAAGTATCATTAACTTCTGCAGCAATACTAAATTCTCCTTTATCATTTGTAATTGTTCCTGTAACTTGGTTAAGGTTTACAATGTTTACACTTTCTAAAGGTTTGTTTTTTGAAGCGCTTAAAACTACCCCAATAGCGCGTTTTCCATCTTGGGCGTGCAAAGTAGCCAATGAAAAAAATAGGCAAATAGTAAGGAGTAAGTATTTTTGCATTTTATTGAAATATAACAATTTTAGTATAAAAGTACTAAACAAAATATTAACATATGGTTTTGTTTGGTTTTTTGACTAAAAATTAACAAAACAAACTGTATTATACAGGTTTTTTAATGAAATTTTATAAAAAAAGCAAAGCGCTTAAATGGATGATATTTAAAATGCTTTGCTTTTTTTTTTTAAATTTATGGGTGCTTATCTTCTTGAGCGTCTTGGGCGAGATGCACCAAAGTTTCCGCTGTTAGAGTTGTTGCGTTTACCACCTGAGCGTTTACCGTCGTTGTTTTTACTACCTGAAAAATTACGTTTTTTTCCGCCACCGCCTTTCCGATCGCGTTTTCTTCCACGACTTCGGTTTTCAGAAACTTCAACATTTACATAACGTCCGTTGTGTTTGTAATCTGTAAAAAAGTCTAAAACTTTTTGTTGGTGTTCATTTTCGGTATTAAAAAATGAAAAACTGTCTTTGGTTTCAACTTTAAAAACATCATCTCTACCAAGTTCTAAAACTTCTTTTAAAAAGTCTTTTAAACTCATCCAGTCAAAGCCATCTTTTCTTCCAACGTTAATAAAATAACGTGTAGAATTGCCACCACTACTTTCGGCTCTACCATTATCTGCTACGTTTAAATCTCTAGATTTTTGGTAATAGTTGTAAAAACGTGTAAATTCTACAGAGAAGAATTTTTTAATTAATTCATCTTTACTAGTGTCTTCAAACAACTGGTTAATATTATCAAGATGCTTGTCTATAGCATGGTTAACCTCTGTGTTGTGAATTTTATTGGCAAGTGCCATAAGCTGAATTTCGCAAATAACAGACCCATCAGGTATGTTTTTCTTTTCAAACTGCTTTTTTATAATGCGCTCAATGCTTTTAATTTTTCTAACTTCACTTTTAGAAATAATTACCATTGAAACACCTGTTTTTCCGGCGCGTCCTGTTCTACCAGAGCGGTGGGTATAGGTTTCAATTTCATCGGGCAATTGGTAATTTATAACGTGAGTA
Source organism: Seonamhaeicola sp. ABD4_340 (assembly GCF_056312135.1). Classification (NCBI taxonomy): domain Bacteria; kingdom Pseudomonadati; phylum Bacteroidota; class Flavobacteriia; order Flavobacteriales; family Flavobacteriaceae; genus Seonamhaeicola; species Seonamhaeicola sp. ABD4_340. The sequence continues at coordinate 361,111 of NZ_CM149981.1, read as the reverse complement.
ACATCATCAACATCAATACCACGTGCAGCAACATCGGTAGCCACTAACATTTGTATTTGGTTGTTTCTAAAGGCTTTCATTACTAAATCGCGCTGGTTTTGGCTTAAATCGCCGTGTAAAGCGCCTGCGTTGTAACCATCTTCAATAAGTTGTTCTGCAACCTTTTGTGTATCGCGTTTAGTTCTACAAAATACAACCGAAAATATATCAGGGTTAGCATCGGCTAAACGTTTTAAAGCTTGGTAACGATCGCGCGAGTTTACTAAATAATACTCATGCGATACATTTTTACTACCTTCATTTTTATGGCCAACCGTAATTTCTTTTGGGTTATGCATAAATTCTTTAGCAATAGTAGCCACCTCTTTAGGCATTGTTGCCGAAAATAACCAGGTACTTTTATCATTTGGCGTGTGTGATAAAATGTTTGTAATATCTTCATAAAAGCCCATATTTAACATTTCATCGGCTTCATCTAAAACGCTGTATTCAATTTTAGAAATATCAACCATTCTGCGGTTAATCATGTCTTTCATTCTACCCGGTGTAGCTACAATAATTTGCGCACCACGTTTTACCTGTTTAGCTTGGTCTGTAATGCTTGCACCACCATAAATAGCTGTAACATTTAAACCTTTGCAATATTTACCGTAAAGTTTAAGTTCATTAGCAATTTGTAGACAAAGCTCGCGCGTTGGTGATAAAATTAAACCTTGTGTGGTACGGCTATCTACATTAATTTTTTGTAACATAGGAAAACCAAAAGCAGCCGTTTTACCAGTTCCTGTTTGGGCTAATGCCACTAAATCTGTTTCTTCTTCTAATAAAATAGGAATGGCTTTTTGTTGCACCTCACTTGGTGTTTCAAAGCCTAAATCTGTAATGGCTTGCAATAGATTATCTTGCAAACCTAAGTTTGAGAATGTGCTCATTGTTTGAGTTTAAGTAATGTGGTTATGTTATGTAGTGTTACATAAAGAAGTGAACCGACATACTTAAAAAACTAAACCTTCTTGTAACACAGCCTCACCCTGAGGCATTTTAAAAATGAAACTCTAAGCTAATGTAAACGTCTATTTTACATCTTATTATAAACAAGTTTCAGCCGGCAAAGATACATATTTATTTATCATTTACGTGTAAATAGCATGTTTTATAAATATTAATATTTTTTTTGGCGTTTTAACACGCTTTCACTACTCAATCTTTTTGCTTAGGCAAAAAGGATTTCAAACAAGCCGTTCAATCGTTAACGCACGTACCAGCAATCTTAATTTTTAAACATTAATAATTATTACTTTTTTAAGTTTTTTATACGCTCCAACAAAGTAGGGTGCGAGTAGTGCATAAACACATACGCCGGGTGTGGCGTTAAATTACTCAAACTATTTTTAGAAAGTTTTTTTAAACTACTAATTAAAGGTTTGGCTTTAAAAGTGTTTTTAGCATAATCATCAGCTTGATATTCAAATTTTCTAGAAAATACATTCATAATTAAACCTGTAATTTCTGAAATAGGCGTGTAGAGCATCATAAACGCAATTAAACCCACATGAAAACTAGCCGTTTCAACACCCAAAGCTTGTGATAGTAGCGGGTTTGCAATAAATAAAGATAAAATATAAAGCGTTAAACCAGTTAGCAAAATGGACGTTACTAAATTAAAAATAATGTGTTTCCTTTTGTAATGACCAACCTCGTGGGCTAAAACCGCTACAATTTCATCATCATCTAAATCATTAATTAAAGTATCATAAAGTGTTACACGTTTTTCACTACCAAAGCCCGAAAAATAAGCATTAGCTTTTGTGCTACGTTTAGAGCCATCAATTACAAAAATTTTATCAAGCTTAAAACCAACGGTATTAGCATATGCCGAAATTTTATCTCGTAATTCACCTGCTTCTAAAGGGGTTTGTTTGTTAAACAGCGGTACAATAAGTTTAGAGTAAAACATATTCATAAACACCGTAAAAAAAGTAACCAATGCCCAAGCATATAACCAAAAGTGTTTGCCTGTGGCATTGTAGAACCATATAATTACGGCTAATATGCCACCACCTAAAAAAGCACTCATTAACCAACCTTTTATTTTATCTAAAACAAAGGTTTTTTTGGTGGTTTTGTTGAAACCAAATTTTTCTTCAATTACAAATGTACTATAATATTCAAAAGGTGTGGTTAAAATATCACTTACAATCATTATAATACCAAAAAAAATAAGGGCAATTATAATAGGGTTTGTAGTATAACTTCTGGCAATATTATCAACAAACTCAAAACCATCAAAAAATAAAAAGCTTAAGGTTAAAATAATTGAGAATGTAGAGGTTAAAAAACCAAATTTGTATTTGGTAGCTTTATAATTTTGCGATTTTTTATAAGCTGCGGTATCATAAACGTCTTGTAATTCGGGTGGTAAAGCGTCATTAAAATGTTTAGCGTTTAGTGCATCAAGTATTTTGTCAATTATAAAATTGATGATTATTATGGCTATGATGATGTAAAAAAGGGTGGTAGAGGTCATTTACTATGTTGTTCTATTTGAATTTTGAATTTTTTTATCTAGACATAAATTTTGTAAAATGCTTTTAAAGTTTAGCATGAAAATGTTATTCAAAATTCCGTTGTCTTTTCGCTTCAAAAATAAGAATTCCTGCAGCAACTGATACGTTCATAGAATCTATTTCGCCTTGCATAGGTATAATAATATTTTGTGTAGCATTAATGCGCCATTGCTCACTTAAACCTGTGGCCTCTGTACCAACAACTATAGCGGTTGGTTTGGTAAAGTTTTGTGTATTATAAGCAACCGATTCTTGCAAAATAGCAGCGTAAATATTAATGTTTTTTAACTTCAAAAAATCAATAATTTCTTGTGTGTTTCCTGTAGCAACGTTATTTGTAAATAAACAACCAACGCTAGAGCGTATAATGTTTGGGTTGTACAAATCGGTTTTTGGGTTAGCAATAATTACGGCATCTACATTAGCGGCATCGGCAGTACGTAAAAGTGCACCAATATTTCCTGGTTTTTCGGGTGCTTCTGCAACTAAAATTAAAGGGTTTTGTGTATTAAATTTTAAATCATTTAAGTTATTTTCTTTCCATTTTGCAACGGCTAAAACACCTTCGGTAGTATCTCTATAAGCAAGTTTTTGGTATACTTCTTTTGATATTTCTATTACAGTTGTTTCCTTAGTGGAAAAATCATTAAGTGTAGTTTTATCAAACAATTCCGGATAAAACAAAATAGTTTCAATTTTGTAATTTCCTTTTATGGCAAGGGTAATTTCGCGTTGTCCTTCAATTAAAAACGTGCCAGAATTTTTTCTTTTTCTAGACTTTTCTTTTAACTGAATAAGGTTTTTTATAAAACTATTTTGGGTACTTGTTATTTCTTTCATAAAGTCTCGACTAAAGTAGTTCTTTTTGTGTAATTATGCACCGTAAAACATTTAACAAAAAATAAAATTACTGATAAAATGAACAAATTTTTTTTAATAGCCATAGCAGTATTATTTGCATCATGTAAAGAGCAAAAAAAAGAGGTTAGTGTTACTGAAACTGAACCTAAACAAGAAACTACAGTAGTAGAAAAAAAATATCCTGAAAATCTTGTAAATGTGTTTGACGCTCATGGAGGATTAAACAACTGGAAACAAATGCAGTTTTTAGAGTTTACAATGCCAAAACCAGACGGTGATGAAGTTACTACAACCAATTTGTATACAAGAAAATCTTTAATTAAAACCCCAAATCATGCTATTGGTTTTGATGGTGAAAATGTATGGTTACAAAAAAAAGAAGAAACAGAATTTAAAGGATATAGTCCAAAATTTTATTACAACTTAATGTTTTATTTTTATGCAATGCCTTTTGTTTTAGCTGATGATGGTATTGTGTATGGTGAAGCAAAACCTTTAGAGTTTGAAGGTAAAACCTATCCAGGAATAAGTATTTCGTATAATTCTGGCGTGGGTGAGTCTCCAGAAGATGAATATGTACTATACTACAACCCTGAAACTTATAAGATGGAATGGTTAGGTTACACCGTAACATTTTTTACACAAGAAAAAGAACAACAATTACATTTTAGACGTTACAGTGAGTGGCAAACGGTAAATGGTTTATTATTGCCAGCAAACAGCATTCGTTATAATTATGAAAATAATTTACCAACAACTATACACAGTGAAAATAAGTTTATAAATGTAAAAGTTTCAAGAAAAAAACCGGCAGATGCGTTATTTGAAAAATCAGCTAATGCTGAAATAGTTACAGAATAATTAATACTAAATGGTTTTAAATAAAAAAGCGGTTAATCAACACATTTGATTAACCGCTTTCTTTTTATCTATTTTTGAAGTTTTTTTGAGTAACGTTTCCAGAGTTTAGTTTGGTGGGTTTTTAAACTAATACCACGTCCATCAATAAAAGCGTGTGAAATTTTATTTGTTTTCATATCTAGGGCGTCACCTTCTGATATAAAAAGCGTAGCGCTTTTTCCGTTTTCTAAAGACCCATAATTATCATCAATACCTAAAATTTTAGCAGCGTTAAGTGTTATGAGTTGTAGTGCTAGTGCTTTGGTTAAACCATGAGCTACTGTTGTTCCTGCATAAAATGGCAGGTTTCGGGTGTTCATACGTTCCATATCTCCGCTGGTTTCTAAAGCAACAGTTAAGCCAGCATCAGTTAAAATTTTGGCTAATTTAAAAGGTAAATCGTAATCATTATCATCTAAATTAGGTAAAGAGTGCACACGCCTTAAAACTACAGGAACGTTATGTTTTTTTAGTAAATCTATTGTGTTTTCAGCCTGATAACCACCAACAATAACTATGTTTTGTAGTTTGTGCTTTTGGGTGAAATTTATAGCATCAATAATACCTTTTTCTTCATCAACATGAATAAATAGTTTTTTTGAACCATTAAAAACATCACTTAAAGCTTCAAAAGGTAAATGCGTAGTGGCTTTGCTGCCGTTTAAATAAGCTTTAGCGTTGCTAAAATATTCATGAATTTTTAAAATTTGCGTTTTGTATTCTTTGTTTTGTGAAACAACACCACGGCGTTGTTTAAAGTTTTGCGGCCAGTTTAAATGTACGGCATCATCAACTTTAACAGCAGCATCTTCCCAGTTCCAAGCATCAAATTGAACAACAGAAGATGTACCTGTAAGTCGTGCTCCACGAGGTGTTATTTGCCCTAAAAGTACACCGTTAGGTCTCATAGATTCTACAACTCTAGATTCGGCGTTATAAGCAATTAAGCTTCTAATGTTGGGGTTCCAATTACCTATTTCTGCATCGTCATCAGAAGCTCTTACGGCATCAATTTCAACTAAACCAAGAGTTGAATTAGGAACTATAAAGCCTGGGTAAACATGTTTGCCTTTGGCGTTTATAATTTCGCCTTTTCGTGCAATTTTGGTTAAAGCACTGCCAACGTATGTTATTTTGCCTTTTTCAAACATAATTAAGGCGTTTTCAATAACCTTACCGTTGCCTAAATGAGCAGTTGCACCTTCAATAGTTATGGCTTTGTTTTGTTTTGGTGCTGGTGTTTGTTGAGCAAAACCAATAAATAGGCTGAGTATAAATATGTATGTTATTATTTTTTTCATAGTAAATTATATTTCTTTATCAATAGAATCGCAGTGTAAAAGCTCTTTGGTTTTCTTTTTAATAGCTTGTGTTTTTAAGCCTTTGTTTTTAGCTTTTAGCATTAAGTTGATAAGTGTGTTTTTTTCTAATTTTATGGCTTCTTGCATTTTTTTATCGTGCTCAATATCAAAATAAGTAACACCTTCAATTATAGTTTTTTCGGCTTTAGCGTACACAGATAAAGGGTTGTGAGACCACAAAACTACATCGGCATCTTTACCAATTTTTATACTCCCTACGCGGTCATCAATATGTAGTAATTTGGCAGGGTTTAAGGTTACAAATTTCCAAGCATCTTCATCACTTACGTTGCCATATTTTATGCTTTTAGCGGCTTCTTGGTTTAAGCGACGCGACATTTCAGCATCATCACTGTTAATAGCTACCGTTACTCCTGCATTGTGCATAATGCTTGCATTGTACGGTATAGCATCGTTTACTTCGTATTTATAGGCCCACCAATCACTAAATGTAGAGCCGCCAACACCGTGTTCTGCCATTTTATCGGCTACTTTATAACCTTCTAAAATATGTGTGAATGTGTTAATGTTGAAGTTAAATTTTTCGGCAACCTTCATGAGCATATTAATTTCGCTTTGTACATATGAATGACATGAAATAAAACGTTCTTTATTTAAAATTTCAGCAATAACGTCAAGTTCAATATCCTTTTTGTATGGCTTTCCGCTTTTCTTCAAATCATCATAAGCTTTGGCTCTTGTAAAATAATCAATATACAATTGCTCAACACCCATACGCGATTGAGGGAAGCGTGAGTAACTGCTCCAATTTGATTGTTTTACGTTTTCACCTAATGCAAATTTGATAAATTTAGGCGTATTGCTGTAAATTAAATTATCGGCAGATTCACCCCATTTTAATTTAATAATTGCAGAACGGCCACCAATAGGGTTTGCTGAACCATGTAAAATTTGAATAGATGTTACACCGCCAGCAAGATTGCGGTAAATATTAGTATCGGTTTCATCAATTACATCTTCAATTGTTACTTCGGCTGATGAGTTTTGTCCGCCCTCATTAACTGATGCTGTTGCAATATGCGAATGTTCGTCAATAATTCCAGCAGTTAAATGTTTGCCAGTAGCATTAATAACTTTGGCTTTGCCACTAGGCAAATCTTTACCAATTTTTGCAATTTTACCGTCTTTAATTAAAACATCGGTGTTTTGTAAAATACCTTCGGCTTCTCCCGTCCAAACGGTAGCATTTTTAAATAGTAGCGTTTCAGCTTCAGGTAACTTAGTAAAACCAAAGGCTTTATTAGGATAAGTAACAGAAAAAAATGTGTTATTATTTTCTTCATTATCGGTTTCTTTTTTTGCATCATCATCATCATCAACCTTTGATGATTTTACATTAAAAGGTAATATGTCTCCGTTTGGAAGAATAGATTTTCCTGTTAGCGTATTGGTGTCATCAACTTTAGCAACAATTCTAATAAATTCTTGTTTTGTAGTATCAATGGTTTTAAACGAAATATTTACCCAATCATCTTTATAATTTATTTTTGAACCTAACGTATGCGAACCCGTTGTTATTTTGGTTTTAGGTTTACTTAATTTACCAGAAACAACCATTTTATAAGGCTGATTATTAATATTAAAGGCATAGGTTCCTGAAATGTTTTTGGTGTTTAAACTTTCAAAAACTGTTTTTTGGCCTTGTACCCAGTTTTCATAAAGGGTGGTTTCTTTATCAAAAATATCACCAGAAGTAATTAAAAAGTTAGCTAAACATCCGTTTTTTAAAGAACCAATACTGGTGTTTTTATTTAATATTTGAGCAGGAATAGTGGTTAAAGCTGCTAAAGCTTTTTCTTTAGGAAGGCCAGCTTCTATAGCTTTTATTATTTTAGATTTTAGTTCTTTTACAGATTTTAGTTTGAAAGCCGTAAAAGCAAAATCAATGTTATTATCTGCTAAAATTTTTGGGTTATGTGGCTTTTGGTTCCATGCGCGCATATCTTCTAATGATAATGAAGCGGTTGCAAATGGGTCTTCCACATCATACGCATCAGGAAAGTTTAATGGTAAAATAATTTTAGCGTTTGTGGCTTTAATATCGTTAATACGCTCATATTCATCGCCACCACCAAGCATAACATATTGTATGCCGTAAGCATCGCCAATTTTGTCTGCACGCATTATATTTGCTCTACTACCTGCTTCAAAAAACTGAATTAAATTTTTGTTTGTATTTAAAGCTTCAAGTGATAAATCTTTGGTGCTAATATTACCTTTAGCATACCAATCTGCATCAATGTATAATTGTTTTAATAGTGCTATACTGCCCATTATAGAGCCAGGGTAATATTGTGATGAAGTTACACTTTTTTTAAACGATAAATAGTGTCCAGATGTTTCATTTATAATACGTTGTTCATTACCATTTGCGTTGTTTAGGGCAATTAATGCTCCGGTACCACGCACAATACCATCATGTATATGTGTGTTTACAACACCAAAACCAGCTTTAAGTAATTGGGTAGCTTTTTTTTTGTTGTAATTAAAATTGTTTATGGCATTGTTTTCGGGCATAACGTGGTCATTCCAGTAATAGCCAGTACGCGATGGGTTATACTGTGCTGAACGTGATTTTGATGCAGAGGCTTGAGGTTTTTCAATACCAAAATCAGAATAAATATCAATAAAAGACGGGTAAATACTTTTGCCATTTAAATCTATAACAATTGAATTTTTTGGAATGTTAACCAATTTACTAGCGTTTACAATTTTACCATCTTTAATTAAAAGCGTGCCCTTTTCTATAATTTGAGTAGGCGTTACGTAAATTTTAGCATTGGTTAATGCTGTGTAGTTAGTGTTTTGGGTTTTTACACCATCATTTTTAGGGAAATAGTCTTGAGCGTTTATTGTACACACAAAAAGTATGGCAATAAACCAAAGGTAGTTTTTAAGCATAAATAATATTTATTTTTGCGTTAAATTAGTTAATTTAAGAATTTATTAAAAAATTCTTAACACATTTTAACTTGTAGTAATAATTATTCATTAAAATAATTAACCAAAAGCGCCACAACATAGCTATAACTTTGCATGCCTTTGCTTTGGTTATTGGCCTTTAAGAAACCACTGTAAAAGGTTTTAAAAAAAGGTTCTATAGGGTTTTCATGCGCTTCCCAAAAAAGTCTTACCTCTTCGTAATGTTTTAAAATACCTTTATTAACAGTTTTAGTAATATCTTTAAAAAGTATTTCATCGCGTTTGTAAATTTCGTTTAAGCAATAGCGTAAGCCAAAGGCGTAACCACAGTATTTAAAATACACGTCATCATTATAAATAGAAGTCAAACAACCAATAAAATTAGCTTCATTTTCGGCAGCATAGCCCAATTGATGCGCCATTTCATGGGCAGAAGTTGTAGGGAATTTTATACTAGGTATTAACCCATCAACCTGCGCTTCATTGGTTAAAGGGTTTAAATAACCACTAAAACCCATATAAGTTAACGGGTAACTAAAAAGCGATTTTTTTATACTCTTTGGGTGGTATTCCAAATGGGGAAATGTGTTTTTTAAATTATCATATCCATTAGGCACCATTTTAAAAATATCACTTTTACTATAAGGCATCTTTACTTTAACAGTGTCATTTGTGGTAATTTCTAAATGCAATTCGTTAGACTTAGCAATCAGTTTATGTGTAACCGCTATTAACTGTTCAGTAGAATATTCACTACTTAAATTTAAGTTTTTATGCAGTGGTAAACGGTAATAATTTAAGCCCCAAAATAAGTGAAACGCAAAATACAGTAGGGCACAAGCCGCAGCAACATCAATAATCCAATTTTTGGTATCCTTAAAAATGCGTTTCCGGTTAATTATAACCCACCTTAAAACATATAAAATACCCAAGCCGTAAACAAAATCGCCAAACGAAAACGGTAACCAACCCAACACAAACCTAAATAGTTTAGCAATATAAATATACAGGCCATTGCTGTAAAAATTTTCAATAAAAACAGGGTTTTTAGAAGCCCATAACACCAGTAAATATTGCGGTATTAAACTAAGTGCAAGCAGTAATTTTTTATTTTTCAGCATAGTTTCAAAAATAATAAAATTTAGTACGGCAGCATAGTGCAAATTAATAAAGGTTTCTACCTGCTTTCCGTTATATCTTTTTTCACGTGCCTTAAAAAAAGGATGCCACTACAATCAGGAGTAGCTGCAAAAAAAAGTGCCTACTTGTAAAGGCTACATTTACTACTAAACAGTATCTTTGTGAAACTTGAATTAAATATTATGAACGCAGAAATAAGACAATTAGAACCCAAACAACTCTGGAATAAATTTGCCGATTTAAACGCAGTACCTCGCCCTTCAAAAAAAGAAGAACGCGTTATTGCCTTTATGAAACAATTTGGAGAAAATTTAGGTTTAAAAACCCAAGTTGATAAAGTTGGTAACGTTATTATTAAAAAACCAGCAACAACTGGAATGGAGCAAAGAACAACCGTAGTTATGCAGTCTCATTTAGATATGGTACATCAAAAAAACAACAATACTGTTTTTGATTTTGATACCCAAGGTATAGACATGTTTATTGAAGGCGATTGGGTAAAAGCAAAAGGCACAACCTTAGGCGCAGATAATGGTTTAGGCGTTGCCACTATAATGGCAATTTTAGAAAGTACAGATATAGCACACCCAGCAATAGAGGCCCTTTTTACCATAGATGAAGAAACTGGAATGACAGGTGCCATGGGGCTTGAAGGCGGACTTTTAAAAGGCGGAATTCTTTTGAATTTAGATACCGAAGAAGATGATGAAATTGGTGTGGGTTGTGCAGGTGGTGTAGATGTAACAGCCACAAGAACATACAAAGAAGAAGAAACACCAGAATTTAAAATAGGATTTTCTATTGAAGTAAAAGGGCTTCAAGGTGGGCATTCTGGTATGCAAATTCATGAAGGTTTAGGTAATGCCAACAAAATTATGAATCGCTTACTTTTTGATGGTTTTGAAAACTTTGGTTTACGTATTTCTGAAATTAATGGTGGTGGTTTACGTAACGCTATACCACGAGAAAGTAAAGCTATTGTAGCTATTGATGCTATTCATGAAGATGCTTTTTTACTTGAAATGGCAATGCTTTCAAACACCATAAAAAAAGAATTTAAAACTACAGATCCCGATTTAGATATTGTTATTTCAAAAACTGAAACACCCAAATTAATAATGGATTTAGGCGTGCAAGAGGGCGTAACAAGAGCTTTATATGCTGCTTTAAACGGTGTGTACCGTATGAGTACCGATATTCCAGATTTGGTTGAAACCTCTAATAATTTAGCGCGTGTGCATATTAAAGATGGTAATATAAAAATTGCCTGTTTAACACGTAGCTCAGTTGAAAGCGCAAAATTAGATTTGGCAAATACACTACGTGCCACTTTTGAACTTACAGGTTGTGAAGTTGAATTATCAGGTGATTATCCGGGTTGGACACCTAATATGGATTCTGCAATTTTAAAAGTAATGACTAAGTTGTATGAAGATTTAAATGGCGAAAAACCACACGTAGCGGCTTGTCATGCCGGTTTAGAGTGTGGTATTTTAGGGCAAAATTATCCTGAAATGGATATGATTAGTTTTGGCCCAAACATTAAAGGCGCACACTCACCCGATGAACGTGCGCAAATATCTTCGGTTAAAAAATACTGGAAGTTTGTTTTAGAAATTTTGAAAAACATTCCAGAAGCTTAAAATAGCTAGCTTAATAAATTATAAAAACTGCCACGCTAAATTCACAATAACAATTATAGTGGCAGTTTTTTTATTAAACTTCTGATGATTTAAAATATTTTCGTTTTAACCAAAAAGACACTTTTACAAGTAAAATTAAAGCGGGTACTTCAACTAAAGGGCCAATAACACCAGTAAATGCTTGTCCGGAATTTAAACCAAATACAGCAATTGCAACAGCAATGGCCAATTCAAAATTATTACCAGCAGCGGTAAAAGCAACAGCCGCAGTTTTTGTATAATTTGCGCCCACACCTTTGGTAAAAAAGAAGCCCACAATAAACATTATTATAAAGTATATTAGTAGCGGAACTGCTATAATTAAAACATCCATTGGTATTTCAACAATAAGTTCGCCTTTTAACGAAAACATTACTACTATGGTAAATAGTAATGCTATAAGCGTTAGCGGTGAAATGGTAGGTATAAATGTGTTGTTATACCAAGTTTCACCTTTCAGTTTAACTAAAAACACACGACTTAAAATGCCCATTAAAAAAGGTAAGCCTAAATATATCAATACGCTTTCTGCAATGGTAGCTATTGAAATATCAACTATGGCACCTTCAAAACCAAAAATAGGCGGCAGTTTTGTTATGAATAACCACGCATAAAAACTATAACCAAACACCTGAAAAATACTGTTTAAAGCAACTAAACCAGCACCATATTCGCTGCTGCCTTCAGCTAAATCATTCCATACTAAAACCATGGCAATACATCTGGCTAAACCAATTAAAATAAGGCCAACCATATATTCTGGATGATCTTGTAAAAAGGTAATGGCTAATACAAACATTAATATGGGACCAATAATCCAGTTTAATATTAATGAGGTTAATAGTATTTTTACATTTTTAAACACTTTAGGTAAAAGGCTGTAATTAACTTTTGCTAGCGGCGGATACATCATAACAATTAAACCAATTGCTATAGGAATATTTGTTGAGCCAGAACTCATGGAGTTTATAACGTTTGGTAGTGATGGTATAAAATACCCAAGCGCCACACCTATGGCCATGGCTAAAAATATCCAAAGGGTTAAATTTCTATCTAAAAAACTTAATTTTTTCATGCTTCTATTGTTTTATCGTAATAATGCGATTAATGGTTTCAAATTTTTTTTAGCAACATTGGTTGCTATTATTTATATCTTGATTTAAAAATGTACCTAAAACAGTTTTCATAGTCTTCCAAGTATCTTCATTAATACAATAACAAACGCTTGTACCTACAATGCTGCCTTTTATTAAACCAAGATTTTTTAGCTCTTTTAAATGTTGTGAAATAGTGGGTTGTGCTAAACCAATTTAGTTTACTAAATCTCCGCAATAACAACTATTTATTTTGAATAGATGCTCTAAAATAGCCACACGTGCCGGATGCGCAAAGGCCTTGGCTAAAAGTGCAATGTCATTTTGAGAGTTGGTAAATATTTCAGACTTAGTTAAACCCATTATTTATTTTTATATTGCAATATTACGATTAATAAAGCTTGCTTCAAAATTTTTATAAAAAAAACGCCTATTTTTTTATAGGCGTTTTTAATGTGTTGCTTTTGATTACTTTATTTAGATAAATTTTCTATGTTTTGAAGTTTGTTTTTTAATTCTTCAACTTTTTCAGGATGCTGTTCAGCAAGGTTATTTTGTTCACTTGGGTCTTTACTTAAATCAAAAAGTTGTTCTTGTGTTGTTAAACCACTTTCAATCTTTTTCTCTTCGGTAATCCATGTGCCTTTGTTTTTTGATGGTTTAATGTATTTCCAGTTTCCTTGCCTAAGAGCTAATGTATAGCCTTCTAAAATGACCTCTTGTCTTCCAGAGTCTGTTTTACCTAGTAGTGCATCTAAATAATTTTTAGAATCTAAAATTGAAGCTTCAGGTGTTTGGTTTGTTAAGGCTGCAAAAGAGCTGTAAAAATCTACTTGATTCATTAAAGCGTTCGAAACTTTTGGTGTTACTTTTTCTGGCCAATGTACAATTGTGGGTACCCTTGTGCCGGCTTCATAAACACTGTATTTACCTCCTCTATAAATACCTGCGGGTTTATGGTTTCCTAATTTTTCAACAGCATCATCTTCATAGCCATCATTTAATACAGGGCCATTATCACTAGTGAAAATAATCATGGTATTATTAGCAATACCTTCTGCTTCTAAAGATTTTACAATTTCACCAACAACATAATCTACCTGTACAATAGCATCACCTCTTGGGCCCATATTTGTTTTTCCTTGGAAGTTTTTATGAGGTAAACGTGGCACATGAATATCATGAAATGCATAGTATAAAAAGAAGGGTTGTTGCTTGTTGTTTTTTATAAAGTTATTGGCTTTATCGGTTAATTTGTATGGGAAATCTTCATCAATCCATTCTGCAGATTTTCCGCCTTTCATCCAACCAATTCTACTTATACCATTTATAATGGTTTTGTTATGTTGGTCGTCGGCTACTTGTCGTCTTAAATCAGGGTTTTCATAGCCTGTTGGTCTGTCACCAATTTTTTCAGTGTAGCTTACCTCTAACGGATCGTTTTCATTTAAATTCACAATATTTCCATTTTCCATATAAACCGAAGGCACTCTATCACCGGTTGAAGGTAAAAGAAAACTGTAATCAAAACCAATGTCATTGGGGCCAGGTTTAACGGTAGTATTCCAATTTACATTGCCATTACCTAAGCCAAGGTGCCATTTACCAATAACGGCTGTTTTGTAGCCTGCTTTTTTTAGCATTTTAGGTAACGTAGGCTGCTCAGTACTTATAATTAGCGGTGCATCACCTTTTAAAACGGCCGCTTTTCTTCTAAAAGCATAATTACCGGTAAGCATTGCATAACGTGATGGTGTACAAGTAGCTGTGGCACTGTGGGCATCAGTAAATTTTACACCATTAGTGGCTAATTTATCAATGTTTGGTGTATTAACACCTGTGGCACCGTAGCAACTTAAATCGCCATACCCTAAATCATCAACATAAAAAATAATAATGTTTGGGTTTTTGTTTGAAGTTTGATTTAAAGCTTCTTTTTCGGGTGTTTTTGTATTGTTTTTACACGAAAACGTAATTGCCAAAATAGCAAAAAAGAATAGTTTTTTCATAAGAATAGTTTAGATACACAAATCTAAAGAATTTTGAATTTATGAAGTTTGAATATGAATATAAATTTATATTTAAAACTAAAAAATTAAGGTACAGGATCATGGCCTGATCCGCCCCATGGGTGGCAACTAAAAATACGTTTTATTGCAAGCCAACCTCCTTTTAATAGCCCGTGTTTTTTTAAGGCTTCTTTACTGTATTGTGAACAGGTTGGGTGATACCTGCACGTTGCAGGTGTTAAAGGAGAAATAAATGTTTGATATATTTTTATTAAAAACAGAAATGGTGCTATGAGTATTTTTTTTATCATTTTATATTTCTGATATGTAAATACTTATTTAACATCATTAAAAGCGCATGTAAGAAGGCTAATATTTTTCTGAATTTTAGAAAATTTATTGTTTTATACCTTTCAGAATAACAAAATATTAAAAATTAGTTAACTGAAAATGTTGTGCCGTCTTTACCATCTTTAAGTACAATACCAACGTTTGCTAATTCATCTCTAATTTTATCAGAAAGGGCAAAATCTTTATTTGCTCTAGCTTCTTGCCTTAGTTTTATTAAAACATCTACAGCGCCAGCTAATTTATCGCCACCTGCGGCTGTTTGGGCATCTTTTAAAAGCCCTAAAACATCAAAAGCAAAAGTGTTCAAACTGTTTGATAATAGTGCAATATCATCAGCTGTTAGGGTGGCACTACCATCTTTAACTTGGTTTATATATTTAACAGCTTCAAATAAATTGGCTATTAAAATTGGTGTGTTGAAATCGTCATTCATGGCATCATAACATTTTTGAAGCCATTCATTTATATTTAATGATGATGAAGCAGAAGCTTTTAGCGATGGTATTAATGCCATAGCTTCCATAAGTCTGTTATAACCTTTTTCGCTGGCTAGTAAACCTGCATCGGTTAAATCTAACACACTTCGGTATGACGATTGCGCCATAAAAAACCGAATAACGCTAGGTGAGTAGGCTTTACTCATTTTATCATTATTACCCGAAAGCAATTCATGCGGATTTATGGTGTTACCTGTGGTTTTAGACATGCGTTGCCCGTTTAATTCAAGCATATTAGCGTGCATCCAATAATTTACAGGCGATTTACCCAAAGCTGCTTCATTTTGAGCTATTTCACACTCGTGGTGCGGAAATTTTAAATCCATACCACCACCATGAATGTCAAATGTTTCACCTAAATATTTTGTACTCATTGCAGTACACTCTAAGTGCCAACCCGGGAAACCATCACCCCATGGAGAAGGCCAACGCATTATATGTTGTGGTTCGGCTTTTTTCCAAAGCGCAAAATCTTGTGGGTTCTTTTTATCTGATTGTCCGTCAAGTTCGCGGGTGTTGTGAATTAAGTCTTCTAACTTACGTTTACTTAGTTTTCCGTATTCGTTAGATTCATCAAATTTATGCACATCAAAATAGACTGAGCCATTTATTACATAAGCAAAACCGTTGTCTATTATTTTAGAAATTAACTCAATCTGCTCAATAATATGGCCTGTTGCAGTAGGTTCAATGCTTGGTGGTAAAAAATTTAGTGTGCTTAAAACGTTATGAAAATCTACGGTGTAGCGTTGCACTACTTCCATAGGTTCAATTTGTTCTAAACGTGCTTTTTTTGTTATTTTATCTTCACCAACATCGGCATCATTTTCTAAATGTCCTGCATCAGTTATGTTTCTTACATAGCGTACTTTGTAACCTAAATGCTTTAGATATCTAAAAATCACATCAAAAGACATAAAAGTTCTAACATTACCCAAGTGTACATTGCTATACACTGTAGGGCCACAAACGTACATGCCTACGTGTCCTTCATTTATAGGTTTAAAAACTTCTTTTTGTCCAGTAATTGAATTATAAATTTTTATCTCCTGATTTTTGTAAAGTTGCATGGTTGCTGATGTGCTTTGGTTGTTGATTGCTAGAAATTACCCCTTAAAACTTAGTATCTAATTTTATATAATCTAAAAATTCTTTTCTGGTAGCCATGTCTTTAAATTTACCACCAAACTCTGATGTTACAGTGCTACTTTCAATATCTCTAATACCTCTAGAGTTTACACATAGGTGTTTAGCATCAATAACACAAGCTACATCTTTGGTGTTTAATACTTGTTGTAATTCTTTTACTATTTGAATGGTTAAACGCTCTTGTACTTGAGGGCGTTTTGCGTAGTAGTCTACAATACGATTCATTTTTGATAAACCTACAACCGTACCGTTAGAAATGTATGCTACGTGTGCTCTACCAACTATTGGTAATAAATGGTGCTCGCAGGTTGAGTAAACGGTAATGTTTTTTTCAACTAGCATTTCACCGTATTTGTATTTATTATCAAAAGTTGATGCGCTTGGTTTTTTACTAGGGTTTAGCCCTCCAAAAATTTCGTTTACAAACATTTTAGCCACACGGTTTGGTGTGCCTCTAAGGCTATCATCTGTAAGGTCTAAACCTAAGGTTTCCATTATATGGCGAACATCATCTTTTATGATGTCTATTTTTTCTTCATTAGTTAATTTGAAGGCATCACTACGCATAGGTGTGTCTTGCGATGTGCCAATGTGCTCATCTCCTAAAGCATCAAAATCATCTAAATTACTTTCCAATTTCATGTGTCTAAAACTTTTGTTTTTACGGTTGAAAAACGTAAAAAATAAACTTTGGAGTGCAAAGATACGTTTTTCGGTTATTTAACTAATATTATTAACAATTAATTGTAATTTATTGCTAATGCTTGTTTTGGTCTGTTTAATTAGGGAATCATTACAAAAAAGAAAAGCCTGAGGGGGCTATTCTCCTCAAGCTTTTAACACTCAAAAAAAGTTATTAAGTGGTTATATGTTAAAACTTAATGATATTGTTACGTTAGAATCTTTTCTGTCTCGTGTTGCTATTGGGGCGTTACCAAAATCTAAATTATACAGTGTGTTCATGTAAGATCTTTCAAAATAATCATAGGTTACATCTAGTTTTGTATTGCCAAAATTATAACCTAAACCAAGTGAGTAACCATTTAAATCGCCTACTGTAAAACCATCTTTATATGGGCTTTCTTCAAAACGGTAACCACCTCTAAAGCTAAATTGTTTGTGTTTGTATTCGCCACCAAATCTGTAAGTAGAAGCATCAGTAAATGTATTACTTATATTTTCATTTAAAACCTGGTAGAAATCATCATTTTCAGGTCTAAATTCGGTGTTGCTAAAATCTTTTCTAGAGTAATCAAAACTAATTAAACCTTTGTTACCAAATACATAGGCTAAACTTCCTGTAACTTTTGAAGGTGTTTTTAGTTTATATTGGGGGTAAATATTTATTATTTGCGGATTTATACCAACAAAATCATTAGCACCATCGGTACCTAAATATTGTGAAGTTTCTTCTTCAATAGTATACCAAGTAGGAGAATCATAAGTTAAACCAACTCTAAATTCATTAGTAACTTTCATGATACCACCAAGTTGAAATGAAAAACCATTACCTCTTGTGGTTAAATTATTTTCAAATTCAACAAAATTAACTGTTGAACCTACATTATTATTTTCTTCAAAAAGTAATGTAGAACGTTGATAATCTATAAAGTGAGAATTTAAATTTAAACCTAAATACAAGTTGTCTTCATACTGTGTAGCTACGTTAAAAGAGACTTTGCCGTTGTAACCAGTGGCAGCATACGTGTAGTCATGTTGAAAATCACCGGCAGCTATATTTGAGGTGTAATTAGTATTTGCATCGCCGTTTTCTTCAGGTTCTAATATAAAACTTTCATAACCCAAAAAAGCTTGTTGATGGGGGAAACCAAATGAACTACCAATATCTAAATAGGCATCTGCTAAAGATTCGCCTTCAAAAGCTGAAATTTCATCTAATCTTAAACCTTGGGCAAAATCATAAAAATAACTAGCAATAGAATTACTAAAATCAGGGTCAACAACAGTATTTAAACCTTGCGCATACCAATTATTTTCATGATTTGCTGTACGTTCATAAGCCACGGCTAATGAAAATTTACGCCATGGCGAGTTATTGTTGCTGGCAAACACAAATGCAGCACCTGCTTGGTTAATATCAAAGTTTGTATCATCAGTTCTACCAGTGCCACCAAAATAATCTGTTTTATTTTTAGTGTTAAGGCTTGCTCCTGTAATGGAAGCATGACTTCGGCTAAAAACAGCAGAACTTGCTGGGTTTATACTTACCGCACTCATGTCTCCACCTAAGGCGCCAAAAGCGCCACTTAAGGCTCTAAAACGCGCTGTTCCTTGAATTTCGTCTTGAGAATATCGAAGCGCATCGGTTAAATCTTGACCGTAAACTGCAGACATAGATAGCAAGCCTATGCAAAGTAATTGTAACTTTTTCATATGTGATATTTATTTTTTTTTAAACTGAAATTTTATCGTCTTCTTCCTCCACTAGATGAGCTTCTACCACCACTTCTGCTACTAGATGATGATCTAGACGTTGTTGATCTTGAGCTTGAACTTCGGCTAGACGAACCGTAAGAAGAACTTCTTCCGCTTGAAGATGAATTACCATAATTTCTTGTAGGATATGAACTTCTAGATGAATTATTGTTGTAGTTTCTAGTAGGTTGTTGGTAACTAGAACTTCTTCTATTATATGGTGATGATGACCTAGTAGTAGAGTTTGATGATGGTGTTCTATTTACCGTAGTACCTCTACTTTGTGTGCTAGAATATCTATTAGTTCCACTGTATCTTCTAGCAGAATTGTAATTGTTTGTAGCACTTCTATTATTACTGCTACTAATTCTAGATGTTGTACCTCGTCTGTTATACGTTGAAGCTCTGCTAGAGGTGCTAGAAACACTGCTACGGCGAGCTGTATTATATTTTGATGTTGTACTTGTTGCACGTCTAGAAGTGTAGTTTCTACTACTTAAACCACTTCTTGAGCTTTTATTGTAGTAGCTGCCTCTGCGGCTAGAATTGTATGCGTAACCACGGTTGCTGTAATATCTATTATTACCATAATAACCGCCATAATATCTGTTCGGGTAGTTTCTCCATGAGTTGTATGCCCAACCACCGTAAAAACCACCATAAAAGCCACCTCCCCAGAAAGGATCATAGTAGCCCCAGTTATTCCAACCCCAATTCCAATCGTTCCATCCCCAATAGGTGTTCCAACCCCAATTGTTCCATCCCCATCTAGAGTAAGGTCTGTTCCAACCCCAACCAAAACCAGCATTCCAACCCCAGTTATTCCAACCGTTGTCAATATAGTTTATGGTTACATTGTTAGGGTTTTGCCCCCAACCTGCATGTCCTTGGTAATCATTGTAAATAGTGTCGTTTACCGCGTAATCATCAGTATAATAACCATCAATATCAGTAAAAATAGCGTCGTTTTGTAATGTGTTTTCGTATTCTAAAGATTTGTTTCTAAAGTAGTTTTTATAATAATTACTTCTGTTATCATCGGGCACTTCGTTAACTGCTTGTGTAGGGGTATTGGCTACTTGTACAGTAGATGTGCCGTAAATACCATCATCGTCAGCACCAACGTATTGATAAGACCCACATGATACAATACCAAACATTAAACCAATTAAGGCTAAGAATGATACATTTTGTTTTGTGTAGTTATAAAAGTGCATATCTCTAGAATTTTTATTGTTGAACATAACAAAAATAGTTAGTTTTGCTGAACTATTTTTTTATTTAACATAATCACAATATTTGTGCCAAAACATTTATATGAGTAAAAAACTTACCAGTAGAGCAGAAGATTATTCCAAATGGTATAACGAATTGGTTGTAAAAGCAGATTTAGCTGAGAATTCGGCAGTTAGAGGTTGTATGGTTATAAAACCATACGGTTACGCTATTTGGGAAAAAATGCAGGCAGAATTAGATAGAATGTTTAAAGAAACAGGGCATCAAAACGCATATTTTCCACTTTTTGTTCCTAAAAGTTTATTTGAAGCTGAAGAAAAAAATGCCGAAGGGTTTGCAAAAGAATGTGCTGTAGTTACACATTATAGATTACAAAATGACCCAGATAAACCAGGTAAGTTACGAGTAGATCCTGAAGCAAAGTTAGAAGAAGAATTAGTTGTAAGGCCAACCAGTGAAGCCATAATTTGGAATACATACAGAAATTGGATTCAATCTTACCGAGATTTACCAATTTTAGTAAACCAATGGGCAAACGTAGTACGTTGGGAAATGCGTACACGCTTATTTTTGCGTACAGCAGAGTTTTTATGGCAAGAAGGCCACACAGCACATGCAACAAAACAGGAAGCCTTAGATGAAACTAAGCAAATGAATAACGTTTACGCCAATTTTGTTGAAAATTTCATGGCTATACCAGTTATTCAGGGTGTGAAAACTGAAAGCGAACGTTTTGCTGGTGCTGATGAAACATATTGTATTGAAGCATTAATGCAAGATGGTAAAGCACTTCAAGCAGGAACATCGCACTTTTTAGGTCAAAATTTTGCCAAAGCTTTTGATGTTAAATATGCAAACAAAGAAGGTAAGCAAGATTACGTATGGGCAACTTCTTGGGGTGTTTCAACACGCTTAATGGGCGCACTAATTATGACACATAGTGATGATAATGGTTTGGTTTTACCACCAAATTTAGCACCTTATCAAGTTGTAATTGTTCCTATATATAAAAATGAAGAGCAATTTGAAGCCATTAGTAAAGTAGCAGAAGATATAATTAGTGATTTAAGAGAACGCAATATATCTGTTAAGTTTGATAAACGTGATACTTTAAGACCAGGCGCTAAATTTGCGCAGCATGAGTTACAAGGTGTACCTTTAAGAATAGCTATTGGTCCAAAAGATTTAGAAGAAGGTACAGTTGAAGTAGCGCGTAGAGATACTTTAACCAAACAAACCGTTATTTTAGACAGAATAAATGTTGTAATTGAAGATTTATTAGAAGAGATACAACAAAGTTTGTTTAATAAAGCCTTAGCATACCGAAACGAGCATATAACCAAGGTCGAAACTTTTGATGAATTTAAGGATGTTTTAGAAAACAAAGGCGGATTTATTTCTGCACATTGGGATGGGACACCTGAAACTGAAGACAAAATAAAAGAATTAACAAAAGCAACAATTAGATGTGTTCCTTTAGAAAACACTGAAGAATCAGGTAGTTGTGTATATTCGGGAGCGCCTTCAAAAGGTAGGGTTTTATTTGCAAAAGCATATTAATTTAAATTTTTTTTGAAAAAAAATTAAATAAGTGTTGCAGCATTCAAAATTAGTAGTATCTTTGCATCCGCAATCACGAATTGCTCAGTTCATAAAAACACTGAAATAACCTAAATGGCCCGTTCGTCTATCGGCTAGGACGCCAGGTTTTCATCCTGGTAAGAGGGGTTCGATTCCCCTACGGGCTACAATTTTTTACTAAAGAAAAAACAAAATGGCAAATCACAAGTCAGCATTAAAAAGAATAAGAAGTAACGAAGCTAAACGCGTGTTAAATAGATATCAACACAAAACTACACGTAATGCTATTAAAAAATTACGTGAGCTTACTGATAAGAAAGAAGCTGAGGCTTTATTTCCTCAAGTTGTTTCTATGTTAGATAAATTAGCTAAGAAAAATATTATACACAATAATAAAGCTGCTAACCTTAAATCTGGTTTAGCTAAGCATGTTGCTGCATTATAGTATTATAACAATTTTATAATAAAAGCCTTTCTGAAAAGAAAGGCTTTTTTTGTGGCCGAAATTATTTCACAAATAATAAATGCGTTCACAATAATTATTCTTTTTTAATTAGTAGAAACTAATTAATTTTTTATGCTTTCTTCTGTAATACTTTATAACCTTGTATTAATAATATTGTTAAAAGCAGAACCAAAAGTGTATGATACGCCAACAGAAAAACCTAAATTAAAATTTGTAGCTATTTGTTTTTGTTGTAATAACACATCTTCTAGTGAAGCGTCTCCCGCAGGCAGGTTTATTTGGTCTTGAATATACTGTAAGTTGCTGGTAAATCTAACCGAGAATCCTTTTATAACTCTTACAGAAACGGTATTATTGTTTTGTATTCTGTTTTTTGATAAATCTTGTAAAAAACTTGACGCAACAATTCTAGAGTATATATTTCCCCATGGTTGCCTGTAACGTACTTGAATATCGAAAGAGTGATTCCATATAGACTCTTCATTTTTATTGAATATCGTTTTTTCAATATAATTGTTGTATTTGTACCCAATTTTATAAGCAAATACTATTTCTCTTTTTAAAACTTCGCTGTAAGGAAAAATGTTATATTCAATTGCAGGAGTAAACCCCAAGGCCAAATCTATGTTTGTGTAAGTGTCATGGCTTAAATTACCAAATATACCTGTAGACCAATGGTCTGATATACTTCGTACAATACTGGCTGCACCCCAATATCTGTCTCTTGAACTAGTAAATTCTTCATCGTTTCTAATAAATTTACTATTTGCATGACTTAGTTGGGCATCAGCTCTAACACGCCATTTTTCAGTTACTTTATCACTTTCAAGTCCAACTTTATAATCAAACTTTTTTCTACTAGACTCTTTACTAAATTTACCTTGGCCGTAAACTTCAAAAATCCAATTTCTCCAAGGGTCTCTTACTATAATTTCTTTGTTTTTTGGTTGTCCTTTTATTTTGTAAACAACCCTATTTTCTAAATCAGATTCAATTACATATCTAAGTAACCCACGTCCAATGCGCCATGTTAACCGTTTTCTAACATCATCGGTAGTCATGTTTGCGTTTGAGTCAAATGTCAAAGTTTTATTAATTCCTTCAAAAGAAGATTTTCCTGTAAATTCTAGCTTATAAGTTTTGCCTCCGCTTCCGTTAGGTAAATCGTAAATAAAAAGAGCCACATTTGCTAAACTTTGATCTCTTACATGGTTTATGTGTTTAACTTCTTGCCTAATATAATTTTTATCGCAATTACATTCTACAAATAATTTTATACCCTCTTTTTCTTTTTCTTGTGCAACTAAAAATGTTGGAAGAACAAATAGAAAAGCTGAAAATTTTTTTAATGATAATAGCATTTAGTTTTTGGTAATATGAAAGTTTCAAATATAAGTTTTATTGAAACAATAAGAATGAATTGCTAACTATGATTATGGTAGTTTATTGACTTTGTACAATATTTGTATTGTTTGCATAAGCTTTGTATAAGTTTTGCATAATTGAAAAATAAAAAAGCCTTAACAAATTTTTGTTAAGGCTTTTTATATTAATTGTGTTCAGTTCTATCCATTCATAGATATTAAAAACTCTTCGTTGTTTTTAGTTTGTTTGAAACGATCGTTTGTAAATTCCATGGCTTCAACTGGGTTCATGTCTGCTAGATATTTACGTAATACCCACATGCGTTGAATGGTGTTTTCATCTAGTAATAAATCATCTCTTCTTGTGCTTGACGATGTAAGATCAATAGCAGGGAAAATACGTCTGTTAGATATTTTTCTATCTAACTGTAGTTCCATATTACCAGTACCTTTAAATTCTTCAAAAATTACTTCATCCATTTTTGAGCCTGTTTCGGTAAGTGCAGTAGCAATAATTGTTAAAGAACCGCCGTTTTCAATATTTCTGGCAGCACCAAAAAAGCGTTTTGGCCTGTGTAAAGCATTGGCATCTACACCACCACTTAAAATTTTACCAGATGCTGGTTGTACGGTATTATATGCTCTTGCTAAACGCGTAATAGAATCTAAAAGTATTACAACATCATGGCCACATTCAACCAAGCGTTTTGCTTTTTCTAAAACAATGTCGGCAATTTTTACGTGTTCATGTGCTTCTTTATCAAAGGTAGATGCAATAACCTCGCCACGTACATTACGCTGCATATCTGTAACTTCCTCTGGGCGTTCATCAATTAATAAAATCATTTGATATACCTCAGGGTGGTTGGCTGCAATGGCATTAGCCACATCTTTAAGTAACATGGTTTTACCTGTTTTAGGTTGTGATACTATCATACCACGTTGCCCTTTACCAATAGGTGCAAATAAATCCATTATTCTTGTAGAAATGGTGCTCTGTTTTTCAGCTATATTAAATTTTTCTCTAGGAAAAAGCGGTGTTAAATGCTCAAAGGACACGCGGTCTCTAACAACCTCGGGCTTTTGCCCATTAATTCTGTTTACTTTAATTAATGGAAAATATTTTTCGCCTTCTTTTGGAGGGCGTACATTTCCTAAAACAGTATCGCCTTTTTTAAGACCAAATAATCGAATTTGAGATTGAGATACATAAATATCATCTGGTGATGATAGGTAGTTATAGTCTGATGAACGTAAAAAACCATAACCATCCTGCATAATATCTAAAACACCTTCACTTTCAATAATAGCATCAAATTCAAAATCAGGTTCTCTATAACGGTTTCTATTGTCTTTATTGCCGTTATCAACATTGTTTTTTTGATTTTTATGTTGGTTTTTGTGTTGGCGATGCTTTTGTTGGTTATTGTTATTACTACCGTTATTATTGTTGTTATTGCTATTATTTTGAGGTTTACTTTGAGTTTGTTCCTCTTTTTTAGCTTGTGCTTGTGGTTTTTCTTTTTCTTCGGTAGCTTTAGGTGCAGTAGTTTCAGTTTTAGCAGTATTGCTTGCGTTTGCAGGCTTTTTTTGTACGCGCTGTCTCTGTCTTTTTGGTTTTGGTATGTTGTCTTCGGCTTTAGTTTCAGGTTTAGCCTCAGTTGTAGCCTTAGGGTTGGCTGCTTGATGATCTAGAATTTGGTAAACTAAATCTAATTTTTTTAAAGAACGGTATTTAGGTATACTTAATTCTTTCGCAATCTCCTGTAGTTCAGAGAGCTTTTTTGCTTTTAATTGTGAAATTTCAAACATTGATGTTTATAATTGAATATAAATTTTTTTTTTGAGTATAATTTTTTTTGAGTAATTCTGAGAAAAAATGATTTAATCTGGAGAATTAACCGCTTGTAACAGCGGTTGTTGTGAATTATTACTGCAATTATACAACTTTATTTTAATTTTTTGCACTAAAATTTTAAAGAAACTGTTATTTTTGCTGTCCAATTACAAGAAATAAGTATGTTACAACGTATACAAACCATATATCTTTTACTTGCAGCCGCAGTTTCTGGCGGGTTAATATTTGTATTCAACCTATGGAAAACCACTAACGGCAGCGTAGTTTATGCCCAAGATATTAACTATGTGTTTGCAGCTTTTATAACATCGGCATTTTTTTCATTGGTAACAATTTTTAGATACAAAAACAGGAAGTCTCAATTTATGTTGGGCCGCCTAAACATGATATTAAACTTTATTTTACTAGGATTTTTTGTATATCAATCACTAAATTTATCTGGAGAAACGGCGGTTTCTGAGAAAGGTATTGGGGTGCTTCTTCCTATTATTTCTATCGTATTTTTAGCTTTAGCTAATAAAGCCATTAAAAAGGACGAAGACCTTGTAAAATCAGTAGATAGATTACGATAAAAACCTAATATCTTAGTAGTATTAGTGCGTAAGCCCAAAGTGAAGACTTTGGGCTTTTTTATAATTTAAAATCTAGAAAAATAAACGTGTCAATATGGCGTTTCCCTATCGGGTCGGGCTTTACGCTTAAAGTTTTGGCTCAAAGCGCACTTCGCCAAAAGCTACCGCTGCAATCCCTAACGCAACCACCAGCCAACATAATTTCAAAAACAAAAAAAAGCCTTATTTATTAAGTTAGTTTCAATTAAAAATAAAAAAACTAGCGCTTGTTAAACTCAATAACCTCCAAATTATCAATTTTTTTACCATCAATAGTAAAACGTAACATAGTACGTGTTTTATGAAAACCATGTTTACCAACCGCCCCCGGATTCATATGAATTAAATTAAGTTTCTTATCTGGCATTACCTTTAAAATATGCGAGTGCCCACAAATAAACAACCTTGGTGGTTGCTGTTTAATGAGTTCTCTAACCCGCATATTGTAAGCGCCAGGGTAGCCACCAATATGCGTAATCCAAACATCAACATTCTCGCACATAAATCGGTTATGCTCCGGAAATTCAACCCTAACGCCAGCATCATCAATATTGCCATAAACACCTCTTAAAGGTTTTAAGGCTTTAATAGCATCGGTAACTTTTAAATTGCCAATATCACCAGCATGCCAAACCTCATCAGCTTGTTTAACATATTTAAGTACATCATCATCAATATAACTATGCGTATCAGAAAGTAATAGAATTTTGGTCATATATCAATAAACACTTGGTGTGTTTTAATATTTAATTAAGATTTCAACAGTACAAAGAATCTTAAAACTATATATCTTTGCTGTTTCAACAAATGTATTAAAACAATTTGAGGTATTTTATAGAACTATCTTATAACGGAAGCGCCTATCATGGTTGGCAAAACCAACCTACAGCAATTACGGTGCAAGAAGTTATAGAAAAAGCATTATCAACATTACTAAAGCAACCTACAGCAATTGTTGGTGCAGGCCGTACAGATACAGGTGTACACGCCTCACAAATGTTTGCACATTTTGATACAAATGTAACTTTTAGTAAAACACAATTAGCTTACAAGCTCAATGCATTTTTACCAAAAGATATTGCTATACAACGTATTTTTGAAGTAAACCCTAATGCACACGCACGTTTTGATGCTTTAAGCAGAACCTATTTGTACAGAATTACGCTAAAAAAAAACGTGTTCTCATATAATAATGCGTTGTTTATGAAGCAAGATTTAAATGTTGAAAACATGCAAAAAGCCACAGATGTTTTATTTAATTATAAAGATTTTCAATGCTTTTCTAAAACAAATACCGATGTAAAAACGTATAATTGTGATATTATGAAAGCACAATGGTTTTTTAAAGATGACGAACTTCATTTTGTAATTCAAGCTGATAGGTTTTTGCGTAATATGGTTAGGGCAGTAGTGGGCACCATGATAAATGTAGGTTTAGGTAAAATTACCATAGATGATGTGCATAAAATAATAGCATCAAAAAACCGAAGCGAAGCTGGATATTCTGTACCTGCATATGCTTTATATTTAATTAATGTAGAATACCCAAAAAGTATAACACTAAATAATGACTAAAAAGAAAGAAAGTATTTTTGATTTTGTGCTTTTTAAGCGCCTTTTTCAATATATAAAACCTTACAAAAGTATTTTTATAGGGCTGTTTGTTTTAGTAATTCTTTTAGCAGGATTAAGTGCTGCAACACCATATTTAACCAAAGATGCCATAGATAAAGGTATAGCATTAAACAAACCCAATACATTTTTAATTTATGTGGTAATAATGTTTGCGGTTTTAATTTTACAAACCATTTTTCAGTTAGGTTTTATTTATTATGCCGCATGGTTAGGGCAAAACTTAGTAAAAGATGTAAGAACAAAACTGTTTAATCACCTACTAAAATTTAAAATGAAGTATTATGATAATTCTTCGGTAGGTGTATTAATTACAAGGTCTGTTACAGATATGGAGCGTATTGCCGATATTTTTGGGCAAGGACTTTTCATGATTTTTAGAGATATTTTAACCATGCTTGTTGTATTTGGAGTTATGGTTTACACAAACTGGAAATTAAGCCTAATAGTACTATTAATGCTGCCAGTTTTGCTATACGCCACACGCGTATTTCAAAAATATATGAAAAAAGCTTTTGAAGAAGTTAGAGCCGAGGTTTCAAATCTTAATTCTTTCGTGCAAGAGCGTATAACGGGCATGAAAATATTACAACTTTTTACGCGCGAAGCTACCGAATATAAAAAGTTTAAAGAAATTAACGAACGCCATAAAAAAGGCTGGTTAAAAACTGTATGGTACAATTCATTTTTCTTTCCTATTGCAGATTTGGCGTCATCTGTTACCATTGGTTTAGTTGCGTGGTATGGTGGTTTAAATGTAGTTGAAGGCTCTGTAACTAAAGGTGTTTTAGTGGCATTTATAATGTTTATACCCATGCTTTTTAGGCCTTTACGCCAAATAGCAGATAAATTTAATACACTACAAATGGGCATGGTAGCTGCAACCCGTGTTTTTAAAGTGCTAGATACTACATCGCAAATTGATGATACCGGTAGTATTGTGGCCAACCATTTTAAAGGTAATATTAAATTTGATGATGTACATTTTAGTTATGTTGAAGATGAAGATGTTTTAAAAGGCATTTCTTTTAGTGTGAAAGAAGGAGAAACCGTTGCTATTGTTGGTGCTACAGGAGCCGGAAAATCTACTATTATAAATTTGTTAAGTAGATTTTACGAAATTAAAGGCGGTAATATTTATATAGATAACACCAATATTAAAGATGTAACTTTAGCATCGTTAAGAACTCAAATAGCGGTTGTTTTACAAGATGTGTTTTTATTTGCTGATACTATTTTGAATAACATAACCTTAAATTATCCTGAAATTACTGAAGCACAGGTGCATCAAGCAGCCAAAGATATTGGAATACACGACTTTATTTTGAGTTTACCAAATGGTTATAATTATAACGTTAAAGAGCGTGGTGTTATGTTATCTTCTGGACAAAGACAGTTAATTTCGTTTTTAAGAGCTTATGTTACAAACCCAAGTATTTTGGTGTTAGATGAAGCAACATCTTCAGTAGATTCGTATTCAGAACAACTCATTCAAAATGCAACTGAAAAAATTACAAAAGGGCGTACATCTATTGTTATTGCGCACCGTTTAGCAACAGTTAAAAAAGCCGATAAAATTATTGTAATGGATTCTGGTAATATTGTTGAGCAAGGTACGCACCACGAACTTCTTAAAAAAGAAAACGGTTACTACAAAAATCTTTACGAAGTGCAATTTCTACAAGAAGAAAATGTAGCGTAGTAATTTATTATTTGGGTATAAAATCTTGTACCGTAATTTCACCGGTAATAAATAACATAGCTAACATAAAAACTGAGCTAAAAATATAGCCCATAAAAACTATTATTAAAAACGAAGGAATACGCCATAGTAGTGATGTTTTTTTTGTGGGTGCATTTTTATAAGCTACATATAAACAAAATAAAACCATAACAGCTGTATAAATAAGTGCAGTGTCAATAAAGGCTTGCGGTGTTGTTAGCAGTAAAGTTGTAGTGTAAATAGTAGAAATAATACTAAAACTTGTAAGTGCGTAAATAGCAGTTATAATATGCTCTGGGTAGTTGTAATTTTTTTTGTTAAAAACGGCGTAACTAGCAAAAGCAATTATAGGAATATATAAGAAATAAATAAATGAGCTGTACTCCATAGTTGCGGCCATTATTTTTTCGGTGCCCATATTTTGGCCGCTAGTTTGGGCATAACTTATTTTAGAAAAGTCTATGTTTTCCCAAGCTACTTTTTTCATTAAAAACATTACAAAACCCGATGCTGTTAATGATATAGCAAGCATACTCACTGGATTTAAATATTTTTTTCTCAAACCAGTAATATAGCCACAACAAACAGCTTGTGGCTTTATTAGCATATGCCAAAGTGTGGTAAAAAATGTATTGTCTAGATTAAAATAGCGTTCAAAAAAATCAAAAACTAAACTTTTAGCAGTAATACGGCTTCGTATTACTTTAGCGCCACAATCTGGACAAAAACTATAATCGGTTCTTAAGGTGCTGTTACAGTTTTTACATTTCATAAGTTATTAAGCTAAATCTTTTTTTATGGCAGAAATAAGTTGGCTAGTATCTTCAAAAGCAATAAAATCACCATCTTTAAAATACGAAATATGCCCAGTTTCTTCACTAACAGCCAGTGCTAACGCATCGGTTTTTTCAGTAATACCAATAGCAGCTCTGTGGCGTAAACCAAAGCGTTGTGGTATGTTTTTTTCGTTATTTACGGGTAAAATTACACGGGTTGCTTTAACAATATTATTGCTTACAATTATGGCACCATCGTGTAGCGGACTGTTTTTAAAAAAAATACTTTCTATAATGGGTTGGGTAACTTTAATGTTCATTTCATCACCAGATTGTGTTAAAAAATCTAGGTTATTATTACGTTCAAAAACAATTAAAGCACCAGTTTTAGACATAGACATTTTATTACAAGCTGCAATAATAGCATTAACATCAGTAGTACTTGTGGCATCGGTTTTTAAAAATTTAAAACGCTGCAAAAACTTAAATCTGTGTCCAAAATTGGTAGATCCAACCATGAGTAAAAATTTTCTAATTTCTGGTTGAAACACAACAATTAAAGCAATTATACCAACTTCAATAAAGCCTTTTAATAGGCCGTTAAGAAGTTGCATATCTAAAAACCCCGTAAGCTTAAAAGCGCCATAAATTATAATAATACCAATAAAAATATTAATGGCTACGGTGCCTTTAACTAATTTGTAAAGGTAGTAGAGTAGGAGCGCTACCACTACAACATCAAGATAATCTATAAAACGAAGGTTTAAAATGTCTTTAAAGATGTCCAATAGAATAATGGTTTTGGTAAATTTAATAAAATAAGGTTAATTATAAATAGATTCTTTGTTAGAGATTTTAGCCTGTTTTATTTCTGTTGAAATGAGTTTTTTAAACGAAATATAATCTTGAAATATTACATTTGAATTGAAATGAAGTTTAATAATGTTTTCAGGTAAATCAAAAGGTTTTATTGTATTTGCAAGCTCATTTTTAGAAATTGTTTTTGAAACGGTATCTGATTTTATATTTATAATCTTGATAATATTTGGTGTATTAAAATTTAGAATTATTTCATTGCTTGATGCTTTTAAGTTAGAAATGGCATTGTTATAAACCACATTAGTAAACTCAACAAACCCTAAATTGTTTTTACTAATATCATGGCATGTAAAATAGTTTTTTGCCTTTTCGTTTTTGTGTCCTGCATTTGCCTTTTTGTTTTGTAAAAACTTAATATGCGGAATCACTTGTTTTAGGGTTAAACGTTTATCCACATTAACCAACCAATTGGTGGTACTAATTAGGTTTTTTCGGTTTAATTCAACACTGTCGGCTTTAGTTTCATCATAAAATAAATAGGCTGCCGATACATCTTGTATTTCTGTTATTTCAGAATGACTAATTTCTGGTAATTGCACTACTTTTTCTTTTCCGCAGGAAAAAATACAAACTACTAAAACTACTAAAAAATAATATTTCATGACTTCTAACTTCTAACTTTTAAATTTTCAACTAACTTAACACATTCCATGGCTTCTTTTACATCATGAACTCTTAAAATGTTAGCGCCTTTTTGTAAACTAATGGTGTTTAAAACAGTAGTGCCATTTAAGGCATTTTGTGGTGTGGTTTCTAATAATTTATAAATCATAGATTTTCTTGAAACTCCTACAAGTATGGGCTTTTCAAGTATATTTAATAATTCTAATGCATTTAAAAGTTCATAGTTTTGCTCTAATGTTTTTGCAAAACCAAAACCAGGATCAACAATAATATCTGCAATACCTAAATTGTGGGCAGCTTGTATGCTTTCAGAAAAATAAAAAATAAGGTCTTTAACAATATCATCATAACTGGTTAGTTGTTGCATGGTTTGTGGTGTACCGCGCATGTGCATCATTATGTACGGAACACGTGAACTAGCAACGGTTTTCAGCATTTTTTTGTCAAGTTTTCCTGCCGAAATATCGTTAATTAAAGCAGCGCCAGTTTCAATACATTGTTTAGCAACTTCGGCTCTAAATGTATCTATTGATATTAAGGTTTTTGAGAAGTGTTTTAAAATCAGTTTAACCACAGGAACAATACGGTTAAGCTCTTCTTGCTCACTAACAAAATTGGCTCCTGGGCGCGAACTATATGCACCAACATCAATAAATGTAGCACCATCAATTAACATTTTTTCAACCTGATTTAAAATGTTTGTTTCATTATTAAATTTACCACCATCAAAAAAAGAATCGGGTGTAAGGTTTAAAACGCCCATTACTTTTGGGGTAGATAAATCAATAAGTTTTCCTTTGCAGTTTATGGTCATAAAAAAGGGTTCAAAATGGGTTGTTTAGGGCTTAAAGTTTTAATAAAATCATAAATACGAACTAAGAACTTTGAACTCTGAACTATTTAAGCGAAATTTACGCAAAATACATAATTAATTTCATGCAAAACACCTCAAAACAATATACTGCTGTAATTGAAACTTGTAAAAGTTTATTTAAAAAGAAAATGGCCGATTACGGAAGCGCATGGAGAATACTGCGTTTACCATCATTAACCGATCAAATTTTTATAAAAGCACAACGTATTAGAGGTTTGCAAGAAAACAAAGAACAAAAGGTAGACGAAGGGCAAGAAAGTGAATTTATTGGCATAATTAATTACTGTGTTATGGCTTTAATTCAAATTGAAAAAGGTGTGGCAGATCAGCCAGATTTAAACACCGAAGAAGCCGTTAAGTTATACGAAAAACACATAGCCATTACCAAAGAATTAATGGAAAATAAAAATCATGATTATGGTGAAGCATGGCGCGATATGCGTGTTAGTAGCCTAACCGATTTAATTTTGCAAAAACTACTACGCGTTAAACAAATTGAAAATAATGCGGGCAAAACATTGGTTAGCGAAGGTATTGATGCCAATTATCAAGACATGATAAACTATTCGGTATTTGCCCTAATTCACTTAAGTGAATAAAATTCAAAATAAATTAAAACTACATGAAAGCAATAGTAAGTATATCAAGAATATTTGTAGGCGTACTTTTTATAATATCAGGATTTATAAAACTTAATGATCCGCTTGGGTTTTCATATAAACTCCAAGAATATTTTAGCGCCGATGTTTTAAATATACCATTTTTAGAACCTTACGCATTACTAATATCTGTTTTTGTTGTGGTTTTTGAAGTAGTTTTGGGCGTATTTCTTTTAATAGGATATAAACCAAAATTTACCGTTTGGAGTTTACTTTTAATGATACTTTTCTTCACATTTTTAACCTTCTATTCGGCATATTTTGATAAAGTAAAAGACTGCGGCTGCTTTGGTGATGCCCTTAAACTAACACCATGGGAAAGCTTTACAAAAGATGTTGTATTGCTGGTGCTTATTATAATACTTTTTGTTGGCGTAAAACATATAAATACCGTATTTAGTAAACTACAAACAACCATTTTAGCATTGTTAAGTTTTATAGTAAGCTTATGGTTTGGTTACCATGTTTTAATGCATTTACCAGCTATAGATTTTAGAGGTTACGCTATTGGTAAAAATATAGCTGAAGGCATGAGTATACCAGATGATGCACCAAAACCAGTTACTGAATATGCTTGGAAATTTAATGTTAATGGCCAAGAAAAAATTATTAAAACATTAGGCGATTATCCTACAGTTGAAGGTGATTTTGTTAGCGTTGAAACAACAGAAATTGAAAAAGGTTATGAACCACCAATTTATGATTTTTCAATTGAAAGTGAAAATGACGATTTAACCGAATATTTTTTAACACAAGATAATGTAGTAGTTATTGTGTCATACAACCTTGACAAAATTGAATTGGAAGGTGCCAAAAAATTAAAAACATTTACTGAAAGCGCTAAAAAACAAGGTTATCAAGTTATTGGTTTAACAGCATCGGGTGAAGATGTTAAGCAACGTATAAATGAAGCTTTTGGTTTAGATGTTACTTGGTATTTATGTGATGAAAAAGCGCTTAAAACTGTAGTACGTTCAAACCCTGGTATTTTAGAGTTAGACCAAGGTACTGTTAAACAAAAAGTACACTGGAATGATTTGGAAGGTTTTGAATTACCTAAGGTGAAACAAGTTGAGCATATTGATAAGGATTTAGATAATGTTGCAATTTTTATTGATGGAAAATTATCGACAAAGGAAGAGTTCAAAGCCTTAAGTAAAGAAGAGGTAGAAGGTGTATCTCTATACAAGGATATGGAGCCAGTTGAGGAATTTAACAAAAAAAATAATACATCTTATTACAATATTATACAAGTGGAATTAAAAAATAAGGATTCTGTAGTTTCAAATAAATAGTAACAACTGATAAATTACTTACTAAATAAAATCATTTACGCTTTACTCACATTATTTGGTGTGGTAACTGTTATTTTCTTTTTGTTTAATGTGCTCCCGGGTGATCCGGCGCAAATGATGTTAGGTCAAAATGAAGACACAGAACAGCTTAAATTAGTAAAACAGAAATATGGATTTGATAAGCCTATTTCAATACAATATGTTTACTATTTAAATGACTTATCGCCACTGTCATTTCATTCAAAAAATAAAGAAGATTACACTGCTTTACAATCTGGAAAATACACTGCTAAGCCACTTTTTACCATTGGAAATACAACAACTGTTTTAAAGTTTCCATATTTAAGAGAATCTTTCACAAAACAAGGCAAAAAAGTAACCCAAGTTTTAGGTGAAACATTGCCCAATACTTTTGTACTAGCAGTTTCGGCCATTTTTATAGCTATTGTTTTAGGTGTTGTTTTGGGTATCATTTCAGCGTTGTATAAAGACCAATGGTTAGATAAATTTATACAAGTGGTAAGCACATTAGGTATGAGTGTGCCATCATTTTTTAGCGCTATTTTATTTGCTTGGTTATTTGGCTTCGTTTTACATGAATACACGAATTTGGAAATGACGGGAAGCCTTTATGAGTTAGACGATTTTGGAGAAGCCATGCACATAAAATGGAAAAATTTAGTGTTGCCAGCGGTGGTGTTGGGTATTCGTCCGTTAGCCGTTGTAATTCAACTAATGCGAAATTCTCTTTTAGAAGTTTTTAATCAAGATTATATTAGAACCGCAAGAGCTAAAGGATTATCTGAGTTTCAAATTATAAAAAAACACGCCATAAAAAACGCAATGAATCCAGTAGTTACCGCCATTTCGGGTTGGTTTGCATCAATGCTAGCAGGCGCTGTTTTTGTAGAATATATTTTTGGTTGGAATGGCTTAGGAAAAGAAATTGTTAACGCACTAAACACGCTAGATTTACCAGTAATAATGGGAGCAGTTTTAGTAATTGCTACCTTATTTGTAATGATTAATATATTTGTCGACTTAATTTACGCTTGGTTAGATCCTAAAGTAAAATTGAAGTAATTTTTAATCTCCGTTTTGGCGGGAATCACATCTAAAAAAAATCAAATAATGAAAAAAATATATGTAATACTATTAGTAATAGTAACTTTTTTAAGTTGTAAAACACCAGACCCAAAAACATTTAGCGATGCAGCTTTAAATGATACGTTTGTAACGTTAAATGGTGAAAGCGTAACTTTTCAATCTATTTTAAACAAGCACAAAGGCAAAACCATTGTTGTTGATATTTGGGCATCTTGGTGTGGAGATTGTATAAAAAACATGCCAAAAGTTAAAGCTTTACAAGAAAATTATAAAGATGTAGCGTATGTGTTTTTATCATTAGATAGAGGAGAAGCTGCCTGGAAAAAGGGTATTGAAAAATACAATATACAAGGAGACCACTACTACATGCCTAATGGTAAAGATTGTGAGTTTGCAAACTTTGTAAATATAAGTTGGATACCCAGATATATGGTTGTAAATAAAGCCAGCGAAATCGTTGTATTTAATGTTATTGAAGCTGATGACAAAAATCTTATTAAAGCTGTTAAAAATTAAGTACTTTAGCATCTCAAATTCAAAATAATAATTAACTATAATAAACAAATTCCTTCCCTTTGGGAAGGTTAGGATGGGAATTATGAGAAAAAATATTGTTGCCGGTAACTGGAAAATGAATAACGATTTATCAAAAACTGAAGCGTTATTAGCAGATTTAGCAAACCAAACAAAAACTTCAAACGCTGAAGTAATTGTAGCGCCAACATTTACAAACTTATACCAAGCTTATAAAGTTTTAAAATCAACCGATATTCATGTAGCCGCTCAAAACATGCATTTTGCTGAAAACGGTGCTTATACTGGTGAAATTAGCGCTAGCATGCTTAAAAGTGTTGGAGCAGAAATTGTTATTTTAGGGCACAGTGAGCGTAGAGAATATTTTAATGAAACTGATGAGCTTTTAGCTAAAAAAGTTGATGCTGCTTTAGCAAATGATATGACCGTTATTTTCTGTTTTGGTGAAGAGTTAGCCGATAGAAAATCTGGAAACGAAGAAACCGTAGTAGAAAATCAAATTAAAAATGCGTTGTTTCACTTAGAAGCATCAGCATTTAATAAAATAGTTTTAGCTTATGAACCAGTTTGGGCTATTGGCACAGGTGAAACTGCATCACCAGAGCAAGCACAAGATATGCACGCTTTTATTAGAAAAACGTTAGAAAACAAGTACGGAGCAGAAGTAGCTGATAGCGTTTCAATTCTTTACGGTGGAAGTGTAAAGCCAGCCAACGCACAAGAAATTTTCTCTAAGCCAGATGTTGATGGTGGTTTAATTGGTGGAGCATCATTAAAAGCTGAAGATTTCTTTGCTATTGTAAATGCATTCTAGATTAAAGATATTCTTGTAATGCCGAACTTGTTTCAGCATTTCACAAATAACATCTAAATAAAAAAGCGTTCAAAATTTAAAATTTGAGCGCTTTTTTTGTTTTACAAATTTCTAAGGATATTCCCTGATTTTTATAATCTGGGTGAATGCCCTTAGATTTTTTTATAAGGTTGAAAGTAACTTGCAATCAGTTATTAATCAACAATTTTAACCTTATGAAAATTTTTAAGTTTCTTTTAATATTTGCAATTACAACTATTTCATTTGTTGGTTGTAAAACAGAACCTCTTGAAGGTGATGATGAAGCCCCAGTTATAAAAATTATCACACCAATTGATAATGTAACATTTCATCTTGAAAACGCTAGTTTATCACCCAATTCTATAGAAATTCATGCCATAGCTACAGATAATAATGCAGTTGTTTTTGGTGTTTTTACAATAACAGATGCTAACGGAAATTTAGTTGATGCAGATGTAGAAAGCAATTTTAGTAATAACAACAAAGTATTAGATTTAACAGGTAATTTCTCAACAACTACACCCGGAGTTTATTCCATTAATTTTCTTTTTAGAGATGCAAATGATAATAATGCATCTACTACAATAACTATAGAGTGTATTGCATCAGAAACCGAAGAAGAACAAGCAATTAATTATCAATTGTTTTACTCTGATAGACAGTACGAAAGTATTATGCGGGTAGACATTTATAATGATGCAACAACCCAAGAAACCTTATTATCAAAAGATGTTACAGATGGTAAATCATTAATAGTTTTTCCAGAATACAATGAATTACTTGTTGGTTCTACAGAATCTGGTCTAGATGTTAATATTACATCTGTAAATCCTTCAACAGGAGGACGTGAAATAAAAAATGTATCAACTTCAAATTACATTTTCAGTGCATTAGCAAAAAATCAGACAAAGCAAGAGGTGTATTATTTTTTAGAAGGCGCAGATTTAAACAAAATAGGTAATCATAGACTTTATAAAATGAATGCAGATGGTAGTAATAAAACCATGTTGGCTCAAGTTGAGAATGCTACCAGAGCTAATGCAATTAAAAAGATATGGGTAGAAGACAGTGAACAACCATTTTTAATAATGCATGATAGATATAGCTTGTATTATTATGACCCAGAAAGTTCTACCGATTTAGAAAGTAGTGCCATTTTTAAAACAGATGGTCATGAAATACATGATATAGCAGTAGATATTTCTAATGATATTATTTATATGATACTGTCTTATGATAGAGGAAGTAGTAGATATTACACCGTAGGTACTTCAAGTTTAAAAGGATTAGATGTCAATTTAAATTTTGCAGAAATAGCACAAAATCATCCTGTAACTTCTCAATTTTTACCACATAGAATGAAGTTAGATATCAAAAATAAGCATGTCTATTGGTTTACAGAAAGTGATGACTATAAGAAATCAATTCTTAAGCGTGCCAGTTTTAATGATACTAGTGTACAAACCATATGGGAAACAACCACTTGTTTGTGTACAGGTGAGGTAGAAGACATAAGAATAGAAGATTATCAAATAAACACAGAATCAATAATAACAACAAATTAAAAACCAGAAAAAATGAAAACAATAATCAAACTAACAGTATTAATGTGCTTTGTAACATCGTTAACTTTTGCACAAAAATTGAAAGTAACAGGAGGGGTAAACATAATGTATATTGATTATGCTGTAAGTACAATACATACAGAAACTCCCACAGATGAGCAACCAACAGACACAGATTTAAGTACAAAATTCACTAACTCTAAATCTATCACCTCATATAATAGTTCAATTAATTCAACACTAGATTTTAGTGAGACGTCTAGTGAAACAGGATTTTATTTAGGACTAGCTTTAGCAGACATCAATTTAGCTGATAAATTAGAATTATTACCAGAAGTAAGATTTGTGGTAGTTAAAGATTTTAATCAAATACAAGTTCCGGTTTTAGCTTCCTATAATATTTCAGATAAGTTCAAAGCCAAAGCAGGTCCAAGTTTAGGGTTTCTTTTAGATACTGGTGAAGGCGTGAAATCTACCAATTTTGCAATTGACTTTGGATTGTCTTACGATGTTTCAGAGAAAATATCAATTGATGCTAGATATGATTGGGGGCAAACTAATTTATTAGATAGAGGTGATAGTGATAATTATTTAAAGATTAATAACATTCAAATAGGACTGTCTTACAGTTTTAACTAAATCAATTGTTATGAAGAAACAATATTTTGTTTTACTGGTATGTGTTTTTTGCTGCACTAGTTTCTTAAGCTTTTCGCAATGTGTAGCACCACCAAATAATTTAATAAGTTGGTGGAAAGCAGAAGATAATGCAAACGATTCATTAGGTAATAATCATGGTACTACCAACGGCACTTTATATACCACAGGTGTTGTGGGTAAATCATTCTTATTTGATGGCGTAGATGATGTGGTTGTAGTGCCACATAGCCCAGATTTAGACATCACTGGAGATGTTACGGTAGAACTTTGGGCAAAACAAACAGGTTTCGCAACAGTAAGCCAACAGGTTATTGCCAAAGGAGGAGGTTATGTACCTACCGATGTACCTACAGTATTTTCTATGCGTTTTGAAAATGCCACCTTCCAATGCATTTTTGAAGATAATACAGGAGCAAACATTGTTTTAACTGGTCCAAGTTTCGAAGACTTTCAATGGCACCATTATGTCTATGTGAGACAAGGTAATCAACATTCTATTTATGCAGATGGTTTTCATTTTGGTTGGGAAACATTTACTAATGGTCCGTCAAGTACTGTAGGTTTACCTTTAACCATTGGAGGGCAATATCACAACCCTAACGGGGCTTTAAACGATTACGCTAACTTTTTCTCTGGAGAGATAGATGAAGTAGGTGTCTATAATCGAGCACTGACTGAAACAGAAATTCAAAATATTTATAATGCCGGAGCCAATGGAAAATGTACAGGTGTGTTAAGTACTGTAAATGAGGTGTTAGCCAAAAACACAATAAAAGCATATCCAAACCCTGTAGTTCAAACTTTAAATATTCAGTGTGATGCAATACAGAATACAAAAATTACTATTTCAGATATTCAGGGGAAAGTCTTAAATATATACAACAATGCGTCCTCAAAGTTGAAAATAGA
Source organism: Seonamhaeicola sp. ABD4_340 (assembly GCF_056312135.1). Classification (NCBI taxonomy): domain Bacteria; kingdom Pseudomonadati; phylum Bacteroidota; class Flavobacteriia; order Flavobacteriales; family Flavobacteriaceae; genus Seonamhaeicola; species Seonamhaeicola sp. ABD4_340. Next base: position 320,933 of record NZ_CM149981.1, on the reverse strand, counting down.
TATGACGGATAAAGCAACTGGTTTATATTTTGTGTCTGTTCAAGCTAAAGATGCTTCAAAACCTAAAGTGTTTAAAATAGTAAAACAATGAGATTCTTAATTTTTATTTTACTAGGCATGTCTGCATTTTCACAAACAAAATTTGAAGGCATAGCAATTAAAGCTTCTGTGCCTGTTGGTTGGCAAGTACAAGAAGAAAATTACGGACAAATTATGTTAAGTAATTCTAATGAGCAAGCTGCTATTATGCTAATAGAACATGGGTGGGCAAACGAACACATTATATTACAAAACATGCAAGAAACCATACAAGAAGATGGTATGCAAGCCGCTTTGGCCACAGATATTATGCAGCTAGATAATGGAAACTATATAGCACTTTACCAAGGCAGTTATAGCAATGGGCAAGAAATTATTTTAGTGGCAGTAGTATCTAAAAGTAAACTTTGGCAAATTGGTGGAGTAATGACACTTGTTTTGGTGCCTAAACAAGCATTTAAAGATACCTATCAAGATTTAGCTGTTGAAATTTCAAAATCTATAACATATTTACCTTTTATGAATAGTTTGGCAAAGCAAAAAGCCAATATGTTTAAAGGAAGAAAACTTGTAAAATACAGTTCCCATTATGCTTCTAATTATGGAGGAAGTATAAGTATAGGTTCTAACAGTAAAGTTACCATTAACTTTTGTTCTAACGGCCAGTTTGCATTTAATGGTTATTCAGATTTAAGTGCTGGTGGTGGTGCTTTTGATGGTGAAGTATCTTCAAGCAATAGTAAAGGTATAGGACTTTGGAGCCTCATGATTATCAAAGGTTATATGGTGATTAGATTGGTGTCTAATGCAGGCGAAGTCAATTATATGCCTATAGAACGTTATACAGAAGATGGTGCCTTCTATATTAACGATAACAAATGGGTTATTGGTGGTAGTGACATTTGTAATTAAGCTCAAGTAGTATCCTTATTTTTATTACATTTAAATACTTAAAAATTAATCCTTTTGAAAAATAGAACTTTTGTTTTTATCATTTTTTGTTGTCTCATTAGCTCATTAATGTTAGCACAAACATTATCTGTTACGGATAGTTTAGAACAACAATTATTAATAGAAAAGAGTGAAGTGAAAAAATGTAGTATTTACAATGATTTGGTAAGAAGCTATATTTACAGCTCCCCTAAAACCTCTTTAAAGTATAATGATTCACTTGCTATTTTAAGCAAGGAAATAAAAAATAAGGAGTTAGAGATGTTATCTCAATTTAATTATGCCAGGGTGTATCGAGTCTTGGGAGATTCTAAAAAAGCCTTAAATCTACTATTAGATTATGAAGATTATGCTAAAAAGAAAAAGGATACTGTAAACTTAATTCCGGCATATTATCAATTAGGAGTAAGTTATATGTTTCTTGATGATAAGGTCAACGCTATAGATTTTTTGTTAAAATCTTTAGAATTGTGTGAGTTAACTGGTAATGAAGAGAATGCTCTAATGAATATGAATGCTATTGGGGCTATCTATGACCAGATGGGACAATACAAAAAAGCACTGGAGTATTATAAAGAAGTAGAGAAATCCTATCTAAAAACCAAAGATCCGGATAACTTAGGCTTAATATATAGTAATTTAGGAATTGTTTATAAGCATTTAGATAGTTTAGATATAGCACTTAATTATTTTGAGAAAGGGTATGATTTAAGTAAGAATGGTGAGAACTTGTCTGTAAAATCCTATCAACTTAGAAATATGGGGCTTATTCAACAGGCTCAAAAAAACTATATAGGAGCGGAAATAAATTTTTTAAAAGCCTTAGATATACGAAAGAAAATGGGGGAAAAACTTCCTTTGTTAGGGTCTTATTATGATTTAGGAAGTCTTTATGATTCTAAAGGTAACTTTAATGAGTCAATAGGGAATTTGAAAAGAGCTCTTATCTTATCCAAAGAAATAAAATCAAAAAGTAATGAGGCACTTTGTTTAATGGCTCTTGCAGAAGTGTATGAAAACTCAGGAGATTTAGGTAATGCTTACAAATATCTCAAAGAAGGTAGGTTGCTAAATGATAGTATTCAAAGTATTGAGTTTAAGGAAAAAGTTAATGATTTAGATAAAAAATACCAAACAGCTAAAAAAGACAAAGAAATTGCTACCCAACAATTAGAACTTAAAGAAAAAGAAACTCAAATTCAAAAAAAGAAAACCCAGAACAACTATATGTTAGGGGCTATTGTGTTTTTGGTCATAGCTACAACTTTATTGGTATTTTTATTCAAACAACGCCAAAAACAAAAAAATCAAGAATTACTAACACTTAAACGAGAGTTTCAAATAAAAACATTAGAATCTTTAATTGAAGGGGAAGAAAAAGAGCGTCATCGTGTTGCTAAAGAATTACATGATGGCGTAAATGGAGATTTAGCAGCTATTAAGTATAAATTATCTTCACTCCTAGAAATGAATAATAATGTAATTAAAGAAGCTATTACAATGATTGATGATTCATGCAAACAAGTAAGAGCTATTTCTCATAATTTAATTCCGCCCTCATTAGAAAGTTTCAATTTATTAGAGGCTACAGAAGTATATTGTAGTAACTTAAATGAGGTTACTCAAAATTTAGAAATTACATTTCAACACTTAGGAGAGACTATTGAAATTCCAAAAAAAGCTGAGGTAAACGCCTTTAGAATCATTCAAGAATTGGTAACTAACGCTATTAGGCACGCAGAAGCTTCTCAAATAGATGTGCAAATAAGTTCTAGAGACAATACTATACAAATCACAGTAGAAGATAATGGTAAAGGTTTTGATAAAAACAACGTTAAAAGTGGTGGTATTGGTTTAAGTAATGTACAGTCTAGAGTAGATTATTTAAATGCTACAACCGATTTTATATCGAATAACCAGGGAACTTCATATACAATAGATATTGATAAAAGCAAGATAAATGGTAATTAAAATAGCGATAACAGACGATCATGAAATGGTGTTACAAGGCATAGTGTCAATGTTAGAAAATACACCAGAAGTTACTTTTGTGGGGACTTATAAAAACGCCAATGAAACCATAGAAAGTATCCCTAAAGACCAACCAGATGTGTTATTGTTAGATATTAATTTACCAGATATAAACGGCATAGACTTAAGTAAGCAATTGTTAAAAAAGCAACCAGATTTAAAAATTATTGGACTCACCAATTTTGAAGACATTTCTTTTGTAAAACGCATGCTTAAAAATGGCGTTCACGGATATTTACTTAAAAATACAGATAAGTTAGAATTACTAACAGCCATAACTACTGTTCTTTCAGGAGAACTCTTCCTACAAAAGGATATCCATAAGAAGCTGTTGAGTCAGACAGGAACAACTTCAGATAACGGATTAAAACCAAATTTAACTAGAAGAGAACATGATGTGTTAGTGGCTATTTCTGAAGAGTTAACTACTCAAGAAATTTCAAAAAAGTTATTTATAAGCCCTAAAACAGTTGAAACCCATCGTATGAATATAATGAGTAAATTAGGTGCAAAAAATAGTGTTGGTATTATTAAAATAGCTATTGAAAAAGAACTGTTGTAGTTTTAACTTCTATATTTGTGCTCTAAATAAAATAGATTATGTCAAACATCATATACATTGGTTACGAGTTTAAAGTAGAACCTTTGCAACCAGCTACCGAAATTCTTATCGCAGAATTAGGTTACGCTGGTTTTGAAAGCTTTGTTGAAACCGAAACAGGCGTTACAGCTTACATTCAAAAAGATGAATGGCACAATGCTATTTTAAATGATATTAATATTTTAAATTCAAATGAGTTTAAAATTACATACACTTTCTCTGAAATTGAACAAACCAATTGGAATGCTGAATGGGAAAAGAATTTTAACCCAATTATTGTAGATGATGTTTGTGCAGTTCGTGCACCGTTTCACGAAAAATTTAATACTGAATTTGATATTGTTATAGAGCCTAAAATGAGTTTTGGTACCGGGCATCATGAAACTACGCATATGATGATACAGCATATTTTAAAAGAAGATTTTAAAAATAAATCGGTGTTAGATATGGGCTGTGGTACAGGTGTTTTAGCTATATTAACTGAAATGAAAGGCGCCAAACCTATTGATGCTATTGATATTGATAATTGGTGCTATTTAAACAGTTTAGAAAATGTTGAAAGGAATAATTGTTCAAATATTTCAGTGTTTGAAGGCGATGCATCATTGTTACTTGGAAAAAAATACGATGTAATTATAGCCAACATAAACAGAAATATTTTACTTCAAGATATGAACACCTACACAACTTGTTTAAACAAAGGTGGCACCTTATTTTTAAGCGGATTTTACAATAACGACATTCCAACTATTGATGCTGAGGTTTCAAAAAACAACCTTAAACTACAAGAAACTTTTGAGCGTAACAATTGGGTAGCATTAAAATATCAATAGCATATGATTTTGTTTGCGGGCTCATACACAACCGAAGTTTTACCAGGTTTAGAAGGTTTTGGTAAAGGTATTTCAACATTAAAATTCAACGAAATTACAGGTAGTTTAACACCTTTGCATATTCATGAAAATATAAACACCGCATATTTAGTAACTTCAAAAAACAAGCAGTATTTATATAGTTTTCAAGAGGTGATGCCAGAAAAAAATCCGCAGGTATTAGCTTATAAAATAAATGAAGATAAAAGTTTAACGCTTATAAATAAACAACCCATTTTGGGTGGTTTACCTTGTCATATCAATTTAATAAATGATGATAAAACATTACTGGTGGCCTGTTATTGGACAGGGAATGTTCATGTGTATCAATTAAATGATGATGGCTCTATAAATGCACATTCGCAAATTTTACAGCATAAAGGTAGTAGTGTTAATAAAACTAGGCAAGAAGCCCCACATACTCACATGGTTTATGAACATAATAACCACATTTTTGTGCCAGATTTAGGCTTAGATAAGGTTGTTGTATATGCTATTGAAGCTAAAAACACGCTTAAAGAGGCTTATAGAATAAATACACCTTTAGGTGGCGGTCCAAGACATTTAGTAATGCATCCTAACGGTTTGTTTGGTTTTTTAATGAATGAATTAACCGGTGATGTTTCCATATTAAAATTAAACAATCATAGGTTTGAAGTTATAAATAATGTAAATTCTCTACCAGAAAATTATAATGATACACCATCAAGCGCAGCCATAAAACTATCAAAAAATGGTAGATTTTTATATTGCGCTAATCGCGGAAGTGAAACCATTACAATATTTAGTTTTTTTGAAAAGGAAGGTGTTTTAAAACGTATTGGAGTTCAAGATGTTTATGGTAAAACGCCGCGAGATTTTGAAATTTCACCTTGCGGAAATTGGTTATTGGTGGCTAATCAAGATTCTTTTACAATTGAAGTTTTTAAAATTAATACTGAAAATGGGCTGCTAAAAAGAGTATTTTCTGCACCAAAATTAAAATCTATATCATGCTTGCAATTTTTGTAACGTATTTTTTTATAAATTTGACTTGCTATGAGTACACATGAAAAAATACAAGAACAATTTAGCGTTTTAGAAAAAGAGGCTAATTCAAACGAAATTGTGTTATATAACGATGACGTAAATACTTTTGATCACGTTATAGAAACATTAATAACAGCTTGTGAGCATACGCCTGAACAAGCTGAACAATGCTCAATTATTGTACATTACAAAGGAAAATGCACAGTAAAAACAGGAGCTTATGATGATTTAAAACCACGTTGTACAGCCTTGTTAAACGCCGGTTTAAGCGCAGAAATAGTGTAATTACTTTTGCATTCTGCCAATAGCACAACTAACAAAAGATTTTGCTTTTGTAGTAATAGCATTATTAGCACCAACTTCAGGGTATCCTAATTTAACAAGTAGCTTTTTTGCTGTATTAAGTGTTTCTTCATTGTCATATGAAAATGAAACACTATTATTTTCATTGTTAACAGTTACATTATCAACAAGTTCTAATTCAGATAATTTAGTGGTGATTGTATTTGCACAACCACCACATTTTAAGTTTTGTATTTGTATTGTAGTATTCATGTTTATAGCGTTGAAGGACATACGTAATCTGTTTTTGGTAAATCTGTTTTTTTTAAGGCAGCGTATCCACCAGCAATATCAATAACATTAAAACCTCTAGCTTTTAAAATTGATGCTGCAATTACAGACCTATAACCACCTGCACAATGTACGTAATAATTAGATTTTTTATCAATAGTATTCATATTATTGTTAATATAATCTAACGGAAAATGATGTACGTTATCTCCTTTTAAATGTTCAGATTTATATTCCCCATCTTTTCTAACATCTAAAATTTTAATAGTATCTTTTTTATTTCTATCCGCTAATTCTTCAGCTGAAATAGACTCAATAGATTCAATATCTTTTCCTGCGTTTTTCCAAGCTTCAATACCTCCTTTTAAATAGCCTAAGGTATTATCATAACCTACTCTTGATAGCCTTGTAACAGTTTCTTGTTCTTTACCTTCAGGCGTTATTAATAAAATAGGTTGCTGTAAATCTGTAATTAAGGCACCAACCCATGGTGCAAAACCACCATGAATACCAATAAAAATTGAATTAGGTATGTGTGCTTTAACAAACTCTTGTTCGGTTCTTACATCTAAAACTAAGGCGCCTTCTTGGTTGGCTATATTTTCAAACGTTTCTGGGTTTTGCGCTACGTCACCTTTTTCTAAAACAGTATCAAAACTGGTATAACCAGATTTGTTCATTTGCGCATTTTTTGCAAAATATTGTGGTGGCGGTAAAATACCATCAAGCACTTCTTTTACAAATTCATCTTTTGTCATATCTGCTCTAAGGGCGTAGTTTGTTTGCTTTTGCTCTCCTAAAACACCAACAGTTTCTTTACTTAAGTTTTTACCACAAGCAGAACCAGCGCCGTGGGCAGGGTAAACAATAACATCATTGGCTAAAGGCATTATTTTATTTCGAAGTGAATCATACAACATACTTGCTAAATCTTCTTTTGTTAAATCAGATTTTATAGCCAAATCTGGTCTGCCAACATCACCTAAAAACAGCGTGTCACCCGAAAAAATAGCGTGGTCTTTACCGTTTTTATCAATTAATAAATAAGTAGCAGATTCTAGAGTATGCCCGGGTGTATGAAGCACTTTTATAGTTATGTTGCCAATTTTAAAAGTTTCATTGTCTTTGGCAATGTAGGCATCATAATCTGTTTTAGCATTGGGTCCAAAAATAATGGTAGCGCCCGTTTTGTTTGCTAAATCAATATGGCCAGACACAAAATCGGCATGAAAATGCGTTTCAAAAATGTACTTAATTGTAGCATTTTCTTTTTTTGCTTTATCAATATATTGTTGTGTTTCGCGTAATGGGTCAATAATGGCAACTTCGCCTTCAGATTCTATGTAATAAGCACCTTGTGCTAAACATCCTGTATATATTTGTTCTATTTTCATTTTTTAATTTTTTCTTATTCAAATTTACTAAAGTGTGTATGTTATGAGTGTGACTTAAGTCACATAAATTACTTTAGAATAGTTTCTTTATAAACAATGTAAATAGCCATTATTAGGGTGAAAACTCCAAAGCTTTTTTTAAGTTTTTTGCTGCTTATAAATTTTGAAAGGTAAACACCTAATAAGATACCAATTATAGATGTAATGGTGAATGACAGCAGAAAAAACCAATCTATAGCTAGCGTTTGCATATCACCTGTAAAGCCAATTAAAGAATTAATAGTAACTATAATTAAAGATGTGCCAACGGCTTTTTTCATGGGTATATTAGCCCAAAGAACCAAAGCGGGGACATATAAAAAACCGCCGCCAGCACCAATAATTCCTGTAATTGTACCTATTGTTACACCTTGTACAAAGGTTTTGTAATAAGGCTGACTGCTACCGGTAACATTGTTTTTTTGTTTCTTGTTTTTTATCATAGAAATAGAAGAAATAAGCATGATTATTGAAAAGAAAATCATGATACCCATTTCTTTAGTTATTTCAATATTTCCTATTGAAAAAAGGCTATCTGGAATGTTTGGTACTAAATAGCGCCTAGATAAATATACAGCTACAAATGATGGAAACGAAAAGGCTAACCCCGTTTTAACATCAACTAACCCTTTTTTATATTTTTGAAATGTACCAACCAATGATGTTGTACCCACTACAAATAATGAATAAGCTGTAGCAATAATAGGGTTGTAGCCTAAAAGATATACCAACAAAGGTACTGTTAAAATAGAACCGCCGCCACCTATTAAACCCAACACCAAACCAACAATTAAGGCACCAATATAGCCTAAAATTTGCGTGTTATCCATTTTAATGAGGTAGTTTGTTTTTTAAAACCCCATACAAAAATGTACCTAATAGTGCAGCAGCAATTACAATTAGCATGCTAATTACGCCCGTACCTAAAAGTATGTACATTGGCCCAGGACAAGCACCAATTAAAGCCCAACCAAGACCAAAAATAGTACCGCCAATAATATAGCGAGCAAAACTTCTGTTTTTTTTAGGAACCATTATTTTTTCACCATGAATGTTTTTTATAATGCCCTTTTTAGCTAATTGAAGAAATAGGATACCCGAGGCAATAGCAGTACCAATAATACCGTACATATGAAAGGATTGAAACCTAAACATTTCATAAATTCTGTACCATGAAACGGCTTCAGATTTTACTAATATTATTCCGAAGATAATACCAACTATTAAAAATTTTAAAAATTTCATTTTGATTAGAATTTATGCGTTAGAAAATTAATGGTAGTATAACATTTGTCATTATTAAACCACCAATAAAAAAGCCAATTACAGCAATTAATGATGGTTTTTGTAAACTACTTAAACCAGTAATAGCATGCCCCGAAGTACAACCGCCAGCATAACGTGTACCAAAACCAACAAGCATGCCGCCTAAAATTAAAATAAGTAAACCTTCAATAGACGTTAAGGCATCTAAACCATACATTTCGGTTGGCACAAGTGTAGCGCCTGCGTTTTCAAAACCTAAAGTTTGAAGTTCGGCAATTGTAGTTGGGTTTAAATTGGTTTGTGTGTTATTTGATAAAAAGTTAACTGCAATATAACCACCAATTATAGCACCTAAAACAACGGTTAAGTTCCATTTTTGAGCTTTCCAGTCAAATCTAAAAAAGTCTGCAAATTTATCGGCGCCAAAAGCAGAACACATGGTTCTAAGGTTTGAAGACATGCCAAAAGTTTTGCCAAAATAAAGCAGTAAAGCCATTATTAAGGCAATTAAAGGGCCAGAAACATACCAAGGCCAAGGGTTTAAAATAATTTCCATTTTTCACTTAATTTAATTGCAAAATTAAGGTTATAGAAATGGTTAAGGTGTAACAATGGTTACTTAAGCTTTTAAAATTTCAATTTTGTTTCTGCCAAGGCTTATTTTTTCTTCGCGTTCAAGTTGTTTTAATAGTCTTGAAATTACTACTCTAGATGAGTGCAAATCTTCAGCTATTTCTTGATGTTTAATTTCAATAATATTAGTGCTGTTTAGTATGGCTTTATTTAGTAGATATTTGTGCAAACGCTCATCCATTTTTAAAAATGCAATACTATCAATGGCATCAAGCATTTCATCAAACCTGGTTTGGTAACTTTCTAAAATAAAGTTTCGCCAACTTTCGTTATTGTGAAACCATTTTTGCATATTTTCAACAGGTATCATAATTAAAGAAGAATCTTTTTCGGCAACGGCACGTATTTTACTTTTTGTAGTACCTAAACAGCAGGTAAGAGACATTGTACAAGTATCTCCAGCCTCTAGAAAATAAATAAGTAATTCATGGCCATCACTATCTTCTCTTATAATTTTGATATCACCAGTTAATAAAAGAGGTATGAACTTTAAGGGTTGATTAATATCTATTATAATATCGTCTTTATTAAAACTTTTAAAAATTCCCTTTTCTGAAATTTCTTTAATCAGCTCATCATCTAAGTTATGCCCAAATTTTTGAAGTAATAATTCATAATTCATATTCAAAAATAACAATTTTAATAGTAAATGCTTTTTTTAAAAATGTCATTTTCAGTTTTTGTTACTTTAAGAGTATTAAATGATACTTAATTACAAAATTTAGTAAATTATGCCTAGTAACTGGTGTCATCTAATTTTACTTTACCATGAAATGTTTTGTATAAAAATAAAAAATATCCTGCTAAAAGCGGAGCGCCAATGAGCACAATAGTTAGCATAATACCTAAAGATTTTTGCGAAGAAGCAGCATTGTAAATAGTAACACTGTACTTAGAATCTATTGTTGATGGCAGTAACACCGGATATAATTGGAAAGCTACCAACATTAATAAAAATGCCATGATTAAAGAGGAAAATATTAAAGCGTAAGAATATTTTTTCTTAGATACTAATCTAGGCACATTTGCAACTGCTAAAAACGCCAAAACAGGTAATACAAAAAACACTGGATGTTCTTTAAACTTATCGGTTACACCTGGCAAGAAAATTAGAGTATATAATGTAGTGAAGGCAAAACTTACTATAAAAAATATCATACCTCTTTTAAGTAAAAACGATAATCTGTCGTGCAATCTACCTTCTGTTTTAAGCATCAAGAAAATGGCTCCTTGTGTCATGAAAATAGACAAGGTTGTAAACCCTGTCATTAAAGCATAAGGATTTAAAAAAGTAAGGAATATACCGCCTTTATATTCAAAATTCTCATGAAGCTCAAAGCCTTGTAAAACATTACCCAAAACAACACCCAATAAAAATCCTATTAAGGTGTTTGATACAAAATAGGTGATATCCCATGTTTTGCGCCACCATGTCATTTCTTCTGCACTTCTAAATTTTATGGCTGCAGAACGTAGCACCAATAGCATTAAAAACAGCATGAATGGAATGTACATTGCAGATAGCATGGTGGCATACATTACTGGAAACCCTGCAAATAAAGCACCTCCACCAATAATTAACCATACTTGGTTAGCATCCCAAAGCGGACCAATAGCATTAATGGCTATACGTCTGCTTATGTCTTTTCTTAAAAATAAATGCCATGCTCCAGCACCATAATCAAAACCTTCTAAAATGGCGTAACCCGAAAACAAGAGTCCTACAACTAAATACCATAACGTTGGATAATCTATACCTAAAAATGTTTCCATAATGCTGCTATTAAGTGTATTTTAAAAATTCGTCTGGTTTTTCGGCTTCATTATATGGCCCATGTTTTATCTTTTTATTTAAAGAATATAGGAACAGTAAAAATAATATTGTATAAACTACTAAGAATAATATTAACGAGAATAATATTTGATTTGAAGACACTTCTTGTGAAAAAGCTTCACTTGTTTTTAAGTGGCCATAAACCACCCAAGGTTGTCTACCCATTTCGGCAGCAAACCAACCAACTTGATTAGCTATTTGAGGTAATAACACCGAAAATGCAAATATTTTAAGTAACCATTTTTTATCAAATAACTTTCCACGCCACCATAAATAAGAAGCGTATAGTGTTAATCCTATTAAAAACATTCCAATAGAAATCATGATATGATAAAACTGAAATACCGCATTAACTTGTGTTGGAATTTCATCTTTTGGAAATGCATTTAAACCTTGTATGGGTGCTTCAAAATCTTGATGTACCAAGAATGATAAACCACCTGGAATGCCTAATCCGGTAACTTTTTGCGATTCGTTATTTACCCAACCAAATAAATATAAATCTGCAGCTGAAGATTCATTATAATGCCCTTCCATTGCTGCTAATTTTGCAGGTTGATTTACTGCTACACCATCTGCAGAACTATGTCCTGAAACTAATTGTGTTAGCGAAATAATTGTTGCCACCAACAATGAAATTTTAAAAGCTTTTTTTGAAATTTCTACGTAACGCCCTTTCAATAAATAATACGCATGCACACTTAATATCATAAATGCACCAGCTAAAAATGCTCCTTGCCATACGTGTATAATTCTGTCTACACTAGAGGGATTAAAAACCATAGCCCAAAAATCGGTAACTTCTGCTCTGGCATTAAATCCTTCTCCAACAATATGATAACCAGCTGGTGTTTGTTGCCAACTGTTAGCAACTACAATCCAAACTGCTGAAAACATAGATCCCAGAAATACACCTATAGTTGAAATGAAATGTACTCTTGGAGAAACGCGATTCCAACCGAAAATTAAAATGCCTAAAAAAGTACTTTCAAGCCCAAAAGCAAACAAACCTTCTGCTGCTAAAGCACTACCAAAAATATCGCCAACATATCTGGAATATACAGACCAATTGGTACCAAATTCAAATTCCATAATAATTCCTGTAGCAACACCAATACCAAAGGTTATGGCGAAAATTTTTAACCAAAAACGGGTTAAAATTTCATATTGCTTTTTACCTGTTTTTAGATATAAACCTTCAAAAATTACCATGATTAAACCTATTCCAATACTTAAAGGCGGATATATGTAATGGAACGCAATAGTGAAGGCAAACTGTATTCTGGCTAAAATTTCGGTATCCATAATTGTAAGTTTATAACAAAAATACAATTCCGTTTAGTCTTATTTGTAATAAATATTACATAACTTAAAATTAATTTTTTTTGATATTTAACTTTGCTTAAAAATAATGAAATACATAGCTTTCACTTTTTTTTAAAACTTGGTTTTAATGTAAAGTAACATGTAAAAACTATATGATATTTTAAAAATCTTCATTTTAATTATTTTTTTAATTTGAAGTTTGAACGCTTTATTTCGTTTTTTTTAATAAATGTTTGGTATAGTTTTAATAAATGCTATATTTGCACCCACAAAAAAAGGCCACGTGGCGCAACTGAATAGCGCACTTGATTACGGCTCAAGAGGTTGCAGGTTTGAATCCTGCCGTGGTCACTACAACAAAAGAGCAAGTTTTTAAACTTGCTCTTTTTGTATTAATAAACGTTATAAACATTTTATGGTTTTATAATTAGTTTGGAAGTTTGATTTATTTTAAGAATATAAACTCCCGATGCTAAACTATTAGGTAGTAGTAGTTGTGTTTTGCCTGTTTCTTCGTTATATTTTTTTTCTAAAATATTAAAAATACTTCCTTTTAAATCAATTAATTGAAATTTATCGTTAACCGAAGTATTTGTTATTTGTATTACAAAATCGTTATTAATTGGGTTAGGGTAAATTTTATATTCTGAAACCGTATTTGTCTGTTTGCTGTTGAAATATTTAACTCCAAAATTGTAAGCATCTTTTCCTACTTTTTCACCTATTAATCTGCCTGGTATATCATCAGCAGGTGGGTGGATGCCACCCCAAATTCTTGATAAACTACATTGATCTGAAGCATCTCGGTAAGTAGCCCATTGCAATTTAACATCAACACTAGGGCCTTCTTCAAACACTAAAAATTCATTTTTCTTGGCAATAAACTCACCCATCCCTCCGGGAAAGAATGCATCTCCCGTCATTAGGGTCATTAATTCGGCTGCAGCTCTAGAGTATGTAGAGTGACCAGATACGTAACCTGCAAAAGGAGGTGTAACAAAACTAGGACGTTGGTACGGCCACCAATTTTCGGCTAAAATCCATCCAACACCAGCCATATCATGGCTTGGGTTGCCAATATAATCGTGACCACGCCATGTAAATACTTTTATTTTACCTACATGTTCATTCATATCTCCTGCTAGAGGATCACCTTCTTCAACCATTTCAATATAGCCATCTTTTAAAGGGATACCTGCAACGTTATAATTAGGCAGTGTATTATCGGTACTTTGTCCAAGTTCTGCCATATAGCGAATAGCGGAAATTGGTCTAATATAATCATACCAACCTTTTACACCCCAAGCAGAAATAGCCGCATCATGCATGGTTCCACCCATTAAGAAATAGGTCTTTACATCCCATTCAAGAGGTGAAAGTGTTTCGCCTTCACCATTTAACTTTTTAACTAAACTAGGATGGTCACTTACATAGTTTAATAAAGTAAACCAATGTCCTGGTGGTGTTTCGGAATCTGGACCATCAGCCCAAAACTCAGCCAAAACTCTTGCATAATCTCCTCTTGGTACAATTTGTTCGTTATACGGAGCGTTTGTATGTGGATTTAGAGAATGACCATTACTTGGATCGCCACCTTCAAACTCATTATAAAAGCTTGGATAATCTGAAAACGATTGTGGAAAGTCATTAATATCTAAATTCCCTATGGATTTTGGTGAAATATCCCAAAGTACACCGTCTGTAGGATCTAAATGTGCTCCCCAAATAGTAACAAGCCCAAACCCCCATTTATAGGCTTCACTTGATGTATCTTCATTGTTTAAATTTAGATAGGGTGGTGAAGAAGGATCGTGATATACTTTATACTGATTTCCTTCTCTAGAAAAAATGCTTTTGTCTTCATCTTTTAAAGAAAACGGAGAAACTGCACCCCATTCTGGGCTTAAGAAATCTGGTGTGTTTCCTGCAATTAAATTTCCACTTTGATCAATAAACTGATAAAGGGTAAGTTGCTGCCATTTGTTAGGGTCTAATAGGTTTTCATTTCCAGGTAATGCGGGAATCAGAGGTGTATTAGATACTGTATAAAATTCGTTTTCATATCTGTTCAACTCGTTTGAACCATCTGAAAATCCATAGTTAATTATAGATTGTCCTATGTAATTACCAAGAGCGGCTGCATTACCTGAGCTATAATCTGTGTTAGTATAATTGGTTTCAAAGCCTAGGTCATTCATTATAATATCAAATTTTCTTTGGGTTTCTTGAGCTCCCGGAGAATTGCTAAACCTGTGCGTTAAAACCCTATAGGCTGCATAACTAATGGCTTTTGTTCTGGCTTGTTCTATAGCTTCATCCGTTTTAAAACCATTAAAGGTTGTATTGGTGCCGTGAACTTCATTTCCTAAAATGTAAGGTCTTGCATTTTTATCAAAAACGGCCCAAGCATCATATAAAGCAATACTGGTGTGAAACAAGTTTCTTGCGTGAACCGTAGGGCGGGCATAGTCATTTCTTATGGCATGTAGTAAGGCTTCATTCCAAATTCTAGCTATTGAGCGGTTGGTATCTATTTCTGATAGGGTTAAGTTGATTTCTAAAGCTATTTCTTCTGTTCTACAGTTGTCTCCAGTTTCAATTACTGAAACCACACCAGTATCTTCTAAATGCCATAAAACGGTAATAGATTCAGTGTTTTGTCCGCTTACAATTTCGCCTCCAATAATATGCCATGATAAAGAAGAATTAGCGGCTTTATTGTATGTATAAGTTTCAGTATTAAAATAGCCTGAAGCTTTAGGACCATTAACTTGAGAGGCATTCATGTAAGTACATGACCCATCATCTTCTACCGCTTCTGGGTTATAGTTGCACGAAGCAGGATCTGTACAACCACGTACTTTTTCAGATTGGGCCGTATCTAATATTTGGTAGCCATCACCTTCGCGAGCAAGTATTGTTGAATCAATAGGTAAATTGTTGTAGGTTTCTACTAAACCTGAAGGCCATTTTATGGTTATTTCTGAAATAGTTGATGCATTTGCCAAACCAAAATGCAATGGCTGAATACTTTGAGATAGGAAGCCCACACCAGACGAATATCTATGTAAATTGCCACTATTGGTTGTTATAGATACATTCGCTCCTATGGCGTTTCTATTTGATGTTGTACCTTCTAATATAACCTTAAACCAATGTGGGTTTTGGGTTGAATTGGTATTTATTGTTGTGTTTTGGTAAAAAAACGAAGCTTGGTTACTATTCGAAACAAATAGGTCCAAATCTCCATCATTGTCATAGTCAAAAGGTGTGGCTCCAACACTCATAGTTATGGCGTTTAAACCAACATCTTCGGTTTTTTCAGTGAAGTTATAGTTTGGGTCACCATTATTTTCAAAATACATGTTGGCTTCTCCTTCTGGGAAAGACTGTTTAAAACCATTAACCACAAATAAATCCTCGTCGCCATCTAAATCAAAATCGGCAAAAGGGCAATCCCAACTCCAGCCGGTACTTAAAATTCCCTTGTCTTCAGCCTGTTCAGTAAAAGAATTATCTCCATTATTTGTAAACAATAGGTTTTTATTAATATCTGTTACATATATGTCAAAATTACTATCATTATTATAGTCTGAAATAGAAATCCCCATGTAGTTTGCTAATTTATCCATATTGTAATTAGCAGCTTGGTCTGTAAAAATACCACTAGCAGTGTTTATGAATAATTCATTAGGTTCAAAAAAATCGTTTGATACATAAAGATCCATTAAGCCATCATCATTAAAATCAAAAGGAATACTCATGTAAGAAAGCTTAAAGCTATTTAAGTTGTAAAATTCAGACCTATCTTGAAATGTGCCATCTCCGTTATTTAAATATAAAATGTTACCATTACAACCACCCCAAACAGAAATATAGAGATCAATAAAGCCATCATTGTTTAAATCAAACCATGTAGCACCAGCATTATTGCAGTTATTGCGACCTTGTATGCCAGATTGTGTTGTAGTTTCGGTAAACGTTCCGTTGCCGTTATTACGAAATAGTTGTACTTTCTGGGCGTGAGTGAAGAAAATGTCAGGAAATCCATCATTATCATAATCGCCCCAGGAAACGCCATATTTAAAACCGTCTTGATAAGCTTCATCTGAACTAGGTTCTGCACTCGGAAATAAATTTGTTAATCCTGCGTCAGCCGTTACATCTGTGAAAGTACCATTATTATTGTTTCTAAATAGTTTACTTTTTGAGGTTGAAATACTATCAATGTCTTGCGCTTTTGCTACAACAAATAGGTCTAAATCATAATCACCATCATAATCGGCCACAGCTACACCATTATTGTTTTTTAGGTTTGATAAGTTGGCTATATGCTCAAAACGTTTAAATGTTTGAGATGATGCATTTATACTAAACAAACATATAATTATGAAAAAGCTTAGAGAGAATATTTGTTTCATACCAAATTAATTCATTTTGATTTTTAATATAATGAAAAAAGCCTATTTGAAAAACTCAAATAGGCTTTATATCTATTGTAAATACTTTAAAGATTATGGTCTTTCTTCATATTCAACCATAAATACATCGTCATAATAAATAGTAGCATCACTAGTTGCGGTAGTATCTGTTCTAAATAATATGGCCGACACACTTGATTGACCAGGAGCAAAAACTACTTCAACATCTATCCATTCTCCTTTAGGTTCAGAACCTGTAAATAAGTAAGAAGAAGGAGACCATCTTGGAATATCAAAAAGTGCGACTCTGTTAGGCATAACAGTAGAAGCTGGATCTATATACATTTTGAAAGTTACTAGATATGATTTTGTATCATCTTTAGAAATAGCAGGATCTAAGTTAGCTCTCATACCTGTACCTTTTCCTGGTGTTACAGTATGTTTTGCACTTGAAGGCGCAGATACAAATTGTTCAGTAGAGAATAGTTCAGTGCTTGAAGGTGCTTGAACTTGTGCCGCAAACCAAGTAGTACTAAACATTGCTATTTCAGTATTAATTTGGCTACCTTCTAATAAATTAACATTATGCATTATAACTGGTACATCTGTAAAAGCTACTGGAGATCTTTCATCTGTAGATTTTAATTCAGAATTTCCATCATAAGAAACAGTAATAACATCAGGCCTGTAAATTGGATCTGTTAATTTTATATCAAGAAAAGTTCCGTTTGTTGTTACTGTAGCAATATCAAAAGGAGCGCCATTTACATTAACTGTGAAATGAGATTCTTGACCAATTTCATTTTGAAATTCTCCTGTAAAGTTTACTCTAATGGTTTCATCTTCTAATTCAATTACATCACCTAATACTTCAAAAGGTTTTGATGATGGTATTACATTAAATGTATAAGGTATAATAACGCTAGAGGTTGCACCAGGTTTATTATCTGCTTCTCTTGAAGCACTCATACCTATAAAATAAGTTCCTAAAGAAGAAAAGGTATATGATAAGTTTTGTGAATTTCCTATGCCGCTACCATCTTCATAGCTAAAGTTAGTGTTAGGCTCTAGGTCTGCTTGGTTTATAATTCTCCAAGAAACAGATTCTGATCTACCAACTTCAGTTAAATCAGTGAAATCTACTTTATCACCGGCCTCTACGGTTATTTGTGTAAAAGTACTTGTAGATTTTGTTTGTGTAGTGAAGTTTTCAGGTGCTTCCCAAACTTCTGTTCCATTGGCATGGTCAACTTGAACTTTTGGTAAAATTCTAGCATATACATCAACCATAAAAGTAGTATCAATAACCCATTTATCACCAACTTTTTTAGAGGCATACCTAAAGTCATCTTTACCTCTAAAGGTAACACTGTCTGGAAATATATTAAATAACCTTACAGATTGTAATCCTGGTTTGTCAAAAAACACACTTACAATTTTATCAGTAGATTTTCCTGATCCAGAAATTTTTGTTCTTAAAATAGAATCTCCTCTATCGTCTCTTGTAAGTGGGTGCTCTAAATAATAATTTCCAGGCGCAATTTCCCATTCATGATGTTCATAACCTTGAGATGCATCAGTAAATGTAATGTAATCACCAATGTTTACATCTAAAACACCTTCAACATCGCTAAAAATCCAACCTACGTCAGAGAATGAATTAGGAGCATCATAGCTATCATCTCTTTGGCAGCCAATAAAAGCCAATGCTATAAGGCAAATAAATATTATATTTTTTTTCATGTCTTTTTATTATTAAATTTTTATTGAACTGCTATTAATCGTTAGATCCGTTAACAAATGGGTTTGTAATTAACTCATCATTAGGAATTGGCCAGTAAGCATTATCATCTTCATTATAGTTAATTGCAGCATCTTCATATTCATTCCAAACTTCTTTTGGACTAGTATATAAATCATTTTGAGGGAAAAGTACTGTTTCAGCAATACGAGATTGCCATCTTGTAGATCTTGTACCAGGTTTTGATGGGTCTTTTGTGTTAATAGTTTCAAACTCATAGTGGCCTGTATAGTACCTTCTTGTTGCTAATTCTTCAAAACGTTCTTTTGTAATGCCCCATCTGCGTAAATCAATAGCACGTATGGCATGTCCTTCGGCAGATAACTCTAATGGTCTTTCTACATACATTAAGTGGTCCATTAAACTTTTTGCATCATAACTTACATTGTCATGGTCGTTTAACGGGAATTCTCCAGTACCAGGTAGTCCTAATAAAACAACTCCTGAACGTCTTCTTACACGGTTTATGTAAGTTAATGCTTCTTCAACACCAGCGTTATCTGTACCGCCTTTAATTAAGGCCTCAGCATACATAAGGAAGATGTCTGCTAATCTAATTACACGTACATTTACGCCCGATCTTTGAACTGAAGTAGCAACTAAAGCCTCACTTGTAGTTATATCCCAGTTGGTGTATTTTCTAAACCAAGAGTATCTTTCTCCAGACCCAAAGTTTGCTGCTTGGGCGGCAGTTTTAAGATAATAAGGCAATACAGTATCATCTACAATTGCAATTGAAGCAGAGGCTCTCATAGAGTAATCTCTAATACCTTCTTCATAAACAATATCACCAGCATCATCTCTTTCATAAGTGCCACCTTTAATATGAATGTTTCCATCGTTTTTAATAACGGGTTTCATTACATAGTTTCTTGGGTCTTGTGTATCAATTTGCTCATCTTGGTATAATATTGTTAACCAACATGAAGGGTAAATTGAACTCCACCCACCAACAGAACTAAAGTTGTAATTTAAGCGTGTTGAAACTTGTTCTTGAGAAGCAGGTGAAATTTCGTCTTTGTATTGTGTTGAGTATGATATTTCTAAAATTGATTCAGAATTAAACTCATCTCTAGTTGTGAAATTGCTACCTATGTCTGGCGTTAGTTCATAACCAAAATCATCAATGACAGATTTGAAATATTGTGCAGCCATATCATAATCACCATCATATAAATAACTTTTACCCAATAATGCTGTTGCAGCACCTTTTGTTATTTTACCAATACCTTGTTCTGCAGTGTAAGATTCTGGTAAATTTTCCAAACCATATTCTAAATCTGCTAAATAAAATTGTTGTACAACATCTTCTGGCTGTGCTTCTTGATAAAAATCAGATTCATCAACAGGAACAAAATCATAAATAGGCACAGAACCTTTGTTATACGTACTGTGTAAGTAAAAGTAAAATAAACCTCTTAAAGTTCTAGCTTGTGCTAGAATTAATTCAGCAGCTGTAAGTTCTTCATCAACAAGTTCTGGCATTAGTGCCTCTGTGTTCACAATTACTTGATTAGCTCTAAATATACCTGTGTATAGTGCGGCCCATTTTTGATTAGTTGTTGTAGAACCACTATCAAAATTTTGGAAATAGTATGTTGAGCCTGAGTTTTGTGGGTTTGGTCTACCAAAACCAGGATATGCTAAATCACTTCTTAGCGTTTCGTTTTGAATTGATAGTACATTGTCATTTTTTAAAGCATTGTATACACTTACAAGTGCAGATTCTAAATCTGTTACTGTTTTGAAAAAAGTTCCTGTAGATATTTGAACAGGGTTGTCTTCTTCTAAAAAGCTTTTATCACACGATGTGATTGTTATGGCTGTAACCAATACAAACACAATTTTTTTAAATAGTGAATTTTTCATTTTCTTTTTTTTTTGTATTAGTATTAAATATTTTGTTTTTCATCTTTCTATAAATTTACAAATTTTATTTAGAATGATATTTGAGCACCTAACCTGAATGCCTTAGTGAAAGGATATGCACCTCTATCTAAACCACTGTTAGCAATGCCTGTACCACCTACTTCAGGATCATAACCAGTATAATCTGTAATAGTTAATAAGTTTTGCCCAGAAAGATATATTCTTATTTTACTGATATTATATGGCTCTAAATATTTTTTTGGAATTGAGTACCCTACGGCAACGTTTTTTAACCTTGCAAAAGAGCCGTCTTCTAACCATAAATCATTTCTACCTCTTACATTATTATGGTTAGAGCCTTGGTATAAAGCAATGTTAGAATTAACATTTTGAGGAGACCATTGGTACACTCTATCTCTGTGTACACCTTGGCTGTAAGTAAAGGCTTTGTTACCATTAATAATATCGCCACCAAATGAACCAAACCATTGCATAGAAAAATCAAAACCTTTGTAGTTAGCGTTAAAGTTTAATCCTGTTTCAAAATCAGGAACAGCGCTACCAGCATATTGCTGATCTTTTACATCAATAATACCATCACCAGCATCTGCAATACCATCACCATCGGTATCTTCTGTAATGGCATCAACCAAGCGTACATCACCTAATTGAGGTGTGCTTCCTGTATTAAGTTGGCTGTATTCATCTAATTCTTCTTGTGTTCTTATAATACCATTGGTTTTAACTAAAAAGAATGATCCTGCTTCATAGCCTTCAGCAATTACTTTTACTTCATCGGTAGTTGGCCCAAATCTGTATGGTTGACTATTAGCCAAGTATAACAGTTTGTTTGTGCCACTCATTTTTGTTACTTCATTACTGTTTTTAGTAAATGTTGCAGCAACATTCCATGAGAATTTACCTCTGTGTTTATAATTTAAGGCAAACTCCATACCTTTATTAGTCATGTCTCCAACATTAAGAATTACTTGACCATTACCCCCAGCACCAGTTGATGGCGGTATTAATAATGGAATTAAAAGGTCTTCTTTATCCGTAGAATAAAAGTCTGCTGTAAATGTTAATCTGTTTTTAAACATACCTAAATCAAAACCAATGTTTTTAGATACGGTTGTTTCCCATTTTACATTACCGTTTGCAAAGCCAGTTTGAATAGCTCCTAAAACAAGGTCATTGTCTTCAGTAGGACCAAAGGTATAGTCTAGCTCTGGTTGAATTACTGCTTGGAAACTATATGGTGTAAATCTATCATTACCAACAGTACCAATACTTGCTCTGGTTTTAAATGACGTAAATGTACGTTTTATAGGTGCCCAAAAAGCTTCATCAGAAACATTCCATCCTACTGATAATGATGGGAAATTACCCCATCGGTTATTTTCAGTAAATTGTGTAGAACCATCTCTACGAATACTTGCGCTAAATAGATATTTACCTCTGTAGTTGTATTGTAATCTACCTAATAAACCTATTAAAGATTGTGTGTTGTTAAGCCAAATACTACCGTTACCAGCATCTGGATCAGCGGTGGTGTTATCTAAAGTTAAAAGTTCATTGTTTCTTAAATCAAATCTTCTAGCAAAAAAAGATTCTCTTTGAGTTGACTGAGCAGAGTATACACCAGTTAAAACAAAATTATGATTTCCAAAACTTTTCTTATAGTTTAGTATGTTTTCAATAGTCCATCTATTAACTCTTCCACTTGTGTTAATAATACCTGAACGTTGGAAAGAAGGTACTACATTTCCATCACCATCTGTAACTTGAAATAAAGGTGTTACCTGTGTTCTTGTATTGTTAGTTATGCTAATACCACCACGTAGTGAGTAAGATAAGTTTTTTGTGATGTTATATTTAGCAGTCATGTTAGCGTTAAAGTTGTCAACTTTATCGTTGTCTGTTTGTCTTAAACGTGTTAGTGTTTGTGATACTTGATTACCTTCAGTATCATTAATATCTCCAGGTTGTTCAACAATTTCCATACTATCATCTACTTGATCTTGATATGGTAAATGACGGAATGCTTGATAAAGTAATTGGTATGCAGGACGGTTTCTATCTTCTAACCTAAACCCTAAACCTGTTTGAATATTCCATTTACCACTAGTAAATTGTGAGTTTGCACGAAGGTTAAAACGGTCATACCCTGTGTTAATTATAGACCCTTCTTGGTTAAAGAAAGAAGCTGTTAGGTTATACGTTAAACCTTCTTTACCACCAGCAATATTTAAACTGTGGTTTTGAATTGGTTGTTCATCTTGCTCAACTAAATCAACTAAGTTAGAGTTGTTAGTAGCTCTACCAACACCGTTTCTAATACGTGTCCAGGTATTATCCCACCAAGTAGGTGAAGGATCATTTTGAGCAGATATGTTTGTTGCATAAATCCATTCTTGGGTGCTTAATAGAGGTGTACCTGAAGTTATACGTTGTATACCATACCAAGTATTTAAACTAATTTTCATGATACCTGGTTTAGATTTTTTGGTAGAAATTAAAATAACACCACCAGCACCACGAGTACCATAAATTGCAGCCGAAGCAGCATCTTTTAATACCTCAACAGACTCAATTTCCTCAGGACTTAATCTAGGATCTTCTTCAAAAGGAATACCATCTACTACATATAATGGCGATGTGGTACCTGTTAATGAACTTACACCACGAATAACTATGTTTGATTCTGCTCCAGGTTCACCATCTTGTGCCGTAACACTTACACCTGCAATTTGCCCTTGTATAGCATTACCCAAATCTACCGTAGCATTTTGTACTATTGCTTCAGATTTAATTTGACCTACAGCACCTGTAATTTCTTTCTTTTTCTGGGTACCATAACCTACAACAACAACTTCATCTAATCTAGCTTGGTCTTCTTCCATAACTACGTTAATAGTAGTGTTGTCTGAAACTTTTACGTTTTCTTCAACAAAACCTAAATAGCTAAATTTAAGTGTACTGCCTTTTGCGGCTTTAATTGCGTAATTTCCGTCAAAGTCAGTAACAGCTCCTGTAGATGTTCCAACAACAATAACTGTTGCCCCAACCAAAGGTTCTCCATCACTGCCTGATACTTTACCATTAATTGTATTAGTTTGCGCTTGAGCTGAGTTAATGCCTATTGCACAAATGCAAGTAATGAGAAAAACCTTGAATTGCCATTCTTTAAATAGCAATCTTTCAAGTAATTTGATTTTCATATTTTGTTAGTTTTAAATGTTTTGATACACAAATTTGAATAAAATAGCCTGTTTTAAGGGAAACAAATGTTCTATTGAGTAACACAAAAGTTCTAAATATTAAATTTATGTTAAATTGGTGTTTATTTAAGTTATTGTTTTTCAGGTAATTGTGCTTTTTGTTATAGTTTCTTTTAGAAAAATTAAACTTGTTTTTTGTTTTATGAGAGTTAATAGAGTTACTAAAGTTTAAAAAAGTAAATAATTAAAGTATTTTAATTAAAGTTTAAATTATAGTATATGATTTTGCATTTTAAAGATGTTTTTTGCGTTTAAACATTTTACGGGTAAATTATAATAGTTATATGGTAATTGCAGTAACCATTTAAGGTAGTAAACATTTTAATTTTACGGCACCAAGCTAAACTTTAAAATGATGAAACATTATTACCTAATTTTTATTTTTTCCTTAATAATATTTAATTCAACAAAATTTAATGCTCAAACAGCAGGTTCAAGACCTAATGTTATTGTTATACTTGCAGATGATTTAGGTTATGGAGATGTTGGTTTCAATAGAGATGCCTACAGTAATACACACCCATTTCCTGCTGAGCGTGGTATAATACCAACACCAAATATTGATGCTTTAGCCAATAATGGTATTATTTGTAGAAATGCTCATGTAGCACATCCATTTTGCGGCCCAAGTAGAGTGGGGCTGTTAACTGGTATAATGCCACATAGAATAGGAGCACAGTATAATTTACCCAATGATAATACTACAATTTTAGGAGTGCCTACTAATGAAACATACTTTACAAATGTTATACAAGATGCCAATTACAATACAGCAGCTATTGGTAAGTGGCATTTGGGACATGAAAATGGCGCTTACCAACCTTTAGATAGAGGTTTCGATTATTTCTTTGGTATGTTAGGTGGTGGAAAGAATTATTTTGAAAATATTTATGAAGACGCCTATTATAATAGGTTGGGGGGAAGTAATCCTGTAACAAATGAATATCAAGATCCGCTTTGGCGAAATAGAGGTTACGTAGCTGAAAGTGAATTTAGTGATGCTCCTGAAGAAGATTATTTAACAGATGTACTTACTGATGAAGCTATAAATTATATAGCAACCAATGCACCTTCATCAGATCCCTTCTTTCTATATCTTTCATATAATGCACCTCATACCCCGTTACAAGCTCCAGCTGCAGAAATAGCGCAATTTAAAGCCGATAACCCAAATTTTAAATCTTTAGTAAACAATAGTGATTACATAAAAAATTCTAATCCGGTTACAAAACTACCTCCAGCAGAGCAACAAGCCAAAATTGATGAGTTAACTGAAGCTCGAATAACCTATGCAACAATGGTAGCCAATATGGATAAAAATATTGGTAGAGTTGTTGCCGAACTACAAAAAGATATGACTGAATTTAATAATACTGTCATCATCTTTTTAAGTGATAACGGCGGTTATACCTTTAGTAAAGGTGCTGTTAATTGGCCGTTAGATGCTTTAAAAGGTAGTGTTAAAGAAGGCGGTCATAAAGTACCTATGTTTGTACATTGGCCAGCTCAAATAGCATCAAACGCTGTATATGATTATCAATTAAGCGCTTTAGATTTATACCCAACGCTAGTAAATTTAGCAGGAGGTACAGTACCCGTAAATAAAACGCTAGATGGCGTAGATTTTATGGATGATTTAATTGCAGGAACCGATGCAAGACCAAGTGAATCTGTTATAATAATGAGACCACAAAACGGATTTCACAACGGAGGTGTTTCAAATGGAAAATGGAAAATTGTTAAAACCGCTAGTGGTGAGTGGAAATTGTATGATATTTTGAATGATCCTGGTGAAACTACAGATTTAAGAAGTACTGAGCCTAATGCAGAACAAATTATTCAGGATATGTTAGATGATGGTGTGGCCACAGTAGTAAACTTTAAAGATGTTAAACCACTTTGGTATGATAATGATGGTGATGGAAGCGGGCACCCGCATAGTTTTTTATGGAACGATGGTACATTACCAGGTTATAATAGATTATTTGAAAGTCAGCAATTACTATTAGAAAATGAAATAAGTCAAATTTCAATTGAAGGAGTTACAGATGCTGTTGAAGGTGAAGTAAATGGTATTTTTACAGTAAGCTTACCCGAAGGTGTTTTGGCTCCAGAAACTATAACCATAAATTACACAATTAGTGGAGAAACAACTAACGGTACAGATTATACAACATTATCAGGCACTGCAACTATTTTAAATGGTGAAAACAGCGTTGATATAGTAGTAGAAGCTACAGCCGATGGTTTAGATGAAACATCTGAAACCTTAACAATTACGTTGCAATCAACAAGTTATGGTACAGTAAATACAACGCCTGCAAGTATTTTTGTTTTAGATGCTATTGTGCCAACAACATTAACAGCTGGAGATATTGGCATAGTTGGTTTTAAAGCTGAAGGAACCAATAACGGGGCTGTTGCTTTTATGTTGCTTAAAGATATTTCGGCCACAACTAAAATATCTATATCAAACAGGTCGTGGGCAGGAACACAAGATGGATGGACTGGAAATTACAGTGTTGATGATATTTGGACGTGGACTGCTGGTGATGCTTTTAGCACTGGCGCTATTTTTGTGTTAGATTCTGATGGTCTTGTAAAACAAGTAACAGGAGGAGCGCAAATGGTAGTTGGAACAACATCACATGATCATACAGGTAAAGAAACTGAAAGTAGTGATGGTGATTTTGATATGGCTACTGCTGGAGACGGTATTTTAATTTTTCAAGTAGACCCTTTCATGTTGCCTACAGACCCAAACTCTAGTGTTTGGATAACTGGCTTAAATACCAATGGAGGTTGGGCTACAGGTGGAGGTAACACATTTTGTGCATTGCCAACAGCTTTAACAAACGGTGTTAATGCTAATGCAGTAGGAACAGATCAAGATAACGGCGTGTATACAGGAGCTTTGGTTGGTACACCTGCTCAGTTAAGGGCAAGTATTAATAATCCTTCAAATTGGATAACTTCAGAAACAACAAACTATAATTTATGGCCTTATAATGAAACTTCAGGTTCTGTCTCTGGCCAAATAGGCGCTTCGGGAACTTTAAGTATAAATTCAAAAAAGGCATCAGTATTAACTGTTTACCCAAACCCTTCACAAAATGTTTTCAACATCAAATTTAAAAGTGTAATAAACCATTTAAAAGCAGAGGTTGTTTCCTTAACAGGAAGGGTTGTTAAAATACTACAAAAAACTAATGTTAGTTCAGCTGAAATAAATGTGTCAAATCTTCAACAAGGTATTTATTTTTTAAGGTTATATCATGATGATAATGTAACTGTAAAAAAAGTGCTTAAAATATAATTTTATAATAAAGAGGTAAAAAAAGCTTGCATTTTACGCAAGCTTTTTTTGTGTTTTAATATGAGGTAAGCAATATAAATGTTTAGCTAGGTAATTTAGGTTAGGTTATGGGTAAATATTGTTATTCATAACCTCTTTTCATGGTGTAATTTTACGTTGATAAACTCAATTTAACATCTTGTTAACAGCAGTTTATATGTGTTTTCTGTTGAAAGCAAAAATTTAAACTTAATTAAAACAAGCTAATTAAACTTAAACAAATGAAAGTGAAAAACGTATTTATTACGAGAAAATTACTGAGCAATTTCATGCTTGTTGTTTTTCTATTTTTAAGTTGTGCTTTACTTGCGCAAACTGGAAAAATAACAGTGAAAGGTGTGGTTTCAGGTGAAGACGGAATGCCTATTCCTGGGGCTTCTGTAATTCTTGTTAAAAATGACAAAACAACAGGAGCGGTAACAGATTTTGATGGCAATTATACCATTGAAGCTACTATTGGTGATACCCTAAAGTTTAGCTATTTAGGTATGACAGCGCAAACATTAAAAGTTATTGGCACTGAGCTAAATGTTGTTTTAAAAGCCCAAGTTGATGAACTTGAAGAAGTAGTTGTAATTGGTTATGGTGCCGTTAAGAAAAAAGAACTAACTGGTGCTGTAACTCAAGTAAAGGGTGATGCTTTAGAAAAAATTGTTAGTGCAGATTTGGGTACGGCTTTACAAGGGCAGGCTGCTGGTGTTAATGTAGTGTCTTCTTCAACACCTGGTGGAGATTCTGAAATACTTATTAGAGGTATTACATCATTAGATAACAACACACCTTTGTACGTAGTAGATGGAATAGTTCAAGAAGGAGATCCAAGAATTCCACCAACTGATATTGAAACTATAGATATATTAAAAGATGCCGCATCTACAGCAATTTATGGGGCAAGAGGTGCAACGGGTGTTATAATTATTACAACAAAGCAAGGTAAACCAGGGTCTTTACAAGTAAGATATCATGGTAATTATGCTATACAGCGTAGGCAAGCAGCAGTACCTTTAATGAATTCGGTTGAGCAAACATATTTTGATGTTGTTACACAAAGAAATACAGGTGGCGCTTTTGATGATGAAGTAAGGTTACAACTTTTACAAAACCCTATTCAGTTTCAAAACGAAACAAATTTAAACGATATTATATTTAATCAAGATGTGCCAACGCAAACACACAACCTAAATATATCTGGAGGTACAGAAGATATTACATATAACGTAGCGCTTGGTTTTTTTGATCAAGAAGGTATACAAGTAAATTCTGCATACCAACGTTTTAATACGCGTTTTAATACAGTATATCAAAAGAATAAAATTAGAATACAATCTAGTTTAGCTTTTATACAGGATAATAGAGATATTCCTCAAGGAAATTTATTATCACAAGCTATTGTTTATAGGCCAACGCAAAATGGTTTAGATTTAGATAGTTTTGATGAGTTAGAACAAGGAGGTGATGATGTTAATAGGCTAGGATGGGTTTTAGAAAGTTTAAGAACTGAGCAAAATCAAAAAAGTGTAAGAACAAATGCTTCTTTTAGAATTGATTATGATATCGCTAAAAACCTAACACTTACAAGTAATATAGGCTTATCTGCTTTTAATACTTTTAGAAAAGATTATAGGCCTTACCAAGAAATTTTTAATAACCAAGGCATATTACAATCGCAACCTATAAATAGTTATATTGATAATAGAACAAGTTACAACAGATCATTAAATATTAATGCAGGTTTAACCTACCAAAAGGTTATAAATGATGACCACAAGTTAACATTTGCATTTTTTGTTGACAGAGAAAAATATCAAAACGAAGCTTTTAGAGCTAGACGTTTAGAGGCAACAAATCCAGATGCAAGAGTGTTAGATTTAGCTACAGGAGATCAAAGTGTATCATCTGGTTTTGATTATACAACAACAAGAATTGGTTCTATTGGGCGTGTGCTTTATGGTTATAAAGGCCGTTATTTATTAAGTGCAAGTGTGCGTAGAGATGGCTCATCATTAGTGTCATATTTAGTGTCACCTAAAAAACAATGGGGTACTTTCCCAGGAGTTTCATTTGCTTGGAACGCTTCAGATGAGGCATTTTGGGGTAAATATAAAAGAATTGTAAATAACTTTAAAGTAAGGTTATCTCATGGTACCATTGGTAATGATCGTGTTAGGCCGTATTCATTCATTCCTGGTATAGAACAAAATATTAATTATATAGGAAACTCTGGGTCTAATGATATTGTAAACTTAGGCTCAACTCAATTAGATTTTGCCAATAAAACTCTTAAATGGGAATCTACTACAACATCAAACGTTGGTATAGATTTAGGGTTCTTAAAAAACAAAGTTACACTTACTGCCGAGTATTATTACGCAGATAAAAAGGACATGTTGTTTCCTGTGTTTTTACCATTATCAGCAGGTGGAGGTAATAATGCGCAAGTAACCCTAAATGTGGGTAACATGATTAATAAAGGGGTAGAACTCTCAGCAGCATACCGCGGAAACATTGGTAAAGTTAGGTTTAATATGAACGGAACATTCTCAACCAATGAAAATGAAATCACTAAAATTAATGGCGATTCAGATTTTCAGTTAACCAATGATTTTGGTTTAGTGGGAAGAGCACCTCAACAATCTAGAGTTACAGCTTTAGCAACTGGGCATGAAGCCGGTGCGTTCTTTTTATGGAGAACTGATGGAATTATTGATACCGAAGAAAAATTAGCTGAATATCAGTTAATTGACAATAACGCAAGAATGGGTGATACCAGGTACATAGACCAAGATGGTAACGGTATTTTAGATGATAACGACCGCGTTTACAGTGGTAGTGGTTTACCAAAATATGAATTAGGCTACACCTTAAACCTAAATTATAAAAGTTGGGATTTTTCAATGAACTGGTACGCTGCCTTAGGACAAGAAATTATGAATGGTTTTGATGCCTGGGCTTATGGTTTTGGAAGACATAAAGATTTAATCTATCAATGGTCTGAAGCAAATCAAGATTCTCCAATTCCAGCGTTTAGAAATGATGTTAGAAGACATCCTAACTACCTAGGATATAGTGATTTTTGGTTAGAAGATGGCTCGTATTTAAGGCTAAGACAAGTGTCTTTAGGTTACGCAATACCTAAACGTAAAGTTGAAAAACTTGGCTTAAAATATTTGAGATTTTATGTAAGAACTCAAAACCCGCTAACATTTACTAAATACTCTGGTTACAACCCAGAAATTGGCGGAGGTATTGTATCAAGAGGTTTAGATAAAGATACAGGACCAATATCTATTCAATACCTATTTGGTATCAACTTAAACTTTTAGATAAAACTTTTATTTGTTATGAAACATATATTAATAAAATCAATAATACTAGTCTTTACAGTGAGTGCATTCTACTCATGTGCAGACAATGAGTTTTTACAAGAGCAAAACCCTAACATAATTGGGGTAGATCGTTTTTGGAGAAACTTATCAGAAACAAATGCCGGATTAAACACCGTTTATCAAACCATGTACCATCCTGCAGTATTAAACGTAATTGCCGAAACATTAAGATCTGATATGGGTTACCCTGGTTACGGCAGGCCAGTACCACAAAACACCGAAGATTTTTATCTACACACCTACAACGGTGGTACAAATGAAGTTATTGATAAATGGCAAACATGTTATCAAGGTATATTTAGAGCTAATCAAGTAATTGAGGCACTAACTAATATACAAGATAATACTGATAACCTAGAAGAATGGACTTCTCAAATGGCGCAGGCTAGATTTTTTAGAGGGCTATTTCATTACTATTTATACACAACTTTTAATGAGGGAAGCATCATAATTAGAGATAAAGTACCAGTAACTAATGAAGATTACGCAAAAGCATTATCACCTGCTCAAGATGTTATAAACTTTGTAAGAGAAGATTTAGAGTATGCCTACTCAAATTTATACAAAAAAGGAGAATACCCTAATGGAGATATAACTAGAGTAACATCTGGCGCAGCAGCAACAATACTTGGGCATTCATACCTACAAAACCTAGAGTACGCTAAAGCCATGCCTTATTTTGATGACGTAATTAATAATCATGGTTACCAGTTAGAATACGATTTAGATAAAATGTTTACCACAGCTGGTGAATTTAATAGCGAATCTATTTTTGAAATTAACTTTAGCATTATAGATGCCGATTTAACAAACGAAAGCAGATGGATAGGTGAAACAGGAACCAACTGGTTAAACCAACAAACCTCTAACACAAAAGGAGCTGTTGGGCCTGCGTGGATAGCACACGCATACAAAACAGAGCCTATGGATCCGCTTGATAATAGAAATTATTACATAGATCCAGACACTGGTTTAACATTACGAAATGTGCCATTAAGAGCATCATCAATGATAGCCCTTGTTGATGATACACAAACCACATATTATGAAGTACAAACCAGTGCATACAGTAGATTTCATGGTACAGCATGGGGTTTTGCTTGGTGGAAAAAATACACAAATCATGATATAGTTGCTTCCGAAGGTCAATTACCAACAGGTGCTTCAACATTATCAGAAAAAAATGTAGTAGTTAACAGGTTATCTGAAGTTATGCTAATGCAAGCAGAATGTAAAATTAAAACAGGAGATGTTGATGGGGCTTTAGAGCTTATAAATAATATACGTAAGCGTTGGGGGCTTGTATTACTTGGCGAACAAGGAGGCAATACCAACAGAACTTATGATGATGTTTCTTATAATGAAAGCACGCTAATGAGGCATTTAATGTATGTAGAAAAACCTTTAGAAATGTCAATTGAAGGACATGCAATCCGTTGGTTAGATTTTGTAAGATGGGAAAAATCCGATAACTATAGCTTTAAAGATAGGCTTAATGAATTAGCAAACACAGTGTTATATGCTGTTAACTTTAGTTATGTAAACGAAGAAGGTAATATTCAAACAAGGTTTAATTATCCTTCGCTAGTAAGTGAACAACCAGTAGGAGAACACATAGTAGTAGATTATGAGTATAACACTTCGGCATTAAACTACAATGAAAGTACTCAAAAGTACTATCCAATACCATTTGCCGAAGCTAATGCAAACCCAAACATAAACTAAAAAACACGTTATGAAAAACATTAATATATACATAATAATCTGTATAATTTTACTAGGCTTTACAAGTTGTGAAGAAAAAGAGTATGCAGATTTTACAGCACCTGATGAGTTGTCAGATGTTTCATGGCTAATAGGTACACAGCCATTTGTTAATGATCCGTTTAGTATAAATGTAGATACACAAGTACCTTTTCTAGATTTATCACAAGGTGCTTTAAGCCATGAATGGATTATAGAAGAGGGCAATAACTTTTTAAAAACAGGCTTTAAATCTCAAGATTCTATTTTTGATGCTTTTATTATGGAAGATGCAGGTTTATCTATAACAGATCCAAAAGCATTCGTGTTATTTAAAAATAGCGGAATTAATAAAGTAAGACTTTTAAATAAGTTTAAAGAAAAAGTAACCTATAAATCTAGCGAAGGAATTCTTGAGGCACACCAAGAAGGTGATTTTTGGGTAATAGACACCACATTTACTTTTGATGTATATGCTAAAATAAAACCAGCATTTTCAATTTTACAAGATGGCAATGAAATTTTAAATATTACTGGAGATGAAGAAATATCTTTAGAAGACGAAGCTTCATGGCCAACAGTAGAAATTGAAGCAGCAACCGGTTTAACTTATATTGATAATACAACCATAGGAAGACCCAATGGTACAACCTGGATAATTCCTGACGGTGTACCAAACCAAATAGGAGGCACAGAACGTGAAATTAAATTCTTTAAGTTAGGAACTTTTAATGCAGGTACCATTCGTTCATTAAGGTTAAATGAATTACCGCGTTATACTGCCGAAAAAGTAATTCCGTTAAAAGTAAAAGTAGTACAATCTACTCAACCATTTCAATTTGACGGAGCTTTAACTGAAGATGAAAGTGAAGTTATTCGTTTTAGAGTAAATGGAGAACTTGTACCATTTACAGGCGAAGAATCTAATTTCACAGTTAATGTAACCAACGCAGCAACAGGTTTTAATCAAGATATACCAGTAGCATCAGCTAGAGTTAGTGAAGAAAATGCTATTTTTTTAGAGCTGGTACTAACGGCACCTATTTATAATAGTGATGTTGTAACAGTATCATACAACGGAAATGGAGCCATTCAATCTGCCGATGAAAGAGTTCTGCAAGCCTTTGGGCCAGAAACAGTTGCAATGCATTTTGCAGGCAACATTATACCAGAAAAAGCGCATGCTAGTTTTGAAGAGCCAAGTGGCGCAGCTAACAGAGCATTTGCATTAAATTATTTTACAGGTAATAATAATATTTTAGGAGGAGGTAATTTTGCTTTTGAAAGAACTACAGAAAGAGCTTCAGATGGAATGGCTAGTATGAAATGGAGCACGCCAGCATCAAATCCATTCCCTAATGTTAACCTTTGGAGCTTTGGTTTAGCCAGAATAGCATCAATACCAGCCGGAACATATTTAATGTCTTATGATTTGTTTATAGAATCAGGTACTACCTTAAAAACTTTTAGAACAGAGTTTAACAAACCAGCATTTAGTCGTCAAATTTGGGATGTAGAAAATGAACCAAGAGGAGAGTGGATTACTGTTTCAAATGCAGTAACTACTGATGAGATAACACCAGCCATGAACTTACGATTTACCTTTAGACCACATGCTGCCGAAAACCCCGGTGTTACAGGTAATCAAGTAATGTATATAGATAATCTTCAATTTGTTGAATTAGAAGTAAGACCTTAAAAGTAAAAACATGAAAAAAATTATAAAAATATGTACAGTAATTGCAATAATATTAACAGTTGCAGCCTGTGATGAAGAAAGTAACTTTAAAGATTTTGATGCTGTTTTAACACCAGTTTACAGTTTAACAAACATTAGTAATGGTCCTTTTAAAATTAATATTTACAGAGAAAAGGCTTTAATTATAGAATATATTTCTGAAGTTAATGTTGTAAGCTACAAAACATCTAATTATCAAGATAATTCAACAGAAACCAGTTATAATATAGTTGTTACTAGAGTTTCTGAAGATGAAACACCTTCACAATCCTATGAAATAATAGCCGATAAAGCTACAGGTGAAGGTACTTTAACAATAAACGACGGTGCAGAAGTACACAATATTGTACTAAACGAAGTTGATGTTTATAATTAATACTTAAGTTGTAAAGCAATAGTAAGTATGTTATTTAGTTAGTTTGAAAAGGGTGAAATTAAAATTTCACCCTTTTTTTTATAGGTAATTTTAAACTTGAACAATAATTGAAATGAGTGGCTGTTAACAATTAAACAAGCTGTTAATGTGTTTCAGGTTTGCATAATGCATAATTAAAACAAGTAATATTGAATTTAAATTCTTTTTAAAAAGTGTTTTTTTAAGAGGTTTGGTTTTTCATATTAACAACCATAATAAGTTTATTAAATGTAGATACTAAGAGAATAATCTCCTATTTAACAACCATTAATATAAACAAACCTTAAAGAATAAAAAAAACGCCCCTTAAAAAGAGGCGTTTAAATTAAAGTATTTTTAAACTACTGAAGAAGTTATTGCTTTAAGAATTTTTTAGTTGAAACCCCATTCTTTGATGTTAACTTAACCAAATACATAGATTTGTTTAATGAAGAAACGTTAATTTGGTTAGTTACGTTGTTTTTTGTTAAAACAGATTTGCCTAATAAATCAAAAACTTCAACCTTGTTAATTGGTTCTTTTGTATTTAAATATAAAACATCTTTAACAGGATTTGGGTAAGCACTAAATTCAAAAGCATTTTTGCTGTTAGTTGATAAAATTTCAGATTGAGAAACCAGAATATTATCAACATGAACAGTGCCTCCATCTGTTATATCTCCACTATCGCTTCTTCTAAAAATAACTTGCCACTTTTGTAAAGTACCAGTCCAACTAGCATTTGTAATTTCAAAATTATATGTTTTAAAAACACCAACAGCATCTGTAGTAATGGCAATGTCGGCAGCATTAAACCAGTTGCCTCCAGCATCTCTAGCACGTATTCTTAATAAATTAACTTGGCTAGAGTTGTTACTTACTTTTAATTCAAAATGTTTGTAATTAGTATCTAAAGCTTCAACAGCAGCAGGGGCGTACATTATGGCATTATTAGTAGTTGTTGGCCATGTTATTTCTAATTCGCCATTGGGGTTATTTCCAAAAAAGGAAGCCCAAGGGCCTGTGCCACCACCACCTTGTGTCCAGCCTTCCCAAGTAGCACCATCAAAGGTGTATTCTAAATCTGCCTGTGCTTGCGTTTGGTTAATACCAAATGTTAAAAAAGTAGTAATTAATAAATAGTAAAATTTTCTCATAATATTAGTTTTGTGTATTGTTGTTAATACCTCCAAATTAATGGATGCTATTAGTTTTTTTTTACTCATAATTACCTTTAACCTACTCTAATTTATCTTGTTAAGTGTTTTGTAATAGCTAAAATGTTAAAATATTTTAGGTTTCCTTTTTAATTACTATCTTGTTGGTGTAAATAGCTTATTTTGTATTCAATTTTATCTCAAAAATCATATTTTTCGTGTTTATTAGGGTAAAAATGATTAATAAGTGTTAAAATTTCACATATGAAACTAGTTTTAAAAAATACCGCCAATTTTGTAAACAAAAGAATAAGTATTGTAAAAAAAGAGCAACCTTGTTTAGATTCTGCATGGCATTACCATCCAGAGTTTGAGTTGTTATACATATCAAAAAGTAGCGGTATTAGGTTTGTTGGAGATAATGTGTCGCATTTCTCATCAGGTGAACTGGTTTTAATAGGTTGTTACTTACCCCATTTGTATAGAAATGACCCTGCTTATTATGAAAAAGGAGGTGATTTAAAAGTGAAAACCATAGTAATGAAGTTTACCAAAAACTTTATGGGTGAAGGAACTTTTGATAACCCTGAATTTGCCGAAGTTGCTAAACTTCTAGATGAATCTAAATTTGGAGTGTTATTTGATAAAAGTGTAAGTAAAAAAATGCACGATGAAATTTTAGAAATAGTTCAATTATCAAAAGGAGAACAATCAATAAGGTTGTTAGATTTTCTATATAGATTATCGCAGGTTGAAGACAAAAAAACACTTTCATCAACCGATATGAGACAATTTTCAACTGAAAACCCAGATAGGTTAGATACTGTTATAAAGTATATTTCAGATAATTACATGAACACCATTTCATTAAGTGATATTGCAGATATTGCTTGCATGACAACAAACTCTTTTTGTAGATTTTTTAAAAAAATGACTAATAAATCATTCACTGAATTTCTTAATGAAATAAGAATAAGAAATGCGGCTCGAATGTTGGTACAAGAAAATTATCCAATATCCGAAGTATGTTTTCTTGTAGGGTATAAATCAATACCAAACTTTAATAAACAATTTAAGCAAATAATGGGCCAAACACCAAAAGCCTATAGGTACAAATTGTAGATAATAGCTTCTACTACTTCACAATAAAACATAGGTAAAATATCATATATAAAGGGTAAGTTAATTAAATAACTTAACCCTTTTTTTGTGTTGTTTTGTATACTTTAAAACAAAACGTTTTTTTATGATTAATTTGAGAAAAACACTGTTGTTAGCAAGCGTATTATTACTAATAACAAGTTGTAAATCAGTAAATAAATTAAATTTATCAGCACAACAAGTTTTGCCATTTTCAGATCAAGAAAATAATGGCAAATGGGTTTTAAATACAGATGTTAGTGACGAGTTTGATGCAGATGAAATAGATGAAAATCGTTGGTACATTGTTGGTAAGTTTAAAGACGGAAAGCCTTTTTATAAACACCCAGATTTCCCAAATAAAAAAGTTTGGAAAGGTAGAGCGCCTTCGCAATTTTCTGGTAAAAATTACCGCTTAGAAAATGGTAAGCTTAAGTTAGAAGCACGTTGGGAGCCAGATTTTCCGTTTAGTGATGAAATAAGAAAACCCGTATTTGGTGAAGCTTTGCCTTATGAAAACATAACAACAGCGTGTTTTATAGGTCGTAAATTTTTTAAATACGGCTACATTGAAATTAAAAGTAAAGCAGCCGATGCTCCCGTATCTAGCGCATTTTGGTCTATGGGTGATAGGTTAGAGTTTGATTTTTTTGAAACCTATGGTGGTACTATTAACCCCAAAAAAAAGCATTTAGATAACCAATTGTGGTGGTCTATTAGAGATTGGGATAAACCCGTAACAGGCAAACCCACTTATACAGAAAAGAAAGACGTTGGTTTTAAAATTGCAGATAATTGGCACGTTTGGGGTATAGAGTGGGATGCTAGTGGCGTTAAGTATTACATAGACGGTAAACTATTTTCTAAAGTTACAGCCAAAGAGGTAACTGCTTGGGTAAAAGAAAATAGAAAAAAAATAACCTTACCCGAAAATTATAATGGTTACGTAGCTACAAGGCCAATAAGTTTATGGTTAGATATGGAAATATTTCCTTGGAATGACATCCCAAAAAGCAAAGAAGAACTAGAGGCACATAGCCCTGAAAATAAAAAACATGATGGCGTTGTAGATTTTGAAATTGAATATGTTAGAGTTTGGCAAAAGCAATAACGTTAAGTAACTAAAACTAAATATTAACATTTAAAAAATTAAATTATGAAGAACATTTTAATAATAGCATTATTTATGCTAACAGCTACAGTAACATTTGGTCAGAACAAATGGCAGCAAAAGCTTATAAATCATTTTGTTGAAGCATCAGCTCAAATATATAACTTAAATCCAGATAAGAAAGAACAATTGTTAAATGCCAGAACAGCACTTATTGTTGGTTACTCAAAAGTTAATGCATTAAATGCAGATGAAAAAAAAGAAAAAGTAAAGCAGCTTAATAAAGATTTTCACAGCAAAATGATAAATATAACAGGTAAACCTTATAAAGAGTTACAGCCTTTTTTAACAAAAATGCGCGAAGAATTAAAAAATCTTAAATAAAAAACATATTTCAAAAATGAAAAAAGTGTCCGTTTTTGTAAAACTTACAGCATTGTCAATGTTGGTGTTTGTGTTTAATTGTAAAGCGCAAACCAATGCAGAAAAAACTGAAACATCAACACCAAAAAAGCCTAATATATTATTAGTTTTATGTGATGATTTAGGATATGCTGATGTTGGTTTTAATGGCTCAAAAGACATTAAAACCCCAAATATAGATGCCCTAGCAGCTAAAGGAACTATTTTTAATGATGCCTATGTGGCACATCCATTTTGCGGACCTAGTAGAGCTAGTTTGTTAACAGGTAGATACGCACATAAAATTGGCGCACAGTTTAATTTACCTACTGAAGGTGATGAAACTAAAGGTGTTGATGTTAGTGAAACCTATATAAGTAAGGTATTGCAACAAGCCGGCTATTACACGGGAGTAATGGGTAAATGGCATTTAGGTTTTCAAACAGAGTATCACCCAAACACTAGAGGTTTTGATGATTTTTACGGTTTTCTTGGTGGAGGCCACAAGTATTTTCCTAAGCAATTTAAAGAGGCCTACAATAGGCAAAAAGCTAATGGACAAGACTTTATTTGGGATTACCTTCGTCCGTTAGAACATAACGGAAATGAGGTTGATGAAACAGCGTATGTTACCGATGCTTTATCAAGAGAAACCATCCGTTTTATTGATGATGCTACAAAAAAAGATAAGCCGTTTTTTATGTATTTATCTTACAACGCGCCTCACACGCCTTTAGAAGCTAAAGAAGAAGATTTAAAATTGTTTCAAAATATAAAAGATAAAAAAAGACGTACTTATGCAGCTATGGTTTATGCTGTAGATAGAGGTGTGGGTAAAATTGTTGAAAAATTAAAACAAACTAATCAATTTGAAAACACACTTATAGTGTTTTTGAGTGATAATGGAGGTAAAACAGTGGCTGGAGCCAATAATTATCCTTTAAAAGAAGGTAAAGGTAGTGCTTTTGAAGGCGGTTTCCGTGTACCAATGTTTTTACACTGGCCAAACGTGGTGCCTGAAGGAAAAACATACAGTTACCCAATTTCAGCTTTAGATTTTTATCCAACATTTGCACATTTAGCTAATGCCAAAATACCCGAAGATAAAGCTTTAGATGGAGTAAACTTTTGGAGTCACTTTTTAAAAGACGAAAACCCAAGAAAAAATCAACCGCTATTTATAATGCGCCACAGAAAAGGTTTTAGTGATGTAGCAATTAGAAAAAACCAATGGAAAGCATTAAAGGTATACCAAAAGCCATGGCAGCTTTTCAATATTGAAAAAGATATAAGTGAAAATAATGATGTAAGCAAAACACATCCTGAAATTTTAAAAACTTTAGTAGAAGAAGGGAAAACCTGGAGCCAAAGCCACAAGCAACCGTTATGGTTTCATATTGAAAAAGAAGGGCAACAATGGCAAGCAGATAATATGCCTAGATTTAATGAAACATTTAAGCTAAATTAAAGTTATTGTATAATTTACTCAAACCTTTTAAAAAGTATTTTAAAGCTTAAAATGGATAGTTTTTTTGCTATCTTCATCAAGATAATATAATAAATGCTATTAAAAGAGGTAATATTGATTACTTGTAGGGTAAATTAATGAGCTGTTAAAACTAACATATAATTTAATTTAGTAACAACTAAAACAAGGGCATAATAATTTACAAAAGCCCAAAACGTAAATAATTATTAAGATGGTGATAGAAAAAATTGAAACTTTTATACTAAAGGATAAACTATCTAAAAGTTTTTTCTTTTCTCAGTGGGAGTATTCAGAGCGTTGTATTTGTGTAGTTAAAGTTACAGCTACCGATGGTACATATGGTTGGGGAGAAGGTTACGGGCCTGCACCAGTTTTAGAAGCTGGAATAAAGCTGTTGGAACCTTTTGTAGTTGGAGAAAACCCGCTTGAAAATGAAGTAATCTGGAATAAAATGTACCGCAAAACATTAGACTTTGCCAGACGTGGTATTTTAGTTGCTTCAATGAGTGCAATTGATATTGCAATATGGGATTTAAAAGGTAAAATTCTAGGCTTACCAGTGTCAACCTTATTAGGTGGTGCACACAGAAATAGGGTGCAGCCATACGCTACGGGGCTTTATTTTACAGATCATAATAACCCTTCAAGAGATTTTGAAGAAGAAGCTAGACTATATATATCACAAGGTTTTAAAGCCATGAAAATGAAAGTTGGTTTAGGTATTAAAGCCGATGTTGAAAATGTTGCTAAAATGCGAA
Source organism: Seonamhaeicola sp. ABD4_340 (assembly GCF_056312135.1). Taxonomy (NCBI): domain Bacteria; kingdom Pseudomonadati; phylum Bacteroidota; class Flavobacteriia; order Flavobacteriales; family Flavobacteriaceae; genus Seonamhaeicola; species Seonamhaeicola sp. ABD4_340. Next base: position 280,300 of record NZ_CM149981.1, on the reverse strand, counting down.
GCGTTATTGGGCCAGATATAAAATTAATGGTAGACTCTAATCACGCTTACACATTACGTGAAGCTACTGAGTTGGCCCGAAAAATAGAACAATATGACATTGGTTGGTTTGAAGAGCCCTTATCTCCAGAGTTTTATGAACAGTATAGTGAATTAAGACAAAAAACAACCATACCAATTTCTGGTGGTGAGTGTGAATATTTAAGATTCGGATTTCAACAGTTAATTCAAAATAAATCAGTTGATATTATTCAGCCAGATATTTGCGCAAGTGGAGGCTTAACCGAAGCTAAACGAATTTCTGCTTTAGCAAGTGCTAATGGTGTAGACATAATTCCACATACTTGGGGTACTTCTATTGGTATTCATGTGGCGCTTCATTTTATTTCAAATATAGAATCTGTTCCTGGTAGAATGTATCAACCAGATTTCTTAATGGAATACGATCAAACTGAAAACGGACTTAGAGAAAAGTTAACCTTTCCTTCAATAGAAATGAAAGATGGATATATAGAAGTACCAAAAAGACCAGGTTTAGGTATTGATGTTGATGAAGATGTTTTAGAAAGTTTTTCAGAAAAAAAATCAAAAAAAATTATTGTATAAAAAAGGAACAATGAAAACCCAAAATTTCGGATACAAAAAATTATATATAGGCGGAGAATTAATTGACGCCGCAAGTGGAGAAAGAGATGATGTTATTTGTCCTGCCACAGGGGAGGTTATCGCTCAAGTTGCAAGAGCAGGAAAGGAAGATGCGTTAAAAGCTTTAGAAACTGCTCAAAAAGGATTCAAGTATTGGTCTAAACTGTCTTTAGCAGAACGTACTAATTGGATGTTAAAACTTAAAAATGCTATTCTAGAAAAGGAGCATGATTTAAGAACAGCTATGGTACATGAAATGGGTAAAACCTATGCCGGATCACAAGAAGATATAGATAGGTTAACAGAAGCTTTAGAGTGGTATCCTAATGCTATGCAAAACTTAAGAGAAGAGCAGATACCAGATCATGACAATACACATGCTCATAAAATGATATCTAAACCTGCAGGTGTTGCTGTGGCGTATTTAGCTTGGAATTTTCCATTGTTAAATGTAGGGTACAAAATAGGGCCGGCTTTAGCAGCAGGATGTTCATTAATCATTAAGCCTTCAGCTTTATCGCCATTATCTGCTTATATGATTGGAGAGATAATGCATTCTATTAATTTTCCGGCAGGTGTTGTAAATATTTTATCAGGACCTAGTAGTGAGGTAGCAACAACAATGACCACTAGTCATATACCCGCTGTTTTAACAATGATTGGATCTACACAAACAGGTTTAAAGGTTATTGCAGATAGTACAACATCTATAAAAAAGTTTGGAATGGAATTAGGCGGTAATGCACCGTTTATAGTATTTGAAGATGCTGATTTTGACAATGCTTTAGAACTTGCAATAGCTTTAAGATTCGGAAATTCAGGTCAAGTTTGTGTCGCAGCTAACAGAATATTTGTACATAAAAATATCTATGATAAATTTGTAAAAGCTTATGTGAAAAAAGCTTCTGAAATTAAATTAGGATTTGGTATTAAGGAAAATCCTGAAGTTTTCATGGGGCCTGTGGTGAGCAAAAAGGATAGAGATAGAATGTTTGATCTTGTTGATGATGCCGTAAGTAAAGGGGCAACCTTAGAATACGGAGGAAAAATTCCTGAAGGATTCCCTGAAGGAGGAAACTGGATTGAGCCAACAGTAGTTTCTGGTATAACAACAGATATGAAATTATTTACTCAAGAAACTTTTGGTCCCGTTGCAGGTATAATGCCTTTTGAAACAGACGAAGAAGTTTTAGAATTGGCAAATGATACTGAGTTTGGTTTAGCATCATATATTTTTACAAACGATCATAAGAGAATTGAGAAATTCACTGAAGAGTTAGAGTTTGGAGAAGTACAAATTAACGGTGTTAAGTACGCTATTTATTTGCCACATGGTGGATATAAAAACAGTGGCATTGGTCATGATTGTTCGCATTTAGCTTTAGAAGATTATTTAGTTAAAAAACGAGTTACAACAGCAATCTAAAACATGAAACAAAATTTATTACAAAATAAACTACAAGAGGGTCAAACTGTATTTGGCCCTTTTTGTAAACTACAAGATCCGGCAATAGTAGAAATAGCAGCTCATAGTGGCTTTGATTTTGTTATTATTGATATGGAACATGGCCCTTTTAGTGTAGAGTCTGCTCAAAATATGGTAAGAGCAGCAGAAGCACAGGGTATTACACCGGTAGTAAGAGTTACAGAAAACTCTGAAACATTAATTCTTAGAGTTTTAGATATTGGTGTTAAGTGTATTCAAGTGCCACAGGTTTGTACTAAAGCAGATGCCGATAAGGTAGTAAAAGCTATTAAGTTTTATCCAAAAGGTGAGCGTGGTATGTGCAGGTATGTAAGAGCTGCAGAATATACAAATATTGGTCCGCAAGATCATTTTGGAAAAGCAAATGATTGGGTTATTTCAATTGTACATATTGAAGGAATGGAAGGTATTGAAAACCTTACTGAAATTGTGAAGGTAGATGGTATTGATGTTATTTTCTTAGGACCTTATGATTTATCACAGTCTTGTGGTGTTCCAGGTGATGTAAATAATCCTAAAGTAGTGAACGCTATGAAAGATGCTGTTGAAATTGCTAAAAAACATGGAAAGGCTTTAGGTACATTTACAGAATCTCCGGAGAAAGCAAAAATGTGGAAAGATATTGGAGTTCAATATATATCTTATTCAGTTGATGTTGGGCTTGTAATGAATACTTTTAAAGATATTACTTCAAAATTAAAAAATTAAAAAACTAAAAAACTAAACACACTTCAACTTAAACTAAACTATTTAAACTAATTATTATGGGTTCGTATAAAAGAAAAGCTTATATATATTCAACTATTGTAGCCATGGGCGGCTTCGTTTTTGGGTTAGATGCGGCATTAATATCTGGAACGGTGGATTTTATTTCGCAAGAATTTAGTCTAAATGAATTTGAACTAGGTATGGTAGTTGGCGCACCTGCTTTAGGTGTAATTTTAGCATTGCTTTTTGCGGGCTATTCATGTGATAAATTAGGAAGAAAAACTACCCTGCAAATTGTGGCGGCTTTATATGTAGTATCTGCTATAGGTTCAACATTAGCACCAGATTACTGGACGCTTTTATCATTCAGGTTTTTAGGTGGTTTAGCCTTTACATCAATATCATTAGCATCAATGTATATTGGTGAAATAGCACCTCCAAAGTTAAGAGGTAAGTTGGTAACCATGATACAAATTAATATAGTAATTGGTTTATCTGGAGCTTATTTCATCAATTATTTAATATTACAATGGTCAACAACTGGTAATAATTGGGCAACAGATTTAGGTTTAAATGAAAATACATGGCGTTGGATGTTGGGTTCTGAAATTATACCAGCAATCATATGGTTTGTATTGTTGTTTGTAGTACCAAAAAGTCCATCGTGGTTATTTTTCAAAGGCAAAATTAATGAGGCTAAAAAAACATTAGTAAAATTAATGCCTGCTTCTGAAATTGATGGACATATTGCTGAAATGGATAAAAGTTTACAAGAAACAGATAATAGATCTGTATGGGCGCAATTTAAAGGCATATTCAGTAAAGAATATAGAGTTGTTTTTATAATAGCTTTTACACTTGCTATAGCCCAACAAACTTCTGGTATAAACGCTATTTTATTTTATGCACCAACAGTTTTTGAGCAAATAGGCCTTGGTAAAGATGCGGCTTTTATGCAAGCTATCTGGACAGGTTTAACAGGTTTGTTGTTTACCATTTTAGGGTTAGTTTGTGTTGATAAATTAGGAAGAAAACCCATGATTTTAGGCGGAATGCTTTGGGTGGTTTTAAGTTTAGGAATAGCATATTACGGATTTAAAACAGCTAGTTACACACTTACTGAAGAAGCCGTGGCTGAAATGACTGAATTTAAAAATCCTGAAAGGCTACAAAGCATGATTGGTATACAATACAGCAGTGATATTGAACTTAAAAAAGCCCTTTTTGATGCTATTGGTGAAGATGAAGCACGCCAATATTCAGGATTGTTAATACAAAAATCAGCTAAAATTAATGCCATATTAATTTTAATAGGTATTTTAAGTTTTATTGCTGCTTTCCATTTTTCTATAGGGCCAGTAATGTGGGTGTTGTTTTCTGAAATTTTCCCCAATGCTATAAGGGGTATTGCAATACCGTTTTTTACATTTATAACAAGTACTACAAGTTGGTTAATTCAGGCGTTTTTTCCTTCCCAATTGGCAAGTTTTGGCATTAGTAATACACTTCTTTTTTATGCTGTAACTGTATTTTTGGGTATGATTATTTTATCAAAATACTTAATTGAAACTAAAGGTTTGAGTATTGAAGAAATTCAAGCTAAACTTCAAAAATAAAAACCTAAACTTATAAGCTATAAGCTGTTTTAGGTATTGCTATTAATCAAAAAAAGTTTTTTTGACAGATTTTGTTATGTATTTAATTAATGTTTAAAATGAAAATAACAGACGTTAAAGTATTTCCAGTAAACATAGCAGGAAGAAGCCAGCTTAATATAAAAATTGAAACCAACATAGGGGTTTATGGTTGGGGGGCTTCTGGTATTACAGGAAGAGAATATGCCGTTATTGGAGCTATTAATCATTTTAAACCCTTGTTAGTTGGGAGAAATCCAATGCAAATTGGTGCTATTTGGCAAGATTTATATAGAGGACAATATTTTGAAGGAGGTAGAGTTTTAACTGCTGCTATATCAGCCATTGATATTGCACTTTATGATATTAAAGGAAAAGCTCTAGAGGTGCCAGTATATGAGTTACTAGGAGGAAAGCAACGAGATTATGTAGAGTGTTTTGCATCCCTTCGCTTTAGCTCTAAAGAAGAATTAATTGAACGTGCCAAAGTTTTAATAAAGGAAGGTTGGCAAATGCTAAGGTTAGCCCCAGCAGAATACGAAGAAGGAAAATACAATTCTACTTTTGAACCTAGAGAATCTATTGCTATAATAGCAGATTGGATTACAGAATTGAGAAAGGAAGTTGGGTTTAAACCAACCATTGGTTTAGATTATCATCATAGATTATCAGTTCAAGAAACAGTTTCCTTTTTACAAAGGATGCCCGAAGGAACTTTAGATTTTATTGAAGAACCAATAAGAGATGAATCTCCAGAAGTATACCAAGAATTAAGAAAAATGGTAAATGTACCCTTTGCAATAGGCGAAGAATTTGCAAGTAAATGGCAGTTTTTACCATACATAGAAAAAAATATTACCCAATTTGCTAGAATTGATGTGTGCAACGTAGGCGGCATTACAGAAGCTGTAAAAGTTGCAAATATGGCCGAAGCACATTATATAGATTTACTTCCTCATAATCCAATAGGGCCAATTTGTACTGCAGCAACAATACATTTGGCGGCTGCCTCTCCAAATTTTACTTGGTTAGAAGAAATGAATACCCCAGTTGAAAATCCTGGTTTAGATGATGCTAACTATTATACAAAACAACCAAAATTAGAGGGAAATAGATACAAAGTTTCTAACGTACCTGGATTGGGCATAGAGTTTAATGAAGAATTAGCATTGAAGGAAGGATTTAAGCCTGTTGAAACACCACGCCTAATAAGAAAAGATGGGTCTTTTACCAATTGGTAATCACAATAAAATAAAATTTTTAACATGAAAACACAACTTTATTTAATTGTATTAGTTGCGCTATTTGTTGCTCAATTTCAAAGTATATCTGCACAAGAAAAACCTAATATCATTATTATGATGACGGATGATCAAGGCTATGGAGATATTGGTGCTCATGGTAATCCTTATATTAAAACACCGCAAATAGAAACTCTAGGTGAACAAGGTATAGAAATGTCTCATTTTTTTTCATATCCTAACTGCTCTGCTTCAAGAGCGGCTTTATTAACCGGAAGATACCCGTATAGAGCTGGAGTAACGGCTGTAACTCAGGTAGATCATTTTATGAATACATCAGAAGTAACTATTGCAGAAGTGCTTGAAGAAAATGGATATAAAACAGGGATTTTCGGAAAGTGGCATTTGGGAGATAATATGCCTATGAGACCAATAGATCAAGGATTTCAAGAAACCTTAGTTCATAGAGGAGGCGGTATTGGTCAAGCTGCAGGTCCCAAAGGGAACACGTATTTTGATCCTGTTTTGGAGCATAACGGTACGCCCAAAACATATAATGGATATTGCGACGACATCTTTACCGAAGCAACTTTAAACTTTATAGAAAAGAACAGAGAAACGCCGTTTTTCGCTTATTTAGCAACCAATCTACCTCATTTTCCTTTACAAGTTCCAGATAGGTTAGCCGAACCATACAGGAAAATGGGGTTACATGAAGACAATGCACTTACCTATGGAATGCTTGCTAGTATAGATTATAATGTTGGAAGAGTACTAAATAAACTTAAAGAATTAGGTATTGAAGAAAATACCATTGTCATTTTCTTATCAGATAATGGACCAAGACACAGAAGAACTAAAAATGATTCGTACCCTGGGCGTTGGGTTGCCAATTTAAGAGGAACCAAAACCAGTGTTTATGATGCAGGTATTAGAGTGCCTTTTTATGTAAGATGGCCCAATAAAATTAAACCATCAAATAGCTTATCTAACATGGGGGCTATCATTGATATTTTTCCAACTATCATAGAAGCTACAAAATCAAAATTACCCAAAGACTTAAAGGTTGATGGGAAGTCGCTATTATCACTTTGGTTAAATGGAAATTCAGAGGCTTTAATTAATAGAGACTTTTATGTGCAAATGCATTATGGGCCAACACCATTTAAATACATGCATTTTGCTGTAAGAACAGATAAATACAAATTGGTTAGTCCGCATGATTTTCCTCATGGAATTGTACATCAACCAACAGATTTTGTTTTAAAAAATGTTTTAAAGAATTTAGAATTATACGATGTTGAAAATGACCCTAGCGAAAGAATAAATATAGCTAAAAAGCATCCCGAAGTTGTTGATGCTATGTTAGAACGCTATGAAAATTGGTTTGATGAAGTAACAGAAGAAAGAGATGCTAAAGGCATTCAGCGCATATTCTTAGGAACAAAAGAACAACCAAATGTTAATTTATCAAGATTTGATTGGGGTGGGCCTCGTGTTATCTCTCGTTTTGATTATGGCGGTCCTAGAGTTATAGAAGACAATCAACTAGGATATTGGAGGGTTAAAACTTTAAAAGGAGTTTATAATGTATCTTTAGATTTGCCCGAAATAAACAAAGATGGTTTTGCGCATTTAAAATACAATAAGCTTCATTTAAAATTACCAATTAAAAAAGGACAGAAACAAATTATATTTAAAAATGTTGAATTTCCTGAGGCTATAGGGAATTTACATGCATATGTGAAAGTAGAAAGGTTAGCGGTGGGGCCACACTTTGTTGATGTAAATCGTGTAAAATAAAGATAAAAAAGTTTTAGTTTAGGATACTTAACACTAGATTTTTCAACTTAAAAGCAATTAATTTTATATTTTAATAGAACTAATCTTTTTAATTGTTTTAAGCTAATTTTTTATTTATGAAAACATTCAAGCTTCTTTTAGTATTAACCTTATTGGTGTCGTGTAAATCTCCAGTAAAAGCTCAAGAAAAACCTAATATTATCTTTTTGTTTGCTGATGATGCCGGTTATGGAGATTTCGGTTTTCACGGTAGTAAAATCATGAAAACGCCTAATCTAGATAAACTTGCTAATCAAGGCGTGCGTTTTACACAAGGCTATGTTACTGATGCTGTATGTGGCCCTTCAAGAGCAGGTTTAATGACAGGAAAATATCAACAACGGTTTGGTTATCAGGAAATAAATGTGCCAGGTTACATGAGCAAAAACTCTAAGCTTTTAGGTGATGATATGGGCTTACCAACAGACCAAGTAACCATGGCAGATTATTTAAAAAAACTTGGTTATACCAACGCAATGTTCGGGAAATGGCATTTAGGAAATGCAGATCGTTTTCATCCTTTAAATAGAGGTTTCGATGAGTTTTATGGTTTTAGAGGTGGTGGAAGAAGCTATTTTCCAATAAAAGATTTTAAAGGCGTACACCATGACAATAAAATGGAACGTAATTTTGGTAATTTTGAAGAGCCCACAACATACGCAACTGATGCTTTTGCAAACGAAGCCATTTCTTTTATAGAAAGACATAAAGATAAACCTTTCTTTATTTATTTAGCATTTAACGCAGTCCATACACCAATGGAAGCCACACAAGAAGATCTTGATAAATTTCCACATTTAAACGGAAAGCGTAAAGAAGTTGCAGCTATGACTTTGGCACTTGATAGAGCTTGTGGAAATGTAATGAATAAATTAAAAGAATTAGGTTTAGATGATAATACAATTATTGTATTTTCTAACGATAATGGTGGTCCAACAGATAAAAATGCATCAATTAATTTACCATTAAGTGGTACAAAATCTAACCATCTTGAAGGAGGTTTTAGAGTGCCATACTTAATAAAATGGCCAAAAACACTTAAAGCAGGTACGGTATACAATTATCCTGTAAGTACTTTTGATTTATTGCCCACATTTTACGCGGCAGCTGGTGGTAATGTAAATGATTTGATAGATATTGATGGTGTAAACTTATTGCCTTATGTTACAGGAAAAAATAAAGCAAGACCTCACGAAGATTTATTCTGGAAAAAAGATGTTCGTGCCGTTTACAGACAAAACGATTGGAAATTAATTCGCTTTGCAGATAGACCTGCCGAATTATACGATTTAACTAAAGACTTAACAGAACAAAACAACCTAGCATCTCAAGAACCAGAACGTTTAAAAAGCATGTTTAAAAAATTATGGGAGTGGGAGCTCACTTTAGAGCGTCCTTTGTGGACTCTAAAACAAGAGTTTGAAAAATACGATACTAACAGAATGGACTGGTTTAGAAACCCAGAGTTAGTTAAAGAATACATGAAGAAATACGATTAAAACAAATTTTAAATACATCTAAATTCATAATAGAAATGGATAATAAAAAGCATACAAGAGCTATAACTAATACAGTAAATAGTCCCTACGTAAAATTAAAGAGCATTGATTTTGGTGACTGTAGATGGAAAGACGGGTTTTGGGCAGATAAAGAAAAAGCAGCTGCTCAAATAATGGTTCCGTATATGGGAGACGTTTTATGTGGAGATATAGGTCATGGATTAAACAACTTTAAAATTGCGGCGGGAGCAAAACAAGGAGAACATAAAGGATTTTATTGGCATGATGGAGACTTTTTCAAGTACATGGAGTCTTGTATGTATATTTATGCTTTAACCAAAGATGAAAAGCTTTTAAAGAAATTAGATGAATATATTGAATGGATAGGGAAAGCACAAGAAGAAGATGGATACATTCATACACACATACAAATAACAGAAGGTGCTGAGCGTTTTTCAAACAGAAAGTATCATGAAATGTATAACTATGGTCACCTGTTCATAGCAGCAAGTGTACATTACCGTTTAACAGGGCAACGTAACTTTTTAGATATCGCTATAAAACAAGCAGATTTGTTGTGTGTTTACTTTATGCCAGATACTAAACATTACCAACGTTTTGGGTTTAACCAAACCCAAATTATGGGATTAGTTGAGCTATACAGAACAGTTGGTGATAAAAAGTATTTAAAATTAGCTGAAAAATTTATTAACCGAAGAGGTACCTATGAAATTAAGCACGACTCAACAACTGAAGGATATCCTATTGGAGATATGGTGCAAGAACGTACAGCTTTAAGAGAGGCTAAAGAAGCTGTGGGGCATGCGGTGTTAGCATTATATTACTACGCAGGAGCTGCCGACGTTTATGCCGAAACAGGAGAAAAAGCTTTAATTGAAGCTTTAGATAGATTATGGGAAAACGTTACAGGTAAAAAAATGTATGTTACCGGAGCAGTAGGGCAAGCACATTACGGCGCATCTACAAGCTTAGATATGATAGAAGAAGGATTTATTGATGCCTACATGATGCCCAATATGACGGCCTATAATGAAACGTGCGCAAACCTTTGTAATGCCATGTTTAGTAACAGAATGATGGCCTTAAAAGAAGAATCACGTTACGCAGATATTATTGAATTAGTATTATTCAATAGTGGTTTATCAGGAATTAGTATTGATGGTAAAGAGTATTTTTACTCTAATCCATTAAGAATGGTAAATGGATCTAGAGATTACGAAGCGCATGCAGACGTTACGGAGAGTCCTGTAAGACAACCATATTTAGAATGTTTTTGTTGTCCTCCTAACTTAGTAAGAACTATTTGTAAAAGTTCAGGTTGGGCGTATACCTTATCTGAAAATGGGGTAGCAGTTGTGTTATTTGGAGGTAATACTTTAAATACTAATTTATTAGATGGATCTGCTATCAAGTTAACTCAAGACACAGATTATCCTTGGAAAGGTATTGTGAAAATTACTGTAGACGAATGTAAAGCTGAAGCTTTTGATATTAAAGTAAGAATTCCTAAATGGGCAGTTGGTAGTACTTTAAAAGTAAATGGAGAAGATACAGGTATTGAAATAGTACCTGGAACTTTTGCAGTTATCAATAGAGAATGGAAAGTAGGAGACTCAATTGTGTTAGATATGCCAATGGACATTAAATTAATTGAAGGACACAACAGAATTGAAGAAACTAGAAACCAAATAGCTGTAAAACGAGGACCAATTGTATATTGTATTGAAACGCCAGATTTACCAAAAGATGTATCTATTTTAGATGTTTACATTAAAGGAGATGCAGAATTAGTTGCAGAACATAAGCCAGATTTCTTAGGTGGAGTTACAGTAATTAATACAGAGTTGCAATTAAGAAAAGATAAAAATGACGAAATGTATCAAGTTATTACCAAACCAGTACTAACTTCGTATAAAACACAATTAGTACCATACTTTGCTTGGAGCAATAGAGGGCAAGCAGAAATGACTGTATTTATGCCCGTTGTTTGGTAAATATTTAATGGCTTAATAAAATTTACCCTTAATTAGTGTTTAATTGATAAAATAATACTAGTTAAGGGTAATTTTTTTTAATAAATAGCACTCTATAATTTCTTACTTTGTATTAAGGTTATACTATTGTAACCTAATTTCTTACACTAACAAACTAAGTAAAACAAACTAAATTATTAACACCATGGCATAAACACTTCTCAACTTTTTTTTCAGACAAAGCATTTAAATAAAAAAACCAGAAAATGTTGGAGCATCTTCTGGCTAGTTTAAATGATTAAATTAAAAAATTTAACCACAAATTCAACTCAAAAATATGAAAATTCAAGCTCATGCAGGGCCTCATATGTCTTATTTAGCATATCAAATGTCTTGCTTTTCTAGGTTTGATTTTAAACTCAAACTTACGCTATTTGTATTTGCTTTAGCCGTTCTTCAATTAAATGCAAATACAATAGAAGATAAAGCGTCTTCAAAAACAAAAATAGAACTACAACAACTTACAGTTAGCGGAACAGTTTCTGATGCTTCAGGGCCACTTCCGGGTGTAAATATTGTTATTAAAGGTACAACACAAGGAACACAAACAGATTTTGATGGTAATTATTCAATTTCTGTTGATAAAAACGCAACATTAGTCTTTTCTTTTTTAGGTTTTAAATCAAAAGAAGTTGTTGTTGGAAATAACACAACACTTAATGTAACTTTAGAAGAAGATATAGCTGGTTTAGATGAAATAGTTGTTATAGGTTATACCACGCGTAAACGTGGTGAGTTAACAGGCTCTGTTAGTACCGTAAAATCAAAAGATATTGAAAATACATCAAATAGAGATGTGGCAAAATCATTATCTGGTAGAGTATCAGGTTTAGTAGTTTCAGATAGAGGTGGTTATCCTGGTTCTAATGATTTTTCTTTATTAATTAGAGGTGTTTCAACATTAAATAATAACCAACCACTTATATTAATTGATGGTGTACAATCTGGCTTTGGTACATTTAACCAACTTGCACCACAAGACATTGCATCTGTAAGTGTTTTAAAAGATGGTGCTGCCGCTATTTATGGTAACAGAGCTGCAAATGGTGTTATTATTGTAACCACAAAAAGAGGTAAATCTGGTAAGCCAAAGGTAAGCTTATCTACCTCTTATAGTTTGTCGTCATTTTCTGTAACGCCAGATTTAATGGACTCAGAGCAGTATGCTATTTATGAAAATGAAATAGCCGAAAGAAACGGTACTACTTTGCCTTTTACACAAAATCAAATTAATGAATTCGCATCGGGCGCTGGGGTTAGTACAGATTGGGCAGATTTAACATTTGCAAATTCATCACCAGAAACACGTAGTTCTATATCTATTTCTGGTGGAAGCGAAAAAACAAGCTACTTTGTTAGTGGTGATTTTATTGATAGGCAGGGTATTTTTGCATCAGGCGATTTAAATTTCAAACAAACACAAGTAAGATCTAATCTTGATGTAAAATTAACCGATGACATAAAAGTTAGTGTAGACCTTTCAGGAAGATTTGCTGTTGATGAGCAACCTGGTGTAGAAGCTGGCTTTATTTATAAACACATTTACACCAATCTTCCTACCGAAGTTGGTCAATATCCAAACGGACTTTACGGTTGGGGTGGTGAAAACGGTGCTAACCCAAGAGTAATGTCTAGTGGTCAATCTGGTTTTTTAGATAGAGATACTAATGATTTAAGAGGAAGAATAGCTTTAGATTGGAAGTTAGATGATATTACCGAAGGTTTAAGCGCTAATGCTTATGTAGGGATACGCCGCATGAACAATAATACAAAATCTTGGTATACACCATGGACTATTTATAGGTTTGATGATGTTACAGGTAACTACAACCCAGAAACAGGATTTTCGCAACAAGGAGGGCAACAACGCACGTTAAGAGAAGACTTCTGGAAATTTGATGAAACATTAATAAATGCAACCTTAAGATACAACAATACCTTTGGTAAGCATTCTGTTAATACATTTGTTGGTTTTGAACAACAAACATCTGAAACTAGTAACTTTTGGGCTAGAAAAATAGATTTCCCAACACCAGATCATCCGTATTTATTCGCAGGAAGCTCTGAAGGCATTATAGCAAACGGTTCTGCTTCAGAAAGTGCTTTATTAAGTTATTTGGGGTCTTTTGCTTATAATTTCGATTCTAAGTATTATTTAGAATTAACCGTTAGACGCGATGGTTCTAGTAATTTTGGTCCGGGTAAAAGGTTTGATACGTTTTACAGCATTGGTGGTTCATGGGCATTGAATAAAGACTTTTTAAAAGATGTATCATGGATTGATGCTTTAAACCTAAGAGCAAGCTACTCTGTAATGGGTAATGATAGAATTCAACCATTTCAATTCTTAACACGCTACTCTTATGGTAACACAAACCCTAACACAGCAAGACCAAACTATTACGTTTTTGGTGAAACAGGAGTAACATTTAATGGCTTTAGAAGTGATAACGTGCCAAACCCAAATGTAACTTGGGAAACCGCTTACATGAGCAATTTTGCGTTAAGCTTTGCTATGTTAAATAATAGATTAACAGGAGATATTAACTACTTCAAACAAAAAAGAGAAGATATCTTAATACCAAGAACAGGCAACGTTGCAGATTTTACAGGTATTAGGTTTCCAGATGAAAACCTTGGTCGTGTAGATAGCCACGGTTTAGAGCTTACTTTAGGTTGGGCAGACCAAGTAAATGATAATTTTAGCTACAACTTAGGCTTCAATTTTACACAGGCTAAAAACGAAATTAAAACATTCCCACAACCCGATAATGTTCCTGATGCTTTAAAACTTGAAGGCAGCCCAATAGGTTCTTATGTAGTATACCCAACTAATGGAATTTTTAGAGACCAAGCCCAAGTTGATGCTACACCAGTTAAGTTAGCAGGAACTGTAGAAGGAGAACCTATTTATGTTGATACTAACGGTGATGATGTTATTGATGATAAAGATAGAGTAAGAAAATCAATATCTAATATTCCTGAAATTCAATACGGTATCTCAGGTGGCTTTAACTACAAAAACTGGAACTTTAACATGTTACTACAAGGGCAAGCTAAAGCTGAAGCCTTAGTGTTTTTTGATCAAAATGGAGCAAAACCAACATACGTTTTTGACCAAAGATGGACGCCTAATAACCGAAACTCAAGATACCCAAGAGCCTTTGGTTTAAATGATACTTATAGCGGTAACCAAAGCGGTAATCCAGATAACTTTCAGGGTGCAGATTTATGGTTGCATGATGCATCTTTCTTAAGGTTAAAAGAAGTAGAAATAGGTTATACAATACCTAAAGAGGTAGCTAAGTTTGCTAGCATAAAATTATTTGCTAGAGGGTTTAACTTGTTAACAATGTTCTCTGATATAGCAGATTTAGGCTTAGATCCAGAGGCTACAGGTTATAACAATTTTAGAGATGCAACTTATCCATCATTAAAGATGTATACGTTTGGGGTTAATTTCAATTTTTAAAAAAAACAGTATGAAAAATATAAAGCTAATTATAGTTTGTATTATTACTGCTTGTATAACATTTACAAGTTGTGATGATGTTTTAGATACAACTGCACTTGATGCCTTTGGAGAAGATTTAGTGTATAATGACCCAGATCAGGTTGAAAGACTTGTATATTCTGCTTACAACAGTACCGAGAGTTGGGGCTTAAATAAAACCATTTGGTGGGCAAGAAGGTATAATTTAGAAGTAGGATCTTTTGAAGCCAAATTTAATTTTAGAGATTTAGATAGGTTACGCCTAAGAGCTAATGGTTGGAATTCTTTAAATGATGGCGATTTTAGAAATAAATGGAGAGACTATTATCAGTTTATTAGAGAAATAAATGAATTTTTAGATAGAGTAGATAATAGTGGTGCTATGGAACAAAATCCTGATAAGGTAAATGTTTTAAAAGCAGAAATGAAATTTCTTCGTGCCAACATCTATTCAAAATTAATAGCACTATATGGTGGTGTACCTTTATTAGACAAGGCGTTAGGATTAAATGATGATTTTAATATACCAAGAAGCACCTATGAAGAATGTGTAGATTTTATTGTAGCAGAATTAGATGAAGCCGCAGCAGTTTTGCCAACAACAAGAGATGCTGCAGGATTTGGTAGAGCTACAGCTCTAGCTGCTTTAGCTGTAAAATCACGTACGTTATTATATGCAGCTAGTAAGTTGCATGACCCTAACACAGAGCCAAGTGGCCCATTATATGATTATACAAAAGCAACAAAATGGCAAGACGCTGCCAATGCTGCTAAAGAAGTAATTGATATGGTTGGTGATAGAGATTTAATTGCTGTTAATAACGCAGAAGATTACAGGAAACTATTTCTACAAGCTAATCAAGATATACTTTTTGCAAGACCATTTGGTGAGTTTTATGATTTTGGTTTAGATGTAAATTCTTTACCAAACCAAACACAAGCACCTAGTGGTTACGGTGGTTGGGCGTTATCATCACCAACACACAATTTTGCATTAGAATTTAATATGGCCGATGGAACAACCACTAGCGGCGCAACCTATGACCCTGCAAATCCAAATGATAATAGAGAAATGCGTTATTATGCAAACTTAAATTATCAAGGAGCAATGTTTAGAGGTAGAGCTGTAGATTATGCTTTAGATGTAAACGAAGTGAATGATGGTTTAGATTCTCCTAGAGGTTTAGGTAACGTATTGCACTCATCAAAAACAGGATATAATATTCGTAAGTTTCATGATGAAAGTGTTGGTTTAACAGATTTGTCACCGGCGCGCCCTTACATACTTTACAGGTTAGCAGAAGTTTACTTAAACTATGCCGAAGCTAATGCAGAATTGGGTAATGATGGTATTGCAAGAACGTATTTAAATAGAGTGTCAACTAGAGCATTACAACCTGAAATCACATCTAGTGGCGATGCTTTAAAAGAAGCCATAAAAAGAGAAAGACGTATAGAGTTATGTTTTGAAAGACACAACTTTTTTGATGAAAGACGTTGGATGAATCCTGATAATTTAGGCTTTGATATTAAAGGTTTAAAATGGACCAAAGATGCTAGTGGTAACTTGGTGCATGAAGAGTATACAGTAATAAACAGGCCTTGGTTTAACAAGCACTACTATTTACCAATACCACAATTAGAAATAGATAAAGCACCTGCCCTTATTCAAAATGATGGGTATTAAAATTTAAACTGTGGTTCATGTAATTAATTCATAAATCATATTGTTTAGTTTAGTTTAGTTTAGATAGGAAACTGAGAACGAAAGTTCTCAGTTTTTTTATTTAATGCAATGTTAAATTGATAAAATAGCGCAAGCATAAGGTAAATTTTTATACAAGATTTTTTTTAAAAAATAGTTATTTTGAAATTCATCTTATTTTAAAACTTTCAGAAGACAAAAATTAAAACATGAGTCATATTCAAAAACCAGTTTTTCATCTATTAACCGTTCTACTTTTTTTAATAGCAGTTTCTACTAAAACAACCGCTCAAAATATTTCTGAAAGCAATAATTCAATAGTGTTTTCAGAAGATAAAAACTATCCAAGACAAGAAAAAAACTTACGCAAATGGGACGCGCCTGTTGTGGCAGATTTAGATCAAGATGGTTACCAAGATTTATTAATAAATGATCATGGCTTTGGTATACAAGTACAATGGAACAACAAGGGTAAATTTGCCAAACCATATGATATTATTATGGGCGATTTACACGGTGTTTCAATTGCAGATTTTGATAAAGACGGTCATTTAGAAGTTATTATGTCTCGTGGTGGTGGCTCCGGCAGCAACGCAAGAAATTCTAAAATGTACCGCGTGGTGGGGCGTGAATTTGTTCCTTTGCCAGATTTTAAAGAACCATTAGCCTTAATGCGTGGGCGCACCGTAAAATTTATTGATGGTAATAATAATGGGTATTTAGATTTGTTAAACTTCGCATTCCCAAGTTTAGATGCGTCAATTATGGGGGCAACTAAAGCAAGCGAAAATTATATTTATGAAAATGATGGTGACGGTAATTTAATTTTGAAATCTAAACTACCAGCAGCAAAAGGTAACGGACAAAAAACACTGGTAACAGATTTTAATAATGATAATATTTTTGATATTATTTTATACGGGCAAGGAAAAACAAAAGCTTTTAAAGGCAATGGCAATTTAACATATAACGAAGTTACAAAAAGTGTTTTTCCTTTTGATGTGGAAGAAACTACAAGTATAAGCGAAATAGATTTTGATAATGATGGTGATTTTGATTTGTTTATAACCAGAGGAAAAAATGAATTTGAAAAAGGTGAAACATTTTATAATGAAACCGAAAAAACAGTAGGCTTTTTTACAACACGCGGAGAATTTAAGTTTGATGATTTTCAAACAGGCGATGTTTTACAACTTGAAAACATGCAATCACAATGGCCAAATAATGATACCTACTTTTTAGGAGAAACAGGTTATAGTTATGAATTTGAAGGAGAAACACATTCTGGTAAAAACATAAAACTGGTAAATAGTAATGCGTTAGGCTTTCCAGATAACCAAGATTATAAGCAAAAAAAAGGCTGGTACATTGGTTATGTTGGAAATAAAAAATGGCGTATAGCTGGTTATTTATGGGCACCTTCAACAGGTGTTGTTCACAATGTATCTAATTACAAAAAATACAAGCATAATGAAGGGTTTAAAAATATACTTTTAGAAAATAAAAAAGGTACTTTTAAAGATGCATCACATAAATTAAAAAACCTAACTAAAGATCACTCAGTGGCCAGTGCAGTAGCAGATTTTAATAATGATGGTTTAAAAGATATTTTAATAATTAGAAGGGGTGAGTTGGTTTATAAAAACGAAGCACTATTATATGTAAATACAAAAGATGAAGGTTTCCATTTACAACAAAAACATGGTATTGTAACTAAAGATTTAGGCGCCTTAGGTATGGCTGTTGAGGTTATAGATTATAACCAAGATGGGTTTGTAGATGTAGTACTTGGTAATGAACGTGGTAAGTGGCACTTGTTTCAAAATCAAAAAAATAAAAATTCAAACAATAGCTTTATTAATGTTTTAGTTGGTAAATCTCCAAAAAATAATGCATCTCCGTTAGGTGCAAAAGTTGAGTTGTCTTCTTGTGGAGTAAAGCAAACATATAGAGTTGGCTCAACAAATTCACAATACTCTCAAGGGCATAATAACTTAGTGCATTTTGGTCTTTCTAAATGTAGTAAAACTGTAAAAGTAAAAATCATCTGGACAAACGGAGAAATAGTAAACAAAACAGTTAATTCAGCAAACAAAACGCTTTTTTTAGGTAACAAATGATAAATTAAACATGTTTATTAAAATCAAAACTGTCTAAAAGCACTATACATAAACTAGACAATGTTTTTTTTTATATAGGTAGTGGTAGAATATGCTAAATCTTAATTAAATTGCATGTTCTTAAACTAAACTATGTAATGAACAAGCGTATTTTACTCACATTTTTCTTATTTGGTTTTTGTCTTTTTGTTTCAGCACAAGAAACAATAAGTGTCAATAACAGAGAAACAGATTTTAATTTTAATTGGAAATTTCATTTACAAGATGATACAACCCTTCCAACAACAGTTCCATTAGCCGATGCTAATTGGCGTGATATTAGATTACCACATGATTTTGGTGTAGAGCAATCTTTTAGTGAAGCATTTGAAGGTTGTACAGGATATTTACCAGGTGGTGTTGGCTTGTATCAAAAGCACTTCAAACTATCAGGAAGTACAGAAAATAAAAGTGTTTACGTATTATTTGATGGCGTTTACAATAATGCCACATTTTGGTTAAATGGAAAAAAATTAGGTGAAAACCCGTATGGATATTCGCCGGTGTATTTTGATTTAACACCATATTTAAGTAAAAATTCAGAGAATATTTTAACCGTACACGTAGATCACTCAAGATATGCAGATGCACGTTGGTATACAGGCGGTGGTATTTATCGTAACGTAAAACTAATTACGGTTAATAAACTACACATACCTGTTTGGGGTACATTTATAAAAACACCAATAGCAACTAAAGAAAAAGCTACTATTAATTTAGAAACTACTGTTAATAATCAGTCGTCTAAAAAAAGCAAATTTACTTTAGTTACTAAAATTGTTGATAATAAAGGAAACGAAGTCGCTAAAAAAGAAGATAAACTATCTTTAAAAGGTAATAATAAACAAGTGTTTGTTCAAGATTTTACTGTTTTAAATCCAAAACTTTGGGACACAAAAAACCCAAACATGTACAAGGCGGTAACAAATATTATTCATAAAAACGAAATAATAGATACATACACAACACCTTTTGGTATTAGAAGTTTACGTTTTGATGCCAAATCTGGCTTTTATTTAAATGAAGAACCCACATTGGTTAAAGGTGTATGCATACATCATGCAGCTGGTTTAGTAGGGGCAGCTGTTCCTAAAGGTGTTTGGAAACGTCGTTTAGAGGCATTACAAGCTTGTGGTGTAAATGCCATTAGAACCGCACACAACCCATATTCTGAAGAATTTTTAGAGTTATGTGATGAAATGGGAATATTGGTTCAAAATGAATTTTTTGATGAATGGGATTACGCAAAAGATAAGCGTAAAAATTATCACGATAGAAACACAGATTACATTACACGCGGTTATGTTGAACATTTTCAAAAATGGGCAAAAAGCGATTTAACTCGTACCATGCTGCGCGATAGAAATCACCCTTCTGTATTTCAATGGAGTATTGGTAATGAAATTGAATGGACATATTTACACTACAGGTATGATACCGGTTTCTGGAAAGATCCTAACAACCCTCAAGCAGCCGGTGGTTATTGGGGTAGTGCGCCAATTTTATCACCCGAAGAAATTAAAGCTAATTATGATGCCGCTAAAAAAGGTGAGCATATTTTAACAGAAACAGCCCATAAGTTAGCTAAATGGACCAGAGCTTTAGATCCAACCAGAGTTGTAACAACCAACATGGTAGTGCCTCAAACAAGTATGGTTAGTGGCTATGCCGATGCTGTTGATATTTCTGGTTTTAGCTACAGAAATTTAGATATTGCTTGGGCTAATAAACACTGGCCAGATAGACATATAACCATAAACGAAAACCCAGGAACTTGGGATGACTGGAAACAGGTACTTGAAAACCCAGGCGTGTTCAGTATTTTTATGTGGACAGGTATTGATTATATGGGTGAGCGCGATGGTGATTGGCCTGAAAAAAGCGGTTGGGGAGATTTATTAGATTTAGCTGGTTTTAAATACCAAGGTTGGAATTATTTTAAAAGCATTTGGGTAGATGAACCTCATATTTCAATAGGTACTTTGCCAGTTGCAAAATCAGGCTTTAAACAAACAGGAATTTCTGGGCAGCAGCTGCCAGAAAATAGTAGCGCTTACAAATGGAGAGACTCTAACATGCATTGGAATTATGAAGAAGGTGAACAGGTAGTTGTAGAAGTGTGTTCTAATTACTCTATTGTAGAGTTATTTTTAAATGGTCGTTCACTTGGTAGTAGAAGCATGTCTGAAAGTCCTGATAGATTATTCCGTTGGACTATTCCTTTTGAAGCTGGCACGTTAACAGCAAAAGCAGGTTTTGGTTCAC
Organism: Seonamhaeicola sp. ABD4_340; assembly: GCF_056312135.1. Lineage (NCBI taxonomy): Bacteria > Pseudomonadati > Bacteroidota > Flavobacteriia > Flavobacteriales > Flavobacteriaceae > Seonamhaeicola > Seonamhaeicola sp. ABD4_340. Next base: position 259,570 of record NZ_CM149981.1, on the reverse strand, counting down.
AAAAAGTTACAGCTCAATTAAAAACAACATCAAAACCAGTAGGTTTCACTTTAACTGCAGATAAAACTACGTTAAAGGCTGATGGGTACGATGTTTCTCATTTTGTGGTTCAATTGGTTGATAAAGATGGTTTGCCTGTTAAAACAGAAAATGCAAAATTTGAATTTGAAGTTGAGGGTGATGCAAGAGTTTTAGGTGTAGATAATGGCGCTAGGAGTAATGTTCAAGATTTTAAATCTAATAGTTTAACAAGTGCAAAAGGTAGAGCGTTAATGATTTTGCAATCTAATTTAAAACCAGGTACTATAAAGGTAAAAGCTAAATCTGATGGTTTTGAAACACAAGAAGTAATATTACAAATAAAGTAGTGGTTTGTTTTGTTATAACTTTTAATTAAAACCAAAATTGTAACAAAACAAGTTAAAATAATATAAGCTTAAGGTAACTAAAGCACTGTTTTAAGGGGTTATTTTTTCGTAATTTGAAGGATGTATATTTAATAAATTTCCTTAATTATGAAATTCCTTAAAATAGTGCTTTTGTTTGCTATTGTAGTAGGGTGTAAATCTAAAGAAGCGTCTAAAGAAACACCTGCTAAAAAACCAAATATTCTTTTTTTAGCTATTGATGATTTAAGGCCAGAAATTGGCGCCTACGGTTCAGAAATAGCAATAACGCCAAATTTTGATAAATTTGCATCTCAAGGTTTGTTATTTAATAATGCCTACTGCCAAGAGCCTATTTGTAGTCCTTCGCGCGCTAGTTTAATGACGGGTGCAAGACCTGAAACCATCAACGTTATTGAAAACTTCACCTATTTTAGAGAAGTCAATCCAGATATAGTAACCCTATCTCAACACTTCAAAAATAATGGTTATGAAACCGTTCATACGGGAAAAATATATCATAAAAAAGCATGGGCAGATAAAGAAAAATCATGGAGCAGAGAACCAGCCTATGATAAAATGACTATAAAACCAAACAATACACCAGGCGGTTATGCGTTGCCAGAAAATCAAGAATTCTCAAAAAAAGCTACTGCCGAAGTTATTGCTAAATATGGGCCAAATGCACCAAGAAATGGTTTAGGTAAAGGACCTGCTTATGAAAAGGCCGATGTTGAAGATACCTTTTATGAAGATGGATATAATGCTGAATTGGCTATAGCTACTATGAAAGATATGCTTCAAAAAAATCCTGATAAACCGTTTTTTTTGGGCATGGGTATGAAAAAACCGCATTTAAACTGGTTAGCACCAAAAAAATATTGGGATTTATACAACCCTGATGATATTGCATTAGCCACATTAACTGAAGCGCCAGAAAACGGTGCAACTATGGGCTTACACCCGTCTTTTGAGCTGCGCGCCAGATACGGTATCCCTAAAAAAGGACCTATTAAGGATGAGCAAGCTAGAATTTTAAAACATGCATATTTAGCCTGTGTAAGTTATATAGATGCCCAAATTGGCAAAATGATTAATGCGCTTGATGAAGCTGGTATTAGAGACAATACTGTTATAATTATTTGGAGTGATCATGGTTTTCATTTAGGCGATATGGGTATTTGGTGTAAAGCCACCAATTATGAAGTTGCTACCCGTGTTCCATTAATGATTTGGACCCCAAATATGCCAAAAGAAACACAAGGGGTAAAATCTAATGCTTTGGTAGAGTTGGTTGATATGTACCCAACATTATGCGAGTTAGCTGGTTTAGAAAAACCAGAGCATTTAGAAGGTTTCAGTTTTGCACCTTTAATTGAAAACCCCAATAAAGAATGGAAACAAGCAGCCTTTAGTCAGTTCCCAACACCAGCATTACGTGAGTGGGCTGCAAACCCATTATCACAAGGTATGAGAGAAACCTATTTTGGGCCTTTAATTGAAGATGTTGAAGCTAAAATTAAAGCGCAAATGGGTGATAAATGGGATAGAGATTTATTTGAAAACAATTTAATGGGGTATGCTATGCGTACAGAAAATTACAGATTTATTGTATGGAAAGATTACACAAATAAAGATAGTGAACCATTGTTCTATGAGTTGTATGACCACCAAACAGATCCTGGTGAAACTAAAAACATAGCTCAAGAAAATCCAGAGTTAGTAAAACAATTATTAGTACAATTTAATAAGGGTTGGAAAGGCAACCTTCCGAAGTAAAAAAAGAAAAAGAAAAAATGAAAACCAACAAACTAAAACACCACTTAAACTTTGCATTAGCAGTATGCTTTACGAATGTATTATTTGCTCAAAATCCGTTTTCCGATCCTTCCAATAATGAAGGTTGGATTTTAAATACAACTATTAGTGATGAATTTAATGCACCACAATTAGACACATCTAAATGGTGGATTTTAGGTGAAAATGGAGACTATAGAAATAAATGGAAAGGTAGAGCACCAGGGCAGTTTGCACCACATAATGTTAAAGTTGAAGGTGGCGAATTGGTTTTAACCAGTCAATGGGAGCCTACGTATACCTTTGCCAATGAAAAACAAGATGGTACTTATTACGGAGGTACAGCAACCAGTGCAGATAATAGTAAACCAATTACACAGGCCTGTGTAATGAGTGAAACTTTTTTTAGGTATGGCTATATGGAAATTCGAGCTAAAATAGCCAATGCACCTGTTACTTCTGCTTTCTGGACAACAGGGTACCATTCTGAAATTGATATGGTTGAAAATTATGGTAAAAGGCCTATTGGAAACCCAGAAAACACGAATGCGGTTATTGAAAGAAAGCAAAGAACCAATATGATTAATTGGGACCCCGATGCTCCTTCAAATCATCAAAATTGGAAAGTAGAAAACGATATGGGTGTTAGACTAGCCGAAGATTATCATATTTACGGTTTTGAATGGGATAAAGATTATATAAAAACCTATGTTGATGGTAATTTATTAAGGGAAGTAACACGTCAAACTTTAGAAGCTAATAACCAGTGGAGGCATGATTATCCTCAAGAACTTTGGTTAGATTCTGAGGTTTTCTATTGGTACGGTTTGCCTGCTCAGGCAGACTTAGCTACGCCAGCAGAGTTTAAAATAGATTATGTAAGAATTTGGCAAAAAAACATAACACCACCAAATTTTAATGCCTTAGGTTTTGAAGGTCCTTTTTATTTTCAAGGAAGAAGCCAACATTGGTGGAATGGTCCAGCAGCAAAATGGCGCATAAAAAATGAAAAATCTGCCAGTGGCGATTTTAGTTTGCGTTTTCAGCATTCAGGAACATTTTCAGGCAATTACACAACATTTACACCCTACGGCTCATTAAATTTACCTGCAGGTAGTAACCAAGTTAATTTTAAGGTTTGGATAGATCCAAGTACTACAATAAGTTCATTACGAATGATTTTAGAAAACCCATGGACGGTAATTGATGTTGATGTTTCAGGAGTTCAAAAAGGGCAATGGGTAGAAGTTTCAAAAACATTTAGCCGTAGTGCCGCTTCAAATCAAAGTTTAACAAACGGTGATAGGATAAGGTTTATGTTACAATCTGCAAATGTATCGGGCGCTCAAGCCTTGTTTTATGTAGATGATATCACGTTTGCTAATACGTTAAGTACTGCAAAAAATAATACTGAAAACTTTTCAATTTACCCAAACCCTGCGCAAAATAGTTTACATATTAATTCACCATTAAGCGGTACCGTAAGCGTGTTTAATATGGCGGGTGTTTTGCTTAAAAGTTTTCAAAAAGAAAAAACAGTAAAGAAAATAGATGGTTTAAATTTACCATCAGGGGTGTATTTGTTTAAAATTCAATCGGGTAACACATCTGCTACATCAAAAGTTGTAATTAATTAAAATATGAATAAATACATAAAATATAACTTATGTTTGTTGTTGTCTGGTCTGTCTTTTTTTGCCTGTAAAGCACAACAAATTCAAGATGTATCATTTTCTGAAGATTCTAAAGTTGTATCTTTTGAAGATCGATCACGAAGAAAGTTTGACAATGCTGTTATAGCCGATTTAGATCAAGATGGTTGGTTAGATATGTTGTTAATAGAACATTCTCGTAGAGTAGAATTGTACTGGAATAACAAAGGCACTTTTGAACAAGGAGAACCATTCATTTTTGGTGATACACACGGCATGACGGTTGGCGATTATAACAATGATGGTTTACTTGAAGTACTTGTGCAACCAGGTGGTGGTGATGGCAAAAATCCAAGAAAATTAAGAGCATACACCATAAATACAGATAGAACAATTTCAAAAGAATTTGAATTTAAGCATTTTGAAGCAAGCCGTGGGCGTGCTGTAAAGTTTTTTGATGCCAATAATAATAGCGATTTAGATTTAATTTTATCGGCATTTCCTGCTAAAAATAAATACGAAAGAGCTCATTTTTTATACAAAAAAGACGAATCTAAATATTTTGCTTTTGAAAAATTATTACCATACGCTGATAGGTTTAATATGAGAACAAGCATAACAGATTTTAATAATGATAACATTAAAGATTTTCTGTTTTATGGCGGAAGCAAAGTAATAGCCGTTCAAGGAAATAAAGATTTTGGTTTTACTGATGTAACTGATACTGTATTAGGAAATGTAGCTAACACCAACTTGGTGAGTAGTATTTCTGAAATAGATTTTGATAATGATGGCGATTTTGATTTGTTCCTCACCAGAGCAAAACATCCGTTTGATTCTGAAGCTGATTATAATGCCGAAGATAAAACCTTTTATTTTTTAGCCAGACGCAAACCCTTTCAGCATGATAGTATAAAAGTTAAAGGTGATTTTAAAATTGAAAACCTTCAAATGGCATATCCGCATTTTGATGTGTTTATTGGAAAAAATAAAACTTTATACAAGCGTAATGCTGATAAACACGGGCACCATGACTTAACACTAACCCAGCAAGAGGCTAAAGGTTGGCCAGATGATACTTCAAAAAAAGGATTATACATAGGCTATTTAGGTAACGGTTATTGGCGTATTGGTGGGTTTACAAACGCACCAACAACAGCGGTTATTCACAATGTAATAGAATCTCCTAAAACTATTAAACTTAGGCAGCTTCCTGCTAAATTGTTAGAAAATAGAAACGGAAAATTTGTTGATGTTACCAAACAATTGGGCATTAATATTAATGAGCAAACAACAAGTACAGCAGTGGCCGATTTTAATAATGACGGGTGGACAGATATGTTTATAGTACGCTATGAAAAATCAGCATCTGTTATTGAGCAATTCTTGTATTTAAATAACCAAGGAAAAGCATTTCAACTATCAAAAAATCATGGCATTATTAGAAAAGAGCGAGGTAGCACAGGTATGGGTGCCGAAGCTTTTGATTATGATAAAGATGGCGATTTAGACATTATTTATGCCAACGAACGTGGTAAGTGGCATTTGTTTACAAATAATTTAAAATCTAATAACAATTATGTAGTGGTTAATGTAGGTAATTCACCTTCAGGTAGAGCATCTGCAATTGGAGCCGTTTTGCAGCTAAAGGTAAATGGTAACATTTATAAACGTTTTGTTGGGGCTACATCATCATCATATTCTCAAGGTTTAGATACCTATTTACATGTTGGTTTGGGTGATTATAAAACAATAGATGAAGCCATAGTTACTTGGAGTAATGGCGAAACTTTAAAACTAAATATAAATAGCGTTAATAAAACATACCAAACAAAATAAGCTTTGTTAAAATGAGAAAAATTCATTTCATATATTTTTTATGTTGTATCACCTTAGTGTGTACAGCTCAAGATAACCACTTAAACACCGCAAAATTATTTGCCGAATTGCCAAACATATGCCCAACACCAGATGCTTTTGATGTGGCGCCTGATGGCAGTTTAACTCTATCTTGCCCTAATTTTGCAGACCAATCTAAACCAGGTGTTTTAATGCGCATTACCAAAAATGGAACTGTAACAAAATTAATAGATGTACCTGCATTGAAATCTTCTGGAATTTCTAATCCAATGGGTATAGCTTATGATGATGAAGGAGCACTTTATGTATGCGATAATCAAACCAATAAAGGAAGAATTTTAAGAATAACCTTTGCTGAAAATAAGTTGATTTCTGCTAAAGTTGTTGCTTTTGGTTTCAATTCTATAAATGGTATAAGGTACAATAACGGATATGTTTACATTACACAAACCAGTTTGCCTAAGCTTAAAACCGATAAAGTAGTTAGTGGGGTGTATCGTTTTAAAACGTCTGATAGAAATATTAAAGTTAATAACGATACTTCTGACGATAGTTTAATATACACTTCAACCACACAAAATAAAAAACGTCAAGTAGGTTTAGATGGGTTGGTTTTTAATGAAAAAGGTGAATTATTTGTTGGAAATCTAGGAGATGCTACTATTTATAAACTAACTTTAAATGCTGAAGGAAAAGTAGAAAATGAAGAGGTTTACGCAAAACTTCCTGTAAATTCAGCACCCGATGGAATTAATATTGACAGCAAAGGAAACCTTTATGTAGCTGGGTTTGCACAAAATCAAATTTTTAAAGTTGATACTAATAAAAAGGTGCAATTATTAGCGCAATATCCAGATAATGATGGCGCCCAAGGTGCATTAGATCAACCAGCCGATGTTATTGTTTTTAATGGTAAACTCATTATTTCAAATTTCGATTTAATGGTTGCTAAAGGCATGATAAATTCTAAACATGATAAACCATACACCATTTCATATTTAGACTTAAATGAATAAAAACTAATTATAAATTCAAAATACTTATACTACATAAAATCACTAATCATGGATGTTTTAAAATCTAATTTCTTAAACCTAATTATTGGCTTATTTATAGCGGCTAATATATTGTCTTGTGAGTCTGAAAAAACACTACAACAAGATGCAATGTCTAAAATTGAAACCCTAGAAGGGCTTATGGACAAAGCCAGAAGTAAATCTATTGATGTTACCCGAGAGGAAACTACACTATGGTTTGCAAATGAATTTTTAAAGTTTGCTAATTGGGATGAAAATAACCAAGAAGCCGTTGCTAAATTGTTTGGTTATGAGCGTTACTATGCTCCAAAAAAAGATTCTTTAGCTAAAGCTTTGCCAGATTTTGAGCGTAAAAAAGTTATTCAAATTTTAGATAAAAGTATTGCAGATTTAAATAAAGAGTTAAGTGGAGAAACCAAACGTCGCCCAGTAAATAAAGTAGATTGGCAAAACGCAAAAGCTGCAGATAATATGTTTGTAAGTAACGGAAAACCATCATTTCCTTATGATTATTTTTCTAAAACAGTTGGCCAGCCTTTAACAAATGAAGCTATTTATAATGATCATTTGGGAGCTTTATATCATGGTGGAGAAAATTTATATCCTGTAGATCATGATCGTGCTATAAATTCATTTTTATTAAAAGAAGATGGAACTTTTAATGAAGAATTAATGAAAGAACTAACAGGCATTCCAGATACCAATATTGGCTTTTTATACTACTGGTCTATGGGAATTCCAGAATGGGTAGAAAAGAAAGAACCTGAAATTAGAAAAGGCCGTTCGTTATTCACTGGCTTTGATATTGATAACCCTGTAGCAAGAGATTTATGGGGTAAAATAATTAGAAAAACAGGAGAGCTTACCAAAGGAAAAAAAGTAACGGAGTTAGGTTATGTGTTTGCTAATGAGCCTCATTGGTTTTCAGAAAAAGACCATTGGACTTACAGATACAAGGAAATGAATGGTATTTCAAAATATACCTTAAATAATTTTAGAACTTGGTTAAAAAATAAATACAACAACAATTTAGCAAAACTAAATACAAATTGGGAATCTAAATTTAAAAGTTTTGATGCTATTACTATTGAAATTCCTATTGATACAGCTTTAAGAGGAAAACCAATTTGGTTTGATTGGTGCCGTTACAACATGCAGCGTAGCACAGATTGGTTTACATTTATGCAAAATGAATTACATACCGTAAATCCTGAGGCAGATACACATATAAAATTATTCCCAAGAACGTTTTATGAAGATTCTCGTTCGCATGGAATGGATTTTGAAGCCCTTACAGAATTAACAACCATGATAGGGCATGATGCTAAAGCTTTAGGTAGTGCAAGTATTAGGCCTCATATAAATTCTGATTGGACTAAAGATTATGCTTACAAGTGGGACGGAATGGCCATTTTACACGATTTTTTAGAGTCTGTAGCTCCTAACAAAATCAATGTAAATTCAGAATCACATTTCCTGTCATCAGGTATGTGGAGAGATCTAGATTCAAGAACTAGTTACGTACGCAACGTTTATTGGCTAGCAACTTTAATGGGTATGGATGCTAACACTGGTTGGTTTTGGGCGCGTGACCCAGACGGTTCTCCTGAAGATAGGTTGGAAGGCGAATTAAACTTTTTTGATCCTGGTTTAGGTGGCGCATATGCTGGTTCAAATAACATGCAACCTCACATTACCAATGAGGTTACACAGGTTATGTATGATTTAAATTCATTCTCTGAAGAAATTATTGAATTACGTAAGCAACCACGCCCATTACGTTTATTTTATTCTGAAACATCAGCAATAAACACCAATAAATACATGACGGAAACTACAAAATTATATAAGTCGTTATTTTTTGAAGGCTTGTCGCTTGGTTTTGTAACTAAAAATATCATTGAAAAGCAAGATAATAACACCTGGAACACCGTAGTTGTTTACAATACAAAGTATGTAACTAATAATGAGTTTGCTGCTTTACAAACGTATTTAAGTAATGGTGGTACTGTTATTTTAGATTCAGAAGAAAGCCTTTCAATGGATGAATATGGTAAAAAACGAAACCAAAAATTACAAGCTGGTAATGGTAAATTAATTGTTTTAGAAAATGCCAGCATTTCAGAAATAAAATCAAAAGCTTTAGCTGAGGTTGCTAACGCTATGCCCGATGTTGTTGTAACTTCAGATAATGGACAAGAATTTAAAACAACAGTATCGCGTGTTGTTAAACAAAATGATGGCTCGTATTTGGTTAATTTACTAAACGTGGGTAACAATACAGCAAAAATCACATTATCATTAAAATCAGGAACCATAAGTTCTATCAAAAATTTAATGACAGGAAATACTGTTGAGGCTACATTTAACCTAGCATCAGAGGAAGTATTGTTACTAGAAGTAAAATAATTTTAAAAATAATATCTGTTGAAAAAACAATGTGTAAGCATATTGGTTTTGTTTTTAATTGTTTCAAGTTGTAAAACAAAACAAGTGGTTTTAAATGATAGTTTTAAGCCATTATCTGAGCCTAATTCAAATAATTGGCAAATGGTTTCTAATTTGTCTGATGAGTTTAATGATGCTGAAGTTAACTGGAACAAATGGTTTAAAACATCAAATTTACCAAATACTACAGGTTGGAAATGGAATAACTCACAAAATGTGACACTTGAAAATGGTGTTGCAGAATTAACCATGCGCCATAATGAAAATAATGTTTCAGATAATGGAACTTATTTTAAATCTGGTATTTTAAAATCAAAAGAAACCTTTACAACAGGTTATGTAGAAGCAAGAATTAAAGGAGCGGTTATTAATGTACCTGGACCAAAAAATGGCTATGGTGTTTGTCCGTCTTTTTGGTTGTATAGTAATTTTGATAAAGAAGCTCAAGAGGGAAAAACTATTTATTGCGAAATTGATGTAGTTGAATTACAGCAATTCGATTGGCACAATGGCCACCAAGATGATATTAAAGATTCAGACCATAATTTACATTTAGTAAAAAAAGTTAACGGTAAAGGTGTTTGGTTTCGTCCCAAAAAATACCCTGAAACGCAATTAAATAAATACCGTTTACCTGATGACCCAAGTAGAAATTATCATGTTTATGGCTGTGAAGTAAATGAAAAAGAGATTATTTGGTACGTAGATGGTGTTAAAATAGCAAGCAAGCCTAATACAGACTGGTACAGACCAATGAATGTTACAGCCTCTTTAGGTTTAAGACGACCTTTTGTTAAGTTTTCAAATAATGCAAATAGAGCTGTAAATCCGCTAAAAGACGAAGAGGCAAAAAAACAATTAGAAGGAATGCCAACTACCATGTATGTAGATTATATTAGAGTTTGGACTAAGAAATAAGCACACAAATGAAAAACCTGTTCATAATCTTATCCTTGGCTATAATGTTTAGCTGTAAAGAAAGAAAGAGTGAGGTTAAAAAGCAGCCAAACATTCTTTTTGTTGGTATTGATGATTTACTACCAGAATTAGGATGTTACGGTTCAGACATTGCAATAAGTCCAAACCTAGATAAATTTTCTACCCAAGGGCTTCAATTTAATAAAGCCTATTGTCAACAAGCTATTTGTGGCCCCAGTAGAGCAAGTCTTTTAACGGGTATAAGGCCGGAAACTAATGGTGTTTTTCATAATTATATAAAATTTAGAGACACTAGTCCTAACGTAATTACACTGCCTCAGCATTTTAAAAATAATGGTTATGAAACAGTTTATTGCGGAAAAATTTTCCATCATGGCGACTTAGATGATGAAAAATCTTGGAGCAGATTGCCTTCTGTAGACAGCATGAAAGCCAAGGGTATAAAAGATCCTGTTGGTTTTGCTCTAGAAGAAAATTTAAAGGAGCGTAGTGCAACTCGTAAAGCCATGTTTAAAACATATGGAAAAGTAGCCCGATATGGTTTGGCTATGGGGAAAGCATATGAAAATGCAGATGTTCCTGATAATACATATTCAGATGGGTACAATACCGAAATGGCTATTGCAACAATACAAGATATGCTCGCTAAAAACCCCGATAAACCTTTCTTTTTGGGGCTTGGGTTTAACAAGCCACATTTAAACTGGGTTGCTCCCAAGAAGTATTGGGATTTATATAATCGTGATGATATAAAATTGACTTCACAAACTCATGCTCCAGAAAATGGTGCGCAGGTTGGTTTGCATCCCTCATTTGAATTACGCGTTAGAAGTGGAATTCCGAAAATAGGAGAGATAGAAGATGAATTGGCTATAACGCTTAAACATGCATATCTAGCTTGTGTAAGTTATGTAGATGCACAAATAGGAAAGATGATAGCCGCTTTAGAAGCCGCTGGTGTTAGAGATAACACAATTATTATTATTTGGAGTGACCACGGTTGGCATTTGGGAGATATGGGTATTTGGGGAAAGGCAACTAACTACGAAATTGCCACAAGAGTTCCTATGTTAATATGGACGCCCGATATGCTCAAAGAAGCACAAGGTAAAAAGACAGAAGCTTTAGTAGAATTAATAGATATGTACCCTACACTTTGTGATTTAGCAGGAATAGAAACACCAAAGCATGTTGAGGGAACAAGTTTTAAACCACTTATTAAAAACCCTACTATATCATGGAAAGGTGCTGCGTTTAGTCAGTTTCCATCTCCAGCCTTAAGAGAATGGGGAGCATTTCCTATTCGTCCTGCAATGCGAGAAACATATTTTGGGCCACTTCTTACTGAAGTAGAGCAAAAAATTAAGAATCAGCAAAAAGCGACTTGGAATAGAGATCTGTTTGAAAACCATTTAATGGGATACGCCATGAGAACGCAACAATATAGATTGATTTTATGGAAGGACAGAACTAACAAATCTAAAAAACCTGTTTTTGTTGAATTATATGATCATAAGGTAGACCCTCATGAAACAGAGAATATTGCAGAAGAAAACCCAGAATTGGTAGAAAAATTAGTCCAACAATTTGATAGAGGCTGGAAAGGAAATAGACCCATCTAAAAATTGACGTTAAGCAACTTTAATTGAACGCATAAACACATAAACATTATATAATTGAGCTTATTTTGAAATAAGCGTATTGTAAAAGATATGAAGCGAAGAGATTTTTTTAAAAAAGGAACAACAGCAGCTGTAGCTGCGGGAGTAGTGCCAATTATTGCATCATCTTGCGCTACATCAAAAGGTATTATTGATGATAGAAACAAAGATAAATGGTATCATTTAGGAACTGGTAAAAAAGCCATTCCTGAACGAAAAAAAACTAAAAAATATGAGGTTGCCGTTATTGGTGGTGGCGCTGCAGGTATTTGTGCTGCAGTAGCTTCGGCCAGAAATGGTTCTAAAACGGTATTAATTCAAGATAGACCAGTGTTAGGAGGAAATGCCTCAAGTGAAATGCGCGTACACCTTAATGGGGTTAATAGCATTAAGGGAAAAGCTGAACGTGAAACAGGTATAATAGAAGAATTGCTTTTACATAATAGGTTTGAAAATGAACAAGAATCCTATCCTGTTTTTGATCATGTAATGTATGATTTTGTGGTTAGAGAACCCAATTTAACATTAATGATGAATACACAAGCTGTAGAAGCAATAATGGATGGTGATAAAATTAAATCAGCAAAATGTTGGCAAGCAACTACCGAAACTATGTTTACAATTAATGCACCTATTTTTATTGATTGCTCTGGTGATGGGTTGTTAGCAGCTTCGGCAGGAGCTGAATATAGAACGGGTAGAGAAGGAAAAGCAGAATTCAACGAGACCTACGCGCCAGATGAACCAGATGGATGGCAAATGGGAGCAACGCTTTTAATGTCTTCAAAAGATATGGGCAGACCTATGAAGTATAATCCGCCTTCATATGCTATAAAATATACGCATGAAGGTGCGCATCCGCGTAGACATTTTAAATGGTTTAAAGATGGTATTTGGTGGATTGAAGTTGGCAGTAAAGGTGATATTATTGCAGACGCTGAGGTTAATAGACATAAATTAATGGGCTATTTACACGGTGTTTGGGATTATATAAAAAACTCAGGTAATTTTCCTGAAGCAGAAAATTTAGCTCTAGATTGGGTAGGTTCTTTACCTTCTAGAAGGGAGTCGCGCCGATTTATTGGAGATTATATTGTTTCTGAAAAAGATATGACAGAACATAAACATTTTAATGATGCCGTTGCCTATGGCGGTTGGTCTTTAGATGAACATAACCCCGGAGGTATTGAAAATATTTCAGAACCGCCAAGTTACTTTCATTATCATTTTAAAAAAATATATGAATTTCCATTTAGAAGTTTATATTCCAAAAACATATCAAATTTAATGTTTGCAGGTAGAAATGTGAGTCAAACACACATTGCATTATCTTCTTCAAGAATCATGGCAACATGTGCATTAATGGGGCAGGCTGTTGGTACTGCTGCAACTATATGTAACAAGAAAGGTGTTTTGCCAAGAGACGTTGCTAAAAAATATATTAATGAGCTGCAAGAGCAATTAATGAGAGATGATGCGTTTATACCTAATAGGCCTGCAAATGATGCAAATGATTGGGCAAAAAAAGCCAGTTTAATTTTTGCTTCAAGTACATCTTCTGGTAATGCTGAAAACTTATTAAATGGTGTTTCAAGAGATATTGATGGTGCAATTAATCATTGGCAATCTGATGGTTTAAATGCAGAACTTCAGTTAGAATGGGAAAACCCAGTTGAAATTTCAGCAGTAGAACTTAAATGTGATACTAATGTAAAACGAAACATCATGATGCGCAAGGATAGTAAAAATGATGAACTATACGGAAACCATGTACCTGTTGAAATGCTAAAATCTCTTAGTTTACAGGGGCGAATTAATGGTAAGTGGCAGGATTTAGGAATTATTGATGATAATAAAACAAGGCTTATAAAATTCAAGTTTAAACCATCTAAAGTTACAGCAGTCAAATTAAAACTAAAAGATACTTACGGTGCAAAAAATGTTAAACTTTTTGAGGTTAGATGTTATGCATAATGATTCATAAATTAAAAATCATATCGTTACTTGTAATTCCTTTTTGGATGTTTTTTTTCAATAACACAAACGTTGTTTCAAATAATAATATTGAAATAGAACATAAAGTTATTGTAAAACACCCAGGAGAATACGTGCCTACCGAAGTGGTTTTAATAGAAATTAAAAATAAAGATAGTGTAACTATTGGTTATACTATGAATGTGGTTTCTGTAATCTGTTTAGAAAAGGTATGCAAAGTAATTCCTGTAAAATTACATTGGAATAATATTGGTGTTTATCAAAAATACACTTTAAAAGAGGGAGAAACTTTAGAAAAATACAAAGCCGATGTTTTTGAACCTGAAGATTACAAGAAGTTACATAGTGTTTTGGCTAATAAAAATTCTCCTTTTAAAGAAGTATTAATTACAGAAGTATTATCTGTTGTTGAAGATGGTGATGTTGATGCCGTTTCTGGAGCTACCGCTTTACAGTTAGATGAAAAAGATACCGTTCCTGGAGCTGCATTAACGTGTTATACGCTATGGCATTGGGCCAATGGAGGTATTGTTGAAATTATAAAAAACAAAACAGGAGCAAGTGCTTCAAACCAACAGTTATTAGAGTTTATAAAAAGTGAAAATAAAATTTATTATCAAGTAGCTTTAAATGAATTAGCTAAACGGAATAATTATACGCCAGAATTTGTTAATGTAATAGTCCAAAAAGCTTCTAAAAATGAGAATTTAATAAAACCCTCAATTCAATATTTAGAAAAAGCGCCGCAAAGTGTTTACGAGTTATCTTTAAAGTTAATATTTAAAAACACAGATGCACTTCAAAGAATAGCCATATTAAGATCACTTCAATATAATAAAAACGTTATTTCAGCAGATTTTTTAGATAGTTTTGTTGAAGAGATTCATCATTTAAAATCGTTTCAAGAGTTTTCTGTTTTTCTTGGTTTAATGGAAGTGAAAAACATGAATTCAGAAGTTGTTAATAAGGCTTTATTACCTTTTTTACAAGCAGATTTTCTTATAGCAAGACGCGTATATTGGTATTTAAGTGAGCAAAGTAATCTTGATGATAATTCCTTAAAAAAGCTTAAAAATTTCCTAAAGAAATACGGAAACAGACTTTAGCCATGTAAATAATCTTTATATTTAGGTACTTAATTTAGAATTAATGACCCACGAGTTACAGCAAATCATAGAAGCTGCTCTTCAAAATCAGGATAAAGGAAAACAAAGTGTTTTGGCAACGGTGGTTGATTTAGATGGTTCTTCTTACCGCAAACCAGGAGTTAGAATGCTAATTGCTGAAGACGGTGTAATGGTGGGCGCAGTAAGTGGTGGTTGTGTTGAAAAGGAGGTGTTAAGAAGAGCAAAATCTGTATTCTCAACTGGAGAATCTAAGGTTATGGTTTATGACGGCCGCTACCGTTTAGGTTGCGAAGGTTCACTATATATTTTAATTGAAACCTTTTTTGTTTCAGAAGAACTCAAAACCGCATTTTTTCAAAATATAGAAAACAGAAAAACATTCAATATTGAATCTTATTTTAAAAAAGAAGATGATGCTATTGGTCATTTTGGGTCAATAATAAAATTTGAAAATAATAAAGAATTTACATTTTCTGAAGGTTTTAAAGTAGCTAAAATACAAGCAGAATTAAAGGTTTTTTCTCAAAAATTACCACCTTGTTTTAAACTCTTAATTATTGGTGGAGAGCATGATGCTGTTAAACTATGTAAAATGGCATCTTTATTAGGTTGGGAAGTTGATGTGGTAACTTCTATGAGTGATCCAAAAGAATTAAAGGATTTTCCTGGAGCAAAAGAGGTAGTAGCAAATACACCCGAGGCTTTTGTTGTTGATAAAATAGATGCTGAATGTTCGGTTGTTTTAATGACGCATAATTATGCTCAAGATTTACGATACCTTTTAAAACTGAAAGACTGTAAACTCACTTACATTGGCATTTTAGGTTCGGTGAAACGCAGACAGCAGCTTCAAAATGAGTTATTTGAATATATTGAAGATTTAGATGAAAGCTTTTTAGAAAGTATTCATAGTCCTGCCGGTTTAAATATAGGTGCCATCACGCCCGAAGAAATTGCGTTATCCATTCTTTCTGAAATTTTAGCAGTTAATAGAAATAGAGAACCTTTTTCTTTAAAAACACTTAATGGTAAATTGCACTGCTAAAGTGAATATTTCTATAATTATACTTGCCGCCGGAGCCGCTTCTCGCATGGGAAAAACGAAGCAATTACTCTCTTTTAAAAAATCAACCTTTATAGAACATGCAGTTTCGCAGGCATTAGCGTCTAAAGCTCATAAAGTGTATTGTGTTTTAGGAGCTAATTCAATTGAAATAAAGAATACAGTTAAAAACCAGCAAGTTGAGTTTATTTATAATTCAGACTGGAAGAAAGGTTTAAGTACAAGTATTGTTTCAGGAATTAATTTTATAGAAACATTAAAAATACAACCAGACGGCATTTTAATTATGCTTTGCGATCAACCTTTTGTAGATACTATTTATATTAATGATCTCATTAATATTTACACTGAAAACACTAAAAGCATTATAGGTTCAAATTATGGTAAAAAAAATGGTGTTCCGGCTATTTTTCCAAAGGAAAGTTTTGAAACTCTTTTAAAACTAAAGGGAGACAAAGGCGCTAAAGAATTATTAAACGGTAGTGTTTTTAATGTGGTTTCTGTAACTCCTAATAGAGGTAATGTTTTAAAAGATATAGATACACCACAAGATTATAATTCTATGCTTAAAAATTAATCTAAAGCATTTTTTGTAACAAACCATTTCCAGCCAATAATAGCCATTTGTAGTTTGTTTGCTTTTGCAAGGTCTAATCTTTTTTTAGAATAACTTGGTAAAATAGTTTTATTAACTTTTGCTAAAACTTTAAAAACTTGCTTTTTCATTTTAATGCCTTTTGTGAGGTTAAAAATAGTAAAACTTATTCTAGAACTAAGCTTTACATTTTTAATTGATTTAGATTGAAGTGATAATTGTGGTTACTAAATCAACTACAAATTTGGCAAGTGTCATCATTTTTTTAAGGTTTTAGGGTTAGTAAAAAGTTTATTTATATCAATGTTTTTTTAAGATATATAATTGGGAATATGTCTTCCAAATGTTTTGCTTAAAATCGATGAAATTGCATATAGAGTTGTAAGTAAAAAAGAGAAATTGCTTTTGTGGTTTAAGTGACTCGTTTTATAATTGTTGTTAAATGAAAGTTTTAAATGTATTTTTTGTTATGAATTATAACTTTTAAGGGGCTTTTTTTGAGTGTTTTTATAAAGTCAAGGGGCTTTTTATTTTGTTAGTGTGTTTTTTTTGAAGTTTTGCTTTTTAAGAGTTAATACAGTTAAAAAACTTTTCACTTTTCACTTTTCACTTTTTACTTTGGTTTATATTCGCAGAAAATAGATATTTATGAGTATTCTTTATGTAATATTAGGTTTTATTCTTTTAGTTGTTGGTGGTGAGTTTTTGGTTAGATCATCAGTAGCATTGTCTTTTAAATTTAGTATATCTAAAATGGTAATAGGTATGACGGTTGTTTCATTTGCAACATCAGCACCAGAATTACTTGTAAGTTTAAATGCAGCATTATCTGGTTCTCCAGCCATAGCTATAAATAATGTAGTAGGATCAAATATAGCTAACATAGGTTTAGTATTAGGTGTAACGGCTTTGGTTGGTGCTATTGCTGTTGATGCCTCTTTTTACAAGCTCAATTGGCCTGTAATGATGGTGTTTTCAATGCTTTTGTATGTTTTTTTAAAAAACGATAGTGTTTTGTCTGCTATAGAAGGCGGTGCGCTATTTTTAGGATTGATTTTATTTCTATTTATTTTAATACGAAGTGCAAAAAAAGACACAATTACAGAAGAGGTTGATGATGCCCTAGCTATTGTATCAAATTTTAAAATAGTAATTTGGTTATTAATAGGCGCTGCAGCGCTGTATTTTGGTAGTGAGTGGTTAGTAAAAGGTGCAGAGGAAATTGCTGTTTCAGTAGGGGTAAGTCAGGGTGTAATAGGTTTATCTTTAATTGCTATTGGTACAAGTGTGCCAGAATTAGCGGCCTCTGTAATTGCAGCAGCTAAACAAGAAAAAGCTATTTCTTTGGGTAATTTAATAGGCTCAAATATATTTAATATTGGTTCTGTTTTAGGTTTAACTTCAATTATAAAACCCATACCTGTAACTGAACCTACTATTTTAACTAATGATATTTTTTGGATGTTAGGTTTTGCAGCGGTATTAATTCCTTTAGTATTTTTGCCAAAGCGTATGCAAATTAGCAGATTTAAAGGTATGTTTTTAGTAGCTGGTTATGGTGTGCTAATGTTTTTATTATTTACAAGAAACTAGTTGGATTTTATAATATAAATTAGAATAGATAAATTAAAAAAGCACTTTCAATTGAAAGTGCTTTTTTATTATGAACAAAATTTAATCTTTATAATTAAACTTCAGCAGATTTTACAGTTTTAACAATTCTTCCTGCAATTTTGTAAGGGTCACCGTTTGAAGCTGGTCTTCTGTCTTCTAACCAACCTTTCCAACCTTTCTCTACAGTGATAATTGGAATACGAATTGAAGCGCCTCTATCTGAAATACCATAAGAGAACTCGTCAATAGATTGTGTTTCGTGCTCACCAGTTAAACGTTGGTCGTTAAACTCACCATATACAGCAATGTGTTCTTTTACTACAGGGCGGAATGCTTCACAAATTTTCTCATAAACTTCTTTAGAACCACAAGTTCTTAATGTAGTGTTAGAGAAGTTAGCGTGCATACCAGAACCATTCCAGTCCATATCTTTACCTAATGGTTTAGGGTGGTACTCAATGTAGTAGCCATATTTTTCAGTTAAACGGTCTAGTAAATATCTAGCAATCCAAATTTCATCACCGGCTTTTTTAGCGCCTTTAGCAAATAATTGGAATTCCCACTGCCCGCAAGCAACCTCTTGGTTAATACCTTCAAAGTTTAAGCCAGCATCAATACATAAATCAGCATGCTCTTCAACTAAATCTCTACCGTGTGTATTTTTACCACCAACGGAACAGTAGTACATACCTTGTGGAGCAGGGTAACCACCAATAGGGAAACCTAAAGGTAATTGTGTATGCGTATCCATGATAAAGTACTCTTGCTCAAAACCAAACCAGAAATCGTTGTCATCATCATCAATAGTAGCTCTACCGTTAGATTCGTGTGGCGTACCATCAGCATTTAATACTTCAGTCATTACTAAGTAACCATTTCTTCTTTCAGGATCTGGGTATATAGCAACTGGCTTTAAAATACAATCTGAAGATCCTCCTTCAGCTTGTCTTGTAGATGAACCGTCAAATGACCAGTTACTTAATTCTTCAAGTGTGCCTTGAAAATTTTCATGTTCTTCTACTTTGGTTTTACTTCTCAAATTTTGAGTTGGCTTATAGCCATCTAACCAAATGTATTCCAGTTTAATTTTTGCCATAATGTATTATTTAATATGAGTAATTAATATTGTTTCCAACAAATATATACTTTTATATAGATACTTTAAATTTTGCAGGGTGGTTTTAGTAAAGGGCTATGTTATTTTTATTTATACCCTATTTTTTTAGGGTATACATTAAAAAATGTAAAGTATTTTATGTAATTATTGCAAAATCATTAAATCTCTTTTTTTCTTTAATTCGCTATCATTATTTTTGCGTTAACAATTAAACCACTTAAACTAAATAAATGTCTGTACTAAGATTTCATGCTATAAAAGTGTCACTTTCGCGCAAGCCAATTCATGTAAAAGAAGAAAAAAAGCGTTCTGAAATTTTTGGCGAAAACGTGTTTAATGAGCAAACAATGCGTCAATATTTAACAAAAGATGCCTTTTTAGGTGTTATGAATGCGGTTGAGCATGGAACAAAAATAAATAGAAATGTAGCAGACCAAGTTGCCGTTTCTATGAAAGATTGGGCACTGGCTAAAGGTGTTACACATTACACACATTGGTTTCAACCATTAACCGGTTCTACCGCTGAAAAGCACGATGCGTTTTTTGAAACGGTTAGTGATGGTGTAGCTATTGAAAAGTTTGATGGTGGCCAGTTAGTTCAACAAGAACCAGACGCATCAAGTTTTCCAAGTGGTGGCATTAGAAATACTTTTGAAGCCAGAGGTTATACCGCTTGGGATCCTTCTTCACCAGCATTTGTTTACGGTACAACATTATGTATTCCAACTATTTTTGTAGCTTATACCGGTGAAGCGCTAGATTATAAAACGCCATTAATAAGAGCATTAAATGCCGTTGATAGTGCGGCAACCGATGTTTGTAAATATTTTGATAAAAGCGTAAAAAAAGTATACGCTTCATTAGGTTGGGAGCAAGAATATTTTTTAGTAGATAAATTATTAGCAGCTAGTAGGCCAGATATTATTTTAACTGGGCGTACTTTGTTAGGGCATTCTTCGGCTAAAGGTCAGCAATTAGATGATCATTATTTTGGAGCCATACCAAACCGTGCTCTAAATTTTATGAGAGATTTAGAACACGAATGCATGCTTTTAGGCATACCAGCTAAAACAAGACATAATGAAGTAGCACCAAACCAATTTGAAATTGCACCAATTTTTGAAGAAGCTAACCTAGCGGTAGACCACAATTCTCTGTTGGTTGATGTTATTGGTCGTGTGGCATCGCGTCATAATTTTAAAGTTTTACTGCATGAAAAGCCATTTGTGGGTATGAACGGCTCAGGTAAACACAACAATTGGTCTTTATCAACAAATACGGGTGTAAATTTATTGTCTCCAGGAAAAACACCTATGAGCAACCTTCAGTTTTTAACATTTTTTGTAAACACTATTAAGGCAGTGCACACCCATGAGGCATTATTAAGAGCATCTGTAGCTTCAGCAAGTAATGATCACAGGTTGTGCGGTAATGAAGCGCCACCCGCTATAATGTCTGTGTTTATTGGGCAACAATTAACTAAGGTTTTAGAAGATTTAGAAGGGGTTACAAAAGGAAAACTATCACCCGAAGAAAAAACAGAACTTAAACTAAATGTAATTGGTAAAATACCCGATGTTTTATTAGATAATACCGATAGAAACAGGACATCGCCATTTGCTTTTACTGGAAATAAATTTGAGTTTAGAGCCGTAGGATCTACTGCCAATTGTGGTAACCCAATGACAATTTTAAATACCATTGTAGCAAAACAATTAAAAGATTTTAAAGTTGATGTAGATAAACTTATAGACACCAAAGGCTTAAAAAAAGATGAAGCTGTTTTTAATGTGCTACGCGAGTACATAAAATCATGCAAAGACATTTTGTTTGAAGGAAATGGTTATGGCGAAGCATGGGAAACCGAGGCAAAAAAACGTGGATTAAGTAACAATAAAACCACACCCGAAGCGCTTAAAGCAAAAATTTCAAAACAAACAATTAATTTGTTTAAAGAAATGAACGTTATGAGCGAAGTTGAAACCAGAGCACGCTATGAAATTGAAATGGAAGCTTACATTAAGCACATTCAAATTGAAGGACGCGTACTTGGTGATATTGCATTAAACCACATTGTGCCTACAGCTGTAAAATATCAAAACACTTTAATTGAAAACGTAAAAGGTTTAAAAGATATTTTTGAGAAAAGCTTTAAAATGGTGGCTAAAGAACAAATAAATTTAATAGAACAAATTTCAGCACATATAGAAGGTATAAATACCCACGTAAACAAAATGGTAGATGCCAGAAAAGAAGCCAATAAAATTGAAAAAATGGAAGACAAAGCCATGGCTTATTGCAACAGTGTAAAACCATTATTTGATAATATTCGCTACCATTGTGATAAATTAGAGCTTTTAGTTGATGATGAAATTTGGCCATTAACTAAGTACAGAGAATTGTTATTTACACGCTAGTGTTTAAAACTTACAAAATCCTGCCTCAAAAAAGCAGGATTTTTTAATTCAAAAAAGTAAATTTGCAGCACAATACAACATTATGAGTCAAGAAGTTTCTAAACGTTATGCACAACGTGGTGTTTCAGCATCAAAAGAAGATGTACACAATGCTATAAAAAATATTGATAAAGGGTTATTTCCTAAAGCATTTTGTAAAATAGTACCAGATTATTTAACCAATAATGAAGATTATTGCCTAATAATGCACGCTGATGGTGCTGGTACAAAATCATCATTAGCATACATGTATTGGAAAGAAACGGGCGATGTTTCAGTATGGAAAGGTATTGCACAAGATGCCTTAATTATGAATATAGACGATTTACTTTGCGTTGGCGCCACAGATAATATTATGTTGTCATCAACTATTGGTAGAAACAAAAACTTAATTCCCGGTGAAGTTATTTCAGCAATTATAAATGGTACTGAAGAATTAATTTCAGAATTAAAAACGTTTGGTGTAACCATTCATTCAACAGGTGGCGAAACTGCAGATGTTGGAGATTTAGTAAGAACCATAATTGTAGATTCTACCGTAACGGCAAGAATGAAACGTAGTAATGTAATAGATAATGCTAACATTCAACCCGGAGATGTTATTGTTGGTTTGGCATCTTTTGGGCAAGCAACTTATGAAAAAGAATATAATGGCGGTATGGGTAGTAATGGCTTAACATCTGCCCGTCATGATGTTTTTAATAAGTATTTAGCTGAAAAATTTCCTGAAAGTTTTGATGCTTCAGTGCCAGAAGAATTAGTGTATTCTGGGGCTGTTAAATTAACTGATGCAGTTGAAAATTCACCAATAAATGCTGGTAAATTGGTGTTGTCTCCAACAAGAACTTATGCGCCAATAATTAAAGAAATCTTATCAAAATATAATAGTAATACTGTGCATGGTATGGTGCATTGTTCAGGTGGAGCGCAAACAAAAATACTTCATTTTATAGATGAAAATCATGTTATAAAAGATAACTTATTTCCAGTTCCACCGTTGTTCAAGCTTATTCAAGAACAATCAAAAACAGATTGGAAAGAAATGTACCAAGTGTTTAATTGCGGGCACCGCATGGAATTGTATGTAAAGCCTGAAATAGCTGAAAGCATTATAGAAATATCAAAATCTTTTAATGTTGATGCGCAAATTATAGGAAGGGTTGAAGCTTCAAAAGAAAAAAAACTCACCATAAAAAGTGCGTTTGGGGAGTTTAATTATTAATATTTTTACTTCGTTTTGTTAAAATGGAACGATTGTTGATAAATTCAACACTTTATAACAACCTAACATAAAGCCATGAGATACACCATTTTAGCGCTATTTTGTTTGTCTTTTTTATTTTCAAACGCGCAGCCAGATTCTCTGTACTTAAAAGAAAAACCAAAAAAATACGATGGCCCGCAGTGGGTAAGAAAAAACAAAGCTACTGTAGACTTAAATGAGGTTGCTTTTGTAAACTGGAATGCTGGTGGTACCAATTCAATTTCGGGGCTTGTAGGTTTTGAGGCCACTAGAAACTATAGCGATAAATATTTTTCATGGCGTAACAATATTATTATGCGTTATGGGGTTAATAAACAACAATCTAGAGAGCTAAGAAAAACCGATGATTTAGTTGAGCTAAATTCAAATATTGGGTACAAACCAACGGTGTCTTCGCATTGGTATTATTCTGCAAGATTAAATTTTAGAACGCAGTTTGCTAATGGTTACAAATATCCAGATACAAGTAATCCTATTTCTAGATTTTTAGCACCGGGGTATTTGTTTTTTGGTGGCGGAATGGAGTATGGAAAAGATATTGATAAAATATCGGCTTATTTTTCGCCATTAACGCTTAAAGCAACCTTTGTTTTAGATGAAGATTTGGCTAATTCTGGTGCCTTTGGAGTAGAACCAGCAGAGTTAGATGCAGATGGAAATGTAATTGTACCGGGTGAACAATTTAGGCGTGAACTAGGTATTTTAATTACCAATAGCTACGAAATGGAAGTGGCACAAAATATTACTATGCAGCATAAAGTTAGTTTGTATACAGATTATATTCACAACTTTGGAAATGTAGATGTAGATTGGAGGTTAGATTTTGATTTTAAAGTGAATAATTACATACGCGCCAGACTTGGATCGCATTTAAGATATGATGATGATGTTAAAACCTTAAAAGAAACCGATGTAGATGGAGAGTTTGATGAAGAAGGCGCCAAAGTACAGTGGAAACAGTTTCTTGGTATTGGTTTTGCTGTAGATTTTTAATTTCTATTTTCTATAATTAATTTTAAAAACTTGTTAACTTTTTGGTGTTGATAAATTTTTAAACACCTAATATTCAAATATTTAAGTTGTTTTTCTTGTAAACTTTATGATTTTTATCATGTGTTAAGTTGTGCTGTTTAGCTATATTTGCAGTCTACTTTTTTTAACAAAACTTTACTTAACATTCAAGCAAATATGAAAGAGCACTTAACCAAAACGCCTCCAAAAACGTATACCCAAGACCGAGCGTTTCAAGCATCATTAAAATATTTTAAAAATGACGATTTAGCGGCTAGAGTGTGGCTAAATAAATATGCTTTAAAAGATTCTGAAGGAAACATTTATGAGCTCACGCCAAATGATATGCACCGTCGTATAGCAAAAGAGCTTGCTAGAATTGAGTTAAAATATAAAAATCCGTTAACCGAAGATGAGATTTTTAATTTAATAAAAGACTTTAAATACATTGTGCCACAAGGAAGCCCAATGGCAGGAATTGGCAACCCGTATCAAATAGCTTCATTATCAAACTGTTTTGTTATAGGTAATTCGGGCGATTCAGATTCTTACGGTGGTATTATGAAAATAGATCAGGAGCAAGTGCAATTAATGAAACGCAGAGGCGGCGTTGGGCATGATCTTTCACATATTCGTCCTAAAGGTTCGGGCGTTAAAAATTCAGCATTAACATCAACAGGTATTGTACCTTTTATGGAGCGTTATTCAAACTCAACCCGAGAGGTAGCGCAAGACGGAAGGCGAGGTGCTTTAATGCTTTCAGTATCTATTAATCACCCAGATTCTGAAGATTTTATAAACGCAAAACTAGAGCAAGGTAAAGTAACAGGAGCCAATGTATCTGTGAGAATAGATGATGCTTTCATGAAAGCTGTAAAAAATGATACAGAGTATACGCAAAAATACCCTGTGTTTAGTAGTAACCCCAAAACATTAAAAACAATTCAGGCAAAAGAACTATGGAAGAAAATAGTGCATAACGCATGGAAATCTGCAGAACCAGGTATTTTATTCTGGGATACCATTATTAATGAATCTGTGCCAGATTGTTATGCAGATTTAGGCTATAAAACCGTATCAACAAACCCATGTGGAGAAATTCCATTATGCCCCTATGATTCTTGTAGGTTGTTGGCTATTAATTTGTTTTCATACGTTGAAAACCCTTTTACAGCAAAGGCATCTTTCAATTTTAATTTATTTAAAAAACATGTAGCGTTTGCACAAAGAATAATGGATGATATTATTGATTTAGAATTAGAAAAAATTGATAATATTCTAGAAAAAATTGATGCAGATCCAGAAACAGCCGAAGTAAAATCTATTGAGCGCAACCTTTGGTTAAATATAAAACGCAAAGCAGAAGAGGGCAGGCGTACAGGTGTTGGTATAACTGCAGAAGGTGATATGTTAGCCGCATTGGGTATTCAATACGGTAGTGAAAAAGGCAATGCTTTTTCTTTAGAAGTACACAAAACTATAGCCATTGAAGCTTATAGAGCTTCGGTTTATTTAGCTAAAGAGCGTGGTGCTTTTAAGGTTTTTGATGCTGAAAGAGAAAAAGAAAATCCATTTATTAATAGATTGAAAGAAGCCGATAGCAAACTATATTACGAAATGCTAGAATATGGCCGAAGAAATATTGCATTATTAACCATTGCACCAACCGGTACAACAAGTTTAATGACGCAAACAACATCAGGTATTGAGCCTGTATTTTTACCTGTTTACAAGCGTAGGAGAAAAGTAAATCCAGGTGATAAAGATGTGCGCGTAGATTTTGTTGATGAAGTTGGTGACTCATGGGAAGAATACGTGGTATTTCACCACAGATTCAAGCAATGGATGGAAGTAAACGGTATTGATACCAATAAAAACTTTACACAAGAAGAGTTAGATGCCTTAGTAAAGCAATCGCCCTATTATAAAGCAACCTCAAATGATGTAGATTGGTTGAGTAAGGTTAGCATGCAAGGTGCAATACAAAAATGGGTAGACCACTCTATTAGTGTAACTATAAATTTACCAAATGATGTAAACGAAGATTTGGTGGGCGAGCTATATTTAAAAGCTTGGGAAGTAGGTTGTAAAGGCGTTACAGTGTATCGAGATGGTTCACGCTCAGGTGTTTTAATCTCAAATGATGAGAAAAAAGAAGAAGACACCACAGATAATAACACTTTAACAGCTTTTCCAACAAAAAGACCACAAAGCTTAGAAGCCGATGTTGTTCGTTTTCAAAATAATAAAGAAAAATGGATTGCCTTTATTGGTTTAATTGAAGGGAAGCCATACGAGATTTTTACAGGTTTAATTGATGATGAAGACGGTATTTTAATTCCGCGTTGGGTAAATAATGGGCTAATTATTAAAAATAGAAATGAAGACGGCTCTAAACGTTATGATTTTCAGTATAAAGATAAACGAGGTTATAAAATAACCATTGAAGGTTTATCGCATAAATTTAACCCAGAATATTGGAACTACGCTAAACTAATTTCAAGTACCTTACGTCATGGTATGCCAATAGACAAAATTGTAGATTTAATTAATAGTTTGCAGCTAGATACAGAATCTATAAACACATGGAAGAATGGCGTTGGTAGAGCCTTAAAACGTTATGTGGCCGATGGTACAAAAGCCCAAGGGCAAACGTGTTCAAACTGTAATTCTGAAAATTTAATTTACCAAGAAGGTTGCTTAACTTGTAAAGATTGTGGCTCTTCTAAATGTGGATAAAACTAAAATAAAGTAATAAAAAAGGAAGCTAAAATGGCTTCTTTTTTTTGGGTTATAATCTAAAATTTAGTCTCAAAAATCATACAAACTCACTAAGTATAATTAAAAAAGGGATGCTTAATAAAACATCTATTAAGTAGATAAATGAAAATAATTTAAAAGTTGAAATGCCAAGGTTTTTATAAAGAACTAGTTTTCTTCGGGCGTTAGTTTCGGTTATAAAATACCACAAAAAAACTATTAAAAACAATTTGGTTATAACAATAGCTACAGGTTCAATTTTCATAAAAGAAAACAATACATTAATAGCAAAAGACCAAATAAAGTATGGTTTATAAAATATAAATATTGAAAATAATTGCTGCATAGTTGTATGATAAACGTGCTTTCAATAAAAATATTCTGCCAAATAATAGTAATAGCTTAAAAGGCTTTATATAAAATTGATAAATTATCGTATTTTTGGTCACCAATTAAAAGCGGCAGATGTTAGAGAAATTACAAATAGTAAAGCAGCGTTTTGATGAGGTTAGTGATTTAATCATTCAACCAGATATTATCTCAGATCAAAAACGTTATGTAGAATTAAACCGAGAATATAAAGATCTTAGAATTTTAATGGATAAGCGTGAAGCTTACATTGAATTAACTAATAATTTGGCTGAAGCTGAAGAAATAATTTCTGATGGTAGTGATGCAGAAATGGTTGAAATGGCCAAAATGCAATATGATGAAGCCAAAGAAGGCATACCAAAATTAGAAGAAGAAATTAGAGTATTGCTTATACCTAAAGACCCTGAAGATGCTAAAAATGCGGTGGTAGAGTTACGTGCAGGTACAGGTGGCGATGAGGCAAGTATTTTTGCTGGAGATTTGTTTAGAATGTACACCAAGTATTGTGAAGGCAGAGGCTGGAATGTTAGTACGGTAGATTTTAGTGAAGGTACCAATGGCGGATTTAAAGAAATACAGTTTGAAGTATCAGGTGAAGATGTTTATGGTACATTAAAGTTTGAAGCTGGTGTACACCGTGTACAACGTGTACCACAAACGGAAACCCAAGGGCGCGTGCATACCAGTGCAGCAACCTGTATGGTGTTTCCAGAAGCCGAAGAGTTTGATGTAGAAATTAACCCTAAAGATGTTCGTATAGATTATTTTTGTTCTTCAGGTCCTGGTGGGCAATCTGTAAATACTACCTATTCGGCAGTGCGTTTAACGCATATTCCAACAGGATTAGTGGCACAGTGTCAAGACCAAAAATCTCAGCACAAAAATAAAGAAAAAGCTTTTAAAGTATTACGCTCTAGGTTATATGATTTAGAATTAGCAAAAAAGCAAGAAGCAGATGCGGCTAAACGTGGCAGTATGGTAACATCGGGTGATAGAAGTGCTAAAATTAGAACATATAACTATCCGCAAGGGCGTGTTACAGACCACAGAATTGGTTTAACACTTTACGATTTACAAAACATTGTAAACGGCGATATTCAAAAAATAATTGATGAACTTATGCTAGCTGAAAATACTGAAAAGTTAAAAGCTAGTGACGAAACCATATAAATTTGTAATTCCCGCAATAGCGGGAATCTTTTTATATAAATGTTTGTTTTGAAATAAATAGAAATGACCACACAACAATTAGTTTCAGAAATAAAAAGAAAACAATCCTTTCTATGTATTGGGTTAGATGTAGATTTAAATAAAATACCACAACATCTTTTAAAAGAAGACGATCCTATTTTTGCTTTCAATAAAGCTATTATTGATGCTACACATCATTTATGCGTAGCCTATAAACCTAATACGGCGTTTTATGAAGCTTATGGTATTAAAGGTTGGCAAGCGCTAGAAAAAACAATTAATTACCTAAACAAAAACTACCCCGAAATATTTACCATTGCCGATGCTAAACGAGGTGATATTGGTAATACAAGTACCATGTATGCCAACGCTTTTTTTGAAGATTTAGCTTTTGATTCTGTAACCGTGGCACCATATATGGGAAAAGATTCTGTAGAACCTTTTTTAGCTTTTGAAAACAAACATACCATTTTATTGGCTTTAACATCAAACCAAGGCGCTTTTGATTTTCAAACAAAAACGGTTGATGGTAAAGAGCTTTATAAGAGAGTGTTAGAAACATCAAAAACATGGAGTAATTCTGAAAACCTTATGTATGTAGTAGGTGCTACTAAAGCAGAGTATTTGGCAGATATAAGAAGCATTATTCCTAACAGTTTTTTATTAGTACCAGGTGTAGGTGCACAAGGCGGAAACTTGCAAGATGTTTGTAAATACGGCATGAGTGCTAACATAGGCTTGTTAATAAATTCATCGCGCGGTATTATTTATGCTTCAAATAATGAAGATTTTGCTCAAGCAGCAGCAAATAAAGCTAAAGAACTTCAGCAGCAAATGGAAATTGAGTTGACTCGTATTTCTTAAAAATTATAACGATGTTATAATCGCTTTGTAAGAGTACTGAAAGTAAAATGTTTTCTTCGGAATGCTAAAAATTAAAGATCAACTAAATAGAATTATTGCTTTTGAAGAAACGCCAAATCGTATAATTTCTTTAGTGCCAAGTCAAACAGAATTGTTGTGCGATTTGGGTTTAGAATCTTCAATAATTGGGGTTACAAAATTTTGCGTGCATCCGCATTTTATAAAAACTAATGCAGCTGTAGTTGGTGGTACAAAGAAAATACATATTGAAAAAATAAAAGCATTAAAGCCCAATATTATTCTTTGTAATAAAGAAGAAAATACAAAAGAAATAGTTGAAGCTTGTAAAGCTATTTGTACCGTACACGTTTCAGATATTTATACAATAAAAGACAGTTTACAACTTATAAAACAATACGGTATTCTATTTAATGTTGAAGAAAACGCAATACGTATTTGTAATGAAATAAAAATACAACAAAAAGGTTTTGAGCATTTTATTAAAAATAAAAAGCAGTTTAATGTAGCCTATTATATTTGGAAAAACCCTTGGATGGTAGCTGCAAATAATACATTTATAAATTATTTATTAGCTATTAATGGTTTTAATAATTATTACAAAAGCCAAAGCAGATACCCAGAAATTACGTTGCAAGTAAATTTGGAAATTGATTTAGTTATGCTATCAAGCGAGCCTTTTCCGTTTAAAGAAATGCATAAAAAAGACTTGAAAACATTTTTTCCTAACGCAAAAATAATTTTGGTAGACGGTGAAATGTTTTCTTGGTATGGCTCTAGGCTAATAAAAGCATTTGCTTATTTTAAAGCGCTTCGTTTAAATCTTTAGTAAATTCAACTTTGCTAATATCATCAACAAAATTAGCAATGGTTCTTTCAATTTCTTTTAAACTAATAACTTTGTTTAAATTAGGCTTAATTTTACCAACTCTACAAAAATGCTTGTTCATAACGTTCTCTTTTTTTATACCATAAAGTACGATAATACATGTAATTTAGATGTAAGAAAAAAGTTAAAGAATTACTAAAGTTTTTAAGCTGGTTTAGCAATATCTCTAGATAAATATTTAAGCTTGTTAATTTTATCAAGTAGTTTTATGGCGCGGTATTCAGAAATATCACTTAACGCAGAATCTGTTTGCCTAAAATTATAGGCTTCTTCAACAAGTTCTTTATAGCGCCGGTTTAGGGCGTTTTTTTTGTGCGTTATTAATATTAATCTATCCATAATTTATTGAATAAGAAGAAATTAAATATACGTTTTTTATTGAAGTATTCAAATTTATTTATGTTTAAATTTATAGGTTTTAAATGCTTGGGTTTAAAAGAAAAAAATCTGAACAGATGAACCATTCAGATTTTTTATTAAGCATAAGTTTATTTAAGTATTAATCTTGTAAGGCAAATACTTTTTTTAGTAAATCTGTAGTTCTTGAATTTACTTTGTTTCTAATTTCTTTTTCTTCAACAGCAATCATGGTATAAACACCTTTTAAGGCTTCGTTTGTAACATAATCTGTTAAGTCTGGGTTTACATTATTAGTTAGCGGTAAGGCGTTATATTTGGTTATTAAATTTTTCCAAATATCATCTGCGCCCACTTTAGAAAATGAGTTTTTTATTACCGGGTTAAATTTATCATATAACGCCGTTTGTGTTTTGCTTGTTAAATATTGTGTAGCAGCATTATCATTACCTAATAATATATTTTTGGCATCGGCAAAGGTAATGCCTTTAACAGCATCAATAAAAATAGGTGTTGCTTCGTTAACTGCATCTTCGGCAGCTCTATTTAATACTTTTAAACCTTCATCGGCTAATTTGCTTAAGCCAATGCCTCTTAAGGTTTTATCTACTTTCTGTAGTTCTTCGGGTAAAAGTATTTTAACTAATTCGTTTTTATAAAAGCCATCTTTTTGGGTAAGTTTAGTTACTTGCTTATCTATACCAAAATCTAAAGCTTGCCTTAAACCAGCAGTAATGTCGGTGTTTGTTATACCACCACTTTGCGGCAGTTGATTAACTACTTGTTGCAACTCTGCGCATGAAGTAAGATTACAAATTAATAATAGGGTAATTAACTTTTTTATCATGTTTTCTATTTTAAGTGTAAAGTTAAAAAATATTAAATATAATAGGCATCTGAGAGAATGATGCCTTAGGGAGATGATATGATGCCGTACTTCAAAAAAAAACATCACTTTTAAAATCATAAATACTTAACATTTATTAAGACACTAATTTTTCTAATTTGTCACATTAATAGTTTTATTAACTTGAATTATAATTTTTTAGCATGATATTTGTTATAATTGTATAAATGAATTTAAACATGAGAATGAAAAAAATACTTTTATTAGTTTGTTTCTTAATTTTTAACATTTTGTCTTATGCGCAAATAAGAATTTCAGAAGTTATAAAACAGTCTGAAATTGTTAACACTAATGAAAGCAAATTATATTTTATAGATTTTTGGGCTACTTGGTGCGCACCCTGTATTAGCGCTTCAAAATACTTAACGGTTTTACAAAAGCAACATCCTACTGATTTGCATATTGTGTCTCTATCACAAGAAAATGCGGCAATAGTTTCAAACTTCTTAACTAAGCATAATTTAGCATTAACTACAGCTATTGATTTTAATGGTGAAACCTTTAAAAACAATAACGTACAAAGCTTACCTTATGGCGTTTTGTTTGATGCTAATGGTAATAAACTTTGGGAAGGGCATCCAGCAAATTTAAAAGCCCACACATTACAAGGTTTTGTAAATAATAGTGTAAATAAACGTGCTTTTTCTGATGTTTTTGAAGTTGTAATTTCAGAAAATACAGTAGCTGAAAGTTATTCGCCAAGGCAAGATATTGAAATTGAAGAAACTGATGTTATTGAAACCGAAGATTTTCAAATAATAAATAAGCATACTTATGTTGAGCTACAGGGGCGTTTAAATGCTATTTTGGCTTATGGTTGGAAGGTTAATATAAATCAAGTAAACGTTGATCCGGCAGATAATAAATATTATAAATTGTATTTGAAAAAAGACTCTAAGCACTATAGAAATTTTCCTGATACATTTTTAAAAAAGCTTAAAATGAAATTGAAAACACAAACTGTTTTAACCGATAGTTATGTTTTAGATATGAATGCATCAACTTTATGGGATACGTTTCAAATTAATTGGGAAGATAACCCAGAGCGTTTTTTAATTGGCGATTCTGATATTAAAGCCGATAATGTATCAGTAAAAGATATGGTTTATATGTTAAGTAAAGTTTTAGAGAGTCCGGTGGTTGTAAAAAATAATAAAGCAAACAATAATGAACGTTTACATGATTGGGATATTCATTATAAGTTTTATGATTTAATGGTTTCTAACCTATCAGACAATTATGGTATTAAACTAGAAAAAGCAAAAACCCCACTTGAAAAATATTTAATAATAAAAAAAGCACCTTAAAAAAGGTGCTTTTTTTATTATTATTTAGCGGCAATTATTAGTTGCTAATTACTCTAAATTCAGTACGTCTGTTTTTCTTGTGTTCGCCTTCAGAACAATCAACACCGTTAGAACATCTGTTAACTAATCTAGTTTCACCATATCCTTTAGCAATTAATCTATTTCTAGAAATACCTTTAGAAACTAAGTAGTTTACAACAGAGTTAGCTCTTTGTTGAGATAAAGACATGTTGTAATCATCGTTTCCTCTAGAATCTGTATGAGACATTAACTCAATGCTTACAGGCTTATTGTTTAATAATGGTAATAAAGTATCATCAATTACTTTTTTAGAAGCTGGTGTAATTCTAGCGCTACCTAACTCATAAAAAATAGGTAATACGTTAGCATCTAATAAACCACAATCAACTTCTTCCCAAGTAGTAATACCACCTTTTTTAGCTAATACAGTTCTTGTAACAGTTTGTGTTTTAGCAGGTACAGTTACGCTTTTTGTGTAAGCAGGCTTATCAACAACTTGTTTTTTAATAGTAGCATATTGTGCAGGAATTACTTGCTCTTCCATTCTAGCAGGTGTTTTAATAACTTGCTTTTTGTAAGTTGAAGGAATCTCAGAAACAGGTACATTGTTAGTATTAGCATCAGTAGCTAAAGTAGTGTAGCTTACATCTCTGTATTGTGCTGGGTATTCAACAAAACATGCTACAACACAATCTTCTTTGTTTGGAGAGCTACAAACAGTTTCTTTGTATTCCCATCCAGAAGTTTTTGGGTATGTTTCAAAAGTTCTAGAGCTTTTACCAAAAGTGGCAGGATTAATTGTAATGTCACTTCTACCTTCTTTTTTAATGTAAGAAACATCAATAGTTTCATAAGTAGCAGGAACATACACAAACTTTTTAGTAGCTTCTTTTACTAAAACACGCTCTTCAACAGTTTTGTATGTAGCAGGAACAACTTCTAAAGTTGTGTAAGCAGGATAAACTTCAATAGTTTCTTCTATTGTTTTAAATTCATCTTTAGTAATACATTTAACATAACATTTACCAGGCTCTGGGTTTGCTGGTAAGTTTTGAGCTTGTGAGAATCCGAAACCTAAAAGTAAAGTTAGGCATAAAATAAAATTTGATTTCATAAAAAAAAATTTAGTTAATGGTTTTAATTTTCTTGCTTGTTAGACACACACAAAATAATAAAGTCACATTACATTAACTAAATCTTAAGGTTATTTTTGTAATAATTTTATTGTTAAGAAAAAATTACGGTTTTATTATTGTAAACCATTACTTTCCTGTCGGCATGTAATTTTACTGCATTTGCTAAAACTATTTTTTCTAAATCACGGCCTTTAGCTATTAAATCTGGTATAGAATGTGCATGTGTAACACGCGTAACATCTTGTTCTATAATTGGGCCAGCATCAAGCTCTTCAGTAACATAATGGCTTGTGGCACCAATAATTTTAACACCGCGTTTGTATGCTGAGTGATATGGTTTTGCACCAACAAAAGCTGGTAAAAAAGAGTGGTGTATGTTTATAATTTTGTTGGTGTATTTATTAATTAGTTTAGGTGAAACTATTTGCATGTAGCGTGCCAACACAATAAAATCTATTTTATGCTCTTCTAATAATTTTAATTGTTCATCTTCGGCTTTAGCTTTGGTGTCTTTAGTTACCGGAATATGGTAAAAAGGAATATTAAAATTATCGGCAATGGTTTTTAGTGTATTATGATTACTAATTATAAACGGAATTTCTAAATTAAGTTCACCTGCATTGTATCTGCCTAATAAATCATATAAACAATGATCGTATTTTGAAATAAACAGAGCCATTTTTGGTTTCTTTTCAGAAGAATAAATGCGCCATTTCATATCAAAATTATCGGCTAAAACACCTTTAAAAGCATCCTTAAAAGCATCAGTAGAAAAAGCTTCAGAAGCAAATTCACTTTCCAAGCGCATAAAAAATATATTCTGCTCCCTATCAACATGTTGGTCTATATAAACAATATTTCCGTTTTGTTGAGCAATAAAATTGGTAACTGATGCTATAATGTTAGGTTTATCATTACAGTGTATTAAAATGGTAATCTTATTCATAAGGCATAAAATATATAAACGCCAGTAAAATTATATTAAAATTGAACTAATGCTATTTAAAATTATATTTTTTGAAAATAATTTATAATTAGGTTGTATTTTTGAATATTTCGTAAATTGCAAGCGTAAAAATGATATTTCTTTAAAAATGAGTCAAACCAATATATACAAGCCAAAACATAATATTAGAGTTGTAACAGCTGCGTCTTTATTTGACGGACATGATGCTGCTATAAATATAATGCGCAGAATAATTCAGGCTACAGGCGTTGAAGTTATTCATTTAGGGCATGATAGAAGTGTTGAAGAGGTTGTAAATACTGCAATTCAAGAAGATGTAAATGCTATATGTTTAACCTCATATCAAGGCGGACATAATGAGTATTTTAAATATATGTATGATTTATTGCAGGAAAAAGGCGCAGGACACATTAAAATTTTTGGCGGCGGCGGTGGTGTTATTCTACCAAGTGAAATTAAAGATTTAATGCATTACGGCATTGCAAGAATTTATTCGCCTGATGATGGTAGAGCTATGGGGTTGCAAGGTATGATTAATGATTTAGTTAAAACATCAGATTTTGCCATTGGTAATGTGTTAACAAATGAAGTTGAATTGCTTAAGGCACAAAACCACGGCGCTATTGCTAGAATAATTTCAGCTATTGAAAATTTTCCAGAGGTTTCCAAAAACGTTTTAAAAACAATACAATCTTCTACCTTAAATACGCCAGTTTTAGGTATTACAGGTACTGGAGGTGCTGGTAAATCATCATTAGTTGATGAGTTGGTAAGGCGCTTTTTAATTGATTTTCCTAAAAAAACCATTGGTATTATTTCTGTTGATCCTTCAAAAAGAAAAACTGGCGGCGCCCTTTTAGGTGATAGAATTAGAATGAATGCCATTAACAATTCTCGGGTGTACATGCGTAGTTTGGCAACACGTCAATCTAACCTTTCACTATCAAAACATATTGATGAAGCTATACAGGTTTTAAAAGCTTCAAATTTTGATGTCATTATTTTAGAAACATCGGGCATTGGGCAATCTGGCTCTGAAATTGTTGAACATTGCAATGTGCCAATGTATGTAATGACGCCTGAGTTTGGTGCAGCCACACAGCTTGAAAAAATTGATATGCTAGATTTTGCCAATATTGTAGCTGTCAATAAATTTGATAAACGAGGTGCTTTAGATGCCCTGCGTGATGTGAAAAAGCAATACGTACGAAACCATAATTTATGGGATGCTGAAGAAGATGAACTCCCAGTTTACGGCACCATTGCATCACAATTTAATGATCCTGGAATGAACCGATTATATAAAGCGGTTATTGATGCTTTGGTTGAAAAAACAGGTGCAAATTTTAAGTCGTCTTTCAAATTAACGCATCATTTAAGTGAAAAGCTTTTTATCATTCCGCCGTCAAGAACACGTTATCTTTCTGAAATTTCAGAAAACAATCGCAACTACAATAAAAAAGCAAAAGAACAAGCTGGTATTGCCCAA
Organism: Seonamhaeicola sp. ABD4_340; assembly: GCF_056312135.1. Lineage (NCBI taxonomy): Bacteria > Pseudomonadati > Bacteroidota > Flavobacteriia > Flavobacteriales > Flavobacteriaceae > Seonamhaeicola > Seonamhaeicola sp. ABD4_340. The sequence goes on along the minus strand of NZ_CM149981.1, from coordinate 223,270 downwards.
AAGCTGTACGGTATTTACCAAACAATTTGTTCTGTTGCCGAAATTTCAAATGTCAATGAAAAATCAATTTTAAATAACAATGGAATAAATCAAGATGAAATTCTTCGCATTACTAAAAATGAAAATAGTATTTCTACTGAAGAAGACATAACCAGCAATACATTACAACTCTTAAAACTTCTGTTTAAAGAGTTTGACCGCATAAAAATGAATTTAACACCACAAAATTGGGAGTTAATTATCAATTGGCAATTGAAAGTAGAAAAATACAAAGCGCCAGTTTATACATTTAAGGTTCGTGATAAAGAATTAAAAATTGAAACACATTCTGAGTCGTTATCGCATCTTCAAATACCCAAAGTTGCATTGCCAAAATACACCGCTTGGGGAGATTTGTTACAATGGATTTTACAAGAAAACGTACCAGGGCAATTTCCTTTTACATCGGGGTTGTATCCGTTTAAAAGAGTAGGCGAAGACCCTGCAAGAATGTTTGCTGGTGAAGGTGGGCCTGAGCGCACAAACAGAAGATTTCATTACGTAAGTAAAGGCATGCCGGCTAAACGATTATCAACCGCTTTTGATAGTGTAACACTTTACGGAAACGACCCAGATTTCAGACCCGATATTTACGGTAAAATAGGTAACGCCGGTGTAAGTATTTGCTGTTTAGATGATGCTAAAAAACTCTATTCTGGTTTTAATTTAGCCCATGTAAAAACCTCGGTAAGTATGACTATTAATGGGCCTGCACCTATGTTGCTTGGTTTTTTTATGAATGCAGCCATAGACCAACAATGCGAAATTTATATAAAAGAAAATAATTTAGAAGCTGAAGTTGAAGCTAAAATAACCGCCGTGTATAAAGGTAAAGAAAGACCTAAATATAATGGAGATTTACCAGAAGGTAATGATGGTTTAGGTTTAATGTTGTTGGGCGTTACAGGTAATAAAGTGTTGCCAAAAGATGTTTATGAAAACATAAAAAAACAAACTATTTCCCAAGTACGTGGCACTGTTCAAGCCGATATTTTAAAAGAAGACCAAGCGCAAAACACCTGTATTTTTTCAACAGAATTTGCATTGCGTTTAATGGGCGATGTGCAAGAATATTTTATTAATAATAATGTACGTAATTTTTATTCGGTGTCAATTTCTGGGTATCATATTGCCGAGGCTGGTGCAAACCCAATAACGCAACTGGCTTTAACGCTTTCTAATGGTTTTACTTATGTAGAATATTACTTAAGTAGAGGCATGGATATAAATAAATTTGGACCTAATTTATCGTTTTTCTTTTCTAACGGATTAGATCCCGAATATGCCGTAATTGGGCGTGTGGCAAGACGTATTTGGGCCAAAGCCATGAAAGATAAATATGGCGCTAATGAGCGAGCACAAATGTTAAAATATCATATTCAAACATCGGGTAGAAGTTTACATGCGCAAGAAATAGATTTTAATGATATTAGAACCACATTGCAAGCACTTTATGCTATTTATGATAATTGTAACTCATTGCATACCAATGCCTATGATGAAGCCATAACCACGCCAACCGAAGAGTCTGTACGTCGTGCTATGGCTATTCAATTAATAATTAATAAAGAATTAGGGTTGGCTAAAAACGAAAACCCAACACAAGGCGCGTTTATAATTGAAGAATTAACAGATTTGGTTGAAGAAGCCGTATTACAAGAATTTGATAGAATTACTGAGCGTGGAGGTGTTTTAGGCGCCATGGAAACCATGTATCAACGCAGTAAAATTCAAGAAGAAAGTTTGTATTATGAAACCCTAAAACACAATGGCAAGTTCCCAATAATTGGCGTAAACACTTTTTTAAGTAGTAAAGGGTCTCCAACTATATTGCCTGCCGAAGTTATTAGAGCAACCGAAGACGAAAAGCAATTTCAAATTAAAACATTAGAAAATCTTCATAAAGCAAATGATACAGAGGCGTTGTTAAAAAAGCTTCAAAATGCAGCCATAAATAATGAAAACATTTTTAATGAACTTATGGAAGTATGTAAAGTATGTTCACTTGGGCAAATAACAAATGCCCTGTTTGAGGTTGGCGGGCAGTATAGGCGCAATATGTAAGCATAGAACCACTTTTAGATGTTTTCAAAAAGTGTGTGAATGGCTTATCCCGAAGTCTTTTCGGTATAAAATTGATATGAAATTTAAATCATAAATAAAAAAAACAAAACATCATAACGCAACCAATACAAGATTTTAACGTCTACAAAGCAAAAAAGTTATGATAAAAAAAATAGGCACTTTACTTATTTGTTTTGTAATGTTTACTTGTAGTGATGATGGTGTATCTGGTGAAAAATATGAATATCATTTTTTCTCTGAAAGTGAACTTACCGTAAATACTATTGAAGGATCTTACATGAAATATGGTTTAGTTTCCGAAGGCAATAATTTAGTATTTAAATACCATTACAAAGCCAAAGATGATGAACAAATTGCCGATGACGAATATTCCGAATTTATATATTTTGAAGTTGATAATACCATAAATAATTTTGAGTTAACTAATGAGGCTTTAACCGAAGCTAAAGTTATTTTATCAAAATCTTGTTTTTGTTTTTTTGATGATACTCCAGAAAAAAATGTAGCACCAACAGGAATTATTTCTGGTGAAAAACTATCAGATAATCAATGGAAAATTACACTCAATGTTACGTTCTACGGAGATGAAAACAGACAATTTGATAAAGTATTTATGTTGCAATAAATTCATTTAGAAAAAACATGAATTTTTTGCATCTTTTTAAAAACATCTACGTCTATTTTATGAACTTAAAAAATAGATATCATGAAAAATAACTGTACCTGCAACTGCACTGGTTGCAAATCTGGAAACTGTAAAAATTGTACATGTACCAACTGCACATGCTCAAATTGTAACTGTTAATCATTATTAAAATATAAATTAATTGCGCTAATTTTAGTAAATTTAAACTAGAATTAGCGCAATTTTATTGATGATTTATGAATACTAAAGATGTATGGAATACTTATGCTGATGCTATTAAACACTTTATTTTAAGTAAAGTGAAAGATATTGTGGTTGCCGATGATTTATTGCAAGAAACATTTATTAAAGTGCACACAAAACTTAATACTTTAAAAGATGAAGACAAGCTTAAATCTTGGATATTCTCAATAGCCCGATATACGGTTTTAGATTATTTTAGAAGCAAAAAAATAGTTTATGAAACTACCGATGACGATTTTGTTTTTGAAGATAAAAAACTAGAACATACAAAAGAAGATTGTTTACACGGTATTATTAAAAATTTACCAAAAAAATACAGAGATCCGTTATTTTTAAGTGATATAAAAGGCATGAAACAAGTTCAAATCTCAGAGCAATTACAGCTGCCTTTACCTACAGTAAAATCTCAAATACAGCGCGCTAGAAAGTTAATAGCACAAGGTTTTGTAGATTGTTGTGATTTTAAATTAAATGAAAACGGTTACTTGGTGGGCGAATTAAAAGAAAAAGCCTATTGTAAAGTATGTAATACCCACTAAAGTGTTAACATCCAATTACGCTGTAACTTCTTAAATTTTCTTAACTCATACCTTAAAATAGGCAAAAAGTCTTTACCATTACTGTTAGATTTTTCTAAACGGTAAGAGTTTTTGTAAAGCAAATTGGTTAAACGCCTTAAAGAAGCTACATGTTTATGTTTTCTTTCAGTATGGCGTTGCAATTCTGCATTTGCAATTTCTGGCGCTAAGTTTACAGATTGTTGTACAATATCACCAGAAAAGTAAATGTTTGAATCTTCAAAGCCATTTTCATTCAATGGCGCTAAATCATCATTTAAATACGTTGAAATACTTTGAGAAAGCGCTAAAATTTCTAGAGCCTTCCTGTAAATAGGTAATTCCGATAGGTTTTGTGGGGTATTGTGTAACATGGCTTCTTTTTTCACTACAATTTCATCAAAATTACTCACAAGTAATTATTTTTTGCTTTAATATTTAAAGTAAATTTGTATTTTTGCTTTAAAATATATGTTTTTATAGTTTAAAATCTTTAAATGCAAATAGATGAGCTTAATAAGAAGATTTTGAGGTGTTTACAGCAAAATGCCAGACTTTCTAATGCCGAAATTGGCCGACAAGTGGGTATAAGTTCGCCCGCGGTTTCAGAGCGCATAAAAAAAATGGAAGATTTGGGCATTATTGAAGGCTATAAAGCTTTAGTGTCTCCTTTTGAAATTGGGTATCAACTTAAAGCTATTATTACTCTACGCGCTTTTATGGGAAAATTAAAACCGTTTTTAGAAAAGGTAAAAACTTTTGATGAAGTGGTTAATTGTTACCGTATAACAGGCGATGAAAATATTGTAATGGAAGTAGTTTTAAAAAATCAAAAACACTTAGAAACATTTATAGACCAGCTTATAATTTATGGTGAAAGTAAAACGCAAATAGTACTTTCTAGAGTTGTTAAACAAAGCGAAATTAAACCTATTTAAAGATGTTAATTGGTTAAATTTAGTTTTGTTTCAATATGTTTAGCTATACGTTTTGCATGTATTCTAGAGTTTTCAATAAACCATTTATGTGTTTCTTTTCCGCCACAAATAACACCTGCCAAGTATAGGTTTTTAATGTTAGATTCCATTGTATCATTATTATAAACAGGAATTTGCTTTTCATCATCAGTTATTGCAATACCACTATTTTTTAGCAAATTAAAATCAGGCAAGTAACCTGTAAGCGCAATAACATAATCATTTAGTAAAGTAACCTTGCCTTTTGGGGTTTTTACAGTAACTGAATTTGGTGTTATTTCTTCAATTTCAGAATTAAAATATGCCTTTATACTCCCTTCTTCAATTCTATTAATAATATCTGGTCTAACCCAATATTTTACACGTTGGCCAATGTTTTCGCCTCTTACAACCATGGTTACACGTCCGCCTTTTCGCCATATTTCTAAAGCAGCATCAACAGCAGAATTACTTGCTCCTACCACCACAACATCTTGTAAGGTGTAATTGTGTGCTTCTTTGTAATAATGTGTCACTTTATTTAGGTTTTCACCAGGAACATTTAGCATTTTTGGAATATTATAAAACCCAGTACATATTACAACATGTTTAGCTGTGTAATGGCGTTTACTTGTTTTTACTTTAAAAGTATGTGCTGTTTTTAGTATAGTTTCAACAGTTTCATACAAATTTATATTTAAGTTGTTTGATGTTGTTACACGCCTGTAATATTCTAGTGCTTCATCTCTGTTAGGTTTGGGGTTGTTGCTTATAAAGGGAATGTTGTCTATTTCTAGTTTTTCAGAAGTAGAAAAAAACGTCATGTTTTTAGGGTAATTAAAAAGGGAATTAGCTAAAGTGCCTTTTTCAATAACCACATAGTTCCAGTTTCTTTTTTTACATTCTAAAGCACAAGCAATGCCAATAGGGCCGCCACCAATAATTATAATATCTTTTTCTGTTTGCAAAGTTTCTTTTGTCATATAATTAGAATTAATTTATGCGCCACGGCGGATTTTTTCGGTTTTTTCCTGCGTGGTATAAAATAATTTTGTTGCCATCTAAATCGTATAAATGGGCTTCGCGCCAAAGCCATGTTTTGTCTTCGGGTAGTTGTGTAAAATTAACACCTTTTTTTTGTAGGTTTTCAACCAAAGCATCTAATTTTTCATCTTCAAAATAAAGTGTAATACCGTTGCCTATGGGCAGTTTTTCAACTTTATGAATAGAGAACGTACTTTGGCCGTTTGGGCATTCAAACCTTACATACCTTGGGAGTGCATCAACAATTAGCTGCAAGCCCAAGGTTTTGTAAAATTTAGTTGCTTTTTCAACATTAATTGAAGGTATGGTTATTTGATTTAAATCCATAAAATTTCTTCATCTTCAATAGCTATAAATGATGATTTTGATTTCTTTTTAGTTTTTAAATATATTTTTAAGCCAACTAACAAAAATATACAAACCGCTGCTAGTGCTGTTATAAAAAACCAGGTGTTATTAAATCCAACGTTTGCTGTTAATTGTAAACCCATGTTGTGCCCAAAAATATGGGCTATTGAAAATGCAATTGAATATAATGCCATATACTCACCTTGGTTGCCTTTTTTAGCTCTTTCCATTGCAAAAGCATTTGAAAACGGAAAGGCTATCATTTCACCAAACGTCATTAACAGCATGCCTATTACTAATACACCAACCCAACCCGTAAGGTTTAATATTATAAAACTTAAACCCGTTAAAATAGCGCCAAAAAGCATGAGACTTGTTTTTTTTAAACGAGTATTTTCTAGCCATTTTATAAGTGGCATTTCAAAAATGAATATTAAAAAGCCATTCATACCTAAAAGAAAACCAATTTCTAATTCGGTTAAAAAATGCACGTCTTTATAGTAAATAGGCATGGTTGAAAAGTATTGTAAAAATACAATGCCAAAAAACAACATGGCTACTAAAAATATTAAAAATGCTTTATCTGCATATGCCGATTTTGGGTTGTTAACCTTAACATTGTCTAAAGTTTTTGTGGTTTTAGGGTTTAATACGTTAATTAAAACTAATGTAGCGGCAATACATGTAATACCATCTACCCAAAATAAACCACCGTAACCTAATGTAGTTATAATTAAGCCACCAACCGCAGGACCTGCAGAAAAACCTAAATTTATTGCCAAACGAATTAATGTAACAGATCGTGTTTTATTTTCGGGTTTGCTATATGCACTAAGAGCAACAAACATGGCAGGCCTAAAAGTATCTGCCACCAGCATTACTAAAAATATACCAATACAAAACGCCACAAAAGTGCTTAAAAATTGCAGTGCAATAAATAAAATACCTGTGCTAATTAAACTGTAGCACATTACTTTATAGTAGCCAATTTGGTCTGTTAATTTACCGCCTAACCATGAACCCACTACAGAACCTAAACCAAAGGCACTCATAATCCAAGCTACATTACTTACGGTAAAACCTAAGCTTTTTGTAAGATATAATGATAAAAATGGAATTACCATGGTGCCGGCTCTGTTAATTAAGGTTATGAGCGCTAACCACCATACTTCTCTTGATAGTCCTTTAAACGTGTTTACGTAGTTGTTAATTAGTGTTTTCATGTGTTCTAATTTTCTAAGTCATAAAAAAATGTTTAATTAAAATGTTGATTATCAACTAAAAATAAAAAGCCCGACTGTAAAGTCGGGCTTTTTAATATTGCAATATTTTATAGTTACATCACCACAATATATAATTAGCCCAACATGATCCCTTGGTTAAGGAAATCATCCATTGCTTTTTACAAATTGCGACGAAATATCTCATTATCTAATAATTTTGAATAACAAACCTACATAAAATATTTGTAAGTTGTATTTTTGAAATGAATTTTTTTATATGAAACGTTTTTTTATCATTCTAATTTCAAGCATTTTACTATGTGCTTGTGGCAGTAGTTTTCAGGGGTTTTACAACAACCATAAAGCCGATGTTGGGGCTACAAGTTTTCAAGTTCCTAATTTTATGAAAGCAGTTTTAAGTAATTTATCTCATGATGTTAAACATGCTATTGGTAATATTCATGATTTTAAATACATAAAACTTACCAATGTTAACGAAGCCAAAAGGCAACTTTTAATTACTGAAATGAATGCCGTTACCAATAATGGATATTTAGATGTTTTTAGAAAAAATGAAATAGATCAAACCCGTATAATTTCAGTAAAAGAGTTAGGCGCTGTAGTAACAGATGCTATTATTTTTAATAGCACAAAGGCAGGTACTTATGCGTATTATTTACAGGGGAATTTTGATCCTGAGAAAATAAAATCTTTTGCAGACGAAAACACTTTTAACTCGTTTTCATCAAATTTATTACAAAATTATAATACTAATTTATCACCATCATTCAACTCAAATAACTAATGAAACAATTTTTTGTAGCCATATTTTGTTTAATTATATGTGTAGGTTGTGCTCAAGATAAACAACCAATAAAAGGTGAAACTGCTTACCAAAGAGATCAAAACGCCATGTTTAAAGACGTAACAAAATCGCCTTTAAAAGAAAAAGATTTAAAGCATTTTTCAGGATTAGATTTTTTTAAAGTAGACTCTAGTTACGTGGTAACCGCTACCTTGCATAGAACTCCAGACTCTAAATGGTTTTATATGAAAACAACAACAGAGCGTGTTACAAAAGAACGTGTTTATGGTATTTTGAATTTTGAATTAAAGGGTGTTAAATGCCAACTAAACATATATCAAGGGAAAGATTTAATGAAAGACGAAGGATTTGAAGATTATTTATTCTTACCTTTTTTAGACGAAACTAATGGTGTTGAAACCTATGGCGGTGGCCGATATATTGATGCCAGAATACCCGAAGGTAATACTATGGTTATTAATTTTAACGAAGCTTACAACCCTTATTGTGCATACAATGAAAAGTATTCTTGCCCTGTTGTGCCAAGAGAAAATTATTTAAGATTAAGAGTTGAAGCTGGTGTAAAAGCCTTTAAAAAACATTAAATTTTATAAATTAATTTGAAGCGTTTTGTAAACGTCATCGAAAACTTCGCGTTTATCGGCTAAAACAATAAGTGTGTCTTCGGCTTCAATTTTTGTAGCGCCATTGGGCGTTATATAGCTGTCGTTTCTAATAATCATGGCTATAATTGCATTTTTAGGAAAACCTAATTCAACAATTTTTTTGTCAACAGCAAAACAATGAGGTGTAATTGAAATTTCTTTCATTTCAGCCTTTGGGTTTTCTGTTAAAAGTAAATCGGTTGCAGTTAATTTTTTAGCTTGTTCTGGTAAAGCAACGCCCAACCACTTTGCAACAACCGATAGGGTAGTGCCTTGAATTAAAACCGATGTTACAGATATAAAAAATACAATATTAAAAATCATGTGAGCTTTATCAATACCTGCTAATAATGGATACGTTGCAAATACAATAGGTACAGCACCACGTAACCCAACCCATGATATATAAAAGCGTCTTCTAGTGGGCATTTTAAAAAATAGTAAACTAGTAAATACCCCAACAGGTCTGGCTACTAAAATTAAAAATATTGAAATTAAAAGACCAATGCCTACGTACGGAATTATTTGCATTGGAAAAACCAAAAGCCCTAAAGTAAGAAATAGCACAATTTGCATTAACCATGCTAAACCATCGTACATTTTTAAAATAGTTTTTTTGTGAATTAAGTCTTGATTTCCCAAATACACGGCACAAATGTAAATAGCAAGAAACCCGTTGCCACCAACAAAATTGGTAGCTGAAAAGGTTATAAACATTAGGGCAATTACCAGTACAGGATATAATCCTTCAAAATCTAATTTAATTTTATTTATAATTATTTTGCTTAGTTTACCAAAGCCAAAACCTAAAGCAGCACCTAAAAACATTTGCTGTAAAAAAAGTGGTATTACAGAGGCTAAACTTTGATCTTGATTTATAACCAATGTTAAAAAAGCAATAGTTAAAACATAAGCCATTGGATCGTTACTACCACTTTCAAGCTCTAAAGTTGGTCTTAAATTGGTTTTTAAAGCTAAATTTTTTGAGCGTAAAATAGAAAATACAGCAGCAGCATCGGTTGATGATACAATGGAGCCCAATAACATGCTTTCATAAATTGTAAAATTAGTAATGCTCCAAACAAAAACACCTAAAGATATTGCTGTAAGTAAAACACCTAGGGTTGAAAGCGCTATGCCTTCTTTTAAAATGGGTTTTACGTAGTTCCAGTTAGTGTCTAATCCGCCAGAAAACAATATAAAATTTAGTGAAACAATGCCAATAAATTGTGCTATTTCCGGATTGTCAAAATGAATACCTCCAATACCATCAGAGCCTGCAAGCATGCCAATTGTTAAAAATAATATTAAGGTTGGTACACCAAACTTATAGGATGTTTTACCCGCCACAAGACTAATAAATAATAGCAATGAGCCAACTAATAATATGTTTTCAATGGTTAAATTCATTACAAACACTATAAGATTATATTAGGCGCAAAGTTATGCTTTGTAGGTGGTTAAAGCATCAAAAAAAAATGTTAAAATAAGGTTTATTATATTTTTTATGAATGATTTTTTTGTGAAGTATTTTCGAGCTTATTTTACTAAAAACATCCCTAAAAATACCGCTAAAAAACCAAGAACAAAACTAGCAATAGTATAAAAAGCAAAGGTTGTAAAATCACCCGATTTTAAAAACACATGATTTTCATAAGCAAAGGTTGAAAAGGTTGTAAAGCCTCCACAAAAGCCTGTGGCTAATAATAAGGTTTGATTTTGGCTTATAGCATTGTTTTTTGCCGCTAAACCTAAAATTATACCTATAAAAAGGCTTCCTAAAATGTTGGCTGTAAAAGTACCGTATGGTATGCCTGTTTGCGTACTGTTTAAATATTTACCAATTAAGTAGCGCAATACACTGCCTAAACCACCACCGATAAAAACCAATAAAAGTTGTTTCATTTTTATTTTAAAGGAATGTATATTTCAGTAACCCAATTTGCTGGATTTGGAAAATCGCCAGGGTCATTGGTATAAACTTCAAACGGACTAAAATTGGCTGCTTCTAAACCATTTTCGGCAATAAATTTATACGATGCTTCCCAAGCTTTTGGTAAATTGGTGTAATTGCCTTTTAGTGTAGTTTTTAAAGTTTTAATATTTGGCATAAAACCACAAAGTATTTCGCTACCGTTTTCAACAGTTACTTTATTCATAACTGGTATGGCGTTACTCATAATTATATTGCCTGTTTCTGGGTTCATTTCATTATAAATAGTAAATGGCATACCGTTGGCAATAATATTGTTTTTTGCCATGTAGCTCATAATTTCGCCATATTGTTTACCCATAATTTGGCTAATGTTAGCACCTGTGGCCGATGTTGTTTTGTACATGTAAAAACCACCACCGTATTCGGTTTCGCCATCAATATTTATACTAAATTCTTTCATATTTGCTGTAACTATGCTGTCTAATTTAAATAAACCTCTATCAAAATCGGGCGCTGTGTTTTCTTCAATAGACCCCATAAAAGTAGTAAATAATTTGGTCATAAAATCTTGCTTGCCTTTCATGGCCCAAGTAACTTTTGTGCCTGTTTGGGTAGTTTCAAAATTCCAGGTTATATCAGATTCAGATTCAAATGGTTTAATAAATTCAATACGTTGTTCAATGCTTGTATTTGGTGTAACGGCTAGCGTTTCCATATTGCCTTCACCCAAAATATCGCCACTCCAGGCGTAACTTCCACCAACACCACTGGTTTTATTACCGTAACTTAAACTTGCATTTGGTTCTTGTTCCATCCAAGGTGAAAATTCAGGCCAATTTTTATAGTCGTTTACTTTTTTAAACAGTAGAGGTGCAGGTGCATTAATATCTCTGCTTCTAGAAAATTCATATTCGTTTGGCTGTACAGCAACATAAATAGCAGTGCCAATAATAGCTATAAGTAAAAGGAAAAATATGTACTTTAAATATTTCATTTTGATTGGTTGAGAGATTAGTATACCAAAGATACTATTTTTTTAATTTGATTAATTAATTGTTTAGGTACCAATATTAAAAGTGTCGTAATCTACTTAATATTTGGGTCTACACTTTATTCTAGATGTTTTAATCTTTTTTTAGTGTTTAAGTAAATATAGTTTTGAGTAATACCGATTATTAAAGTAACACAACTAGAAACATTTGAAGAACAAATGCTAAATTACAGTGCAAACTATAATTTTTTACCAGAAGTAAATTAGGTATTCATTTTAAATAAAAAAACAGAACTTTAAGCAATTAAGGTTCTGTTTTTTTGTTAACACTAAATATTAGCAGCAGTAAATTAACAACTAATAGAATAGAAATTACTAGTAGCGTTTTCATTTGTTTATTGGTGTTTAGTTATTAGTTAGATGCATAAGGCAAAAAAAGGTTGCGTGAAAAATCGTGCTTTATTATATAACAGTTATAATACTGTTTTTCCTAGTTAGCTTTTTTATTTTGATACAATAAAACCATAAATGTCACATTTTACGGCATAAAAAAACAGCCTTAACAATTAAGCAAAGGCTGTTTTTTTATAAATTTTAGTATTTATTTTCTTTTGAAAATATTTATGTAAGTTTCAGTAATGTTGCCAAAACTGTATGTTTGTGTTAATGTCATTGTATTGCCGTCTATTTCAACATCAGCAGAATCTACCACAAGGTCGCCGTCAGGATAATCTTCATTGTTTTCAGCATTTGTTAAATCTTCAAATTTAAAAGATACTAGTGTAAGTTTATTAGTAGCTTCGTTATAAGCCCATTTTCCTGTTTCACGTTCATTATAAATGTCGGTTTCATAATACGTTAGTGTACAGGTTTCATAGGTTTTGTTCCAGTCTAAATCTTTATACTCTTCATAGAAGTTTAAAACAAAATCACCATTGCTTTTTATATCAATGCTGGCTTCTCTTTTAACTATAGAATCATCTTCATCATAACTTACAGATCCACCATTTTCACATGTTATATTATCATTTTCACCTTCATAAATTTGTTCAATAAGTTCCCAATTATCAACAATTGAAGCATTACCACCCCAAGCTTCAACTTCAACACAAACTTTTTCAATGCTACTAATGTTATTTTCAGAATCAAAAAGACAAATTTCATAACAGAATTTTCCTGGATTAACATTGTTTAAATCAATAGCTAATTCATAATCTGAATCATTTTTTTTAGTTAAATTGAAGAATTTAGCATGTTTTGGATTTTTAGTTTTACCAAATTCAATTGATGATTGTGGTACTTCAATATAGCTGTTAGCTTTATTGCCGTTTACATCTTGTAGTACAATATAAGCACCGTTAAAATTATCAGTTGAAGAAAATGAAAGTACCAAACCGTTGTCTTGAAATGCTGTTGCAGTATTTGATGCTACTTGAAAATCTATATTATTTGTAGGTGCTGGTGGTAAACCTGTTTTAATTGTTGCGCCATCAATATTTACACCAGCTTCAATTTCTGAAAGCGGAATGGCTCTTTCTTCTGTTGCATTTTGTTCTTCGGCTAATTTAGTGTCTCCACCGTTGTTATTATTGTTAGAGTCTTCAGAAGAACAAGAAAATAATAGTGCCGTTAAAATAAAACTGAATAGTGTTATTTTTTTTAGAGTTTTCATTTTTTTAAATGTTAAGTTATTTTTGGTTAAGATTGTTATTTTTTACGCTTTATAGAAATTTTTGTGGCTACAAATACATCAGTAGTTTTTGAAGAGCTTGATAACAAATTACTCAATACAGAACCAGAGCCAATGGTTAAAGGACCAACTCTTAAGCCTGCTCCCCAAGCAACAGAATCATATTGCCTAAAGCTTATTGGAGAATATAATCCTAAAAATTTTGTTTCTAACCTTGGCATTACGGTTACTTGGTTAATTATGCTGTTGGCGTTCATTTCGGTTTCTTTATTTAAAGAGAAATCGCCTTGTACGCTTAAAAATATTTTTTTTGTAAAACTATAATCTGCTAAAAGGTGTAAGGCTGTTGGTAGTTTAGTTTTTTGTGCAGCAATTGTTTCGGTAGATGTGTAATTGTTGTCTAAAAATTCTTGTGTATCATCATCAAAGGTTGAAGCATCTGCAGTTGCGTTTAAATCGTAGGTAGTAATGGTGGTTTCTTTGTAATTTATGCTACCAAGATCTGTTATTGAAGCTGCTAATTTTAATTTGTATTGTGATGCGTTTACGTTAAGCGAGTCTAATGCTTCGTTTACATTTTTATTTTTCAATTCAAAAACAAATCCAATATCTGTAGCAAAACCAGCGGTTAGGTCTTTAAAATCAATATCGTCACTATCAAAATCGTTACTAGAGCCGTAAATTAAACTTCCTGTGGTTGTAAGTGTTTGGTTTCCGTTACCGCCATTGTACCTGTATTGTCCGTTAAATTCAGGACTGTTTACAAAAACGCTTCCAGCACCTTGCAGGTATTTTAAAGTAACACCCGCTTTAAGTTTAGTAGCATCATTATCAACAAGAATACGTCCGTAAGCTACGCCAATTTCAGCCCAAGCGTGTATGTTTCCAACCAAGTTATTAGATTCAAAATCAAAGTCTTCTTCGCTGTTAAAATTATCGGTAATATTTTCATAAAGTTCACCGTTAATACTGTGTAAGTTTAAAAATCCGCGAACCCTTGTAGTAAGACCAATGCTACTTTTTGGTGATAGTTTAAACATAAACGATGGCCCTAAAACATCAGCATTAAAAAAGAAATTGTTGTTGTTTGTGGGAAATCTTTCTGTGTCTTCATCAAAATCTAAACCGCCATCAGATTTAATAATATCACTTAAGTTAATACCAAAATAATCACTACCACCAAAAGCACTAGAAGAAATTAAATTAAAATCTAGTTTAAAGTGATCATTAACTACGTTAGCAGGATTTACAGTTACAGAATGTATGCCCGAATAATTATCTGTAGTATAGCCAATAAAGCTTTGGGCGTTTAAAAAATTACAAAATAGTGCGCTTGCTAAGCAAAATACTAGCAGTTTTAAAGTTTTCATTATTTAAGGTTAATTGTTAATAGCTGCCCAAAAGTAAGCAATTATTTAAAGCGCTTGTGTGTGTTTTATAGAGTTAAATGGTAGTTTGTCTAAAATGTATTTATTAGAAAATCAGACTATTACTTCTAATTTCATAAGAAAAGTTAGTTTGTAAACTTAAATAACAGCGTATGCGTTCTTTTAAAATTATTTAAAAAAGAATTTAATTGCGGCAATAAATAAAATAAAGGAAATAAATGCTAGCAATATCCAACTACTGCCTTTGTAAAAACGTTTATGAAGTTTCAAATCTTTACGGTACATAAAACCTATAATAATAGCGAATACAATAAAAAATAAAACACCAAATACTATTTGACCCTTACTAAACATATAATTACTTTTATGCAAATTTAATTAATAATGATGAGATTTTAGCTTTTACGTTAATTTCAAAATATAAAATTTATGAAAGATAAAATAGACGCTGTTAAAGCATTTCATACAGCCTTTAAAATTGGTTA
Organism: Seonamhaeicola sp. ABD4_340; assembly: GCF_056312135.1. Lineage (NCBI taxonomy): Bacteria > Pseudomonadati > Bacteroidota > Flavobacteriia > Flavobacteriales > Flavobacteriaceae > Seonamhaeicola > Seonamhaeicola sp. ABD4_340. The sequence goes on along the minus strand of NZ_CM149981.1, from coordinate 208,169 downwards.
TAGAGAAACACCTAAAGCAGATTTGGGCAGTGACAAAAATATGTTACGCTATAAATTAATGCGAGAAGAAAACGAAGAGTATTTAGAGGCTGCTAATAATAATGATTTAGTTGAAGTAGCTGACGCCCTAGGCGATATGCTTTACATTTTATGCGGAACAATTATAGAACATGGTTTACAACATAAAATAGAAGAGGTTTTTGAAGAAATACAGCGTAGTAATATGAGTAAATTAGGAGATGATGGTGAGCCAATTTACAGAGAAGATGGTAAAGTGCTTAAAGGCCCAAATTATTTTAAACCTAATATAAAAGCTATTTTAGACAAATAAAATTTGTCATTTTGAATGACAAAAAAGGTAGCATATTGCTACCTTTTTTTATTTAATTATGAGTATCACCTTCCCTTTGGGAAGGGATAGGGATGGGCTAAACCTTATAACGCCATCCAAATGGATCTTCAGCTTTATTTGTTTGAATATCAGTAATGCGTTTCTTTAAAAAGCTAGCGTAAGTATCATCAAATTTAGGTAAATCATAATCTTCACCTTTGTATCCAAATCCGGCAATAGGTGAAATTACCGCAGCTGTACCAGCACCAAACATTTCTTTTAAATTACCGTTTTTAGCTGCTTCAACTACTTCATCAACTCTTAATTTTCTAACTTCAACATTTATGCCTTCGGCTTTTGCTAATTCAATAATACTTTTACGGGTAATACCATCAAGAATTCTATCACTTGTTGGGCCAGTAATTAATGTATCATTAATTCTTACAAAAATATTCATAGCACCAGCTTCTTCAATATATTCGTGGGTGTTATCATCTGTCCAAATAACTTGCTGGTAACCTTTTTCTTTGGCTAATTGTGTTGGGTAAAATTGGCCAGCATAATTACCGCCTGCTTTAGCAAAACCAACACCACCATTTGCAGAGCGCGAGTATTTTTCTTCAATTAATACTTTTACTTCGCCAGAAAAATAAGAACCAGAAGGCGCTGTACATATTAAAAACTTATATTCATCGGCAGGAGATGCGTGAAAGCCTTCGCCCGATGCAAATATAAACGGGCGTATGTATAATGAGCTACCTTCGTTTTTTGGAATCCAATCTTTATCAACTTCTAATAAAGCTTTTAGGCCTTCCATAAAATAATCTTCAGGCAATTCGGGTATTGCCAAACGTTTTGATGAAATATTTAAACGCTTGCAATTATCTAATGGGCGAAATAACCAAACATTATCTTCGGCATCTTTGTAAGCTTTCATGCCTTCAAAAACAGATTGCCCGTAATGGAAAATTTTTGCAGATGGATCTAATGTAATTCCTTGGTAAGGCATAACTTTTGGTGCTTGCCATTTACCATTTTTATAATCACACACCAACATATGGTCTGAAAATACACTTCCAAACTTCAAATTATCAAAGTCTACTTCATTAATTTTAGAAGACTTTGTTTTTATAACCTCAATATCATTGATTATTGTGCTCATAAGCCTGTAATTTTAAAGAACAAAGTTAAATAAAAGGTTTGTAAAAAAAGGGTATCTTTACATAAATCATTTAAAATTGAAATTTTTATACTATGAGGCTATTTATTGTTGCATTTATTAGTGTGTTCATGTTAAATTCTTGCAAGAAAAAAGTTGAAGAAACTAAAAAAACTGAAGAAACAGTAGAAAAAGTTGCTTACACATCTTTTGGAAAAGAAATTATTGCAGATGATGCCATTGCGTCTAAATCTATGTTAGCTCATTTTAAAGATATGAATGTGGGCGATAGTATAAACTCAAAAATTGTAGCCACAGTTAAAAATGTATGTCAGGCAAAAGGTTGTTGGATGACTTTAGATTTGGGTAATGGCAATGAAACTATGGTAAAATTTAAAGACTATGGTTTTTTTGTGCCAAAAGATATTACAGGCAAACAAGTTATTGTAAACGGTAAAGCTTTTGTAAATGAAGTACCTGTTGAAGAATTACAACACTACGCTGAAGATGCAGGAAAATCTGCTGAAGAAATTGCCGCTATTACCCAGCCTAAAAAAACATTTTCGTTTGAAGCCGATGGTGTGTTGGTAGCGCAATAGTTTGGTACATTGAAACGCGAAATTATTATTACCGCCGATGGTTCATCAACCATTCATATTCCTGAATGGAATGAACAATATCATTCAAAACATGGAGCCATACAAGAGGCATATCATGTTTTTATAAAACATGGTTTACATCATATTTACCATTCAGAATTTAATACAGAATATGTAATACTTGAAATTGGTTTTGGCACAGGTTTAAACGCATTAATAACGTATATTGAATCTGAAAAACTTAAAATACCAGTAAATTATGTTGGGGTTGAAGGTTACCCTGTTTCTCTTGAGGAAGTTGCTAAACTAAATTATGCTGAAGAATTACAAGTTGAAACATCATTTTTTAATGAATTACATGCTTCAACTTGGGAAGAAACACATCAAATTTCTAATACATTTACATTAACCAAACAAGAAAAGTTTTTTGATGATATTGATTACGAAAATCAGTTTAATCTTATATATTTTGATGCTTTTGGAGCTAGAGTTCAACCCGAATTATGGACAGAAAGTATTTTTAAAAAAATGTACAAAGCCCTAAAAAATGAAGGTGTACTAGTTACGTATTCTGCCAAAGGTAGTGTGCGTAGAGCTATGCAGGCTGTAGGTTTTTTGGTTGAAAAATTACCAGGGCCACCAGGAAAGCGCGAAATGCTAAGAGCCACAAAACATATTGTTTCTTCTGTGTAAAATTATAAATATAAATATGTGTTTTTTGTATTTTAATTGTTAATTGACCTTTAAAATGAAAAGAAATTTCTTAAATATTTAACATTAAATATCGTATTCGTTTACTTCTTTATAAACAACTGTTAAACCTTAGCTAAATAGCTAGCAATTACAATAAACGTTTTGTAAATTTAATTAAAAATTGAAAAATGAAAGTTTTAATTACAGGCGCTACGGGTATGATTGGACAAGAGATTGTAAAGCGCTGTCATGAAAAAAATATTACTGTAAATTACTTAACCACAAGTAAATCTAAAATTAAAAATACTGAAACTTACAAAGGTTTTTATTGGAATCCTGCTAAAAATGATATTGATATTGAGTGCTTTAAAAATGTAGATGCTATAATTCATTTAGCGGGTGCTACAGTTGCTAAGCGCTGGACCAAAAGCTATAAAAAGGAAATTTTACAAAGTAGAACACAATCTGCTAATGTGCTAATTAACGCACTTAAAGGTGAAACACACAGTATAAAACAGGTTATATCGGCTAGCGGAATTAGTGTTTATCCAGATTCTCAAACTAATTATTATGAAGAAGATTTTAAAGAAAAAGACACCAGTTTTTTAGCCAACGTGGTACACGCTTGGGAAAAGGCGGTTGATGATTTTTCAAAAGTAAATATACCTGCAGCTAAAATTAGAATTGGTTTGGTTTTAGCTAGCCAAGGCGGGGCATTACAACAAATGGTAAAACCTATTAAATACGGTGTTGGTGCTGCCTTTGGAACAGGAAAACAGTGGCAATCTTGGATTCATATTGATGATTTGGCTAATATTTTCATGCATGTTTTAGAGCATAATTTATTTGGTGTTTACAATGCCGTGTCTCCAAATCCGGTGTCTAATAATGAACTTACAAAAACCATTGCTAGTATTTTACATAAGCCACTTTTTCTACCTAATATTCCTAAGTTTTTCATGAAATTAGTTTTAGGCGAAATGCATACTATTTTATTTGATAGCCAGCGTGTAAGCAGTAAAAAAATTGAAGACAGTGGTTATAATTTTGAGTACCACCATTTAAAACCAGCTTTGGTAAATTTATTAAATGCTTAATTGGCGTAAGCCTTCATAAACAATTATGCTAACGGCATTTGCCAAATTTAAACTACGCACTTTTTTACTGTAAATAGGAATTTTGTAAAGAGATGATTCATGGCTTTCGATGATGTGTTTTGGTAAACCTACAGATTCTTTTCCAAAAACTAAAAACATATCATCTTCAAAAGGAATGTTCCAATGATTTTTTGTACCATGGCTAGACAAAAATATAAGTTTTTTTGCTCTATTTATGCTGAAAAATTCCGAAATACTTTCATAATAAACAACATTTAAATGTGGCCAATAATCTAAACCGGCACGTTTTAATTTAGCATCATCAATTTCAAAACCAAAAGGTTTAACCAAATGCAGTTTGCAACCCGAAGCCAAGGCTAACCTACCAATATTTCCGGTGTTGTTTGGTATTTCAGGCTCAAATAAAACAATGTTTAAAGACATTTTTATTTGGTTTTAACACGTTTTTTTACTGGCTTCATTAAAATACGAAGTGTACTATCATTACTAAAGTAGCTTATGCTCCAATTCATAAAAATTAAAAGTTTGTTTTTCACACTTAAAATAAGCATAAGATGAATAAACATCCAAGTAAACCATGCTAAGCGCCCTTGAAAACTAAACTTTGGTAAATCTACCACAGCCTTACGTTTTCCAATGGTTGCCATAGAGCCTTTATCTATATATTCAAAGGCTTTTTGGGGTTTATCTTTATAACTGTTTTTTAAATTTTTAGCAAGTAGTTTAGCTTGTTGTAATGCTACACCTGCTAATTGCGGATGTCCTTTTGGGTAGTTAGGCGTTTCCATATAGGCTATATCACCTAAGGCATAAACATTGTTTAGCCCAATAATTTTATTTTGTTTATTTACAATTAAGCGGTTACCGCGTGTAATAGTTTCTTTGGGTATACCTTCAATAATATTTCCGGTAACACCAGCAGCCCAAATTACATTTTTAGAGGTTATTTTTTCACCTGTATTTAAGGTTACCAAATTACCGTCATAATCATTTACAAGTGTGTTTGTTTTTACAACCACACCCAAATCTTCTAAATATTCTTGCGATTTTGTTTGAGACCCTTTGCTCATGGGGTTAAGGGTACTTGGTGCGCCTTCTAAAAGATAAATGGTAAGTTTTGAAAAATCTTTGTCTGGGTAATCTTTAGGTAAAATGTTTTTTTTCATTTCGGCTAAAGCACCTGCCAACTCTACACCGGTTGGCCCACCGCCTACAATAACAAAATTTAGTAATGCTTGCAGGTGGTTTTCGTCTTTCGTATTTAAAGCATCTTCAAACGTTTGTAAAATTCTGTTTCTTAGTTGAATGGCTTCCGGAATGGTTTTCATTGGGTAAGCATAATCTTCTAAGTTTTTATTGTTGAAATAATTGGTAGTGCAACCAATAGCAATTACTAAATGATCATAATTAAAATTACCAATTGTTGTTGAAATACAGTTTTCTTTAGTGTTGATGTTTTCAACTTTTGCTATTCTAATTTTTACATTTTTAGCACGTTGAAAAACTTTGCGTAAAGGAAATGAAATACTTGCAGGCTCTAAACGCGCCGAAGCTACTTGATACATTAATGGCTGAAATTGATGAAAATTATGTTTGTCTATTAACAGTACATCATAGGCCGGATGATTTATTAAATCTTGGGCAATACGCAAACCTGCAAAACCAGCACCTATAATTACAACCTTTTCTTTTTTAGCCATTTTTTAGCGTTTTATTTTAAAATTGAATTTACAAAAACATCAATATTTTTTGCATTATTAGCAGTAATGTGTTTTACAAAAGCACTACCAATAATGGCACCTTTAGCATATTTTGTAGCGGCTGTAAAGGTTTTGTTATTACTTATACCAAAACCAACAATTTGAGGGTTTTTTAATTTTAGGTTGTTTATACGCTCAAAATAAGCTGTTTGCTCATCTCCAAAACCAGATTTTGCTCCGGTGGTACTGGCGCTACTTACCATATAAATGAATCCGTTTGAAACAGAATCTATAAAGCGAATACGCTCATCACTTGTTTGTGGTGTAATTAAAAACACGTTTATTAAACCGTATTTTTCAAAAGTAGCTTGGTATTGTTCATGGTAAACATCTACCGGTAAATCTGGAATAATTAACCCATCAATACCAATTTCTTGACATTTTTTACAGAAATCTTCAACACCATATTGCAGCATGGGGTTGAAATATCCCATTATTATTAGTGGTATACTAACAGATTGCCTAATATCTTGCAATTGTTTGAAAAGCACTTGAGTGGTCATACCGTTTTTTAAGGCTTTTGTTGAACTGTCTTGAATGGTTGGTCCATCGGCTAACGGATCACTAAAAGGCAGTCCAATTTCTATCATGTCTACTCCGTTTTTTTCTAAATCTTGAATAATTTTTACGGTATCATCAATATTAGGGTAACCTGCAGTAAAATATATAGACAGTAGCTTTTTATTTTCTTGTAATTTTTGGTTTATTCTGTTCATTTTAAATGACTTTTTTCATTCTCTCCATAGAGGGAATCTTTTTTAAATGTATTCAGTAAGGTCTTTCCAGTTTGGGTTTAAGCTATTATTTTTATGTTGATTTAATCATTTTTTTAGTTGCATAGTTCGTTCTATGTATAAAACAGTATGGTTTTTATTTGTTAGTATACACATAATGAATATCCATAATTGCTAAGATTTCCGATTTCTCGGAAATGAAAAATCAACAACATTTATATCTTAAAATAATCAATATAATTCTGTAAATCTTTATCGCCACGACCAGATAAGCTCATTACAACCACATCATTTGGTTTAAACTGTTTTTGGTTAAAAATAGCAAGCGCATGAGATGTTTCAATGGCTGGAATTATACCTTCTAATTTACAAAGTTCTAAACCAGCTTTCATGGCTTCATCATCTGTAATTGATATAAATTCTGCGCGACCTGTTTGGGCTAAGTGCGCATGCATTGGGCCAACACCAGGATAATCTAACCCTGCAGAAATGGAGTAGGGTTCTGTAATTTGCCCGTCGTTTGTTTGCATTAACAATGTTTTGCAGCCATGAATAATGCCTTCTTTTCCTAGTACAGAGGTGGCTGCACTTTCACCAGAATCTACACCTAAACCAGCAGCTTCTACAGCAATTATTTTTACGTCTTCTTCATGTAAATAATGGTAGTAAGTACCAGCAGCATTACTGCCACCACCAATACAAGCTGCCACATAATCTGGGTTTTCTCTACCTTCTTGCTCTTTTAATTGCCATTTTATTTCTTCTGAAATTACAGATTGAAAACGTGTAACCATATCTGGGTATGGATGCGGGCCAATGGCCGAACCAATAATGTAATGGGTGTTTACTGGGTTGTTAATCCAATCGCGTATAGCTTCGTTTGTAGCATCTTTTAAAGTACGGCTGCCAGACAACGCAGGCACAACTTTTGCGCCAAGCATTTTCATGCGTGCAACATTTGGTGCTTGTCTTGCAATATCAATTTCGCCCATGTAAACAATACACTCTAAGCCCATAAGTGCACAAACTGTAGCTGTAGCTACACCGTGTTGGCCTGCGCCAGTTTCTGCAATAATGCGTTTTTTACCAAGACGTTTTGCCATTAAAATTTGACCAATTGTATTATTTATTTTGTGTGCACCTGTGTGGTTTAAATCTTCGCGTTTTAAATAAATTTTGGTGTTGTATTTTTCTGAAAGGCGTTTAGCAAAATATAACGGTGAAGGACGCCCAACGTAATCTTTTAAAAGCTTATCAAATTCATTTTTAAAGTCTGGTTCTGCCATGACTTTTAAGTAATTTTGGCGTAACTCTTCTACGTTTGGATATAACATTTCAGGTATGAAAGCGCCACCAAAGTTGCCGTAGTAGCCTTTATCATCTACATTAAAATTCTGTTGCATAGTTTTATTATTCAATTTATTTTGAAACTCTTTTAGTATGCTAATATTTTTTAATCCGGGTGCTATTTCAAATTTACTATTTACATCTAAAGCATAGCAATATTTTGCAGCGTTACTTTCTTTAAATTTTTTAATGTCTGCAACCTGATCTAAACCTATACCACCACTTAAAAAGAAAGGTTTTGTTGAAGGGTAGTTGTTTAAAATGCTCCAGTTAAAAGTATAGCCGTTGCCACCGGGTAGTTTGCCTTTGGTATCAAAAAGAAAATATTTACAAACGCTCTCGTATTGTTTTAAAACTTCAAAATTAAAACCTTCTTTTACTGAGAATACTTTTATAACTTCAATGGGTTTATGTAGCTGTTTTGTGGTATTTAGCATGTTGCAGTAAAACGGCGACTCTTCTCCATGTAATTGTACTGCTTGCAGTTTAAATTTATTTACAGTTTCTATAACTGTATTTAAATCTTCATTTACAAAAACGCCTGTTTTTTTTATGGTTTCAGGTAATTGAGGCATGATGCCATCAAAATGTCTGGGTGATTTTTCATAAAATATAAACCCAAGATAATCTGGTTGCAATGTGGCAACTTGCTCAATATTATCTTGATATTTCATTCCGCAAACTTTTAATTTCATTCTTCTAAGTCTTTTATAAATTTAGTAGCACTTGCTCCTGGATTATCGGTTTTCATAAAATTTTCACCTATTAAAAAACCTTGATAACCAAATGGTTGTAGTTCTTTTATGGCTTTAATGTTGCTAATGCCGCTTTCGGATACTTTTACAAAATCGTTTGGAATTTCAGAGCTTAATAATTTACTGGTTTCTAAACTTACCTCAAAGGTTTTTAAGTTTCGGTTATTTACGCCTAACATATCTAAACTAGGCATAATAGATTTTTGTAATTCTTCTAAATTATGCACTTCTAAAAGTACATCTAAGTGTAAACTTTTTGCTAGTTCTGAAAATTGTTTGATTTCTTCTTTAGATAAAATAGCTGCAATGAGTAAAATAACATCGGCACCATAGGCTTTGGCTTCAAGAATTTGATATGTGTCAATTATAAATTCTTTACGCAATAAAGGTAAATTACAAGCTGCTCTGGCTGTTAATAAATCATCTAAAGAACCACCAAAATATTTACCATCGGTTAAAACAGACATACCGCAAACACCTGCGCTTTCATAACCTAAGGCTACATCTTGTGTGTTTAAACTGTTATTAATTATTGATTTTGATGGTGAACGACGTTTGTGCTCTGCAATAATACCTGAAGCACTATTTTTTAACCTTTTGGCCAAAGAAATTGTATTTCTAGAAAACAATATTGATTGCTCTAATTGTGAAGTTGGAATTAAGCTTTTTCTTAAATCTACTTCTTTGCGTTTATCTATTACTATTTTATCTAGTATATTCATTTTTTTATTTTGTTATGTTCATTTTGTCTTGATACATTGCTAAGTTTAAAGTATTCTTTAAACGTGAGTACCAAGCGAAGCTGAACCAAAAAATCAAACCAATTTAAGGAAGTTCCTTAGGAACATTCGCTTTAAAAATTTCATGCTTGAAGCTGCGCTTCGCAATTCTGTTTTTTGCTCTATATTTCTATAGATTGAGCTTTCAACCGTGTCGAAATTTGAGACTTGCTTTTTTTTGTCTTTATTTCTTGTTCTATTCTGAAATTTTAATTTTTCTAACATCTAACTTAGACTTAAATTATTTGCTCAATGCTATTAATTTATCTAAACTTTGTTTTGCTTTACCAGAGAATAAAGATTCTTTAGCTAATTCAAACCCTTCTTTATGTGTTATTTGTTTTGAAGTGGCAATAGCTAAACCAGCGTTTGCACAAACTACGTTATTTTGCGCTTCTGTACCGTTACCGCTTATAATGTCAACAAATATTTTAGCGGCATCTTTAACAGTATTGCCTCCATATATTGCTTGCTGTTTTACTTTATTTAATCCTAAATTTTCTGGTGAGAATAGTTTTTCAGAATGGTTTGATACTATTTTTGCTTTGCCTGTAAGCGAAATTTCATCATAACCATCTAAAGCATAAACAATACTATAGTTTATATTTGTGTTTTGGTATATAAAACTGTAAAGACGCAATACTTCTAAATTAAAAACACCTAACGATTGGCTTTTAGGAAATGATGGGTTCACCATAGGCCCCAACATATTAAAAAAGGTTTTTACGCCTAACTCTTTACGAATTGGAGCTACATTTTTCATGGCAGGATGAAATAACGGTGCGTGTAAAATGCATATGCCTGCTTTATCTAAACAGCGTTTTAAAAAATCTTGATTGTTAGAAAATTTAACCCCTAAATTTTCCATAACGTTTGAAGAACCAGAGGTTGAAGACACCCCATAATTACCATGTTTTGAAACATTAACACCGGCACCAGCGGTAATAAATGATGATAATGTTGATATGTTGAAGGTGTTTTTACCATCACCACCTGTACCAACAATGTCTATGGCATTAAAATCATTTAGATCTACTTTTATGCAAAGTTCTAAAAGCGCATCTCTAAAGCCTTGCAACTCATTTAAAGTAATGCTTCGCATCATAAAAACCGATAGGAAACATGCAATTTGGCTAGGGTTGTACATATCATTTGATATGTTTACTATAATTTGTTTTGCCTCTTGTGTGGTGAGGGTTTCGTGGTTTATTAGTCTGTTTAGTATGTCTTTCATGTGCTTTATTAAATTCTCTTCAATAGGGAGTGTTTACTTTTGTTTACTAATGATTTACCCAATTTTCTAAAATTTTCTTGCCATTTGGTGTTAAAACCGATTCTGGGTGGTATTGTACACCACGAACATCAAAAGTTTTATGGCGTAAAGACATTACTTGCCCGTTTTCATCAAATGATGTAGCTTCTAAACTTTCGGGTAAATTAGCATTTACAACCCAAGAGTGGTAACGGCCAACTTCAATGTTTTTATTTAATCCTTTAAAAATATATTCGTCATCAACACTTAGTGTAACATTGGTGGCTACACCGTGGTACACATCGTTTAAGTTTTCTAAAGTACCACCAAAAACTTCGCCTATTGCTTGTTGGCCTAAGCACACACCAAAAATACTTTTGGTGGCGGCATATTTTTTAATGATGGCTTTTAAAAGGCCAGCTTCATCAGGAATGCCAGGACCTGGAGATAATACAATTTTATCAAAAGGTTCAACATCTTCCAATTGTAATTTATCATTTCGGTAAACAGTTACATTACAGTTTAAGTCTTCTAAATAATGCACTAAATTGTATGTGAAACTGTCGTAATTATCTATTACTAATACTTTTTTCATATCAACTTTTTAATTTTCCTGTTTTAGGAAAAAAATTATTGTTTTTAATTTAATTTGAAATTTTAGCATCATCTAAAATCTATTTTATATTTCTTCGGCTACTTTAATAGCTTTTTTTAGCGCACCAAGTTTGTTGTAAACTTCTTGGGTTTCGCTTTCTTCATCAGATTTTGATACCATACCTGCTCCGGCTTGCCAGTTTAATTTGTAATCTTTACTTAAAAAAGTTCTTATCATTATGGCGTGGTTAAAATTGCCATCAAAATCCATAAAACCAATAGCGCCACCGTAATAACCGCGACTTGTTTTTTCATATTTTTCAATAAGTTGCATAGCCATGTGTTTTGGTGCGCCGCTTAGTGTTCCTGCCGGAAACGTATCGGCTACTACTTGCATTGTAGATGTTTGCTTGTGCTTATGCCCTGTAACTTTACTTACTAAATGAATTACATGCGAGAAAAATTGAACTTCGCGATAGGTTTCTACTTTTACATTATTGCCATGTCTGCTTAAATCGTTTCTTGCTAAATCTACAAGCATAACGTGTTCGGCATTTTCCTTGTCGTCATTTTTTAGTTTTTCGGCTAAAATCTCATCTTTTGCTTCATCACCAGTACGCTTAAAGGTTCCTGCAATTGGATGAATTTCGGCTAAACCATCTGTTACAATTAATTGGGCTTCGGGTGAGCTGCCAAATATTTTAAAATCGCCGTAATCAAAATAAAATAAATAGGGCGATGGGTTTATGCTTCGTAAGGCGCGGTAAACGTTAAAATCGTCTCCTGTAAATTCTTGCGAAAAACGGCGCGATAATACCAATTGAAACACATCACCACGTTGGCAGTGTTTTTTGGCAAGTTTTACTTGTTCTTTAAAATCGTCATCAGTTAAGTTAGATTGTATGTTGTTTTTAGCAGTAAATTTATACGAAGCAAAGTTTTGAACGTTAATTAAAGCATCAATATCATGAATGTTATTATCCATATCATCATAACAATGTGCAAAAATGTAGGCTTCGTTTTTAAAATGGTTTATAGCTATAATGTTTTTGTAAACTGCGTAATATACATCTGGAATATTAACCGAATCATCCTTTTTGCTAATGTTAATATCTTCAAAATACCTAACAGCATCATAGGCGGTATAACCAAAAATACCATTGTTTATAAATTTGAAATTTTCATCACAAGAAGTGTTAAATCGTTTTGTGAATTTATAAATTTCATCAACTACATTAACATTGTTATTAATAGTGGTTTCGGTAGTGCTTCCATCAGGAAATGTTTGCGAAATCACCTCGTTTTCAATTTTAATAGAAGCAATTGGGTTAAAACAAATGTATGAGAAGTTTTTATGGTTGCGGTGGTAATCACCACTTTCTAATAAAATACTATTAGGGTATTTATCGCGTATTTTATAGTATACGGTTACCGGAGTAATAGTATCTGTTAATATTTTTTTATGATGTGTAAAAAGGTTAAATGTTTTCATTTTATATGTTTTTAATGCTTATTTGGTAATAAGCAAAGAAAAAAGGCCTGTCGTGAATGACAAGCCTTTATTTATATTTCAATTTTAAATATACTAGGTGTTACTTCACGAATGTTAGTTTCGAAAGCACCACCACCAAGTATTATTTAAAGATATTTTCATTTGTAAAATTATTTTATGCTTCAAATATAAAAACGAAAACATTAACAAACAATACTTTGTTTAAATTTTTAATTAAAAGATTGTTAATTGGTTGATAGTTAAAAAATCTATTTGCTATTTTTATGCGTAAATAGGAATATGATAATGTAAAAATAGAAAGCATTTTAAAAATGAAAATAAGCGCCACCATTTTATTAGCTGTAATTTTATTTAGTTGCAACAACAAAGTGAAAGAAAAAACTATGGCTAAAATTGATGATGCAACACAAAGTAAAACAGTTGAGGAAACTCAAGATATTGATTTAGAAATTTATGATTATGAAGGCTTAAAACCACTTTTGCATAAAAATGATGGTAAAACATATGTTGTAAATTTTTGGGCTACTTGGTGTGCACCATGTGTAAAAGAGTTACCTTATTTTGAAACATTACAAGCCAATTACAGTAATAAAAATGTGGAAGTAATTTTGGTGAGTTTAGATTTTCCGCACCAATATGAAACCAAACTAAAACCATTTATAAAAGCACATAATTTAAAGAGTAAAGTTGTGGTTTTAGATGATGCCAATTCTAACAGTTGGATACCAAAAATTAGCAAAAACTGGTCTGGTTCTATACCAGCAACCATTATATATAAAAACAATAAACGTAGTTTTTATGAACAGTCATTTACTTACCAAGAATTAGAAACCAACCTCCAAAAATTTTAAACAAAAAACAATGAGTACAACAATTAAATTATTAACGTTAGCTTTCGTATCAGTAATTTCGGTAGTGTTAACTTTACCCTCTAATAATGCCACAGAAGGTTATAAAATAGGTGATATTGCTGAAGATTTTTCACTAAAAAACATTGATGGTAAAAAGGTGTCATTATCAAATTACAAAGACGCTAAAGGTTTTATTGTCACTTTTACCTGCAACACGTGCCCATACGCAGTAATGTATGAAGATAGAATAATAGCTTTAGATAAAAAATATGCTGCTAAAGGCTACCCTGTAATTGCCATTATGCCTAACAACACAAAAGTAATGCCTGGTGATAATTTACAGGCAATGAAAAAGCGTGCTGAAGAAAAAGGGTTTACATTCCCTTATTTAATTGACGAAAATCAAGAAATTTACCCAAAATTTGGTGCCACAAAAACACCACATGTTTTCGTTTTGCAAAAAACAGGAATTGGTAATATAGTTAAATATATTGGTGCTATTGATGATAATTACAAAAGTGCCGAAGCCGTAACTACCAAATATGTTGAAAACGCAGTTGATGCTTTAATTAACTCAAAAGAGGTGCCAGAAAAAGAAACAAAAGCCATTGGTTGCACAATAAAAGTATAACAGAAAAACAAATGTTTTTTTTTGAAATCTGAGGTGTAATGCTTCAGATTTTTTTCGTCTATAAAATATATAAATACTAATTTTGTTTACAAAATATTTAAAAATGGAAGATTTAACACAAGAAGAATGGGTAGAACAATTAGCAAAAGATGATAATGCTGTTGTTTTAGATGTAAGAACTGATGCCGAAGTTGCTGAAGGTATTATAGAAAACGCTAAACATATAGATTTTTATTTAGGTGATGCATTTATTGATGCCTTAGATAAACTAGATAAAAGTAAAAATTACTATGTGTATTGTAGATCTGGAAATAGAAGCGGACAAGCATGTGCTATTATGGAAGAAATGGGCTTTGAAAATGCCTATAATTTAGAAGGTGGCATGTTAGAATGGACAGGTGATGTGGTTGAAGCTAATTAAACTATGAAACATTTTCAGAAAATAATTTTTTTAACCTTGTGCGTTTTATTTTTTAATTGTGAAAATATAAAAGCCCAAAACGGTTATGAAAATATAACTGCCGAAGAATTAGTTGAAATTTTAAACACTGAAACTATTCAATTAATTGACGTAAGAACACCAAAAGAGTTTAATGAAGGGCATATTGCGAACTCAAAAAATATTGATTTTTTATCAGATAATTTTAAGCAAAATATTGAAGTTTTAGATAAAACAAAACCTGTTTATATTTATTGTAAATCTGGTAGGCGAAGTGCTAAAAGTACAGACGTTTTTAAAGCAGCCGGATTTAATGAAATATATAATTTATACGGAGGTTTTTTAAATTGGAAAGGTAAAAAACACAATGTTGTGAAGTAAAAATAATACCACAAAAATTACACCATAATTTTTAAATTACTTTTAGCCAATTTTTTAGGTAATTCACCTTTTTTATTTTACTTAAACAGCTATATTTTATAAATTTATAAGTGATTAGGATTTTGTTAAAAATCTTAGAAAATAATTCACTTAACAATTAATTATAGCATTTTAAATCATGGATAACGGTTATATTATTTTGGGGATAATAGCACTACTGTTTTTAAGCATGTACGGTTTTGCGTATTTATCTGTAGTCCAAGAAAAAATTAAACAAAAAAGGAATTTAAAAATTCAAGAAGAAAAAGATGAGCTAAAAAAGCAACGCCTTATAGCTAATCAAAAAATTAGAGATGAAAAATTACGCAAGTTCAACCAACGCAAAGAAGAAATTCAGCATGAACTTATGTTATTAGAAAAAATGAAACTAAAACAAAGTCAAAAAGTTAGCTAATTTATTAGCAATTTTATAAATTAAAACCCATATAATTACATATGGGTTTTTTATTACAAGTTTATTTACTTTATTTGTAATGAAACTTGTAATTTCACAACCCTAAATCTATTAAAAGTAAAATCTGTAAGCGCATGTTAAAAGCAATAAGCGTTTATTTATATTTATGGTAAAGCATTTATACATTTATATTTTACTGTTTTTTTGTGCAATATCTTTTGCACAAGAAGCGAGTATACCTACACGCTTTTCACAAGAAGGAAAATTATTTAAAAGCCTTGATGAAGTCGTAAATCAATTAAAAAATCCTATAGCAAGTTTTAAAGAAGGACAAAAATGTACTGTAATTGCCTATTTAGGCAATGATAATTATAAAATACAATTTAAAGATTGGACGGGTTTAGTAACCATTGAAGATTTAGAAGTTAATGATGCGATAGATGATTTGTATTTTGAATTTCAAGAGAAAGAACACCAACGAAGATTAAAAGAGGAAGAGGCGCGTAAACGGAGGTTATACCAAATAGTTAATAAAGATAAGATTGGACAACAACGCCGTTTAGATTCCATAGCCAAAGTAGAAGCCGCCGAACGGAAGCGTATAGCATTAGAACAAGAAGAAGCAAGAAAGCAAGCAGAAGCGTTAAAACAACAACGGCGCTTAGATTCCATAGCCAAAGTAGAAGCCGCCGAACGCAAACGTATAGCTTTGGAACAAGAAGCAGCAAGAAAACGAGCAGAAGCGTTAAAACAACAACGCCGTTTAGATTCTATAGCTAAAGTAGAAGCAGCCGAACACAAACGTATAGAATTAGAACAAGAAGCAGAAAGAAAACGTTTAGAAGCGTTAAAAACAAAACGCCGTTTAGATTCCATAGCTAAAGTAGAAGCCGCCGAACGCAAACGTATAGCTTTGGAACAAGAAGCAGCAAGAAAACGTTTAGAAGCGTTAAAAACAAAACGTCGTTTAGATTCCATAGCCAAAGTAGAAGCCGCCGAACGGAAGCGTATAGCATTAGAACAAGAAGCAGAAAGAAAACGTTTAGAAGCATTAAAACAACAACGCCGTTTAGATTCCATAGCTAAAGTAGAAGCCGCCGAACGGAAGCGTATAGCATTAGAACAAGAAGAAGCAAGAAAGCGAGCAGAAGCATTAAAACAACAACGTCGTTTAGATTCCATAGCCAAAGTAGAAGCCGCCGAACGCAAGCGTATAGCATTAGAACAAGAAGCAGAAAGAAAACGTTTAGAAGCATTAAAACAACAACGCCGTTTAGATTCCATAGCCAAAGAAGAAGCCGCCGAACGCAAACGTATAGTTTTAGAAAAAGAAGCAGCAAGAAAACGAGCAGAAGCATTGAAAACAAAACGTCGTTTAGATTCAGTGGCTAGGGTAAAAGAGTTTGAAAGAAAAAAACAGGCTTTAATTAGAGAAAGAGCTATAAAAAAAGCAGAAGCTTTAAGAGAAAAAAAACGTTTAGAAGCTATGGCTAAGGCTGAGGCTGAAGAAAAAAATAATAGCAAAAAAATAAATATTAAAGAATTAGAACTTCAGAAATATAGAAGCGCTTGCCATTATGTTATGAATGAATTTGATAATCTTTATCAAGAAAAGGTGATCATGACTAAAGCTTATAAAATTCACGACGATTTAAAAGCTGAACTTTATAAAAAAGGAAAAAGAATTGATTTGTTCTTAACTTCAAACATCAATATTGGTTGTGTTAGTGGTTTTTCTAACAAAAACACTTACGTTAAAATTTTATTAGAAAATGGTAATTCGGTTGTGTTATATCACACATATGGTACCAGTTGTAGCGGGTTTGAGTTTAAAGGGAAATTAGCTCACAACTATGTGGAAACATTACAAAAATCTCCTATAAAATCTATTGTTTTAAAAGGTACCAAGGGCGCAAAAGAAATTACAAATATTAATTATAAAGCGTTTTTTATTGATAAATTAAAGTGTGTTGAATAACACATGCTACTATCATAATGTGTAATTACTTTGTAATACTTATTACCTTAAATTAGTTGTGTTTGAATTGTTATTTGGTAAATATTGGCTTAAAAATATGGTTTGTGTGTGTGTTATCACTTGTACTTTTTACTTGTGAAAAACATAAACTTTCAAAAGATATTATATCAAAAACAGACAGTGTTTCTGTGTATATTGATTTAGCTAGAAATACTTCAAAAAATTACAACCAAAAAATATTACACTTAAAAAAAGCACATAAGCTTTTACGTTTTCAAAAAAATAATGCACTCAAAAATAAGTATTTAGATACTATTGTTTACAGAGCCTACAAGCTAAAAGATTCAGTGTTTTTTAAACAAGTTAATGCTGAAAGGTTGCAGCTTTCAAAAAAAATAAAAGACTCTTTTGGTATTGCAGAATATTATTGCGCCAAAGGAAACTACTACTTTTCAAAAGAACAACTAGATAGTGCGTTTTATGCTTTCAATTTAGCTAAAAAGTTTTTTGATGCCTCTAATAGTGAATACAAAGCCGCAAAAACTTTATATTCTATGGCAGTTGTTAAAAATAATATTAGAGATTTTACAGGTTGCGAAAAGCTAATATTTGACGCCATAAAAGTATTTGAAAAGCAAAATAAATACACCTCTTTATATTTAAGTTATAATTTACTTGGCGTAATTTTTTACAAGCTAAAAGAGTTTGATAAATCTTTAGCATACCATAATAAAGCTTTAGAGTATTTAAAAAAATCTAACAGAGAGCAGCTTTACAAAATTACAAGTTTTAACAATATGGGTAACGTTTACAGAGAAATGGGTAATTATAATAGAGCAATTTATAATTACAAACAAGCATTAAACGCTACGTTATTACAAAGTTATGATCCTACTAGGTACGCCAGAATTATTGATAATTTGTACTACACTAAATTATTAAATAAAGACACTACTGGTGTTGAAACTAATTTGTTAAAAGCGTTAAAAATTAGAGATAGTGTTAACAGAATTTCGGGTATTGTGCTAAGTAAAATACATTTAGCAGAATTTTATTCATATAAAACCGATACTTTAAAAGCTATAAAACTTGCCACAGAAGCCGAAAATTTGGCTGTAAAAATTTTTGATAATGAAGATAGGTTAGAAGCATTAAAACTTCTTTCAAAATTAGATAAAACAAAAAGCACTAAGTATTTAGAAACCTATATTCAATTAAATGATAGTTTACAAACCGAAGAGCGTAGCATAAGAAATAAGTTTAACCGTATTGCTTTTGAAACTGATACGTATATTAAAAAAACCAAACGATTAACAAAGCAAAATATATTAATAACAGTATTTTCAGCTATTGCTATTATTTTGTTAATACTGCTATACTTTATAAGACAACAGCGTATTAAAAATAAAGAATTGTTGTTTGATAAAAACCAAGAAAAAGCAAATCAAGAAATTTACGATTTACTTTTAAAACAACATTCAAATTTAGAGGAAGTTAGAAAACAAGAGCGCCATAGAATTTCAAAAGAACTGCATGATGGTATTTTAGGCAAGTTATTTGGTGCTAGAGTAGGTATGGGGTTTTTAAACCTCAATGGTGATGAAGAAGATCAAACTGAATATAAGTTTTATTTAAATGAACTTCATGAAATTGAAAAGGAAATTAGAGGTATTTCGCATGCGCTTCAAAATAACATTTTAAAATCTAGTAAAGATTTTACATCTATAGTAGAAGACTACATATCTAATCAAAGTAAAGCGCATGGTTTTAATTACTCTATTCATTTTGATGACACAATTAACTGGGGCAATATTTCTGATAAAATTAAAATATCTCTTTACAGAGTAATACAAGAAGCTATTTTAAATGTGGTAAAACATTCTGAAGCTAACAATATATTTCTTACATTTAGAGAAGCCTCTAAAGTTTTAAGCTTAAGTATTAATGATGATGGTAAAGGGTTTGTAACCACAAAAACAAAACAAGGTATAGGGCTTAAAAACATGGAAAATAGAATTTTAAAGCAGCATGGTACGTTTTGCGTTAAATCTAAACCAGGTAAAGGTACAACCATATTAGTAACAGTTTCAATATAAATATAATTATGGCACAAACATTAAATGTTTTAATAATAGATGATCATCCGTTAATAGTAAAAGCCTATCATAGCGCTATAAAACATTTAGCAAAAACAAATGTAAATTATATTTTTAACACACAAGCAGCCAATAATTGTGATGAAGCCAACCAAAAAATACAACAACTAGCAAAATGTACTAATGCTAGTTTGGTGTTTTTAGATATTAGCGTACCACCATCAATAGATGGTAAAATAGTGTCTGGTGAAGATTTAGGCATTATAATACGCAAACAAATACCAAATGCCAAAATTATAGTGGCCACAACCTACACAAAAAATACAAGACTTAATAGTATATTAAAAAATATTAATCCAGACGGGTTTTTAATAAAAACCGATTTAACCCCAGAAATTTTAACTCAAGCCATTGAAACCGTTATACAAGACCCGCCGTATTATTGTAAAACCGTAATAAAGTTTTTACGTAAAAAAACAACTAATGATATAGTGCTTGATACTACAGATAGAGTTATGCTGTTAGAACTCTCAAAAGGAGCCAGAATGAATGAGTTACCTGAAATTTTAAACCTATCAATGGCAGCCATAGAACGCAGAAAACGCATACTAAAAGAAAAATTTAGAGTAGATGGTAAAAGTGATAGAGTACTATTTAAAGTAGCCGAAGAGCAGGGTTTTATCTAAAAAAAACAGAGCAAAATTAAGCTCTAAACCTCTCAATGTTTAGAGCTCATTTTTTTGCCCTTATGATAATAATTAATAGCCCTACAAAAGTACAACCAAAGCTTAATTTATGTTAAGGGGTTTTCCTTATATTTTCAATGGATATTAACAAATGTTAATTGGTGTAAAAACAAAAAAAAGAGAACAAAAATAAATTGTTCTCTTTTTTATTGTGGAGTCGCCGAGATTCGAACTCGGGTCCAAACAAGTAACCAAAGGGCTTTCTACACGTTTAGTTTTAACTTAATTTTAGGTAATAAGCTGGCAAAAAACAACCCACTTAAAACTTAGCTTTTAAATCTTGGTGTTACATCAAAGCAAAATAACACCTTAGTTTATTTTTACGATGCCTCAAAAAAGAACGCCATAAACCAAGGCTTTCCGGAGACATTTAGCTTGCGCACCTTGTGCGCCGTGGCTTGAACTTACTATAATTCAGTTATTAAGCAGCTAAAGCGTAATTATTTTCGCCGTTTAAAGTTTGACTTAGCCTTTAAGGTGTATCAAAGTCCTTACACCACGTGCTTACCGTTTAATTAATCTCGCTGTCAAAACCAGTCGACCCCATTAAATAGTAAATTTTCATTTTGGGCGTTACCCTATCGGGTCAGGCTTTCCACTATATCTTTTGCAAAAAAAGCAAAAGGATGCCGTTTCAATCCTTAACGCGGGCAGCAAATGTACCAAAACTTTTGTAATAGGTAAAACGCAGCCATTAATTAATATAACAAAAATTATTCCAAATAGCTTTTCTATTTTCTAAAATTAAAACAGTACAAATACCCAAAGTATACGCCACTAAATCTGATAATTGAAACGTAGTTCCTATAATAATTTTTACAATATTATTTTTAATTTCAAAAATATCTACAATACGTATTAATTGGAGAAATTCAACAAAAAACGAAAAGGCTAATACACACAAAGCAATTATGTTGTTGTACTTGCTGTAAAAGCATTTTACAAAACAATAAACCAGTATAACCACTAAATAGTCACCAAAGGTATGCCTAATAAAGCCCGTTTTTAAAAAGTAAGCTATAAGCACTTCGGTTACAAATAATATTAAAGTCCAAATAATATAAGTATGTTTTAAATACATGTTGTTACAATTTAAAGCAGTTCATTATCTATCCGTTACTCCAATCTATTTTTTTAGAAGCAAACATTACAATAGCCAATATTATAAACAGACCAATACTGCCAACTAATAAAGCATAATTTTCTAACTGTATAATTACATAAATAAACGTGTACAAAGCAGTTAAAGATGTGCCAATAAATAGCGGGAATTTTATTTTTTTCAAAATGGTTTTAGAGTATAAACTAATAAGTACAATTACAGAAGTTGCAGCAATTACATAGGCTTTTAAAAAGTTACTGTGTTCAGATATTGATACCAGCAATGTGTAAAACATGGTAAGTGCCAAACCAATCATTAAATACTGAAACGGATGAATATGTATTTTGCTTAAAGATTGTATTAAAAAGAAAATTAAAAAAGTTAAGCTAATAACCAAAAAACCGTATTTAGATGAGCGCTCACTCTTTTGGTATTCATCTACCGGAATCATAAAGTTTACCCCAAAAGCAAAGTCGTTTAATTGTGGTAAATTATTAAAATGATGCTGAGAAAATGGTCTGTTAATATCTAAAATTTTCCACTTCGCATCAAAACCATTATTCGTTATTTTATCATTATTGTATGGCAAAAACTCACCAACAAAATTGGCGTCTTTCCAATTAGATTTTATATTGGCTTGTGTAGTTTTACCCACAGGCACAAAACTAATTTGTTCGCTACCTTTAATGCTAAATTCTAAAGTAAAATGTAAAGGTTTCGTATTTATTGTATTTACAGATATGTTTTTAGTTTCTAAACTATGTAGGTTATAAATATTAGCCCCATAATTTTTTTTGGCATTGTATTTTGATGTTAAACTTTGCGACGTGCTGTTTACCTGCAAATTTGCCGTATTAATGCCCTTTACGTTTGATGTTTTAATAATTAATTTAGCCTTGTTCCATAAAACATTATCATTATCAATACCTATTTCAGAGAAATCTGGTTTCACAAAATTACCATCAATTTTTAAATTAGAATTGTATACGGCTGTAGTGTAAATGCCTCTTTTTTTTGGTTCAGGGTTTATAATTGTATTTACATGTAATTGCTCAGGAAAAAAGTAAGCAACTTTAGTTTCGCTGTAGGTTTCTGTATATGTTTTTTTTGTGTTTTTATCTGTAATTATTTTTTCTTTATACACCTTGTAAGGTATTTTTAAAATGGGACCGTACATTAAAATTTCTTTTCCCCATTGGTTATTTATTTTACTTAAGGCTTCATTTTGTCTGTGCGCGCGTTCTTGTATTAAGTTTTGAATAAAAGACAACGGAATTAATAATGAAAGGGTTAAAAAGCCAATCATTATCATACGTGCTGTAATTGATGTTTTTAGCCAATGCACAAACTTGTTTTGTGGTTCTTTTTTTGATGTGTTCATAGATGTTTATTTAAAGTACTTTGAATTTCAAAGTGTAGTTGTAAAAAAATTTATGTTTGATTCTTTATTATTTTTTCTAACGCTTCAATATGTTTTTTAAATGCTGCTTTACCTAATTTAGTTGTGTAATAACGCGTGTTAGGTTTTCTTCCTATAAATTGCTTTTCAATGGTTATGTATTCTGCTTTTTCAAGTGCTTTTGTGTGGCTAGCTAAATTACCATCAGTAGCGCCTAAAAGTTCTTTTAGCGTATTAAAATCGGCATACTCATTCACCATTAAAATAGACATGATGCCAAGTCTTATCCTGTGGTCAAATAATTTATTTATGTTATTAATTATGCTCATATTATTTCCTTCGGAAGTAAATATTTATTGTTTTTACATTTGAAAAGTAAAATAGTAGAATGAATATTAGAACATTAATTAAATAGAATGTAAATCTAGCTTCCATAAATAATGAATATACAAATGCAGGCATTATTGCCATAGTGTAATACTTTAATGGTGGTTTATATTGTTTAATTATAATTAATGAAAAGTATGATAATAATGTAGGTGTTAAAAATAATATACTATAACCACCAACAATATAAAATATATAATAAACAGTATCCATTAATAATTTATTTATCATATTTAAAATACATCCAAGTGCCGTAAACAATATGCATTATACCAAAACCTAGTACCCAAAGCCAAAAACCATACCCAGGTTTAATAGCCCCAATTAAGCCTAAAATAACTTGTATAATACCAAGAAACCTAATGTTTCCAATACTATATTTTGATGCGTTTATTAAGGCTAAACCATAAAAAATTAGCATTAAAGCACCCGCTTGCCCGTACTTTCCTTGGCTTAGAATAATTAAAATATACAGTCCGCCAGTAACTAATGGTATTAAAAAATTTAAAACTAATCGTTTAGATGTACTATTCCATGTGCTAATGTGTTGTTTTTTTGCTTTTTTAGTAGTTAGTAAAATACCAGTAACAATACTAAAAAAAGCTACCAAAGCAAGTGTTAGTAAGCAATAATTAAATACCCAACCATTTAAAATTAGAATACCGTTGCTGTACTGATTTACAAGCCAATATGCTATTGCACTGCCAATTAAAGCATACGTACCGGCCAAAATACCAGATAAACCGCTTAATGATATAAATCTTGAAGATTTATTCATTAAATCTTTAATTTCACCAATATCTTTTAAATAATCTTTAGACTCCATATTAAAGTACTTTGATTTGCAAAGTAAATAAATTAAAATGATATAACGCTCATAAATTTTTGTTAAGTTTGAAGTTAACTATGAAAAACTAATAAAATTGAAACCTGTTGATGCTTATTTTTTTAATCAAAAAGAACCATTTCAATCTATAATGCTATATGTTAGAAGTGTTATTTTAAAAACCTTGCCAAATGTAATTGAGCGTTACAGTTATAAAATACCGTTTTATAATATTGGTAAAAAACCAATGCTTTACTTAAATGTATTAAAAGGGAAAGATTATGTTGATGTTGCTTTTGTACATGGCGTTTTATTAGAAAAAGATTTTCCTGAATTAAAGAATGATGCTAACCGAAAACAAGTAAGATCTATTCAATTAAAAAACCTTGAAGATTTAAAGCAAGAACATTTTGAGAAGCTACTTTTAGCGGCTGCCAAAATAGCTGAATCACAAAAAAACCTTGGCATATTACTTAAATAATGTAAACCTACCACCAAAAACAATATTGCGTTGTAAATAAAAAAAGTGATGCTTTGCTTTATCATTAGAGTTGCTAGTAGTTTTTGAGTTTAGCATATTTACGTAACCACTCTTAACTTCGGTTTGTACAAAAAAGTGCTTTAAAAATGTAATATTTAAACCTGTTTTAATAGAAGTACCAAAACCAGAAATTGAAAACTTATCATTTTTTGGTCTGCCTAAAAATGTAGCATTGGTTCTTGGAAACATAACGCCTGTGCCTACGCCAATAACTGTGTTGATATATATTTTTTCAGGATTAGTTTTTATAAACTTCAAATGATCAAACCTATTTAATTCAAAATTTATGTAGTTTAAACCATCAGTATATTCAAATTGTAAAAAATCGTCATTAATAGTTATGGTTTCATTGTTATAAGTGCCTTTAAAGTTGCTATTATCATCAATAAAGCCATTAATAGTAACGTTTTGTTGGCTATCAACCACGTATTTCATGTGGTCAAAACCAAAGGAAATGCTGTAAACATCATTAAAAAAATAACCAATTCTGAAGTTTGTTTGTGGTACAGTAACCCGTGCCGGATTTAAATGTTCTTTAAAACCAAATTTATTTTGTGGGTTATCATGCGCAACAACATTTTTTAAAGTAAAATTATGGTCTGGTCCTTCAAAGGTAATATCACTTTTAGTGTAGTTGGCTCTGTTCCAACCCCAATACACATAAAACTTTCCTTTTTTTGAGGTGCTAAATTCTAAATTGGTATTGGTTTTTTGTGAAACACCTATACTGGTAAAAACTAATGCTGTAAACAAACAAATATGCTTAATGTTCATGAATTTTCTTGTAAAAGTAGCATTCACGAATTAAGCAATAATTTGGTTTAAAATGTTTACTTGTGTTTTTAAGTTATGGTTATTAAAACTACAATTAAAGATTAACTATGGTTTTTCTAATAGCTACAAGGTTTGTTAGTAATTTTTCTAAATTATCTAAATGCAACATATTAGCGCCATCACTTTTTGCGTTTGCAGGGTTAAAATGTGTTTCAATAAATAAACCATCAACATTATTAACTACACCAGCGCGTGCTATAGTTTCAATCATATCTGGTCTTCCGCCTGTAACGCCAGCGCTTTGGTTTGGTTGTTGTAATGAGTGTGTTACATCTAAAACTGTTGGAGCAAATTGGCGCATTGTTGGTATGCCTCTAAAATCTACAATCATGTCTTGGTAGCCAAACATAGTACCGCGGTCTGTTATCCAAGCTTTATTACTGCCAGAATCTTTAACCTTTTGTACGGCGTGTTTCATGGCTTCCGGACTCATAAATTGACCCTTTTTAAGGTTTACAACTTTACCAGTTTTAGCTGCAGCCACAACCAAATCTGTTTGGCGCACTAAAAACGCAGGAATTTGTAAAACATCAACATATTGTGCAGCAAAATTGGCATCAGAAACTTCATGTATATCGGTAACGGTAGGAATATCAAAAGTATCAGATACTTTTTTAAGTATTTTTAAGGCTTTTTCATTACCAATACCTGTAAAACTATCTATGCGGCTTCGGTTTGCTTTTTTAAAACTTCCTTTAAAAACATACGGAATTTCAAGTTTATTTGTTATTTCAACAACTTTTTCGGCAATTCTTAAAGCCATATCTTCGCCTTCAATAGCACAAGGGCCACATAGCAAGAAAAAGTTGTTAGAATTGGTGTGTTTTAATTTTGGTATATCTTGAAGTTTCATAAACGTTTTTTGATAATTTTAGGCCACAAATATACTACTTTGTAATATAATTTAATGTTTTTTTGTTTGGCATAAACGCTGTTTATAACAGTAAAAAGATAGCGGTTTTTAAACATTTAGCGTGGTTGGCGTGTTTCACAAAAAAGAAAATTCAAAATACATTTAATGTGTTATATATCCATTAATTATGAGTATCTTTGCACGCTTAAAATAGGGCTTAAAATGAAAAAAATAAAAAATATTGCCATTATTGCTCACGTAGACCACGGGAAAACTACGTTGGTAGATAAAATTATGTATCACTGTCAGTTATTTCGTGAAAACGAAAATACGGGCGATTTAATACTAGATAACAACGATTTAGAGCGTGAACGTGGTATTACAATTACCTCAAAAAACGTTTCGGTTACTTATAAAGACACAAAAATTAATATTATTGATACACCTGGTCACGCCGATTTTGGTGGAGAAGTAGAACGTGTTTTAAACATGGCCGATGGTGTTCTTTTATTAGTTGATGCTTTTGAAGGCCCTATGCCACAAACACGTTTTGTATTACAAAAAGCTATAGATTTAGGTTTAAAACCTTGCGTGGTTGTAAATAAAGTAGATAAAGAAAACTGTACACCAGAAGAAGTGCACGAAAAGGTGTTTGATTTAATGTTTGAATTGGGTGCAGAAGAGTGGCAATTAGATTTTCCAACAGTTTACGGATCTGCCAAAAACAATTGGATGAGTGAAGATTGGCAAAAGCCAACTGAAAATATTGAACCACTTTTAGAAATGGTTATTGAACATATACCAGAGCCAAAAATTGCCGAAGGTACTACACAAATGTTAATAACATCGTTAGATTTTTCAAGCTTTACAGGACGTATTGCAATAGGAAGATTAACGCGTGGTACTTTAAAAGCAGGCCAAAACATATCATTAGTAAAACGTGATGGAAGTATTGTTAAGTCTAAAATTAAAGAATTACATGTTTTTGAAGGCTTAGGACGTATAAAAGTTGATGAGGTACAAGCTGGTGATATTTGTGCTATAGTTGGTTTAGAAGGTTTTGAAATTGGTGATACAGTGGCCGATTTTGAAAATCCTGAAGGCTTAAAAACCATAGCTATTGATGAGCCAACAATGAGCATGTTATTTACCATTAACGATTCGCCTTTCTTTGGTAAAGATGGTAAATACGTAACGTCACGCCACATTAAAGATAGATTAACTAAAGAGCTAGAAAAAAACTTAGCGCTACGTGTGCAAGAAACAGACAGTGCCGATAAATTTATGGTATTTGGTCGTGGTGTTTTACACTTATCTGTGTTAATTGAAACTATGCGTAGAGAAGGGTATGAGCTACAAATTGGTCAGCCACAAGTTATTATTAAAGAAGTAGATGGCGTTAAGTGTGAGCCTGTTGAAGAAATGACTATAGATTTACCTGAAGAAGTTTCAGGTAAAGCCATAGAAATGGTAACCATGCGTAAAGGTGAAATGTTAAGTATGGAAGCCAAAGGAGAGCGTATGGTTTGTGAGTTTATTGTGCCATCACGCGGTATTATTGGTTTACGTAATCAATTATTAACAGCTACTGCTGGTGAGGCTATTATGGCACACCGTTTTAAAGAATACCAACCAGTAAAAGGAGGTATTCCTGAAAGACAAAATGGTTCTTTAGTATCTATGGAAAACGGTACAGCAATTCCTTATTCTATTGATAAATTACAAGACCGTGGTAAGTTTTTTATAGATCCGGGTGAAGATATTTATGAAGGACAGGTTATTGGTGAAAACTCTCGAGGTGATGATATGACAGTTAACGTAACTAAAACCAAAAAGTTAAGTAACGTACGTTCTGCTGGAGCCGATGATAAAGCCAAAATTGTACCAGCTATTAAGTTTTCATTAGAAGAAGCTTTAGAGTATATTCAAAAAGACGAATACGTTGAGGTTACACCAAACCACTTACGTATTAGAAAAATTTTACTTAAAGAAGTAGATCGTAAACGAAACAAATCTATTTAATGGATTTTTTAGGAATGCCTTTAACTGAATGGGTAGGTTATTTAGCCATGGCAACAGTGTTGTTTTCATTTTTAATGAAATCTGTTGTTAAGTTAAGGCTTGTAAACCTTGTAGGATGTTTGTTCTTTGTGGTTTACGGTATATTATTAACACCAATATCTAAACCAATTATAATAACTAATACAGCTATACTTTGTATAAACTTGTATTATTTACTTAAAAAGGTAAAATAAAGATATTGTGGTACACTTTATCTATTAAACCAAGTATACTAGTTTTTACGTATATGTATTTTGTATATTTGGTTTAATAGGTAAAGTCACTCAAAAAAAATAGTGATAACTATTTTAAGAGATAAAAAATATCAATTGAAAAAGTTAATTGATTATATAAACAAACACGTACTAGTTAATGTTGCTTCTTTGCAAATAGTTTCTGTAATTACCAGAATTATAGCGGGTTTGTTAACTTCAAAAGCCATAGCTGTTTTTATAGGAGCTGAAGGTTTAGCATTAATAGGAAACTTTCAAAACTTTGTTAGTTCATTTCAAACACTATCTATTGTTGGTTCTTACAAAGGGGTTGTAAAATATATAAGCAAGTTTAAGGATGATGCGGTTAAGTTAAGCAAAACTGTATCAACTGTTTTTTATTGTGGTTTTATTTGTACCATTTTATTATCCGCAATTTGCTACTACAATGCAGAGCTTATAAAAGATGTTATTTTTCCTAGTTATAATAATTACACACTAGCTATAAAAGTTTTTGCTATTGTACTCCCTTTTTATGCTTTAAATTTATTTTCTTTTTCTATTATGAATGGATTTTCAAAATATAAAATCTTAATCATAATAAACATTATAGGGCAAATTTTAAGTGTGGCCATTGCACTGCTTTTAATTTATCAAGAAAAACTAAAAGGCGCTTTAATATCGGTAGCTATAGCAGAATCTTTAATATTTTTAATAACCTTGGTTGGTATTATAAATAGAAAAAGTTTAATGCCTTTAATTAAGGTTAACAATGTAAGTTTACGTTTTTTAAGAAAACTTACACCATATTCAATAATGGCTATGTTTTCGGCGGTGTTGTTGCCTTTAGTAGCTATTGCTATACGTAATTATATAATTGAAAATATAGGGTATGAAGACGCCGGTTTTTGGGAGGCTATGACACGAATATCTAAATACTATTTAATGTTTATTACCTCTTTAATGGCGCTTTATATTTTACCAAGGTTTACCGAAATAAGCAACAAAAGAGATTTTAAAAAAGAAGTATTTGCATTTTATAAAACTGTAATGCCATTTTTGGCTCTTGGGCTATTACTAATTTATTTGTTAAAACATATAATTGTAATTTTAGTTTTTACTGAAGAGTTTATACCTGTTGAAAACCTATTTATTTGGCAACTTTTAGGAGATTTTATTAAAGTACTATCTATGGTTGTTGCTTTTCAGTTTATTGCAAAAAAAATGTTTTGGTATTATATTTTAACCGAAGCTTTTTTAATAATAGCATTATATTTTACCAGTGTTTATTTTATAAACTATTATGATAACGTTAAAGGTGCAGTAGTAGCACATTTTGTAAGCTATTTAGGGTATTATATATTAATTTTATGTATTTTTTGGACCTCACTTTTTGGGTATAAAAAAAATAGATAAGTGCTTAATAAATTTTTCAGTAATTTTTTTGTAAAAGTATTCTCGCATAATGGTATTGTTGTGATTGGGAAGCTATTGGCGTCTTTTACAGTATCTAAAATAAGTGCCATTTTTCTGGGGCCAAGTGGATATGCTTTAGTTGGTAATTTAAAAAATGCTTTACAGGGTGTTTTAGGTGTAACATCAACAGGTTTTCAAAGTGGAATCATAAAGTATGTTGCAGAAAACAAAATTGATAAGCAGGCGTTAAAAACAGTATTGTCAACTGTTACGTTTTTAGCTGTAATTATATCATTATTTATATCAGTTTTTCTTTTCCTACTATCTGAAAATTTAAGTGTGTATCTTTTTAAAGATACATCGTTTTCTCATGTGTTTAAATGGTTAGCTATATTACTACCTATCATATCTCTTAATTTTTTAACTATTTACATAATAAATGGATTAGAAAAACTTAGGCTTTACACAATAGTTTTAACACTGGCAAATATTGTAAACGCTTCTTTGTCTTTTGTTTTAATTTATTATTACAAATTAAATGGTGCATTTTATGCTAGTATCTTTGTGCCGGTATTTAGTTTTTTTGGAAGTTTACTTTTCAAAGATGTAAGGCGTATTTATTATGAAGCATTTAATTGGAAAAAACATGTATCGGTTTTATTTATAAAATCTATATCAGCGTATTTGTTTATGGCTATTTATTCTTCGGCCTTAATTAGCATTTCATATTTATTAATTAGGAACAAAATAATAGAAGTATCAAATGTTTTTAATGCTGGACTATGGGAAGCTATGAATAAAATATCTATGTTTTATATGGTTTTTTTTACATCGCTTTTCACACTTTATTTGCTGCCTCAGTTAACAGTAAATAAAACCCTAAAAGGATATAATTCAATAATGAAAACTTATTTTAAGTACTTAATTCCGTTTATGGTTTTATTATTTTTAAGTTTATATTTTTTAAAAGATTTTGTTATAAAAATTATTTTAACAGATGAATTTGAAACAATAAAATCATTTTTTGTTTATCAATTTATTGGTGATTTTATAAAGGTAGTGGCATTTTCATTAGCATATCAATTTCATGCAAAAAGGATGTTAGTGTATTATTTTATATCAGATTTAGTTTTGTACACTTCATTTTACTTTATGAGTGTATATTTAATACCTCTTTATAGTTTGTATGGAGTATATTACGCTCAAATTATAAGTGTAATTTTGTATTTTTTAACAACAGTAATAATTGTGCATAGAGGTAATAATAAATTTTTAAAAAAACATGCGTAGTATTTTAAAAACTTTACTAGTATTAAGTATTCCAATGCTTATTAAATATGTTTTTTTGTTGTTTTCTATACAATTTGAACTCTTGAGTTTTGAAGATGTTATAGAAGATATCGCTTTTCTTGCAATAATATTTTTTTTAGTGTATTTCCCACTATTAAAAATACGATTTTATGCAAAAACAATAGTAGTAGTATTCTTAATATATGTGGTTTTAGAAACAACATCATACATGGCAGTGTCTTCAAATTTCACATCGTCATACATGTATTTGTTAATAGAATCAAATAAAGCTGAATTAACAGAGTTTACAAACTCTTACATTAATATTAAAATAGTGTTATTTTTTATAACTGTTTTAGTCTCATATTTTATTCTTATTAAGAATATAAAGCCAAGAAAAAAATACCATGTGGTAGTACCTTTAGTTAGTGTTTTTATAATAACAATAGTTTTAAAAGTAACTGGCTTTATAGAAAGTAATGCTTACCATAATATTGTAAGAGGAATTTATGGGTATTATGATCTTCAAAATAATACTAGGTTAAATAATATTTCAAAAAATGATGTTAAATCTAGTTTTAATAATGATGTACTAGTTATAGTTTTAGGAGAATCAACAACTAGAGGACATATGCAAATTTATGGGTATAAGAAAGAAACTACACCTAAATTAAACACCATAAGAAAAAATTTATTTGTTTACAATAATGTAATTTCTACCGAGGTATTTACTCTAAAAGCTATGCCTAAAATTATTACCTCAATGAGTAATAATAAAAATAATAATAAAGGTTTAATAGATTTGGTTCAATTATTTAATGTTGGAGGTTATGATACTTATTGGCTATCAAATCAAAGGCCAATAAGTTATCATGATAATTTTATCAGTAGAATAGCTTCTCAAGCAAATGAATTTAAATTCTATAATCACTTAATAGATAAAGATTCGAAAGTTTTAGATGAAGTAGTTTTTTCTGATTATGAAAGAATTTTAAAAAAAGAAGGGAAAAAAGTAATATTCATTAGATTAATAGGAACCCATTTTGATTATAGTAACAGATATCCTATCAATTTTAATAAGTTCGTTCAGAAAGAAAAACCCGAATCGAAACACCTTAAAATTATTAATGAATACGATAACGCAATTTTATATAATGATTTTATAGTTTATAGTTTAATTCAAAAGTTGAAGGATGTAAATAGTAAAAGTGCTTTGATTTATACTTCAGATCATGGAGAAAATGTTTATGATAATGGAACAGAATTTTTTGGTAGGTCTGAGGAAATATTAACTCCATCTATGTTTCAAATTCCATTTATTTTTTGGGCATCAAAAAGTTTCCAATTCCCTGAAGATTTTATATACAAACCAGAAAGGAGTTTTGTTTCAGATAATACTTATGAGAGCATTGGTCATATTTTTGGAGTAAAGCATAAAAATATGGATTTTACTTCTAGTATTTTTAGTAAATTTTATAAAGAGAGAAAAAGAATAGTTTTAGGAGGAATTGATTTTGATAAAGAGGTTTTGCAGAAAAATGAGTAAGAAAATTTGCTTATTAACTACTAGTCTAAGCTCTGGAGGTGCAGAAAAACTTGTCGCTAACTTGTCCGTTGCTTTTATAGATAAAGGGTATAGTGTAACCATATTTATAATGGAAAATAACGTAGATTACGAGTACAAAGGAGAGCTATATAATTTTGGTCTAGATAAAGTTAAATTTAGCAAAATTAAATCTTTTTTTAAATTTCGAAATTTTTTTAAACAGCATACTTTTGATTATGTTATTGACCATAGGCTTAGAGATAAATACTTTAAAGAGTTAATATTTTCTAAATTTGTATTTAACAAGTGTAAAGTTATTTATTGTATTCATAACTTTAGATTAAAATATTATTTTTCATTTATTAATTACCCAGTATTAGCCAGGTTACCACATTCAAAATATAGAACTTTCGTTTCTGTTTCTAAAGCAATTGAAAATAAAGTTAAAAGCAAATTAAAAATAGATAGCACTACGATATACAATTTTTTTAACCTTAATAAAAGCTTTAGTAATAATGATAGTATACACGAAAATTATATTATTGGAGTTGGAAGACTTACTGAAATTAAACAATTTGATGTATTAATTGAAAGTTTTGGAATTTCTAATCTTAAATATAATAATATTAAACTTTTAATTTTGGGAAATGGCCCATGTAAAAAACAATTAGACAAGCTTATAATTAAGCTAAATTTAGAAGAGCATGTAAAACTTTTGCCCTTTACAGATAACCCATATCCTTTAATAAAAAAAGCTAGAGCATTAGTTTTATCAAGTAAAGTAGAAGGGTTTCCTATGGTATTGTTAGAAGCTTTAAAATTAAATACCCCAGTAATTTCATTTAATTGTAAAAGTGGGCCTAATGAAATTATTAAAGATGGTTTAAATGGAATTCTTGTTGAAGACCAAAACCAAGAAAAGCTAATTGAGGCGTTAAACAAATTAATGGAGGTAGACTTCTATGATCACATTAAGAAGAATACTTCTGTTGCACTAGAATCTTTTTCAAAAGAAGCAATACTTCAAGAATGGGAGAAACTCTTTAACCAGATATAAATGGTTTTAGTATAGAAAAAGAGTATTGTTGGTAAATAGAACTTCATTTTTTTTATAAATGAAAGATTAGAGGAATCAATCTTCATTTTGTAAAAATTAACTAACTCATAATTTAATTCCATTTTATAAAGCACAACCAATTTGTAATGAACAAAGTCTATATATTTTTTTAAATCCTTATTTGAATTATCTTTTAAATAAACTTCATAATCTGGAATAATTCTGTTACTATTTTTTTTAGGTGCTGTTAATTGGTTTTCAAGACCTACTCTATAATATGCTTTGTAACTTTCTTGATAAGCCAAATTATATTTTAAAAGACATTTAATTGTAAACTCATCTTCTTCTCCATAGTTTATGTTTTCATTGAAAAAACCAGTTTTTTTAAAAATAGTTATGTCGAATACTATTGAACTGTATGAAAAAATATTTTTACATAATGAAAAATAATTTTTTATTAATGAAGAATTATTTGAGGCCGACTTAACTTGTAATTTTGGGAGGTCTTTTTTTGACCAAATTAAACAGTTAGTAGCAAAAATTTTTTCTGTTTTATATTGCTTAATTAATGAGAAAATGGTTTGCAGAAAATCGGTCGTCCACAAATCATCTGCATCAAGAAATGCAATATAATTAGCCTTGGCATTTTTTATGCCTACATTTCTAGCTGCAGATAGCCCTTTGTTTTCTTGGTTAATTATTTCAATTCTACTATCATTAATTTGCTTTATTATATTTAAGCTATTATCTGTAGAGCCGTCATTTATAACTATTACTTCAAAATCAATAAATGTCTGATTTATAACACTATTTAAAGTATCTTTAATATAAAGTTCTTTGTTGTAAAGAGGTATTATTACAGAGAAAAATGGCATTATTGTTTTGTTTTTATGGTGCAAAAATAACCTAGCTTATAAAAATCATAGAGTACAAGAGAGGGGAAAGACGAATTAAAGTTTATTATAAGCAAAGGTTTTGTTAATTTAAAAATAATAGATATAAGTAAATCTAGTTTTAAGGAGCTTAACTTGTTATGTAATTTAGAAACCTTGTATTTATTAATATTAATTTTATTCTCGTTAATTAAAAGTATTAAGTTTTCTATGGCTTGATTTGTTTTTTGTATAAAAACCTTGGCACAATCATTTCCGTAGTGAATTACAGGATTGTTTATATGATTTAAGTGTATTTTATTATCGCTTAGTACCTCAAAAAAGCAAACATCTTCGCAACCATATTTTTTTAAACTTTCGTCAAACGGATGTAAGTTAAAAGCATCTTTCGTAATTAAAAAATTTGCAGAGTTAACTAAAAAACGTTCTCGTTTTTTTGTGTAAATCCATCTTAATTTTTTGGGCTTGTTGGGAGGTTTATTTGTTTCTACAATGCCACCATAAAGAACATTATTACTGGGTTGATTTATGTAATTTTTTATAAAATTTCTATTTAAGGGAATAACATCGGCGTCTAAAAATAAAAGATTCTCATATTTAGCATGTTGTCCAAGTAAGTTTCTAATAGCGCTTCTTCCAATATTGTTAGGTAGTGCTTTAAATAAGCAATTGTTTAAGGAGTTAATGGATTCGTTTTTTTTATTAATATTAGAAAGCGACCCATCATCGTAAACTAAAATTTCAAAATCAATTTTTTCTTTAGTAACTTGTTTGTATAACTCATTAACCAATGGTACAATGTTATAGTTAAAAGTTGGAATAAGAATTGAAATCATGTGCTTTTGCTATAGGTGTAAAAATAAGGTTTTAATTCTGTATAAAATATTTCATATAAAAGTTATACATTAACACGCAAAATGTTTTTTAAGGATATGGTAGAGTCTGAAGAGGTTTCACGATTAATTTACAATAAAATAAACGAGAATAGAGATACGCTAACTAGAACCTACAACAGTACTAAATCTAGTATAGGTTATTTTTATATAGACGACTTGTTACCTAAAGATTTAGCTATAAAATTGAGTGAGGTTTTTCCAGATAAAACAGAAATGAAATGCCTTAAAAGTATTAGGGAATATAAATATGTTTCTGCTCAAATGGATAAGCATAACAAATTGTTGGAAGATGTAATTTATGCTTTTCAAGATTATAAAATTGTAAACTTAATAGGTGAAATATGTCATTTTAAAACACTATCTGCAGACGAGTCTCTTTATGCAGGTGGTCTTTCTTTAATGGTAAAGGGTAATTTTTTACATCCACATTTAGATAATTCTCATGACGCAAAAAGAAAGCGTTGGCGTGTTTTAAATTTACTTTATTATGTAACACCTAATTGGGAATTAGAACATGGCGGGCATTTGGAGTTATGGCCAGACGGACCTAAAAAAACACCTATAGAAATTGAAAGTAAGTTTAACAGATTGGTGGTAATGGCTACACATTGCAAATCTTGGCACTCTGTAAATAAAGTTAAAGTAGATAATAGTAGGCGCTGTATATCCAACTATTACTTTAACGATTTACCGTTAAGAACATCGGATAAATTTCACGTTACAAAATTTAGAGGGAGACCAGAAGATACATTTAAAAATTTAATTTTAGATGCAGATGCAAGTGTAAGGATGTTAATAAGAAAAATGTTTAAGAAAGGCATTCGAAAAAACCCACATATTTACAAAAAAGACAAATAAATTAACCTTTACGTTGCACCACCTCATAAACCTGGTTTTCATCACATTTAAGCGTTTTACTTGGGTATTTTAAAAGCAAAGCATAATCATGTGTAGCCATTAAAATAGTATTGCCATTTTTATTAATGTCTTGCAATACTTTCATAACTTCAACACTAGTTTGCGGATCTAAATTTCCTGTAGGTTCATCAGCTAAAATAAGCTCAGGGTCATTAAGTAAAGCTCTAGCAATGGCAACGCGTTGTTGCTCTCCACCCGATAATTCATGCGGAAATTTAAAACCTTTGGTTTTCATATCAACCTTAGTTAAAACTTCTTCAATACGGGTGTTCATTTTATCTTTGTCTTTCCAACCTGTAGCTTTTAAAACAAACAATAAATTATCATTAACCGTTCTATCAACAAGTAATTTAAAGTCTTGAAAAACAACGCCTAATTTTCGGCGTAAAAAAGGAATATCTCTTTCTTTTAAAGCTTTAAGGTTGTAATCAACAATATGGCCATTACCTTCTTTTAAAGGTAAATCGCCATAAAGTGTTTTCATAAAACTACTTTTCCCAGTACCCGTTTTTCCAATTAAATATACAAATTCACCTTTGTTAATTTCAACATTAACGTTTGATAAAACCAAGCTATCACCTTGGTAAATGGCTGCATCTTTTAATTGTAAAATGGTATTTGGCATATTAACTACGTTTAAATTACAAGTTTAATAGTATTGTTATAAATTACAAACCCAAAAGTATGTTTTTTGTTGTGTTATTACTGTAATTAATAAAAACTTTTTCAACAAAATAATGTAAGCTTTATAATTATGGCATGATTATTTCGTTATAGAAGAAACATAATTAAAGCGTGTTTTTAGTCTTTATTTTAACAGAAATTTATATCTGTTACAGCAGGATTAAAAACCAAACTTTTATCTTTGATTAAAATTAAAAACTACTAGTTAATGACTAAAAAAAGTTTTATCTCCTTTATACTTAGCGTTAGTTTTACCTTAACGTTTTCTGCACAACAATCTGCCGCATACACAAACAATATGGTAGATTACCAAAAAGCCTTATCACTTTACAATAATAATCAGTATTTAGCAGCACAGTCGTTATTTGAAAATGTAAAAAAAACAACAAAAGAAGACATTTTAAAGTCAGATTGTGCCTATTACATTGCCAATTGCGCAGTAAGGTTAAACCAGCAAAATGCTGATGATTTGGTTGAAGATTTTGTTGAAGAATACCCAACAAGTACCAAACGCAACACCGCTTTTGTTGATGTGGCCGATTACTATTTTGAAAACGGAAAATACGCCTATGCAAGAAAATGGTACAGCAAGGTAAATGAAGCTGGTTTAGGAAGAGCCGATAAAGAAAAATTCTATTTCAATAACGGTTACACCGCTTTCACAACAAAACAATATAAAGAAGCAAAAAAATACCTTTCAAAAGTAGAAAGCTCGCAAGAATACGGTTCGCAAGCCAAATACTATATTGGTTTTATGGCTTATGAAGGTGATGATTATGATGAAGCTAACGAGTATTTTAACCAAGTTAGTGACCAAGAACGCTACAAAGAAAAACTATCTTACTATCAAGCCGATTTAAACTTTAAATTAGGGAATTTTGAAAAAGCCATTGAACTGGCAAAACAACAATTGCCAAATAGTGATGAAAACGAAGTATCTGAACTTTCAAAAATTATTGGTGAAAGTTATTTTAATTTAGAAGAATACCAAGCTGCCATTCCATATTTAACGGCCTATAAAGGTAAAAAAGGAAAACGCGATAAAACGGCCAAATGGAATAATACCGATTTTTATCAACTTGGTTACGCACATTACAAACAAGCAGATTATGAAAAAGCCATTTCAGAATTTAATAAAATAATTGGAGGTAAAAATGGCATTGCGCAAAATGCCTATTATCATTTAGGTGAAAGTTATGTGCACTTAAATAAAAAACAAGAAGCTTTAAATGCTTTTAGAAATGCTTCTCAAATGAGTTTTGACTTAAAAATTCAAGAAGATGCCTGGTTAAACTATGCCAAAATTAGTTACGAAATAGGTAACCCATACCAACCAGCACCACAAGTTTTGGACAGATATTTAGAAAAATACCCCGAAACAAGTTACCGTGAAGAAATTGAAACGTTGTTGATAGATTCTTACATTACATCAAAAAACTACAAAGAAGCATTAAGTTTATTAGAAGGTAAAAAGAGTTTTGAAAATAAAACGGCTTACCAAAAAGTTGCTTTTTACAGAGGAATTGAGCTTTATAATGACAACAAATATTTAGAAGCCAAAAAATTATTTGATGCTTCATTAAAAGAACCAAGAGATGAAAATTATACAGCCCGTGCTACATTTTGGAAAGCTGAAACAGATTATAATTTAACAAATTATGATGATGCCTTAGTGGGCTTTAAGCAATTTGAACAAATGAATATAACTGCTCCAGAATCTGAAAATCTAGATTATAACTTGGCTTACACCTATTTTAAATTAAAAAATTATAATAGCGCCACAGAGCACTTTAGTACATTTACCAAAACAGCCACTAATGATAAAGTTAGACTTAATGATGCATTTTTGCGTTTGGGCGATGCCTATTTTGTAACCAGTAATTATAATGCAGCAATAAAAGCTTACCAAAAGGCCATAGAAGTTGGTGAAATAAATGCCGATTATCCGGCGTTTCAAAAAGCAATAAGTGCCGGTTATATGGGGCAATCTTCACAAAAAATACAAGAATTAGAGCAGTTTATTAACAACTACCAAACGTCTAAACTTCGTGATGATGCTATGTATGAATTAGGTAATTCTTACGTAAAAGCAAATCAAATAAACAAGGCGTTATCAATGTATAATAAGTTGAATGAAGCTTATAAAATGAGTTCATTTGTACCAAAATCATTATTGCGCCAAGGTTTAGTGTATTACAATGGTAATGAAAACGAAAAAGCTTTAAATAAATTTAAAAACGTAGCAGGCAATTACCCAGGAACTCCAGAGGCGGTTCAAGCTGTTTCAACCGCAAAACTAATTTATATTGATATGGGGCGTGTTGATGATTATGCTGCTTGGGTAAAAACACTAGATTTTGTTGAAGTTACTGATGCCGATTTAGATAACGCCACCTACACCGCCGCAGAAAAACAGTATTTAGATGGAAATACAGACCGTGCCATTAAACAATTTAATGGTTACGTTAATGAGTTTCCAAAGGGTCTTCATATTTTACAAGCGCACTTTTATTTAGGCCAATTGTATTATAAAAAAGATTTAATGGCAAATGCGGCACCACATTACAAATACATTGTTGAAACTTCGCAAAATGAATATACAGAGGAAGCCTTGTTGCGTTTATCTCAGTTTTACTTAGAAGGAAAAAAATGGCAACAAGCCATACCAACTTTAAAACGCTTAGAGACCGAAGCTAATTTTCCGCAAAATGTGGTTTTTGCGCAATCAAACTTAATGAAAGCTAATTATCAATTAGAAAATTATGAAGCTGCTGTTATTTATGCCGATAAAGTTTTGGCAAGCTCAACAATTGATAATAAAATTAAAAGTGATGCTTATATAATTATTGCCCGTTCTGCCATAAAAACTGGCAATGAAACTAAAGCAAAAACGGCTTATGCTAATGTTGAAAAAGTAGCCACTGGCGAAACTGCTGCCGAAGCCTTATACTACAATGCATATTTTAAAAATAAAGAAGGTAAGTATGAAGCATCAAACACAACAGTACAAAAATTAGCCAAAGATTTTTCTGGGTATAAATATTACAGTGCCAAAGGTTTGGTTGTAATGGCTAAGAATTTTTATGCGCTAAATGATGCATTTCAAGCCACTTATATTTTAGAAAGTGTTATTGAAAATTTTGCCGAGTTTGATGATGTTGTAACACAAGCAAAAGAAACATTAAACAAAATTAAAATTGAAGAGGCTAAAACTAATTCTTCAATTCAGCCAGAGTAAAAAAGTAAAGTAGCAAATAAAAAATTGTAAATAGTAAAACAAAACATATGCGTAAGCACATTCATATATTAAGTATAATTTTTACACTAAGTGTAACTTGTGGTTTTTCGCAAACTAGAGGTAAAGACACCATAAATACAGGGGTTATAGATGTTGTGAAACCATACACACCTACAATTTCCGATGCTTTTAAGGTTAAAGAAACGCCAACACTAGATGATGAAACCACACAAACTAAAAAAGAAGTAAAATATAATATTTTTTCTTTTCCGGTGGCTTCAACTTTTACACCTGCCAAAGGAAAAGCAGCTGTTGTTGAAAAACGCAAACCTATAAAATTGTATGACAATTACGCCACATTAGGTTTTGGTACTTATACAACCATTTTGGGCGAAGTATATTTAAACCATGCCATTAATAGAACCGAGAGTGTTGGTGGTTACGTAAGCCACAATTCATCGCAAGGTGGTATTAATGGTGTAAGTTTTGATGATAATTATTCCATTTCAAAACTAAATGTAAATTACACTACCAAGTTACGCGATTTATCATGGAAAGTTAACGGTGGTTTTGAGCATCAAATGTATAATTGGTACGGTGTGCCAGAAACATTTACTACTACAGCTATAAATGATGATATTGATGAAAAACATACCTTTTATAACGCATATTTTGGAGGCGATATTAATTTTGAAGATACGTATATAAATTCGGCAGGATTTATTTTTAGGCGTTTTGGTGATAACCAAGGCTCTGGCGAAAACCGTTTTATTGCCAATGCAAAAATTGATATTCCTATTAACAGAGAAGAAATTTCTACAAGTTTTAAAATAGATTATTTAAAAGGCGATTTTGATAGAAGTTTTTACAATGAAGAATCTTTAGGATATGGCAATTTTATTGTGAGTGCATCACCTCAATTTCAATTAAAACAAGACGATTTAACGGTAAATCTAGGTTTAACGGCGGCTTTTTCAAGAGATTCTGAAAATAAAGAAAGTAATCTTTACATTTACCCCAATATTACCGCTACATACAGGTTGGTTAATGATGTTTTGATAGCTTACGGCGGTATTGAAGGAGAGCTGCTTCAAAATTCATATTTTGATTTTGCTTCTGAAAATCCGTTTGTATCTCCAACCTTGTTTATAACTCCCACAGACCAACAGTATAATGCCTACGTTGGTTTAAAAGGAAAGCTTTCTAGCAACATGAGTTATAATGTTAGCGGACTTTATAAAGCAGACAGAAACAAGGCTTTGTTTAAAAATAATGACATAACTTTAATGGCAAATCAGCCGTATTCCTACGGAAATTCATATGGTATTGTTTATGATGATGTTGATACTTTTGGAGTTTCGGGCGAAATTAATGTTGATGTAAGCCGAAATTTTAAATTAGGTATTAAGGCTGAATATTTTAACTACTCTACTGATGTTGAAGAAGAAGCTTGGAATTTACCAGACATAAAGGGTTCTTTGTTTTTTGATTATCAAGTTGATGAACATTGGTTTACTGGCGCAAATATTTTTTATGTTGGCGAACGTAAAGACCAATATTTTTTAAATGATGGCGTAACTTTAACCACACCTTTTACAGTAACTTTAGATAGTTTTTTTGATGCAAATGCTCATGTGGGTTACCATATAAACGATAAGATATCTGTATTTGCAAAAGCCAATAATATAGCTAATAATGAATACCAGCGTTGGCAAAATTTCCCGGTGCAAGGTATTCAGTTTTTAGCAGGAGCTACTTTTAAGTTTGATTTCTAAATAATCTTATTTGTCATTCCCGCTAAGGCGGGAATCTAACAATAAATTATTTTTATGAAATTGAAATTAAAGAGAGCTTAACCTAGCCAAATAATCAAAATGCTCGCCTTTTAAAACAAGTTCACAATGTAAATTAACGGTTTCGCAAGCTAATTGCAAGGTGTTAAAATCTAAATATAACCATTTCATGGGTATTTCTTTTTCGCCTTTATAACTAATAAAATAATCTAATTCACCGTAATAATTACTGTTGGTATCCATCCAAAAACCACCATCATCATCTTCATACATATATTTAATATCTGAAGAATCAATAAGTATTTGTCCGTTTGGTTTTAAAAGCGTTTTCAAGTGTTTTAAATACCTTGAAACCTGTTTTAACTCTTTAAAAATTCCGGTGCCATTCATTAATAATAAAATGGTATCAAACGTATTGGTTTCATCTAAAATATTCAAAACTTCAGCATTAATAACACCGCGTTTTTTGGTAACCTCAATAGCACCTTTTGATATATCAATAGCTTTAACGTTTAAGCCTTTTTCTTGTAAATATAAGCCATGACTGCCAGCACCACAGCCAACATCTAAAACAGTGCCTTTAGCTAATTTTAATGCTTTTTTTTCTAAAGCAGGCATTTCAGAAAATGTTCTAAATAAATAGGGTAGTGGTAACTCGTCTTCCGCAGAGATACTAGTTGATGTTATGATGTCTTCGGTATAATGTCCGTTAAAAAAATCAAGCAATGCTTTTCCAAAAATGTCTTTCATAGTTTATTTGTTGTTATTCCCGTTTCATCATAGAGAGGAACTGAATGCGTATTGAATCTATTTTTTGTCATTACTAGGATGTATGACGTGGTAATCTTCTTTTTATTTTTAATAGATTACTTCAGTCATTTTTCTTTCGTAATAACTAAAACCACTATTTTTGCTCCATGCAAGACATCATAGATAATCTTCCAAAACAGGCCAAAGATAAGCATAACGAGAACAAGAAGTTCTTTCAGAAATTAAAAAAGAAGGCTCCAAAAAATTTAGACTATATCATGCAAGATTTGCATGAAGATGAATTTGAAAGAACCGATTGTTTAGAGTGTGCCAATTGTTGTAAAACCACGGGGCCGTTGTTTACAGATAAAGATATTGAGCGAATATCGAAATTTTTTAGGTTAAAGCCACAGCAATTCATTGAACAATATTTGCGTGTTGATGAAGAGAACGATTACGTTTTGCAAAGCGTGCCTTGTACATT
Organism: Seonamhaeicola sp. ABD4_340; assembly: GCF_056312135.1. Taxonomy (NCBI): domain Bacteria; kingdom Pseudomonadati; phylum Bacteroidota; class Flavobacteriia; order Flavobacteriales; family Flavobacteriaceae; genus Seonamhaeicola; species Seonamhaeicola sp. ABD4_340. The sequence goes on along the minus strand of NZ_CM149981.1, from coordinate 164,779 downwards.
TTTAGGCGCAGATAATTACTGTTCAATTTATGATGTACGGCCAAAAGCATGCCGTGAATTTCCGCATACAGACAGGAAAAAGTTTCAGCAAATTTCAAACTTAACATTAAAAAATGTAGCTATTTGTCCTGCGGCTTTTAATATTGTTGAAGCTATGAAACAACGTATAAAATAAACTATGCATGCATAATTTATTTTTGTGTTGTATATTTAGTGAAAACTAAATTGAAAAATGCAAGACTTTATAAACTATTTTAATACCATTCCGTCTTCTCACCGAAGCCTTATTTTAGTGGGCGGATTAACATTTTTTTGGTTGCTTGAAAGCGCTGTACCACTTTTTAAATTCAACTACAAAAAATGGAAACATGCATGGCCAAACTTTTTTTTCACACTAACAACGGTTGTAATTAATTTTGTGTTGGCTTTTTTATTGTTAAAATCTGCCGATTGGGTTACCGCAAATAACTTTGGTATTATAAATTGGCTTCCAAAAATGTCTCTAGGTTTATACATATTTCTTGGTGTTTTATTATTAGATTTTTTTGGAGCTTACTTAGCTCATTTAGTAGAACACAAAGTAAGCATACTTTGGATGGTTCATTTAGTACATCATACAGATCATAATGTAGATACTACCACAGCCAATAGGCACCACCCAATTGAAAGTGTAATACGCTTTACATTTACGCTTTTTGGTGTTATTTTGGTTGGTGCACCCATAGGTATTGTAATGTTATACCAATCTCTGTCATTGGTGTGTTCACAATTTAATCATGCAAATATAAAGTTACCAAAACGCTTAGATAAAGCATTGAGCTATATATTAGTGTCGCCCGATATGCATAAAGTGCACCACCATTATAGGTTGCCTTACACAGACTCAAACTACGGAAATATTTTTTCAATTTGGGATAGGTTATTGGGTACCTACATGGAATATGATAGAGATCATTTAATTTATGGTGTTGATGTGTTTCCTGATGAAGAAAAAAACGGACGCATTGCAGAGCTTTTAAAACAACCGTTTCAGCCTTATGAAAAACCTACTATTACACCAGAATAAAATTTGTTATTATTTTATAATCTTGGTAATAATGAGCTGTAGTAACAAAAAAACAATAGACATACAAGGCCACAGAGGATGCCGTGGCTTAATGCCAGAAAATACTATTGAAGCTTTTACAAAAGCTATAAACTTAGGTGTTAATACCTTAGAACTTGACGTTGTAGTAAGTAAAGATAGTGTTGTAATAGTTTCGCATGAACCATTTATTAGTAGAGTTTATTGTTTAAACGCCGATGGTACCGAAATTCCTGAAGATTTAGATATGCAATTTAATTTATACAACATGCATTTTGATAGTATAAAACAATTTGATTGCGGATTAAAACACCATGAACGTTTCCCTTTTCAGAAAAAAATAAAAGCTCATAAACCTGCTTTAGATGCTGTTTTTAAAGCAGCAAAACAATTAAACCCTGAAATAAAATTTAATATTGAACTAAAAGCAAAACCTAAATATGATGATGTTTTTACACCAAAGCCCAAAGAGTTTGTGAATTTAGTTTTAAAGGTTATAAATACTAATGAAGCTTTTAATTATACCAATTTACAAAGTTTTGATACACGCATTTTAGAAGAAATAAAAAAACAAGCTCCTAAAATGCCAGTTGCTTTATTGGTTGATGAGAACGAATCTATTAATGAGAAAAGAACCCTTTTAAGCTTTAAACCAGAAATTATAAGTCCGTATTTTGAGTTGCTAAATAATAAGGTTGTTGATAGTTTGCAAACTGAAAATTTTAAAGTAATACCTTGGACTATTAATGAAACCGAAGATTTAAAACATATGATCGCCTTAGGAGTTGATGGTATTATTACAGATTACCCAGATAGGTTGACTGCTTTATTAAAATAAGCGCTAAATTTTTTTGAAGGTTACAAAATGTTAAACTAACACGTTAGTTGTAAATTAAGTACTTATTTCTAACGTTTTTAAAAGCATGTAAACCTTTTTGCCATGAGGCTTTAATTTGGGTTTCAGGCATGCCAGATTCAATTTGTTGTTGTAGTATTTTTGTTCCTGCCAGTTTTGTGAAAAATGTATTAAAAAATTCTGCTTTATTTGTAGTGTTTTTATAAGCTTTAATGAGCCATTGTAGGTTTAAACCATCTAATTTTTTTGTTGTAGTTAAATTACTTCCGTAGCATATTTTGTTTTGATGTTTGGGGTATTTTGCACCTTCATTTGGTTGTGGTGTAAATTCAAAATTAAAGGTGTTTTTATTTAAAAAAGGGCTACCAAATATTTGAAATTGTTTGTTTGTACCGCGGCCAGCACTAACATTTGTTCCTTCAAAAAAACATAAACTAGGGTATAAATTTATGGCCATATGGTTTGGTAAATTAGGGCTAGGTTTAATAGGTAATTTGTATGGTGTTTTGTGCGTGTAGTGTTTTATAGGTATAATTTTAAGCTTGCATGTTATACCGTTTGCAAGCCATTTTTGGCCATTAATCATTTTAGCATATTCAGCAATGGTTAACCCATGAACCACCGGAATTGGGTGCATGCCAACAAAACTTTTATGTTCGGTTTCTAAAATAGGTCCGTCAATATAATGTCCGTTTGGGTTTGGTCTATCAAAAATTACAACAGGAATATTAGCCTCGGCACAGGCTTCCATAACATAATGCAGTGTTGAAATATATGTATAAAAACGAGCGCCAACATCTTGAATATCAAAAACTACCACATCTAAATTAGTTAATTGCTCGGGTTTTGGTTTTTTGTTGTTTCCATACAATGATACAATGGGTATATTGGTTTTGGTATCAATACCATCTTTTACAATTTCACCAGCATCAGCTTTTCCTCTAAAACCATGTTCTGGAGCAAATACTTTTTCAATGTTAATGTTTAAAGCCAATAAAGAGTCAACTACATGCACATAGTTATTATTAGCGTTTTTAAGGTTGTTTTTTTTAAAAATAACACTAGTTTGGTTGGCCACAATACCAACACGTTTTTCTTTTAAAAAAGGCACATACAAGTGTGTTTGGTTGGCACCAACTATAGGTAATGTATCTTGCTCTTTAATTATGTTGTGTGTAATAGTTTGGTTGTTATCTTGGTTTTTTTTGCTATTTGTGTTTCCGCAAGAAATTAATGCTAAAACAAATAATAAAACTGTATTTTTGGCAAAGGTAAAGTGCATGTTATATTGAATTTCGAGTATTTTTTAGCTAAACGTATTATTAGCAGTAAATCGTATAAAAGTAGTGTTTCGGCACCAATAATAAAAATTGGTATTGCTGCAATAGCTATTGGGGTTTTGGTTATGATGATTACCATTGCTACAGGCATTGGCTTGCAACAAAAAATTAGAGATAAAGTGGTAGCTTTTAATGGCCATATTGTTATTACTAATTATGATAGTAACACATCAGAGGAAAGTATTTTACCTATTTCAAAAAATCAAGATTTTTACCCAGAATTTAAAGCCGTAGATGGTGTAAAACATATACAAGCAGTGGTGTCAAAATATGGTGTTGTAAGAACTGATGCGTATTTTGAAGCGGCTTATTTAAAAGGCGTGGGTGCCGATTATAATTGGCAATATTTCAATGAGTTTTTAGTTGAAGGAGCATTGCCAGATTTCTCTAACAAAAGAAATGAAGATGTTTTAATTTCTCAATATTTAGCTAACAGGCTTAATTTGAAATTACATGATACATTTCAAATGGTTTTTATTAAAGAAGATCCTGAAAAGTTACCCAATATAATTACTTATAAAATTGTTGGTATTTATAATTCTGGCTTTCAAGATTTTGATGCAAATTATATAATAGGTGACATTAGGCACATTCAACGTATAAACAAGTGGGACGATGACCAAATTGGTAATTTTGAAGTTTTTATTGATGATTATAGTGAGTTGAACCAAAAAGGTGTTGAGGTTTATGAAAATACACCTTCAATATTAAACACACAAACTATTACAAATAAATACAGTTCAATTTTTGAATGGATTAATATTTTTGATACTAATATTTATGGTATTATTGGTATCATGATTTTAGTAGCGGGAATAAATATGATTACGGCGCTTTTAGTTTTAATTTTAGAGCGCACACAAATGATAGGTATTTTAAAAGCATTAGGTTCTAGTAATTGGAGTATACGAAAGGTGTTTTTATATAACGCTTCTTACTTAATTATTTTAGGGTTAATTTGGGGTAACATTTTAGGTTTGGGTTTACTGTTTGCCCAAAAATATTTTAAAATTTTAACACTAGACCCAAGCGTTTATTATGTAACCGAGGCGCCAGTTTACATAAGTTTGGGCTATATAATAGCTTTAAATATAGGTACTTTGCTATTGTGCTTAATTATGCTTTTAGTACCATCATATTTAATTACAAAAATATCGCCAGTAAAAGCTATTAGGTTTGATTAGCTTTTAAGTTTTATATACTTGTTTAAAATTTTGTATAGTATTTTCTTATCAATAGGTTTTGCTAAAAAATCATCAACACCAGCATTAAATGCTTTTTTTACATCGTTATCTAAAGTGTAAGCAGATTGCGCAACTATTGGTTTTTTGGGGTAGACAGCCTTAATTTCTTTGGTGGCAATATAGCCATTTTTTACAGGCATGTTCATATCCATAAAAATAAAATCTATAGTTTGGTTATTGCAATAATCTATAGCCTGTTGGCCATTTAAAGCATGTATTATATTGAAGTTTTGACCTGTCTTTAAAAGAAGCTTTTTTAAAATTATGAAGTTTAAACTTTCATCTTCAACAATTAAAATATTAACAGGGTTTTTATCAATTTTTTCAAAACTATTTTTTGAAGTAGTATCATCAATATTTTTAATTTCAACGGTAGTTGGCAAGTCTACAAAAAATGTAGTACCAGCGCCTTTGGTAGATTTTATTGATATAGTAGCTCCTAAAAGTTCTGCATTTTCTTTGGCAATTGAAAGCCCCAAACCAAGTCCGCCATAGTTTTGTGCTATACTTTTGTTTTCTTGTGAAAAACGATTGAAAATTTGATTAATTTGTTTGGTTTCAATACCTATACCTGTGTCTTTAATTAAAATTGAAACATTGTTACCAGAAACATTGTAACTTAATTCTATATAACCGTTATGAGTAAATTTAAAGGCGTTATTTAATATGTGTTTGAGTATTTTTTGAATTCTAGATTTATCAGAATTAATAAAAATAACATCTTTAGATTTTGGTTTATTTAGGTTAAAAGGTATGTTAGTTTCTTTTGATTTTAAACTGTATATAGAATAAATATCTAACATGAAACTGTTTAAATTAAAAGGCTTGTTTAAAACCTTAATGTTTTCAGTTTTTAATGTAGAAATTTCTAAAATATCATCAATTATATGTAATAACTGCTCGCTACTATTTTTTAAAACAGAGGCATAGTGTATGCGTTTTTCGGTTTCTAAATTAGGTTCATTTAAAAATTCAGAAAAGTTTACTATACCGTTAACAGGGGTTCTAATTTCGTGAGAAATATTATTTAAAAATTCTGTTTTAAGCTTGTTGGCTTCTTCAGCTTTTTCTTTGGCTAAAATTAAATCATCAACCATCTTTTTCTTGTCTGTAATATCTTCGCTTGCTGCTACAAAGTTGGTTATTTCATTTTTTTCATTCAAAATAGGCGAAATAGCTAAACTACACCAATAAAACGCACCGTTTTTGCGCTTGTTTTGTACTTCACCAGTCCATTTTTTATTGTTTTTAATAGTTTTCCATAAATTAATATAAAATGCTTGTGAGTGTAAACCAGAATTTAAAATATTAGGTGTGCTGTTTTTAACATCATCATAAGTGTAACCTGTTATTTTAGTAAAAGCTGGGTTTATATAGTTTATAATACCATTTTTGTTTGTTATGAAAATAGCTACCGGACTTTGTTCAACAGATTTTCCTAATAACTTAATTTTTTGTTCTTGCTTTTTCTTTTCTGTAATATCATGAACAATAGAATAAAAATAAGGTTTGTTGTTAATAACAATGTTGCTTGAGTACACTTCAATATCTACAATGCTACCATCTGCTATTTTGTGTTTAAATTCAAAATGTAGTTTTTCTTTATTAGCAACTTTGGCCATTACGCCTTTAACTTCAGAAGGCGATAATAAATTTAAATCTGAAATTTTCTTTTGTTTAAGCTGCTCAACAGTCCAACCATAAAAATTTGCTGCTGCAGGGTTAGCGTCATAAATAGTGCCTGTTTCTTTACAAATTATAAGTTTTATTGCAGAGTGCTCATAAAATAATTGTTTGAATGTTTTTTCGCTGTTTTCGGCCTTTTCAATGGCTTTTTTTAAATCGTAATTTTGTTTTATAAGTTTTTGTTCGTTTGTCTTACGTTTTGTAATATCGGCATGTATACCGCTTACTAAAATGGGTTTATTATTAGCGTTTCTTGATACCACTTTACCTCGTTCATGTACCCAAATATATTGGCCTGCTTTATTTTTTATGCGTATTTCGGCTCTATAAATATCTGTTTTTCCTTGTAAATGTTGTATCATTAAATCTTTGCAGTATTCAATATCATCAGGGTGCATTATGCTATACCACCAATCTAGTTTTAGGGTAATTTCATTTTGCTCATAACCTAAGTGGTCTAACCAATACTTATTGGTGTAAATTTCGTTTGTTTTTAAGTTTAGCTCCCAAGTTCCAAGGTTAGCGCCCTCAATGGCAACATTTAATTTTTCTTCGTTTAGTTTTAATTCCGTTATATCTGTTGATACAACTAAAAGGCCACTTACGTCTTTGCCGTTTTCTTTAATAGGTATTTTGTTGGTAATCGTCCATCTAACTTCGCCAGATTTATGGTGTAATGTGTTTAAATAATTGAGTTTGGGTTTGCCAGAATTAATAACTTCTAAATCAGATTTGTAATAGGTGTCAGCCATTTTTGGATAAATTTCTGAGGCATGCTTACCTTCAATATCTTCTTTTTTTAAGCCAATAGCATTTGCAGCAGTGTTACTTATTTTTAGAATATTATTTTTTGTGTCTTTAAGGTAGGTGTAAGAAGGGTTGTGGTCATAAATAATTTTAAGCTCATTAAGCATGTTTTGTAATGATGTTTCTGTTTTTTTACTTTTAGAAATATCACTAGCCATAATAATGAGCATATCTGTTCTGCCTTCTTTATTTTGTCTGGCAGTAATTACAATGTCTAGCCAAATTGGATTGCCATTTTTCTTTATTAATTGTTTTTCAAGGCGGTAGTTTTTTATTTCTTTTTTTATGAGCTGTTTTAGCTTTTCAATGTCATTTTCAAATACCTTAAATGAAGGTATGTTTTTGTATGCCGTATTTATTAAATCATTTTTAGTGTAACCAGTAATATTTAAAAATTCACTATTAATTTCGGTAATAATGCCTTCTGGTGTGCACAACATCATACCAATATTTGAATTATCAAAAATACTCCTGAATTTCTTTTCGTTATGTTTTAATTCATCTTGGGCTAATTTGTTTTCGGTTATATCGGTTACTTGCACTAAATAGCCTGTAATTTTGTTTTTAGAATATATAGGAAGCACCAAATTTTCAACATAAATAATGTTTGAAGGGTTTTGCGGGTTTGCATTAAAAGTAGCCGGAATTTTTATTGTTTTACCGGCTTTTAATTGTTCACGATATTCAGGTGTAAGGTTAGGGTCTTCCCAAAGGTTAAAACCAATAATGTCACTTATGTTTTTTATACCAAAAAGTGTAAGTGTTTGCTTGTTTGCGTTAGTTAGTTTGCCTTCTCTATTATAAATTTGAATAGCTAGGGGTGATTGCTCAAAAATATTAATGAATATTTGCTCTTTTTTGTTTGTGGAGTCTTCTTTTAATTCTAATTTTTGCTGAAGTTTTTTTAACTCTGTAATATCTTGATGAAAGCCAAACATTTTTTCTGGTTTGCCTTTGCTGTCTCGCGAGGCAAACCCTCTGCTTCTAATCCAAACAGTATTTCCATTGCTATGGGTAAACCTTATTTCTTCATCATACGGGTGGTTTTCGTTTTCTAAATGTGTTTTAAAACTTTGTAAGGCTAACTGTAGGTCGTGGGCATTTATAATATCAAGAATAGCGCTTGATAAAAAGGGCATTTGTGATGGGGCATAACCTAAAAAAAGTAAGATGCGTGGGGTAATCCATTGGTCTATAGGGCTATCTATATTCCATGATTGTAAACCTTCTAATAAACCTTCTTGAATGGTTGAAAAAAAGGAGGCGTCTTCTTTAATTAAGTCATACAATTTTTTATTATGGTTGGATTTCATAAAAATTGTATTTCTTACTTAAATATATAAAAACTTTTTCTATGTAAGAAATATAACCGATGAACAACCTTTTTGTGTAAGGTTATTTTTATGTAATGGTTGTTTTTAGTTTAACTACGTAAAATTTTCTCCATTTTTTTACCTTTAGCTAATTCATCAACCAATTTATCTAAGTAACGTGTTTGTTGTGTTAGTTTGTTGTCAATATCTTCAACCCTGTAACCGCAAATAACTCCTTTAATTAATTTAGCATTTGGGTGTATGGTGGCTTTTTCAAAAAATGTTTTAAAAGTAGATTTACTTTCAATAAAAGCATCAATATCATTTTTATTAAAACCTGTAAGCCATTCTATTATTTGGTGTAATTCTTCAACAGTGCGTCCTTTTTTTACAACTTTATCTACGTAATGAGGGTATACAGATCCAAATTTTAAATTAGCTATACGGGCATTGTGTTCTGGTGTTGTTTTCATAAATTTTACTATTTAATTTTTTTCAATATCACTTATATGGTGTTCTAAAGCTTTAACAGATATTTGAATTTCAACAATTAAAAGAGCTAAAGAGCCAATAAGTAACAGTAGTGCTAAACCAAAAATCCACACAGCAATGGTTTGTTGGTTTATGTAAATTAAAAACATGGTAAGTACACATAAAAGTAGGCTAGTAATGCCTAGTATTTGCATAGACCGTGTTAAGTATAATCTTTTTTTTATATTTTGTATTTGTGCTTTTAAAACACTGTTTTTGTTTACAGTATATTTATCGTGTAATCTTCTAATTATGGCAGCGTAAGCTAAAAACCTGTTAGTGTAGGCTAGCATAATTAATGATATTGCCGAAAATAGTAGGGCAGGTGTAGTTAGTGTAAGTGCTTCCATTAAACTTGTGCTTTACAACAAAGTTACAAACTTAAAAATTGTAATTTTTTAATTTAAAAATACAATTTGTTTTCAGTATAATTAAAACAGAAAGTATAAATTATTTATATTGAAGCATGCAAGAAAATTTTTTACATTACCTCTGGAAACATAAAAAAATTAATAGCTCTAAGTTGCTAACAACCCAAGGAGAAACTGTTACAATAAACCGTGTTGGGCAATATAATAATAATACAGGTCCAGATTTTTTTAATGCACAAATAACCATTAACAACCAATTATGGGCAGGTAATGTAGAAATTCATGTAAAAGCATCAGATTGGTTTTTGCACAATCATGAAACCGATAAAAATTATGATAATGTTATATTGCATGTAGTTTGGGAAGATGATACTGAGATTTTTAGAAGTGATAACACTACAATACCAACACTACAATTAAAAGAGTACATAAGTGAAAGTATTTTAAACGACTACAGAGCGCTTTTTAGTAAAGAAGATAAATGGATTAATTGCCAACATGATTTTGCAAAATCCGATGTATTTTTATTAAATAATTGGTTAGAACGCTTATTTTTTGAGCGTTTACAGCAAAAAACAGAAGCTATTGAAGCTTTACTAAAAACATCAAAAAATAATTGGGAGGCTGTTTTATTTAACCAATTAGCTAAAAATTTTGGACTCAAAGTTAATGCCGATGCTTTTTTTAGCATTGCACAATCTGTAGATTTTTCAGTTATACGAAAAACGCAAAATAACAAACAATACTTAGAGGCTTTATTTTTTGGGCAAGCAGGGTTATTGCAAGATACTGTACAAGAACCTTATTACCTAAATTTGCAAAATGATTATACGTTTTTAAAACAAAAGTTTGGTTTAAGCAATACAGGCGTTTTTCCTGTGCAGTTTTTTAGGCTGCGGCCATTAAATTTTCCTACCATAAGGTTGTCACAATTGGCAAGTTTATATAACAAACATCAAAATTTGTTTTCAAAAGTAATTGAAACTAATACACTTGAAGATTTTTACAACCTATTTTCAGTAGAAACAAGTGAATTTTGGAAAACACATTATACCTTTCAAAAAACATCAAAAGAAACTAAAAAAGCACTAACAAAATCGTTTATAGACTTACTATTAATAAATACTATTTTACCAATAAAGTTTTGCTATGCTAAGCAAAAAGGCAACGTTATTAATGATGAAATTATTGAAATTGCTCTAGCCATAACTTCAGAAAAGAATAGTATTATTACAGCATTTAATAATTTAAAAAAAGTGTCAAAATCTGCACTACAATCTCAGGCACTATTACAACTTAAAAAAGAGTACTGTAATAAAAATAAATGCTTGCAGTGTGCTATAGGTAATTCAATTTTAAATAAATAAACTTCTAAATTAGTAAACTAAATTTTAAATTGCAGGCATGAATAAGTACAAGCCACTATATTTTTTTCAAAAACATGGTTACTATGTGTGCCAACGTATTGCAGATAGGTTAGGCATTAGGGCAAAAGTAGTAAGGTTATCTTTTATGTATTTAACCTTTGTAACAGTAGGTTTTGGTTTTGCTTTATACTTGTTTTTAGCCTTTTGGATGCGCATTAAAGACTTAATTTATACCAAACGCTCATCGGTTTTTGATTTATAATTGTATGAATCCGTTAATAAGACTTTTCAGATCTAAAATATACACAGCACTAACTTTACTTTTAATTTTAATGTTGGTAGGCGTTGTGGGTTATAAATTTATTTCGGGTTATACATGGGTAGATGCACTTTACATGACGGTTATTACCATGACTACTGTTGGTTTTGGTGAAGTTGTGCCATTAGATGACCAAGCCAAAGTATTCACTATATTTTTAATTTTAGCAAGTGTAGTAATTGTTGGTTACGCCATTTCTATTATAACTGAATATATTTTAAGCAAAAATGATGTTGAAGAACTAAAACATAAAAAGATGCAAAAACAAATTGATAGTTTTAAAAACCATGTAGTTATTTGCGGATACGGAAGAAATGGTAAACAGGCTGCAAGAAAATTAATGGTGCATAATAAATCTTTTGTGGTTATTGAAAAAGATAAAGAAATTGAAGAAAAATTAAGAGCAGATAATATTCCATACGTTATTGGCAATGCAAATGAAGATGAAATATTGCAGCTCGCAGGTGTAGATAGAGCTTCAAACTTTATATCTGCCTTACCCAATGATGCCGATAATTTATTTGTAGTTCTGTCAGCTCGTCAAATGAATAAAAATATTAATATAATAAGTAGAGCATCGCAAGAATCATCATATAATAAATTAAAACTTGCAGGTGCAAATAATGTTATTTTGCCAGACATGATTGGTGGAGACCACATGGCATCTTTAGTAGTTGTACCAGGTTTAATGGAGTTTATTGATAATTTATCTATAGTAGGCGAAGCCAATATTAATATTGAAGAAGTTAGTATTGAAAAACTTTATAAATCTAAAATACCAAAAACAATTAAAGATTTAGATATTAGGAAAAGAACAGGCTGTAATATAATAGGTTACAAAAACTCAAAAGGAGTTTATACTGTAAATCCTGAAGCAGAAATGGTGTTAGAACCAAATTCTAAAATAATAGTTTTAGGCCGCCCAGAACAAATTAATGAGCTTAATTCAACATTTGATATTGACATTGAAGCACCATAATTAACGCTACTTATTTTAAATATTCAATAATTTTTAGCATCTTGCTACCATTAATAACAATTTATTAACAAAAACTTACTAATTATAATACTCAAATGAAGAAATATCTTCTAACAATAACTTCAATTATTTTTCCATTATTAACATTTGCACAAGAAACAACTTCTGAAAAAATTGATAGTGCTTTTAAAGACTATACAGGTTGGTTTGTTGAAGCCATTTTTTACGAAATTCCGTTTTCTGAAACATACAAAATTCCGTGGGTGCTAATCGTTTTAATAGGTGGCGCCCTTTTTTTTACAATATACTTTAGGTTTATTAATATAACAGGTTTTAGAACCGCTATTAGAGTGGTTCAAGGTAAATATGAAGATATAGAAAAACATGGTGCAGATACTTTGTATGGTGACCAAACTCCAAACGAAGATCATAATATAATAGAGACATTAAGAGATGATAGTGCCCATGGTGAAGTGTCTCACTTTCAAGCACTAACAGCAGCATTGTCTGCCACTGTTGGCTTAGGTAATATTGCTGGTGTAGCTGTAGCATTATCAATTGGTGGCCCTGGAGCTACCTTTTGGATGATACTTGCCGGTTTATTAGGTATGGCCTCTAAATTTGCAGAATGTACATTAGGTGTTAAATATAGAGATGTTGGTGAAGATGGTACCGTTTACGGAGGCCCAATGTATTACCTAACCAAAGGTTTTGGTGAAAAGGGTATGAAAGGTTTTGGTAAAGTATTGGCTGTTTTATTTGCCATTTTTGTTATTGGAGGCTCTTTTGGTGGCGGTAATATGTTTCAGGCCAACCAAGCTGCTGCTCAGTTTACAAAGCTTTTTAATTTTGAAAACTCTAATGCTGGTATGTACTTTGGTATTGTAATGGCATTTTTAGTGGCCATCGTAATTATTGGTGGTATAAAGCGTATTGCTTCAGTAACAGAAAAAGTAGTGCCTTTTATGGCAGGAATTTATGTGTTGGCTGCTTTAATAATTTTAGGTGCTAATTGGCATTTAATTGATGATGCTTTTGGGCTTATTTTTGAAGGTGCTTTTTCTGGTTTAGGTATTGCTGGTGGTTTAATTGGTGTCATGATTCAAGGAATTAGGCGTGGTGCTTTCTCAAATGAAGCGGGTGTAGGTAGTGCAGCTATAGCGCATTCTGCCGTAAGAACAAAATATCCAGCAAGTGAAGGTATTGTAGCGCTTTTAGAGCCATTTGTTGATACTGTAGTTATTTGTACAATGACGGCTTTAGTTATTGTAATTACCAATTTTGATGGTCAGTTTATGGAGTACGGTGTGCCAATTAAAGAAGGTGTAGAACTTACGGCAACTGCTTTTGATACCGTAATACCACATTTTTCAATTGTGTTAACTATAGCTGTTATACTGTTTGCTTTTTCAACCATGATTTCATGGTCTTATTACGGCATGCAAGGTTGGATATTTTTATTCGGAAAAGGAAAAATTAGTGATTTAGTTTATAAAATTTTATTCTTACTTTTTGTAGTTTTAGGGGCATCAATTAGCTTAGGTGCTGTGGTTGATTTTTCAGATGCCATGATATTCGCTATGGTTGTTCCAAACATCATAGGTGTAATTGTACTTTCACCAATAATTAGTAAAGAATTGAAAAAGTACATGAAAGCCATTAATGTAAAGGAAGAAGCTTTAGATGAAGGTGCCGAAGATCTTACAAAGCATATGTAATTAATTTAAATTATAAATATTATGAAATCCCATTTCACGTTCACAAAAAAACAACGAAATGGGATTTTTTTATTATTGTTAATTATAGCCGCATTACAAACAGTTTATTTTTTTATACCGCATACAGCAAAATCAATAGCGGTTGACAAAAATTTATATAATACATTTCAAAAAGAAATAGATTCTTTAAAGCAAGCAGAACTTGCAGCTAGAAAACCCAAAATATTTCCATTTAATCCTAATTTTATAACCGATTTTAAAGCGGAAACTTTAGGAATGACTAATGAAGAAATAGACAGGCTATTGGCATACCGAAAGCAAGATAAATGGGTTAATTCTTCAGAAGAATTTCAAAAAGTAACCTTGGTTTCAGATTCACTTTTAAATATTATTTCACCATATTTTAAATTCCCAGAGTGGAAGCGTAATGCAACTTCAAGTAATTTACATAAATATCCACAAAAAACAGTAAAAACATCTAATCAAAAGCTAGATTTAAATAAAGCAACTGCTATTCAATTGCAAACCGTAAACGGGGTAGGCAATGTACTTTCAAAACGTATTATTAAATACAGAAATAAATTTGCAGGCGGTTTTATTGCAGATATTCAACTGCAAGAGGTGTATGGCTTAACACCCCAAGTTATTAATAATATTAAGCAAAAGTTTACTGTAAAAACACCAAGACAAATAAAAAAAATAAATATAAATACCGCCACTGTTAATGAGCTAGTTACTATTCAATATATAGATTATGAAGTAGCTCATAACATTATAGAGCAACGAACTTTACTTGAAGGCTATAAAAATTTTGAACAATTGTTGAAAGTTAAGAGCTTTCCGTTAAACAAAATCGATATAATTAAATTATATTTGTCGTTCTATTAAAAAAAATGCAAATGAACAATATGTACTTCAGCGAAGAACATAATCTCTTCCGCGAAAGTTTAAAAGATTTTTTACAAAAAGAAGTAGTTCCTCATGTAAATACATGGGAAAAAACAGGGGAAATTGATACTTCTATTTGGAAGAAACTTGGTGATATGGGTTTTTTAGGTATAAGTTATCCTGAAACCTACGGCGGTTTAAATTTAGATATGTTTTACATGGTTATTCTCTTAGAAGAACTTCAAAAAGTTAATTCAGGAGGGTTTGCAGCAGCTGTTTGGGCTCACATATACCTAGCTATGACGCATTTAAATGCCGAAGGGAACGAGGCCATTAAACAACAATATTTAGTACCAAGTATTTCTGGAGATAAAGTTGGTTGCCTTTGTATAACAGAACCTTTTGGCGGAAGTGATGTAGCAGGCATGCGTACAACGGCTGTTAAAAAAGACAATGTATACGTGCTTAATGGTTCAAAAACATTCATTACCAATGGTGTTTACAGTAATTATTTAATAGTTGCAGCAAAAACAAACCCAGAGCTTGGTAATAAAGGCATAAGTATTTTTGTTTTAGATAGAAATACTCCCGGAATAAGCGCTACAAAACTAGATAAATTAGGTTGGAGAGCATCTGATACTGGTGAAATTGCATTTGATAACGTAAAAGTACCAGCAACTAATTTATTAGGCGAAGAAAATAAAGGCTTCTCATATATAATGCAGCATTTTTCATTAGAACGCTTAATAATGGGAGTAAATGCTCATGCACGAGCAGAATTTGCACTAGAATACGCCCAAAAATATATGGCAGAACGTTCTGCTTTTGGTAAAACCATTGATAAGTTTCAAGCATTAAGGCATAAACTAGCAGATTTATACACTGAAATGGAGGTGTGTAAACAATTTAATTATGTAGTAACCTACAGATTAAATAGAGGTGAGTATGTTGTGAAAGAAGCTACCATGTCTAAATTAAAATCAACACAAATGGCCGATGATGTAATCTACCAATGTTTACAGTTTTTAGGTGGTTACGGCTACATGGAAGAGTACCCGTTGGCAAGACTTTCTAGAGATAGTAGATTAGGACCAATTGGTGGCGGAACCTCAGAAATTTTAAGAGAAATACTCTCAAAAATAATTATAGACGGTAAAGATTATAAACCAGCTACTTAAAAAAATATTTTTTTAGTTGTTACTTATTAAATAATTTTTACATTTGCAGCCCGTTACGTAAAAAAACGGAAATCTTTAAAAGAGAGGAGGTTAAGATACTATGTTAATAATACCTATTAAAGAAGGCGAAAATATAGATAGAGCGTTAAAACGTTACAAGCGTAAGTTTGACAGAACAGGTACAAAACGCGCATTACAAACACGTAAGCAGTTTACAAAACCTTCTGTAGCTCGTAGAGCGCAAGTACAAAAAGCGCAATATATACAAGGCTTAAGAGATGCTGAAGAAGTATAACAGCACACTAATAAAAAAAATCCCGCTTAACTAAGCGGGATTTTTTTTGCCTAAAATTAAACTAGTATTTGTATATTCATAGCTAACAACTATTTTTTAAAATGAATTTAGCTGCATTTACAGATTATTTATTATTAGAAAAAAACTATTCGCAATTAACAGTAAATGCGTATGAGAATGATATTGAAAGTTTTTCTGCCTTCGTGTCTAACGAATATAAAAACTCTAGCATAGATACGGTAAATTATGCTCAAATTAGACGTTGGATAGTTGAGTTGGTTGAAAACGGAATATCAAACCAAACAGTCAATAGGAAAATATCAGCCTTAAACACCTATTATAAATTTCTTTTAAAAACGGGGCTTATTAATAGTAACCCTTTAGCAAAACATAAAGCTCTAAAAACAACTAAAAAAGTTCAAATACCTTTTTCAGAAAAAGAAATAACTACAGTTTTAGATGATTTTTATGATGAAACAGACTTTGAAAGTGTTAGAGATAAACTCATAATAGAATTATTTTATTCAACAGGAATACGAAGAATAGAGCTAGTAAATTTAAAGTTAGAAAATATAAACTTCAATAATAAAACGGTAAAAGTATTAGGTAAAAGAAATAAGGAGCGTTTTGTGCCGTTATTAAAAACAGTACAACAAACAGCAAAAAAATATATAACGCTAAGAAATGAATTAAGTGAAATAAAAGATGTTAATAGTTTTTTTTTAACAAAAAAAGGCGTTAAAATTTACGAAACACTTGTTTACAGAATAATAAATAACTATTTTAGTAAGGCATCTTCAAAAGTTAAAAAGAGTCCTCACATACTGCGGCACTCATTTGCAACACATTTACTTAATCAAGGTGCAAATATAAATGCTGTAAAAGAACTTTTGGGTCACTCTAGCTTAGCTGCTACACAAGTTTACACACATAACAGTATAGCAGAACTTAAAAAAGTACATATAAAAGCACACCCAAGAAGCAAAAAATAACAGTAAAATATTGTCTAACCATAAAATAAAGAGTATGAAAGTAAACACACAATCTGTTAACTTCAATGCAGACAAAAAATTAATAGACTTCATTCAAAAAAGAATGGATAAATTAGATTTGTTTTATGACAAAGTCATTAAATCTGATGTCTATTTAAAATTAGAAAATACCAATGACAAAGTCAACAAAGTATTTGAAGCAAGAGTAAGCGTACCAGGAGATAGTTTCGTTGTAAAAAAGCAATGTAAATCATTTGAAGAAGGTGCAGATATGGCAGCATCATCCTTAGAAAGACAATTAAAAAAACGAAAAGAAAAATTAAGAGCATATTCATAACAAATAATTAAGTAAAATTTTTCAAAAAATGTTTTGAATAAAGAAATAAATCAATACATTTGCAGTCCGTTAGAAATAGCGGACTTTTTTTATGCGAAAAAATGTATAAAAAACGCCGATATAGCTCAGCTGGCTAGAGCAGCTGATTTGTAATCAGCAGGTCGTGGGTTCGAGTCCCTCTATCGGCTCAAAAAGAAAATAAGTTCTTTAAAATATTGGAAAATTGGGAAGATACTCAAGCGGCCAACGAGGACAGACTGTAAATCTGTTGGTTTTTACCTTCGCAGGTTCGAATCCTGCTCTTCCCACTTGAAATTTTATTCAGAAGTCGTCAGAAGCTCGCTTTTGTAAGACTTTTTAATAAAATTTTATGTCGGGGTTACCCGAACAGGATGCGCGAACAAAGTGAGCGAATCCTTAATAAAACTAAGCAAGTTTTAAAGCTTGCAAAATGCGGGAGTAGCTCAGTTGGTAGAGCGTCAGCCTTCCAAGCTGAATGTCGCCGGTTCGAACCCGGTCTCCCGCTCAAAAAAGTTACGAATTACGAAAATTACAAAGTCGTAAAATAAAAATCGGTATTCGTAAATGAAAGGCCGGTGTAGCTCAGGGGTAGAGCGTTTCCTTGGTAAGGAAGAGGTCACGGGTTCAAATCCCGTCATTGGCTCAAAAAAAGAAAAATTAATTAGGATACACTAATATTATTATATAACTAAGATTAAATTATTTTAACATGGCAAAAGGAACTTTTGATCGTTCAAAACCACATTTAAATATAGGTACTATTGGACACGTAGATCACGGTAAAACAACTTTAACAGCTGCTATTACTAAAGTATTAGCTGATGCAGGTTTCTCTGAAGCAAGATCATTCGATCAGATTGATAATGCTCCTGAAGAAAAAGAAAGAGGTATTACTATTAATACTTCGCACGTAGAGTATCAAACAGCAAAGCGTCACTACGCACACGTTGACTGTCCAGGTCACGCCGATTATGTAAAGAACATGGTAACTGGTGCTGCTCAAATGGATGGTGCTATATTAGTTGTTGCTGCAACAGATGGTCCAATGCCACAAACTCGCGAGCACATCTTATTAGGTCGTCAAGTAGGTATTCCTCGTATCGTTGTTTTCTTAAACAAAGTTGATATGGTTGATGATGAAGAGCTTTTAGAGCTTGTTGATATGGAAGTTAGAGATTTATTATCTTTCTATGAATATGACGGAGATAATGGTCCTGTAGTTTCTGGTTCTGCTTTAGGTGCACTTAACGGTGAGCAAAAATGGGTAGATACAGTATTAGAATTAATGGAAGCTTGTGATGAGTGGATTGAAGAGCCTGTTCGTGATATGGATAAGCCTTTCTTAATGCCAATTGAAGATGTATTCTCTATTACAGGTCGTGGTACTGTTGCTACTGGTAGAATAGAAACTGGTATTGCTCAAACTGGTGATCCTGTAGAGATTATTGGTATGGGTGCTGAGAAATTAACTTCTACTATTACAGGTATTGAAATGTTCCGTCAAATATTAGATAGAGGTGAAGCTGGTGATAACGCCGGTATCTTATTAAGAGGTATTGAGAAAACTCAAATCTCAAGAGGTATGGTTATAACTAAACCAGGATCTGTAACTCCACATTCTAAGTTTAAGGCTGAGGTTTATATCCTTAAAAAAGAAGAGGGTGGTCGTCACACGCCATTCCATAATAACTACCGTCCACAGTTCTACGTACGTACAACTGACGTAACTGGTAATATTTCTTTGCCAGATGGTGTTGAGATGGTAATGCCTGGAGATAACTTAACTATTACTGTTGAATTAATTCAACCAATTGCAATGAACGTAGGTTTACGTTTCGCAATCCGTGAAGGAGGTAGAACTGTAGGTGCTGGTCAGGTAACAGAAATTTTAGACTAATACAGTTAAATATAATAAATCAAGATATTCCTGTTTGGAATATCTTGATTTATATTTACGGGTTTAGCTCAGTTGGTAGAGCACTGGTCTCCAAAACCAGGTGTCGTGAGTTCGAGTCTCGCAACCCGTGCAAATAAGTATATAAATGGCAGGATTTGTAAATTATATAAAAGAATCATTTAACGAACTTAAAACTAACGTAAGTTGGCCTACTTGGGCAGAAGCTCAAAACTTAACAGTTCTAGTAGCTGTTTTTTCTATAATCTTTTCATTAGCTATATGGGGAGTAGATACAGTTTTTAGTAAGGTTATTTCGGCTTATTTTGATTTGATAAACTAGTTAAATGTAAGGTGAGTATGTCTGAAGTAAGTGAAAAAAAATGGTATGTAGTTAGGGCTGTAAGTGGTCAAGAAAACAAAATCAAAACCTATATTGAGAATGAAATTGCTCGATTAGGAATGCAAGATTATGTTGACCAAGTATTGGTGCCTACAGAAAAGGTTATTCAGATACGTAACGGAAAAAAAATAAGCAAAGAAAAAGTTTATTTTCCTGGTTATATAATGATACAAGCCAATTTATCAGGAGAGGTTCCTCATATTATTAGATCTGTTACTAACGTAATAGGTTTTTTAGGTGAAACTAAAGGTGGTGATCCTGTGCCTTTAAGGCAATCTGAAGTAAACAGAATGTTAGGTAAGGTCGATGAGTTATCTGTTGAAGAAACAACAAACGTGGCTATACCTTACACAAAAGGTGAAACCGTTAAAGTTATTGATGGTCCATTTAATGGATTTGATGGTACCATTGAAAAAATTAATGAAGAAAAGCGTAAACTTGAAGTAATGGTTAAAATATTTGGAAGAAAAACACCATTAGAGTTAAGTTATATGCAGGTTGAAAAAGTATAATAATTGTTACACTAAATAGATACACAATCTTTAGCTTCCAACATTTAAGATTTAGTATCAAAATAAATTATTAAAAATGGCAAAAGAGTTAAGTAAAGTAGTTAAGCTACAAGTAAGGGGAGGTGCAGCGAATCCTTCGCCACCGGTTGGACCCGCTCTAGGTGCTGCTGGTGTTAACATCATGGAGTTCTGTAAGCAGTTTAATGCTAGAACCCAAGATAAAGCTGGTAAAGTATTACCAGTTGTTATATCGGTTTATAAAGACAAATCTTTTGATTTTGTTATTAAAACCCCTCCAGCTGCAGTACAATTATTAGAAGCGGCCAAGGTGAAAAAGGGTTCTGGTGAACCAAACAGAAAAAAAGTAGCGAAAGTTTCTTGGGATCAAATTAAAACCATTGCAGAAGATAAAATGCAAGATTTAAATGCATTTACAATTGAATCTGCTATGAAAATGGTTGCTGGTACAGCAAGATCTATGGGAATAACTGTAACAGGGCAATTCCCTAATTAATCTTTAAAACATTAAAAAATGGCAAGATTAACAAAAAAACAAAAAGAAGCTGTAGCGAAAATTGAAAAAGGAAGACTTTATTCAGTAGATGAAGCTTCAGCATTAATAAAAGAAATTACCAATACTAAGTTTGACGCATCAGTTGATATTGCTGTTCGTTTAGGTGTAGATCCTAGAAAAGCAAATCAAATGGTACGTGGTGTGGTTTCATTACCTCACGGTACTGGTAAAGATATGAAAGTATTGGCATTAGTTACTCCAGATAAAGAAGCAGAAGCTAAAGAAGCTGGTGCAGATTATGTTGGTTTAGATGAATACCTTGATAAAATTAAAGGTGGCTGGACTGATGTAGATGTAATTATCACTATGCCAAGTGTTATGGGTAAATTAGGTCCATTAGGACGTGTGTTAGGTCCTCGTGGTTTAATGCCAAACCCAAAAACAGGAACAGTAACTATGGATGTTGCTAAAGCAGTTACAGAAGTAAAAGCTGGTAAAATTGACTTTAAAGTTGATAAAACTGGTATTGTACACGCTGCTATTGGTAAAGCATCATTTAGCGCTGATAAAATTGCAGGTAATGCAAATGAATTATTACAAACATTAATGAAACTTAAGCCAACTGCTGCAAAAGGAACTTACGTAAAAAGCATTTTTATGTCTTCAACAATGAGTCCTAGTGTTGCTGTTGATCCTAAAATTGGTTAATAAAACTCGTTAAAACTTTTATTATGACAAGAGAAGAAAAATCACAAGTAATTGAGGAGTTAACTGGTGAATTAGCTAATAACACAAATATCTATTTAACTGATATTAGTGGCCTAAACGCAGGAACAACCTCAGATTTACGTCGTGCTGCATTTAAAGCAAACGTAAAAATGGCTGTAGTAAAAAATACATTACTTGAAAAAGCAATGGAAGCTTCAGATAAAGATTTTGGAGACCTTCCTACTGTTTTAAAAGGAAATACATCTGTGATGTATTCTGAAACAGGTAATGCACCAGCAAAGTTAATTAAAACCTTCCGTAAAAAATCTGAAAAACCTTTATTAAAAGGTGCTTTTATTGAGGAAGCTATTTACATTGGCGATAATCAGTTAGACGCATTAGTAGATATTAAGTCTAGAGAAGAACTTATTGGTGAAATTGTTACATTATTACAATCACCTGCTAAAAACGTTGTTTCAGCACTTCAATCAAGTGGTGGAAAACTTGCTGGTATTATTAAAACACTATCTGAAAAAGAAGGATAGTTCAAAGCAGTACGCACTTATTACAATTATATTAAATTAAAAAATTATTAAAACGATAGAAAAATGGCAGATTTAAAAGATTTCGCAGAACAATTAGTTAACTTAACAGTAAAAGAAGTTAATGAGTTAGCTACTATATTAAAAGATGAGTACGGTATTGAGCCTGCTGCTGCAGCTGTAGCTGTTGCCGCTGGTGGAGGTGCTGCTGGTGGTGGTGAAGCTGCTGAAGAAAAAACTGAATTTGACGTAATCCTTAAAGCAGCTGGTGGTTCTAAATTAGCAGTTGTAAAATTAGTTAAAGAATTAACTGGTTTAGGCTTAAAAGAAGCTAAAGGATTAGTTGATGATGCACCAAGCGCAATTAAAGAAGGTGTATCTAAAGATGAAGCTGAAGGCTTAAAATCTTCTTTAGAAGAGGCTGGAGCTGAGGTTGAGCTTAAGTAAGCTTAACAACCAAACAGAACAAAGGTTTAGGTCTTGAGAGTGCCTCTCAAAGACCTAAACCATTTTGCGTATATAAAAGTATATACGTTTTTATAATTTTTTTTTAATCAAAATTCCGTTCATTGATGTTGTCAACACAAGCTGAAAGATTAAATTTCTCGTCTATTGTAAATAGAACAGAATATCCAGATTTCTTGGATATTCAAATCAAATCCTTCCAGGATTTTTTCCAATTAGAAACAAAGTCTGAAGAACGCGGTGATGAAGGCCTTTATAACACCTTCATGGAAAATTTTCCAATCACAGATTCCAGAAACCAATTTGTTTTAGAATTTTTAGATTACTTTATAGATCCACCAAGGTATGCTATTGATGAGTGTATTGAAAGAGGACTAACATACAGTGTTCCTTTAAAAGCAAGGTTAAAGTTATATTGTACAGACCCTGAACATGAAGATTTTGAAACCATTGTTCAAGATGTGTATTTAGGTACTATTCCTTACATGACACCTAGTGGTACATTTGTTATCAACGGTGCAGAACGTGTTGTTGTGTCTCAGTTACACAGATCTCCAGGTGTGTTTTTCGGACAATCATTCCATGCTAACGGAACAAAATTATATTCAGCAAGGGTAATTCCTTTCAAAGGTTCTTGGATTGAGTTTGCTACAGACATCAACCAAGTAATGTATGCTTACATTGACAGAAAGAAAAAATTACCTGTTACAACGCTTTTCCGTGCTATCGGTTTTGAGCGCGATAAAGATATTTTAGAAATTTTTGATTTAGCTGAAGAAGTAAAAGTATCAAAAACGGGATTAAAAAAGTATTTAGGTAGAAAACTTGCGGCACGTGTACTTAACACATGGCACGAAGATTTTGTTGATGAAGATACTGGTGAAGTAGTGTCAATTGAGCGTAACGAAATTGTGCTTGATCGTGATACTATTTTAGATAAAGATAATATTGAAGAAATTATTGAAGCCGATGTTAAAACTATTCTTTTACACAAAGAAAGTTCTGAACAAGGTGATTATGCCATCATTCATAACACGCTTCAAAAAGATCCAACAAACTCTGAAAAAGAAGCTGTTGAACATATTTACCGTCAATTACGTAATGCAGAACCGCCAGATGAGGAAACTGCTCGTGGTATAATTGACAAGTTATTCTTTTCAGATCAACGTTACTCTTTAGGAGAAGTTGGTCGTTATAGAATGAATAAAAAATTACAGTTAGATATCGGTATGGACAAGCAAGTGCTTACCAAAGAAGATATCATAACTATTATAAAATATTTAATTGAGCTGATTAACTCTAAAGCAGAGATTGATGATATTGATCACTTATCTAACCGTCGTGTACGTACAGTTGGTGAGCAATTATCTCAACAATTTGGTGTTGGTTTAGCACGTATGGCACGTACCATTCGTGAGCGTATGAATGTTCGTGATAACGAAGTATTTACACCAATAGATTTAATTAACGCAAAGACATTATCGTCTGTAATTAATTCATTCTTTGGTACTAACCAGTTATCTCAATTTATGGATCAAACAAATCCATTAGCTGAGATCACTCACAAACGTCGTTTATCAGCTTTAGGTCCTGGTGGTCTTTCTCGTGAAAGAGCAGGTTTTGAGGTTCGTGACGTTCATTATACACACTACGGAAGACTTTGTCCTATTGAAACACCAGAGGGACCAAACATTGGTCTTATCTCGTCACTTTCTGTATATGCTAAAGTTAACTCAATGGGCTTCATTGAAACACCTTACAGAAAAGTTGAAGAAGGTGTTGTAGATATTAAAAATGTACCAACATATTTAAGTGCTGAAGAAGAAGAAGAGAAGTTAATTGCACAAGCTACTGTAAATGTAGATGACGATGGTAAAATATTGCACGATAAGGTAATTGCTAGAATGGAAGGCGATTTCCCTGTAATTGATCCATCTGATTTACATTACACTGATGTTGCACCAAACCAAATTTCGTCAATTTCAGCATCGTTAATCCCATTCCTAGAGCATGATGATGCAAACCGTGCATTAATGGGGTCAAACATGATGCGTCAAGCAGTACCTTTATTAAGAGTAGATTCTCCAATTGTAGGAACTGGTTTAGAACGTCAAGTAGCTAAAGATTCTAGGGTATTAATTAATGCCGAAGGAACTGGTGAAGTTTTATATGTTGATGCAAACGAAATAAAAATTAGATATGATAGAACAGAAGATGAAGCTAAAGTAAGCTTTGATTCTGATGTTAAAACATATCCATTAATTAAGTTTAGAAAAACCAACCAAGGTACATCTATTAACCTTAAACCAATTGTGGTTAAAGGAGATAAAGTAACTAAAGGGCAAGTGTTATGTGAAGGTTATGCAACCCAACAAGGTGAATTAGCTTTAGGTAGAAACATGAAAGTAGCCTTCATGCCTTGGAAAGGTTATAACTTTGAGGATGCTATTGTAATTTCTGAAAAAGTTGTTCGTGAAGATATCTTCACATCTATTCATATTGATGAGTATTCATTAGAAGTTAGAGATACAAAATTAGGTAACGAAGAGTTAACTAATGACATTCCTAACGTATCTGAAGAAGCAACTAAAGATCTTGATGAAAACGGAATGATTCGTGTAGGTGCAGAGGTAAAACCAGGTGATATTTTAATTGGAAAAATTACACCAAAAGGAGAATCTGATCCTACTCCAGAAGAAAAATTATTACGTGCTATTTTTGGTGATAAAGCTGGTGATGTAAAAGATGCATCATTAAAAGCATCACCATCATTAAACGGTGTGGTAATTGATAAAAAATTATTTGCAAGAGCCGTTAAAGATAAACGTAAACGTGCCCAAGATAAAGATGATATCTTAGCTTTAGAAGCACAATACGATAGAAAATTTGATGAATTAAAAGATGTATTAGTTGATAAACTATTTGCTATTGTAAATGGTAAAACAGCTCAAGGTATTTATAATGATTTAGGTGAAGAAGTATTACCAAAAGGTAAAAAGTTCACATTAAAAATGTTAAATGCTGTTGATGATTATGCACACTTAGTATCTGGTAAATGGACTACAGATGACCACACTAACCAGTTAGTAGCAGATTTAATTCACAATTATAAAATTAAAGAAAACGACTTACAAGGTGCTTTACGCCGTGAGAAGTTTACCATTTCTGTTGGTGATGAATTACCAGCAGGTATTATTAAACTTGCTAAAGTTTACATAGCTAAAAAACGTAAACTTAAAGTGGGTGATAAAATGGCAGGACGTCACGGTAATAAAGGTATTGTAGCACGTATTGTTCGTCAAGAAGATATGCCATTCTTAGAAGATGGAACACCAGTTGATATTGTATTAAACCCATTAGGTGTACCATCGCGTATGAATATTGGTCAAATTTATGAAACCGTTTTAGGTTGGGCTGGTCAAAAATTAGAACGCAAATTTGCAACACCAATTTTTGATGGCGCATCATTAGATCAAATTAATGAATTGACTGACGAAGCAGGAATTCCACGTTTCGGTCATACCTATTTATATGATGGAGGAACAGGTGAACGTTTTGATCAGCCAGCTACTGTAGGGGTAATTTACATGCTTAAATTAGGCCACATGGTAGATGATAAAATGCACGCACGTTCTATAGGGCCTTACTCATTAATTACGCAACAACCACTTGGTGGTAAAGCACAATTTGGTGGTCAGCGTTTTGGTGAGATGGAAGTTTGGGCACTTGAAGCATACGGTGCATCAAGTACTTTACGCGAAATATTAACTGTAAAATCTGATGATGTTATTGGTAGAGCTAAAACATACGAAAGTATTGTTAAAGGTGAACCAATGCCAGATCCTGGCTTACCAGAATCATTCAATGTATTAATGCATGAATTAAAAGGTTTAGGATTAGACATTAGATTAGAAGAGTAAAATTAATAGTTCACAGTTTTCAGTATGCCGTAAACACTGCGTACTGAAAACTGGATACTGAAGACTTAAAAAAACATGGCAAGAAAACAAGATAAAAATACAGTTAAGAGATTTAATAAAATCTCAATTGGTTTAGCTTCTCCAGAATCTATTTTAGCAGAATCTAGAGGTGAAGTTTTAAAGCCAGAAACTATTAATTACCGTACACATAAACCAGAACGCGATGGTTTATTTTGTGAGCGCATTTTTGGTCCTGTAAAAGATTATGAATGTGCTTGTGGTAAGTATAAGCGTATTAGATATAAAGGTATAGTTTGTGATCGTTGTGGTGTTGAAGTTACTGAAAAGAAAGTTCGTAGAGACAGAGTTGGTCACATAAATTTAGTTGTGCCTGTTGCACACATTTGGTATTTCCGTTCTTTACCAAACAAAATTGGTTACTTATTAGGGTTGCCGTCTAAGAAATTAGATATGATTATTTACTACGAACGCTATGTAGTAATTCAGCCAGGTAATGCTAAAAATGAAGAAGGTGAACCATTACAAAAAATGGATTTCTTAACAGAAGAAGAATACTTAAATATTCTAGAATCGCTTCCACAAGAAAATCAATATTTAGATGATTCAGACCCAGAAAAGTTTATTGCAAAAATGGGGGCCGAATGTTTAATTGAACTTTTAGCCAGAATTGATTTAGAAACGTTATCATACGAATTACGTCATAAAGCAAATACAGAAACATCTAAACAACGTAAAACTGAAGCATTAAAACGTTTACAAGTAGTTGAAGCATTACGTGAATCTAACAATAACCGTGAAAACCGTCCAGAATGGATGATTATGAAGGTTGTACCAGTAATTCCACCAGAATTACGTCCGTTAGTACCATTAGATGGTGGCCGTTTTGCTACTTCAGATTTAAATGATTTATACCGTCGTGTAATTATACGTAACAACCGTTTAAAAAGGTTAGTTGAAATAAAAGCACCAGAGGTAATTTTACGTAATGAAAAACGTATGTTACAAGAATCTGTAGATTCTTTATTTGATAACACGCGTAAATCTTCGGCAGTAAAAACAGATTCTAACCGTCCGTTAAAATCATTATCAGATAGTTTAAAAGGTAAGCAAGGGCGTTTCCGTCAAAACTTACTTGGTAAACGTGTAGATTATTCAGCACGTTCTGTAATTGTTGTAGGTCCAGAATTAAAATTATTTGAGTGCGGATTGCCAAAGAATATGGCAGCAGAACTTTACAAACCTTTTGTAATTAGAAAATTAATTGAAAGAGGTATTGTAAAAACTGTAAAATCTGCAAAGAAAATTATAGATAAAAGAGAGCCAGTAGTTTGGGATATCTTGGAAAATGTTCTAAAAGGGCATCCAGTATTACTAAACCGTGCTCCTACATTACACCGTTTAGGTATTCAAGCTTTTCAACCTAAATTAATTGAGGGTAAAGCAATTCAATTACACCCATTAGTGTGTACGGCATTTAATGCCGATTTTGATGGTGACCAAATGGCGGTTCACTTACCATTAGGGCCAGAAGCCATTTTAGAGTGTCAATTATTAATGTTGGCATCACATAACATCTTAAACCCAGCCAATGGTTCGCCAGTAACAGTACCATCTCAAGATATGGTTCTTGGTCTTTATTACATGACCAAAGAGCGTAAATCTACACCTGAAGTGCCTATTAAAGGTGAAGGTTTAACATTCTATTCGCCAGAGGAAGTAGAAATTGCTTTTAACGAAAAGCGTGTAGACTTAAATGCTGGTATTAAGGTAAGAGTTATTGATATTAATGAAGATGGTAAGTTAGCACCTATGGTTCTTGCTACTACAGTTGGGCGTGTATTATTCAATCAGCACGTACCACAAGCAGCAGGTTACATCAATCAGGTACTTACTAAAAAATCATTAAGAGATATTATTGGTAATATTCTTAAAGTTACATCGGTACCTGAAACGGCAGATTTCCTTGATTCTATTAGAACTCTAGGTTTCAACTTCGCATTTAAAGGTGGTTTATCATTCAGTTTAGGAGATATTATTATTCCTGCTGAAAAACAAACAATGATAGATAAAGCCAATGGTTTAGTTGATGGTATTATGGGTAACTATAACATGGGACTTATTACCAACAACGAACGTTATAACCAGGTTATTGATATTTGGACATCTACCAACGCTGAATTAACCGAGCTTTCTATGAAACGTATTCGTGAAGATCAGCAAGGTTTCAACTCGGTGTTTATGATGCTTGATTCTGGTGCGCGTGGTTCTAAAGAACAAATTCGTCAGTTAACCGGTATGCGTGGATTAATGGCTAAGCCTAAAAAATCTAACGCAGGTGGTGGTGAAATTATTGAAAACCCAATTCTTTCTAACTTTAAAGAAGGTCTTTCAATTTTAGAATACTTTATCTCAACACACGGTGCTCGTAAAGGTCTTGCAGATACGGCATTAAAAACAGCCGATGCAGGTTACTTAACACGTCGTTTAGTTGACGTATCACAAGATGTTATTATTAACACTGAAGATTGTGGTACTTTAAGAGGTGTTGAAGTTGAACCATTAAAGAAAAATGATGAAATTGTTGAAACACTTGAAGATAGAATTGTTGGACGTGTTTCATTAAACGATGTACATAACCCATTAACAGATGAATTACTAGTTAAAGCGGGTGATTTAATTGATGACAAAATAGCAAAAGCTATTGGAGATACGCCAATAGAAAGTGTTGAAGTACGTTCGCCATTATCTTGTGAGGCATTACAAGGTATCTGTGCTAAATGTTACGGCCGTAACTTAGCAACAGGTAAAATGGTACAACGTGGTGAAGCTGTTGGTGTTGTTGCAGCACAATCAATTGGAGAACCTGGTACGCAGTTAACATTACGTACATTCCACGTAGGTGGTATTGCTGGTAACATTTCTGAAGAAAATAAATTAGCCGTTAAATTTGATGGTGTTGCTGAAATTGAAGACTTAAAAACGGTTAAAGGATCAGATAACGATGGTAACGAAGTTGATATTGTTATTTCAAGAACATCAGAAATTAAGTTAATTGACGAGAAAACAGGTATTACTTTAAGTACTAACAATATCCCTTACGGTTCGCATTTAATGATTAAAAACGGACAAAAATTAAGTAAAGGAGATGTTGTTTGTTCTTGGGATCCATACAACGGTGTAATCATCTCAGAGTTTGCTGGTAAAATTAAATATGAAAATATTGAACAAGGTATTACATACCAAGTTGAAATTGATGAGCAAACTGGTTTCCAAGAAAAAGTAATTTCAGAATCTAGAAATAAAAAGCTTATACCAACTATTCATATTGAAGATGGTAATGGTGAAACAATCCGTTCATACAACCTACCAGTTGGTGCACACTTAATGATTGATGATGGTGAGAAAATTAATGTAGGTAAGGTGTTGGTTAAAATACCTCGTAAATCTGCTAAAGCAGGTGATATTACGGGTGGTTTACCACGTGTTACCGAGTTATTTGAAGCTCGTAACCCATCAAACCCAGCAGTAGTAAGTGAAATTGATGGTGTTGTATCATTTGGTAAAATTAAGCGTGGTAACCGTGAAATTATTGTAGAATCTAAAACAGGTGATGTTAAGAAATACTTGGTGAAACTATCTAATCAAATTCTTGTTCAAGAAAATGATTATGTAAAAGCAGGTATGCCATTATCTGATGGTTCTATAACGCCTAATGATATTTTAAATATTAAAGGTCCTTCAGCAGTACAACAATATTTAGTAAACGAAGTACAAGAAGTATACCGTTTACAGGGTGTGAAAATTAATGATAAACACTTTGAGGTTGTTGTAAGACAGATGATGCGTAAAGTTAGAATTATAGATTCTGGTGATACCATTTTCTTAGAAGATCAATTAGTTCATAAAGCAGATTTCATTAAAGAAAACGATGATATCTTCGGAATGAAAGTTGTTGAAGATGCAGGTGATTCTACAAACCTTAAAGCAGGTCAAATAGTATCACCACGTCAATTAAGAGATGAAAATTCAATTTTAAGAAGAGAAGACAAACAACTTGTAGTAGCAAGAGATGTGCAACCTGCAACAGCTACGCCAATACTACAAGGTATTACAAGAGCTTCGCTTCAAACTAAATCATTCATTTCTGCGGCTTCATTCCAGGAAACTACAAAAGTACTTAACGAAGCAGCTGTAGCTGGTAAAGTTGATACGTTAGAAGGCTTAAAAGAAAATGTAATTGTTGGTCATAGAATACCAGCAGGTACAGGTATGAGAAGCTACTCTAACATTATTGTGGGGTCAAAAGAAGAATTTGATGAAATGATGCAAGTAAAACAAGAGTTGAACTACAACTAATATTTGTTATCCTCGCGAAATCTAAGATTCAAGAATACCTTATTATGAAGGTAAGTATCGATGAGTAAGGCGGGAATATAAAAACAAAAAGCCTTCATGTATTAAAATACTTGAAGGCTTTTTTATTACGCATTTCATACAAGGGTTTTAAGCTTGTAAGTATAAGTAAAACAATTGAGTTATTAATAATATTTCTACTTTTGTGGAAATTAAAAAATAAAAATTTCTATGGCAGACGATAATAACAAGCCTAAGCAAGGGCAATTAAACATAGAGTTAGATGAAAAAGTTGCAGAAGGCACGTATTCTAACTTGGCAATTATAAACCATTCCGTATCTGAATTTGTGGTAGACTTTGTAAACATAATGCCTGGTGTACCTAAAAATAAAGTAAAATCTAGAATTATATTAACACCACAACACGCTAAACGCTTGCTTAACGCGTTGGCTGATAATGTAAACAGATTTGAAAATGCGCATGGTGAAATTAAAGATTATGAACAACCACCAATACCGCTAAATTTTGGCCCTACAGGTGAAGCTTAAAAAATAAAAACTATAAATTAATATTATGAATATTAATTTATTTATATATATAATTTATACAGAATAGGTTATTTAAAAGCGTTTTAATTCACTTTAAATCATTCAGTATACAAATCATTGTTTGATTTTTATTTAACTCTTAAAAGTGTTTAAAATAATTTTTTGGTGTTTTATCAAAAAAATGCCCTTTATAAATATTTATAAAGGGCATTTTTAATATTAAACCAATGCTTCTTCCTTTTTTTTAAAATATTGTAGGGCTCCAGATGGGCAGCGTTTAATTTGTGCTATAATTTTTGAGTTTTCGGTATTATCTAAATTAATCCAAGGTATTATAGAGTCGCTAAAAACTTCTGAAAGTTCTTTAGCACAAATGCCAGATAGAATGCACTTTTGTGGGTTATAAGTAACCGTAATATCTTTATTACTAAATTTTTTAGCATTTACTTCCATTAGTAGATTTTTTAGGGTAATTATTTATAAAATTTTTAAATGCGATAGTTTCTTGTTTTAATCAAACTCCGAAGTAAAATGAAATTTTATACTTGGGTATTTTTGTTGTGTCATTTGTAATGAAAATTGAGAATCGGCTAAAAACACAAGTTGCCCTTGTTTGTCTTTAGCTAAAAAACGCTGCTTAACTTGCTTAAACTCTTTAAATTCGGCATTTTTTTCATCTTCGGGTTCAACCCAACATGCTTTAGCAACATTTAAGTTTTCATAGGTACATTTAGCGCCGTATTCATGCTCTAATCTATATTGAATAACTTCATATTGAAGCGCACCAACGGTTCCAATAACTTTTCTTCCGTTTAATTCTAGTGTAAATAATTGGGCTACACCTTCATCCATTAATTGGTCAATGCCTTTAAAAAGTTGTTTAGATTTCAAAGGGTCGGCGTTATTTATATATCTAAAATGTTCTGGTGAAAAACTAGGAATACCTTTATAATTTAAAATTTCGCCTTCTGTTAGTGTATCACCTATTTTAAAGCTTCCTGTATCTTGTAAACCAACAATATCTCCAGGGTATGATATATCTACAATTTCTTTCTTTTCAGCAAAAAAGGCGTTAGGACTAGAAAATTTTACTTTTTTATTATTTCTAACATGTAAATAAGGGGTGTTACGTTTAAATTCTCCAGAAACAATTTTTACGAAGGCTAACCTGTTTCTATGATTAGGATCCATGTTGGCATGAATTTTAAAAACAAAACCTGTAAAGTTTTTTTCATCAGGTTTTACCAAGCGCGTATCACTTTGTTTTGCTCTGGGTGTAGGCGCAATGTTTACAAAACAATCAAGAAGTTCTCTAACACCAAAGTTATTTAATGCCGAACCAAAAAATACAGGTTGAAGCTCACCTTTTTTATAAGCTTCTTTATCAAAATCAGGATAAATACCTTGAACTAATTCTAACTCTTCTCTTAAAGTATTTGCAGCTTTTTCACCAACCAATTCGTCTAATTCGGCAGATTCTAAATCTGATATTTTAATGGTTTCTTCAATATTTTTGCGGCTATCACCACTAAAAAGGTTAATGTTTTTTTCCCAAATATTATATATACCTTTAAACTCATAACCCATACCAATTGGGAAACTAAGCGGTGTTACTTTTAAACCTAGTTTTTGTTCTACTTCATCAAGCAAATCAAAGGCATCTTTACCTTCTCTATCTAGTTTATTAATAAAAACAATCATGGGTATGTTGCGCATTCTACAAACTTCAACTAATTTTTCAGTTTGTTCCTCTACACCTTTTGCAACATCAATAACTACGATAACACTATCTACAGCCGTTAAAGTTCTAAAGGTGTCTTCGGCAAAATCTTTATGCCCAGGCGTATCTAAAATATTAATTTTTATGTTATTATACTCAAAAGCTAAAACCGATGTGGCTACCGAAATACCACGCTGGCGCTCAATTTCCATAAAGTCACTGGTGGCTCCTTTTTTTATTTTATTACTTTTTACAGCACCAGCTTCTTGTATGGCGCCACCAAAAAGTAACAGTTTTTCTGTTAAAGTAGTTTTACCAGCATCGGGGTGCGATATGATGCCAAATGTTCGCCTGCGGTTTATTTCTTTTAAAAATTCCATGTTCTATCTTAAAGTATGCAAAAATATAAATAAGTAGCATACTTGCTACCTTAAAATAATATAAATACTTTTTGTTAAAATGTAGGATTTACTGGTTTTCCATTCGTCTACACATAAGTGCTGCTCATCTAAGCATAATGTTCCTTTAGTGCTTGTCTTCACATTTATTTATTTTTTTTGACATATTTTGGCTTAAATTAAGGTTCAATTTTTAATAAAAATATTAAATATTGTGACTTTTTTTAAAATTGAGGTCTAAACTTTATAACTATAGGATTTTTTGAAAATAAAATAGTTAATAACCAGTAATTTAGGTGTTGTTAATTTTTTTTTAATGTATAAAACGTGCTTAAAAATTAGTTTTTATAGAATCTGTAGTATATTTTTAGCAATAATTAAATTATAACTTGCTTTACGTGAGTTTGTTAATGTTTTTTAGTTAACCAATTATTTATTTTAATGACTAACAACCAACTATTAAAAAACAGAAAAAATAATGTTTTTATATTTTTACTGTTTATTTCGTTCTTTTTTAGTTTTAACCCTTTAAATGCACAATCTTGTACTTTAAATGCTGGTGTAAACGAAACAATTTGTGAAAATGAAGTATTTCAGCTTAATGGAAATACTCCCGATACGTATGCAGAAGGACCTACCTGGAGGCAAATTTCAGGACCATCTGTTAGTATTAGTGATCCTTCAATAGATAACCCAATAATAACTGGTTTTTCTGGAGGGAATACTTATGAGTTTGAGCTTTACGCTGTCTGTTTTAATGGAGACACACCAAGCCAAACAGTTTCTATTAGTGTAGAGCCTATTACTATTGCAGACGCTGGGGAAGATATTGCATCGTGTCCAGATAGTTCCGGATCGTTAATAATTAATGGTAATGCTCCAAGCAACCCAGGAGAAACAGGGCTGTGGTCTGTGGTTGGTGCTAATGGTGCGGGTGTTACCATAAATCAAGCAAATTCAGCAACATCTACTATTAGTTTATCTGACATAAGTGCGGGAACGACTACTTTAAGATGGACAATTACTGGGCAGGATTATGCTCCTGGTCAATTTTGTGAAACATTTGATGAAATAACAGTAACAAATTATGGAGGTGAAATACCTGTTGAAGCGGGCCCAGACCAAACCTTAGATAATTGCTATACAACCACGCAATCAACCAATTTAAATGCAAGTTTTGGTGGTAATAATATAAACGGACAACAAGGAACATGGACTTTTGTTAGTGGTCCATCTAACCCAAATATTGGTAATCCAAATAATAATAATACTGGTATTAGTGGTTTAATAGAAGGTGTGTATGTTTTAAGATGGGATGTTGTTGGGCCTTGTGTTACAGGAAGTGATACTGTTACAATTACAGTACCAGAGGCTACTCAAGATGTAACACAAGCTTCAGTTCAAGACAATAATCAACGTTTTTGCGATGCTTCTATAACAGAAACTACTCTAGTGGGTAATGATCCTGATTATACAAATGAAGTAGTGCTTTGGGAACAAACAAGTGGTCCAGCAGCAACAATTGAAAACCCAAATAGTAGTACAACCAGAGTTACTGGTTTGTCTGCATCAAACGCCTATCAATTTAGGTACACTATTGAAAATACAGTAACAGGCTGTAGTGAATCTGCAATAGTTAATGTAAGATACAATGTAAACCCCATTAGCATCTCAGCTAATGGAGATAATGATATAGTTGGAGACTGTGGCGATACCTCAATAGATGTGCCATATACCTCTTCAAGTGGTAATGTAACCGAATATCAAATTCTTAGTGGGCCATCAGATTCTGCATTAACATTTCCAACAAGTGTTGTTAATTTAGGAGGTACTAACAATGGTACGGCAACTATAAATAGTTTTGATGTGCCAGGAACATATGCAGTTAGATTTACAAGAAGACGAGGTGGTAATTTATTAGTTGGTGATTGTGATAGAGCAAGTAGCACCATAAATATTTTTATTTCAACCCCTATTTCCGGTTCTAATGCAGGTGCACCACAACAGTTTGTTTGTGGGCAAGTTAATGGTAACCTAGCGGGGAGTCCAATAAGTGATGGAGAAACATCTGTTTGGTCACAGGTTTCAGGACCAAGTACAGCAACTATAAACGATATTTATGCGCAAACAACGTCATTAGCAGATTTAGTGCCTGGTGTTTATGTGTTTAGATATACCGTGTCTGCGGGCCCTAACTGTACACCACCGGCAACTTCAGATACAGAAATAACTGTAACACCTGTTAGTAACTTACCAATGGATGCGGGTAGCGATCAAACAGTTTGTTTTAATGCCCCTGTTCAATTGGCAGCTAGTGCCCTTTTAGATAGTCAAGTTGGTACTTGGTCTTCTCCAGATGGTATTACATTTGAAGATGTTAATGACCCTAATACCATTGCAACAGGATTTTCTAACCCAGGAACAGCATATGTAATAACTTGGACGGTTGATGAAGCTCCTGGATTTCCAGATTGTGGAGCAGAAGAAACAGATACCGTAACTATTACAACAACCAACGATGAATCTCCAACTGAAGCAGATGCTGGTGCAGACTTGTGTCTTGGGTCAGGAACAACAACAATACCTAGTTTAAGTGGAAATACTCCAGATACTGATGAAACAGGAACTTGGACTCAAGTTTCAGGTCCCACAACAGTTACATTTACAAATCCAAATGATCCAACTACCGAAGTTACGGGTTTAACAAATGGTCAATACGAGTTTAATTGGGAAATAGCTTATACTGCTCCAGCACCAAACGGATGTCCTGCAACTTCAGATAATGTTGAAGTTGTAATAGCAAATACATCTAATGTTGTAAGTGCAGGTCCAGACCAAAGTTTATGTGTAGATTCTAGCACACTTTCATTTACAATGAATGCTACAGACCCTGCTTCTTCTGGTGGTGTAGGAGAATGGAAGCTAGTTTCTGGTTTAGGAGGTTATACTGTTGATGATGTGAATAGTCCAACAGCCACTTTTACAGATTTAATGAATGGAACATATGTATTTGAATGGGAAGTTACATATGGTAATTGTACCTCTGCAGCAACACCAGATCAAGTATCTATAGAGGTTGGTATACCTCCAACAGAAGCTAATATACAAGGGGGTGATCAAGTAATATGTGCAGCTACAAATACTGTAATTACTGCAGATCCTTTAAATAACCCAAATGAAGAAACAGGTAACTGGACCGTCGTTTCAGGTCCAAATACTCCAAACATAGACAATCCAGGAAATAACTCTATAAATGTTACAGGTTTAACTACTGGTACTTATGTGTTTAGATGGACAACAACAAGTGCTTCAACAATATGTCCTAGCTCTACAGATGAAATAAGTGTAGATGTTTTTGCACCTGCAAGTGCAGGGTCAGACCAAAATTTGTGTGAAGTTAATAGTGTGTTTTTAGAAGCTACATCTGGAACAACAGGAACTTGGAGTGTTGTACAAGTTAATGGTAACGCACCCACTGCAGGAGAACTAGCTATTCATACACCAACGCAATCTCCAAGTAATAGTAATACAGCTAACGCTACTGTAGTTCCAGGCAATACATATGTTTTTAGATATACAACAGATTATACTGGAGCTGGATCTTCTTGTAATAATTCAGATGATGTTCAGGTTGTGGTTAGTAATGGCCCAAGTGAAGATGCAGATGCAGGGGCAGATCAAGATATTTGTTTAGCAGATACCAATGTAGCTACATTAACAGCTGGCAACGCTTCAATTCCTGGAGATGTTACTTCAGAATGGAGGCTACTGTCTCAACCGGGAGGAGCTACTGTTGGTTTCACAACTCCTAACAATAGTACAACAACTGATGTTACAGGATTAACGGTTGCAGGTCTTTATATAATAGAATTAAATTTCGATTCAAATTTCTGTACAAATAATGCAGATATTGTAAGAATAGAAGTATTTGAAGCACCAACACCTGTTGAAGCAGGACCAGACCAGCCAAATGCTTGTCAAGAAGATACGCAATTAAATGCAACTACACCAACTGTAGGTATTGGACAATGGTCTTTTGCAAATCCTGCTGATGATCCATCGGGGGGGCTTGTAGTAATAGATAGTCCTAATAATCCACAAACTACATTGTCAAATATTCCAGACGATGTAAACAATGATGGTTTAGATGATGTTTATGTTTTAACCTGGACGGTCTCTAATGGACCATTTGGTTCTGGGTCATGTGCACCACAAACAGATACAGTAACATTAACATTTACTGGGGCACCGCCATCACAAGCCATGGCCGGACCTGATCAAGAATATTGTGATGCTACGCAAACATTTTTAAGTGCAACACCTTTAAGTTCTGGAACAGGAACTTGGACACAAACAGGGGGTAATCCAGCAACAATAGCAGCTCCTAATAACCCTAATTCTTTAGTGTTAGATCTTTCTGAGGGTGTTTATGAATTTACTTGGACTGCCGTTGGTGGAGGATGTTCAAATGCAGATACAATGCAGGTTGTAATTTATTCAGATCCTATAACGGCCGATGCTGGTCCAGATCAAACGTTGCCTGAATTTTCTTCTGTAACTTTAGGTGCAACACCAGCTAGTACAGGAGACGGAAGTTGGTCTCAAATTTCCGGCCCATCAACTGCAAATTTTATTGATGCAACAAACCCTACAACAGCAGTAACAAATACAGTAGTAGGAACTTATGAGTTTAGATGGACGGTAGCTAACGGGAATTGTCCAGACGCTACAGATACAGTAATTATAAATATAACACCAGTTTCAGATTTAGAATTAACAAAATCGGTTTCTTCTTCCTCAGTTAACATAGGAGATGTAGTTACATTTACAATTGATATTTTTAATAATGATGCAAGCACAACAAATTCTGATGCAACAGGCGTTAGTGTAGAAGATGTATTGCCTTTAGGTTATTCGTTAGTACCAGGTTCGGTTTCTAATGGAGGTTCTTTTGAAGTAGCAACCCAAACATTAACATGGACCAATTTAAGTATAACCAGTGGTTCAACATTAAGCTTAACATTTAACGCAACTGTTAATGCCTCCGGACCTTATCAAAATACAGCAGAAATTATTGCTTCAGATAATTTAGATCCTGATAGTGAACCAAATAATGATGATGGTGATCAAAGTGAAGATGATGAAGATAGTGAAACAGTGTCAATTCAATCGGCAGATTTATCACTTCAAAAAACGTCATCAATATCAGATGCTAGTGTGGGAGATACTGTAGTTTTTACCTTAACGGTAACTAATGCAGGACCTGATACAGCTACAAATGTCACAGTTCAAGATCAATTACCAACAGGATTTACTTATCAAAGTGATGATTCTGGAGGAAATTATAATTCAGGTACAGGTGTTTGGAATGTAGGTTCAGTAACAACATCTACTCCTGTATCTATTGATATTACTGTAACAGTAAATGCCCCAACAGGAGCAGCAGGGGAGTATAGTAATGTTGCCGAAATATCAAGTTCGGATCAGGCAGATCCAGATAGTACACCAAATAATGATGACGGCGATCAAAGTGAAGACGATGAGGCTATTTCAACAATAACTTTAGAAACAGCAGATTTACAAATAACAAAGTCTGTATCACCAGTGTCGGGTTCTGTTGGAGACACAGTTACATTTTCTATTTTATTAGAAAATTTTGGACCAGGTGATGCAACAGGTGTTGATATTGAAGATTTATTACCATCTGGTTTTGATTTAGTGCCAGGAACAGTTTCTAATTCAGGTATTTATATTGTTGGTAATAAATCTATAGTTTGGAGTGATTTAACCTTAGGAAATGGTTTGTCAAGAACCTTAACATATGATGCAATTGTTAATGATTCTGGAAATTATACAAATATTGCTCAAATTACGGATAGTGATTTAGCGGATCCAAATAGTACACCAGATAACGACGATGGAGATCAAAGTGAAAACGATGAAGATAATGCTACATTTACAATTCAACAATCCGATTTAGAGTTATCCAAAGGCATAGCGGCAGGAAGTAGTGCCACGCCAAATGTAGGTGATACAGTAACTTTTGAAGTAGTAGTAACAAACAATGGTCCAGATGATGCCACAGGCGTATCAGTACGAGATGCTGTACCATCAGGTTACAGTACAATCACAGCAATAAGCAACACAGGATTAGCCACAGGCAACCAAATCGATTGGACCGGGTTAAGTATTGGAACAGGCACAAGTATAACTTTAAGTTATACAGTAACAGTAGAAGCCCCAACAGGCGCATTAGGCGAATACCAAAACGTAGCTGAAGTAACGGGAAGTGATCAATTCGATCCAAACAGTACACCAGATAATGATGATGGCGATCAAAGTGAGAATGACGAAGACAGTTTTACTGTTGTACCTCAAACCTCAGATTTAAGTATTAATAAAACAGTAAGTGATGCCACACCCAATGTAGGCGATGTAGTAACCTTCACGATAAGCTTAAGCAATGCGGGCAGTGTAGCTGCCACAGGCGTATCGGTACAAGATGTATTACCAGTAGGCTATAGCACAATCACAGCAATAAGCAATTCAGGCGTAGCCACAGGTAACCAAATCGATTGGACAGGATTAAGTGTACCATTAGGCACAGACACGGTAAGCTTAACGTTTAATGCTGTAGTAGAAGCCCCAACGGGAGCAGCCAATGAATATTTAAATACGGTTGAAATCACCTCTGCCGATCAATATGATCCAGACAGTGATCCAAGCAGCGATGCTACGGTAGATGATAATGGCGATGGAATAGCCGATGATGATGAGGCCAGTGTAGGAGTTGTAATCCAACAATCAGATTTAAGTATTGTAAAAACAATAGACAACAGTGTACCAAATGTAGGCGATACGGTAACATTTACATTAACAGTTACTAATGCTGGACCAGATGTAGCCACGGGCGTATCAGTAGAAGATGTTTTACCATCAGGTTACAGTTTAACAGCAGTAAACGATGGCGGAACACCAACAGGAAACACAGCAAGTTGGGCAGGTTTAACAGTAGCGGCCAATAATGGCACAATCACATTACGTTATGAAGCCACCGTAAATACGCCAACAGGAACCGCAGGCGAGTATACTAATATCGCACAAATCACGGCAGTAGATCAGTACGATCCAGACAGTGATCCAACAACAGATGAAACCGTAGATGACAATGGTGATGGAATAGCCGATGACGATGAAACGGAATTAACAGTAGCACCAGCCCAAGCTGATTTATCAATAGTAAAAGGTTTAGCCAATGGCAGTGCCACACCAAATGTAGGCGATGTGTTAACCTTTGAGTTAGTAATTAGTAATGCCGGACCAAATGATGCTACCAATGTAAGTTTAGAAGACGTATTACCAATAGGTTATAGCTTAGGTGTAGTAAATAATGCAGGAATAGCAACAGGTAATACTGCAAGTTGGACAGGGTTATTTGTACCATCAAACAGTAGTATTACAGTGACTTACGAAGCCACAGTAAACGCCCCAACAGGCGCGGTAGATGAGTATTTAAATAGAGCACAAATTACAGGTAGTGATCAGTACGATCCAAACAGTGATCCAACAACAGATCATACAGTAGATGAAGACAATGCCGATGGCGATAATGATCCATC
Source organism: Seonamhaeicola sp. ABD4_340 (assembly GCF_056312135.1). Taxonomy (NCBI): domain Bacteria; kingdom Pseudomonadati; phylum Bacteroidota; class Flavobacteriia; order Flavobacteriales; family Flavobacteriaceae; genus Seonamhaeicola; species Seonamhaeicola sp. ABD4_340. Next base: position 123,835 of record NZ_CM149981.1, on the reverse strand, counting down.
CACAGGAGGCGAAGATGATGATGAGACAAACTTTACTGTAGTACCACAAACGGCCGATTTATCCATAGCCAAAACCTTTGTAGATGATAATGGAGGCGATTTAAACGTAGGCGATGTATTAACCTTCAGCATAGCAATAAGCAATGGCGGTACATCCCCAGGAACCAATGTAAGTATAAATGATATCTTACCAATAGGTTACAGTTTAGTATCGGGAAGTATCGATAATGGCGGGGTATACAATGCAGGAGCAACAACTATTACATGGAATGGATTAACCGTGCCATTAACAGGGTTAACAGTAACGTACCAAGTAACAGTAAATGCCCCAACAGGCGCAGTGGATGAATACCAAAACGTAGCTGAAGTAACAGGAAGCGATCAGTTTGATCCAGACAGTACACCAGATAACGATGATGGCGATCAAAGTGAAGATGATGAAGATGCAGCAACGGTAGTACCAACCCAAGCAGATTTAGAGTTAGCCAAAGGCATAGCTGCAGGAAGTAGTGCCACGCCAAATGTAGGTGATACAGTAACTTTTGAAGTCGTAGTAACAAACAATGGTCCAGATGATGCCACAGGCGTATCAGTACGAGATGTTGTACCATCAGGCTACAGCACAATCACAGCAATAAGCAACACAGGATTAGCCACAGGCAACCAAATCGATTGGACCGGACTTAGCATTGCCAATGGAGCTAGTATAACCTTAAGTTATACAGTAACAGTAGAAGCCCCAACAGGCGCATTAGGTGAATACCAAAACGTAGCTGAAGTAACGGGAAGTGATCAATTCGATCCAAACAGTATACCAGATAATGATGATGGCGATCAAAGTGAGAATGACGAAGACAGTTTTACTGTTGTACCCCAGACTTCAGATTTAAGTATTAATAAAACGGTAAGTGATGCCACACCAAATGTAGGCGATGTAGTAACGTTCACGATAAGCTTAAGCAATGCGGGCAGTGTAGCTGCCACAGGCGTATCGGTACAAGATGTATTACCAGTAGGCTATAGCACAATCACAGCAATAAGCAATTCAGGCGTAGCCACAGGTAACCAAATCGATTGGACAGGATTAAGTGTACCATTAGGCACAGACACGGTAAGCTTAACGTTTAATGCTGTAGTAGAAGCCCCAACGGGAGCAGCCAATGAATATTTAAATACGGTTGAAATCACCTCTGCCGATCAATATGATCCAGACAGTGATCCAAGCAGCGATGCTACGGTAGATGATAATGGCGATGGAATAGCCGATGATGATGAGGCCAGTGTAGGAGTTGTAATCCAACAATCAGATTTAAGTATTGTAAAAACAATAGACAACAGTGTACCAAATGTAGGCGATACGGTAACATTTACATTAACAGTTACTAATGCTGGACCAGATGTAGCCACGGGCGTATCAGTAGAAGATGTTTTACCATCAGGTTACAGTTTAACAGCAGTAAACGATGGCGGAACACCAACAGGAAACACAGCAAGTTGGGCAGGTTTAACAGTAGCGGCCAATAATGGCACAATCACATTACGTTATGAAGCCACCGTAAATACGCCAACAGGAACCGCAGGCGAGTATACTAATATCGCACAAATCACGGCAGTAGATCAGTACGATCCAGACAGTGATCCAACAACAGATGAAACCGTAGATGACAATGGTGATGGAATAGCCGATGACGATGAAACGGAATTAACAGTAGCACCAGCCCAAGCTGATTTATCAATAGTAAAAGGTTTAGCCAATGGCAGTGCCACACCAAATGTAGGCGATGTGTTAACCTTTGAGTTAGTAATTAGTAATGCCGGACCAAATGATGCTACCAATGTAAGTTTAGAAGACGTATTACCAATAGGTTATAGCTTAGGTGTAGTAAATAATGCAGGAATAGCAACAGGTAATACTGCAAGTTGGACAGGGTTATTTGTACCATCAAACAGTAGTATTACAGTGACTTACGAAGCCACAGTAAACGCCCCAACAGGCGCGGTAGATGAGTATTTAAATAGAGCACAAATTACAGGTAGTGATCAGTACGATCCAAACAGTGATCCAACAACAGATCATACAGTAGATGAAGACAATGCCGATGGCGATAATGATCCATCCACAGGAGGCGAAGATGATGATGAGACAAACTTTACTGTAGTACCACAAACGGCCGATTTATCCATAGCCAAAACCTTTGTAGATGATAATGGAGGCGATTTAAACGTAGGCGATGTATTAACCTTCAGCATAGCAATAAGCAATGGCGGTACATCCCCAGGAACCAATGTAAGTATAAATGATATCTTACCAATAGGTTACAGTTTAGTATCGGGAAGTATCGATAATGGCGGGGTATACAATGCAGGAGCAACAACTATTACATGGAATGGATTAACCGTGCCATTAACAGGGTTAACAGTAACGTACCAAGTAACAGTAAATGCCCCAACAGGCGCAGTGGATGAATACCAAAACGTAGCTGAAGTAACAGGAAGCGATCAGTTTGATCCAGACAGTACACCAGATAACGATGATGGCGATCAAAGTGAAGACGATGAAGATGCAGCAACGGTAGTACCAACCCAAGCAGATTTAGAGTTATCCAAAGGCATAGCGGCAGGAAGTAGTGCCACGCCAAATGTAGGTGATACAGTAACTTTTGAAGTAGTAGTAACAAACAATGGTCCAGATGATGCCACAGGCGTATCAGTACGAGATGCTGTACCATCAGGTTACAGTACAATCACAGCAATAAGCAACACAGGATTAGCCACAGGCAACCAAATCGATTGGACCGGGTTAAGTATTGGAACAGGCACAAGTATAACTTTAAGTTATACAGTAACAGTAGAAGCCCCAACAGGCGCATTAGGCGAATACCAAAACGTAGCTGAAGTAACGGGAAGTGATCAATTCGATCCAAACAGTACACCAGATAATGATGATGGCGATCAAAGTGAGAATGACGAAGACAGTTTTACTGTTGTACCTCAAACCTCAGATTTAAGTATTAATAAAACAGTAAGTGATGCCACACCCAATGTAGGCGATGTAGTAACCTTCACGATAAGCTTAAGCAATGCGGGTAGTGTAGCTGCCACAGGCGTATCAGTACAAGATGTATTACCAGTAGGTTACAGCACAATTACAGCAATAAGTAACACAGGTGTAGCCACAGGCAACCAAATCGATTGGACAGGATTAAGTGTGCCATTAGGTACAGACACGGTAAGCTTAACGTTTAATGCTGTAGTAGAAGCCCCGACGGGAGCAGCCAATGAATATTTAAATACGGTTGAAATCACCTCTGCCGATCAATATGATCCAGACAGTGATCCAAGCAGCGATGCTACGGTAGATGATAATGGCGATGGAATAGCCGATGATGATGAGGCCAGTGTAGGAGTTGTAATCCAACAATCAGATTTAAGTATTGTAAAAACAATAGACAACAGTGTACCAAATGTAGGCGATACGGTAACATTTACATTAACAGTTACTAATGCTGGACCAGATGTAGCCACGGGCGTATCAGTAGAAGATGTTTTACCATCAGGTTACAGTTTAACAGCAGTAAACGATGGCGGAACACCAACAGGAAACACAGCAAGTTGGGCAGGTTTAACAGTAGCGGCCAATAATGGCACAATCACATTACGTTATGAAGCCACCGTAAATACGCCAACAGGAACCGCAGGCGAGTATACTAATATCGCACAAATCACGGCAGTAGATCAGTACGATCCAGACAGTGATCCAACAACAGATGAAACCGTAGATGACAATGGAGATGGAATAGCAGATGACGATGAAACAGTGTTAACAGTAGCACCAGCCCAAGCTGATTTATCATTGACTAAAGTAGTTGTTGATGGTGATATTACGCCACTTGTAGGTTCTGAAATTACATTTGAAATTAGAGTAACTAATGACGGTTCAAATAGCGCTACAGGTGTTGTAGTTGCAGATTTGTTACCTTCTGGATACGACTTCATATTGTATAGTTCTACAGCAGGGTTATATGATGAAACTACTGGAATATGGACTGTAGGAACTGTTAATTCTGGCGAGTCTGAAACATTGTTAATTGATGTTTTAGTAAACGGAATAGGCGATTACTTAAACATTGCTGAAATTACAGCCTCTGATGTATTTGATGTAGATAGTACGCCAAATAATGATGATGGTGACCAAAGTGAAGATGATGAAGATAACGCAATAGTTACACCAGTAACACCGGTTGCAGATCTTTCATTAGAAAAAGTAGTAGTAGATGGTGACACTTCTCCATTAATTGGTACTGAAATCACATTCCAAATTACAGTAACTAATGATGGACCACAAGCAGCAACAGGTGTTCAAGTAGCAGATGTATTACCATCAGGGTTTGACTTCATACTATTCAGTTCTACAGCTGGAACTTATGATGAAACTACAGGTATATGGAATGTTGGTAACATTGCAAATGGCGCATCAGAAACCTTGTTAATTGATGTATTAGTTAATCCTTCAGGAAACTACACAAATGTTGCCGAAGTAATAGCATCGGATGTTTTAGATAATGATTCAACACCAAATAACGACGATGGAGACCAAAGTGAAGATGATGAAGATAGTCAAGTAATTACACCAGTAGCTTCAGTAGCAGACTTAAGTTTAACAAAAGATGTAGTAGATGGAGATACATCACCGTTAGTAGGTACTGAAATTACATTCATAATTACAGTTACAAACGATGGTCCTGAAAATGCAACAGGTGTTGAAGTAACAGATTTATTACCATCAGGATTTGATTTCATATTATTCAGTTCTACATCTGGAACTTATGATGAATCTACAGGAGTTTGGAATGTAGGCAACATTGCTAATGGCGCAACAGAAACTTTATTAATTGATGTACTTGTAAATGGTACGGGCGATTATTTAAATGTTGCTGAAATTACAGGTTCTGATGTGTTAGATAACGATTCTACACCAAATAACGATGATGGAGATCAAAGTGAAGATGATGAAGACAATGTGCTTGTTACACCAGTAGAAGCAATGGCCGATTTAAGTTTAACAAAAACTGTGGTGGATAATGATATTTCTCCAAATGTTGGTCAAGAAATTACATTCCAAATTACAGTTACCAATGATGGGCCAGATGCCGCAACAGGTGTTGAAGTAACAGATGTATTACCATCAGGTTTTGATTTTATTCTTTACAGTGCAACATCAGGTGTTTATGCTGAAAGCACAGGTGTTTGGAGTGTAGGAACTGTTCCTAGCGGAAGTTCACAAATCTTATTTATAGATGTATTAATAAATGAACCAACAGGAACAGATGGTGAATATTTCAATACGGCTGAGATTACAGGAAGTGATGTTCTAGATCCAGATAGCGCACCAAATAATGATGATGGAGATCAAAGTGAAGATGATGAAGATGGTATACTAATTTTAACCGAAACAGCAGATTTAAGCTTAGCTAAAACTGTAAGTAATGAAAATGCTAACGTAGGTGAGGTTGTAACCTTTACAATTCAAATAGATAATGCTGGTGCTAATGAAGCTACAGGTGTTGCTGTTGAAGATGTAATACCAATTGGTTACAGTAACATATCTAACATTAGCAACGGTGGCTTGTTAGATGATGATGAAATTATTTGGACTAATTTAACTGTACCATTAACAGGTTTAACAATAACTTATGAAGCTACAGTTAATATGCCAACATTGGTTGATGGCGAGTATTTAAACATTGCTCAAATTATTGCAGCAGATCAGTACGATCCAAATAGTACACCAAATAATGACGACGGTGATCAAAGTGAAAATGATGAAGACAGTGCTCAAATTAATACGCCAACCGCAGATATTGAGGTTGTAAAAGTTGTGAGTGATGCTAACCCAAGTATTGCAGATGTAATAACATTTACAATATCAGCTTCAAACTTAGGAAATATTGATGCTACATCAGTAGAAATATTAGATGTACTGCCTCAAGGTTATCAATTTGAATCTGCAACAGCTTCATCAGGAATGTACAGTGAAAATACAGGAATATGGCAAATACCAACAGTAGCTGCTGGTTTAACCGAAACACTTGAAATTACTGTAACTGTTTTAGATATTAATGATTACTTAAACACAGCATCATTACAAGGTTTAGATCAAATAGATTCTAATGAAAATAATGATGATGATACAGCAACTATTGACCCTCAATGTTTGAAAATTTACAATGAATTTTCACCTAACGGAAATGGTAAAAACGAAGTGTTTTATATAGATTGTATTAACAACTATCCAGATAATACTTTAAAAATTTACAACAGATGGGGTAACCTAGTTTACACAAAAGAAGGTTATGATAATACGTTTGATGGTATATCTAACGGAAGATCAGTGTTAAACAAAAACGAAAAATTACCTGTAGGTACGTACTATTATGTTCTAGATTTAGGCGATGGTTCTAAAGCAAAAGCAGGTTGGTTATACATAGTTAGGTAAAAATCATTAAAAAATTAAAATTTAAAATGTTCACAAAATATAAAAGTTTAGATATGAACCTAAAGCATAGCCTATCAATAGTAGCGTTAATTTTATCGCTGTTGCTAACTAATGTTAGTAATGGGCAACAAGATCCGCAGTATACAGATTATATGTTTAATACTTTAACAGTAAACTCTGCATATGCTGGGTCTAGAGGTCACTTAGCAATCACGGGGTTACATAGAACCCAGTGGGTAGGTTTAGATGGTGCACCTGAAACCCAATCTTTTAGTATAGAGTCTCCCGTAGGTAAAAACGTGGGTTTAGGTTTCTCAATTGTTAATGATAAATTGGGACCATCAGATGAGTTTTATTTTGATGCCAATTTTTCATACACAATTAATTTAGATAATGATAGTAAATTATCATTTGGCTTAAAAGGAGGCGGTAGAATGTTAAATGTAGATTTTACCAAAGGAGATTACCAAGAGCAAGAAGGTGTTTTTGAGAATATAAATAATAGGTTTTTACCAACAGTAGGAGCCGGTATTTATTGGCATAGTGATAATAGTTATATAGGTTTATCTGTTCCAAATTTTTTAACAGATGAGCATTATGATGAAGTACAAGATGCTGTAGCTGCCGAAAGGTTGCACTATTTTTTAATTGCAGGTAAAGTGTTTGATTTAAGTCCAACAGTAAAATTTAAACCAGCTTTTTTAGGTAAGTTTGTTGTAGGAGCCCCAATTATTGCAGATTTATCAGCGAATTTTTTGTTTAGCGAAGTGTTAAGGTTAGGTGTAGCATACCGTTGGGATGATTCTGTTAGTGGTTTAGTTGGCCTACAATTAGGACCAAAGTTAATGGTAGGTTATGCCTATGATTTTACTACTACCGAACTTCAAAATTTTAACAACGGAACACATGAAATTATGTTGCGTTTCGAATTAAAATCTAAAGAAAAACAATTAAAATCACCTCGTTTCTTTTAATCCTAAGTAACTATGAAGAAAATATTATTAATAACAATTTTATGCGTGGCTAATTTTGTTTTTTCACAAAGTGAAACAAAAAAAGCAGATAAATTATTTGAAAGATTATGGTACAAAGAAGCGGCTGTTTTATACGAGGCTAAAGCGAGGTCTTTAGAGAATAAAGATTTAAAAGATGCGGGTAAATACAAAACCTTACTTCAAAGAACTGGCGATGCCTATTTTTTTAATACAGATATGGAAAATGCCTATATATGGTATGATAAATTAGTATCTGAATTTTTCTCAAGTGTTGAACCAGAATATATATTTAGATATGCCCATGCGCTTGAAGGTATAGGTAAATACAGAGACGCTAAACGTTGGATGAAAGAGTTTTCTAAAAGAACAGAAAGTGAAGATGATAGAGCTGAACATTTGGACCAAATAGAACTTACGGTTGAAGATGTTTTAAATATAGAACCAAGGTTTACGCTTAAAAACGTATCTGTAAACACAAAGTATTCAGATTTTGGACCAATGTATTACAAGGACCAATTAATATATTCATCTGCAGTAGACTCTTCAAACTTTCATACCAGAATTTATCACTGGAATGAACAGCCTTTTTTAAACATGTATGTAGGAAATTTAAATGAAATTGAATCTGATTTAAAAAAAGAAGGAGAGTTCTCTAAAAAGCTAAATACCAGGTATCATGAAGCTACATTAGCTTTTAACCCAGATCAAACCAAAGTGTATTTTACAAGAAATAACTATAACGGAGATTTAGGTAGAGACAGTAAAGGTACCAACCATTTAAAACTGTATAGTGCAGATTTATTGAATAATGAAGATAACGAATTAACGTGGCAAAACGTAAAAGAGTTACCATTTAATAGTGAAGATTATTCGGTAGGGCATCCATCAATAAGTGCTGATGGTAAGTTATTGTATTTTGTGTCAGATATGCCTGGTTCAATAGGTGCAACAGATATTTTTGTGGTTGATATTTTGAGTGAAAAAGATAGTATATCATATTCTAAACCAAGAAATTTAGGAGACAAAGTAAATACAGCCGGAAGAGAAATGTTTCCGTTTATAACCAACAATACTTTATATTTTGCTTCCGATGGTCATTTGGGTCTTGGTGGTTTAGATGTTTATAAAAGCAACATTACAGACCAAAGTTTTGGTGCCCCAACAAATTTAGGAGCACCACTAAATAGTGAATTAGATGATTTTGCATTCATTATTAAAGAAGAAGAAAATAAAGGGTTTGTTTGTTCAAATAGGCTATCTGGTAAAGGTGATGATGATATTTATTCTTTTGTAAGATTACCAGAACCAACATGTAACCAAGCCATAAAAGGCTATGTGTCTAACAATGTAACCGGAGAGCGCATACCCGATGTAAAAATGGTTTTATTATCTGATAATGGCAATGAATTAGAAACTACTACAACAGATGTAAATGGCGCATATAAGTTTAAAAAAGTATTAAACTGTGATACAAAATATCAAGTAATAGCTACAAAAACAGGATATGCTAAAAAAGATAAATTAGCCAAAACACTAAATGAACCAGGTGAAACTATAGTTGCTTTAGGTTTAGAAACATTAAGCAAGTTAATTGTTGAAGAAAACGGACTACTAAAAATTAAAATAGGCATTATTTATTTTGATTTAGATAAATCATTCATTAGAAATGATGCTTCAATAGAGCTTAACAAAGTAGTGCTATTAATGAAACAATACCCAGAAATGGTAATTAAAATAGAATCTCATACAGATTCTAGAAACACACATGAGTACAACCTAAGCCTTTCAGATAGAAGAGCAAAATCAACCAGAGATTATATAATAAGTAACGGTATTGAAAGCAACAGAATAGAAAGTGCAAAAGGTTACGGAGAAACACAATTAATAAACCGTTGTAAAGATGGCGTTAAATGTTCTGAAGGAGAGCATCAACTTAATAGAAGGTCAGAATTTATCATTATAAAAATGTAGCAAGCATTCCTATTAAAAGACCAAAAAAAAAGCAGTTAAAAATAATTTAACTGCTTTTTTTTTATTTGAACAGTTTAGCAACCAAGTATAAATTTGTTTGTATTTTTGCTACATGGAAGAAGAAAAGGTGATTTTAGTAAATGAAAACGATGAGCAAATTGGCCTAATGCCAAAAATGGAAGCTCATGAAAAAGCATTGTTGCACAGAGCGTTTTCTGTATTTGTTTTTAATGATAAAAATGAACTAATGCTGCAACAACGTGCTTTAGATAAGTATCACTCTCCAGGGTTATGGACAAACACCTGCTGTAGTCACCAACGAAACGGCGAAACAAATATTGAAGCAGGAAAACGCCGTTTAATGGAAGAAATGGGTTTTGTTACAGAGCTTAAAGAATCCATTTCATTTATATACAAAGCCCCTTTTGATAATGGCCTAACAGAACATGAATACGATCATATTTTATTAGGAAATTACAACAACACACCAACAATAAACCCAAGTGAAGTTGCTAATTGGAAATGGATGCCTTTAGAAGCAGTAAAAGTAGATATAGCATTGAACCCAGACACATATACAGCATGGTTTAAGGTTATTTTTGATAAATTTTACCAACACATAAATGTAAACAATGAAAGTAACCGTTAGCAGAAAAGCCCATTTTAACGCAGCCCATAGGTTGTACCGTAAAGATTGGAGTGACCAAAAAAATAACCAAGTTTTTGACAAATGCAGCAACCAATATTTTCATGGCCATAACTATGAGCTTATTGTAAGTGTTACAGGTGAAATAAATAAAGAAACAGGTTATGTAGTTGATATGAAAGTTTTAAAAGATATTATTAAAGCTGAAGTAGAAGACGCTTTTGATCATAAAAATTTAAACCTTCAAGTGCCAGAGTTTGAAGATTTAAACCCAACTGCCGAAAATATTGCAGTTGTTATTTACAACAAAATAAAACCCAAAATAGAACCAAATTTAGAGCTAGAAATAACACTTTACGAAACCCCAAGAAATTTTGTAACCTACGCAGGTAATTAATTTTATTGAAATAATTACTTATATTTATAATAAACTAAAACCCGTATAAAATGGCAAGTGTAAAAAACTTAAAAAAAGATATTAATAACGTATTAGGAGATATTATTGAAGAAGTATACGTTTGGGAAATTGATAATACAGATAAAGACACAAAAGAGAGTGAAGCAATTATAGATGAAGCCATTGCTACATTTGATGATTTAATTGAAAAAGTAAACGCTAAAGATGTTGATGATGTAAAAGCACATTTTAAATCTATAAACGCAGAATTAGAGGCAAAAGGAAACGCTTTATTAGAAAAAATAAATAAACTTTAATTTTTTTTAAAAAGGTGTTGCATATTATAAATTTGATATTATATTTGCACCCGCATAAGCCGATATAGCTCAGCTGGCTAGAGCAGCTGATTTGTAATCAGCAGGTCGTGGGTTCGAGTCCCTCTATCGGCTCAAAAAAATAAAGCGCTTCTTAAATGAGGCGTTTTTTTTATGTAGTAATTAGTGTAATATTGTTTTTATTGCTATAAAATAAAAAAATCCTTTCAGTTTTAAATTGAAAGGATTTTTTATGTTAAATAATTTTTGTGACTATTTGGTCTCTTTTGCTTTTATATCTTCAATAAATTGATTTAACGCTTTACCATATTTTGAAAGTTTTACCTCAGGGGTTAAAGATTTGTTTATGGTATCTAAAAAATTAAGTTTAGCATTGTAAATTTCGGTTAAAGCTAAATAAGGCGCAACTTCACTATCTTTATTATTTATAGCAAAATTTACAGTGTATAAATATTTGCGTTTTATAGTGTTCTTGTATTGTTTTTCAATGTCATTAAGTTTAGCTGTATCACCAGTTTTTTGAGCTTCAAAATTTTCTTTAATTAATTCTAAATTTTTATTGTTTAATTTAGCTATAACTTTTAAGTATTCTTCTAATGTTTTTTGTTGCTCGCTACCATTTATTTTAGCATCAAAAGCAAAATTTTTAAGCGTTGTATTTATTTCGGTAATACCTTTATCAGCAAAAAATGTAATTCTGTCTTCTTCTTTACTATTTTTATCTAAATACAAATAGAAAACTTCAGGAGATTCTAAATCACTATAAAGTTCAAATTCAGAATTACCGTTTACTACAATAGAATCTACAGTAACAATTAACGTGTCTTCGGCTTTTTTCAAATAAACAGTGCCTTTTTTTAATCCTTTAATATTGGTTTTAACTACTAAATCATGTTTTTCTTTTCCGCAAGCAATTGCAAAAAGAATAATAAATAATAATGCTATTTTTTTCATTCAGAAATTTATTTTGTGGGCAAATATATTTTAAAATATTATTTAAGTGGTATTACGGAGACACTATTTCCATTAAGTTGGCACAAAATAGTGCCGAAAATGTACCAATTGCATACCCAACAACAGCTAATAAAACCCCAACAGTTGCTAATGATGGATGAAACGCAGCTGCTACAACAGGTGCCGAGGCTGCACCGCCAACGTTGGCTTTACTACCAACGGCTAAAAAGAAATAAGGTGCTTTTATAATTTTAGCAACGGTTATTAAAAGCATAACGTGTATAGACATCCAAATTAACCCAACTAAAATAAGACCTGGGTTTTCAAAAACTGATGCTAAATTCATTTTCATACCAATACTAGCCACTAATATGTAAATGAAAATACTACCTAGCTTACCGGCACCTGCTCCTTCATATTTTTTTGCTTTTGTAAAAGATAGAGCAATACCTATAATAGTAGCAATTGTTATCATCCAAAAAAATGTAGAAGTGAATGAAGCTAATGCTGAAGTTTTATCATTAAAAACTTCAAAATTATTTAATAAATAGGTTGAAATATTATTGGCGCCTAAATGCGAAACACCTACAGCAAAAAAAGCTATGCCTAGCATAATAATGTAATCTGTTAAGTTAGGTGTTTTCATTACGCTTTTTTCGTAATTAATTACTTTTTGTTTAAGAGCCTCAATGGCTGAATTATCGGCTTTAAGCCACCTGTCTATTTTGTCTTTTTTACCAATACCAAAAAGTAAAACAGCCATCCATATTTGCGCAACAACAATGTCTATTAAAATCATGCTACCGTATTTTTCAGGGTTGAATTTAAAAATTTCATACATGGCGGTTTGGTTGGCGCCACCACCAATCCAGCTACCTGCAACGGTTGATAAACCTCGCCATACGGCATCTGGACCTACACCACCAACTGTTTCTGGACTAAAAATAGATACTAATAAAATTGCAATTGGGCCACCAATAATAATGCCTACGGTACCTGTAAAAAACATTATTAAAGCCTTAGGGCCTAAATTAAATACAGATTTTAAATCTAAACTAAGTGTCATTAAAACAATAGCTGCGGGTAATAAATAATTTTTTGCAATGGTGTAAATTTCAGAATTTTTAGGTGATATAATATGTAAAGAATTTAAAATTGCAGGTAATAAGTAGCACATTAATAGCGCAGGAACAATACTGTAAAATTTAGCCCAAAAACCTGTTTTTTTTGATGATGTAAAAAAAACAATGGCTAGCATTAGCATTAAAAGGCCAAAAACAATGGTATCATTAGTAAACAGCGGTGAGCTTTTCATATTAATTTGAAGTTTTTAATAAAGGAGCACAATATAATTAAAATAAAATTTGAATGATTTTTAGTTTGGCACGAACATTGTTATATAAAAAGTAAATACATTCAATTATTAAAAGTTTATTGAGTGGTACTTTAAACTTAGTAATTGTAATTCATATTTTTGGTTGGTTAGTTAGTAAAAAGCATCTTGTAAAAGATGCTTTTTTGTTTTTAATGGCTTTTGTGAAAATATTTAATGCTGCTTTTTGTCGATGAAATGCATGATTTTGACTTTAAATGTTAAAAAAATAAGCGTTTTGTCGATTTTATATGTTTTTAAACGTTGTAATTCAAATCTAATACTATCTTTGAGGTGTACTAAATAACATACTTTTTAGTTCAATGGATTAATTAATTAATATTTGCATTATGTCGTTGATATAGATTCCCTAAATCTACTTCGTAATAAAAAAGCAAATTAAGAAAGAACCGGGTTTGAGGGAACTCGGTTTTTTTGTTTTTAAACTTTTCTGGTTACAATTTTAATTATATTAGCTGCTAATGACACTTATTAAATACATAATTATAATTTTTAGTTTAAATTGTTGTTTTGCACAATTACCAGATGGTTTTGTGTATGTAGATGAAGTTGTAGCAGATTTAGATGTTGAATTAAGATATTTTTCAAAAAACAATTTTATTGGTAAACCTATAAGCGGTTATAATACAAACAGGCTTATTTTAACAAAAGAGGCAGCAAATGCTTTAAAAAAGGTTCAAGACTATTTACAAAGTAAAAATTTATGTTTAATGGTGTTTGATGGTTATAGACCACAAACAGCTGTTAATCATTTTGTAAATTGGGCTAGAAATTTAAATGATACTTTAAATAAAAAACAATTTTACCCAAGCGTAAAGAAACGCTATCTTTTTAATGAAGGTTATATTGCATCAAAATCTGGTCATAGCCGCGGTAGTACTGTTGATGTAACTATTACAGATGGAAATACAGGAGTGCCATTAGATATGGGAAGTCACTTTGATTTTTTTGGCAAACAATCTTGGGTTAATTACAGTAATATTACACCAAAGCAAAAGGAAAATAGGCAATTACTACAAAACGTAATGGCTAAATTTGGTTTTAGAGGTTACTCAAAAGAGTGGTGGCATTTTACTTTAAGGAATGAGCCTTTTCCTAAAACGTATTTTAGTTTTCCAATAGAATAACAACTTATTTACTTTTTTGTAATTGCTGTGCTCGTATTTGTTTAATTGTAAGGGTGCTTCCGTCATGGCTCCATCCTGGTGGGCCAAATATGTACATGAATTTATGATACCAATTAGAACTTTTTTTGGTGTCTTTCCAAATGTCTTTGTATTCATGTGTTAATATTACAAGCGGATTATAAGAGTTTGGCGGTTTAGTAACACCATATTCAATATCTATATTTTCATCAAGCGCTTTCCAAGTGCCAAAAATTTTATCAAAAATATTTAAAAAACCGCCATGGTTTTTATCCATATATTCTAAGTTTTTTGCATGATGAACTTGGTGCATGGTATGTGTGTTAAAAATTTTTTCAACTATACCAAGTTTTGGAATATATACAGAGTGCAACTGAAATTGCCATAGAGCTTCAATACCTAAACAAACCACAACCATTTCTGGTGGAAAACCTATTGCCGGAAGCCACATATAAAATAATGGCTTATATAAAATGGTAAACCAACCATTACGTACAGCGGTACCTAAGTTGAAATTTTCTGAAGAATGATGCACAATGTGAGCAGCCCATAAAAACCTTACCATGTGGTTTTGCCTGTGAAACCAATAATAAGTAAAATCATCTAAAAACTGGCAAGCTATCCAAACGTACCAAGCATACCCAAAAGATTCATAACCTAATATATTGGTTCTAACTCCGTTAACAATGGGGTTGCATAGTTCATACAAATAATTAAAAATAACAATGGCCGAAATGGTTTTAATTAAAGGCGCTAAAATAACAGAGCCAATACCCATAAAAAGGCTTGAGCCTAAGTCTTTCCAATTATAAAGTTTATGTTTGTGTGCTTTGCTATATGTAAGTTCAACTAAAATAAGGCCTAAAAAACAAGGTACGCCGTAAACTAGCGGGTTTGTAAAATCCATTAAAAAAAGTAGTGTATATTAGTAAATCTGTTTTTATTAGGGTGTTTGGTAATATAAACAGATTTTTTAAAGTATAACTACAAATGCTAGCTTTTTATATAAATTTGGCCATTTTATTTCGTTTGCTTTCTGGTAAAGCAGTGTTTGTTATAGCTAAATTCACCAATTTTTTATCTTTATTTTTTTGATATAATAGTTTGAAAAATTGTGCTGTTGTTAAACTGTTTTTTGATGTTTCAACTAGCTCAAACGTGTCTCCAGCTTGTACACTACCTTCCTGTAAAACACGCATATATGTTCCTGGTAAACCACGGTTTATAAATTGCATTAAAACATCTTGTGAACCAAATTTAACACCAAATTTAAAACAAGGTTCTCTTGGTTGCGTTACTTGTACTAAAGCATTACCAATTTTATAAATATTGCCTATTATAAGTGTTTTTTCGTTTAAACCTTCTACGGTTAAGTTTTCACCAAACATACCCCAGTTCCAATCTAAATTTGGGTATAGGTTTTTCCAATAATCATATTCTTCAGCAGAAAACAAATAACAAGCTTTAAACGTGCCGCCATGGTGCTTGCGGTCTGTTACTTCATCATTCTCAACATCAGTTTTTCCTAAGTAAATAGGACTACCAGTTGGTTTTTTGTAAATGCCTGTGGTTATTTCTTTATCATTCCAAATAATAGTTGTTGGTTTTGCAATGTTGGTGGCTATAATTTTCATGATGAATATTTAATAGATATTAGCTTTTAGACGAAAATAGTATTAAACATTACAAAGTACAGTATTTTAAACAGACTAATTTTCTTTGTAGGGGCAGTTTTCAAAATATTTTTGAAGATTGAAATTTCTATCTGTAAAGGTATCGTGCAATAATTTAAAATGTTTAATTCTATCAATTCTAAAAGCTCTATAATCATTACGTAAATAACACCAAGCAATTAAAATCCATTTATTATTGAAAGAGTAAAAGGCGTAAGGTTCTATTTTTCTGAAGCTAATATTTGTATCGTTGGCCTTTTGGTAGTTAATTTCAACATAATTTAAATTAGTAATAGCTAATTGAAAATCAGAAAGTGCGTTGCTAGAAATGTTTTCAAAATCGAAATCAAAAACACGAATATTACGATCTAAAATTTCGCTCTTTTTTTGAATTGAAGATCTAAAAACCGATTTTATTTTTGTTAATGCCTCCTGAAAGTCTTTTGTAAATTGGGCATCTTTAGTTTGGCTCACTAAATGTTGAGCGGTAATTAATGCGTTGGCTTCTTTTTCAGTAAATTGTACGGGCGCAATTTGGTAACCTTCCATTAATGAATAGCCCCGGCCTTCAATAGTTGTAACGGGCACGCCAGCTTCTTCAAGTTTTCTCATATCTCTGTAAATTGTGCGAACGCTTACGTTGTATTTACTGGCCAATTCTGGCGCGGTTAGTAAGCGTTTAGACCGTAAAAGTGTTAAAATTGATATGAGTCTTGCTAATTGAGACATGCTAACAAAAATAATAGGGTTGTTTGGTGTTTATCAAATTAAAGTTAAAATTTTAATTTATGAAAGAAAGCGAATTGTTAAATCAATTCGCCTTCTATTCGTTTGCTTGATTGATGCTTTTTTTTAAATTACTGAAGGCATAAACAATTTAATTCCAAGAATGGAAAGCTACTCTGTTACCTTCGCTATCAATAAATTGCGCAATAAATCCATCTTCACCAATAGCAGTTTTAGGCATAACTATTTTACCACCAGCACTTTCAACTTTATTTAACGGTACGCTTAAATCATCACCACCGTTAAGGTAAATTGTAGCGCCTTGGTTTGATGGTGTTTGGTTTTCAGCTTCAATAATAGCGCCACCAACACTATCTTTATCACCATGCGAAAATACACCATATTTTGTGTTTTGTTCAGGCATGTGATGATCTTTAATTTCAGCATTTGTTACCGTAGCATAAAATTGTTTTGCGCGCTCGTAATTTGTTACAGGAATTTCAAACCAGTTAATTGCATGTTTCATGTTGTTTTTTGATTTTTAAATTAAACTTACATGCAAATTTAATAGGCTTAATGCCGTTATGTGTCAGGGGTTTATTTTGTTTTGAAGTTTTAATTAAAAAACCACCCTGAAATAACAAAGTGGTTTTTAAAAATACGTTTATAGAAATAATGTTTAATGAGGCTTGTAAATGGCACCAGTTGCAAAATCTACAATTGTACCGGGTAAAAACAGAACAATATCTGCAATTAAAGCAACAACTCTAACATCACGTTGTGGTTGCCCAGGAGCTGGTTTTGTTTTTTGGTGTGAATTTATGGGGCCGCCTAAAATGGTGGCACAATTTGTAACTGTTAATGATAAACA
This sequence comes from Seonamhaeicola sp. ABD4_340, assembly GCF_056312135.1. Lineage (NCBI taxonomy): Bacteria > Pseudomonadati > Bacteroidota > Flavobacteriia > Flavobacteriales > Flavobacteriaceae > Seonamhaeicola > Seonamhaeicola sp. ABD4_340. Next base: position 106,233 of record NZ_CM149981.1, on the reverse strand, counting down.
AATTACTACTATAATTTTTGCTATTTTTTTCATTAGTTTAATGATTTATGATTTTTTAATATAAAAAAACCACTTTGCAAAAGCAAAATGGTTTTGTAAACTTTAACACTTAAAGTTGTATTAAGTGCTGTAATAAAGAGGTTATTTAATCATATTATAACTACGCTTAATAAAGTTTGTTAAAGCTTCGCCTTTAAGTAAACCTTGAGATAAACGTGCCAAATCTAAACTTTGGTTTATTAAACGTTCTTTATCTTCTTTAGCTTCGGTATTTAAAATATCGCTAATTAAATCGTGGTTTGTATTAACAACCAAATTGTACATTTCTGGCATATTACCAAACATGTTCATGCCGCCACCGCCGGTAGCTTGCATTTCTTTCATGCGGCGCATAAACTCTGGTTGTGTAATAATAAATGGGTTGGCGCTGCTATCCATAGCTTCTAACTGAATAGTGAATTTTTCAGAAGGAATAACGTCTTTTAAAAGTTCATCTAGCGTTTTCTTTTGGTCTTCATCTAATTTAGAAATGGTGTTGTCATCTTTCTTAATTAAATTATCAATATGATCACCATCAACACGCGCAAAAGATATGTTTTCTTTTGAAGTTTCTAATTTCTGAATTAAATGTGAAACTATAGGAGAATCTAACAACAATACTTCGTATCCTTTAGCTTTAGCAGACTCAATGTAGCTGTGTTGCGCATCTTTATCTGAAGCGTAAAGAATAACTAACTTGTTGTCTTTATCAGTTTGGTTTGCTTTTATTTTGTTGAATAATTCTTCGTAAGTGTAATACGTACCATCAACGGTTGGGTAAAGCGCAAAAGCATCAGCTTTTTCAAAGAATTTTTCTTCAGAAAGCATACCGTATTCAATAACCACTTTAATATCGTTCCATTTTGCTTCAAAATCTTCACGATTACTATTGAATAATGATTTTAATTTATCAGCAACTTTTCTGGTAATGTATGATGAAATCTTTTTTACAGCACCATCGGCTTGTAAGTAAGAACGTGATACGTTTAATGGAATGTCTGGAGAATCAATAACACCACGTAACATGGTTAAAAATTCTGGTACAATACCTTCAACATTATCGGTTACAAAAACCTGATTTTGGTACAGCTGAATTCTATCTTTTTGAATATTCATGTCTTGTCCCATTTTAGGGAAATACAGAATACCAGTTAAGTTAAAAGGATAATCTACATTTAAATGTATGTTGAATAACGGCTCCTCAAATTGCATTGGGTACAATTCGCGGTAAAAGTTTTTATAATCGTCTTCTTTTAAATCTGTAGGCTGTTTTGTCCACGCTGGGTCTGGGTTGTTAATAATGTCATCAACCGTAATTTGTCTGTGTGGCTCTTTGGTTTCTTTGCCGTCTTTATCAGTAATAGTTGCAGGTTCATGCTCAGGGTCATTAATTTCCTTAGTTCCAAATTTAATTGGCACAGGCATAAACTTGTTGTACTTGTTTAATAGCTCACGAATACGTGGTTCTTCTAGAAATTCTGTAGAATCTTCAGCAATATGAAGAATAATTTCTGTACCTCTTTCGGTTTTATCATGTGGCTCAAGCGTAAACTCTGGCGATCCATCACAAGTCCAATGAGCAGCAGGTTCATCTTTAAAAGATTTGGTTATAATTTCAACCTTTTCAGCAACCATAAATGCAGAGTAGAATCCTAATCCAAAATGACCAATAATACCAGAATCTTTAGCAGAATCTTTGTATTTGTCTAAAAACTCTTCAGCACCAGAAAACGCTACTTGGTTTATGTATTTTTCAACCTCTTCCGCAGTCATACCTAAACCTTGGTCTATAATATGAAGTTTTTTAGCGTCTTTATCTACTTTAATTTCAATTTTAGGATTGCCATATTCTACTTTGGCTTCACCAATGTTTGTTAAATGTTTAAGTTTTAAAGTAGCATCAGTGGCATTACTAATTAACTCACGTAAAAATATTTCGTGGTCACTGTACAAGAATTTCTTAATTAACGGAAAAATATTTTCTACCGAAACATTAATACTTCCTTTTGTCATGATAAATTGTGTATTTATTATTCCCGCGTAGCGGAAACCTAGTTAATTTAATAGTTTATTTATGTGTTTGAAGTAGACAAAAAAAATACCAAGACATAAAAAGTGACAAACTGACACAATTTTTTCTTTAAAGAAATTGAAAAACAAAGTCTAAAATTTAAAAAGTTGTAATTTGAATTTTATATTTTGTAATTTGTAATAAGAAAAACTAAACAAAGTCTTTTAATGTTGAAGTAAAAGGCCAAATAAAATAGATATTAACATGTATAATTCAAAAATAATAGGTCTTGGTAAGTATGTACCCAATCATGTGGTTACAAATGATGATTTGTCTAAAATGATGGATACCAATGACGCATGGATACAAGAACGCACAGGAATAAAAGAACGCCGTTGGGTAAAAAAGGGTAGTGGAGACACCACTGCAACCATGGGTGTTAAAGCTGCTAAAATAGCTATTGAACGCGCAGGAATTGATAAAGACGATATTGATTTTATAATTTTTGCAACCTTAAGTCCTGATATGTATTTTCCGGGTCCGGGTGTGCAAGTACAGCACGCTTTAAATATAAAAACCGTTGGGGCTTTAGATGTTAGAAACCAATGCTCTGGGTTTGTGTATGCCATATCTGTAGCCGATAATTTTATAAAAACGGGCATGTATAAAAACATACTGGTTATAGGTAGTGAGTTACATTCTTATGGCTTAGATAAAACTACCCGCGGACGTAGTGTTAGTGTTATTTTTGGTGATGGTGCTGGTGCAGCTGTATTAACACGCGAGGAAAATACACAAAAAGGTATTCTATCTACCCACTTGCATAGCCAAGGCGAACATGCCGAAGAATTGGTTTTAGTAGCTCCAGGTATGGGAAAACGTTGGGTTAATGATATTTTAGATGATAACGACCCTAATGATGAAAGTTATTTTCCGCACATGAATGGGCAGTTTGTATTTAAAAACGCCGTTGTACGTTTTAGCGAAGTAATTATGGAAGGTTTAATGAAAAATAATTTACAAAAAGAAGCTATAGACATGCTTATACCACACCAAGCTAATTTGCGTATTGCACAATTTATACAAAAGAAGTTTGGTTTAAATGATAATCAGGTATTTAATAATATTCAAAAATACGGTAACACAACTGCAGCATCTATACCCATTGCTTTAACCGAAGCTTGGGAAGAAGGTAAAATTAAAGAAGGTAATACGGTGGTTTTAGCTGCCTTTGGTAGTGGCTTTACTTGGGGCAGTGTAATAATAAAATGGTAAAAATAAACCCTGAAACTTAATGTTTCAGGGTTTAAACTAGCTATTAATCAACTCAACTAACACTCTGTTGAAGAATCTATTACCTTAGACGTAAAACCTATTGCTTTATTGCATAGCATTATATTATTTAACTTTTTTTAACATAAAAGAGAAAAAACCCGAAACCTAAATTTCGAGTTTTTCCTATTTATACCCACCTGTTATACGAAGTAATAAAATATTGTATAAGACGACTAACTCTAAATAATTATATTTTTTTCGTAATTGGTTAGACAGTATATAGCACTTAACGTAAAGCTATGTGTTTTATTGTGTGTTAGTTAAAAAAAATAAAACAAAACCCCAAAGTTTATAAAACCTTGGGGTTTCTTTTAATAGCCTTACGTAACACTAACCATCAATTTTATTATGCAGGCTATTAATATTTTAATTTTTTACAGGAAACCGCCACCGCCAGATTTAACATTGTCATCTCTTTTTTTACGCGCTTTAGCACGGTATTTTCCGCCGCCAAAGCGGTAGCTTAAACTTATGTTCCATGTGTTGCTTTCCCAATTAAATTCGCCATTTTGTACAAAAGGTCTTTCTCCATCAAAAGCAAAACGTTGGGTATCAAAAATATCATTTAAGTTAAATGCAAATGTAGCTTTGTTGTTTTCTAAGAAACTGTAACGCATGCCTAAGTTTACAAAGTACATAGGTTTAACGTCAAATTGTATGTTTTTGTTTTTTCCGCGGTAAAAGCCAAACGCTGTAAAGGTTAAGTTTTTACTTAAACTAAAATTGTTAAACATTCTAAAATTCCAAGCTACGTTGTCTACTTCGGTTACTTGTGTTTCAATATCGGCAATGGTAGCGTTTTCAATAAGCACGCCATCAACTATATTTTCGGCAATACCTTTTTGAGTTTGCGAGTATAAATCAAAACTACTATTAATAAACCACCATTTTGTTGCTCTGTAGTTTGTTGAAAGTTCTAAACCAAAAGCAGAGGTGTCATCAAAATTATCGTGAGTTAAAATAACACGACCAGATGTTACATCACTTCTATCAATAAACAAAGCGCGGTTAATTTCATTAGAAATAGCTCTGTAAAAAACACCTGCAGTAACACTACCTTTGCGGTTGTTTAAGTTACGTGTATAATTAACTTCAGTAGAGTTTGTAAATTGTGGCACTAATGCCTGATTACCAAATGATGAAATTAGTGGCGTACTCCATTCTTTTATTGGATTAACTTGCCCAATGCCTGGTCTGTCTACACGTCGGCTATAGCTAAATTGATATGAGTTTTTTTCTGAAGCTTCATAGGTTATAAAAACCGATGGGTACAATTCAAAATAATCATTATCAAAAGGTATGTTTGTTATGTTGTTTGTTGTAACATCTTGTTGTACGGCTAAGGTTTCTACATTTACATTTTCAGCTCTTACACCAATTTGGTATGTCCATTTATTAATTTTTTTGTTGAAATTAACATAAGCCGAGTAAATATCACGTGTATAATCAAAATTAGTGCTTGGTGTTGGTATTAGTGATCCGGTTTGGTCATAAGAATCGCCTGTTGAGGCGTAGCTAATATCAGTATTAAATAAACGCGCTTCTAGGCCAACTTCAAGTTTTGCAGTTTCAGATAACGGATTTACATAATCTAAATTTACCGTAGTACGTTTTCTGTCTGTTTCATTAAAATCTGTATAATCTCTTAACGGACCTAAAATTTGATTGAAAAACACAGGGTTTTCGCCATCGTAAGTGTTGTAATCTACTTCTAATTCAATATTTTCACCTTCTTTAGCTAAATCTAGTTTATAGTTAAAATTGTATTGTTCTGAAGTGTTTTCGCCAATATTTGTGAAAATTTGGTTTTGATTAAAAGCTTCATTATCAATGAAATTAACAAGTGTTTTTCCAATTGTACTATTGTCTGTAATGTTTTGGTTTGTAAAAACAGAAATGGTATTTTTTTCATTTAAATAAAAATCTAAACCCACTTTAAATTGATGATTTTTTCGAGAATCTAAAAATGAAAAGTTTTGAAACGAGTTGTTTTCTGGTCTGATAACTTCACCAAGGTTTCTGTTTTTTGAAATATTATTACTGTAACTACCAAAAACATTGAATTTTCCGTTGCGGTAATTCATATTTAGAGCACTGTTAAATTTGGCTTCTTTTTCGTGTGTAACACCAACATTTAAATTACCATTAAAACCAACCATGGTATTTTTGTGTAACACAATATTAATAATGCCACTCATGCCTTCAGGATTATATTTAGCTGAAGGATTTGTAATTAACTCAATAGATTTAATGGCTGTTGACGGAATTTGTTTTAACAATTGCGCTGTTGGTATGTTTGATAATTTACCATCTACCATTACGCGTACGTTTTGGTTACCACGCATGCTAATATCGCCTGTTTGAGCATCAACATTTACCGATGGAATACCCACCATTAATTGAGATGCGGTACCGGTTGCAGCTAGGTCTTTACCTATAGTTATAACTTTTCTATCTACTTTTTGTTGTATGGTGGAGTTTTCTGCAATAACGGTAACAGCTTCTAAGCTTTCGGCTTCTTCTTCTAAAAAAATATCACCTAAATTTACATTGTAATTACCTTTGCCAATAGTAACGTTTTTTGTGTATGTTTTGTAGCCAATGTATTGAATGCTAACAACTACATTACCTTCAACAATTTTATCAATTTTAAATGTTCCGTCGTCTAAAGTAATACCGCCAGTAATGGTTTGGTTATTACTATTTTTAATAATAACGTTTACATAAGGTAAGGGTTGTTTTAAAGTTGCGTCTAATACAGTACCAATGATAGAACCTTTTTTATCGGCGCTTTTTGTAGGGTCTGTATGTGCATTTGCTATTAGAGAAAGCAAAAAAATGCACATAAAAAATGCATGTTTCATTTTGTTGTTTTTTGATTGATTTAGATTGATTTGATACCAAAGAGACGTAAGAACTCACATAATGTTACTGCATTTATAAAAAAAAACAGAAAATACTATTTATTTAGAATGTATTTAAATAAAAAAACTTTATATGAATAAGAAAACATTGGTTTTAGGAGCCTCATTAAAACCTAACAGATACTCAAATATTGCTGTTGAAAAATTAACTGTTAATAACTTTGAAACCCTTGCGTTTGGTTTACGTAAAGGCCAAATTAATGGCGTTGAAATTGATACAGAATTGCAAGACTACAAAAATGTACACACGGTAACATTGTACTTAAACCCAATGCGCCAAAAAGAATATTATAATTATATAGTGGGTTTAAAGCCTGAACGTGTCATTTTTAATCCTGGAACCGAAAATCCGGAGTTTTATACTATTCTAAAAGAAAATAATATTGGTTATGAAGTTGCTTGTACTTTAGTGTTGCTTTCTACCAATCAATATTAAACCTAAAAAGGTAAGTAGGCCATTAATAATTAAAATTTCAAAACCTATTTGATAACCGTTTAATAAACTTACAGAATACTTATTTATAAAGTATGAAATAAGCGGAGCAATAATAGCTACTACCCATACATATTTATCTTTTATTTGAATTTTAGTAAAAATACCTAAAGCGAATAAACCTAAAAGTGGCCCATAGGTGTAACCTGCAGCTTTAAATAATTCCCAAATAACCGATACATCTTTAAAAATTGCATCAAAACAAATAATTACAATAACTAGTACAATGCTAATTAAAATGTGTACGCGTTTTCTAATTTTTTTCTGGGTGTTATTAGGTTTTTTATCAATTTCAATAATATCAATACAAAATGATGTTGTTAGTGATGTTAAAGCAGAATCTGCGCTAGAATATGCTGCAGCTACCAAACCAAGAATAAATAATGAAGATGTTAAAATACCAATTTCAGGTAGCATAGCTATGGTTGGAAACAATTCATCTTTCTTAGCCGTTATGCCATGAGCATTGGCATATTCAGAAAGCATTAAGCCTAAAACTAAAAATAAAATATTCACAAAAATTAAAACTATACTAAAAGAAATCATGTTTTTTTGAGCTTCTTTTAAGTTTTTACAAGTCAGGTTTTTTTGCATCATATCTTGGTCTAAACCAGTCATGGTTATGGTAATAAACATGCCCGATAAAAAACTTTTTATAAAATATTGGGCATCATTAACATTATTAAAAAAGAAAACTTTACTCATTGCGTTGTTTTTTACGCTAGTATAAATTTCAGAAACACTATTCAAATTTAAGGCCGATGCTAAAAAGAATATAGTAACCACAACCGAAATTAACATGAAAAGTGTTTGTAAAGTATCAGTAAAAATAATGGTTTTAATACCGCCTTTAAATGTGTAAAGCCAAATTAAAATAACGGTTATTATTACTGTAAATGCAAACGGAATATTAAATTGATTAAAAACTAAAAGCTGAAGTACTTTTGCTACCAAAAATAACCTAAAAGATGCGCCAACAACCCGAGAAACTAAAAAGGCTACAGAACCTGTTTTGTAACTTACAGTACCAAACCTATCTTTTAAATAGGTGTAAATTGATGTTAAATTAAGCTTGTAATAAATAGGAAGCAGTACATAAGCAATAACAATGTATCCAAATAAATAGCCAAAAACTACTTGCAAATACCCAAATTGTTTGGTTTCAACAGCACCAGGAACTGATATAAACGTAACGCCTGATAATGAGGCTCCAATCATGCCAAAAGCCACTAAATACCATGGTGCAGATTTGTTTGCTTTAAAAAAGGCATCATTACTATCTTCTTTTCCTGTAAAATAAGATATAAGTATAAGTACTACAAAATAGCCGGCAATAAGATATAGAATTTGAGCTGCAGTCATGTTTTTAAAAATAAATAAGTGGCAAAATACAAATAACAATCCATAAGTTAAATCTAAAATTGTAAATTCGCAGCCATGGAATTTTCTTCAAAAATACTTGAACGTGCCGTGAACGAAGTATCACAATTACCAGGTATTGGCAAACGTACAGCGTTGCGTTTGGTGTTACATTTATTACGCCAACCCAAAGAGCAAACCCAAGCGTTAACTGAGGCTTTGCAAACTATGCGTAATGATATAAAATTTTGCACATCATGCCATAATATTAGTGATAATACGTTGTGCGAAATATGTTCAGCAAATAACAGAAATTCTGAAATTGTTTGTGTTGTTGAAGATATAAGAGATGTTATGGCTATTGAAAATACCAGTTCTTTTAAAGGGTTATATCATGTTTTAGGAGGAAAAATTTCACCTATGGATGGTATTGGGCCGCATGATTTAAATATTGAAACGTTGGTAAATAAAGTTAAGGAAGGTAAAATAAAAGAATTAATATTTGCGTTAAGTTCAACCATGGAAGGAGATACAACTAACTTTTATATATACAAACAAATACAAGATTATAATGTGGTAACATCAACCATAGCACGAGGAATTTCAGTAGGCGATGAATTAGAATATGCCGATGAAATTACCTTGGGCAGAAGTATTGTTAATAGAATTCCTTTTGAAACTTCATTAAAATCGTAATCTCTCAATATTGAAACTTTCTGTAGTAATACTGAATTATAATGTTAGGTACTTTTTAGAGCTTTGTTTGAAAAGTGTACAAGCCGCTACTAAAACCATTGATGCTGAAATTATAGTAGTTGATAATAACTCTGATGATACCAGTTGTAACATGGTTAAATCAATTTTTCCTGACGTAAAGCTTATTGAAAATAATAAAAATTTTGGTTTTTCAAAAGGTAATAATATAGGTGTTAAACAAGCAAAGGGAGAGTATGTGTGTGTGTTAAACCCAGATACAGTGGTGCCTGAAAATGTTTTTATAAAATTGTTAGATTTTGCAGAAAACACTAAAAATTTAGGAGCAGTTGGCTGTAAGTTAATTAATGGTGTTGGTACTTTTTTACCTGAGAGTAAGCGTAATTTGCCTTTGGTAAAAGTAGCTTATAAAAAAATGATTGGTAATGCCAAACAATATTATGCAAACCATATAAATGAAAATGATATTGGTAAAGTGCCCGTACTTGTTGGTGCATTTATGTTTTTAAAACGTAGTGTTTATGATAGTATTGGTGGTTTTGATGAAGATTACTTTATGTATGGCGAAGACATAGATTTATCTTACAAGCTTACAAACGCAGGTTATAAAAATTATTATTATGGTAAAGTAAGTGTTGTTCATTTTAAAGGAGAAAGTACCTTAAAAGATAAATTATATGCAAAAAGGTTTTATGATGCTATGCAAATATTTTATAAGAAGCATTTTAAGCAAAACATTTTGTTTGATACTTTTGTGTGGTTAGGTGTTAAAATAGCTTATGTTTTAAGAGGAACCCCTAAAATAACTCAAAAAAAAGTTAAAAGGTACGTATTGTTTTCAAATTGCAATCATACTAAATTAAGTAAAGTATTAAACAAAAAAACTATATTAAAGACAGGTATAACACAGTTTCAAAAGGCCGATGAAATAGTGTTAGATGCAAACCACTTAAGTTACCAGGAAATAATAGCAATCATGGAAGCGTACAATAACCAAAACTTAACGTTCAAAATATTACCAGGAAAATCAAATTTTATTTTGGGGAGTAATAGTCCGCTTTGTAGAGGTGAGGTTATTCAGTTTTAGTTTAATTTATTGTTGAATTTTTAAATAAATCGGCTATTTTTCATTAATTTTGCAAACAGAAAATAGAAAACAACTATTACATTAAACATATGGCAAAGTTTGAGCTTAAATTACCTAAAATGGGAGAAAGTGTTGCTGAGGCAACAATTACATCGTGGTTAAAAGAAGTAGGTGAAACTATTGAGATGGATGAACCCATAGTAGAAATAGCAACAGACAAAGTAGATAGTGAAGTACCAAGTGAGGTAGATGGTGTTTTGGTTGAACGCTTTTTTAATGCAGATGATGTAGTGCAAGTTGGGCAAGTAATTGCTGTAATTGAAACTGAAGGTAGTTTGCCTGAAACAGCAAGTGCTAATACAGATGAAACCGTTGAGGTAGCTCCTGAGCAAGCCGCTGTTCAAATTGAACAAAACATTGTTGCTGCTAAAGAAACTGTTGCGCCTGTAGTATCAAATGCAGATAGATTTTATTCGCCATTAGTAAAAAATATAGCAAAGCAAGAAGGTATTTCACAACAAGAATTAGACGCTATTGCAGGAACAGGTAAAGACGGTAGAGTTACCAAAAATGATATTTTAAATTATATTGAGAATAAAGGAAATACAGAAAGCAAAACATCTGCACCTGTAGTTAATGAAACAAAAGCTGTAGCTCCTAAAAAAGAAGAAAAACCTGTTGAAAAATCTTCAAAAGAAATAGTTGTTTCAAGTGGTGAAGATGAAATTATAGAAATGACGCGTATGGGTAAACTCATTGCGCATCACATGAAAGAATCTATACAAACATCGGCTCACGTACAAAGTTTTATAGAAGCCGATGTAACAAACATTTGGAACTGGCGAAATAAAAATAAAGATGCGTTTCAAAAGCGTGAAGGCGAAAAATTAACGTTTACACCCATTTTTATGGAGGCTGTAGCCAAAGCGGTTAAGGAGTATCCAATGATGAATATTTCTGTGCAAGGCGATAGTAAAATCATTAAAAAGAAGCATATAAATTTAGGTATGGCCACCGCATTACCCGACGGTAATTTAATAGTACCAGTTATAAAAAACGCCGACCAGTTAAACCTTGTTGGAATGGCTAAAAAAGTAAATAGTTTAGCAAACAAAGCAAGAGTAAATAAGTTAAGTCCTGATGATATTCAAGACGGCACCTACACAGTAACAAACGTAGGGTCTTTTGGAAGTATTATGGGAACACCAATAATAAACCAACCCCAAGTTGGTATATTAGCATTGGGTGCTATTAGAAAAGTTCCTGCGGTTATTGAAACGCCTGAAGGCGATTTTATAGGTATTCGCTATAAAATGTTTTTATCGCATTCTTATGATCATCGTGTAGTAAATGGCGCATTAGGAGGTATGTTTGTAAAAGCTGTAAAAGATTATTTAGAAGCTTGGGACACTAACAGAGAAATATAGATATAAAAATAAACTTACAAAACCCAACTGCTTATGTGGTTGGGTTTTTCTATTTTTGTAAAAAACTACTTGTAATGAGAAACATTAAACTAATTGGTTGTCTAATTTTTACTTATACATCGATGGTTTTTTCTCAAGTTAAACAAGACACTATTTATGTGAACATTAATGAAGATTTAATCAGTAAAGAAAAGTTTCAATTAAAATTCAAACAAGGATTATATGATAGTTTTTTATTTAATTCAGATACATTAGTATGTTATACTTTAAAATCAAAGTATAACTTTGGAGTATTAAAGAATTCAACTAAGAATCAACTTTTTAAACTACTATCACAAAGGCATTCTATTGATACAACAAAAACTTTAGTTATTCATTATTTAGATTCATTAAGAAATAGGAATGCTTTTTCAAAAAGAAATAAAGTAATTTATTATAATGATAAACAAGAAGAGGTTGAAATGCCTAAGCATGGAGATAAAGTAACTGTTAAAAGTTTATATAACACTGTAAGTGCAGTTACTCATAAACATTTCACCAAATACAAAAGCTTTTTAATTAATCAACGAAAATGCTCTAGATATCATAATAAAATAGGTAAAGGAAAAGTGTTAGTCTTACATTTTTACAATAAAAAAGATACTCATCCAGATGTGTTAAAAAAAAACAGGTGGTATAAAGATTATGGTCAAATTTTTAAAAGAATTTTTTTTAGAAATAACGAAAAATTTAGTTACGTTATAATTCATCCAAATGGAGATTTTTTTGTTGATTATTCTACAACTTATCAATATGAATGTATGTTTAGTTATTCTGATTTAATTTTGAAAAAAAACTGGAATAAACATAAAAAAATATTTTTATCCAACCTTGATAAATAATAACTTCAATAAAGCAAAATGCAATTAAACCTAACAAAACCCATTTGTTTTTTCGATTTAGAAACCACAGGAATTAATATTTCAAAAGATAGAATTGTTGAAATATCCATATTAAAAGTGTTTCCTAACGGAAAAGAAGACACCAAAACATGGTTGGTAAACCCAGAAATGAATATACCAAAAGAGGTAACAGCCATTCATGGTATTTCAAATGAAGATGTTGCAGATAAACCAACCTTTAAAGAATTGGCCAAAGAAATTTATAACCTTATAAAAGATTCAGATTTAGGCGGATTCAATTCAAACAGGTTTGATATTCCGTTACTTGCCGAAGAAATGTTGAGAGCAGATATAGATTTTGATATGAAAAACCGTTTGGCCATTGATGTGCAAACCATTTTTCATAAAATGGAACAACGTACATTAAGTGCAGCATACAAATTCTATTGCGATAAAAACTTAGATGGTGCTCACAGTGCCGAAGCTGATACTAAAGCCACATACGAAGTATTAAAAGCTCAAATTGAAAGATATCAAGAGGTTGAAAATAACACCAAATTTTTAGCCGAGTTTAGCTCTAGAAAACAATTTGCAGATTTTGCAGGTTTTATAGTATTTAATAAAGATGGTGAAGAATGTTTCTCATTTGGTAAACATAAAGGAAAAAAAGTAGTAGATGTTTTAGCTGAAGAACCAGGATATTTTGGTTGGTTATTAAATGCAGATTTTCCATTATACACCAAAAAAGTATTAACAAATATAAAGTTAAGAGGCTTTAATAATAAGTTGTTTTAATAACTTTTTAATACATTAATTGTCTAATTAATTTTGAAACAAAGCATAAATGAAACTCATTTGTATAGGTAGAAATTATACTGAGCATATTGAAGAATTGCAAAACGAAAAGCCGCTAGAACCTGTTATTTTTCAAAAACCAGATTCAGCAATTCTTCTTAAAAAACAACCTTTTTTTATACCAGATTTTTCAAATGATGTACATTATGAAGTTGAGGTTTTGGTTAAAATTAATAGAATAGGAAAATATATAGATAAAAAATTTGCCCACAAGTATTACGATGAAATTGGGCTTGGTATAGATTTCACAGCACGCGATTTGCAAAGCAAATTAAAAGAAAAAGGCTTACCTTGGGAAAAAGCCAAAGCCTTTGACGGATCTGCGGTAATTGGTAAGTGGCTGCCTAAAAGTAACTTTGCCAATGTTAACACAATTGAGTTTTCTTTAAAAAAGAACAATAATATTGTGCAAAAAGGAAATACAAGCCACATGTTATGGCAAATTGATGAAATAATTGAATATGTTTCAAAATATTTCACATTAAAGATAGGAGATGTTATATTTACAGGAACTCCGGCAGGGGTTGGAAAAGTAAATGCTAACGATAAATTAACAGGTTTTATACAAACCACTGAAATGTTTTCAATAACAGTAAAATAATGGAACAACATTACAAATTATTTAGAGTACGCGAGTTAGCTGATAATGATGAAGATTTTATTAAAACACTAGCCGAAGCTTTTTTAGAAGAAGTAGCGCCAGATTTAGAAAGACTTCAAACTGCCGTAGCAGAAAAAGATTATCATGAGGCATACCAAGCGGCTCATAAAATGAAACCAACTGTAGATTTATTTGAACTTGGCGTGCTAGATACTTTAATAGAAGTACAAGATTGGGGTAAATTCACAAAAACAGATGAAGATATCACAGCGCAATTACAAATTGTAACTACTGCCGTAGAAAATGCACTTGTAGAAATAAAGAACGATTTTAATTTGTAATGCTAGCCCACGTAATAACCATTGGAGATGAACTGCTCATAGGGCAGGTAATTGATACAAATTCTGCTTTTATAGCCAAACAGCTAAATAAAATAGGAGTTTCAGTATATCAAATAACGTCTATTCAAGATGATAAAAACCATATTCTAAAAGCTTTAAACGAAGCTGAAAAAGATTCAGATATTATCATTTTAACCGGTGGATTAGGGCCTACAAAAGACGATATTACCAAAAAAACCATAGCCGAGTATTTTAATGATACACTTGTTAGAAGTCCCGAGGTACTTCAAAATATAGAACAATTGTGGCGCAAACACGTTGGCGGTAAGCTATTGCAAGTAAATAAAGATCAAGCCTTAGTGCCTTCAAAATCAACCGTGTTAATGAACAAGCTTGGTACAGCACCAGGCATGTGGTTTGATAAAGGAAACAAAACAATAATTTCATTACCCGGTGTACCTTATGAAATGAGTACACTTATACAACATGCTGTGGTGCCAAAATTGCAAGCTAAGTACAAATGCCCACATATAATTCATAAAACACTTTTAGTTTATGGTTTAGGTGAAAGTGCTTTGGCAGCAAAAATAGAGCAATGGGAAGACGCATTACCAACCGATATGAAATTAGCATATTTACCCAGTTTAGGAAAAATGCGTTTACGCTTATCATCAAAAGGGTTTGATGAAGCCGTTTTAAAAGCTCGAGTAGATGCCCAAGTTGATAAAGTAATACCACTTATAAAAGAAGAGTTTTTTGGTTTTGAAGACGAAGATGGTTCTGCCGAGGTTATCATTGCCAAACAATTAACAAAAATAGGTAAAACATTAGCTATTGCAGAAAGTTGTACAGGCGGTACTTTAGCCGAACAGTTTACCAAAAATTCTGGTGCATCAGCGTATTTTAAAGGGGGTGTTGTAACGTATTCAACACAATCTAAAATAAATCTTTTAGGCGTTTCAAAAGATATAATTAACGCACATTCTGTAGTTAGCGCGCAAGTAGCCGAAGCCATGGCTAGTAACGCTTTAAAACTTTTTAATACAGATTTTGCCGTGGCAACAACAGGAAATGCAGGCCCAACAAAAGGCGATTCTGATGCAGAAGTTGGCACCGTTTACATTGCTATAGCTACAAAAAACGCTGTTTTTTCTCAAATGTTTAGCTTAGGAAATCACAGAATAAAGGTTATAGATAGGGCTGTAAATAAGGCTTTAGAATTACTTCTTAAAGAAATTTTTAAAAATAGATAAAAATAAGATTGCCATAATGTAAATATTTTGTATATTTGCACCTCGATTTTAAGCAACAAAAAAATTTAAAGTTATATAATAATGTCAAGAGTTTGTGAACTTACCGGGAAGAAAGCAATGGTTGGAAACAACGTATCACACGCGTTAAATAGAACTAAGCGCAGATTCAATGCTAACTTAGTTAAAAAACGTTTTTATATTCCAGAAGAAGATAAGTGGGTAACTTTAAAGGTTTCTACGTCTGCTTTAAAAACTATTAACAAAATAGGTATATCTGCAGCAATTAAAGAAGCTAAATCTAAAGGATTTTTAAAATAATAGCTGCGTTTAAAAAGTATTAAGAAATGGCAAAGAAAGGCAACAGAATACAAGTAATTTTAGAATGTACAGAGCATAAAGCTTCTGGTCAACCAGGAACTTCTAGATACATTACTACAAAAAATAAAAAGAATACGCCAGATAGAATGGAATTGAAAAAATTCAACCCTATCCTTAAGCGTATGACAGTTCATAAAGAGATAAAATAATTAAGTCATGGCAAAAAAAGCAGTAGCATCGTTACAAACAGGATCTAAAAGGTTAACTAAAGCCATTAAAATGGTAAAGTCACCTAAAACAGGCGCTTATACTTTTGTTGAGGCTATTATGTCTCCAGAAGAAGTTAATGATTTTTTGAATAAAAATTAGTAAGCCTTTCTTATCAAAATATTAAACTGCTTTCTTTTAGTAAGAAAGCAGTTTTTTTATGTTTATATTTGGCGTGTTAAACTACTAAAAAACCTGTGTTAAAAGTAGTTTTTCATTTTACATTCCTAAAAAGGTATATTATAAAAAAAGAATATTCTGCTATTATTGCAGAAAAAAATAGTGGCTAAATATTTGTTATATAATAATGTGTAATAGTGCACAAGTAATGTTTAGCTATTAAGTAAACAAGCTAACAATAAACACATAAACATTCAAAAGAATGAGTTTTTTTAAAAAAATATTTTCTTCTGAAAAAAAGGAAACATTAGACAAAGGTTTAGAAAAATCTAAAACCAGTTTTTTTGGTAAATTAAGTAAGGCCGTAGCAGGAAAATCTAAAGTTGACGATGAGGTTTTAGATAATTTAGAAGAAGTACTTGTAAGTAGTGATGTTGGTGTAAATACCACTTTAAAAATTATTGAACGCATAGAGGCACGAGTAGCCAAAGATAAATATCTTGGTACCGATGAGCTTAATACTATTCTTAGAGAAGAAATTGCTAGCTTATTAAGTGAAACAAATATTGGTGAAGAAACAGAGTTTACCATTCCAAAAGATAAAAAACCATATGTAATTATGGTGGTAGGTGTTAATGGAGTTGGTAAAACAACAACTATTGGTAAGTTAGCAAATCAATTTAAAAAGCAAGGTTTAAAAGTTGTATTAGGAGCAGCCGATACCTTTAGAGCTGCAGCAATAGATCAATTACAAGTATGGGCAGACAGGGTAGATGTACCAATAGTAAAGCAAAGTATGGGTAGTGATCCGGCTTCGGTTGCTTTTGATACGTTACAGAGTGCTGTTACACAAGATGCTGATGTGGTTATTGTTGATACCGCAGGTAGACTGCATAATAAGGTTAATTTAATGAATGAGTTAACCAAAGTAAAACGCGTTATGCAAAAAGTTGTACCAGATACACCTAACGATGTGCTTTTGGTGTTAGATGGTTCTACTGGCCAAAATGCTTTTGAACAGGCTAAACAGTTTACAGCAGCTACAGAGGTTACATCATTAGCTGTTACAAAATTAGATGGAACAGCCAAAGGAGGTGTTGTAATTGGTATTTCAGATCAGTTTAAAATTCCTGTAAAGTATATTGGTGTTGGTGAAGGTATTGATGATTTACAAGTGTTTAATAAGTTTGAATTTGTAGATTCCTTCTTTAAATAAAAACTTTAATTCCTGTTTTTACGGTAATTTTTTTTACCAATCAATTTGTTAAATCATTAATTTTTTTCCATAAGTCATTATCAAAACTAGAAAGGGCAAAGGTTTCTTTTTCAGCTGCATTTCCCATTCTTACAACTACTAATTTTTTACTAGGAACTATATAAATTTTTTGATCATTTTTACCTAAAGCGGCAAACATATCAATGGGTGCATTGGGTACTAAACTACCAGCAAATTGTAATTGACTTCCTGGTAATAAGTATTGTTGTTTTCCATTTAACCACCATAAATAACCATAAGATTTATTCATATTTTGTGAAGTATTTGTGGCTTCGTTTAAAAAAGCTTCAGAAACAATTTGCTCGTTGTTCCACTTACCTTTTGCATAAATTAATAATCCAAAACGGGCCATACTTCGCGTATCACTCCAATAAACATTAAAATCGTTTAGTTCTAACCAATTTCCGTTACTGTTCATACCAATTTTATCTCTTAATTTGGTGTTAAAATAGTTTTTAAATGGCGTGCCACTAGCTTCAACTAAAACATCTTGCATTTTTTTATAAACATTATGGTATGCCCAACGTGTGCCAGCATCGGCCTTATATTGCAGGTTTTCAGGGTTTGTTTTGTCTCCTAAGCTATCATCTAAACCAGAACTCATTGATAATAAATGTTTACAAGTAATTAATTGTTCTTTTTCAAAGGGCATTTGCGTCCACCCATTACCTAAATAATCAGAAATTTTGTGGTTTAAATCAATTAAACCTTCATTTTGAGCAATACCAGAAAGTGTTGAAGTAAGTGTTTTACCTGCACTGGCCCAATACCAAAGCTTGTTGCTATCATGTCCATTCATATATGCTTCAACAGCAATTTTTCCGTTGTGAAGCATTATAAAACCTTTGGTGTTATTAGTTTCTAAAAACTGTAATAATGTCTCAAGTTTATTGGTGTTCCAGCCTAAATTATCAATGGGTGTAGTTTCCCAAGTTGTTGTGTTTGCTTCAGGAAAGTAAATAGAACCATCATCAAAAACATTGGTGTTAGTGGTAGTTTCTTCCGTAGAACAATTAAAAAAAACTATTGTTAAAAATAGAAATAAGTAGGTTTGGTTTTTCATAATTTGGCGTTATTTCATAAATAAGACATTCAAATATACTAAAGGTTTAATAGTAACTAATTTAAAATTATAAATCTTAAATCATTCCGTATCTTTGCACCCATATTTAAAATAGTATGCGTACAAAAACATTAAAGAAGAACAAGATAAATGTAGTAACCCTAGGCTGTAGTAAAAATGTTTACGATAGCGAGGTGTTAATGGGGCAACTTAAAGCAAGTGGTAAAGACGTTGTTCATGAAGAAGAAGGTAATATTGTAGTTATAAATACTTGTGGTTTTATTAACAATGCCAAAGAAGAAAGTGTAAATACTATTTTAGAGTTTATGCAAAAAAAGGAAGCAGGTGATGTTGATAAGGTTTTTGTAACAGGCTGTTTAAGTGAACGCTATAAACCAGATTTACAGAAGGAAATACCAAATGTAGACCAATATTTTGGTACTACAGAGTTGCCTGGTTTGTTAAAAGCTTTGGGAGCCGATTATAAGCACGAACTTGTTGGAGAGCGCTTAACAACCACCCCAAAAAATTACGCTTATTTAAAAATTGCTGAAGGATGCGATAGGCCTTGTAGTTTTTGCGCCATACCTATTATGCGTGGTAAACACCGTAGTACACCTATTGAAGATTTAGTTGTTGAAGCTGAAAAACTTGCAGCAAATGGTGTTAAAGAATTGATACTTATTGCCCAAGATTTAACCTATTACGGACTAGATTTATATAAAAAACGAAATTTAGCTGAACTTCTTGAAGCTTTAGTAAAAGTTGAAGGTATTGAATGGATTAGGCTGCACTACGCATTTCCAACGGGCTTTCCAATGGATGTGCTTGATGTTATGAAACGCGAACCTAAAATTTGTAACTATTTAGATATTCCGTTACAGCATATTTCTGATAGTATTTTGAAAAGCATGCGCCGTGGTACAACCAAAGAAAAAACTACCAAACTAATTGAACAATTTAGGAAAGCTGTTCCAGAAATGACTATCCGTACTACTTTAATTGTTGGTTATCCTGGTGAAACCGAAGCTGATTTTGAAGAATTAAAGGCGTGGGTAAAAACAATGCGTTTTGAGCGTTTGGGCTGTTTTACTTATTCACATGAAGAAAACACACATGCATATAATTTAGAAGATAACGTACCTGAAAAAGTTAAAATAGATCGTGCTAACCAAATTATGGAGATACAATCACAAATTTCTTGGGAGCTAAATCAAGCTAAAATAGGGCAGGAGTTTAAGGTGATAATTGATAGAAAAGAAGGTAATTATTTTATAGGAAGAACCGAGTTTGATTCTCCCGATGTTGATAACGAAGTTTTAATTGATGCTACAAAAACCTATTTAAAAACTGGTGAATACACCACAGTTAAAATTACCGAAGCTGAAGATTTTGATTTGTATGCCGATGTTTTAAATTAATTATAATTTATGGGGCTGCACACTACTTTAAATTCTATTAGTTCAAAGCCATTAGATGTTTTAAGTGAAGCTATTTTAAAATCTCAATATGTTGCATTGAACCTGTCAGAAAATAATGATGCGTTAAAACAGGTAGATGTATCATCACCTAAATATTTAGGGAATTTTATTAATCAAATTAAAGCAAAAAATAATGCTTTAGTGGCATTTGGTGGTTATAGAGAAGCACGTGGAATTTACAGACGAAGTAATCATTTTTTTAACACAGAGCAAGAGCGTAATATCCATTTGGGTATAGATTTATGGATTGATGCGAATACGCCTATTTTTGCACCTCTATACGGTAAAGTACACAGCTTTAGAAATAATACCAATTTTGGCGATTATGGGCCAACAATTATACTAGAACATACGGTTGAAAAGCAAACTTTTTATACACTCTATGGTCATTTAAGTTTACAATCTATTAAACAAATAGAAGTAGGTAAAACATTTGTTCAAGGCGAACCAATAGCAACTTTAGGAGATGAAACTGTTAACGGAAATTACCCACCACATTTACACTTTCAAATTATAAAAGATTTACAAGGTTGTGTTGGCGATTATCCAGGAGTGTGTTCAAAAAATGAGTTGAATTTTTATTTAGAAAATTGCCCAGATCCTAATATAATCTTAAAGTTAACGTAGTTAGTTCTTTGGTTTTACTCTGCAAGTATTAACCTTAAATAACACATATAAAGGACAATTTCCAGTAATACTTGTTAGTATAAATATTCCAGCTAAAATTAACAATATTGTGCTAGCATTTCCTGTTAAAACTCCAGTTATAGATAAAATAACAATAACCAGTGCAATAACACCTCGTAGTAATCTATCTATAATATCCATGTTTTTTTTTATCTTAAATAAACCCATAACATTATTTTATTAAATATTAGATAGGCAACTTATTATTAGTTAATTGCCTGTATTAGAAGGTGTTTTTATAAAATTAAATTTTAATTATTATAAAATCAAATTTTTTACATCAATTTTTTAATAAATAAGTGATTATAAACCGTTTGTCTAATTAAATTGTTATTTTTTAAAGTATTTTAGTTTCTAATTGAAAGCAAGTTATTTCGGGTCTTACATTTAAACGCACTTGGTATAGGTGCCCTAAAGCTCTATTTATATACAATGTTCTATGGTTTGATAAATTAAAAATACCAGCCGAGTATAATTTGTTTTTAACTGGTAAAATAGGAGGTTTTAAAAACGGAGGTTTTACTTGTCCGCCATGAGTATGTCCAGACAAAATCCAACTATTATAATTATTCCATACATCTAAATCACACACATCAGGGTTATGGCATAAAGTTAAGTTAGCATTGATGGCATTAAAATTAGCAAGCGCTTTTTCTGGGTTAAAATTAGTACCCCAAAAATCGTCAATTCCAATAATGTTTAAACCATTAATATTAGTAGATTCATTTCTAAGTACATTAATCCCAAACGTATTTACAATATCAGTAATGGTATTTGCAACATGGCTTTCTTCCCAATTTTCACCGTAATCATGGTTGCCCAAAACGCCCAAGGTACCCATGTTTCCTTTTACAGCATGTTGCATTACTTTTTTTAATTGTTCGAATTGTTCAGGGCTATCATAATGCACAAAATCGCCTGTATAAACAACAATGTCTGGTTTTAAAGCTTGAGCTTTTTTAAATGCTTTAATAAGATAATTATCATCAACATGATTACCAATATGTATATCGCTTATTTGCATTATAGTTTTACCAACTAAGTGTTTTGGTAAGTTTTTAATAGGCATTTGTAGGTTTACAAATTCTAACCAATAAGGTTCAAGTTGCCACGCGTATAAGCCCGCAACTGCTCCAATACCAATAGTACTATAAATACTTTTTTTTATAAATTTTCTACGTTTCAAAAAAGCTAAATTTAGAGGTTTGCTTATAATTGGTGATTAAAAGCGAATATAGAAAAGTAAAAAATCCTGATAAAAATTATCAGGATTTTATTTTTTTATAGTGATAAAATATTTTAATCTTCAACAATAACCCATTCGCCTTTAGCTAATAGAGGTTCAGCTTGTTTGAATTTTACGGTTTTGTTTTCGCCATTCATTACATTTTTTATGGTAACTCGATCGTTACGGCCAATTTTTGGTTTATCGCGTACAATGGTTTCAACAACTTGCTGCTGTTGCGTATTGCTCGCAGCTCTATTTTGAGCTGAGCGTTCATCAAGATTTGGTATTTCTTCTTTAGTAGTTTGTACTTTTTCTTGTTTTCTTGCTCTGGCTTCTTGTATGTTGTCTTGCGTTTCTTGCGGCAATTCACCTTTAAATAAAAATGAAATAACATCTTTATTTACTTGGTCAATCATGTCTTTAAATAATTCAAAAGCTTCAAATTTATAAATTAAAAGCGGATCTTTTTGCTCGTGTACAGCTAATTGAACAGATTGTTTTAACTCATCCATTTTACGTAAATGCGTTTTCCATGCATCATCAATTATGGCTAGTGTAATATTTTTTTCAAAATCTGTAATTAGTTGTTTACCATTTGTTTGGTAAGCTTTTTCAAGATCTGTAACAACGTTTAAACTTTTTACACCATCGGTAAATGGTACTACAATGCGTTTGTATTTATCGCGTTGATTTTCGTATACATTTTCAATAACTGGGAAAGCAATTTCGGCATTGCGTTCCATTTTTTCACGGTAATGATCAAAAGCAGCTTTATATATTTTTGAAGTGATATCTTGCTCTGAAAGTTTACCAAATTCAGTTTCTGAAATAGGAGAACTCATTGAGAAATATCTAATCAATTCAAACTCGAAGTTTTTATAATCATTAGCCGCTTTGTTTGTTTGCGCAATACCTTCAGAGGTATCATAAATCATGTTTGCTAAATCTACACGAAGGCGTTCACCATGTAAGGCATGCTTGCGGCGTTTGTAAACTACCTCACGTTGTGCATTCATTACATCATCATATTCTAATAAACGTTTACGCACGCCAAAGTTGTTTTCTTCAACTTTTTTCTGTGCACGTTCAATAGATTTTGATATCATTGAATGTTGAATTACTTCACCTTCTTTTAAGCCCATTCTATCCATCATTTTGGCTATACGTTCACTTCCAAAAAGACGCATTAAATTATCTTCTAAAGATACGTAGAATTGTGAGCTACCAACATCACCTTGACGTCCTGCACGACCACGTAATTGGCGGTCTACACGACGTGAATCATGACGCTCTGTACCAACAATTGCTAAACCGCCGGCTTTTTTAACCTCATCACTTAATTTAATATCGGTACCACGACCCGCCATATTTGTAGCAATGGTTACTTGCCCGCTTCTACCTGCTTGGTCTACAATTTCAGCTTCTTTTTTGTGCTGTTTTGCGTTTAATACATTATGCGGAATTTTACGAATGCTAAGCATTTTACCAAGCAACTCTGATATTTCAACGGAAGTTGTACCAATTAATACCGGGCGACCAGCTTTTGATAATTGTGTTACTTCATCAATTACGGCGTTATATTTTTCGCGTTTAGTTTTGTAAACTAAATCTTCACGATCATCGCGTGCAATGGGTCTATTGGTAGGAATTTCTACAACATCTAGTTTGTAAATTTCCCAGAACTCACCAGCTTCAGTAACGGCAGTACCCGTCATACCTGAAAGTTTACGGTACATTCTGAAGTAATTTTGAAGTGTTACTGTTGCAAATGTTTGGGTAGCATCTTCAATCTTTACGTTTTCTTTGGCTTCAATAGCTTGGTGTAAACCATCGGAATAACGACGACCATCCATGATACGTCCCGTTTGCTCATCTACAATCATTACTTTGTTATCCATTACCACGTATTGCGTGTCTTTTTCAAACAAAGCGTATGCTTTTAGTAATTGGTTTAACGTGTGGATGCGTTCAGACTTTACACCAAATTCTTTATATAAATCTTCTTTTAAGTTAGCTTCTTCTTCAGATGATAAACCTTGGCTTTCAATTTTGGCAATTTCCATACCTATTTCTGGCATCACAAAGAAATTAGGATCTTCTTTACCAGAAATAAATTCAACGCCTTTATCGGTTAATTCAACTTGGTTATTTTTTTCGTCAATTACATAGTACAATTCAGCATCAACCTTGTGCATTTCGCGGTTGTTGTCTTGCATGTAAAAGTTTTCGGTTTTTTGTAAAAGTAATTTTATGCCTTCTTCACTTAAAAATTTAATAAGCGCTTTGTTTTTTGGCATACCGCGGTATACGCGTAATAGTTGAAAACCACCTTCTTTAGTATCGCCAGAGGCAATTAGTTTTTTGGCTTCGGCTAAAACACCTGTTAAATATTTTCGCTGTACACCAACAATGTTATCTACTTTAGGTTTTAGCTCGTTAAATTCATGGTGATCACCTTTTGGTATGGGGCCAGAAATAATTAATGGTGTACGGGCGTCGTCAATTAAAACAGAGTCAACCTCATCAACAATAGCATAGTGGTGCGGACGTTGCACTAAATCTTCTGGTGCGTGCGCCATGTTATCGCGCAAGTAATCAAAACCAAATTCGTTGTTTGTACCGTAAGTAATATCGGCATTGTAGGCTTTTCTTCGGGCGTCAGAGTTTGGTTGATGGTAATCAATACAATCTACACTAAGGCCATGAAATTCAAAAATTGGTGCCATCCACGCACTATCACGTTTTGCAAGATAATCGTTAACCGTTACAAGGTGCACACCTTTGCCAGCTAAGGCATTTAAATAAACGGGCAGTGTTGCAACAAGTGTTTTACCTTCACCAGTTTGCATTTCGGCAATTTTACCTTGGTGCATGGCTATACCACCAATTAACTGCACATCATAATGAATCATGTCCCAAGTAATTGGTTTTCCTGCGGCGTCCCATGAGTTTGCCCAAGTAGCGTTATCGCCATCTAGAGTTATATAATCTTTGGAGCCTGATAATTCACGATCAAAAGTAGTGGCATTTACGGTAATACTTGTATTATTTACAAAGCGTTTTGCTGTTTCTTTTACTACCGCAAAAGCTTCGGGTAAAATATCATTTAAAACGGTTTCGGTTTTTGCGTAAACATCGTCATGTATTTTATCTATTTCTAGGTAAATATCTTCGCGTTCATCAATATCTTCGGTGTTTTCGGCTTGTTGTGTAAGTGTGGCTATTGTGTTGTTTAAATCTTGACAAGCTTCGGCTATTTTAGCTTTAAATTCTACGGTTTTATTTCGTAATTCGTCATGTGATAAGGCTTCTAAAGCAGCCTCAAAAGATTTTATTTTTTCAACAATTGGCTTAATAGCCTTAACGTCTTGTTTTGATTTGTCTCCTACAAATACTTTTAAGACAGAATTTAAAAAACTCATAATGTGTATTTATATTTACTAAGGGTGTTTACCCTGTAGTTTGTAATGTATTTTTGATGTGCTTTCAAAGATACATTATGTTATATGTTTTTGTAGCTATAAGAATAAAAAAAAGCCTCAAAAAAGAGACTTTTTAACTATTTTTATGCTTTTTATTTAGTATTCATCTTCATTCCACAGATAATCTTCATCTGTAGGATAATCAGACCAGATTTCTTCAATAGAATCATATGAATCACCTTCGTCTTCAATAGACTGTAAATTTTCAACAACTTCTAAAGGTGCTCCAGTTCTAATAGCATAGTCAATTAGCTCGTCTTTTGTAGCCGGCCAAGGGGCATCACTTAAATAAGATGCTAGTTCTAAAGTCCAATACATTTCTTCTAGGTTTAATTTTTTGCAAAAATAAATTTTTAGTTTAAACGTGCAAGAAAAAAGTGCATTATTTAATCATTAATTAAAAGAGCGTTTTTCTTTACGTTACAAATGCGTAAAAATTTTACGTTTTGCAAGGTTAATACTTGGTTAGCCAAATGGTTTTAGTGTTTTTCTGGAATCCACTTTACTTCATTTGCCTGTAAATCGTGTGTCAACTTTCGTGCCAATACAAAAAGGTAGTCAGAAAGACGGTTTAAATATTTTAAAACGTTGGTTTCAACAGGTTCTGTTTCATTAAGGGCTGTAGCTAAACGTTCGGCTCTACGGCACACACAACGGGCAACGTGACAGAATGACACGGTTTGGTGCCCACCCGGGAGTACAAAGTGTGTCATGGGTGGTAAAGCGGCATTCATGGTATCCATTTCGTGCTCTAAACGCGTTATTTCTTCGTCTGAAATTTTATTAATATTCAAACGTTCTTTGCCGTTTTTTAAAACAGCTTTTTCAGGGTCTGTGGCTAAAATAGCGCCAACAGTAAAAAGTTCATGTTGTATTTTTATGAGTGTATTTTTATACTGTTCTTGTATGTTTTGGTCTCTAATTAAGCCAATGTATGAGTTTAACTCATCAACGGTGCCGTAACTTTCAATACGAATATGATGTTTGGGTACGCGTGTACCACCAAATAGAGCAGTAGTGCCTTTATCGCCTGTTTTTGTGTAAATTTTCATATTTTCAAAGTTAAAAGTAAAAAACTGAAAAGGCAAAAGTTAAAAGTTTTTACTGCTTGTTTAAAATGGTATGTAAAGTAGAATTATTAAACTCTAATAACAAAATGTTCTTTAGCTTGCTCTTTTCTAAAAAAGACAAAGCCCCAAAAAAAGGTGTTAATGGTTACAGTAACTTTTGGGTGTGTTTTTATAATTTCCCAAGCTTCACTCATTTGTTTAGACCAATAAATATCATCAAAAATAAAAACGGTGTTGTTGTTTACTGTTGGTAAAAGGGTTTCAAAATAATGTAAAGTAGGTTCTTTTTGATGATTGCCATCAAAAAAAACAAGATCAAAACTTTGATTTTTAAGTTTAGGAAGTATGGTTGAAAAATCGCCATTTTCAATTTGAATATTTTTGAAGTATTTTAAGTTTTCTTTTGAAAGTTCTGAAATATTTGGGCAACCTTCAATACTTAAAATGTTGGTGTTGTTGTTTGCAAGAGCTATAGCGTGTGTAGCAATACCTAATGAAGTACCAAGCTCTAAAACATTATTTGGGTTTAAATATTTTGAAAGCCTAAAAAGTAGTTTTGCTCGTTTTAATGTAGTGCCACTTGTTTTGGCTATTTCGGCTACTTTTCGGTGGTTTGAAGTTGTTTTTTTTGAGCCCGGACCTAAATCTATTACCGAAATGCGTGTGTTGTTTTTTTGAAGTGATTTTTGGTAGTTTTTTAGGCTATTGTAAGCTTTAAAGGTTGTTTTGTTATAAAAACACTTGGTTACCAAATTGTACACAAAAGGTGAGTGTACACCATGTTGATTGGTAGATTTTAACAGAAATTTTATGTACTGTTTGGTTTGGTATAACATATTTTATAACTTCAAAACACTAGTTTTCTAGTTTTTCAGATAGTTCAAACCAACGTTCTTCTTTAGTTTCAATGGTATTAATAATACCTTGAAGTTCTTCTGATAGTTTGTTTATTTGCTCTTGTGTTAAATCTGGATTCAAAAATTTGTCTTCTAATTGTTTTTTATCGTATGCCAAAGATTTCAGTTTACTTTCAATGTTTTTAAGTTCTTTTTCTTCGTTGTAACTAAGTTTGCTTGCTTTGTTTTCTTTCCAAGCAGATTTGTCTTTTTTGTCTTCCGTAGCTTTTGAAATGGAAGGCAGGCTATCTTCATAAACTCTATAATCAGTGTAATTTCCTGGGAAATCTTCAATGATGCCTTCTCCTTTAAATACAAAAAGATGATCAATGACTTTATCCATAAAATATCTGTCATGCGATACAACTATAATGCAACCAGGGAAATCTAATAAAAATTCTTCAAGTACATTTAGGGTAACAATATCTAAATCATTAGTAGGCTCATCAAGAATTAAAAAGTTTGGATTTTGAATTAAAACCGTGCACAAATACAAACGTTTACGCTCCCCACCACTTAGTTTTTCAACAAAATCATATTGCTTTTTTCTGCTGAAAAGAAAACGTTCTAACAATTGTTGGGCGCTAATTTGTTTACCTTTTTTAAGAGGTATATAGTCACCAAACTCTTTAATAACATCAATAACTTTTTGTTCGGGTTTTACGGTAATACCATTTTGGGTGTAGTAGCCAAATTTTACAGTTTCGCCTTTTACAATTTTACCGGCATCGGGTTGAGCGGTTTGGGTTAAAATATTAAGAAATGTAGATTTACCTGTGCCGTTTTTACCAATAATACCAACGCGTTCTCCTTTTTTAAAGGTGTAATCAAAGCTTTTTAAAATAACTTTGTCTTTAAAGGCTTTTGAAACTTTATGAAACTCAAGAATTTTACTTCCCAAACGCTCCATGTTAAGTTCTAATTGTACCTGGTGTTCTTTACGGCGTTGGTGCGCTTTGTGTTTAATTTCAAAAAAATCGTCTATTCTAGATTTAGATTTTGTGGTGCGCGCTTTAGGTTGGCGTCGCATCCATTCTAATTCTTTTTTAAATAGTTGTTTTGTTTTACCGGCCTCAATAGCTTCGCGCTCTTTGCGCGCTTCTTTTTTCTCTAAGTAATACGAATAATTGCCTTTATAATTGTATAATTCGCCACCATCTAACTCTATAATTTCATTACAAACACGCTCAAGAAAATACCTATCATGCGTTACCATAAAAAGGGTAATGTTTTCTTTAGCAAAAAAGGCTTCAAGCCATTCAATCATTTCTAAATCTAAATGGTTTGTAGGCTCATCTAAAATAAGTAAATCTGGTTTGTTTATTAAGGCATTAGCCAATGAAAGACGTTTTTTTTGTCCACCAGAAAGCAGCGCCACTTTTTGGTTTAAATTATCTAGTTTTAATTGAAAAAGTATTTGTTTGTATTGCGTTTCAAAATCCCAAGCATTATGTTGTTCCATAGCTTCAAAAGCTTTTTGGTAAGCTTCAGTGTCTTCAGGATTTAAAAGCGCTTGTTCGTAGTTGTGAATTACCTTTAAAATAGGGTTTTCGCTTGCAAAAATAGTTTCTTCAACCGTTAGGTTTTTATCAAATTTTGGGTCTTGCGAAAGAAAGGCTACTTTAATGTCTTTGCGGTAAATAACATTACCGGCATCGGCTTGGTCATCACCAGAAAGAATATTTAAAATAGAGGTTTTACCCGTACCATTTTTTGCAACAAAGGCAATTTTTTGGTCTTTATGAATGCTAAATGATAGGTTTTCAAATAGCACAACTTCACCGTAAGATTTTGATATGTTTTCAACAGTTAAATAATTCATAAACCCGCTTTTTTTGCAAATAACGTGCAAATATCTATAAAATCCGATTGAAGTTTTATTATTCCCTTTGAAAACCTATATTTGTGTTTACTCAACCTATTTTTAATGAAACATTGTTATTGGTTACTTATATTGCTTTTTACTGTGTTATTTAGCTCATGCATTACAAACAAAGATGTGGTGTATTTGCAGGATAAAGGAACATCAATAAGTGATTCGCTTCAAATTAAAGAACTTTCAAAACCATACAGAGTTCAAATTAATGACATTTTGTATATAAATGTTAAGGCTTTAGATGAAGAGTTGGTTAGTATTTTTAATCCAACATCTCAAGAAAACTCTGGGCAAAACGTAGGTGGAGCAAATTTATACTTTACGGGTTTTACTGTTGATTTACATGGCAATATAAAGTTTCCTATTTTAGGCGAAATTAATGTGTTAGGTTATACAATTAAAGATATTGAAGCCAAAGTTAAAACAGAACTTTTAAAACAATATTTTAAAGAAACTGCTGAAATTTTTGTTACTGTAAAATTAGCTGGTTTACGTTACACTGTAACAGGCGAAACTGGAGGAACAGGTGTTTATACGTTGTACCAAGATAGGGTTAATATTATTGAAGCTTTAGCAAATGCGGGTGATATTAAAACCACTGGAGACAGAACCGATGTGTTGGTAATAAGGCAATACCCAGACGGACAAAAAATACACCACATAGATTTAACAGATGTTACAGCTATGAAATCGCCTTTTTATTACATTCAGCCTAATGATATGATTTTAGTAAAACCTTTAAAACGTAAGGTTTTAGGGGCTGGCGAAACTGCTACGCAAACTTTAACAACGGTAGCGTCAATTTTTTCAGTATTAGTTTCTACGTACTTTTTAGCCAAAAACTTGTAAGTTGTATTTATGGATGATGAATTTGATATATTAGAAAATACGGGCACCACACCAGCCTCTGCATTTGATATAAAAAAGTTTTTGTTTAGAGCTTTAAGCTACTGGAAATGGTTTATACTGCTTTTGGCCATTAGCTTTTACTATGTGCATTATAAAAACGTAAGAGAGGAATTCTCGTATAGATTAGGCACTAAAATTTCTATTGAAGATGATAGTAATCCGCTATTCACATCAAACGCAAGTTTAACTTTTAATTGGGGTGGCGTAACAGCAAAAGTTCAAACCTTGGTTGTTACGTTAAAATCGCGTTCGCACCATGAAAAAGTAGTTGAACGCTTAGAGTTTTACAAAAGTTATTTAACCCAAGGGCGCTTTAGAAAAGAAGATATTTACAAAGCAGCGCCTTTTAGGTTTAATCATGAATACAATGCACATCAATTAATTAATTTACCCGTTAAAATTACCTTTTTAAACAGTGATACGTTTGAGTTAGAGGTAGATTTTACTGGAACAACCGTAGCTGCGCAAAATTACATTACCAAAAACATTAAAACTATTGATGTTACTCCAGGTGTTTTTACAAAACAATTTAAAATAGGTGCACCTATAAATTTACCATTTTTAAAAGGAACCCTAGTTTTAGCAGAAGACAGAATAGTGCGCCCAGAAACAAGTTATTATATTCAGTTTAGTAATTTTGATAGTGTTGTGGCTAGTTATAAAGGCAGAACATCTGTATCAAATCCTGCAAATTCACCAATTCTTGATATATCGTTAATAGATAAAAATACCGGTAAAATAGTTGATTATTTAAACACAATAGTAACTGTTTTAAGCGAAGACCAACTAAATAGAAAAAACCAATATGCAACTAATGCCATTAAGTTTATTGATGAGCAAATATCAAGAGTAAAAGGCGAGTTAAGTAAAAATGCTGAAGATTTAAATGAGTACCGAAAAAAGAATAAAATATTTAGTTTAGATGATGAAAGCGTAATACTAAATGAAAAACTTACAGATTTAGATGCTGAAAAAGAAAGTATAAACAGACAGCTAAATTACTACGCAAATTTACAAGGGTATTTAACTACAAGTAGCACTTTTACTGATATTCCTGCGCCATCAATAGCAGGTATAAATGATGTTAATATTTTGAATAATGTGTCTAAAATTAATGAGCTTTCGGTTCAAAAATCAAAACTTCAATATTCAGTACGTAATGATGCTAGTATTTTTAATGATTTAAATAGGCAAATTGAAGGTTTAAAAAATGTATTACTTGAAAATATTAAAGCGGCTACCAATGTGCTAAAACGCGAATCAAAATTAGTTAGTAGTAGGTTAAGTAAAGTTGAATCTCAATTTAGTAAACTACCCGAAGACCAACAGCGTTTA
Source organism: Seonamhaeicola sp. ABD4_340 (assembly GCF_056312135.1). Taxonomy (NCBI): domain Bacteria; kingdom Pseudomonadati; phylum Bacteroidota; class Flavobacteriia; order Flavobacteriales; family Flavobacteriaceae; genus Seonamhaeicola; species Seonamhaeicola sp. ABD4_340. The sequence continues at coordinate 74,905 of NZ_CM149981.1, read as the reverse complement.
ATTACCATAGAACGCCAATATACATTAAGTGAGCAAACATATAATGTGTTTTTAGCTAAACGAGGTGAAGCAGAAATTATAAAAGCATCAAATGTATCTGATATTTTGGTAATTGATTCTGCTAAAAATACAGGCGCACAAGTTTTAGGCAGAAATTTAAATGTTAGGTATGTTTTTGCGTTTTTAATAGCATTAATTATTCCGTTAATACTGGCATTTATTTTTACACTATTAGACAATAGTATACATAGCCCATTAGATGTTGAACAGCTATCTCAAATACCTATTTTAGGTGTTGTAGGGAAAAATCCGTTAGATAATAATTTAATAGTACACAGAAAACCAAAATCGGCTGTAGCAGAATCTTTTAGAGCAATACGCTCAAATCTTCAATACTTCTATAAAACTAAAAATTTAGAAGGTGCTAAAACACTTTTGGTAACATCATCAGTTAGTGGAGAAGGTAAAACGTTTACTTCAATAAACATGGCCACCGTTTTTGCATTAAGCGGAAAAAAAACGGTACTTGTTGGTTTAGATTTAAGAAAACCAAAGATTTTTGGAGACTTCAATATTAAAAATGAAGTTGGTGTAGTTAATTATTTAATAGGGCAAGATACTTTAAAAGACATAGTACAAACAACTGAGGTTGAGTTTTTAGATGTTATTACATCAGGACCAATACCGCCCAATCCTGCAGAGTTATTAATTAGCCCTAAACTACATGAATTAATAACACAATTAAAACAGCAGTATGATTACATTGTTTTAGATACACCACCTATGGGCTTGGTAGCTGATGCTTTAGAGTTATTTGATTTTGTAGATACCTCAATTTACATGGTTAGGCAAGATTACACAAAAAAAGGCATGCTTAATTTTATAAATGAAAAATATAGAAATAAGCAAATACAAAACATTAGTATAGTTTATAATGGTTATGACCAAAAAGCGAAATACGGCTATGGTTATGGTTACGGCTATGGTTATGGCTATGGTTACGGTAACTATGCTAATGGATATCATGAAGCCGCTAAAGCAAAAACAGGATTAATTGATAAAATAAAATCTATAATTAAAAAATAAACCTACTAATAATTTAATTTTTTTGGGCAAGCATCAAACAAACGAGTGGTTATTTACAATATCTTCTAAACGAAAATTAATAGATTTAAATTTAAAAGAAGTTTGGAGGTACAGAGATTTACTAATGCTTTTTGTTAAGCGTGATGTTGTAACAGTATACAAGCAAACCATTTTGGGGCCTTTGTGGTATTTAATAGAGCCTTTATTTACCTCAGTTATTTTTACATTAATTTTTAATAATGTAGCAAATATTTCAACGGGAGCAGTGCCTTCGTTTTTGTTTAATTTGGCGGGTATTACCATTTGGAACTATTTTAAAGTGTGTTTTATGTCAACTTCAAATACTTTTTCTGCCAATGCAGGCATTTTCGGAAAGGTGTATTTTCCGCGTATAATAGTACCATTATCGGTGGTTATTTCAAACTTATTAAAATTTGGTATTCAGCTACTTGTTTTTGCGGTATTCTATATATATTATTACAATAAAGGAGCAGAAATTTCATTAAATAAGCATACCTTTTTATTTCCTGTAATCATTATTATTATGGGTATGTTAGGTTTGGGTTTAGGTATGGTAATTTCTTCATTAATAACTAAATACAGAGATTTAAAGGTTTTAATTAATTTTGGTTTACAATTACTTATGTACATTTCTGCAGTTATGTATCCTGTTTCTTTTTTCAAAGAAAAACTTCCTGATTATGCGTGGGTAGTAGAATACAATCCGTTAACCTTTGTTGTTGAAAGTGTTAGGTATATGTTGTTAAGTTCGGGTAGTTTTAATGTTGAAATGTTTATTTATACATTGTCTGTTACTCTGGTAATATTTTTTATAGGAATGATTATATTCAATAAAACAGAAAAGAATTTTATTGATACGGTTTGATGATGAGAAGTGAAGGATTATAAAATTTAAAGCTAGTTTAGCATAAAAAAACAAGAAAAAGTTTGTAGTGATACAACTCACTAAATAATGAGTGATATTATATTAAAAGTTGAAAATTTAAGTAAGCAATACCGTTTAGGGGTTATTGGTACGGGTACCGTTAAAGATGATTTAAAACGGTGGTGGTATGGCGTGCGAGGTAAACAAGACCCGTTTCAAAAGATAGGGGAAGAAAATGATAGAACTGCCAAAGCTAATTCTAATTATGTATGGGCTTTAAAGGATATTAATTTTGAAGTTAAACAGGGCGAAGTATTAGGTATTATTGGTAAAAACGGCGCAGGCAAATCTACTTTGCTAAAAATACTCTCTAAAATAACAAGTCCAACAACAGGTTGTGTAAAATCTAAAGGTACTGTAGCTTCTTTATTGGAAGTTGGAACAGGGTTTCACGGAGAGCTTACGGGAAGAGAAAATATATACCTTAACGGAGCCATTTTAGGAATGACCAAAAAGGAAATAGCCTCTAAAATAGACGAGATTATAGAGTTTAGCGGCTGTGAACGTTATATTGATACGCCAGTAAAACGGTATTCATCAGGTATGACAGTAAGGTTAGCCTTTGCGGTAGCCGCTTTTTTAGAACCTGATATTTTGATTGTTGATGAGGTTTTGGCTGTTGGTGATGCCGAATTTCAAAAGAAAGCTATTGGGAAAATGCAAGATATTTCTAAAGGAGAAGGTAGAACGGTACTTTTTGTTAGTCATGATATGAATGCTATATCCATACTAACACAACGTGTAATTGTTCTTAAGCATGGAAAGGTACATTTTGATGGTGACACAGACTTCGGGATAAAAGAATACTTAAAAGGCGAATCTAATGAGGTTAGTTATTCGTTTTTAGGAGAAATTAATAAACCTACAGTGACGCATGTTTATTTAAATACTAGTTTGCCAAATAATGTTCACGAGTTTGGTAAACCTATTAGTTTTGTTTTTAAGATAGCATTACCTTTTAATGTAAATAATTTAGCACTTTCTTTTCAAATAATTGATGAGTTTCAAAACCCGATTACTCATGTTTGGATTATTGATTCTCAAAACAATATAAAAAGAGAAGAAGGATTATATGAATTTAAATGTGAAATAGGCAATCCTAAATTATATATGGGTGAATATTCATTACGAATTTATTTATCTGATTCTAAAACTAAAGAGCGATTTCATTTTTTAGAATCTGTTTGTGGTTTTAAAGTACAAATGATGAAAACCGAAAGACAAGATTTTAAATGGTACAAAGGAACCTGTAAATATTTAGAAGAAGCTACTTGGTCAGTGATTAAAGAAGTATGATTATGATTAAAAGAATAAAAAAGAAGATATATAATAAATTTTTTAAAGAGTTTCATGTTAATAATAAACAATCTGTTGTAAATATTAATTATTCAGATATATCTAAAGAAGAAAGTGACATATTAAAAAAAGTAATGCCATATACATTAACAAGCAAAGAGCGCATTGTAAGTTTAATTAGAGCTGTTAAATACATAGAAAAGAACAAGATTGAAGGTAGTATTGTAGAATGTGGCGTTTGGAAAGGAGGAAGCATAATGGCAGTGTTAAAAGCTCTTTCAAATTTGAAAAGTTTTAACAGAAACATTTATTTATATGATACTTTTGAAGGTATGAGTGAACCTACTGAAGTAGATAAATCTGTTAGAGGAGAGTCTGCTACAATTGCTTTTCATCAAAAAGATGAAACATGGAATAGGATTGAATGTTTTTCAGCTTTAGATGAAGTTAAAAATAATATTCAAGAAGTAAAGTACCCTCAAGATAAATTACATTTCATAAAAGGTAAGGTAGAAGATACTATACCTACGGTAGCTATTCCAGATAAAATAGCTTTATTAAGGTTAGATACAGATTGGTATGAGTCTACGTTGCATGAGTTAAATTATTTATATCCTAAACTCGTATCGGGAGGTGTTATAATTATTGATGATTACGGACATTGGGAAGGGTGTAGAAAAGCGGTTGAAGAGTATATAAATAATAATAACATCAAATTATTTTTAAACCGTATTGATTATACCTGTAGAATGGGTGTTAAAAATTAATAATGGAAAATTTTACAAGTATAAATTTCACATCGCAAAATTTAGATAGGTATTACATAAGAACCTCTATACTAAAAGCATTAAATAGAGCTATACCTCAATTATCTGGAAATCTACTAGATATTGGTTGTGGTAAAATGCCTTATAAAAATTATATTTTAGAACATTCTGAAGTAAAAACATATATTGGACTGGATATTGAAAATGCTTTAGAATACGATAAATCTATAAATCCAGATGAGACTTGGGATGGTAAAACAATGCCTTTTGAAAACGAAAGTTTTGATTGTGCCTTTGGAACAGAGGTTTTAGAGCATTGTCCTGAACCAGAAACTGTTTTAAATGAAGTTTTTAGGGTTTTAAAACCAGGAGGAGTTTTCTTTTTTACCGTACCTTTTTTGTGGAATTTACATGAAGTACCACATGATGAATATCGGTATACACCGTTTTCATTAGAGCGTCATTTAAAAAACGCTGGATTTAAAAATATAGACATAAAAGCTACTGGTGGCTGGCATGCTTCAATGGCACAAATGTTAGGTTTATGGGTTAGAAGAAGTGATATGTCAAGTTTTAAAAGAAGTATTTTGTCTGCTTTAATTAAACCGTTTATGTGCTATTTAATTAAGTTAGATAAGCCTGAGTTAGTCAATTTTAAAGAAGGGCAAATGGTAACAGGTTTATATGGTATTGCAAAAAAATGAAACAAAAACAATTAAACATAGCCATTTTTACTCCCAGTCAGAATCCTTATTCTGAAACCTTTATTCAAGCGCATAAAAAGCATTTAAAAGGGCGTATTTTTTATTATTACGGCATGGGGGTGCATATTCAATTAGAAGGAGGTGGGCGTTTAATGCCTGTTAGTCTTTATAAGCTTTATCGTATTTATGAAAAACTTTTTAAAAAAGGAAAAGCGTATTTATGGCACAAGCGTTTGCTTTACAGTTTAAAAAAAAACAAAATTGATGTTGTGTTGGTTGAATATGGTACCCATGCGCATCATTTACAAGAGGTTTTAAAAATTTCAAAATTACCTACGGTTGTCCATTTTCATGGCTATGATGCTAGTATTAATAGTGTTATAGAATCTTGTAATTATTATAAAGAGGTTTTTAGTTTTTCAAAAGCCATAGTGGTCGTTTCTAGTGTAATGAAACAAGTCTTGTTGAATATGAGGTGTCCTGAAAATAAGTTAGTTAAAAATGTTTATGGCCCACAGGATGTGTTTGAAAGTATTACACCCAGTTACAGTAAAAAACAATTTTTGGCAGTTGGTAGATTTACCGATAAAAAAGCGCCCTATTATACTATCATGGCATTTAATAAGGTTTTAGAAAAACATCCTGATGCTACACTGTTAATGGCAGGTGATGGTTTGCTTCTCAATACTTGTAAAAACTTAGTAAACTATTTAAACATTACTCAAAATGTTACATTTTTAGGCGTTATAACACCAGAAGCTTATGCCGATTTGTTAGGTGAATCTTTAGCTTTTGTGCAACATTCTGTTACAGCGGCTAACGGCGATATGGAAGGAACACCTTTAGCTGTTTTAGAAGCTAGTGTAGCAGGTTTGCCAGTTATTTCGACCTATCATGCAGGAATCTCTGATGTTGTCAAGCATGAAGAAACAGGGTTATTGAGTGAGGAACACGATGTTGAAACCATGGCGGCTCATATGTGTAAGGTGTTAGATAATTTAGATTATGCTAAACAATTGGGAAACGCTGGGAAAATTCATATAAAAACGCATTTTAGTTTAAAGCGGCATATTGATAGGCTACAGAAGGTTTTGAGTTATGATATTTAAAGTAAAGTGTAGTAATTTTTAGAGTATTAATTTTAATTTATGTACTAGCTCACTTCTAATCAATAGAAAATAATTAAAATGATATTTTGAACAGTAGTTTTACCTTATTTAAATTTATATTCTACTTGTTATAGGATACGTTTTTAATATTAATTTTTATTTTAGCGTGATATGTCTGCCTTATGCAAGAATCTTTAGTTTCCATAATTATTCCTACTTACAATCGTGCGCACCTTATTGGTGAAACTTTAGATAGTGTATTAGCACAAACTTATAGTAATTGGGAATGTATTGTTGTAGATGATGGAAGCACCGATAACACCCCAGAAGTTTTGGCTGCGTATTGTGCTAAAGATGCCCGATTTCAGTATCATAAAAGACCGTTAGAAAAGCCTAAAGGTGCTAATGCATGCAGAAATTATGGTTTTGAATTATGTAAAGGCGAATATGTGAATTGGTTTGATGATGATGATGTGATGTTGGAAGATTTTTTAAAAACAAAAGTTATTGCAATTAAAGATAGTACAATAGTAGTTTTTTGTTCGGGATTGATTGTTGATGATAAGTTGATAGGAAATGAAAAATTAGATTTAAAAATAAACGATAATCTTTTTAAAGATTATGTACTTTGGAATTTTCAAGTTATTACTAATTCTGTTTTATTTAGAAAGAAATGCCTAAATAAGAATAAATTATTTTTTGAGTTTCTAACTAGAGGTCAAGAAAATGAATTCTTTTCCAGATTGTTTTTTAAATTAAAAAGTAATAAATATGCAATAGTAAATACCCCTCTTTTTTTATATAGACAACATATAAATACAATAAGTGAAAAAAATAAGCTTTACGTAAATAGTTTTAAAGAGTCTTTAGCATATACTTATTCAGCTAATTTAGAAAGAGCCTTAAATTTAAAAGATTATCAATTATGTGATTTTTTTTTCAATTTGTTAATAAAGCTCTATTTTGAATCATTTAAATATAATCATAAAAAAAATAGAATTTATATTTCTAAACGGATAATTCAAGTTTTCTATAACTACCCACGATTATTGGATGTTATATTACTTTTAAATGCTATGACCATTACTAATGTAGAAAGCTATAGAGTATATAAATATTTAATAAGGAAAAAAATCAGGTAATAACATTATGGAAATTCCAAAAATTTTACATTATTGTTGGTATGGAAAAAAAAGAAAACCTAAGCTAGTAAGAGATTGTATTAAATCTTGGAAGAGGTACTTACCAGATTATAAAATTATTGAATGGAATGAAAAGAATTCAGATTTAAAGAAGCCCTTTGTTAAAGAAGCTTATGAAAAAAAGAAGTGGGCATTTGTTGCAGATTATGTGAGATTACAAAAGATATATGAGTTTGGTGGAATTTATTTAGATACTGATATGATGGTCTTTAAAAACTTTAATAAGTTTTTGAAAAACCAGTGTTTTTTTGGTGCAGAAAGTATAGACTTTATTAGCGCAGGAATAATAGGAGCAACACCGAAACATATTTTTATAAAAAAATGTTGTGATGCCTATAAGAGTATAGAGACTAAAGAGTTAAATGATTGTGGAAAAATAACAATACCTAAAATAATAACTCAAAAATTTTATGAGTTTTATAATTTTAATAATGATTTTAGTTCATTGGTTATTCAGGACGGGATTAAAGTATATCCTGCCTCCTATTTTTATGCTTTACCTTATAAAAATAGAGGCGATTTAAACAATTATAAAACCTATTTAACAAGAGATTCATATGCTATTCACTTGTGGAGTGCGTCTTGGATTGAATATTCAGAGTATCATTATTTTAGAACTGCACAATACCTAAAAGGCTTTAATAAAATGATGCAAGTAATTTATAAAAACAAAGGATTTAAACTCAGTTATATTAAAAAAATAGGTTCTTGTATAAAAGAATCGTTAAAAGATTAAGAATTGAGAAGTTTAGTATCTATAATCATTCCCTGTTATAATCAAGGTCAATTCCTTAATGAAACATTAAGTTCTATATTTTACCAAACTTATCGAGATTGGGAATGTATAATAGTAAATGATGGCAGTACTGATAATACAGAAATTATAGCTAAAACATGGGTAGCAAAAGATGTACGTTTTAAATATACCTATCAACCCAACAAAGGATTGAGTAGTGCTAGAAATAAAGGATTAGATTTGGCTAATGGAAACTATATTCAGTTTTTAGATGCAGATGATTGTTTACATCGAGATAAACTTAAACTATCATTAGATTTAATCACTAACAAGAGTGTGGATATTGTAATTTCAAATTACAACCATTTTATAACGCTTAACAAGTTGCAGCCTCCTTATAGCAACTTAAATCAAGAATTATTTAATTTACAGACTGTTTTATACCAATGGGATGCGGGGTTTTCTATACCAATTCATTGTGGTTTTTTTAAAAGTAATTTATTTACAAATTTTCGTTTTCCAGAACATTTGAAAGCCAAAGAAGATTGGGTTATGTGGGTGAGTTTATTTTATGAAGAACAAAATAAAGCGCTGTTTTTAGATAAACCTTTAGCTCTTTATAGAATCAATAACTCGAGCATGACAAAAACTAAAAGTTTGCATGATGATCAAATAAAAGCTTATGCTTATTTAAAAGGTTTATTAAGTGAAGATGAATTTTATAAACTGTCAACAACATTAATATCTAGATATTATAAGTCTGAAGAAGAGATAAAAAAAAGGTTAAGAAAGGTTAAGGCTTCAAAACCATATCAAACTGGGTTAATGATTAAGAAAATACTTAAAAAAATAGGGTTGTTAAAAATATCTAGACGCATATTTCCAATTTTATTAAAGTTTAAAACTAAACACTAAAAAGAGCTTATGCTAGCTATAGTCATTCCTTATTATAAACAAACTTTTTTTAAAGCTACGTTACAATCTTTAGCAAATCAAACCGATAAACGATTTCATGTTTATATAGGAGACGATGCAAGTCCAGAAAACCCTAAAAATCTATTAGATTTTTATAAAGACACATTAGACTTTCACTATACTAGGTTTGAAACTAATTTAGGAGGGATTTCGCTTGTAAAGCAATGGGAACGTTGTTTAGAAATGGTACAAAATGAAGTGTGGGTTATGATTTTGGGTGACGATGATACTTTAGGCCCCAATGTGGTAGCGTCATTTTATGAAAATTTAAGGTTTATTGAGAAAGAAAAATCTACAGTAGTGCGTTTTGCTACACAGGTTATTAATCAGCATGGAGAGGTTGTATCTAAAGTATATCAACATCCAAAAACAGAATTAGCTACCAATTTCTTACTCAGAAAGTTTAAAGGAGGTACAAGAAGTTCGTTAAGTGAGTATGTATTTAAAAAAGATAAAATACAGACTATTAAATTTAAAGATTTTCCTTTAGCATGGTCTAGTGATACACTAGCTGTTGTTGAGTTTTCAAGGAATAATCCTATTTTTACTATAAATAATGCATTAGTGTTTTTTCGGTTAAGTGGAAAGAATATAACAGGTCAGGGCGATTCTATTGAAAAAAATAAGGCTTGGTTTCAATTTTATAATTACCTACTTTCTAAGTATGGTAAACAGTATTCTAATGAGTTATTAGAGAAGTTGTTTGATAGACTTGAAAAAGTTCAATTAAATAATAAAAAGACACCATTACGGTGGCTTAAATTATTTTGGTTGTACATTGTGTTTTTTAAATATTCAAGGTTTTTATCATTATTTATAAAGATTAAACAAAGTATTTTATGAAATTTTTAATTATTGTTCAAGACCTACGCGTTAGCGGAACCAGTGCAGGTATTGGAAGGAGGTCTTTTTTGGCAAAATTACACAAGGTTTACCCAGAAGCTAAAATTTATGTGCATTATATAATTCAAAGAGATACAGAAGACCAATTAGATTTACTACCTGTAAACTCAATAAAAAAACATATTGTAAATACAAAAGTACCCAGGCATATTATATTTTTAAACCGTTTTTATTGGAGGTTATTCCATATATCGTTAAATGAACGTTATGTGCGTAAAAAGTATGCCAAAGTTATAGAAAAACTAGATTACAAGGTGTATGACCATATTTTTATAACGAGTTCAGGGTTAGAACATGAAACTATTTTGGCAACTCATAACTTGCCAATTCTAAAAAAGGCTATTTTGGTATTTCATGACCCTTATCCATTATCATGGTATGTTGGTAGTGATAAAAAACCTTCAAAATTAGATTTGTTTCGTCTAAATAAAATGATTGAGGTTGTAGATCAAGCAAAAACATGTGCTACTACAGCTAATTATATGTCTCAAGACCTTCAGCATTTATATGCTTCAAAAAAGAAGTTTTATACTTTACCTCATCAGTTTGACGCTGATGTTTTTGACCTTTTAGATACAAGCCAAGTGATAAAAAAATCAAAAAAAGTTAGATTGTCTTATAATGGAGCGTTTATGTTTGGGCGTAACCCAGATAACATGCTGATGGCATATAAGGCTTTGGTAAATGAGAACCCTATTTATAAAGAGCATACAGAGTTTGTATTACGTGTTAAAGGAGAAGGGATAGAAAATTTAAAACAGAAATTTAAGGAAACTAAAAATATCAAAATTTTAGAAACCTTAAATTTCTCTAATGCTTTTAACGAGCAAATTAATGAAAGTGATATTGTTATAATATTAGAAAATGGTCCAATATATTGCAATATTTTAGTGGGGAAAGCTCCATTTTTAGCAGCTTACAACAAACCTTTATTATGTATTTCACCAGAGAAAAGTGAATTGAGAAACATTATAGTAGATAAAAGGTGTATTGCAAATATGAATGACATAGCAGACATAAAAGAAAAACTAAATGTTTTAATTAATAATAGGTTAACTACTGATGAGATATTTAAACCCTTTGGAGATTACTTTAGTAATGAAAAATTTAAACAGAAATTAGATTTAATATTAAACTCTTTGAAATAAAATATAATTATAATTTATAAAAGTTAAAATGCGAATAGGTAGCAATCCACAGAAAAAAGATTTTAAGATAAAAATGAATTCTAACCATAGAATTGTTATGGTTATATTTATCCCAGAGTTTACGGGTTATTATACTGCAATGTTTGATGTTATTAAGCTATCTATAGATTCTCTAATAAATACTATACCTAAAACCTCAAAAATAACACTTGTAGATAATGGTTCATGTCAAGATGTACAAGATTATTTAATAACCTTGTTAAAAAATAAAAGCATTGATTCTTTGCAGTTATTAAATCAAAATATAGGGAAAATAGATGCTTTAATTGGAGCAGCAAGAGCATCAAGAGAACCGCTTGTTACTTTGACAGATTGTGATATTTTTTTTAAGCCATCTTGGGTAAGCGAAACTATTAAAGTTTTTAACGCATTTAAAAATGTTTCATCTGTATCTCCAATACCTGTTAGAAAAGGGTTTAACTATTTTACATTTTCAACTAAGGAAGCAATTTTAAAAAAGAAACTAACATTGACCTTTACTAGTGTAAAGGAGAATTTCAAGCAGTATAATTACTTTTTAGAAAGTATTAACTGGGAAAAAGAAACTATTAACTCAAGGCCTTGGCCTGTTGTTCAATCTAATAGTGTTAAAGCTATTATGGGGAGTGATCATCAAATATTAACTTTGAGACGAGATGTATTGTTTAACAACACACCTAAAGAACCCTCTTTTGTGAAAGTAGGTAACGATTCTGAGCGAAATTATGTAGATTTAGCGATAGATTTAAGTGGGGGATTACGCTTATCTACTTATAATAATCATGCCATGCATATCGGTAATAATATAAAAGGATTTGAAAGTTTCAATTTTTATAAAAATAGTATTCAAAATGATATAAAAATTCCACAATTAAAATTAACTCCAAAATTAAATTATATGGAGAAAAGTAAGCTTAAATATAAAATAAAAAAAAGGTTATTAAAGCATGTGTTTAGGATAAAAACACCACCAAATTATTAATTAAATTTGAATCCAATATTCTCCATATTAATAACCACTAAAAATAGGCTTACTGATTTAAAAATAACATTAAGTAGTATAGCTCATTTACTAAAACAAGAGCATGTAGAATGTATTATATGTGATGATGGTTCTACCGATGGTACTTCAAATTTTATAGCAACACAGTATCCTTCTATTCAATTAATTAAAAACTCTAAAAGCAAGGGGCTTATTTACAGTAGAAATAAGTTGCTTAATTTAACTAAAGCTCAATACGCCATTACTTTAGATGATGATGCGTATATAGTATCACAAAATACATTAGAAAGCATTGAAGTGTTTTTTGAATCTCATAAAAGATGTGCCGTTATAGCCTTTAGAATTTTTTGGGGAATGTCTTTACCTAATAACTTAAACCACCAGTTAACCAATAGGCGTGTTAAAGGTTTTGTAGGGTGTGGTCATGTTTGGCGTATGGAGGCTTGGAGAAGTATACCCCATTACCCCGAATGGTTTGTGTTTTATGGCGAAGAAGAATTTGCTAGCTATCAGCTATTTAAAGCAGGTTGGGAGGTACACTATGTTCCCGATATTTTAGTACACCACCGCGTTGATATTAAAGGACGAAAAAGAGGCAAAGATTATAGAATCCGTTTAAGACGGTCTTTACGATCTGGTTGGTACTTGTATGTTTTATTTTATCCTTTAAAAACCATTCCTAAAAGGTTTTTATATACCTTATGGATTCAAATAAAAACAAAAGTTTTTAAAGGCGATTTTAGAGCCTTATTAGCTATTTTACAAGCTTTAGGCGATTTGGTTATAAATTTTCCGCGTTTATTAAAACATGTTAATAGATTATCAAATAATGAATTTGAAATGTATAATAACATCCCTAGTACTAAAATATATTGGAGCCCTTAATTATTAACTTTGATATCATATGAAAAAACCTAAAGTTTCTGTTATTGTTACTTGTTATAATTATTCTGAATATGTTTCTGAAGCATTAGAATCTGTTTTATATCAAACGTTAAAAGATTTTGAGTGTATCATAATAGATGATGGAAGTACTGATGATTCAAAGATTGTCATAAATAATTGGATAAAGAGAGACTCTAGATTTAAATACTATTATCAAGAAAATTCTGGTGTTAGTTCAGCTAGGAATAAAGGCATATTACTTAGTCGAAGCAACTTTATTTTGCCATTAGATGCAGATGATAAAATAAGTGAAAATTATCTAGAGGAATGTTTTAAAGTTATTAATTCAAATCCGAATGTTAAACTTGTTTATGGCAGTTCCTATTTATTAAATAACCCTAAAAAACAATGGACTTTGGGGGTTTATAAATATGAAGATTTAATGTACAAGAATATGATACACTGTTCGGCGGTTTTCAGAAAAATAGATTGGGAAGAAATAGGAGGTTTTGATAATAAGCTAAAAACAGGTTTAGAGGATTGGGAATTTTGGATTAATCTATTACAAAGGAATGATAGAGTTGAAAAATTAGAGAAATGTCAATTTTATTATAGAGTGAAAGAGCGTTCTTTAAATCAATCAATGATAAACAATGATTATGGGTATAACTCAAGATTATATATTTTTAATAAGCATTTCAAAAAATATATCGAAACTAATGTTTACGACTTATACTTTGAGAATTATAATTTTAAAAAAAAAGTAGAAAACCCTTTAAGCTTTTTGTCCACTAGAAAATTATTTCTTCTATTTTTAAAGTCGTTTTATTCGAAAGCATTTTTTTTCAAAGAAAGAGTAAAGAAGAAGTTGTTAGCTTTTTGGTTTTAAATTTGAATTGATAATTTTTATGATAATTTATTCCAGATTAGGTAAAAAAGGAAATTTAGGAAATCAGCTATTTCAAATAGCATCAACTATTGGTATAGCAAATAAAAATGGTCATAAATATGCTTTTCCAAAATGGCAATACGCTACCTATTTTAACTATAATTTTCCTTTCATAGATTCAAACAAAAATTATCAAGTTTTAAAAGAAGTAGGTTTTCATTATTCAGAAGTTAAAATAGAAGCTGGGTATTATGATTTAAATGGTTGGTTTCAGTCTGAAAATTACTTTGATAAACAAGCTGTAAAACAATGTTTTGAGTTTCAATCTAATTTAGTTAGTCAAGTTAAAGAGAAATATAAAGAAGCATTATCAAAAAAAACTATTTTAATTTCAGTTAGACGAGGCGATTTTGTAAATCATCCTTATTATTTTCAGCTAGATTATCGTTACTATTTATTAGGAATAATGAAAAATTTTCCAGATTGGAAAGAAAGAAATCTAATTTTTACAAGTGATGATATTGATTATTGTAAAAACCTTTTTAAGTTTCTACCAAACGCTATATTTGTAGAAAAATTAAGTGCTATAGAACAACTTGTTTTAGGGGCTTTATGTGATGATTTTGTAATCAGTAATTCAACTTTTTCTTGGTGGCAAGCTTGGTTAGGTGAGAAAAAAGAAACTAAAATTGTTAGGCCAATACAAAATTTTAGAGGTAAGTTTAAGAACCAGAATGATGATAAAGACTATTTTCCTGACAGATGGATAGCTTTTACCGCAGAAGGTAAAAGGGTAGAACCAAAATATTGGAAGCTTATATGCAAAGGGGAATTATTAAAGGTTATTGATAATATTTCTTATTATTATAGATTTTCAGTTAAAGAAGTTAAGCGATTTATTAAGAAAGTTATAGGAAGAAATTAAAACTATTGAAAACCATAGCCATCATACCTGCTCGAGGGAACTCTAAACGTTTACCAAATAAAAACATTAAGTTATTGGGTAATTTACCGCTGTTAGTACATAGTATTAACTATGCAAAGCGGCACGATTTTATTTATGCTGTATATGTTTCTACTGATAGTGAATCGATAAAAAATGTAGCATTAGCAAATGGCGCTTCAGTAATAGATAGACCTCATGAGTTGTCTGGTGATTTAGAGCCCACTGTAACCGCCTTAAAACATGTTTTAGAGACGGTAGCGTATAGCGTAGAAACTGTGGTTTTATTACAACCAACAAACCCATTACGTCCTAAACATTTATTAAAAGAAGCCTTCCATATATTTAATGAGAAATCATGTGAAAGTTTATTTACAGTATCTAGAAATCATCAAAAATTCGGAACAATAAGCAAAAATATATTTACACCCTATAACTATAAGATAGGGCAACGTAGCCAAGATTTAGAGCCTTTATATTATGAAAATGGATTGTTATATATAACAAAATCAAAATATATTTTAGAAAATGAAATAATAACAAAAAATGTATACCCATTAATTGTAAATCATCCTTTTGCTTCGGTTGATATTGATACAGAGGAGGATTTTGTGTATGCAGAGTTTTTGTTGGGGACTTCGACAGGCTCAGTCTGACAGGTTCAAAAGAGTAGATAATAATAAGAAAACAAAATGAGTAACCCATTTATAGAAATAGCAGGTAGAAAAATAGGACAAGACTATCCGCCTTTAGTTATAGCAGAAATAGGAATTAACCATGAAGGGTCTTTACAAATAGCTAAAGATATGGTTGATGCTGCATTTAGGGCAGGAGTAGAGGTTATAAAGCATCAAACACATATTGTAGATGATGAAATGAGTGGGGTTGCAAAACAAGTTATTCCAGGTAATGCCAATATTTCTATTTATGACATTATGAAACGTTGCGCTTTAAATGAAGCAGAAGAATTGGAATTAAAAAATTATGTAGAACGTAAAGGCATGATTTTTATTTCTACCCCATTTTCGCGGGCCGCAGCGGAACGACTAAAAAGATTTGATATACCTGCATATAAAATAGGTTCAGGGGAATGCAATAACTATCCTTTATTGGAGCATATAGCACAATATGGAAAGCCAGTGATTTTAAGTACGGGAATGAACACCATTGAAAGTGTAAAAAAAGCGGTTGCTATTTTTGATAAAAATAAAGTGCCTGTAGCATTACTTCATACCACCAATTTATATCCCACACCAATTCATTTGGTTCGTTTAGGTGCTATGATGGAATTGCATAAAGCTTTTCCAGATAAGGTTTTTGGGTTAAGTGATCATACACTCAATAATAATGCTTGTTTAGGGGCTGTGGCTTTAGGCGCTTCTATTTTAGAACGTCATTTTACCGATACAATGCAGCGCCAAGGGCCTGATATTGTTTGTAGTATGGACGAAGCTAGTTGTAAAAATCTTATTATAGATAGCAAAGAAATTGCTTTAATGCGTGGTGGAACCAAAGCACCTGCTAAAGAGGAACAGGTTACTATAGATTTTGCTTTTGCAACGGTTTGTAGTATTTCTAATATTAAAAAAGGCACTATTTTTACAAAAGATAATATTTGGGTAAAACGACCTGGTACAGGAGGTATTTTAGCTGAACATTTTGAAAGTGTTTTAGGAAAAAAAGCGTCTAGAAATATTGTAGATGATGAACAATTAACTTGGGAAGATATTGAATAAAAATAATGCCTGTATTAGTTTGAAGAGAAGTGGTTTTAATGAATAGCGATAATTAGTGGGGTAATTAAAAGGATTTTGAAAAGGACTTAGACAGGCTTAGTCTGACTAAGTGAAATAAAATAATTATAAGATAAAAGTTAGTTAGACAGATCTTGTCAAAGCTATTGAAGAGTATGCGAAAAAAAATAGTATTTTTAACTGGTACGAGAGCCGACTTTGGTAAAATGAAACCACTTATAGAAGTTACTGAAGCTCAGTCTGGTTTTGAAGCTCATATTTTTGTTACAGGAATGCATCTTTTAGAAACTTACGGGTATACTCTTATAGAGGTAGAACGTTGTGGTTTTAAGAATATCACTACCTTTAGAAACGATACTAACGAAGCCAGTATGGATTTAACTTTAGCTAAAACCATTACAGGTTTTTCTGAATTTATTAAAAATACAAAACCCGATTTAATTGTAATTCACGGTGATAGAGTTGAAGCAATGGCTGGAGCTATAGTTGGTAGTTTAAATAATGTTTTAGTAGCTCATGTAGAAGGCGGAGAATTGTCTGGAACTATTGATGAACTTTTACGTCATGCTACTAGTAAAATGAGTCATATTCATTTTGTTTCTAATGAAAAAGCAAAAACTTTATTAGAACAAATGGGAGAATTACCTGAATCTATTTATGTAATTGGGTCTCCAGATGTAGATATCATGTTTTCAAATACATTACCAGATTTAGAAACCGTTAAGTTATATTACAATATTTCGTTTAAAAACTATGCTGTTGCTATGTTTCATCCGGTTACAACAGAGCGTCAGCAAATGGAACAATACGCTAAAAATTTTGTAGAAGCTTTATTAAGAAGTGATAAAAATTATGTAGTTATCTTTCCTAATAATGATATGGGAAGTCAGGCTATTTTAGATGCATATCAATTACTCTTAAACCATCCTAATTTTCGTGTATTTCCATCTATTAGATTTGAGTATTTTTTAACTTTATTAAAACAGGCTGAATTTATTATAGGAAACAGTAGTGCAGGAGTTAGAGAAGCACCTTATTATAGCATCCCTACCATAAACATTGGTACGCGCCAAAACAATAGAGTTTTTTCAAACACCATCATAAATTCAGATTATAGTGTTTCTAATATTTTGGAGAGTATAAAACAGATTAATAAAGTTAATTTATATATTGAATCACCAAATTTTGGAACAGGTGATAGTTCCAAAGCGTTTTTAAACGTTTTAAAATCAAAATCATTCTGGAATACAAATCATCAAAAACAGTTTAGAACACTTTAATGAAAAAACTAGGATTAGTAATTACAGACGGGGTTGGCTTTAGAAACTTCATTTTAAGTGATTTTTTAGATGATGCAACTCAGCATTTTGATGAGGTGGTCATTTTATCATGTTTACCAAAATCTGTATATAAAAAGCATACACAAGTAAAGATCATAGAACTTGATGTGTTTGAAGAAACTTTTAAAACCTGGTTTTTTAGAAAAGCCAAAGAGATTGCTCACCTTAGATTGAATAAAAAAGGCAACTTTGGAATTCTTGATAATTTAAAAGCCAATCATTCTAAATTAAAGACCGCAAGAGGGTACGCCACACGGTTCATTTATAAGCTCACCACTCTATGTCATTCAGAAACTACCATACAACTGTTTCAAAAGCTACAAGATTTTACATTTAGGCATCATAACATAACCAAAACCTATTTATCAATATTAGAAAAAGAGCAATTTAACTTGTTGTTTTTTACACACCAACGTCCGCCATATATTGCGCCTTTAGTCTATGCTGCCAAAAAGAAACACATAAAAACAGCAGCATTTATATTTAGTTGGGATAATTTAGCATCAAAAGGCAGAATGGCTTCAAACTTTGATTATTACTTGGTTTGGAGTGATTTAATGAAACGTGATCTCTTGAAGTTTTATAAGTCTGTTAAGGAAGCTACTGTAAAAATTGTAGGAACACCGCAGTTTGTACCTTATGTAATGGATGTGTATAAGATGCAAGCACCTGAATTTTTTAATGAATTTGATTTGAACCCAAAATTAAAAACTATTTGTTTTAGTTGCGGAGATATTTCAACCAGTAAAAATGATGAATTGTATATAGAAACCATAGCCAAAGCTATTGATGCAGGCCATATAGAACCTGTTAATTTTATAGTTAGAACTTCGCCAGCCGAAGACCCCATAAGGTTTAAAGCATTAGTTGAAAAATTCCCTTTTATAACATGGCATTTCCCCAAATGGAAACAGGTAAGAGCTAATCATCAAGAAGCATGGTCTCAACGTATTCCAACAATAGATGATGTAAAACAATTAAGAGCTTTGTTAGAATATTCAGATTTAAATATCAATATGCTTTCTACTATGAGTTTAGATTTTATGATGTTTGACAAGCCTGTTATTAACCCTGTATTTGGAAATAAACATAACGGCTTATATGATGATCAGCGTTTTTTAAATTATGAGCATATTCAGCATTTAGTAAATAGTAAGGCTAGTAAGGTTGTAAAAAATGAAGCAGCATTAATAAAAGCTATTTCAGAGTGTTTATCGGTTACTGAAGGTTCTAAAAACCGAAAAACATTTATTAATCAGCAAGTAGGGGTTCCTTTAAAAGCAACTAATAAACAATTGGTTAATAGTTTATTTTTATGGGTTTAAATACAAAGAAAGTAGCCATAATATGTAATTATAAATTATTACCCAATAGAGTAGGAGGAATGGATTATTTTTTCTGGGCTTTTGATAAAATCTGTAAAGCCAATAATGTTGAGATTGATTGGTTTTTTCCAAATACTTCAAATCATGGCAATTATGCAAGCATGAATATCATGTCTCCAGATACGGATATGGCTTTAGAAACCTTTGTATTTCAGGCTATTGAAGTTAAATATGATGTTGTGTTTACGCACTTTGTAGAACTGTGCACGTCATTTTATTGTCAGCTTAAAAAGAAAACAAAAGCTAAAATTATAGCCGTAGATCATAACCCGAGACCGCTGCATGGGTATCCTTTAAAAAAACGACTAAAGAAACGTTTAAAAGGGTGGTTGTATTCACGCTGTATAGACCAGTTTATTGGGGTTTCTAAATACACTGCCAATGAGATATTTAGAGATTTTGGGAGCCATTTAAAAACGAAAACTTCGGTTATTTATAATGGAATTATTGTTAAAGATATTAAGCCCAATTTAAACCGAAATGTTACATGCCCAAAGTTTATAGTAGTCTCTCATTTAAGAGCATCAAAAGGGATACAAGATTTAATTGATGCAGTAAATAAACTGCCAGAATCTATAAAAGAAAAACTTAAAATAGATATTTACGGTGAAGGCCCTTATGAATTAGAATTAAAGAATAAGGTCAGTTTGTTTAAATTAGAAACGGTTTTTAATTTTAAAGGTAGTGTTCATAATCTTAATGAACTTTATTGTATTTATGATTACATGATTCAACCTACACATATGGAGTGTTTTAGTTTATCTATTTTAGAAAGTTTAGCGGCCAATGTACCTGTAATTACAACACCTATTGGCGGTAATTTAGAAGTTGTTACTCATGGTGTGAATGGTTATATTTTTAAAGCTAAAAACATAAATGAATTAGCTATATTATTAGAGTTAGTGATGGTTGGCAAAAAAGACATTTTAGGAAATACAAGAACGTTAGTGGAAAATACATTTTCAATAGATTTAATGGTCCAAAAATATTATGATATAATAACTAAATATTAATGCTGTTTAACTCTATTACATTTCTTGTATTTTTTTTAATCGTATTCTTTATTTATTGGTTTCCATTAAAGCATAAAATAAGGTTTCAGAATATTTTTATACTGATAGCAAGTTATACTTTTTATGGTTGGTGGGATTGGAGATTTCTTGGTTTAATTGTACTTAGTACTTTGGTTGATTTTTATATTGGAAAATTTATAGATAAAGAGTTAAAATCTAGTAAAAAAAAATTATGGTTAACATTGAGTGTCTTATTTAACATAGGATTATTATGTTATTTTAAATATTATAATTTTTTTATTGAAAACTGGATTAACGCATGGCAAAGTATAGGTATTAAAACAAATGTGTCTACGTTAACTATAATTTTACCAGTTGGTATTTCTTTCTATACATTTCAGACTATGAGTTATACCATTGATGTTTATAGAAATAATATTAAGCATTCAAATTCATTAGTTAGTTTTGCAGCTTTTGTTGCTTTTTTTCCTCAACTGGTAGCAGGTCCCATAGAAAGAGCTTCTCGTTTGTTACCCCAATTTAGTAAACAAAGGAATTTTGATTATAAATTTGCTGTATCTGGAGTTTATTTAATTGTTTGGGGTTTGTTTAAAAAAGTAGTAATTGCAGATTCATTTGCTACTTATGTAAATGTAATATTCAATGATTATGAGCACATGAACTCTCTAAGTCTAATGCTAGGTGCAATATATTTTGCTTTTCAAATTTATGGGGATTTTTCAGGGTATTCAGATATGGCTATTGGTATGTCTAGATTATTAGGGTTTGATATTATGCAGAACTTTAAAAAACCTTATTTCTCAAGAAATATTGCAGAGTTTTGGAGGCGTTGGCATGTATCATTATCTACATGGTTTAGAGATTATTTGTATATACCGATTGGTGGAAGTAAAGGGAAACAGAGTATTAAAATTCGTAATGTTTTTGTTATTTTTTTGGTGAGTGGTTTTTGGCATGGAGCCAATTGGACATTTATTTTTTGGGGGGTATTAAATGCAATATATTTTTTACCTCTAATGCTTCTTAATAAAAATAGAAAGTATTTAAATAATGTATCAATTAAATTTAATACATCTGGTTTGGTAAATCTACTAAACATGGCTTTCACATTTATATTAGTTGTAATTGCTTGGGTTTTTTTTAGGTCTGAAACTATTAAAGATGCTTTTTCTTATTTAAGTCATTTATTTTCAAATATGCATTTTTCAATACAATATTTACCTATAGAACGTTATGCAATAGAAGCATTGGTTTTACTGTTGTTTTTTATCGTTGTAGAATGGATCTCGAGAAATTTTGAACATCCTTTTGTAGGCAAGTTCAAAGTTATATTTTTAGCGATAATTGTGCTTTTAATAATTATTTTAGGAGTTTACTCAGAACATTCAGATTTTATATATTTTCAGTTTTAAATGAAGAGATTTTTAAAAAATAGTGTTATCTTTTTTGTCGGAATAATTATAGGTCTTTATACATTAGATTTCCTTTATACAACTTTTTATAAAAATTCTTTTCCCAGAAATAAAACACAATTTATTTTAAACTTAAAGAAAGGAGAAAAGTTAGACTATGTTTTTTTAGGGAGTTCAAGAGTAGAAAATTCAATTGTTAGTTCAGAAATAGAAAAATTCACAGGAAAACGAACTCTAAATTTAGGTACTCAAGGAGCAAAATTAGATGATATAAATATTTTTTTAAGACTTCTAATTGATAAGAAAGTAAAGGTGGAAAAACTTTTTGTTCAGGTAGATTACTCTTATAATCATGAGTCGAGTTCAGATATTGTTCGTTCGCAAGCATTACCTTATATGCGAAGTAATAAAGTTATTAAGGATTATTTAGAAAGAGTAGATTCTAGTTTTTATAAAAATTATTATTTACCTTTTTATAGATATGCTACAAACGACTATAGATTAGGTTTTCGAGAGTTTTTTGCGAGTTTAATAGGAAAAAAATCTAAGATTGATTTCAATGATGGATTTGTTCCATTGGAAGGAGTTATGAATAGTAGTGATAAAGGACTTAGTGAGTTACCAAAATCTATTATAGAAGTAAATAAAAGTATTACAGAGATAGATTCTATTTGTGAAATAAATAATATAAATGTTATTTATTTTTGCTCTCCATTATGTTCAAAGATAAATACTAATGGCTACCTTGTTAAATTGAAAAAAAAGCTTCCAAATTTTAAAGACTATTCATCATCTATTTCAAATGATTCTTTATTTAAGGATTGTAGTCATTTAAATAAACATGGAGCTAAAGTTTTTTCGAAGTTACTCGTTAATAACTTGAATTTATGAAAATAGCATTTTTGACCCCAGAATTTCCACATCCTAAAACCGGTAAATCTGGCGGTATAGGGACTAGTATTTTCAATTTGTCTAAGGCGCTTGTGGGGTTAGGGCATGAGGTAAGTGTTATTATTTATGGTCAAGATGTTGATGCTTATTTTAAAGACAACCATATTCATTTTTATAAGGTAAAGAATATAAAAGTTAAAGGTTTATCACTCTTACTCACTCAAAATAAGGTAGCACGTTTATTAAATTCGTTATATAAAAGTGGTAAGATTGATATTGTTGAAGCCCCAGACTGGACGGGGTTTACCGCTTTTGTTAATATAAAATGTCCGTTAATAATTAGGCAAAATGGTAGTGATACTTATTTTTGTCATTTAGATAAGCGCCCTGTAAAATTCATAAATAAATTTTTAGAAAAGCGTGCTTTAAAAAAAGCCGATGGTATTATAAGTGTTAGTGCCTTTACAGGTAATTTAACTAATGAATTATTTAGATTAAATAGAGCGTTTACGGTAATACCTAATAGTATAGATGCCCAAGTATTTACACCAGAACACCCTAATAATAATACATTAAGAATTCTTTATTTTGGGACTTTAATTAGAAAAAAAGGTCTTTTTGAGCTTCCTGAAATTTTTAATTTAGTTAAAGAAAAACATGCAGACGTTGAATTGGTATTAGTAGGAAAAGATAGTGGCGATGTTAAAACCGGAGCACCTTCTACCTGGGAACTTATAAAACCCCTGTTTAGTAAAGCGGCCATAAAACAAGTTAATTACATGGGAGCTGTTAGCTATTCTGAAATTGAAGCCTTAATAAAAGAAGCCACCGTATGTGTGTTTCCTACGTTTGCTGAAGCTTTACCAGTATCTTGGTTAGAGGCTATGGCTATGGAAAAAGCTATTGTAGCTTCTAATATTGGGTGGGCAACAGAAATGATAGAGCATGGTAAAGAGGGCTTTTTGGTACATCCTACCAATCATAAAGATTATGCGGCATGTATTTTAGAGTTGTTGGAAAATTTAGAAAAACGACATCAGTTTGGAAAAGCGGCAAGAAAAAAGGTTGTCGAACATTTTAATCATGAACATGTAGCCCAACGTTCCGTTGATTTTTATAATAGCATTATAGTAAGTTGATACATTTTAAAGAACATATAGCACCAACAGGAGAAACTATACTCTACACGGGTAAGCCTCATATTGAATTGTTAAATACATTAGCTTTAGGCGAAGGAGATGTGTGGCATAGTGCCTTAGACCAAGGTTATAAAAATGCCTTTCCAGATATTATGTATCAAACTGTGGTGTATTTTTGGTATGCTAATGATTTTGAAAATATTGATACTTGCGTTAGTTGGCGAATTAATCCGCAGGCATTTGCTATACGTAAGCATGTTTGGGAAACATTTGGGGGTTTTGATTATGATTATGAGTCTACTCAAATGTCTGCTCTAGATTTTGGGTTTAATATATTAAGGTATCAAGGGGCTATTCCATTGTATGTAAAAGGTTTGTTTCCTTCTTCAAATGAAACAGTGCGTTTATCTACAAAAGATATTTATACGTTTTACAAGAAAAACTTTAAAAAAGCTCATAGTATTTATATGCTTTTCAGGCGCGGTTTTTGGAAACCCAAAGACCTACATAGTTATTTATTTGCTAATAAATATTATACGTTTAAACATAAGACTATACAGTTAGCACCTAGAGCACTTCAACCTATAAAGGGTTCGCCAAAGGTGAGTTATATAATTCCTACCATGCTGCGTCAGGAGTTTACGCTAAATCTTTTGAACGATTTAGAACAACAAACCTATAAACCTTATGAGGTTATTGTAGTTGATGCTACTCCAAAAAATAAACGTAACGTTTCTTTGTATAATCCTGAAAACTATTCTTTTAAAGTGGTTTTTAAATGGCAAACCACCAAGGGTAGTTGTAGAGCAAGAAATGAGGCTCTAGCCTTATGTACAGGAGATTATATAGTTTTTGGCGATGATGATATTAGAGTGCCGCCAGAATTTATTGAAAACCATATTAAATTACTACAAACTTATAATGCGGAAGCATGTAACGGACTAGATATTAGAGCCGATCATCAACAACAAGATTTAAACGATTTAACTATTAAATTAAACGCTTTAGGCGCACAACGTTGGAAGGTAGGGGCGAGCCAAAATTTTAGTAATGCTAATTCATGCGTATCTAAACGGGTTGTAGATATTTTGGTAGGCAACGATATAAATTATGATGGCGGTTATGGAGAAGATGCCGATTTTGGTTTAGAAATAACCAAACTGGGAGTTACCGTTTTACACAACCCTTTTTCGGTAAACCTCCATTTAAAACCACCTCAAGGCGGATATAGGTTTTGGGGGCAGCAAGCCGGTGTTAAAGGCAAGCAACGAAAACGACAACCGTGGGAATTGGATACTCCTGTGAAATGGATTGTGCCCAAGCCAAGCCCAACAATAATGTATCAACTGTTTAAGCACTATAGCAAAAGACAGCGTAAGGAATACAAAATCAAATATTTTGTGTTTTATTTTACTAAAGCACCTAAAGTAGCATGGTTTTTAAGGTTTATTAAACTTCCTATACGATTGCTTCAATTCAATAAATCTGTATTTTATGCAAAAAAATTAATGGCTTTAGGTAAGCGAACTCAATGATATGAAATTTTCACTAGTTATATGTACATATTTGAGACCACAAGCGCTTTTAGAATTACTACATTCTGTAAAGGCACAAACTCTATACCCTAGTGAGATTATTATTGTTGATGGCTCTACCAATGACGATACAGGCATTTTTATAAAAGAACATAGGTTTAAACATCTTAAATACTTTAAAGTTGATGCGGAACACAGAGGTTTAACCAAGCAGCGAAACTTTGGGATTAAAAAGGTTTCGGTTGACTCTGAAGTTATTTGTTTTTTAGATGATGATATTATTTTAAAATCAGATTATTTTAAGGCATTAATTTCAACTTATACAAAAGAACCAGAAGCTTTGGCAGTAGGAGGTTATATAACTAATGAAGTCCATTGGGAGCAATCTGATAAGACAGACCATAGTAATTATTTTTATTATGATGGTTGGAAACGAAAGGAGCCTTCGCGTTTTAGGATAAGGCGAACCTTAGGTTTGCTGCCAGATGCTAAACCGGGTTATATGCCTACATTTTCTCATGGGCGTTCGGTGAGTTTTTTACCACCATCGGGCAAAATTTATCAGGTAGAACAAATTATGGGAGGTGTGTCGTCTTACAAAAAAGAGGTTTTCAAAACCATGCAGTTTTCAACCTTTTTTGAAGGTTACGGATTGTATGAAGATGCCGATTTTTCATTGCGATTATCAAAAAAAGGCAATCTTTATGTAAATACTGCCGCACAATTAGAGCATCATCACAATATATCAGGGAGACCTAATAAACTCAAGTATGGTAAAATGGTGATAAGAAATGGTTGGTATGTGTGGCGGGTTAAATACCCTAAGCCTTCTATTAAGGCTACATTAAAATGGCATGCTACCGCATTTTTATTAACCCTTATTAGATTTACCAACATATTAACAAGCAATAGCCATAGAAGACAAGAAGCTTTTACTGAGAGCTTAGGCAGGTTTGTAGGTTGGTTGTATTTAATTTTTAATAAACCCAAAGTAGAGGTATGAAGTTTTTAATCATCACACATGTTCTACATAAAAAAAAGGATGACGCCTACTTTGGTTACGCACCTTATGTAAGAGAAATGAATTTGTGGTTAAACCATGTTGATGAGGTTCATGTTGTTGCTCCGTTAATAAGAGGTGCTATTTCTGAAATTGATTTAGATTATAAACATGCTTCAATACATTTTACAGAGGTTCCTCAAATTTCATTCATATCGGCTATAAGCGCAATACGTTCTGTTTTTAAATTTCCAACTATTTTGTATGCTATTTATAAGGCTTGTAAAAAAGCAGATCACATACATTTAAGATGCCCTGGAAATATTGGTTTGTTGGGGTGTTTAGTGCAAATATTATTTCCTAAGAAGATAAAAACTGCCAAATATGCTGGTAATTGGGATCCCAAAGCTAACCAACCATTAAGTTATAAACTACAAAAATGGATTTTGAGCAATACATTTTTAACCAAGAATATGCAGGTTTTGGTTTATGGGCATTGGGAACATCAAACAAAAAATATTAAACCGTTTTTTACAGCATCCTTTTATAAAAATGAAATAGAAGCTTTAAAACCCAAAGATTATTCAAAAACATTAAACATGGTATTTGTAGGTAGTTTGGTTGAAGGAAAAAATCCGCTTTTTTCCATACAACTTGTTGAGCAACTTATAAAACAAGGAAAACGTGTTTGTTTAAATATGTATGGCGATGGTGTTTTAAAACAGGAATTACAAGACTATATAGACTGTAAAAATTTAAAAACGTCTGTTTTTTTACATGGAAACCAAACAAAAGAAATTATAAAAACCGCCCTGAAACAGTCACATTTTTCTATATTACCATCAAAATCTGAAGGTTGGCCAAAGGCAATTGCCGAAGCTATGTTTTATGGCGTTATTCCTATTGCAACAAAAGTATCTTGTGTGCCTTATATGTTAGATTTTGGCAATAGAGGTATTTTAATTGAACCCGAAGTAGATTTAGCAACACAATATATTTTAAATCACTTAAAAGATACTGCTAGCTTAGAAGTTATGTCTAAATTGGCAACAACATGGTCTCAACAGTTTACTTTAGATTATTTTGAGTCTGAAATTAAAAAATTAATAGTTCATTAATGCGAGTCATTCAAATAATAGATTCTTTAGAACCAGGTGGCGCAGAACGTGTTGCTGTTAATTTAGCTAATGCTTTGGCAAATAAAATAGATAGGTCTTTTTTATGTACCACCAGAAAAGAGGGTTTGTTAAAAGAAAGCATAAATAGTGATGTTGGTTATTTGTTTTTAGATAAAAGCGGTACGTTTGATTTAAAAGCCATATTTAAGCTAAATATATTTTTAAAAACAAACCATATTCATATTATTCATGCCCACTCCAGTTCTTTTTTTATTGCCACCATAATAAAGATTTTAAATCCTAAATATAAGCTTGTATGGCATGATCATTATGGGAATAGAGACCAAACATCATGGTTAAACAAAATTATTCTTAAATGCTGCTCAATTTTTTTTTCTAGTATTATAGCAGTTAACCAAAAATTAAAAAATAGATCGAAAAAAAAGTTATTATGTAAAAATGTTTATGTTTTATCAAACTATCCTGTAGTTAATTTTAAACCTAAAATTACTAGGTTAGAAGGGTTACCTAACAAACGCATTGTTTGTTTAGCAAACTTAAGACCAGATAAAGATCATGAAAATTTGATAAAAGCTTTTTCTAAAATCAAACAGATTCACCCAGATTGGAGTTTACATTTGATTGGTAACTATAGTAATAATTTATATTTTGAATCAATAACTAATCTGATTAAGGAACTAAAATTAGAAAATCAAGTGTACCTTTACGGCAGTTGCCCTGATGTATTTCATATTTTAAAACAATCAACTATAGGTGTTTTATCTTCAAAATCAGAAGGGTTACCTTTAGCATTGTTAGAGTACGGAGTGGTTGGTTTACCTAGTATAGCAACTAATGTTGGTGATTGTAATATTGTTATTTCAAATAAAAAAGAAGGAGTTTTAATTGAAAGTGAAGATGTTAATGCTTTAAAGAATGCTTTGTTAAGCCTAATTGTTGATGAAAAGTTAAGGCAAAATATGGGAGCGTGTTTAAAAGAAAAGGTAATGAATAATTTTTCTGAAGCATTACAAATAAATAAACTTATAGAAATTTATAAACTTCACATAAAATGAAGTTATCGGTCTATTATAAACTTATTATTTTTCATGTATTATTAGGCATTTTAATATTTGCTTTTAAGCCTTTAGCTACGCTGTATTTTTTATTTACTACGTTTTTTTTTATCTATAAAATCATTAAAGTTTCAAAAAAAAACAAAGTATTTTATGTGTTGTTAGCTTGTGCCTATATTGTTGGTGCTGAGGTGTTTTTAAGAATGAATAACGGCACCATATTTTATGAAGCTAGCAAGTATTTAGTAATAATATACGTGCTTTTGGGTATGTTTAGTGTAAGCTTTACTAATAAAGCATTTTCATATGTACTGTATATTTTATTCCTTTTACCCGGTATTTTTGTGGCAGTAACCCAAATGGGTTTTGAAACGAACATACGTAAGGCTATAGCCTTTAATTTAAGTGGCCCTATATGTTTGGGTTTGGCAGCTGTTTTTTGCTTCGGAAAAACAGTCACCTTCAAGCAAATACGTGTAATCTTGTTGGGGTTTTTAATGCCTTTGGTAAGCATGACGGTATATTTGTTTTTGTTTACGCCAGATGTTAGTGCTGTTATAGATGGAACAGGCTCAAATTTTGCAACTTCAGGTGGTTTTGGTCCCAACCAAGTAGCTACTGTTTTAGGCTTAGCTATGTTTGTACTTGCAGTTCGCTTTTTTATGTCTAAAGAAGCCTGGTTATTTAAGCTTATAGATTTGGCTATTTTGGCGCTTGTAGGCTTTAGAGCTATTGTAACTTTTAGCAGAGGGGGCGTTTTAACAGCAGCCATAATGGTAGCGGCCTTTATTGGGTTATATTACTTAAAAGTGAATTTAAAAAAGAAATTTGAAATAAAATTTTCATTGTTATTTTTTGTAGGCGCAGTTCTATTTATGTGGTTTATAAGCTCTGTGCAAACAAGCGGATTAATTGATAAGCGTTATGCAAACCAAGATGCCAAAGGCAGATCAAAAGAAGATGTAACCACAGGAAGATCTGATTTATTGGCTTTTGAACTTAAAGAATTTATAGATAATCCGTTTTTTGGTATTGGTGTAGGCAAAGTAAAAGAAGCCCGTTTTAATGAAACCGGTGTTGTAGCTGCATCACATAACGAAATGAGCCGTATTGTAGCAGAACACGGTTTGTTTGGTGTTGTTGCTTTTCTAATTTTACTTATTACACCATTAACTTTAAGATTAAAAAACCGGTCTAATATTTTTTTCTATTCATTTTATGCATTTTGGTTGTTAACAATAAATCATTCTGCAATGCGTATTGCAGCACCCGCATTTATTTATGGTTTAACATTGTTAAATGTGAAATATGATATTCCTAAAAGGAAATTAAAACCTGTAAATAACAGTTTAAAGTAGTTACATTTTGTAATAATGAAAAATATACTTTACATAGGTAATAAATTACAGTCTTTTAATAATACAGTAACAACAATTGATACCCTAAGTAAGCATTTAAAGCAAGAAGGCTATCACGTTATAACTGCTTCAATTAAAAAACAACAACTGTATCGTATGTTAGATATGTTATTTCATATTGTGAAATATAAAAATAATATAGACTATGTTTTAATTGATACTTACAGTACTTTAAATTTTTATTACGCTTATTTTAGTAGTTTACTTTGTAGGTTTTTTAAGTTGAAATACATACCCATTTTACACGGCGGAAATTTACCCAAGCGCTTAAAAAAATCGCCTAAATTATCAAAAGCTATTTTTAATAACGCTTATATAAATGTGGCACCATCAGCATATACAAAACATCATTTTGAAACATTTGGTATTACTAATATCACTTGTATTCCTAACAGTATTCAATTAGAAAATTATCCGTTTGAAAAAAAACAAATACATGATGTAAAGCTGTTATGGGTGCGGTCTTTTTCAAAAATATATAATCCAGAATTAGCAGTTCATATTTTAAAACAATTACAAAACGAAGGCATAAATACCAGTTTATGTATGGTTGGGCCTGAGAAAGATGGAAGTTTAAAAAAAGTTAAAGATTTAGCCAATAAATTAAGAGTTGAGGTCACATTTACAGGTAAACTAGAAAAGCATGATTGGATTAATCTTTCAAAAAATTACAACATTTTTATAAATACAACACATTTTGATAACATGCCTGTAAGTGTAATTGAAGCTATGGCTTTAGGCTTGCCAGTAATATCAACCAATGTTGGAGGCATTCCTTATTTAATTTCAAATAAAGAAAACGGTATTTTAGTTGAAGCAAATAATACACAGGCTTTTGTTAAAGCCATAAAGTTTTTAATAAATAGCCCCAATGAGGTTAGCAATATAACGCATAATGCATTAAAAACAGTTGAACATTTTAACTGGAATGTTGTAAAATATGCATGGTTTAAAATTTTATCATAATAGTTAATTGCGCAAACTTTATATCTTTACAGCAAACTAATTTTCTTTTTCGGTTTATGGCAAAAGGCAGTATACACTTTAATATATCTGAACGTAAGGTGTTATTGCGTATTTTTGATGTACTTTCGGTACTTACAATACTGTATTTTTTAGGTTATTCTTTTCATTTTGATTATTTCACTATAACCCAAGAAAACTGGCGTTGGGTGTTTGTTTTAATAGTGTATTTATCACTTTTTGGGTCTATTTTTGAAATGTACGATTTACAAAAATCTAGCCGTATAGAAAAAATTTCAACAAGTGTTGTTTTTACAGTTTCTACAACCGTATTGTTTTATTTGCTAACACCATATTTTACTCCGGTTTTACCCGATAATAGATTGCAAATAGTATACTTTTATTTTGCCATTTTAATAGCATTAATTTTATGGCGTTTAGCGTATATAAATTTTATAGTATCACCTAGGTTTTACAGAAAAGCCCTAATAGTTGGTGAAACATCATACATTGAAACTATTATTGAAGCTTTTAAAGATGCAGATCCTAATTATAAAATTGTGGGTTTTGTGAATTGTGAAGCTAATAGTAAAGAATCTATAAAGTTTAACGGCGTAAAAGAATACAACCCAAAAGATTTAAAAGCATTGGTTGCTAAAGAAAATATTTCTGAAATTGTAGTAGCCAGTTATAATGCTGAAACTATTACATATGAAATTTACTATGCGCTTATATCTTTGTTAGAAGATGGTATTCCAATACGAGAGTACACTCATGTTTATGAAGATTTAACCGAGCGTATACCTGTACAATTTGTTGGTAAAGATTTTTATAAATATTTTCCGTTTAGCCGAAGTAACCAAAATAAAATGTACTTGTTTTTTCGTAGGTTTTTTGATGTGTTTGTTGCAGTAATAGGTTTGTTTTTCGGTCTGTTTTTTTTACCAATAGTTTTAATTGGTAATATTTTAGCTAATAGAGGACCGCTGTTTTACACACAAGAGCGCATAGGTAAAAACGGAAAACCTTTTAATATTATTAAATACAGAACCATGATAAAAAATGCCGAAAAAGATGGCATTGCTTGGGCTAAAAAAAATGATACGCGTGTAACGCCTTTTGGAAGGTTTTTAAGGCATTCACGCTTAGATGAAATTCCGCAGTTTATAAATATTTTAAAAGGTGATATGAGTTTAATTGGGCCAAGACCAGAACGACCTTTCTTTGTAAAAGAACTATCAAAAATGTTGCCTTTTTATGAAACACGCCACATAATAAAACCGGGTTTAACAGGTTGGGCACAAGTAAAAACACGTTACGGCTCTTCTGTTGATGATAGTTTATTAAAACTTCAATACGATTTATATTATATTAAACGTCGTAGTTTTTTATTAGATATAAATATTATAATAAAAACACTAAGCACCATTATATTTTTTAGAGGTCAGTAGTAAAGTAAAATATTAATTATTGCTGTTTTTTTGAAAAGTGTTTTGTTAAAAATACATACCTAATAAACAAAGCAATTAGTAGTGGTATTAAACCAATTGCAAATACTTGTACACCAATAATCCAGTGTAAGGTTAAAAGGCATAACATAATTATTAAAAAGTTTAGGTATTTAGCAAACCATGGTTTAACATGTTTTTTTGTTAATTGAAAAACCATAAAAATATTTAAAGCAAAAGCCCATAGTAAATTATAGTTTTGGTGTGTACCAGTATGGTCTGTAGCAAACCAAAGTAGTAAAATTAAAACACCGGCAAGACCCGTAAAAATAAATAGTACAACATCTAACCAAGTGGTTCTTTTTTGTTTTTTAAAATCGGTGTAGGTAATAAAAATAATAATACTTGCTAAAATGCTAAATACAAATAACGGACTTGTTAAAAACGAATTTGATGTTGTTACATCTTTCTGTTTATAAATTACATGCGTTTTTTTAACTAGCGGTTGGTTGGTTGTTTTATGAGTTGCTGCTTCAAAAAACTTATAAATATTTTCAGGTAAAAACATATGTTCTTCGGCGGTGGCTTTTCTATCAATTACAGAGCCTAAAGCAATGTCTATACCCAAACTTCCCCATGTATTTTTGTTTACATTATCGTAAATTAAGGTTCTAAAAGTTTTTTCGGTATAACTATCAGGTAAGTTAAATGTAATATTATTGTTTGTAGCAATATTGGTTACATCTTTAATTTTTGTGGCACAATTATCAAAAAAGAACTCATATAAATAGCCTCGGTTTTCAGGTTTGTAATTGGTAATTAAGTAATTGTATAGTTGTTGTTTTTCGCTTTGCGATATATTTAAAACTTGTTCTTTTAATGTGCGGTTTAGGTAAACATAAATTTTATAAAATCTACTAAAATTATCTTTACTCATTAGGTAATTTAGTTTGCCTTGGGCAAATTTTAAATAGAAATTAGGGGCATCAAAATCATATTCACCGTAGCCATAAACCACGTCTATTTTGTTTTCAGGGTCTTTAACTCTAAAGGCACTATGGCCAAAGGCATCGTTTAATGCGTTTCCGGGGCCAGCAGTTAATATGCTAATTTCGGCAGCGTTTGATAGGTTGATTTCTTGTGAAAATGTGAACGATGATATAATTAAAAAAAGTAAAAGTAGTTGTTTTGTCATTATCTAAAAATACTAAAATCTAGTTTTAATGAAAATACGTTTGAGTATAGAGCAACACTTTGGTCTCCAATATCAGTAAAAGCATAATCTACTTGAATACCATTGTATTTGAAGCCTAAACCAAAACTAGGTTGAAAGGTTAATTGTTCAGAATTATCAATTTGTAATTCGTTTTGAAAATTGCCCATGCCAGCACGTAAGTAAACCATATCAATATAGCCAAATTCAAAACCTAAAGCAGGGTTTATACTGGCAAATGATGTTGAAATGATATCGTTATTTTCTTCAAACCTAACATTTAAATTGGCGGCAGCTAAAAGTGTATAATCGTAATTAAAATCGAATTTTTTAGAAATACCTATTTGTAATTTAGGAATGGTAATTTCAGTAGTTTCTGGCAATTCTTGATTTTGCCCTTCAACAGCATCTCTAATAGTTTCAAATTCAGTTTCATCAATAGCCCACGCGTTAAAAGTTGTGGTAATATCACGCGCCATAATTCCAAACTTCCAATTGTTATTAGTTTCAAATTGTACAGCAGCATCAAAGCCAAAACCCCATGATGATGCAAAATCTCCAATAATACGCCTAATTACCTTTGCATTTATACCATAGTTTAAGCCTTGAACGGGTAGTTTTCGGGCGTATGAAAATGTTAGACCATAATCTGCAGTAGAAAAAAGACTAATTCTGTCATAATTAATATTGCCTTGTTCATCAATAAGTTGGGTGGTGTTTAAAATATCATCAACAGCAAACCTTATTAATGAAATGGCCATAGCGCTTCTGTCGTCAAGTGGCATAGCATAAGCGGCATAATCATAATTAGCAATATTTGCAAAATAACTAGAATGCATTAAGGCAAGTTGGTTGTCTTCTAAGGCTAGTAAACCCGCAGGATTCCAATAGCCAGCATTAACATCGGCGGTATGCGAGGTAACAGCGCCACTCATGCCCAAAGCAGCAGCATCTACACCAATATTCATAAACTCATTAGAGTATTTTCTAGTGGTTTGACTGAAAACGGCAAAAAATACCAAACAAAAAAGTGTACTTAAATAAACTTTCAACTGCAATTTTTTTACAAAGATGCACATAATTTACAAACCTATAAACTTGAATTTATATTAGATATTGCTTGTAACTAAAATTGTTTGTTATTTTTACCACAAATTACAATACATTTTATGAAGCGATACATACCTAATGCTCTTACACTTTTAAACCTTTTAAGCGGATGTATTGCGGCTATATTTGCTGTTAATGGTAATTTTACTTGGGCGGCATATTTTGTTTTTTTAGGCATTTTCTTTGATTTTTTTGATGGTTTTGCTGCCAGAAAACTTAATGTGCAAAGTGAAATAGGTTTACAGCTAGATTCTTTAGCCGATGTTGTTACCAGTGGTTTAGTACCAGGAATTGTAATGTTTAAGTTGTTTGAACTTGTTGAAGCAGATTGGGGTACTTTAAATTTTGAAAACGAATTTAACCTGCCTTTTTTACCAATTTTAGGGCTTGCCATAACCTTAGCCTCGGCATATAGGCTTGCAAAGTTTAATGTAGATACAGAGCAGCAAACATTTTTTAAAGGCTTGCCAACACCAGCAAATGCCCTACTTATAATATCATTACCATTAATAATAGAGTTTCAAAATAATGATGCTGTAAATGCTATTATTTTGAACAAATATTTTTTAATAGCTCTAACAATTTTAAGCTGTTGGCTACTAAACTCTGGTATAAAATTATTTGCTTTAAAGTTTAAAAATTGGAATTTTAAAGACAATGCTACACGCTACATTTTTATAATACTTTGCGTTGTATTGCTTGTTGTGCTTAAGTTTGCAGCCATTCCTTTAATTATTTTATTGTACATAGCCATGTCTGTTTTAAACAATTTAACCTCAAAATAACATTTAAAAATGCTAGGAATTATTTTTACCCTTTTAATGCTTGTATTATTACAAGCTGTATTAGGTTTTGACAATTTATTATACATTTCATTAGAATCTAAAAAAGCCCCACAAAACGACCAAAAACGTGTTAGAAAAGTGGGTATTTTAATTGCCATAGCATTACGTATTGTTTTACTGTTTGTTTTAGTATCATTAATAGGCTATTTTCAAGAACCATTTTCATTTTTATCTGGCGGAATAGATGGTGTTGCTCATTTTGCTTTTAACGGCCACAGTTTAATTGTTTTAGCAGGTGGCGGTTTTATAATTTATACGGCTATTAAAGAAATTTGGCATATGATTTCTTTAAATGATTTAGATCATGATGTTGAAAATGGTGAGGCAGAAAAAGGTAAAAAATCATCAAATGCTGTTATAGCAAGTATTGTGTTAATGAATTTGGTGTTTTCTTTTGATTCTATTTTGGCTGCTATTGGGCTTACAAGTGAAATAAAAAATCCTACAACGGCATTTATTGTAATGGCCATAGCCATTGTAATTAGCGGATTATTAATGCTGTTTTTAGCCGATAGAATATCAGTGTTTTTAGCTAAAAATAGAATGTATGAAGTTCTAGGATTATTCATACTTTTTATTGTTGGAATTATGCTAGTTACTGAAGGAGGGCATTTAGCGCATCTTGAATTATTTGGTAATCATATAGTGCCTATGAGTAAAACTACCTTTTATTTTGTGCTGGCTGTATTGGTAATTGTTGATGTTGTGCAAGGGCGTTACCAAAAGAAATTATTAAAAGAAAAGGCAAAAGAAGAATTGAATAAAAAGGAGTATTAATTGTAAAGATTTGAAAATTTATAAAATAACGGATACCTTTTTTTCGAAATACTGTCAATTCTTTTTATGACAAATTTTCTCAATGGAACATAATTATAATAACCTAACATATTCATTAAATCAACTTTTGAATCTCTTTTCATTAAATAATCATTAGAGTTAGTGTATATATGAGCTAACACAAATGTTTTTTTTCCAAGTTCCGATTTAATAAAGTTATTATGTTTTCTGTTATTGAAAAGTCTAATAACAGAATCAAACAAAAACTCTTTTTTGTGGTTGTTTTTTATCCATTCATTCTTATATTGAACGTATTCTTTTGAGGTAGTATCTAAAAGAAAATGATGGAATTCTAACCCATCTTTATATGTGAGGTTCTTAAATTCAGCTTTATCAGTATCCTTAAAATCAAGGTTTTTAATAGTCTCTTGAATCGATTCGTATATGTACTTAAACTCAGAATCCTTTTGTAATTCATGATTTAATTCATCCAAGGTAAGTTTTTCAAGAATAGATTTTTCTAGAGGATTAGAACAACTGAGAAATATAAAAGTCGTCAACAAAACAATAAGTCTTCTTATTGTTATATTTTTAGTTAGATTAATCTCTAATTTTTTTCTTTCTAAGTTCAAAATTCTGGCCTAAATATACTTTACGCACCATGGCATCACTAGCAAGATCTTCTGGAATACCATGTTTTAAAATACCACCTTCAAACATTAAATAGGTTCTGTCTGTAATTGCTAAAGTTTCTTGTACGTTGTGGTCTGTAATTAAAATACCTATATTTTTTTTGGTAAGTTGTGCTACAATACGCTGAATATCTTCAACAGCAACAGGGTCTACACCAGCAAAAGGCTCATCTAATAAAATAAAATTAGGGTCTGTAGCAAGAGCGCGGGCAATTTCAGTTCTTCGGCGTTCACCACCAGATAATAAATCTCCTCGGTTTTTTCTAATATGGCCTAAGCTAAATTCTTCAATTAAAGATTCCATTTTCATGCGTTGTTCTTTTTTGCTTAATTTGGTTAGTTGCAAAACGCTTAAAATATTATCTTCAATACTTAATTTTCTAAAAACCGAAGCTTCTTGAGCCAAATACCCAATACCGTTTTGGGCACGCTTATACATGGGGAATTTTGTTATTTCAGTATTATCTAAAAAAATGTGTCCGCCATTAGGTTTAATTAACCCAACAATCATGTAAAACGAAGTGGTTTTACCAGCACCGTTAGGCCCTAATAATCCAACAATTTCACCTTGTTTTACTTCAAGAGAAACATCTTTAACAACTTTTCGTCCGTTATAGGACTTCATTAAGTTTTCGGCTTTTAAAATCATACTTGCAATAACGTAATTTTTATTTAATTGAAAAAGTGTTATACAACGCTAAACGCCTTTGTGGCTTTAAAATTGTTAAATAACTAGTTTTCTTGTAAGGCATCCCAAAACTCATACGCGCGTCTTAAATGCGGAATTACAATAGTGCCGCCAACTAAGGTTGCAATACTTAAGGCTTCAACAACTTGCTCTTTTGTTAAACCTTCTTTATGGCAGCTTTCTAAATGATATTTTACGCAATCATCACAACGTAAAACGGCCGATGCTACTAAACCAAGTAGTTCTTTTGTTTTTACATCTAAAGCGCCTTCTGCGTATGCGTTGGTATCTAAATTAAAAATACGTTTTATTATTTTGTTGTTGTCGTTTAATATTTTGTCGTTCATTTTTGAACGATATTCATTAAATTCGTTTACTATATCAGACATTTTTGGCTTCTTTTCGTTTTTGATTTCTGACTACAATTTTAGAAATGTAAATGCTTACTTGGTATAAAATTAATATTGGAATGGCTACTATTACTTGGCTAGCAATATCTGGCGGTGTAATTACAGCCGAAAGTATTAAAACAATTACCAAGGCATATTTTCTGTATTTTTTTAAGGTTTCAGGTGTTACTAAACCAACTTTAGTTAAAAAATAGATAATTATTGGCAATTCAAAAATTAAACCAGAGGCTAGTACAGATGATCGTACTAAACCAATGTATGAGCTTATATCTATTTGGTTATCAACAATATCG
Source organism: Seonamhaeicola sp. ABD4_340 (assembly GCF_056312135.1). Taxonomy (NCBI): domain Bacteria; kingdom Pseudomonadati; phylum Bacteroidota; class Flavobacteriia; order Flavobacteriales; family Flavobacteriaceae; genus Seonamhaeicola; species Seonamhaeicola sp. ABD4_340. The sequence goes on along the minus strand of NZ_CM149981.1, from coordinate 36,733 downwards.
GCAACGCTGTAATTTGCTAAAAAGTTTATAGATAGTGGTGTAACTATGTAGTAACCAAATAAAACACCTATAAAGAATAATAGTGATGAAATGATTATAAAACCTCTAGAGTGTTTACGCTCACTGTCATGCAGGCCTGGGCTTATAAATTTCCAGAGTTGATAAATTATATACGGAAATGAAATAACAAAACCACCTAAAATGGCGGTCCAAATATCGGCCGAAAATTGTCCGGCCATGGTGCGGTTTTGTATTATAATTGGTATTTTTTCGTTACAAAATGTGGTGGTTACATCAATATAAGTAGCTGCTTTACATAAAAAATTATATGTTGGAAAACTCATATCTAACGGTGCAAAAATAATAGACTTAAAAATAAATCTACTAAAAACAAACGCTAAAGTAGCTACAATAATTACCGCTAAACAAATTCGTATTAAATGCCATCTTAAATCTTCAAGATGATCTAAAAAAGACATCTCGTTTATATTTTTTTTAGCCATTATATAATACCTTCTTTTATTAAATCATGTAAATGTACAACGCCTGCATAATTACCATTGCTTTCAACAAGTAGTTGTGATATGCCTTTTTCTTCCATAATATCTAACGCATCAACCGCCATAGTATCAGCATCAACTCGTTTAGGGTTTGTGCTCATAATATCTTTAGCCGTTAGTGTTGTGAAGTCAATATTTTTGCTTAGCATACGCCTAATATCACCATCGGTAATAATACCAACAATTTTATTGTTTTCAACTACAGCCGAAACACCTAAGCGTTTTTCGGTAATTTCAACAATAACATCTTTTACGTTGGCATTGGGTTGTACTTGAGGTTTTTCGCTAATTGATGAAATGTTTTCAACCCTTAAATATAGTTTTTTGCCAAGTGAACCACCTGGGTGGTATTTAGCAAAATCTTTACTAGAAAACCCGCGCATTTCAAGTAAGCAAATAGCTAAGGCATCGCCAATAACTAATTGGGCTGTGGTGCTTGTAGTAGGTGCTAAATTGTTTGGACAAGCTTCTTTTTCAACATAAGCATTTAAAATAAAATCTACGTGTTGTGCTAAAAAAGAATCTGTGTTGCCTGTAATAGCAATCATTTTGTTTTTTGCGCTTTTTATTAAAGGAACCAGTACTTTAATTTCGGGCGTATTACCGCTTTTTGATATGCAAATAACTACATCATCTTCTAAAATCAGGCCTAAATCGCCATGAATGGCATCGGCAGCGTGCATAAAAATAGCAGGTGTACCCGTGGAGTTTAATGTAGCTACAATTTTTTGAGCTATTATAGCACTTTTACCAACACCAGTAATTATAACTCGCCCTTTAGAGTTGTATATAAGCTTTACAGCTTCTTCAAAATCATTTGTAATTAAGCTTGAAAGATTTAATATGGCTTTACTTTCTGCTTCAATAGTTTGTTTAGCAATTTTTATAATAGAATTCTCGCTATTCAAAATTTATATGGTTTTAGTTGATGCTTTTAAAGAATTTCTTATCTTTAAAGGTATTCAAATTTAAATTTTGTTGTATTTTGGTTTTTCGTTACAAAGCTAACGAAAAAAATATGGGGGTTCTTTAAAATAGTCTCTTAAATTATTCAAAAAAAATATTGAATATTTTATAGTGTTTTTAAGTATAAATAAATTTTAATTATTTCATGTTGGTAGCAAAAAGTGACTTGCATTCTGCGCTTAAAAAGTATTTTGGGTTTAACAAATTCAAAGGGTTACAAGAAGATGTTGTTGAAAGTATTTTATCAGGTAATCATACATTTGTAATTATGCCAACGGGTGGTGGTAAATCACTCTGTTATCAATTGCCTGCATTAATGCAAGAAGGTACAGCCATTGTGGTTTCGCCTTTAATTGCTTTAATGAAAAACCAAGTAGATGCCATTAGAGGTGTATCAAACCAAGAAGGTATAGCACACGTATTAAATTCGTCATTAAATAAAACCGAAGTTAAACGTGTTAAAGAAGATATAGTTAATGGGGTTACAAAATTACTGTATGTAGCACCAGAGTCTTTAACCAAAGATGAAAACATTGAGTTTTTAAAATCGGTTAAAATATCATTTATGGCTGTTGATGAAGCCCATTGTATAAGTGAATGGGGACATGATTTTAGGCCAGAATATAGAAACCTACGCAATATTATTGGCAGAATTGGAGATAATATTCCAATAATTGGTTTAACAGCCACAGCCACACCAAAAGTACAAGAAGATATTATAAAAAACCTAGGAATTACTGGGGCAAATACGTTTAAAGCTTCGTTTAACAGGCCAAATTTATATTATGAAGTTAGGCCAAAAACTAAAAATGTTGATGCCGATATTATTAGGTTTATTAAGCAAAACGAAGGGAAATCTGGTATTGTTTACTGTTTAAGCAGAAAGCGTGTTGAAGAATTAGCTCAAGTATTACAAGTAAACGGTATAAAAGCAGTGCCATATCATGCAGGTTTAGATGCCAAATCAAGATCTAACCACCAAGACATGTTTTTAATGGAAGATATTGATGTGGTTGTAGCAACAATAGCCTTTGGCATGGGTATAGATAAACCAGATGTTAGGTTTGTAATTCACCATGATATACCAAAAAGTATTGAGAGTTATTACCAAGAAACAGGGCGCGCTGGTCGTGATGGGGGCGAAGGCCATTGTTTAGCATACTATTCATATAAAGACATTGAAAAATTAGAAAAATTCATGTCTGGTAAACCCGTTGCCGAACAAGAAATTGGGCACGCTTTATTACAAGAAGTAGTTGCTTTTGCAGAAACATCTATTTCTAGAAGAAAATTTATTTTACATTATTTTGGTGAAGCTTTTGATAATGAAACCGGCGAAGGTGGCGATATGGATGATAACGTTAGGCATCCAAAAAAGAAAACAGAAGCTAAAAATGATGTAGTAGTTTTGCTAGAAACCATACAGGCTACCAATGAAAAATACAAATCAAAAGATTTAGTAAACGTAATTGTTGGTACAGAAAATGCCATGATAAATTCTCATAAAACCAATGAACAACCGTTTTTTGGAAGAGGAAAAGGTAAAGAAAAAAATTACTGGATGGCACTTTTAAGGCAAGCACTTGTTGCAGGTTATCTTAAAAAAGATATTGAAACCTATGGCGTTATAAAATTAAGTGAAGCGGGTACAGATTTTATAAAATCGCCCGTATCATTTATGATGACCGAAGACCATGTTTTTGATAATGAAAAAGATGATGGCAGCATAGTAACAGCATCAAAAGGTGGCGGCGTATCTGCCGATGAAACACTTATGGGCATGCTTAAAGATTTAAGAAAAAAGAATGCAAAAAAACTAGGCGTGCCACCGTTTGTTATTTTTCAAGATCCATCATTAGAAGATATGGCGCTCAAATACCCAATATCATTACAAGAATTAAGTAATGTTCATGGTGTAGGCGAAGGAAAAGCCAAAAAATTTGGTAAAGATTTTGTGGCCCTAATAGCAAAGTATGTTGAAGAAAATGATATTGTACGTCCAGATGATTTAGTTGTGAAATCTACCGGAACAAATTCAGCAAATAAACTCTACATTATTCAAAGTATTGATAGGAAATTACCTTTAGATGATATTGCATCAGCAAAAGGATTAGAAATGAATGACTTCATAAAGCAAATGGAAGCCATTGTATATTCTGGTACTAAATTGAACATTAATTATTGGGTTGATGAAATTTTAGACGAAGACCAGCAGGAAGAAATACACGAGTATTTTATGGATTCTGAATCTGATGCCATAAACGAAGCTATTGAAGAGTTTGATGGCGATTATGATGAAGAAGAACTACGCCTTTACAGAATTAAGTTTATTAGCGAAGTAGCTAATTAAAAAGTCATATTCAGTATTTTAAATAAAATTGTAAATCGTCAATTGTAAATCGTCAATCATTCTTATCTTTGCACTTTCTTAAAAATTAGAACAATGCAAGACGGATTATACGCAAAATTCAATACAACAAAAGGCGAAATTTTAGTTGCTTTAGAATTTAAAAAAACACCAGGAACAGTTGGTAACTTTGTAGCTTTAGCAGAAGGTAACCTTGAAAATTCAGCAAAACCACAAGGCACACCGTACTACAATGGTTTAAAATTTCATAGAGTAATTCCAGATTTTATGATTCAAGGCGGTTGCCCACAAGGTACCGGTACAGGAAATCCTGGATATCAATTTGATGATGAATTTCACCCAGATTTAAAACATGATGGCCCTGGCGTATTATCTATGGCAAATGCTGGCCCAGGAACTAACGGAAGCCAGTTTTTTATAACACACGTTGAAACACCTTGGTTAGATAATAATCATACCGTTTTTGGTAAAGTACAAAGTGGGCAAGACGTTGTTAATGCTATTGCACAAGATGATGCTATTGAAACCTTAGAAATAGTAAGAGTTGGTACAGAAGCTGAAGCATTTAATGCTATTGAAGCTTTTAGAACTTTTGAAGGTGCAAGAGAAAAAAGAATAGCTGAAGAAAAAGCAAAAGCCGATGCCGAATTAGATAAATTAGCTGCAGGTTTTGAAAAAACAGAAAGCGGTTTGCGTTACCAAATTATTCAAAAAGGAGATGGCGTTAAAGCCGAAAAAGGTAAAACAGTATCTGTACATTACAAAGGGCAATTAGCTGATGGTACTGTTTTCGATTCTTCATACAAAAGAAACCAACCCATAGATTTTCCTTTAGGAGTTGGCCAAGTAATTCTTGGTTGGGATGAAGGTATCCAACTTTTAAAAGTTGGTGATAAAGCACGTTTAGTAATACCAAGTAATTTAGGCTATGGTAGCAGAGGTGCTGGTGGAGTAATACCACCAAATGCCACATTAATTTTTGATGTTGAATTAATGAATGTAAAATAAAAATAAAGTTACATTTTATATAAAAGCACACCTTTTGGGGTGTGCTTTTTTTATTACATCGAGTATTTTTGTGAGTTATTACTTGTTTTATTTAAATTTACCTTGCCTCAATAATTTTTAGTATGATTAGAGTAGAAGACGCTCCTTTTTATAAAGAAGTTTTAAAAGTGTGTATTTACCCTTTTGGTAAACTTTATATTTTTTCAGGTTTTGTAATTTCAGAAATAGGTGAAGGTGTTACCCTAAGTTGGGATAATGCCAAACAAATGGTTGCAGACGTTGAAAGCTTTTTAGGTACAGATGGTACAAACTTAGTATATATATCAAACAGAGTAAACTCATATTCTGTTGTGCCACAAGATTGGTTAAAATATTTCAAACTAAATTATGGTTTAAAAGGATATTTTGTTGTTACAGCGGCTAATAAAGGGCACTTTAATATAACTTTTGAAAAACTTTTTTTTAGAAGTAAAATAAAAACTTTTAATTGTTTGGTTGAGGCTGTAAATATAGCCAAAACAAGAAAGCAAGAAGTTGCTTAACATAATTTTTAAAACTATATTTATTTTATAAAAATATACGTTTTGAAAAAAAGCTTAGAGCAATTAAAATATCCTATAGGTAAGTTTCAATGCCCAGAAACTGTTACAACACAACATTTAAATAATTGGATTTTAACTTTAGAGCAATTCCCAATTAAGTTTGAAGCGCTAGTTAAACACTTAACAAAGGAGCAACTAGATACACCTTACAGGCCTGAAGGTTGGACTATTAGGCAAGTTGTGCATCATGTAGCCGATAGTCATCACCATAGTTACATACGTTTTAAATGGGCTCTAACTGAAGATACTCCACTAATTAAAGCTTATAACGAAAAGCTTTGGGCCGAATTACCCGATAGCAAACAAGCGCCAATTCAAATGTCTTTAGAGCACATTAAGGCTGTGCATTACAAACTAGTAGCATTGCTAAAACTATTAAAAACAGCCGATTTTAATAAAAGTTTCATACACCCCGAAACTAATAGTAAAGTGTTTTTATCACACAATGTTGGTAATTATGTATGGCATAGCAAACACCATTATGCACACGTTGAAAATGTTTTAAAAGAAAAAGGCTGGTTGTAAAAATGATTAGAACTTTTAAAGAAGAAGATACCCAACAACTACTAGAAATTTATAATTATTACGTACAAAACTCTGTAGCCACGTTTGACGATGAACCACTAAAATACAGTGTTTTTTATGAAAAGTTAAAAACCATAAATTCAGAATATCCGTTTTTAGTTTTTGAAGAAAATAACACACTTTTAGGCTTTGCCTATGCAAGCAAATTTAGGCCTAAACCAGCATACCAAAACACAGTAGAATCTACCATTTATATTAAGCATACCGCACACGGTAAAAATTTAGGTACACAATTATACCAAGCGTTAATACAAGCCTTAAAGCAAAAAAAATATCACACCGTTTTAGGTGTACTTACGTTGCCAAATGATGCTAGCGTTAAATTACACGAAAAATTCGGCTTTAAAAAAGTAGCACATTTAAATCAGGTAGGTTTTAAATTTGAACAGTGGCAAGATGTAGGCGTGTATCAGCTTATACTTTCCACTTAATATTACAACCAATACTTGGTTTTTGTAAAGCTTTATTTTCAGTGTTTTCAAGTATACAATTTAAAGCATGTTTTAAATCGGTTCCAGTTACAGGAATGTTGTTTCCTGGTCTAGAATCATCTAATTGCCCTCTGTAAACTAACGTATTTTCAGCATTAAACACATAAAAATCTGGCGTACACGCTGCATCATAAGCTTTAGCTACGGTTTGTGTTTCATCATATAAATAAGGAAACGAGTACCCTTCATTTTTGGCATGTATAGCCATTTTTTCAGGACTATCTTGTGGATAATTAATAGCATCATTACTTGAAATAGCCACAAAACCAATGCCTTTTTCTATATAGTTATTGGCTATATTTACAATAGTAGTATTTACATGAATTACAAAAGGGCAGTGGTTGCAAATAAACATAACTACAGTGCCTTTTTCACCCTTTACATCATCAAAATGTAATGTTTTATTTGAAACAGTATCAAATAGTGAAAAATTTGGTGCTTTTGTACCTAAAGGTAACATATTTGAAGGTGTATTTGCCATGGTGTTAATTTTTAATCAAATTTCGGTATAATTTGTATTTTTAAAAAATGAATGAAACAATAACTTTTGAAGATTTTACTAAAGTAGATTTAAGAGTAGGAACCATTATTGAAGTTAATGATTTTCCTGAAGCAAGAAAACCAACTTATCAATTAATTATAGATTTTGGTGATTTAGGAATTAAAAAAACATCGGCACAAATTACAAAACGTTATACCAAAGAAAGTTTACTGCATAAGCAAATTATGGCAATTGTAAATTTTCCAAAAAAACAAATAGCTAATTTTATGAGTGAATGCTTGGTGTTAGGAGCCGTAAATGGTAAAGATGTTATTTTGTTAAACCCAGAGCAAAAGGTTAAAAACGGTACGGTAGTATCGTGAAAAAAAGCAACGTTTTAAACGCTGCTTTTTTTAGAATTTATGAGTTAAATATCATCAAAATCTACATCTGTAAAACTTTCAGTAGCTTTAAGGGTGTCTTCGGTTTCAGATTTTGCAGAATATTCATTGTTGTATTCTTTTTTGAAATCTTTTTGATGACGTTCGCTTATTACTTCATCACCTTTTTCTTCTATGATATAATCTGTCATTTCAGATAAAATACTTTTAAATTCAGCAAAATCTTCTTTGTAAATATAAATTTTATGCTTTTTGTAGTGAAATGATCCATCGTCATTAGTGAACTTTTTACTTTCTGTAATAGTTAAGTAGTAATCATCTGCTTTAGTAGCTCTTACGTCAAAGAAATAGGTACGTCTACCTGCTCTCAATACTTTAGAAAATATTTCTTCTCGCTCCATCATATCATTATTATTCATAGTTGTATAGAAATTTATAGTATTATGGTTTGTGTACCAAAAATCTAAAAAAAACCTTTATTAACCAACAAATTATGAATTTTCTTTTTGAAATGTTAAGTTTTGTTGATTTTATTTTAAATATGGTAATCGTAAAATGTTGATTTAAAGGTTATTTGCTTGAAGTTTCGCTAATTTGTTTTAAATACAAATCTTTGTAGTAACCATCAGTGTTTATAAGGGTTTCATGCGTGCCCTCTTGAATAATTTTACCATCATCTAAAACAATAATTTTATGAGCATTTTTTGCTGATGATACTCTATGGCTAACAATTATAGAAGTTTTTCCTTTTGAAATTTTGTTAAGGTTTTTAAGTATTTTTTCTTCAGTTTCAGTATCTACAGCCGATAAACAATCATCAAAAAGTAATATTTTTGGAGATTTAATTACAGCTCTGGCAATAGAAACACGTTGCTTTTGCCCGCCAGAAAGCGTAATACCACGTTCGCCTAAAACAGTGTTATAGCCGTTGTTAAACTTAATAATGTTTTTATGTACTTGGGCGTTTTTGGCGGCTTCAATTACAGCTTCTTCAGTAGCGTTTTCTTTGCCAAATTTTATATTGTTTTTTATAGAATCTGAAAAAAGAAAAGCATCTTGTGGCACATAGCCAATACTGTCTCTTAAATTGTTTAAATTTAAGTTTTTTATTTCTTTATTGTTTATGGTAATACTGCCATTATCAATATCGTATAGTCTTCCAATTAAATCTAAAATAGTAGATTTACCCGAACCTGTTTTGCCAAGTATAGCAAGTGTTTCTCCTTCTTTTACAGAAAAACTGATGCCTTTTAAAGCGTTAATATTAGTGTCATCGTAAGTAAAAGATACGTTTTTAAACACAATATCACCAGTTATTTCAGTGTTTTTGGTAACAGTGTTTTTAATTTCGGGCTCCAGTTTTAAAAATTCATTTATCCGTTTTTGCGATGCTTCGGCTTGCTGAACAATAGAAGTTACCCAACCAACTGTAGCAACAGGCCATGTAAGCATGTTAACGTAAATAATAAACTCTGCAATGGTACCAATACTGTCTATTTCTCCGTTTATGTATTGCATGCCGCCAACGTAAATTACAAGTAAATTACTGGCGCCAATTAATAAAATCATCATAGGGAAAAACCATGCTTGCACTCTTGTTAAACTTATTTGTTTGTCTTTGCTTTCAATAGCTAAAGTTTCAAAATTAGTAGAGGTTTGGGGTTCAATGCCATAGGCTTTTATTACCGAAATACCACTAAAAGACTCTTGTGTAAATGTTGAAAGTTTTGATAAATACTCTTGTACAATGGTACTTCTTTTATGTATTTCTTTACTTAATTTATAAATTATTACAGATAGCACAGGCAGCGGTAAAATAGTGTAAAGCGTAAGCTTTGGTGCTTCTTTAAACATATAAATTAATGCCACCACAAAAAGTGCAACTGTGTTTATACTATACATTAAAGCGGGGCCAGAGTACATACGCACTCTACCAACATCTTCAGTAATGCGGTTCATGAGGTCTCCCGTTCGGTTCTGCTTATAAAAATTTAAAGATAGTTTTTGGTATTGTTCATAAATTTCGTTTTTTAAATCATACTCAATGTATCGCGATACATTAATAATGGTTTGCCTCATAAAAAACGTAAGTATACCAGCAATTACCGCAGCACCAATAATGTATAGAATAGCTTGTGTTAATTGCGTTTTAAAAACAGCCTCTGTAATGGTATTGGCTCTGTAATTTTCAACCGTAGCAATAATTTTTTTTACATAACGCGGTGTGTATAATAAAAATATACGTGCTGCAACAGTGGTTAAACTACCAATAATAAGGTATGTTTTATATTTTAAAAAATATTTATTTAAATGTTTTAATTCTTTCATTTAATACTAGTAAACAAGAAAGCAAATATAACGTATATATATGTTATATACTTTTAAAACGCGTTTAGTAATTGTTAAAAATACTCTAAATTATTAGTGAAATAATTAAAATTAAAAATGAAGTTTCTTTATAAAATAATATTATTTTTGCAGCGAAAAACAAACAGTAAATGTTTTATTATTTCTTAAATTAAGTTCTTTGTAATTATGCTAAACAGAAGACATATTAGAGTAAAAGTTATGCAAACTTTATACGCCTTTAAAGGTAGTGAAAGTGATGATTTTAGTAAAGACCAAAAATTTCTATTGTTTAGTATAAATAATATGTACAATTTGTACTTGTTATTAATTTCTTTACTGCTAGAAATTAGAAAAAGAGCTGAAAAAGATCTTCAAAAAAAGCAAAACAAACACTTAGCCACAAAAGAAGATAAAGACCCCAATAAAAAGTTTGTTAATAATCAGTTGTTAACTTTTTTAAGCAATAGTTTATCACTTAAAGATGAGTTAGATTTACATAAAGTTACTAATTGGGAGTTAGATACTGAATATGTTGAAATACTTTTTAAAGATATTATAAGCAGTGATCTTTACAAAGAATACATGAACACACGTGTATCTGATTTTAAAGAAGATAAAGCATTTATTGTAGATGTTTTTAAAGATATTATTGCACCAAATGATAAACTTTACGATTACATTGAAGATAAAAACTTAACATGGTTAGATGATTTGCCTACCGTAAATACCACCATTTTAAAATTGATACGTAAAGTAAAACCAAACAGTTTAGATACCCATTTTGTGCCTAAACTTTTTAAAGAAGAAGATGATAAACAATTTGCTATAGATTTGTTTAAAAAAACACTATTAAATAGAGCTAATTTAAACAAAGAAATAGAGACCAAAACCAAAAATTGGGACGCAGAAAGAATTGCAGATATTGATTATGTATTGCTACAAATGGCAATTAACGAGCTTAAAAACTTCCCTTCAATACCAGTAAAAGTAACTATAAATGAGTATTTAGAAATAGCTAAAGAATATTCTACCCCAAAAAGTAGTATTTTTATAAATGGTATTTTAGATAAACTCGTGAAAGAATATACTGACGCTGGAACCCTTAATAAAATTGGACGCGGTTTATTATAAAATGTTGTTAAGTTGAAGTTGAAAAATTTTTAATAGATTAAATAATTAGTATTTTTACCCTTACAAATAGAAAAATAATTAACATGAGAAAAGTAATTTTAGGTTTAAGCACTATGTGTTTACTGGCTTTTACAGCTTGTAAAGAAAATGCCGCAAGTAAAATAGATAAAAGTAATATTGCAGCTGCTGCCGAAAGAGATGCTCAAGCATCAAAATTCCCTGTGATTGAATTTGATAAAAAAGAACATGATTTTGGTGAAATAGAGGCTAAAAAATCAGTATCTACAGTATTTAATTACACAAACAAAGGAGATGCACCTTTAGTAATTACAGATATTAAAAGTTCTTGCGGTTGTACAGTACCACAAGATTGGAGTAGAGCACCTTTAGCTCCTGGAGAATCTGGTAAATTTACTGTTACTTATAATGGTAGTGGTTCAAATAAAATATCAAAAACAATAACAGTTACTGCTAACACCGAAAAAGGTAAAGAAACAGTAAAAATAACAGCTTTTGTAAAAACAGATGCAAAAGCAACTAATTCACCAGTACAATAACATATAAATTATGGGAGAAGGATTTGGGGCATTTATGCCAATGATTTTATTATTTGTAGTGCTTTATTTTTTTATGATTGCACCTCAAATGAGACGAGCAAAAAAAGAAAAAAAGTTTGCTGCAGAACTAAAAAAAGGCGACAAAGTTGTTACTAAAAGTGGTATGCATGGTAAAGTTTTAGAGCTTAATGATAAAGATGGTAGCTGTATTATTGAAACCTTATCAGGTAAAATTAAGTTTGAACGCACTTCAATTTCAATGGAAATGAGTAACAAAATTAATACTCCAGCAACTACAAAATAAACACTTAAATTGTTTAAAAAAATATATTAAGGCTTCATTTTTAATGGAGCCTTTTTAATATATATTATTCAAAATATTAGAGTAGAGAGTAATGTTGAAAAGTAGCATAAAGCATTACTGTAAATATAATAAGAGCGAGTTTTTTCATTATAGAAACCATTTAGCTTTTGAAATTATAAAACTTACATATAAAAAAAGGTCTCAATATATATTGAGACCTTTTTTTAAATATTAAAAGTAATTTTGATATTTAGTTTTTTCTAAGTTTTCTTACTCCAAAAGCAGTTGCACCTAAAAGCAAAATACCTAAACCTCCATCTAATGGTACTGAATCTGTAGGTTGTTTTGGTTTTTTCCAATGCTTTCTCTTCTTTTTGTACCATTTCTTTTTCCACTTATAATACCAACCAAAGCCCCAAGTTAATGTTGGGTTTTGTGCTGAAATTGTTAGTGTGTTTGTAGTTAAGTTCATTGAAGGCGCATTTGTTGTTGCATTGGCACTAGAACCAAAACAGAACATAAAAGTCAATACAAATGCTATAACCTTTAAATTTTTTAATAAAAAATTACCCTTGTCTTTCATTGTTATAAATTAATTAATATTAGATTAATAGCATTGTAAAAATATTATATGTCAATGAAATAACAGTTTTTATTCGATAAACACTGTATTTATTAGATTAAAATTGTTTTTGTAAAAACAATTTACATTAAGCCGAATAATTACGATTTTTATCGATAAATATAAAGTGAAAATATACTTAAGCTATCAATATGAAAGTTTATTTAGCCGTTAACTCTGTAATTTTACATATTACTTCTGTGGCTTTTATAATACTTTCAACAGGAACATATTCATAACGCCCATGAAAATTGTGCCCGCCAGCAAAAATATTGGGGCAAGGTAAGCCCATGTAGCTTAATTGAGAACCATCGGTACCACCTCTAATTGCTTTTATAAGTGGTTTAATTTCTAATTGTTTCATTGCTTCTTCTGCAATATCAACAATATGCATTACAGGTTCAATTTTTTCACGCATGTTAAAGTACTGGTCTTTTATTTCGGTAACAATAACCTCATTACCGTATTGGGCATTAAGTTCGTTTGTTAGTTTTACCATTACTTCTTTTCTGGCCTCAAAATGCTCTTTATCATGGTCTCTAATTATATAGTGTAGTGTGGTTTCTTCAACATCACCTTCCATGTTATGTAAATGGAAAAAACCTTGGTAACCTTCAGTATGCTCTGGCGTTTCTAGTCTTGGTAGTGAATTTATAAATTCGGTGGCTATGTACATTGAATTTATCATTTTTCCTTTGGCATAACCAGGATGCACAATTTTCCCTTTTATTTTAACTACGGCACCAGCGGCATTAAAATTTTCGTATTCTAATTCACCAATTTGGCTTCCGTCCATGGTGTAAGCCCAATCTGCTCCAAATTTTTCAACATCAAATTTATGAGCGCCTCGTCCAATTTCTTCATCGGGTGTAAAGCCAACACGTATTTTGCCGTGTTTTATATCTGGATTTTGAATTAAATATTCCATAGCCGACACAATTTCGCAAATACCTGCTTTATCATCGGCTCCTAAAAGTGTTGTGCCATCGGTGGTAATTAAAGTTTGTCCTTTGTATTGCAATAAATCTTCAAAATAATCTGGTGATAAAACAATATTTTCTTCTTCATTTAAAACAATGTCTTTACCATCATAATTATCAATTATTTGAGGTTTAACATTAGCGCCTGTAAAATCTGGCGATGTATCAAAATGCGAAATAAATCCAATAGTAGGTACCTCATGGTTTACATTACTTGGTAAGGTTGCCATAATATATGCATTAGCATCAATAGTTACATCTTGCATGCCAATAGCTTTTAACTCTTCAACTAGTTTATTGGCTAAATTCCATTGTTTTTCTGTGCTTGGTGTGGTTTTAGAGTTTGGGTCAGATTCTGTATCAATAGTTACGTAACTAGTAAAACGTTTTATTATATGTTCTTTTGAAATCATTTTAAAAGTGAATTTTTAAATGTGTAATTATAATTTCAAAATTACAATTATTAATTGTTTAGCTCTTTAACTATATTGATTTTTTATTTAAACTATTAAGTGTATTTTTGCACAAATAATACTGATGTACAAACAACTTATCCGTCCGATATTTTTCGCTTTCGATCCTGAAAAAATTCATCATTTCACATTTAGTTTAATAAAATTCACATCAAAAATACCTGGTTTACAAGCTGTTTTTAAAAGTTTATATGTTGTGAATGATAAAACTCTAGAACGCAATTTGTTTGGTTTAACTTTTAAAAATCCTGTTGGTTTAGCAGCAGGTTTTGATAAAAATGCCATTTTATATAACGAATTGGCAAACTTTGGTTTTGGGTTTATTGAAATTGGTACTGTAACGCCTAAAGGGCAAATGGGAAATCCTAAAAAAAGGTTGTTTAGGTTAAAAGATGATAAAGGTATTATAAACCGAATGGGTTTTAATAATGAAGGTGTTGAAGCTGCTATTGAAAAATTAAAAAAGAATAAGGGAAATTTAATTATTGGCGGAAATATTGGAAAAAACACAGATACAAAACCTGAAGACTATACTAAAGATTATTTAACGTGTTTTAATGCACTGCACCCGTATGTAGATTATTTTGTGCTAAATGTAAGTTGCCCTAATGTTGGTAGTCATGCTAAATTAAACGATAAAGATTATTTGCTAGAACTAATTAGCGCGGTACAAAAGGCTAATACAACATTTGAAAAACAGAAACCTATATTATTAAAAATTGCACCAGATTTAAATGAAGGGCAATTAGATGAAATAATAGAGCTAATAAACGAAACAAAGTTAGATGGTGTTATTGCAAGTAACACATCTGTAGATAGAACTGGTTTAAAAGCATCTGAAGATATGCTAAAAGCTATTGGTAATGGTGGTTTAAGCGGGCAACCAATAAAAGATAAAAGCACCAAAGTTATACAGTATTTAGCAACTAAAAGCAATAAAGCATTTCCAATAATTGGTGTTGGTGGTATTCATTCTGCTAATGATGCTCTTGAAAAAATAAATGCTGGTGCAGATTTAGTGCAAGTTTATACAGGTTTTATTTATGAAGGACCGCGTTTGGTGAAATCTATAAACAAAGCAATTTTAAAAGCTACTTAACAAAACGTTTTACTACCCTAACAGAATTACTAATAACCGTAAGTAAGTATGAGCCTGAAGCTAAATTACTGGTGTCAATTGGTTTGTTAGTAACTACGCCTGATGAAAATTTTTGCCCTACTAAGTTTGCAATTTCAAAGTATAAAACACTGTTTTCATCATTAAAATTAGATGCTACTCTTTGTATATAAAGTAGGTTGTTTTTAACAGGGTTTGGGTACAATTTAATGTCTTTATCTGTAACAGGAACACTAATTGTTTTTAAGTGTACATTATCAATAGCAATATCACCTTTCCAGCCATTACCTCTTACGGCCCTAAACCTAATATTGATAGTTTCACCAACATAATATGATAAATTGATAGATGCTTTTAAAAAATCATCGGTTTGGTTATTTTGTTGGCTGCCAATAAATGGCGGAATAACATCATTTATATACCCATCATTAGTTTTAATATCAACATGAAGTTCACCTATATTTTCACCAAACATATGGTAGTTAAAATCTATTTCAGAATTTTGATGAACTACATCAATACATGGCGAAATAAACTCTGTTGTAGCGCCTTCTTCAGCGCCTGAAGCTTCGGTATAAATATACCTGTTTAAATTACCATTTTTGTGATGATGATTATTTATGGGGCCAGTAGCATCAGAGTGTGTTTCACCATGGTTAATAACCCAGTGGTAACCACTGTTGTTATCGTTTACAGTCCATCCATCATCTCCTGCTACGTCAAAAGTATCAAAACCTTCATCAAAAAGAGTTTCAGTTAATACGCCAACTTTAACAAGGTTATAGTATGTTTTAGTTATTTTTTTTGAATTTTTATAAACTGAAAGTGTTACACTGTAAATACCGGTATTAAATGTATGTGTTGGGTTTTGTGTGGTATAATCTATAACACCATCAGAATTTATATCCCATTCCCAAGCAGATATGTTAGCGCAAGAGTTGTTAAAGTTTACTGTTAATTTACTTTCACAACTTATGGTATTATATGCTTCTATGTCTGCATTAAACGTAGGGCTAGATAAATAATGCTTTTGTGTTATATAGAAAGCATACATTCTTTGTAATTGTTGGTTGGTAAAATGCGTTCTGCATATTTTTTTTGCGTAAGACATTATGTTGCTAACATCGGGTTTAAAAGTATGCCCATGAGCATCGGTTTCTGTGCCTATATATTCACAAAATTCATTAACATTACTAGTTGTTAATTTTGGGTCTGCAGGTGTGTCACAAATACCATCGCCATCCGTATCACAATTGCTACCATCAACAAGCTCTGTGGTTAATGCATTATTGTCGTTACCATGTGTGTGCAATAGTGAAAAAAAGTGACCCATTTCATGCACAAGTGATGATGTGGCACAACTATTTTTAATTACTAAATAATCTTTGTTTCTGGTATTATTGGTGTAACCACAAATACTTTGGTTTGCTTCGTTTTTTAAGGTATGCGTAAAATAAATATTTATAACTCCTGGAAAATTATTAGTTTCAAAAACAGTATCATCTTCTCCTTTTATTATGTGAGCAGTATGGTTACTATCAATGTAATTAACTTCACTAGAAACAAAAAATGTCATTCTAGCGTTGTTAAAATGGTTGTTTAAATTATCAAGTGCAGCATTTAAATCGGCATCACATATACCTTCATTTCCGTTAGAATATCTTAAAACATGAATTTTTACAGGAATATAATTAATAATGTTTTCCGATAAGTCTTTTAAATTTAAATGCTTGTTACTTAAAGTCTCGTTGTAATTTATACTGTTGAAGAGTTCAATTTGTGCTTCAGAAAATGAGGTTCCGCAAGCAAAATCATTGTTTTGCGCAGATATAAAACCAAATGCAGTTAGCATTACTGCTACACAAAAAAGGAATGATTTTTTTAGGTTGGGTATCATTGGGTAAATTTGGTAAATCAAATGTACCTGTTAATGTGAAAATATTGTAAAATAAACGTTAAGCGTAATTATTAATCGATAAATAGGAAATAATTGACAATTAGTTTTTGCTTACACGTACGTTATCAATTAAATTAAAATTTAGTAAATATAAACCAACTTTAAGGTTATATCTATTAACCTCTAAGTTTAAACCTTATAAAAATTAGTAGTATTTTTACACCGAAACGAAACGAGTATATGTTAGAAAAAATTAAGATTATAGAATGCCCGCGTGATGCTATGCAAGGTATTAAGCAATTTATTCCAACAGAAAAAAAAGTACAGTATATCCAGTCGTTATTACGTGTTGGTTTTGATACTATAGATTTTGGTAGTTTTGTTTCACCAAAAGCCATTCCGCAAATGGTTGATACAGCTCAGGTTTTAGAGCAGTTAGATTTAACTAAAACCAGCAGTAAATTATTGGCAATTGTAGCCAATTTACGTGGGGCCCAAGATGCTTGTAAACATTCTGAAATAAATTATTTAGGGTATCCGTTTTCAATATCTGAAAATTTTCAAATGCGTAATACACATAAAACCATTGCGCAGTCTGTTGATATTTTAAATGATATTTTAGAAGAAGCTAACAAGCATAATAAAAAAGTAGTTGTTTATATTTCAATGGGCTTTGGAAACCCTTACGGCGACCCGTGGAATGTTGATGTAGTAGGAGAGTGGACCGAACGTTTAAGCACTATGGGTGTTGAAATTTTATCATTAAGTGATACCATTGGTAGTTCAAACCCAGAAAATATATCGTATTTGTTTTCTAATTTAATTCCTAAGTACCCCAAAATAGAATTTGGTGCACATTTACATACCACACCAAATACTTGGTTTGAAAAAATTGATGCAGCATACAATGCTGGTTGTTTACGTTTTGATGGTGCCATTCAAGGTTTTGGTGGTTGCCCTATGGCAAAAAATGAACTTACAGGCAATATGCCAACTGAAAAACTACTGTCATACTTCACTTCAAAACAGCAAAACACTTTAAACGCTATGAGTTTTGAAAGCGCTTTTAACGAAGCTTCAAAAATATTTAGAAATTATTTTTAGTATATCTTTCTTAAATACAGCAGATTAATTGTCTTTTAGTTTTTTAATTTAAAATTAATCTAAATAAATTTTGCATCCTTTAAAATGGGTTTTATATTTGCGAAAATTATTTTAAATAAATCTAAATAAACAGACGAAATGAAAAAATTAGTTTTATCGCTTGTAGCAGTTGCTGCATTATTTCAATCATGTTCAGATGATGATAATGATGGTGCACAACGCATAATTTCTCAAACAACAGGTATAGATATTACAGATTTAACAGTGCCAACATCATACACTTTTACAAGAGATGGAAACACAACAGTAAGTTTTTCTGGGCAAACAACGCGTTTAAAACAAGTGGCTGCCATTGGTAGCGATTTAAACGCTACAACTTCAACACTTACTGAATTAGAAAATAATTTTAAAAACGGCGAAGGGTTTGATGATGCTTCATTAAACGGCACCGGAAAGAAAATAAGAAACAAAGTAGCCAATTCATTAGGTTTATTTTCTGTAGGCGTTACAAACAATGCCGATGCTTTAAAAGCAGATTTTGATGCGTATATAGCTAATTTTATTTCTGAAGTACAAACACCAGTTTCAAATGCGGTAGTAGCTACTAAAGGCAATGCTGGAATAGCCGATGGAAATAGAAATGTAAATGGTGATGGTTTAGAGTATAATCAAGCATTTTATAAATCTTTAATTGGTGCTTTAGTGTTTGATCAAGCTGCTAACCATTATTTTAATAGATTAGATGAAGATGATTTTGATGGTACAAATAGCTTCCGTACAGCAAATGATGCTGGTGAAAATGCAGAAGGTAAAGATTACACCACCATGGAACACCATTTTGATGAAGCATATGGATACGTGTACGGGTTATCTGCCAATGATGATATTTTAATGCAAAAATACATTAACAGAGTAGAGGGCGATAGTGATTTTACAGGTACTGCACAAACTATTATTGATGCGTTTATTATTGGTAGAGCAGCCATTGCTCAAAAAAAATACGATGTTAGAGATGAAGCTATAACGGTTATTAGAAAAGAGCTTGCCAAAGTAATTGGTATTAGAGCCGTTTATTACTTACAACAAGGTAAAGCTAAATTAACTGACAGACCTACTGCTTTTCATGATTTATCTGAAGGTTACGGTTTTGTATACTCTTTACAATTCTTGTCTCTAGATGGTGTAACACCATTATTTACACAAACAGAAGTACAAGGTTTTATTGACGATTTAATTGAAGGAGATGGCTTCTGGGATATTACCGAAACGAAATTAGATGAAATTTCTGCAGCTATTGCAGCAAAGTTTAATTTTACCGTAGCCCAAGCAGGTGCATAATTTAAAAATTATAACATACAATAAATTAACAAAAGTGGCTTATGTAAATAAGCCACTCTTTTGGTTTTACAAATAAGCAGTATATTCGTAGCAATAAATTGCTTTTCAATAAAAAAAAAGAAAATGAAAAAAGGATTTTTAGTTTGTTTTGCTTTTGCAACTTTAGTAATTATTTCATGTAGTTCAAGTGATGATTCTGGTGATAAAGGCAATAATAACACATTCAACAGAGAAGCGCTATTAACAAATTGGGTAAACAATATAATTACACCAGCAATAACCGATTTCAATACCAAATTAGCAACATTAAAATCTAGTCAAACGCAGTTTACAACAACACCAAACGAAACTAATTTAGTAGCGTTGCAAACAGCATTATTTAATGCGCAAAAATCATGGCAACACATAGCAATGTTTAATTTTGGTAAAGCCGAAGAGTTAAATTACAGGTTGTTTATGAATTCATATCCTGTAGATTTTATAACCACTGCCGATGATTCTCAAGAAGATGATAACACTATTGTAAGCAATATTGAAGCTAACACATTACCAATTGCCGATATAGATTTTACACTAGAGAAAAGAAATAATGAACAAGGCTTTCCAGCGGTAGATTATATGGTAAACGGTCTTGCTGCTACAAACACAGAAATAGTTTCGTATTACACAACTAACGCTATTAAAGACAATTACATTGCGTATTTAGAAAAAGTGTTAAACAGAATGGTAAGCCTAACAAATGAGGTTGTAACCTACTGGAACAGTAATGCAAACGCTGTAATTGCCAACAATGGATCATCTGCAACAGCATCTTTTGACAAGTTGGTTAATGATTATGTTAACTACGTTGAAAAAGGTTTTAGAGAACTTAAAATTGCTACACCATCTGGTAAAAGAAACGGTAGCCCAAATAAAGAAACTGTTGAGTCTTTTTACAGTTCACAAAACTCAAAAGCTTTATTTTTAGAAGCTTATAAAGCTGTGAAAAATTTATACTACGGAACATCTTTTTCTAACAGTACAAACGGACAAAGTATTGATGATTATTTAGATTTTTTACAAGCCACCGCTTTTGATGCCGATGAAAGAGCAACAAAAAATATTACAGCCATTATTGAAGAACGCTTTGCCGCAATAGATCAAGTTGTAGCCAGTTTAAATAGTGATTTTACCATACAAGTTGAAACTAACAACAACCAACTTTTAGAAACCTTTAACGTTATTCAACTGTACGTTACAGTTTTAAAAACAAGTGCTTTAAATGCCATGGATGTAACGGTAGATTTTGTTGATAGTGATGGTGATTAATAAACTATAAATACAAAATGGCAAACGGTTTAGTCATCAAGTCATATTTAAAAAATAATAGAAAAGAAGCTAGCATATTAGCTTCTTTTCGTGTTTTATTTGGTGTGCTTATGTTACTAAGTTTAGTAAGATTTATAAGCATGGGTTGGGTTGAAGATTTTTATATAACTCCAAAATTTCATTTTAAATATTATGGTTTTGAATGGGTTAAAACTTGGGGCAAATACACATATATTTTATTTGGTATAGCCATAACCGCTTGCGTTGGTATCATTTTAGGATTTTGGTATAGAATTTCAATGTTGCTTTTCTTTTTATCGTTCACCTACATTGAATTAATTGATAAAACAACCTATTTAAACCATTATTACTTTATAAGTATTTTAAGTTTTTTACTTTATTTTTTACCATTAAACGCTACATTTTCAATAGATAGTTTTAAAAGAAAAATAAACTACAAATATGTGCCAGCATACACCGTAGACAGTATAAAATTACTTTTAGGTATTGTATATTTTTATGCAGGTTTGGCAAAATTAAATTCAGATTGGTTGCTTAAAGCACAACCGTTAAAAATATGGTTATCATCAAAAACCGATTTATGGTTAATAGGGCCATTAATGAAAGAAACATGGTTTCATTACGCCATGAGTTGGAGTGGTGCTTTATATGATTTAACAATTCCGTTTTTATTACTCTACAAAAAAACAAGGCCATTTGCTTTTGTTTTGGTGGTTGTTTTTCATGTGTTTACAAGAATTTTGTTCAACATTGGTATGTTTCCTTACATCATGATAGTGGCTACATTGGTGTTTTTTAACGCTTCAGTTCACAATACATTTATAAGCATTATAAAACACATTTTTAAGTTAAACCGTTTTGAAATATGTAATGTTGAAGAAAAATATGCAGTTAAAAATCAAAATATTAAACGGTGTATTATTTCTATATTTTTTGTAATACAACTACTTTTGCCGTTTAGAAATTTGTTGTATCCAGAAGAATTATTTTGGCATGAACAAGGTTACAGATTTTCATGGCGTGTTATGCTTATGGAAAAGGTTGGCGAAACACAACTTATTGTAAAAAATGCGGCTACTGGTAAATATTTTTATGTAGATAATACCGATTTTTTAACCAGCTTTCAAATAAAGCAAATGAGTTTTCAGCCAGATTTTATTTTAGAATATGCTCATAAATTAGGAGATCATTTTAAAAACCAAGGACATGAAAATATTCAAATTTTTGCCGAAAGTTATGTAGCGCTTAATGGCAGATTAAATCAGCAGTTTATAAACCCTACTGTAGATTTGTATAACGAAAAAAAAGGGTTTAAACACAAAACATGGGTTTTACCATTTAAAGATGAAATTAAAGGTTTTTAGTCTGTTTTTTTTCTTGTTTACAAGCTTAACATTTGCACAAGAAATTACATTTAAAGTTTACAATGAAACGTCTTTACTGCCGGTTTCAAATGTAAAAATTATATCAGCAAAAAGTAAATTATTAGGTGTAACAAATAACACAGGTATATTAAAGATTAACACCGAAGGAGAAACCCAATTCTTTTTTCAAAATGAAGATTATAAAATTGCTGAAGTAATTATCAATACTTTAAGCAACACCTTTGAAGTGTATTTAATACCATTATCTGAAACACTCTCTGAAGTTGTAATTAGAACAAAAAAGCAACAAGATTATACAGTAACGGCATTAGCACCCGTTGAAGGCACGCATATTTACGCTGGAAAAAAATCTGAAGTTGTACATTTAGATTTAATTGATGGTAACAAAGCAGCAAACAATGCACGTCAAATATTTTCAAAAGTAGTAGGTTTAAATATTTATGATGCTAATGATGGCGGATTGCAACTAAACATTGGTGGGCGTGGTTTAGACCCTAACCGAACGGCCAATTTTAACACCAGACAAAACGATTACGATATTAGTGCCGATGTTTTAGGCTACCCCGAAAGTTATTATACACCACCAACCGAGGCTTTATCTCAAATTCAGGTAATTAGGGGTGCAGCATCATTGCAATATGGTACGCAATTTGGTGGCTTGGTAAATTTTAAATTTAAGAATCCAAGTTTAAATCCTATTGAGTTTACAACTCGCAATACGGTGTCTTCATTTAATTCGTTTTCAAACTTTACGTCTTTGAGTGGCACGTTAAATAAGGTTTCATATTACACGTTTTACAACGGAAAAAAAGGAGATGGTTTCAGGCCAAATTCAGATTATGAATCGCATAATGCTTTTGCACATTTGGCATATAAATTCAATGAAAAAACACGTATAGCATTTGAATATACATATTTCGATTATTTAGCACACCAACCAGGTGGTTTGTCTGATGTGCAGTTTCTAGAAAACCCAGAGCAAAGTTATTTTAAAAGAAACTGGTTTGATGTAAATTGGAATTTATTTAACCTTAAATTAGAGCACGATTTTAACACAAATAATAAAATTACAGTTAGCCTTTTTGCTTTAGAAGCCGCAAGAAAAGCAGTTGGTTTTAGAGGTGTTCCAGGTGCAGATAACCCAAGAATTTTTAATCCTAATGGTGATGCGGTTAATGAGTTTGGTGAATATGAATACCAAAGAGATTTATTAATTGATGAGTTTAGTAATTGGGGGGCAGAAGTTAGGTTTTTATCTAACTACAAAATAGGAAATAAAGACGCTTATTTGTTATTAGGTTCTAAGGTTTACAATGCCAATAATAGCTCACAACAAGGACCAGGAAGTAAAAATGCCGATGCCGATTTTAATTTTATTAATGCAGCACAATACCCCAACCAAAATAGTTTTGATTACCCTAATTTTAATGCGTCATTTTTTGGAGAGCATATTTTCAATATAACCAATAATTTAAGTGTAACACCAGGTTTTAGGTTTGAGCATATTAACACCGAATCTAAAGGAAGTTACTATGATGTTAATTTAGATGAATTTATACCAGACAATAACACATTTGTTAGAAATTTTGTATTGTTAGGCATTGGTGTAAGTTACAAACCAAAACCATATTTTGAGCTATACAGTAATATTTCACAAAATTACAGATCAGTTACATTTTCAAATATCCGTACTGTAAATCCGTCGTTTATAATTGATCCTAATATAACAGATGAAGAAGGTTATACTTTTGATGTTGGTGTACGCGGTAAATTTAATAAAGCACTGTCTTATGATGTAAATGCGTTTTCACTATTGTATGATAATAGAATTGGACAAGTTTTAAATAACAGAGCGCAATGGGTACGAAAAAATATTGGTACAGCTTTTATTTATGGTTTAGAGTCTTTAATACAATGGAATATTAAAGAAACATTTTTTAAAAACAACAACAATATTTCATTTAATGCCTTTAGTAATTTAGCTTTAACAACTTCAGAATACACAAAATCTGAAGAAAGTGGTATAGAAGGCAATGAAGTAGAATTTATACCAGCTATAAATTTAAAAGCAGGTGTTAATTTTGGATTTAAAAATGCGGTAATGGCATTACAATACACTGCTATTTCAGAACAGTTTACAGATGTTACAAACTCACCGTACAACCCTAATAATGCTACCGATGTTATTGGTGCAATACCAAGTTATGATATTTTAGATGTATCTTTTTCATATAGATTTACTAATAATTTTAAGTTAGAAACAGGTGTTAATAACCTATTAGATAATAGTTATTTTACCAGAAGAGCAACAGGTTATCCTGGGCCAGGTATTATTCCTTCGGCACCAAGAAATTGGTATGCAACGCTTCAAATTACATTTTAAATAACCAATTGATTTAATGGTGCCAGAAATAACTATATGTATTACTTAAGACTTCTTAAGTTTGTATTAACATTAAATAAGAAAAAAAGGTGTATATTTGCACGCAATTATTAATGTAATTGCACAATGACCGCACATCAAAACAAGATAGTAGGAGAAGGTTTAACCTATGACGATGTTCTACTAGTTCCAGCATTTTCTGAAGTACTTCCACGCGAGGTAAACATTCAAACAAAATTAACACGTAACATTACTATTAATGTACCTATTATTTCGGCAGCCATGGATACGGTTACCGAAAGTAAAATGGCAATTGCTATGGCGCAAGAAGGTGGTATTGGTGTTTTACACAAAAACATGACCATTGAGGCACAAGCCAATAAAGTAAGGCGTGTTAAGCGTGCCGAAAGTGGTATGATTATAGACCCCGTTACGCTACCGCTTACCGCTGTTGTTGGTGATGCTAAACGTGCCATGGCAGAGCATAGCATTGGTGGTATTCCAATTGTAGATGAAGATGGAAAACTTAAAGGTATTGTAACAAAC
The DNA here is from genome assembly GCF_056312135.1 of Seonamhaeicola sp. ABD4_340. Lineage (NCBI taxonomy): Bacteria > Pseudomonadati > Bacteroidota > Flavobacteriia > Flavobacteriales > Flavobacteriaceae > Seonamhaeicola > Seonamhaeicola sp. ABD4_340. Next base: position 11,756 of record NZ_CM149981.1, on the reverse strand, counting down.
CGCGATTTACGTTTTGTTCATGATAATAAAAAACCAATTGTTGAAGTTATGACGGGTGAAAACCTTGTAACTGCTCCTGTTGGAACATCATTAACCGAGGCCGAAGTTATTTTACAAGCCCATAAAATTGAAAAATTACTGATAGTTGATGATAATTATAAATTATCTGGTTTAATTACCTTTAGAGATATTACAAAAGTTAGCCAAAAACCAATGGCTAATAAAGACCAATATGGGCGTTTACGTGTAGCTGCAGCTTTAGGTGTAACTGCTGATGCCGTTGAACGTGCCGAAGCACTTGTTAATGCTGGTGTTGATGCCGTTGTTATTGATACAGCGCATGGGCATACCAAAGGTGTTGTTAGCGTACTTAAAGAGGTGAAAAGTAAATTCCCTGAACTTGATGTTATTGTTGGAAATATAGCAACCGCTGCTGCTGCAAAATACTTAGTTGAAGCAGGTGCCGATGCCGTAAAAGTTGGTATTGGTCCAGGTTCTATTTGTACAACACGAGTAATTGCTGGTGTTGGTTTTCCTCAGTTTTCTGCTGTATTAGAAGTTGCTGCTGCTGTTAAAGGTACCGGCGTACCTGTAATTGCAGATGGTGGTATACGTTACACTGGCGATATACCAAAGGCTATTGCCGCAGGTGCAGATACTGTAATGTTAGGATCTCTTTTAGCAGGAACCAAGGAGTCTCCTGGAGAAACTATTATTTATGAAGGTAGAAAGTTTAAATCTTACCGTGGTATGGGTTCTGTTGAAGCTATGAAACAGGGTAGTAAAGATAGATACTTTCAAGATGTTGAAGATGATATTAAAAAATTAGTACCCGAAGGTATTGTTGGTAGAGTACCTTACAAAGGTGATTTATATGAAAGTATTCACCAGTTTATTGGCGGTTTACGTGCTGGTATGGGATATTGCGGTGCTAAAGATATTGAAGCTTTAAAAGAAAACGGACAGTTTGTTAAAATTACAGCTAGTGGTATTAATGAAAGTCATCCGCATGATGTAACTATTACTAAAGAGTCTCCTAATTATTCAAGATAATTAGTGAATTTATTATAAAAAAAAAAGCTGCAATTTTTTAATTGCAGCTTTTTTTATGTATTAATTCTATTAAGGTTATTGAACCCCTTTTTGTTTATTAATTTCGTCTTGCAACTGGCGTCTTACTTTTTGTTCGCGTTCTAAAGCAACACGACGGTGTTCATCAAACTCTTCTTCAATTTCAGCTAAATTTTTCTTAGCTTGTTTGGTAATAGCATTGCTGTTTTTAAATTTAAATATGAAGAATAGCAACAGTGCAAGTAAAGCAGCAATAATAGTCCACATAAGCATATTATAGCCAGTTTTACTCATTTGCAAGCCAAATAAAGCCATGCTATCTTTTTCTAAATTTGTTTTATCTAAATTGTCTTTTGTATTCGTTAGTTTAGATTTTAATTCTGAAATTTCTTTGGCTTGATTTTTCACAACAGCTTCAGTATCAACCAATGTTTTTCTTATGGTCTTTAAAGAATCTAAGGTGTGAGCTTTTAAGGTATATAACCATGCTTGTTTTACGGCTTCGTAAGCTTGACCATTAGTGCCTTTAAAATTACCAGATTTTCTAATTACAAATTCAAACTGACTGTCTATTGTACCACTATTTAATGATAGGTTGTCATCTGCATTAGTTTGTGAAAAACTTGTGGCAGAAATTAATAGCATAAGTAGTAAAATAGTATGTGATTTTATGAACTTCATTATTATTGGTTTTTTTAAGTGTGGTTTTGGTGTTGCTAATTTATAAAATTAAGTGAAACAAATGCATTTTTAATAAAAAGCCTCTTTATTAAAGAGGCTTTTGTATATACGCATAAAATTAAAAAAGAGATGTTATTAATTAATAATAAGTAAAACGTCTTACTTTGGCAATATATTTTGCAAGCCTTACTACTTGGTGGCTATAGCCATATTCGTTATCATACCAAACATATAGCACTATGTTTTTTCCATCTTTTCTAACAATAGTGGCTTTACTATCGTAAATTGAAGGAGCAGAACAGCCTACAATATCGCTTGATACTAATTCGTCACTTAGTTCGTATTTTATTTGTTCAACTAAATCGCCTTCTAAAGCATATTTTTTTAAAATGGTATTAACGCTATTTAGTGATGTTTTTTTATCTAATTCTAAATTTAAAATAGCTAAAGAACCATTAGGAACAGGTACGCGTATGGCGTTTGATGTTAGTTTGCCATCTAAACTAGGCAGCGCTTTGGCAACAGCACTACCAGCGCCTGTTTCAGTAATAACCATATTTAATGCAGCAGCTCTACCACGGCGGTATTTGTTGTGCATGTTATCTACTAAGTTTTGGTCATTCGTGTAAGCGTGAATGGTTTCTAAATGGCCGCTTTTTATTCCAAAAGAATCTTCAATTACTTTTAAAATAGGGGTAATGGCATTGGTTGTGCATGATGCTGCCGAAAAAATATCAACATTATCAGGGCTGTGTTCTAAATGGTTTACCCCATAAACAATGTTAGGTATTTCTTTTCCGGGTGCTGTTAATAATACCTTTTCAACCCCTTTAGCTTTTAGGTGTTTGCTTAAAGCTTTTTTATCTCTAAAAACGCCTGTGTTATCTATAACTAGTGCGTTTTTAATATTGTAATTGGTATAATTAATTTCTTCGGGAGCGTTGGCAGAAATAATATTTACCGTAGTACCGTTTATTATTAATGCATTTTTTTCAGTATCAACAGCAACAGTGCCGGGGAAATCACCATGAACAGAATCATTACGTAAAAGCGATGCTCTTTTTTCTAAAACCTGCGCATTGGTTTCGCCTCTGGTAACTATGGCTCTTAAACGTAATTGGCTACCTTTACCGGTTCTAACCATTAGTTCTCTGGCTACTAAACGGCCAATTCTTCCAAAGCCATAAAGCACAACATCTTTTGGTGTAATGTTTTTACTGTTATCGGCGTTTTTAAGTTTATTGGCTACAAATGAGGTGGCGTTTTCGTGTTTATTATCGTCTAAATGAAACTCATAGGTAAGTTTGCCAATATCTAATTTTGCGGGCGGCACGTTTAATGTTTTTATTGCACGAGCAATTTCAACAGAATCAAAAATAGAAATGTGTTTTTGCACAAATTTGCCGGCATAGTCATGTAAGTTTAGTATTTGACTTACGTTGCGGTCTATTAATTGATTTCTAAAAAGCACTAGTTCAATAGATTTGTCATACCACAAATCGCTTACAACTTTAATGAATTCTACGGTAGCTCTTCTGCGGTCTGCTTGAAAGGCTAATTCTTTTTCGTAAGTTTTGTTTGTACTCATACAAAAAATGTTTAGTTGGGTTTAATTTTTTGCAAAAGTATCATATTTCAAACGTTTTCGTAGCGCTTTTTGTAAAAAAAATAGCTCCCTTGATTTTACACGAGGAAGCTATACTTTTAATCGAATATTTAAAGAAATTATCTAAAGTTAAAACGGTCTTTTTCGCCTTTAGTATTAATAAGCTCAATTTTTAAAGATTCAAATTCTGTAGCATTTTTTAATGCTTTTTGCACATCATCAATAGAGTTTACTTCAACATCATTTACCATAGTAATTATACTACCGGCTTCAACACCATTACGCGTCCAGTAATCTCTATATTTTTCATTTAGTTTAATAATTTTTACACCATTTGAAGCTTTTAGCTTTTTTAAATCGGTTGGTTTAACGTTTTTCACTTCACCAACCAAAGGCATAGTATAGGTTTGATTTTTTAGTAAAGTAACATTAACGGTTTTAATTTTTCCGTCTCTGGTATAGGTTACTTCAACTACATCATTTGGTCTTTTAGAGCCTATTTGACCTGTTAAGTCTGAGAATTTTGAAATTTTAATGTTATTAATTTTCTTAATAATGTCTCCTTCTTTTAAACCAGCTCTATCTGCTCCAGAGTCTTCAACAACTTCAGCAATATAAACACCTTCGGTATCATTAATGCCTAGTTCATCAGAATATCTACTATTTAAAGCGCCGCCTCTAATACCTAAAATACCATTTTGTACATTACCGTATTCCATAATATCTTCAACAACTTTTCTAGCAATATTACTTGGTACTGCAAAAGAGTAGCCTACGTATGAACCAGTTTGCGATGTAATGGCTGTGTTAATACCTATTAACTCACCATTAGTATTCACTAATGCGCCGCCAGAATTTCCTGGATTTACAGCAGCATCAGTTTGAATGAACGATTGAATACTTTTGCCCGATAAATCTCTGGCTTTTGCACTAATAATACCTGCTGTAACAGTAGATGTTAAATTAAAAGGATTACCAACAGCTAATACCCACTCGCCAATTTTAGCGTTGTCTGAATCTCCAAAAGTAACAAATGGTAAAGCTTCATCAGGTTCAATTTTTAAAAGTGCAATATCTGTTTTTTCATCGGCTCCAATTAATTCAGCTTCATAAGTTTTATTATTGTTTAAGGTGACCGAAAGCTCTTGTGAATTTTTAATAACGTGGTTATTGGTAATTATATAGCCATCGGCATTTATTATTACACCAGAACCTGTACCCAACTGTGGGCGTTGTGAATTACGGCCCCAAAATAAATCTTCAAAGGTCATTTGTCCAGAGCCCATTGATACGTTTTTTACGTGTACAACAGCATGTACTGTGTTTTCTGCAGCACTTACAAAATCTGGTGCCTCAGTAGTATTATACAAGGTGTTTATATTACTAGTAGGGAAAAAATTAGGTGTTGTTTGTGTAGTATCAACAACAACGGTTTTATCTTTTTCTAAAAATAATTTGTAACCACCTAGCGTTAAAACACCACCTAAGGCCGAAATAAGTACTAATGATACAATCTTCTTCATAATTTTTCAGAATTAAGTTTATTTTAAATTATTTCTATGTTGAACTTGTTTTATTTGAGTTCTTCTTAAAACGTTACATATTTAAGTAAACGTATTTCAAAATTAAAATTAATTATTTATTGAATTTACAACTTGCTCTTTAACGGTTTTTAACTTCAACTTTAACTAGTTTTAACAAACAAAAAAATGGTTTTATATTCCTATATTTGTGCATTATTATGCAACAAGAATTTTATAAATATCAAGGAACAGGTAACGATTTTGTAATGATTGATAATCGTTTACAAACGTTTGACAAAAATAATACCAAACACATTGCTTTTTTATGTGACCGACGTTTTGGCATAGGTGCTGATGGATTAATTCTATTAGAAAACCATGAAAAACATGATTTTAAAATGGTTTACTATAATTCTGATGGAAATGAAAGTACCATGTGTGGTAATGGCGGCCGTTGTTTAGTAGCTTTTGCCAGAGATTTGGGTATTATTACAAAAAACACTGTTTTTGAAGCTATTGATGGTTTGCATCATGCATCAATTACAAATGATATTGTAAAACTTCAAATGTTAGATGTTGATGCTATTGAAAAACATGAAAACCACGTGTTTTTAAATACAGGTTCGCCTCATCATGTTCAATTTAAAAATAATATTGAAGATTTTGATATTAAAACCGAAGGTGCAAAAATACGTTACGGCGCACCTTACAATGAAGCTGGTAGTAATGTTAATTTTGTAAAAAAAATAACAAATGACACATTTACAGTTAGAACGTATGAACGCGGTGTTGAAGATGAAACCCTTTCATGTGGTACCGGTGTTACTGCTGTAGCCATTGCTATGCATGCAACAAACCAAACAACTAGCAATAACGTTAATTTGAATGTGCAAGGTGGTAAATTAAATGTATCATTTACTGAAGATAACGGAGCCTACAAAAACGTATGGCTTGTAGGGCCAGCAAAATTTGTATTTAAAGGCGCAGTATGATTACATTAAAAGGCGAAGATATTTATTTGCGCGCTTTAGAGCCTGAAGACTTAACTTTTGTTCATCAAGTAGAAAATAACGAGGCCATTTGGCAAATAAGTAACACACAAACACCTTTTTCAAAATACATAATTAAGCAGTATTTAGAAAATGCTCATAAAGATGTTTATGAAGTTAAGCAGCTACGTTTGGTAATTTCAAATTACAATAATGAAGCTTTGGGAATGATTGATATTTTTGATTTTGATGTTAAAAATAGTAGAGCAGGTGTTGGAATTTTAATTGAAAACGGAAAAAGTAGAGGCAAGGGTTATGGTGCTCAGGCTTTAAGCTTGTTGGTTAATTACTGTTTTACACATTTAAGGTTGCATCAATTGTATTGTAACATTTCAGAAGATAACCTAGCTAGCATAAAACTTTTTGAAAAACAGGGTTTTAAACAAGTGGGTTTAAAAAAAGATTGGAATTTTATTAACAATTCTTATAAAAACGAATATTTATTTCAGCTAATAAATAATTAACATGTACATAAAAAAAATTCTTTGGGCCATAGCATTAATAGGCTTGGTAATAGCAGGTTATTTTGCATATTTTATTTACAGTGCTATGATGGTGCCAAATACTGCTTTTAATAACGAAGAAGCTTACATTTATATTAAATCTACTGATAATTATGCTCAAGTTAGAGAACAATTAGAGCCTTTGTTAAAAAATATAACAAAATTTGATGCACTAGCAAAACAAAAAAAGTACATTAATAACGTAAAACCCGGTAAGTATGCCATAAAAAAGGACATGAGTAATAACGAAATTATTAATGCCATACGTAGTAAAAATATACCCGTTAAAGTGTCTTTTAACAACCAAAGTTCTCTGGAAAAATTAGCCGGTAGAATTGCGTTACAAATTGAAGCCGATAGTGTTTCATTAATTAAAGCTTTTACAGATAAAACATTTTATAAAGAAAATAGTTTTACAAAAAAAACAGCTTTAGGTATGTATTTACCAAACAGTTATGAGTTTTTTTGGAATACTAATGCTGAAGATTTTAGAGCAAGAATGCTTAAAGAATACAAGGCTTTTTGGAATAAAAACCGTTTAAATAAAGCCAAAACATTAGGGTTATCACAAGATGAAGTTATGACATTGGCTTCTATTGTTTACGAAGAATCTAAACAAGCACAAGAGCAACCCAGAATTGCAGGTGTTTACATAAACCGCCTTAAAATTGGTATGCCTCTACAAGCAGACCCAACACTTAAATTTGCAGCTTATCAGCTACCAAAATATAAAAACACGGTTATAAAGCGTGTATTAAATGTTCATAAAGATATTAATTCACCTTACAATACTTATAAAAACACAGGCTTACCGCCCGGGCTTATAACAATGCCAGATTTATCTGCAATTAATGCGGTTTTAAATTATGAAAAGCATAAATACTTATATTTTGCTGCCGATGCTAAGCGTTTAGGCTACCATAAATTTGCAAAAACACTCTCACAACACAATCAAAATGCCAGAGCTTACCAAAGGTATTTGTCTTCACAAGGTATAAATAGATAGTGAAGCGCCGTAAACACAAATATGTTTTACCCTTTATTCTATTTGTAAATATTGTATTTGGGCAAGTTGAAAAATCTCATTTTTTTAAACCCAGTGATACTTTAAACAAACCAAGGCGTAATTTGGTTATTATTTCTGAAGCATCACTAGCAACCGCTTCGCTTTTAGGATTAAATGCGTTGTGGTATGCAGATTATGAAAGATCTAAATTTCACACCGTTAATGATAATAATGAGTGGCTACAAATGGATAAAGCGGGCCATATGTTTACAGCCTACCAAATGGGAAAAGTGGGAGCCAATTTATTAAATTGGAGTGGTGTAAATAAAAAGCAGCAATTAATTTATGGTGCAACTTTAGGCTTTTCTTTTTTAACGGCTGTTGAAGTTTTAGATGGTTTTTCAAAAGAATGGGGCTTTTCATGGGGCGATGTTTTTGCCAATGCTGCCGGTACAGGATTGTATGTTAGTCAAGAATTATTATGGAAAGAACAACGCATTAATTTAAAATATTCTTTTCATCAAACAGCATACGCACAACAAAACCCAGATACACTTGGCGCTAATTTTTTAGAAGAAATTTTAAAAGATTACAATGGCCAAACCTATTGGCTAAGTTTCAATTTACATGCATTTTTTAAACATAGCCATTTACCAAAATGGTTAAATATTGCCGTTGGTTATGGTGCGCATGGTATGCTTGGTAATTCAAAAGATATTGACAATCAGTTGTTAACAAATAAAAAGCCTATGCGTCAATTCTATTTAAGTTTTGATGTAAATTTGAAAAACATAAAAACTAAGTCTCCAGTTTTAAGTTCTATTTTTAGCGTTTTGAATGTGATAAAAATACCTTTTCCTGCCTTAGAATTTAATAAAAAAGGCACTGTATTTCATCCATTCTACTATTAAATTACGTATTTAATCGAGTAGGTTTGTGCGTATTAATATTTTACGTATATTTGCACGCTCAAATTTCAAGGCATGTTTTTTGTATAAAATATGCTGAAAAAATTTAGAACTATGGTAAAGAATATAGCAGGTTATATTACCCTCAGTCTTACTATATGTGTCATAGCATATATTTCTTATACAGAAAATGAGACTATAGACTTGAGTAAGTATTCTACAAAAGGACTAGGCTTAAATTACACAGTAGGCCTAAATGATGTTAAAGACCAGGATCTTATAGCATCTAAAGAAGTTTTTACGCCTTATCTAGGTAAATCCTTTATTGGTTTTAAAGAAGCGGTGGCTTTTAAAGAATCTAGAGGAGATTATGCGTGTATTAACACGTTTGGTTATTTAGGTAAGTATCAATTTGGCGAAGAAACTTTAAAACTCATTGGTATTTATAATGCCAAGGCGTTTTTAAATGACCCTAAACTTCAGGAAAAAGCATTTATTGCTAATGCATCAAGAAACAAATGGATTCTTAGAAGAGACATCAGAAATTTTGTTGGTAAACGCATAAATGGCGTTTTGGTAACAGAATCTGGTATTTTGGCAGCTGCGCATTTAGCAGGACCTGGAAGTGTGAAAAAGTATTTAAGAAGTTACGGATTAGACAATTTTGCTGATGGTTTTGGTACAACAGTGTACACTTACATGAAGCGTTTTTCTGGCTATGATACTTCTTTTATAAAACCTAATAAGAAAGCAAAAGCTATGTAAGTTGTTGTGCTTTTCAGCAAAAAATAATCATTATTAGCTTTTATGAATAATAAATATGGTGGGTCTTTTATGAAGATCTACCATATTTTTTTTCCAGTTACCCGCTGGTAAAGTTTTTATAAATTCAGAAGGTAAAGTAATGTCGCACGCTACGCAAACACTTGTGTTTTCAGATAAAACAGCTGAAATATCTTCTAGCATTTTGTTATTACGGTAAGGTGTTTCAATAAAAATTTGTGATTGATTTTGATCAAATGATAAGCGCTCTAAACGTTTTAATTCTTGTTTACGCTCACTTTTATCAATAGGAAGGTAGCCGTTAAAAGCAAAGCTTTGGCCATTCATACCAGAACTCATTAAAGCTAGTAATATTGATGAAGGACCAACTAGCGGAATTACTTTAATATTTTTTTGATGTGCTATTTTAACAATTTCTGCACCAGGATCTGCAACACCTGGGCAGCCAGCTTCAGATAGTAATCCAACATTCTTACCATTTAAGCATGGTGTTAAAAATTCGGGTAATTCTGAAATTTCGGTATGCTTGTTTAAAACAAAAAGGTGTAAAGATGGTTGGGGTTTATTAGGGGCTATTCTTTTTATAAATCGTCTAGCTGTTTTTTCGTTTTCAACAATAAAAAAATCAATTTGCTCAATGGTGTTTTTTACTGTAATAGGTAAAACATCTAGCGGCTCATTATCACCTAAAGTTGTTGGTATTAAATATAGGTTTGCTTTGGTTCGCATTATTTTATTGTAGTTTTTTGGCAATTAAATTACAAGCTTCATCAAGCATTTGGTATACGTTTTCAAATCCTTGAGCTCCACCATAGTAAGGGTCTGGCACTTCAAAATTTTTATTAGGATAAACTACATTCAGTATCATTTCAACTTTACTTTTATCTGCATGGTTCCTGGTAAGGTTTACAACGTTTTGGTAATTTGTTTTATCCATTACGTAAATAAAATCAAACGCATCAAAATCGTTTACTGTAAATTGTCTTGATTTTTGGTTTGAAATATTTAAACCATGTGTTTTTGCTATGGCAATTGAGCGGCTATCAGGTTGTTTGTTAGCATGATAGTTTGCGGTTCCTGCAGAATCAACTAAAAATTTTTCTTTGGGTAATTTAGATTTTAAGATACCTTCTGCTAATGGAGATCGGCAAATATTACCTAAGCACACCATTAGTATTTTTGTCATTGTAAAAAAATATTAAACTGAAAGCTTTTTGGTAATATCGTCAACGTATTTTCTAAATTGTTTATCTGTTGAAGTAAGGTTGTCTACTGTTTTGCAAGCATGTAAAACGGTAGCGTGGTCACGTTTTCCAATTTGAGAACCAATACTAGCTAATGATGCTTTTGTGAATTTTTTTGCAAAAAACATAGCTAATTGACGGGCCTGAACAATATGACGTTTTCTAGTTTTAGATTGTAAGGTGTCAATATCCATTTGAAAATAATCAGAGACTACCTTTTGTATGTAGTCTATTGATACTTCACGTTTGGTATTTTTAACAAACTTCTCAACAATAACTCTAGCTAAATCTATAGTTATTTCTTTTTTATTAAAAGAAGATTGTGCAATAAGCGAAATAATAGCGCCTTCAAGTTCTCTAACATTCGATTTTATGTTTTTAGCAACATAATCAATAATATCTTCAGGCATTTCAACACCATCACGATACAATTTATTTTTTAAAATTGATACGCGCGTTTCAAAATCTGGTGTTTGCAATTCAGCCGAAAGCCCCCATTTAAAACGAGATAATAAACGTTGTTCAATATCTTGCATATCAACCGGTGCTTTATCACTGGTTAAAACAACTTGTTTGCCGTTTTGGTGCAGGTGGTTAAATATGTGGAAGAAAACATCTTGCGTTCCTGTTTTTCCTGATAAAAATTGTACATCATCAATAATAAGAACATCAATTATTTGATAAAAATGAATAAAATCATTTCTATTATTTTTCTTTATGGCGTCTATATATTGTTGTGTAAACTTTTCGGCAGAAATATATAAAACTGTTTTTTCTGGGTATTTGTCTTTAATATCAACACCAATAGCATGTGCTAAATGTGTTTTACCTAAACCAACACCACCAAAAATTAATAACGGATTAAAAGATGTGCCTCCTGGTTTGTTTGCTACAGCTAAACCTGCACTACGTGCCAAACGGTTAGAGTCTCCTTCTAAAAAGTTATCAAAACTGTAATTTGGGTTTAGTTGAGATTCTACTTTAACGTTTCTAATACCAGGTATAACAAAAGGATTGCGTAATTCTGGACTTTTATTGTTTAAAGGAATATCAACATCTTGTGATTTTACTGCAGACCTATTTGAGCTAGGTATTTTTTCTGTAAAGGGTTGCTTGTTGCCGTAAGTGTTTTCCATTTTAATAATGTAAACCAATTTGGCATTTTTACCCAACTCTTTTGTTAATGCAACTTTAAGAATTTTTACGTAGTGCTCTTCTAACCACTCATAAAAAAACTTACTAGGTACCTGAATGCTTAACGCATTGTCAGTGAGTTTCACTGCAACAATGGGCTCAAACCATGTTTTATATGCTTGCGGTTGGATGTTATCTTTTATGAAATTAAGACAATTATTCCATACCGATTTCGCAGTGTTACTCAT